>CAVTEH010000010.1:0-81978 GCA_963733635.1 uncultured Actinomycetota bacterium | reverse complement strand
CGGCGGCACCTACGCGGTCGGCGATCTTCGACTCGAAATCTTGTCACCCCACGAGTGCTGGACCGGCACCGAGTCCGATACCAACAACGACGCTCTGGTGGTCATGCTCAGCAGAGGTGAGGACACGGTGCTGTTCGCCACCGAGCCCGAGGAGCCAGCCCAGGAATGGCTGTTGGACAGCGGCATGCCGTTGCGGGCCGACGTGCTGAAGGTGCCTCACCACGGCGCCGCCACGTCGATCCCAGAGTTCTTCCAGGCCGTGCAGGCCCGCATCGCGATCGTCAGCGTGGGGAGAACACTTACGGGCACCCCGTCCCCACCACCCTCGACGCCATCAGGGCGGCAGGCACCGGGTCTGGCGGACCGACCAGCGCGGAACGGTCACCATCACGTTCGCGGGGGGAGTGCCGGTCGTCACCGGCGAACGATGACGCCTAGGCTGAAGAGCTGGCTCCTCGTCGCACGCGGGCGATAGCATCCCGAGCGTGAGCCCCGCCGACCAGTCTCATGTCACTCTCCTCTGGGGTGAGGATGACTTCCTGCTTCGGGAAGCAGCGCTCGACGCGCTGGGAGAGCTCCGAGCCACCGAGGTCGACGCGGCGGAATGGCAGGGCGGCGAGCTACAAGATCTGGCGACGCCCTCGCTGTTCGGCGAAGCGCGGGCGTTGCTCGTCACCGACGCGCGCTCGCTCTCCAAGGATGCGTTCGCCGAGCTCGCCGCCTACCTCGCGGTTCACCCGATCCCGACGCCACGCTGGTCGTCTGCTGCCAGGTCGCCGAGCGGGGCAAGGTCCCTGCCGCCTTGGGCAAGCTGGTCAAGGACGTCGGCACGACCAGGCAGGTCGCGATCCAGCGGAAGGAGCTCGAGCCCTGGGTCGCCGAACCGCGCCAATCGGCTCGGCGTCGACCTGGGGGTGCCGGGCGCACGAGCCCTGGTCGAGACGCTCGGCGAAGAACCCGGACAGCTCGCCGCCGCGCGTGCAGCAACTGGCCGACGGCGTTCCCCGGGCAGAAGATCACGCCGCAGGTGGTGGCCCAGCAGTTCCGCGGGCTGGGGAGCAGCGCTCGTGGGACCTGTGCGATAAGGCGTTCTCCAAGGACCTGGCGGGCGCGATCCGGTCATTGCGATCGATCGAGGAGGGCGGCGACGACGCCCTGAAGACCCTGGGTGCCATCGCGAGCAGGCTGCGCGACCTGATCAAGGTTCGAGCGCTGCCCCAGCGAACGCCGCCCAAGCAAGCCGCGTCGAGCCGCCGGGCTCCGGTTCGAGTGGCAGGGTCGCCGCTATCAGCAACAGGCCCGGAACTTCTCCATGGCGCAGCTGTTGACGTCCTGCACGAACGAGTCACCGAAGCCGATCGGGCGCTGAAGTCGGGAGCAACGGGCGACATCGTGATGCCGGTCCTGATCACCGCAGATCGCCGCGTAGCGGCGCTGGCAGACGCTATTCGCGCCGCGACCGCGTTGGCGGCCTTGGTGAGGCGGCTCTTGCGACGGGCCGCCGTCTTCTTGTGGACGATGCCCTTGCTGGCCGCCTTGTCCAAGGCACGTGAGGCCTCGAGGGCCAGCGCCTGCGCGGTCTCGGCGTCCCCCTCGGCGACGGCCGAATGCGCCTTCTTGGTGGAGGTCTTCAGCGAGGTGCGCACGGCCTTGTTCCGCTCGTGACGCCTCTCGTTCTGCTTGTTCCGCTTGATCTGTGACTTGATGTTTGCCATACGGCCGACCAGCCTACCAGTCGCCTCTTCGTGGTCCCCGGCGCGGCGTCGGCTGGGCCGTACGATGGTGGTTCCGTGACCACCGACACCTCTCACATCCGCAACTTCTGCATCGTGGCGCACATCGACCACGGCAAGTCGACGCTGGCCGACCGCCTGCTGGAGGTCACGCACACCGTGGAAGGTCGCGCCATGCGCGCCCAGTACCTGGACAAGATGGACCTGGAGCGCGAGCGCGGCATCACGATCAAGGCGCAATCGGTCCGCTTGGTGCACGAGGGATATGAGCTGAACCTGATCGACACGCCCGGTCACGTGGACTTCACCTACGAGGTCTCACGTTCGCTGGCTGCCTGCGAAGGCGCGGTCCTGCTGGTCGACGCAGCGCAGGGTCTCGAGGCGCAGACGTTGGCCAACTACCACCTGGCACGGGACGCCGGGTTGGTCATCGTGCCGGCGCTTAACAAGATCGACCTGCCGGCCGCCGAGCCGGAGCAACGCACCAAGGAGCTCGCCGCGCTCCTGGACTGCGACCCCGACGACATCCTGCACATCAGCGCCAAGTCGGGAGAGGGCGTCGACGCGCTGCTGCAAGCGGTCATCGACCGTGTGCCGCCGCCCACGGGCGATGCTTCCGAGCCCGTCCAGGCGCTGATCTTCGACTCGATGTTCGATGCCTATCGCGGCGTCATCACCTACGTCCGGGTTCAGCAAGGCGAGTTGAAGTCGAACTCCCGCATCAAGATGTTCGCGACCCGCGTGGAATCCGAAGCCGAGGAGACCGGTGTCAACGCGCCCGAGCCCACGCCCGTCGCCTCGCTCGGACCCGGCGAGGTGGGCTACCTCGTCACGGGGCTCAAGGACGTGCACCAGGCGAAGGTGGGCGACACGATCACGCTCGCCGGCAAGCTGGGCGCCACCGAACCCCTCCCTGGCTACCGCGAACCCAAGCCCATGGTGTGGTCGGGGCTGTTCCCCGCCGACGGCAGCGACTACTCCGAGCTCCGCGACGCCCTCGACCGCCTGAAGCTGTCCGACGCCGCGCTCCATTTCGAACCGGAGGTCTCGACCGCGTTGGGGTTCGGGTTCCGGTGCGGATTCTTGGGGCTGTTGCACATGGACATCGTCAAGGAGCGACTGGAGCGGGAGTTCGACCTGGAGCTGATCGCGACTGCGCCCAACGTGGAGTTCCGGGTGCATCGGGGTGATGAGGTCGAGGTGATCCACAACCCGGCCGAGATGCCGGTCCCCGGCACCTACGACGTCATCGAAGAGCCCATGGTGTACGCGACCATGATCACGCCCTCGGACTACCTGGGCGCGGTGATGGAGACCAGCCAGAGCCGCCGTGGCGAGATGGTGGACATGAGCTACATCACGCCAGAGCGCGTCGAGATCCACTACGTGCTGCCGCTGGCTGAGATCGTGTTCGACTTCTTCGACCAGCTGAAGTCGCGCACGAAAGGGTACGCCAGTCTCGACTACGAACCGTGGGGCTATCAGGCGGCCAATCTGGTGCGAGTCGACGTGCTGTTGCACGGCGATCCGGTCGATGCGTTCAGCACGATCGTGCACCGCGACAAGGCGTACGTGTACGGCAAGCAGATGACCGAGCGGCTCCGGGAGCTGATCCCCCGGCAGCTGTTCGACGTGGCGATCCAGGCCGCGATCGGTGCCAAGATCATCGCGCGCGAAACGGTGAAGGCCAAGCGCAAGGACGTGACGGCCAAGTGCTACGGCGGCGACATCACGCGCAAGCGCAAGCTGCTCGAGACCCAGAAGAAAGGCAAAGCACGCATGCGGCGTGTGGGCAGGGTCGACGTGCCGCAGGAAGCGTTCATCGCCGCGTTGCGCGTCGACGACGGCAGCAGGCGGGATGCCAAGAGATGACCGATGAGGTCGAGCCCGCCGGCATCTACGTCCATGTGCCGTTCTGCCTGACGCGCTGCGGCTACTGCGACTTCAACGCCTACGCCGGGCTGGATCATCTCGCGCCGCGTTACCTCCGCGCCCTAATGACCGAGGCGACCATCGTGAGCGAAACCGGCTCCCCCGACAGTAGGCCGGGGCTTGCCCCCAGCCCCCCCGTCTCCAGCGTGTTCCTGGGCGGCGGCACGCCCACCATGCAGACACCCGAGATCTGGCGAACCTGTTGACACACCTGCGCGAGACCTTCGATCTGGCTCCAGGCGCCGAGGTCACGACCGAGGCCAACCCCGATACGGTCGATGAGGCTTCTCTGCGGTCCCTGCGGGAGGCCGGCTGCGAACGGCTGTCGATGGGCGCCCAGTCGTTCGACCCCGCGGTCCTGGCATCGCTCGAACGACTGCATTCGGCCGAAGGCGTCCGTGTTGCGTTCGCGGCGGCGAGGGCGGCGGGGTACGACAACGTGAACCTCGACCTGATCTACGGCGCGAACGGCGAGAGCATCGACTCGTGGGAACGCACGCTGCGCGAGACGATCTCGCTTGCGCCCGAGCACATCAGCGCCTACGCACTGACGATCGAGCCCGCGACACCGCTCGGCCGTGCGGTCGCGGGCGGTCTCACGCCCGCGCCCGATCCCGACCTCCAGGCCGACATGTACGGCGTCGCGTGCCAGCTGTTGGGCGAGGCGGGCTACCGCCACTACGAGGTCTCGAACTGGGCGAAACCCGGGTTCGAGTGCCGCCACAACGTGGGGTACTGGGAGCGCCGCGCCTACCTCGGCCTGGGCGCGGGCGCGCATTCCTACCGCGAGAACCACCGCTGGTGGAACGTCCGTCCGCCCGAGGTGTACATGGAACGAGTCGAACGCGGCGAGCTCCCACTCGGAGGAGAAGAGCGCCTCGATCCGTCCGACGCCTACCTCGAAGAGGTGTTCCTGCGGATGCGCGTCCTCGAAGGCATCCCGTCGAGCTGGATCGACGAACAGGTCCTCGCGCCGTTCATCGAGACCGGCCTGATCGCCGACCAAGCCGGCGCCCTGGTACCTACCGAACGCGGCATGCTCTTGCTCAACGAGCTGGTCTTGGCCCTCACCGCCGACGGTAGTCCAGCGCAGACTAGCTAAAGGTCGAGCGCCAGGTCGCCGCATCGACTGGCACGCGAGAACTCCGGCACGTCCTGATCGATCGGGACCGTGGAGTCCTGTCGTTCCACGACCGTGAGCACCCCGTCGTTGCCCAACGTGAATCGCGTGCGATGGACCAACTTCGTGGTGTTGGACGAGTCCACCGGGCTCCAGGTCCACACGTACGACAACATGGTGTCCCGGGGCCAGTCTTGGCAATCCAGACGGCCCGCGAACCCTTCGTCGCCTCCGGTGCTGAACACCGCGACGCGGCCGGACCGGAAACCGGCTTCTGGATGGCCGACGGCTCCCACGGTCACCACCACGAGCTCTCCTTGCTCGAAGGACGGAAACACGGTGAGGATCTGGTACGGCGGCGTGCTCGAGAGCGCGGTCGTGACGAAGATCTCGTCTGAACGGTCTGCGGTTGAGGTCGGCCGCGCCTCTGGGCCAGGCATCGAACCCGCCCCGGCATGTCATGCGGGTCCAAGGTCGGCGGTCCGGTCTCCATCCACGTCGACAGCCGCGATGGTCTGGCCAACGAACGCATCGGGACAGCGATCGCCGCGGACACGAGTGCCGACCCAGGCCGTGCCGCGGATGTCGCCGAAGGTCACATCGTCGAGCTCTTGGACCGAGCACAGGCGGAACGGAAGCCCGAGATCCTGACCGAGCGGCGGTTCACCTCGGGTCAGCGTGGCCACCGTCTCCCCGGCCCCGCTGAACGCGCCAGGCGAGCATTCGGTTGACGAGCCTCAACAGAGTCAGCGCGGCGTCCCGGACCACTCGACGGGCGAAGGATAAAGTGACCCATGCCCACCGTGAGCTGTCCTGCATGCTCGACCGCGCGCTCGGTGGAATCCGGCGCGGGGGGATACACGTGTGAGTCCTGCGGGCAGTCGTGGGTCTTCGTCACGTGCCAGACCTGCGGATCCCGGTTCCACTCCCGGCCGGGCTCCCCCGGGTGGACGTGTCCCAATTGCGGCACGCAACACGGATCGGTGGCGAAAGCCGCCGTGCAGCCCCCTTCGCTCGCGGTCAAGGGTGACGACCTCGATTCGGCAGCGCGCGAACCCTTGGGTGGGCCACAGACGCCGTTCGAGACACCGGAGACTGGGTCGCCGTACCCGATGCCGAGGCGAGCGGACCGCAGGGGCAGCATCCCATCGTGGGCGTTCGTCGCCGTCGGCGCGGTGGTGGTGATCGTGGTCGCCTTCCTCCTGATCAACCGCGGGGGAGACGACCCCGGCGATCTGGCCCCGACGGGGGCCGCCGCGGCCAAGGAACAGGCGTGCAGCGATGTCAGGCAGCTCGCGACCCTTCGGACCGACGCGTTGCAACGCGCCCAGGACGACCTGAAGGCCGATGCGAAGGAACTGCAACGAGCGGGCGATGCCGCGACGGCGAAGAAGGTCAAGAAGCTGGCGGCCGCGGTCGGGGACTATCGAGTCGCGTTGGAGGAACAGCGGGACACCGCCGCAGCCAGTGACGCCATGGGCAAGGCCATCGAAGCGCTCGACTGCTGACGCGCTCCGATGCGGTGAACCGCTCCGTATCATGGTTCCATGGTGGAGCGAGAGCGTCCGGAGCTGGGCCCCCGCAAGAGCGCGGTGCTGCGCGCCGTCGTGGAGCAGTACGTGCGGAGCGGCGAGCCGGTCGGCAGCGAGACGATCGCCGAGCACTCGGGTCTGGGCGTGTCGAGCGCCACGATCCGCAACGAGATGGCCGCACTCGAGGAGCTGGGGTATCTGAGCCACCCGCACACCAGTGCGGGGCGGATCCCCACCGACACGGGCTACCGCCACTACGTCGACTCGTTGCCGGCAGGAGGTCGTCTGCGCGACGCGCAACGACGGGCGATCGCGGGCTACTTCGCCGAAGCGATCGTCGACCTGGAAGAGGTGCTCAAGGGCAGCGTGCAGCTCCTTTCGCGGCTGACCCAGTACGCGGGCCTGGCCGTTCCACCCAACGCCACCGACGAATCCGTCGTTCGCCTCGAGCTGATCGACATGGGTCCTTCCCTCATGATCCTGGCGGTCGGCCAGCACGGCCGCCTCGACAAGCACGTGATCGACCGGCCCGAGGGGGTCGACACCCAGACGCTGACGCGCACCGAGCGGCGTCTGCAGAAGCTGCGCGGGCAGACGTATCTCGACGCGCAGGTCCGCCTGCTGAAGCTGGCCGCTGAGAGCACACGCGACGAGCACGACCTGCTGCTGCACGTCGCGGACCTTCTGCGCGTGGCGACGCAGGGCGAACGTTCCAGCCACATGGTCGTCGGCGGCGCCTCCAACCTGGCCGACGAGACCCAGCACATGCGGCGCGAGACCCTCCGGCGGTTGTTCGAGACGCTCGAGCGCGAGACCGAGATGCTCGCCGTGCTCGAGGACATCGGGTCGAGCCGCGCGGAGCTGAACGTGACGATCGGGGCCGAGCACCCGTCGACCGGCGAGTGGGAGGCATCGATCATCACGGCCCCGTTCAGGGCGGGTGACACGGTCGGTACGGTCGGCGTGGTGGGACCGACACGCATGGACTACCTGTCGGCGATGGCGTCCGTGCGCGCGGTGGCCAAGCGGCTGTCCGAGATGGCCACAGAGCTGGATCGCTAGCCCATGTCGGCGGTTCGCGATCTGTACGAGGTCCTGGGCGTCGAGCGCGGCGCGTCCGACGACGACATCAGGAAGGCCTATCGCAAGCTTGCCCGTGAGCTCCACCCGGACGTGAACGCGGACGGCGACGCCGAGGACCGCTTCAAGGAGGTGGCCGGCGCCTACGAGATCCTGTCCGACCCCGAGAAGCGCCAGCGCTACGACGCCTTCGGCACGACGGGCGGGCCGCAGGGGGCGCCGTTCAACGACATCCAGGACATCTTCGACCTGTTCTTCGGACAAGGGGGGTTCGGGGGCCAGGGTGGGTTCGGATCCACGGCGCGCCGGCGAGGGCCGCGCTCCCGCGCCCAACACGGCGAGGATCTCGGCGTCCACATGACGCTGGAGTTCCGCGAAGCGGTGTTCGGGACGCGGGAGGAGATGGAGATCGACCGGCTCGTCGAGTGCGAGCGATGCATGGGCAACGGTGCCGAGCCCGGCACCGCCCCGGTGGCGTGCCGGACGTGCGGCGGCGTGGGTCAGGTCCAGGCGGTCCGCCGCAGCGTCTTCGGCACGGTCATGACCGCTGCGCCGTGCGGCGCCTGCCGGGGCACGGGTCAGGAGGTGCTGGACCCTTGCGAGGCGTGCTTCGGCCAGGGCCGGCGAACCGAGCACACGACGGTCACCGTCGACATCCCCGCCGGGGTCTCCGACGGGATGGAGCTGCGGGTCACCGGCAGCGGGCATTCCGGCATCCAGGGGGGACCCCCGGGCGACCTGTACGTGGGTCTGTCGGTCGAACCCTCGATCGCGTTCGAGCGGCGTGGTCAGGACCTGTTCGGCGTGCTCGACATCTCCATGACCCAGGCCACCCTGGGAGCCGAGATCCGGATCGAGGCGTTGGACGGTGCCGAGCACATCCACGTGGAACCGGGCACAGAGTCGGGAACCGTCGTCAAGCTCAGGTCCAAGGGAGTGCCGCACGTGAACCGCCGCGGCCGAGGCGATCTGTACGTGACCCTGCATGTCGTGACGACCGCCGAGCTGTCCAAGGAGGAGCGTCAGCTCTGGCAGCGGCTCGCGGAGCTCCGCGGCGAAGAGACGTCGAAACGTGAACCAGCCGCCGGCGAGCTCCGGCGCCCGGAGTTCTGACGTAGGCTTCTCGCCGATGGTCGACTCCGCATGCATCTTCTGCAGGATCGCCGCTCACGAGATCCCGGCCGACATCGTCCGCGAGTCCGATCGGGTGATCGCGTTCCGAGACATGAACCCGCAAGCACCCACGCACATCTTGCTGGTCCCCAAGGAGCATGTGGGGTCGGTGGCCGAGATCGCCGACGAGCACGCCGACACGCTGTCCGACATCATGCAGGCTGCGACCCAGCTCGCGCGCGCTGAGGGCATCGAGAGCGGCTGGCGACTGGTCACCAACGTGGGCGCCGACGCCGGTCAGACGGTCTTCCACCTCCATTTCCACTTGCTCGGTGGGCGCGTCATGCAGTGGCCTCCCGGATGATGACCGCTAGAATCTTCGCGTATCCGCCGGTCGACGCTGTCGATGCGGGCGGCCGCCGCCGAGTCAGGAGGGAACGGGGCGAGGGTCCCGAGAGAGACGCCACGTGGCAGGTGCCACCACGCAAGTGAAGATCCTGATCCCGGGGAACCAGCCGATGGTTGCCTTGCTCGGGGAGCGCGACGCCTTCCTGAAGCTGATCGAGTCGGCGTTCGAGTGTCGCATCTTGGTCCGCGGCAACGAGATCACCGTGACCGGCGGCGAGGCCGAGGCCGAACGGGTTGCGCGCATCTTCGAGGAGCTGCTGGCACTCCTGGAGAAGGGGCACGATCTGAGCGATGACTCGGTGGGCCAGACGATCGCGCTGGTCAAGGGCGACGGCGTCGAGCCCGAGGAGGCCGCGTTGCGGCCGAGCGAGGTCCTGGGGGACCGCTTGCTCACGGCGCGAGGGAAAGGCATCGCGCCCAAGACGATCGGGCAGAAGCTCTTCGTCGACGCCATCCGCACGCACACCGTGACCTTCGCGATCGGGCCCGCTGGGACCGGCAAGACCTATCTGGCCGTCGCGACCGCCGTGAAGGCGCTCCAGGAACGTCAGGTCTCCCGCCTGATCCTCACGCGGCCGGCCGTGGAGGCGGGAGAGCGGCTCGGGTACCTCCCGGGGACGCTCTACGAGAAGATCGATCCCTACATGCGTCCCGTGTACGACGCGCTGTTCGAGATGACGGGCGCCGAGACCCTGCCTCGCCTCATGGAACGCGGCACGGTCGAGGTCGCACCCCTGGCATACATGCGGGGTCGATCGCTGAACGATGCGTTCATCATCTTGGACGAGGCGCAGAACACCACGCCCGAGCAAATGAAGATGTTCCTCACACGGATCGGGTTCGGCTCCAAGGCCGTGATCAACGGTGATTCCACCCAGACCGATCTGGCCACAGGGCAGAACAGCGGCCTCAGCATCATCCAAGAGATCCTGGAAGGGATCGACGGCATCGCGTTCTGTCATCTGACCGGTCGTGACGTGGTGCGGCACAAGATCGTGCAGCAGATCGTGGAGGCCTACGACCGTTTCGGCCAGCAGCGCCTCCGGGTCGAGCCATGAGCGAGGACGACAGCGGCCATACGGTCCTGGTCCTGGTCTCGGACCGTCAAGCCGAGTCGCTCGACCTCGACGATCTCGCGATGTTGGCGCGCGCCGTGCTGGTCGCCGAAGGACAGACGCGTGCTGAGCTCTCGCTCTCGTTCGTCGGGGAGCCCGAGATGACCGAGCTGCACGAACGGTTCATGCACGAACCTGGACCCACCGACGTGTTGACCTTCCCCTTGGAGGAGGACGATCGCACCGAGGACGGCACGCGCGTGCTGGGCGACGTGGTGATCGCGCCGGCAGTCGCGGCCCGCAACAACCTCGCCGACCCGCTCGGCGAGCTGCGGCTGCTGGTCGTGCACGGGGTCCTGCACATCCTTGGCTACGACCACGACGACGACGCCGAACGCGCTGAGATGTGGGAGCGGCAGGAGCGGTACAGCGGGGTGCGGGTCCCATGATGGGCTGGATCACCGTCGCCGTGCTGGTGATCCTGGGCTCGCTCCTGGCCTTGGCCGAATCCGCGCTCACCCGCATGAACCGGGTGAAAGCGCTGTCGCTCGAGGACGAAGGCCGTCGCAACGCGGCCCTGCTGGTCCGCCTGGAAACGGACCCACCCCGCTACCTCAACTCGATTTACCTGTGCGTGGTCCTGGTCCAGAACGGCTCGGCGATCCTGGTGGCGATCTTGGCCGAGAGGACCTGGGGCAGCGGCATCGTCACGATCGCCTCGCTGGTGTTCACGCTGCTGTACTTCGTCTTCGTCGAAGCGATGAGCAAGACGTTCGGGGTGCTGCACAGCGAACGGGTGGCGCTGGCCCTGTCGCCGCTGGTCTTCTTCCTGGGGAGGTTGTTCGCCTGGCCCACCCGTCTCTTGATCGGCTTGGCCAACGTGCTGCTGCCCGGCAGGGGCATCAAGGTCGGCCCCTTCGTCAGCGAGGAAGAGATCCGTTCCATGGCCCAGGTGGGATCTGAGGAGGGCTCGATCGACGAGGGCGAGAAGGAGCTGATCCACTCGATCTTCGAGTTCGGGGACACGATCGTGCGCGAGGTCATGGTGCCGCGTCCCGACATCATCGCGATCGAAGACGACAAGACGCTGCGCGACGTGCAGGCGCTGGTGCTGCATCACGGCACGTCGCGGATCCCCGTCTACAACCACGACCAGGACCTGGACGATGTGGTGGGTGTGGTGTTCGCCAAGGACGTGCTGAAGGCGCTGCACCAGGGCAAGCACGACCGGCCGCTGTCCGAGGTCGTGCGTGAGGCCCGCTACGTGCCGGAGTCCAAGAAGGTGGCCGATCTACTCCGCGAGATGCAGCGCGAGAAGTTCCACATGGCGCTCGTCACCGACGAGTACGGATCGGTGGTGGGGTTGGTCTCGCTGGAAGACCTGCTGGAAGAGCTGGTGGGCGAGATCACCGACGAGTACGACCTGGAAGAGCCGGAGTTCGAACAGATCGACGAGTACGTGTTCCGCGTGTCTGGCAAGACCTCGATCGACGACGTCAACGAGCTCCTCCACGTGGACCTGCCGGACGAGGAATGGGACACGGTGGCAGGCCTGGTGCTCGACTGCTTCGGACGTATCCCCGACGAGGGTGAGGAGTGTCAGATCGACGGCCTCACGTTCCGGGCCGAGACGGTGAAGGGCCGGCGCATCGCCAGCGTCTTGATCACCCGAAGGCCCGACCCCGAACCGGCACTCGTCGAGGAGCCCGCCCGATGACCTCGATCGACGAAGAACGGCTCCAGGAGCTGGTCGACGCCGCTCGCGAGGTGCGGGCCAAGGCTTACGCCCCCTACAGCGGTTTCCATGTGGGCGCCGCCCTCCTCACGGCGGACGATCAGATCGTCACCGGCGTCAACGTTGAGAACGCGAGCTACCCGGTCTCGGTCTGTGCCGAGCGCAACGCCATCGGCACCGCGATCGGACGGGGCATCACCTCGATCCGTGCCGTGGCGGTGGTGTCCGACGCCGACACTTCGACGCCGCCCTGCGGCGCCTGCAGGCAGGTGCTGTTCGAGTTCGGGGGCCAGGGCATGGCGGTGATCTCGGAGTCGGCCGACGGTTCCACGCGCGCGCATTGGGCGCTCGACGAGCTGCTGCCCGACGCGTTCGGCCCCGCCGATCTCGGCCGCTGATGTCGCCGGAGTCGACGGAGCCCGCCGAGCGCCCTTTCCGTTCCGGCGTGGTCGCGGTGGTTGGCCGTCCGAACGTCGGCAAGTCCACGCTGGTGAACGCCCTGGTGGGTGCGAAGGTCGCCATCGTCTCCGACAAGCCGCAGACGACACGCAGCGACATCCGTGCCATCTGGACCACCCGGGACGCTCAGATCGTGTTCACGGATACGCCGGGATTCCACAAGCCGCGGACGCTGATGGGCGCTCGCCTCAACGACCTGGTCGGTGATGCCGTCTCGGGAGTCGACGTGGTGGTCCAGGTCGTGGACGCGGCCGCAGGGGTCGGCCGGGGCGACGCGTTCGTGTACTCGAAGCAGGTCGCCGACGCGCAGATCAACGGCCGGATCTGCGCCGTGAACAAGATCGATCGGGTGGCCCATCACGCCGTCGTGCCGCAGCTCGCTGCCGTGCAGGCGATCGGCAGCTGGGACGAGATCGTGCCGATCTCCGCAGCGAACCATGAGGGTCTCGAGGATCTGCGGTCGTTGCTGCTGGAGCGCATGCCCGAAGGCCACGCCCTCTACCCCGAGGACCAGGTCACCGACCAGCCAATCGAGGTGCAGCTGGCCGAGCTGATCCGCGAACAGGCTCTGGCCGTGACGCGGCAGGAGGTGCCGCACTCGGTCGCCGTGATGATCGAGGAGATGGAGCGCAGCGAGGGCCTCACCTCCATCCACGCGTCCATCGTGGTGGAACGCGACTCGCAGAAGGGGATCCTGATCGGCAAGGCTGGCCAGACCCTGAAAACGATCGGCAGCGAGGCTCGCGAACGCATCGAGACCGTGCTCGCGACGAAGGTCTACCTCGACCTGCACGTCAAGGTCATGAAGGAATGGCAGCGCGACCCGAGGATGCTCGACCGCCTCGGCTTCTAGCGGCAGTCGTGGGGAGGCGTTGACACCGCCCGTACGATATGGCTAGATGTAGCCATGAAGCGCGTCAAGATCGCCGAGCTTAAGGATCAACTCTCGCGACATCTGCGCGCCGTCGAGCAGGGGGGCGAGGTCGAGGTCACCGATCGGGACCGGCCCATCGCTCGCATCGTTCCGATCGACGGATCCGAGCGCTCGATCCTCGTCCGCCCACCGACACGCCCGTTCTCGTCGGTCCGCGGCAAGCGGTACACCCCAGCCGGTTGGGACGTCAGCTCCACCGACCTGCTCTTGGAGGAACGGCAGCGTCGTTGAACGTCTACGTCGATGCGTCCGTCCTGTTGCGGGTCGTGCTGAGCGAACCCGGACGGCTGCGGCAGTGGTCGAAGATCACAGGCGCGGTCGCGAGCGAGCTCGTCACCCTAGAGTGTCTTCGAACGATCGACCGCGCGAGGCTTCGCCTTCGCCTCGAGGACGAGGATGTTGCCGCTCGCCGAGCGGCGGTCATTGACAGCATCGACACCTTCAGTCTGGTACCCGTGGCTCAACCCATCTTGGATCGAGCAGCGGAGCCGTTCCCGACGATGCTCGGGTCCCTCGACGCCATCCATCTGGCGAGCGCGCTGTTGGTCAAGGAGCGGTTCGAGGATCTGTCGTTCGCCACTCACGACCATGAGCTAGCGGTGGCTGCACAGGCCGTGGGGTTCCGGGTGCTGGGAGCTTCGGCAAGGAAGCGGTAGGCGAACGCTCAGGCCCGTTCAGTCCCCGGCGACGATGCGGGCGATCGCCACCATCTGCGGATGGTATTTACAGCTGACCGTGTACTCGCCAGGAGCAACGTCGCGCAGGTCGACCGAGGTGCGCTCGCCAGCGTCCACGAGAATGTCGATCTCCGTGTGCTCCAGCGTGAACGTGTGGGGAGCGGCACCTCGATTGAGCAGCCCGAACCTGGTTCCCGCATTGAGGGCGGCGCAGCTCGGCTGGTAGGAGAAGTCGTCCATGACCACCTTGTGCGCGCCGATCTGATTCGTACACGTCGGCGGATCGGCGGACCCATCGGAGCACGCAACGGCAGTCGCGCCTACCGCGATCCCGAACAGCGCGACCATCGCCCACGTGCGCATGCCGTCAGCCTATCGGTGGCGAGGGGAACGCCGACGACGTGCCCTTGGTTACGATGCATGTGATGGATCAATCTGCCGCGGCACCTCGCACACCCGATCGATCGGTCCTCGAAGGCCCGGTGCGCTCGGACCGGGCGCTGGCTACCGCCGAGGCTGACCGGATCGTCGCCCGTGCAGCCGCGGTGGACGCCGTCGGGTTGGAGGGCCGAGCTGCAGCTCTGGCGACACGATCGATCAAGCGTGAGACCAAGGTCTGGGCGCTGGAGCTGGCGATCCGCTGCATGGACCTGACGACGCTGGAGGGCAGCGACACCACGGGCAAGATCGTTGCCCTGTGTGCCAAAGCTGTCCGCCCCGATCCGCTCCGCCCCGACGTGCCGTCCGTGGCGGCCGTGTGCCTGTATCCCCAGCTCGTGCCGGTGGCGCTCGATCAGCTCCGTGGAACCGGCGTCGCCGTTGCCAGCGTCGCGGGTGGATTCCCCAGCGGGCTCGGTCCGCTCGATGCTCGCCTGCAGGAGATCCGCGAGGTCGCCGATGCGGGGGCCGACGAGATCGACATCGTGCTGAACCGTTCCTTGTTCCTGGGCGGTCGCTACGCCGACGCGTTCGACGAGCTGGTGGCCGCGAGGGAAGCGGCGGGCCCCACCCACCTCAAGGTGATCCTGGAAACGGGCGAGCTCGGTTCCTACGATCGGATCCGGCAGGCCTCGATGCTGGCCATGGCGGCCGGCGCGGACTTCATCAAGACCTCCACCGGCAAGATCAGCGTGAGCGCGACGCTGCCGACGGCGCTGTGCATGCTGGAGGCCGTGCGCGATTTCCGCGCCTCCACCGGGCGCGATGTCGGGGTGAAGGTCGCCGGTGGTATACGCAAGTCCAAGCAGGCGATCCAGAACCTCGTGTTGGTCCACGAGACGCTCGGCATGGACTGGATGCGGCCGGAGCGATTCCGCATCGGGGCCTCGAGCCTGTTGAACGATGTGCTGATGCAGCTCGAGAAGGAACGCACCGGCAACTACTCTGGGCCGGGCTACTTCACGATCGACTGATCGACGGACGGGAGACGACAGGTGACCGAGGCGATCGAGCGGCCGGCGGTGAAGGCGCCGTCGTGGGAGTACGCGAGCGCCCCCGAATCCACCGATATCGTCCGTCTCGAGGATCGGTACGGCCTGTTCATCGGAGGCGAGTTCGTCGAGCCCAAGAGCGGCCGGTGGTTTCCCACGATCAGCCCGTCTACCGAAGAGGTGCTCGCCGACGTCGCCGAAGCCGACACCACCGATGTCGCCCGGGCCGTCGACGCAGCCCGGGACGCCGCTCCCGGCTGGCAGGCGCTCCCAGGCTCAGAGCGAGCGAAGTACGTCTTTCGCATCGCGCGCCAGCTGCAGGAACGCGCGCGCGAGTTCGCGGTGCTGGAGTCGATGAACGGCGGCAAGCCCATCAAGGAATCGCGCGACGTCGACCTGCCGCTGGCTGCGGCGCACTTCTTCTACTACGCGGGGTGGGCGGACAAGCTGGCCTACGCGTTCCCGGGCCGGCCCGACCCGCGGCCGCTGGGCGTCGCCGGCCAGATCATCCCGTGGAACTTCCCCATGTTGATGGCCGCGTGGAAGCTGGCGCCCGCCCTCGCAACCGGCAACACCGCGGTGCTGAAGCCCGCCGAGACCACGCCGCTCACCGCCCTGCTCCTTGCCCAGGTGATCCAGGAAGCCGAGCTGCCACCCGGCGTCGTCAACATCATCACCGGCGCGGGGGAGACCGGTGCCGCATTGGTCGACTCCGGCGTCGACAAGATCGCGTTCACGGGTTCCACCGATGTCGGCAAGGCGATCCGCCGCGCCACCGCGGGCACCGGCAAACGCCTGACACTCGAGCTCGGCGGCAAGGCCGCGAACATCGTGTTCGAGGACGCGCCGCTGGACCAGGCCGTCGAGGGTGTCATCAACGGCATCTTCTTCAACCAGGGGCACGTGTGCTGCGCGGGCTCCCGGCTGCTGGTGCAGGAGCCCGTGTTCGACGCGCTCCTGACCAAGCTGAAGGACCGGCTGCAGACGCTTCGTGTGGGCGATCCGCTCGACAAGAACACCGATGTGGGAGCGATCAACTCCCGGGCTCAGCTCGACAAGATCGAGGAGCTGGTCGAGTCAGGGGTGGAGGAAGGCGCCGAGATCTATCAGCCCGCCTGCGACTTGCCCGAGCGGGGGTTCTGGTTCCGGCCCACGCTGTTCACCGGCGTCTCGCAGTCCCACCGGATCGCGCGCGAGGAGATCTTCGGGCCCGTGTTGTCGATCCTGACCTTCCGCACGCCCGAGGAAGCCGTCGAGAAAGCCAACAACACGCCGTATGGACTCAGCGCCGGCGTCTGGACCGAGAAGGGCTCGCGCATCCTGTGGATGGCCCAACGGTTGCGTGCCGGTGTGGTGTGGGCGAACACGTTCAACCGGTTCGACCCCACGTCGCCGTTCGGCGGCTACCAGGAGAGCGGGTTCGGCCG
This sequence comes from uncultured Actinomycetota bacterium, assembly GCA_963733635.1. Classification (GTDB taxonomy): domain Bacteria; phylum Actinomycetota; class UBA4738; order UBA4738; family HRBIN12; genus JAOUEA01. The sequence goes on along the minus strand of CAVTEH010000010.1, from coordinate 65,343 downwards.
CGAAGGTGGGCGGCATGGCCTGGAGCCGTACCTGGCGTTCGACGGGGAGGCCTCGTGAGCGCGCGCGTCCCCGTGAAGCGCACCGCCAAGCTGTTCATCGGCGGGGCGTTCCCTCGCAGCGAGAGCGGCCGTTCCTACGAGGTCGTCGCGCACGACGGGAAACCGCTGGCCTTCGTCGCGCAGGCCTCCCGCAAGGACCTGCGAGAGGCCGTGGTCGCGGCGCGCTCGGCGTTCCTCGGGTGGTCGGGGATGACCGCCTACAACCGGGGTCAGATCCTGTACCGGGTCGCGGAGCTGATGGAGGGCCGGCGGTCGCAGTTCCGCGACGAGCTCGCCGACGCCGGCGCGACCGACCCCGACCGCGGCGTCGACGCCTCGATCGACCGGTGGATCTGGTACGCGGGCTGGGCCGACAAGATCGCGCAGGTCGCCGGCGGGACCAACCCGGTCGCCGGCCCCTACTTCGACTTCACGATCCCGGAGCCGACGGGCGTGGTGGGCATCGTGGCGCCGCCAGACCAATCGCTGTTGGGCCTGGTCTCGCGCCTGGCGCCCGCGATCGTCGGTGGGAACACCGCCGTGGTGATCGCGAGCGAACCGTCACCCCTGCCCGCGGTCTCGCTCGCCGAGGTGCTCGCCACCAGCGATGTTCCCGGCGGCGTCGTGAACATCCTCACGGGACGGACCGGCGAGCTGGTGCCGTGGCTCGCGGGCCACATGGACGTCAACGCCATCGACGTGACCGGGGTACCCGGCGAGATCGCTGCCGACACCGAGCGCGCCGCTGCCGACAACGTCAAACGCGTGCACCGGGGGCCCGACGCTGATCCGTTCAGTGACGCCGCGCAAAGCCCGTACGAGATCACCGCGTTCATGGAGTCGAAGACCGTCTGGCACCCGATGGGCGCGTGACCTGACAACTCAACGACGATTGAGTCCCGGTGCGGCGCCTTCGCGTGGAAGTGACAGCCAGGCCTGGAAGACGGAGCGGTAGATCGGATCGCTCTGCAGCGTGGCGGTCGGGGTTCTCGGGAGTGACCGGAGCGTGCTGAGCTCCAACAGGAACGGAGCGCTCGCGATGGCGCTGTCGAGGGCCCGGAGCAGCTCGAAGGCTTCGGCTTCGCCGTCGTCGGCCAACGCAGCCAGCCGGGCCCGGACCTCTTGCACGGCGTGCAGCACGACGCGGTTCTCGTGGACATCCTCGGTGAGTACACGTCGTTGGTCGAACACCCGGCGCAGCCGGCCGTGTTCGTCCAGGTTGCCGGGCTTGCGGCGACTTCGGATCAGGGATCTGGGCTCGGGGTGTCGCGCAAGGTCGCCGGTGGTCCAGCGTTCCACACGGATCAGCTCCTTGCGGTGTGAGCGCTGCAACCGTGGGAGCGCGTCGCTCAAGCCCGGGCGTCCCGGCGTGCCGTGGACGATGTCGCGAAGCTGATCGACGCCAACAGCGGCTCCGGCTTCGATCCCCACCTCAGAAGAAGCTGGCGAATCCATGGGCCGCGTAGTCCTCGCGCATCTGCTCGGTCTTGGCACGGGCCAGGGGGAACTCCTCGCCGATCACCGCCAGGAACGCGGCCAGCCCCTCGTCCAAAGAGCTCTCGGCGCCCCGGACCTTGGGCAGGACCTTCTGTACGAGCTGCTCGTCCAGCGCGTCCTGCCACGGCGTGTCGATCTCCGTGGCGGCGTCGACGTACAGGTGGATCTCCTGCAAGACGCGGAAACCGAACGGCGCGACGCCGCGGAGCGCGTCCCATATGGCGAGCAACGTATTCGCGTAGGGTTCGCCCTCCAAGTACTCGATCACGTAGGAACGCTGCAGCGGCAGCTCGATCAGCTGCGCCCGGTCGTACACCTTGTCCGCGAACCCGTGCGTGGTCTCGTCGATGTTCACGGTGCCGGCGAACTTCAGGTTGGGGGACAGCTGCACCGCATGCCCGGGCGCCAGATCCAGACGGGAGACGCCCTCGCGAGAACGCACCTCCATGGCCGACAGGAACCGGCTGAAGTAATGCTCGACGCGGGCCAGGTTCATCTCGTCCAGGATCACGTGGTACTCGCGGGCGGAGCGTTGGCCGGTCTCGGCGGAGTCCCACTCACGTGCCGCCTCCTGCACGAACTCGCTGAAGGGGGTGTGGTGGTAGAAGCCGTCCAGGGGGGACAGGTAGCCCAGTAGGTCCTCGTTTGAAGACCAGCTCGGGTCCACCGCCGCCAGCTGGACCTGGGCGCGAACGGTCGTCGCGTAGGCCTGTGCCAGCCAGGTCTTGCCGGTGCCGCTGGGCCCGGACAAGATGACGAAGCCTCGGGTCTGCATCGCCAGGTGGTAGCGGCGTACGACGTCGTCGTCGATCAGGAAGGTGGGGTTGGTATCGCGGAACCGGGCCAGCACCTCTCGGAAGCGATCGCCGATCGAGGCAGAACCGTTCGGGGAGGCGTTCGGTCCGCTCGGTGGCTGGGCGGGCCACGCCGCAGTCATCGTGTCCGTCATCGCGCTCCTCTGGTCGCCCGCGTGAAGAAGCCCCGCACGTGGTACGCGAGGCGCTCCCAATGCTTCGGCACGGAAGGGGTCAGACCTGAACGCCGGAAGATCAGGAGAGCGTGACGCGTTGCCCCCGGGCTATGGCTTGGCGAGCGGGTGTCGCGTGGCCGAGCCGGTGTGGAGCCAGCACGTGGGGGAGGAGTTGTAGGTGGACAGCACCGTGGTGCAGCCCGGCTCCAGGCAGGAACGACCGGCTTCAGACCGTCGGTGGCTGCCCTTGCCCGTGGCGGGTGGTCCGTAGTGCACGCCGTCCTTGCCCGTGGCTCGTGCCATGGTCGTTGCCTTCCTACCGTGGATCGCCAAGTTCCGTCGGAGCGCGAGGGCGGGAAGGGCCAGGAGGCGGTCCAACGGGCGGTCGCACGACGCGAACCCTCGGGGCCGAACCCCGAGGCCTCTAGCCTACCTCGTTCGCCCCTCCGCCCGTCCGCAACGGAAACAGCACACTCCCGCTAGGGTGCCCGTGACACATGCGGCGCTACGATTCGCCCATGCCCCCGTACAAAGAGCAGGGCGTCGTCCTGCGGTCCATCAAGCTCGGCGAAGCCGACAAGATCGTGACCGTGATGACCCAGGGCTCCGGCAAGGTACGGGCCGTCGCGAAAGGCATCCGCAAGACGACCAGCCGCTTCGGCGCACGACTGGAGCCGTTCACGCACGTGAACCTCATGCTGTATCACGGCCGTGGCTCGCTCGACACGATCACCCAGGCCGAGATCATCGCGCCGCACATGGCGATCCGCGAGGACCTCGCGCTGTTCGCCGCCGGCGAGACCATGCTCGAGGCCGTCGACAAGGTGGCGGAGGAGCACGAGCGGAACGTGCGACTCACGCTGCTCCTGCTGGCCGGGCTCCGGGCGCTCGACGCGCAGACCCGCCGATCCCGGCGCGGTGGCGGAGTCGTTCATGCTGAAGCTGCTCTCGCTGTCCGGGTTCCACCCGTCGCTCACCGCATGCGCGGTCTGTGGCGAGAAGTGACCCCCAACTGTGCTCGACGCGGGCATGGGCGGCGCCGTCTGTGCCCGACTGCGCCGAGCACGGCGTGGCCCCGTGCTCACGCGCGGCGCTCGACTACCGTCCTGCAGCAGCCTGGCCGCCGTCGAACCTGGACGATGGCCGGCGACGTGATCGAGACCGATGTCCGGGTCCGCAAGGAAGCCGCGGGCTGCTCTACGGGTTCGCGGAGTACTACCTGGAGCGGCGGATGCACTCGCTCCCCATGCTCGCGAGGTCCGCGCCGTGAGCTTCCTGCCGGACATCGATCCCGACAAGGTTCCGGCCCACGTCGCGATCGTGATGGACGGCAACGGCCGCTGGGCCACGCAACGCGGTCTGCCGCGGACCGACGGGCACGCGGCGGGGGAGGAGGCGCTCGCGACACCGTCGAGGGCGGCGTCGAGGTCGGGCGTGAGGTGGCTCACCGTCTACGCGTTCTGCACCGAGAACTGGCAGCGCCCGGCGGGCGAGGTCCTCTACCTCATGAACTTCAACCGCGAGCTGCTTCGGCGCCGCCGCGACCGGCTCAACGAGCATGAACGTTCGCATCCGCTTCATGGGCGCGCGACTGGCGGGTGCCGCGCATCGTGCTGAACGAGATGCGCGCCGCCGAGGAGATCACGCGCGACAACACCGGCATGACGCTGACGATCGCGTTCAACTACGGCGGGCGCGCCGAGATCGTCGACGCCGTCAAGCAATCGTGCGCGACGTCGCCGCCGGCAAGCTCAACCCGAGAAGATCTCGAACGCGAGATCGCCTCGACGGCTGTACTACCCGGACATGCCCGAGCCGGACCTGCTGATCCGCACGAGCGGCGAGCAGCGCATCTCGAACTTCCTGTTGTGGGAGGTCGCCTACGCCGAGCTCTGGTTCACGCCGGTGTTCTGGCCCGACTTCACCGCGAGCACTCTTCGAAGCCATCCGCGACTTCCAGAAGCGCTCCAGACGTTACGGCGCTCTCGCCGACGAAATAGCCGGCTCGGAAGCTTTCGCGGGCGCCGGCCGATACCATGTTCCTCACGCCAGCGGCCGCAGCCAGCGACCGGGAGAGGAGCCATCGCATCATGTCCGACCTCATGGAGGCCGTCACGTCCCTCGCCAAGCGCCGAGGGATCGCGTTCCAGTCCTCGGAGATCTACGGCGGGCTGCGCTCGTCGTGGGACTACGGTCCGCTGGGGGTGGAGCTGCGCCGCAACATCCGCAGCGCGTGGTGGCGCTCCATGGTCCAGCTGCGCGATGAGATCGTGGGCTCGAAGCCGCGATGCTCATGTCGCCCGAAGGTCTGGGAAGCCAGCGGACACGTCGCCGGCTTCAACGATCCGCTGATCGAATGCAAGAACTGCCACCAGCGGTTCCGTGACGACGACCTGGAGGCCAACCGGACGGCGTCATCACCTGCCCCAACTGCGGCGGAGCGGAGTTCACCGAGCCCAGGCAGTTCAACCTGATGTTCAAGACGCACATGGGACCGGTCGACGACGAGGCCGGCGTCATGTACCTGCGGCCCGAGACCGCGCAGGGCATGTTCGTCGACTTCCCGATCGTGCAGCAGGTCGCCGCAAGAAGCTCCCGTTCGGCATCGCGCAGATCGGCAAGTCGTTCCGCAACGAGATCACGCCGGGCAACTTCATCTTCCGCACGCGCGAGTTCGAGCAGATGGAGATGGAGTATTTCGTCGAGCCCGGCACCGACGACGAGTGGTTCGACTACTGGGGCGACGCAGCGCATGGAGTGGTCGCTCGAGCTGGGCGTGTCCAAAGAACAGCTCCGCTTGCGTCCGCACGATCCCGACGAGCTCGCGCATTACGCGAAGCGCCGCCACCGACATCGAGTACGAGTTCCCGTTCGGCTGGTCGGAGCTGGAGGGCATCCAAACCGCACCGACTTCGACCTGAGTCGCACGCCGACGCGAGCGGTCAGGAGATGACGTACTTCGACCAGGCGAAGGAACAGCGCTTCTCCCTTCGGTCGTCGAGCCGGCGATCGGCGTCGATCGGCGATGCTGGTGTTGCTGTTGGACGCTTACCCTGTGGAGGAAGCACCCACCGCCAAGGGCGACGCCGAGAAGCGCACGGTGCTGAGTCTCCATCGGACGCTGGCACCGATCAAGGTCGCGGTCCTGCCGCTCAGCGCGCAACGAGCGCCTCACCCCCGAAGCGCACGGCGTGTTCGATCTGGTGAAGAGCGAGTGGATGTGCCAGTTCGACGACGCGGGGGCGATCGGGCGCCGTTATCGCCGTCAGGACGAGGTCGGCACGCCGTTCTGCGTCACGGTCGACTTCGATTCGCTGGACGACCACCAGGTCACCGTGCGGGAACGAGACACGATGCAGCAGGAACGGCTGCCGATCATCAAGCTAGTTGACTACCTGCAGGAGCGGTCTGTGACCGGCGACGCTGCGGGGCCTGCGCGCACACCGCATCGGGGGTGGCTCACCCTGTACGCGGCTGCGTTCGTGATGATGCTTGTGGCCGGAGCGTTGCTGGGTATCGCTGCCCTGGACTTCCTTGCGGAAACGGGACTGCTCCTGGTCTCGAGCGCAACATCCGGGCTGGCCATCGTGCTCGCCATCGGTGCGGTCGTGGTCCCGAGGCGACCATGAGGAGGCGGGGCCGCAGGCTCGCGGCGGCGCTGGCCCCGCTCGCCCTGGCGGCAGCCGCGTGCACGTCGAACGGCGTCGAGATCTCGGTCGGTGTGCCATCCGTCTCAGCCACGCCGCCGCCGACGGCCTCGCGCGCACCCGGCGGCTTCCGGGTGGAGCCCGTTCACACTCGGGAGGCCACATCAGCCGGTGCGATGGAGGAGCTGTGCGTGTCTCCCGAGCCCGTGTCCACCTCGGACGGCACCCCTCCCGACCAGACCTCACCCGAGGTCGCCGAGGTGGAGCGCCAGGTGGAGATCGTCCGCGACCGCGACTACCTGCAGCCGGTGGTGGCCGAACCGGCGACCTCAGAGCGGATCGCCGATGAGCTCACCGACGCGTTCGACGCCACGTATCCGAAGGCGTTCTACGATCGGAGGACGGTGGCATGGCAGACGATCGGTGTGATCCCGATCCGACGTCACGCTCCGTGAGGCCCTGCTGGCGTTCCAGACGGGCCAGGTGGTGGGGTTCTACAACCCGGTCGACGGCGAACTGGTGTACCTCGCCGACGACGACGGGCTGGACCTGACCGAGCGGTACACGCTGGCCCACGAGCTCACACACGCAATGGACGATCAGCACTTCGACCTGAGCCGGATCGACGCCATCACCGCCGCGTGCCGGGACGAAGCCTTCCAGGCGGCGCTGGGCACGGTCGAGGGAAGCGCGCAGTACTTCGCGACGCGGGTGGTGCTGGACTTCCCCGACCCCGACGCGGAGATCGGCGACGTGGGAGGCGGTGGAGTGCCCGAGGGGGTGCCGCCGTTCATCACCGCGTTGCTACTGTGGCCCTATTCGGCCGGCCAGGCGTTCGTGACTGCGCTCGAGCAGCGCGGTGGCGTGGCGGCGATCGACGACGCCCTGCACAGGTTCCCCGTCTCGACCGAGCAGATCATCCACCCGGAGCGTTACCCGGCCGACCGCCCGAGTGCGGTGGACATCGGTGATCTGTCGTCGGCGCTCGGCCCGGGTTGGGGTGACCTGGACGTCATGGAGGTGGGTGAGCAGTGGCTCCGCGCGATGCTGGCGCTCCACATCGGTGATGGCGAGCTGGACCCTGCGGTCACCGGTTGGGACGGTGGTGTCTACCGAGCGTGGACCGACGGTGCGGACGCGGCGGTGCTGCTCTCGACGGTGTGGGACACGCCGCAGGATGCCACCGAGTTCGCCGATGCGATGCGATCGTGGTTCGAGGTCTCGGGTGTGCGTGGATCGGTGGCCGAGCCGCTCGGGGAGCGGGTCCAGGTGAGCTTCGCCACCTCCGACGAGGCGCTCACCGTACTCAGCTCGGCCGCTGGCCGGTGACGGGGCGGGCGGCTCGGATCGGTGTGTGGTGCTCCCTGCTCGTAGTGCTGCTGTGTCTGTCCGTCGCGGCGAACGCCAAGGTCACGGGGCAGCGCGTGGTGCGGGGGCTCGACGACGCGGTGGCGTTCACCTTTGATCAGCGCGGACGCATCTGGTACGTCGAGAAGACACGGGGCGAGGTCTGGGTCACCGAAGCCGGACACGGTCGCGGGCATCGCGTGTGGTCGATCCCGCACGTTGACGGCTCGTTCGCGCAAGGCCCGCTGGGCATCGCGTTGCATCCCCGATTCCCGGCGAAGCGGTTCGTCTACGTGTACGCGACGCGGGGTATCGGCGGTGTGCTGATCGACCAGTTGCTGCGCCTCCGGTTGCGCCGAGGACGGGTCGTGGCGGACCAGGTGATCTTCGCGTCGAGGGCCCATCCTGGCGCCTTGCACGACGGCGGCCGCATCCTGTTCGGACCTGACGACGCGCTCTGGATCACCACCGGCGATGCGGGCGACGAGCGTGGCGCGCAGGACCGGGACAGCAGCCGGGGCAAGGTGCTGCGGATGGATCCCGACGGCTCGGTGGCGGCCGGCAATCCGTTCCGAGGCTCGCGGGTGTGGGCGCGAGGGTTCCGCAACCCCTGGGGCATGGACTTCGATCCGCAGGGCGGACGGCTCTGGCTCACCGAAAACGGACCGGAATGCAACGACGAGCTCAACCGCATCGCTCGCGGCCGCAATTACGGCTGGGGACCGTCGTGGACCTGCGGCGGGCGATCACCGCGCAACACCAACCGCGATGGCACGCGTCCGGTGCAACCGCAGCGCTGGTACGACCCGCCGATCGCGCCCACCGGTCTGGCGTTCTGCGACGGCTGCGGTCTGGGCGCTCGCAGCGAGGGCACCCTCTTCTTCGGCGCTTACAACTCCCGGCAGATCCGCCGGGTCACGCTCCGACCCAATCGGCTCGGTGTGCGCGGCCAGCAAGTGGTGTTTCGCTCCAACGGCCACGTCTTGTCGATGGAAACCGACGCCACGGGTCGCATCTACTTCACGACCGGCAGCGCGATCTTCCGCCTAGTCCGCCGGGCATCGTAGGCCGGGGCTTGCCTCCCGGCCGCGGTGTAGGCCGGGGCTTGCCCCCGGCCGACAGATCACCCAGCTTGGGCCGGCTCGACCTGGAGAGGGGTATGACGCGAGATCGTCCCGAAGTCGCGGTCGGCGTGGAGCACAGTGGAGCCTGTCCGGATAGCGATGGCTGCGATCAGGCAGTCGTTGAGGGACCTGACGGTTTCACCATGGGTTCGGCACACGCGGTAGACGGCCGCTGCCTGCTCATGGTCCTCCACGCTTCTGGCGGGTACCACGGGGAACTCGATCAATGTCGACCGAAGAGCGGTGACCTCATCGTCGGAGGTCGGACCCGCGAGGAGTTCCATCAGCACGACCTCTGTTAGGACGATGTCGGCGTCCAGCTTGATCAGGTCGACCATGCGCAGATGGACCTCGTGCCCGGTGCCCCTGAGGAACTCGATCCACGCCGAGGTGTCGGGCACGATCACCGAGGGGCCGCTTCTGTTCGGCGTCCTCTCATCGCATCCAAGTCACCGGCCCAGCCGGTGCCTTCGAGCCTCAGGGCCTTCTTGCGACGCTCGTCTGTCCGAGCGGCGTAGCGCAAGGCAAAATCGATCGCCTCTCGCTTGGACCGAAGCCCGTAGATCTCCATGACTCGGCGGATCAACCCTTCGTCGATCACGACATTCGTTCTCACCATGCGCGCCATGTTAGGAGCCTACACCGACAACACATCGATGTGTATTGGCCTGCGCGTGTAAGCATCGGCTGCGACATCGGGATAGAACCGTGTGGTGGCCGACCGTGAAGGGTTCGAGGCGTTCTATCGGGAGCGGTACGCGCGCGTGGTGCGAGCGTGCACGTTGGTGCTGCTCGACGCCGCGGCCGCCGAGGACGTGGCGGCCGAATCGTTCGCCCGGCTGTGGGCACACTGGGGAAGGATCCACGATGACGATCACGCCGGCGGCTATGTGTTCACCACCGCGATGCGGCTGTGCTCCAAGCGGCGCTCGAGGAGCGCGCGAGTGGTCATCGGCGACATGACCCAGCGTTCCAGCGGAACCGACGAGGCGTCGGCAGCGCTGCTCCGCAACGAGGTTTTCGGTGCGCTCGGTCGTCTGTCTGTTCGCCAGCTGATGGCCGAAGCGGCCGCCGCGCTTTCCAGGCTCGTTATCGAGCCGACGGAAGGGTACGGAGGAGCCCGGCGCCTCGCCGTAGACTGGCGGCTCCGTCCGTACGACCGTGCCGGAGGCATGCAGTGACCAAGTTCGTCTACGACTTCTCTGAAGGCAACAAAGACATGAAGGATCTGCTCGGCGGCAAGGGGGCCAACCTCGCCGAGATGACGACCATGGGCCTGCCGGTTCCGCACGGGTTCACGATCACGACCGAGGCCTGCCTCACGTTCCTCGCCGAGGGCGGCTCACCCGGACGGCTTCATGGACGAGCTCGAGAGCACGTCCAAGCGCTCGAAGAGTCGATGGGCAAGCAAGCTGCGGCGATCCCGCCGACCCGCTGCTGGTCACGTTCGGTCCGGCGCCAAGTTCTCGATGCCGGGCATGATGGACACGGTCCTCAACCTTGGGCTGAACGACGAGTCCGTGAAGGGACTCGCCGAGCAGACCGGGGGCGACGAGCGGTTCGCGCGCGACGCCTACCGGCGGTTCATCCAGATGTTCGGGAAGATCGTCATGGACGTCCCCGCCGATGTGTTCGAGGACGCTCTCGACGCCGCGAAGGACGAAGGGTCCAGACGCGCACGACACCGACCTGGACGCCGACGACCTGCGGCAGCTGGTCGAGCGACTTCCAGGCGATCTACAGGCGAGCACACGGGGAGGAGTTCCCCAGGACCCGAGCGAGCAGCTGCACCAGGCGATCGAGGCCGTCTTCTCGACTGGAACGGCAAGCGCGCGATGACTACCGCCGCCAGAACAAGATCCCCGACGACCTGGGCACGGCCGTCAACGTGCAGTCGATGGTGTTCGGCAACAGGGGCGACGATTCCGGCACCGGCGTCGCTTCACCCGCGATCCAGCGACCGGCGAGCAGATGCCTTACGGCGACTACCTGGTCAACGCGCAGGGCGAGGACGTCGTCGCCGGCATCCGCAACACCTTGCCGCTCGCCGACCTGGAGCGGTCGACCCGGCGAGCTACGGAACCTCCGCGAGGCATGGACACGCTCGAGCAGCACTACCGCGACATGTGCGACATCGAGTTCACGATCGAGCAAGGGCTAGCTGTGGCTCCTGCAGACGCGTGTGGGCAAACGCACCGCGTTCGGCGAATGGGTCATGGCATACGATATGCTCGATGAGGGCCTGATCGACGAGGAGAAGGCCGCTCCGCGTCGACGCCAACCGGCTCGAGGAGCTGTTCAAGCGCCGGGTCGACGCCAAGCAGGCGCGCGAGCCGATCGCGACCGGGCTCAACGCCTCGCCGGGCGCGGCGACGGGCACGTGGTGTTCACAGCCGACGAAGCGCAGGCGCGCGGCCGGGAGGGGGAGCGGGTCATCCTCGTTCGACGCGAGACCACGCCGGACGACTACCACGGCATGATCGCGCCCAGGGCATCCTGACCAGCGCGGGCGGGACCAACTTCACGCAGCGGTCGTGGCGCGCGGCGAAGGTATCCCCGCCGTCTGCGGTGCCGACGCCATCAAGCTCCGGGTCGCCGAGGGGCTGTTCAACGCCGAAGGCACCACGTACGGAAGGCGACGGCATCACGATCGACGGTTTCACCGGCAACGTGTTCGTGGCGAGCTGCCGATGAGGGGTCCTCCTGGAGCAGGGTCGCCAGGCGACGTCGCGGCACGAAAGGCAGCCGATCTGGCGCTCCTTCGACCGGCTGATGAAGATCGCCGACGCGCGGCGCCGGATGAAGGTGCGGGCGAACGCCGACACGCCCGATCAGTCCACGAACGCACGCGTCCGTGGCGCCGAAGGCATCGGCCTGTGCCGCACCGAGCACATGTTCCTGGGCGAAGAGCGCGTCCTCGCCGTCCGCAAGATGATCTTCGCGGAGACCGCCGACGAGGAGCAGGAGGCGCTACAACGCCCTCCTGCCGCTCCAGCGCGATGATTTCGTGGGGATCTTCACGCGATGAGCGGGCTGCCCGTCACGGTGCGGCTGCTCGATCCGCCCCTGCACGAGTTCCTGCCCGACCAGGTGGAGCTGGCCGTCGAGGTCGCGCTCGGCAAGGCCAGTGGCGAGGACGTCAGCGAGCAGGAAGCCCTCCTGCAGAAGGTCAACGAGCTCCACGAGATGAACCCCATGCTGGGGCTGCGCGGCGTTCGCCTGGGCATCGTGAAGCCGGGCCTGTACGCGATGCAGGTCCGTGCCATCGTCGAAGCGGCGGTCCAGGTCAAGCGCGATGGTCGCGACCCGAAGGTCGAGATCATGATCCCGCTCGTGGCGACGGCGCCCGAGCTGCAGCAGATGCGCGCGGAGCTGGAGCCGGTCGCCGCGCGAGATCCTGGACGCGAGGGCATCGAGCTCAGCCACCTGGAATGGGGCACGATGATCGAGCTTCCACGAGCCGCCGTCACCGCCGGCGAGATCGCGGAGACGGCGGAGTTCTTCTCGTTCGGCACCAACGACCTCACGCAGACCGCGTTCGGGTTCAGCCGTGACGACATCGGCAAGTTCGTGGGCATGTACGAGGAACGCAAGCTGGTGCCCGCCAACCCGTTCGTCACGATCGACCGGCCGGGGTCGGCGCCCTGATGCGGACGGCGGTGGACCTCGGCAGGGACGCCAACCCCGATATCCACCTGGGCATCTGCGGCGAGCACGGCGGCGACCCCGCAAGCGTTGAGTTCTGCCACGAGCTGGGCCTTGACTACGTGAGCTGCTCGCCGTTCCGCGTGGAGACGGCGCGGCTCGCGGCGGGTCAGGCCGCCGTCGGGACGTAACGTTTCCGTTCGCGTGACCCGCGTCACGGCACCCCACCTGCCGCTCGCGTAGCGTCTGCGCTCCTCCCACCTCCCCCAGCCAGGAGGTGGATATGGGACAGCAGCTGGCACGTGGATCCCTCCCCAGGCGGGAGTTCCTCCGCCGGTCCTCCCTCGGCGCGGTGGCGCTGGCCGCCCTCGGCACCGGTGCCTACACCGCCGGAGCACGTTCGGTGCTCGCGCAGGTGATCGGTGACCCGGCCGGTGACTTACCCGACCAGCCGATCGCGGCCGTAGCCGTGCTCCGCGGCGACGTCGTGGCGGTCGGGGGCGTACGAGGAGACGCCCGGGTCTGGCGTCGATCCGGCGCGGAGCAGCCGTGGGTGCAGACGGCGGGCCCTGAGTCGTTCCCGCACGGCGCCGCGCTGACGGGGCTCGCGACCCACGGAGGTCGGGCCATCGCGTCCGGCTGTTCCGGGCCTGAGCCGGGAACCCGCCCTGCGGTGTTCTCCTCGAGTGACCTCAGCTCGTGGGCGTCCGACACCGGCGTCGTGGCCGCGGCGGGAGTCCTCACAGGTGTGGCGTTCGCAGCTGGCCACGGCCTGGCGGTGGGTGCCCGGTTCGCCGAACCAGAGGTGGAGGAACCGATCGAGACCATCGCGTACCGAACCGAAGCCAGCGGCAGGTGGGCACCGGTCGCCCTTCCAGGTGTCAGGCCCGTGCGCCACGGTTCGGTCACGCTGCTCGCGAGCGCCGGCGACCAGCTGGTCGTGGGCCTCACCGACGTCCAAGGGCTGGCACTCTGCGTCTCGGCTACCTCCGAGGGGCCGTGGCGGTCGATCGGCGCGCCGAACGCGGGCGTACCCGTCGCCCCCGTCGCGGCGACGACCTCTGGTGGCTCCATCCTGCTTGCAGGTATCGACGCCAGGGACCACGCCCGGTACTGGCGGCAGCAGGGCCGCTCGTGGATCGAGGTGGAACCACCCACCGGGGTCGAGCCCACGGTCACGGTGCGCAGCCTGCGGCGTTCCGGCCGCGAGCTGTTCGTCGCAGGCAGCCGCGGACATGGCGGTTTCATCAAGGAGGTGAAGGCCTCATGAGCTGCAGCGGCAGCACCACCTGCGGCATGAGCGACCCGAAGACGTTCGATGCAATCGGGCCTACACCGATCAAGTACGGCAGTCCGGGCAACTACGTCCGCAAGGAGATCAAGTGCGAGAGGAGGCTGTACACGACCCTGGTCGACTGGCTCGCCACACTGAAGCAATACTCGAACGTGTACGGCGGGGCGGGTCTCAACCAGGTCAGCTACGTCGGTCACGTCGGCGCGTACGTCTGCAAGCCGGGTTGTCACGGGCAAGGCAAGGCGCTGGACATCAATCGGATCCAGTGGAACGGGGTGGCCACCGACATGTTCGGGGGCGATCACGCGGCCAACGTCAAGACGGTTCGGCGGCGCTACCTCGCGGTCGACGCCGCGTGCCGTCGCTACTTCAAGTACACGCTCGACGGTTGGTACAACTCGGCGCACGCCAACCACATCCACGTGGACCTGCACACGACCCCGGTGTTCGACAAGGCCAGCACCTCTGACGCAGGCTTCATCCAGGCGGTGTGCAACAACTTCAACGGCGCTGGTCTGAGCGTCGACGGCGGCTGGGGGCCGCGCACGCAAACCGCCTGGACCGACATCAACCACGCGTGGGGCTACAACGGATGTGACCCGTTCTCCAACGAGGTCGCCACCGCCGAATGGTGCAACTTCGTGATGGCGCACGGGTTCGCCGACCAGTCGGCGTCGGCCGCGATCCTGCGTTCGCCCCTGTGCTGAGGAGGCCTGCATGGCAACGGTGATGAAGCTACAGAACCACCAGTCCACGTCCGTCCGCTGGCAGTGCAGGATCGCGATGGCCCTCGGCGCGGCGCTGATCGCCGTGGGGTGCTCGCAGGGCCCGGGCGGCCAGCCCGCTTCCCCGGTCGGAGGCATGACCACGACCCCCTCGCAGGTCACCGTCACCCCGCCCGTCCACGAGAACGGGGATCTGGTGTTCTCTCGCGCCGTCGTGCCGACGGCCGATGGCCTGCCGGTCGAGGCCCAGATCATCCGGCTCTCCGACGGTGGCGACGTCGGGCCGGTCCTGGCCGATGGCGCCTCGTATCGATCGCCTCCGTCGTGGTCTCCCGACGGCGAGGCATTCGCGTACGCCGGCGGTCACGGGATCCGGGTGTGGCGCGCCGACCGGGACACGCTCGTCGCTCCATGCCATCCATCGGCATGCACCGGCGCAGGTCCGCCCGCGTGGTCGCCGGGGGGCACCACCATCGCGTTCGCAGCCGAACGCGATGGTGTCGAGGGCCTCTTCCAGGTCTCGCCCGATGGCGGCAGGGTTCACCCGATCGCCACCGGCATCTCGATTAGCGGAGCGCCGGCGTGGTCGCCGGATGGGACCTCCATCGCGGTGATCACCAACCGCGGCGGGGACGCCGGCGTCGAGATCCTCGATGCCGGCTCCGGCCGGGTCATGGAGCAGCTCTCACCGTCGGGCGTCGAGATCGGCGCCGCCGTCGCATGGTCGCCGGACGGCGCTGCGTTCGCGATCGAGGCTCGAGACACGGACGGTGCCGAGGGCATCTACCTGATGGGGCGTGACGGCTCGGATCTTCGGCTGCTCACTGCCTGCCCTGATGGCGCATGCACCGACCTGTCGCCCGCGTTCAGCCCCGATGGCCGGCTGGTGGCCTTCACCCGTGGGCGATGCGACGAGCCCGGCAGCGACTGTTTCGTCGGTGACGTCTGGGTCATGGCCATCACCGGTGTGAACGCCCACGCGCTCACCTCCGGAGACGATCTGGACTGCTGCGCGTCATGGGGACCGCTCGCTCGATGAAGGCGGCGTTACGCTGGCTCCGTGCGCCTCATCCGCAGGCATCCCATGCTGAGCGTCGCCGGGCTCCTCCTCCTGGCAGGGCTCGTCATCGTCGCGGTCAGCGCCGTGACGGTGTGGCGCTCGGCCCATCACGACGGCGCCGCCGACATCGAACGAGCCGACGCCATCGTGGTGCTGGGGGCAGCCCAATACGACGGCACGCCTTCTCCGGTGTTCCGAGGCCGTCTGGATCACGCCGCCCTCCTGTACGAGCAGGGGCGCGCCGACCGGGTCATAGTCCTGGGGGCCAACCAGCCCGGGGACCGCACCACCGAGGCCGAAGCGGGTCGCGCCTACCTGGTGGCGCAGGGTGTGCCCGAGTCCGCCGTCACGGCCGTTCCCGTGGGGCGCACGTCGTACGAGAGCCTGCGAGCGGCAGCCAACGAGATGCGCCGGCAGCAGATGGATTCGGCCTTCCTGGTATCCGATCCCTGGCACAACGCCAGGATCGAGGCGATGGCCGGCGACCTGGGCATCTCGGGCTACGCCTCGGCCACGTGGACCTCGGCGGCCAAGACCGAGGAGACCAGGGTACCGGGCTACGTCCGGGAGACGTTCGCCTACCTGGCCTACCGCGTCCTGGGCGGATGAGGGCGGCCATCACTCGTCATGGCGCTCGTCATGTCATGCCGTGTCCGAGCCCGCGACTACCATGAGGCCGTGAACGCCGGCCCCCGTCTCACCCCCCGCGAGCGCAGCGAACGGGTCGAACACCAGATCCTCAGCGAACGCGCGGTCTTCGCCGATTCGTCCAAGGGCCGCGAACGTCCCGAGCCTCCCGACGACATCCGCACGGTGTTCCAGCGGGATCGCGACCGCATCGTCCATTCCAAGGCGTTCCGGCGCCTCAAGGACAAGACGCAGGTGTTCATGGCCCCCACGGGCGATCACTACCGGGTCCGTCTCACGCATACCCTGGACGTCTCCCAGATCGCGCGCACGTGTGCCCGCGCCCTGCGTCTCAACGAGGACCTCACCGAGGCCATCGCCCTGGGACATGACCTTGGTCACACGCCGTTCGGTCACCTCGGCGAGCAGGCACTCACACCGTTCCTGGCGCAGCCCTTCCGGCACAACGAGCAGAGCCTGCGTCTGGTCGAGCATCTGGAGAACGACGGCCGCGGCCTCAACCTCACATGGGAGGTCCGGGACGGCATCGTGCACCACCCGTGGTCCATGCCCGAGCCTTCGACGCTGGAGGCGCAGGTGGTGCGGTTCGCCGATCGCATCGCCTACATCAACCACGACATCGACGATGCGGTGCGAGCGGGGGTGCTCGACGTCGGCGAGCTGCCGAGCAGGTCGGTCGCGGTGTTGGGCCAGACCCACTCCGAACGCATCGACACGCTGGTGAGCGATCTCATCGCCCACAGCGAAGGGGCGGAACGCGTCGGATTGTCGCCGCCGGTGTTCGATGCCATGGATCGGCTGCGCGACTTCATGTTCGCCGAGGTCTACCTGCGCGAAGGCGCGCAGAACGAACAAGAGAGGGCGGTGGCGCTCATCCGCGAGCTGTTCCGGCACTTCCTCGAGCATCCCGCCCAGCTGCCGGCGGAGTACCATCGGACGCCGGGTGAGCTTCCGGTGCGCGTGGCCGACTACATCTCGGGCATGACCGACCGGTACGCGCTTCGCACGTACGAACGGCTCTTCCTTCCCCGGGGGTGGCTCGACGATCCGAGCAGCGGGTGGCCCTCCGATCCAGATCGAGAGACGTAGGGGGCCGTGGCCGGACGCATCAGGGACGACGACATCCAGGTCGTGAAGGACCACACCGACTTGGTAAAGCTCGCATCGCAGTACCTCACCCTCAAGAAGGCCGGGGCCGACCGCTTCGTGGGGCTGTGTCCGTTCCATCAAGAGAAGACGCCCTCGTTCGGCATCTCACCGTCCAAGCAGCTCTACTACTGCCACGGCTGTGGGGCCGGCGGGGACTCGATCCGTTTCATCCGTGAGCTGGAGCACCTCAGCTATGTCGAGGCCGTCGAACGACTGGCCCAGCAGGCCGGCGTGACCCTTCGGTACGAGGGCGATTCACCAGAGGCCCGGCGGGCCGCCGCCCGCAAGTCCGCGCTCTACCGCGCCAACGAGCAGGCGGCCGAGCTGTTCTCCACGATGCTCGCCGAAGGCCGGGAGGCCGCGGAGGCTCGCGAGTACGTGCGGGCGCGCGGCATCTCGCCTGAGTCGATGGCGGCGTTCGGCGTGGGGTTCGCGCCTGGCTCTCGAGACTTCCTGTTGCGACGGCTGAGCGGCACGCGCGACCTGAGTCCCGAGATCCTGCTGGAAGCGGGGCTGGCCACGCGCGGTGACGACGGTCAGGTGCGTGATCGGTTCCGAGGCCGCATCACCTTCCCCATCCACGATCTGCAAGGGCGCGGCATCGGGTTCGGCGCGCGCATCCTGCCCACCGACGCGCGCGCGGGCGAGCAGGCGAAGTACCTCAACAGCGCCGAGACGCCCATCTACAAGAAGCACGAGGTGCTCTACAACCTGCACCGTGCGCGCCAGTCTGTGGCCAGGACCGGCGAGGTATTCGTGGTCGAGGGCTACACGGACGTCATCGGCTTGGTGCAGGCGGGCATCGAGAGCGCCGTCGCCACATGCGGCACGGCGTTGGGGGAGGGGCACTTCCGGCAGCTGGCGCGGTTCACCCAGCGCGCGATCCTGGCGTTCGATTCCGACGAAGCGGGTGCTCGCGCCGCCGAGCGGGCTTTCGCGTTCCAGCAGCAGTTCCCCAGCGTGCAGGCCCTGGTCATGATCATCCCGCAAGGGTTGGATCCGGCCGATTTCGTCGCCAAGCACGGTGCCGATGGGGTGCACGAGGCGGCCACGAGCGCCCGTCCCTTGGTCGAGTACATGGTGCGCCGTACCATCGAGCGTCACGACCTGTCCTCGGTGGAAGGCCAATCGCAGGCCGTCTCCGACACGCTGCCCATCCTGGACCGGCTCACCGATCCGGTTCGCCGTAGCGAGTACGCGCACCTGGTGGCCGACCTCACCGGGGTCAGCGAATCGTCGGTGCGCCAGGCGCTGGAGAGCCGTGGACGGGGCCAGCCGGTCGAGGTGCAGGTCGAGTCGCCCAAGCGATTGTCGGCGCGCGACAAGCTGGAGCGCGAGATGCTGAAGCTGCTGGTGCGCGACCACGACCTGTTCGCCGCCTACGCCCCGCGCCTCACGGATGAGTACCTCCGCGCGGCGACGGCGCGCAAGGCCATCGCCGCGCTCAACGCTGCCCACGGCGACGTGACCGTGATCGCCGGTGGCGACGACGAGAAGCTCGCGGCGTTCGTCTCCTCGCTCGCGGTGGAGCCGCTCGAGGGGGGTGGCGACACCGGCCATACCGACGACGCTGCCTACGCGGAGTCCGTCTGGTCCCGCCTCCACGAGACCGTGCTCAAGACCAAGAGCGACGCGATGCGCGTGCGGCTGCAGAAACTCAATCCCACCACCGATCCGGGCTACGACGAGCTGTTCGCCGAGCTGGTCCAGATCGACGGCGAGCTGCGGCGCCTGCGGCAGGTCACGCGAAGCAGCTTCTGAGGGTCGCCGACCCCTCACGTTCCGTACACTTGGTCGTCGTGCAGCCAACCCCCCAGGAGAACCGTTGAGCGTGCCGGCCCGCGAGATCGCGAGCCTGGACGAGGTCAAAGAGACCATCACCGCCAAGGGGCGGGAGCGTGGTTTCGTCACCTCCGAGGACCTCCTCGAAGCCGTCCCCGTCGACGACTTCACCCCAGAACAGGTCGAAGAGTTCCTGACCCAGGTCCAGGAGCACCTCACCAGCGAGGGCATCGAGGTCATCGAGGTCCCCGGCGAGGAGACCGACGCCGCCACCCAGGTGCGCATCGAGGTCGACCTGCTGAAGGCGCCCACCAACGACCCGGTGCGCATGTACCTCAAGGAGATCGGCAAGGTTCCGCTGCTCAATGCCGCCCAGGAGATAGACCTGGCGCGGCGCATCGAAGCGGGTGAGATGTCCACCGGCATGCAGTCGGAGATGCACGCCGAGGAAGAGGCCAAGCCCGACCCGCACGCGCTGAAGGTCTGCGTGACCAAGGTCTGGGAGATCCGTAACCACCAGCAGACCGCGTTCGGCAAGGTCGAAGGCATCGGCCGCGAGAAGATCGCCAAGACCTTCCGGCCCAAGACCGACGACGACCTCCACGCGTGGCTCCATCGGGTGGAGCGCGACGGCCAGCTGGCCAAGCGCAAGCTGATCGAGGCCAATCTTCGCCTGGTGGTCTCGATCGCGAAGCGCTACGTGGGCCGGGGCATGCTGTTCCTGGACCTGATCCAGGAGGGCAACCTGGGCTTGATCCGTGCAGTCGAGAAGTTCGACTACGCCAAGGGCTTCAAGTTCTCCACCTATGCCACGTGGTGGATCCGCCAGGCGATCACGCGCGCCATCGCCGACCAGGCACGCACGATCCGCATCCCGGTGCACATGGTCGAGACGATCAACAAGCTGGTGCGCGTGCAACGCCAGCTGCTCCAGGATCTGGGCCGTGAGCCCACGCCCGACGAGATCGGCAAGGTCATGGGCATCGGCGCCGACAAGGTGCGCGAGATCCAGAAGGTCTCGCAGGAGCCCGTGTCGCTCCACACGCCGATCGGCGAAGAGGAAGACTCCCAGCTCGGGGACTTCATCGAGGACTCCGACGCCGTGGTTCCGGTCGACGCGGCCAGCTTCATCCTGTTGCAGGAA
Organism: uncultured Actinomycetota bacterium; assembly: GCA_963733635.1. Taxonomy (GTDB): domain Bacteria; phylum Actinomycetota; class UBA4738; order UBA4738; family HRBIN12; genus JAOUEA01. Next base: position 45,272 of record CAVTEH010000010.1, on the reverse strand, counting down.
CAGCTCGAGAGCGTGCTCCACACGCTGAGCGAACGCGAGAAGAAGGTGATCCAGCTGCGGTTCGGCCTGGTCGACGGCCACCCCCGGACGCTGGAAGAGGTGGGCCGCGAGTTCGGCGTCACCCGAGAGCGCATCCGACAGATCGAGTCCAAGACCCTGTCGAAGCTGCGTCATCCCAGCCGTTCGCAGAAGCTCCGCGACTACTTGGAGTAAGGCTTCTGCGCGTCTATTTGGTGGGCGTCCGACTTCGATACCACCTGCTAAGGCCAGACAGCTTCCGGGCCGATACCCCATGCAGGAGAGGTTCTCTTCGTCATGGAACGCAGGAGCTGATCGGGCGATGCGAGCACAGCTGAAGGCGAAGGTGGAGCGTGAGGACGGCTTCACGCTCGTCGAGCTGATGGTGACCGTGGCTATCCTGGCGGCGCTGCTGATCATGAGCATGTCCACCTACGCCGGAGCAAAGTCGCGGAGCCAGGATTCTGCCGCCAAGTCGGTGGCGACCCGTGCGTTGCAGACCGGCCGGGTCGTGTACACGGACCAGGCGACCTACGCCACCGTCGACACCGCGAAGCTCACGACCGCCGAGAAGTCCGTCACCTTCGTCGGCGCCGCCGTCGGCAGCACGAACTCCGATGAAGCCAGCACCGACGTACCCGACCGCGCGACGACCGCGAGCATCTTCGTGGCCGCCGTCTACAGCGAAGCCGGGAACTGCTTCTACATCCGCGACTGGATCATCGCCGGCGGGGGCATCGGCTACGGCGTGGTGCCGAACACGACGCCGGCGTCCTGCAACGCGGCGAACGCGCCGGCGGTGACGTTCCTGGCGGGGTGGCCGTAGACCGACCGCGTTCGTTAGTTCCAGGAAGCGTCGTCGGTGTAGTCGTCATACTCGCTGAGCCGGGATCGGATCGCTCCCCGGGCGCGCCGGATCGCATCGAGGCTGAGCACGCCGGCCTGGTCGGCGATCCGCTGGGCCCCGTCCGACACCAGCCGAAGCGCAGGCCCCGACTGGCCATCCCGCTGTCGCTGGGGACCATGCACGACGTCGGGATCGTCCTGCCGCAACCTGGTCGCGAGCGAGTAGCCAACACCGATGCCGGCGAGGAAGATCAACGGGGAGCGGAGCTTCATGCGGCGATCCTTTCGACCGAAGGTTGGTCAGGTGAGTGGACAGCTTACCGAAGCTCGGCGCGCGAAGGGCCACGCGAAGGGCCACTGGTAGACTGCCCGACGCTCCACTTTCCGGGGTAGCTCAACCGGCAGAGCGGCGGACTGTTAATCCGTAGGTTGTGGGTTCGAGTCCCACCCCCGGAGCATCTCTGATGTTTGGTTCCGCCTGATGCGTGACACATCGGCTCCGGCTGACGGGTGGCACGGCTTCGCCTGATGGATGACGCCGGCTCCGCCTGATCCGTTACACACTCCCGAGCATGTTGGTGGAGCTGAGTGTTGTGGAGCAGAGGTATCAGGCGGTGCTCGCCGTGATCCGCGACGGGGTCCCGGTGCGTGTCTACGTCGTGTTCACGGCATAGCTATTAGCACCGACTCGCACTCTCTTGCGGGTCTGGGGCTTTTTCTCACTCCGGTGGAGAATCCTTGACACGACCGACACGATTCGGTCCATGAAATGCTCGATCTGCGTAGACCGATCCCGAATGCGCCCGGACCCGGACGACCGAGTTCATACTGTTCGACCACGTGCCGGCGTGAGGCCGAGTTCACGATCCGCCGGTTCCAGCGCCGCCTCGAGAGGCTCGAGACCAGGCGTCGGAATCACGCATCGCGCAGGCGACGTCAGACCGGTACTCGATCGATGACGAGAAGGCGCGGCACAAGGGCCATCGTCGCCGAGATCGAAGCCCTCGAGACCCGCCTTCGCGCGTTGCTTGCCGACGACCATGTCGAGGCGGGTGCCGGATGAGCGAACGCACCCCCGCATAGATCCTTGGTACCAATGGGGGAATGCGTCCGACGAATGCGGACGGGGGGGTTCAGGAGCACTCTAGCTAGTTGTCGGTTCCTCTTCATCCAGCGCTAGGATGAGGGCCGCGAGCGCTTCGGAACCCTTGGCGTGGACATCATGCTTCACGTTTGGACCTAGACCGATCCGATCGAGAACCCGCCGTCGAGGCAGGGAGCCGGTTTGGTGGTGTGTCCCGCTCTTTCTTCGCGAACTGTGCCGCCCCGACGGGGACTGCCGAGTACGCGACGGCGTCTGACCCGAGCCCCCGGTGGTCCAGCCCTCACTGATCGGCTGGACCACCGGGTGGGTACTCGGATCACAAGTGACCGGTGCGACGGACCAACAGCTCCGTGTTCGACCACCAGATGGGGGTGTTGAGGTCGGTCACCATGTGGACATCACCCACCCTGTGGTGTTCACCCGTCCTCAGATCGATGACGTTGACGATCACCAATGGGAGGCCGACCGGCCCGTTGCTGCCGTCGTCGTAGGTGGAGTAGGCCAGCATCGTTCCGTCGGGTGACCAGCGAGGCGTGACCGCCGCCTCTGATCTGAGCACTCGCTCCTGCTGACTTCCGTCGCTCTTCATCACCCAGATCTCATAACGTCGGTGGAAGGCGATCAGGTTCCCGTCGGGTGAGTAGTCCGGGTGCGTATCCGGACCAGGATTCGTCGTCAGCCTGGTCGGCTCCCCTCCGCCGGAGGGAACGGTCCAGATGTCTGCCGTCACCGAGAACTGCGAATCATCGGCCGGCCTTGTGCCGACGTTGGAGTATGCGATGGTCGCCCCGTCCGGCGACCACCTTGGGAAGACGTCCTGCGCGGGATCGTCGGTGAGCCGGCGGACGTTCGACCCATCGGCCTCCATCACGTAGATGTCTTTGTTTTCGTCGGTGGTCGTGCCCTCGAACGCGATCCGTTCACCGTCCGGGGACCAGGCGGGCATCTCGGCAAAGACACCGGTCCGGAGCACCTGCATCCCCGTGCCGTCGACGCCGATCGTGGCGATCTGCCCTCGCGGTAGCCCCGTCTCGGTGTTGAAGGCGATCGTGTTCCCATCGGGGGAAAGGTCCAGCATCCACGCATCCTCTGGCAGCCCCTCGATCCCCGCGACCGGGATCCCGTCCAGGCCGACGACGGCCACGTCCTCCACGTCAAGCTCGAGCGTGGCCGGGGGCACGGATCCCGCCGGAGGCTGCGTTGCCGGCGTCTTCCCCCCGTCGCGATCCTCCGCCGACAGCACGGCGAATACGACCACGGAGATGGCCAGGGCGGCGGCGACCACCATCGCCCCCACCTTGCGGTTGCGCACGGTGCGCCGTTGACGATCCTCTTGGTGTTTCCAGGAGTCCAGATCGGGCTCGTTCTTCGTCTCGACCATGTCGAACAGCTCCTTGATGTCAGTCATGCGGGGGCTCCTTGGGTGCGGAGTACGGCACGGCCCTGCGTCGCGAGCGCGCGGACGGTCGACGGACGGATCCCCATGATCCGTGCGGCGTCCTCGGATCCATAGCCGTACAGGTCGAGCAGGAGGAGGGCGGCGCGTTGCCGAGGCGTGACTGTCAGCAGCATCCGTCGAACGTCTTCGCGGATGTCGACGTCGTCGTAGGGATCACGCACGACGCCGAGCGGAACCGTTCGCCTCGCGGCACGACGTGCGGCGCGCGCCCACATCTTCGTGCCGTTCAGCGCGACCCGGAACAGGTAGGCCTGTGGGTCGTCGATGGTGTCGATCCGGTCCCAGCGTTCCCACAGCTTCAGGAACGCGTCCTGCATGAGGTCGGCCGCCTCCGCCCGGTCCCCAGTGACGAAGTGCAGCATCTTGAAGAGCTGCCGGTGCTCGTCCTCGAAGAACGTGGGGAAGTCCCGTGGCACCTCGTGTGCCGAGTCCGGGAGCGGAACGATCTCGCCTTTCGCCTGCATCACCTATCCAGATGCCAGCCGGTCGGCGGGCGCTTAGGCCGGCCGGATATCACTCCAGTTCGTGTGCCTGCGGGGAGGCCCGTTGGGAGGAGTATCTACTCACAGATTCGTGTGGACGTGCCCCCTTGGTGCTTCACTCGCCAGTGGAGGTCGGCACTTTCGACGATTGGTCGGATCGCTGGCCGCCGTTAGGCGTTCCAGAATTACCCGCCGAGTTCTGGCTCTTCCTCTTCGTCCAGCCTGAGGATGAGGGCCGCGAGCGCCTGGGAGCCTCTCAGCGCGATCTCCTGCTTCACGTTCGGCCCTAAGCCGATCCGGTCGAACACGCTGTTGAGGCTTGGAGCCTGTTCGGTGGAGCGACACCCTCCAAGATGTCGCCGAGGGTCTCTACGGCCTTCGGAGCCAGAATCATCAGCTCCTCAACGTCTTGCGTTGGCGTTCGAGCCAAGCTGACCGCTCGAGGCTGTGCCCGATCAGACGCCCGCGTAGGTGCCGAAGCTCCAGAGGTTGCCCTCGGGGTCGGTCACAGTGAAGCCCCGCGATCCGTAGTCTTCGTCATGGATCTCCCGAACGACCTGGGCACCGGCGCCCGTGGCTCGTGCGAACAGTCCGTCGGGGTCGGCGGTGACCACATAGATCGACGACGCGCCGGGCGTCCGTTCCATCTCGTGCCCCTCGCCGGAGTTCGAGCCGAGCATGAGGCCGCCGCCCTCGGGCCAGCGCATCTCGGCGTGCACGACCGGCCAGTCCGGCCCCTCGCCGCTCGAGTCGTCCTCTACGACCTCGGTCGCAACGAACCCGAACGCGTCGGTGAGGAAGCGCATCGCCGCGTGAGCGTCGGTGTAGTTGATGTACGGCCAGATCATCGTGGGTGACGGTGGGGTGTCCATGCGCTCACTCTGGGACGTCGGCCCCGACGTCGTCTTGTATCGAGGGGAGCTCTTCCCGGAGCCATTCGGCCGGCGTGCACCCCGCGAGACTGCGCCATTCGTGGAGCATGTGCGCGTGGTCGTAGTACCCGGAGTCCGTGGCCACCGCGGTCATCGTGCTGCGGTCGCCGAGGGTGAGCAACCGGCGCGATCGCTGCAGCCTGACCACCCTGGCTAGCTGGCGAGGCGGCAGGCCGATCTCGCGACGGAAGCGTTCGGAGAGATGGCGGCGACTCCACCCAACCTCATCGGCGAGCATCCGGACGTCGAGCGGTTCGGCACGGCGCACCAGCCGTTCCCAGGCGTGCATGACCTCGGGGGGTACGGTGCGCTCGGACCGCCCGCGCGCCAGCACGTCGTCCATGACGGCGAACCGATGCTTCCAGGCGCGGGCCTCCGCCAGCCGTTCGGTGAGCTCGCAGGCTCGCCCTCCGAGGAGATCGCCGAGGGGCACGACCTGCCCGGTGAGCTCGCCCGCGGGCATCCCGAACACTGCGTGTGCGCCGAGGGGAGTGAGCTCGACGGCGGTGCCGTACTGGTTCCCGTCGTGATGGATTGCGGCGGCGCTCGTGTGCAGGCCGCCCACGAACGCCTGCATCGCGGTTCTCGGGCGAGCGGGGTCCGGCGAGGCCGAAATCTCCACCGATCAACCCAGGCTCACGATGAATGTGAGCTCCCGCGACGGCAGCCCGCGATGGATGGCGGGCCGGAACCCTTCCATCCGGTAGCCAACGTAGCGCTCGACGACCGGCCGAAGGGACATGTCGGGGCGGCCCATCTCGACGTCAACGATCATGGTTCGACGATACTCGGCGCGGCGACGCGGCGGTGTCCCGGCATCATGTGCGCCTCGGCACCACTGCCGAGAGCCGTCAGACGAATCTGGAAAGGGGGGGATCTCGCGAGACTAGTGGACGAGGATGGCCGCATCCTCGGCTGTCGGTATCAAGGTCAGGCCCGACCTTCGAGCATGGTCGAGATAGCTCGGAAGCGACGGTCTCTGCTGTTCAATGAATCTCGACGATGAGCCTGCACGTTTGACACTCGACGCCCACCGGCACCTCCGCACCCTCCTTTGAACAAGTAGTCCACATCGTGAGCCACGGCTCCGCAACTCGGGCAAGTCCAGGCTCCGCTGTCGTCCAACGGCTCCGGCTTGGGCAAGTGAGCCTTAGCCATCCCTTTCTTTGTAGGGCTTCATCGGTGCCTTTCGGTCGCCTTGCACCTTATCGACCGGCGGCGCGCGCGAGAGAAGTCGAGGAAGGAAAGGCCGTAGCCGCCCCTTGGACCAAGACAGCATTGCGTCCCACACGTCCGGACGGGGGGTAGGCCGGACGAGTCGACGCTTAGTCCTAGCGCTTGCGCCCGGTGCATGCGGATCATTCGCTGAGTTCTGCGGGCTGCTCTTCATCCAACCCAGGATGATGGCTGCCAGGGCATCAGACTCGTGCTTGCGCGGGGACCTCCACGGGATAGACGCGATGGGTCCCTGCTATACCCTTCAGCTCCACCGTTCGCGCGTGACCGAACCGGAACTCGTCGGTCTGCCCCACGAGATCATGGACCAGCGAGGAGACGACGACCTCCCCGCCGATCGCCGAAGATGCGATACGAGCCGCGTAGGCCACCGCATGTCCGAAGAAGTCATCAGCATCCCGGATGGCTTCTCCGACGTGAAGCCCGATGCGCACTCGCACCGGCGAGCCCGGATCGCGGAAACGCTCGGAGATGGCTCGCTCGACCGCGATTGCACACCGGATCGCCGTTCGGGACGACGGGAAGGCCAGCATGAACCCGTCGCCCTGGTTCTTCACGACTGTCCCGCCGAACTCCGAAGTGGCGTCCTGAAGCACCCCGTTGTGCGCGCTCAGGATCTCGAACCATCGCTCGTCCCCAAGGAAGGCGTTCAACCTGGTGGAATCCTCGATGTCTGTGAACGCGATCGTCACGGTCCCATCCGCGGCCGAGGTCGCGGAGAGATCGGGCCGCGAGTTCGTGACCGACTCGGCGATGTCGTCGACCGAGGTCGTCAGCACAAAGCCGTGCTCCTCGTTCGGCGAGGGCACCGAGCCGTGGCAGTGGACGATCTTCCAGTCACCATGTTCGAGGTGCAGCACGCAGGACAATCGGAACCGCTTCGGCCCGGTGGGCGTGTCCCACTCCGCCTGCGCCCCCACCCATCCGACGGTTCCCTCAGCCATGGCGTGGACGTCTTCCACCAGCTTCCAGGGGAAGCCTCCGTCCATCTCGCGCATCTGCTGCAGCCACACCATCGTGGCGGCCTCGCCGTCCTGCCACCATTCCACGGGATCGGACCCGAACCGCTCGAACCCGGGCTGGCGGGAGAACCGGTGACTCACGGCCTCCTCGTCGCCCTCACGGACCGCATCGAAGAACCGAACGACTATGAGACGGAGTTCCTCAGACGGCTCCATGGCGGACAAGTCTCATGGCTCATCGTCGAAGACGCAATCGATCCCTTTGGCGGCCCTTGCGGGGTCTTTCCCAGGTGGCGCCATGCGCCTCCTCCGCATAGCGTCTCTGGATGCTCCCCATCCAGCGGACCCACTTTGAGAAGCGTCCGACGAATCCTGGACGGGGGGCGATCCCCCGGCCTAGGTCACGCCGGAGGGAGGAAGCCCTCCAGCGCCATGCAGCCGCAACTCGGAACCCTGGCCTGGCCAACCGCGTCTGAACCGTGCCATCGTCCGTGTTGCGATGGAACCGGACGTCGAGGCCGCGCTGCAAAGGAGCTTCCTAGGACGCCTGCCACGCGATCTGGTCGATCGTCTCGTCGAGGGCCAGCTGCGGATGGACGTCCCTGCGGACACGACGATCTACCGGGAAGGCGAGGCGTCCCGGGCGTTCCTGGTCATCTCCGGTTTGTTCCGACTCTTCCTCGTCTCCGGTGACGGTCGGCAGGTCACGATCCGCTACGGCAGGCCTTCGGACGTCCTGGGGACGGCGCTCGTCGTCGGCGGCCCGCTGGACGCGCGGGCCCAGACGCTCGCGTCCAGCTCGATCCTGGGCATCGACGTGGGTCGGCTGGAGGAGGCCGCTCGCCGCGACGCCGCGGTCGCCAACGCCCTGTCCCAGGAGCTCAGCCGTCGCCTCGACGAGACGCTGCAGCAGATGGCGATCAACGCCTTCGGCTCGGTGAAGCAGCGGGTCGCCTCGCAGCTGCTGGAGCTCGCCACCACGAAGGACCGCTCCGACGCCCGGCTGTCGGCGCACCTTTCCCAGCAGGAGCTGGCCGACGCGGTGGGATCCGTGCGCGAGGTCGTCTCGCGGGCGCTGCGGGATCTCCGCGCGGCCGGGATCGTCGCCACCTCGACGGACGAGGTCGTGATCCTCGATGCCGCTCGGCTCTTCGACGAGTCGTGGGGCTCGCGGCGCGTGTGACTTCGGTTCCACGACGTCACTACTCAAGTCACTGACGTCGGGTGGGCGCCGCTCGCACCCTAGATGGCAGTGGGGTTCGTGCGGAACCGCAGGCTGATCCACACCCCCACCTGCAGGGGAATCCCTGCCCGTTCAAGAAGAAGGAGTTGAACTTGAAGCGACTGACTGTCGTGTTCATGGCGGTGGCGGCGTTCACGCTGCTCATCGCGGGTGCCGCTCAGGCGGGACCGAGTAACGAGAAGGCAACGGGTTCCATCCTTATGGGCTCCGGGACAGAGACGAACCCGAAGCAGGCGATCGACTTCAACGTGTTCGAGAGCCCGATGAAGGGCAACGTGACGTACACGAACTTCGGGCTCGCGGACCTCGGTTCCGGGGTCTGGGTGCCTGCCGGCACGTTCGATGTCGGCTTCGGCGTCGACCCCGACCCCGCGATCGTCGCCACGTACGGCTTCACTGTGACGTCGTGGACCCCGACCTCGCCAACGCGGGTCGTGTTCGAGGGCACTAGCGACGGACCGGACCAGTGGTTCGGCACGTTCAAGGGCGCCATCAACGGCTCTGCGTTCCGCTTCACGATGCTCGAGATGGACGGCGTCGACACGTTCACGCTGAACGCCAGCGGAACGATCGCCGCCGATGGCTCGGTCATCGACGGCACGTGGAACGACAACTACGGCCTGGGTCGCACCGGGACGTTCGAGATCGCGAACGTCGGTCACGAGGTGTTCTCGTTCACGACCTCGCCGACCTGCGTGCAGGTGAACCCGGCCGCTAGCACGACGAAGTTCGGCTACACGATTCCGGCTGGCGCACCTCTCGACCTGCCTGGCAAGCCCGTCGCCGTGAAGGTCATCGACGGTGGTTCTCCCGGTGTTGGTCACGACGAGTACAAGCACAATTTCGCTGCCGGCATCAGTAGCTGTGACTTGCCCCCGACGGCGACCTACTCCGAGTACCCGATCACCGCAGGCAACCTGGTGGTCCACAGCTAAGGAACGCAACTGCGGGCGGTCGGCGTGCCACCACGGGCGCCGACCGCTTGGAGTCGCTTCGTGTGGACGTCAATGAACCTCACCCCCGGAGGAACCATGAAGAAGTCAGCAACAGCCCTCGTACTCAGCGGCGCGCTCGTCGCGACCCTCGCGGGCGTATCTCCCGCCCAGGCCGCCAGGTCGTACGCCAACTGCACCGTGCTTCACCGCGACCACCGCTACGGAGTCGCCAGCTCAGTTAAGGCGGCGACCAAGCAGGTCCGCACCAACCACTACCGCGCGACGGTGAACCGAGCGCTCTACGTCGCGAACGACAACCTGGACGCCGACAAGGGCGGCACAGCGTGCGAGGTGACCAGTTGAAGGTCCGGTTCCTCCCGCCCGTCGCGCTCGTCATAGCGCTCTCCGTGGCTCTGCCGGCGCAGGCCGACACCGTTCGAGCACGGTCGCTGACATCGAAGCTCCGCGTCAGGTCTGAACACAACGCCGGCTACGACCGCTCGAAGTTCACGCACTGGGCCGACGCAGACGGCGACGGCTGCGATACCCGAGCAGAGGTGCTGATGATCGAGTCGCGAGCACCGGTGCGGAATGACTCATCCTGCACGGTCCTCAGCGGTCGCTGGTGTCGGAGTTCGACCACGAGACCTGGCATCGCGCGGGTGACGTAGACATCGACCATCATGTGGCGCTCGCCGAGGCATGGGGCTCGGGAGCGCGCTCGTGGACCCCGACAGATCGCATGCACTTCGCGAACGATCTCGCCTACGCCTGGGCACTAAACGCCATGACCGACAACCTCAACGCCTCGAAGTCGGACCGGGACCCGTCCGAGTGGCTCCCGCCCACCCGGGCCTGCACCTACGCGATCCGATGGGCGAGCGTGAAGTACCGGTGGCACCTGACCATCGACTTCGACGAGCGCCGTGCGCTTTCAGACCTGCTCTCGGGCGATTGCGGTCGGAAGCGTGTCCGGCTCCCGGCCCGCGCTCAGCTCGGTGCCCGTGGCGGTGGAGGCGGAGGAGGCGGCGGTAGCTGCCATCCCTCGTACCCGACCGTATGCATCCCGCCGCCGCCCCCGGATCTCAACTGCGACGATGTGCCCTATCGCGACTTCAAGGTGGTCGGAGACGACCCCCACGGTTTCGATGGGAACGACGACGGCATTGGCTGCGAAGCATGAGGACTTCGCCCATGGCAGGATCAGCAGAAGCTCTCGAGCGATTCGAGGGTCAGACGGCAGGAGCGATGCTGGTCTTGTCCGTGCTCATCATCCCTCTGCTCGTGATCCCGCTCGTCTGGGAGCTCCCCCCGGGCGCCGACGCGACCATCCTCGTATTCGATTGGTTGATCTGGGCGGCGTTCGCCGTCGAGTACAGCGCCCGCCTCTACCTCGCGCCGGACAAGGGTCGGTTCGTACGCTCGAACGTGATTGACCTCGTGATGGTCCTGGTGCCGTTCCTGCGGCCGCTCCGGGTCACGCGTTCGCTCCGAGCGGTTCGGCTGCTGCGAGCGAGCCGTGGGGCCATCGTGGTGTTGCGGGCGCTGAAGGCCGTGCGCGTGGTCCTCGCACGGCACAGCCTGGGGTACACACTCCTCGTTGTCGCTGGGACCCTGATCGCGGGTGCGCTCCTGGTGAACGAGTTCGAGCGCAGCGCCGTCGGGTCGAACATCACCTCGCTGCGCGAGGCCCTCTGGTGGGCTACAGCGACCGTCACCACGGCCGGCACCTACGGGGACCTGTATCCGACCACGGATGCGGGTCGTTCCGTTGCTGCGGTCCTCATGGTCGTGGGACTGGCGTTCTTCGGATACATCACGGCCGCCCTGGCTTCGTACCTCGTGCATCGAGACCGAACGTCCGAGCCTGTGGATCTCGATGAGCTTCGCGACCGGCTCGAGCGGATCGAGGCGAAGCTCGATGGGCTGCAGAACGGGCCTTGATCAGACGTCGAAGATCGGGGCACCGTTTCGGGCGCGAACGAGGTCGGCTCACCTTGGCACGAGTACGGAGCATCGTCGTAGTCGCGTTGACACCGTTCCAAGTCGAGCAGGCGTTCGACGCTGAACAGCGTGCGCTGGGACTTCGGTGATCCGCTTTGGCGCGAGATCGTGGACTGGGCGGCCGACAACGCGCGCGCCGAGCGACTCCATCGGCGCGTAGCCATCGGACCCTTCGCAATCACGGCCAAGGGTCCGTCTCGTCCCACCGCATCTCTAACAGCGCTCGAATGGACGGCCCTCGACCGGAATCCACCGGCGCGGCGGGTGCGTATCGGTGGCGGATGTTATCGGGATCGGCCCGCCCCCCGGCGGTGGCTCGTGGGGACCGCGCCAGGCCTCGAGGAGCCTTGATACGTCGGTTCCCCGGGGGCGGGACCACATCGGGAACGAACGCTTTCGAGGTTGACCCACGTGGAGGTTGACCGTGTGTCACAGCACGCCTCTGCGAATGACGGCGGCGACTCAGACGCGCCGGCGGTACCGCGCGATCGCGAGCGGGGCGAATACGGCGACGATCCCGACCATCCAGGCGATCGACCTGATCCACGCGTCACCGACGGGGAGACCGAGCATCGAACGCCGCGCCGCGTCGATGACGGCCGTGACCGGGTTCCACTCGGCGAACGCCTGCAGCCACCCGGGCATTGTCTCCGGGGGCACGAACGCCGAGCTCACGAACGTGAGCGGCAGGATGATCAGGAACCCCCACGTGTTGACCGACTCGGTCGTGCGGGCGGTGATCCCGATAAGCGCCATCGGCCAGCACATCGCGAGACCGAACGCGATCACCAGCAGCAGGGCGGCGATCGCCTCCGCGGCCGTGCCCCCGAAGCGGAAACCCAGCACCACGCCGAGGCCCGTGATCAACAGGACGCTCCATGTGATGCGGAAGCCATCGGCCGTGATCCGGCCCGCGATCACCGCGGACCGAGCGATCGGCAGCGATCGGAACCGATCGATCACGCCGCGCTGGAAGTCGACGTTGATCGCGATCGCGGTCGTGAACGGCAGGAAGGCCACGCTCTGCACCAGGATGCCCGGGAGCGCGAACTGCAGGTACTGCGTCGACGAGCTCGCGATCGCTCCTCCGAAGACGAAGACGAACAGCACGAGGAACATCAGTGGCTGGATCGACATCTCGACGAGCTGTTCCGGCGTCGCCTTGATGTGCAGCAGGTTCCGTCGAGCGATCGTCAACGTGTTCGTCACGATGTTGGACTGCTCGGTGTCCTCAACGGGAACGACGCTCATGACGACCTCCGTTTCGCATCGGCGTCGATGCCGAGCTCGTCGGCCTCGGTCACGTGTCCGGTGATCGCCAGGAACACCTCGTCGAGGCTGGGCCGCCGCAACGCCAGCTCGTCCATCACGATCCCTTCGTCGTCGAGGCGTCGGGCGACCTCGCCGAGCGACACACGATCCGCGATGGAGACCTTGACCGCCTCACCATCGATATGGATCGCGTCCTCGTCCCTGGCGAAGGCCTCGAGGGTGCGCTCGGTCGTGCCGATATCGTCGGCATCGACCGGCTGCGCGACGACGACCCGGCCGCCCACGCGGTCCTTGAGATCCTTCGACGTCCCGGCGGCGATGACCCTGCCGCGGTCGATAACCACGATCTCGTCCGCCAGCTGATCGGCCTCATCGAGATACTGGGTGGTGAGCAGGACCGTCGTCCCGTCGGAGACGAGCCGCCGGATCATGGTCCAGAGGTCGCTACGACTCGCTGGGTCCAAGCCCGTGGTGGGCTCGTCCAGGTACAGGAAGGGCGGTCGCCCGACCAGGCTCGCGGCCAGATCGAGCCGGCGGCGCATGCCACCCGAATAGGTCCGGGCGAGCTTGCCGGCAGCCTGGCTGAGATCGAAGTCATCGAGCAGCTGTGTGGCCCGCGCGCGCGCGGCTGACGCGCCTAGCCCGAGCAGCCGCCCGATCATGTACAGGTTCTCCTTGCCCGAGAGCAGCTCGTCCACCGCCGCGTACTGGCCGGTGAGCCCGATCAGGCGGCGGACCTCCTGTGGACGCCGTACGACGTCGTGGCCGCCGACGCACGCGCGTCCCGCATCCGGACGAAGCAAGGTCGAGAGCACTCGGATGGCAGTGGTCTTGCCGGCGCCGTTCGGGCCGAGGAGGCCGAACACGGTGCCCTCTCGTGCCACCAGGTCGATGCCGTCCAGCGCCCGCACCTGCCCGAAGGCCTTGACCAAGCCTTCGGCCTCGATAGCAGATCGCATCATCGGACCCTCTCTTCGGGCCTCAGCGACACCAACCGCTTCCCCTTGCGCTTCCGTCCCGCCGAGGGTCGCCGAACCCCCGTCGCCGGGGTGATGACCTGCATCAGGCCATCGATCGAGCGGCGCTGATCCGCGAGGCGCTCTTCCAGTCGCTCCTCGTGGAGCTCGAGGTACCTGCGGACCACCTCGGGGTCATCGGCTCCGAGGATCGCGTCGATCTCCTCCGGAGGCATCCCTTGATCCCGTAACACCGGTGTCGCCAGTGCGAGCCGCCAGGATGTCTCCGGATCGAGCTCGTCCCGTGATCCCTTCGCCTCGATCGCCGGTCCGTCCGAGCGCGTCTTCCTAGCGCGCCTCGCATCGTTGGCGAGCCGTGCGTGTTCGGCTCGCCTGAGTCGCTCCTCCATCTGCAATCGCCTCGATGGATCGTCATCGATGAACGGATACATGCTCGCTCCCTCCCCACACCGGGACTCGTCGTGAACGCGTTCCTTATGTCTTCATCGGGGCACCTGGACAATCGAAAGGCACCGAGGGGTGGAGGTCGTACCGACGAGCCCAGCTGCGTCTATTCCGCGCTGGTCACGTAGATCAGCGAGGCGGAGGGGACGTCCTCCATCAGTTGCTGAGCGATGGGGGCCTCATAGGTGGTGACGATCACCTGACGTAGCGCGGTGTGCGAAGAAGCCATGGCGAGCGTTCCCGCGACGATCTTGCGCAGACGGGGATCGAGGTGCTCGAGGGGTTCGTCGAGCCACACGAAGGGGGCCTGCGTCGATGCGCCGGCGACGAGCAATCGCGTCACCAGCAGTGCCCACACCCGTTCGCCGCCACTCAAGGCCTCGAACCCGAGGACCCTCCCGCCGACCGTTCGGGTGATCCGGCCGTCGGGGCTGAGCTGCAGCCCCTCCTTCCCGAAGGTCTGCTTCCAGCGTCGAGCGATCTCGGCCACGAGCGGTTCGATCTGCTGCTCCATGATGCGATCGGCCGTTCCTCTCAGCGTCTGTGCGGTCGCGTTGGCGAGTCCTTCCAGACGAAACAGCTCCTCGAGCCGCTCGATCCGCTCCTGATCCTCCTCGATGGCCGCGAGTGTGTCCTGGATGGCCTTGACCGCTGCGGATCGCATCGCGATGTCCTGGTCGAGACCCTGCACCTCATCTCGGGCGGCGTCATGCGCGCGGCGGACCGAGTCCAGGTCGTCCGGCGCTTCATCCGACGATGGTTCGACGGGGATCGGAACCGAACGAACGTCGGCGAGTATCCCCTTCAGATTGGTGAGCACCGAGCGCTGCTGGGTCGCGCGCTCTTCCGCGTCGGTCATCGCCGCGCTCAACGAGTCGAGGTTCTCCGCGTGCTGCCGGGTGGCTCGCTCGGCCTCATGCTCAGCGAACGGGCGAAGGCACGTCGGGCACACCGCCTCGGCGGTGTCCAGCTGCGCGATCGACTCTCGGATGAGGTCGGCCCGCCCGCGTGCCGTCGCAGCCTCGGTCTCCGCCTCAGATACGGAGCGCTCGACCCCCGCTTCCCACTCCGTCAGCGCGTCGACGACGCCTTCGGGCTCGAGGTCGCGGCCGAGGAGTGAGCCGGCCGCCACCGCGTACGCGCCCAGCTTCGCGCCGCGCTCGTTGAGGGCGGCGCGATAGGTCGTCCACTCGAGCGCGCCGCGGAGCATCTCGGAGGCGATGTTGAGCCGGGCGACCGCGTCTCCTCGTGTGCGCTCGGCCGTGAGCAGGTCCTGCTCGGCGGCCCGCAGATCGGCCAGGAGCTCTTCCTTGTCACGCTGGTCTTTCCGCTCGACGATCTTCGTCTTCCGCAACTCGCTGGCCGTCTCGGCTGCCAGGCCCTCGGCGTGCGTCGCCGCTTCGAAGAGTGGGCGAACCCCGAACAGCCCGGCGAGGTGGTCCTGGAGCGTGAACTCGCCCTGGGTCTCGTGGAGGCCACCATGGATCATGATCGCCAGCTGGGCGAGGACGCGGGCGTCTGCGCCGAACTCCGCGGAGAGCACGCGGTCGATCTCTTCCTGCGACGCGATCGCTCGATCACCCGCGGTCGCCTCGATCGTCTCGCGACCCCGCCGGTCGACCGAGCGCGTGATGACGAGTGCGTCCCCGGAGGGAAGGCGAAGCTCGACCTTCACCGTGGCTACTTCGGCCTCGCCGCGGATCTCATCGGCGCCTTGCACGCCGGCCACGTTGCCGAAGATCCCCCACGCGGCGGCCATGATCAGCGATGTCTTCCCGATGCCGTTCGAGGCCACGACGAACGTAGCGCCGGGCCCAAGCTCGAGATCGAGCCGGTCGTAGGCGCGCCAGTTCTGGAGCTCCAGACGCTGGATCATCGGGTTCCCATCAGCCTCCTCAAGGCGTCCTCCACCGCGTCTGGCTGCACGCGGCCGTCATGTACTCCGAGCACGAGGTCGGCGATACCGGCTGCGTCCTTCTCGCCCAACGACGTCAAGGCCCTCCGCTTCGGATTCGTCTTGCGGGCACGGCCCCCGGCGGCGACCTGATCCTGGACTGCCCGACCGGCGCGTTCCCGGACGTCCGGCTCCACCTCGATGATCGGGACGACCCGTTCGGTGATGCGCTCCAGCGGCTCCCAGTGAGGGATCAGCTCGAGGAGGAACGCCGAGAGCGCTTCCCCAACCGGTTGGATCGGTCGCCGGTAGCGGCGCGAGACGAGCGACCCGCGTGGCACCTCGATCCTCGGCAGGCAATCCTCGGGCTGAACGATCAGACACGAGAGCTCCGGCTCGACCAGCGCCACCGCCGTGGTGTCGGGAAGGAGGCGGAAGATCCGGGCCAGATGCCCTAGCCACGCATCGCTGCCAGCGAGCGCGCCTTCGTCCTCGAGGAGCCAGACACGGATGCGGCCACCGAACGTCCCTACCACCCACCCCTCGACCACGCGCATGCCTGGAACGTCGATCGTCGTCAGGCCGGGGTCGCTGCTCACCCGCGCGGCCGGTGGCAAGCTGTCGGAGATCGCTGCAAGGAGTCGTTGCCCCACCTCGGTCGACGCCGAGACACCGGCCGACGGCTCGTCCAGTCCGCGACCGAACGCAACCCCCTCGGTCTGGTCGAGGAGACCGATCAGGGCTTCCAACTTCTCGCGATCTTCGCCCGTCAGGTGTGAGAAGTCAGGCTCCGGACCTCCGAGCTCCAGATGCGCGATATGCGCTGCCAGCGCCTCCTGTACCCGATCTTCGGATGCGCTCATGTCTTCACACCACCCTCCTCGACGTGCGTCTTGATCTTCATCGTCGCCGCGGCGACGATCTGCCCTACCCGCTGCCCGGAGATGGGCGGGTCGAGCTCGCGCCCAACCGCGGCACGGCTCTTGCCCGCTACGCGGACGGCCAGGAAAACGATGCGCTCCTTCTCCGAGAGCGCGCGGTAGATCGCCTCCTCCGCCAGCGCCAGCCGCCGGATCGCCTCCACATGCTCGGTCCTCGAGAAGTAGTCGTCCTCCGCTCCGGGAGAGCCCGCCCTCAGATCCGCGAGAGCCGCGGGCTCTGAGTCGCCGCCGACCATCGTGAGCGGCTCGTCGAGCGACCGGTCGCGGCGTCGTACTTCGGCTCGGTTCTTGGCATCCAGCGCCTTGTTCCGCGCGACCCGCAGAGCGAAGGGGAGGAAGGGGCCCTCGGAGTGGAAGGCGTGCTCTGCCATGGACGCCCAGGCCTCATCCACCACGACCCAAGGATCCATGCCGGCGATCACGCGGTCGCTCCCCCAGACCCGGAGGACGCAGAGTCGCATGAGACCCCGGGTCCGCCTATAGGCCTCGTCATCGATCCCTTCCGGAAGGACAGGATCGGGCGCCTGCTCGTTCACGTTGCCTTTCTATCGAGATAGCGGCCGAATCGAAAGCCGCCCGTGCTGTCAGCAGCCTCGCAAGACCATATCGGCGGCGGACAGAGGACCCCTACCGTAGGCAACTGGTCAGGGAATTCAGGGCCAGGTCCCGCGGCGATGCGGGCCGTACGAGCGGGACGTAGCCGAGCGCGAACGAGAGGATCGCTCGCTTCATGTGGTCAAGCTAGCAGCGCAGGGCTCGTGAGCGACCCCTGATCGCTCGAGGGAAATCAAGCGAGCGTCGGCTTCCTGGCACCGGCCTGATTCCAGTTTCTGCGCCGTGGTGTGTACTACCGGCATGCGTCTCAGAACCATCGGAGTGGCCCGGCAGCTCCCGTTGCTGATCTTGCTCGTATCAGCAGCCCTGCTCCTGGTCGGATGCCCGAGCGACGGCCGGCGGTGGGTACTGACCCGCATTGAACGTCGGACGAGCCGCCTAACCCTTGCTCTTGCGTGGGTCTGAGCGGCGTGGGTAGGTCAGAACGCATGATTGACGTGTGAGGACGGACTCATCTGGGTACCGCGGTAAGTGCAGGCCGACATGAGTTCTGGGGAATGTCTTCATCTCGAACGGCAGAGTGAACGAACGAGCGCCCCCGACCCTCCGCAGGCCGGGGGCGCTCTTCAATCTGGAGACGGCTTTCTCGGCGTAGTCCGTCCAGGCCTCCTGATGACGGACGTGGTCGCAGTCTTTGCAGACCAGCCGACGACGGAGACCAGGAAACGCGATCCACAGCGTTGGCAGGCGTTCATAGGAGATGTCTCGGTCGCAGTTCTCTGGAGGCTTGAGAGCGATCGCGAGAGCACTGCACTTCCTGCCTTTTCACGTGTCGGGCGGCACTCGTTTGGGTAAGACCTCATCGCTGCGAGTTCGGGCGTATCGGTCGGGGAAGGCTAGCGCCCAGACACGGCAGCACGCATATGGAGAGCGCCCCCGCCCCGTCGGATGGGGGCGCTCTTCTTCGCTCGACTCGCCCAAACCTGCTGCGCGATCCGGAAACGGTCGCGTTACCCCCTCGTGAACTTGGGGTCGCGCCCCGAAGTATTCCTCGGTCAGCTGAAGGGATCCCGCGTTAGGACCTGTCTCGAACAGTTCGACGGTCTGATCCATGACGCACCAGAACTCGTTCGCCGGTACTTTCGGCGACTTCTCGAAGCACGACGTCATCCGCGACGTGACCGGAATCCGGTTCGAGGTGAGTCAGGACTACGCGTTCAACACCGATCAGTTGACGTTCCGGGCGCTGCTGAGGACCGATGGCACGCGTGTCGACCTGACCGCCGTGAAGGCCTACAGGAACTCGGCGTCGTAGGAGGGGCATCACTTTCGAGGGTTCCATCCTGACTGTCGAGATTCCCGCAAGTCATGGATACCAGCCCGTGTCGGGTGCACGATCGTTATGCCTGCCACTCGGGTCGAACCCGACGTCATGAGTTTGGACGTGCCACCGGATGACCCTGTCGGGCGCGAGCCAAGGTCTCGGGACGGTCCACCAGAGCCTCGAGAGGAGGAGGGTTTCGCCGATATACTTGCGACCACACCGGATGGGGCGGGGATCACCGTTCGGGACGCGCCGGATCCTGCATCGCCCTATCCCGAACGTCTCGAAGTTCCCCAGTCGGTAGTCGGCTCCCGGATCTCCGCGCGTATCGAGGTACACGAATACCGACCAGTCGTTGGACAGCGTCGCGATGACGTTGAACCGGATACGGATAGGAGCTCCGGTGATCATGTTCTTGCTGGTCTTCCAGACGTCGACGTACGCGTCCTCCCGAGGATCCCAGCGCGTGACCGCCGCACCTGGCGAGCTCACGGAAACGAGCACGCCGACGAGCAGCAGCGACACCACGATCCTCGGGAGCCGCGCCCAGCCCTCCATTGGACGACCGTTGCACTTCCCGACGCACGCGTCAATCGGGACAGTTCTCGTTGAAGCAGGTGTCGGGCCAGGTCTCTCACCTCTGCAAGCTCGAGGTCTACGCCGAGGCAGAGGTCAACCAGTACACCTCGTGGCGAACGCCCAGCGCCTGGGTTCACCTTCACCCGGATGATGGACTCGGTGAGCGGCTGAGGTGGCGTCAGCGATCCGGCGATTCGCCACCCAGGAACGCTGCCACGTCGGTGGTACCCATCATGCCTCGCCCGACGGCTCTGGAGACCGCGACTGTCTCTCGTATCAAACCGGATTGTAGGCAGCACGACGCGGTTTGCGGTCCGCAGGTGGCGAAGCGCAGGATGCGATCATGGAGATTCCCGAGACCCGCTACGCGAAGACCGCCGACGGCGTTCATATCGCATATCAGGTCCTCGGCGAAGGGCCGGTCGATCTATTGGTCGTTGCGACCGGCCTCGGCCTCGGCGAGATCTGGCGAGGGCGGAGGTCCGGCCCCTTCCTGCATCGGCTGAGCTCGTTCAGTCGGCTCATCGTGTTCGACAGCCGCGGCCAGGGGCTGTCCGATCACGTCCTTGAGCGGGAGCAGCTCCTCACTCTCGAGAGCAGGATGGAGGATGTCCGTGCTGTCATGGACGCGGTCGATTCGGTCCGCGCGACCTTGCTGGGGCTCGATGTTGGCTTCGGTGTTGCCGCGATGTTCGCTGCGACCCTTCCCGAGCGCACCGCCGGGCTGATCGCCTACGGTGCCACAGCTCGAACAGGGTGGGCCCCCGACTACCCCATCGGCTTTTCACAGGACGAGATCGACGCTGACATCGCGGATATCGAGAGCGCCTGGGGCACCTACGATCTTGCGAAGTCTTACGTGGAGGCCTTGCATCCCAGCGCTCGCGATGACGGAGCCGAGGTCGCGGACTTCGCGGCCTTCATGCGTGGGCTCGGTGGACCTGGAGATGCTGCCATCTGGGCCCGCCTTGACTACGACCTCGACATCCGGGATCTCCTGCCCTCCATCCGTGTTCCGACCCTAGTGATCCACCGTCGCGAAGACCGCGCGACGCCGTTCGAACACGGCCGGTACCTGGCGGAACACATAGCCGGCGCGGAGCTGGCGGAACTGCCTGGGGACGTTCACATGTGGGACGTGGGCGACGACGTCCCGTCCACGGTCGAGCGGTTCATGGCAACGATCCACCAAGAGGAGGTCGAGCTCGATCGTTACCTCGCGACAGTGTTGTTCACCGACATCGTCAGCTCGACCGCAGTGACCGCCGAGGGCGGTGACCAGGCTTGGGCAGCGCTGGTGGACCAGCACCACCGCATCGTTCGTGGCTACCTCGCGAGGCATCGAGGCACCGAGATGGACACGGCCGGCGACGGCTTCTTCGCCACGTTCGATGGCCCTGCGCGCGCGGTGCGCTGCGCGCTTGACCTCGTGAAAGCTGTTCGTAACCTCTCGGTGGAGTTGCGGGCGGGCGTGCACACCGGCGAGGTGCAGGAGATCGATGGAAAGGCAGGAGGCATCGCCGTGACGATCGGCGCGAGGATCGCCGCCATTGCGGATGCATCTGAGGTCTTGGTGTCCTCGACCGTGAAGGATCTCACCGCTGGTTCGAGGATCGTCTTCGAGGACCGGGGCGACCATCGAGCTGAAGGGTGTCCCCGGCACCTGGCACCTCTACCGAGTGGCTGACCAGGCCAGTTGATCCTCAGCAGGCCCGTCGGCACATGCCGCTAGGCTCGGCCATGCTCCCGATCTTGCTCCAGCACCTACCCGTGTCAGTCCTCGGCGCGCCAGCTCGTTGTAGGTGTCGATGGCGGCCTGGGTCTCCTCCTGGCGCACGTCGACCCCATATTCCGCCAGCTCGTCCAGAGTCGACGAAGCAGTCTGCAAGCGGAGTTCGCGGCCGCGACTGAGGACGAAGATCTCGATCCCATACTCCAGCAGCTCTGCGACGTCCGCTGGCTGGATCCCCAGATTGTGCTCAGTGCCGGTTTCCCGCCAGTCCCACGGCCGCCCGCCGCCGGGCCACAGCTTGAAGTCCTTCCCTTCGCCGAGGCCCTCGACCTCCATGTGGCCCCACGAGCTGTCCAGAATGATTGGCGAGGCCACCCGGTCCACGGATCGACTATGCGCCACGGAGCGGTCAGCTCAAGGGGATGGACTACGCTCGGTTCGATGACGGCGCCGAACCCCGCACGAGGGATCACTCCCGATTCGGCCGTGGGCGCACCTGCCGATGCCTAAGCTTCCGACCGGGACGGTCACGTTCCTGTTCACTGACATCGAGGGTTCGACGCGACTGCTCGAGGAGCTCGGCGAGGGGTTCCGGGCGCTCCAGGACGCGCACTCCACGATCCTTCGGGAAGCGGTATCGCAGCACGGGGGAGTGGAGATCCGCACCGAAGGGGACTCATTCTTCGTCGTCTTCGAGACACCCGGAGCGGCGGTCCGCGCGGCGGCGGACGCGCAACGAGGGCTCGACCGGCACAGCTGGCCCCAAGGACATGCCCTGCGAGTCCGCATGGGCATTCACACCGGCGACGCGGTCCTCGGGGGTGATGACTATCTCGGGCTCGATGTTAACCGGACCGCCCGGATCGCTGCGGTGGGGTGGGGAGGACAGGTCGTCATCTCGGACGCGTTGCGAGGTCTGGTCGAGCACGACCTGCCCGAGGGGGTGGCCGTCCGCAGCCTGGGGGTGCATCGGTTGAAGGATCTGACCCACCCCGAGCACCTGTTCGACTTGGTGATCGAGGGCCTCCCCTCCGACTTCCCGCCGGTCCGGAGCCTGGAGGTTCCCATCAGCCTGCCCACCCCGCTCACCTCGTTCGTGGGCCGGGAAGACGAGATCGCCCGGGCGATGGCGCTCCTCGCCGAGAGCCGGCTCATCACGTTGACTGGCTCGGGAGGAACGGGCAAGACGCGGCTCGGCGTCCAGGTCGCCGCAGCGGCCGCGGCCCAATTCCCCGACGGTGTCTTCTTCGTGGACCTGTCGCCCGTGACGGATCCCGTACTGGTGATCCCGGCAATCGCGGCCTCGCTCGGGTTGCGGGAGGAAGGGTGGGAGCGACCGGTGGACGAGGTCCTCGAGAATCACCTGCGGGAACGGCAGATGCTGCTCGTCCTCGACAACTTCGAGCAGGTGCTCGACGCCGCGGGCGAGGTCCCACGTCTGTTGGCGGTCTCCCCGCGATCGAAGATCGTCGTCACGAGCAGGAGGCCGTTGCATGTGCGAGGGGAGCAGTCGGTGCCGGTGGCGCCGCTGCCAGTACCTGACACCGGCCGGCCGTTACACCTCAACGACGTGGACCGCAGCGCGGCCGTGACGCTCTTCGCCCATCGTGCGGCCGCCGTCGACCCTGACTTCGCTCTCACCGAGGAGAACGCCCACCAAGTCGTCGAGATCTGTGCTCGTCTGGACGGGCTCCCACTGGCGATCGAGCTCGCTGCCTCGCGTGTGGCGCTCCTCGGGCCCGAGGCGATGCTGCGGGGGATGGAGCGGCGTCTGCCGCTGCTGACAAACGGCCCGCGCGACCTTCCGGCTCGCCAGCGCACCCTGCGCGGGGTCGTCGGCTGGAGTTACGAGCTGGTGGCGGAGGCCGATCGCGTTCTGTTCCGTCGGCTCTCCACGCTGACCGGCGGCTGGACGCTGGCGTCCGCGGCAGCCGTGTGCGATCCGCACGGCGATGCGGGCATCGACGCCCTGGAAGGCATCGCCTCCCTCGTCGACGCAAGCCTGGTTCGCAGGACCACGGCATCGGGGGACCCGCGGTTCGACATGCTTCAGACCGTGCGGGAGTTCGGACTCGAGCGCCTCGACGCCGAGGACGATCGGACTGCGATCCAGCGACGACACGCGTATTGGTTCCTCGAGCTCGCCGAGGAGGCGGAGCGTCACTTCCGCGGGCCGGGGCTGGAACGATGGCTACGATCCTTGGAGGTTGAGCACGACAACCTCCGGGCTGCGCTCCGGTGGACGCTCGAGGAGGACGAGGGCGAAATCGGCCTCCGCCTGGCGGCGTCGCTGTGGCGGCTGTGGCACCTCGGGGGGTACCTTTCTGAAGGGCGTCACTGGACGAGTGCAGTCCTCGCGCTTCCCTCCGCCTCGGAACGAACCCTCGCGAGGGCCCAAGCCCTCATCGCGCTCGGGGGCCTTGCCTACTGGCAGAACGACGTTCCTGCGGTTCGAAGCGCATATGAGGAGGCGCTCACGATCGCTCGCGATCGGGGCGATCGTCCGATGATCGCCGACGCGACGTACAACTTCGCCTTCTCGCCGGGCCTCGAAGGCGACCGGGAGAGCGCCCACACCTTGTTCCGACAGAGCATGGAGATGTTCGAGCGACTCGGCGATCCGCGGGGAGAAGCCGACTCGATGTGGGCCCTATCCCTCATCGCCCGGCTAGAGGGCGATCTTCCAGGTGCGCTGAGCTATGCGGAGGGAAGCGTCCGAAGGCACCGGGCGCTCGGCGATGGTTTCGGGCTCGTCGACTCGCTGCACGAGCTTGGCCGGGCGGCATACGAGATGGGTGATCTCGAGACCGCGCGGGCGAGCTTCGTCGAGTCACTGGAGATCCTGGGACCGCTGGGCTACCGCACTGGCATCGCCATAGTGCTGGACAATCTCGCGGCCCAGGAGCTCAGCGGCGGCCGCCTCGTTCGGGCGCTGCGGCTTCGAGGTGCGTCGGAGGGTCTCAAAGAGTCTTCGGGTGGCCGACCCCCAGCCGAGTTCGTCGATCTGCCCGACCCTCGTGGCACGCTTCTCGGCACGATGAACGAGCAGCAGATCGCCGAGGAGTGGGAGCGGGGTAAGGCGATGAACCTGGACGAGGTGCTCGCCTACGCCAGTCTTGCAGGAGCCGTAGTTCACGCGCCGCGGGAAGGCTACGAGGGAGGCCGCGAGCCAACGAGATTCCGGGATTCCGGGCGAAGATGACGGCGGTCCCAGTTCTCCCTAACACGCCCCACATGCTCGAAGCTCGCTGCCTCTGCGACCGATCACGCCCTCCGTGCATAACACCTGCATAACGAGCTGAAGGCACTCCCAGGTACTCACAGGTACTCAGAGGTAGAAGTCAGCGCTGCTCAACGCCCTGACCTGCGGTTCCTTCTCGCCCTTACAAGGCGAAGGTCGGGGGTTCGAGACCCTCAGCGCCCACCTCCAGACCTCCCGTCACACGCGTGAAATGGGATTCCCCATCGCACAAGCAGCATGCGCGTTTGGTGGCGAGGTCGGATCAGCTCTAGCCTCCCGGACCCTGAACGAGATCACGCGACGGAACCTCGCTGACGCGTACATGCTGGCGGCCTCAGGTTGCAGCCCTTAGGAAGGGAACGACGATCTCAGAGTCTTCACCGCCGCGACGATCATGCAACAGAGCCTCGCCTTCGGAGCGGCCTCGTATGCCTTTGCTTCCCGATTGACGGAAGTACGATCCGTCCCGACTGACTACGACTGGTACCCAGTGATGGCGGCAGGAAGGGACGCGGAAGTCAGGCGACAAGCTGACTGGCTGAAGCGCGAACTCAACCTCTCATAGAGGGCATGGCCTGCCTGGCTGTGGCTACGGGTTGAGGTCGTCCGGCCACCCGGTTGCTAATGGTTTGCTAACGAACTCGACGATACAGGCCCGTATGAGGGCTTCCCGCCGGGACCTCCACCCCCCGATATCGCCCACTGCGGCATACTGACGCGTACCAGTCATTAGGAGCCGTGAAGGACTGTTAATCCGTAGGTTGTGGGTTCGAGTCCCACCCCCGGAGCATCTGTGATGTCTCGGGACATCGTTGACACCTGTCTCGAGACATCGTTGCACCTCAGCCGTCCGGTCGTGCCTGGTAGTCCTTGTTCGGGTCAAGGGTGAGCTCTCGCAGCAGCTCTCCGTCCCCAGTGATCACCCGGACGTCGAGATCTCGAACGAGCACGAGCACCCGGACGCCGGCGTGTGCTCGCCCGACCCCGATGTGATGGAGCCGACCACGGTGGCGGAGGGTGAGCTTGCCGAACCGGTCGACACGGTCCTGGCGGACCCGGTAGTGGGCGGGGATCTCGAGACGGTGTCCGATCGGTCCCGCTTTCGGACGCCCCGCGTACGCGTTCGCAGGGGTGCGACGACCGAGCGCACGGTGCGGGCGGAGGTGGTTGTAGGTCGAGGCGAACCGGTCCAGACGTGCTTGGAGCTCGTGGATGTCCCGGGCGGGTCGCTGCTGGGCAAGCCATCGCTTCAGTGTCTGGTGGAAGCGTTCGACCTTCCCGCAGGTCTGCGGGTGATAGGTCCGCGACCGAACGTAGCGGATCCCCATCGCGGACAGCTCCACCTCGAGCGCCGAGCGTCCGCCGCGTGGCGCACCCGTGAACACGGCGCCGTTATCGGTGAGAACCTCCTGGGGCCATCCGTGGACCTCCGCGGCCCGATGGAACGCCGTGACGACGTCGGCCGCACGCATGATCGGGGTCGTCTGGCACGTGATCAGGAACCGGGAGTGGTCGTCGATCACGTTCAAGATCTCGACGTGGAACCCGTCGGCGAGTGCCCAATGGGTGACATCGGCTTGCCAGCGCTCGTTCGGCATCTGGGCCTCGAACCGCACGAACGAGCTCCGCGGCCGCTTCTGGGGGTGAGGTGTGACGAACCCCCTGCGGGACAGGATGCGCCAGATCGTCGAGGGTGCAGGCGAGCTGCCGTGGAGCTCACGGAGGTGATGCGCGATCGTGTGCGCGCCCGCATCGAGCCCTGGTCGGCCAAGGTCTTGCGGAGCACGATGATCTGGTCCTCGATCTCGGGCGACGTCCTCGTGGCGCTCGCACGAGGTCGGCGAGACCTCGGCTCCAGCCCAGCGTCTCCTTCCTGATCGAACCGGCGGACGAGCTCGTGCACCCACTGCCGGGACACCCGGTAGTCGCGGGCGACCTCCGCCTTGCTCCGCCCCTCGACCCTGACCGCGGTGACCACCAACCGCGCCAACGACACCGACATCGCCCCACCCCCTCGATCTGGGGTGTCAACGATGTCTTGCGACATCCGTCAACTATGTCCTGAAACCAGACACCACCCCCGGAGCATCTCTGACCAGCGGCGATGCACGTCCGTCGCGGTTTCCGAAGGCCACCTCGGGGCCCAATCGGGGCCTAATGGATTTCGCGGGACTGGCCCGATGTGCGGCCCGAGGCGTCGTCCGCATGGCAACACGGCGCTATGCCGCACGTCGTGCCCGGTAGGCAGCCACCCGGCAGGAAGTCCGCCGCCGTCACGTCCTCCCACGCGATCAAGGAACGTCTCCGGGGTTCGTTCCGAGCAGGAGCGCGGTGGTGATGAGCCCGCAGAGCACGATTACTCCCGCGATCATCGCGGCGATGCCCGGAGTCGGCAAGGGTTCGCCTTCGCGGATCGCGGTGTCCATCGCCCGCCACCGGCGCCGTGCGACGGCAGCGGTCACGACACCCGCCAAGATCAGCAGGACCCCAACCGTCTCCCAGGCCCAATGGAGCGTCTGCCCCGCCAGGAGCCGTGCGGCTGCCACGCCGGAGGCGACGAGTGCGAGCGCCGTCCGCAACCACGCAAGATACGTCCGTTCATTCGCTAGTTGGGACTGCACTTCAGGACTACGCTGTTCGCCCATGTCTGCACCCCACTTTCGAGAGGCCCTCAACCTATATCCGCTTATGGCGGTGCGTGTCGTCCAGTCGCGTCCACTGGCCTGACCTGCAGGGATGGTCCCGACCTAGTGGGTGTCGCGGCACCCCGTATCCCCGGCTTCCGGACGGGATGGCAGCACAGGTGAACGTGTACGTACCCGACGAGATGAAGGAGCGCCTTGAGCAGGCAAACCTCAACCTCAGTTCGAAGGTGAGGAACTCAGCGGAGGCAGCGGCATCTACCGATCGGTCGACGGCAAGGCTGTGATCGCGTGGGAAGAGGAGAACTACGCCGTGTGGGAGGCACGGGAGATCGAGCAAGACCCCCAAGCCTTCCACAACGCGGTCTGGAAGAGATTCAGTGAGGCCTTCGGCGGGAACATTGATGAAGATGCCGCTGACGTGGTCAGGTCCTTCGGAGTCACTCCTGTGTTCGACATCTGACCTCAGGAACCCGCGCGTCGGACATCCCAGGCCGTCGAGAGCCCACTACTAAGTCACGCCGCACGTCGAGACCGGTAGCTCGCCTTCTTGCACGCAGCGCCGCAGTACTGGGCATCCGATCGCTGGCGCCAACTGAGTCTCGAACCGCAGCGACGGCAGGTTGGGATACATGCAGGTCGTGGCGCCGTAGGGGTGGACACAGCCTCGGCGGCGGCTTCACGCTCCGCCGCCCTGGCCGCCAGTTTGGCCCGGTGCGCGTCGGCTCGTCGCTCCAGTGCGACAAGGCGCTCGGGCAAGGTCGCTTCGAACTCGTCACAGATCTCTTCGGCGATCCGGTGACGGTCGGCGTCGGTGACGCGATCGGTGTGCCTGCTCGGAGCCGCGCTGACGTGCTCCGTGCCGGCACTGTTCTTGCCGGCTGGCAGCTTGAAGTCAGCGGCGGGCTTGAAGGTCCGCATCTTCGCGGTCCATGCGGCGGTCCTCTCGAACCGCGTGGTCCCGCCGTAGATCCCTTCGATCGTGAACCCGGTTTCGGTTAGTGCGTCCTCAGACATTCGCGGCGAACAGGACACCGCGCACAGATCGCCACCAGCTTGGCTGGGCTCGTCGGCAAGTCTCGGACGTTCGATGGTTCGATGATCCAGTTCAGCTAGTCGAGCGGTGGTTGGGCGCAGAGGGCGTCCTTCGCCCAGGGCTGGGCTCGACAGATCGCGGCCAGCAGGATCGAGTAGGCCACGCCTCAACCAACCCGCCGCGGCAAGGTTGTTGACTAGAACGGGCCTCGAGCTTGACGGGATCGAGGCCACCCGCACACGTCCATGATCCGCTCGTACAGGTCGTTGCTGATGTTGAGCTTTCCCAGCCTCTAGCTCCCGGTACTCGGCGCGTGATCCCGAGCAGCCAGGCCATGTGACCCTCGCTTATACCTAGCCGCTCACGGTCACGAGGTAGGTGTTGGACCAGGATCGGGAGCATGGGGGCAAGCTACCTCCGCACCCTGACCGGCCC
Source organism: uncultured Actinomycetota bacterium (assembly GCA_963733635.1). Taxonomy (GTDB): domain Bacteria; phylum Actinomycetota; class UBA4738; order UBA4738; family HRBIN12; genus JAOUEA01. Next base: position 16,978 of record CAVTEH010000010.1, on the reverse strand, counting down.
CTACTTGTGTGCCCCCCGCGGCTCGGCGATCAGGGCTTCCTCTCGTGGGGGTGATGCCCGGCGAACTCGCACGACGATCGGAAAAGGATCAGAATGAACGGCCTCCGAGGGAAGGGGGAAAGCGATGGGGAAGGTGTCGAAAGACACGACGGCCGAGCCGATCGAGGGTCCGGGCTTCGAGGGCCGGTACGGCGAGACCGAGGGGTACACGATCGGGTTCGAGCAGTACTCCGAGCACGCGGACATGACTCCGTTGTTTGTGGGTTTGCCGGACGACAAGTGCCAGTCCCCGCACTGGGGGTACGTGTTCAAAGGGAAGCTCGTGTACCACACGGCTGACGGCGACATCGAGATCACCGACGGCGAGGCCTATTACGTGGGACCCGGCCACACGCCAGAGCTCTTCCCGAACACCGAGATCGTGGAGTTCAGCCCGACCACCGAACTGAACGAGACGATGGAGGTCGTCACGAAGAACATGGAGGCAACGGGCTCGTAGATGCCCAGGGGCGGCCCGGTGGTATTGGCGAGCGCTTACACGATGAGGAGGGCAAGTATGGCCGAGTTCATGGACGTCCATCGAGGGATGCACGGGATCACACCTGAGCAGTTGCAGGAAGCGCACAACGCGGACCTCGCCATCCAGGACGAGGAGAGTGTCGATTTCAAGAAGGCCTGGGCGGATCCGGCGTCGGGGATGGCCTTCTGCTTGTCGGAGGCACCCAACGCCGAGGCCGTGAAGAAGATCCATGAGAGGGCTGGTCATCCAGTAGACGAGGTCTACCCCGTCCCGGTCCAAGCGTAGCGGCAACTCCAGATGGTTGAGCGCTCCGCGTGGGGCGTTCGCGACGTTCCTCCTCGTATCCTTGCCCGATGCCGGAGTCAGCCGAGGTCACCCGTGCCGCCCAGCGGGGCATGATGCGTTCATCCGACGACGGCGCGTTTCTGGGTGTCAGCCGTCAAAGGGTGGACCAGCTCGTAGCAACGGGTGCCTTTCCAGCCCCGCGGCTGGTCGCCGGCCAACGCATGTGGTATCGCATCGAGTCTACGACCGGTTGAACCAGCGGACCGCGATCCAGTTCGTGGACTACGTCCTGAAGAAGCTCCCGTTCGCCGTCGAAGTGATCCAGCCAACTCAACGGAGCGGAGTTCCAATCGCAGTTCCACTACCACGTGCTGGATGCCGGGATAGGCCATGTCTACATCAAGCCGGCCACGCCGAGGCTCAATGGCAAGGTTGAACGTTCACACCGGATCGACCAAGAGGAGTTCTACCGGATGCTCGAGGGGGTCGTGATCGACGACACGGAGCTCTTCAACGACCGGCTCCGGGAGTGGGAGGACTTCTACAACTACAACCGACCGCACGGGGGCCTCGGAGGGCAGACCCCGTATGAGAGGCTGAGGCAGAAGACCACGAGCCCGGTGTGAGCGAACACCGTCAGTCGCACACCACCCCCGGAGCCGGAGTTTCCGCAGGTCAGAGGGGTTTCATTCATCGAACGCCGCGCGGCGTGCTGCCGCTTGACAGCCAACGCTCGCAGACACAGTCGGCCCGGTTGACGACGCAGGGCGACGATCCGTCAGCGCTCCTACACGTTCGCGTGCCCTGGTTGGTTACTCCTTCGAGATGAACGGACGAGGAGTTGCCATGAGGGGCATACACGGTAGGCGTACCAGCTCAGGCCAAGGGCGAATCATGATCGGGTCCGCGGTCCTGCTCGCGATAGTGCTGTTGGCATCATGTTCAAAGACTGGATCCAACGCACCGTCGAGTGATGCGGCTTCGACGTCGACGGGCGTTCGCATCCTCAACGACTGCCCGGAGCTGCCGTGCCAAGGACCGCTCGAGCCGGGAGATTACCGCTGGGAGTACAGCTCGACCGCCAACGAACCGACGATCGCCTTCACTGTCCCTTCGTCCGGGTGGACCTGGTACTACTCCGGCCACTTCCGGATCGTCGCCGATGAGTCCCCGACGATCGAGGGTCTGTACGGCTCCGACGCGATCCACTTCCTACCCGACCCCGCTATCGCAACCCGGGACTGTGAGGAATCTGCGGAGCGGGGCGTCGGTCAGTCGGTCAGGGACCTTGTTGCGTGGATCGAGGCCGCGCCGGGACTCGCGGTGAGCGAGCCGACCCCTATCAGGGTCGGTGGGCTTGACGGCCTGCAGCTCGACCTCCAGCTCGATCCGGCATGGAAGCGCCCGTGCTTCTTCAGCGAAGAACTGCCTGCGGTGCCGCTCATATTTCGCGGAGCGGAGCTCGGCGGGTACCACCTGACGATGCTTCCTGACCAGTCGATGCGCTTGTACATCCTCGATTCGGATGACGGCGTCATCGTCATCGACATCGACGATGGTCCGAAAGGCCTGTCGCACGACGAACTGCTCAGGGCCGGCGACGAGATCGTTGATTCGTTGGCGTTCTCGGAGGCTTGACCGTGGAGCAAACGGCGGTTCTCTCTTGGAGGCTCGAGGCCAGCCTGCGATGCGCTCATGAGAAGAGTGACAACCGAGATGGGCGGAGTAGCTAAACGCGAGATGGAGTGGAACGATGCGTTGCAGCCGATGGTCGACGAGCCTGTTTCGTTCGAGGAGTTCTTCCATCTCGAACGAGATCGCCTGTTCCGGGTCATGGTCGTGATCACCAAGAACCGGCAGGAGGCCGAGGACATCTCCCAGGACGCCTTCGCGCGTGTCTGGGAGCGTTGGGACTCCGTTGGGGCGATGGAGAACCCCGTCGGCTACCTACACCGTACCGCGATGAATCTCTTTCGGAGCCGCTACCGGCGGGCACTCCTCGCCGCTCGGCGGGGGATCGGGATCGCAACGGAGGAGGATGCCTACACGGCCATCGACGATCGCCAGGTGGCTCTTCAGGCGCTGGGATCGCTCTCCCCAAGACAGCGGGCGGCGATCGTCCTCACTGAGGTCCTTCAATACACCGCGGAGGAAGCCGGGAGCATGCTCGGCATCCGCGCGGCGACCGTCCGCGCACTGCATTTCCAGGCGCGTTCCGCGCTCAAGAGCTCCAGGAGGATGACTGATGCCTGAGCTCGGCTCTCTCCTCGAGCATGAGATGCAGGAGATCCGCCCGGCCGACTACACGATCGGCGACGTCGCGCGCCAGCGAGACAGACGGAGCCGCAACCAACGTATCGGGACCGCGGTGGTCTCGCTTGTCATCGCCGGCGCCGCCGTCGGAGGGCTCCTGCAGGCGTTCGGGAGCATCGGATCGAACGCTCCGGCGGAGCCAGGCCCAGTCCGCAACGGCCGGATCGCGTTCGTGTCCCCAGGCCTCGCTGGACCCGATGACCGTCTCTACACCGTAGCCCCCGACGGTAGTGACCTTCGGCAGCTCTTGGACGTCCACGTCGAGTACCCCGACTGGTCGCCTGATGGATCGCTGATCGCCTTCGACGACGGGACAACCATCGACCACCCCGACTGGTCGAAGGAAATCGGCCACATCTACACGGTGAAGGCTGATGGCACCGGATTCACGCAGATCACGAGCGGTGACGGTGCGGAGTTCACGCCGGACTGGTCACCGAAAGGCACACACATCGCCGTCACCGCTGTGGGTCAGGCAGGGTCGCCGTCGGGGATCTTCATCCTCGACCTCGCGACCGGCGTGATGCGTCCGGTGACCGCGAACCCCTACGCCAGCTACCAGGACAAGGAGCCCGACTACTCTCCCGATGGTGCCAGGATCGCGTTCGTCCGGGATCGACAGCTCGTCGAAGCAGGGGCCCCGAGCGACCTGTCGGCGCTGTTCGTCGTGAACACCGATGGGGGCGGTCTTCGCCGGTTGACGCCCTGGCGAATGGGCCTGACCGGTACACCTGCGTGGTCACCCGACGGCACCATGATCGTGTTCCGAAGCGATTCCTCGTTTGGACAGAGCGACGAGCCCGCACAGATCTTCGGGATCCGACCGGATGGAAGCGACCTCCGGCAGCTCACCTTCGAGACGAACGCCAACTCATATTGGCCCTCATGGTCCCCGGACGGAACGCGGGTCGTGTTCACGCGCTACACGTTCGGCGACACGTCTCAACGGCTCCACACCATGTGGCCCGATGGGAGCCATGTGGCGCCGGTGGCGATCTCGGGGGGGAACGAAGCCAGCTGGGGGACCCACCCATGAGGTCGACGGCAACTGCTCACACAGCGCACGAGGGAACAGCGTCCGCGAACAGCAGGGGGAGAGAGATGAACCGAATCGCGATCTCCATGGTGGCTACCGTGCTCGGCCTCGCAGCCTGTACGTCTGGAGTCGGAGGCGAGACTTCGCCGGCCGAGTCGGGCTCGATCGACGTGAACTCGAGCGTCGCCGCTACCGGAAGCAGCATTGGAACGGTGCCGGTGGGACGTGTCGTGTTCGACCGGAACGATACCGAGTTCGGCTTAGAAGCGCCGTACCTCGGGACCTTCATCGTGGGCGTGGCTGGGACCGAGGAGCTCGTCCCAACCGAGCTGGAGGTCGAGACCCTTTCCGCCGTCTGGTCACCGGACGGCGACGAGCTGCTCGTCAATACCTGGACACCGCCGCGCGGGGCCGCCCGGCCCGCGATCATGCATGCCGATGGCTCCGGGTTCACCCCGCTCGACCCAGGTGTGCTGCCTGCGGACATGCACTGCAACGCTTGGTCACCCAACGCGAAGACCCTGCTGTGTTCGATTGCTGGATACGCGGATCACCCTGAGCTGGACGGCATGTACACGATGCCAGCTCGCGGCGGTGTCCCGACCAGGCTGACGATCTCACCTGAGCACTATGAGCACGGCAAGTCCGGCGAGTGCGTCGGTGGCGACCATTTCGGCGACTACTCGCCCGATGGCGCGCGGATCGTCTTCATGCGTACGCGATGTGGGAGCGGCCCGGATCCCTCGAGCGACCAGACCGGCGCGCTCTTCGTCGCGTCCGCCGATGGCAGAAGGCTCGAGAGGATCACCGACTTCGGGATCGCGAACTCGCATGGTGACGGACGTGTGCGTTGGTCCCCTGCGGGCGATTGGATCCTGTTCGGGACCGCGGACGGTGATCTCTCGGTCGTCCGTCCAGATGGAAGCGAGCTGACAACGATCGTCCCGGAAACCGGCGCCGCATATGCCCCCGATTGGTCTCCGGATGGCCGATACATCGTCTTCTCGATGTGGCTGGAGGAGACGCAGGCCACGGATCTCTACGTCGCGAGCGCTCGTGGATCGAACCTTATGAGGATCACTGACACGGAGGGCTCCGAAGACCTCGCGAACTGGGGCCCCGACGCTCCGACACCGTGACCAATCTGGTGAGACGATCTGCGGGCGCGTCTGTCGAATGACGCCAAGAGCCGGGTCTGGACGATCGCCGGCGTGAACGTTCGGATCGACGTGGAGACCAGTTCGGCGAGTAGGCCATCCGCAGCAAGCTCGTCGCCTATCTCAGCGAGTTCGACTACGATGTCGGGTGTAGGTCAAGCGGTCTAGGGCTTTCGAGGGGCGCGTCGGACAGATGAAACGGTCGGTGGCAGCCGTGCTGGCTTGTTCGCTCGTGGTGATCGCCGCCCCCGCAGCGTGGGCCTGGACGACGACCGATTCGTTCGACCGCACCGACGGATCTCTGGGCTCGCCGTGGTCGCAAGTGGGTTCTTGGGCCGTGGAGGATGCGCGAGCGCGCTTCACCTCCTCGCAGTCATACGGGTACGCGACGGTTGCCATGCCGACGTCCGCACCAGTCGTCGAAGCCGACATCACCCTGTCGCCAACGTTCCGGCGCGCGAACGCAGGGTTGACCATCCTGTGGCGCGACAAGTCCAACCACGTCTTCTGCAAGGTCGAGGTCACGGCCGGACGGCCCACCGGCCTCATGTCGATCGGGCGGATGCGAGGAGGTACGATCACCTCCCTGCTGGCCTACCGCGCTGGCACCGGCTTCGCGAACGGCGAGACCTACCATGTCGTCTGCGGCCGATCTGGAGACGTGGTGACGATGACGGTCTCGGGTGGCAACCTGGCGTCCCCGTTGTCGCTCTCCTATCGGCTCTCGTCGACCGACAAGAACGCCTTCGGGAACGCCACGCGAGTGGGTCTGCGATCCAGGCGGTACTGGGACGAGGACGACGGACTGTCGACCTGGGACAACTTCGTCGCGGTGGGGTAAGCGAACCATCTTCGCTCCTGCTCTGTCGCCGACCCCACCCGTCGCGGCATCCTGGGGAAGCTGAAAGAGCGTCCTCGGACGACGGGGGAGATCGCCGCCGAGTTCCCCATCTCCCGTGTCGCCGTCATTCGCCATCTCGACGTGCTCGCCCGTTGCGGGCTGGTGACGAACCGCAAGCGAGGCAGGGAACGATGGCATTACGTGAACGTGGTGCCCCTGGTGGAGGGTCTCCGAACGTGGACGGACCCTCTTTCAGAAGGGTTCGGTGTTTCGATGCTGCGCCTTCGCGACGCCGCTGAGGACGCGATGGCAGGTGAGGAGGTGAGCGTCGACATCGCGGTCGATGTCACGATCTCGGCAACCCCGGATGTCGTGTTCAATGCGATCGTCGAGGCGCCGGGAGCGTGGTGGGGGCACCCGTTCCTGAGTCCCGCTGCGATCGGTCTCAAGATGGACGCAACTCTCGGTGGGTCGTTCACCGAGACGTGGCCCGATGGAGGACGTGTGGTGGCCACCGTCACCGGACTGGCCCGTCCGAGCTGGATCCAGCTCACCGGTGCATTCCACCTGGGGCTCGCGATGGCGGTGGCCGACGTGCGGATGACGGAGGTGCCGCAAGGGACTCAGGTTGCGCTCACGTTCCGCGCCTTCGGGCCGGTCGACGAGCACATGGCCGGCGCCTTCGCGGGAGGATGGAGGGAACTGTTGGCCGAACGTCTCAAGGCGTTCGTGGAGAACGGCATCCGGATGGGTGTCGATCAAGGGTGAGGGGAGAGGGTGATCTGCGATGGAGACGGCGATCGTGTTCGAGGACGAGTTCGGTGAGATCATCGATCGGGAAGGGCAGGGGTTCATCGAGATCCGATGGTTCGACACCACTGCCACGCTCGACGGCGACGGGTTCAACCGGTGGCTCGCCGGGTTCGCCGGCGCCGTCGAAGCAAGCCGGCGACCTGGCGTGCTCGTCGATTCCTTGGCGTTCCGGATGGATCCCGGCTACATGGACGGCGAGTGGCGCGACGCGAACATCATCCCCCGGTACAACCAGGCGGGCGTTCGAGGTTTCGCGTTCCTCATGCCGGAAGGGATGCCGGCCATCGGTGCTCCTCCGGCGCCTGAAGGACCAGCCGATTTCCCGACCGGCTACTTCGGCCGTCGAGCGGATGCCGTCTCTTGGCTGACCCGCCTGTGATAGGACTGCATGCTGCCGAGATGGAGTTCGAGGAGCTGGCGCGGAGCTGGGATGCCTGGGGGGAATCCGATCCCCTCTGGGCGATCCTCACGCTGCCCGGCACCCGCGGAGGGCGATGGGATCCTGAGGAGTTCTTCCGTTCGGGCGAGGTGGAGATCGACGAGCTGTTCGCCTACCTGGAGCGCCTGGGCTGGCCCCTCGCCCGGCACCGCGCCCTCGATTTCGGATGCGGTGTGGGACGGCTCACTCAGGCGCTCTGCACTCGTTTCGAGCGCGTGGACGGCGTGGACGTCGCCGCCTCGATGATCGACGGAGCCGAGCGGTTCAATCGATTCGGGGACCGTTGCCGGTACCACCTGAACGTCTCCCAGGATCTCGCCCTGTTCCCCGAGGGGTCGTTCGATCTGGTCTATTCCGCCTACGTCCTGCAGCACATGGCCCCTGGCTTCGCCGAAGGTTATGTGAGGGAGTTCGTCCGGGTGCTCGCGGACGGGGGCCTTGCGCTGTTCCAGCTGCCCACTGCCCGCCGGGAGCCGGCGCCGAACGACCCTTTGCCGCCGGAGGCATCTACGAGCGAGCAGCACGTGCTCGGCGACGCTCCGAGGAGCGCAGCGACCGGCGAGCACGTGGTGCTCCGGGTCCGGCTCACGAACACGAGTCCCCTGGCGTGGCCGGCACGCGGCGAACGCGCGGTTCGTCTCGGCGCTCGCTGGCGGGCTGCCGGCGCCATCACCGACGTCGAGGCGCGGGCGGACCTGGCGTCGGACCTGGCCCCAGGCGCCGAGGGCACCGTGACGCTTGCGATCCGAGCTCCGGATGACCCGGGCCGCTACCAGCTCGAGGTCGGGTTGCTCCAGGAGGACGTGGCCTGGTTCCACGAGCGAGGCGCGCTTGTCACCCTGCACGATGTCGATGTCGAGGCACGGGCCTCCCGGGAACCGAAGGTGCAGGATCATGCTATGGACGACGAGCCCAGCATGGAGATGCACTCGACCACGGCCGACGTCGTGACCCGTTGGGTGGGCTCTGCCGGAGGTCGTGTGGTGGACGTCGCTGAGATCGTGTCCACGGGGCGCGAGTTCTTCGATGAAGGGTTCGAGGGCGCCATGTTCGTCGTAGCGAAGGACGCCTGATCGGGTCATCCGGCAGGCGCTGAAGGTCCCGGCCGGCGAGACCGATACGTGTATCGTGCAACCGCACGAGCACCCGCAAGCGGGCCAGGGGGGTCCGGGTTGAAGATCAGACGCCTCATACCCGTTGTCTGCGCGGCTGTGGCCGTGACGATGATTCCAGCCGTACCCGCGAGAGCCGACGCCCCCAACTTCTGGGTTCGATGCACGGTCAGCAACGAGAGCGCCTACATCGATCCGATCGTTGCCTTCGGCGCCAGGTCCTCTCACGCTCATGTCTTCTTCGGCACCAAGGTCCGGCGAACCGATAACTCCGAGACGCTGCGCGATCGTGCCAAGAGCAACTGCTCTGCGCCCGGGGACTTCTCCGGGTACTGGATCCCGACCGTCCACGATGCGCACGGCGATCTGGTCACCCCCGATGACGTGCTGGTCTATTACCGCCGGTCCCGGCCCGAACCGGTCGTGCCGTTCCCCAGGATGCTGGAGGTGGTTTCGACCGACGTGCACTATTCCTGTGGACGAGGAACGCCGCAGATGCCGGCCTTCGGCGTGTGCGAAACGGGCTCACCGCGCTTGATCCTCTTCGTCGCGCCAGGCCCCGATGATCCCAACTTCCCGGAGGTTCGCATCGATGTTCGCTGGACCTCGCACACCGATGCGACTGGGTGGACGACCTCAGCGGACACGCAGGGTCCGCGACACGGGGATTTCATGAACGGCTGGAAGCGGCGAACCCTGGCCTACCTCATCGCGAACTGCCTCGAGCTCGCGGGGGCGTGCGGCAGGGTGACGGCGGAGGATCTTCAGTAGCGCGCCGAGCCCGGCGACTCGAACCGCACGCCTCCTTCATTGCACGTTGGCGGTGACCGTCGCATTGCCGCTCAGCGTGAACGTGCAGGTCCTCCGCTTGTTGCCCCCGCTGGAACACGCGCCGGACCACACGGCGTCGCGGCCATCGGTCACACTCAACGTGATCGCCGTTCCGGTGGCGAACGATGCCGAGCCGCTGTTGCCCACGTTGACGTTGATGCCGGTCGGGCTCGAGGTGATCCGCTCGCCGCTTCGGCCGGTCGCCGTCACGGTGAGCGTGGCCGCCTGTCCGGGGGGAGTCACCGTCAAGGTCGCGGTCCGCGTCAGGCCCCCGGCGCTCGCGGTGATCGTCACCGGCGTCGACGTCGTGACCCCGCTCGTCGAGATCGCGAAGGTCGTGCTCGTTGCACCTTGCGCCACCGACACGCCCGTCGGCACCGTCGCCGCCGGGCCGCTGCTCGCCAACGACACCGCGAAGCCACCGGCGGGTGCCGCTGATGTCAACGTCAGCGTCCCTTGCGAGGAAGCTCCGCCCGTGACGCTCGCCGGGCTCACCGATACCGACGACAGCGACGGGGCTGTGGCCACGCCCTGCGGCGTGAAACGCCTGACCGAGGACCACGCGCCTGCCGTGCCGGCGGAGTTGATGCCACGCACCCGCCACCAGTGCTGCCGCGTGGCCAGCGTGGGGGCGGTGAGCAGTGAGGCCGCCTGTGTCCGGTCGAGCACGAGCGGCGTCGAGAAGCTGCTCGAGTCATCGATCTGGATGCGGTACGAGGTCGCTCCGCTCACGTCGGTCCAGTCCAGGGTCACCGGTTGGGCGGGCGTAGCGTTCTGCGCCGGGCTCACCAGCGACGGGGCCGAGGGCGTCGTGGGGGGAGCGGTTCCCGTCGAGTTGAGCAGCACCAGGAACGCGGGGAAGGCTCCCGAGCGGCCCAGGGTGATGTCTGCCTTGCCGTCGCCGTTGAGGTCCCCAGCGACGATCGTGTAGCCTCCGACGCTGATCGGCGGGGGCGGGACGTAGAGCCTCCTGGGTTGGAACGTGCCGTCGCCATTGCCGTTCAGTACCTCGAACAGACCGGTGTTGCCATCGGCCAGGCTGAGCGCGAGGTCCAAGAAGCCATCGCCGTTGAAGTCAGCGATCGCCTGTTGGTGCGGGATGTTGATGTTGGGCTCGGTGATGATCAGAGGTTCCCCGAACGTGCCGTCGCCGTTGCCGATCAAGATGGCGGTCCGGCTGCCGTTCAGGGCGATCGCGACCACCAGATCCTGGATCGTGTCGCCGTTGAGATCGGCGGCGTCGATGTCGGTGCCGTCGACGCCGATGTTCGGCGTGCCATCGTTGATGAGCGTCAGCGTCGGTTGCTGCACGAACGTCCCGTCACCGTTGCCGAAGAGGCGGTAGACCCGCGCGTTGTCGCCGGCGATGGCGAGGTCCTTGTTGCCGTCGCGGTTGTAGTCGCCGACGGCGATCTCGGTCATGCCCCTGCCCACCTCGATCTCACGCGTCGGCTGGAACGTGCCGTCGCCATTGCCGAGCATGACGGAGATCGACAGCCCCACGACGCACGGTGCGGTGAAGCAGGCGATCTCATGCGCTATGACCACATCGAGGTTGCCGTCGTTGTTCAGGTCGGTCGCCTTGATCGCGGGCGAATCGAACCCGGACGTGTTGGGGAAGTTCGTGGGCGCGCCGAACGTGCCGTCGCCGCTGCCTCTGAGCAGCGACAGGCTGGTGGTGGGACTGTTGTAGGTGACGACGAGATCGAGCCTGCCGTCGCCGGTGAAGTCACCGGCCGCGATGTCCTGAGCGAAGCCCGCTGCCGGGTAGTCGACCCGGGGCCCGAGCGCTCCCGCGCCGCTGTTCAAGCGGACGATGACGGCCGGGGCCATGAATCCCGTGCCTGCCAGATCGAGACGACCGTCGCCGTTGAAGTCTTCGACGATGTGAGTATTGCCGATGAACTCGTAGTCGGTTCTGGCGAACGTGGGGGCGGTCGTGGCAGCGGTGGCTCTGCCAACGGTCACGAGGCTCGCCACGAGGACGATCGCCAGGATCAGAGCGGGAGCGGCCGGACGCGCTTCAAGAACCCTCGTTGATCTCATGGACGGTCTACGAACGGCGCGCCCATCCGGTTCGAACGGTCAATGCGCGGTGAGCTGTGCCACCCACTCGTGCAGCCTCGGGAGGTGCTCGGAATAGTGGTCCGGGCCGGCCTTACGGATCCACATCTCGGCGTCGGGAGCACCCTCATCGACCGCTCCCCACGCGCGCACCATGCGGGTCCGGGCGATCCACGCCTGCGCTCGCACCGTCACGAACGGCACGTCTCTCATCGCTTCGTAGAACTGCCGGTTCATGGTGTCGATGTCGATCTCCTCGGCCCGATAGGTCCCGAACCGGATGCGCTCGAGCATGGTTCCTGCTTCGGCGAGCCAGCTCCCGATGTGCGCCACTAGATCCTTCGCGGACCAGCCCTCCTCGAAGTACCCGGGCGTGGCCACCTGGTCCCGGGGGAGCGAATCGACCAGGTCGTGCAGCTCGGTCCATAGCCGGTCTTCTTCGAGCATCAGCTCGCGTGTCGCACTGGACTCGGCCATGACCGACAGTATGTCCCTCGTCCACGTCGACTGGCATACTCGGGTTCATGCGACACCGGGTCGTCCTCGTCGCCGCACTGATCGCCGGCTGGGCGCTGCCCGCGACCGTGGTGGCGGCCTCTGCGGGAGATGCGAACCGGGGACCGGTGCGTGCGCCTGTCGCGCTCGTGTTGCGCTACTCGTTCGACAACGACCAGAACGGCGTCGTTCGGGACGCCTCGCCGAGTGGACTGCACGGCGCGCTGGTGAACGCCGACCCCTCGACCGCGTACGGTCCGAGCGTCCCCGGCCGAGGACGGGCGCTGACGTTGGTGGGGGCGCAGCATCAGTACGTCGACGTACCCGAAGCGAACGCGATCGACGTCAACCGCTTCACCCTGGCGGCGCTGGTCCGCTACACGGGCGTGCAGAACGACGCCACGCTCGGCAGGTGGGAGGTGCTGGAGAAGGCCGGGGCTTATTGGATGAACGTTCGCACCAACGGCTTGATCAGGGTCGGCGGATTCTTCGGGAGCTGCTCGGGGGGCTCGGCATGGAAGTTCCTGGACAGCACGCGGGCCATCGCCACGAACACGTGGATCCACCTGGCCGCCACCTACAACGGCTCGACCCTGACCGTGTGGATCGACGGGAAGCGCGCCGGCAGCCGGGCGATCACCGGAAGGACGTGCGCCAACAACGAACCGTTGGCGGTCGGCGCGAAGGAGGCTCCCTCCAAGGGACTGCTCGAGGCCTTCTGGGACGGTCGCCTGGACGACGTCCGCGTGTACAACCGGGCGCTCTCGGCGGCTGAGATCGCCCGTCTGGTACCAGCGGCCTAGGCTCCTCATCTCAGCCTTTCGGCGGCGGAGCACCGACGACCGGCCGATACCCGAACGTGGGACACGGGCGTAGCCTCAGCGCACTATGCGCATCGATCGAACGGCTCAGAAACAGACCGCTCCCCGGACCCCTCCCTGGGACAACACAGGTCTGCGGAACCGGCTGGCAGGTCAGGACGTGACCGACGTGGCGGTCGACGAGCTCCACACACTGGCGCGAGATCGCGAAGTGAACGGATCTCGAGGCGCTCGCCGCCGGGCGCGCGCAAAGGGTGTCAGCGCGGACGGTTGACGTACACCTTCGGGTTCTCACCCTCCGGGATCGAGTAGTACGACCGGTTCCACGTCGTAAACGCGATCGCTTCGCCCGGGCCCACCGGTACGTCGCATGGATTCCGGCGGATCGTGGCCGCGACGCTATGGTCGGCGGACCACCGGTAGAGCAGGCCGCGCGTGTAGTTCTTCACCAGGATCCCGCGGGGGCCGACGTCGGCAGCGGAGACCGTGCCGAGGGGGATCGTACCGATCTGTCTCATCTGGCGGCGGGCACCGTTGCGCAGCGGTGTCACGTCGGCGCGATACACGGTGCCGGAGGCCCCCGAATTCCTTTGACACGATGAAAAGGTTGCCGCCGGCCACGAACATAGCCTCGGCGTTATGTGATCGCCCTCCCGGGTAGCGCAGGGTCGCCATCCTGGCGTTGAGCGAGCGGGTGCGGAGCCGTGGCTCGCGGAACCAATACACCTGCACGTCCGGGCGCCTCGTCCCGTTGTCACCGATGTCCCCGATCCACAGCCGGCCGTCCCAGTAGGCGATGTCTTCCCAGTCGATATTGGCGGCCCGGTTGACGGTGATCGACGCCTTGCCTCGTCCGGTCGGGGAGATGGCGTGGATGATCCTTCGCGATGGATCAGCGCTGTCTTGCTGCACCCACAGCGTGTGCCGGTGGCGGTGCGCCGACACGACCCCTGAGATCTCACGGATCCCGCAAGCCGCGAACGCTCCCAACCACGTGAGCAGCACCGAAGCGAGGACACCTGCGGACCCCGGCCTTGGGCACACCGGCACTGGGCGGCAGCGCCACCGCGAGGGCGGCAGCCATCGTGACGATCGCTGCGAGCGAACGTGTCCTTCTCAGGGGTGGGTTTCCTCGTCAGCGGCGCCGGCGGCGTCTAAGGCGTTGCGGGCTCGGCGTGCTTGCATGACCTCACGCATCGCCGCGACCACCTCGGGCATCTCAGCTCCCATGGACGACAGGTCGTCCGCAGGGATCGCGACCGCATCGACGTCTGAGATCGCGCGGACGGTCGCCATTCGGCGTTCCTGCATCAGCAAGGACATCTCTCCGACGAGGTCGCCGGGCCCCAGCGTCGCGAGCGGCTCGCCGTCGTGCAGGACCTCTAGCGGTGCCCTGTTCGATCACGAGCATGTCCCAGGGAAGGTCGCCCTGCTCGAACAAGACCTCGCCGGCCTCGGCATGCACCGCCCGCGTCCACCGTGCGACCTGCGCCAGATCGTGGTGGTCCAGGTCCGCGAACAGGTCGAGGCGTCGGAGGCGCTCCACGTCCATACTCATGCCTCACAGTATCGAAATCCCCCGAATGGCCCAGGCAGTGGCCCAACCAGTCGCGGGCTATGCTCCGCCCGAGATGAAGGTCCTGACGTGGAACGTCAACTCGATCAGGCAGCGCCTGCCCAGGCTGCTCGCCGTGCTGGCACGGCACGACCCGGATGTGATCTGCCTGCAGGAAACCAAGGTCGCCGGACGACGATTTCCCGTTCGATGAGGTGCGGGACGCGGGTTATCACGCCGCCAGCTTCGGGCAGCGCGCGTACAACGGCGTGGCGGTCTTGACCAGGCAGCCGCACGAGATCGTGAGTCGCGGGATGCCGAACGATCCCTCGGCGGATCATTCGCGATTGTTGTGCGTCCGCACCCCCGATCTCACGGTCGCCAGGTGTATGCGGTCAACGGCAAGGTGGTGGGCGACCCGGCATACGAGGTGAAGCTGGACTGGTTCGATGCGCTGCGTGCATGGGTTTCGGCGACCCTCGACCTGTCCGGGGCGGTGTTGCTCGCCGGCGACTTCAACGTAGCGCCCGACGATCGCGACGTCCACGATCCCGACCTGTGGCGCGGCAAGAACCTGGCGAGCGAGCCCGAACGCGAACGGTTGGCGGCGTTGGAAGAGGTTGGCTTCACCGACCTGGGACGGGAAGCGGCCGGCGATGTCGTGGGTCCGTTCACGTTCTGGGACTACCGCATGGGGGCGTTCCATCGTGGGTGGGGTCTGCGCATCGATCTCTCCTGGGCTCCGGGTCGATGCGCGAGCGGCTCGTCACCGTGGAGGTCGATCGCGAGGAACGCAAACCCTCGGCCGGGGAAGGCAACCCCAGCGACCACGCTCCGGTGCTCGCTACCTTCGAGGAGCAGGCGTGATGGGCGCGAGGCTCCGCCGGGCATCTCGGTGACGCCTGCATGGCTGCTCGAGTGCGGCGATGACGACATCGTCGTGGCCGACGTGCGATGGATCCCGGAGGGGTCGGTGCAGGCAGCGTTCGAACACGGCGCATGTGCCGGGCGCCATCTCGTTCGATCTCGACCGGGACCTGGCCAAGCCCGCCTACCACGGGCCCGGCCGCCATCCGCTGCCGAGCCCGGGTTCGTTCGCGAGCACGATGGGTGCGGCCGGCATCGGGGACGACACGCCGGTGGTCGCCTACGACGATGTCGGCGGTTGGGTAGCCTCCCGGCTGTGGTGGATGCTCCATGTCACCGGCCACCGGCCGCGCTGCTGGACCTTCCGTCGCTCGACGCTTGGACGCGGCGGGCGGCAGCTGGTCACGGGCCGACCGAACCTCGATCGCCGGCGACGTACACCGAGCGTCCCGTGGCCTGCCGATCGGGTGGTCGACGCCGACAAGGTTCGCGCCGAGCTGCGCGAGGGCTCCGCCGTCGTGCTCGATGTGAGGGCGGGGGAGCGATATCGAGGTGAGGTCGAGCCGATCGATCCGGTCGCGGGTCATATCCCAGGAGCGGTCAACGCTCCGTGGCAGGGCAACCGCCACGACGACGGCGCCGGCGACCTGCTCTCGCCGGACGAGTTGCGCCGGCGCTACGAGGATCTCGGGATGCACCACGGCACGCTCGGTGATCGCTTCATGCGGGTCCGGCGTGACGGCGACCGTTCGCCGTGTTCGCGATGGAGCTGGCGGGCCTGCCGGGCGCCGAGCTCTACGAGGGATCGTGGTCGGATTGGATCCATGACCCCTCGAGGCCGGTCGCGACCGGTCCCGAACCCGGCCGCATGCCGGGCCGACCGGAAGGCAGTCGCCTAGACCATGTCCTCGGGCTTCACCTGCGGTCGTACTCGTCTTCGGACAGGTGTCCCAGGGCGACCGCGGCCTCCTGCAGCGTCACGCCGTCGTGGTGGGCCTTCTTCGCGATGGCGGCCGCGTTGTCGTAGCCGATCGACGGCGCGAGCGCCGTGACCAGCATCAGCGAGCGTTCCACCAGGTCCTGGATGCGTTCGCGGTCCGCCTGCAAGCCTTCGATGCAGAACTCGCGGAAGGAACGGCAGACATCGGCGAGCAAGGACGACCGAATGCAAGAGGTTGCGGATCATGACCGGCTTGAACACGTTCAGCTCGAAGTTGCCCATGGAGCCCGCGAGCTTGATCGCGGTGTCGTTGCCCATGACCTGGCACGCCACCATCGTGACCGCCTCGGACTGCGTGGGGTTCACCTTGCCGGGCATGATCGAGCTGCCGGGTTCGTTCTCGGGCAGGATCAGCTCTCCCAGCCCGCTGCGGGGACCGGAGCCCATCCACCGGATGTCGTTGGCGATCTTCATGAGGCTGGCGGCGAGTGTGGCGAGCGCTCCGCTGGCGAACACCACCGCGTCGTGGCTGGCGAGCGCCGCGAACTTGTTCGGCGCGCTCACGAACGGCAGCCCGGTGATGTCGGCGATCGTGGCGGCGACCGACTCGCCGAAGCCCTCGGGTGCGTTAAGGCCGGTGCCGACCGCGGTGCCGCCGGCCGCGAGCTCGTACAAGCCCGGCAGGGTGGCTTCGATCCGGACCAGGTCGGCGTCCAGCTGGGCCGCGTAGCCGCCGAACTCCTGACCCAGCGTCAGTGGCACCGCGTCCTGCAGGTGGGTGCGACCGATCTTGACGATGCCGGCGAACTCCTGGGCGCGGCGCTCGAGCGAGTCGCGCAACGCTCGCACCTCGGGGAGCACGTGTTGCACCAGCGCGGACGCAGCGGCG
>CAVTEH010000009.1:0-199036 GCA_963733635.1 uncultured Actinomycetota bacterium | reverse complement strand
CCTGCGCGTCTGCCAATTCCGCCACTCGCCCGAGTGTTGGACGTAAGGACGTGCATCGTAACAAGCGACCCTGGGGCGCCCGACATGGGTCAGCCATGCCGTGTTCGACCTGTCCCCCCAACGTGGGAGCACCTTGATGGTCTCATCGACCCATGTACCTGGAAACAGGTAGAGCCGATACTTCCTGCACGATGGATACCCGACACGAGGATCGATTTCGACGAACTGATGCGGGTCCTGCTCGGTGATCGGGTTCGTCGCCCTCGCAACCTGGGTCCTGAGTGCCGCCGTCGGCCTGTTTCCGGATACGCCGCAGATCTCTCCGTTGGCGACACTGCGGTTCCTGCTGGCCGTGCTCATCTTGTCGTTCGCACGCCGGACCTACTGGGAACTGTGCGAATGGCGATGGAGCAAGCTGCCCCCCGACGAGCGTTCCGGTTTCTCGAGTCCGCTCGGCGGGAGCAGACCGCGGTCCAGGACCGACAGACCGCGATACCGAGGGCCAGCGTCACCGAGGACGACGGTTCGCCACCGCCACAAGCTCGTCACAGGCTCGGGCGTAGGATAAGCGCCGGACGCGGGAGGGCCGTCCCCCTGCCCGCGGAACGCAACCGGTGCCGAACCTCCGCGACTTCGAGCGACGCTTGGGGGGCCTCGTCGAAGGCCTGTTCTCCAAGACGTTCCGCAGCGGCGTGCAGCCGGTAGAGCTGGCAAAGACGCTGATCAAGGAACAGGTCGCCGGGCGCACCGTCGGCGTCAGCGAGGTCTGGGCGCCCAACCGGTTCGATTTCTCGCTGTCCCCCGACGACGCCGAACGATTCGGCCAGGCCGAAGCGGCGCTGTCGCGCGAGCTGGCCCAGGTGGCGCGCGAGAACGTCGACGAGCGCGGATGGGGCCTCATGGGCCCGGTCGAGATCACCTTCAACGTGGACGAGACCCTGCGCAAGGGCGACTTCCTGTGCGACGCCTCGTTGGTGCAGGGTCCCGAGCCCCTCGAGCCGGACGCCGACCGCAGCAGGCCCGACACCGATCCTGGTGGTGCGAGAGGACGGCCAGCGCCGGGAGGTGCCGCTGACGCGCTGAGGTCGCCACGATCGGCCGACTGGGCGACTGCGACGTGGTCCTGAAGGATGAGGGCGCGTCGCGGCGGCACGCCCAGCTCCGCACCGCGAGCGGCGTCACCACCATCACCGACCTCGGCTCGACCAACGGCACCCGCGTCAATGGCGACACGATCGGGTCACGCCAGCTGCACGACGGCGACAAGATCACGATCGGCACCACCGTCCTGGAGTTCCGGCCAGGAACCGGCCAGGAACGGCAGGAAACTGGCAGGAAACCGGCGAGCCTGCATGGACGGCTCCTGGCCGAAGGCATCACGCCGTTCGCGCTGTCCGCCTTGAAGTACGGGCTGTTCGCGCTGCTGGTCCTGTTCCTGTGGCGGTCCATGCGCTGGGCGGTTCGAGGGTTGTCCATGGAACAGGCGTCGTCGCGCGAGGACGCGCCGCGCGAAAGCGACAGTCGGAGAGAGGGTGGCCCTCGATCCCGCGCGGGCCTGTCCAACGTGGTGATCCATGCCGACGGTGACAAGCCGCGCACGGTGCCGGTCGAGAGCACCTCGCTGGTGCTGGGGCGGGCCCCCGAATGCGAGCTTCCCCTGGATGACACCTACGTGTCCCAGCAGCACGCCCGGATCTTCGCCAAGGACGGCCATTGGTACGTCGAAGACCTGGGCTCGACCAACGGCACCTCGGTGAACGATCAGCGGCTCGCGGCGCCGGCCCGTGTCGCAACCGGGCGATCGCATCTCGCTGGGCACGACCGTCGTGGAGCTGCGCCGATGAGGATCGAGGTCGGGGTTGCCACCGACATCGGCCGGGTTCGGGAGGGCAACGAGGATTCCTACCTGGTCGAGCCCCCGCTCTACGCGGTCGCCGACGGCATGGGCGGGCACAAGGGCGGCGAAGTCGCCTCGCACCTGGCCCTGGACACGATCGAGGAGCTGTTCCACCGCGACGAGGGCACGCTCGCTCAGCAGGTGAAGCAGGCCAACCGCGCCGTGTTCGAACGTTCGCAGGAAGACTCCGCCGTGCACCGGCATGGGCACCACCCTGACCGCCGCCGTTGCAGGAAGGCAGCCAGCTCCGGCTGGCCCACGTCGGGGACAGCCGCGCCTACCTGATGCGGGCGGGCGCGTTCCGCCAGCTGACCAACGACCACACGCTCGTCGCCCGCATGGTGAAGGCGGGCGAGATCACCCAGGCCCAGGCGAAGGTGCACCCCCAGCGCAACGTCATCACCCATTCCGTCGGCACGACCGAGGAGGTCTCGGTCGACGAAGACCTGGTCCCGCTGCTCGATGGCGACCGTGTCCTGCTGTGCAGCGACGGGCTCACCGACATGGTGACCGAGGAACAGATCGCGGCGATCCTGGAGACCGAGCCCGACCCGCAGCGCGGCGCCGACCGTCTGATCAAGGCCGCGAACCGCGCCGGCGGCATCGACAACATCACGGTGGTCGTGCTGGATGCGATCGCCGAGGACGCCGACCCACAACCCTCCCCCGGCGGAGCCGGCGGCGGTCATCGGCCGCGGCGATGGGTAGCGGGCGGCCTGGCCGCCGCTGGTGCTGCTGGTCGGCGCGTTCTTCGTGCTCCGTGCCTACGTGGACCGACAGTGGTACGTCGGCGAATCGGCCGGCAAGGTGACGGTGTTCCAGGGGATCCCCGCGCGACCGCTCGGCCTGTCGCTGTCCCATGTCGACACCACCACCGAGATCGACGCTGTCGAGCGCGACCTCGTTGGAGGTCCATCGCGATCTGCCGCAGGGCATCAGCGCCGAGAGCCGCGAAGACGCGTTCGCCATCGTGGAGCAGATCCGCGCCGACATCGAAGCGGCAACCGAACCCACCAAGCCCGAGGAGCCGAAGCCGAACGAGCCGAAGGCGAACGACCGGGGCCGGCGAGCCCGGCGCCGGAAACGGCGGCGGCGGAGGCGGAGGAGGCAACCCGTGAGCGCCGCCGCCATCGAGGCGCCTCGAACCGGTCGCCGTCCCGTCACCGGGCTGGGGCTGCTCATCGTCGCGCTCGTCATCTCGATCGGTGCCTATGCCACGGCCGGCCTCGGACTGAAGGGACGCACGCCGCGAGATCTCATCGTGTACGGCCTGGTGTTCGCGGCGGTGTCGGTCACCGGGTGGATGGTCGTGCGCTGGCTCGCGCCACGCGCCGATCCCGTGCTCTACCCGGTCGCGATCACGCTGGCGGGCCTGGGCATCGCGATGCTCTACCGGATCATGGTGGCGCGCGGTCAAGCCCAGGTCGCACGCGAACAGGCGATCTGGCTGATCGTGGGCATCGGGGCGTTCGCCGCCACGCTGTGGTTCCTGAAGGACGACCGGCAGCTCAACTCGTACACCTACACGCTGGGGCTGGCCGGTCTCGCGCTGCTGCTGCTTCCGGTAGTGCCGGGGATCGGCTACGAGATCAACGGCGCCCGGCTGTGGGCTGAGCCTGGGACCGGTCTCGTTCCAGCCGGCGGAGTTCGGAAAGATCCTGATCGTCGTGTTCCTGGCGGCCTACCTGGCGGACAAACGCGAGCTGCTGGCCAGCGGCGTGGGCCGGTTCGGGCTTGCCTCGCGCCAAGGACCTTGGCCCGCTGCTCTGGCGTGGGGCGCCTCGCTGGCGGTGCTGTTCCTGGAACGCGACATGGGCGCGTCGCTGCTGTTCTTCGGCGTGTTCGTCGTGATGCTGTGGGTCGCCAGCGGCCGGGCGAGCTACCTGTGGATCGGGCTCATCCTGTTCGTCGCCGGCGCCGGCATCGGCTACCTCGCTTTCAGCCACGTGCAGGACCGCGTGGACTTCTGGCTGCACGCGTTGGATCCCGGCCAAGGTGACCGGCACCGGCTACTTCCAGCTAGCGCAGGGCTGGTTCGCCATGGCGACCGGGGGCATGGTGGGAACCGGGCTCGGACAGGGCTCGCCCACCTTGATCCCGTACGTGGGCAGCGACTTCATCTTCGCGGCGTTCGGCGAGGAGCTGGGCATGATCGGGGCCGGCTCGATCCTGCTGCTCTACCTGGTGCTGATCGCGCGTGGGCTGCGCGTGGGCATGGAGCGCACCGACGCCTTCGGCAAGCTGCTGGCCACGGGCCTCACCACGATCCTGGCGTTGCAGACCTTCGCGATCGTGGCGGGTGTCACGCGTCTGATCCCGCTCACCGGTGTGCCGCTTCCGTTGGTGAGCTACGGAGGGTCCAGCCGGCTCGCGACCTTCATCATGCTGGCGTTGCTGATCCGGGTCTCGTCGGGACCATGGGAATGGACGCGATCGCGTGGATAGACGCATCCGCCGGCTGGGGATCGGGTTGGTGCTGCTGTTCGCGGCGCTGTTCGCCCAGCTTTCCTACGTCCAGGTGTTCGCGGCCGACGACATCAAGAACAACGCTGCGAACGCCCGGCGGCAGATCATCGCCGAGTACAAGGTGGAACGCGGGCTGATCCTGTCGCCGCGATGGCGCCGTGCTCGCCGAGAGCGTGCCCAACCCCGAGCGGCGGAGCGAGCTGCTCTTCCTTCGGCGCTACCCCGGCGGAGCGTTGTTCGGCCAGCTCACCGGCTACTACTCTCGCGTCTTCGGTCGCAGCGGGTTGGAGCTGGCGATGAACCCGTTCCTTTCGGGCGATGCCCCCGAGCTCGCGATCTCCACGTTCACCGATCTGATCCTGGGTGAGCCCAGGAAGGGCGGCTACGATCACCACCACGATCGACGCCCGGCTGCAGGCGGCCGCCGCCGAGGCGCTGGGCGACCAGCCGGGCGCTGTCGTCGCCATCGATCCGCAGACCGGCGACATCCTGGCCATGGTGGCCAACCCGAGCTATGACCCCAACCCAGTCTCGACGGGCACGTCCGAAGAGATCGACCGCCGCGTTCGACTGCGCTGAGCGAAGATCCCGACAAGCCACTGGTGTCCCGGCGCCAGCGAAGAGCTCTACCTGCCCGGCTCGACCGGCAAGCTCATCACCGCCGCGGCCGCGCTGGAGAACGGCTTCGGGCCGGACAAGGAATGGAAGAACCCGCAGTTCCTGGACCTGCCGCAGACCTCCAACACGCTGGCCAACTTCGGCAACTCGCTCTGCAACGGCGGGTCGGACCGGGTCACGATGGCCGAGGCCTTCAAGGAATCATGCAACGTCACGTTCGCCGAGATCGGCCTGAGGCTGGGCGCCGAGAAGATGAGCGAGCAGGCGCAGCGGTTCGGGTTCTGCCCCACCGACCCGCCCGATCGGATCGACTGCATCGAGCCCACGATCCCGTTCGTGCTGCCGTTCCAGGAAGGGCACTTCCCGATCCCGTCGTACTTCACGGACAACGCCCCGCTGCTGGCGTTCAGCTCGATCGGACTTGGACAACGTGATCACGAACCCACTGCACATGGCGCTGGTGGCGGGTTCGATCGCGAACGAACGGAGAGATGAGCGTGCCGAGGTTGGTGACCCAGGTCCGAGACGCCAAGGGCCGTGTCGTTCGCACGTTCGATCCGGAGGTCTACGGCACCGCGATCGGACCGCGCTCGGCCGCCCAGCTTCGGGAGATGATGCTGGCCGTCACACAGAGCGGCACGGCTTCGAGTGCCTTCAGCGGTTTCCCGATCCCCGTGGCGGGCAAGACCGGCACCGCGACCAACGGCGAGAACGTGCCGCCGAACGCGTGGTTCGTCTCGTTCGCGCCTGCGGACTCGAATGACAGCCCGCGCATCGCGGTGGCGGTTATCGTTCTCGACGGCGGCACGCTTTCGGACGACGCGGCGACCGGTGGCGCGATCGCGGCGCCGATCGCCCGGCAGGTGATCGATGCGTATCTGTAGGACGAGAGGGAACGGATGACGGAATCGACACTGGGCAACCGCTACCAGGTGGAAGCGCGCATCGGCGCGGGCGGCATGGCCGAGGTCTACCGCGGCTTCGACCCCATCTTGAACCGCACGGTGGCGATCAAGGTGCTGCTGCCCCAGTTCGCCCGTGACACCAGCTTCGTGCAGCGCTTCCGTCGCGAGGCCCAGGCCGCCGCCCGCCTGAATCAGCCCAACATCGTGGGCGTCTACGACACCGGGGCGGACGACGGCACCCAGTACATCGTCATGGAGTTCGTCGAAGGCCGCACGCTGGGCGAGTTCATGGAGACGGGCCGCAGGCCCACGCCCGTGCAGGCGGCCGAGATCGCCCAGAAGATCTGCGGCGCGCTCAGCGCCGCGCACGCCGTCGGTGTGATCCACCGTGACATCAAGCCCGGCAACGTCATGGTGACGCGCGAGGGCACCGTGAAGGTCATGGACTTCGGCATCGCCCGCGTGTTGGGCCCCGAGACCGCCCCGCAGACGTCGGCGGTGCTCGGCACGGCGTCCTACCTGTCACCCGAACAGGCTCAGGGCTCCCCGGTCGACGCGCGCACCGACATCTACTCGTTGGGTGTCGTGCTCTACGAGATGCTCGCCGGCCGGCCGCCCTTCATGGGTGACACGCCGGTGGCTGTCGCCTACAAGCAGGTGAACGAGACGCCCGTCGTTCCCTCGAAGCTGAACCCCGACGTGCCCGCGCGCCTGGACGCCGTCGTGATGAAGGCGCTGTCCAAGAACCCCTCGAACCGGTATCAGACAGCGGACGAGTTCGGTGCCGACCTGGAACGTGTGATCAAGGGCCAGGACGTCGAGGCGACGCCGCTGCTCGGTGGCGTGGCGGCGGGCGCTGCAACCCAGGTGATCAGCCGTCCCCAGCACACCCAGGTGCTCCCACCCGCCGAAGAACCCGAAGGCTCGGGCCGCAAGGTGTGGCTGGGGGTCCTGATCGGCATCTTGGTGGTCGCCATCTTCGGCGGCGCGGGATATCTGCTGGTGAGCAGCCTCACCGGGGACAACAACGGCAGCATCTTGGTGACCGTCCCCGACCTCGTGGGCCTTGACCAAGCGGACGCAGAGTCCCGATTGCGCGACCTGGGTCTCACGCCCGTCCCGAGGAATCGCGAGGTGGATCCTAACGAGACGGACCTCGGAACCGTCGTAGCCCAAGACCCGAAGAAGAACACGGAGCTGGACAGAGGCGCTGAGGTCACGATCTTCATCGCCGTCGAGCCGGACACCGTCCTCGTGCCCGACCTCACCGGCATGACGCTCGGCGAAGCGAGCACCGCCCTGGGCGCCGAAGGCTTCACCCTGGGTTCGAGGACCTCGGAACCGAGCGACTCGATCGAACTCGACCGGATCATCCGGTCGGAACCCGCTGCCGGCGACGAGGTCGCCGCCGGAATCCGTGATCGACGTGGTGGTCTCCAGCGGCCCCGAGCAGGTGGCTGTACCCGACGTCTCCACCGGCTGCCTGTCGATCGGAGGCAGCACGGAAAGCGTTGCGGGATGCCGGCCTGGAAGCCGAGGTCGGCGATCCGCAGCCATCGATCCCCGAATGCCCGAACACCAACCGTATCGTCGCGCAGGAGCCCGGGTCGGGGACCGAACGTGGATGCCGGCTCGGTCGTGACCATCTTCCCCGGGGGAGGGTAAGGACGGGGGGCGAAGGTACCCTCGGAGCATGACGCTCTCCTTCATCATCCGAGGAGTTCACCCCCGAAGAACACGCGGTCCTGCGGCGGCATTTCACCAACCTGGACGGGCCGGTGTTCGCGTTGGTGAACCTTCCCGAAGCGGTCAAGGGCGCACTCTTCGCTCGGTACTCCCGCACCACCAAGTCGCTGCGTCGGTTGTTCCTCGATGAGTTCGCCGATCGCGGAGAGGCGTTCGCGGGCAGCGCAGATGCCGGCGCTCACACCGGCAGCGAACGCGCTGCTCGCCTCTACGAGAACGTGTTCGTCGAGTACGGCGACGACTCTGTGGCCCAGCTCGGAGGCGTACACCTCGCGTGCGAGCAGTCATCCCAGCTGCTGGCCAAGGCCCTGGAATGGGGCCGGCTGGCGGCCTACCTCGAGCAGTCCACCCGGTACATGCGCTACGACGACCGGCCCGGAGGCGCCTGGCGCGCGACGGTGCCACCGGAGCTGATCGGCACCCCGCTCCAGGCTCGATACGACTCGTTCCTGGACGAGGTCTTCACCACCTACGGACGCATGTACGAGCCGATGGAAGCCTGGTTCAAGGAACGGTTCCCGAAGGAGGCGCACGACAGCGACTTCGTGTACCGCCAGACGATGCTGGCCAAGACCTGCGACACGTTGCGGGTGCTGCTGCCCGCCGGCACCCGTTCGAACCTGGGGATCTACGCCACCGGGCAGTCCTACGAACAGCTGCTGATGCGGCTCGCCGTGCATCCGCTCGCCGAGATGCGCGAGTACGGCGACCTGATGAAACCCGAGCTCCGCATCGGTGATCCCCGAGTTCCTGACACGCGTCGACGTCGCCGAGCGGGGCGTCGCGTGGTCGCGGTACTGGAAGGACGAACCATGAACGCGTGGAAGCCCTCTCCGCGCGGGTGCTGGGCGACGAGAAGCCGGAGTCACGCGACGAAGTCACGCTGATCGACCACGATCCCGAGGGCGAGCTGAAGATCGCGGCGGCCGTGCTGTACGCGTCGTCGCGATCTGCCCGACGACCAGCTGCTTGGCGCTCGCTCGGGCCATGACGCCGCGAGCAACGGGCCGAGATCCTGCGGCGTGCGTCGGCGACCGAGCGAACCGCCGCCACAAGCCCGGTCGCGCCTGGGAGCGCACGAGCTACCGGTTCGACGTGCTGTGCGACTACGGCGCGTTCCGCGACCTGCAGCGGCATCGCCCACTCACGATCGAGTGGCAGCGGCTGACCACGCAGCACGGGTTCGAAGTGCCGTCCCAGATCGACGACGCGGGCCTGCGCGCCGACTGGGATCGCGTCATGGAGGCGAGCGCCGCATGGAGCACGAGCTGCTCGAGGCCGGCATGCCCGACGTGGCGCAGTACGCGGTCTCCATGGCCTACCGCATCCGGTTCGTGATGCAGATGAACGCTCGCGAGGCGATGCACCTCACCGAGCTCCGATCCCAGCCCGCGGGCCACCCGGTCTACCGCCGTGTCGCGCAGGCGATGCATCGCGAGATCGCCGCCGTGCACCCCGCGATCGGTCGAGACCTTCACGTACATGAGCGACGAAGAGGTCGATCTGGAACGCCTGGAAGCCGAACGCCGGACCGAACAGAAGCGCAAGGCCCTGCAGCAGCGGTGAGCGGTGAGGCAGGATCGGTGTCCGTCGTCCTGCGAGATCGGGGCGCAGGTCGCGTGTCCGAGCCCCGACGGATCGGCTCCGCGATCATCTTCTATGTCGGGTCGATCGCGAAGCAGTTCACGGCGGCGTGCGTCGCCGCTGCTCGAACGACGACGGCAACGCTCGACCTCGATGCGCCGCCTGCCGAGTGGGTCGACGACCTTCCGCCGTGGGCAGACCGGATCACGATCCGCCAGCTGGTACATCACACCGCGGGAGTGAAGGAACGCTCGCGCACGGGGCCGGGTGTGCCCATCGACGGCGTCCCCGCGTGGGGGAACGCCGAGCTCGTTGGATCATCTGCGAAGGTCGGCGACCTCGACTTCGAACCCGGCACCCGGTACGCGCTACTCGAACCGCGGCTACCTGCTGCTGGCCGAAGTGGTCGCGCGGGCGTCGCGGCTCATCGCTCGCTGCGGTCGCCCGTGAGCGGATCTTCGAGCCGCTCGGGCATGCAGGACACCTTCTTCAGAGACACCGAGACGCCGTTGCCAGCGCGAGCGGCTGCGCGGACACTTCCGGGCGACCGATGGCGAGATCCACGTCGAGCCGGCGCGGTTCCACGCGGTGGGCGCCGGCGGCCTCTGGACCACGGCCCACGACCTCGCGCGCTGGGACGCCAACTTCGACGACGACGCCCTCACCGGCGGTTGGCTCCCCGACGGCTCACCACCAGGGGCGCGCTCGATGACGGCACGCCCATCCACTACGCGTGGGGCCTGTCGATCCGCACGCATCGAGGGCTGCCCGATCGTGAGCCACGGCGGCAACTTCCCGGGGTGGGAAGCCAAGATGGTGCGCTTCCCCACGCGAGCGCACGACGGTGATCGTGCTGGCCAACGCCGAGGAGCTGGACGTGTCGTCCATGGCCCTCGATCTGGCCGACGAAGTGCTCGGCGAACGCATCGACCCGAGACGCACCCCACGCCGACGACACCTTCGGCATCTGAGAAAACTCCCGGAAATCCACGGGTTTCGCGCCGATGGCGGGTACGCTGCCCAGGTTCAACGACTACACCTGGGGAGGTGCCACATGAACAAGGCAGAGTTGATCGACGCCATCGCGGACCGCACCGGTATCGCGAAGTCCACCGTGGACGAGGTCATCAAGGGCATGACCGAGACCGTGGAAGTCGCAGGTCGCCAACGGCGACAAGATCGCGATCCCGGGCTTCGTATCGTTCCAGAAGGTGGATCGCGCCGCGCGCACGGGCCGCAACCCGCGCACGGGCGAGACCATCAACATCCCGGCCAGCGCTACGGTCAAGGTGACCGCCGGCGCTCGCCTGAAGAGCAGCGTCAAGTAGCCCAATCGGACCCGCACTGCGAGAACGGCCCGGCCCTGTGCCGGGCCGTTCTGCGTCGCGCGAGGCGATCGAACCATGGCGCCCAGGGCTGGGTGCGACGACCTTTCGGTACCCTGGGTCCCTTCCATGGACCGCGAAACCGCGCTGCTCGTTGCCGTCGTCATGCTCAGCCTCGCCGCCTTAGCGGTCGGGCTGAGCGGCTGGCTCCTGCTGGCTCGTGACCGCAAGATCTATCGCAGCGCATCGGTCGCCGACCCCGCCCACGAGGGCCATCACGAGGTAGCCGAGGAGGCCTGAGTGCTTCAGCTCCTCGACCTGCGTGAGCGGGGCGAGCGTCTCGAAGCCACCAGGCTGGAGACCGACCCCACCGTTGCCGACACCGTGGCCGGCATCCTGCAGCGCGTCTTCGTCGAAGGCGACGATGTCCTCATCGAGCTGGCGCAGCGCTTCGACGGATGCGACCTGCGTCCGGCGGCGTGCTCGTCACCCAGGACGAGCTCGCGGCCGCAGAACGCGACACGCCGGCCGAGCTGCGCGCGGCCCTCGACGACCTGATCGAGCGCATCCGCGATCTGGCCGAGCGCCAGCTCCCGACCGGATGGTCCGAGCACCGCGACGGGGTCCGCTTCGGCGAGTTCGTCCGTGCCCTCGAGAGCGTTGGCTGCTACGTGCCGGGCGGCCGTGCCGTGTATCCCTCTTCGGTTTGCATGACGGTGGTGCCGGCCCGGTGTCGCCGGCGTCGAGGAGATCGTGCTGTGCACGCCTCCGCAGGCCGACGGATCCGTCCCCGCGCCGGTGCTGTACGCGGCACGCCGGGCCGGTGCGACGTACGTCGCCAAGGCGGGCGGCGCCCAGGCGGTGGGGGCCATGGCCTTCGGCACGGAGTCGGTCCCGCGTGTCGACCGCATCGTGGGACCGGGCAACGCCTACGTCACCGAAGCGAAACGGCAGGTCGCCGGCAGGGTTGGCATCGACGGCCTGGCCGGGCCCGAGCGAACTCGCGATCGTCGCCGATGGCCACGTGGACATCGATATGGCCGCCCTCGACCTGATCGCCCAAGCCGAGCACGACCCCGAGGCGCGCACGTTCCTCGTCTCGCCCGACGCCGACCTGATCGAACGCATCTCGAAGGCACTGGGCGAGGCGTTGGAGGATGCGGGCCGGCGCGAGATCGTCGACGCCGCGCTGCGATACACGAAGGCCGTGCTGGTGCGTGACCTCGACCAGGCGGCCGATGTCGTCAACGACCTTGCCGCCGAGCACCTTCAGCTGTTGATCGACGATCCCGACGCCTTCTTGCCGCAGGTGCGCAACGCGGGAGCCGTGTTCCTGGGACGTTGGACGGCGGTGCCCTTCGGCGACTACGGCGTCGCGAGCAACCACGTCCTGCCTACGGCAGGTACCGCGCGGTTCTCGAGCGGGCTGCGCGCCGCCGACTACGTGACCGTGTCGTCGTTCGTGCAGATGGACGCGCGACGCCGCAGCGAGGTTCGCACCCAGGCACCTCCGCGATCGCCACGGCGGAGGGCCTGGTCGGTCACGCGCGCGCCATGGACGCACGCGCGCGACGCCGACCGAAGTGGTGGAGCCGTGAGCCCGGCCGCCGAGCCGCGGCCCGGCGTGCGTGACGTAGAGCCCTACGTCTCACCCCAGCTCGACGTGCCGGTGCGACTCAACACCAACGAGTGCCCCCACCCGCTGCCGCAGGCCTTCGCCGACGAGCTCGCCGAAGGGGTCCGAGACCTCCCGCTCAACCGCTACCCGGACGGCCAGATGACGCAGCTTCGCGAGGCGCTCGCCGCTCACACCCACCACCCCTTCGAAGGAACGTGGATCAGCGAACGGCTCGAACGAGGTGCTCACCGAGCTCCTCCTGGCGTACGGCGGACCGGGGCAGAGAGCGGTGGTGTTCGAACCGACGTACGCGCTGCATCGCGAGGCTCGCATGGCTCACCCACACCGACCTAGTCTCGTTCAGACTCCCGGGGTCGATGCTGCTCGATGATGCGACGATCGACGCGCGCGCTGGGCGCGGCGCCCGACCTGGTGTTCGTGTGTTCCCCGAACAACCCCACCGGTAACGGGCAACCCGTCGATGCCGTCGCCCGGTTCGCCACCGAGAGCGATGCGTTGATCGTCGTCGACGAGGCGTACATCGAGTTCGGCGGCGAGAGCGCACTGAAGCTCGTGGCCGACGAGCAGAACGTCGCAGTGGTCCGCACCTTCTCGAAAGCGTTCGCCATGGCGGGCGCCAGGCTCGGCTACGTGCTCACCAGCCCCGACGTGGTCGCCGACCTGCAGCGCGTCCGGCTGCCCTACCACATGTCCTCGCTCGCTCAGACCGCCGGGGTGACCGCGCTGCGCCACTCAGGCGAGGCGATGTCGATCCTGGAAGCGATCCGCGGCCAGCGGGACCGGCTCGTACGGGAGCTCGTCGCCATGGACGGCGTGGTCGTGTTCCCATCGGACGCCAACTTCGTGCTCTTCACGCCGCCCGGTGACGCGCGAGCCGTGTGGCAGGCGCTGCTGGATCGAGGCGTGCTGGTCCGCGACCTCACCGCCGTCGTGCCCAACGCGTTGCGCGTCACCGCAGGCGCCGAGCACGAGGTCGACCGGTTCCTGATCGCCCTTCGGGAGGTCCTGAGCCCATGAGCCGAACCGCGAGCGTGCAGCGAACCACGAAGGAGACCGACATCCGGGTCGAACTGGACCTGGATGGATCGGGCGCAAGCACGTCCGACACCGGCATCCCGTTCTTCGATCACATGCTCCAACAGCTGGGCAAGCACGCCGGGTGGGACTTCGAGATCACGTGCAAGGGCGACCTCCAGGTGGACGGGCACCACACGGTGGAGGACTGCGGCATCGCGGTGGGCCAGGCCCTGTCGGAGGCACTGGGCGACAAGTCGGGCGTGCGCCGGTTCGCCTCGATCGTCGTGCCGCTCGACGAGGCGGCCGTTGAGGTTGCCCTGGACCTTTCCGGACGTACCTTCGTGATCCACGAGGTGCCGGTCCCCTACGAGACGATCGACGGATTCGACACCGGGCTGCTCGAGGACTTCGTGCGTTCGTTCGCGCAGGCGGCCAGCCTCACGGTCCACGTCCACCTTCGCTCCGGACGTTCCCCTCACCACATCTGCGAGGCGGAGTTCAAAGCGTTGGCGAAGGCGCTCGGTGATGCCTGCGCCGAGACCGGTCGCGGCGAAGTGCCGTCGACGAAAGGGACCTCTGTGACCTCGATCGCCGTGCTGGACTACGGCTCGGGCAACCTGCACTCGGTCTCCCGCGCGATCGCGGCTGTCGGTGGGGACCCGGTCGTGACCGGCGAGCCCGCGCGAGTGCTCGGCGCCGACGCGTTGGTGATCCCGGGCGTCGGGCACGTCGGGGCGTGCATGCGCGCCATCTGCCACCACGGCCTCGACGGCACGGTTCGCGACTTCGTCGACAGCGGCAAACCGGTGTTCGGCGTCTGCGTGGGCATGCAGGTGCTGTTCGAAGGGTCGGACGAGGACCCCGAGCCCGGGCCTCGGCGTGTTGCCCGGTGCGTCGCGCCGGCTTCCCGACGACGTCACGGTCCCCCACATGGGGTGGAACACGGTGAAGTGGACCGGCCGGCACCCCTACGTCACGCCACATCGACGACGGCACCCGGTTCTACTTCGTGCACTCGTACGCGCCCGACGTGGACGCAGATCTGACGGTTGGCGTCACCGAGCACGGCCGGGCGTTCTCGGCCGCCGTCGCCAAGGACAACGTGTTCGCGACCCAGTTCCACCCGGAGAAGTCGGGCGAAGCGGGCCTGGCGATCTACGAACGGTTCGTGAAGGCGGTGGCGGCGTGATCGTGATCCCGGCGATCGATCTACGCGGCGGACGGGCCGTGCGACTGGTGCAGGGCAACCCCGCGCGAGGAGACCGCCTACTCCGAGGACCCGGTCGAGGTCGCGATCCGATTCCAGGAGGAAGGCGGCCGGCGGCTGCACGTGGTGGACCTGGACGCCGCCCTGGGGGACGGCGACAACCGATCGGTGGTCGACGCGATCTGCCGCGCGGTGCAGGTGCCGGTGCAGGTCGGAGGCGGCATCCGCTCGCTCGGCGACATCGAGGAGCTGCTCGAGACCGGCGCGGCTCGGGCGATCCTGGGCACCGCGGCGGCGGCCGATCCATCCTTCGTGCGCCGTGCCGTCGAGGAATACGCCGAGGCGGATCGTGGTCGCCATCGACACGCGAGGTGGCAACATCATGGTCCGCGGCTGGCAGGAAGAAGGCCCGCGCGCTGGAGGAGGCGGTGCCGGCGCTGGACGATGCCGGCGCGCCCCGCTACCTGGTGACCTCGATCGCCCGCGACGGCACCTTGAAAGGCCCCGACATGAAGCTCTACGAACGGGTGCTGAAGCTGACCGAGACGCCGTTGATCGCGAGCGGCGGTGTGCGTCACGCCGACGATGTCTGGGCCCTGCGCGACCTGGGCTGCGAGGCCGCCGTCACCGGCAAGGCGTTGTACGAGAAGACGCTGAAGCTCTCGCAGGTCATCCGGGGCTAGGCGAGGGTTCGCGGGGCCATGCTCGCGACCCGGGTCGTGCCGTGCCTGGACGTTGACGGCGGACGTGTGGTGAAAGGCACCCGTTTCCAGGACCTTCGCGACGCGGGCGACCCGGTCGAGCTGGCCGCCCACTACGATCGCGAAGGCGCTGATGAGCTCGTGTTCCTCGACATCACCGCGACCGTGGAGGGCCGCGCGGCCACGCTGGACGTGATCTCGCGCACCGCCGAGCAGGTCTTCATCCCGCTGACGGTCGGCGGTGGGGTTCGCGGGGACGACGACGTCGACGACCTGCTGCGCGCGGGCGCCGACAAGGTCTCGCTCAACAGCGCCGCGGTGCGAGATCCCGCATTGCTCCAGCGGTGCGCCGACCGGTTCGGCACCCAGTGCGTCGTCATCGCGATCGATGCCAAACGCGCAGCCGACGAGGACGGATGGGAGGTGTTCGTGGATGCCGGTCGAACCGGCACGGGACGCGACGCCGTCGAGTGGGCGGTGGAGGCCACCGAGCTGACGCGGCGCCGGGGAGGTGCTGCGTGACGTCGATGGACCGCGACGGAACCGGCGATGGCTACGACCTTGAGCTGCTGCGCGCGATCCGGGACGCCGTCGGTGTCCCGCTGGTGGCGAGCGGCGGTGCCGGCGACGCTCGAACACTTCGCCCGCGGCGTGATCGAGGGCGGAGCCGACGCGGTGCTGGCGGCGAGCCGTCTGCACTTCGGCCAGCTCACGATCGGCCAGATCAAGGAGCACCTGCGCGAACGCGGTGTGGAGGTTCGACTGTGAGTGGGGAGGCCGGGGGCAAGCCCCGGCCCACGGGTGAGGGCGTCACGCTCGATGAGCTGAAGTTCGATGAACGCGGTCTCGTCACGGTGGTCGCTCAGGATGCCGACAACGGTGACGTGCTGATGGTGGCGTGGGCCAACCGCGAAGCGCTGGAGCGAACCACTCGCCGAAGGCCGCATGGTCTACTGGTCGCGTTCACGCCAGGAGCTCTGGCGCAAGGGCGACACCAGCGGCCACGTGCAACATTGGACCGAGCTCCGGGTCGACTGCGACGGCGACGTGCTGCTCGCCCGGATCCACCAGGAAGGCGCCGCGTGCCACACCGGCGAGCGCAGCTGCTTCTTCCGGACGCTCAGCGGCTCCTGAGCGCCGGTCTCACACGGGCTGGACATCGAACCCAAGCCCCCGGAAGTCGCCGTCGAACCCGAAGATCCGTTCGATCTTGGCTCGACGGGCCAGCACGGCGCTGGTCGCGTCCGTGAGGCTCAGACCGACGTCGGCGAACCGCTCCATCGTCTCCCAGGCTTCGCGTTCGATCGCTTGGTCGACCCATGCGAGGCGGAGTCGGCGAGCGCGCACGGCCGCGTCCGTCGCGTCACGGAACCCGAGTGCCGCGGGGAGACCGACGTCGTAGCGCAGTCGCGTTGCGGTCTCGTCGGTCACGTAGTTCGACGTCACCAGCAGCGCCGCGTCGTCGACCACCGTTCCGTAGAACGCTGCCGCCGCCTGGTGATGTGGATCGTCGCGACGGAACAGCGCGATCCATCCACCGGTGTCGACGAAGACGCCACTCACGCGATCGTGTCGTCCTGCCCATAGAGGTAGTCATCGTGTTGGACGGACGCGTCGGTTCGCTCACCCGAGAACGCACCGATCCAACGCATGCAGGGGGTCGTCTGCCGAGACCGGGCGGTCGTGAAGGTAGCGACCCACGGCATCGCGGATGAGGGCCGCGGCGGACCTTCCTTCGACC
Organism: uncultured Actinomycetota bacterium; assembly: GCA_963733635.1. Taxonomy (GTDB): domain Bacteria; phylum Actinomycetota; class UBA4738; order UBA4738; family HRBIN12; genus JAOUEA01. Next base: position 182,190 of record CAVTEH010000009.1, on the reverse strand, counting down.
GCGGCCGTTTCACGCAGGCGCCGGTCGAGATCTTCGTCGAGGTAGATCTGGGTGCGTTTCACACACATAGTATACGTCGCTCTCCTTCCGATGTATACATCACACCCGAGCGGCCGTGGCTTCGCCGCTACACTGCGGGTCCCGTCGTCGCAGAACCGTGACGCCGGTCACTCACGATGCTGACGCTGGTCATCCCCAAGGGCTCATTGGAAGAGCAGACGCTGCGGCTGTTCGACGCCGCCGATCTTCAGTCCGCCGGGGATCGGCCCGCGACTACCACGGCACCATCGACGACGACCGTATCGAGCGGGTCAGCGTGCTCAGGCCGCAGGAGATCCCCATCTACGTGCAGGACGGGCTGTTCGACCTGGGCATCACCGGGCAGGACTGGATCGCCGAGAGCGACGGTGACGTGGAGGTCCTCACCACCCTCAGCTACGCGAAGTCCGGCACCGGACACGGGACCACGATCGTGCTGGCCGTGCCCAACGAGCACCCTGCAAGCTCCGCCGAGAGATGCCGCACGGGTCTCGCATCTCCACGGAGTTCGTACGGCTCACGGAACGCCACTTCGAGGCCCTGGGCATCCCGGTAAGGTCCGATGGAGCTACGGCGCCACCGAAGCCAAGGTGCCCGAGATCGTCGACGCCATCGTCGACGTCACCGAAACCGGCAGCACCCTGCGCGCACATGGCATGAAGATCATCGAGACGCTGCTGACCTCCGAGCCGGTGCTGGTCGCCAACCGCGAAGCGGCTGCGCGACCCCGAGAAGCGCGCGGCCATGGACGACGTCACCACGCTGTTGCTGGGGGCGCTGCATGCCGAGGGCCGCGTGCTGATCAAGCTCAACGTGACCGACGCGAGCCGCGACGCGGTCCTGGCCGTCGTGCCGTCCATGAAGGCGCCCACCGTCTCGCCGTTGGCCGGCGGCGGCTTCGCGATCGAGACCGTGGTCGACAAGCGAGGCGTGAACCGGTTGATCCCGCAGCTGAAATCGGCAGGGGCCACCGACATCCTCGAGCTGCCCATCTCCAAGATCGTCCCCTGAGTTCTCGCGCAGATCTCGTCGCGCCACCTCTTGACCGTTCCACTCAAGCGCACCTACCCTCCACGAGCCGTCTGCAGCAGGAGACACGTGAAGGGCGCGACCCGACCGCTGACCGTCGCGATGTGCGCGCTGCGATGCTCATCGCTGCGGTCCCCATCGGCGTTGCCGTGACCGCGCAAGCTCCGGACCGACCGGGCCAGCTCGACCCGTTCTTCGGTGGCGACGGCAGGCAGACCACCTTCAAGCGTGGGAGCACCGGCTACGCAGTGGCGATCGACGAGCAACGATCGGATCGTGGTGGTGGGCTACACCTTGACAGGGCAGACCGACCTGGCAGTGCTCGATTCCTGCCCAACGGCATGCCCGACACGAGCTTCAGCCGGGACGGTCAGGTCACCACCGACCTCGGTGGCACCGACTATGGGTTCGACGTCGCGATCCATCCCGATGGAGGGATCGCTGGTCGCGGGCGAACGCGACACTGCGACCGGTTCCAGGGCGGCGCTCGTCCGCTACCTCCCAGGGGCAAACGCAACCGAGACTTCGGGGGCGGCGACGGCATCGTGCTCACCAGCTTCGGCAAGCAGTACCAAGGCGCCAACGCGTCGTGGTCGGCGCCAGCCGGCGACATCACGATCGGTGGCTTCACCTCGAACGGATCGACGGCCCGGTGGGCGCTGGCCAGGTTCGGTCCGCGGGGCACGCGTGACCGGAGCTTCGGTGGTGACGGCCGGGTCACGGTCGATCTCGACGCCCGCCGATGAGCAGATCAACGACTGGTCCTCGCCGAGCAGGGGCGCATCGTGGCGGCCGGCTACGCCGCCGGCGGCAACACCCCTCGATTCGCGATCGCCAAGTTCCGCCTGAACGGCTCGCTCGAGCGAGGCTTCGGACATCGTGGCATGAACCTCGTGGACCTGCTCCGCAGGCTCGGATATCGCGTTCGGCTGGCCGGAGGCCGACGATGGTTCCCTGCTGGCCGCCGGCTACGCCGAGAACGGCGGGCGCGACGACTGGGGCTTGGCCGCGTTCGGCCCGGGGGGCCGACTGGACCGGCGGTTCGGCGGTGACGGCATCAGGATCCTGCAGCTGGGATCGCAGTACGAGTTCGCCTACGGGGCCGCCTTCCAGCCGAACGGGAAGATCGTGGTGGTGGGCCGGTGCCTCGCGGGCCGGCCGCGGGGATGACTTCGGCGTGTTCCGATTGAAGGACAACGGCGCGTTCGACAAGAGCTTCGGCGGTGACGGCCGGGCGTACATCAGTTTCTTCGGCCGCAGCGACACCGCGCGCGACGTGGTGCTCCAGCCCAACGGCAAGGTCGTGGTCGCGGGCGAGGCCACCGACGGCGGCATCCGCAGGATCGCCCTGGCCCGGCTCGTGGGACGGTGAGCGACGGCCCGCCCGTTTTGACAACGTGGGGGCCGTTTGTGGCAGGATGGGCCCGTGGAATCTGAATCGGCGTTCAACTCGGCGACCGCCCGAGTATCCGCGCGCGTAGGGGCGCATCGGACGCGCGACGCGTCCAGATGCGCCGGGGGACCTCTCGCATGCGGGGGGTCCTTTCGTTTCCACTAGCATCGCCCGAAGACCGAAGGAGATGCGCGACATGAAGGCCGAACAGGCAGCCGGGGCTGCCGACCACCACGCAGGAGAACGAGGAGCGGATCGGCCGAGAGGCCGCCCAGCTCGAGCAGGAGTGGAACACCGACCCGCGCTGGAAAAGCGTCGAACGCACCTATCGCGCCGACGACGTCGTTCGGCTTCGCGGCTCGTTCCGGGTGGAGCATTCCGTGGCGCGGGCAGGTGCAGAGCGCCTCTGGCAGCTGGTCAACGAAACCGAGTACGTCAGCGCGCTCGGCGCCCTCACCGGCGGCCAAGCGGTGGAGATGGTCAAGGCCGGCCTGAAGGCGATCTACCTGTCCGGGTGGCAGGTCGCCGCCGACGCGAACGTCGCGGGCCAGACCTACCCCGACCAGTCGCTCTACCCCGCCAACTCCGTTCCGGAGGTCGTCCGCCGGGTCAACAACGCGCTGCGACGGGCCGACCAGATCTCATGGTCGTCCGGTGAGGGCACCGGCACGAGATGGATGGCGCCGATCGTCGCCGACGCCGAAGCGGGCTTCGGTGGAGCGCTCAACGCGTTCGAGCTGATGCGGTCCATGATCGAAGCAGGCGCCGCGGGCGTGCATTTCGAGGACCAGCTGGCCAGCGAGAAGAAGTGCGGCCATCTGGGCGGCAAGGTCTTGGTGCCCACCGACCAGTTCATCCGAACCCTCACGGCGGCGCGACTGGCCGCAGACGTCGAGCGGCGTGCCCAGCCTGGTCGTCGCCCGCACCGACGCCCTGGCAGCGACGTTGATCACCAGCGACATCGATGAACGAGACCGTCGGTTCACCGACGGCCAGCGGACGCGCGAGGGCTTCTACCAGGTGCGCAACGGCATCGACGCCGCCATCGCACGAGCCCAGGCCTACGCGCCCGTATGCGGACCTGCTGTGGTGTGAGACGTCCACGCCCGACCTCGAGGAGGCCAAGGACCTTCGCCGAAGCCGTCCACTCGATGTATCCCGACATGATGCTCGCCTACAACTGCAGCCCGTCGTTCAACTGGAAGGCCCACCTGGACGACGCCACGATCGCGCGGTTCCAGAAGGAACTGGGCGCCATGGGCTACAAGTTCCAGTTCATCACGCTGGCCGGGTTCCACGCGCTGAACGCCAGCATGTTCGAGCTGGCCAAGGGGTATGCCGACGAAGGCATGTCCGCCTACGTGAAGCTGCAGGAGCGTGAGTTCGACATGGAGTCGGACGGCTACACGGCCACGCGCCACCAGACCGAGGTCGGCACGGGCTACTTCGATCAGGTGTCCACGGTGATCACCGGCGGCGAAGGTTCGACGCTGGCGCTGAAGGGCTCCACCGAAGAGGCGCAGTTCACGGACTGAACGGTTTGTCGCGGGCGGCCGCCGGGTAGGCCACTCGTCGTGATGGCATCCGAACCCGAACCGGCGCCGGCTAGTCGGTGTCCCGTCTGCGATCGCGGCACCCTTGCCGATCTGTCGTTCGATGACGCCGACGGATCACGCCGGCCGGCGCAATCCGCCGACAGCCGGCAGGTCGCTACGTATTCCTGCGGGCACCGGGTGCGGGGTGCGTCGCTGGCGAACGCCGACCAGCGTCGCCTGGATGTGGAACGCCGAAGCGCGAAGAGACCGTCGACCCTCCGGTGTCCGACGCAGGAAACGGTTGACCGACCGACCGACGAGGAGCGAGCGATGGCGATGTTGGTGCGGCACGTGATGAACGCGGAACCGAAGTCGTTCTCCGCCTCCATGTCTGCGGCCGACGCCGCGGGCATGATGGCCAACTACGACATCGGCTCCGTGCCCGTGCTCGATGACGAGGGCGAGTGCTGGGATCGTCACCGATCGTGACATCGCGATCCGAGTCGTCGCGAAGCGAACGGACCCGACGCAGGTCTCACTGAACGACATCGTCACCCGCTCCCCGGTGGACATCAGTCCCGACGTCGACCTCGCTCAGGCGAACCAGCTCATGGCCGAACACAAGGTGCGGCGGTTGCCCGTCACGAAGGACGGACGCTCGTCGGCATCGTCTCGCTCGGCGACATCGCGCTCGCGATCGCGTCGAAACGGCCGTCGGGGAAACCCTCGAAGAGGTCTCGACCTCCCAGACACGACCTCGCGCAACGAAGGACCCGACGCGGGCACGCCCGAGCGGGTGCAGGAGCACCGCGAGCAGCGACCCCTGAGCCCCCGGCCGAGGGCCCGCAACGGTACGATGCCGAGCGATGAACCCGGTGAAGGAAACGCTGCTGTGGGCATCGCAGAACGCCACCTTGCGCGAGCGCCTCCCCCGCCTCGGATTCGTGAGGCGTTCGGTCGCAACGGTTCATGCCGGGAGAGACGGCTGAGGATGCCATCGAAGCCGCGACCTGCGCATGGCTCGCGACGACTCGATCCCCGCCACGTTCACTCGGCTCGGCGAGAACACGACCGAGCTCGGCCAAGCGGCCGAGGCCGCAGGTGACTACCTCCGCCTCCTCGACCGCATCGAGGAGCTCGACCTGGATGCCGAGATCTCGGTGAAGCTGACCCAGCTGGGCTTCGACCAGGATCCACGAGTGACCGCGACCCACGTCTCCCGATTGGTCGACCGCAGCGCCGAGCTCGGCCGTACGTGCTGGATCGACATGGAGGCCTCCGCGTACGTCGACGCCACGGTCGACCTGTACGAAGCGGAGCTGACGCGCGATCCGCACGTGGGGTTGTGCTTGCAGGCGTACCTGCGACGCACCTACGACGACATCCAGCGTCTGCTGCCCGCGGGCCCCACGATCCGGCTGGTGAAAGGCGCCTACCGTGAGCCGAAGCACCTGGTGTTCACGTCGAGAGCCACGATCGACGAGAGCTTCTTGCGGCTGGCGCAGCACCTGGTGAAGGGCGGCGCTCGCAGGGTCGCGCTCGGGTCGCACGACACGGACCTGATCGCGCGGATCGACACGGCGCTCGGTGGCCACGACCGCTTCGAGGTTGCGATGCTCTACGGCATCCGCGCCGACCAGCAGCGACGGCTCACCCAGCAGGGCTACGACGGTCCGAACGCTCATCTCGTACGGTCCCTCCTGGTACCCGTGGTTCATGCGGCGCATCGCCGAGAAGCCCGTCCAGAACACCTTGCTCGCCTTGCGGAACCTGGTCTGACGCTGGGAGTGATCGATGGATCGACGACTTGAGGATCGGCACATCGCGGTCTTGGTGGCCGACGGCGTGGAAGACCTGGAGTTCTGGGTCCCGGTCATGCGCCTGCAGGAAGAAGGCGCACGGGTGGTCGTGGCGAGCGAGGACGGCGGCGAATCGCTCACCGGCAAGCACGGCTTGCGGATCCCGACCGACGTGGCGATCGCGGAGCTACCGAGCGACGGGTTGGACGCCGTGGTGGTCCCGGGCGGATGGGCCCCAGACAAGCTCCGCCGGTCCGCCGCCGTGACCGACCTGGTGCGCCGAACGCACGAGCGCGGCGCCATCGTCGGTCTCATCTGCCACGCCGGCCTCGTGGGGATCTCCGCAGGCATCGTCGCAGGCGCCCGCGCCACCGGCAGCCTCGGCATCAAGGACGACCTGGTGAACGCCGGCGCCACCTGGGTCGACGAAGCTGCGTTCCGCGAAGGCTCGGTGGTGTGGGGCCGTGTCGTGGCCGACATCCCCGACTTCTGCCGCGAGCTCGTGAGCGCGATCGAAGCCAGCCCGCCGGCTTCATGCGTGCCGAGATGTCCGGACACCTTCGCGGCGCCATCGCTGCCTCGGTCACGCCACTCGCTGACGGAGGGCGGTCGCTCGATACCGCGGTGGTCGGCGGCATGGTCTCGTTCTTGGCCGACGGCGGCATCGACGGAGCGCTCGTGTGCGGGACGACCGGCGAGGGCGTGCTGCTCACCGTCGAGGAACGGCGCACGGTCGCCGAGGCGTTCGTCTCGGCCGCCCCGGACACCTTCCAGGTGGCGATCCACGCGGGTGCCCAGACCACCGCCGACACGATCGCCCTCAGCACGCACGCGCATCAGATCGGTGCGCGGGCTGTCGCGGTCATCGCCCCTCCGTACTTCCCGCTGGATGCCCAGGAGCTCATCGGGCATCTCGTGAGCGCCGCGAACGCGGCCGATCCGTTGCCGTTCTACGTCTACGAGTTCGCGGCGCGCAGTGGCTACGCGATACCCGTGGCCGTGATCCGGCGGGTCTGCGAGTCGGCTCCCAACGTGGTGGGCATGAAGGTGTCCGACTCGCCGTTCGAAGTGGTCGAGCCGTACCTGGACCTAGGCCTCGACGTGTTCATCGGCAATGAGCCGCTGGCATTGCGGGGCCTGGAACGCGGCGCCGTCGGGTGCGTGAGCGGGCTGGCGGCAGCATTCCCGGAGATCACCGCCGAGCTTGTGCATGAGCGGAGCGCACAGGCGCACGACCAGGCGTGCCTGTTGCGCGAACGCTTGGCGGGCATCCCGTTCCTTGCCGCACTGAAGGAGGTGCTCGTCGCTCGCGGGATCGTGCCCAGCGCAGACGTGCGAGCGCCGCTCCGTGGGCTCACCGACCTGGAACGGCACGACGTGTTGGAGCTCGTTCGCGAGCTCGAGGTCTAACAACAAGGGCACATGACCAGGGAATAGCGGAGCATGCCGGGTGGGTTCGCCTTGACACATGCGCAGGACCGTCGATACCGTTTGCATCTGCAATTCCGACCTGAGGGGTACGAATCACGTGATCCGCACACGCACGGCCGGCCTGGTAGGCGAGATGATCCCGTCGCGGCTGTGCGGCATGCCGTGTCCGTCCGGCGCCGGATGCGCCGAGGCCACTGTACGGCCCTAGCCCTCTCGAACCCGAACATCGCACCACCTCGAGGCCGCCGATCCGGCGGCTTCCGCTGTTCCGGATCGGAACTTGTTCCACCGCAGCCGTTCCTTCCCCAACCGCCCAGCGGGAGCACCGTGACCGACAACACCCGCACACATCGAGCACCCCCACCACCGGTCGAGCCCGCGCGACCCCGAGACGGCGCGGCGAGGGCCAATGGGGCCTGGGGCTACCACGAGCCGCTTAACACCGCCGAGCAGATCAAGAAGGAAGACGACGGGTTGAACGTTCGCGAGCGCATCGATCGCATCTTCGCGCCCGGAGGGTTCCGTTCGATCGGCAAGCAGGACCTGCGGAGCCGCATGCGCTGGTGGGGCCTGTACACCCAGCGCACCCAGGGCGTGCCCGGCGAGCGCACGGGCAGCGCCGAGCCCGAGGAGCTCGAGGACGAGTTCTTCATGATGCGGATCCGCATCGACGGCGGACAGATGACCACCGACCAGCTGCGCGCGATCGCGGGGGTCAGCGAACGGTACGGACGCGATGTCGCCGACATCACCGACCGCCAGAACGTGCAGCTGCACTGGATCCGCATCGAGGACGTCCCGGCGATCTTCGAACGGCATCGAGTCGGCCGGCCTGTCCACCCAGGAAGCGTGCGGCGACACGCCGCGCGTGATCATGGGGTGCCCGCTGGCCGGCGTCACCGCGCACGAGGTGATCGACGCGTCGCCGGTGATCCGCGCCGTCGCGCAGCGGTTCATCGGCGACCCCGCGTTCTCCAACCTGCCGCGCAAGTACAAGACCTCGATCAGCGGATGCGACGCGCAGTGCACGAACCCCGAGATCAACGACGTGTCGTTCGTTGGCGTCCTCGGCAGCAACGGCCGACCGGGCTACGACCTGCAGGTGGGCGGCGGGCTCTCGACCAACCCGATGTTCGCTCAGCGGCTCGGCGCGTTCGTCGAGCCCGACCGCGTCGCCGAAGTCTGGGCGGGCGTCACCGGTCTGTTCCGCGAGTATGGCTACCGGCGCTCGCGCAACCACGCACGGTTCAAGTTCCTCGTGAAGGACTGGGGACCCGAGAAGGTTCGCGACGTGCTGGAGCGGGAGTTCCTGGAAGTCGCCTCTGCCCGACGGGCCGGCGCCGGTGCCGGCGCCGATCGCTGCGCGCGACCACCTAGGCGTGATCGCCCAGCGTGACGGACGGGTGTCGGTGGGGTTCGCGCCGAAAGCGGGGCGCATCACGGGTCACGAGCTGCGGCTGATCGCCGACATGGCCGACGGCGTTCGGTGACGGGCGCATCATGGCCACCGCCCAGCAGAAGCTGATCCTGACCGGAGTCGAGGCGAAGCGCGCCGATGCGCTGGTCGCCGAGCTGGACGATCTGGACCTTCGCGCGACGTCCCAGCGCGTTCCGGAAAGGCACGATGGCGTGCACCGGCATCGAGTTCTGCAAGCTCGCGATCGGTGAGACCAAGGGCCGCGCTCGGTGGATCTACACCGAGCTCGAGCAGCGGTTGCCCGACTTCGACGAGGACATCCGCATCCACGTGAACGGGTGCCCCAACTCGTGCGCTCGTTTCCAGGTCGCCGACATCGGGCTGATGTCGGCGTTGCAGGTACGTCCCGACGGCACCAAGTCCGACGCGTTCCTGGTGCACCTGGGGGGCACGATGGGGGGCGCTCAAGGAGCCTCGGCGTTCGGCCGCAAGGTCAAGGGCGTGAAGGTCTACGCCGAGGACGCGGCCGACTACCTGGAGCTGCTGCTGCGCCGCTACCAGCAGCAGAAGGCAGAGGGCGATTCGTTCACTTCGTTCGTGAACGGGCTCGACGCCGACGGGCTGGCGCGCTTCGCGGCGCCGGCCACCAGCCATGGAGAGCTCCGATGAGCGGCATCGGCGCGAGGGCCGTGCCGTTCTACTGCCCGTTCTGCGGCGAGCAGGACATCCGTCCCGACGACGCGGGCACGGCGTCGTGGCGCTGCGAATCCTGCGAGCGCCGGTTCGAGCTGACCCTGACCTCGATCGGAGACGCGCTCAAGCAGCGAAGCGATAGCGCCCAAGGAAGTGAGTCGTGATGGCCGACGCCGACCCGCACGCACCGTGGCACGAGCCGGCGATGCCGGTGCTCGACGAGGAGGCGGCCTGGGTCCACGAGGCCGCCGCCCGGTTCGAGCACGCCACCGCGCCGGAGCTGCTGACGTGGGCGCTAGAGCAGTTCCATCCCAAGATGGCGATCAGCGCCGCGGGTGGGGTCGACGGCATGGTCCTGATCGACATGGCGTGGCGCATCGATCCGTCGGTGCGGGTGTTCACGCTGGACACCGGCCGCCTTCCGCCCGAGACCTACACGCTGTTCGAGGAGGTGCGCGACCGATACGGCATCGCGGTCGAGTTCGAGTACCCAGACACGACCGAGGTCGCCTCCCTCGTGAACCGCGAGGGCCCCAACCTGATGTATCGGGGCGTCGATCTTCGGCTGGCGTGCTGCAACGTGCGCAAGGTGGCACCGCTCAAGCGCAAGCTTGGGACCCTGGACGCGTGGGTCGCCGGACTGCGCCGCGAGCAGTGGGCCAGCCGCAAGAACATCGCCAAGGTGGAGCTGGATCGCGACCACGGCGGCATCGTCAAGCTCAACCCGCTCGCGGACTGGACGCTCGACCAGGTCTGGGACTACGTGCACGAGCACGAGGTGCCCTACCACGAGCTGTTCGATCACGGGTACACCTCGATCGGCTGCGCCCCGTGCACGCGTCCGGTGCAGCCCGGCGAGCCCGAGCGCGCCGGCCGCTGGTGGTGGGAGCAGACACGGCGAAAGAATGCGGCATCCACTGCAGCGTCGAGCTGGCGGGGTCCAAGTCCGACCGGCGAGAAGGCCGAGGAGGTGCGAACCTGATGCCGTTCGGCTACCCCGTCATGCTGGAGCTCGCCGGTCGGCGATGCGTGGTGGTGGGCACCGACGCGGTCCGCGACGGGAAGGTGGAAGGTCTGCTCGCCGCGGGCGCCGACGACGTGCTGGTGGTCGCCGAGGGCCCGACCGAGCGCCTGGACGAGCTGGAGACGATCGAGGGCGTCCGCGTCGAACGCCGCCCTTGGCACGCCGACGATCTCAACGGCGCCTTCGTGTGCGTGGCGGCGCAGCCGCGACCCGGGCGAGCGCGACGCGATCGCCCGGGAGGCACGCATGTCGGCGCGTATTGGTCAATGTACTTGACGATATTCCGAACTGCGATTGGGCGACCCCCAGCGTGGTGCGTCGCGGCGAGCTGGTGCGTGGCGATCTCCACCGGCGGCGCATCACCTGCGCTGGCCAAGCGGCTCCGCGTGCAGCTCTCCGAAGAGTTCGGCGAAGAGTGGTCCGAGATCGTCGCGGTCCTGCGCCGCGTACGCGCGGAGACCATGCATGCCCTGCCGTCCTTCGCAGAACGCGCGCCAGCGCTGGCACGAAGCCCTCGACCTCGACGAAGCGACGGCGCTGGTCCGCGAGGGCCGAGCCGACGAGCTCGCCAACCGACTCCGCACCCGCCTGCTCCCCACCCACCGTCGCGCCGAGAGCGGCTCGCCCCCGGCCGACGAGGCGCTCGCCGTGACCGGCCAGGTCGTACCTGGTGGGCGCCGGTCCGGGTGACCCCGAGCTCATCACCGTCCGCGGTGCCCGGGCGCTGGCCGGCGCCGACGTGGTCGTCTACGACCGCCTCGTGGCGCCGGCCCTGCTGGACCTGGCGCCTCCGCACGCCCGAGCGCATCTACGTCGGCAAGGAACCCGGCCGCTCCGCGATGCCCCAGGACCAGATCGACACGTTGCTGGTCGAGCCGCGCGCTCGCAGGCGACATCGTCGTCCGGCTCAAGGGCGGCGACCCGTTCGTGTTCGGCGGGGAGGCGAAGAGATGCTGGCATGCATCGAGGCCGGCGTTCCCGTGCAGGTCGTCCCCGGCATCACGAGCGCGGTCGCGGCACCGGCTGCCGCCGGGATCCCGGTGACCCACCGCGGGATCGCCCGTTCGTTCGCCGTCGTCACCGGTTCGACCGCACACACGGAGGACACGGTGGACCTGGCACGCATGGCGACGGCCACCGATACCCTCGTGGTGTTGATGGCCGCGGGCAAGCTCGCGGAGACGTGCGCCACCCTTGTCGAGGCCGGACGCGACCCCCGACGAGCCGGCGGCGATCGTCCAATGGGCCTGGACCGACGACCAGCGTGTCGTGACCGGCACGCTCTTGCGATCTTCCGACCCTGGCCACTGCGGCCTCGATCGGGCCTCCCGCGACCCTGATCGTGGGTGAGGTCGCAGCCCTGCCCTCCTCGCTCGCTCTCGGGCAGGACGACCCCGAGACATCCCACGCGGGTGGTGGTGGGTCTACCCTTTCCGTTGGAGACGAGGGTCGATGACGACTCGTCATGGCATCGACTTCCGATCTTTGCCCTTCGTCGATCCTTCAGTGGGGCTCCCCGACCCGGACATCTTGACCACCGAGTGGCTCGATCCACCGTCGACCGCCGGCACTGCCACGTATCCCGGCTGGGACGGGATAGCGCCCTCCGGCGAGTAGCGCCCACCTCCAGAGCTCGGCTTCGCAAGGCTCCCGGTAACCTGGGACGCGATGGCAGCCCACCGGCCGGCGCGTGACCCCAAGCAGGGCCGCCATCCGTACGTGCCCAGCATGGCCAGGGTGGACCCGCCGGTCTCGGCGGAATCCGGGCTGCTCGCCTCGACCACCGCTCGGGACCAGGTGCGCAGCAACCGTCGAGGCATCCTGCTGCGGGTGGCCTTCCTGCTGGTCAGCCTGATCGCCCTCTACATCCTGTGGCCCAGCCTCTTGGAGGTGCTGGAGAGCTGGCCCAAGCTGCTCGACCTGAATCCCGTGTGGTTCCTGGTGATGCTGGCGTCCGAGGCGGTGAGCTTCGTGTGCATCTGGGCGTTGCACCGGTTGGCGCTGCGCACGAAAGAGCTGGTTCGGCGTCGCGACCGCCCAGCTCGCATCGAACGCCTTCAGTCGCGTGGTGCCCGGCGGGGCTGCGGCCGGCGGGGCGATGCAGTGGCGCATGCTCACCGACTCCGGTGTCGACGGGACGTTGGTCGCCACCAGCCTCACCGCCTCGTCGCTGATCAGCACCGGCACCCTGTTCATGCTGCCGCTGCTGACCGTGCCCGCGGCGCTCCTCGGCCAGCCCGTCCCTGCGGGTCTGTCGCACGCGGCGTGGCTCGGCGGGGTGGTGTTCGTGTTGGGGTTCGTGCTCGGGCTGGGTGCTGATCACTCGCGACGGCGCCGCTCCGCAAGCTGGCAGCCGGCATCCAACGGCTCCGCAACCGGCTGGAGAGCAGCAAGCCAGCGATGACCGGCCTGCCCGAACGCCTCCTGGCGCAGCGGAACGAGGTTCGCTCTCCGCTCGGCACCATCTGGTGGAAGGCGCTGCTGTTCGCCCTGGGGAACTGGCTCTTCGACTACTTCGCGTTGCTCGCCGCCATCACCGCCACGGGTTCACATCCCCGACCGACGTTGGTGTTGCTGGCCTACTCGGCGGCCATGGTGCTGGCGATGATCCCGATCACGCCCGGCGGGCTAGGCTTCGTCGAAGCCGGCCTCACCGGTCTGCTGGCGTTGGCAGGCGTCGGGGCCGCCAACGCCGGTGATCGCCGTGCTGGCCTACCGACTGGTGTCGTTCTGGCTTCCGCTGCCGCTCGGTGGTGCGGCCGCCCTGGCGCACCGCCGGCGTTACCGCGACCGGTCGGCCCACTCGGCCGCCAGCACCGCGTAGGCCATCAGGGCGTGGGTGCGGCCGAGGCGCCCTGGCGTTTCTCGCGCTCCTCCTCCTGGAGCACGCGGCGCAGCACCTTGCCGATCAGCGTCTCGGGCAACGACTCGCGGAACTCGATGTCCTTGGGCACCCGGTAGCCGGTGAGGCCCTGCTCGGGATCGCGACACCATGCGTGATCTCCTCGGCGGTGGCGGTCTCGTCCGGCTTCAGCACGATGTAGGCCTTCACGCCGTTCCCCTGTGGTGTCGTCGGGCAACCCCACCACCGCGCACTTCAAGATCTTGGGGTGGTGGAAGAGCACCGCTTCGATCTCGGTGGGATAGACGTTGAAGCCCGACACCAGGATCATGTCCTTGATGCGGTCCACGATCTGGAAGTAGCCGTCCTCGTCCATGATCGCGACGTCACCGGTGTGCAGCCACCCGTCGCGGATCATCAGGGCGGTCTCGTCGGGACGGTTCCAATAGCCCGCATCACCTGCGGCCCCTTGATGCACATCTCTCCTCGCTCGCCCTGCGCCACGCGACGGTCCGGCTCGTCCAGGTCGACCAGCTTCACGTCGGTGTCGGGCAGCGGCAGGCCGATGAACCCTTCCTTGCGCTCGCCGACCAGGGGGTTGGCGTGGGTGACCGGCGAACATTCGGTGAGCCCGTAGCCCTCGACCACCTTGGCGCCGCCGGTGATGCGCTCGAACTCCTGGGCCACCGCCATCGGCAACGGTGCCGCGCCCGAGATGCAGGCCTTCAGCGAGGCGAGGTCGTGCTTGGGCGTGCGCTGGTCCTGGTTGAGCGCCAGGTACATGCGCGGAACGCCCGGGAACAACGTGGGCTTCTCCTTGGACATCGCCTTCAGCGCCATGTCGATCTCGAACCGAGGCAACAGCACCAGCTTCGCCGCCTTGGTGATCGAGAAGTCCATCACCAGCGTGCCGAACGAGTGGAAGAAGGGCAAGCGCGGCCACGATGCCGTCCTCCCCCTGGCGCACCACGTTCAGCCACGCGCGATGCCTGGCGAGCGTTGGCGACCAGGTTCGCGTGCGAGAGCATCGCGCCCTTCGACAGCCCGGTCGTGCCCCCGGTGTAGACCAGCGCGGCGATCTCGGAATCCGGGTCGGCGATCGTGGCCTCGGGCGGGACCGGTGCCGGCCTGCTTCATCACGTCGGCCCACCACCGCACGCGCGTGGCCGGCGGGGACGAACGGCAGCGGCGTGCCCTGCTTCTTCGCGTCGGACTTGAACTTCAGCGGCGCCAGCCACTTGATGGGCGCCGGCATGTAGTGGTTGAGCTTGACCGCGATGACCTCGCGGACGCCCGTGCGCGTCGCTGACCCGGCCGAATCGGTGGTAGATCTGATCGAGCACGATCATGATCGTGGCGCCGGAATCCTTGATCTGATGCTCCAGCTCGCGCTCGGTGTACAGCGGGTTGTTGCCGACCGCGACGGCGCCGATGCGCTGGCACGCGAAGAACGCGATGACGTACTCGGGGCAGTTGGGCAGGATCATGCCGACACGATCGCCCTGACGGACGCCCAGCCCGGCCAGCACCGCGGAGAACCGCTCCACCTCGGACATGAGCTCCGCGTAGGTCATGTGCGCGCCGAAGAACGCCAGCGCGGGCCGATCCGGGAACCCCGCCACCGCGCTGCGGAGCAACGCGAACAGCGATTCCTTCGGGTAGGGCGCCAGCGAGCGCGGCACGTCGGACGGATAGGATGCGAACCAGGCGCGTTCATCGGTCATGAGGCGCATCATCGCGGCGCGCCGACTGACGCGTGCAACCTGGACGAGGGGTTTGCACCGTCGGTGCGTCGAAGTGGGACGCATCGTGAGCCGTGACCTGACCCTGCGCTCGCGATCGTATCGAGACTGCGCCGCCCGGCGCCGACCTCGGCCCGTACGATCTCGAGCGCGTGCGCCTCCCGCCGCCCGTGCCTCCACCGCTCCGACTTGCGTACGCTTGCGGGTCGCGCGCGTTCCGATCCGGTCTCGTCGTTCCGTTCCGAGAGGTTCCATGCAGACGACAGACGCCATCCGTCCAAGTGGTCGACCGTGCGATCTTCCGCCGCGGCATGCGGCTGGTCGGCTCATACATCCGCATGCACCCGAAGCCGTTCGCGGCCTCGGTGGCTGGTGCCGTGCTGTTCGCGTTCGCCTCCCTGTGGCTCACCGAAGCCCTCGGACGTGCCACCGACGAAGTGCTGCGGCCTGCGTTCGACGGGAACCTGGACAGCTCCAAGGTCTGGATCGCCGTCGCGGCGCTGATGCTCGGTGGCGCGGGACGGGCGGTCGGCATCATGCTGCGCCGCTACTACTCGGGCGTAGCCGGCGAGCGGGTCATGGCCACCCTGCGCACCCGGGTCGCCGAGCGCTACCGAGAGCTGTCCCTGCGCTACCACCGCGAGACCCCGACCGGCGAGCTGCTCGCCCACATGGAAGCCGACGTCAAGGCGGCGGTCGACGTGTTCTGGCCGGTGCCGTTCGCGGTGGGC
Organism: uncultured Actinomycetota bacterium; assembly: GCA_963733635.1. GTDB lineage: Bacteria > Actinomycetota > UBA4738 > UBA4738 > HRBIN12 > JAOUEA01. The sequence continues at coordinate 166,515 of CAVTEH010000009.1, read as the reverse complement.
ATCATCGTGCTCACGGTGCTGGCCCTGGTCGCCCTGGTGGTGACCGACCCGTGGCTGGCCATGGTGGGGTTCATCGTCTTCCCGTCGCTGGCCCTGATGAACCGCATCTTCGCCCGCCGCATGGAAGAGCCGGCGCAGCGGGCTCAGGAGCGGATCGGTGAGGTCAGCGCGGTCGCGCACGAATCCATCGACGGCGCCCTGGTCGTCAAGACGCTGGGACGCGAGGACGCCGAGACGGGCAGGTTGTGGGACCGCGCCGACGCGTTGCGCGACGCCCGTGTGGAAGGCGGCACGATCCGCGCCACCTTCGAGGCGGCGCTCGACGCCCTGCCGACCATGGCCATCGTCTTGCTGCTGGCCGTGGGGTCGGCACGGGTGGCGAGCGGCGACATCACGCTGGGCGACCTGATCGGCTTCGTGGCGCTGTTCCAGCTCTTGAGCTGGCCCATGCGGTTCATCGGCTGGATCCTGGCCGAGCTGCCGCGCGCCGTCGTCGGCTGGGATCGCATCGAGGAGGTCTTCAAGGAACCCGTCACGGTGACGCCGTCCCGCGAGGGCACGCGGTTGCCCGACGGCCCTCTGGGCCTGCAGGTGCACGACCTTCGCCTGGAGTACGAGGCGTACGCGCCGGTGCTCGAAGGGCGTCACGTTCGAGGTGAGCCCGGGCGAGTCGGTGGCGATCGTCGGCCAGACGGGCGTCGGCAAGAGCACGCTGACCCAGCTCATGGTGCGCCTGGTCGACCCCGACCAGGGGCACGTGGAGATCGGCGGCGTGGATCTGCGTGAGGTCGACGTGGCGTCGCTGCGCGCCTCGGTCGCGGTGGTCTTCCAGGAGAGCTTCCTGTTCGCCGAGAGCGTGCGCTCGAACATCGCGCTGGACTCGGGAGCGAGCGACGAGCAGGTCGTGCGCGCGGCCGAGATCGCCGTGTGCGACCGCTTCATCCGCGCGCTGCCCAACGGCTACGACACGGTCGTGGGCGAACGCGGCCACACGCTGTCGGGCGGCGAGCGTCAGCGCGTCGCGCTGGCGCGAGCGCTGGTGCGCGCGCCGCGGCTGCTGATCCTGGACGACGCCACCAGCGCGGTCGACCCCTCGATCGAAGCCGAGATCCTGGGCGGGTTGCGACGCGAGCTGGCGACCACGCTGGTCGTGGTCGCCTATCGGCTCTCCACGATCAGCCTCGCCGACCGCGTGATCTTCCTGCGGCGTGGACGGGTGGAAGCCACGGGATCGCACCTGCAGCTGCTGGCGACCCAGCCCGGATACGCCTCGATCATCCGGGCGTACGAGCGAGGTGAGCGGTAGTGGACGAGCTCACGATGTTGCGCGGACAGGACGCCGAGCTGCCGGTGCCCGAGGAGCTGAAGGGCTCGTTCGGGGTGCTTCGCCGGGGCGTGCGTGAGAGCCCCGAGCTTCGCAAGGGCCTGGGATTCACGCTCGTCGTGTCGCTGGGCTTCACCGTGGTGTCGCTGGTCACGCCGGTGCTGGTGCAGCAGGTCTTCGACCACGGGTTCGAACCGGAGTTCAAGCCACGGTTCGTGTACGGGATCTGCGCACTGGCGTTCGTGCTGGTGACTGTGGCGTTCCTTGCCGGCCGCGCCGCAGCCCGGCGGCTGGTACGCACCTCCGAGGAGGCGCTGCTGAACCTTCGGGTACGAACCTTCGCGCACATCCATCGGCTGTCGATCGCCGAGCAGTCCGAGGAGAAGCGCGGCGTGTTCGTGGCGCGCGTCACGGTGGACGCCGACTCGCTGCAGCAGTTCACGGAGTGGGGCGGCATCGCGTGGCTGATCTCGTTCGTGCAGGCGTTCGGTGCGCTGGCGCTGATGCTCTTCTACTCCTGGCAGCTGTCGATCGTGGTCGTCCTGCTCATGGTGCCGCTCGTCGTGATCATGGGGTCGATGCAGTCGCGGCTTGTCGGCCGCGTTCGATGCCGCTCGCACGCGGGTCGGCGAGATGCTCAGCGAGGTGTCCGAGAGCGTGATGGGCGCCGCGGTGGTGCGCGCGTACGGCCTGGACGAGACCATCCACGGCCGCGTCACCAGAGCCATCGGGCGTCGTTACGACGCGGAGGTGAAGGCGCATCTGCGCGCCGCGACGCTGTGGCCGATGTCCAGCGTGTTCTACGCGCTGACGTTGTCGGTGGTCATCGCGGTGGGAGCATTGTTCGGACCGGAGTGGGGACTCAAGCTCGGCACAGTGACGGCCTTCCTGTTCCTTGGCGACGTGTTCCTGGGTGTGTTCGAGGATCTGCCGGAGATCTACGCCGAGACCCAGACCGCGATCGCCGGCTGGCGCAAGATCTTGGCCGTCCTCGATCTCCCGGTCGAGATCGAGGAGCCGGCCGACGGCGTGAGGCTGCCGACGCACGGCGCACTCGACGTGGTCACGCGGGATCTGACGTACGCGTACCGCGACGGCCGGCCCGTGCTGCAGGATATCGACGTCACGGTGCCGGCGGGCTCGCACATCGCGATCGTGGGCGAGACCGGGAGCGGCAAGACGACGTTCGCGAAGCTCCTGACACGGTTGGCCGATCCCGCGGTGGGCGTGATCGAGGTCGGAGGCGTGGACCTGCGCGAGGTCGAACCGTCGTCGCGCCGGGTGGCGATCCGCATGGTGCCCCAGGACGGGTTCCTGTTCGATTGGACCGTGCGAGAGAACGTCAAGGTCGGTCGCGAGGGCTCCACCGATCGCGAGGTGGACGCCGCCTTCGAGGAGCTGGGGCTGGGCGACTGGGTCCGTTCCCTGCAGGACGGGCTGGAGACCCGCGCGGGCGAGCGAGGCGAGCAGCTCTCGGTGGGCGAACGTCAGCTGATCGCGCTGGTGCGAGCCCAGATCGCCGACCCCGGGCTGCTGATCCTGGACGAGGCGACGAGCGCCGTCGATCCGGCGACCGAGGCGCGGATCACCGAGGCCTTGCGGCGTCTGTCCGCGGGGCGGACGACCGTGACGATCGCGCACCGCTTGTCGACGGCCGAACATTCCGATCACGTGCTGGTGTTCGACGACGGGCGGATCGTGGAACAGGGCGTCCACGACCACCTGGTGAGAGCGGGCGGCGTGTACGCCGGGTTGTACGAGAGCTGGCTGGGGAACACGCAAGTGGAAGACGCAGGCTGAGGCGCGGAACCTGGTGTGAGCAGGTGTATGGCCGGTTCTTCACGCGGTCAGTCGTGAACATGTACACGATCGCGACATAAGATCGAACCCGGAACCTGTTGACAAGGGCTGGCGGGGAGAGAGCACCGCCCAGCGAGGAGAGCAACGCCCGCGTGGAGAGCACCGCCCCCGCGATCGGCGCGGGTACCATCCGAGGCTGAGATGCCGAAATCCAAGGGTCGCAAGAAGCCACAGAGCCGCCGCTACCAGCTCGGCACCACTCCGAAGACCAAGCGCAAGTCCAGCCCTCGCTGGTACGGGCCTTTGCTCATCGTGCTGATGTCGGTGGGCGTGCTGATCATCGTCCTGAACTACGTGGGGTTGATCCCGGGCACGGACAACACCGCCTCCCCTGTATGGCTCTGGGTCGGACTGGGGTTCATCGGCGCGGGATTCGTCGGAACCACCTATTGGCGCTGAATCACACGCCTGTGATCCGTCCACAGCGTTCTCCACACTGTGGATAACCTCAGCGCTGCACCACCTGCATCCGTTCACCGCAGTGACGCGGGATCTGCGAGTCTCACGCCAGGCGTGACACCTTGAGCTCCGTGCCGCACTCGCCGCACACGAGGTAGACGTCCAGATCCTCGACGTCCTCGGGTTCCTCGGGCGCTCCCTCTGCCTCGGGATCGATCGAAAACGACCGGATCGAGGCCATCCCCACCCGCCAGATCAAGGCTCCGATCACGACGGCGGACAGGATCAACAGCCAGGTGGGCACGCTTACACGTGCTCCGACAGGAACCCCAGGATCGCCCGCATCTGGCGGATCGTCTCTTCGATGTCGTAGGAACCGTGGCCCGTGCCGAACAGATACACCTCGTGCGGATGGCCACGTTCCTTCAGCTTGTCCACGTACGCCATGGCCTGGCGGTAAGGGCAGCGGCTGTCGTTCTCCCCGATGATGAACATCACCGGCGCGCGCACCTGGTCGGCGAAGTAGATCGGGCTCCGGTCCCGCATGAGCTCGGGCACGTCGTCGGGTGCACCGCCCAGCAGCGCTCGATCGTAGGCCTGCAGCTCCGGCGACATGTCGTCGAAGCGACACCTCGTAGTCCCCCACCGGCACGCCGGCGATGCCGCACGTCCACAGCTCCGGGTGCTTGCCCAGCTCCATCAACGTGACGTAGCCGCCCCACGACCATCCGCCGATCACCGCGCGCCGAGGGTCGGCGATGCCACGCGCCACCAGATCGGCGAGGCCCGCGTTGACATCGACCAGCTCCGGGCCGCCGATGTTGCCGATCAGCGTGTCACGCCACTCCCGACCGTATCCGGTGGAGCCTCGGTAGTTGACCAGGCCCACCGCGAAGCCCGCGTCCACGTAGCCCTGCACCTCCGGGCTGAACCGGTCGGTGTCGAGCCACGTTGGTCCTCCGTGCACCAGCATGATCACCGGGAACGGCCCCTCTCCTTCGGAGCTCACGAAGAAGCCGTGCACGCTGTCGCCTTCACCGTTGTCGAAGCGCCACGACTCGTACGGCCGGCCACCGGGCGCTCGATCACCGTCTGCCCGAACGACCTCGTCACCGGCATCGTCGAGCACCATGGCCTGCCGGTCACCCTGCGACTGGCGGAACCACACCCGCCCGTCCGGCCGCACGCGCGCGGTGCTCACCGTGCCGACGGGTGCGTCGATCGGTGTCAGCGCGCCGCCGGCCAGCTCGTACCGGAACAAGTCGGTCGCGCCCCTCGACCAGGTTGATCAGGAGCAAGGCGTCTGCCTGCGGCCACCAGTCACCCACCTCGACGATGCCCTCCAGATCGATCGGGAGGTCATGCCGATCGCCTGTCGCCAGGTCCCACATGCGCAGGCGCGCTCGTCGCCCTGGCGTTCATGGATCACCACCAGGCGCTGGTCACCGGGAACGGGCGACCAGCCGGCCGCGCGCAGCGCCATACCCTGGTCCACCTGCTCGGCCACGACCGCACCGGTTCGCGGATCCACCACGCGAAGCGCGGGGTGGATGAGATCGCCGTGCTCGGCGTGCTCCAAGCACAGCATCGACCCGTCCGCCGAGAGCCCGGCACGGTTGAACCCATCGCCGGCTCCACCGATGCTGATCGCCTCGGTGCTGCGTACCAGCTCCTTGGCGGGCTCGCCGTCCACCGAGACGTGCACGGCGAACCCGTCACGATCGCTGATCCCGGCCGCCACGACACCCCCGGCCTGGGCCAGCCCTTGGTCCCAGCCCTGTGGGATGCCCTCGCGGAACGGCCCGACGACCGTCCTGCCCAGCCTCGAATGACTCCACGTACCAGCGGCCCGCTTCGCTGCCGGTCTCGTCCTGCCAGAACACGACCCCGGTCCCGTCCAGCGTGGGACGCCGGTGATCACGCCGACCGGGTGATCGGTTACCTGGCGCTTCATGCCGGACGCTCGGTCCCAGCAGTGGACCTGCCACACGCCGCTCTGCGTGCTCTCGAACACCTCTCGGTCTGGCGCCTGGGGCGACCAATCGCGGCATGGACACCGTGGGCGCCCGCCACCGCGCCTCCCATCGTGGAACCTGGCTCGCTGAAGACATGGCGAAGACGATACCGCTCATCCCCCGGCCGAGCGTCCGTACGCGCCTCGCGCAGAGCCGACCAGATGCGCTCGGGTGACAGGGGCAGGTCGAGATGACGGATGCCGTAGGGAGCCAGCGCATCGACGACCGCGTTCTGCACCGCGGGGGTCGAACCGATCGTGGCCGATTCGCCGATCCCTTTCGCGCCGAGCGGGTTCACCGGTGTTGGGGTCTGCGTCCGTTCGGTCTGGAACCACGGCAGCTCCGCCGCCGACGGCATCAGGTAGGTGGTGAGGTCGCCGGTCATGGGGTTCCCGGACTCGTCGTAGCGAAACTCCTCGTACAGCGCCTGTGCGATGCCCTGGGCAAGCCCTCCATGCACCTGGCCTTCCACGAGCATCGGATTGAGCACCCGGCCACAGTCGTCGACCGCGACGTGGCGGATCAGACTCGCATCGCCGGTCTGGGTGTCGACCTCGACCACCGCCACGTGGGCTCCGAAAGGGAACGTGGACGAGGGTTCGCGGTACACGCCCTCGGAGCGCAGACCGGGTTCCATGCCGGCCGGGCAGCCGGGCCCCGTCGTTCGCCGCGGCGGCCAGGTCGGCCCAGCCGATCGCGCGCTGCGGGGCGCCGGCCACCTCGACGCCATCGGCGACCACCTCCAGGTCGGCTTCGTCCACCTCGAGCAGATGCGCCGCGAGCGCGCGAGCCTTGGCCACCAACTCTTGGCTCCGTTCCAACACCGAGGAGCCTCCCGCTTGCAAGGAGCGCGACCCCCACGTGCCCGCACCCCGCCGCACCCGGCCGGTATCGCTGTGGACGACCGTGATCGAGTCGAACGGCACGCCCAGCACGGCCGACGCGATCTGCGCGAACGCCGTCTCGTGACCCTGGCCGTGCGGCGAGGTGCCGGTCTCCACCGTGACGGTTCCATCGTCGTGCACCTGCACCGCCCCGAACTCCTTGCTCAGGAACGACGTGATCTCCACGTACGTGCAGACACCGATCCCCAGCTCCAAGTGATCGCCCTCGCGCTCGTCGCGCAGTCTGGTCGGCCCGAAGCTCCTCGATGCCGGCCAGCTCGCAGGGCTTCGTCCAACGACCTGCTCGTAGTCGCCCACGTCGTAGTCCGTGCCCGAGGCGGTCCGGTAAGGGAACACGTCGGGGGGGATCAGGTTCCTGCGTCGGACCATCACAGGGTCCAGGCCGAGCTCGGCTGCGACGAGGTCGATCGCGCGTTCGATGAGCGCGGTGGCCTCCGGGCGGCCCGCCCCACGGTAGGGAGCCACGGGCGTCGCGTTCGTGACGACCGATCGCCCGCGGCACGCGATCTCGCGGATGGCGTAGACCCCGCCCAGCATCTCCTGCGTCGTCGTGGGCAGGAACGCACCGATGGGATAGGCGCCCATGTCGGCGATGAGGTCGGCTCGCAGCCCCACGATCGTGCCGTCACGCCGCGCTCCGATCTCCATGAGCTGGACCTGCGCACGACCGTGTGTGAGCCCCAGCATCGACTCCGATCGGGTCTCCACCCATCGGATCGGACGACCGAGTCGCGCCGCAGCCACCGCCACGGCTTGGTACTCGGGATAGTTCTGGAGCTTCGCGCCGAACCCACCACCGACGTCCGGTGCGATCGCACGGACCCGCTCCTTTGGCACGTCCAGCAGTTCAGCGAGGTCGTTGCGAACGTCGAACGGCACCTGCGAAGAGACCCACACGATGAACCCGCCCTCGCCGTCGGGCACGACCGCGATGGCGTTGGGCTCCATGGGCACCGGGGCCAGGCGCTGGTTGACGAGCCGTTCGCGCACGATCACATCCGAGTTGGCCAGCACGTCCTCATCCCATCGGACCGTGAACGTGGTCGCCACGTTGGAGCCACGCTCGGGCCACAGCAGCGGAGCGTCCGCGGCGAGCGCGGCTTCGACGTCGGTGACGGCGGGCAGCGGTTCCAGCTCGGGCAGCACGGCTTCGGCTGCGTCCATGCCGGTGGCGAGCGACCCCGCCACGACCAGGGCAAGCGGTTCTCCGACGAAACGCACGAGGTTCCTGGCGATCACCTCCCGGCCGTACGCCAGGTCCAGGGACCCATCCTGCTCGCTCTCGACGTTGCCGCTGGGCGGCATGGTCGGGATCGCCAGATCGTCTGCGGTGAAGACCGCCACGACGCCCGGCATGGCACGGGCGGCCCGGACATCCACGTCGATCACGCGAGCGTGAGGCATCATGGAACGGACGAACACCGCCCGCAGCACGCCGTCGATCGGCAGGTTCTCCAGGTAACGGCCACGGCCGAGGAGGAAACGAGGGTCTTCAGAACGTAACGCGGACTGACCGAACATCGATGGAGGCACCGTCGTCACGAGGCTCATGCTCCCAGACGGGTGCCGAGGCCCCGGCGGGCCGAAGAAGGGGGAACGGAGTGTCGCACCGAGCTCGAGCCGTCATCGTCATCGCTTGTGTGCTCCCGGCCCTGCTCGTCGCATCCACGCCCGCGCGGGCCGCCATCAAGGTGGTGCCAGTGGCGCCGGTATCCAACCCGGTCGGGTTCACCTTCACGCCGGACGGGCGCATCGTCTACGTCGAGCGGGACACTGGCGAGATCCGATCCCATGACCCGAAGAGCGGCGCCGACCGGCTGTTCTTCCGGATCGGGGGGGTCAACAGCGAAGGCGAACGCGGCGCGCTCGGTGTGGCACTGCATCCGAGGTGGCCGCGGCAGCCGTTCGTGTACGTCTACGTCACCCGAGGCCCCGGCTCCGCGCCCCTTCGCAACCAGCTGGTCCGGCTTCGCAGCGTTCGGGGCCACGGCCGGAATATGCAGGTGCTGCTCCAGTCCCCCATCGGATCCCGGCAGAACCACAACGGCGGGCGGATCGCCTTCGGGCCCGACGGCAAGCTGTACGTCGTGATCGGCGACGGCGGCGAGGACGCCTCGACGGCGCAGGACTTGACCGGCGAGCCGCGCGGCAAGATCCTGCGCCTCAACCCCAACGGGTCGGTGCCGGACTCGAATCCGTTCCCGGGCAGCCGAGTTTGGTCGTACGGGCACCGCAACTCGATCGGGTTCGCCTTCGACCCCCGGACCGGGAACCTGTGGGAAACCGAGAACGGCCCCACGTGCAACGACGAGATCAACCTGATCGTGGCAGGCGGCAACTTCGGGTGGGGGCCGATGGAGTCTGCCCGAACACGAACCAGGACGGCCCGAGCCCCATCCCTCCCATCTGGAACTTCGACGAACCCGTCGCCGTGACCGGCGCGGCGTTCTGTGACCGATGCGGGCTGGGCGCGTCGCTAACGGCGATCTGATCGCGGGGTGCACCAACGGCACGTGCAAGAGCAGCCTGGCGCCGATCACCCACGCCGGCCTCAATCAAGCGCGCGATGATTTCTCCGGCGCCCTCAGCGCGGTCGCCCTCAGGAACTACGCAGGCCCCGTCTACTCGATCGAAGTGGGACCGCATCGTCGTCTCTACTTCAGCAACCCGGATGGCATCCACCGCCTCGCGCCCACATGAGCGCCGGGCCGACCGCCGATCTGAAAGGAGCCGAGCCATGCGCTTGACCCGCACCGTTCACCAGCAGCTGGGCCGCCTGCTGGCGCTGGCCTTGGTCACGGCCACCTTCGTTGCGACGGGCTTGCCGCCCGCATCCGCCGGCTCGCCGATCGACGTCGTCAGGGTCAAAGGCGGTCTGCGTCAGCCGGCGGCGTTCTCGTTCCTGCCGGGAGGCAAGATCGTCTACCTGGAGCGAGCGACCGGACGGGTTCGGATCCTCAACCTGCAGAACGAGGCAAGTGCGGCATTTCTTCACGATCAGCGGGGTCAACGGCAGCGGTGAACGCGGCGCGCTGGGCGTTGCCGTCCATCCCAAATGGCCGGAGCAGCCGTTCATCTACGTCTACGTGACACGCCAAGCGGGCGGCCAGCTGCGCAACCAGATCGTGCGCATCCGCTCACGGAACGGGCGAGGCGTGGGCATGTCGATCTTGCTCTCGACGCCGGCATCGAGCTCTCCGTATCACAACGGTGGGCGCATCGCCTTCGGTCCCGACGGACAAGCTCTTCGCGATCGTCGGCGACGGCCACGACCCTGTGAACGCCCAGGATCGGACCAGGAACCTCCGTGGCAAGATCCTTCGGCTCCTGCCCGGTGGCGGCGTGCCGTCGGACAATCCGATGATCGGTGGGGATCGATCCCGCATCTACGCCTACGGCATCCGCAACTCCTACGGGTTCACGTTCGATCCGGACACCGACCGCCTGTGGGAGACCGAGAACGGCCCGTCGTGCAACGACGAGATCAACCTGATCCGCGCGGGACGCAACTACGGCTGGGGACCCAACGAGAGCTGCCCCAACACCAACCGGGACGGGCCGAACCGCGTCCAACCGGTCTTCACCTATGCGAGCCCGATCGGGATCACGGGAGCCACATTCTGTGACGGATGCGGTCTGGGCTTCGAGGGTGACCTGTTCTACGGCGCGTGCTGCGACGGTGGCAGCCTGCACCGGGCGGTCCTGAACGCCGGTCGCAACGACTTCACGAACGTGGTCTCGGTGCTGACCGCGCCGGGTGGGTCGATCTACTCCATGGAGAGCGCTCCCAACGGGCGCATCTACTTCAGCGACGGCGGAGCGATCTACCGGCTCGTGCCCATGTGAGGGGTCTGGCCGGACGACACCGCTGGGAGTAGGCTCGGTGAGTGCACAGTACCGTGCCCTCTTCCCCCTGGAGGCCTGATGGACATCGGTCAGCCGAAGCGGATCATCGAGATCGTGCCGGCGACGCTGCCGATCCCCGGTGAGCTGGACCCGGCATCGCCCGACGCTGAACCTGCCGCGCCGGAGCATCTTCCCGCCGAGACCGAGCCCGCGCCCGCCGAACGACCTGCCTGAGCATGGGCCGCTCGTCGTCCCTCGCAGCGCTTGCGCTCGAGGCCGACATCGGCACCGAACCGCTCATCGCATGGCGCGCCTGGGCCCTCACCGGCAGGCGTGACGGCACCCACCTGCTGCTACGCCCCGTCGCCGGCCGGAGCAGACCATGGCGGCCGCTCCAGGTCGCCGAAGCTACGTGCAAGGGAGGCCGGTTCCACCCTTCCCCCGAGCTCGCGTGCACGTGCGGGCTGCACGGCACCGACGCCCTGGAGACGTTGCGGCGCGCTCGGTGCCCCGCGGTGGTGGGTCGCGTCGCCATGTGGGGTCGCGTGATCGAGCACGAGCACGGGTTCCGGGCTGAGTTCGCCTACCCGCAGCGGCTCACGCTGATCTGCCAGTTCTGCTTCTGGCTGTGGGGCCCGCGACACACGACCCCGCGGATCGTGGCGTGGTTCGGGAAGGACCACCTCATCCCGATGTGTTCGCAACATCTGGAGATCGCCGGTCGCCACGGGGTGCAGGCGCGAGCGGTGCTCGACGCCGGTCCGGTCGCCCAACGGCTGCTCGACACCTATGCCGTGGATCGTCTCGCGATCTGAGCCGGCCGACCGTCGATGGCCGGCTAGCGGTCGGCGCCCCCGCCGGCCTTCTTCCGGGAGGCGGTCCGCGCCAGTCGGGCGCGTAGATCGTCCGACTCGGGCAGCTGAGGTTCGGCGGATCCGGCGTCGGTGTCGGGGCTCCCGAAGCTCGATAGTTCGCGGCCGGAGGCGGCGATCTGGCCGGTCAGCTCTTGCAGGCGTCGCTCGGCGTCCAGTGCGCGGGTCTCGGCCACGTACACGCGCTCTTCCAGGCCGGTGAGGATACCGAGACGCTCTTCGAGATCGCGAACCTTCGCACGGAGCGTCTCCAACTCGTTCGGGTTCGGATCCATGTCCTTCCTTTCGGCTCCTAGGCTACGGGCTGAAGCTCAGACGGTGATGACGACCTTCCCTCGGGCGTGTGCCTCTCCCACGTACCGGATCGCGTCTGGGGTCTCGGCCAGGCGGTAGGTCCGGTCGATGACCGGCGTGACCTTCCCGGCTTCGATGAGCTCCTTCAGTGTGAGGAGGACCTCGTTGGTTCGCTTCGGACTCAGCTGAACCAGCTCCTGGCTCACGAACGGCGACGCCAGGCGCATCCCGATCAACCGGGCGAACGGACCGAGCCATCTGTTCTCCGGTCGTCCGAACGATGCCAGGTAGGTGCCCTCGGGCTTCAGCACGTGCCGGCAGTCCGACAGGGATCGGTTCCCCACGTTGTCCAGGAGCAGGTCGTACTGCGGCGTGCCGCTGGTGAAGTCCTCGCGCGTGTAGTCGATGACCTCGGCGGCGCCGATCGAGCGGACCATGTCCACGTTCCTCGAGCTGCACACCCCGGTCACCTGGGCACCGAACGCCGTGGCGATCTGTACGGCGAACGTCCCCACCCCTCCAGATGCACCGTTGATCAGGACCCGGTGCTCCGGCTGCACCTTCCCCGCATCACGGATCGCGTGCAGGGCCGTCCACCCGGCCAGCGGCACGGCCGCCGCTTGCTCGAACGTCAGGTTGGCGGGCTTCGGCGCCAGGGAGCCTTCCGAGACGCATACGTACTCGGCGAAGGAACCGAGCTCCAGCATGGGCGTGCCTGGCACCGCACCGTCGACCATGCCGAACACCTCGTCGCCCGGTCGGAAGAGCGCCACATCCGTGCCGACCGCTTCAACCTGCCCCGCCAGATCGCCACCTAGACCGTGCACCTTCGGCCTGAATCCCATCTGCAGGCGCCCGATGAACGGCAGGCCCGTCAGCACGTGCCAGTCGTAGGGATTCACTGAAGCTGCCCGCACACGTACCAGCACGCCATCGTCACCGACGACAGGCTCGTCGATCTCCGCAAGTTCGAGGGCATCAGGCGAGCCGTACCAGTCGTGGACGGCTGCCTTCATCGGTTCCTCATGATCCGCCGCCGGGTGTGCTTGGGGTCGAGCCCTTCCGCATCTCTCGCCGGGGGGAGTGTACGGCCCCGTCTGTCCCCCGGAAGACGGCGGGAGGGTCCGTTGCGTCTATGACTGCCGTCACGGCAGGGCTCTCCCTGTGGGCTCAAGATCGCGGCTCCCCCCTGACGATAGCGACACAACCCCTCAGTCCCACTCCCAAGGAAGGTCACCCGTGTCCACCCGCGCCCTCCCGGCGTGGCGAACCCTCGCGGTCGCAACGCTGGTCATCGCCATGGGTATCGCCTCGACAGCTCCCGTCCACGCTCGGTCGCCGCTGCAGGACCATCAGGCCCAGGATCGGCGGCTGGAGCGGGAGATCGCGCGCCTGCGGCAGCACCATCGTTCCCTCGCGGGACGATGGGCTACGGTCATCGATCGGTCGAACCGGATCCTTCGCAACGGGCCTGGCCGAGACGGTTTGCACAACCTTGGGCGGTGGACGCACCTCGAACGCCACCTGCGGCGAGCTCGCTGGATCGCCACACTGCACGTGCACCGATCCGAGCGGCGCACCCATCGGGGTGTGCAGACGCTGAGCGCCCAGCGGGCCTCGGTGCAAGCGTGGATCGACACGTGGGGGATCTTCGAGGTGTGCCCGATCCAGGGCTGGAAGGACGTGACCGACAACTTCGGCATCACCGTGCGGCTTCCTCGCGTGCCCGTGCATCGTCATATGGGCAACGACATCCTGGCCCTCACCGGGACGCCGATCGTGGCACCGTTCGACGGCTACGCCACTTCATCCACCGGCGAGCTGGGTGGCTTGGAGGTGCGCGTGCACGGCCCTCTCGGCTATGTGTACAATGCGCACCTGTCGCGCCTAGGCACACTAGGCGATGTGCAGACCGGCGACGTGATCGGCTACGTGGGGTCAACGGGTGATGCGACCGCGCCGCACGACCACCTGGAGTGGCATCCCGACGACGGCGTCGCCGTCGATCCGTTCCCGTACCTGGCGGCCTCGTGCGCCTGAGAGTTCAACGCGAGGCCGGCCATGCTAGTCCATCACGGACTAGTGACCGTTCACGCTGAAGTGCTGGTAGTCCTTCTCGCCGGACCAGTTTCCGCCCCACTCCCAGCCCACCGCGCGGAAGGCCCACCACACCCGGTCGTGATGGTGGACCATGCCGGCCCGGTGCCGGCTTCGATCCAGGAACGGCGCGCCGTTGGGCGGTGAGAAGCCACCGTCGAACACGTACGGGTTCTCCACCGGGTTCAGGTCCAGCGCCCGCCCGTAGGCGTGCTGCGACCAGGTGCAGCAGATGCCGGCTCGCCACCGGCAGTTGAACGCCGACGTGTTGTCGGCCCGCATCGAGCGCATGTCGTCGGCGCCGAAGTGGTCGACCAGCTTCATCGAGCGGATCGGGTATCGCTCGTGGTACAAGCCGGCGGAAGACCCGCACCATCTCGTCCGTGTACCACCGGTGCACGACCAGCCGTCCCCAGTGCCACCGGCGGTCGAACCCTCGGTAGGTCATGCGGATCACACGCAGATCCCGTAATGGCACGGGACAGCCAGGGCGCCAGGAACGCCCAGTCATCAGCTCACGGGTTTGACCGTGGATGGTGGAGACCGTGGCCGAGAACGCGCGACCTTCCCGTTGGGCGACGGCGCTCGCCGGTGCCGACACGGCCAACATCGCGCCCACCAGCAGTGCAACCGTCATGAGGCGACGCATGGGCATCGAGCCTTCAGGCCCGGAGCTTGCTGAGCAGCCGGAGGATCTCCAGGTACAGCCAGATCAGGGTGGCCAGCAGGCCGAACGCGCAGTACCACGACATGTAGGTGGGCGCCCCCGCCTTCGCGCCCTGCTCGATGAAATGGAAATCCAGGAACAGGTTGAGTGCCGCCACGATGCAGATGCCGACGCTGAGGGCGATCCCCAGCGGCGACGGAGAGTTGATGAACGTGAGCTCCACGCCGAACAGCCCCATCACGATCGCCACCAGGTACATCAGGAAGATGCCCAGGGTGGCCATCATCACCACGGCGATGAACTTCTTCGTCACCTTGATGATCCGCGACCCGTACAGGAACAGGCACGCCGCGAACACCGAGAGCGTGGCGAACACCGCTTGCAGAACGATGCCGTCCTGGAACGACTCGTATCCGAACGAGATCACGCCCGCCCAGAAGCCCATGACCACCGCGTACACCGGTCCGGTGAACGGCGCGATCTTCGGCTTGAACGCGGTCAGGATCGACAGCCCGATGAGCCCCAGGAGACCGATCAGCATTACGGCGTTCACCGTGCCGCTGATCTGGTCGGCCCGATCCCAGCCGAACACGGCCGACACGATGGCGATCAGCAACAGGAACGCCGCCCGATTGATCGTGCCGTTGATCGTCATGACCTTGGGCGAACCAACTGGTCGGGGCGGCCGGGGATCGTGATCGGCTGGTAGGCCTCCACGTTGGCGAACGTCTTCTCGTTCAGCATCTCCTTGGACATCTCGGACACTCCCCTTCGGTGCGCTGATGGTCTGCCAGCGATGGTATCCCGGCGGGATCGTGCGGTGGTGGAGACGACCGGGATCGAACCGGCGACCTCCGGCTTGCAAAGCCGGCGCTCTCCCAACTGAGCTACGTCCCCAGGCTCAAGGATAACGGGGGGATGAGATGTTCCGGTATTGCTCCATCTCGTACTCGATGAAGCTCGCGATCATGACCCGGTAGACCTGTTCGGCGATGTCGGGACTCATGCCGGAACTCGCGGCGAGCTCCCGAACGTTGCGCACGATCTCTTCAACGCGCGCCGGCACTTCGATCTCATCGGCAGCGCCTTTGAGCGTGGCGGCCTGTTCGATGTAGCGGCTCCGCTCCGAGAGCAGCTCCACGATGCGGCGGTCGATCGCATCGATCCCCTCCCGTACCTCATCCAGGTTCTGGCACTCCCGCACATCCGCTCCCGTCAGCGCATGGTCCAGGTGGGCTGCTTGTCCTCGTCCATGAACTGCACGAACGGTGATCCGTCGGCGGCGAGTCCCACCACCGCTCGGAGCTCACCGTCCACGTCGAGCAT
Source organism: uncultured Actinomycetota bacterium (assembly GCA_963733635.1). Lineage (GTDB taxonomy): Bacteria > Actinomycetota > UBA4738 > UBA4738 > HRBIN12 > JAOUEA01. The sequence goes on along the minus strand of CAVTEH010000009.1, from coordinate 150,910 downwards.
GCGCAGCACGGGGGAACCCTCGGACGCGAGCCCCAGGCGAACCCGAACCTTGCCGGCGTTGTCGTAGAGCCCCAGCGTGGGTGAACCCTGCTGGGCCAGGCTGTACACCTGCGCCAGCTCACCGTCCTTGACCTGCATGCCCATGGTGGGTGAGGCCTCGGGCGCCAGACCGAACTTCGCCCGGATCTTCCCGTTCTTGTCTCCGAAGGCAAGGCTGGCCGAGCCATCGCTGGACAGACCGACCGTGGCACGCACCTTGCCGTTCTCGTCACCCGACCGCCAGGCCGGCCGCACCATCGCCGGACAGACCGAACCGCATACGCACCTGTCCGTCGGGCGCCAGGAGCGAGAAGAACGGATCCTCATCATTGGTCAGGCCGATGCGAAGGCGGACCGCGCCCCGCTCGTCGACGACCTCGAACTCACCAGCTTGCACGACGCGCTTCTTCATGACCGCTCCTGACCCGAAGGCGTCCGCCTATCGTGCCGCCTCGCGGCGATCACCACAAGCACACGACCGCGGGCGGTCAGGCGAAATGCAGGAACATCCGTACGTGCACGCCCTCCGAGGATCGCTCGGCGCCGACCACGAACGCGTCGAGTCGATCCATCGTCTCCCCGGCTTCCACGAACCCTGCCATCTGCTGGGGTGGGAGGTTGGCGCGGATCGCGTCGGCGATGCCGTCGATGTCGACGAACAGCGTGGACTCGCCCTGTGGCACCTGGACCATCGCGTCGGTGTAGGCGGACGATCCGTGCGATCGAGCTTCCCGTTCGGGCGTCGATCACCGCTCGAACGGCGTCGGTCGTATACCCGACCACGCCCGCACCGTCGATCACCGCGTAGCTGGGCGCGAAGGGGGCCAGGCTCGGATCGTCCAGGGTCGTGATCTCGACCCCTTGGTGGGTCTCGGTGACCCATCGCAGGCCGCCGGTCCCCTCGGAGGCTGCGGCGATGAGCGAGCTGGCGGCTGCGGCGAGGGCCTCGGGGTCGTCGCTGCCCACCAACAGCACGCCCGTCGGGGTTCCCGCCTCCGAACGCGGCAGCCCGGCCAGCGCGATGTCGCCCGTGAGGTCATCGATCGCTCCGCCCGGTCCGATCAAGCCGGACTTCTTCAGGGTCGAAGCGAGCTCGGGGTCGAGTTGGCTGAGCTGCTCGAGCGCGGCTTCCAACTGTTGGTCGATGCCCTGCTGGGTGAGCACGACCACCGCGTCCTGCGGGATCGCTTCGGTGAGCGGATTCTCGTGGTCTGCGGCTGCCAGCGTCGCGCGCTGGGTCTTCGTGAGCTGTGAGGGGTCGATGGTCACCTCGATGTCCATCGCGACACCGTCGGGCTCGGCCGACACGCTGATCGCGGCACCGCGTACCGCTCTGAGGGCGTTGAGCGACTCCCCCACCGACGGGAGTGCCAAGCCGCTCAGCTGTTCCAGTTGGCTTGCGATGTTCCGCGTCGAGGCATACGCCATCGCGAGCTTGCCGTCGGGCAGACCTCCCACGGTGTCGATGAAGTCCGGGTCGTCCACCATGGCCTCTCCGGCGCCCTGGGCGACGTCGATGACTTCTTCCAACATCGCCGCGTCGTTGGACACCACGGCCACACCGTCGACGAAGGCGTATGCGCCTGCGTCGAACGCCCCGCGCGCGCCCGTCCACACCTCTACACCGGCGTGCTCGGACCGCACCCATTCGCCGTCGTCTTGGCTGCGGAGGGTTTCGAATGTATCGACGGCTGCCCCTTCATCGTCCGTATCGATGAGGACGGCGAACGTGGGGGCCTCCGTCCCACTACCGGGCAACCTCATGGCCACGGCGGCCTGGGATCCGATCCAATCGAAGTCGTCCGACGAGAGCCCGGTACCACCCAACATGTCGTCGACCGCCTGCCGCACCCGGGACGTCATGTCCTCACCGGAGCCCAGGGCAGGAAGGCGATCCGCCAGGCGGAAGAGGTTCATCTTCTGCTCGGCGGCGGGATCGAGATACACCGTGATCATCGCGTCCGCGGAGGCCGGCACCTTGTCCAGCAGGCGCTCGTCCGCTCCACGCATCGTGACGAACGCGGTTGCACCTGCCGCGACGGCCAGGCCGACGACCGCCGCGAGCGCGACCAGGACGCTCTTGCCGAGCACATGCGCCCGAGCGGAGGTCTCGGAAGCAGCCGGCGGCGTTTCGGGCGTCTCCGGCGTCTGGTTCTCGGGCGGCGGCGGGGGCGGATACTGGTCCACGTCGATCCTTCCGTGAGCTCTGTGAGCGGTTCCCCTATCCCGCAACGTTCTCGACACGAAGCGTGCACGCCTGTAGGCGGTCGGGCCGAGGCGTCACGCCGATCCCGGGCCGGCGGGCACGCGCCATGGTGCCATCGGGGTCCATCACGAACGGCTCGGTGAGGTCGTCGTGGAAGTAGCGCGCCGAGGCGCTAGTGTCGCCCGGCAACGTGAAGCCCGGCATCGAGGCGAGCGCCAGGTTCTGTGCCCTCCCGATGCCGGTTTCGAGCATGCCGCCGCACCAGACCGGCATCCCCGCGGCGCGACCGCGATGTCGTGCACGTGCACGGCCTCGAGCACTCCACCGACCCGGCCCTGCTTGATGTTCATGATGCGACACGAACCGAGCGCGGAGGCAGCATGAGCACGCGCCGGCGAGCGGATCGACTCGTCCAGGCACAGGTCCGAGCGGACCCGCTCTGCAGCTCGGCGTGCCGAGCAGATCGTCGTGATGGAGCGGTTGCTCGACCATGAGCAGATCGCTCTCGTCCAGCGCGCAGGAAAGTGCTCGGTCGTCCGCCAGCGTGATGCCGCGTTCGCGTCCACCGAGAGCACGATGTCCGGGTGCGCGGCCCCGCACGGCCCCACGCGTTCCACGTCGATGTCCGGTTCGATCTTCAGCTTGATGCGGCGATAGCCTTCTTCCAGGTAGCCGTCCACCTGTTCCAGCAGCTCCTGGGCGCTGTCCGCGATGCCCACAGACACACCGCATTCGACGCGTTCACGCTCGCCTTCCAGGAACGACGCCAACGGCGTGCCGGAAGCACGCAGCTCCGCATCGAGCAGGCGTCCATCAGCGTGGCCTTGGCCATGGGGTTCCCGCGCACGAAGGCGAACACCTTGGCGAGATCATGAGCGCTACCTCCCCGGCACGCAGCAGCGCTGGCCCCAGGAATTCCCGCAGCACCAGCCACGCACCTTCGTTGAACTCCTCGCTGAACCCCGGCTCGATGTCGGCGACGCACTCGCCCCAGCCCTCGGCATCGTCGGTCTCGACCCGGGCGATCACGCAGACCTTCTGGGTCGAGGTCCCGAAGCTGGTGCGGAACGGCCGCACGAGCGGCAGACCCAACCAACCGCAGCTCCACCCGCCGAACCCTCACGTTCCTCTGCGCGTCGTCACGCGCCGCCCTTCCTCCTCGCGCGTCGTCACGCCTCCTCCTCGCGCGTCGTCACGCGACCCCTTCGGGCCAGTCGGTCATGAGGCGTGGGTCGGCGAGGGCGTAGAGGGGGTATCCGCCCTCGAGGTCGGCGTCGAACGCCACCACCTGGAACCCGCGGGCGAAGCACTGGGCCAGGACCTCGCCGGTGGCGTCGCGCCACGCTCGTCCTAGCTCTGCATCGACCTGTCGCAGGGCCGCGTAATCACGAGGCACACCCACCCGCACCACGCCGTCGGTCGTGGGCTCGATCTGGTCGGAGGGCTCGGGCCGGGGCAGGTCTGCGGGACCCGCCGCGCGCAAGAGCACCTGGTCCCGATCCTGGGGGAACGGCCAGGGTCCCGGTTCGCGCTCCAGCTCCCACCGCACCACCAACCGATCGCTGCGGTCACCGGCGTTGAGCTCATCGCCCATGTCACCGTAGAAGTTCCGATTGAACCGGTCGCAGTGCGCGCCGAGCTTCGTCACGTTGAAGTGCGCGTTGCGCGCCACCAACGGATCGAAGGTCCATCGCACCAGGGACATCCCCTGATCCAGGCTCATCGCTCGCTGCGCGAGCTTCAACGCGAACCCCACGCCCGAGTGCCGGCGTTGCGGCAGCGTCGCCAGCATGTGCGAGTGGACGTGGATGCCGTCCTCGGCGTCGACGCCGGCCCATCCCAGGACGTAGCCGACCATCCTCGTCACCGTCGAAGGCCCCCCACGGTACGTTGCCGCTCTCGGCGAGCGCGCGGAGCATCTCCCTGGGCATCAGCTCGTGCTCACCCCACGTCGCGCCCATCACGCGGATGATGGAATCGGCGTCCTCGAGCGAGGTCAGCGCCCGCAACGTGACGCCGGCCGAAGCGGCGGCTTGATTCGCCCGTTCCCAGATCTCCTCGGCATGCCGGCGAGTCTAGGACACGAAGAACCCGCGGCCAAGGCCGCGGGTCCTCGTGATTCGGGCGCTCGTCGGAGCAGCGTTCAGCCGCCGGCGGGCGGCGGGAGCTCCTGCCACTCGACATCGTCGAGGTCGTCACCCTTTCGACGACGGAAGAACTGCACGACCGCGGCAACGATCGCACCGATGATCGCGAGCTTCATGAGCTTCCGAAGAAACCGCCCTTCTTCTCGCTGGCCTCTTCCGTGTCAGCCGTTTCGTGGGTCATGGAGGTGCCCTCCTTCCGGGAGTGGGCCTGGATGGACTTGAACCATCGACCTCTTCCTTATCAGGGAAGCGCTCTAACCGAGCTGAGCTACAGGCCCTGGCTGGGCATGATGCCCGCCGCCAGCCTAGGCGCGCGCCCATGCACCGTCAATCGGACCGGCCGTGGGCTGCCGCTCAGCGCGAAGGCTTCTCGGCGAGCGTCACCTCGACGCCGCCCGACCAAGTCACTGATGAGGTTGTAGAGGAACGCCACGAAGACGTTGATCACCGACCAGACCAACGCGGACACCACACCCATGACGAACAGCCAGGTGAACACCTGCTGGCCGTCGATCTGGAGCGGTGGCGCCTCGCCGGTGGTGGCGTTGGCCGGGAACACCTGACCCAGCAGGCGAGCGAGCGCGTCGATGCCTCCGGCGGCCGACAACACGACCCAGATGATCAGCAGCGCCAGGTAGATGATGAGCATCACGCAGAAGTAGAAGACCAGCGAGAACTTCAGGACCGAAAGCGGACCCACCTTCCGCACGACGACCCGGGTTCGGCGGGCCGCCCTGCGAGGGGAGATCGTGGCGGTGTTGCGGGGCGTCGGGGGATCGGCTGGGACGCCTGGCGAGGCGGAGTGCTGGTCCGCTTGCTGTTCGGAGGTGGGCTGCTGGGGAGCGCTCTCGCGGACCGGGGGCTCCGGAGGCGGCGGTCGGAGACACCGGTGCGGTCGCGGCGTCGCGCCAGACGGCGGCGTCGTCCTCGACGTCCGGAGCGGCCTGCACGGGCGCCGAAGACACCCCGCCGCCTTGGGCGTGGGCTCGGGGCTCTCCGCGGGGGTTGATCGCTCGACCGTGTGCTTCATCTCCTACCGAGTGAGTTTCTAAGGGTACGCCCTGCCGAGGGCAAGCACCTTCATCTCCCAGCGACTCGTGTTCGATCGCCAGCCCTACGTGCGGAGCGGACCCTCCCCCGCGAACAGCGCGGTCGTGTGAGCGACCGTGAGCCCCGCGACCACGATCGGGGTCAAGACCCACGATGCCGCGTCGACATCGTCGATGCACAGCAAGGCTCCGAGGCCCAGGCCCGCGCCGGCCGCGATCATCGTGACGACGGACGCCGGCATGCCGGCGCGCGGCCGGACCACCCACACCCCACCCCGACCAGCACGAGCGACACGGCCATCACGAACGTTCCGAGTACGGGGTTCATGCAGACAGCGTAGACCCGTCAGGGCGGCTCGTGATGACTATCCGGATATCACCCTGTCGCTCAAGACCATCCCCTGTTTCGCCGATACCCCCGCAGACATGGACAGCGGACTGAAGCGGCACGAAAGGGAGCTGATGAGCGCGAGGATCGGTCGCCGTGCAGCGGCGTTGGGGTCGCGGGGATCCTCGCGATGGGCACGATCGCGGTGGCGAACGCCGGTTCGGCGGTCGAGGACGCGGTCACGAGCCGCAAGGATCTGCGACACAAGATCGTCGATCTGCACCAGCTTCGGCGTGAACGCCGGGTGGAGATCCACCAGGCGATCAAGGACCTCGAGGGGCGGCTCGACACCGCCACCCTGCGCGTGGCGATGGCGACCAACCGCGCACGCGCGCATCACACCCGGAACCACCGGCTCAACAGGATCGGCAAGCTCGAACGCCGTGAACGCGCCCTGGTCCGCTCCATCCGTTCCCGGATCAAGACCCTGCGCGAACGCCGGGTCACCATCACCGAGTGGATCGACGCCCAGCCGCTGCAAGCCTGCCCCGTGGACGGACCACACGAGGTGATCGACGGCTGGCACGACGTGCGCGAGATGCCGGGCACGCCCGTACCACCTCCATCAGGGCAACGACATCATGGCCGCCACGGGCACACCGATCGTGGCACCGTTCCCCGGCGAGGCGGTCATGGAACCGAACGACCTGGGCGGCGAAGCGGTCAAGGTCTACGGCGAGCCGACGGTTACGTCTACAACGCACACCTGTCCGCGTACGGCAAGCTCGGACCGGTCCAGACCGGAGACGTGATCGGGTACGTGGGCTCGACGGGCAACGCGACCGCGCCGCACAACCACTTCGAGTGGCACCCCGGTGACGGTGAGGCCGTGGATCCGTACGAATTGCTGATGACGGTCTGCTAGACGCTCTCAGCGAGGGGGAACGACCGAGGGCGCCGGAAGGCGCCCTTCGTCGTTCGGTTGATCGGACGGCTCGACCCCGGCCCTACTCGTCCAGGTCTTCCATCTGGGTGATGACCGGAGCCAGGGCGACCACCGTCGGCGTCGTCCTCGACACGCATCGTGCGGACGCCCTGGCTGGCCCGGCCGACGCGTCGGATCTGGCCGGCGGGCACGCGGACCACCTGGCCCGATGAGGAGATGACGAACATGTCGAGGTCCTTGGTGCCCATGTAGGCGCCCGCCAGCAGGCCGGTCTTGTCGGTCAGCTGGTGGCCGATGACACCCTTGCCGCCACGCCCCTTGGTGGGATAGTCGCCGAGCTTGGAGCGTTTGCCGTAGCCCTGTTCGGTGACGCTGATGACCTCTTCGCCTTCGGAGGTCAACCCCACCGCCAGCACACGGTCGTCATCGGCGAGGCGCATCCCGATGACACCGCCGGTCGCCCGGCCCATGGGCCGAGCGAGGGATTCCTTGAACCGGATCGCTTGACCCCGGCGCGAGACGAGCACGACCTCGTCCTCACCCTCGGTGAGCTTGACGTCGATGAGCTCGTCGTCCCCCCGCAGGTTGATGGCGATCAGGCCGGTGCGGGGCGAGTCGTACTCGGGCAACGCCGTCTTCTTGACGATGCCTCGGCGGGTCGCGAACAGCAGGTACCGGCCTTCGGAGTACTCCTTCAGGTCGATGACGGCGCTGATCTTCTCGTCACCGTCGAGTTCCACTCCCGGCAGGTTGGCCGCGTACAGCCCGCGCGCGGTACGGCCCGATTCCGGGATGCCGTGAGCCTTCACCCGATAGACCCGCCCCTTGGTGGTGAAGAACAGCATCCAATGGTGCGTGGTGGTGGTGAACACGTGCTTCACCACGTCTTCTTCCTTGAGGTTCTGTCCGCGCACGCCCTTGCCGCCCCGGCCCTGCGACTTGAACGCATCGACCGGCAGTCGCTTCGACGTATCCGGCGCGGCTGACCGTGATGATGACGTCCTCCTCGGCGATGAGGTCTTCGACGTCGAGGTCGCCGACGTCGGCCTTGACCGTGGTGCGCCGGCCGTCGCCGTGCTTCTTCCTGATCTCCGCGAGCTCCTCCTTGATGACGCCGCGGAGCTTGACCGGGTCGTCGAGCACCCCCTGGAGGTAGCCGATGCGCTCCAGCAGCTCCGTCGTGCTCCTTCTCGAGCTCCGTGCGCGCGAGCTTGGTGAGCCGACGAAGTGGCATGTCCAGGATGTGGTTCGCCTGGATCTCGCTGAGCGAGAACGTGGAGACGAGCTTCTTGCGCGCGGCATCGGCGTCAGCCGACCCTCGGATGATCTTGATGACCTCGTCCAGGTGGTCGAGCGCGATGAGCAGCCCCAGGACGATGTGATCGCGCTCCTGGGCCTTGCGCAGGTCGTAGCGCGTGCGGCGCGTGACGACGTCGACCTGATGATCGATGTAGTAGCCGACCATCTCGGCCAGGTTGAGCGTGCGCGGGATGCCGTCGACCAGCGCGAGCATGATGACGCCGAAGCTCTCCTGGAGCTGAGTGTGCTTGTAGAGCTGGTTGAGCACCACGTTGGGGTTGGCGCCGCGCTTGGTCTCGATGACCAGCCGCATGCCCTGACGGCTGGACTCGTCCTTCAGGTCCGCGATGTCGCGGACCTTCTGGGTCTTGACCAGGTCGGCGATCTTCTCTGCCAGGCGGGCCTTGTTGACCTGGTAGGGCAACTCGGTGACGACGATCTTGTTCTTGCCGCCCGTTCCCTCCTCGATCTGCGTGACGGCCCGCACCTTCAGCGACCCGCGACCCGTCTCGTACGCGTCGCGGATCCCCTGGCGCCCCATGATCGTGGCGCCCGTCGGGAAGTCAGGCGCCTTGATGAACTTCATCAGCTCGCCGGGGGTGGACTCGGGGTTGTCGAGGTAGTGGATGACCCCGTCGATCACCTCGTTCAGGTTGTGCGGGGGGATGTTGGTCGCCATGCCCACGGCGATGCCACCCGCTCCATTGACCAACAGGTTGGGGAACCGACTGGGCAACACGAAGGGCTGCTGCTCGTACCCATCGAAGTTGGGAACGAAATCGACCGTCTCGGACTCGATGTCACGGAGCAACTCCATGGCCATGGGCGCCAACCGCGCTTCGGTGTAGCGGTAGGCGGCTGGTGGATCGCCGTCGACGGAGCCGAAGTTGCCGTGGCCGTCGACCAAGGGATAGCGCAACGACCAGTCCTGGGCCATGCGCACCAGGGCGTCGTAGACCGACTGATCGCCGTGCGGGTGGTACTTCTTGAGCACGTCGCCGATGACGGCCGCGCACTTGCGGTGCGGACGATCGGGCCGGTAGCCGGCCTCGAGCATGGCCCACAGGATGCGCTTGTGGACCGGCTTCAGGCCGTCGCGCACGTCGGGCAGCGCCCGGCCCACGATGACCGACATGGAATAGTCCAGGTACGACCGTTGGATCTCGTCTTCCAGGTCGATGGGCTCGACGTTGCCGGCGAACAGTCCTTCCTGACTCATGCGGTGCGATCAGCTCCTCGGAGGTATCACACGTCCAGGTTCTGGACGTACTTCGCGTTGCGTTCGATGAAGTCCTTGCGGGCCGGCACGTCGTCGCCCATGAGGACGCTGAACAGCCGGTCGGCGGTGACGGCGTCTTCCAGGGTCACCTGCAGCAGCGTGCGCTGCTCCGGATCCATGGTGGTGCGCCACAGCTGCTCGGCGTCCATCTCGCCCAGGCCCTTGAATCGCTGGGGATCGCCGATGCGCTTGCCGTTCGCGTTCTCGCGGTACTCGTCCCACTCGCGCTCGGTGTAGAAGTAGTGCTCCTGCTTGCCGTCCTTCAGCAGGTACAGCGGCGGCTGGGCCAGGTAGACGTAGCCCGCGTCGATGAGCTGGGGCATGTACCGGAAGAAGTACGTGAGCAGGAGCGTGCGGATGTGCGCGCCGTCGACATCGGCGTCGGCCATGAGCACGATGTGGTGGTAGCGCGCCTTGTCAAGGTCGAACTCCTCGGCGATGCCGGTGCCCACCGCCGTGATGAGCGCCTGGATCTCGACGTTCTGCAGGATCTTGTCCAGTCGCGCCTTCTCGACGTTCAGGATCTTGCCGCGTATGGGCAGGATGGCCTGCGTGGCGCGATCGCGCGCGCTCTTGGCGCTGCCACCGGCGCTGTTGCCCTCGACGATGTACAGCTCGCACGCGGCGGGGTCGCTGAGCTGACAGTCGGCCAGCTTGCCCGGCAGCGAACCGGACTCGAGGAAGGACTTGCGCCGGGTGAGGTCGCGCGCCTGGCGAGCGGCGATGCGCGCTTTGGCGGCCCCGGACGCCTTGGCGAAGACGCGCTTGGCGTCGCCTGGGTGCTCCTCGAGCCAGGTGGTGAACTGCGCGTTGACCGTCTTCTCGACCAACGATCGCATGGAGGCGTTCCCGAGCTTGGTCTTGGTCTGGCCCTCGAACTGCGGGTCGCGAAGCTTGACCGACAGGATCGCGATGAGGCCCTCGCGAACGTCTTCGCCGATCAGGCTGTCGTCCTTCTCCTTGAGCAGCCCTTTGGCGCGCGCCCAGCGGTTGAGGACGTTGGTGAGGGCCTTCTTGAGCCCCTCTTCGTGCATGCCGCCCTCGTGGGTGTTGATCGTGTTGGCGAACGAGTAGAGCGACTCGGTGTAGGAGGTGGTCCACTGCATGGCGAGCTCGACCTCACCGTGGTCGGTGGGGCCGGTCTCGATCGCGATGGGCTTGTCGACCGGCTCCTTGCCTTGGGCAAGGTACTTCACGAAGTCGACCAGGCCGCCGTTGGCCTTGAAGGTCTCCTTCTGTGCCTGGCCCTCCCGCTCGTCCACCAGGGTGATCTCGGTTCCCTTGTTGAGGAAGGCGAGCTCGCGGAGCCGCTCGCCCAGCGTCTCGAAGCGGAACTCCAGCGTCTCGACGAAGACCTCGGGGTCCGGCCAGAACTGCACCCTGGTGCCCGTCTTGGTGGTGGCCTTGCCCTTGGCCAGCTTGGCGAGCGGCTTGCCGTGCTCGTAGCTCTGGCTCCAGTTGAAGCCGTCGCGCTGCACCTGCACCTCGAGCCGGGTGGACAACGCATTGACCACGCTGACCCCCACGCCGTGCAAGCCGCCCGAGATGGCGTAGCCGCCGCCCCCGAACTTGCCGCCTGCATGGAGCACGGTGAGCACGACCTCGACCGCCGGGCGGCGATCCTTGGCGCCCGGGATGGGCCTGACCGGGATGCCACGGCCGTTGTCGGTCACGCTGACCGAGCCGTCGGCGTGGATCGTCACGACGATCTTGTTGGCGAAGCCCGCCATGGCCTCGTCGATCGCGTTGTCGACGACCTCGTAGACGAGGTGATGCAGCCCGCGGGAGCTGGTGGTGCCGATGTACATGCCCGGTCGCTTGCGGACCGGTTCGAGCCCTTCCAGGACCTGGATGTTGCTGGAGTCGTAGGTGGTGTCGGACTTCTTCGCGGCCTTCTTCCTGGTGCTGGGTGCCGTCTTCTGGGTTGCCAACGATCCTCCGATCGAGCCCGCGCAGCAGCCCCCAGAACGCGACGTGCGGAGGGCGTGCGCGGGAAGGTCGCACGAACCCCTCCATCTTACTCGACCGGGCCGACGGACGCCCCCGTTTCGGTGCCGAGAAATGGCTCTCTAGCTGCGGTTTCGCACGATGATGCGGATCGAGCTCACGCGCCCGCCGCCCAGCGCCTCGTCGGCGTTCCGGCGGATCTCTTCCTGCAGGAATCGGGCCTGCGCACCCCAGGGCCCGTTGCTCACACCGACCGTCAGCACGCCCTCGTCCAGGGCCATCGGCGCCGTTTCGGCAGCCAGTCGCTCCCCCACCACCGCGGGCCAGCGAGAGGCCAGCTCGGCCACGGGCATGCCTCGACTGAAGGCCTTGCGGGCCATGAGCGCATCGACGATGTCGCCGATGGCGACCGGGTCATCCGACCGCGGCTCCCTCCGTCCCCCGAACCCCTTCGCGTCGGGCATCACGCGCTCCGTGGTGAGACCGTGCCCGCGGCCACATCCCACACGGTGTGGGCGACCGCGGGCACGTCGGCTTCGTCGGCGACGGTGATCACGACCTGACCGGAGCGCTCCGCGAGGCGCTCCGCGATCTGGTCCCGACGGCGCGGATCCAGGGCGCTGAACGGGTCGTCGACCAACAGGACGGGCGACTCGCCGAGTTCCCCGGCCACCGCGGATGCGAGCCCGATCCGCAGGCATAACGCGGTGGCCCAGGTCTCGCCGTGCGATCCCGCAGCCCTGGCGCCCAGGTCGCGCACCGCCAGGGTGAGGTCGTCGCGGTGCGGACCCACCAACGTGGTCCTGCGAACCAGCTCGTCGCGGCGGCGTTCGGCGAGCCGCTCGCGGAACGCGACGTCCGGATCGGCGGCGTCCCACACGTTCGGCGCGTAGGTGCACTCCAGCTCGTAGCCCGCCAGGTGTGTGAACTCCTCGGATGCGTGCGGGGCCAGCAGGGACACCGCCTCGTCTCGCGCTCGGCACAAGGCGACGCCGGCGCTGATCAGCTCCTCGTCCCACGCGGCCAACCCGGGCGGCTCGCCGGCACCTTCCCATTCCTTCAGGAGCCGGTTTCGTTGTCGCAGCGCCCGATCGTAGGCGGTGAACAACCCTTCCTTCAGCGGCCAGAGCGCGGTCACGGCCTCATCCAAGAAGGTGCGGCGCTTCGCGGGGTCGCCGATCACGATCGGCAGGTCGAACGGTCCGAACAACACGATCCGCACCTGACGCCGCAGGTCGCGCTTCCGCCGCACCGGCGAGCGGTTGACCTTCACACGGCTCGCTCCCTGCAGGGGGATCTCCACTTCCACCAACACCTTGCCGTGGTCGGTCTCGAACTCACCACGCGCATAGGCGGCGTCGGCGCCCTCGCGGACCAGTGCACCGTTCGTGGAGACACGGGGCGATCCCAGCGCGTAGAGCACGTACATGCCCTCCATGAGGTTGGTCTTCCCTTCGCCGTTCGGACCCACCGCCACGGTGAGGCCCGGCGGGACGGGGTCGAGCTTCGTCAACGCGTGGTTGCGGAAATCGCGGAGCTCGATCCAACCCAGACGCACAGGGAAGCCCTTCCGAGGTCCTCGCGGAGGGCGGGTTCGGCGTCCTCCGCGACTTCCGTCAGCTGACGGCGGCCGGCAGCCGAACCGGCATGACGAGGTAGGTGAACTCGTCCCCGTCGCCGCGCACCACACCCGGCTTGAGCCCATCGCGCACGTCGAGCCTGATCGACTCACCCGTGGCGGCGGTGAGGCCGTCCGCGAGGTACTGCGGGTTGAACGCCACGGTGAGGTCGTCACCCTCGTATCGCGCTTCCACGGTCTCGACCGCTTGGCCCAGATCCGGGCTGGAGCTGCTGAGCTTGACCCCCAAGGCGTTGAACTCCAGCCGGACCGGCGTGGTGTCGCGCGCCATGAGCCCGACCCGCCGGACGGCGTCGAGCAGCTGCTGGCGGGAGATCGTGAGACGGCTCTCGTGCTGGTCGGGCAACAGCTGGCGATAGTTGGGGAACTCCCCCTCGATGAGCCGAGAGGTGAGGGTCAGCTCCCCGATGCGGAATGCCACCTGGGCATCGTCCACGAAGATCTCGATCGAACTCTTCTCGTCGGCGGCTGCGGCGCGCCCGGCCTCGGTCAGGGCCCGCTCGGGCACGATCGCCTTGGCTTCTCCGTCCGCCGTGGCCACCAGGTCGCGCACGGCCAACCGGTAGGAGTCGGTGGCGACCATGACCACGCCTTCGCGGCTGACCTCGATCAGCACGCCGGTGAGCACCGGGCGGGCCTCATCGCGCGAGGCTCCGCGAGCCGCCTGACTCACTGCCTCCGCGAACGCTCCTGCCTCGGCCGTGATGTGGGTTCCGGTCGGTTCCTGGAGGCCGGGGAAATCCTCGGCGGGCAGGAGCCTGAGCGTCCCTTCGTATGCCGCACAACGGATATGAGCCTGCGACTGATCGGTCTCGATATCGACAGGGGCTTGGGAGAGCGACTTGACCGTGTCGCCCAGCAACCGGGCCGGCACGAGCACCGTGCCCGCTTCGCTCACCTGCACCTGGGTCGCGAGGCGTGCCGACACCTCGAGGTCGGTCGTGGTCAGCGTGAGACGTCCGTCGTCACCGGCCTCGATCAGCACGCCGGTGAGCGCCGGGATGCCGGGTCGTGAGGAAACCCCGCGTTGGACGGTCTGGAGCGCCTCGGACAGTGCGTCGCGATCGCATCGGAACTTCATGTGTGTCCACCCCCTGCAGCTACTGATAGGAAAGAGAAAGAACAACGGTAGTAGTAGGCGCTGTGGAACCTTGCACGGAGACCCCGTTTCCGCAGCGTAGCGACGCTGTCCGACATGTGGACAACCGGTGGGGAAAACGTGTCGGACCGGCTCGGAGCTGCCGGCTCGGCCAACCTGTCCACCACCTGCGCATCGGTTCTCCACATGTTCCGTGCAGGGACGCCGCGCGTGTGGAAGGTGCTCATCCGTTCCCTCGCACACGGCCGCGGACGATCCTGGTGAGGTCCTGTACCTGCCGGAACGTGGCGTCACGGGCGCGCATCTCATCCTCGATCTTCTTGATGCCGTGCAGGACGGTCGTGTGGTCTCGCCCACCGAAGATCTCGCCGATCTTGACCAGCGACAAGCCGGTACATTCGCGGGTCAGGTACATGGCGATGTGGCGCGCGTGCGTCAACGGCCTCGAGCGTGACTTCGACATCAGGTCCGTGGTGGACAGCGAGAAGTAGGTGGCCGTCTCCTCCAGGATCAACGGGGGCGGGATCTCATTCTCGGTCTGCGGGATGAGATCCTCCAGGGCGCGCTCGGTCAGCGTCACGTCGATCTGCTGGCCGGTCAGCTCGGACCAGGCGACCACCCGCACCAGTGCGCCTTCGAGCTCCCGCACCGACTGGTCGAACTTGGAGGCGGCGAACTCGATGACCTCGGCGGGAACGGTGATGCGTTCCCGTTCGGCCTTGAGCTGCAGGATCGCGATGCGTGTTTCGAGGTCGGGCGGCTGCACATCGACGCACAAGCCCCACCGGAACCGGCTGACCAGGCGCTCTTCCAACCCGGACAGCTCGTGCGGAGGGCGATCCGAAGCGATCACGATCTGCTTGCCGGCACCGTGCAGATGGTTGAACGTGTGGAAGAACTCCGTCTGGGTCTCTTCGCGTTTGGCCAGGAACTGGATGTCGTCGACCAGGAGCACGTCGACCTCGCGGTACCTCTGACGGAACGTGTCACCCTGACGTTCGCGCACCGCCTTGATGAACTCCGTCACGAACTGCTCGGAGGTGACGTACTTGACGCGCAGAGCCGGGGCCAAGCGGTACATGTGATGGCCCACCGCGATCAGCAGGTGCGTCTTGCCCAGACCCACGCCCCCGTAGATGAACAGCGGGTTGTAGGCGGTGGAGGGAGGCGCCTCGGCCACGGCCATGGCGGCCGCGTGCGCGAACCGGTTGCTGGGGCCGGGAACGAAGGCGTCGAAGGTGTAGTTGGGGAACGGGAGCCCCGGCGCTCCGAGTGGCCGGTTGGGGACCAGGGAGGGAGCCGCCGGGCCGCCGGAGCCCCGATCGCAGCGAACGACGCGGGAGACGAGAGTGGCTGGTGCGCAACGCCTTCGGGGGATGCGGGCGCCGACGAGGTTGCCACCGGGCCGCGCAAGGAGTCGTCGACCTCGATATCGATCTTGAGCGGCCGCCCCACGGAATCGGCCGCCGCCTCCTCGATCAGATGCAGGTGGTGGTGGTGCAGACGCTCCCTGATCATCGGGCTCGGAACCGCGAGCTCGAGGGTGTCGTCCGTGAGCGATATCGGCCGGACCTCGGCGAACCACATGACGACGGTGGCGTCCGGGAGATCGGCTCGCGCACGGGACATGACGCTCGCCCAGGCCTCGCTGGGCTTGGGGCTTAGAGAACGCTACCGCCATGCGTATCCACAAGACCTTTCCACAACGGTGGATAACCCACACGGGAAGCTGTGTTGTCGCCGCGCCGCTGAAGGATCGACGTTGCCGGGGGGACGGCGGGGCGCACAGTAGCACAGCCGATTTCCCGCTCGCCCGGGTCCGGGGGGGTCTTGGCACTCTTTTCGATGTCAAGGCCTCTGGGCTGGTCTTTGTGCCGTCACGGCCATGCCCCGTATACTGGGTCCCTGCCGGCCGTTCGCGCCGGCTTTCGTCACGACACGAGGAACGACGCACGATGGCCAAGGGCAAGCGCACCTACCAACCCAACAACCGCCGGCGAGCACGCCGTCACGGCTTCCGGCTGCGCATGCGGACCCGAGCCGGCCGTTCGATCATCTCGTCGCGCCGCCGCAAGGGCCGGGCTCGCCTCACCCCCACACATTGACGCGCCATGCGCGCACGTGAGGTCCAGCGTGTCTACCGGCAGGGCAGGCGATCGCAAGGCACGCGGGTGGTAGTGTTCCTCGCGCCCGGTGAGGGGGGCCTCGCGGTCGTCGCCGCCCGGCACATCGGGGGTGCGGTGCAACGCAACCGTGCCCGACGCATCCTGCGGGAAGCATGGCGACTGATGGACCCGCAGATCGACGACGCATCCGACGCGGTCCTGGTGGCTCGAGAGACCATCCGGGGCGCCACGACACACGACCTGGTGGCCGAGATGGAACAGCTCCTGGGTGCGGGGAGGACGGCGTGACCGGCCTCCGTCAGCTCGATGTGGTCGTGGGGACGCCGGTCCGGGCCATCCTGATCGGCGGCATCCACCTCTATCAGACGACGCTGTCAGGCTGGATGGGCGGCCAGATGCCGCTTCTACCCTTCCTGTTCGCAGTACGCGGAAGAAGCGATCCTGATCCACGGCGCCGCCAAGGGCTCCATGCTCGCCGTTTGGCGTTTGTTGCGGTGCAACCCCTATGGTCCGTGGGGGTTCGATCATGTCCCACCGTCCTCACGCCGGCCAGTGGCGGGGCCCGACCCAGACGCGACCTCCCACGCTACGAGTGGCATGACGCCCTGTATGACGCCGTCGCACGACTCGACCCTCGATGACTCAACGTCGGTGAACGCCTGATGCTGGGCGGCGCCATCCCCATCGTCTCCGACCTCTTCCAGTACCTGCTGGACGGGCTCGGGTGGGTCCTTGCGCGCATCTACGACGTGGTCCCCAACTACGGGCTCTCGATCATCGTGCTCACCATCGTGATCCGATTCATCCTCTTCCCGCTGGGGATCAAGCAGATCAAGTCCATGCAGCACATGCAGGCGATGCAACCCAAGATCAAGGAGATCCAGAAGAAGTACAAGAACAACAAGCAGAAGGTCCAGGAAGAGACGATGCGCCTCTACAAGGAGGCGGGCGTCAATCCCTCTGGGCTCCTGCCTGCCCGTGCTTGGCGCAGTTCCCGATCCTGATCTCGATGTACGCGGTGTTCCGGGCCCCTGGCTACGAGCCCGTCAGCTACAGAGGGCAAGTCAGTGCCTACCGGATCACGAACAACCACATCCCTGTCGACAGCGATCTCTTCGCGTCGGTCGTCACGCACGAGAACACCGACCTGCTGGTCGTGAATCTTCAGTGCTCCGCCGATCAGGCCGGCAACCTCGAGAAGAGCACGATCAAGGACTCCGAGGGCAACCCGGTCGAGGCGGGGCTCCCACTGGAGAACGACGACGGCTCTCCGCTTAGACTCCGTTCACGTCGAAACCCGTCCTGGACTGTGGCGTCGGGGGCTTGATCGACAAGATCCCGTACGTCGTGCTTCTGGTGCTCATGATCGGCACGACCTTCTTCCAACAACGGCAGATGCAGAAGTCGAGCCCGCCGGGTGCGGCGTCGCAGCAACAACAGATGATCCTGAAGATCATGCCGCTGTTCTTCGGCTTCATCGGGTACACGTTCCCGACCGGCCTGGTGCTGTACTGGACGACGTCCAACTTCTTCCAGATCGGTCAGCAGACGCTTCTCCTTCGGGCTGGGCATATCGGGCCCGACGCGGTCGAGAAGCGCATGGCGGAGCAGCGGGAGAAACAGGCGAAGCAGGCTGAGAAGGGAACACCCGCAGAAGAAGGGCTTCATGGCCTCCATGCTGGACCGCGCGGAACAGTGAGAGGAAGCGGCGCGACGCACCGAGGCGGGGCCAAGCCCGGGATTCGTCCAGGGGCGGTGGCACCAAGGGCAACGCGCCGAGGGGCGGCTCCTCGAAGGGTGGCTCGTCCAAGGGTGGCTCGTCCAAGGGTGGCACTGCCCGCGGCGGCACCGGGAAGGGAAGGCCGAAGGGGTCAAGCTCCTCAAAGGGCGCGCCGCGCCGTCCCAAGAAACCAGGATCGGAGGGTAACGGTGGCACACGAGGGTGAGGACCATCGTTCGGCCGATCGCTCCGACGTCGATGACGATCTCGAGGCCCAGGCAGACGCCGCCGCGGACTTCCTCGACGAATTGCTCGGTCATATGGACATCGACGCGATCGCCGAGCCCAACCTTTCCGGCGGTCACATGTACGTCGATATCGTCGACGGACCTGAGGACGACATGTCGTTGCTGATCGGCCGCCACGGCCAGACGCTGGAAGCGATCCAGGAGCTCACCCGTATGGCGGTGGCTCGCCGACTCGACCAACGTGTCCGAGTGATAGTCGACGTGGAGGACTACCGCAAGCGACGCGAGGAGCGGCTCGAGGAGCGAGCGCGCGAGCTTGCTCACCGCGCGCTGGAGACCGGCCGCGAGCAAGAGCTCGAGCCCATGAACTCGTATGAGCGCAAGCTGGTCCACGATGCGGCCGCAGCGGTCGGAGGCGTCGAAACGGCGTCTCGCGGCGAGGAACCCACTCGATACGTTGTCATCACACCTCTGTAGGCCCGCGTCGACCGCGCTCGTCGGACCCCTCGATGCTTCGAACAGAGCCACGGACGTGTTTCACGTGAAACATGAGGGTTGGGGAGATGCGGACAGGGTGGGCGTTGCTCTCGATGCCCCTCAGATCAACGCGGTTGGAGGCGTACGAACAGCTCCTGGCGAAGTATGCCCTCCCGATGGGGATGGTCGCCCGATCCGACGGATCCCGCATCCGTGAGCGCCACATCGTGGACTAGCCTCCGGGCCGTGCCGTTGATCGGTGAGGATGCAGGCATCGGCTGCGACATGGGTTCGGGCGCCGGACTGCCGGGCATACCGATCGCGATCGTGCGACCTGGGCTGCGACTCGCCTTGGTGGAGGTCCGGCGGAATCAGAGCGGCGTTCCTCGAGCGAGCTGTGTCGGAGCTGGAGCTGGTCAACGTGACGGATCCATGCTCGGCGTCTCGAGACCTACCGTGAGCGCGTCGACGTTTGCTTCGCCCGGGCCTTCGCGAGCCCACACGCAGCATGGAACGCGGCATCTCGGGTCCTGACGGATGATGGGCGACTGGTCTACTGGGCAGGCGAACGCTTCGACGCCGACACTGGCATTCCCGAGGGCGTGTCCGCCACCCTTTTCCCCAAGGCGGCGCTTGCAAGGTCGGGGCCGCTCGTTATCATGAGCGCGCAGTGATCAAGGCCTCCGGCGCCAGCGCCGCCCCGAGCTCCTCAACGCGCTCCTCAGCCAAGGGCGGTTCATCCACCACATCCTCGGACCGCGGCAAGGCGGCCAAGAGGACAGGCCAAGGGCGAAGGCGAAGGAATTGCCCGTCGCCCCCGAGACTCCAGGCGTTGCTCGCATCATCGCCATCGCGAACCAGAAGGGCGGGGTCGGCAAGAGCACGACCGCGGTGAGTCTGGGCGCCGCGCTTGGCTGACCTGGGCTTCCGTATCTTGGTCATCGATCTCGATCCACAGGGCAACGCGTCGACCGGCATGGGGATCAAGCATGAGGCACGTGCGATCACCGTGTACGACGTCATCGTGGCCGAGGCGTCCGTCACGGAGTCCATCGTGGAGACCCCGGTTGCCCGACTTCATGCCATCCCCTCCACGATCGATCTCGCTGGGGCCGAGATCGAGCTCGTGAGCCAGTTCTCGCGTGAGACCCGGCTGAAGAAGGCCTTGACCGCCGTCCGCGAGGGGGTCTACGACTTCATCCTGCTGGATTGCCCGCCTTCACTGGGATTGCTCACCATCAACGCGCTCACCGCCGCAGAAGAGCTGATCGTGCCGATCCAATGTGAGTATTACGCACTCGAGGGTGTGGGACAGCTCTTGCGCAACGTGTCCCTGGTGCAGCAGAACATCAACCCCGGCCTGCGCCTGTCCGGCATCGTCATGACGATGTTCGATCCTCGAACGAAGCTATCTGAGCAGGTGGTGGAGGAGGTTCAGCGGTACTTCGGCGGCCTCGTGTACGACATCATCATCCCGAGAACCGTACGTCTCTCCGAAGCCCCTGGCTACGGGCAACCGATCACGGTGTACGACCCGAAGTCCAAGGGTGCCGAATGTTACCGGGAGCTGGGTCGCGAGGTTGCCCTGAGGCCCCCGCCCTCCGAACCCATGCCGTCGTTCGCCGATCTCCCCGAGATGGTGATGCCGGCCGTCGACCCCCCTCCCCATGTGGCGCGATCCGCGCCCACCCCGATCGACGAGTCAGACCTGGACGAGATCCCCACGGTGCACGCGGTGGTCCGCGAACCGGAGGTCACCCAGGAGCCCGCTGCGCCCGAGGAGCCAGCGGAGGGCAGACGGTCCCGGAGCCCGAGCCCGTCGTGTCTCCTGAGCCGGATGCCTCGGCCAACCCCAGCGATCACGCCGACGGAGATGATGACGATCTTTGGGAGGAAGACGACTCGCCATCCGGCCCGGTGGCTCGGGTCGCCGCCCCCGCCTCCCCTGCAGCACCAGGGCACCTTCCTGAACGGCGAGTCGTCGTGATCGATGAGGATGCGCCCGAACCGGCATCATCCGGGCCCGGTCCACCCGTTCCCCAGGAGGCGGGCAGCGACGCGCGCGGTGACAGGGATCATCAACCCGCCATCGCCGACATCGGCGCCACCCTGAGGGACGAGGGCGAATCGCCCAAACGGCGCTGGCGGCTGTTCCGCAAGGGAGGCGAATGATGTCGAAACGAGGTGGACTGGGCAGGGGACTGTCCGCGCTGATCCCGGCCCCGGAGCCGGGTGAGGGGTTCGCCGGACTGCTCGAGGTGCCGGTCAACGCCGTGACCCCCAACCCCAAGCAACCGCGAACGAACTGGGATGACGAGGAGATCCGGACACTCGCGGCCTCGATCCGTGAGGTCGGCATCCTCCAGCCGATCGTGGTGCGCAAGTCCGGAGACCGATACGAGTTGGTGGCTGGAGAGCGGCGCCTGCGTGCCGCCAAAGTGGCCGGTCTGGCCACGGTGCCGGTCGTGCTGCGCGACACCGGCGATTCCGATCTGCTCCGTGAAGCTCTGATCGAGAACATCCACCGCCAGGATCTGGGTCCCATCGAGCTGGCCGACGCCTTCCGCCAGCTCCTGGAGGAGCTCGGCCTCAAGCAGGAAGGGTTGGCCGAACGTGTCGGTGTGTCGAGGTCACACATCGCCAACACGATCCGCCTGCTGCAACTCCCCTTGGATTGCCAGCAGCTGCTGACTGACGGCAAGATCCAGGCTGGCCACGCTCGCGCCCTGCTGGCGCTGGGCGACGCGGAGGCGGTCAGCGCCCTCGCGTTGCGGGTCGCCGCTGAGGACCTGTCCGTGCGGGAGACCGAAGAGCTGGTTCGGCGGTACGTGGAAGGACCTCCCGCCAAAGCCGAGAGGGAACCTGAGGCCTCGAGCCTCTGGCGAGACGCCGACGGGCATGACCGAGGTGGAGGAGATCCTGTCAGAGCAGTTGGCTACCCGCGTCCAGATCCAGATGACCAAGAAGCGTGGTCGTGTGATCATCGAGTTCGGGTCGCCGGACGACCTCGAACGGATCGTGTCCGAGATCGTGGGGTCCGGCCCGGGGCTTTCCCCCGACTGACCGCTGCCGCTACGTCACCCTATCCGTCGAGTCGTGCGACCGCCGAGCGTATGATGCGGTCGCACATATCTGGCGAGCGACATGCCGGCGGCGTGACCGGCCATCGGGAGCAAGCTGGTCTCGGTCATACCAGGAGAAACATTTACCTCCAGGACCCACGGTCGGCCTTCGCCGTCGACGATCGCATCGACACGCGACACGTCACGAAGCCCGAAGGCCTCGACCGCAGCGTAGGCTGCTGTCACACAGTCCGCCGCGATCTCGTCGTCGAGGCGAGCGGGCGCGAAGTAGTCAGTTGCGCCGGCCGTGTATCGCGCCGCGTAGTCGAACGCGCCCCCTTTCGGGACGATCTCTACCAGCGGGAGCGAGTCGGCTGGCACGCCGATCATGCCCGCTGCGACCTCGGTGCCGCCGATCTTCCGCTCGACCACGACCGCACCGCTGAACGACAGTGCGGCCATCACGGCGGCCGCCAGGTCGGCCTCCCGTTCGACGAAGCCGACACCCAGCGCCGAACCGCTCCTCGAGGGTTTGACGACGCACGGCAGACCAACCCTCTCCGCAGCCGTCCCGAGCGCCGCTCCGGCTCCCAGGTCCCTCAAGGCCCACCCCTCGATCGTGACCCAGTCGGGGGTTCGGACCCCGGCGTCGGCAAGCACGTCTTTGGCCAAGACCTTGTCGAAGGCCAGCTCACACGCGAATGCTGCGGTTCCGGTGTAAGGGATGGCCAGCAGGTCAAGCAGGCGCTGGACCGTCCCGTCCTCGCCTTCCTTGCCATGGAGCGCCATGAAGCACAGGTCGGGGCGGGTCTTGCCCAGCGCCTCCACGAGCGGTGACTCGGCCGGATCGATCACGAACGCATCGTGGTCGAGCTCTTCCAGCGCGCCCTTGACGCGGTGCCCGCTCCGCGAAGAGACGTCGCGTTCGGGCGTGCGGCCCCCGGCGAGGACCGCGATCTTCAAAGGTGAAGACTCCGGTAGAGCTGCTCTTCGTCTTCCAACAGCGACCCGAGCCGGGCGATCCCCTCCCGGATCCGATCCTGGGTGGGGTAACAGAAGGCTAGTCGCATCTGGTTCTTGCCGCGACCGTCAGGGTAGAAGGCGGTGCCGGGCACGTACGCCACACGGCGCTCCACGGCTGCGGCCAGCATCGCCCGAGTATCGAACCACTCGGGCAGCGTCACCCACACGTAGAACCCGCCGGCGGGGTTGGTCCACTGCGCGTGTTCGGGGAAGCACTCCTCGATCGCTTCCAGCATCGTGTCGCGGCGGGCACGGTAGGTGTCGACCAACGTGGTGAGGTTCACCCTCCAACGATCGCCTGCGAAGTATCGCTCGGTCATCATCATCGTGAACGAGGAGCCACACAGGTCGGCCGCCTCCTTCGCCAGGATCAGCCGCTGCACCACCGATTGCTCGGCGAGCGCCCATCCCACCCGGACGCCGGGGGAGAAGACCTTCGAGACCGTGCCCAGGTAGATCACGTTCTCGGGGTCGAGGGTTCGCAAGCATGGCGATGGCGGGCCCTCGAACCGCAGCATGCCGTACGGGTTGTCCTCGATGATCGGGATAGAGGCCTCGCGGCACAGGGAGACGAGCTGTTCCCGGCGGGCGTATGACAAAGTCACACCGGCAGGATTCCCGAAGTTGGGGCAGGTGTATACGAACTTGGGCCGTTCGCCGCGCACCAGGGCATCCTCGAGCTGATCGACGATCATCCCGTCTTCGTCCAGGTCGATCTGCAGATAGCGCGGTTCATATGCGCTGAACGCGGTGAGCGCGCCCACGTAGGCGGGAGCTTCCACGGCGATGAGGTCACCGGGGTTCACGAAGATCTTGCCGACTAGGTCCAGCGCCTGCTGAGCCCCGGTGGTGACCACGAGGTCGTCGGCCTCAGCCGTCACGCTCTCCGCCCGCATCAGCTCGATCAGCCGATCCCGGAGCGCCGCGTCACCCTGGCCCCCGCCGTACTGCAACGACGCCGTGCCGTGTTCGTCGAGAACCTGCCGGACGACTTCCAACACGTCGGCTTCCGGGATCGCATGCACGAACGGCATGCCTCCGGCCAGCGAGACGACCTCGGGCCGGGAAGCCACCGCGAACAAGGCGCGCACCTCCGAAGCCGACATGCCGGAGGTGCGCCGTGCGTATAGGTCGACGAAGCGATCGATGGAGAGCTCGGCCATGGGAAGAGGCTCAGGGTAGCAGCGCCTTCATCGACCGGCCTGCTGCCCTTCAGTACCCCGCGGTGACGCCCCATTCCATCGGCAGGCAGGCACCGTTGATGGAGGCTGCATCGTCGGAGACGAGGAACGCGACCGCCGAGGCGATCTCGTCCGGGCGGATGAACCGTGCCCGTTCCCCCTGAGGGAGCGTGGACCGCAACCCGTCGAGGTAGCGCTGCTCGTCGCCTCCTCCGTACTCGCGCGCCTGACCGGCCAACATCGGCGTGTCGACGTCGGCTGGGCACAGGCTGTTCACGCGCATGCCGTGCGGAGCGAGCTCCAGCGCCAGGGACCGCACGATGCCGTTCACACCGAACTTGGACGCGTTGTAGATCGCGGCGCCGGGACCTCCGACCAACCCGTAGTCACTGGCGATGACGACGATGACACCCTCACGACCGATCAGCTCCGGGATCGCGAACCTGCATGAGAAGAACGTGCCTTTCAGGTTGACGTCGATCGTGTGATCCCACTGATCCTCGGTCATCTCCACCGTGGGACCCTCGACCCATACGCCCGCTGCGCACACCAGCACATCCAGACCTCCGTGGCGCGCAGCTGTGGTCGACACCATCCGTTCGCAGTCCTCGAGCCGCGTGACGTCGGTGTGCACGGTGTCGACATCGGGCAACGCGCGGGCGGCGTCGGTGAGAGCGACCTCATCGTGGTCGGCCAGCATCACGACATCGCCCAAGGCGAGGAACCGAGACGCGATCGCACGTCCCATACCGCCGGCCCCACCGGTGATCAAGACGACCCTTCCTGACATCGCGCGTAGCATAGGCCCCGTGTTGAACCGATCCGTCCCGGCCCCTCCCAGCGAGCCTCAACGCGCGATCCGGGCCATCCGTCTCGGCATCGTGTTGGGAGTTGTGCTTCGACTGCTGGCCCGAGCTACTCGCTGAAGAAGCGCTGCACCCCGGACGCGATCGCCCGTGCGATCCGTCGCCGGTGGGCCGGGTCGGCCAGCCGAGCGGCCTCCGACTCGTTCGTGATGAACGCCGGCTCGATCTGCACCGCCGGCATGCGTGTTTCCCGCAGCATGGCCCCGGTCAAACGCTGCAACCGTCCGTGGACGCCCAGCTGGCCTTCGAGCTCGTCCAAGATCAGCTGAGCCAGCAACATGCCGGCGGGGGAGTGCGTGGTGGCGCTCCCGAAGTAGGAGCATGTGGGGCCGGAGGCATCCGGCGATCCACTCGCGAGGTGCAGGGAGATGCACATGGTGGCTCCGAGCGAGTTGGCTTCCCTGGCTCGGTCCGAAGCCTGGGACTGCGCACCGGGCTCACCTCCCAGGGTCGCCGGCTTGCAGCCCACCATCGCCAGGTGGTCGGCGATAGCGAGCGCGATGTCTCTCACCACCACGTCACCCGCTTCGAGTGCGTCCGCCGCACCGCCGTCGATCGCCACGATCTGTCCGCGTCCGGATGCCGGCCTCTGGCTCAGCTCCTCCGCCTCCCGGACCACGGCACGGCTCGGCCCTCGCTCGTCCGGACGCATGCGTTCCAGGGTGGAGATCGTGTGGAGCCCGACGATCCCGTCAGGTTCCTGGCCGACGTTCCGCTGGAACTCCCTGACCGCACGGTCGGTGTTCCGTCCGAGCAGACCGTCCTCCCGGCCGGCGTCGAACCCGAGGACGTTCAGCTTGCGCTGGAGCGTTCGAACGTCGTCCCCGCGATGAAGCGGGGAGTGGAGGTAGAGGGTTCGATCGCCCAGGCGGTACCCGGCCTCGACCAGCTGTCCCCATGTGTCCGGACCCACGAGCCCATCCACGCGGAGGAGCCGGTCACCTTGGAATGCACGAACGGCGGCGTCGGTGGAAGTCCCGAAGGTTCCACCGCGTTCGGCGTCATCGATCGAGGCGCCGAGCGCGCAGAGACGGTCCTGGATATCGCCGACCTCGGGTCCGGCGTCTCCGAGTCGGAAGATACGCACCGGGCCAGTGTGCGGTGCCGGTGGGAAGAGCGGCAACCGTCGTGCGCGGCCGCGGGGCGCGGCCCGCGCGATCGGCCAACTCGATCAGATGGATCAGCTCAGGTGCGGTTCGAGGTCGCGGAGGATCGCATCCTTCGGCTTGGCCCCGATGACACGCGTCACTTCCTGTCCGCCCTTGAACAGGATCAGCGACGGGATGCTCATGACCCCGTAGGTCCGGGTGGCCTGCGGGTTGTCGTCGATGTTGAGCTTGACCACCTTGAGGTCCTCGCCCTTCTCCTGTCCGATCTCTTCCACGGCCGGCGAGACCATGTGGCACGGCACGCACCACTCGGCCCAGAAATCCACCAGCACGGGCGTCTCGGAATCCAGCACCGACGTCTGGAACTCCTGGTCGTTCACATCTCCGAGGTTGCTCATCTCGTTGCGCTCCTTGCGTCGAGCATGATCGTCTGCTTCTACAACGTTCCGCGTCGTCGCGTTGATTCCCTCTCAGGAAGCGGTCGCGTGCCGCTCTTCCTCCAGGAACCGTTCGGCGTCGATCGCTGCCTTGCACCCTTGTCCGGCCGCGGTCACGGCCTGTTTGTAGATCGTGTCGGTCACGTCGCCCGCCGCGAAGATGCCTTCCAGGCTGGTGGCGGTGCGCGGCTCGTTCACCAGGATGTAGCCACCTTCGTCGACGTCGAGCGCATCGGCGAACAACGCGGTGTTAGGCGTGTGCCCGATCGCCATGAACACGCCATCGGTCCGGAGGTCTCGCTCTTCGTCCGTGACCGTGTCGCGCAAGCGCACGCCGGTCACCGCGTCCTCGCCCAGGATCTCCACAGGGACCGCGTTCCAGATGACCTCGATCTTGGGGTTGGCGAGCGCACGATCCTGCATGATCTTGGACGCTCGGAACTCATCTCGCCGATGAACGATCGTCACCTTCGACGCGAACTTCGTCAGGAACGTGGCCTCTTCCATGGCGGAGTCACCGCCCCCCACGACCACCAGCTCGCGATCGCGGAAGAAGAATCCGTCACAGGTGGCGCATGCACTGACCCCACGCCCGCGGAGCTGTTCCTCACCCGGGATGCCGAGCCACTTGGCGCTGGCGCCGGTGGCGACGATCAGGGTCTTCGCCTGCCACGTTTGGTCACCCGCCTGGACGGTGAACGGTCGCGAGGACAGGTCCACCGAGGTCACGTGCACGGGCAGGATCTCGGCGCCGAACCGCGCCGCCTGCTTCTCGAAGGCTTCCATCATCTCCGGGCCCATGATGCCGTCGACGTAGCCCGGGTAGTTCTCGACGTCGGTCGTGAGCATCAGCTGGCCGCCCGCTTCCATGCCCTTCAGGACCAGCGGTTCCAGGTTGGCCCGGGCGGCGTACAACGCGGCGGTGTAGCCGGCAGGGCCTGATCCGATCACGATCACGTTGCGGACGTCGGTCATGTCTCTCTTCCTCGGTGCTGTTCGCAGGAATCCTCTCAGAGTGGGTCTCCGTCGAGCATGTGAACGTTGCAGGCCTTCCGCGTTGTTCCCGGAAGCGACGAGCACGAACCCTGCTACAGCGCAGCCGACGTGAGCGCCAGGCTCGAGCAGCCGCTCGCCGAGGCGACCCAGATGCTCACCCGATCTGCAGGCTGGTCCGCACCGGGTCCCTCCACCACATACGCGAAGAAAGCCTGCTGTCCCTGGAAGGATGCGCTCACCAAGCGAACCGGCGTGCCCGGGAAGCCAGGGAACGCGGTCCGCAAGCACTCGAGCGCGCGGTTCGAACGAGACCTGCTCGCCAGAGCGAACGGCGGCTGTGAGCCCACGGGCGTTGCAGCTTCGACGGCGCCAGCGGTCGCGTTCGGGTCCGCGGTCCTTTCCCCCCTGGCGAACGCGTCCGCTGCGGCTTCCAATGAGGCGGTGTCGAGATCCTGGTCCACGATCTCCAGGCGGAGGTCCTGGGGCGCCACAGTCTCCGACGGTGCCGAGTCTTGGGCGGCGATGCCACCGGAGTCGTTGCTGCTGGAGCCGATGTTCGGGAGCGTGACCGCGAGCAGCCCCACGACCACCGCGGCGGCGGCGAGCCACGGGGTGTATCGGACCCACGCGGGCGGGCCGGACGTGGTGGCCCTGCGCATCTCGGCCATGGCCGGCGCTCCGAGGTCGCCTGGTGTGGCCGCGGTGTCCATCGCCATCGACCGGATGCGCCTCGCGTGCGGCCACCGACGCTGCCACTTCACCGCTGCATGCAGCACAGCCCGCAAGGTGCGCCTCGATGTCACCGCGTTCGTCCGGCGCGAGGGCGCCGGACACGAAGGCAGCGAGCTGTTCGGTGGGATGGGTCACGGTGACTCCTCCGACGCCTCTACCGTGCCGGCGGGTTCCCTCGCACCGGATGCTGTGGGGGCGGCCGGTGCGAGCCCCATCGCCTTCGCGAGCGCGAGCCTGCCGCGATGCACCCGCGATTTCACGGTGCCGACCGGGATGTCGAGGACCTTCGCGATCTCCTCGTAGGGCAGGTCCTGCACGTCGGCCAGGACCAACACCATGCGGAATTCCTCCGGGATCTGCGCCAGGGCCTTCGCCGCGTCCCGCGTGCCGACGACCTCGTCGGCGTGATCGGCGGCGGGCGGGCCCGGCTCGGGGGGTGCCCCGTCCCGATCACTGACCGCATGCAGCAGAGGTTGACGCTTCTTGCGGCGCAGGATGTCGTAACAGGCGTTCACGCCGACGCGATGCAGCCACGTGGTGAACGCCGCCTCGCCGCGGAACTGGTCCAGCTTGCGGAACAGCGACACGAAGGTGTCCTGCGCGGCGTCGTGGGCGTCGTCGGGATCGCCCATGATGCGCAGGCACAACCTGTACACACGGTCCTGATGGCGCCGCACGAGATCCGCGAACGCCGTCTGGTCGCCTCCGGCGGCTCGTCGAACCAGTTCCTCGTCGGGTTCAGACAGGCTCACGAGGTGACGCTATACGTCGGGAGGGCCGTGGGTCTGGGATTCGACGACGATCGCGTAGTGCTTCGTGAACGACAGCCTTCCGATGAGCACGGTACCGGCCGTCGACCGCAACGTCACCGAGAGCTCGACCGGTGGTCAGGTCCACCTCACAGAACTTCTTCCCCATCTTCAGGTCGGCCTGCATCGCTTCCACGGTGGCGCGGGCCACCTCGCACGCCTCATCTGCGCCGACGCCGCCCTGCCGGAGCTCGGCGGCGCCGTCGATGGCGGCTTCCGTCGCCACGCTCGAGAGCTTGAAGGTCGTGAAGGCGATGGAGCCTGCGTCGACCGCGCCCACCGCGAGCACGGCCACCAGGAGCAGCCAGACGATCATGACCTTGCCGACCAGACCACGCTGGTCTCGATGGAGCTCCAACGTCCGCTTCACGAGCGGAACCTCCTTCGGATCGCGCTCTTGACCTCTTCGACCTCTTGGATACGCAACATGAGCGCCGCACCCAGGTAGATCCCGAGCCCCGCGGCCGTTGCCATACCGACCTGGAGTGCGCGGCCGAGCACGGCCTGGGTGTCGACGACCTGGTCGATACCGGTCGCGACGAGCCACGCGGCGCCACCCATCACGATCGACGCGGGGATCACCCGTCCGATCGTGCCCCAGATGCGGGCTCCGTCCAAGGATCCGAGGCGAGGTCGCAGCATCGCGAGACCGAGCGCGGTGGCGAACAGGTAGGAGGCAGCATGGCCCAGCGCCAACGCCGGCACGTCCCAGCCCACCGCCCCTACCAGGACGACATCGACCGAGATCGTCACCACCGCAGCGCCGACGTTGATGAGCGCAGGCGTGCGGCTGTCCTGGGTGGCATAGAAGGTTCGTGTCACCAGTTGGAAGACCGCGAAGAACGGGAGCCCGACCGCGAATCCCTGCAGGGTGCGAGCGATCAGCTCGACGTCGGTTTGGTCGGCGTACCCGTACTCCAACAAGAGCGCGACGATGGGGCCCGCGATCAGCAGGTACGCCACGGCCGCGGGCACGATCGCGACGATCGTGTCGCGCAGGCCGCGGGAGAGCAGCGTCACCACGCCGTCGCGGTGCCCACCGGTCCACTGCCCCGACATGCCGGGGAGCAGCGCCGTGAAGATCGAGACGCCGAAGATCGCGTACGGCAAGGAGAAGATGATGAACGCGGTCGCGTAGATCTGGAACCGAGCCCTGCCGATGTCTCCGGCCAGCAGGTTCACCACCAGGAACGCGACCTGGTTCGCGGCCACGTAGATGATGACCCACGCGGACAACCTGATCAGCCGCCGCACCGCAGGGTGTGCCCACCCGAAGGTGAGCCGCCACCGGAAGCCCAGCGAGCGAAGCGACGGCCAGAGCGCCACCGTCATCGCCACGACGCCGAGCGTGGTGCCCGCGCCCAGGATCAGCTTCTCGGTGGATGTGATGCCGTTGACCGACGGATCCGAACCGCTCAGGACGGCGGCGTATCCCAGGAACGCCGCGATCGCGACCAGGTTGTTCAGGATGGGGGTGAACATCGGCGGGGCGAACCGGCGCTCGGCGGTCAGCAGTCCGCCGGCGATGGCCCCGATCCCGTAGAAGACGATCTGGGGCATGAACCATCGCAGCAGGTATGCCCCCAGCTCGATCTGTTCCTGACGGTCGGGCGCCGTCGAGAACGCCAGGTACAGGCCCATGATCTGCGGCGCGAAGATAATGCCGATGGCGGTCACGAGCCCGAGCACGACCAGGGCCAGCGTCATGACTCGGCGTCCCACGTCCCATGCCGCATCCGCCCCGTGCGCATGCCGCCACTCCACGAACACGGGCACGAAGACCGAGGTCAAGATCCCGCCCAGGATCAGCTCGTAGACGATGTTCGGCGTGATGTTGGCGCGCAGGTAGGTGTCGCCGAGCGAGCTGACGGTGACCCCGAGCGCCGCCGTCTGAGCCGCGATCCTGAGGTAGCCCGTGATGCGGGACAGCGTCGTGCCGACAGTCATCACCGCGGTGTTGCGCGCGTAGGCGGCGCGCGAGTCTTGTTCCGGCAGCTCGGCCGGTGGCGGCGTCACGATCTCGGGCGTCGGATGTACCTCCTGGACCACAGGACGACGAGCAGCAGCCCCGCTGCGCCGGTGATCACGAGCGCGATCGAGTTGACCGCGGTGGTGCGCACAGCCAGGTTCCGTTCATCGAGCGGGCGCCCTGACGGTGCCCTCGTCCTCATGCGGATCGTCTGCGTGCCCGAGGTCTTGGCCTGCACGGTGAACGTGACGATCTGGTCGGGCTCTCGCAAGGTCACCGTCTGTTCGTTCCCGTCAGGGAACTCGAACTGGGACGATCGCAGCTGGATCAAGACCGTCAGGGGTGTTTCGCCGGGGTCGCCCATCCGCAGCGGCACCTGGCCCCGACCGGACGTGAGCGTGAACGCCTGTGCCTCCGCCGGCAGCGCGCGCGTGAACACCTCGTCCGTGACCAGGTTCACGTGGTCGATCCAGCGACGGGCCGGCGATCACGTCGTCCACATCGTCCAGGTAGTCGCCGGCTTCGGCGTACAGCAGATCACGGCGGAGCGGGTCGGGGAGCGTCGGATCCTTCGGGGAGCATCGAACGATAGGCCTCGACGTCCCGGCGTTCGTCGCGGATCTGCCCGACGAACGTCTCGGTCGAACCGCGCCGGCGACGGCGTCGCGAGCACATCCGCCGGCTGCACCGGGTTCACCGTTTCGACGAAATCCTGGGCGTGCGTCGGCACCAGGAACGGAGCGTCGGCGAGCCGGCGCGTCATGGGACCCCACATGCCGGGGGGCAAGGAGGCCGCCAGCGCCACGGCCACGCCGCGGACGGTCTCGGTCCCGTCAGGCTGTTCGGCCGGCACCGGCTGCTCCCGCCAGATCGTCGCGAGCTCTCCCAACACCGCCTGGGCCCCACGCACCGGGTCGCCCAGCAAGACCGGATCGGCCAGCAGCGCCTGCACTTCGGGGTCGGGCAGCACCATGTCCAAAGACGAGCCCGACGGCAGCGTGAAGCTGGCGACCGGCAACGGGGAGAAGTCGTTGAGCTGGGCGGTTCGGTCCACCGCATCAGCGTTGGCCAAGACCGCACCGACGCCGCGGATCGCGAGATCGTCCAGGGTGGCGTCATCGATCGCGCCCGAGGGCGGTCGCTCGAACGATGTCACCGGTTGGCGCCCGAGCAGCTCCTCAACCGTTTCGTCGCCCAGCGCTCGTTGCTCGTCGAGGTCGCCGGAAAGACCGCCCGCCAACATCGCCGGCATCAGGGGGGCAGCGAACGGCATGGCGGCGATCTGGACGTCAGGATCGGCCGCGACGCCGCTGAGGATCTCGAGCACGGTGGCGGCGTCGGTTGCCGGCCGCTGGTCCTCTTCCACCGACCGAGCCGTCGGCCCGCTCATAGCCACCGGCCATGCGTCGGAGCTGGTCCAGGAGGGCGGGTTCGCACGGAGATGTCCATCGGGCCTTGTAGGTCTGGGTCTTCGACGAGGCGTTGGAGCGCGGCGGCCTGGGCGCCCAGGGTGCCTTCGGGCGCGACCGATGCCTCGATCGAGCGGTCGTTCGAGTCTGCCCTCGGGATCGAACGCGATCGGGCCGGTGATCTCGGTCCACCACGACAACCGCATCGGTCGATCGGGGGTGCGCACCAAGTGGATCAGCGGCGTGTTCAGCGCAGCCTGCACGACCCCGTCCGCGCGGATGTCGATCTGCGCGGGGTAGACCGCCGAGTCGAGCTCGTTGGTGATCTCGGGCACCTGTTCGAGCATGTTGAGCTCGACATCGATCAGGCGCTGCTGGCCTGGTTCGAGGGACTCCGCTTGTGGCTCGGTCGTGACGAAGATCGCCGTCCCCGGCCCCTCCACCAGGGACTGCTCGTACACGAAACGCGACGAGATCTTCTCGCCGATCGAGATCCCCAGCGAGAGGTCATCGATCGTGGTTTCGCCGGCGTTGGTTGCCTGCACCGTCATCGTCAAGAGCGGTTCGTCGTGCGTGGTGATCGCGGTCTGGGAGACGAGGATGAGCTGCACGATGGTTCCCTGGGCCAGCGCCGGAGCGCCGAGCCACGACACGGTGCATGCCCCCATCACGATCAGCGATGCCAGGAGTGCGCGGACGGCTCGGTGGATGCTCATGCCAGCAGCCCCATCGTAGCGACCGGGACTTCAGCCCCGAAGGAGCGCGGCGAGCTCGGTGCCGCCGTACAGCAGCGCCACCACCAGCAGGAACGAGCCCACCATCAGCCGGAGCGTACGTTCGCGCGTGCCGAGCGCCAGGGAAGCCCCAACCCTGGCGCCGGGCACTGCGCCGAGCGTGACCACCAGGAAGATCGTCCAGTCGATGTGTCCGAGCGCCAGATGCACCAGGGTGCCAGGGATCACTAGCGCGACGATCGCGAGCAGGGAGGTGCCGAGCGCCCGCTTCAACGGCATGCCGAGCCACCCCACCATCAGCGGCACCATGATCAAGCCCCCGCCGATGCCCAGCAGGCCGCTGACGAACCCCGCCGCGAGCCCGATCAGCAGCAGCTTCCACGGGATGCTCCCTGGAGCGTCCTGGTCCTGGTCGGCTTCCGAGCGGACGCGAGCGCCTCGCAGGATGCCCACCGCTTGCCAGGCGAGGAGCACCGCGGTGACCACCAGCAGGACGTGGGTGTCGACCACGTCGGTAAGCGCTGCGCCCGCCACCGCGGCGAGGATCCCGGGGCCCACCATCCACGCGGCGGCGCGCACGTCCACCTGTCCCGCACGGTGGTAGGTGAAGGCACCCGTGAGTGCGGTGGGAAGGATGGCCGGCAGCGGAGTGGCCAATGCCACGATCGGCCTGGCACCCAGCAGCACCTGGATGCCGGGCGTCATCACGATGCCACCCCCCACGCCGAACAGCCCGCTGAGGACGCCTGACGCGAACCCCACCACGACACCGATCGCGGCCTCGAACAGCGTCATCGCGAGCATGTCGGCGGCCCGCTGCGAGCACGTCGCGCTCACCGCGATAGGCGGCGCGCTTCAACGCACGATCGATCGGGAACCAGCGGATCTCTTCCATCTCGTCGTCGCGTTCACCTGGATCTCCGCCGGTGCATCGCATCAGGAAGAAATGCACCGTCTTGCGGATCCGCGTGTCTTCCCAGACGTAGAAGTACTTGGTCTCGCCCGAGCGAAGCCTCGATCTCGGCGACGTAGCCGGTCTCCTCGCTGGACCTCGCGGACGGCGGCCTGTTCGTGGCTCTCGCCTTCCTCGATGCCGCCCTTGGCCAGGCCCCACGCCAGCTGGCCACGGCGCGTCCGGCGCGACGCCAGCACGACCTCGATCAGATCGCCTTGCGGCGGTACACCGACTCCGCCCGCCGACACCTCCTTCTGCGACGGGGGGGCTGCGCGCGGCTTGATCGGTCTTCGCTGGGCTTGCGCGCGCCGCCGCCGGCGACGCGGACGAGGCGGCGGAACCTGGTCGGGGGGTGGCTAGTTCGTCGCCCATCGCGGGGATTCTATGGGCAGGGGGGTCGCAGAGCTCAGGTCGGGTCCGTGCGGGAACCGATGGTCAGGACATGGAGATCGACGAGCTCCTCCGGTTCGCCGTGGAACGCGGGTCCAGCGACCTACATCTGAAGGTCGGGAACGTGCCGTTCATCCGCGTCGACGGGGCGCTGGCGCCCACGGAGTTCGACGTGCTCACCCCAGCGGACACCGAGACATTCGCCTACGCGCTGATGTCCGAGCACAAGAAGCGGGAGTTCGAGGAGACCAGCGAGTCCGACCTGGGAACGACGCTTGACCGGCGTCGGGCGCTTCCGCGTCAACGTGTTCCGCCAGCGCGGTGTCGTGGGGCTCGCGATCCGTCGGGTGCGCAGCGAGGTGCCGACGTTCGACGAGCTGCGGCTGCCCTCGGTCATGGAGACGCTGGCCGACTCGCCGCGCGGTCTGGTACTGATCACCGGCCCGACCGGGACCGGCAAGACCACGACGATCGCCTCGATGATCGGACACATCAACCGGTCGCGCCGAGCGCACATCGTCACGATCGAGGATCCGATCGAGGTCGTGCACGACGACGTGCTCTCGATCGTGCAGCAGCGCGAGATCGGGATCGACACCGACAGCTACGCCAACGCGCTGAAGCACGTGATCCGCCAAGACCCCGATGTGATCTTCGTCGGTGAGATCCGTGACGGCGACTCCGCCCTGAGCGCGATCCAGGCGGCCGAGACCGGGCACCTGGTCATCTCCACGCTGCACACGATCGACTGCATGGAGACCATCAACCGGATCCTGGACCTGTTCCCGCCCACCCAGCAGAAGGAGGTGCGCACCTCGTTCGCCGGGTCGTTGCGCGGCATCGTGTCGCAGCGCCTGGTCGCCAAGGCGGACGGCAAGGGCCGTGTGCCGACCGTGGAGGTGCTGGTGAACACCGGGCGAGTGTTCGACCGGATCGTCGATGCAACATCACCGACCAGATCGTGGATGTGATCTCGGGGGGCGAGTTCTACGGCATGCAGACCTTCGATCAGTCCCTGGTGAAGCTCGTGAACGAAGGGCTCGTCACCGAGGACGACGCTCGACGCGCCGCCACCAACCCGCATGACTTCGACCTGCAGCTGCGAGGGGTGCTGGACCGGCTCTCGTCGATGTCCGGGCGGACGCCGAGGCCGGAGCTTGCCCTTCTAGGAGCCGCTTGGTCCGGGCGCTTCGGCGCCCGTTCGCCCGCTGCGATCTGCGCGCGGATCTCCATGGGATGGCGCCGGTAGCCGAAGGGGATCGCCAGCAGGAAGTAGACGGGGATGAACAGCGGGTCCCCACGCGCAGAACTGACGGATGTGGTGCTGCTCGTGGCTGAGCAGTCGGCCCGTCACCGGCGCTGCCGAGATGATCACGAACCCCACGGTCATCGCGGCCCGGTTGATGTGCGGCATCAGGGCGGCGAGCCCTCGAGGCGGCTGACGCGTCGAAGATCAGGGCGCCGTCGGACCGACGCGGCACACGGAACGTGAGCAGGCCCAGGATCAGGCCGATCAGCGTGTTCGGCGACGTCCAGATGAATCCGAGCCAGGTGGGCACGGCCTGACGTTAGCGGCTCTCGAGGGCCGGGCCCTTCCGACTATCCTCGTCGCGACATGGCCGAATCGAACCCACCGCCACGCTCGATGTTCCCGCCGTCGCCAAGGAGCTGGGCGAACGGTTCACCGTCAGCCGGCCACGAGCTGTACCTGGTCGGCGGCATCCGTGCGCGACATGGTGCTGGGCCGCGACTCGCCGGACCTGGACCTCACCACCAACGCCCACCCCACCCAGACCACCCAGCTCCTCCGTGGGTGGGCCGAGCGCCAGTACCTGGTCGGCGTGCCGCTTCGGCACGGTCGGCGCACAGAAGGACGGCCAGCGCCTCGAGATCACGACCTTCCGTCAGGAGGTCTACGCCGAGGAGCACCGCAAGCCGTCGGTGACGTTCGGCGACGATCTGCAGACCGACCTGTCGCGTCGTGACTTCACGATCAACGCCATGGCGATCTCGCTGCCCGACGGTGTCTTCGTGGACCCGTACGGCGGGGTCCGGCACCTGGCCGCGCGCGCGCTGGACACGCCGCTGGACCCCGAGACCTCCTTCTCCGACGATCCGCTGCGCATGGTGCGCGCCGCACGGTTCGTCGCCCAGCTCGACGTCGTGCCCGGCGGCCCGTGTCGTCCAGGCCATGGGCGAGATGCGGGAGCGACTGCGGATCGTCTCGCCCGAGCGCATCCGGGACGAGCTCGACAAGTTGTTAGTGAGCGAACATCCCGGCCGCGGGTCTGCAGTTGCTCGTCGAGACACAGGTCGCCGACCTGTTCCTTCCCGAGCTGGCGGCCCTGCAACTGGAACAGGACCCGGTGCATCGCCATAAGGATGTCCTGCATCACACGTATGCGGTGGTCGAGCGCACCGAGCCCGATGCCACGCTGCGGATCGCCGCGCTGCTGCACGACATCGGCAAGCCGTCGACGCGGCAGATCACCCCGGACGGGGTGCAATTCCATCACCACGAGGTCGTCGGCGCACGCATGGCCGAAGCCCGCATGCGCGAGCTCCGCTATCCCAACGCCGTGATCGACGACGTTCGCACACTGATCGGGCTCCATCTGCGGTTCCATGGGTACGGCGACGGCGATGGGTGGACCGATTCGGCCGTTCGCCGGTACGTGCGAGACGCAGGGCCCTTGCTCGATCGCCTGAACCAGCTGACGCGGGCCGATTGCACCACGCGGAACGAGAAGAAGGCGGCACGCTACGCACAGCTCCAGGACGAGCTGGAGGAACGCATCGCCCGCCTCGCCGAGCAGGAGAACCTGGAGTCGATTCGCCCGCCGCTGGATGGTTCCCAGGTGATGCAGCACCTCGGGATCGAACCGGGGCCGGCGGTGGGTCGGGCGCTGGCCTATCTCATGGAGCTGCGCATGGAACGCGGTCCGATCCCCGAGGAAGTGGCCCTCGAGCTGCTCGACGCTTGGGCGGCCGAGCAGGATCTCGGAGGGTAGTTGTCGAAGTGGTCTGGGCACGAGCGCAGGCGAGTTAACTTCGCTGAGAAGACGCCGTTTACGCGGCGTATCGGGATGGCGTACGGGCGGCCCGACAGATGCAGGGTGAAGGTCTCCGCGTTCGCATTCGCGGGGGAAGCACGAGGCTCTCCTTGCCGGCACGAGTTCCGGGCAACGCTTCCGATCAGACCAAGGCAACTGCCTAAGACGGTGGCTTCAGCCCTCGGAACATCGGGAAATGCCGCACGTTCGTCGTCGCCAGCTTCAGGCCCGATTGCCGGGCGGTGGCCGCGATGATCAGGTCAGCGACGCCGATGCCGGTATGACTCCGCCGATGCCTCCGCCCCATCTCTCCTGCTTGTCGCGCGACCGATTCATCGATCGGGATCCACCACAGCCTCATGAACAGCTGCTCAGCGGAGCGCCGCTCCTCGCTCCTCAGTCCGCGGAGTATCTCGACGCGGTCACCTCCGAGCAGGTTGGAACCTCGTCAAGGGATAGCACGTAGTCCGCAGCGTCGGAATCGCCCCGCAGCACGTCGATCAACACAGTCGTATCGAGTACAACGCTCACGCGTGTCGGCGATGCTCGAGCGCTCGCTCGCGATCGGCATCGATCGCGCGGAGCTCCTCCACATAGCGGCTGCCCTCCGGAAGCCTCGGCACCGAGCCGGCCGCAGCGCGGACCGCGTCGCGGAAGGCGAGGAGCTGCCCCCGCTCGGCCCGCGGCCCGGCCAGATAGGCGTCGACGGCTTCGCGGATGAGATCGGACTTGGTCGTTCCGACGACGGCCGCCCTCCTCGACAGGGTGTCGTGCTGCGCTTCCTCAAGGTAGATCTGCGTTCGCTTCATGATGTACGTATCATACATCACTCACCTTGGCCCATCACGACCGGTCCTAGGATCCGGAACTGCAACTGTCCAGCCGAGGCCGGTCACGTGGGTGACCGCGGCGCGTGCTTGGCAATCTGCTCGGCCGGTCCGGGAGCCTGCCTCATTTCACTCATCGGACCGAGATCGAACCTCGCGGTACCTGGCACCAGGAGCCGCTCCCCGGGGGACCTGTTCGGCGCAGCCATCGCCATTGCAGCTTCGCGTGGGCGCTTGAAGAAACCTTGAGAGCAGGGTTCGGCGTCCGTCAAGGGGCTTGCTGGAGGGTCCGAGTGACCGCCCGGAGCGAGGGCAGGGACACGAGGGGAGCCATCGATGGCCGAGTTCGGATCCAACAGGCGCCGGCGAAACGAGGCCGGAGGGATCATCCAACTGCGATGGATCGTTTCGATCATGGTGGTCATCGCGCTCGCGGTACCGATGGCGTGCGCGGCGCTGCCCGGCACGTCGGGGACTCCGAAAGCCGAGCTCGAACGACATGGCGCGGCGCGGATGACGGAAGATCGTGAGCCGGACCGTCCCAACGTGTTCCTCCTGTTCACGGACGATCAACGGTTCGACACCCTGGGCGCGATGCCCAACGTGCGGCGGTACCTGATGCACGAGGGCGTCACGTTCACGAACGCCTCCGTGGTCAACCCGCTCTGCTGTCCGAGTCGGGCCAGCATGCTCACGGGGCAGTACTCGCACAACACGGGCGTCTGGACCAATCACCCGCCCATGGGTGGCGCCGAGGCCTTCGACCCTTCGTCGACGATCGCGACCTGGCTCCACGACGTCCAGTACCACACGCTGTTCGTGGGTAAGTACCTGAACGGATACGGGAACCCCGGTGCTCGCGGTCGGCCACCCGGCTGGGATCGATTCGCTCCGATCGTGGATCGAACGAAGTTCGCGGGCTATCTCGACTATGTGCTGGCGATCGACGGCGAACGACGCCGGTACGGCACGCGGCAACGTGACCACTCCACCGTGGCGTTTCCTAGGCTGATGCGCGGTTTCATCCGGGGGTCGATCGCACGATACCCAGACGAGCCGTTCTTCGCGATGCTGGGACTCCCAGCCCCTCATGAGCCCTTCATCCCCCTCAGGCGCGACGCGAAGGCGTTCTCCGAGCTGGCCCTGTGGCGACCACCCTCGTTCGGTGTGGTGGATCGCACCGACGATTCACGCCCCTTCCCGAAGGACGGGCTCCTCGATCGGGAGCGGATCGCGGGGATCGATCGCGTCCGCCTTCAGCAGTACCGCGCGCTGGCGGGGGTCGATCGTGAGGTTGGACGCATGGTGGAGTGGCTCGACCGCATCGGTGAGATGGACAACACCATGTTCATCCTGACTTCTGACAACGGCTACATGTGGGGCGAACACGGCCTCGAGGGCAAGATCTGGCCCTACGAGGAATCGATCCGAGTGCCGATGGTGATTCGCTTCGACCCCCTGACCCATGGGCTGGCTCGAAGCGACGCCACGCCGGTGCTGAACATCGACCTAGCGCCGACCATCGCAGATGTCGCCGGGATCGAGCCATCCGCGCCGGTCGATGGCGACAGCCTCCTACCACTGCTCGCCGGACGAGACATCGCCTGGAGGAATCGGAGCGTGATCGAGTACGCCGACGGTCCCGGAGCGCGGCTCGACTACTGTGGGATCCGGGAAGACCGCTGGAAGCTGGTCGTGTACGAGTCAGGGGCCATGGAGCTGCTCGACTTGGTCGAGGACCCCTGGGAGATGGAGAACGCCGTCGATGATCCGGGGTCCGTACACGTCCTCCGATCAGCTCCTCCCACGTACTCCGGCGGTTGTGCCGTGGCCACCCGACCGTGACCGTCCCGGAGCTCAAGGTAGTCTGAGACAGACTACCCTACGCTACGCGCATCATGCGAACGGCGCAGGACTCGACGTGGAGATACTGCCGGCATTCCTCGTCGGTGAGCGATCTGGTGACGCTCTCGTCGGGCGATCTCGAGCAGGTCGTCGATGTCGAGCGCCCAGATCCGCAGGATCCCGTCGCCCACCGTCGCGAGCATCGAGCCGTCCGGGCTGAAGGCCACCTGGTCAGCAACGTCGTGCCCTCCAAGGGCGAGCACCTCCTCGCCCGAGCTCGTGTCGAACACCCGCACGGTTCCATCGGGGTCGCCCTTCGGCGACCCGGGAGCCGTCCGGGCTGAACGCGATGTCGGTGGGCAAACCTGGCTCGAGGGCAAGGTCACGAGGAGTCGCTCGGACTGCACATCCCAGATCGTGGTTTCGGCGTCCCCGATCGCGATCCGTGCTCCCATCGGCGTCGAACTGCCATGAACTCATGAATTCTCGAGACCGGCAGTTCCGCGACGACCTCGTCACGCGTCCAGTCCCAGATCTTCAAATCGTGCGTCGCCCCGCTCCTTGTTCCGGTCGCCGGATCGCGACGAGGCCACCCGGACCGAACCTGAGACCCTCCAGGATCGTGAACCCGTCCGCCTCTAGAACGCCCACCCTTCGTCCGGAGGCGTCCAAGATCGTGATCGATCCGTCCCCCGTTCACGGCCGCGAACCGGCCATCCGGGCTCCAGTCGAAACCGTGTGGGCTGTTCGCCACGTCAGGAGCTCGGCTCCGGTCTCGACGTCTCGAAGGGTGTGCTTCCCGCGGGTGTAGCTGTAGATGGCGACGGATCTGCCGTCCGGGCTGAAGTCATAGCTGAACTCATAGCCCGAGTAAGGCCCCCGCGGCAGTTCGAACCATCGGTTCGGACGGTGAACCTGCTCTCCGGTCTCGAGATCGAGGATACTCAGCGAGCCATCCCTGCCGCTGGTCGTTACGTGACGCCCATCCGACAAGAAGCTCACGAGCTCCGTCGCGCCGGCGACGTTCGCGACCTCGGCGCCGCCCGTCGGACCGACGTCCCAGACGTCCATCACCCTCGTCTCCGAGCGGGTCATCACGCGGGTGCCGTCGGGCGAGAAGGCGACGCCGGTCATCTCCCCGGCACGCGCCGAGAGGGTCTGCACCTCCGTCGCACCCTGAGCCGGTGATCTCCCAGATCTTGGCCGTCCCATCGTCGCTTCCGGTGACCAGGCGGGTCGCGTCGGGACTCCAGTCGACCCAGTGGGCGCCGAGCTGTGGCCCCGGAGCAGGAACTCGAGGTCGTCCGTTCGCGTCCATCACCGGGACCTGGGAGTCCCAACCACCCGCAGCGATGTGCCGCCCGTCCGGGCTCCATGCGACCGAGAGGAATCCGTTGCCGGCCGGGCTTCCCGCGATCCGATGGACCTCCGCGGTCTCGACATCGATCAGATGGAAGACCTCTGACCCAGGAGCCGCCGACGGCGACGACCCGCCTCCCGTCCGGGCTGAGCGCGACGTCGTTCGTCCATGGCGCCGCTGGGAACGTCTGAACCCCGCCCGT
The DNA here is from genome assembly GCA_963733635.1 of uncultured Actinomycetota bacterium. Lineage (GTDB taxonomy): Bacteria > Actinomycetota > UBA4738 > UBA4738 > HRBIN12 > JAOUEA01. The sequence continues at coordinate 109,402 of CAVTEH010000009.1, read as the reverse complement.
GTTCAGATCCACGACTCGCACCGATCCACCCCGTCCGAAACTCGCCGAATGCCGCTGCGACCCGCGACCCGTCCGCGCTGAAGGACGGGCCCCGCGCCACGCCGGGGCCCTTGACGTTCTCGATCACGTCGCCGCTCGGCAGATCCCAGATCTTGAGCCGACCGTCCTCGCCGGTCGTGGCGAGCGTCGAGCCGTCGGGGCTGAATTTCGGCCCCGGTGAGCTTCCCGTCGTGTCCGGGGAGCGATCGCACGATCTCCCCCGTCTCCTGGTCCCTGAGGTCGATGATCCCGACGGGCGGCGCCCCTCGGACGCGAAGACCCCGTCCATCACGACGAGCCCCGCCGGACCCCAGTCGATGGCCCCCCAGTGCCTCGTCGCTGGGTTCCAGCGTCGCCCGAGCCCGGGATCGACGTCACGATCCGCGACGCCGTCACCGCGCTGATGGAGCGCCTCCTCGGCTTCCTGCAGGACGGAGCCGTCGACCGAGCGGGTCCGGTCCACCGCCTCCATGGCGAGCAAGACGCTCAGCTGCTGGTCGTTCTCGAGGTTTGCCACCGCGGCGGCCGCGAGCTCCCTCGCGCTCGCGACCCTCGCCTCGGTCTCCGCGCGCTCGCTCTGGCGGGTCGCGATGACCGTGAGCGTTCCGGCCACGAGGGCAGCGACGCTGAGCACCGCAACGAGGGCGCGCAACCGGCGAACGGGATCGGCGTTCCGTCCGCTCCTCGCGCTCGCGCCGGGCCTGCTCCTCGGCACGCTCCCGGTCACGCTTGTCGACGCTCGCCTTGACGTACTCGCGCTCGGGCCGGCCGATCGCGAGATCGGTCGATGCGGCCCACGCCGCGACCTGCTCCAGCTGTGCGCCCCGGAGCAGGAAGCTGGGGTCGCGATCGGAACCGCGCCACTCCCCGGCCGCGCGAACCAGGCGCCGGTCCTGACGCAGGTCCTCGCGCGCATCGTCGATCCACGTGCGGAGCCGTGCCCACGCGGTGAGCAGGGCCTCGTGGGCGATCTCGACCGTCGGCTCCCGGGTCGACGGCTCCCGATCGAACGTCAGCAACCGGTGGCGTCCGTAGGTGTCCAGCGCCGTCTCGACGAGCTCGGGTTCGACGTCGAGCGCATCGAGCTCGCTCCGCGTGACGCGACGCCGCGTGTCCTGCCGTCCTTCGCCGATCGTGACGAGCCGCAGGAACACCTGTCGGATCGCCCGCTGCCCGTCCGGCTCGGCGGTCGCGAAGATGCGATCGGCCCGCGCCGACAGGGCTCCCGCCACGCCGCCGATCTCCTCGAATGCCGCGAGGGTGAGCCGGTCGCCGTCCCGTCGCTCGAACAGCTCCGTGAGCGCGTACTGGAGCAGCGGAAGCGCGCCGGGCTGGTGGGCGACGTCGGCGATGATCTCGGCCTCGAGGCCGGGCTCGACGGCGATGCCGACCCCTTCGACCGGCCGTCGGATCGCCTGCTCGATCTCGTCGGGCGTGAGCGGAGGCACCGCCTCGGTCCGTGCCGCGAGCAGCTCGCCGAACCGCGGGTACGTCAGAGGGCGGTCGTAGAAGTCGGCGCGAAGCGTCACGATGACTCGGATCCTGCTCTCGGGATCGAGTGCCGCCACGCGCAAGGACTCGAGGAACAGCTCCCGCTCGTGCTCGTCACGCGGTGAGGGTGAAGACCTCCTCGAACTGGTCGACGACCAGGACGAGGATCGCCGGTGCGGGCAGCACGAGGTCCAGGGCGTCCAGCAGCCCTCTCGAGCTTCGATCGAGCACGTCGTGCAGGCGTGACGCCGGGTGCGTGCCGACCCGGACGAGCGCCTGCTCGAGCTCGTCGATCGGGTGGGTCCCTGGGAACATCTCGGCAACGAAGCACTCCTGTGGATCCCCGAGGGCGCCCTGCCGGATCGCCGGCACCATCCCGGCCCTGACCACCGAGGATTTGCCCGCGCCACTTGGGCCCACGACGCCGAGGAACCGGGCATCCCGCCCGGTCTCGGCGAGCCGACCCAGCAGCCGCGCGGTGAGCTCGCTCCGCCCGAAGAAGTCGTGGGCGTCTGCCTCGGTGAACGGCCTCAGACCCTTGTAGGGGTTGCGGATGTCGGCCGGTCGAGTGCTAGGAGCCGTCTCGGGGTCGGCGGCAGCCCGGGCGGCCTCGACGAACGCCTCCGCGCCGGGGACCTCATCCGAAAGCGATGTGGTCTCGACGAGCGCACGGAGTCGATGCGGCATCTCGTCCATCGAAGAGGCTCTTGGCGAGCCGTGCCAGCTCGCGGATGTCATCGGCCGGCTCCGGTTCCGGCCCGACGCCGACACGGAAGTCCCCGAGGTAGGCGTTGTTCTCCCCGTCGAACAGCAGTTGGAGGCGGCGCAGCCCGCCGTGCGCGACGTGCTGTCGGTGTGCGAACGCCAGCGCCGACGCGATCTGCTCGACGACCAGCGACGCACGATCCGCCTCGAGCCCACCACCCCGGGCCTCGAGGGCCGCGAGGCTTCCTCCCTTGAGGTACCTCGAGACGACGTACGCGCCGCCGGGCTCGCGCCAGTAGTCGTAGACCGGGGCGATATGGGGATGTTCCAGCGCCGTGGTCGCCTGCGCTTCCCGTTCGAACCGCCGCACGAACGAGGGGTCCGACGCGACCTGTTCGTGGAAGATCTTGACCGCGACGTCCCGCCCCACGCGGGGCTGGAGCCCCCGGAAGACGACCCCGGTCGGTCCTTCGCCGATCTTCTCCAACAGGCGGTAGCCGCGCAGCGGATCGCCGCGGAGCTCCAGGTCCGGATCCTGCCTCAGGATCCGCTCGTGGAGCCGCGCGAGCTCGGGTGACGGATCGACCCCCAGCTCGTCGGCCAGGATCTCCCGCAGTCGCTGGTACGCGCCGAGCGCGTCGGCCTGGCGTCCGTCGCGATAGAGGGCCAGCATGAGCTGGCTCCACAGGCGTTCCCGGAGCGGGTGCTGCGCCACCAATAGCTCGGCCTCACCGATGACCCGGGCGTGCTCGCCGACCGCCATCACGGCCTCGATGCGCTCCTCCGCGGCGACCAGCCTCAGCTCGTCCAGACGCGTCGCCTCGGCACGCAGGGCGCCGTCTTCGGCGACGTCGGCGAGCGCGGGACCGCGCCAAAGGCCGAGCGCCTCTTCGAGCATGGACGCAGCGATGCCGGGGTCGAGCGCCCCGACCTTCTTGGCGTCGTTGACGAGCCTGTCGAACCGCGCCGCGTCCAGCTCCGACGGATCGAGCCGCAGGCGGTAGCCGGGACTCTGCCCCTCGATGCGATCGGCGCCGAGCTCCTTCCGGAGCCGGGAGACGTACGAGTGGATCGTGCCTCGCGCGGATGCCGGCGCGTCGTCCTCCCAGACCTCGCTCACGAGGACATCGGTCGGGACCAGCTCGTTGGCTCGAACGATCAGATGCGCCAGCAGCGCACGCGGTCGGGGTCCGCCGAGGGTGAGCGGTTGGTTCGCGCGCTCGACCTCCAGGGAGCCGAGGATCCGGAACTGCATCCTGGGCCCACCTGTGTGTCGAGGTCGATCCTTCGAGGTGGCGGTATCGGCCATCTGATCACCGGCCCGAGTATCGAACTTCGGCCCTGAGAGCGCCAGCCAGCCGTTCCGTCCCGAGATGATGGACGCGTGTCGTCACCCGGCCATCCTGATCGTCGGGCCTTGCAACATCCTTGACGTCACGGTCCAGCGATCGTTCAGCCTCCCCTGCGAAGTTCCGTCGCGAGGAGGAATCCGATGACCAGAGAAGGAACCCGGAATCACGTTGTTGTGACCCTTGGCGCAGTGCTCGTATTCATCGTCGGCGGCGTGCACCGGATCGTCGACCCTGGTCGCCTCGTCCGAAACGACATCTCCATCGCCTGCGGCCACCGTCGACGCTGCACCGGGGCCCGATATCTACCTCATCGATCCTGAGACGAGGCATCTGAGCGTGCTGCTCCGTGCGCCTGGAGTTCAGGCGAACGCCGAGCTCTCACCGGACGGCATGCGGGTCGTGTACGAGAGCTATGTCCCCGGGTCCCCGCCGCAGATCTTCACGCTGAGCGCGGATGGGACGACGCGCCAACTGACGCACATGGAGCGCGGAGCCTCCGAGCCGACCTGGTCGCCCGACGGAGAACGGATCGCGTTCGCCGGCATCCGCTTGGAGAGCGAAGGTGCTCGCTACGACTCCGACATCTTCGTGGTGGACGCGGACGGAAACCGTCTCCATCGGTGGCGGGACGCCTCGACCCGATGCCTACCCAGACTGGTCACCGGACGGCTCGCGGATCGCGTTCCACAGCCGCTTCTACAACGACCAAGACAACTACCCCTACCCCATCACTGCCGCTCAGATCTGGGTGGCATCGGTGCGGGGTCGCACGATCACCAAGCTCACCGCAGATCAAGACGGGCTCAACGAGGTCGAACCTGCTTGGTCGCCGGATGGGCGATGGATCGCATTCAGCCGGTTCAGCAGTTTGACCGGCATCAACGGGAAGCCCGTCAGTTCGGAGTTGTGGATCATGCAACCGGACGGTACACACCAGAGGCGCGTCGGCACGCGCCCTGGTGGCGAATACAGCTTCAGGCAGGTGCCGAGCTGGTCTCCGGATGGGGGCTCGATCGTATTCTCCGCAGACGGCGTCGTCGTCGTCGTCGATCTTGGGTCGAAACGGGTCCGCACGTTCCCCGGCACCGAGGCTGACGTCGGTCCGAGCTGGAGTCCTAGCGGGATCCTGATGAGCCGGGCGAGCACCGCCTCGGACGCCGTCCCCGTGCGGAAGTTCCGGTGGAAGCGTTTGCCCCTCGTCCACCTGGAGGCCGGCACCTACTTCGTGAACGTCCGGACGGGAGTGGCGGTTCCCGTGCCACGCAGCATCATGTCCATCCCTGGTGCCGGCGACTACGACATCTCGCCCGACGGCACGAAGATCCTGTTCGACAACGCGAGGTGGTTCACTCCCTCAGACAAGCCGATCCGACCAGGGCACCACCAGATCTGGGTCGCGAACATCGATGGAAGCCGGCTGCGCCAGCTCACGGACGATCCGGCCGGAGCTTCACAGGGAAGCTGGTCCCCCGACGGGACGAAGGTCGTCTACCTCGGCGGCTGGGCGCGGCTCTGTTGCTGGCTCACGCCAGCCGACCTCACAGTCGTGGATGTCTCGACTGGTACGACGACGCGCCTGGCACATGGCATAGCGAGAGCCTTCCAGACCCCGACGTTCAGTGCTGACGGGAACGAGGTCCTCTTCACGCGACCCGGGAACGCTCCGGCCGGCAAATGGCCCAGCGACCTCTGGACGATGCCCCTCGATGGAGGACGGCCCAGGCTCCTGCTCCAAGACCGAGGGTATGGCTCCTTCTCTCCGAACGGGCGAACGATCGTGTTCCCTCGGCTCGCCACCTGGCAGGAAGGGAACGGGATGGGCACCTACGCGCAGGTCTGGGTCTCCGAAGCCGACGGGAGGAAGGAGCGGATCCTGGTCCGCTCCGGAGGTGGTTGGTCCGGCGACACCGGTCAGGGTAGGTGGTCGCCCGACGGTCGATGGATCTTCTACTCGACCGACGGCGATCCGCAGACCTACCGGCGGGGCGGGTTGTACATCCGAGACATGTCGATGGGCCGCTCGACCTTGCTGTCGGAAGGGTGCGGCTACGACTGGCTCAACGACGAGACGCTCCTGGTGGAACGGAGAGGTTGATGCCATGGAGCGACCACGATGGAGCAACCCAGGAATGAGAACGAGGAAGGAGCAGCACATGACAAGGAAGCTGATCGTCGGGGCGCTCGCAGCAGTGCTCCTGACGTCGGGGGCGCTGGTCGGCGTCTCGTTCGGAGGAGGGGGTGGTATCAACCAACCCGAGGTGATCGAGCTGTCGGTGGACATCTGCGGGAACAAGGGTCAGTGTCGGTTCTACCCACTGCGGGAGCTAGGCGGACACCGAACAGGGCAGGTCAGCTTGAGCAAGAACCCGCTCTTCGATGTGAACGGCGACAAGGTCGGGCGTCTGAACGCCTCCTGCACGGTCGCGACCGGGGTCAACTGGGTCTGCACCTATGTCCTGACGCTCAAGACCGGCCAGCACACCGAGCGAGGGACGGTCGTCACCACGGGCATCTACGCCAGTCCGGCGAACCCGGATGTGTTCGCGGTGACGGGCGGAACCGAAGCCTACGAGAACGTCCGTGGTTTCGCCACGTTCGAGGACGGACCAGGGCGTGACCCCTTCATCCTGCAACTGACACCGTAACGCGCGCGTTGGGCTCCGGGTGGGCCGCCTCCAGCGGCCCACCCGCACCAGCCAAAGGCGGTCGACACATGCAGGACACACAGGAGAACGCCTCGCTTGTTCGTTCAGAGGGCAGGAGCCAGGACGGTCCGCGGCCACCAGGTCGCATTCGTCGTTCTTCTACTTGCCTTCGCATCTGGATGCGAATCTTCGCCGGACCCTCCCCCCGCGGTCGGCGGATCCGCAGTCGTCTCCGTCGACGAGCTGTCGCCCACCCTAGTAGCGTCGGCTGAACGGGCCGACGGGCGAGACATCTTCATGGTGGATCCCCTGTCGGATCCGAGGACCGGGGAAGCGACTCCGCTCGTGTCCGCACGAGGCTCCTAGACGAACACTGAGCTCTCACCGACGGTGAGAGCATCGTGTAACCAGAGCAACGTTCCCGGCGTCCCCTCCCAGATCTTCGTGCGGAGGGGCCGATGGCGCCGAAGCTGACGCACATGAAAGGTGGGGCTTCCGACCCCACCTGGTCGCCCGACGGGACCCAGATCGCGTTCGTCGGCACTCTCCCAGGGGAGAAGGGATCAAGCATGGTCCGAACACCGACCAAGGACAGGTGGTCGCCACCGGTGTAAAAGGCCCTCGCGGGTTCCACAATCTCGCCGTCGTGGGAGGAACAGGCGCCTACGAGAACGCGGGCGGCCGCGCGGTGGAGGTGGAAGACGGCAACAAGGCCACCTTCACCATCTACCTGGCCCCGTAACAGTGCGATGGGCTCCGGGTCGGCCCGGAGCCCAAGTCCTTGACGATTCCTTGATGAGTTCGTCCAGCACCTTCCAAGCGGGATCGTCGAGTCTGGTTCTCACGATGCTCGCTGGAGCATGGCCGGAAGGAGGAAATGACGATGAACATCGGAGCCGTGATCCGCGTTCTCGAGGCGGAACCCGTCAGCGCCCCGGTCCCTGAGACGCTCGACGTCAGGGTGCCGGTCGTCAGCACCTCGGTCGACGAGGAAGTCGCCGTACCTGCGGAACGATGAGCGCGCTCGACCAGACCTCGTTGCCGAGTTCATCGACCGTGGATGTGGTGCCGGAGGCGGTGGAGGTCTGGCGCACGTGGACCCTGGGGATGGATGCGAGGGCCGGGACGCCCCTCTTGCGTCCCACCGTCGGTGCCCGCCGCGCTTGGCAGCCACGAGTTCGTGAGCAGGCTCGGTGCAGCCGCGGGCGAGTCCACGCTGCTCCGTTCGTACGATGCTCGTGCGGGATCTATGGCGCCAAGGATCGTCGGCTGTTGTGGCGCACCCGTGACCCCGCCGTGCTCGGAACGGTGGCCCTGTGGGGGACGATCATCGAGCACGAGTACGCCTACCGAGGTCGGTTCGCGTACCCGCAGAGGCTCGGACTGATCTGTCCGTTCTGCTTCTGGCAGCAGCGCCCGGACTCGGCCGTCGAGCATGTTGCCCGGGTCCCTCGGCATCGGCTCGTCCCCATGTGCGATCGCCACCTCGCGACCGCGCGGGATACGGGGTATCCGATCCGTGGGGTCCTAGCCCCTTCGGAAGTCATCGCGGCGCTGCTGGACGCGTACGCGGTTGACCCAGTCGACCGAACCATCGCTGCCCAGCTCACTGGCCCGCCGGGCAACGCTCCAGGTGCAGGTACTGCCGGCACTCTTCGTCGGTGAGTGATCTCGTGAGCTCTCGCCGGGCGATCTCGAGGAGATGGTCGAGATGGAGAGCCCAGACCCGAACGACTGTGTCAGCCGCGCCCGACACCAGCATCGTTCCGTCCGGGCTGAAGTCCACGAACGCGACTGGGTTGTCGTGGCCTCGCAGGACGAGCAACTGTTCGCCTGAGCTCGCGTCGAACAGGCGGACCGTATCGTCCCTCATCGCCGCCGCGATCCGGGAGCCGTCGGGGCTGTAGTCGACGTTGGTCACCACGCCATCCAGCACTGCGAGAAGGGTACCGGTCATCACGTCCCACACAGTTGCCGGTCCCGCTGGGTCGGTCGTCGTGACGATGCGAGAGCCGTCCAGACTGAACGCGGACCAGCCGCTGGTGTTCCCCACGATGGTGCTCACTACTTGCCCTCGCTCCACGTCCCAGATCTTCGTTCGTGGCTCGAGGTTCGGAACCTCCCCGTCGGGACTCGCGCTGAGCGCCACGAAGCGGCCGTCGGAGCTGAACGTCGCGCCCACCGCTTCGTACCCGTCGTCCTCGCGCAGGACCTGGATCGTGCGACCGGTTCGATCGAGGATCCTCGCCCATCCGTGCAGGCTCGCCATGATCACGTGCTTGCCGTCCGGACTCCAATCCACGAGCGAGACCAGCTCGTCCTCCGGGATGGCGAAGAGCCGATCCCCCGACGCGATGTCCCAGACGCCGGCCTCCCCATCCCCCGACATCGCGGCGATCGATGCTCCGTCCGGACTCACCTCGAACTGCGCTTGCGTGAACCCGTAGGACCATGACCCCGGAGGCCCGATCCTTCGAACGGTCCGTCCGGTTTCCAGATCCCAGATCGCGATGAAGCGGTCCTCGCTGACTTGCCTCGCGACGTGTACCCCATCGGGCATGAACTCCACATCGCCGAAGTTCGGAGTGGCGGGCAGGTTCGCCACCTCCGCGTCCCCCGAGATGTCGATGTCGAAGATCTTCGCGACCGTGCCGTCGGCGTCGGAAGTAAGGATCCGCGTTCCATCCGGCGAGAACGCAACGCTCGCGATCACGCTGGGTGCGATCGCCGGCGGTAGCGAGATGAGCTGTTCCGGCCCGCTTTTCTCGATCTCCCACACCTTCGCGGTTTCCGACCCACCGGTCACCACTCGGGTGGAGTTGCGACTCCACGCTAGGCTCGACACGAATTCATTGTGAGGCAGGCTGAATGGGGACCGTCCCGTTCGCGCATCGAAGATGTTCGCCCAGCCCGTCGAGCCCACCGCGATCCAGCGGCCGTCGGGGCTCCACGCCAGTGAGCCGCCGTAGTCCTCAAGGAGATCGACGGATCCTCTGAGCTCGATGCCACGACCGGTCTCGAGGTCGAGCACAACGGCGGCCCGTCTGCTCACCACGACGATCCGGCGAAGGTCGGGATCGAATGCTACGACCCCAGGGGGAACGGCGACGGAGGTCTTCACGTGGCCGGTGATCGGGTTCGCGATCCGGACCGTGTCGATGCCGACCCAGTCGGCCCCTACGCGAACGCCATGAACATCGAAAGCCGGAGCACGCGCTTCGCCGGCCCCTCGGACCCTGGAGAGGAGCTCGCCGCTTGAGGAATCCCACACCTTCAGCATCCCGTCGCCCCCGGTCGTTGCCAGCATGGCCCCGGTCCTGCTGAAGGCGAGGCCGGTGATCGCGCCGTCGTGGGCCTGGAGCGAGCGCACTCGCGCACCGGTCTCGGCATCCCTGATCTCGACGATCCCTTCGCCTTCGGCGCTCGCAGCGGCGAGCATCCCTTGTTGGCTCCAGGCGACTTCCCCCCCGACGCCGGGCATCGTCACCTCGATCCGTGACGCCACGACAGCCTGATGGAGGGCATCCTTAGCCTCGGGAAGCACGGTGCCGTCGACCGAGCGGGTCCGATCGATCGACTCCATGGCGAGCAGGATGCTGAGCTCGGGGTCGGCCTCCAGGTTGGAGACGGCGGCGTTCGCCAGCTCCCTCGCTGTCGCGACCCGCGCTTCGTCCTGAGCCTTCGTGGCCTCACGGTCGGCTCTTCCGCGCTGGCCCGTGGCGAGGACGGTGAGGGTCGCGGCGACCACAGCGGCGACGGCGAGCACCGCGACCAGAGCCCGCAGCCGGGAACGGGATCGACGCTCCGTCCTCTCCTCGCGCGCGCGTCTGGCCCGCTCCTCCTCCATCTCCCGATCACGCACGTCGACGCTCGCCTTCATGTACTCGCGCTCGGGGCGGCCGATCGCGAGGTCGGTCGCTGCGGCCCACGTCTCGACCTGCTCCAGCCGTGCGCCGCGAAGCACGAAGCTCGGATCGCGGTCGGACCCCCGCCATTCCCCGGCGGCCCGGGAGAGGCGCCTATCCTGGCGGAGGTCCTCCCTCGCGTCGTCGATCCAGACGCGGAGCCGGGTCCACGCGACGAGCAGGGCCTCGTGCGCGATCTCGACGGTCGGCTCCCGAGTTGCCGGTTCTCGATCGAACGTCAGCAAGCGGTGACGTCCGTACGTGTCCATCGTCATCTCGATGAGCTCCGGATCCACGTCGAGCGCGTCGAGCTCGCTCCGTGTGACCCGACGCCGCGTGTCCTGCCGGCCTTCCCCGATCGTGACGAGCCGCAGGAACACCTGTCGGATGGCCCGCTGACCGTCGGGCCCGGTCGTCGCGAAGATGCGGTCCGCTCGAGCGGACAAGGCCCCTCCGACGCCCCCGATCTCCTCGAAGGCCGAGAGGGTGAGCCGATCGCCTTCGCGTCGCTCGAACAGCTCGGTGAGGGCGTACTGCAGCAGCGGAAGCGAGCCGGGTTGGTGCGCGAGATCGGCGATGACCTCCGCAACGAGGCCGGGTTCGGCCGTGATGCCGACCTCTTCGGCCGGCCGTCTGATGGCCTGCTCGAGCTCGTCGGGCGTGAGCGGTGGCACCGCCTCCGTTCTCGCCGCGAGCAGCTCGCCCAGGCGTGGGTACATGAGCGGGCGATCGTAGAAGTCGGCACGGAGCGTGACGATGACGCGAAGCCTGCTCTCAGGATCGGATGCCGCCACGCGTAAGGACTCGAGGAACAGCTCACGCTCGTGCTCGTCGGCCGTGAGCGTGAAGACCTCCTCGAACTGATCCACGACCAGCACGAGCGTCGCGGGTTCAGGGAGCACGAGAACCAACGCTTCGAGGAGCCCTCTCGAGTCCCGATCCAGCAGGTCATGCAGCTGTGAGGCCGGGTGCGTCCCGATGCGAAGGAGCGCCTGCTCCAGCTCCTCGATCGGGTGCACTCCAGGGAACATCTCGGCGACGAAGCACGCCTGCGGGTCCCCGAGGGCGCCCTGCCGGATCGCTGGAACCATCCCGGCTCTGACCACGGAGGACTTCCCTGCACCACTCGGCCCGACCACGGCGAGGAACCTCGACCCCCGCCCGGTCTCGCCGAGCCGGCCGATCAGACGCGCGGTGAGCTCGGTCCGTCCGAAGAAGTCGTGGGCGTCGGCCTCGCTGAACGGCCTGAGGCCCTTGTACGGGTTGCGGACGTCGTCCGTTCGGACGGTCGGAACCGTCTCCTGCTCGAAGGACGCGCGTGCGGCGTCAGCGAACGCCTCCGCGCCGGGCGTTTCGGCTCCGAGGTTCGTTCGTTCGATGAGTTCCCTGAGGCGAGGCGGTGCGTCGTCGTCGAGAACGCCTCGCGCGAGGGAGGCGAACTCGCGGACGTCATCGGCCGGATCCGGAGTCGTCCCGACGCCGACCTGGAAGTCCCCGAGGTAGGCGTTCCGTTCCCCATCGAACAACACGTTGGAGGCGCATACCCTCCCGTGTGCGACGTGCTGTCGGTGTGCGTACCCGAGCGCAGAGGCCACCTGTTCCACGACGAGCGATCCACTTCCTTGCGCGAGCCGATCGCCCCTGCTCTCCAGGGCCGCGAGGCTTCCTCCCTTCAGGTACCGCGAGACGATGTACGCGCGGCCGGGCTCCCTCCAGTAGTCGTAGACCGGAACGATGTGGGGATGCTCGAGGGCCGCAGCCGCCTGAGCCTCCTGCTCGAATCGCCGCACGAACGCAGGGTCCGAAGCGACCTGTTCGTGGAAGATCTTGACCGCGACGTCGCGGCCCACACGGGGCTGGATCGCTCTGAAGACGACCCCGGTGGGTCCGTCGTCGATCTTCTCCAAGAGCCGGTAACCGCGGAGAGGCTCACCTCGGAGCTCGAGCCCGGGGTCCTGCTTCAGGATCCGCTCGTGCAGCCTGGCGAGCTCCGGCGAAGGATCGATCCCGAGCTCGTCGGCGAGGATCTCCCTGACGCGCTGATACGCGGTGAGGGCATCAGCCTGTCGCCCCTCGCGGTAGAGGGCCAGCATGAGCTGTCGCCAGATGCGTTCCCTGAGCGGGTGCTGTCCGACCAGGATCTCGGCCTCGCCGATGACTCGGGCGGGCTCCCCGATCGCCAGCATGGCGTCGATGCGCTCCTCACCGGCCACCAGCCTGAGCTCATCGAGGCGCGTCGCCTCCGCGAGCAGCGCGCCGTCGTCGGCGACATCGGCGAGAGCAGGCCGCGCCAGAGCCCGAGTGCTTCGTCGAGCACGGTCAGGGCGATGCCCGGGTCGATGACCCCGGCCTTCCTCGCGTCGTTGACGAGCTTGTCGAAGCGGGTGGCATCCAGCTCTGACGGATCGAGCCGCAAACGGTAGCCGGGGGTTTGACTCTCGATGCGGTCTGCGCCGAGCATCTTCCGCAGGTGGGAGACATACGTGTAGATCGTGTTCCGCGCCGCCTCCGGCGCTTCGTCTCCCCAGATCTCGCTCACCAAGACATCGGCCGCAACCAGTTCGTTGGCTCGGATGATCAGATGCGCGAGGACCGCCCGCTGCTGTGGTCCGCCCGAGCTGGATCGGTTGCCCAGCGAGTTCGACCTCCAGCGACCCGAGGATCCGGAACCGCATCCTCCCAGCGGGCGCGCCCTTCGAGTGAGCTCGTGGCTGTGACCGTTCGGCGGCTGATCGACCTCCACGGGAGCGTGCTTCGTCTCCCTCATCCGACCGAGTATCGAACTTCGCCCTCAAGAGCGCCAGAGAGCCGATCCGTCCCGGGGCGCACCGGAGTCAACACACCGGCAGCCTCCAACTCAGGGCTTGACAGATCCTTGATAACGCGATTCAGGAACCGCTTGGGCCCACCGGCGACGATCTCGTTCAGGTAGGCGGAGGTAGCTGGCCGAGAGGAAGGAGCAGCACATGACGAGGAAGCTGATCGTCGGGGCGATCGCGGCCTCGCTCCTGATGTCGGGAGCGCTCGTCGGCGTCTCGTTCGGGGGAGGGGGTGGCATCACCCAACCTGAGGAGGTCAAGCTGGAATTCGACGTCTTCCACAAGCCCGCTGTCTTTCGGTTCTACGAGCTGCGCGAGCACGACGGGCGCCGAGGAGGGCAGATCCTGTTGGGCAAGTGGCCGCTCTTCGACGTGGACGGCAACAAAGTCGGGCATATGAACGAGACCTGCCTTGGCCCATCCCACGGACCGGAGGGTGCCACCAGTGAGATCTGCACCTTCGTCCACAAGCTCAAGGCCGGCCCGAACACCCAGCGCGGGACGGTGGTGACTACGGGGTATCAGCTGTTCGGCCCCGGCACCCGCAACTGGGCGGTCACCGGCGGCACCGGGGCCTACGTGAACGTTCGCGGACACGCCACGCGCACGGAGGACGCCTACACCCTCCACCTGATCCCGTAACGGGCGGCTGGGCTCCGGGACGCGGTTCCCGGAGCCCACCGCCGCCTTACCACATGGGGGTCGGCACATGCCCAACACACGCAGGACCGCCTCGTTGCTGGTGCAGAGGGCGGGAGCCAGGACTGTCCGCTCAACGTTCTCGCGCGTGCTCATCGGAGCGGTGCTTGTGGCCTCGTGCAGACCTTCTCAAGACTCGCTTCCCGAGAAGAGCGGCTCCGCCGAGTCCCCCGTCGACGCTTCGTCGACCACGCTGTCATCCACGGGAAGTGATGAGACCAAGAAGGGATCGGACATCTACCTGATGGAGCCCCGGACGGGACGACTGACCCTGCTCGTGGCTGGCCGTGGGTCCCAGACGAACGCCGAGTTCTCACCGAACGGAAAGCAGGTCGTCTTACAGAGCGGCGCTCCCGGAGTGCCGTCCCAGATCTTCCTGCTGAAGGCCGACGGGACGGCGCGGCAGCTGACGCATATGAAGCGCCCTGCCTCAGCTCCCACGTGGTCGCCCGACGGGACCCGGATCGCGTTCGTCGGTACGCGCCCAGGTGGCAAGGGTGGACCGTCCGACGCGGACATCTTCGTGATCGACGTTCGCGGCGGTCGCATCCGACGGCTCGCCTCGACCGCGAGACACGACGGTCATCCCGGACTGGTCTCCGGACGGCGCACGCATCGTCTTCCAGAGCGGCCGTGCCATCCCGGGCCGGAGCCATGGCCGGGTCGCGGTCGCGTCGATCCCAGACGGGCCCCTCGTCGAGCTCGACCTGAAGTATGGGGGCGGCCCGTACCCCACATGGTCTCCGGATGGCCAGTGGATCGCCTACACGGAGTTCTCGCCGGGGTCCACCGGTAGCTCATGGCCGTGGGCAGGGACGTGGCTCGTCCGAGCAGACGGCACTGAAGAGCATCCGCTCGAGGGGCGCCGGTGGGTCAGACAGTGGAGGTACGGCCCGAGCTGGTCTCCCAACGGTCGCTCGGTCGTCTTCGTGGACGGCCTTGGAGCCCCCGGGCGCCTTGGCATCGTCGACGTGCGGACGGATCGCTACCGAACGCTGCTGTGGAACGCCGAGGACGCCGAGCCGAGCTGGAGCCCGGACGGGATCCTCGTGAGTCTCTCCCGAGCGAGCGTCGGATGACCGCCTACGCGCGTGCGGCGGGCCGCATTGAAGGGAGAGAGCGGGTGAAGAAGGGGATGACAACGAAGGGGGCAGTCGTGCGGCGATCCTCGATCGTGCTGCTTGACGGTAGGAATGATCGGGGGGATGCTCGCGGAGACCGCTTCGGCTCGCGACCCTGGCAGTGCGCCGCGACGGGCAGGACGGGTCTGGCGATCGCGACATTCGGACGGTCGTGACTCGCATCAACCGCAACCGCGTCGTCCTGTGGATCGGGACATGGGACTCCTATGGTGACTCGCCGTCCTTCGAGGTCGTGTCCATGGACACTCATGGCACGCGGGCGGCGGATCGGTTGGTCTTCTTCACGAACGGGGGCCCGGACCACGGGTTCCGATGCCGCGTGACGAGGAGCGACGAGCGTGTCATCGGCAGGCAGAACGCGCGGCGACCGAACGAGCGGAGCATCGCGTGCAGTCTTCCGCGCAGGTGGTTCGACATCCACAAGGTCGTGCGATTCAGGACCATAGCGTGCTGCGCAGGTCCGTGGGACGTCGCACCGAACCGTGGCCATTACGTGGGCCTGTAGCAGGGCAGCGCCCGAGCAAAGCGTGGCTACTTCGTGGCTCGGACCACCCCGCGAGGCTGCGCAGGTCCGTGCCTCGAGCGTCCAGGTCAGGGCTTGAAGGATCCTTGATGACGCGGTTCAGGAATCGTTTGGGCACACCGGTGAGGATCTCCCAAGAAGGACACCCATGCCGAAGGGGATCGACACATGCCCACCACACGTAGGAACGCCTCGCAGTTCGTCCAGGGGGCGGGAGCCAGGACCGTTCGCGCTCACCACGCTGCCTGCGTCGTTCTTCTGTTGGCGTTCGCTTCCGGGTGCGTCTCGCCTCCGGACCCTCCCCCCGCGGCCCGCGGGTCCGTAGTCGCCTCGGTCGACCAGCCGTCGCCCACCCAAGAACCGTCGAAGCCTGAACTGACCGATGGCCGAGACATCTACGTGGTGAACCCTAAGACCGGGGACGCGACCGCGTTCCTGTCCGCTCGGGGCTCCCAGACGAACGCCGAGCTCTCACCGGACGGCAGACGGGTGGTCTACGAGAGCCGTGCTCCTGGGGACCCGTCCCAGATCTTCGTGATGGATTCGGATGGCGCGACGCGGAAACTGACGAACATGAGGCGAGGGGCTTCCGACCCAACCTGGTCGCCCGACGGGACCCAGATCGCGTTCGCCGGCACTCGGCCAGGAGAGGGTCATCACATGGACACGGACATCTTCGTGATGAACGCCCGCGGAGGCCACATCCGAAGGCTCGCCGGAACCCACGAGCTCGACGCGGACCCCGACTGGTCTCCGGACGGGTCGCGTGTGGCCTTCCAGAGCGGCTCCAATTTCCAGTCCTGGGACGGGCCTGGCGACTACTCGCAGATATGGCTGGCATCGGTTCCCGGTGGCGCTCTTACTCAGCTCCGTCTTCGCTACCTCCCATTCGGTGGCGATCCCGCGTGGTCCCCGGATGGACGGTGGATCGCCTTCAGCCGGTTCGCACCTCGGGAGTTCATCGGGCAGTACCCGGCCGGGCTGCTGGCCATACGGCCTGACGGTTCGGGGCAACATCAACTCGAGGAACTGGAGAACGACCACTGGAGGCTGAGCCCGAGCTGGTCTCCGGACGGGCGCTGGATCATCGTCCAAGAGGACGGCCACCTTCAAGTGATCCACGTGAAGTCGGGAAAGGTTCGAACGCTCCTCACGGACGTCTTCCACGGTCAGCCGAGCTGGGGTCACGATGGGATCCTGGTGAGCATGTGACTACGTCACCTTGTGAACGGTGGAGCCTCCGGCGTTCGCAGGCCGGCGACCCTCAGTGCCGTGTGCAACACCCTGGGATCGCCTCGCCAGTGTTCCTGAACGACGTCGATCCCGGCACGTTTCACGAGGTGACGTAGCACCAACCCAACGACGATCACGTCGTCCAGGGGCCCGAGCACCGGGATGAACTCGGGCACCAGGTCGATCGGGGAGAGCACCCACACGATCGCGCCGCCGAGCAGCACCTTCGAGCCGAGCGGCACGCGAGGGTCGGCCATCAGTCCGCGGCAGAGCGCGAGTAGATCGGGGATCGCCCTGGCGAGCTGCACGGCGGCGAACTTCCGACCGAAGACCCACAGGGCGCAGATCGCTATCACCCAGCTGACCGCGGCGATGCCGAGCGCGATCAGGAACCCTCGCATGCTTCAAGCCTAGCCCGCTACCCTCGACGGACATGGCCGGCACGACGATCACCCAGGAATCTCAGGTCGACCCGGAACGGGGTCTCACCGCGGCCCAGGTTGCCGATCGGGTTGCCCGCGGCGACGTCAACGACGTCCCCGAGGCACCGACGCGGACGGTCGCGCAGATCGTGCGCTCCAACATCTTCACGCGCTTCAACGCGATCCTCGGCGCGATGCTGGCCATCATCTTGGTGACGAGCGAGTTCCGGGATGCGCTCTTCGGCTTCGTGCTCGTCGCGAACGCGGCCATCGGCATCGTGCAGGAGCTGCGGGCCAAGAGGACCCTCGATCGGCTGACCGTGCTGACGGCGCCGAAGGCACGGGTGATCCGCGATGGCGCCCAGCTCGAGTTGGCCGTCGGCGACGTCGTGCTCGACGATGTGCTCGAAGCGCCCGCGGGCGCCGAGATCGTGGTCGACGGTGTCGTGGTCGACGAGGACGGCATGGAGGTCGACGAGTCCCTCCTGACCGGCGAATCGGATCCGGTCGAGAAGGTCCAAGGCGACGAGGTCATGAGCGGGTCGTTCGTGGCAGCAGGATACGGACGCTACCGGGCGAGCAAGGTGGGCAAGGAGGCCTACGCCGTGCAGCTCGCGCAGGACGCGCGCCGGTTCACGCTCACGAAGTCCGAGCTGCGCGGCGGCATCGACCGCATCCTCACTTACGTCACCTTCGCCATCGTGCCCACCGCGGCGTTGCTGTTCATCTCGCAGATCCGTGTCAACGACGGCGATTGGCGGGAGGCAGTTTCCGGCGCTGTGGCCGGCACGGTCGCGATGGTGCCCGAGGGGCTCGTGTTGCTCACCTCGCTCGCGTTCGCCGTTGCCGTGGTGCGGCTGGCCCACCAACGGGTCCTGGTGCAGGAACTTCCGGCGGTCGAAGGACTTGCCCGCGTCGACGTCCTGTGCATCGACAAGACCGGGACCCTCACCCAGGGCAAGCTCTCGGTTGAAGCCGTGGAACCCGCATCCGGAGCAGACCCGGAAGCGGCGGAGACCGCGCTCGCCGCGTTGGCCGCCGCCGACCCTTCGCCCAACGCCACTACGCTGGCCATCGAGGACCGATACGACTCGCCTCCTTCGTGGGAGGCCCGTTCCACCGTGCCGTTCTCCAGCGCTCGCAAGTGGAGCGGCGCCGATTTCGGCGAGGACGGCGCCTGGGTGCTGGGGGCGCCGGATGTGGTGCTCGGTTCGTTCGCCGGTGACAACGATCTGAGCACCCGCGTGAACGAGCTCTCGAACCGAGGCAAGCGTGTCGTCCTGCTGGCTCGGGGCACCGCGCTCAACGGCGACGGGCTCCCGACCGATCTGCAGCCGGCCGCGCTGGTGATCCTCGCCGACCGCCCTCGCCCCGACGCAGCCGACACGCTTCGCTACTTCCGTGAGCAGGACGTGACGGTCAAGGTCATCTCGGGCGACGACCCGCGGACCGTGGGTGCCATCGCCCGCGAGCTCGGCCTTCCCGACGCCGACGAGCCGGTCGACGCTCGGGAGTTGGACACCGACGACGCGGACGAGCTCGCAGGGATGCTCGAGACACACGGCGTGTTCGGTCGTGTTACGCCTCAGCAGAAGCGAGCGATGGTGCAGGCCCTCCAGTCCCACGGCCACACGGTCGCGATGACTGGCGACGGTGTGAACGACGCGCTCGCCCTGAAGGATGCCGACATCGGCGTCGCGATGGGCTCGGGCAGCGATGCGACGCGGGGGGTCGCGCAACTCGTGCTGCTGGATTCCAACTTCGACGCGTTGCCGCCGGTCGTGGCAGAGGGGCGACGCGTGCTCGGCAACATCGAACGCACGAGCGGCTTGTACCTCAACAAGACCGTGTACGCGATGCTGATCTCACTGGCGACCGGGGTGGCCGGCTTCGTGTTCCCGTTCCTGCCGCGTCACCTCACGCTGATCGGAGCACTCACGATCGGCATCCCCTCGTTCTTCCTGGCCCTGGCACCGAACACCGAACGGTTCCGGCCGGGCTTCGTGAACCGTGTGCTCCGGTTCGCGATCCCGACCGGCACGCTGGCAGCCATCGCGACGTTGCTCGCGTACCGGCTCGCGATCAACGAACCCGGTGTCACGCTCGAGCAAGCGCAGACCACCGCCGTCATGGTCCTGACGTGGATCGGGTTCCTGGTGCTCACGATCATCGCGGCCCCCCTCACGCGCGCGCGTCTCATGTTGATCTGGTCCATGGCCGGGTTGTTCGTGATCGCGCTGACATGGGGACCGAGCCAGGCGTTCTTCGCGCTGGACGACCCGCCCTTGGTGGTATGGCTCGCCGGTTTCGGCATCGCGGCGATCGTGTGGTCGTTCGCGCGGCTGTTCGTGCCCGGGGAACAACCGGTGGGACCACGGAACCGTGCGGTCCCACGCAAGTAGTCTGAGCCAGACTAGACCCCGCCCTACAGGGTCCCGAGGTCGCCCGGCGGCCAGATGATGAGCTCTGCCTTGCCGATCACCTTGTCCATGGGGATGAAGCCAAGCCCGAACCGTGAGTCCAGTGAGTTGGGGCGGTTGTCACCCATGACGAACAGCTGGCCATCGGGCACGCTCATCTTCTCGAAGTCCGCGGTCGATTGCGTGAGGTAAGGCTCCTTGAGCTTCTCGCCGTTGACGATCACCGTGCCGCTCTTCGCCGAGACGACATCGCCCGGCAGCCCGATCACCCGCTTGATGAAGTCCTCGTTGTCCGGCTGCTGCACACCCAATCCCTGGAACATCCAGTGGAAGAAGCCTCCCACCACGCCTCGCTCGGCCTCCGCCCCCGGATCGGGATCCTCGAACACGATGATGTCGCCGCGCCGAGGCTCGTGGAAGTAGTAGGGCACCTTCAGGACCAGCACGCGATCTCCCGGCCGCAGTGTGGGCTCCATGGATCCCGACGGGATGAAGAACGCCTGCACCAGGAACGTCTTGATCAGCAGCGCCAGGACGAAGGCCATGATGATCAGTCCCGGCAGCTCTCCCAGGAACTGCAGGATCGGGTTCTTGTGTTTGTGGGGTGTGGGAGGCGAGGTCCCGGGCTCGGGAGCCTCGAGCGACTCCCGCTCGGTCGTCTTCACCCGCCCAGGGTACCGGCTGCCGGGGCTGCAGCGTCGCTCCCTTCGACCTGCAACGACACCTCCACAGCCTTGAAGCTGGCCCACACCTGGTCGCCCTGGCGCAACCCCAGCCGCTCGACCGAGCCCGCGGTGACCTCGGCGGTCAGTGGCGGCCGGGTTGCGATCCTGATCCTGGCGCGTTCGCCGTCCAGCGCGATCTCACCGATCATGCCCTGGAACGCGTTCCGTGCCGACCCCTCGGGCTCCCGCGCATGGAGGGAGACATCGACGGGCCTCAGACTGGCCAACGTCTGCGCGCCGGAGGTCACCGGCGCCGACGGCGCCACCGTGATGTCCCCGCTCTCGGTGTGCAGGGTCGCTGCGCCGTCCGGCAACGGTTCGAGCACGCCCGCGAACAGGTTCACTCCCACCAGGTCGGCCGCATACGCCGAACGCGGGGTCGCACGGATCTGCTCCGGCGTTCCAGTCTGCGTCTGGCGTCCGTCTTCCATGAGCGTGACGTGGTCGGACAGGGTGAGCGCGTCGAGGGGATCGTGGGCGATCAGCACCGTTGCACCGCCGAAGGTCCTCGCCACCTCTCCCACCAGCGAACGCAGGCCCGGCCGAGCGGACACATCCACGTTGGAGAACGGCTCGTCCAGCAGCAGCAGGCGCGGTTCGGGCGCGAGCGCACGGGCGAGCGCCACCCGTTGACGCTGCCCGCCCGACAGGGAGCCAGGGGCGGCTCTCGGATCGACCTGGGGAGCGAGCCGTTGGAGCAGCTCGACGGCGCGTGTCCGAGCGGCGTCCTTGGCCATGTGCCGGGCCCGCAACGGGAAGGCCACGTTCTCCAGCGCCGAGAGCTTCGGGAACAGCAGATCGTCTTGGAAGCACACGCCGATCGGACGCAGCTCGGGTGGCATGGCATCGACCCGCTTCCCGTCGAGCTCGATCGTTCCCTGGGTGATCTCCAGGGTGCCGGTCAGCGCGTCGACGACGGTGGACTTGCCGGCGCCGTTGGGACCCAGGAGGGCCAAGGTCTCGTCGTCGGCAACATCGAGGGCGATGACGACCTCGAACGTTCCACGGCGGGCGGTGAAGTCAGCGTGCAGGCTCACAGGGGAATCCTGCCAGGGTTCAGCGTGCCTGCGTGATGCGACCACCCATCGCAACGAGCACGCCGACCGACAGCACGACCAAGATCAGCGAGAGGAAGATCGCACCGCCCGGGTCGGTGTTCCGGGCTTCGTACACCGCGAGCGGAAGTGTCTGGGTCCGGCCCGCCAGGTTGCCGGCGAACGTGATCGTGGCTCCGAACTCACCCAGCGCACGCGCCCATGCCAGCACTGCGCCCGCCGCCAACTGGGGGGCGAGCATCGGAAGCACGATCCTGCGGATCGCGTATCGGGGGCTCGCACCCAACGCCGCCGCCGCTCCTTCGTACCGCTGATCCAGAGACCGCAGGCCCGACTCCGTGGCCAGCACCATCAGCGGCATCGCCACGAATGTGGTCGCTGCGATCGCACCCCATACGGTGAAGGTGAGCTGGATCCCCAGGCCGTTGAAGAGCCAGCGACCCACGACCCCGCCTCGACCCAGCGCCGAGAGCAACCCGATGCCGCCCACGACAGGCGGCAACACCACGGGCAGCACGACGATCGCGCGCAGCACGGAGCGCCCGGGGAACCTCGACCGCGCGAGCACCCAGGCGATGGGGACACCCATCGCGATGGAGAGCGCGGTCGATGCCAACGACACGATGATCGAGAGTCGAAGCGCGGAGGACGCGCCGACGCCGCTCAGTGCATTGCTCAGGTCCCCCCAAGGTGCCCTGATGAGCAGCGCCACCATGGGCAGGGCAACGAACACCGTGCCCACGACGGCCAGGATCCACAGCGGGAGCGGGATCCGGGACCGCATGGAGTCGCCGGCCCTCATGCGAGCGCTTCGAATCCGTACTCCGTCAGGGCCGCCTGCCCGTCCGTGCCGGTAACGTAGGCCACGAAGTCGGCGGCCAGGTCCGCGTTGGGCGCTCCCGTGACCACTGCGATCGGGTATGTGGCGATGACGTTCACATCCTCGGGGATCTCGACCGCGGTCACGTCGTTGCCGGCCGCCGACGAGACGTCCGATTCGTACACGATGGCGGCGTCGGCCTCGCCCGCGACGATCTTCGCCACGACGCTGGCGTTGTCCTCCTCGTTGGAAACCACGTTGGCTTCGGCTTCCTTCAGGATGCCGGCGTTGCCGAGCGATTCGCGGGCGTAGTCACCCACGGGCACCCCCTCGGCGGCCAGCACCAGCTGGATGCCCGGGGTCGCGAGGTCGTCGATCGAGGCGATATCGGCCGGGTTGTCGGGCGGTGTGATGATGACCAGCCCGTTGTTCACGAAGTCAGTTCGGTCGCTGACGCCGGGCTCTTCCTCCACCGCATCCATCCACGTGTCGCTGGCGCTGGCGAACACGTCGGCCGACCCCTCGCTCTGGATCTGGCCCGCGAGCGAATCCGAGGCGCCGAAGTTGAAGACGACGGTCGTGCCCGTGTTCGCTTCCTCGAACGCCGGACCGATCTCGTTCTCGAAGACGTCGGTCAGGGACGAGCCGGCGAAGACGGTAAGCTCGGTGGTCTCCGCTGGCTCCGTCGCGTCACCGGACCCGGGCGGTTCGTCGTCGGAGGAACAGGCCCCGAGCACCAAGGACAGAGCGCAGAGCGAGATGAGCAGCCGTTTCACGGTAAGAACCCCCCTGAGGTCGAAATGCAGAGCGTAGTGTTTGAGGACTACGCTGCCAAGGGAAAGCTAGCGGTATGACCGTAGGAAGCTGAGGAGAGGCCATGAAGACCAGCGCGAGGAACCAACTGAGCGGTACCGTCAAGAGCGTCACGATCGGCGCGGTGATGGCCGAGGTCGTGGTCGAGGTCGGTGGCCAGCAGGTCGTGGCCGCCATCACGAAGGATTCGGCCGAACGTCTGGGGCTGGCCGAAGGTGGTCAGGTCACCGCGATCATCAAGGCCACCGACGTGATGATCGGCATCGACTGAGGTCTCGTCAGTCCTCGGGTAGGTTCACCATCACGCTTGTCGCTTTGACCGTGGCGACCGCCTCCATTCCGGGCTGCAGATCGAGTTGATCGGCCGCCTCGCGGGTGATGAACGCCAAGACACGGTGTGGCCCGGCCTGGATCTCGACCGTGGCGGCCAGCCCGTCTCGTCTGACCTCGGTGATCACGCCCGGGAACCGGTTGCGTGCGCTGGCGGCCGCGATCGGCTCGTCGTGGCGGCGATCGCTAAGCAACCTCGCCACCTCGGCCGCTGGGACCGTTCGCTGGCCACCTTGGGTCCGATCGACGTGGAGCTTGCCGTCGCGTTCCCAGCGGCGCAGCGTCTCCACACGCACGCCGAGCGTCTTCGCTGCCTCGCCGATCCGATAGCTCTCGCCCATGGTCGTTCGAGGGTACTCCCGCCGAGGCACCGCCCACGTGGGTCGAGTTCGAGGTCACAGATCCTGGCTAGACGTTGAAGCGGATGTTGAGGATGTCGCCTTCGGCCACCTCATAGTCCTTGCCTTCTTGGCGCACGGTACCTGCGGCTTTCGCCGCGGTCATCGAGCCGGCCGACACCAGGTCCTCGTAGCCGATCACCTCGGCGCGGATGAACCCGCGCTCGAGGTCGGTGTGGATCACGCCGGCCGCTTCAGGAGCTTTGGCGCCGCGTCGAACTTCCCACGCGCGCGTTTCGTCTTCTCCTGTCGTCAGGAACGTGATCAGGTCGAGCGCGCGGTAGCTCGCCGCGATGACCGTCTCCAGGCCCGGTTCGCTGACGCCGAACTCCTCGAGCAGCGCGCGAGCTTCGTCGGGTTCCATCTCCGCGGTCTCGGCTTCGATCGAGGCATACACGCCGGCCGCGCCTGTCGGGGTCGAGGTCCTCGGGAACCTCGAGTCCTTCCTCCAGATTGGCGATGACTGCCTCAGGCTTCAGCGTGAGCGGTGCGATCCCACGCAGATGCGCGGCATCCTCGGCGGACACGCCCGCGGCGCGCAGCGGCGTCTCGGCCTCGAGCGCTTCCTTGGCGCGGCGGAGCGCGTCAACCTCGGCTCCGGGCTTGCCGCGCGCCTTCTTCTCGGCTTTCGCGAGCGCGCTCTCGATCACCGCCAGATCGGCGAGCATCAGCTCGCCGCGGACGGACTCCAACTCATCAGCTGGGACAGCGTCGGCACCGAAGCAGCGGAGCACCACGGCGAGCGCGTCGACCTCACGAAGCTTTGCCAGCCCTTGCGCACTCGATACCCCACCCGGCACGTCCACGAATCGAACCTGGGCCGCGACCGTTTTGGCCGAAGACTCCATCTCGGTGAGCACCTGCAGACGAGGATCGGGTACCGGCACGACCGCGAGGTTGGCCTGACCTCCGGGCGAACCGGCGCGCGTCATCGCCGTGAACAGGGTCGATTTCCCGCTGAACGGCATACCGACCAAGCCCACGTCCTTCACGGTCGGCGAGCCTAACAGCGGTGGTTGCGGCGGCCGTTCGACCGGGAGCCGGTCCACCGTTCGGCCCACACAAGCAGTCCTTCGGCCGGTGCGCCCGAGACAGCGATGCTGCCGATGTAGCCATGGAGACCGGGCGGGGTGGGGTGCCGCCAGACCCACCCCATTCCGCCGGGTCCGTCTTACGCCCGCATGGATCGAGTTGGCCTGGCGATGGTACGTCCCGGTGGGCGGGGGATCCGACGGCCCCGCCCACCGGGCCTCTGTGGGTAGCCGGCCGGGGGCAAGCCCCGGCCTACGTCCGTCTATGACTTGGTCTCCCAGAAGATCTTGGCGAGCTCGTCGACGGCGTCCAGGAGCTGCTGGCCCTGCGCCGGGTCCACGGACTTCTTCGATTCGCCGGCGAGCTTGGTGGCCTTCCAGAACTTGTCGTGCAGGTCCGGGAACTTCTCCACGTGCTCTGGCTTGAAGTAGTCGGTCCACAGGATCCACAGATGTTCCTTGACCAGGTCCGCTCGCTCTTCTTTGATCGAGACGGCACGGTCGCGGAAGATGTCGTCGTCGCTGCCCTGGTACTTCTCCTGGCACGCCTTCACCGACTCGGCTTCGATGCGCGCCTGCGCTGGGTCGTACACACCGCACGGAAGGTCGCAGTGGGCGTGGACGATCCGTCGCGGCGTGAGGAATGCTTCGAGCATGGAATCCCCTCCTTCATCCGATCCCGGCCCGAACGGCCCGGAACCCGGAACCTACCACCGCGGTCGGAGTGCGAAACCGTGGTCCGGCGTCGCCGCGGCTGCCGTCGTGACCGCCGGTCTCGCGTGGGCCGTCATGCGCAGGAAACCCTCGCGTATCTCGATCGAAGGCGGTTCGATGGCGCCGCTGCTCGCTCCCGGGCGATCAGGCGTTGGTGATCATGCCCGACGAGGTACGAACGAGGGGACGTCGTCGTGGTGGAGCACCCCGGTCGGCCCGGATACGAGATGGTGAAGCGCCTGGTGGCGCTGCCCGGCGACGGCGTGACGGTGACCGCGTCTCCGAGGCGTCGGGCAAGCCGGATCCTGGCCGCCGACGAATACTGGGTCGAGGGCGACTTCGCCGCCGCATCGACGGACAGCCGACAGTTCGGGCCCGTCACCGCCGATGCACTGAAGGCGAAGGTGGTCCTGGTCTACTGGCCGAAGGACCGCCGCC
Source organism: uncultured Actinomycetota bacterium (assembly GCA_963733635.1). Taxonomy (GTDB): domain Bacteria; phylum Actinomycetota; class UBA4738; order UBA4738; family HRBIN12; genus JAOUEA01. The sequence goes on along the minus strand of CAVTEH010000009.1, from coordinate 83,683 downwards.
GAAGGATCCGCTGAGACGCACCGACGAAGGAGCGCACGACGTGTCACCGCTTCCCCCACCGATCCCTCCCCGGCCCGACCTGAGTGAGTGGTCGCCGGCATGGCTTCCCGGTGCGCCCCAGCCTGCACCAGCACGCCGGTTCCCCGTGTGGGTAGTGGGATCGGCGATGCTCACCTTGTTCTTCATGGCGGTGGCCGGCCTGGTCTCGTTCGTCACCCGCTACGATCCGGCCGAGCACGCCGACGAGTACGAGTTCCTGGCTCAGGACTTCCGGGGCAACCCGATCCGCTGGAATCCCTGCGAGCCGATCCACTACGTCGTGAACCTGGGCCTGGCGCCCGAAGGTTCGATGCAGGACGTACACGAAGCCGTCCGCCGGATGTCCGTCGCCACCGGTATCGACTTCGACTACGACGGGCTCAGCAACGAGTCGCCCATGCGACGCCGGCCCGTCTACCAGCCCGAGCGCTACGGCGATCGATGGGCTCCGGTCCTGATCGCTTGGGTCGACCCTGATAGCAGTGACATCTCGTTCGCCCATGACGGATCACACGGCGGCCGGAGTCGCGGCACCCTCGACCGCGTCCGCCGACGGCGACGTGCTGGTGAGCGGCTGGATCGCGATCAATCTGGAAGACCCGAACCCGCCCGGGGTTCGAGCTGGTCGGCGCGCAGGGCCCCGTCGTGCTGCACGAGCTCGGCCACATCGTGGGTCTCGATCACGCGAGAGAACTTCGGCCAGCTCATGGAGTCGTCCGGCGGCGGGGATCACCGACCTCGGCCCGGGCGACCTGGCGGGGCTCGAACGCCTCGGCCGGCCGGCCGGCTGCCTCACCACGCCGCCGACACACCGGGCTAGCGGACGCCGCGAAGCGTCGAAGCTCGATCGTGCGCGTGATGCCGATCGTCTCCAACAGCCGCCGGTCGTGCGTCGCGATCACGAACGTGCCCTTCGTAGTCGGCCAACGCGCGCTCGAGCTGCTCGATCGCGGCCAGATCCAGATGGTTCGTGGGCTCGTCCAGGAGCAGCAGGTTGGTTCGCCGCGCGGCGAGCACCGCCAGGGCGGCCCGGGTGCGTTCGCCGGGAGAAAGCTCGGTCGCGGGCCGCTGCACGTCGTCGGCTCCCAGCTCGAACTTCGCCAGCAGTGAACGCGCATCGGCCCCCGGGGAACCCGTGGTTCGTGCCATCATCGCGAGGAGATCTTCCTGCGGAGGCGGAGCAGGTCACGCTCCTGCGCCAAGAGCCCCGGCACGACGCTGGGTCCCGAGCGTTCTGGTGCCGTTCGGACATCGGGAGGTCACCGGCGATCGCGCCGAGCAGCGTGGACTTGCCGGTGCCGTTGGGACCGACCAGCGCGATGCGCTCGCCCCTGACGATGTCCAGGTCGATCGGTCCCAGCCGGAACTAGCCCCGCGTGATCACCTCGGCGTCCACGAGGCGGGCCACCACGTCGCTGCCCGCGCGAGGCCGGCGCCAGATCCATCCGCAGCACCCATCGCTCGCGCGGCGCGTCGGGCACGTCGATGCGTTCGATCTGACGTTCCAGCCGCGCGGCACCCGCCGCGTGGCGTTGGGCTCCGGTGATCTTGGCGAACCGCACGAACTTGTCCTTTTCATCCGAGCGCTTCACGCGACCGACCGCCTCGGCGGATTCCTGACGGACTTGATGCGCGCGTCGTTGGAGGCGTGCGCGTTCAGCGACGGCCGCATCGTGAGCGCCCTGTGCCTGTCGCCGTCTCGCTCACGATCGGCCACGTACGTCGCTCCAAGTCGCCGACGAATTCGCTCGCTCGCCGGGTGAACGGATCCAGTTCCAGGAACCGATCCACGCACGCATCCAGGAACGCCCGATCGTGCGAGACGACGACGATGCCACCGGCGAACCCTCTGCACCATGGACTCCAGCCGCTCCAACCCTTCGGCGTCCAGGTTGTTCGTGGGCTCGTCCAGCAGCAGCACGTCGAACCGGCGAGCTCGATCGCGGCGAGCGCCGCGCGGGTCCGCTGTCCTCCGGAGAGCTGATCCACGCGAACGTCCAGAGGAGCGGAACCCGAGCTCGGCGGCGATGGTGGCCGCACGGACACTCGAAGTCGTGACCTCCGAGCCGGTCGAATCGATCGAGGGACTCCGTGTAGCGCTGGATCGTGCCGAGGTCCTCGGTCATGGCCGCGTGGCCGCTGCAGCTCGTCCGCAGCCGCGCGCGATGCCAGTGGCCTTCGCCAGGAACGATCGCACCGTTCGCCCGGCTCGGCGCCCGGCTCTTGGTCGAGCAGCCCCACCGTCATGGAGCGCGGGCGATCGCCGGACGACCCCGGCGTCGGGTTCGTCCCTGGCCCGCCAGATACGCGCAACAGGCTTGATTTGCCGACGCCGTTGGGTCCAAGCAGGCCGATCCTGGATCGTGGCGCGACCAGCATGCTCACGCCCTCCAGCACGACGGCTCCACCGTGAGACTTCGAGACCGATCGAGCGGAGAGCTGTCAGCAGGACGAGAGCGAAGGTCATGCGCTGACTCCGGAAGGACTGAGCGCGCCGTTGCGCGCGGGGATCTGAGTCCCTGGTCGGGTCAGCGCTTCGTCACATGTGGGTCATCTTACCCGGTGCCGGGCCGGTGGGGAGGCCGAAGGTCCCTTGTTGGGAACAACCGCAGTGGGCTACGCTGTTGCACCTGCAAATGATCTGCACACGCGAAGCCGGCATCGTGGGGGCCATGATCCCCGATCGCATCTGCTGTCCGCGCTGACCAGGGACGGCCTTCGCGCCGAGCGCTCCACCTTCCTTCGTCCCACCACCGCACCGGAGGTGCACCCGTGTCTCTTTACCGCTTCCACCGGCGTTACGATCATCGTCGACGCTCGAGGGCAGTCGTGCCCCGGGCCACTCGTCGAGCTCGCGCGAGCCCTGAAGGACGCCGCAGAGCGGCGAACCTGTTCGAGCTGCTCGCAACCGACCCGGGCTCCCGGTCCGATGTCCCGAGCTGGGCCGAGATCAGCGGCAACGAGCTGATGGATCCGGCGAGGACGCGGGCGAGTTCCGCTACCTGATCCGGAAGGCCTGATCGAGATGGCAGCGTGGAGACCATCGCGACCGACGCACCCACGTACGCCGAATTGCTGGGGCGCATCGAGGCCCTGGAAGCCGCCTCAGCCGGGGCCGTCAAGAAGAAGAACAAGCTGACGATCATCGCGTGGGGAGGCGACCTCGATCGCATCTGGCCCACGACGATCCTGGCGACGACCGCTGCGGCGAGCGGCATGGAGTCCAGCGTGTTCTTCACGTTCTGGGGGCTGTTCGCGATCGTGAAGCCCGGCGTGCGCATCACCGGCGACAACTGGATGCAGAAGATGATGAGCGCCATGAACCCCGGCTCGGCGCAGAAGGCCAAGCTCTCGCGCTACCACTTCGCCGGCGCCGGCCCCACCATGTTCAAGAAGCTCGCCGGCGATCACCAGGTTGCCAAGCCAGAGGAGCTGATCGCCACCGCGCAGGAGCTGGGCGTTCGGCTGATCCCATGTCAGATGACGATGGACCTGCTAGGCCTGAAGCGGCAGGATCTGCTCGATGGGCTCGAAGAGCCGATCGGCGCCGCCACCGCGATCGCCGAGATGCGCGACGCCGCGGTGTCGTTGTTCATCTGAGGTCGTCCCTGCCCCTAGACTGCGCCGCGTGGCTGACGCGTCACAGTCTCCTCACGACGTCACGTTCCGTGAGGCTGCCCGCTTCTGGGTGAAGCTGGGCTTCATCAACTTCGGGGGACCGGCCGGCCAGATCTCGCTTGATGCACGAGGAGATCGTCGACCGGCGGCGATGGGTCTCAGACGGACGCTTCCTGCACGCGTTGAACTACTGCATGTTGTTGCCCGGGCCCGAGGCACAGCAGCTGGCGATCTATCTCGGATGGTTGCTGCATCGGGTGAAGGGCGGGCTCGTCGCCGGCGTCATGTTCGTGCTGCCGAGCGTGTTCGTGATGTTCGGCCTTTCGTGGTTGTTCGCGGCGAAGGGCGACGTCGAGTGGGTCAGCGCGATCTTCGCGGGCCTCGCGCCGGCGGTGATCGCGATCGTGGCGGCGGCGATGATCCGTATCGGCACGAAGGCGCTGGCGAACGGGCTGATGCTGGCGGTCGCGGTCGCCGCGTTCGTGGGCATCTTCGTGGTCCATGTGCCGTTCCCGCTGATCGTCGTGACGGCGCTGCTGATCGGCTTCGCGGGGGGCGCCGTACGGCCCGACCTGTTCGACGTGGGTGTCGCGCCCGAGCTCGAGGAACAACAGCGCATCGCGGTGCGCGACGACGCGCCTCGGGCAGCCGCACACGATCCCATCGAAGGCCGGCGCCGCCCGAACCCTGGTGGTGGGCCTGCTCGTATGGCTCGTGCCCATCGCGTTGATCGCCTGGTGGCGAGGGAGCGGGGACACGCTCACCGAGATGGGCTGGTTCTTCTCCCGGGCGTCGCTGGTGACGTTCGGCGGGGCGTATGCCGTGCTCGCGTACGTGAACGTGGCGGCCGTCTCGACGTACGGGTGGCTGCTGCCGGGGCAGATGGTGGTCGGGTTGGGATTGGCGGAGAGCACGCCGGGCCCGCTGATCATGGTGCTGGAGTTCGTGGGGTTCGTAGGCGCGTATCAGAATCCTGGGGGACTGACGCCGCTGGTCGCCGGCTCGCTGGGAGCGTTCGTGGCGGTGTGGGCGACGTTCGCGCCGTGCTTCCTGTGGATCTTCTTGGGGGCTCCGTACATCGAGAGCCTGCGCGGGAACCGTCGGCTCGCCGCGGCGCTGCAGACCGTCACGGCGGCCGTGGTGGGAGTCATCGCGAACCTGGCGGTGACGTTCGCGATCGCGGCGCTGTTCTCGCAGGTGGGCGTGGCCCGGGTGCTCGGCCGGTTCGACGTGCCGTCGCCGATCTGGTCCAGCGTCGACGTCTTCGCGGTGGTGGTCGCGGTGGTGGCGTTCGTCGGGCTCTGGCGCCTGCGCTGGAAGCCCGTGGCGGTGATCGCGGCGAGCGCGGCGGCAGGTCTAGTCTGGTATGGACTACTGGGGCGGTAGCGCGACCGCGCGGCGCCGCGGAACACCGCCAGGTGTCTTCCGACGGTGCGTGCCGAGCATCAGGTCGACCCGAGGGTCAGCCGCGGCGGGCTCGGATGTTCAAACGCACGTAGTCGATCACGGGCTCGACCATCCTGCCCGCCACCTCGAGAACGAAAGCGCGCCGCTCGCCCGCTTCCATCCCCTGCACGTGATCGCCCAGGCAGATCGTTTCCAAGTAGGGCTCGAGGTCATCTCGGGGCAGCTCCGTCGGCGCGTCCGTGAGCCAGCAGTCTCGACCTCGATGAAGCCGGCCGCTTCCAGCCGCGCACGGGTCGCCTCCGGCGTCGCGAAGTGCTTGCGACCGCGGAAGTCCTCACCCATCGCCCGCAACGCGGCTTCGATCGACGCGATGTTGCCGGCTCCGCCGCACTGCGCCGCCAGCTGCCCGGCCGGATCCAGCACGCCGCCAGTCCGCGGAACAACGCATCGTGGTCCGTGATCCAATGGAACGTCGCCGTGGACAGGACCGCATCCACCGGCGGCTCCAGCGGCAGCGGCGCCCTGCAGATCGGCGACCAGATACTCCACCCGGTCCCGCCCAAGCCGCTCCCGGGCCCGCTCGATCATCGACGCCGACCCATCGACCGCGATCACCCGGCCGCGGGGCAGCCGATCGCGGAGCAGTGCCGTCACCCGGCCGGTCCCGCACCCGGCGTCGAGCACCCGCTCGTCACCTCGCAGGTCGAGCCAGCCGACCACGACCTCGCCCCAGGCGGTCATGGGGATCGGCAGCCGGTCGTACGCCGACCGCGTCCCAGTCCCGCGGCCCACGCCGCGCCATCAGGGCAGGAACTGCTGCGTGACCCGCATGATCTGCCCGTCCTGCACCGTGATCCAGTAGGGCGCGGCGGGGTCATAGTCGGTCTGCGCGGTCCCGTTCACGGCCTCCGCCAGCGGCGGGAAGCTCCCCGGCTCCAAGTCGCAACACGCGCCCGCCGGGATGTAGCGCACCGTCACCGTTCGGGCCACGGGCAGGGTCCGCACCCTCGGATTCTCGTTCACGATGCAGTAACCGTTCGGCACATCGGGCCCGCACTCTTCGATCGCGGCCTCCTCCATGTAGAAGTACGCCAGGTCGAACGAGAGCGACCACGACTCCTCAGCGAGCAGCGTCCTTCGGATACACGAAATGTCGTCCGTCCTCCAAGACGAGAGGAGCGCTCGGCGACTCGCTGGCCGGCGGAGTCGCCGTTGCCGAGGCGCTGGGTGTCGGGCTGACGGTCGGTTCCTCGGTGGCGATCGGCGAGGGCGATGCCGTCGGGGAGGGCGACGGGCCGTCGTCGCCGTTGTTCTGCGCCAGCAGGATGCCACCCCCGAACGCGAGGATCGCTGCGGTCACCAGAGCGGCGATCAGCAGGTTGCGCCGCCGCCGCCGTTCGTCGTCACCGCCCGCCGCGTGACGCCCGTGTCCGTTCCGGCTGGCCATGGCTGCACGATACCGGCCGGGTACCATCGATGGGTGAGTCCCCGTTTCAGCGCCGCGGTCGGGCGCACCCTCTCGTCGGTCCGTCAGTCCCGCAACTTCCGCTTGTACCTGACCGGCCAGACCATCTCGGCCATCGGCATGTGGATGAACTTCACGGCCTCCGCGTGGCTCGTGCTGGAGCTGACCGGCAGCGGCACCGCGCTCGGCACCCACGTGGCCCTCTACTTCCTGCCGGTCCTGCTCTTCGCCGCCTACGGGGGTGTGCTGGCAGACCGGTTCGACAAGCGGCGCATCCTCATGCTCACGCAATGTGGATACGGCGCCGTGGCGACCGTGTTGTTCGTGCTGGTGGCGGCCGACGTCGTCGAGCTCTGGATGGTCTACGTCGCCGCCGTGGCGTCCGGTCTGGTCACTGCGCTGGACAACCCCACGCGGCAGAGCTTCTACGTGGAGATGGTGGGCGAGGCACATGTGCGCAACGCGGTGAGCCTCAACAGCGCGGTGTTCACGGGCTCGCGCGTGGTCGGCCCGGCGATCGCGGGACTGCTGATCACGACCGTGGGCATGGCCATGTGCTTCCTGATCGATGCGGTCAGCTACATCGCGGTCTTGATCGCGTTGGCGCTGATGCGGACCGCCGATCTCCACCCGCAGAAGCGGTCCACACGCGATCGCGGCCACCTCGTGGCCGGGCTGAAGTACGTGTGGAGGACCGACGACCTGCGCAGGCCGTTGATCGCGATGGCCATCGTGTTCACGTTCGCGTTCAACTTCGCGATCTTCGTGCCGCTGCTCGCCGAGGAACACGTTCGGCGGCGACGCGGGGACCTTCGGCGTGCTGTCGGCGCTGGCGGGCGTCGGCTCCTTCCTCGGGGCGATCACCATGGCCAGCCGCTCGGCCCAGCCTCACATCCGAGGTCTGGCCTGGTGGGCGTTCGCCACGGGCGTGGCCCTGATCCTGCCGGGCTCTCGCCGACCCTGCTCGGTGGCGGCCCTCACGATGATCCCGATGGGGTACACGCTGATGGCCTTCATGATCACGGGCAACACGATGCTGCAGCTGTCGTCCCGTCCCGAGGCCCGTGGCCGCGTGATGGCGCTTGTACGGCATCGTGTTCCTGGGTTCCACGCCGATCGGCGCGCCCATCGCAGGACTGATCGGCGACCACCTGGGCGCCCGCGTGGGGTTCATCCTCAGCGGTGCTCGTCGCGGCGGGGCTCGGGCTCGCGCTGCTCGCGATCGGCCGCGCGCGCGCGCAACGAGCGCAGCCGCAGGAGAACGAAGGGCTCGAGGCCGAGCGCCGGATCGCCGATCGCGGCCCGGTAGCACCGCGCGCGGCGCGGTAGGCACCGAACCTCTCGGACCGAGCCGGACACGAAAGAGGCCGGAGCTCCCGGGATCGCGTGCCGCGTTCCCGGTCGCCCCGGCCTCCGTGAGCCCGCGAGGGGGATCCCGGGCTACGTCGGTGAGGAACCGATGTTCGCTTACGGAGCCACGACCAGGGCGGCGGGGCGGATGAGGCGATCGAGGTTCCGCTCCTCGAGCAGTGCCTTCATCGCCATCTCCGTCGACCTTTCCGTCTGTCGCGCCGTGGGCACATGGTGGCAGGTGTTGCGTCCACAGGTCGATACCCGATCACGGTGGTCCCGGCTACCGTGCCGGGCGTAAGGAGAACTACGTACCGCCCCGTCCGGGATCCGGGGTACCCCCGCGGCGCGCGCTGTCCGGGCCGGACGCTCGGCTCAGTCCGCCCTCTCGCGGTCGATCGCCACTGGCCGTCGGGTTCGTCGTGACTGACGTCCAGCTCCGTTCCGTCCGCCAATGACAACTCGGAACCCGCCGCGCGGCCGGCCGTCCGTGTGGCGCTGACCACCGTCCAACACGGTGACCCGCTCCTCGACGCCGCCCCAGACCACCGCGCTCGGCGGGCACCGGCGGGCGCATCACGGGCGATGAGCAACCGGATCTCGGGCGCCCGCCGCAACCATCGCGGCAGCACGGGCACCCACAGCAGGAACGCCACTCCCACCAGCGCGGCGGCGCCTCGCACGCCCACCGTGGGCAGCAGCACGACCGCCAGCATCGCCGCCAGCAGCCGAGCCAGGTTGTAGACGACGTCGTACACCGCGAAGACGCGGCCGCGCAGGCCGTCGGGCACCGCCTCCTGCACCATCGTGTCGATCGGCACCTTCTTCCATGCGAACGAGAGCCCGACCGCGAAGCTCGCGATCAACACCGTGTACCGGTTCAGCACCAGGGCGACGAACAGGACGGCCACCCCGCCGAACGCGAACGAGGCGGCGACGATGCGAGCCCGTGGGAACCGCCGGTCCAACGAGTTGATCGTGGCCAGTCCCAGCATCACGCCGACGCCTCCCGCACCGATCAGCCACGAGAACGAGCCCACGCCCTGGCTGAATCGATCCCGGAACACCACCAGTGCCAGCACCAGGACCAAGCCCTGGCCCAGCTGATCCAGCGCGATCGAGGTGATGGGAGCCACCGCACGAGGCGTGCGCGCCAGCGAGCGGATCCCGTCAACGAACTCCACCCCGACCCTGCGAAGTTGATGGCGCAGCAGCTCGGGACCTCAGGCAACTGGTGCGGGACCAGGGTGCTGCGGATGCGGGAAGCCACCGCCGATGTCGTGACCCACATCACGGCCGCAGCCGTCACGATCCACGTGTTGCCGAAGGCGTCGGAGATGAGCCCGCCCGCGAAGACGCCGACCAGCAACGCCACGGTGCCCCCCACGGTGGCGACGCCGTTGGCGACCAACAGATCCTCGGTCGGCACCAACCGCGGAACCACCGCTTGCGCGGTCGCCAGGAAGAACCGGTTCACCGACGTGACGAAGAGGGCCGCGGCGTAGAACCACGCCGCCTGTCGGACCGGGTCGGCCAGCACCAGGAACGCCGGCGCCGCTCGTATCAGCGGCGCCACGATCAGGATGCGCCGCCGCGACCATCGGTCGATGAACACGCCCGCGAACGGACCGATCAGCGAGAACGGCACGATCACGATCGCCGATGCCAGCGCGAACCCAGCCGCGGTCGTCTGTTCCTCGGGCGAGAACACCAGGGATGCGACCAGCGCGGCCTGGATCAGTCCGTCCGCGCTCTGGCTGATCAGTCGGATCGCCAAGAGTCGGCGGAAATCGCTGTGGCGCAGGGCGTCTCGCACGCTGCCCAGACGGGCTCCGGTGGCGCTCACCGTTGCAATCTACGGGTGGCGCTTCGGGAACGCAGCGCCGAAGCCGATACGCAGGTTGTGCGAGGCATGCAGATGAGGGGGTTCATCGCGACGACGGTGCGGTCGCAACAGTGCCACCGTTGCCATGGCGTCGTTCGTGCGTGCCCGCAGCCGCGGTCGGCCAAGCGCCACATGTGCCCGTGCGTCCAGCGGGCGCCGAGCACGCCGGACGTCACCCATGTTGAAGTCCGAGGATCTCGGGTTCGATCCTCGGATGTTTCGATCGGTCGCGGTGACACGGTGATGTTCGACTTCGTGGGTCCCAGACGACCATCACACGGCGACCGACAACACCGGCATGGAACTGTACGACTCGGGTTCGGTTGGTCCGGGCGGAGCCAGCGCTCGTTCACGTTCGAGGCCGCCGGCACCTTCAGGTTCGTGTGCACTCCGCACTCGAGATGGGTGGGCGCGTGCGGGTTCCGATGCACGTCTCGCCGGCCCGCGGCGGCGTGCACCGCATGTTCACCGCGACGTGGGCGAGCCAGACGGCGCCGGACGGGTTCGTGTACGACGTGCAGATCCGGCGCCCCGGCAAGGTCTGGAAGGGCTGGAGCTCAGGCACGGCCGAACGCAAGCGCGCCTTCGTGCCCCCGTCGGGCGAGGGCACGTACCGGTTCCGCGCACGGATGCGCAGGCTGGCCGGCGGGCGATCCATGTGGTCGGAGCCCTCGACGATCCGGGTGGGTTGACGTCGGGAGACGGGGCGAGCCCGGGGGCAAGCCCCGGCCTACGAGACCGGTTAGGCGTCGGCGCCCTGGCTGTCGAAGAAGGCGGTCCAGTCGGCGCTCGCCGCTTCGCCGGTGCCGACGATGAACTCCTCGACCATGTCGTGAGCTCCCTCGTCGCTGAACTGCACCGGGGGCGACTTCATGAAGTAGGCGCTGGGCCCGATCAGCGGCCCGCCCACGCCTCGGTCCAGTGCGACCTTCACGCAGCGGACCGCGTCGATCACGATGCCGGCGGAGTTGGGTGAGTCCCAGACCTCGAGCTTCATCTCGATGTTGAGGGGCACGCCCCCGAAGGACTCGCCCTCCAGCCGGATCATGGCCCACTTGCGATCCTCGAGCCAGGGCACGTGGTCGGACGGGCCCACGTGGATCTCCTGCTTGTCGAGCGGCTTCTCTAGCTGCGACTGGACGGATTGCGTTTTGGAGATCTTCTTGGACGTCAGGCGCTCGCGCTCGAGCATGTTCATGAAGTCCATGTTGCCGCCGAAGTTGAGCTGATAGGTGCGGTTGAGCTTCACGCCGCGATCCTCGAACAGCTTCGTGAGCACCCGGTGCGTGATGGTGGCGCCCACCTGCGACTTGATGTCGTCGCCGACGATGGGCAACCCCGCGTCGGCGAACTTCTTGGCCCACTCGGGGGTTGAGGCGATGAACACCGGCAGGCAGTTGACGAAGCCGACGCCCGCGTCAAGCGCGCACTGCGCGTAGAACTTCGCCGCTTGCTCCGATCCCACCGGCAGGTAGCACACGAGCACCTCGGCTCGAGTGTCCCGCAGCACTTGGACCACATCGGCCTCGGGTTGATCGGCCTCGGTGATGACGTCTCGGTAATAGGTGCCGAGCCCGTCCAGCGTGCGGCCGCGTTCCACGGTGATGCCCGTTGGCGGCACGTCGGCGAACCGGATCGTGTTGTTGGGCTCGGAGAAGATCGCATCGGCGAGATCCGTGCCGACCTTCTTGGCGTCGACGTCGAACGCGGCCACGACCTCCACGTCGCGGACGTGGTAGCCGTCCAGCTCCACGTGCATCAAGCCGGGGACCCGGGTCTCGGGATCAGCGTCCTTGTAGTACTCCAAGCCCTGGACGAGCGACGACGCACAGTTGCCCACGCCGACGATCGCGATACGAACGATGCTCATGATGCGCGCTCCTTCCTGTGGAGCGTCGAGGAATGACGCTCCTGACCCCCTCGCCCGGACGTCGCGGCGAGATCCCGGTCCGCCGACTTCGACCGCTCGGCCTGGATGAGGCCGCCGAGCCATTCGATGTCGGACCGGGTGGCGCTTCGACCATGTTCGATCAGCGCCTTGGTGTAGTCGTCGTCCCGCGGACGCGCCGTCCGCTGAGAGTCGGCGATCGTGTTGAGTCGTTCCTGCAGCGCCGCGCGGCGGCGTTCGAGCAAGCGGATGCGGGTCTCCGGCGGCAGGTAGCGGAAGAACGCCAACCGCACCCGGAACCGCGTGTCCTCGGAGTTGGTGTCGCCGGGCGCTTCCTGGAGCAGTTCCAGGAACGCGCGCTCACCTTTCTCGGTGATGCGGTAGACGTGCTTGCGGCGTCCCGACCCGGCGGACTCGTTCGGCACGGTCTCGACCTCGCCCTCGCGCTCGAGGCGCCGCAGGGTGGGGTAGAGCGAGCCGTAGGACACTCGCCAGAAGCCGCCCAGCGCCTCGCCCATCTCGCGCGAGAGCTGGTAACCGTGCATCGGCTGATCCTTCAGCGATCCCAAGATCGCAAGCTCGAGCATGGCGACAGGTATCCTTTCGGCGAGGCGTTCGGGTGGACGTCGCGGGTCCATCGAGCGGCCCGCGATATATCGAGCCGATATATCTACCCGACATGTCTCCCGCCGTCAACTCGGCCGATCGGAGGACTCCGATTCGACCCTGACGCTCATCGGCCATACCATGGACTCGGAGGTGCCCCCCGATCCAAGAGCTCACGGTCCGGATCCCTCGCGAGGTCGGTGACGTCCTCGACACCCTCACCCGCGTCAGTGGTGAGCCTTCCGACCTGCACGTTCAGCGGGCGTCTGCTGCAGTACCTGGACGGTGCGGGACGGCGGTCGTTGGTCGATGGTTTCACCGAGCGGGCCCACGAACGGCTCCGCGCCCCGCTGGACGAGCTGGGGGATCCTGTAGCCGTGTTCGCTGCTCTCTCCGCCGACGACATCCTTTCGATCGGCGATGCCGAGCTCGGCCACGATGTCGATGTGGACGTCGACCGGCTCAAGGTGGTGGTCGAGGAACCGCTGCGCACCGACGAGGGACGCGATGTCTACCCGGGCCTGCATCTGAAGGCTGCCGCGCTGCTGTTGGCCATGATGCGGGAAGGTCCCGTTCGAGCGAGGCAACGCGCGCATGGCGCTCCTGTCGACGGCGGTGTTCTTGAACCTGAACGGTGAGGACCTGATCGTCGAGGAAGGCGATCTGTTGGCGATGGTCGCCCTGGGTCCGAACGGCGATCTCTCGGTCCTGCAGGTGGCCGCGGTGATCGAACGGTTCAGCGAACGCTTGGTGTCCGAGCAGACGCAGGGCTGATGATCACGAACCCGGGCGGGCTTCGCCCGGGCGGCCGTAGTCGGTGAGGTACGAGGGGGTCCCCAGGTCGGCCTTGTTGCGCGGATCGGGGATGGGCTCGCCCGGCACCGTGCGCAGGGGCAGGATGCCCGCCCACACATCCAGCTCGTAGTCGGGCTCGGCGTCTTCGGCCTGGCCGGTGCTCACCTTGGCGGACGCCTCGTCGAGCGGGATCTTCAGGAACATGGTCTGACGCAGCTCGTCATCGTGCGGGCGGCGTGCGTCGGCGGCACGCCCTTGGGCGACGTGATCGGTGATCGTGCCGAACACGGTGCGCAGCTCTTCGGTATCGGTGACCTCGACCGCCTCGCCGTAGACGATGACCGAGCGGTAGTTCATGGAGTGCTCGAACATCGAACGGGCGAACCGGATGCCGTCGATCAGCGTGACCGCCACCGCCACGTGCGCGCCGTCGCGGAGCGCGCGCAGGGTCCCGGACGCCCGTGAACCGTGCAGATAGAGGGTGTCGCCGATCCGGGCGTGGATCGTGGGGATCACCCGCGGATCGCCGTCCGCGGCGATGTAGGCCACGTGGCAGATCAGCGCCTCGTCCAAGATGGCGTGCAGCTGTTGCCGCTCGTACACGCCCAGCTCAGGCAGCCTGCGAACCCTCGTTCGAGGGCTCGGCGGTTGGGGTGTCGTCGTCAGTGCTCGTCCCAGTGGTCGTGGTGGAAGAAGTGGCGGTGGCCGTCGTGCACGTAGTCGACGTGGTCACCGTGGGGCAGCGCTTCGTGGCCGCAGTCGTCACCGTGCTCGTGATCGTGTGGTCCTCGTGGCGCTCGTGTTCCTCGAGCTCTTCGACCTCCTTGGGCTCGAAGGCCTTGGGATCTTCGAAGAACGAGGGAGGGAACCCTGACATGGATGCTCCTTCCGGCGGGACGTTCGCCCGGGTGACCTGGCCGTTGTATCACGGACCCACGTCGAGGCGCATGCGGCGCGCCGCGCGGTCCAGCGCACCCAGCAACGGCCGTCCCAGCACCAGCACCAGCACGGCGTTGCCGACGGCACGGAACGTGTCCCACGCGAACGAGGTCGCGGCGTAGAACGTGGCGTAGTGGCGAAGGTTGGTGGCTGCACCGGCGTCGGGATCCCAGCTGATCGCCGAGCCGGCCGTCAGGAACGGCCACGACCACAGGTTCATGATCGCGCCGAACAGGTAGCCGCTGATACCCCGTAGGCGGCGAGCGAGCCGATCCGCACGCGCCAGGTCGCCCTGGGCAGCAGGCCCGCGCCCAGCCCCACCCAGCCCACCGCCACCATCTGGAACGGCAACCATGGGCCCAGCCCGCCCAGGAACAGCCCACTCGCGAACGTGCCCACCATGCCCAGCAGGAACCCGAACCCGGGCCCGAACGAGTTGCCCGCGACCAGCACCACGATGAACATCGCGCTGAATCCGGCCACGAACCCCGGAAGCCGGAGCGCCACCATCGCGGCGCCCAGCACACCGAGCAGCGCGATCGTTTTCGGCCCCAAGCCCGCCGCGGCCAAGCTCGACGAACAGCACCGACCCCAGGCACAGCAGCAGGACGACCAAGATCAGTGGCCCATCGGCGCGGTGGTTCTCGTTGACGCCCGGCGCCAGCGGCAACACGAAGGGCCACAGGAACGCCAGCAGCCCCAGCACGTTGACCCCGATCAGGACCGCGAGCCGGATGCGGGTGCGCTCGCGGTAGGCACCGCGCCGGCCGGCCGGGAGCTTCGACGGCTGGATCGCGCTGCCGTGGCGGTGCGGATCACGCCAACGCCTCCGCGACCTGCTCGGGCGTCAGCCAGCCGGGTCCGAACGCCCGGGTCATCTGCGGTGCGAACACCGTGGAGTCGCCCAGGACCACATCGGTGGCGCCGTCTGCGACGACCTCGCCGCCCGCCAGCATCACGACCCGGGTCGCCAACGCGGCGGCGAGCTCCACGTCGTGGGTGGCGACGATCGCGACACCGCCGTCGGCCGCGACGCCGCGCAGGAACCGGATCAGCCGTTCCTTCGCGTCGGGGTCGAGCCCGCGGGTGGGCTCGTCCAGTGCGATCACGGGCGCCATGCCGGCGGCGACCGCCGCCGTGGCGACCAGCAATCGTTGGCCCGGCGCTCAGGTCACGCGGGATGCCGGTCCGCGAGGTCCGCGATGCCGAGCGCCTCCAGGACCGGCCCGGGGCCCTGTCCGAGCCCGCGGGCCGTGAGCGTTGCGCGCACCTCGCCCGCCACGGTCTCGGCGAACAGGATCGTGTCCGGATCCTGCGGGCACAGCCCGACGTCGACGCCGGGCTCCGGCGCGTGACCACCGATGCGGACCGAGCCCTTCTGCGGTGCGTGCACCCCGGCCATCGCTCGGAGCAGCGTCGTCTTGCCCGCGCCGTTGCGCCCCATGACGGCGACGATCTCTCCCGCCGCGATCGTCGAGGTCGATGTCCCGTAGCGCGACGTGGTCGCCGTGCCGCGCCTCGACCCCGCGCACCTCGATCGTTGGGTCGCGTCGGCGTCGCACGTGTCTCCGACAGACTGGTAACGCGAGAGCCGGCGGGCCGCCCATCCGCCGGGCGTCGCGAACGGTGAGGGGCACCGGGTCCCAGCCGGCCAGGCGTCCCAATCGCGCCACGGGCGGCCCCAGCGCGAGACGCCGGATCACTTCGGCCGGTTCGCCCGCGAACGCACGACCGGCCTCGAACCCGATCGCGCGGTCCACGAAGCCCGCGACCCGCTCGAGCCGGTGCTCGGCCAGCACGACGGTCATGCCCTGGTCGTGCACGAGGCGCTGCAGCGCCGCCACGACATGCTCGGCGGCCTGGGGGTCCAGCTGTGACGTGGGCTCGTCGAGCACCAGGATGCGCGGTCCGGCCGCCAGCGCCGCCGCGATCGCGACGCGCTGGCGTTCGCCGCCCGACAGCGTTCGCACGCTGCGCATGCGGAGGGGTTCGATGTCGAGCAGGTCGAGCATCTCCTCCACGCGGCGCCGCATGTGCGCGGGGTCGACGCCCAGGTTCTCCATGCCGTATGCGAGCTCGTCCTCCACGCGATCCAGCACGAACGACGCCCCGGGGTCCTGCGGCACGTAGGCCACGACGTCGGCGAGCTTGCGAGGCGGGAAGTCGAGCGTGTCGCGCGAATCGACGGTGACGTGGCCGCGGAACGCACCGCCCGTGAAGTGCGGCACCAACCCGTTCACCGCTCGCAGGAACGTCGACTTGCCGGCGCCCGTCGGTCCCACGGCCAGCACGAACGTACCGTCGTCGATCGAGAGGGTGACGTCCTCGATCGCCGGCCGGCGGGTCTCGGGAAATCGGAACGTGACGCCCTCGAAGCGCACGGCCTCGCTCATCGCTGGTCCTCGGTGGAGGGACGTTGGTGCGGCAGCAGACCCGGAACCGCCAGCAGGGCGATCGTGGCGATCAGCAGCGGATCGGCCTCGGGCCAGGTCAGCGGGAACGTCGACGGGTGCAGCCCGCCTCGGCCGCTGAACGCCGCTGCCAGGAACACGCGCCGCGGAGATCGACGCGCACACGGTCATGACCACCGCGCCCGTCGTCCATCGGGCAGGGCGGTATCGGGTTCGGCGACCCCGTCCGTGGCCGCGTGCGTCCATGGACTCGGCCAGCGTGACGGCTTCGTCCATGCCGGTCTCGAGCACCGGCAGGGCCAGGGCCGGCAGGGTTCGCCAGCGGGACGTCTGGAACCCGCGCAAGCGCTGGGCCTCGCGGACGCGGCCGACCATGGAGATGGTTCGTGGGGCGATCGACAGCGCGAGCGCGGCGGCGAGCGCGGGCTCGTGGAAGCGCCGCGGCGCGAGTCGAACGACGCCGAAGGGGTCCGTCACGGCGTTGAAGGTGCCGAAGACGACCAAGCAGCGTCGCGAGCCGGGCTCCTTCGAGCGCCGCGAACGCCACGCTCCCGGCGTCGACCGTTCCGAAGAACACCAACGCCGTGCGCACCACCATGGTCAGCACCCCCGCGATCGCGAACATGCGGAACGAACGCGACGTCTCGCCCGGGATGCGCTGGGCGGCGTAGACGAACCACGACGCAGCCACCACCATCGCCAGGTAGAACGGATCGGTGGTGGTGAACGTGACCAGGCCCGCACAGGTCGCCCACACGAGCCACGCGGCCGGATGCACGGCTCAGTCGCCTCTGGTGTGCTTGGCGGGTGTGATCTGCCGGCGACGCAGGAACCATCCGCCGGCGCCGAGAGCGGCCACACCGATCACGGCGAGCAGCGCTCCGGCCGGCGGACCGCCCCCACCGCCGGCGCCCGTGGTGCCGCCTGCGAGGGCGGTGATGGGTGTCGCCGACGTGATCGAGGGGGTCGCGGCGACCGTCGGAGAAGCCTGCCGGTCGCCGGCGTCACGATCATCCGTACCGTCGCTCCGGGGATCAACCGCGCCGGCGCCACTCTGGTCCTCGAGATCCACC
The DNA here is from genome assembly GCA_963733635.1 of uncultured Actinomycetota bacterium. GTDB lineage: Bacteria > Actinomycetota > UBA4738 > UBA4738 > HRBIN12 > JAOUEA01. Next base: position 66,207 of record CAVTEH010000009.1, on the reverse strand, counting down.
GTTGCTTCCGTTCTCCTTCCTGTTGTCTCGCGATCCGCCGGTGCCACCGTCGCCGGTGTTCGGTCCGGCACCACCTTGGCCGCCGCCGCCCGATCCATCGCCATCACCGTTCCCACTACCACCGCCGTCACCGGGCGGGGGTGGCGGGTCGGCGGGGTCGAGCGGTCATCGCACACGTCGTCGAACGCGAGCGCCGGGGGTGCCTGGTGCGTGGAGGCCGTGTCACCCGAGCCCCACACCCAGCCCTCCATGTCACCGTCGCCGACCGACGCGGATGCCGCTCCGGAACCCGCCCAGCTCCAACCACCTCGGCCGTCACCGTGCCAGTACCCCCAGAAGTCCGGGTAGTCGGCGAAGCAATCGCCGCCCGAGGGGCCGACGCCCGACAGCTGGCACACGGCCTGCCCGCCGAACCCCAGCCGGTACCCGCAGCCCGAACTGGCTCCCGGCGAGCTGGATCAGGCGGATACCGGTGACGCTCGTGGCATCGAGCGCGACGCAATAGGTCGTGGTGGCGCCTCCGGTGTCCGACGACCAACGCGGCATGGCGGCGCGCCCGATCCCTCGGCTGCACACGCCGGCGCCGACCCCGCGGCGGCCGGTGCGAACACCGACGCGCCGAGGATGGCGACCAGGGTGAGGCGGAGGAACGGCGCGCATGCGTCAGCAGGCGACGGCCGGTGGCACGAGCTTGCTGACCGGCCCCTCGACCGGGAACGCGGCACGTAGGATGCCCGGCACCGCTCCGATCGTGGCACCCACGTCCGGGGCGGTCCGCACGTCGCCGCGACGAGCATCCGATTCGGTCAGTCGCGGCGCGGCCGCTTCCCACGTGAACGACCATGCCCCGCACGAAGTGTCTTGCAGCTGGCGCAGTGCCCTCCGGCCGCCGGCGGGCACCGGTTCGCCGGCCGCTGCATGGGCCTGCAGCACCAAGGCAGTGGAGTTGGCGTCGGTGGCGATGAACGCCGCCGAGTACGCCCAGCCCCTGTGAGCCGGGTCACGCACGGTGTCGAAGAACGCGAAGGGGTCGTTCGGGTAGGTCCCGCGGTCGGCCGCTTCCAGCGCCTGCACCGCATAGGACGTGGTGTTCGAGTCCGATGGGAAGAAGTCGTTCCCCGAGCCGTCGTCGCAGTGATCGTCGTCGGTGGCGGGCGCGTAGCGAGCATCGAACGCCCACCCGCCGTCGGGACACTGGCCGTTGACGCAGCCAGCGGGTGACGCGAGCGGCGGGCTTCAGCCCCGCCGATTCCAATGCGAGCACCCCCAACGCGTGGTCGAACACCGTGGCGGTACCGATGTGTCCGTTCGGCCCGATCTGAGATCGCAGCTCGCCGACCAGGTTGGCCCCGCCGAAGTCTCGCGGATCGCGACCTGCCGCGGAGGCCGCCATCACCACCTTGGCTTGCAGACCCACGCCGACGACATCGCCGTCGACCACCGCGCGACGCAGGAAGCGCAGGGCCGATCGCATCACAGGGCGACCGATGCCGGTCGCGACGAGGCGAGCACGGCATCCGAGGTGGACCCGACGGGCGAGAACGCCGGGATCGAACCGTTCGGGCGTTGCGCCTGAGCGAGGAACCCGACGCCCCGCTCCGCGCGTTTCTGGTCGGTGATCGCCCACGCCGAGGCGGGCAGGCGAGGAGAAGGGTGGTGCTGAGGATGGCGGCGATCGAACGCCTGGTGGTCCGGCCCATGATGGGCTCCTTTCCGGGCGTCCGCGCGCCCTACCGGAACGATCCGACCCGGAAAGGAGGGTGTCGTCGGGGCTCGGAAGCCGCCGGCGGCCGTGCCCTATCCGCGAGGGTCGTTCAGCCGTGCGTCGCGCAGGGCGGCCTGGCTCGCCGACCGGGCGGTGGGCACCAGACGGCCTACAGTTGCGGGACAGCGCCGGAATCTGACCGGCTTCGCCTGTTCGACGCGTTGCTGCCGCACGCTAGCAGATGCCGCCCGGCGAACGGACGCCGAAGTACCGACTTTCGGCCTAGGGGCCAGGGGTATCCAGGTCCGGGGCCGAGGGTATACCGTTCGCGGACGGCTCGCCTCTCGATATGCACGGTCCCGACGGCCCCTGAAGGAGCACCCGCATGACCCGATACCTCTGTGTCGACCCCGGTCATTCGCTCGGCGGCGATGCCGGAGCGATCGACGTGACCGCTCAGGTGCGACTGGAACGAGAGTTTCTGCCGCGTGAATCGGCCTATCTCGCTGAGACCGGCGATGTGCTGCGCCGCGTCCGCGACCTCCCCGACGGCGACCTGGACTCGCGAACAGGGGATGTTCGTCGCATCCTGACGGGTACCACGGCGCCGTTGGACGCGCCGGTCGTGCTCATCGCGGGCGAGGATATGTCCCGCGCGCCCGGCCTGTATGAGATGGACGAGCTGCGACGCTCCGAGCGGCCCATCGCGTTGCTGCTGGACCGCTACGCCCAGCCGGGGCTCTCCCGCGAGGGCTCCGAGGACGTCGTCGTGCTGCGCGACGAGAGCGGGCACGCTCCAGCCCGACGGCACCTTGATCCAGCCTGCGACCGGGGCCGAGACGGCCACGGTCGAGCAGACGCAGTCGAACCGAGACCGCCACCGTCTTGCCGCAAGGCGTGTTCCCGGTGCTGGAGCTGGCGTCGAGGCTGGCCGCCGCCGGGCAGGACGAAGCGGCGATCGTCGAAGCGATCCACGGGACGCCGAGCGCGGCTTCCATGGCGCCGGCGCGGTCCCACCAGCCCTGGCGGGTCATCGTGGAATGCCCGGTCGCGACCGGAGAGCCGCCCACGCGGCATCAGGTCGTGTTCTCCGGCGATGGTTCCGTGGAGCCCGTCGAGGTGCTGGGCACGCCTGCCGCCGCGGTCGACACCGTGCTCGACGGCGCCGCGCAGCGTGAAGCGGTCCTGCCCTTCCCGGCCCGGCGCGCCGAACGCAGGCTGGGCATCGCCGTCCTCAGCGCGCTCGCGATCGGCACGCTGGTCCTGGTGCTCACGTGGATCTCCGGAGCGCTGGCGCTGGCCGCGCGAGAGACGCCCGTGTGGCTGGGCCTGTCGCTCACCTTGGCGGTCGCGGCGATCGCGATCGGAGCCGTGACGCTGGCGTCGCGTTCCCAGGCCGAAGGCAACGCCAACGACACGCTCGTGCTCCGCCGCCACTACGACAGCCGCATCGACATGCTCTGGTACGCGACCGTGGCCATGGGCTTGATCTTCGCCCTGGCGCTCGCCGTCGGGCATCGTGCCGCCCATCCTGTCGTCCGAGACGCCGGTTCCTGCCGCGGCGATCACGTTCCAAGCCAGCCAGCGCGCGGTGACGGCCACGGTCTCCGTTGTGCCCAACGGTGTGCCGACCGACCAAGCCGGTCACGGTGCAGATCCGCCAGTATCCGAGCGAGACGAGCGGCGGGGTGCTGATCGGTCTCATCACGGCGACCGGCGATCCGTCGGGCCGGAGCGTGGTCATCGAGACGGTGGCGCTGGACCGGAGCGCGCGCTACATGAGCGTGTCGGTGACGGTCGGCGACGCGACGCCGCCGAGGTGCTCGCCCACCGTCGCGAGCGATGCGGGATGCACCGTGGTGGCGGTGCCGCCGCTTGGCGCCGGCGTGGTACGACTGGTGCCGGCCACCTCGGCGCTTGACGCGGTCGCCTCGGCCGACCCCGACCGTGGCCCCGACGGCGTCCCCGGTGCCGACCACGACGGTGGCCCCACAGCGCGCCACCGTCGATCAGCGTGTCACCGACGCTGTCACCGACCGCCTCGCCCTGACCGCTCGCTCGTTCGGCTCGCGCCCTCAGCTGAGGCGGGGTGGCTCCTCGCCGCCGGCTTCACCCTGCAGGAAGCGTTCGATCTCGGACGCGAGCTCCTCGCCGCTGGGGATGGTGCCGTCGTCGCCACCCATCGATTCCAGGCGCTCCAGGTACTCGCGTGCGTCGTCGTCGGCGCCGACGGCGGTGTCCAACCGCGTCCGTTGCGCGAGCGCCTCATCGGCGAGCCCACCCAGCGGCAGGTCCACCGACAGGTGGCGGCCCAGCTGGTCGAGCAGGCCGATCGCGGCGGGTGCGAACGGGCCACCGACGTAGTGGGGCACCTGCGCGTAGAAGCCGACCGTGGGGATGCCCACGCCGGCCATCGCCATCTCGATCACCGAGAGCGCGGCCGACGGCACCCGTAGCAATCCGGCCGGACCCTTGTCGACGTCGTCCAGGAGCAGCCCCTCTGACGACGCCGTCCCGAACACCGGCACCGGACGTGTGTGCGGCACCGCCGCGGGGATGGCCCCCAGGCTGACCCACTGCACCACCCCGAGACGCAGCGCGACCTCGGCCGCAGCCCCTCCCAGCTCACTCCAGCGGAAGTCGGGCTCGGGACCGTGGAGCACCAGCACGTCGCGTTCGTCCAACGCGCGGCGCGCCACGACGATCTGCGGCCAGGAGAGGTGCTGCAAGCGTGCCGTCGACGACATCGAGCACGGGCCGGCGTGAGCGGTAGTCGAACAACGCATCGGGGTCCAGCGTGGCCACGGTCTCCGCGCCCTCGGCAAGCGTTCGGCAGCGCGTCGACGCGGCACCACCCGCATCGATCCACCCGTCGAACGCTCCCACCAGCACGGGCGCGCGCAGCGCGGGGATGTCGTCGCGGAGTTGAACAGGGTCACCGAACCAGCTTAGCCCCGCTCCCGCCAGTAGGCCGGATGGGAGGAGTGGTCTAGGGTTGCCTCCGTGAGCAGCCAGACGTTCGATCGAGGGTTCGACGCATCGTACGTGGGCGTACCGCCGTGGGACATCGGACGTCCGCAACGCGAGGTTGTGGCCCTCATCGACGCCGCGGCCTTCGCCGGCGAGGTGATCGACGCAGGGTGTGGCACGGGTGAGAACTCGCTGGCGCTGGCAGCTCGTGGCTCCCGGGTCCTTGGCATCGATGCCTCTCCTCGTGCCGTCGGCAAGGCGATCGACAAAGCCCGCGAACGTTCGCTCAGCGCATCCGCGGAGTTCCTTGTGGCGGACGTGTTCGCGTTGGAGGGGCTGGGCCGCAGGTTCGACGCCGGGCTGGACTGCGGCCTGTTCCATGTGTTCGACGACCACGAGCGGCCGGTGTACGCAGCGAGCCTGGCCGGGGTGGTTCGCTCGGGTGGCGCGCTGCACCTGCTGTGCTTCAGCGACCGGCAACCTCCGGGTCGCGGGCCACGCCGCGTCAGCGAGCAGGAGCTGCGCGACACGTTCACCGACGGGTGGCGGATCCGCGAGATCGTGCCCGCGATCTTCGAGACGAACTTCGACGAGCCCGAGGTGCAGGCCTGGCGTGCGTCGATCGACCGCATCTGACCTCAAGGGCTCGCGTCTCTGCGTCGATGGTGAGCGCATGCCCCGATCCCCATGGACGACACCGAGCTCGCAGGGTGGGAGCTCATCCATGGAGGTGGCACTGATCTTGGCCCGGCCGTCGCGATCGGTAGCGCCGTGGTGTTGTTCGTCCTGCAAGCCTCTCGCTGAACGCGACCGGCCCGCTCTCGGTATCGTTGAAGATCATGACCGATGCCTTCGTGCCCGCGCCTTCGAGCCGCCGACGCAGCTTCGTACGGCCGATTTCGTGCTGGAACCGCTTGGGCCTGAGCACAACGAGCCGTGATCTCGCCGCGTGGTCCTCGAGCATCGAGCACATCCACGCGACGCCGGGCTACGACGACGACCCATGCCGACGACGACCCCTGGCCCGCGCCCATGTCCCTGGACGAGAACCTGCGGGACCTGGAGATGCACGCCCGTCACTTCCGCGACCGGGAAGGCTTCACCTACACGGTCCTGGATCCTTCCGACGGTGACGTGATCGGGTGCGTTTACATCTATCCGCCGCTCGATGAAGACCACGACGTCCGGGTGCAGTCGTGGGTGCGCGTCTCGCACGCCCACCTGGACACGGCGCTGTGGCGAGCGGTGCGGGAGTGGCTCGCGACCGACGCATGGCCGTTCGAACGGGTCGACTACGCCCCGCGGCCCGAGAGCCGAGCCACGGCATGGCCTAGCGCTCCTCAGCCCCAGTACATCATGGCCGGGTCGGCCAGCTCGCACCGCACGACGACGTTCCCTCCTCCAGCCCGAACGCCTCCACTACTGCGGTCGCCGACGACCTCGCAGCAACGGCTGCACCTTGATCGGGCTCCCGGTCGAGCGAACACCCGAACGATCGCCGGGTGGGTGCCGTGCGGCTGGGTGTCCGGCGCGTCCTCGCCTTCGGCGAAGTGGCCCGGCGCCACGGGGTGGAAGATCGCCCATGTCCCTCGAGGCTCCTCGTCGAGGAAGGTCGCCACGCGAGCCGGTACCTGCGCCAAGGCGACGCGGGCGTCGAAAGGTTCGGCGGGCGCCAGGGCGCTCGATCTCGATGATGGGCATCGAGGGCGAGCCTAGTCCCGGCGCCGGATCCGCTGGCGGCATCAGCCTCGCCGACGCGCCCGACATGGCGGAAGCCCACCCGTTCGTACACCCGCGCGATCGGCGTCGTCGCCGGCCGACAGGCACACGGTGTCGACGCCCTGGCGCGATCGCATCGGCGACCAATGCAGACGTGACCGCGGTCGCCAGTCCACGGCGCCGGTACGCCGGGAGGCAGGCGACCCCGGTCACCTCGGTAACCACGCCGCTGGGCTGGTGGCTGCCGCTGGCGACCGGCACGCCGTCGACCGTGCGCGACCACGAGCCGGGTCATGCCCAGCGCCATGCGCCCGCGTGCGAACTCGATCGTCGAGCATCCTGGGCCGCGGCGACGCTCCGGAACGTGCTCGATGACGGGTGTCGTCGACCGCGGTATCCGGTGCACGCCGAACCCGATCACGGCCACGGCGGTGGCGGTCGCGATGTCGTCGTCGGGGGCCAGATGCCGATCTGCGGTCCCTCGGGAGCAGCGCGGCGACGTGATCGTCAGCGTGCATCGCCATCAGCGGCCGGTCTGCCGCCGCAGGCCCGCTTCGGACACGGCAGGTCCCACGCCGGGCGCGACGTCGGCGACCCATTCGAACTGTCGCGGCTGATCGAGCTCGCGTTGACGCTCCAGCACCGTCCGAACGTCGTCCGCGTCGAACAGCCTCGCCCGGGCCGCGGTCGGGCGTAGTAGCGCCAGCCGTCGCCTTCGTTGACGAACAGCGTGAAAGGCCCGATCTCCTCGGTTCGGCTGACGCTTCGGGGCACGGCGTCGAAGTAGCGATCGAGGCGGGCGAGCAGCTCCTGGCGTTCGTCGGTCATGGCCCTGAGGCTACGGGGTCGCAAGCATCGGGCGACCATGACACTCGAAACCGAGCAGGGCGTGGTCGACGACCAGGGGTGCATCGAGTCCCCTGACGCCGTCCGTTCGTAGGTTGCAGTGACCGAAACGGCAAACGAACGACGCACGGAAGCGGGAGACAACGATGGGCCGAGCCGGAAGGATCGTCATCGGGACGGTGGTCGCCGTCGTGCTCCTCGGCGCCGGCGCGTACGCCTTCCTGGCCTTCACGACGGACGACGCCCCCGAGAGCGCCGCATTGCCGGCTGCCGGCGAGGGCTCGGCGCTGCCCGATGCCGGCCTCACCGCCGACTCGTTGGAAGGCGCGTACTCGTTGGATGCAACTCGCTCGTTCGTGGGCTACCGCGTTCGCGAGAAGCTTGCCTCGCTGCCGGCCCCCAACGACGCCGTCGGCCGCACCTCCGAGGTGACGGGCTCGCTCACCGTGACGGGGCTGGAGGTGAACCCGGTGGAGGTGACCGCCGACCTCTCGACCCTCACCAGCGACGAGGAGTTCCGAGACGAGCGTATCCGCACGATCGGCTTGGAATCCGATTCGTTCCCCGAGGCGACCTTCACGCTGAGCTCACCGATCTCGTTCGCGGAGCAGCCGGCGGAAGGAACCGAGGTCAGGACGGACGCCAACGGCAGCTTGACGTTGCACGGCGTGACCAAGGACGTCACTGTGCCCGTGAGCGCTCGCTGGACGTCCGGCGGCATCGAGGTGGCCGGCAGCTTGGACATCGTGTTCGCCGACTATCGAGATCGACCCACCCGGTTCGGACCGGTCAACGTGGGCGACGATGGCACGATCGAGTTCGAGCTGGCGTTCGTCCCTTCGTCCTGACCGCCTGCGATCAGTAGCGTGTGCCCGATGCTTCGGGCAGGCGATCCAGCGCTGCGAGGTCGGCAGGTGCCAGCACCAGCCCGGCCGCAGCGGCGTTCTCCTCGAGGTAACGCAGACGCTTCGTGCCCGGGATCGGGATCACATGGTCGCCCTGGGCCAGCGTCCAGGCGATCGCGACCTGCGCGGGCGTCGCGCCGAGGCCTTCGGCCACCTGGCGCACCGCAGTCGATCACCGACTGGTTCGCATCGGACCGCCTCGGCGGTGAAGCGAGGATTGCGCGACCGGAAATCCGCAGCGTCGAACGAGGCATCGGTGATCGTGCCCGTCAGGAACCCGCGCCCCAGCGGCGAGAACGGCACGAACGCCACGCCCTTGGCGGCGCACCACGGCACGACCTCAGCCAGGGCGTCGCGCGTCCACAGCGACAGCTCGGACTGCACGGCGGCGACCGGATGGATCGCGTGCGCACGTTCGAGCTGATCCCACGCCGACCTCGCAGAAGCCGATACGGCTCGACCTTGCCGGCACGGATCAGCATCAGCCAGCGCTCCCCAGGATTCCTCAAGGGGTGTGTGCGGATCGGGTCGATGCAGGTAGTAGAGATCGACGCGATCGGTCCGGAGTCGGCGGAGCGAGCCATCGATCTCCGTGGCGATGCGCTCGGGGCTGGCGTCGTTGGACAGGGGATAGCCACCGTTCGCTCCCACCAGGAGCCCGACCTTGGTCGCCAGCGTGACCTCGTCGCGCCGGCCTCGCAGCGCGGCGCCGACGGCTTCCTCATTGGTGAACGGTCCGTAGACATCGGCGGTGTCGAGGAACGTCACGCCCAGGTCGATCGCTCGATGGATCAGCGCAACCGGGTCATCGTCCGTCGGTGCATCGACGTAAGCGAAGCTCAACGGCATGCAACCGAGCCCGATCGCACCGACGGACTGGACCGTCTGACTCCCAGCCGGCGGGTCGGAACGGCTCCAGGCTGCATTGCGGAGGTCATACTCTGCACCCCCACGTCGTCGGGGTCGTCACCCAGCAGGTACCGGGGTCCCGCGCCCAGCATCGTGGCCGCGTCCTGCGGGTTGTAGAGCGCGCAGGTGCGCAGGGACAGGCAGCCGCAGCCGATGCAATCGGACAGATCGTCTCGAAGATGCTCGAGCATCTCGATCCGCTCGTCCAGCCGGCGCCTCCATACGCGTGACATGCGGTTCCAATCACGTGCGGTCGGCGCGCCGTCCGGCGGCACGGCGGTCAAGGCCTCGCCGATCTCGCTCCAGGCTCAGGCCCATCCGCTGCGCGATACGGATGAACGCCACCCGCCGCAGCGCGTGTCGCCGAGCGTATCGTCGATGACCGCCCTCGGTGCGCTCGGCGACTCAAGAGCCCCTCGGACCCGTAGAAGCGCAGGGCCGACGCCGCGACACCGCTGCGCGAGCCGAAGCTCGCCGATCGTCAGGAGATCGTGCCGGTCCTTGTGTTCGATGCTGATCGGGTCATGGCAGCACGGTACGCCTCGGTGGTTGCTTGACTTCAAGTGAACTTGAAGTTGTAGCGTCCTCCTTCGATGGCCGATTGGATCCCCACCCTGACCGTCTCCAGTCTGCCCGACGAAGGCGGGCGGTTGTTCACCTACCTGGACAAGCGCATCGCGCTGTTCCGCACTGCGCGCGGGGTGTTCGCCACCGACAATCGCTGCCCGCATCAGGGCTATGCGCTGGTCCGTGGTGATGTGAAGGGCGATGTCCTGACCTGCGCATGGCACAACTGGAAGTTCGACCTGGGCGAGGGTGGTACCTGCACGTTCGGCGGAGAGGCCGTCCGGACCTACCCCGTGAAGGTGATCGACGGGCTCGTCCACGTCGACGTCCAGGATGCACCCGCCGAGATCGTGCGTCCGCAGCTGTTCTCGAGCTTGCTCGAGGCGATGGGCGAGGTGGACCTGGGCCGCGTGGCCCGCGACACGATGCGGCTGCAGCGGATCGGCACGCCGCTGGACGAGATCGTTCGCCACGGCGTGCGGTACGCGGCGCCACGCGAGCGGAGTACGGATGGGACCACTCGCTCGCGACCTTGGCGGACTGCCTGCGCCTGGCCGCCATGTTCGAGGGGCCGCTCAAGGCGATGCCGGTGGTCCAGGGACTCGCCGTGGCCAGCGAGGACCAGGTGCGCCGGCCGCTCCGTCCTCAACCGGAGCCGGTCGATCCAGTCGCGGCGTCACGGCTCGCTCCAGGACGGCCTGCGCGCCTTCCCGCGACTGGTGGACGAGGAGCAGGTCGACGACGCCGAGGCGCTGTTCCGAGGGTTGCTCGCCGCCGGTGCCACGCGTGAGCAGCTTCGCCATACGTTGCTGGAGGCCGTCACGGACCATTTCCTGTCCTACGGCCACGCCATGATCTTCTGCCAGAAGGCGTTCGAGCTGGTGGATGCGATCGGCTGGAGCGAGGCCGACACCGTGCTTGCGCCCCTCGTGCCCGACATCACGTGGGGCACGCGGTACGACCGTCTCCCGTACATGAGCCGGTTCCTACGGGCGTGGGAAAGCGCGGAGCTGGATCTTCCACATCTGGCGTCACGGCAGAACGGTGGCGTGCTGGATACGGCTGGGTACCGACGCGATCTGCTCGATGGCGGCGCCGACGAGGCGTTCGCGGCGCTGCGCGCTGCCCTGGAAGCCGGCGTGCCGGTGCCCGGCGCTCATCGACGAGACGTCGCGGGCCGCATCAGAGCGGCTCGCCCGGTTCGACATCGACCTCGACATGGACGACACCAACGACTGGGGCTGGCTCGACGTCACCCACACCCTGACCTACACGGACGCGCTGCGATGGGCGTGGTCGGTCGATCCATCGCCCGAGGTGTTGCGCGGGCTCTTCCACGCGGTGTGGTTCGTGCAGTGGACCGGTCAGCTCGACGCGAAGGACCATCCGCCGCCGGTCGCGCCGCACGTCACCGAACGATCGCCGACGAGATCTTCACGGCGATCGTTTCGCGGGACCCCGTCGCCGCTGTCGCAACCATCAACGGCTACGAGGGTCAACGACAGACCCATGGAAGCGGCGCTCGCCCGTGCCGCCGCCGAGGACCACAGCGTGGCGCCGATCATGGTGGCGCACACCGTGAAGACCGCCCAGGCCTCCATCACCGAGAGCCGCGCCCTGGGCGAGGCCCCCGATGCGCGCGCTCCCATGGCAGCGGCCGCCCGCTTCCTGGCCTCCCCGAAGCGGGAGCGCTTCGTCTATCAAGCGACCTTGGAGGCGATCTCGTTCATCGAGGGTCGCAGCAAGGGAGAGACCTCCCCCGACTCGGAATAGGCGCGCGGCGCGACCGCGTTCCATCCCCGAGGACCGAGAACCGAAAGACGAGAGGCGAACCGATGGCGATCAAGCGGATGAATCACGCGGTGCTGTACGTGCGCGACGCCGAGCGCACGTTCGCGTTCTACCGGGACGTGCTCGGGTTCCGGGTGGTTGGTGAGATGCCCGGCGCCAAGTTCCTGCAGGCACCCGATTCCACGAACGACCACGACCTGGCGCTGTTCTCGATCGGTTCGGAGGCCGGTGACTCCACGGCGGGGCGCAGCACCGTAGGGCTGTACCACATCGCGTGGGAGGTCCAGACGTTGGGGGACCTGCAGGAGATCGCGGTCCGGTTGGCCAACGCCGGCGCGCTGGTGGGGGCCACCGACCACAGCACCACCAAGGCGCTCTACGGGAAGGACCCCGACGGGCTCGAGTTCGAGGTGTGCTGGCTGGTGCCGGAACGGTTCCTGGACGAAGAGACCGTGGAGGCCAAGACCAAGCTCCGCCCGTTGGACCTGGACGCCGACATCGAGCGCTACGGTCTGAAGACGGTCGGCGGCGTGTCCGCGGCCGGCTAGCGGAGCACTTTCGAGTTGAAGACCGGCGTTCCCAATACGCCGATGAGGCGTAGCCAGAGGGTCAGGTAGGACTCCATCGCCCGGGCACCGGTGAGGTCGCCCAGATCGATCACATCGCGCCAGCCGAAGCCTTCGAGCAACCCGGTCACCACGCCCTTGGCGCCTCGTCGTTGCCGCAGAGCATGATCGTGTGGTCCCCGCCGGCGAGCGAACCCGGATCGCACATCAGCGTCGCGTTGATCGTGTTGAGCGCCTTCACGAACCGGGCCGCGGGGAACGCGGCCTGGAGCTGCTCGGCCAGTGAGTCCGTGTTGGCGACGAACAGCGTGAACGGGAACGCTGAGGTGTGGTCGATCGGGTTCGATGTGTCGAGCACCACCTTGCCGTCCAGGTGCTCGGCGCCGGCTTCGGCCAACGCCGCCAACGACGCTTCACCCAGCGTGGCGTTGACCACTAGCTCGCCGTGCGCCGCCGCTTCTGCCAAGGTCTTCACCTGCACCTCGGCGTGGGCGCCGTGCCAGACGGCGAAGGGCGGGGTGCCCCTCGCATCGGGTTCGGACCGCGCCATGAGCACATCCACGTCGCGAGTTCCGACCACCACCTCATGGCCCCTTGACGCGAACCCCTGTGCGAGCGTCCGTCCGACGACACCGGTGCCCAAGACGCCGATCTTCATCCTCGTCCCTCCCCCGATCAGACGACGTGGGCGCCAACCCGCCCGCGACACCCCCTATTCCGTTGCGCACCCTGGTGCCGAAGGACGCCTGAGGACAGAGGTCTGGGGTGCACGCGTCGACCATATGCCACTAGCATCCAGTCGCGGCCGGAACGCAGCCGACCGCGGAGAGAAGGAGGGAGCACCAATGACCGACGATGACCGCACCACGGACCTGACCGATGAGGACATCACGACCGTGATGGGGAGTCCCGCCGGCACGCCGGCCCGATCGAGCACCGAGACGCAGGGCACGGACGCCGACGGCACGGACGGCGACGGGACCGACGGCACCGACGGTGACGCGGGCGACGGCGATGGCACCGACGCGGATGGAACCGACGGCACCGACGCGGACGGCACGGACACCCAAGACGCTGGGGCGTGACCCTCTCCTCGATCGAGCACCCGGCGTCCGGGCGGAGCCCGCTGCAGCGATGCACGGGTGACGTCGCGGCGTTCGTGGCTTCGACGTGGGGGAACAGGGTCGCCATGTGCTCGGGGGTGGACGAGCAAGGGTTCGATGATCTGCTCACCCTGGACGGTGTCGACCGATTCCTGACGACCGCGGCGATGCGCACCCCATACTTCCGCGTGGTGAAGGCCGGCCAACGGATCGACGAGTCGGCGTACACGAGATCGGGCCGCACCGGGTCCCGGGACGTGGACGGGATGGCCGACCCTGCGGCGATCGCGGCGCTGTTCGACGACGGCGCGACGATCGTGCTCCAGGGTTTGCACCGATGGTCCGAGCCGGTCACGAGGTTCAACCGCGACCTCGAGCTGGAGCTGGGTCACGCCTGTCAGGTGAACGCATACATCACGCCGCCTGATGCGCAGGGGCTCGATCTGCACGCCGATCCGCACGACGTGTTCGTGCTGCAGGCGTTCGGACGCAAGCGGTGGGAGATCCACTCCGCGCCGGCCGAAGGTGAGCGTGAACCCCTCGACATCGAGTTGCTCCCCGGCGATGTCGTCTACATGCCGACGGGCACGCCCCACGCCGCTGCCGCGCAAGAGGTCGTTTCAGGGCACCTCACCGTCGGGGTACACGTCACGCCGTGGCGTTCGGTGGTGCGGGCGGCGGCCACAGCTGCGGCGGAAGAGATCGACGGCTCGCTGCCGCCGGGATGGCATGCCGACCCGGGTGCCCACGCGGACCAGCTCGCTTCGCTGTTCGACGCGATGGCCGAGCGGCTGCGGTCGGCGGACGCGGCGGAGACCCTGAGGTCGCGGTCGGAGCGCTTCTGGTCCCAGCGGGCGCAGCTCGCTCGCGGATCGATCCTCGAGCGTGCAGATCCGGTCGAGATCACCGACCAGATCCGCGTCGTTCACCGTGAGGGATCGGTCTGCAGGCTCAGCGTCCGTTCCGACCGGCTGGCCGTGTTGCTCGGCGACCGCAGGTTGGAGATGCCCCCGTGGCTCGAACCTGCGATGCGGCACATCGCGAACGCCCGGACGTTCACGGTGGGAGACCTGTCCGGCGAGATCGCCGACGCATCGAGCCGGGCCGTCCTGGTCCGGCGTTTGATCCGCGAAGGGCTCTTGACGATCCAGCGTTCGGGTTCATCGACACCGACGTGAGCATCCCCGGGGATCGCTGCTCGCTTCGAAGCGAGCAGGCCGACGAACCTCTCGCCGGCACGGCCTCCACCATCCGCCGTTGGTTGTCGATCGAGCACGCAGGGCCGTGGGGGCGGCAGGGCCTGCTGGATGCTCGACTCCCACATGGTCTGGGGCTGGCGCTGCATACCGAGGCGCGCTCGGGCCGGCATGCGAACGCTCTTGATCCGCCGCCCCGGCCGCCGGCGGGATGAGGGCGTCACGTGCTTCGCGATCGACGCGAGACCAGCGGACCCGTGGATGGGCACCGTCCGCCTCGCGCGGATCCAGGATGCGACCGCTCTCGACCCGCATGACCGCACGCGCCTTCCGTACCGTCGATGGCCCGCTCGCGCTCGTGTGCACACATGGTCGCCGCGATCCGTGCTGCGCAGAACGTGGCCGTCCACTCGCCACGGCGACGGCCGCGGCGTTCCCTGCCGAAACGTGGGAGAGCACGCACGTCGGTGGCGATCGATTCGCAGCGAACATGCTCCTGTTCCCACACGGCCTGTACTTCGGCCACGTCGAGGCCGTTCGAGGGCCGGAAGTGGTCGGGGCCTATCGTGACGGCCGCGTCGTCCTCGATCGGTTCCGCGGGCGCTGCAGCGTGCCGATGGCCGCCCAGGCGGCAGAGCATCACGTTCGTTCCATGCTGGGGCTGGACGGCATCGATGATGTGATCCCTGTGCGCACCACCAGCGACGCCGACGGGGTCACGGTCCTGCTGCGAGTTCACGCCGATGCGGCCTCAGAGCACGGGTCTGCCTACCTGGTCCACGTCCGTCCCGATCTCGGCTCGCCGATGCGTCTCACGTGCCATGCTTCGACAGAGGAAGCGCCTCATCGTTGGAACATCGGAGGGGTCGACCGTGTCACGTCGACGTGAGCAGGCCGATCCCCAGGGCCACGACCCCCGCTGCGAGCGACGCTGCCCCGATCCACACCAGTGCGATCCATCGGTTGGGCTTCGTGCGCTCGCGCCCCGCCGATGAGAAGAAGAACCCCGCCGACATCGTGATCGCGGCCAGCGCAACCCCGTCGCGGGCCAGGAAGCCGGCGACACCGTTCAGCCCGGCCGCGTCGACGTACAGCTGACACACGAGGGCCAGGATCACCAGCACCCCGGCATGGGCGTGACCAGCTCGCGCGAACGCGAGTTGGAAGGGCGTCACGGGAGCGTCACCTCGAACGATCTTCAGCAGGTAGGTCCCACCGAGCTCGATCGTCACCAGCGTCAGCAGCAAGATGCCGGCCGTGAACGCGGTCGCATCGGAGATCGCGATCGTGGTGTCCATGCTCGTCCTTTCCTCGCCAGGCTCGGAGATAGCCAGCACTATCTCATATGAGATAGTGCTACTATCCAGGCGCGATGTCAACCGGCTCTCGGAACGAGGAGCGCCAATTGCAGCTGTCAGACCTGAGCCGCGAGAGTGGTCTGCCGATCCCCACGATCAAGTACTACCTACGAGAGGGTCTGCTCCCGCCCGGCACGGCGACCGCATCGCATGCCGAGTACGACGACGCACATGTGCATCGCCTGCGCCTGATCCGCGCCTTGGTGCAGGTCGGAGATCTTCCGCTGGTGACCGTCGGCCAGATCCTGGACGCGATCGACGACGGGTCGAAGTCGATGCACGAGGTGCTCGGGGTCGCCCACTACGCGCTCGCCCGCAGGGGAGCGCACAACGCCGGCAGCCCCGAGCTGGAGGAGACCCGCCGGGAGGTCGACGCGTTCCTGGATGATCGAGGCTGGCAGGTCAAGGACGATGCTCCCGATCGCGATGAGCTGGCTTCAGCTTTGCTGACGCTGCGTCGTCTGGGCTGGGAGGTGAGCAGCGATGTGTTCACTCGGTACGCCAAGGCAGCAGATCGGTTGGCTGCGTGGGAGCTGAGCCGGGCGAACCCCGGCCGGCAACGCGAGTCCACGGTCGAAAGCATGGTGGTGGGAACCGTGGTGTTCGACTCGGTCCTGAGCGCACTCCGAAGGCTCGCCGAGGAACACCACTCCAAAGCACGATTCGGCTGACCATGCCGCGAGCGGCACAACCCGAACCCGTCGCGCTGCTCACCTGGGACCAGGTGTTGGCGTTCCGCGTGCGCCGGCAGTTCCTCGAGCCGCGAACGGAAGAAGGGGTGGTCGGCATCGCGCGGCGGCTCTGCGGGGTGCAGGCACAGGTGGCCTCGGCGGCGGCCTTCGCGATCGCCGCGCGCCAACGTGCTCCGAAGACCGGGCAGGTCGATCGAGCCATCCGGGCGCGCTCGCTGGTCAAGTCGTGGGGAGTCCGCGGCACGCTGCATCTGATGGCCGCGGATGAGGCTCCGATGTTCCTGGCGTCGATGTCCCGGCTGCGACCGTGGCGCTCGAAGGCGTGGGAGCGCTACCACGGCGTCACCGCGAACGACGTCGATCGGGTTGTCGACGCTCTGCGCGAGGTTCTGGGTCCGGAGCCGATCGGTCGTGACGAGTTGAAGGAAGCGCTGGCGTCTCGGATCCACTCGAAGGCGGCACGCGAGAAGGTCAGCTCCGGGTGGGGCGAGCTGCTCAAGCCGGCCGCCTGGGCCGGGGTGTTGCTGCAGGGTCCGCCTCGGCCCGGCGGTGCGGTGACCTTCGTGCGAGCCGACGCGTGGGTCGACGGATGGCGGTGGCCCGATCCGGACACGGCCGGTCCCGACCTGGTGCACCGGTACCTGGGTACGTTCGGGCCGGCAGAGCCCGCCCATTTCAGCGGCTGGTGGGCGAGGCAGCAGGCCGGCAAGGTGCGCCCGTGGTTCGCGGCGCTGGGCGATCGCATCGTGCCTGTGGGTGTCGAGGGTCGAACGTTGTGGTCACGGCGCGAGGACGTTGCCTCCATGGAGAAGGCCGTGCTGACCGACGAGGTCCGCCTGTTGGGGAATTTCGACCAGTACGTGCTGGGGCCGGCGAGCGGATCGGCGGCGTTCATCCCGGCCGAACACAAGGCGGCGGTGTCGCGAACGGCCGGCTGGATCAGCCGGGTGGTGATGCATCGCGGCCGGGTGGTGGGGGTGTGGGAGCCCCATCCCGAGACCGGCGAGCCGGAGCTGACATTGTGGGTCGACGTGCCGCGTCGCGAGCTCGATAACGAGGTGGACCGCGTGCGTGCCGCAGCGTTGACGTGATCTCGACGTGACCTACCGGTCGACGCCGATCGTGATGAGCCCGAGGTAGCCCTCGCCGTCTCCGGTCACGGTGAGCACCGTGGCCGCATCGAAGATGCCATCGGAGTCGTTGAACGTGGTGCGTGCACCGTTCGACGCGTACGGCTCTTCGGCGTAGACGGCGTCGGTCACTCCTTCCTCGAAATACAGCTGGGTCGTGAGCAACGTTGCGCTGTCCAGGTGCACCTTGGCGTGGATGTGCACCGTGCGGCCCGGATACCACCCCGGGTACACGGTGCGGAACTCCGCGATGCCGTCGGCGTTGGTCACCTGCGCACCGCGCAGGTACGTCTCCTCGTCGGTCTGGCCGCCACTGAAGTCACCGCCTTGGGACGCCGCTTCGAATCCCGAGTAGGACCCGTTCGCGTCGCAATGCCACACGTCGACCACGGCGTTGGCGATGGCGGTACATGGGCCGGCTTCCTGCACGCGGATCCCGAGTCGAAGGGGCGTGCCCTCGCGATCCTCGATGATGTCCGTGCGGATCGAGTCGACGTCGAAGTAGAACGGTCCCTCGGTTCCCTCGGGAGAGAGCGTGCAAGAGGCGGCGTCGTCGAACATGGCCGCCAGGTCCGACCCGGCCGGGCTCTGTGGCTGCACCGTCGCCGTGGCGCCGTCGTCGGTCGTCACCGGCGTGCTGGTGACGGACGTGTCCGCATCACCGTTGCACGCCTCGAGCAACACCCCCAGGCTGGCGGTTCCGAAGGCAGCAAGCGCCGACCTCCGCGTGATCGGCCGCCGTCTGGGCTCGTCGGTATCCGGATCCATGAGCACAACGGTAGCCTGCCTGGATGCGAACGGGGGCCGGCCGGGTGGGGGGTGTCCCCGTGCACCTGCGCGTCCCGACCCTGACGCCGTAGCGTCTCCGCCAGCTGGAGCATGCGCGTCCTGCTCTGGCACGGCTACCTGCTCGAGGGGTCCGGCTCCAACGTCGGCGCTGCGCGAACCGCAGAGGCGCTGCGCGCGATGGGCCATGACGTGCTCCTGCTCTGCCAGGAAGGCGATCCCGAGCGGTATCCGTGGATCGACGCCTGGGGCAATGGTCGACGAGCAGGGCCCTTCCGCGACAGTGCCGAACGTGGAAGCCGAGCCCGCGCCGGCCGGGGGGCGGTGCACGCTGCTCCGACCCGATATCGGATCGTTGTTGCCCGTGTTCGTGGTCGACGAGTACGAGGGTTTCCAGGTCAAAGCGTTCCCCGACCTGACCGATGACGAGCTCGAGCAGTACCTGTCGCGCAATGCCGGCTCGATGCGTGCCGCCGCCCGCTCTGGCACGGCAGCGAGGTGGCGATCGTGGGTCACGTCATCCCCGGGGTGCCGTCGCCGCGAGGGGGTTCGACGCGGGCCGGTTCGTCGTCAAGGTGCACGGGAGCGACCTGGAGTACGCACTCCGACCTCAGGAGCGATATCGGCGTATCGCGGCGGATGCGCTGACGTCTGCAGGCGCCGTGGCCGGGCCAAGCGAGGACGTCCTGCGCCGGTGCGATGAGCTCGTCGGCGGGCTCTCGGTTCCGACGCATGTGGTCCCGCCGGGTGTCGACATCGAAGACTTCCATCCCATGGGCAGACGCGACGCGTTGCTCGCGACCGCGAGCCGGCTCGACGCTGACCGGGCACCGTCGCTCGGCCGTCCATCGTCGCTCGACGGTGCCGTGGCCCGAGCGGTCGCGGGCCGCGACGCGGATGCGCTCATCGCGCTGGCGCTCGACTACGACCAGCGGGTCGCGGACCCGGACGCCGCGGACCGTCTTCGGGTGCTGGCGGACCGCGACCGCCCGCTCGTGGGATCCTTCGGCAAGCTGATCCCCCAGAAGGGTGCCGAGCTACTGCTCGCTGCCGCCAAGCTCGCTCGGAGCCGGCCCGACGTCCTAGTGGTGGGGTTCGGCCTTCATCGGGAGTGGCTGGCCGCGCTGGCGCACGCTCTCGAGGCGGGTGATGGCGCGGGCCTCGGCATGGTTGCAGGAGCAGGGCGTCGTTCCGACCGAGGTGTCGATCCGCGATCTGCTGGTGGAAGGAGGCGATGTCACCTTCACCGGCCGGCTGGATCACCGGTACGCGCCTGGCGCCCTCGCTGCGATGGACGTGCTCGTCGTGCCGTCGATCATGGACGAAGCCTTCGGCATGGTCGCGCTCGAAGGAGCAGCGTCGGGAGCCCTGCCGCTGGTCGCTCGTCACTCCGGCCTTGCAGAGATCGCCGAGGCGCTCGAAGCCGAGGTGGGCCGGCCTGGGCTCCTCTCGTTCGAACCGGGATCGGGCGTCGTGGCGGCGCTCGCCGACGGGCTGGACCGCTTGGTCGAGCTCGATCCGGACGAGCGCGGACGGATCAGGGACGCAGTGGTCAGCTTCGTGACCCGGACTTGGTCGTGGCGGCACACGGCTGAGCGCTTGTTGTCCGTCGCGGCCGAACCATGACACCGAACGGCCTCCCTCGCGGTCCCGACCGGGGGATGGCCGCGACCATGAGGGAGGCACGTTCGAGGGGGGAGGGTCAGATCAAGGCCCGTCCCACGCAGAGCTCGCCCGTCTCGATGTTGCGTGCCCTTGCCATCACGTAGTCGAGTCCGGGCGTGTTGAGGATGGGACGGCGGACCGCGAGGATGCCGTCCGCGTTGGTGGTGCTCAGGTCCTTGAACAACGTTCGGCGTCCGTGATCGATACGGACGCGCCAGATCTCGTCGGGCACCCCCGACCTCACCTGGAACCCCACGCCGATGAACCAGCGGTGCTGCACCAGGTGCAGGCGCCAGTGGCTCTCGTCGCTACACGGACCGCGAACGATCACGTGACGCGCGCCACTGCCGCTCGGGTTCGCGGATGCGGCAGAGCCCGTGACGAGCAGGCAGACAACGCTCATCGCTACCACGAGCCAGCGCGTCCGGAGACGTTTCGAGTCGACCATCGTCCCTCCTTCGCTCCGTGTCCGGTGGTTCCGAACACGGGGACGATGCTCCAGGCCGTCGGGTCCCGCGGGCAATCAGACCTTGGTCGTGCGACCCATCCACGCTCGGTGATGCCGCTACGTGCGGACGCGGCCCCGGCACGATTCGCCGGTCACCGTGTTGTTCGCGCCCGCCCGGAACCGATCGACGCCGGGCAGGTCGGTGGTGGTTCGGCGGACACCCACCAGGCCGCGATCGTCGCTGACTCGGGCGCCGGCGAAGAAACCCCGGCCGTTGTGGTCCATGAACACGTTCCAACGCTGACCGGGCACCCCGCTCCGCACGATCAGCGTGATGCGCAGACTGCCGCTTTCGTGTCGAACCGCCAGTCGCCAGTGGCTGGCCGCGCTGCATCCGCCCCGGACGATCGTGAGCCTGTCGGGCTGCCCGACGGGCACATCGCGGCTCAGCGGAGTTCCCGACGCGGCGGGAAGCAGAGCGGCGAACGCGACGGTCGTCGCGACCGCGATGCGCGCCGCCATCCGCACGAACGCACTGGCTCCGTCCATCCCACGAGGGTGCGCCATCACGTGGTTCGAGGCAATGCGACTTCCGTCGTGCGACCACTCCCGGTCATGGCGCCAGCAGGCCGTTCCGCTCGGCCCACAGCGCGGCCTGGGTGCGATCGGTCACGCCGATCACCTGGAAGATCTTGGTGAGGTGGGTCTTGACGGTCTTCTCGGAGATGCCCAGCCGTCGAGCGATCTGCTTGTTCGCGAGCCCGTTGCCCACCAGGATCAGCACTTCCTGTTCCCGCGCCGATAACCCGGTCTTGGCTCGCGCGCCCGCCCCCGTGCGTTCGTCGAGCATCGTCGCAGCGACGGTCGGGTGAAGTGGTACGCCTCCCTGGGCAGCGGCCCTGATCGCGGAATGAAGCTCACGCGGGTCGGCGTCCTTCAACAGGTAGCCGGTGGCCCCGGCGTCGATCGCCTTCACGATGCGTTCCCGGTCCGAGAAGTAGGTGAACACGACCACGTTCGTGGCCGGGGACGCTTCCTTGATGCGCCTGGTCGCTTCGATGCCGTCCATCTCGGGCATCTCCAGGTCGATGAGCGCCACGTCGGGCGTGGTTCGCTGGCATTCCTGCACCGCCTTGGTCCCATCGGAGGCCGCGCCGACGATCTCCACGTCGTCGAATCCATCGGTGAGCTGCCGCAGCCCCGCGAGCACGACGTCGTGGTCATCCACGATCACGACGCGGATCATCGTCGGGCATCCGGGAACGGGGCCTCGAGACAGAGCGTGGTTCCGCCGACCTCGCCAGGCCCGACGACCAGCGACCCTCCCGCCTGCCTGGCGAGGTCGTCCAGCATCATCAGGCCCAGGTGCCCATCGGCCGATGCCTGCGCCGACCGGTCACGGTCGAAACCCACGCCGTCGTCCGTGACCCGGAGGACCGCGCGGTGATCCTTTGCGCTGACCTCGATGTCGGCGCGCTCGGCGTGGGCGTGCGCGGCGACGTTGCGGACGGCTTCGCGTGCGCCGTTGAACAGGAGCGAGTCCACGGACGGGGGTAGGTCGCCTCCGCGGGGCAGGTCGACGTTCACCGTCACGTCCAGGCCCTGGGCCCGCAGCGTCTCGCCCAGATCGTCGAGTGCCGACGCCAAGCCGGTCCGTTCCAGGTTGGGGGGGTAGATGCCCATGAGCGCCGAGCGGAGCGAGCGCATCTGTTGACGGGTGCGGTCGGCCGCATCGCGCAGACGAGCTGCGACGGCGGGATCCTCGGGTTCGATGGCGTCGGCTTCGGCCGACAGGGTCATGGACAACCCGACGAGCTGCTGGCCCAGCCCGTCATGGAGCTCACCGGCGATGCGCCGTCGTTCGACGTCCGACGCTTCGATGGCATGCTGGAGCAGCTGTTCACGTTCGCGCTGCGAGTCCCGGATGCGGCGCGCGAGCCTCACCGCGAGCGGGATCTCCAACGCCGCCAGCGCCACCAAGGTCACCGCGAGGACTGGGATGAAGGCGGTCCACAGCTGGCGACCGCTGGCCGCCACCGAGTCGAACCGCAGCCGGGCTTGGAACAGCAGCGGCTGTTCGTTCGGCGTCGCCACGGGTACCGATACCTCGAGGAACGGGTCCTCTGAGGAGGCCACTTCGGTGACCGTGGTCTCGTCTCCCTGCAGCGTGGTGGCTTCGGCGGCGCTGAGCGGAACGTTCGAGCCGATCCGTTCAGGTTCGTTGGAATACACCACGCGTCCGTCGTCGGTCCGCAGCGAAACGGCGTCGATCGGATCCTCCAGGACGCCGGCGGTGACCAGGGCGTCGAGCGGCTGGAGATCCACGAAGCTGCCGCTGTTGACCATGCGGTCGGTGAGGCGGTCCTGGACCGCGCGGGCGGCGACCACGGCGGTGTTCTCCGCTTGCTGCATGGCCTCATCGGTGCCCACCCGTCGCAGCACCAACACCCCACCGATCCCGACCACGGCCAGCACCAACAGGCTGGCCACCACGAACCATGCCACAGCGCGCGCGACCGGGTCCGGCTCCCTCATGGCTGTTCAACGTACTCCGACCGGAGCCGTCAGCAGCGACCGCGCCAGTTGGCGGGGAGCGGTCGCGGGGCCTTGACGTCCGAGGTTTCCAGGCCGCACTCGGCGCAAATCCAGCCGGGTGACTTCCCGTCGTCGGAGCGTCGCGGGCGGAGCATGACCTGGCCGTCGGCCCACAGGTGCAACAACGTGGGATCGGCCGGCGATCCGTAGACGATGTCCTTCAGCTCGCGCGATCCACACCGGGGGCAGTGTTTCGGGAAGTGACTCATGACGTCGTATCCGCTCCGTCGGCTCAGGCGACACTCTGGTGCGAGCATATCCCTGAGCCCTTCATCGGTGTCCGGCGCCGGAAACCGACAAGAGCTCGAAGGCCTCGGTGGGCTCGGTCTTGCCCTTGAGATCGGTGGGACCCAGTGGCCGCACATCGATGATCACGTCCGGCTCGGTGTTCACCTCGTCCAGGGTTCGGCCTGCGATCGTGATGTGACCGGGGGTGGCCAGGCCTTGCAGACGCGCCGCAACGTTGGTGGTGTCACCGATCACCGAGAAGGAACGTTGCGCACCCGCTCCGACGTTGCCGATGACCACGACCCCGGTGTTCACGCCCACCCGGAACCGCGGCCAGTCCTCGGATGCCCGCACATCGGCGGACCGATCGCGGATCGCGACGGCGGCGCGGACGGCACGCGCTGCGTGGTCCGGTTGATCACCCAGCGCGTTGAACACCGCCAGGACACCGTCCCCCGCGAACCGTTCGATGAACCCGCCCTCCTGATCGACCACGAACGGGACCACGACTCCCCAATAGGCGTTGAGCATGTCGATCACCTCGGTTGCAGACCTGCCCTCGGCGAACGTCGTGAACCCCGACAGATCCGCGAACAGGACCGTGACCTCCTGTTCCTGCCCGCCCAGCCTGGCCAGCTCCGGATCGGCCCCCAACCGATCGGCGAGGTGGGGTCCGACGTACTGCCGCAGCAGACCGTCCATGCGAGCCAGCTCGCGCGCCGAGTCCGTCATGACCGCGACCTGGTCACCGGTGAAGCCGCGGCCGCGGAGCTCCTGCGCCGTCGTGCCCAAGGTTCCGGTGGCATCTGCACGCACCAGCTCTGCCATCGCCGCCGACTGCCGGCTATCGAGCCGTTCGAGGGTGCGCTCCAGATAGATGCCGCCGAAGGTGCCCGAGAGCGACCGGCCGCGGCGATACTCGTGCCGGGCGGCGAGCACGATGACGGCGAATGCGATCGCCATCAGCACGTGCCACTCCCACCATGAGGCCTGCCAGGCGCGGCCGAACGCCATGGCGACCAGAGCCTCGGCCAAGAACACGAACGCCACTGCCACGGCCAGCGGCAGAGGTCGCCGGCGCTCCCGGTAGATCGCCAGGTAGCGCCATGCCGCGAAGGCGTAGGCAGCGACGCCGAGTGGGAGCAGGACCAACAACCATGGTGCCCGCTCGGACTCGATCACGCGCTCGAGTGGTGCGACTCCGGCGAGGGAGGCGGCCGCCCACGCCAGCAGCACCAGAACGAGCCCGATCCGCATCGGCGCCTGCCATCGCCGCAGGACGGTCTCGGTGCGATCGTCCATCTCGATCGCCGACAGGGCGGCGAAGCCGGCCGCGAGCACCAATCCGATCGGGGTCGCCAGCACGAAGCCGCCGTTCGGACCGCTCAGCACGACCCCGGGGGTAGCCAGGGCGTGCAGCGCCAGGAAGCCGGCGCTCGTCAACAGCACCATGGAGACCAGGAAGAGACGTTCGTCGGCGCTGCGGCGCGCCACCTCACTCACGATCAGGCCGAGCGCGACGTTCACGAGCGCAACGCCGAACACCAGCCAGAAGTGAGACGGATGGTGCTCCCAATGGACGTCGAACGACGGCACCCCGAGGAGCAGCGCGAGTCCGGCCATGGGTACGGCAAGGGCCACCGCCAAGAACCACGGCGAGGGGCCCACGATGCGTTCCGGAGCATCCACCGATACATGATGAGACCCGGCGCTGGTCGCTGTCGATGGGCTATCGGGCCGACGCCCTCTCACGCTCCCTTCATCTCCGCTCGGTCCGTGTCGCCAGGTGACAGAAGTTCCTCACAGCGGATGGGAGCAGCGCCATGTTCGCAAACCGATCTACGCACCGACGATGCAGCGAGCGCATCGTCGGACTCTGCTTAGCACTGCTCTGTGCCGCCTGCGGCGGAGTCGCTGCCGGCGAGCCCGCAGGAGCGGGGTCATCACCGGCTGCCCCGCAGTGCGAACCCTCGGCGGAAACGTCGATCCCTCAGCCGACTCGCGCTCAACTCGAGGCGGCAGGCCTCGGTGACGTCCCGTTGGCGCCGGACTCGGCACGGCGCGACCTGACGGCTGCACCGTTCTCCGATCCCACGGCGGTCACCAACCCGCTGTTCCCGATCGCCGAGCTGGACTCGGCGATCCTCAACGGACGCGTCGACGGCCAGGTCTTTCACACCGAGACGACGCTGCTGCCGTTCTCCCGGATCATCGAATGGACACCCGGCCAGTGCGTGCGGGTGCTGGTCTCGCAGTACACCGCGTTCCTCGACGGGCGACTGACGGAAACAGCCATCGACCTCTACGCTCAAGCCGACGACGGGTCGGTGTGGTACTTGGGCGAGGACGTCTTCGACTATGACCCCCAAGGACGCGTGACGACCACGGAAGGAACCTGGCACGCGGGCACCGAAGGTCCCGCGGCCATGATCATGCCGTCGGACCCGCAGGTCGGCGACGTGAACCGACCCGAGAACATCCCGGGAGCGTGTTCGAAGAGGTCGAGGTGACGCAGGTCGACCGACCGGTTCAAGGCCCGTCGGGCCCGGTTGCCGGAGCGATGGTTGCCACCGAAAACCATCAAGACGGCTCACTCAGCGACAAGGTCTTCGCGCCCGGCTACGGCGAGTTCAGCTCGACCGATGGTCCCGACCTCGAGGCACTGGCGCTGGCTTCACCGACCGACACGCTCGCGGGAGGGGTGCCCGACGAGCTGGCGACGATCTCTGCCGGCGCCGATCGCATCTTCGCCTCGCGGCTCGCGACGCCGGCGCAGTGGCATCAGGTCCACGCCACGGCCGCCCGCATGCTCGTCGCGTGGAACTCATTCCGAGACGGTGACGTCCCTCCTCGCTTGGTGAAGCCGACCCGCGTGGCCCTGCGCGACCTGGTCAGGAAGATCGCGACCCGCGATCGGCCGGCGACCCGGGAGGCGACGATCGACGTCGCATACGCGAGCAATGATCTGCAGCTCCGTTACCGGCCCGTCACCGAGGTGGACACGATCCGGTTCGACCTCTGGGTGCGGCGTGCGATCGTGGACGCGCTCGCCGATTCCCGGGGCGGCGTCAGGAGCGACTTCGTGACGCTCGAGTGGATCCGTGACCGGATCGCCCACACCCTGGATCCCCGTCACCCTCGTCACGATCGACACGCTGGTGCGCGATCTCGGAGGGGCCGTGTTCGACGGTGAGCTTGATGCAGCGGCCAAGAAGGCACGCGCTCTGCGGGCGGTGATGAAGGGGCTCGTGTAGCCGAGCGTCAGGACTTCGGATCGCCCGCCCGGCGCGGCATGAACTCATCACACGTATCGCCCGCGTGGATCACCCCGCGAACGAAGCGACAGCCGCCCACCGACAAGCGCGGGAACATGAACTTGCACTCATCGCAGCGGACGTTCGGCTTCGGTGCCGGCCGGTAGTGAGCCTCCGATTTCGACAGTCCCTGGACCTTGGGCATCGGACCACCTCCCGTGGCAACCGACCCTACTCCGGTCCGTTGGATGGCGCTCATCGGCGAGTCTTCGCCCGGAGACTTCGATGAGCCTGACCGATATCGTGAAGTGAAGGCGACATTGCCCCACCTCGGGTGGCGGGCTACGCTCGCCACCCGCATGGTGGACGAACGAGTGCAAGCGATCGCGCATGACTTCCGGCATCACGACGAGGGCCTCGATGTCGCGTTCGAGGTGTACCGCGAGCTGCGTCAGGGCTGCCCTGTGGGGTTCAGCGACCACTACGGTGGGTTCTGGTTCGTCACCAAGTTCGACGACATCCATCGCATCGAGCAGGACCCGGAAACGTTCGCCGTGTCGCCCGGCATGTTGCTGCCGCCCATGGGCAACGAGCGGCCCGGGATCCCGATCGACATCGACCCGCCGATGCACGCGAAGTATCGGAAGGCGATGCTGCCGGCGTTCAGCCCACAGCAGATCGATCGGCTCGAACCCATGGTCCGGCGCACCGCCAACCGGCTGCTGGACGCGTTCGGGGATGACCGCGAGGTCGACGTCGCCGCGCGCTACGCCGTGCCGTTCCCGATGGTGGTGTTCTGCGAGTTGGCCGGGCTTCCGACCGACCAGTCCGACCAGCTCGAGGAATGGATCAACCGCATCTTCTACGTGCGGACGCACGACTACGACTCGACCCTGCGCGCCGCCGCCGAGCTCACGGACTACATCAGCTCGGTCCTCGAAGCCAGACGGGAAGAGGAGCCACGAGACGACCTGTTCGGTCGGCTGCTCACGGCCAAGGTCGACGGCCGGCCTCTCACCGACGAGGAGCTCGCCGACTACGGATTCATCCTGGTCGTTGCAGGTCTGGACACCACGGCGTGGGTTCTGCGCAGCAGCCTCTGGTACCTGGCGCAGCATCCCGAGGATCGAGCACAGCTCGCTGCCCATCCTGAACTCGTGGAGGCGGCCGTCGAAGAATTCCTGCGGTGCTTCTCGTCGGTGCAAGGCATGGCCCGGACCGTCATGCGGGACGTCGAACTCGACGGACACACGCTGCACAGAGGCGACCGGGTGCTGCTCGTGTTCGGGGCCGGCAACCGCGACGAAGCGAAGTTCCCGGACGGGGATCGCATCGTGATCGACCGCCAGCCGAACCCACACGTGGCGTTCGGTGCAGGGATCCATCGATGCATGGGCTCCAACCTTGCGCGGCGTGAGCTGCGGGTCGCCCTGGAGGAGTTCCTGATCCGATACCCCGACTTCTCGTTGGCGCCGGGCTCGGACCCCGCCTGGCATGGCATCGATCCGCTTCCCTTGGTGCTGGGGAAGGTCGATCGCGAGTGACGTCAGTGCAGGTCGAGGTCGACGGGAAGCGATGCCAGGGTCACAACCGGTGCGTCGTCACGTGCCCGGAGGTCTTCGAAGCCGACGAGTACGGGTACTCGGTCGTGAAGCTGCCCGAGGTCGGCCCTGAGCTCGAACAGAAGGTCCGTCTGGCTGAAGCGAATTGCCCCGAGAACGCGATCTCCGTGGAGGGGTAGGCTCGGGCACGGTGGGCTGACGTAGCTCGCCGGAAGGGAGCGAACCATGGACAAGGTCGTGCACTTCGAGATCCCCACCGACGATCTGTCGAGGGCCAAGGAGTTCTACGCCTCGACGTTCGGCTGGCAGCTCCAGACGATGGGGGACTTGGACTACACCCTCGCGATGACGACGTCGGTCGACGAGAAGACGCAGATGCCGACGGAGCCAGGCGGGATCAACGGCGGCATGATGAAGCGCTCCACCGACACGCCGTCTCCGGTGCTCACGATCGGCGTGGACGCCATCGACGATTCCTTGAAGAAGATCGAATCCGCCGGCGGCAGCGTCGTGCAAGCGCGGACCGAGATCCCCGACATGGGGGCGTTCGCCTACTTCAAGGACCCCGAAGGCAACGTGATGGGTCTGTGGGAGAACGTCTGAACCGCTGACACTACTGCGGTTTCGAGTCCGCCCCTCCGGCTCCGCTAACCGCTGTTGATGTGCAGGATGTTGCCGTCGGGGTCCTTGAACCACGCTGCTTTGAAGTCGTCGGCGGTATGGACGTCGCCCTCCAGCGTCATCCCGGGAAGGTCGTAGTGCTCGAAGGTCACGCCGCCGCTGCGGAGGTTGTCCATGATCGTGTCGAACCGATCACCCACGCCCCACGCCAGCGCGTTCGCCTGGTTGGTCCCGGCGAACTCGGACTCGTAGACCAGAACCGGATGTCCGGCCCATCGTGTACTGGACCATGCCTTCCTGCTCCCTTCCTGATGGTTCGAAGCCGAGCGTCCCTTCGTAGAACTTGGTGGCGACGCCGATATCCTTGACGGCGAGCATTGCCGTTGCATCCGTGTCGTTCAGCATGTTGTTCCATCCCCTTCCATCGCGCCCCTTCCATCGCGCGTGTTTTCGAACGTACCCGCGGCCTTGAGCGGACAAACGACTCGGCGCCGGGCCCGCCATCTCCACCTCCGTTGCGACGGCGTCGTGAGACGATGCGACTCGTGAGCGCGGGGAGGCATCCGAGGATCCAGTCGGTCTCCGAGGAGGCCCGGGTCACGCCGATCGAGCTGTTCTTCGATCTGGTGTTCGTGTTCTCGCTCACGCAGGTGACCGCGTTGATGGCGGACGATCTGACCGCGCGCGGCCTCGTGCGCGGCCTGTTGGTGCTCTGCCTGCTGTGGTGGTGCTGGGTGGGATACGCGTGGCTCGGCAACGTGGTTCGGGCCGACGAGGGGATCGGTCGGGTCACCATGTTCGGCGCCATGGCGGCGATGTTCGTCATGGCGCTGACTGTCCCC
The DNA here is from genome assembly GCA_963733635.1 of uncultured Actinomycetota bacterium. Lineage (GTDB taxonomy): Bacteria > Actinomycetota > UBA4738 > UBA4738 > HRBIN12 > JAOUEA01. The sequence goes on along the minus strand of CAVTEH010000009.1, from coordinate 36,749 downwards.
GAGGCGTTCGTCGACCTGGAAGGCGGGCTCAGCGGGCCGGTCGTGTTCGCTTTCGCCTACCTGGCGGTTCGCCTGCTGCACCTCACGATCTTCTGGCTCGCCGCATCGGCGAGCAACGACTACGGGCTGCGCGGGCAGTTGATCCGGTTCGCGCCGTCGGTGCTCGGCAGCACGGCGCTGCTGCTCTTGGCATCAGGCTTGGAAGGCCGGGCGCAGACGCTCACCTGGGTCGCCGTGTTGATCGTCGATTTCGGAGGCGTGATCCTGGCGGGCGCCTCCGGCTGGCGTGTGAACTCGGCGGCGCATTTCGCGGAGCGACACGGGCTGGTCATCATCGTCGCGCTGGGTGAGTCGATCGTCGCGATCGGCGTCGGGGTGGCTGCCTTGCCCATCTCGCTGCCGATCATCGCGGCCTCGGTGTTAGGGCTCGCGTTGTCGGGATGCCTATGGTGGGCGTACTTCGACGTCGTGGCGCTGGTCGCCGAACGGATCCTGCGGCGCGCGCAAGGCGAAGAGCAAGCACGGATCGCGCGCGACTCCTACAGCTACCTACACCTGCCGATGATCATCGGCATCGTGTTGCTCGCCCTCGGTCTGAAGAAGGTGTTGGTGTGGGTGGGCGATGCCAGCCACCATGCGCTCTCGGATCCCCTCGAGATCCTTCCGCTGGCCGCCATGTTCAGCGGCGTCGCCATGTATCTGTTGGCGCACGTCGCGTTCCGGTACCGCAACGTGCACAGCCTCAACGTGCAACGAATGGTGGTCGCCGGACTGCTGTTCGCCTTGATCCCCGTCGGCGCACGGATCCCCGCGCTGGCTGCCCTCGGGTTGGTCACAGCCATCATGATCGCGCTGATCGCGTTCGAGGCGGTGAGGTTCTCCGACCTACGGGAACGGGTTCGCCACGAGGACGGTGTTGCCGTGTCGCACCTGGGCGACCAACCGGATCAACAGGAACCGTAGACTTCGGTCCCATGGGCCTATCCGACGAACAGATCGCCTGGTTGGCGGATCACCATTCGGCGGCGATGATCACGGTCGGCGACGACGGCACGCCGAAGGTCGCGCGCGTGGGTGTCGCGATGATCGGCGGCGAGCTCTGGAGCAGTGGCACGAGCGAACGCGTCCGCACCGAACGGCTTCGCCGGGACCCGCGGTGCACGCTCTTCGTGTTCGATCCAGGCTACGCATGGCTCGCCCTCGAAACTGTCGTCACGATCGTGGACGGTCCGGACGCGCCGTCGGCGAGCCTGCGGTTGTTCCGCGAGATGCAGGGCAAGCCCAACGGACCGTTGAGCTGGTTCGGCGGCGAGCTCACCGACGAGGAGTTCCTGCGAACGATGGCCGACGAGGGGCGGCTGATCTATCGGTTCGAGGTGCAGCGAACGTACGGCACCGTCTGACATCGTGGCGACGGCGGATCGATCGGGCGCGGTCGGCGTTCGATCGCCGCGGGCAGCTGGCCCTCGTCGCCGGCCGCGCGACCCCCGGACCCCGGACCTTGACCGTCCTCGCCGCCGGCCGCGCGACCCCCGGACTCCGGACCTTGACCGTCCTCGCCGCCGGCCTGTCGGGAATGCGGATCCGTGCCGCGTTGGTTCTCCTGATCGTGGGCAGCTCTCTCTTCGTGCAAGGACACGTGTTGCTCGGCTACGCACTCGGACCCGCTGCACGTTCGATCCTGGATGAGCTTCCGTTGGTCGGGATCGGGATCGTCGCGATCGCCGTCGTTGCTGGCCTCCTGATCTGGTTCGTGCGGCGAGGCAGGAACGGTCTCACGGGGTGGTCCGAAGGCACGTGTCCGGCCTGCTTGGCGATCGGCCTGGCGGGTGACAGATCTTCCGGCCCCGGATCGCTCATAGCGCCCGATGTCCACCGTGCCTGACGACGCCGTGGGACGACTGCCGTCGCCGCGTTCCATCCAGCGGACGTACTTCGCCCTGCTGTTGGGCAACACCCTGGCGGCATCGCTCATCTGGGGGATCAACACGATCTTCTTGCTCGATGCCGGTCTGACCAACCTGCAGGCGTTCGCGGCCAACGCGTTCTTCACGGCCGGCATGGTGTTGTTCGAGGTGCCGACCGGCATCGTGGCCGATACGGTCGGTCGCCGCACCTCATACCTGCTCGGCACCCTGACGCTCAGCGCGTCGACACTGCTCTACGTGTTGCTGTGGCAGATCGAGGCGCCGTTCTGGCAATGGGCGGCGGTCTCGGTCCTGATCGGACTGGGGTTCACGTTCTTCTCGGGCGCGGTGGAGGCGTGGCTTGTCGATGCGCTCACCGCGACCGGCTACACCGGGGAGATGGAATCCGTGTTCGGGCGTGGCCAGGTCGTCACAGGGGCGGCGATGCTCACCGGCTCGGTCGCGGGAGGTTTCATCGCCCAGCAGGTCGGGCTCGGGGCGCCGTTCGTGCTCCGGGGGCTCATCCTGATCGCGATGTTCGTGGTTGCGTTCCGCTTGATGCACGACGTGGGGTTCACCCCGGAACGAGGAGGCCGCTGGGGCGCCGAGATCCGGAAGGTCGCGGGGGCCTCGATCCAGTACGGCTGGCGGGTGCCGGCGGTCAAGTGGCTGATGGTCGAAGCCCTGTTCACCGGCGGGGTGGGGTTCTATGCTTTCTATGCGCTGCAGCCATACCTGTTGGAGCTGTACGGCGACCCGGAGGCCTACCAGATCGCCGGGTTGGTGGCGGCCATCGTCGCCGGTGCCCAGATCGTGGGGGGCGTGGCCGCCCCGCGGATCCGCCGGCTGTTCCATCACCGGACGTCGGCGCTGATCATGACGTCGGCGCTCAGCGTGGTGGCGCTGATGCTGATCGGGCTGATCGAGAGCTTCTGGGCGGTGATCGGTTTCATCGCCGTCTGGGGCTTGCTGTTCGCCGCCTCCATGCCGATCCGCCAGGCCTACCTGAACGGGCTGATCCCGTCGCAGCAGCGCGCCACGATCCTGTCGTTCGATTCGCTCATGGAATCGACCGGCGGGGTGTGGGCCCAGCCGGTGCTGGGTCGCGTCGCGGACGTCTCGGGCTACGCGCCGTCCTACCTGGTCGGCGCCGGCATCTCGCTGCTGTCGCTACCCTTCCTGGTGTTGTCGAGGCGACAGCATGCGCCCGCCGACACCGTCGAAGTGACCGATGCCGAACCCACGCCCGAGTCCGATCCTCATCCCGTGTGAGCTCGGGACAGGATCTTCTCGAGCGCCGGCTCGAGCTCAGGGTCTGAGAACGAGAAGTCGGCGTCGAGCAACGCGGCGGGCACGACCTTGGCGCTGGAGATCAGCGCTTCCTGCGTGCGTTCCTTCCCCGCGATGATCTCGAGCACCGGCACGGGTGCCCACCAGGGCGCGGGCCGATGCAGCACTCGGCCGAGGATCTTGGTGAAGGTCTTGTTCGTTACCACACCCGGGGCTGCAGCGTTGACCGGTCCTCGCATCTGCTCGTTGTCGATGGTGAACCGGAGGGCGGCCAGCTCGTCGTCGATGGTGATCCACGGGAACCAATGCGAGCCGTCACCGAACCGCGCGCCCAGGCCGAACCGGAACGGGGTGAGCATGTACTTCATCATCCCGCCCTCGAGTGCGAGTACGGGCGCCGTTCGCACGAAGACGGTCCTGATGCCCGCATCGACGGCAGGCTTCGCGGCGGCCTCCCAATCGGACACCATCTCGGCGAGGAACCCGGTGCCGACGGGCGATCGCTCGGTCAGCTCGCGGTCACCTGCGTCCCCGTAGTAGCCCACCGCGGACCCGCTCACGAGCACGGCCGGAGGCGAGCTGAGCGTGGCGAGCGCCGCCGTGAGCACCGATGTTCCCTGCAGTCGCGAATCCTTGATCTCACGCTTGCGCTCGTCGGTCCACCGCTTGTCGGCGATACCGGCACCGGCCAAGTGCACCACGGCATCGACGCCTTCGAGCCCGGCGCTGTCGATCGTGCCGGCGGACGGGTCCCACGCGATCGTGCCCGCACCAGCACCTGGTGTGTCGGGGCGCACGAGTCGCGCGACCCGATGACCATCGTGTTCCAGCCGGTCGGCGAGGGCGCTTCCGATCAGTCCAGTCGCACCGGAGATGACGACGTCGATGTCGGTCAGCCTTCCTTCGTTCCGTCAGGTTCTGGCGCGATCGAGACTAGAGCCACAGCAGCGGCGTCGACCACCGAGGTTCCTCCGCACGACCTTCACGGGTGGTTCACAACTCCTCGCCAGCATGGAGATGCGGGCACGAACGAGAGACGGACGCCTGCAGGAGGAGGACGGAACGATGCGACGAGGAACGATGATCGCGGCGATCGTACTGATCGCGCTCGCGGGCGTCGGGATCGGGGTCGGCGCTTTCAACGCCGGGCACGCCCGTGGTCTCGAGCAGCAAGTGCATACGATCGAGACGACCGCGCCCGACGGCACTGAGGTCGTGCGGGTGGTGGATCCCGGTCCCGTGTACGGCTACGGAGGCTGGGGGCACGGAGGCCACGGCGGGTTCTTCCCGTTCGGGTTGTTCGTGTTCCCGCTGTTCGTGATCGGGATGATCCTGCTGGTGCGCGCGTTCGTGTGGCGCGGTGGCGGGTGGGGCCCGGGAGGTCGCGGACCCGGCGAACCACGCGGCGGTCCCCGCGACGAGTGGCGCTCCAGGGCCGAAGCCTGGCACCGGGAGATGCACGAAGCAGGGGAGGGCGAGACCAGGGCCGGCCCCGACGCGCCGCCGGCCCCGGCGACCCCTGCCTGACCGGTCAACCCACCAACCCTTGCGAGGGTAGGCGCCCGGGAGCGGAGGCCGATGAGGCCTCCGCTCCCGCCCTCGCGTTCACTGCCAGACTGGCACCGTCGTCAGCAGGAGGCCGTCCGTGCCCCGTCACATCCTGGTCGTCGAGGACGAGATGAAGATCTCGCGCGTGGTGCGCGATTACTTGGAGGATGCCGGGTTCCGCGTGACCGTGGCCGCCGACGGCGACACTGCGATGGCCTCGGCACGCGGCGCCAGGCCGGACCTGGTCATCCTGGACCTTGGGCTTCCCAACACCGATGGTCTCGACGTGGCGCGGGAGCTGCGACGAACCTCCACCGTGCCCATCGTGATGCTGACCGCACGGGGAGATGAATCGGACCGCATCGTCGGCTTGGAGCTCGGCGCCGACGACTACGTCGTCAAGCCGTTCAGCCCGAAGGAGCTGGTGGCTCGCGTCCGAGCGGTGCTCCGGCGCACCGACCCGGTCACGGGAACGAAGACTGAGCATCTTCGCGTGCGCGACCTCGAGGTTGACCTGGCCCGCATGAGGGTCTCGATCGGGGGTCGTCCCGTCGACCTCACGCCCACCGAGTTCGACCTGCTCGTGACGCTGGCACGCGAGCCCGGTCGTGTGTTCACGCGAGGACAGCTGCTCGACGCGATCCACGGTGTGGCGATCGAGTCGTACGAGCGCGCGATCGACGCGCACGTCAAGAACCTGCGGCGCAAGATCGAGCCCGATACGTCGAGGCCGCGATACGTGCTCACCGTGCACGGTGTGGGCTACCGGTTCGCCGATGCCTGAGGGCCGGGCGCACCGACACGGCGACGAGCCCGGCGGCCCGCCATGGCGCGGGGGGAGGCCGCCGTGGTGGCCGCAGGGAGAACCGTTCCCACCCGAAGGCGGATGGCACGCCTGGGGAGGCATGCGCCGCCGGTTCCTTCGTCGGATGCTGCTGGGCGCCGGGGTGCTCTTCCTGCTCTTGATGGTGGCGGGGTGGGTGCTGGGCGCCGTGTTCGGATGGGGCTGGGATCGTGGTCCTGGGGATGGCCGGGGTCGCTTCTTCCCGTTCCCCTTCTTCCTGGTGGTTGGCCTCGCCCTCGCCGGGGTGGCCGTCGTGCGAAGCATGCGTCGGACGGCGGGACCGGTGGGGGACGTGATGGAAGCTGTCGGGCGTGTGGCCGACGGAGATCTCACCGCTCGCGTCGAACCACGGGGTGGTGGTGATGACCGAAGACTCGCCGATGCGTTCAATCGCATGGCCGACCGCCTGGAGAACGACGAATCCCGGCGCCGGGAGCTGCTGGCCGACCTCGCACACGAGCTGCGGACCCCGCTCTCGGTGATCCGCGGCAACGCCGAGGCCATGCTCGACGGGCTGTACCCTGCCGACCCTCAGCACCTGCGAGCTCTGCTCGACGAAACGGATGTCCTCGCGCGCCTCCTGGAGGACCTGCGCACGTTGTCGACAGCCGAAGCCGGTGCACTGGTATTGCATCGTGAGCCGCTCGCGCCTCGAACCCTGGTCGATGACGTCGTGTCGGTCTACCGGCGCCGAGCGGATGAAGACGGGATCGAGCTGACGGCCGATGTCGCCGCCGATCTGCCGGTGGTCGACGTCGACGCGATGCGGCTCGGTGAGGTCCTTGGCAACCTGCTCCAGAACGCGCTGCGTCACACGCCGAGGGGTGGCCGTGTCGTCCTGGCCGCCGAACGGAGCTCGCTCGCCGCCGTGCCCGCGCTTCGTTGTGGGTCATCGACACCGGCCCGGGCGTCCCCGACGAGCTGCTCCCACACGTGTTCGATCGCTTCGTCAAGAGCGCCGATTCCCGAGGGAGTGGCTTGGGGTTGGCGATCGCACGAAGCCTGGTCGAAGCTCATGGCGGCACGATCTCTGCTGGCCGAGGCGATGCGGGCGGAACCACGATCACGGTCGTGGTTCCCGCAGGGCCAGGGCACCAGGGCTAGAGGGAAGGCGCTCGTCAGTCGTGCTGTTCTTCGGCCGCGTCGGCATCGGCCTTGGTGTGATGGACGGTGCCGTCTGGATGCTCAGGAGGTGAGTACAGAGAGTAGAGCTTGACCTCGTCCGAGCCGATGTTGACGACGTTGTGCCACACGCCGGCAGGCACGATCGTCGCCCAGTCGTCCTCCACCTCGTGTGTCTCCTCGACGGAATCCTCGGTCCTGCCGAACTCGACCCGGGCTCGGCCCTGCTCGAGGCGCAGGAACTGGTCGAGATGTGCGTGGCGCTCCCAGCCGATCTCCTCGCCGGGCTGCAGGCGCATCAAGGTGAGCTGCGCATGCTCACCGGTGTAGACGACCGTCCGGAAGTTCTCGTTCTCCAGCGTGAGCTTCGCGATGTCGTCAAGCCATCCGAGCATCGATCCCTCCAGCGTCCTCAACTCCCGATCAGCGGCACGACGTAGTTGACCGGGCCTGGTCCCTGCCCATCGGCGGTATGGAGATGCGGGCCCCCAACAGGGTCGAACGTCACGATGCCTCCTTGCTCCCGGCGGCTATCCGCAGCCTAACCCGGTGCAGTGTCAACCCTGCTTGTGCCGCTCGTGTCCCCCGTGTGGTTCCGCTTCACGGGCGAGGCATTCGAGGTCGTGGTGGCGAAGAGCGATGTCAAGTTGCGACACCTGGCGCGGGATCCGCGCGCGGTGCTCATGATCTTCGAGACCGTGGCCCCCTTCCGCGGCGTGAAGGTGCGAGCCCACGCCGAGCTGGACGATTCGCAACACCGACGAGATCCGTCGGGCCATCTCATCCCGCTACCTTGGGCCCGAGACGGCGCACGCCTTCGTCGCGCAGAGAGGGGAGGGCGTCGTCGTTCGACTTCCCGCTTCGGGGGCCTACGTCTCGGGATCTCTCCGATATCCTGCCCGCAGCGACCGGAAGCGGATAGGTCGGCGTCACTCGTCCGCGGCGGGGCGCTCCTGCAGGACCCACCCGTTGCCGTCAGGGTCGTTGAAGAAGACGAAAGAGTTCCAGGGGCCGCCCTTGCCGTCGACGAGCCCCTCCTCCTCGAAGTGCTGGACCGGGCTCACGTCGACGCCTCGGGCTGCGAGCTCCTCACGCGCGGCTTCGATGTCCTCCACGACCAGCTGCGGCCCCTGCAGCGAACCGGGTTCGGACCTGGTGATCCCCGTACCTACCATGATCGAGCACGCCGACCCCGGAGGTGTCAGCTGCACGACCCGGATGCTCTCCATGGGCTGATCGTCCACGTCGACGTGGAAGCCGAGCTGATCGGCGTAGAAGGTCTTCGCTCGTTCCACGTCGGTCACGGGCACGGGCAGCAGCTCGAGTTTCAGATCCATCTCTCTTCGTCCTCTCTCGTCGCGCTCAGCACGTCATCCTAAAGGTCGTCGGGAGTCATCCCGCGAGACGCACATCGGCTATCCGTGGTGCCATGATTCGACCTTCGGAGGCTCGTCGGATGTCCACATCGAGCAGCATCGAACACCACCATGAACGTCCTCCGCATGAGCGTCTCATCCAGGGGCTGTCCGTCGCCGAACGCAGGATCGACATCGCCGGCGTTTCCACCGCGTTGCTGGATGGTGGCGAGGGGCCCACGACCGTGCTCCTCCATGGGCTCGGCGGATTCAAGGAAGAGTGGGCTCGTGTCATCCCACATCTCGTCGATCGCCATCGCTTGGTGATCCCCGATCTTCCGGGCGCCGGTCGGTCCACGCTGGGGGCGGCTTCGATCGATGCCTCGTCGATCGTTGAATGGCTTCGGCTGACGATCGAGCACATCGGCGGAGAGCCACCGATCCTGGTAGGCCATTCGTTGGGTGGCGGCGTGGCCGCTCGCCTCGCCATCGAGCACCCCGGGCACGTCAGCCGCGTCGTGCTCATGGACGCGTCGTCGATCGGCCGGCCCAATCGACCCTCACCGCCGGTGTTGCTGGCGATCGTGCGATTCGGCGCCCGGCCGACCCACGCCAACCACGAGCGGTTCCTCCGCCGGGTCCTGTTCGACCCCGGCGCAACAGCTGCCAAGTGGGGCCCTGACCGCTGGCAGGCGTTCGAGGACTACGACACGCAGCTTGCGAAGGACAAGGCCGTGAACGCGGCCTCTGGTCAGCTGCTCCGGCGTGTCGCCGGGCGAAGGATCCCAACCGACCAGCTCTCGAGGATCCGCGTGCCCGTGGCCCTGATCTGGGGGACCGAGGACCACTTGATGCGATTCGCGATCGCCAAGCGAGCCAACGAGCGGTTCGGCTGGCGGCTCCTACCGATCGACCGGTGCGGGCACGGTCCGCATATCGAACTCCCAACCCAGATGGTCGGTGCGTTCGATCACGCGGTCAAGCGCTGAACTAGCGCTCGGCGAGGAACTTCCTGACCGCGTCGTTGAACAAGTCGGGGGTCTCGATGTTGCTCATGTGGCCGACGTCGGGGAGCAGTACGAGCGTGGAGCCGGGGATCGCGGCATGCATCTCGTGCGCGACCGTCATCGGCGACCGCCTGTCCTCCTCACCGTAGATCAGCAACGTTGGTACGCCGATCGTCGGCAACACGTCACGAAGGTCGGCCTCTGCCATGGCGTGCAACATGGGGCGCACGCCCGCCAGGTGGTGGTCGGCCATGACGCGCACGTAGCCCTCGACTACCTCGTGGGGTGCCCGCTCGGTGAACAGCGACGGGATCCACGTTCGGACGAACTCCTCTGGAGACGACGCTTCGAGGTCTCGCAGCGCTGTTTCGAGGCGCTCAGCAGCCGTCTCAGGTGGCAGGGAGCCGGCCCATCCCGCGTACGCGGCGGTCAGTACCAGGGTGCGGGGGATGTCCGGCCGCTGCCGGTAGAGCTCCAGCGCAAGCGTCGATCCCCACGAAAGTCCCAGCACGTGCGGACGGTCCAGGCCGAGCTCCTCGATGAAGCCGGCGAGGCAGGAAGCGTAGTCGGGCATCCTGAACGACTCCGGAGGGTCGGTCGAGCCGCCGCATCCAGGCGTGTCCCATGCGACGACCGTGAACCCATCGGAGAGATCGACGATCTGTCGCTCCCACTCTCGATGATCCGAGAGGCCGCCATGCAGGAGGACCAGCGGTGGTCCGCTCCCGGATCTCTCGAACGAGATCGTCATGTCACCGACGTCGACCACTCGCATCTCTCTCAGACTGCCGTTCGCTCGACGCTCACGCGGTGACGAACGAGTCGCCTGGGACCACGATCCGCCCGAACGGCCAGAGGCGAGCCCGCCCAGCTTGAATGCCTGGATACCGAACGGGATGCCGATGATGGTGATGCACAGCAGGAGGCCGGCAACCACGTACCCGATCGCCAACCAGATCCCGCCCAGGATCAACCACAGGACGTTGCCCAGGTTCTTCAACCGAATCATCGTAGCGAGCGGCGGTGCGCCGTGGGCGCCGATCCTCGGTGGCAAGATACGCCGATGGATGCGACGACGCAGTCCCTCGCACTCCCGACCGCCGCGCTCCTCCTGGACACCAGGACGCCGGCGGAGCTGGCCTTCTCGGCGGATGGCCTTCGGATCGCCTTCGCGCTCCATGCCACGGTCGCCGCCGAAGGGTCGTTCGTACCCAGCGACCTGTACGTGCTCGAGCTCGAACCCGGTACGCAGCCCGAGCAGCTCACGAGCGGCGCGTGGGCCGACATGACGCCGGCATGGTCGCCCGACGATTCGCGGCTGGCGTTCCTGTCCGACCGGGTCACGCCAGGGCATCAGCTGCCGTACACGATGGCCGCCGAAGGCGGCGACCCCGTGCTGGCGGCGACACTGACGGGCTCAGCAGAGAGCGTCGCTTGGTCGAGCGATGGAGAACACCTGCTGGTGTTGGCGGCCGATCCCGGATCCTACGGGCTCGATTGGGGTGCACGCGCCGTGCCAGGCGCCGATCCCGTGCCCGATCCGATCGTTCGCCGGCCCGGAGATGCCCGGCGGCGGCTGTTCCTTATCGACCTCTCCTCGGGCGAGGTCGACGAGGTCGGTCCGCCCGACCTCAGCGTGTGGGAGGTGGACTGGGACGGAGACGACACCGTCGTCGCGATCGTGTCGAGCGATCACACCGGCTCGGGCTGGTACCAAGGGGTGGTCGCGCGACTGGACCTTCAGCAGCGCACGACGAAGACCCTGTACGAGCCCCAGTGGCAGATGGATGGTCTTGCACGCTCACCGGACCGCGCCCGAGCCGTCGTGGTCGAGGGCTACGCAAGTGATCACGGCCTGCTCGCCGGAAGCCTGATGCTTATCGACCTCGCAACCGGCGAGACGACCGATCCGTGGCCGGATCTACAAACCGTGGGCCTGGCGTCGTGGTGCGACGACGATTCCCTCTGGTACGCGCGTACCGACGGGACCGGCAACGCATGCGGACGCATCTGGCTGGACGGCCGGCGGGACGAGCCTTGGCGCGACGATGCGTTCATCGGTGACGCGATCACAATGCCCGCCTGCGCGATCACGGAGTACGCCGACGAGGTATGGACCACGCACCAGGCGCACGGCGAAGCGCCCGAGCTGGCTCGCTTCGACCACGCGAGCCGAACGTGGACCCGGCTGACGTCGTTCAACGACCACATCGTGGAAGGGCGGGTGTTCCCCGACGCCCGGACGGTCCGTTGGATAGGCGAAGACGGTGTCGAGATCGAAGGCGTGCTGATGACCCCTCCCGGCGCGCGAGGGGCCGCTGCCCACGATCGTCTGCGTGCACGGCGGGCCAACGTGGAACTGGGGCTCGTACTTCTCCGACTCCGAGCCCAACGCGGTGCTGCTGGCGTCGGCGGGCTACGCCTGCCTGCTGCCGAACCCTCGGGGGAGCATCGGGCGCGGCCACGCGTTCGCCCAAGGCGTCATCGGAGACGGCGGCGGCATCGACTTCCGCGACATCATGGCCGGCGTCGACCATGTCATCGCCGAGGGCATCGCCGATCCGGACCGGCTCGGCATCAGCGGCCTGTCGTACGGGGGCTACATGGCGGGTGGGCCGTGGGCCAGACCGACCGGTTCGCCGCAGCCGTCGCGATGTCGGTGGTCTCGAACTACGTGTCGTTCCACCTGACCTCGGAGGTCTGGTGGTACGACCACGCGATCCTGGAGGGCACCTGGCACGATCCGGCGAGCCAGTACGCCGAACGATCACCCGTGACACATGCCCACAGATGCACGACGCCGACGCTGATCATCCAGGGCGCGGTCGACCGCTGCACCCCGGTGAGCCAGGCCGAGGAGCTCTACACCGCGATCGCCGAAACGGGCACAGAGGTCGAGCTGGTCGTCTACCCACGCGAGGGCCACGTCCCGCTGGAACGTGGCCACGCCCTCGACGCGATCCATCGAACCCAGGCATGGTTCGACCGTCATCTCGTCGCCGTAGAGAGCGGCTCGTCCGGCTCAGCCAGCGGCGGCGTTCGCGGCGTCCTCGAGCGTCTTGATCTCGATCTTCTGCATCTGCAGCATGGCCTGCATGGCGGCGTTGGCGCGGGCCGGGTCGGGATCGCTCAACAGCTCCACGAGGCGGTTGGGCACGATCTGCCAGCTGAGCCCGTAGCGGTCCTTGAGCCACCCACACTGGCTCGGCTCGCCGCCGCCATCGGTCAGCTGTGACCACAACCGATCCACCTCGTCCTGGTCCTCGCAATGGACCATGAACGAGGTCGCCTCGGTGAAGCGGAACTCCGGTCCGCCGTTGAGCGCGGTGAAGTGCTGGCCCGCCAGGCGGAAGTCGACGGTCATGACCTGGCCGGCCTGGCCGCCCGGCACACCCTCCGGGTATCGCGACACATCGTCGATGGAGGAACCCTCGAAGAGTGACACGTACAAGTTGGCGGCCTCCTCGGCCTGGTCGTTGAACCACAGGAACGGGCTGATCTTCTGGTCGATGTTCGGCATCGCTTGCCTCTCTTTCCCGGACGTGATGTCCGGCGCGGTCAGTGCCTGGTCTTCAGGGTGCTGTTCAGCAGCTCGTCGAGGCTGTCGTAGCCCTGGTTCATGCCGTCGGCCATGCCCGCCTGGTACATGCCGTCGCGATCCTCGATCGACTGGAACACGGAGTTCGTGCGGACCACGGTCTTGCCGTCGTGCTCCTCGAAGGTGACGGTATCCATGCGAGACGTGGCCGGGGACGCCTTCGTACTCGAACGTCTGCACCATGCCGTCGATCGACGGTTCGCCGTGGAAGACGCCGTGGAATGCGTGCTCGTCGCCGTCCTCGCCGATGTGGAGGTAGCGATAGCGTGCCGCCGTCACGCAGGTCGAAGCGGTCCACCTTCATCTCGTACTCACGCGGTCCCAGCCACTGGGTCAACAGGTCCGGCTCGGTGAACGCGCGGTAGAGGAGCTCGCGCGGGGCGTCGAACTCCCTCTCGGTCAGGATCTGCAGAGCGCCAGGCTCCACGGTGACCTTCATCTCGGTCATGGTGTGCTCCTTCCTGTCGGATCGTTGCCTGGGTCCAGGATCAACGATCGGTCGGTCGGTTCTTCTCGTTGGAGGGCGATGAGGAGTTCGTCGAGTCGTTCGTAGCTCTCCTCCCAGTACTCCCGGTAGCCGGCCAGCCACACCGTCGCCTCGCGCAGCGGCTCTGCGCGCAGATGGCTGAGCCGAGCGGTGGCCCGGCGAGTGCGGGTGATGAGGCCCGCTCGCTCGAGCACCTTGAGGTGGCGCGAGATCGCCGGTTGCGACACGCTGAACGGGGCCGCGAACTCGGCGACGGTTGCCTCTCCTCCCGTCAGCCGCGCCAGGATCGCCCGCCGCGTGGGGTCCGCGAGGGCCCCGAACACCTCATCGAGCTGGACTTCCATGACGACCATTCGATAACTACTTTCTTATAGAACAAGACTGTTATACATCCGCTCTGCGCGATGTCAACATCCGACCCCCCGTGGTGGAACCGGCCGCCACACTGAGCGCGCTCGTGTCGGAAACTGTCTCAGGCCCTCGAGTGAGTTGCTCAAAGGCATCCGCCGATCGATGGAGGCTCGAATCGATCCAGCGGCCGATGCTGCGCGATCTGACCGTTCCTAGGCTGACCTCGGTACGCCAGTCGGGCGAAAGGACGAGCAGATCGGCTGCATCGAGGACAGACGAACGACCATCGGACGTTTCGACCCAGCGCCGATTGGCGCCGGAACGAGATCGCCAAGTGGCGACGAAGGTCACCATCCCGCAGATACGGGAAGGGAGCGATCCTCGCCATCTGGGCGGCTGCAGCTATCCCCATGGCCGTGCTTGCGTGGATCATCGCTCCCCGCGTTGCCTCCGGCTGGGTGGCGCGCAGCCGTTCACCCGAGCCTTGATCTTCCTCCTCACGGTCGATCTGATCTGGCAGTTCGTGCTGGTGGTCGCCCTGGTGGGTACGAACAGCGCAACCTGCGTTGGTCGACCCTGCGAGAGGCGCTCTGGCTCCGTTCCCCTCGGAGCCCGCGGACGGGCCGCACCGGCGGAACGTTGTGGCTGATCCTGATCCCATTGGTCGTGGCCTTCGCCGCCGAAGCTGTCATCCCGAGCCTTCCTCACTCGGGAAGCCGGGATCTCGGCGTGTTCATGTCATCCGACGCGGGGCAGGCCTTCTTCAGCGGAGCCTGGGGCTGGTTCGGGATCGCCCTCGTCCTGCTGGTCTTCAACACCGTGCTCGGGGAGGAGCTTCTCTTCGTGGCTTCCTCTTGCCGCGGATGAACGGGGCCTTCGGACGCGCCGACTGGGTCGTCAACGGTGTCCTGTTCGCCGCCTATCATCTCCACACCCCGTGGGTGATGCCTGCAACCTTGCTCGATGCCCTGATCCTGTCCTACCCGACGAAGCGTTATCGCAGCGCGTGGATCGGGATCATCGTGCACAGCGTCCAGAGCGTGGTCATCACGATCGCATTGCTCGTGCTCGTCCTTCGATGAGCGGGGAGATGTCGCGAAGCGCCCGGGGATACGATTCCGAGATCCCATGGATCGCCGAGATGCTCTCCGCCCGATGTTGCTCGATGTTGGCCTGGTCGTCGCCCTGGCGATCTTGGGCCTGTTGGAGCAGTCCTGCCCTGACGACCTCGCCGGAAGATCGTTCCCGAGAGGCTCCGACCTCTTCGGCGCCGCCGCGACGATCGCCGTCCTGGTTCCCCTCGTCTGGCGGCGGCGCCTTCCGATCTGGGTGTTGGTCGCCAGTGGCGTCGCGTACTTCTTCGATTGCTGGTCGGGTACTCAGCCGGTCGGTGCCGTCAACGCCGCCGAGCTCATCGCCGTCTACTCGTGGGTGTGTACGCGGCCCGGCCCGCCGCCGACCGGGCCCGGTGGCTCGGAGGTATCGCGATCGCCGGCTGCTTCCTGTGGGCCGACTCGATCGAGCGGCTCTTCCTTCACGGAGATCTCGATCATGTTCCTCACTTCGGTCGCGGTCGCCATCTTCGGGAGAACCGTGTACATCCGGCGCCGCTACCAAGAAGCGCTCGAGGAGCGAGCGCGACGGCTGGAGACAGAACATGATGGACGAGCCCGCCTGGCCGTTCAGGAGGAGCGTTCCAGGATCGACCGGGAGTTCCACGACATCTGGGCACACACGCTCGGTCTCGTCGTCGTCCAGGCCGGAGCGGCGCAGGAGGTGTTCGATCAGTCGCCGGAGCTCGCCCGACAGGCCCTCACCCGGATCGAACGGGCCGGGCGACAGGCGCTCTCCGAGGTGCGTCGCGTCATCTCCAGCGACGACACTCCGGTGTCCGCCGCCGGCTTCGCACCGCTTCCCGGGCTCGGGGATCTGTCGGATCTGGTCGATGGACTCGGGCGGGCCGGGGTGCCGGTGGAGCTGGCGATGGCCGGTCCGTTGGACGACCTGCCCGAGGACATCGGCCTGTCGGCGTACCGGATCGTGCAGCAGGCGCTCACCAACACGCTGTCGCACGGTGGTTCCGGGGTCACGGCTCGCATCGACGTACGGCGGGTGGACGGCGACCTGTTGATCGACGTTGTCGACGACGGGCGAGGGGATCCGGCCCCCTCCGGGCCCGCCCGCCGAGGCCGCGGGCTGATCGGGATGCGCGAGCGAGCGGCGTGTTCGGCGGCGAGCTGCGAGCCGGTCCCCGACCCGAAGGGGGGTACGCCGTTCGAGCGCGGATCCCGGTGGGGGTCGACGGATGAGCATCCGTGTCCTCGTCGTGGACGACCAGGAGCTGGTCCGCGCCGGATTCGTCATGGTCGTGGATCACCAGTCCGACCAGGAGGTCGTGGGCGAAGCGGGCGATGGTGCCGAGGCCATCGAGCTGGTCAGGACCCTGAAGCCCGACTGGTGCTGATGGATCTGCGGATGCCCAGGATGGACGGCATCGAAGCGACTCGGCAGATCACCGCGCTGCCGACCGCTCATGTCGCCCGGATTCTCGTCCTCACGACATTCGACGACGACGAGTCCGTGTACGCCGCGCTGCAGGCCGGAGCGAGCGGCTTCCGCTGAAGGAGGTCGCCACGCACGAGCTCGCAGAGGCCATCCGGATCGTGGCCGCGGGCGATTCGCTGCTGGCTCCGAAGATCACCCGTCGGATCATCGAGCGATTCGTGGCCGAGCGGCCCATGGACCCCGAGGTGCAACGACGAGCCGAGCAGCTCACCGAACGAGAGGTGGAAGGTGCTGCGGTGCGTCGCCAGGGGGATGACGAACGCTGAGATCGCCGCCGAGCTCTTCGTGAGCGAAGCCACGGTCAAGTCCCACGTCTCGCACATCCTGGCCAAGCTCGGCGCTCGAGATCGCGCGCAGGCGGTGGCGTTCGCGTACGAGGGCGGCGTGGTGGCATCAGGATCCTGAGCCGGGCATGCGGTTCAACAACTGCTAGGTCCCGGTGGCGATGATGGCGCAACAGACCCCGACGATCGCTGCAATGGGACCCCAGGCAGCGTTCCCACTTCGAACGCGAAGCGATGTTGGCCAGCGCGCCCAACGCGAACAGACCGGCCAGCACCCACATCGCCACCGTCCCCTGCACGGGGAGCCAGTCCGCCTCGATCAGTCCGGCCGAGGCCAGCACGATGACCATGGTCATCGGGTAGATCACCGATGCGGCCACCCCGCTGGCGATCCGCAACCGCGTCGGCAGCACGCCTGGGTGCCGTCCGCCCCACGCCGCGACTCCCAGGGGAGCGCCGAGCGCGAGCGCGAGCTGGAACAGGGCGATGACCGCAAGCAGGAAGACGGCGACGAGAGCTGCGACTGTCACGAGGTTGATGAGCCTAGGTCGAGCGTCGGACGAACGTGGAGCGATCCAGTCATCCGTCTGAGACCCCGATCTCCTGGAAGCGATAGCCTGGCTGGTCGAGGAGGCTCATTGGTCGAGGGCACGCGAAGCAGCAGCGACTTGGGTCTCCGGTTCGTGCGGGCCCTGGCCGCGAAGGACGGTGAGGCGCTGAACGCTGTGCTGGACCCGCAGGTCCAGTTCCGCGGGCTCACGCCGAGCAGGACCTGGGAAGCGACGAGTCCCGCAGGGGTCGCCGACGTCGTCCTCGGCTCCTGGTTCCAGCCACATGATCACATCCGGGAGACGCTCGAGACCGACACCGATCCGGTCGCAGACCGGGAACGGTTGCACTACCGATTCAGGGTCGAGAACGATGAGGGTGAAGTGTTCCTGGTGGACCAGCACGGGTACTACGACGCCGTGGACGGACGCATCACGCGCATGAGCCTGATGTGCGCGGGCTTCCGGCCGTGGCCTTACTGACCGACCGAGAGAGGGATCATGTCGACCGACGTCGCACCACCTGCGAGCCCATTCGTGCGTCCCGACGGGAAAGAGAAGGTCACCGGGGCGGGCCGGTACACGGCCGACCTGACGTTCACCGGTCAGGCGTACGCGCAGCTTCCGCTACGCCGACCATCCGCACGCTCGCATCGTCGGCATCGACACCACCAAGGCGAAGTCCCTGCCGGGCGTGGTCGCCGTGCTCACCCAGGAGGACCTTCCCGACGTGCGGTTCGGCGGGTTCGTGCAGGACCGCACCCTGTTCGCCAAGGACGTGGTGCGGTTCGAGGGGGAGATCGTGGCGGGCGTCGCCGCGCTCACCGAGGAGATCGCCACCGAGGCCGCGCGTCTGATCGAGGTCGAGTACGAGCCGCTGCCGGCGGTGAGCGACTTCGTGGCCGCGATGGAACCCGGCGCACCGCTGATCCACCCGGACCTGGCCTCGTACGAGAAGGACGAGAACATCGTCGCCGACGGCAACACGATGGCCTACAGCACGATCGAGAAGGGCGATGCCGACGCCGGCGATGGCGCAGGCCGACGTCGTCGTGAAGGGCCGCTACGTGTCCGACGCGTCGCAGGGCGTGCCGATCGAGCCGCGCGCCGTGGTCGCCCAGTGGCAGGGCGACGAGGTCACGATCTGGTCATCGACGCAGGTGCCGTACGCGGCGCGCGCCGGTGTCGCGCAGACGCTGCAGATCCCCGAGGCGAACGTGCGCATCGTGGTGCCGCTGCTCGGCGGCGGCTTCGGCGCGAAGTGCGACCTGCACTTCGAGGCGCAGGTGGCCGCGCTCGCCCGAGCCGCGAAGCGCCCCGTGAAGCTCGTGTTCAGCCGGCGCGAGGAGTTCGTCGCGATCGCCCAGCGTCGCGAGGGCATCGTGATGGAGTTCGAGACCGGCGTGAACCGCGACGGGCACATCGTCGCCCGGAAGGCCAAGCTCGTCCTCGACAAGGGCGCCTACTGCGGCGAGGGCGGCTTCCTCGGGCAGATGGCGGCGATGCACGCCTGCGGCCCCTACGTGATCGACCACGTCTTCGTCGAAGCCCACCTGAACTACACGAACAACCAGCCTTCGGGCTCGGTCCGCGCGCCCACGGCTCCGCAGGTGTGCTGGGGTCTCGAGCAGCACATGGACGAGGTCGCTCGCGCGATCGATATGGACCCGGTGGAGCTGCGGCGGCGCACCCTGATCGAGCAGGGCACGGAAGGCCCGACCCGGCAGGTCTTCGACGAGATCGGCATGAAGCAGACGCTGGAGCGCGCCGTGGAGATGATCGGCTACGGCCGGGAGCTGCCCGAGGACGAGGCGATCGGCGTCGCTGTCGGCTGGTGGCCATCGCATGCCGGCGCCGTCGGGCGCCTACGTCCACCTGAACGGCGACGGCAGCGGCACGATCGTGACCGGCGCCCAGGAGAACGGCAGCGGCGCGGTCATGGCGCTGCCCATGTTCGTCGCCGAAGAGCTCGGCATGAAGCCCGAGGACTTCACGATCCTGTATCAGGACACGGCCGCGGCCAACTGGGACATGGGCTCGTGCGGTTCCCAGACCACGTTCAACAGCGGCCGCGCCGTCCTGGCCGCGGCGGCCGACGTTCGCGAGCAGCTGCTCGACGCGGCGGCCGACGAGCTCGAGGTCGACCGCGAGGACCTGGAGCTCGTCGAACGGCAGGCTCCGGGTGAAGGGCTCGCCCGACCGCTCGGTGACGATCGCCGAGCTCGCCGAGCGCCGGCACGATCCATGGGAAGGGCTCGGGCGAGGTGCCCGAGGCACCCGACCGGTGACACCGGCGGATGCGTCGGACGGCTCGGCAACGAGACGTTCCTGGCACCGCAGCTGATCACCCAGGCCGCGCACGTCAAGGTCGACCGAGCGACCGGCGTCGTGCGGGTGCTGAAGATCGCCGCCGCGCACGATTCGGGCCTGATCCTCAACCGCAGAGGGCGCCGACGGACAGGTCACCGGCGGCGTGGTGATGGGGGTCGGTCTCGCGCTCAGCGAGGGCACCCATGCTCGACGACGAGGGCCGGCAGCGCAACCCGGCGCTGCTCGACTACAAGCTCGTGACGTGCGCCGATGCACCTGAGATCGAGGTCGACTGGATCCAGATCGCCGACGAAGGGCGCCGGCCCGCGGGGTTCGAAAGGGGTGGGCGAGCCGCCGCAGGTGCCCACCGCCGCGGCGATCGCCAACGCGATCTCGAAGGTGCTCGGCGCCCAGGTGCGACAGATGCCCATGACCCCCGAGCGGGTGTGGGCGGCGGCGCCATGCAGCCGCGTGCGCAGGAGGTCGAGGCATGACGCAGGTCGTTCACGTCGGCGTCGACGCTCGAGGAAGCCGTGGCGGCGCTGGGTGCAGGGGCCCGGCCGGTCGCGGGCGGAACCGACCTGGTCGTCGGGTCCCGACAGGGCAAGGCGCCGCTGCCCGAGGCGATCGTCGCGATCGACCGCATCGAGGCGCTCCGTGAGCTCCGCGCGATCGACGGCGGGCTGCACCTGGGCGCGCTCACGACCCATGGAGCGATCGTGGCGAGCGCGGACGTCAGCGAGCGGTTCACAGCGCTCGCCGATGCTTCGGCCATCGTCGGGTCACATGCGACCCGCGCGAACGGCACGATCGGCGGCAACGTCATGAACGCCTCGCCCGCCATGGACACCGGCGGCCCGCTGCTGTGCTTCGACGCCAGGGTGTCGCTTCGCTCGGCCGAGGGTGAGCGCACGGTGGCCATCGGTGAGCTCTGGACTGGCCCCGGGCGACGACCGACACTGCACCGGGCGAGCTGCTCGTTGCGGTCGACCTGCCCGAACCGGCGCCGGGCACGGGTTCGGCGTACGTTCGCCTGGAGTACCGTCGCCAGATGGAGATCGCGGTGGTCGGCGCCACGGCGGTGACGACGATCGATGCAGGATCGGTCGGCGACGCCCGCATCGCGATCACGGCGCTCGCGCCGACGATCCACCGGGTGCCGGAGGCCGAACGCGCGCTCATGGGCACCGATGGTGGGGACGCCGCGATCGATGATGCGGCTCGCGCGACCGCGGCCGCCTCGGCGCCGATCAGCGACGTTCGCGCATCGGCCGACTATCGCGTCGCCATGGCCGAGGTCGTGGCGCGTCGTGCGATCACGGCGGCGCTTGCCCGGGCGCGCGGCGAACACATCCCGGTTCCGGCGAGCGACGCGCTGTACGGCGCCTGAGGAGACGCAGATGAAGGTCCACGCCACGCTCACCGTGAACGGCACCGACTACCCGGTCGAGATCGACCCACACCTCAGCCTGCTGAAGGCCGTCCGCGACGAGATCGGCCTGACCGGTTCGAAGGAGGGGTGCGACGATTCCGAGTGCGGCGCCTGCATGATGCTGCTCGACGGCTCACCGGTGAACTCCTGTTCCTATCTGGCCCTGCAAGCAGAAGGCCGGGAGGTCACCTCGGTCGAAGGGCTCGCGGACACCGATGACCTCGTGCCACTGCAGCGCGCGTTCCTGGAGCTGGGAGGTGTGCAATGCGGGTTCTGCACGCCCGGCATGCTGGTCTCGGCCACCGCGCTGCTCCGCATGAACCCAGACCCGGCCGACGACGAGATCCGCATCGCGCTCGCCGGCAACCTCTGCCGGTGTACCGGTTACGACGACATCGTGCGCGCGGTGCGCTCCGCTGCTTCGGAAGCCGGCTGACGGTTCACGGGCCGAGCAGTTCGTCAAGTAGCTTGACCATTGGCCACGCCCCCTCGGACGTGTTCGAGATTACCGTGTAGATGGTTGCCGAGCCGGGATCGAGCGTGCTGCAGAACGAGACACCGGGGTCGTAGCCCTCCAACCACACGACATCGCTCGTCGGATCCAGCCAGAAACCGAGGCCGTATCGCTTGCCATCGTCGGAGACGCTGCGAGGCCGCACCATCTCGGCGACCCGCGCTCCAGGGACGATCGCGCCGGCGAACAATGAGCTCCAGAACGAATCGAGGTCGGCGGTCGTGGTGTAGATCCCACCGTCGCCGTTGCCTCGCACGGGCATGTGGAGCACGTTCGTCGTCGGGGCGTCGGTGCTGAGGTAGCCGCTGGCGGCGCGACCGGGGAGCTCGTCGGAGCGCAGGAACTCGGTGTCATCCAGCCCAGCCGGCTCGCACACCCTCTGACGCACCAGTTCGTGGAACGGCACGCCGCTCGTCCGCTCGGCGATCAACGCGAGGACGACGTAGCCGCCGTTGCAGTATGCGAATCGTTCACCAGGGGGGAACACCATGTCGTGCCCCTCGAGCACCGCAAGGTACTGCTCCGTGGTGGCGAGCAGGTGCACGGGCACGGCCATCGCGTAGTCGTTGATGTCGTCCATGGCCTCTTCGTCGAGGTAGTCGCCGATGCCCGAACGGTGTGACAGCAGATGTTCGATCGTCACGTGATCGTCGATGAGGGGGAGGTCATCACCCAATACCGACCGGGCAGTGGTGCAGAGCTCCAGCGTGCCGTCTTCGACCAGGCCCATCACCGCGAGCGCCGTGAAGCCCTTCGCGCCGCTCGCGATCGCGAACCGTGTATCGGTCGAGTTGGCGATACCGTGTGCGCGGTCCGCCAACCCGTACGCCTTTGAGAGCTCGACGCTGCCCGAGTGGCCCACGCTCACGGCGCCGGAGAACGCCGTGCGTTCCGCGACCGAGTCCACCGCTTCCTCGAGAGGCTCCATCGAGCGGACCCTACCAACAGCTCTTCCACAGTCAGACTTTCTTGCGGGCCAGCACGCGCCTGAGCTGGGTCGCCTGGGACTTGACTTCCTTCGAGCCTCGCGCCGGCTCCTCGAGGAGGTCGGCAGCCCTCATGTGGTCAGGGTCGGTAGACCGTTGGCCGACCAAGGCGATCGATGCCGCATCTGACGCGCTGATCGCAGCGTGGATCGCTGTCAACATCGCCGCGTCCCACCTGCCTGCCTCATCGGCGGCCCTGGCCTGCTCCAGGAACTCCTGCGCCTTCGACAGGTAGGCCTTCGCATCCCTTCGGTCGACATCAACGCGCTTCGCGCGAGCCACGGGCCATCAATCCTCTCCGGGCGGGATGATCCGTCGGCCATTCTTCGTAACGTCTTGCCAGATGCGGGAGCCGGTCCGCCCCGGCTGCGAGAGCTGCCGCAACGTGGCAGTGCCGATCAGGACGTCGAGGCGGTTGCCGAACCGCTCAACGATCTCCTCGCTGATCTCTTCCATGATCTGGGTGAGATCTCGTGCCCTCCGAGGAGGACAGAGGACCGCAACATCGATGTCGCTGCCTGGATCCATCGAGCCGTCCACGGCACTTCCGAACAGATAGGCCGCACGCACCCATGGTGCTCGGTCGAGCATGAGATCCGCCAGGGAGCGTTCGAGGGAGCTCGTGACATCCGCCTCGGCAGCGAGGAGGGTTCGGAGGGGCTCGACCAACACGTGTGATCGGTTGATGCGGTACTCGTCCGCGAGCCGGGTCCCTCGGCGAAGCACGAGTCCCTGCGTCCGAAGGCTCTTGAGCACACCTGATGCAGTGGGGTGCGTGACCCCGGCGCGACGTCCGATCTCTCGGATGCTGGCATCGATGCCTTCGGGGAGCCGGAGCAGTGCCCGCAGCACCAAGATGTGGCTGCGTCCTCGGAACACGTCGTCAAGTGCGTCTACTAGCCGCATGGGTAGGCTTCGTACCAGGTGGAAAGAAACTTTACCAGTTGGAAAGACAACTTTCCAGTCCACCTCGACCGAGATCTCACACCGTGATGACGATCTTGCCTCGTGCGGTTCCGGATTCCATGTAACGGATCGCTTCGCGAACGTCGCTCAGCGGGAACGTGCTGTCGACGACGGGAGTGATCTTCCCGGCGTCGATGAACCCCGACACGACCGCCAGCGGGTCGCCTTCGGGATCCTTGAACGACCGCACGCCTGGGATCCGTCTGTCGAAAGGCGACTGCACGAGGAGGCGGAGGAACCGGCCCATACTCCCGATCCACCGGTTGTTCGTCGCTCCGAAGTGGTCGTGTCCGATGAGCACATAGGAGCCGTCGGAGGTGAGCGCGCGCCGGCAGTCGGGCCACGAGCGGTTCGACGCGATGTCGAGGATGATGTCGTAGGGCTCCCCGCTTCGGGTGAAGTCCTCCTTCGTGTAGTCGATCACCCGGTCTGCGCCGATCGATCGGAGCATGTCCAACTTCTCCGCGCTGTCCACGGCGGTCACGCTCGTTCCGTATGCCTTGGCGATCTGCACGGCGAACGTTCCAACCCCTCCGCCCGCACCGTTGATCACGACCTTCTGTCCCGCTCGGATACGGCCTTCGCCGCGGAGGGCCCGATGTGCGATCAGCGCGGACGTGGGCACCGCCGCCGCCTGTTCGAACGTGAGGCTGGCTGGCTTCAGCGCCAGCGCCCCTTCGTGTGCCGCGGCGTACTCGGCGTAGGCACCGCCGTTGCGCCATTGGTTCCCCTTGACGATCTCGCCGAACACGTCGTCACCCTTTTGGAACCGCGTCACGTTCGTACCGACCGACTCCACGCGTCCCGCGAGGTCGATCCCCGGCACGCGGTGCTTCGGCCTCCGGAGCCCGGAGCCCATGAGGCGGAGCACGTACGGCACGCCTCGAACGGCGTGCCAGATGTCCGGGTGGAGGGATGCTGCATGCACTCGCAACAGCACCTCGTCGTCCTTGGCCACCGGCTTCCCGATCTCCCGGAGCTGCAGGACCTCATCAGGGGCGCCGTACGCGGTCTGGACGATGGCCTTCACGCCCTAGGTCTAGCAGAGGGCCAGCCATAGGTTCTACGCTTTGCAGTGATGTCCACGACTTCGCAAGCACCGGTCGGGACCCCGGAGGATCAGGG
This sequence comes from uncultured Actinomycetota bacterium, assembly GCA_963733635.1. GTDB lineage: Bacteria > Actinomycetota > UBA4738 > UBA4738 > HRBIN12 > JAOUEA01. The sequence goes on along the minus strand of CAVTEH010000009.1, from coordinate 12,510 downwards.
TCGCTACTACGAGACCCTAGTCGAAGCGAGTCCGATCGCGATCATCGCGTGCGATCTCGAGCTGAACGTCACGGCTTGGAACCCGGCCGCCGAGCGCCTCTTCGGCTACGGGCATTCCGAAGCCCTGAGGCGGCCGATCGACGAGCTGATCGCTCGTCACGAGTCGATCCGTGACGAGGCGCAAGCGGTGAACGAGCAGGTACTCGAAGGACCGACCGAACTCGTGACACGTCGCAACAGGAAAGACGGCACGCTGGTCGATGTCGCGCTTCGAGCGGTGCCCATCAAGATCGACGATCGTCTGGTCGGTGTATTCGCGCTGTTTGAAGACATCGGCGAGCTGGTTCGGCAGCATCGGTTCTTCGAGTCGCTGGTGGAGACGAGCCCCACCGCGATCATCATGGTGAACGAGGACATCGATGTGACCCTGTGGAACCCCAGCGCGGAGCAGCTCTTCGGCTACTCGGTTGCCGAGGCGACCGGCTCGAACCTCGACGATCTGGTGGCGAAGGATCCCGAGATCCACGCCGAGGCCACCGCGTGGAACGAAGAAGCCTGGAAGGTCGACTCGTTCCGTCGTATCGGCCGGCGGACCCGGAAGGACGGCTCGTTGGTCGATGTGGAGATCCTGGCCGTTCGCGTGGTGCTCGACGATGAGTCGATCGGTCAATACATCCTCTATCACGACGTCACGGAGCTCGAACAGACGCGCCGTCGCTTGGAGTCTCGGATCGACGAGCAGATGGCAGAGCTCGTCCGCACGGGCGAGCTGGCGAGGTTCTTGCCCCGGCAGGTGGCCGAGGGACTCCTCGGCGGCCGGCTGCAGGCAGAGGAACCGTTCGGGCGCCGCAGGATCACGGTGTTGTTCGCCGACATGGTCGGATTCACCGATCTCGCAGAGAGCCTGGAACCGGAGGAGCTCGCGGAAGTCTTGAATGCCTATCTGCGCGAGATGACGGCGGCGGTCATCGCGTGCGGAGGATCGGTCGACAATCTGATCGGCGACGGGGTCATGGCCGTCTTCGGTGCCCCCCAGGAGATGGCGGAAGCCGAACAAGCATGGTCCGCGGTGCAAGCCGGCATGGAGATGCAGCGTCGATGTCGCGAACTGGCCACCTCCTTCCGAGAGCGCGGCATCCCCGCCGACCTGAATATCAGGGTCGGCATCAACACCGCCCATTGCACGGTCGGTGTCTTCGGCAGCGAGGTCATGAGCGCGTACATGGCGGTGGGCTTCGCGGTCAACGTGGCGGCTCGGCTGCAGACCGCCGCCGACCCCGGTTCGATCCTCTGCGGCTTCCGCACCTACGCGCTGGTGAAGGAACGAGTGAAGGCGGAAGAGCGCGGGGCGCTCACGGTGAAAGGAGCCGCTCGCCCGGTCGAAGCGTGGGAGATCGTCGGCCTGGCCGGCGGTTGAAGCTCACCTTCACGCGGGTCAGTCGCGCAAGACGTGGGCCAGCAGGCGGTCGAGCGGTCGAGGGATGCTCCCCGGCTCCAGCGTATCCACGAGCAACCCGGCGTAGAGGAGCTTGCGACCGCTCTGCGTGCCCATGAACCGGTGGAGCTGTTCCTCGCGGGTTCGGTCGCGCTGCGCCGGCTGCCGCTGCAGGGTGCGGAGCGATGCCAGCTCCCCCTGCGCCTCGATGACCCGCTCGACGGCATCGGCACCCAGCGCGCGGATCAGCTCTTGCTCCAGGTCGGTGTCGCACACGAAGAACCCCACGTGCTCCATGTCCTCGAGCGTGAGGTCGGACCCGAGCCCGGCGCGCTCCAAGCCGAGCCGGAAGTCTCGTTCTTCGGCGATGTCACAGAGTCCAGCGAGGCGGACGTCGAGCCCGCTCGGGCCGAAGCGCTCCAAGAACCTGCCGATGTTCTTCGAGCCTTCGATCGAAACGATCGAGATGCCCTCGCTGTCGAGATCCAGATCCTGTCGAGCAGCGAGCCGCTCGATCGCTCGACGATCGCTGACGCCCTCGACGAGCACGACCGTGCGCACCTGAGGCGGCACCAGCTCGGCTGCTACCACCGCTCGCGGTGCACGACGTCATCGAACGGACGGCGCGACGGGCGCTGCACCGGAGCCAGGGGGCCGTCCGCCGGGTAGCCAAGCGCGATCAACCACATGCACTCGCGGTCGGCGGGCAGGCCCAGCACCTCGCGCGCGATCGCCTGGTCCTCGACCGCCGCGTGGCAACTGCCGACCCCTTGATCGGCGGCTGCGATGAGGATGCTCATGGCTGCTTGCCCCAAGTCCAGCTGGAAGGTTTCACGCTCGGCCGGATCGGAAGATGCCGGGGCGACGAGCGCCACTGTCGCCGCTGATCCAGCGACGTGCCCTGCGTATCGCCAGACATCGGCAAGGTGGCGGAGGCGGTCATGCTTGGTCACCACCAGGAAGTCCCACGCTTGCTGGTTCGTGGACGACGGCGCGCGGCGCGCGGCCTCCAGGATCCGATCGAGGACCCTCGGCTCGATCGGCCGGTCCTGATAGGTGCGCACGTTGCGGCGCGATCGGATCGCGTCCCAGGTTTCCATGTGGAACCTCAGCTTCGCACGTTCCGGGGCGAGCAGTTCCCCATGGCCAGCCGACGTCACCGCCCCCCGGCTCACTCCACGGTCCGCGACGTACCCGTCGAGCGACGCGATCACCGGATAGATCAATCTCGCCATCACCGAGCCTCCTCGATCGCAGACTATCGACGAGTGTCGACGCCGAATGGTGTGGCAGTCTTAGCGGCGTGGGAAGGACGCAGTACTACACCGCGACCAGCATCGACGGGTTCATCGCCGACGAGCGTAACTCCCTGGATTGGCTCTTCGAGGTGCCGGCTGGTGACGACGACGTCGGACACGAGGACCGGTTCGCCGCGTTCTTCGCTGATGTGGGGGCGCTGGCGATGGGCTCGACCACGTACGAATGGGTGGTCGAGCACGACCAGCTGCTCGAGCACCCGGAGAAGTGGCATGGGTACTACGGCGACACCCCGTGTTGGGTGTTCACGCACCGTGACCTGCCGGCGATCCAGGGCGCCGACCTTCGCTTCGTGCAGGGTGAGGTGGCGCAGATCCACCCGAAGATGGTCGAGGCCGCCGATGGGAAGAACATCTGGCTCGTCGGTGGCGGCGAGCTGGTCGGGCAGTTCGCTGATGGGGGGCTGCTCGACGAGATCCAGCTCAGCATCGCCCCGGTGACGCTGGGGGCCGGCGCTCCACTGCTGCCCCGGCGTCTGCTCTCCTCGGACCTGACGCTCGTGAGCGTCGAACGGCAAGGGCAGATGGTGTCCTCGACCTACCGCGTCGGTTAGTGCGCGGCGCCGCCCACACCGCGACCCAACACGTCAGCCGTCGACCGAGATCCGGTCCAGCGCCGGTTCGCCGAAGGCCTGATCGATGACGTAGTCGGTGATGTCGCCGCTGCGGATGCGAACCACGTCGATGAACGAGATAGGGACGTACGCGACGATCTCGCTCGTGAGCAGCTGGTCCAGTCGGGCCCAGCACATCGCCGCCTCCACGCCCGCCAGTGTGGCGCATCGTTCGTAGTCGCGGTCGATGCTTGGAACGCGTTGCTTCTTGTAGCCCCACGCGCCCAGCTGTTGCGGACTCGCTCCCAGGTGTGTCGGCTGGAAGCCCTCCTCGGAGCTCAGGAACGGCACGATCATGTTCCCCGCATCGGGGAAATCAGTGATCCATCCGCCAACGCAGATCGCCAACTTCGCTCGCGGATCGGCGCAGTCGGCTTCGCGGACGTCAGCCCGGATGCCGATCGACCCGAGGGCTCGGCGAAGCGTGCTGACGGCAGTCGATCGTTCGTCGCTGTCCCCGAACGGCGGAACGACGGTCGCGTGGCAGACCGAGCCCATGCATGCACCGTCCGATCCATATCGTGAACGGTCCATCTCGGCGCGGGCCGCGGTTACGTCTCCCGCGTCGGCCACCGTCGGGAAGCCTTTCCACGTTGACAGCAGCCCGCCCACCATAGGGTCCGGGATCAGGTGGGATGCGAGCGAGTCGGTGTCCGACGGAACCAGCGACGGTCTGTCGATGGCGAGCGCCACCGCGCGACGCACGTGGACGTCGTCGAGGGGTGGCAGCGCGACGTTGAGCAACACGAAGCGGGTGGCGGTGCCCGTTGCCGTCGCGATGCGATCCTGCAAGTCCGGTGAACCGGTGTACGCACGCAGCACCTCGGGAGGTGGGTTCTCGCCCATCACGAGGTCCGTGTCGCCATCGGCCAGCCCTGAGTAGGGATCCTTGGTCGGGACGATCGAGACCTCGATGCGGTCGGGACGTGCGGGCCTGTTGGGGTCGGTCGCACCGACCCACGACGGGTTCCGCACCAGGACGATCGATCCCGGGTCATTGAACCCCCACCCCGGTGATATCCCCGATGTCGGGACCTGTTCCTGTGGCGGCGCAGTCAGATCGAGTTCCTCGGAGCCTTCGATCATGTACGGGCCGGATGACACCAGGAATGGTCCGTACCCTTCGGCATCTGGCGGTCCACCCGTGAAGTCGCTGGCGAAGGGGTGACCGGTCGCCACACCGAGCACGGCGTCGGGATCAGCCGGAAGAGCCGGGATCGGTGACGTGAAGGGCATCGCGAAGACATGCTCGATCGATCGATCCGGTTTGGTCTGACGGATCTGCAACGTGTAGTCGTCGGGCGTCGAGACGCCGGAGATCGTCTCCGTCTCTCCACGCGCGTATTCCGAGAATCCCTCGATCGAGGAGAGGTACTGCGACCCAGGACCACCGCCGGCATCCGCGGTTCCTGCCCTCAGCAGCGCGCGGACGATGTCGCTCGTCTTGACCTCGACGTCCTGCAGGGGTGGGGCGTAGTGGATCCCGCGACGAAGGCGGAACGTCCACGTCATTCCATCGGTCGAGACGGAAGGACGCCCGGTGGCCAGATCGGGAACGGGCTGCGTACCCTCGAAATTCGGCAATCCCCGGTAGGTCATGAGGGTTCTCACCAGGCAACAACGCAGCAGCTCGAACTGTTCTGATGTGTAGGAGGCCTGCGGGTCGAACCCTTGGATCGCGGGCTCCGTCATGACGACCTGTAAGGTGCCGCCTTGGCCCTGCTCCTGGGCAGGCGGGAGGCTGGTGGCGCATGCGGCGAGCGTCGCCACGACTACGAGCGCGATGGCCAACGGTCGGCTCCAGCGTCGCTGGCGCACGGTCGGAGCGGTTGCCCGCCTCATGGCACGCCCCGCACCGCGACCCAGACCGCGCCAGTCCCATCGGTCGTCAAGGGTCCTGGGTCGCCCCCAACGTCGAGCGAACGCTCGATGGACCCATCGGCGGGATCGAGGCTAACGACGTTGCCCGAACTCGAACACGACACCCAGACGGCGTCGTCGGTCGCTTCGACGGCGCTCGGGGCGTCGCACCGGTCATCCACGACCGCGTCGACACGCGTGGTACCAGAGGCCGAGAGTCCGATCACCGAGTCGGCCTCACGCTCGACGATCCACACCGTGCCGTCGGGAGCGATCGTGAGCCCCACGGGGACCTCGCCGCCGGTGCGGAACCGGTCCACCGGTAGCGATGGGTCGGCCGTGTCGATCCTGAACACCGCCGGCTGGCGGCCGGCCGCAACCCACAGCGTTCCGTCGCCCACGGCCAGTGCCGTCGGTCCTGACCCTTCCTGCAGCTTGACGGTCCTGCTCTGACCAGACACGAGGTCATAGCGCAGCAGCGTCGATCCGAGGGGATCGGCGATCCAGATCGTCTCGCCTTCGGCGGCCAAGGCTGAGCTGCCATTCGGCACGGGCATCCCGGCGGGACCGAGGAGAGCGTCGGCCGGATCCAACACGTCGAGGCCGCGGCTGGGATCGGAGTCGAATCCATAGGTCACCCAGACCCGGCCGTCGGCGAAGGCCACGCCGGTCGGTGCCGACGGTGTGCCGAACACCTGGCTGCTGCCATCCTCGGGATCGACCTGCATCAGGGTGCGGTTGCCGACGTTCACGATCCAGATCTTGCCCGCGCCCACGGCGAAGTCCTCGGGGAAGGCCCCTGCGCCCATGGTGACCTCGGCGTCGAACCCGGTCCCGGCTTCATCGATCCTCGCGATCGTGTCCGGCCTCGGGGCGGTTGCCTGCGACGAGCGAGAGAACGCGAAGACGAGCACGGCCGCCACGAGCGCCGTCGCCACGAGCCCGGCCACCAAGAGCGGCGCGGCGATCCGTTTCCGTCCCTCTTCGGGGGCGATCGCGGCTCGGCGTTCCGCGGCCTCGGTCACAGGGAGCGGCCCGGGCCTGGGCACGCTCTCGACGGCATCGACGGCGAGGACCTTCCACTCGCCGCCCACACCTTTCAGCGTGTGCGTGCCGCGGTCGACGACGCCGTAGCCGGCCCCGCGCGTGAGCTCGGCCACCGTGCCCGAGATGAGCACGTCGCTGGCACCGCCCAGCGCCATGATGCGTGCGCCGACCACGACGGTGATGCCGCTGAGGTTCTTCCCCATCTGCTCGCACTCGCCGAAGTGCACGCCTACGCGGATCTCGACGCCGAGCTCCCGGACGGCTTCGGATGCGGCGCACGCGCAGGCGATCGCCGATGCAGGTTCGCGGAACGTCGCGAAGAATCCGTCGCCGGCCGTATCGATCTCGCGGCCGCCGAATCGTTTGAGCTCGCGGCGCACGATGCGGTGGTGCTGCGTTGTCAGGGCTTTCCAGCGGCGATCGCCCAGCTCCTCAGCCACGGCGGTCGAGTTCACCATGTCGGTGAACAGCACGGCCGCGAGGATCCGCCCTGATGACGAGGCCCGCACGCGCAGCAGTGTGACCCGGTGCCGCGCGAAGGTAAAGACCAAGCGAAGGGGGTCGCGGACCTGCTGAGCTCAGGAGGTGATCGCGATCCCCAGGGAGTTGGCACCGAGGAACCTGGGGGTGCCATGCTCATAGAAGACGTCGAGCTCGGTGACGGTGAAGCCCGCGTCGCTCATCAGCTCGACGATCGGCCGGGTGAGGTGGCATCCTCCGACCAGACGCTTCTGCAGCGGTTCGAGGCGGTGCTGCCACCGTTGCACACCTGCGTCCGGTGCCAGCCCGTCCTCGAAGAAATGCAGGCTTCCGCCGGGCTTGAGCACCCGTCAGAGTTCGCTGAGTGCGGCGGTGAGGTCGGGGATGGTGCAGAGGGTCCAGGTGGACAAGGCAACGCCGCAGCTCTCGTCTGGCAGGGGCAGCGACTGGCCGTCCAGACCGGACCTTCGGATGGGGATGCTCGAGGTCGCGACGCGCTCGCGAGCGAGCTTCCAGCTGGTGTCGGCCGGCTCGATCGCTTCCACGCCGGTGACTGCGGCGGGGGATAGGGGAACGTTGAGTCCCGACCCGAATCCGATCTCGACGACCTCGCCGTGGAGGCCGTGGCAGACCCTGCGACGTTGCGGCTTGGACTCCTTCATGTTGCACGCCACGTCGATGATCCGTGGCAAGACGTGCTCGGCATAGATGCCCATCCGCGACCTCCCTGAGCATCCGCACGATAGTGGAACGTTCTCGCTGGTTCGGGGCGGCACGCGTCGATAGACTCGAGCTATGACCGAGCGGATCACGCCGGGGCACTTCCACGATGCCGAACATGTCGAGGACTGGCGGGTGCTGTTCGAGGGAGCGTATGCCCACTTCCGCACCGGTTCCTTCGCGAAAGGCGTCGCACTGGTTGATGCGATCGGTCAGCTGGCCGACGCCGCGAACCATCATCCCGATGTCGACCTGCGGTACTCGGGCGTGACGGTGCGTTTGATCACGCACAGCGTCGGCGGGCTGAGCGAGCGCGACATCGCGCTGGCCCAGCAGATCTCAGCGGCTGCACGCGACCTCGACGTAGCGGCCGATCCATCAGCGGTCCAGACGGTTCAGATCGCGATCGATGTGCTCGTCGGGCCCGACGTGATCCCCTTCTGGCGGGCCGTGCTCGGCTACAAGGAGATGGGAGACGAAGACCTGGTCGACCCCCGCGGCCGTGGGCCGTCGATCTGGTTCCAACAGATGGACGCGGCGCGCCCGCAGCGCAACCGCATCCACGTCGACGTGTCCGTTCCGGACGATCAGGCCGAGGCACGCGTCGCGGCGGCGATCGCCGCCGGCGGCCACCTGGTGAGCGACGAGCACGCGCCGGAGTGGTGGACGCTGGCCGACGCCGAAGGCAACGAGGTCGACGTCGCCACCATGATCGGCCGCGACTGAGCCGGTCTCGATCGGGTTCAGCCGACCGAGACCAGTTCGTCCTCCCTCTCGTTCACGACCTCGGGCGCCGACTCCCCTTCGATGTTGACCCGCGGCAACCACTCGAGCCAGGACGGCAGGTACCAGTTGCGGTTGCCAAGGAGCTGCATCGTGGCGGGGACGAGCACGATCCGCACGATCGTCGCATCGAGGGCCACCGCGATCGCGAGCCCGAAGCCCATCTGCTGCAACGCCACCAGTGGGCCGGCAGCGAAGCCGGCGAAGACCGCCACCATGATGGCGGCCGCTCCGGTGATCAGGGCGCCCGTGGTGCGCAGCCCGTAGGCAACCGACCCGGTGTTGTCGCCCGTCTCGTCGAACCGCTCGCGGATCCTGCTGAGCAGGAACACGTGATAGTCCATGGAGAGCCCGAACAGGATGCAGAACCAGAACAGTGGCAACCCAGCCTCGATCGCTTCGACCTGGTCGAAGCCCAGCAGGCTCGCGAGATCCTTGAACACCTCCGGCCCCACGCCCTGCTGGAAGAACAGCACGACCAATCCGTACGAAGCGCCCACCGACAGCAGGTTCATCACGATCGCCTTCGCCGGGATCACCAGCGAACGGAACGCGAGCGTCAGCAGCACGAAGGACGACGCCAGCACGAACAGGATCACCATCGGCGTGTAGCGGGTGGTTTGCGCCAGGTAGTCCACGTTAGTGGCGGTGTCGCCGCCGACGAGCACCTCGACCGCCTCACTGCCGAAGAGCCCAGGCACGATCTCCTCGCGCAGCTCGCGGACCTCAGCCAGTGCTGCATCGCCGGCCATGTCCCCGGACAGCGGCGCCGAGACCACCGCCACGTCGCCCGCCGCGTTCACCCGAACCTCGGACGGGCCGAACGAAGGGTCGGCGGCCAGCGCCGTCTGGAGCTCCTCGACCGTGGCCGACACCGACGGCGTGAACTCGCCATCGATCACGATCTCGACCGGTGAGCCAAGGCCCCCGGAGAACTCGCGCTCGAGCACCAGGAACGCCCGCTTCGACGCGGCTTCGTCGGGCAGGGTGCTCACACCGGAGAACCCTTCGTTGATGCTGAAGTAGGGGAGCGCGGCGAGCACGAGGATGCCGGCGGCAAGTGCCACGCTGACGACGGGCCGGCGCGTCACGGTCGATGCGATGCGATCCCAGGCTCGACCTTGAAGGGCGCGCGAGTCCTTCCTCCGGCCGCGGATGCGCAACGCGTCGATCCGATCACCAAGCAGCGACAGCACGGCAGGCAACAGGGTGAGCGAGGCGATCACCGCGGTGAGCACCACGGCCATCGCACCAACACCGATGCTGCGGAAGATCGTGTTCGGCAACAGCAGCATGCCCAGCAGCGCCACGCACGACGGTCAGGCCGGAGAAGAGCACGGCCTTGCCCGCGGTCGCGCCGGTGCGGGCGATCGCGTCGATCTTCGTGAGACCGTTCGCGCGTTCCTCGCGATAGCGGGACACGATGAATAGGGAGTAGTCGATGCCTACGGCGAGGCCGATCATCGAGATGATCTGGGCGATGATGAACGACAGGTCGAACGCCAGTCCGATCACGGCGGCGAGGCCCAAGGCGGTGAGGATCGCAACCACACCCAGCATGATCGGGATCAGACCGGCCACGACCGCCCCGAACACCAGGACCACGACCACCAGGGCGACGAGGATGCCGATCGACTCGCCCTTCTGGAGCCCCTCTTCGGCGAGGGCGATCACCTCGTTCTCAAACGAGGCGGGACCGGCGACCGTGACCTGGAGGCCGGCCGGAACGTCGACGCCTTCTACCGTCTCGAGCAGTTGTTGTGCGTGCTCGATCACGGCCGTGTGGTCGGCGCCCGCGATCGAGACGGGCAGCAGCGTGGCCCTGCCGGACTCGGACACAGGACCGTCGTCGGTCAGGTAGCTCCCGACGTGCTGGACGACGCCGGGTCCCAAGTCATCGATCTCGGTTTGGAGATCGCCGATGAACTCCTTCGCCTCAGGCTCCGTGACCGGCACGTCGGACGTCACCAGGACGAACTCGGTGCCCTCCTCGGGAGCGCGCAGGCCCGCCGCTTCCAGCAAGGCCGCGGCGCGCTTGGACTCGGGCTGGTCCGTGAAGTCCTGGCTGGTCGTGAGTGCGTCACCGAGGAACGAGGACGCCAGGACGACGGCGGTGACCAGGGCCAGGCCCCAGCCGATCACCGTTCGCCATGGATGACGGCTGGATGAGCGGGCGAGCGTTTCGGGAGACAGCTTCATCGGATCCCTCCTGTGGGCGTGGCGGCCATATGCCATAAGGTAACCATCGGCCGTAAGGTAACCGTATGAGGTAAGGCTGTCAAGCGGGAGGGGGTCAGGCGGTGTCGCGGGTCCTCTCGAGACCGTCAAGGATCAGATCGAGCGCGAACTCGAACTCCACCTGGTCGTCGCAGAAGCCGATCGTCGATTCCGGGTCGTCGTCGGCGTGGGGGGCGATCTCCAACATCATCTGGGTGATGTTGGGAAGCTGGTCGGCCATCTGCTCAGCGCGGCCATATCCTCCTCGCCTGACTGCTCGTCCTCCGATTCGAAGAGCTCCTGGGTGAATCCCAGGGCGCGGCTGCCGAGCACATGCAGCGCATGGTGGGCCAGGTCATAGGAGAACTTTCCCTGGCGGAGGTGGCCGAGCACGCCGTCGTAATAGCGCATGGTGGCCGGACCGACGTCGGTCCGCGACTCGATGAGCGCGGGGGCCCATCGGTGGCGCAGCATGACCCCCCTGGCCGTGAGGATGCGACGGCGCAGGCCGGTTTTCCAATCGAGCGGGTTCGGGGAGTGGATCGAGCCGGCCAACGGCGTCCTCGATCTCTATGACGAGCGCTTCGACCACCCCGTCCAGGATCGCCGCCTTGTTGGCCACGTGGTAGTAGAGCGACATCGGCTCCACGTCGAGCTCGTCGGCCACCTTGCGCATGGTGAGCGCGTCGATCCCGCCCGCATCGGCGACCTCGATCGCAGCGCGGAACACCCGCTCCTTCGTCACCGGGAGCCGGACGTGTGCGATCCGATCGATCTCTGTCGCCATGCGAACACCTTACGCGGTATGGCGAGCTAAGGAGAGGAGGGCAGCGCCCGACGGGTTTCGGCGCCTTACAACTGGGCGATCACCGCGGGAGCGATCCCTCCCGGTCTCTCATTGCAGCGCAGCCCGGGCCGCGTCACCGGCACGCCGACGACAGCGGGAACGTTCACCTTTCACGGTGCAACCGACCGACATTCGTGGCGTGCTCGGCGTCCCCAAAGAGTTCACGCTGGTCATCGAACCACCCGCCTGACCTGACGCCACCCGCGGTGCAACGAGGGAGGCGACGACGGATCAGCGTTGTGCGGCGAACGCGATGACCTCTCGCGCGAAAGCGTCTCCGAACGCGTGCGCGAGCTGCCGGTAGCTGTGCCACCGCTCGGCGGTCTCGGCTGCCAGCGCATCGAGAGCGACGCCCTGGCCCCGCATCTCGTCGGCATAGGTGCCGATCCACGAATGGATCGTGCCCGGGCTCACCTCGATGTGGAACTGCACGGCCCAGGCGGTCCCCGATCCGCGCGGCCTGGTTGAGGCTCCCGGTTCGTCCGAGGATCTCGCCGTTCTCGGGGATCCCGAACGTGTCGTAGTGGAACTGGAACACGTGCGGCCGAGGTCCGAGTGCGGCCAGGACGGGGTCCTCGGCCGCTTGGGCATCCATCTCCACCTGTGCCCACCCGATCTCGGCGGAACCGGATCTGCCCACCGGCGCGCCTGCGACGCTCGCCAGGAGCTGGCCCCCGAAGCAGACCCCGAGCGTCGGCGTGCCCCCGGCGACCGCTTCTCGAGCACCTGCCGCTCGACGGACATCCAGGGGTGATCGGCCTTGTCCTTGACGCCGACGATCGCTCCGAGCGAGAGCACCCCGTCGGACCCTGGACACATCGAGCAGGGGAGCGGGACGCGAGTACGTGAACCACGACTCGATCGTCAGTCCGGCGTCGACGAGTGGCCCGCCGAGCTCGCTGAGATGGGCGTCGAGGTTGTGCTGGATCACCAGCAGCCGCGGAGCACGCATGGGGTCAAGATACGTGTCGCGGCCGCGATCGCGGGGAGGGGCGTGGTTGCTTGTCCGCACGCCGAGAGCCCACCTCCCGTTCGAGGTGGGGGTTTGTCCTGAGGTCATCGACGGCCGTAGTGCGATGGGACGCCGCTAGCCCTGGCCGGCTTCGGCCTCCTTGATCTGCTTGGCGAGCTCGTCGGCCTCGGCGTCGATCGCCTTCGACACGAAGCGGTTCTCTGCCTTGACGCTCGTAG
>CAVTEH010000008.1:0-178065 GCA_963733635.1 uncultured Actinomycetota bacterium | reverse complement strand
TGTCGTGACGACGAGGTGCCCGGTACGGGCTCGACTCAGAGTTCCGGCCCGGTCGAGATGGGAAGGCCATCGGCGGAGAGTTCTGCGGTCCGCTCCCCCGGCGTTCCGGCGAGCTCCGCCTGATACCGGTTCTCGAGCCCGGCGATACCCAGGCCGTCCACGTTGACGAAGCCCAGGACCTGCGGCGCCAGCGAGCCCGCGGGGTAGTACCGCTGGGGAACCTCCAGGAAGCCGATGCCGGGGAGTTGAGGGCTTCCAGGTCCTAGGCGACCTCAGATCGACCTGTCGCTTGAGGTAGACGAACGTGCCGTCGGTCGCGAACGCGGCCCGGACGTCCCTCGGCTTCAGTTCGAGCACCTCGGCGATCGTCTCTGCTTCGCCGAGAGGGTCCGTCACGAGGGTCGGGTTGGCATACATGTCGCGGGCCTCACGGGTCACGGCGAGGGCCGTGCCGTCTCGATCGAGTCTGACCTCGCTCGGCGGGCAGATCGATCGTGCGGACCCGCTGATCATCCCCAGGGGACAGGGCGTTGTTGTCGCGGACCTGCAGCGTCGCGAGACGAACTACGATGCCGCCGAACGCGACGACCATGATCGCCAGCATCGCGACCAAGCGACGCGCCGGGGGACGGGACTCACGCCGACCCGCCCGAACCGGCGACCCGCAACGGGATGACCGTCTCGATGGCAGGCATCCGCATCTCGTTGTCCTCAGCCCACCGTGCGATCCGCGAAGGCGACGATTGCCTGGCCACCTCGATCCGGAGGGCCGCCCGGCCTCGAGAGGGCGCGTCTGTTCCTCCTGCACCGTCTGAGGCGATAGGTCGCGTTCACGACCAGCGCGTTGAAGGCCACCACGGTCATCACCAGGGTCGTCATCAGCACCGCCGCGAACACCCAGAACGCCGGGTGGCGAGGGGAGGGAAGTCCGCGGTGCGCCCGACGCTGGGGAGGGGTGGAGGGTGCCGGGCGCACCGCGGGTGTGCGCGCGGAGCGCGCACGATCACGCTGGGGGTCTGGAGGTTTCGGGCCGGGAGGCTCATGCTGGCCCCTTCAGCCGCTCCGTGCGTTCGGCTACGCGCAGGAGGGCGCACGGGCCGAGGGTTGCGAGCGATCTCCTCCTCGGTCGGCCGCTGCGGCTTCTTGGTCAGGATCGTCAATCGATCGTCTTCACGGACCCCCCGCTTGGCGATCCGGTCCTCCAGCGAGTGGTATGCGAGGACGACCACGCGGCCACCGGGAGCGAGGAGCTCGACCGCCCGAGGCAGGGAGGCGGCGAACTCCTCGATCTCCCGATTGACCGCGAACGGAGCGCCTGGAAGGTGCGACGCGCGGGGTGGGGGCCCCCCGGCCGCTTCCCTAGCGCGCCCGCGATGACGCCGGCGAGCTGATCGGTCGTCGTGATCGGCCGTTTCGCACGATGGCGCGGGCGATCCGACGGGAGCGATGCTCGCCGCCGTACTCTAGATCAGGTCCGCGAGCTCGGACCTTCGGGAAGCTCGTTGACCAGCTCGGCCGCAGTGGGGGTGTCAACTCATCCGCGCCCGCCCATCCGCATGTCGAGCGGACCGTCCACGCGGTAGCCGAATCCGCGCTCGGCCGTGTCCAGCTGCATCGACGACACGCCTGAGGTCGTAGAGGACCCGTCGACCGGCCCCTCCGTGAGCTGGTCATCGACGCCGGAGAACGTGGTCTGTGCGATCCGCTGGGAACCGCTCGCCGGAGCCGCGACAGGCGCTCGCGCGCGATCGCCACGGCGGCAGGATCACGTCGATCCCGATGACCCGGTCCACGCCCGCGTCGAGCAGCGCTTCGGTGTGTCCCCCGGCGCCCAGGGTCATGTCCACGACGGTGCCGCGGCCGCCCAGGAAGGAGACCACCTCGGTCACCATGACCGGCTCGTGACTCGCGCTGCCCGGCGTCCGTGGCACCCTGGGCCACGTCAGCCGAGGTGCCCGGCCAGCATGCCCAGGCCGATCGAGGCCAGCAGGGTCAGCGCCGTCATGCCGATGAGGGACAGGCTCTGCCTCACCTCGGTGCCCAGCTTGTTGGTCCCGCCGATGTCGCCACGTACTCTACCCCCTCGGATCGAGCGCACCACTCGGTACGCGTCTGCGAAACCGGCGCTGTACGCCTCGAAGGTCTCGCGGTCCCAGATTCCATCCGGTCCCCACGCCGAGCACCACGACTTCCTTGTCGACGCCGACGAGTCCCGCAATCGCTGCGGGACCGTGACGCGCCCTGGCCGTCCAGCTTCACCTCGTCGGAGGAGCCGAAGAACAGGCGCGAATACGCACGGCCGTCGTTGTCGGAAAGGGGGAAGGACGCGACCTCGTCGGAACGACGTTCCCACTCGGCCCTGGGGAAGCAGTAGAGGCATCGATCCTGGCCGACCGTGATCCAGGCCCCGTCAACGAACGCGGCCCGGAACTTCGCCGGCAACGACACCCTGCCTTTGGGGTCGAGCTGGTAACCGTGCGTGCCGAGCAGTTCGGCCACGCCTCCTCCCCTTTCCTCCACAATGCTCCACTCTTATGCCACCAACGCTCCACCACGTCAACGGAACACAGGTCGATTCGAAGAGCAAGACAAGGTGAAGCGAGAGGAGTGGCAGGCTCGAATAGGCCGAGCTGCCCCGAGCTGAGAGCATTGGGGGCTCAAATAGCGAGCGTCAGCGAGCGATAGCCCTGCAAGAAGGTCAGCGAGCGATAGCCCCATCAAACTAGATACGTCTCCCAGCCGGGTTCGAGCCGGCCGAGCGTGAGGTGGAAACCGTCGCGGGGAGCGAAAGGCTGACGGGTGAGATGGAACCCAGCTTCCGAAGGGGTGCGGTCTTCCTTCTTGGTGTTGCAGCGGCGACAGGCCGCCACGACGTTCTCCCAGACGTGCAGTCCCCCACGGATCGAGGGATGACATGGTCAAGGTTCTCGGCGGCCCGGCCGCAGTACTGACAGCTCCACCCGTCACGGGCGAACACCGCCCGGCGCGTGAGCGGAGCATGCGGACGATACGGCACGCGAACGTACCGGCGGAGCCGGACGACCGACGGTGCTTCCATGACGATCCGCTCGGAGTGGAAGACCATTCCGTTGGAAAGGACGACTTCGGCCTTCTCCTTGAGGACCAGCACGACGGCCCGGCGCGCGGGAACCACCGCCAATGGCGAGTCCGACGCGTTGAGGACGAGCGCACGTCCCATGGACCGAGTGTAACGGCCAACATCCCCCTCGCGGCAACATTCCCCTGAACGGGAGGCACGTTCGGTGACTCCAGTAGCGACGACAGCGAGCGATAGCCCCGCGAGGCATGCGCCTCGAGGGAATCACAAGCGTGTAATCTCTGAGGCGGGACGGCGGGTCGGTCGCGCGCGATGCCTGGAGTTGCGAATAGGGGCCGCGCGGGGCGTCCGCGGACGCGATCGATCCGTCATCCTCGTTGCCCCCGTATGATGCGTCCCGGCGACATCTCGGAACGAGCGCGCACGCGGACCATCCGTATGCCTCGGTCAGCCCCTTGCACCTCGGGATTCGTTGCCACCGATGTGGCGTACGATTGCCGGGTTGCCCCGGAGGTGATCGTGGAAGTCAGGGAACGCCCACAGGATTGGCAGCGCTTCGCGCAGCGCTTCCACGAGATCGAGACCAACGTCGAGAAGGTCGTGCGTGGCAAGCACGCCGAGATCCGCCTCGCCCTGGTCGCCCTGATCGCCGAGGGCCACCTGTTGATCGAAGACGTACCCGGCGTCGGCAAGACGATGCTCGCCAAAGCCATCGCGCGATCGATCGATTGCTCGTTCCGCAGGCTCCAGTTCACCCCCGATCTGCTTCCCGACCGACGTCACCGGCGTCAACGTCTTCAACCAGGAACAGCGCGACTTCGAGTTCAAGCCGGGCGCGATCTTCGCCAACATCGTTCTCGGCGACGAGATCAACCGCGCCTCCCCCAAAACCCAGTCCGCGCTGCTGGAATGCATGGAGGAACGCCAGGTCACGATCGACACCCAGACACACCCGCTCGGGACGCCGTTCATGGTCATCGCCACCCAGAACCCCATCGAGCACGAGGGCACCTATCCCCTGCCCGAAGCCCAGCTCGACCGGTTCATGCTCCGCCTGTCGATCGGCTACCCCTCCGCCGAGTCGAGGCCGAGAACCTGGCAGCCACATGAGCGGCGCGCCGCTGGCCGACATCGGACCGGTGACCGACGCACCGGGCGTGGCCGAGATGATCGAGCAGGCTCGCGAGGTCCACGTTGCGCCCGCGATCCGCCGCTACATCGTCGACATCGTCGAGGCCACGCGGCAGCCACGGCGACATCTACCTCGGCGCCAGTCCGCGCGCCTCCCTCATGATTATGCGCGGGTCCGGGCGTTCGCCGCCGCACAGGAACGTGACTACGTCATCCCGACGACGTGAAGGCGCTGGCCGTGCCCACGCTGGCACACCGCATCATCGTCACTGCCGACGCCGTCATGGGGGGGCGCCGCCCCGAGGTCGTGATCGGAGGTCATGGCCGAGGTCGCGGTCCCGGTCGCGGAGAGCCCCTGATGCCTTCCGGCCGGGGCGTCGCCGTCGTCGGCGCAGGCCTCGCGATGTGGCTCGGCGCCCGGATCGTCGGGTCGCCGGGTCTGGAGGTCATCGCGATCGGCTCGTCGTCCTGCCGTTCGCCGCCGCGCTGTTCGTGCGCTGGGGGCGCACCCGGATGGCGATCCATCGCCGGCTGACCGATGTTCGGGTCCAGCCCGGCACCCGTGTCACCGCGAGCTCGACGTCGAGAACCACGCGCCGGTGCCGTCGACCTTCCTCCTGGTGCAGGACACCCTGCCGCCGGCGCCTTGGGACGACCCGCTCGCCTGGTCGTGTCGGGCATCCCGCCGCGGAACGTCCAGCGCGTCAGCTACACGGTGCTGCCCAGACCAGGGGGAGGTACCGCTGGGACCCCTCATCGCGCGACGTGTCCGACCCCTTCGCCCTGACCAAGCAGAGCCTCGAGTTCGACGAACGCGACGAGCTGCTTGGTGACCCCGGAGGTCGAGGACCTGTTCGGCCGCCGCCGTCGGCGCCGGTGGGCCCAGCTTCGGAGCCGCCCGGGCGAGGCACTGTTCCGCACCGGCGAGGACTACTACACGATGCGGGCTACCAGGAGGGCGACGACCTCGGCGCCTCCACTGGCCGTCGGTGGCCCGCACCGGGGCGAGCCCGATGATCCGCCAGGACGAATCGTCCAAGCGGGCCAGCGGCCTGGTGTTCATCGATACCCGCGCCCAGGCGCTTGGGCCAGACACGGCCAGGCGTTCGAGCGGGCCGTGTCCGTCGGCGCGACGCTGGGGGTCGCGCTCGCTCGTCGTGGTTTCTCCTTGCGGCTCGCCACCGCCGACATCCCTCCGCCAACGTCACGGAGGAGCTGTTCCTGGACGCGCTCGCCGGCGTCACGCACGTGGAGTCACGCTCGATCGGACGGGCGCTCTCGCATCTGCGCGCCGGCGCGTCCGCCGACACCTCGCTCGTGTTCGTCTCGGCGCCACCCGCGCCGGCGAGCTGACCTCGCTGATCCGCAGCGGCGCCGGCTTCGGACCCAAGATCGCGATCCTGATCTACCCCACCGATCCGACGACCTTGCCGCCGACCGGCGAGCCAGCTGGAAGGCCGGGCCAGCCAGGCGGTCTCTGATGCTCACCAGGGCCGGCTGGGATCCGATCGTCCTTGCCCCGTCGATGAAGTTGAGGGAACGATGGCACGCACCCAGGGAACGAACGCTCGCACGCAACGGCTGACGGCGCTGCTGGCGACCGCCTTGCTGGCGACGGCCACCGCGTTCGCGATCGGCCGCGTGTTCGTGGACCATGCCTCGACCTACCGCATGGCGGTGGCCGGTCTGCTCTCCGCCGCCATCGCGGTGGCGCTCGAGCGTCGCGAGCCTGCTGCTGGCGACCCTGGTCAGCGCGGTCGCGATGATGGCCGTCGTCGGCTTCATGGTCTTCCCCGACACGCACCTGGCACGGGCTGCCGACCCTCGAGACGCTGCGCGCCATGATCGACGCGGCGGGGCTGGTGGGCGAGCAGGCGCGGGTACAGGTCGCGCCCACCGAACCGCTGCCACCGCTGATGCTGGCGGCGCTCACGGCCACCTGGGCCGCGATCTTCTCGGCGCACGCCCTGGCCTTCCGAGCCGGCAGCCCCATCCTGGCCCTGCTGCCACCGATCGCCCTGGTCGCGTTCGCCGACACCGTCCTGGAAGATGTCTCGGCCGCTGTACGGGGTCGCTTCCTCATCGCGGCGACCGCCATGATCTTCGCCGACGGTCTGCGACGTGTGCAGGGCTGGGGACCGGTCTGGACAGGCCCCGGCCGCGACGCCCGCTCAGCCTCACCGCCGGCCGAGGGGCGCGACGGGTCGCGCTCGCGGCCATGGGGTTCGCCGCCATCTCACCGTTGCTCCTGCCCGGCTTCGGTTCCACAGCCAATCTGACTTCAGCAGCTCCGGCGACGCAGGTGCGACTGAACCCGCTGGTCTCGGTGGGCGCCCGGTTGCAGCGCGACGATCCCCTGCCGGTGTTCGACGTGAGTCGGAGCGCCGCTCTACTGGCGCATGGTGGCGCTCCCCGACTTCGACGGCACCACCTGGAACCCGGACCCCGACCCGAGGTCCAGGACGCTGGTCGACGACCCCCGTGACCGTGAACGCGCCCGCCGACCCCGATCGTGCCGGTCGAGCCAGCTCGACGCACTCTTCCGCACCACGGGCGATCTGGATCTGCCGTGGCTGCCCATGCCGTACCCGGCCTCGACGACCGACCTCGACGCCGACGGCCTGGCCTGGGACCCCGAGGCAGGAGCCATCACCCTGACGACACGCGTCGATACGGGCACCTCCTACTCGATCACCCCGCAGTCGGTGCTGCCGACCGCCGGAGAGCTCCGCGCGCAGCCGCCCGCCGATGCGGCGCGCTGGCGCGCTACCTCGCCTACCCCGACAACCTGCCGCACCAGATCGAAGAACTCGCCGGGCGATGGACGGAAGGCGCCGACGACAACATCTACGACCAGGTCATGGCCATCCAGGATCGCTTCACCGACGGCAAGGAGTTCATCTACGACGACACCGTGCAGCCGCGTGACGACGAGGACGCCCTGCTCGACTTCCTCACGCGAGTCGAAGGCCGGCTTCTGTCAGCAGTTCGCCAGCTCCATGGCGGTCATGCTGCGAACCCTGGGCATCCCGTCTCGGGTCGCGGTGGGCTTCACGGCCGGCAGCTTCGACGATGAACGAGGAGTGCGCCGGGTCACGACCGATCAGGCGCACGCGTGGGTCGAGGTCTTCTTCCCCGACCTACGGGTGGCTCACGTTCGATCCACGCCCAGCCGAACGGATACGTTCGCCTATCCCTACCTCGACCCGAGGCGCCTCGGGTCCATGCTCGGGTCCCCGCTGCACGACCCCGATGGCCCAGGCCGTCCGAACGTGACGGGTGCGGCGAACGGCGACGTCAACACGACCATCCTTCAGCTGAAGGAGCAGGGACGTTGCCTGGGCTTCCAGCCCCGGCCCGCCCCGAGCGCTGCCGGCACCGTCCGGACTGCCCGCCGAGTCGGGCCTCTCCCCGCGGGCCTGGCTGGGCCTGGGGATCCTGCTCCTCGCGATCGCTCTTCGCGCTGATCCCACCGGTTCGCGAGCTCGCCGGAGGCGGCGCTGCGACAGGGCCGCCCGTGAGCCCCGGACGCTGATCCTGACGACCTACGACGTGTTCACCGAGCGTGCCGGCGAGCTGGGGTTCGGCCGCGCGCCCGGGCAGACGATGCAGGAGTATCGGGACCGTGTGCGCGTCAACGGCGGTCTTGCCGAGGACGGCCTCGAGATGGCGGAGCTGGGGACGCTCACCACGCTCACCACCGATGCCGCCTACGCGCCTCGGGAGCCCGGTGCCGGCGATGCCGTCGAGGCGTCGCGCGCCGCGGCAACGACCCTGAAGGGCTTGCGGCGGAAGGCCGGCTGGGCCCGCCGGATCACGGGCACCGTACCGGCGCACCTGAGCGCGCTACGTCCCGGTGGCGGTGTGGGCGGCGGCCTCGCGGAGCGCCCGCACGAACTTCTCGCGGTCTTCCTCGAACTGACGGACGTTGGTCTCGACCCCGGAGGCGATGTCGTCGATCGCTACGAAGAACGCCATCTGTCCGTCGCGCAGCGCATCCATGACCTCGCCGTCGCGGCGGCAGATCTTGAAGATGCTCTGACCGTCGGTGACCAGCCGCACCTCGGACAGGTGCTTGCTCATGCCGGCCTTCTTGTTGAGGAACTCCCATGAGCGTCGCACCCGCTGCAGCGACATGCCGCCGTCGAGCAGCGACTTGACGACGCGCAACGCGACGAGATCGCGGAAGGAGTAGAGGCGTGGGATGCCGGGGCGCCCCCCGGTTCCCTGGACGGACGGTTCCACCAGTCCGATCTGGTCCCAGTACCGGAGCTGTCGTGACGTGCAGCCTGTGAACTTGCATGCCTGGTGGGTGGTGAATCCCTCCATCCGGACGTGTGCCCCCTCGAGATGACGTTGCTCGCGTAGCGGTTCCTCTTGCGCCGGCACGGTGCCCGATCGAACGGTCAACCTACCGGTCGACGGTCACGCGCCCAGGGGAAGGGGACCCCGTTGTACACCAGCGTGTTGAAGAGCGGCAAGCCGTGAGGTCACACGGGGCGCAGAATCATCCGAACGGGCTAGGAGTCTTCACCCGATGGCCCGGTCGGCGGCCGGAACCGCGCGGCCAGCCGGCCGAGCATGCCGGTGAACGACATGCGTCCGTCCTGCTGCATCGCGCGGATCTGATCGCGCCCCAGCTGACCTAGGTAGCGATAGATCGCCAGCGCCGACAGCACCATGAGGACGAACCCCGCCGCCGCGACCCACGGGCTCAAGACGAAGAGCAACGAGCAGCACGCAACCCACGACGAAGCCCGCCGTGGCCAGGCGGATGCGCCGGGCCAGGTGGGTGTAGAGATCGGTGCGCCCGACGTGCTCGTCGAGCTTGGGATCCTCCTCGGCGAGGCGTCGTTCGATCTCTTCCAGGATCCGTTGTTCGTGGTCGCTGAGCGGCATCTCGGACCGTCCTCGTGGGGAGAGCGGTGTCGTCCCTCACGATTATAGGGAGGTGCTTCGGATCGTAGGGACCCCATCCGACGCATTCGAGCGCCGCCGGCGCTCGCGATCCAGCAGTGACGCTGGCTGGGCCGCACCCCGTCCGAACCGGCGCTCGACGCGGTCGACGGCGCGCTCCACGTCGGACCAACGTTCGCCTCGCAGCAAGGCCAGCTGCTCGGCGCCGGCCGAGACCAGGCCGGTGGCGGCCACGCCCAGGAGCCTGATCCGGCGGCGTTCGCCCGGCAACGCCCGATACAGCTCGCTCACGACGCGGTAGAGGTCGGCGCCCACGTCGGTGGCATCGGGCAGGGTCCGGGAGCGGCTGAGCGTCGTGAACGTGGCCAGGCGGGCCTTCAGCGTCACCGTGCGAGCCCGGTAGCCGTCGGCGCGCATCCGGGACGCCACCCGGCCCGACAACGCCAGCAGCTCGCGCAGGATCTCCTGATCGTCGTCCAGGTCGTGCTCGAACGTCTCCTCGTTGCTCACGGACTTCGGAGCTTCGTAGGGAACCACGTCGCGATCGTCCACGCCGTGAGCCAGCTGGCACAGGTGCCGGGCGTTCTGTTCGCCGAGCAACCGGGCCAGGATGGCTTCGGGTGTGTTGCCCAGGTCGCCGATCGTGCGGATCCCCATGCGCCCCAGGGTCTCACCGGTCTTGGTCCCCACCCCCCAGAGGCGGCCTACCGGCAGCGGCTCCAGGAAGGCCCGCACCGTGCCGTCGGGCACTACCTGCATGCCGTCGGGCTTGCACAGGTCCGAGGCGATCTTGGCCACGAACTTGGTGGGCGCCACCCCAGCCGAGCACGTCACGCCCACCTCGCGCTCCACCGTGGCCCGGATCCTGCGAGCGATCATCGGGCGGGTCACCGAACAGGCGGGTCGCGCCCGCCACGTCCAGGAAGGCCTCGTCCAGCGACAGCGGCTCCACCAGCGGCGTGAAGGACAGCAGCACCTCGCGGAACCGGTTGGAGTGAGCCTGGTAGGCGGTGAAGTCCGGCGACACGAAGATCGCGTCGGGGCACAGACGGCGGGCTCGCACGGTGGGCATGGCCGATCGCACCCCGAACGCCCGCGCCTCGTAGGAAGCCGACGACACGACCCCGCGGCCGCCGAGTCCGCCCACGATCACCGGCTTGCCTTTGAGCGAGGGGTCCTTCGAGCGACTCGACCGAGGCGTAGAAGGCGTCCATGTCGACGTGCAGGATGGGTTCGATGGGGCGCGGCGCCGTCATGGCTCCATCATCCCGCGGAGCCGGGACTGGCGTGCCACAAGGTGCGCGGTCCGGTGCCGGCGTTCGGATACGAACGGTGATCGCGGAGCGCGTCGCGGAGCCGGCCTTCGGCTCGCGCGCGATGCAGCGCCGACAGATCCCAGACGTCCTCGGCCACGACGCTCACCCCGCCCACCCCGGTGCGCCGCAGCTCCCCCACCACCGCCAGCGCGTACCCGTGGAAGACGGTCCTGACGACCTTGGGCTGCACGGACTCGAACACCGTGACCTCGACGGGCCCCGTGGCATCGTCCAGCGTCAGGAAGATGATCCGCTGCCCGCTGCGGATCGCGGGGGTCTGGGAGGCCACCTTGACCCCGGCCACCATCACGCGCGACCCGCCGCGCGTGCGCCGCAGCTCATGTCGCACGCGTGACGCCGAGGTCGGTGAGCAACGGTTCGAAGAAGCTCACGATGTGCCGGGAGGCATCCATGCCCATGACCTCGAGCTCGGCGCGCACCACCTCGGCGTCGGAGTAGTCCTTGAACTCGAACCCGGGTGCGCCGGGCCGT
The DNA here is from genome assembly GCA_963733635.1 of uncultured Actinomycetota bacterium. Classification (GTDB taxonomy): domain Bacteria; phylum Actinomycetota; class UBA4738; order UBA4738; family HRBIN12; genus JAOUEA01. The sequence continues at coordinate 167,151 of CAVTEH010000008.1, read as the reverse complement.
CGTTGTGGGCCGGGCCGTCGTTGTAGGCCGGGGCTTGCCCCCGGCCGCCCTCACCGTCGAGCGTGAGCTGCTCACCTTCGTGCACCACCTCGGCCGTCATGGCGGTGAACAGATGCCGGCGCCGCTGGGGAGCCAGCGCATCGAACGCCCCGGCGTGCGCGAGCGCCTCGGTGACCGGCCGGCTCACCGTGGTGCGCCGCATGAAGTCCCCCACATCGGCGAACGCCCGCTCCGACCGCGCCGCCATGATCGAACGGATCTCCGCGTCGCTGATGCCATGCACATCCTGCAACGCCAGTCGGATCCCCGAGCTGTCCGTCGACCTCCTCCACCACGTAGTCGGGTTCGCTGCGGTTGACGTCGAGGGGAAGGATGGGGATGTCGTGCCGGCGAGCGTCCTGCAGGATCAGACGGCGCGGATACATGCCGGGATCGTGGGTGAGCAGCCCCGCGATCATGTGCGCCGGGTAGTGCGCTTTCAGCCAGGCGCTCTGGTACGTGGGCACGGCGAAGGCGGCCGCGTGCGCCTTGCAGAACCCGAAGCTCGCGAACTGCGCCACGGCGTTCCAGACGTGCTCGGCCGCATCGGGATCGACCCCGCGTTCGATGGCCTTGGCCAGGAAATCGGCGCGGAAGCCCGGCAGCATGTCCTCATGGTCCAGGTGACGCCGGATGTGGTCGGCGTAGGTCTCGGTGTAGCCCGCCAGCGCCGCCAGGGTTCGGATCACCTGCTCGTGGTAGACGATCACGCCGAACGTCTCCTGCAACGGCCGGCGCATGCCCGGGTGGATGTAGGTGGGCGCCTGCGTGCCGGCGCGCCGGCGCAGGTAAGGCGTGATCATGTCGGACTTCACCGGCCCCGGGCGGAACAGCGAGATGTCGACGATCAGATCCTCCCAGCGGGTGGGCTGCAGCTTCTGCAGCAGCTCGCGCTGGCCGGGCGATTCGATCTGGAAGCAGCCGAGGGTGTCCGAGCGCCGGATCAGCTCGAACGTGTCGCGATCGTCCAGCGCGATGCGGTCCAGGTCGACCTTCTCGCCGGTGGTGCGCGCGATCTCGTCCAAGGCGTGGCGCATGGACGAGAGCATGCGCACCCCCAGGATGTCGAGCTTGAGGTAGCCCAGCACCTCGACGTCGTCCTTGTCCGCCTGGATCATGCGGTGGCCGTTGGCGCTGCGTTCCAGCGGAACGCGTTCGACCAGGTCGTGGCTGGCGAGCACGATGCCGCACGGGTGCAGCGCGATGTGCCGGGGGAACCCCGAGATGCGCTCGGCCACCGAGATCAGCAGCTCCATCTGCTCGAACTTCAGGTTGATGCCCTGCAGCTCGGGCAGGCGGTCGATGGCCTCGCGCAGGTGGCTCGCCGAGATGTGCGGGAACGACTTCGCGACCGTGCCCACCTCGGGCTCGGGCAGCCCGAGCGCCTTGCCCACCTCGCGGATCGCCGAGCGCGCGCGGTAGGTGTCGATCATGGCGACGCAGGCGGCGCGCTCGTCGCCGTGGCGGCGACAGGATCATGTCGTAGACGTCCTCGCGGCGCGCCGATTCGACGTCGATGTCGATGTCGGGCAGATCCTTGCGCATCGGGTTCATGAACCGCTCGAACGACAGGTCGTGCCGCAGGGCGTCGACGTCGGAGATGCCGGTGAGGTAGCACACGAGCGAGCCGGCGGCGCTGCCTCGGCATGCGGCCCGGATGCCCATGGCCTTCACGTCGGCGACGATCTCGGCCACGGTGAGGAAGTAGGCAGCGAACCCCATGCGCCGGATCATCGAGAGCTCGTGGTGCAGGCGTTCACGCAGGGCCTCGGTCTCGGCCATGCCCCGCTCGTGGACGCCGCGCCAGCAGCGTTCGGTCAGCAGGGCCTCGGCGCTGCGCCCACACGGCGTCGGGAAGTCCGGGAAGCAGATGCGCCCCAGGCCCAGGTCGAACGTGCAGCGGTCGGCGATCTCGAGGGTCGCATCGCACAGATCGGGACGTTCGGCGAACAGGGCGCGCATCGTCGGCGGCAGGTTTCAGCCAGCCCTCGGCGTTGGTGCGCGAGACGTTGGTGTCGGCCAACGGCACGATGCGACGCATGCACTCCAGGGCGTCGGCCACGAACGCGTCGGCGGGCTCCAGGTAGCGGACCGGGTTGGTGGCCACGGCGCGGACATCGATGCGATCGGCGAGCCGCAGCATGGCGCGGATCTCGGCATCGGCCTCGCGATCGAGCCGGTGCTCGATGCCCACGGTACAACCGGTCGCGGCCGAACGCTTCACGGAAGGGGTCCAGCAGCCGAGCCGCACCGTCGATGCGGCCGTCGATCGCGGCACGCCCTGGGTGCGAACCGGGACCGGCGATCGCGATCAGCCCGGCAGCGTGCGCGCAGATCTGTACCGGGTCGACCCACGGGTCGCCGCGTTCGCCCAGCATGTGCGCATCGGTGAGCAGCCGGCACAGGTTGGCGTACCCGGTGTCGTCGGTAGCGAGCAGCACGACGTGCGCGTCCCTGTCGAGCGGGCTTGCCCTCGCCCCTCGCACCGTCACCGACGCACCCAGCAACGGCTTCACGCCCTCGCGCTCACACGCGCGCACGAACCGCGCCGCGCCGTACAGCCCGTCCCGATCGGTCATGGCGACGGCGGTCATCCCCAGCGCGGTGGCACGCACCGCGAGTTGTTCCGGCGTGAACGCACCCTCCTTCAACGAGAAACACGACCGCACGTCTAGTTGAACGAACGATGAAGGAACGCGGGTATCACTCGATCGCACAGCTCAGCAGCTCCTCAGGAGAATCGAACAGGTGTTCGATTCTAGGAGTCTGTCGCGACCGCGTCTAGATGCAGATCAGAACGAGCAGCTTCCCGAGACTGGGAGCGAGCGATAGAGGAAGCTGAATGTGCTCCCCGCCTGTTCGTCGAGGCAAGATCCTCACGGACGATGGCATGTCGCCGGGCTCCTGACAGTCGTGGCTGCCGAGCGCCTCGATCCCCTAGCCGAGTGAGATGTTTCGCCTTCACGAACCCATCGTACGTCCGCACCCGGGTCAGTCCCATAACCGCTCCATGTGCCAACGGTCGCGGCCTCGGTCGAAGTACAGGTCCCAGACCGCGCCACCGCGCGCCTCGACGCGCCAGTACTCGCGGTCGCGCCCGTCGGACCACCAGCGGCCCTCGATGCGCCAACGGCCGATCACGTCGATGACGTCGTAGCGCCGGCCGCGCCACTCGAAGAGCGAGGGCATCCCCGCGTCACGTTCGACCCTGATCTCTTCGTCGAACCGTTTCGTCATCACCGTTCCCAACAAGATCGCTCCAACGTGACCGCCTCACAGCAGGAATCGAACATGTGTTCGAGCGGAGGATGAATGTACGCCCGGCCTCCGACATCCGTCAAGACCGGTGGGCGGGCGCAAGGCCCGTCCCCACAAGGGGAGAAGGCACGGCCGCACAGGGCGTTAGGGTTCAGCCCGGTGGAAGCCCTGATCCTGGCTCGACACGCGGAGAGCGTGTTCAACGTCCGCGGCGTGTTGAACGGCGACCCGTCGGTTCCGGGAAGCCTCACGGAACGGGGCCGCGAGCAGGCGCAGGCGTTGGGCGAGTCGATCGCCGACGATCCGATCGACCTGTGCGTCACTACAGCATTCGGTCGCACGCGGGAAACCGCCGACATCGCGCTGGAAGGTCGTGATATCCCCCGCGTCGTCATGCCCGAGCTCGATGATCCACCGAACGGCGACTTCGAGCTGCGGCCGTACGCCGAGCTCGTTGACTGGCTGAACGCGAACGGACCCGACGCCTTGATCCCCGGCACCGATCGTTCGGAACGACAGGCGCTCGCCGCGATGCTTCACGGCGTGGAGCTGCTAGTCGCGCGACCCGACCCCATCGTGCTCGTGATCGCGCACGGGTGGTTCGTGTCCTGGATCCGAGGCGCCGTGCTGCGAAGCGAACAGCAGCGAGGCTGGGCGATGGACCTTGCGACCCCTCATCGCGTCTCGCACGACGAGCTGGAACGCGCGTTCGCCGAGCTCCGGGAAGATCCCTACCGCTACCTCTGACCCACCGAGGGCCTGTTCGTGCGCGGCGTCCGGGCCGTATCATCCTGGCCATGACGACGGTGGCCGATCCGGACGAGCAGCTCTCCCCCGCAACGCCCCTGCTCCAGAACGCGACCGGCGCGCAGATCGAGCTCATGGAGCGGTACTCGGCGCACAACTACCACCCGCTGCCCGTGGTCGTCGCCGACGCCGAGGGCGCCTGGGTCACCGACGTCGAGGGCAAGCGCTACCTGGACATGCTGGCCGCCTACTCGGCGCTGAACTTCGGCCATCGCCACCCCGACCTGATCGCGGCGGCGCGCGCCCAGCTCGACCACGTCACGCTCACCTCGCGCGCCTTCCACAACGACCAGCTGGGGCCGTTCTGCCAGGAGTTGGCCGAGCTGTGCGGCATGGAGATGGTGCTGCCCGATGAACACCGGGGCCGAGGCCGTCGAGACCGCGCTGAAGACCGCGCGCCGCTGGGGCTACGACGTCAAGGGCGTCCCCGAAGGCCGGGCGAAGATCGTCACCTGCAGCGGCAACTTCCACGGCCGCACGATCTCGATCGTGAGCTTCTCCACCGACCCGGACGCGCGCGGCGGGTTCGGGCCGTTCACGCCGGGGTTCGAGACCGTGCCCTACGGCGACGCCGATGCGCTCGAGGCCGCGCTCGCCGACCCCGACGTGGTGGGGTTCCTGGTGGAGCCGATCCAGGGCGAGGCCGGCGTCATCGTGCCGCCCGACGGCTACCTGCGCCGTGCGCGCGAGCTGTGCACCGAGCACCGGGTGCTGCTGATCGCCGACGAGATCCAGTCGGGCCTGGGCCGCACCGGCCGCACGTTCGCGTGCGAGCACGAAGGCGTGCAGCCCGACATGTTCGTGCTGGGCAAGGCGCTGGGGGGCGGGATCGTGCCCGTCAGCGCCGTCGTGTCCACCCGCGACGTGCTGGGCGTGTTCCGGCCCGGCGAGCACGGGTCCACGTTCGGCGGCAACCCGCTCGCGTGCGCGGTGGGCCTGGAGGTGCTGCGGCTGCTGCGCACCGGCGAGTACCAGCGGCGCGCCGATGAGCTGGGCACGGCGCTGATCGAGCGGCTGCGCGCCGAGGCCCCCATCGAGGCCGTGTCGGAGATCCGCGGCATAGGACTGTGGATCGGCATCGAGCTCACGCCCGAGGCGGCGCCCGCCCGTGCGGTGTGCGAGCGCCTCATGGAGATGGGCGTGCTGGCCAAGGACACCCACGCAGACGACGGTGCGTCTGGCTCCGCCGCTGAGCGTGACGCAGGAGGACCTGGACTGGGCGGCGGATCGGATCCTGGAGGCATTGCGCGATCGCGTGCTGCCCGACCGGACGCGTGGCCTGAGCGACCCAGCACCTGCCGCCCCGCTCGAGCCGGGCACGCCGGTCACGTTGCGCGAGATCTGGCGGGGCCGCGTGCTGGCGGCGCGGCCCGTTCGCATCGTCGAGGACGTCCCCCATCGAGCATCGCGCGTTCTGGTTCGCACCCGGCAGCCGCTGGAAGAACGACCCGCGAGATCACGGTGAGATCCGCTTCTACGACGGAGCCTGGGAGCTTGAGGACATGGTCCTGCGAGGGCGGCGTGCTGTCCTTCGCGTTCCCCGAGACCGGCTACGCGGTCCTGATGCGGAGCGACGCACGAGGAACCTTCACGCACCACTACGTGAACATCCAGTCGCCGCTGCGTCGTTCCCCGGTGGGCTTCGACTACACGGATTGGTTCCTGGACGTCCGCATCCCGATCGACGCGATCCGGCTACGAGTGGAAGGACGAGGACGAGCTCGCAGAGGCGGTGTCGCGCGGGCATGGTCGGCGATCGATCGGCCCACGACATCCGGTGGGCGGGAGAGCGCGCCGTCGAGCACGTCCTGCTGCGCGAGCCCCCGTTCGACCTCGACTGGGACGCATGGCGACCCGATCCGGAGTGGGGACCGCTGGAGCTGCCAAAGGCTGGAACGATCGGCTCAGCTGTCTGAGTCGGACGCCCGAGGAGGATCACCAGCAGGATCCCGCGCGAGGCCGATCCAGCCACGGTACCCACCTCATCAGGCACGCTCGAACCCACGGGCTCCTTGCTCAGAGCCCGCGCGGCGTACGATTCCCCGTGTTCGTTCACGAGACGTGAGGAGTGTCCGGTATGAGCGACATGGGATTCACCGCCACCGCCGCCACCCCACCGCCGCCGAGCGGTCCAAGTGGACCGGAGGTATCCCCGGCGCCGGCGGACCGGGTCTGCCATCCCGAGGCCTCGGCGAGATCCTCGGCGCGGCGTTCGAGATCTACAAGGCCAACGCGTCGGGACTGATCATGATCGTCGCGGTCGTGGTCGTGCCGCTGACGTTCATCAGCGCCTTCCTAGCGGGCGTGGTGTTCGCGCCGGAGACCGAGACCGAGGAGATCCTCGGGACGACGGTCGAGGTCACGACCCGAAGTCGCCACGGTCGGACTCTTCGTCGGCCTGATCGCGTTCGTGATCGCCATCATCATCTCCGCGGTCCTGCAGGCGGCCCTGATCCGCGGCGCCGCGCAGGCCAGCATCGGCGACCCTGTCGACATCGACGCTTCCTACAAGTGGGGCTTCGCTCGGTTCGGCAGCGTGCTGCTGATCTCGATCCTGGTGGGCCTCGCGGTCATGGGCGGGCTGATCCTGCTGATCATCCCCGGCATCATCTTCGCGGTCATGTTCTCCGTGAGCATCCCCGCGCTGGTGGTGGAGAACCGCAAGGGAACCGACGCCATGAGCCGCTCCTGGAACCTGGTGAAGGGTCACTTCTGGCACGCGCTGGGCGTCATCATCGTGTCCGCGATCATCGCGCGGACTCATCGGTGGCGTGATCGGCGCCATCGGCACCGCGATCAGCGACAACTGGTTCGTCACCTGGATCTTCCAGGCGATCGCGCAGATCCTCGTCGCGCCGTTCTCAGCGCTGGTCAGCGTCCTGCTGTACCTGGACCTGCGCGCCCGGGTCGAGCATCTGGGTGCCGAACAGCTCCGCGGAGCGAGCTGGCGCAGAACCCGACCTGAGCTCACCGGAACCGACCATCACCGAGGGCGCCCCGAACCGGGGGCGCCCTCGTCGTTCCCGGGCCTCCTGTCGGTCGGCAAGCGTGGGAAGCACGTCGTCCAGGAACTCGCGGACCCGGTCCTCCCCCTGGCCCGGCCACTGATCACCAGGTAGCCGATGCCTCCCGCCGGCCATCCATTCGTAACGCGCGGCGGACCTCGTCCCAGTCCTCGCTGATCGACAGGCTCGATGCCCGAAGGATCGTGGCGGGGTCACGCCCGGCCTCCTCGGCGGCCCGTCGATGATGCGGACATCTGCGCCGAGGCCTGGCCGCCGTCGTCGGCCCACCCGTGCCATGCGTCGGCATAGCGACCCGCGATCGGCAGGGTCCGCCGCCGGTCCCGTGCCGCCCACCCAGATCGGAGGGTTCGGCTGCTGGATCGGGCCGGGGGTGGTAGGTCGCGTCGTCCAACCGGAAGTACCGGCCCTCGAATGACACCTGATCCTGCGTGAACAGCGCGCGCAGCACCTGCACGCCTTCCTCGAGCCGGTCCATGCGCTCGGCGACCGGCGGGAACGGGATGCCCAGCTCCCGGTGCTCGGCCTCGTTCCACGCGGCACCGACGGCGCACTCGACCCGGCCCCCCGAGAGGTGGTCCACGGTCACGACCTGCGTGGCGAGCACGCTGGGGTGACGATGGGTCATCCCCGTCACCAGGGTCCCGAGCCGGATGCGCGAGGTCTCCCGGGCCAGGCCGGCCAGCAGCGTCCACCCTTCGAGGCACGGGCCCATCGGGTCCGCATACAGCGCCGTGAAATGGTCGAAGACCCACACGCCGTCGAGGCCGGCGTCCTCGGCCATGCGAGCGCGCGACACCAGCTGGTCCCACGTGAGCTGGTGTTGCGAGATGTCGATCCCGAACCGCATCGTCGTGCATCCTCCTCGACTCGCTCGTGGTCGGCCCCGCCCGGGGTTGTCGCCGGTGACCGATCCGCGCGAGTGTATGCCGCATGCCGACCGTCGATGACTTCTCCGCACTCCGTAGCCCGCTTCCCGGCCCTGGCACGCACCCAGGACGGCCGCGCCGTGGTGTACGCCGATGCTCCTGGCGGATCGCAGGTGCCCGACACGGTGATCGAGGCGGTGAGCGGCCACTTCCGCCGTGGGATCTCCAACGCCAGCGGCGCGTTCGCTGCCAGCGAGGAGACCGACGCCCTGGTGCTGGCGGCGCGGAACGCCGGCGCCGACCTGGTGGGGGCGCGTCCGGAGCAGATCGTGTTCGGCGCCAACTCCACCACGCTGCTGATGCACCTCTCGCGATCGCTCGCCCGGATCCTGACGCCGGACGACACCGTGGTCGTGACCAGGCTCGATCACGACGCGAACGTGCGTCCGTGGGTCCTGGCCGCGCGTGATGCCGGCGCCGCGGTGCGTTGGGTCGACATCGACACGGAGGACGCCACCCTCGATCTGAACTCGTTCGAAGAGGCGCTCTCGCACCGGCCACGCGCTCGTGGCGTTCACCCTGGCTTCCAACGGCGTCGGCACCGTGACCCCGGCAGCCGATCTGGTCGTCACGCGCCAAGGCCGCCGGTGCGCTCGTGGCGGTGGACGGCGTGCATATCGCCCAGCACCGTGCGATCGACTTCAGCACGCTGGGCGCCGACGTGCTCGCCGTCTCGCCGTACAAGGTCTTCGGTCCGCACCTGGGGATGGTGGCCGCCAGTGCCGAGGTACTCGACGGCTGGGATCCCTACCGGGTCCGACCTGTCGAGCACTACGCGTCCCCAGAACGCTGGGAGACGGGCACCCAGAACCACGAAGGTTTGGCTGGGTTCGTGGCAGCCGTGGACTACCTGGCCGAGGTCGGCGCGACGCTGGGCTCGGCTGCCGGCACCGGGCGCCGTGCAGCCGTGATGGCGGCGTTCGAGGCCATCGGTGGGCACGAGCGGATCCTGGCCGCCCGGTTCCTGGAGGGGATCGGCGCGATCGACGGTGTTCGGCTGTACGGCATCGCGGGTCTGGACAGGCTGGTCGAACGCACGCCCACGTTCGCGATCCGCGTGGGCGACCAGGATCCGCTCGAGACCTCCAAGGCACTCGCAGCGGCCGGCATCTTCACCTGGGACGGCCACTACTACGCGATCGAGCTCTTCGATCGTCTCGGCATCCTGGACACCGGCGGTGCGGTGCGGATCGGGTTCTGCCACTACCACACGACCGACGAGGTCGATCGGGTCCTGGCGGCACTGGCCGGCCTCGCCACGTGACCGGGCCTCCGGCGCCGCCTCCCCGGTAGGATGGGCCGACCTCGCACCCCACCATCCGAAAGGACGTTCCATGCGGATCTTGATCCTGGGCGGCGACGGATACCTCGGCTGGCCCACCGCGATGCACTTCTCTGCGCGCGGTCACGAGGTGCACGTCGTCGACAACTACCTGCGCCGCACCGCGCATCGCGAAGCGGGCACCGACTCGCTCACGCCGATCGCGGCCGGCCTGCCCGATCGCGCCGCCGCCTGGAAGGATGTCACCGGCAACGACATCGGGTTCACCGAGGGTGACCTGACCGAGTGGGACGTCACCGAGTCGCTTGTTCACCGGCTTCCGGCCCGATGCGGTCGTGCATTACGGCGAGATGCCCAGCGCTCCCTATTCCATGAAGGACCGAGCGCACGCCGTGTTCACCCAGACGAACAACGTCGTGAACACGCTGAACGTGATCTACGCGATGCGCGACATCACCCCCGACGCACACCTGGTGAAGCTGGGCACGATGGGCGAGTACGGCACGCCCAACATCGACATCGAAGAGGGCTACATCCAGATCGACCACCACGGGCGGACCGACACCCTGCCGTTCCCGAAGCTCCCGGGCTCGATGTATCACCTGTCGAAGGTCCATGATTCGCACAACATCCACTTCGCTTGTCGCGTGTGGGGCATGCGCGCCACCGACCTGAACCAAGGAGTGGTGTACGGCATCGAGACCGACGAGACCAAGCACGATGACCGGCTGCTGACCCGGTTCGACTACGACGACGTGTTCGGCACGGCGCTCAACCGGTTCTGCCTGCAGGCCGTGATCGGTCATCCGCTCACGGTGTACGGCAAGGGCGGGCAGACCCGTGGCTACCTCAACATCGTCGACACCCTGCGGTGCGTGGAGCTGGCGGTCACGAACCCCGCCGATCGAGGCGAGATGCGCGTGTTCAACCAGTTCACCGAGTCGTTCTCGGTGATGGAGCTGGCCGAGCTGGTGCAGAAGGCCGGCGCCGAGGTGGGCATCGACGTGACAGTGGACCCGATCGACAACCCGCGGTTCGAGCTGGAGGAGCACTACTACAACCCCGTGCACACCAAGCTCCTGGACCTGGGCCTGGAGCCGCACCTGTTGTCCGAGACGCTGATCGAGTCGATGTTCACCCAGATCGACCGCTACCGCCACCGGGTGATCACCGAGCACATCTTGCCGGCCGACCGGTGGGTCGCTGCTCCATCGGCGCGGGGCGAAGAAGCCGCCGTGTCGACGCCGGGCTCCTAGCACCATGTGGGCGCTGCGGCTGTTCGCCGGCGCGGCGGCGGTCGCGTTCCTCCTGGTGGCGGTCCGGTCGTACCAGCGCCGCAACATCAGCCGGCTCAGCCTGATCACGGCGTTCTTCGCGGCGGCCGCTGTCGTGCTGCTCGCCGCGTTCCCTAACCTGCTCGACCCGCTCTTCGATACGTTCAACTTCCAGCGCACGCCCGGGGACAACCGTCGCCTCGTTGCGTTGTTGCTCGGCGCTGTGGTGGTGCTCTTCCTGCTGCTGTTCCGATTGCAGGGCCACTCCGACCGAAGCGAGCGCGCGATCCGCCAGCTCGTGGAAGCGCTAACCGTAGAGCGCTTCGACTGGGCCGAGGCCGAACGCCGCGTGCCCGTCGGACCCAAGGTCGTCACGATCTCTCCCGCCTACAACGAGGCCGAGAACGTGGGGCCGGTCATCGAGGCGATGCCGAAGGAGGTGGCGGGCTACCACGTCGTGCCGATCGTGGTCGACGACCACTCCAGCGACGGCACCGCCGAAGCCGCTCGCGTGGCCGGCGCGTTCACCGCGACGCTGCCGATCCGCCGCGGCGGCGGCATGGCGCTCCGTGTGGGCTACGACATCGCACTGCAGATGGGGGCCGACATCGTCGTCAGCCTCGACGCCGACGGACAGCACCTGCCCGAGGAGATCCCGGCGCTGATCGAGCCCATCATCCAGGACCGCGCCGACCACGTGAACGGCTCGCGCATGCTGGGTGACTTCGAGCGCGGTGGCGGGTTGCTGCGGCACGCGGGGGTGCACTTCTTCTCGTGGTTCGTCACGATCCTGACGGGTCAGCGCATCACCGACATCTCGAGCGGATATCGCGCCACGCGAGCCGAGACCCTGCGCAAGCTCATCTTGGTGCAGGACCAGTTCTGGACCTCGGAGGTCACGATCGAGGCGCTTCGTCAGCACGCTCGTGTCGTCGAGGTACCGGTGACGTTCCTGACCAGGCGCGGCGGTGAATCCAAGAAGCCGAAGACGTTCCGCTACGCTTGGAACTTCTCCAAAGCGATCGGCAAGACCTGGCTCAGGTAAGGACGGGCGCCGGAGCGGCGGTCGCCCGGACAGGCTGGCGGGCCATCAGCAGCCCCGCGACCGCACCGGGCAGGGTGATACCCACGACGTAGGCGATCTTTGCCCACCCCTGGTCGAACCCCGCGGTCACGCCGATCAGGGTCGCGGCGAGCGGGACCCACGCCACCTGCCGCCATGGTCGCCAGCGCGGATCGGCGCGCGTCGAAAGCGTCACGCCCGTGACCGCCACCAGCGTCGCGATCGTCGCCCACACCACGCCGGCCAGGTGCAGCGCGCCATGCCACGTGAGACCGGCACCAGGCCCATCGGTGGGGAACGCGAGCAAGGCGTCACCCACCGCGATCGCAAGGTAGCCGATCGCCGCCATCCCCCAGCCGAACGCCGGTCGAAGCGAGCCAAGCGCGAACACCGTGTAGCAGCCCACCAACCACAGGAAGGCGCCGATCTGCACCAGAGCCTCGGGCGGGCCGCCGAGCGACATGCTGCTGGGCCAGCTCTGCCAGCCCTGTGCCCGGATGATCTCCGGCCGGATCGCCGCCATCGCGAACGAGGCCGCCAGGAAACCCACCGGCCCTGCCAACCCGGCGACCCACGGGCGTCTCACGCGCGAGCGGAAGCAGCCGCTGCAACCGCGATCTGGCCGGCCAGCCGCGCGTTGTCTTCGAGCAGCGCCAGGTTGGCGTCCAGGCTTCGGCCTTGAGTGATCTCGGCCAGCGCGGCCAGCAGGAACGGCGTTCGCTCTTTGCCGTGGATGCCGGTGGCGTCGGCACGGGCTTCGGCCTCCAGCACGGCCGACTCGACCTCGCCCGGATCCATCGCTGAGGCTTCCGGTACCGGGTTGCACACCAACAGCGACGAGGAGGTCCCGAGCGCGAGCGAGGTACGCAGCATGGCCGCGGCTTCCTCGGGGCGGTCGAACCGGTGCTCCAGATCCACGGGCGCCTCCAGGGACAAGAAGAACGGGAGGCGATCGACGCCCGCACCGATCAGCGCCACGCCGAGCTCCTCGAGCTTCTCGGCGGTGGCCACCGGGTCGACGATGGACTTCGGGCCGGAGCACACCAGCAGACCGGGCGTCCGCGCCAGCTCCATCAAGTCGGCGCTGACGTCGAGCCCCTGGCCCGGGTGCACCCCGCCGATGCCACCGGTCGCTCCCACGGCGATGCCCGCTCGCGCCGCTGCCCACACGGTGGCGCTCACCGTGGTCGCCCCCAGCGCGCCCGAGGCCACGGCCATCGGCAAGGTCGCGCCTGGCCACCTTAGTGGCGGCGCCCGGGGTCACGAACCGCTCCAGCTCGACGTCGGACAGCCCCACCACCACCGTGCCGTCCAGCGTGCCGATCCATGCCGGGACCGCACCGGCGTTCGAGATCGCGGTGCCCATCCGTTCCACGCACTTCGTGTTCTGCGGTACCGGCAAGCCCTGGCCGATGACGCTCGTCTCGAGGGCGACGACGCCTCGTTCCTCCCGCAAGGCCTCGGCGACGGGCGCCGCGACCGTGAAGGACGGACCGATCACGCCGCGCCCGCCTGCGGCCACGCGCTGTGCCCCGAAGCGACCAGTGCGCCCGCGTGACATGCACGAGCGGCCGCGTGGGCGGGCTCCGCGCCTCGGGCCATCCACGAGAGCATCACCCCGTCGAAGGCATCACCGGCGCCGGTGGGATCGATCTCCTCGATCGTCTCCGCAGCGACCCGATGCAACTCGCCGTCGATGACGACGGCCGCGCCACGGGCGCCCAGCTTCACCACCGCCATGCGGAAGCGCTCGCCCAGGGCATGCGCGGCGTCCTCGCCGCGAGATCCGGAGAGCGCCGAGGCTTCCTGCTCGTTGGCGAACAACGCGTTGGCGACCTCGGTCGTCTCGAAGAAGCGCTGAACGCCGAACGGCTCGAGCAGCGGCCACGACGCCGCCTCGACCGCGATCCACGGTGCTCGCGCGCGGGCGAGGGCCGCCACGGCGGCTTCATGGCCTGCGTCTTGCAGCAGGAGGTAGCCCGAGACCAGCACGGCGCCGGCCTCGATCCCATCAGGAAGATCAGTCGGCTCCAAGCGAGCGTTGGCGCCGCGATCGGCCACCATTGACCGCTCCCCGGGCTCGTGCAGCACCAGCATCGTCCCGGTAGGCGCGGCGGGGTCGAAGATCAGCGCCGGGTCTACGTTTCGCGCCGCGAGCTCGTCCCGCAACGTGCGACCCATGAGATCGTCTCCCACACGCCCGTGCACCCGTGAGCTTCGCCGCCCGACCAGGCGGCCCACACCGCGGCGTTGGACGATGTACCCCCGGGCTGCAGCAGCACGCTGCCGTGCACGTCGCCGCCGCGCTTCAACGTCTGGGCATCGACACGGATGTCGAGCATGACGTCGCCGACGCAGACCAGGTCCACGGCGCACACCCTATCGGTGGCCGCCCGCCGGTCACTTGGGCGAGCCTCCACGGTTCGCGGCCTTCCCGACCATAGAATCGGCGCCGGACGCGCTCCACCTCCGAGCGCTTCCCCAACAGGAGGAGCAGCACCACGTCCAGAAGTCTGGCTCAACCGGCGCCTCTCGACGGTTCGGGAGGTCATCCGCTCGTCACGCTCGACGGGCGCTACCACGTCGTGGACCGCATCGCGTCGGGCGGTATGGGCGAGGTGTACCTGGCGCGGGACGCCGTCCTCGACCGCCAAGTCGCGATCAAGGTGCTGCATCGGTCGCTCGTCGGGCGATCAGGCGTTCATCGACCGGTTCCGCCGGGAGGCCCGTGCGGCGGCGGGCCTGTCCCACCCCAACATCGTGGCCGTCTACGACTGGGGCTCGGTCGACGGCATCTACTACATGGTCATGGAGTACGTGCGGGGGCTCGCCAGCCGGGCCCTGCTGAACCGGCACGGCAGGCTCGAACCGGCGCAGGCGGCCGACGTGGTGCGTCAAACCCTTCGAGGGCTGGAGCACGCCCACCGCAAAGGCATCGTGCACCGTGACATCAAACCGGAGAACGTGCTCGTGACGACCGACGGCGTGGTGAAGGTGGCCGACTTCGGCCTGGCCCGCGCCTACGCCGACGGCCGCCAGACGCAGGCGGGCACGGTCACGGGCACGGTGCAGTACCTGGCGCCCGAGCAGATCCGCGGCGAACCGGCCGATCCGCGCAGTGACCTCTACTCGCTTGGGCATCGTGACCTACGAGCTGCTGACCGGGAAGCTGCCGTTCACCGGCGAGACCGCCATGTCGATCGCGTACAAGCACCTGTCCGGGCGTGTGCCTCGGCCGAGCGCGGTGGTGCCGTCGCTGCCGGTGGAGCTGGACGGGTTCGTGACCAGCGCCGCCGACCGCGACCGTGAGCTCCGGCCCGAATCCGCGTCGGCGATGCGAAGCGATATCGAAGCGATCACGCCGTCGTTGCCCGCCGCGCGTCCGCTGCAGGCCATCGTCGACGAGGTGCCGGTCGTCCGAGCCGGCCGGCGAGGCGCCCGCGGTCTCCCACCGGTGTCGTCGTCGCTGCCCGACGCCGACGCTGGGCGAGTCGGCACCACCACCGTGACGATCCCACGTGCCGAGCGCACGAAGCATCGCTGGCGCAGCGCGCGCCGGCCTCTTCCTGTTGGTCACCGCGCTCGTCGCCACCGCCTGGGGCGTCTGGACCTACGTCATCCCGCACCGCGCGGACGTGCCGGCGCTGGCCGGCAACCCCATCCCTGATGCGCAGTCCCAACTCATCCGACCTGGGGTTCGCGGTGCGGATCGCCGACGGTCGCTACGACGGCAGGTGCCCGCCGACCACGTGTTGAAGTGCAGCCGTCGGCCGGAACCTCGCTCGAACAGGGGGCCACGGTCACGCTGATCCCGTCGCTGGGTCCGCCCCCGGTCGAGATCCCCGCGATCGAAGGCATGACCCTCGAGAAGGCTCGCCGACTGCTCGTCGACGCCGGGCTCACGCTTGGGATCAAGAGGCGCGCATTCTCCGACCGGGTACCGGAGGGCTCGATCGTCGAGGCGCCGGCCGGCATGCAGGCCGAGGGCAGCGAGGTGGAGGTCGTGGTCAGCAAGGGCCCGCCCCCGCCGACATCCCGAAGGTCGTCGGCATGACCGAGGATGAAGCCATCGCGGCGTTGAAGGATCTGGGCTTCGAGGTCGCCATCGACGAAGATTTCTCGGGCAAGATCGATCGCGGCTCGGTCATGTCGGTCGAACCGCGAGCGGGCAGCACCCGGCCCTTCGGGTCCACGGTCACGATCCTGGTGTCCCTTGGCCCGGAGACGTTCCCCGTGCCCAGCTTCACGGGCTTGGGCAAGACCGCAGCCGAATCCCGGGGCGCCGAGCTATGGGCTCGAGGTCTCGTGGTTCATCGTGCCGGGCTCGAGCGGGGCGCTGGTCATCGGACAGAACCCACCGGTCGGCGGCACGGTCACCTTCGGCGACACGATCGTCCTGTTCTTGGCCTGATCCTTGGGCCTGATCCTTGGCCTGATCGCTACGGCTGGAACTCGGCGCGCTTGCCTTCTTGGTAGCTGTAGCGCTCCTCGGCGAACGGCTCGCCGTGGACGTGGTAGCCGCGCACCTCCCAGAAACCGCGCGTGTTCGTGGCGCTGAACTCCAGCCCGGTGAGCCATTTCGCGCTCTTCCACGCGTACCGCTTCGGCACCACCAGGCGGAGCGGCCAGCCGTGCTCGGGCGCGAGGTCCTCGCCATGGTTGCGCCACGCGACCAGGACGTCGTCCCGATCCATGGCCTCGAGCGACAGGTTGGACGTGTAGCCCATCGCGCCGTGGGCGATGACCCACTTCGCCTCGGCGTGGGCTTGGCCCGTTCCACAGGGTGCTGAACGGTACGCCCTCCCAGGTGTTGTCCAGGGTGGTCCAGCCCGTCACGCAGTGCATGTCGGCGTCCACGGTCGCCGTCGGAGATCGCGCAGCTCCTGCGTAGCGTCAGCGTGAACGGTTCTTCGACCAAGCCGCTGATCTCCAGATCCCAGTCGCTTCCGTTGAACTGCGGGATCGGGCCGAAGTGCAGCACGGGCCAGGTCTTGACCAGCCGCTGGCCAGGTGGCACCCGAGATGCGATCTCCGGCGGATAGCGCTTGGTGAACATGCCCATGGTGTCCCTCTCCGCTGTGTTGGTCGAGCGTGCGTCAGGCCCCGTTCGCCGCAGAGGAGTCTGCCGGCGTGATCGATCGCCAGGCCCCCAGAGCGAACGCGACGTCCTCGTCGTTCACATCGAGGTGGGTCACCAGACGGACGTGCGTACCCGTATGGGTACCCCCACCCCGAGGTCGGCCAGACGCTCGATGGTTTCGAGCACGGGCATCCCCACCGCCTCCGTGTCGACGAACACCATGTTCGTTGCAACCTGCTCGGGATCGATCGAGCCGGGCATGGCCTCGCCGATGCCCGCCGCCAGCGTCTGGGCGCGTTCGTGGTCCTCGTGCAGCCGCTGTCGGTCCTTCGCTCAGCGCGATGATGCCCGCAGCCGCCATCATGCCGGCCTGTCGCCACGCGCCGCCGAACAGGATCGACAGGCGGCGGGCTTCACGGATCATCTCGGCCGGCCCGCAGATCAACGACCCGATCGGCGCCCCCAGACCCTTCGACAGGCAGAACATGAGGGTATCGACCTCGTTCGTCCACGCCGTGACGTCGACACCGGCCGCAGCGGCAGCATTGAACATGCGGGCGCCGTCCAGGTGCACCGGCACCCCGGCCTCGGTCGCCACCGTTCGTACCTTCGCCAGCTCCTCGACCGGCATCACCGTGCCGCCGGCACCACCGACGGTGTTCTCGACCGAGAGCAGGTCCACCATCTCCACGTCGTAGTAGCTGTCGGGTTCGAGGAGCGCCCGTGCCTGCGACGCGTCGATCCACCCCCGGGCGCCCGGATCCATCGTTCGGAACGCGATGCCCGACGAACGCGGCGGCCGTCATGACCTCCGTCGTGGCGACGTGCGCGGCTGCCGAGGACGCGACCAGATGGCCGTTCGTGCGGACGTGCAGCGCAAGGGCGATCTGGTTGGCCATCGTCCCGGTGGGCACGAACAGCGCCGCTTCCTTGCCGGTGCGTTCGGCGGCGAGCT
Organism: uncultured Actinomycetota bacterium; assembly: GCA_963733635.1. Classification (GTDB taxonomy): domain Bacteria; phylum Actinomycetota; class UBA4738; order UBA4738; family HRBIN12; genus JAOUEA01. Next base: position 149,441 of record CAVTEH010000008.1, on the reverse strand, counting down.
CCTGGAGCCGGTTCGCGGTGGGGTCGTCGCCGTACCAGGCGTCACCGACCTCGGCATCGGCCATGGCGCGGCGCATCTCGGCCGAGGGCTTGGAGACCGTATCCGATCGCAGATCCACGCGGAAGTCAGCCATCGAGCGAGTCTAAAGGCGTGCGGGCCGCTCCACCGCGACCCACCGGCACGGCAGCCGCCCTAGCCGAAGAAGACCTCGGCCTCGCGGTAGAGCTCGATCGGCACCACGTTGCGTTCCGCGACGGCGGAGGCGAGCGGCACGTCGATGATCTCCTGCGCCCGGCGCGCGACCATCCGGCCCCAGCCCACCTGCCGATGGCGAGGTCGACGGCGCTGAGTCCCATCCTCGTCGCCAACACGCGGTCGAAGGCCACCGGCGAGCCGCCCCGCTGCACGTGCCCCAGGATCGTCACCCGCGTCTGGAACCCGGTCCGTTCGCTCGATCTCGGGCGCGATGTGGTTCGTGACGCCCCCCAGCCGCGCGAACCCGTTCTCGTCCACCTCGGGCTCGGGCAGGGTGAGCGAGGTCCCCTCGGCGGGGATCGCACCCTCCGCAACGACCACGATCGAGAACGAGCTCCGCTGGGTGTGGCGCATGCGCAGACGACCGGCACACTTCCTCGATGTCGAATGGGTGCTCGGGGATCAGGATGACGTCGGCGCCGCCGGCCGATGCCCGCGTAGATCGCGATCCACCCGGCGTGGCGTCCCATCACCTCGACCACCATCACGCGGTCATGGCTCTCGGCCGTCGAGTGCAACCGGTCGATCGAGTCGGTGGCCACCTGCACCGCGGTGTGGAACCCCACCGTGATGTCCGTGCCACCGAGGTCGTTGTCGATCGTCTTGGGGACGCCGATCACGGGGATGCCCTCCTCGGCCAGCGCCGCAGCCGCACCCAGCGTGCCCTCGCCACCGATCGCGATCAGGCCGTCGATGCCCCGCGTCTCGAACGTCGCCCGCACCGGTCGCGGGGCCGCCGGCGACCCGCATCGGGTTCACGCCGGAGCTGCCCAGGATCGTGCCACCACGATGCAGGATGCCGGTGACCTCATCGACCTCGAGCTCCCTGGCCTCGTCGTCCAGCACCCCACGCCACCCGTCGCGGAACCCCACGAAGGTGTGGCCATGCACTCGGATGCCTTTCCGGACCACCGCTCGGATGACGGCGTTCAACCCGGGGCAGTCGCCGCCGCCGGTGAGGATCCCGAGTCGCATGCGTCAGAGCCTACCGGCGCTTCGCTGCCGAGCCGGGACCTGACCGGGGCACGCGGACCCGCTCGATAGGATGCCGGCATGGCGCCAGTCCGTTTCGTCATGGCTCGCGGCGTTCTGGCCCGAGGCGCCCGGCTTCCTGGAGAAGTTCTTCGTTGGCCTGCTGGGGTTGTTGGTCGTGGCGGTGGGCGTCTTCGCGCTGTTCCTGATCGTCAACCAGTTCAGGAACCCGGGACGCCGGCCGGGCGAAGGCCCCTAGCGTGCCGAGCCGGCTCGTCAACCCTTCACGATCCGCGGTCCCGGCCTCGCCGGCCAAGGCCGCGGGGGCCTCGGAAAGCTCCGCGATCACCGCTCGTCCTCCCGACCGCGCGAACGATGCCGCCGCCTCCACCTTCGGACCCATCGAACCTTCACCGAACTCGCCCTTCTTCAGCAACGCGATCGCCTCATGCACCGTCAGCCGATCGATGTCCTCGGGCATGAACGACCCGTAGCCGCGCTGCACCTTCTTCACGTCGGTGAGGATCAGCAAGGTCGACGCACCGACCTCGGTCGCCAGGATCGCCGACGCGAGATCCTTGTCGACCACCCCTTCCTTGCCGATGAGACGCGGCCCGTCCTCGATCACCGGCACCCCTCCCCCGCCGCCCGCGATCACGACGACACCGTCGGCCACCAGCTGGCGGACGATCGGGCGTCTCCACGATCGAGTAGGGCTTCGGGGCTGGGGACCACCCGGCGCCAGCCACCATGGGGGTCGGGCTTCATGATGTATCCCCGCTCGGACTCCAGGGCGCGCGCCTCGTCGGCCTCGTAGAAGGGGCCCACGAACTTGGTGGGATCGGCGAAGGCGGTGTCGTCCGGACGCACGCGCGTCAGGGTGAGCACGGTGGCGACCGGCCGTTCCATCCCCCGCTCGAAGAAGACGTCCCCGATCGTCACCTGCAGTAGGTAGCCGATCTGACCCTGGCTCTGGGCGCCGCAGACGTCCAGCGGCATGGGGTGCACCGATCTCGCGCGCCGCCTCCTGTTGCAGAGGATGCGCCCGACCTGGGGACCGTTGCCGTGGCTGACGACGACCTCCCAGCCCGCGGCCGCGATGTCGGCGATGCGCTCGGCGGCCTCGCGACAGGCGCGGTACATCTCCTCGAACGTGTCGTCGGCGCCGTGGCGCAACAGCGCGTTGCCACCGAGCGCGATCACGACCCGCTTCAGGGTGCAGCTCGGTGCCGGCTGCCATGCGGCTCAGCCCCGGACCGTCTCGAACACAGCCCGGACCCGAGCGTGCCGAAGGGCTCCGCGAAGTGGTGCACGCCGATCGTCCACGTCTCATCGCGCGCCCTCGCCAGCATGCGCGCCCGCGAGACGGCGCCGCTCGACGGGATCCTCGTCGTGGCTCGAGGGCCATTCCGGGTGCTCCGCCTGGATCGGCAGATGGAGCAGATCGCCGGTGAGCAGGACAGTGTCGCTGCCCGATGTTGAGGGTGACGCTCCGATGCCCAGGCGTGTGACCGGGCGTGTGGATCACGGCGATGCCGGACGCTACCTCACGGTCTTCCTCGCCTCAGTCGAGCATGCCGAGCTCGTCGACGCGGCCGAGTGCGTGGCGGCCGTGTAGTCCTGTTCGTCGTCGCTGCCCGGAAGAACGCCCATCGGCGGGGTGCACGACGTACCGCGCGTTGGGGAACCGAGGCTCGCCGTCCGGCTCCAGTCCACCGCCCGCGTGGTCTGCGTGCAGATGCGTCAACACGACCACGCGCGACTCGGCCGGATCGACGGCTGCGTCGGCGTACGCCTGCTCCGGCAGCCGCGACTCCGCCCACGGCCGGAACGGCGGGAAGGCGCCCAGACCCGTGTCGACCATGACGATCCCGTCCGGACCGCGGATCGCGAACGCGTGCACGTGCCACGGCCAGGATCCCGGCGTCGTGGAACGCCCACGGTGACGGCGGCGCTCGGCCGCCCAGTCCACGTGGTGGCCCGGGCACTCATCGGCCAGATCCAGCGGCGCGAACCCCTGGCAGACCACCGAGACCTCGACGAGCCGAGCTGCAGAGGGCGACGTGCGATGCACCGTGCGATCCATGCCGGCACGCTACCGGTCCGGTCAGGTCGCCCGGCTCGTCGACGTCCCGCAGCGTCGCCCGCTCTGGGATCGAGCGCGTGCCACGTCGCCTCGTCGATCACCGCCGTCCGCAACGCTTGCGGCAAGGCACGGAGCCTCCGCTCTCCGTCGTGGCGCGAGGCGCGTGCGCCGCTGTCGCGCCGGCGGCGGCCCGGACCACCAACGGCAACGGCCGGAACCGATCGCCGTCCTGCAGCACGACCGCCTGCGACCGCGGATCCTTCGCCGCGACCCGCAGCATCTCCGGTCGCAACCGCGGTCGACACCTCGGGCATGTCGCCCGCCGATCACGAACGCGAGCTCCGACTCCACCGCGAGCGAGCCCGGCGACCGCGCCCTCCAGCGGGCCTCTGCGCCCGGCTGGGTCGTGCACGATGCGGACCGGCACGCCCGGAGGGAAGGCCGGGATCGCGGGCGTCGGGCGCCAGCACCACGATCACCTCGCGCGGTGAACTCGGCGACCCGGAGCACGGCGTGCTGCAGCAAGCGGCATGCCGCGATAGTCGGCCGACATCTTGTCCGAGCCGAACCGTTCGGAACGGCCGCCCGCCAGCACGACCCCGTTCGCGCCGACGCCCGCTCAGCACTAGTCTCGTCATCAGACTAGTCTCGCGTCCTTCCGCGCCCTTCGCTTCGCGCGCCAGCGGGTCGTCCCCCTTGCGCGACTGCACGAACGCGAACCCGAACCGCCCCTTGATGCACAGGTGACCGCTGGTGACCGAGTTGTCCGACGGGCGAGGTGACCTTCACGATCTCGTTGTCCTGCACGTGGAGCTCGAGCTCGCACCCCACTCCGCAGTACGGGCAGATCGTGTTCGTCACGGTCTGCTCGTCCTCGTCCCAGGTGCCGGCCTCGCGCATCTCGTGCTCGCTGGTGAACATCAGCGCCCCGGTCGGGCAGACCCCGATGCAGTTGCCGCAGTAGACGCAGGCGCTCTCGTCCAGCCCCACCGCGTACTCGGTGGAGATGCGCGCGTCGAACCCCCGCCCGGCCACCGCGATCGCGAACGTGTTCTGGGCGTCGACGCCGCACGCCTCGACGCACTTGTAGCAGAGGATGCAGCGCGAGTAGTCCCGCACGTACAGCTCGTTGTCGATCTTGATCGGCTGGTGCGACGCCCTCGGCGACCGTGGGATCCTCGGTCGTGGTGATGACCGGGCTCGCGCGCGTCGCGCTCCCCCGCCGGCAGCGGGCTCCATCTCGGCGCCGAACCGCTCCGGCTGCGCCTCGTACTCGTCCATCCAGCGGTGCACGTCGGGGCTCGTGAGCTCCATCTCGACGCTGCGACGCCAGGAACTCCATCACCAGCGTGCGCGAGTGCCGAACGCGCTCGGTGTCGGTCGTGACCGCCATGCCGTCTTCGGCCTTGCGGCTGCAGGCCGGCACGAGCGTGCGGGCGCCCTCGACCTCCACGACGCACACGCGGCACGCGTTCACCGGCGTGAGGTTGTCCGCGTAGCAGAGGGTGGGCGTGTCGACCTGGGTCGCGCGACAGGCGTCGAGGATCGTGGCACCCTCGGGCACCCGTGTCCTCGACGCCGTCGACCGTGATCGTGAACAGCCGCCGGGGCGGATCGAGCGGCACGACGGCCATCGCTACTCCTGTTCCTCGGTCCGGGTCGGCACCGCTTCGCCTTCGAGGGCGTCGACGGCGTCGCCGCCGAACACGCCGAGCGACGCGATCGCCGACTGCACGGCGTTCGCGGCCGTCTGACCGAGCCCGCAGATCGAGGCGTCGCGCATCACCTGGGCGACGTCCTCGAGCAGGGCGAGCTCGTCATCGCGTGACCCGAGCGTGCGGCCCTGCACGAGTCGATGCAGCGCCTCTTCCTGGCGGACGGTGCCGACCCGGCACGGCACGCATTGTCCGCACGACTCGTCGCGGAAGAACCGCGCGATGCGCAGGCACGTGTCGGTGAGGTCGGCCGACCCGTCGAACACCATCACGACGCCGGACCCGAGCGTGTAGCCGCCCGCCCGCGCATCCTCGAACGTCAGCGGGATGTCGAGCCGATCGGGACCGACGAACCCGCCGGCGGCGCCGCCGAGCAGCACCGCCTTCAGCGTCGCTGCCCCCCCGCACGCCGCCGGCGGCATCGATCACCTCGCCGAGCGTGACGCCGTGCTCGTGCTCGTAGACGCCCGGCCTGCTCGACGTCGCCCGACAGGCAGAACAGCCTCGGGCCGGTGGAGCCCTCGGTGCCGATCTGCGGCGTACGCCTGGCCACCGATCCGCAGCACCTCGAGCACGTTGATCAGCGTCTCGACGTTGTTGATGCCCGTGGGCTTGCCGAACAGGCCGCGCTGCGACCGGGAACGGCGGCTTGTTGCGGGGCTCACCCGCGCTTGCCCTCGAGCGAGTTGAACAGCGCCGTCTCCTCGCCGCAGATGTACGCGCCGGCGCCACGACGCAGCTCGATGTCGAACTCGGGCGCCGTGGCCCATCACGCCCTCGCCCAAGAACCCGTGCCGGCGCGCCTCCTCGATCGCATGCGTCGAGGCGCTCGGTCGCGAGCGGGTACTCGCCGCGGATGTAGACGTAGCCCTGCTCGCACCCGGTCGTGACGCCCGGCGATCGTGAGCGCTTCGATCACCGCGAACGGATCCTGCTCCATCACGACGCGATCCTTGAACGTGCCGGGCTCGCTCTCGTCGGCGTTGCAGACGAAGTAGTGGGGGCGCACGGGCTGCTCGGCGACCGCCTTCCACTTCACGCCGGTCGGGAACGCGGCGCCGCCTCGTCCCATCAGCTTCGCGTCGGTGACCTCGCGGATCGTCCACTCCGGGCCGTGCTCGAGCGCGAGGCGCAGCGCCTCGTAGCCACCGTGCGCCCGGTAGTCGTCGATCGAGGAAGGATCGACGTGCCGACACGGCGCAGAGCCAGTCCGCAGGAACCGGCCTCACCCGCCTGCGGCACGCTCCCGGGCTCGGCGCCGCGCGTCGCCCCAGACACCGTCGCGGATCGACCGCGTCGAGCACCTCGTCGGTGATCGGCGCGATCGCCGAGTCGGCCCTCGGTACCGGCGCGCTGGAGCAGCATCGACCGGGGCCCGCTCGCACAGTCCGAGGCAGGGGCTGGGCACCCTGGCGCCGCCGCCGTCCGACCGTCAGGCCGTTCTCGGGTCATCCTCGCGAGCTCGTCCGCCCCGGCGGCACGCGATGTCGTCGCAGACGTGCAGCGACCGTGCGCGGGCGTTCCTCGGTCGAGAACATCGCGTAGAACGTCGCGACGCCGTAGGCCTCGGCGGGCGGCACCGTCAGACGCTCGCAGACGTAGTTCATGCCGCCCGGGCTGATCCAGCCGACGCCGCCCTGCAGGGCGTGCAACGCCGGCAGCAGCAGGTGGCGGTCGTCGCGCGCCTCGGCTCCGCCACGGGCCACCCGATGGTCGAACGCCGATCGCTCGAGCGGCGCCGTCCCACGCGCTCTCGGGCGCTCCCAGCAGCTCGTCGACCGCTGCGCGCTCCCGGTCGACGGCTCGGCCTGCATCAGCTTCAGGTCCACGGCCCGACCGCCTAACGCACGTGGGAGGGCGGATGCGCGTCACGACCCGGATCTACTCGCCACCTCCGCCCGAGACCGCACGTCCGCGCCGGTCGGCTCGGGGAGCTTGTCGATGCGGACCGCCGACGCCTTGAACTCCGCCGTGCCCGACTTCGGGTCGGTCGCCTCGATCGTGAGCACGTTCGTGTCGACCTGGTCGGGGAAGTGGAACGTCATGAACACCAGACCCGGGCCGCAGCGCCTCGTCGACGTGCACCGGCACCTCCACCGATCCGCGCCGGCTCGACACGACCACGCACTCCGTCCTCGGCGAGGCCGAGCCGCTCGGCGTCCTCGGGCGAGACGTCGATCGTCTCGCCGCGACGCAGCGGCGACGTGTACGCGCCCGTCTGCACGCCGGTGTTGAACGAATCGAGCCGCCGACCGGTCGTGAGCCGCAAGCGGGAACTCCTCGGTGAGCTCGTCCACCGGCGGATCGTCGATCACGATCGAGAACGGCGCCTTGGCGCCCTGCGCCGCCGGATCGTCGCTCCCACAGCCGCGCGTGCAGGAACAAGGTGCCGGGGTGCTCCTCGTCGGGACACGGCCACTGGATGCCGCCGAGCTCCTCGAGCCGTTCCCAGCTCATGCCGGCGTGCATCGGGCTGAGCGAACGCAGCTCCTCCCATGCGCTGAGCGGGGTGACGTCGCCCCAGTCGGCGCCCATGCGCTTCGCGAGCTGGGCGATGATCCAGATGTCGTCCTTGGCGTTGCCCGGCGGCTCGAGCGCCTTGCGCACCCGCTGCACGCGGCGCTCGGAGTTCGTCACCGTCCCTTCCGATTCGAACGAGCTGTTCGACGCCGGGAACACCACGTCGGCGAGCTCGGCCGTCCTCGTCATGAACAGGTCCTGGACGATCAGGGTGTCGAGGCCCCGCAGCAGCACCTCCGTGTGCTGCTTGTCGGCCTCGCTGCTGGCGGGGTTCTCGCCGATCACGTAGACGGAGGTGAGCTCGCCACGATCCATCGCCTCGAACATCTGGGTCAGCGTGTAGCCGTACGCGCGCGCGTGATCGGCACGCCCCAGGCTGCCTCGAACTTCGCGCGGGCGGCGTCGTCCTTCTCGATGTCCTGGAAGCCGGGCAGCTTGTTGGGGATCGCCCCCATGTCGCCGCCGCCCTGCACGTTGTTCTGGCCCCGCAGCGGGTTGACGCCGCTGCCGTAGGTGCCGACCTTGCCCGTCAGCAGCGACAGGTTGATCAGCGACAGCACGTTGTCGACCGCGTTGTGGTGCTCGGTGATGCCGAGCGTCCAGCAGATCATCGCGCGGTCGGCCTTCGCGTAGGCGTGCGCGACCTCGCGGATCACGTCGCCCGGCACCCCGGTGACGGCCTCGCCGCGTTCGAGCGTCCAGTCCATGATCGAGTCGACGTACTCGTCGTAGCCCAGCGTGGCGTGCTCGATGAACGTGTGGTGCTGCAGGTCGTTCACGACGATCTCGCGCGCGATGGTGTTCGACAGCGCGATGTCGGTGCCGACGTCGATGCCCAGCCAGAGATCGCCCCACTCGGCCGACTCGGTGCGCCGCGGGATCGACCACGATCAGCTTGGCGCCCGCGTTGACCGCCTTCAGGACGTGGTGGAAGAAGATGGGGTGTGCGGCTCGAGCGTTCGAGCCCCACAGCAGGATGAGGTCGGTGTTCTCGACCTCCTCGTATGAGCTGGTGCCGCCTCCGGCACCGAACACGGTGGCCAGACCGACCACCGAAGGAGCGTGTCAGGTGCGGTTGCAGCTATCGATGTTGTTGCTGCCCAAGACCTGACGGCTGAACTTCTGTGCGACGAAGTTCATCTCGTTGGTGGCCTTGGAGCAGCTGAACACCCCTGTGCCCGAGCCGGGGTTGCGATCGGCGGCGCGGCGCAGCCCTTGGGCGGCCCGGTCGAGGGCCTCGTCCCAGGTGGCGACGCGCAGCTCGCCGTGCTCGCGAACCATCGGCTCGGTCAGGCGGGTGAGCGTCCTGCTCATCGACGCAGAGCTCCTTCCATCGGCTCCGTCCGGCCGCGGCGCGGCCGGACCGAGCTCCCATCTTATGCTGGTCAGTCGCCCATGCGATCGGAGGTCCATGCATGGCGGCCATGGACCGCATCCCGATCGGCGACGACCCGGCGACGAGCCCGACAACGTCGTGCCGCTGCACGCTCCGCGAGTCGGAACCCGAGCCCGACGAACCGGAGATGAGCTACGAGGACGCGCTCGCCGCCGACGCCAGGCGATCCACACGGCGACGAGGACGACCAGCCGGCGCCGTCGATGCCCGGGTCCGCGGCCGCGGGCCTGATCGAGCAAGGCATCCGCGTCGGCGCCGGCCTGTTCGCGGCCGGCGCCACCGCCTTCGCCGACGCGCTCCGAGCGTCGACGCCGGACGACGACAGCGACGCGCCGACGAGCAGCACGATCCCGCAGCCACGCTCGCCGGTGCAGGGCTCGGCGCGGCGGTCACCGCAGCCGAGGCCGCAGCCTCCGCCGCCACGAGCGCTGCCGACACCATGGCGCCCGCTCGATCTCATGGCTCATCGATCCGAAGTTCGCGAAGGATGCCACCGAGATGGCGGCCGGGGCGACCAGGGTGCTCGACGGGCAGTGGAAGGCCGCACAGGCCGAGACGATCGACGGCCGCGTCCTCGTTCCTGTCGCCTGGTGCCCGAGATCGTGACGGCGGTGATGGATCAGGTCGACCTGACAGCGCTCGTCCGCGAACGGGTCGACGTGAACGCGATCGTCGAGGACGTCGACATCGATCGCATCCTGGAACGGGTCGATCTGGACGCGATCGTCGACCGGCTCGACGTCGACGCGGTCGTCGCCAAGGTCGACGTGCAACAGGTGATCGGCAGGTCGACCGTCGAACGAGGTGGTGGACACGCGTCGACATCGAGCGGGTGGTGGAACGGGTCGACGTTACCTCGATCGTCGACCGGCTCGACCTGGCGACGATCGCGCAAGAGGTCATCGACGACGTCGACCTGCCTCGGCATCATCCGCGAGTCTTCGGGCGCGATGGCGAGCGAGAGCATCCAGACGGTGCGCGTGCAAGGGATGAACGCCGACGCGCTGGTCTCCCGCATCGTCGACAAGGTCCTTCGGCGCGAGGCCCGCGATCTCGAACCGCCGTCGGAGCGAGGTCGTGAGTGGAGCGGTCGGCCGGGCTCTCGTACATGCCCGCCGGGGCCGTGGAACGCCAGGGACAACGTGCCGGCGTGGCGTCGCGAACGGTCGCCATGGTGATCGATGCGCGCATACGTCGCTGTGATCGCCGGCGCGGCCTACCTGGCGTACTGCTGCGTTCCGTTTCCTACGCAACCCCGTGCGGTTCTCCTGGCCGCAGACCTCGTCGGTGAGGTTGATGCATCGTCGCGGCTCTCGTCGCGGTGATCGCCGCTCACGATCGCGTGGACGGGGCTCGGGACGCACGGTCGGGATGCGGTTCATGGGTCTGCGGCTCCGCACGGTGAAAGGCGAGCCGGTGCGCGTCGGCCGGGCGTTCCTTCGCGCCGTGGCCTGCGTCGTGTTCCCGCTGGGACTGTTCTGGTCGCGCGGTCAGCAAGCGGAACGCCTCGGTGCAGGACCTGGTCTTCAGACCATCGTGGTCTACGACTGGCAGACGCGGGTCCCCGGACGCGAAGACCGACTGAGCGTTCAGGCGAGCACCCGCGTTGCGGGTGGCTGTAGACGTTGCAACGATCGTCTCGAACGAACCCTACGATCGTCATGCCGAACCGCTCCCCCGCCTCGACGGCCAGCGACGAGGGCGCGCTCACCGCGCTCACGATCGGGATGCCCGCCACGGCCGCCTTCTGCACGATCTCGAAGCTGGCCCGGCCACTGACCTGCAGGATGTGATCGGCCAGCGGCACGCGCTCCGCCAGCACCTGCTCGCCGATCACCTTGTCGACCGCGTTGTGGCGGCCCACGTCCTCCCGCAGGCTCACGCAGCTCCCCGGAGGGCGTGAACAGGCCGGCGGCGTGGAGCCCGCCTGTGCGATCGAACACCCGCTGGCCGGATCGAAGCGCGTCCGGCAGTCCCACGATCGTCGCCGCCGGCACCCGTGGACCCGGACGCGACCGGCGCGCATCGCACCTCGACGTCGTCCAGCGCCGCCTTGCCGCAGATGCCGCATGACGACGTGGCGAAGAAGTTCCGGTGGAGCGTCGAGGCATCGAACGGGCGAGTCGAGCGTCACCGTCACCACGTTGAAGCGCTGGTCCTCCTCATCCAGGTCGTCGCAGTACGCGACCCGGGCAACGTCGCCGGCGCCGACCAGTCCCTCGGTGAACAAGAACCCGACCGCGAGCTCGAAATCGCCCCCAGGTGTCCGCATCGTGACGGCGACCTGCGTCGCTTCCTGATCGGGATCGGAACCGGCGACCCGGATCTCCAGCGGCTCCTCGGTCGCCAGCGTGTCCGGGCGCTCGGAGCGCACGCCGCCGTTCACGGCCGTGACACGAACGGAGGTCACGTTGCGACGGAGCGGAGGAAGCGTGTCGGCCATGGTGCCAGTATCCCTTGCCGGCACGGATCAGGTTTGCGCGCCTAGGAGGACCATCGCAGCGGGTGGAAACGTCGCGCAGCACGCAACACAGGTTTGGAGCCCCGGCCTCGGGGGTCGTATCGTCCGGATTCGAGCCCCGCTCCGAAACCGAACCGACCGGAAGGAGATCCGAGCGAATCATGAAGTCCGGACTCGAGATCGCCCAGGAAGCCGCTCTCAAGCCGATCGCCGAGGTCGCTGCAGCCGCCGGCATCCAGGACGACGAGGTGGAGCTGTACGGCAGGTATCGCGCCAAGATCGATCTGTCGATCCTGGACCGGCTCGCCGGCCGGCCAGACGGCAAGCTCATCATCACGACCGCCATCACCCCAACGAAGGCGGGCGAGGGCAAGACCACGACCAGCGTGTCGCTCACCCAAGGCCTCGGTGCGATCGGTCAGGACGTCATGCTGTGCCTGCGCGAACCGTCGATGGGCCCGGTGTGGGGCATCAAGGGAGGCGGCAACGGAGGCGGCTACGCACAGGTCGTGCCTATGGAGGAGTTCAACCTCCACTTCAACGGGGACTTCCACGCGGTGGCCGCCGCCCACAACCTGTTGGCCGCGGCGTTGGACGCGTCGATCTACCACGGCAACATCCTGAACATCGACCCGCAGTCGATCACCTGGCCACGAACGATGGACATGAACGACCGCGAGCTGCGCAACATCGTCGCGGGGCTCGGCGGCAAGGCGCACGGCTATCCCCGTCAGGAGGGGTTCGTGATCGCCGCCGCATCCGAGGTGATGGCGGTGTTCGCGCTGGCGAGCGACCTGGCGGACCTGCGCGCGCGACTCGGTCGCATCGTGGTAGCCACCACGCACGACGGCACCCCGGTCACCGCCGACGACCTTCAGGCGGGCGGCGCCATGACCGTCATCATGAAGGACGCCCTCAAACCCAACCTGGTCCAGACCCTCGAAGGCCAACCCGTGCTCGCCCACGCAGGGCCGTTCGGCAACATCGCTCATGCGAACAACTCCATCATCGAGGACCGCGTCGCGCTGAAGCTGGCCGACTACGTCGTGACCGAGGCGGGGTTCGCGAGCGACCTGGGCTTCCAGAAGTTCTGCGACATCGTGTGCCGGACGGGCGGGTTCGCACCCAGTGCGGCGGTCTTGGTCACGACCGTGCGTGCAACCAAGTCACACGGAGGGATGCCGTTCGCGGACCTTCAGACAGAGGACCTCGACGCGTTGCGACGGGGCATCGATAACCTCAGCGCTCACATCGAGATCGTGCGGGCCTACGGCCTGCCATGCGTGGTCTCGATCAACAACTTCCCCGCGGACACCGACGCCGAGATCGAGCTGATCGAGGAGCTGGCGGTCGGTGCGGGTGCCGAGACCGTCGTGGTCAATCGCGCGTTCGCCGACGGCGGCAAGGGCGGGGTCGAGTTGGCCAACGCGGTGGTCGAAGCGTGCGAGCAGCCGAGCTCGTTCGATTTCCTGACGCCGACCGGCGCCGGCCTGAAGGAACAGATCGAGGCGATCGCCACTCGTCTTTACGGCGCCGACGGCGTCGACTACCTGCCCCAAGCCGAGAAGGACATCGCTAGGATGCAGGAGCTCGGGTTCGGCGACGTCCCGGTGTGTATGGCCAAGACCCATCTGTCCCTCAGCCACGACCCCCTCATGCTGAACCGCCCGTCCGATTTCCGGTTGCCGGTGCGCGGCGTGGTTCCCAGCGCCGGAGCCGGGTTCGTGGTCGTGCTCTGCGGCGACATGCAACGCATGCCCGGCCTCGGCAGGACGCCCGCCTTCCAGAACGTCGACATCGACGAAGATGGCCGAACCGTCGGCCTGTTCTGATCGCGCCGGGGGGCTCAGGAGCTCAGGCGGAGCTTGAAGGCGGTCTGGGATTCCTCCAATGCCCGGTCAGCCCGTTCCTTCAATGACTCGAGCTCGTCGAGCATGCTGGCGCGGGCGACCTCGTCCTTGAGCGAGCTGGCGTTGATCTCGACGTTCGCGATCGCGCAGAGTGCGCCCGCGTACAACGACACCGCCGCCGACAGACCGTCGGAGGCGGCCTGGGGGTTGCCCAGGGCGGTAGCGTCCTCGGCCAGCTCCATCAGCCCGACCGCTTTCCTCGCCACCTCCTGCGGCACCGATGCCGCCGCCAGGTAGCCCGCCTGGATCGCTGCCGAGCGGGCCGCCTTCTCGTCGTCGGTCTCCTTCGGCATGCGGAACGCTTCCATCACCGAGTCGAACGCGTGCGCATCGCGATCGGCCAAGTCCAGGAAGTCCGCCCGCGCCAGGTCCGCGGTGGCCACCATCTCGCGCATGCGATCGGCGAGGTCTTCGAAGCCGGCCTTGCCGATCGTGAGGCGGCCCACCATCGAGATCATGGCGGCGGCGGCGGCGGCCTCGATGGCACCCACCGCTCCCCCGCCGGGTGTGGGCGAATCCGACGCCAGGACCTCGCAGAACCCTTCCACCGTCAGCGAACCGAGCCGTTCCTCACTCACGTGCGCGCTCCTCCCCGGGGCCGCCGTCGGTGGCCTCGATCAGTCGTTCCAGGATCTGGCGGTCTGCGTCGAAGCCCTGGAGACGAACGTGCTCGGGCACGCCCGGACCCACGGCCGACTCCGGAGCCAGGCCCACGATCTCGGAGTCCGTCACCTCGAGGCCGTGCTCGGCCGACAGGCGGGCCACCTCGTCGAACGCTTCCACCACGCCCGTAACGTCGTGGTCCACCAGGTTCATGGAGACCGTGACCACCCCACCGCGCTCGGGCACCGCGAACCCGATCGCCCGCACCGCGGGCAGGCCACCACCGGACTCGCGCACGCGCGTGGCGATGTCCTTGGCCGCGGTCTCATCGGTGCCCGACAGGTACACGTTGAAGGCGACCAGCGGCGCCCGCGCACCCACGGCGGTGGCGCCGGCCCGGCCGATCTCGTGCGGACCGAAGTCGGGGAGACGTTCACCTCGGGCGACCGCCTCTCGGAGCCCTTCGAGCTCGCCCCGGCGAACGTCGGCGAGCGAGGCCCGTTCCGGCACCACCGCCGCCGCGTCGTACAGGTAGACCGGCACGCCGAGGGTCTCGGCGAGCTGCCGCCCGAACCCCCGGGCCAGGTCCGCACACGCCTCCATCGTGATGCCGCGCACCGGCATGAACGGGATGACGTCGGCGGCCCCCATGCCGAGGGTGCCCGCCCGAATGCGCGTTCATGTCGATCAGCTCGATGGCCGTCGCCGCGCCCGCCATGGCGCTTGCCGCGACCGCGTCCGCATCGCCCAGCACCGTGGTGTCCAACCGGTTGTGGTCGGCGTCGGCCTCGGCGATAGACCACCCTAGCGCCAGGCACCGCGAGGGACTCGACGATCGCGTCGATCACCGTCGGATCGCGTCCCTCGCTGAAGTTGGGGATCACCCCGACGATCGTGCCAGAGCGCTCGTCCGCCTCCATGGCCGCTCAGGATACGCCGCCCACTCGAAGCGTTTGAGAGGCGAAGCTCAGCCGCGCGGCTTCTCCTTCTTCGGGTCGAGCAGCGACAGTACCTCGACGGAGGCCGAGGCGGTGCCGCCTTCGACCGCGACTTCGACCTTCTCGCCCTCGGTCGCCGCACCGGCGTCCAGGATCGCCAGCGCGATCGTGCCCAGACGGGGTGACGCCGCCGGCGACGTGACGACAGCCCACCGGCACTCCATCCTTGGTCACGGCGGCCCCGTAGTCCGGCACCGCGTCCCCTTCGATCTTCAACGTCTTGAACCGCTTGGGCGGGGTGGCGCCGTAGGAAGCGAGCGCCTCGCTGCCGACGTTCTCGGTGTCGGTCTTGATGAACCGGTCCATCGACAGGTCGTACGGACTGATCTCCGCCGGGTTGTAGTCCACCGCGATGATGATGAGACCCACCTCGGTGCGGGCCAGGTCGATGGCGGTGAGCCCGAACGGCGTCGCACCGGCCGCCATCAAGGCGTCCCAGACGGGCTGCGCGTCGGCGGGATCCATCACGATCTCGTAGCCCTTCTCACCGGAGAACCCGGTGCGCAAGACCCAGGCCTTCGCGCCGGCCACGGTCGTCTGCTCGGGCCAGAACCGGAAGTAGCCCAGCTCGGACAGGTCCCGCTCGGTGAGACCCTGCAACGTGTCCTGCGACGTGGGCCCCTGCACCGCGATCATCGCGAGATCCTCGGTGCGGTGGGAGATCCGGGCGTCCAGGCTCCTCGGCCGTCTCCTCGAACCAACCCTGGAGGTCCGCGGTGTTGATCATGAGCCAGAACCGGTCCTCCGCGAACTTGTAGACGTTGCCGTCGTCCACCATGAGCCCGTCGGCGTTCACGAACGCGCCGTAGCGAACGGAGCCGGGCCGCATGCCCGTCACCGAGTTGGTGAACCGCCGCTGGATCAGCCGTTCCGCATCGGGGCCCGTCACCTCGTACTTGCAGGTCGAGAAGAGGTCCCAGATGCCCGTCCCGGTGCGCACGGCCTCGTACTCGGCGAGCGGGTCGGCCCCCTCGTGCATGTACCAGGGCCAGCCGTCCTCGATCAGGACTTCGGCGCCTCGTGCCTCGTGCCAGGCGTGCAGCGGCGAGCGGTGTTCGTCGGTCATCGTGGTCCTCCCCAGGTGATCGTGGTCGAGTTCGTGGCCGGAGCCCTTATACCTCGAGATTGAACGGTTGTTCAAGTCGGCGAGGGCCGGCAGCGGATCGTTTCGGACTCGGTCACGACCAGGTCGACCCACAGGTCGAGATGTCCGCGCGGCAGCCGTGAGCCGGGCGAGAGCACCTGCACGCTCGAACCCGACACCCGCTCGGAGGCAATCTGGCCGGGTTCGGGGGAAGAACCGGTCGTAGAACCCGCCCCCGTACCCCACCCGCGCGCCCTCGCGATCGAACGCGACCGCCGGTGTGCTGACCACGTCGAGGTCGGCCGGATCGATGGCGGCGCCATCCGCAGGCTCGAGCGCTCCGAACGCCGTCTCGGTCATGGGGTCTCCCGGCTCGTATCGGCGAGGCCGCAGCTCGCCATCGTCGATACGGGGCAACGCGACCGTCACGCTGCGAGCGTGGAGCGCGTCGATCAACGGCGGCGTCGGCAGCTCCGAACCGAACGCCCAGAACGCCATGATGGTGCGGGCGCCGGCCAGCTCGGGCAGCGACAGGATGCGGTCGGCGACGGCGGCAGCCGAGCGTTCCCGATCGGCCGGCGCGATCGCGTCGCGAGCCGCCAGGATCGCTCGGCGCACGTCGCGTTTCGCCTTCTTCAGCGCGGCGCTGCTGAGCGCCGGGGCTCGCTCATCGAGCTCGGAACGCCTCGGCGATCACGTCGAGCCGGTCGGCCGGCCCGGCCGGCAGCACGATGAACCACGTCGCGCCGGCCGCCTGTAGCTCATCGGCGAACCAGCGGAGCTCGTCCGCTGTGCCGGTCCAGACGCCCTCCAGCGACATCCCCTTCTCTTCGCGCGCGCGGCGCAGCCGATCGAGGTCGTCGGCGTCGCTGCCCACGAGCGCGATCCCGCCCCACGTCGGGGTCACCTCCCGGCCGGCGGCGAGCTCCCGGAGGCGTTCGGCCTTCGCGGCGAAACCCGCCCCGTCGAGCCCCCAGCCGTTCCAGGCGTCGGCGACCCTGGCCGCCACCGCGATGACCGCTTCGGACAGCCCGCCCACCCACACCGCAGGCGAGCCGGGTGGCAGCAACGGCCCCTCCATCGCCGGGACGTGGTCCCCTCCTTCGTACGCCGAACCCGCGAACAAAGCCTTGAGTGCCAGGACCGTTTCCTCAAGAAGCGCGATGCGATCGGACACCGACGGGAACGGGATGCCGTAGCGCTCATGCTCGGGCAACGAGGCACGATCACCTGTGCCCAGCGCAAGGATCGCCCGCCCGCCTGACATCGCGTCCAGCGCGGCGGCCTGCTTCGCGAGCATGCCCGGGCGCGCGGAGCGTGACCCGGGCGACCAGGGTGCCGACCCGCGAGACCCGGTTCCCGGGCCGCCACGGCCGACAGGATCGAGAACGCCTCCAGCGCTGGTCGTTCGGGCCCAGAGGGCGGATAGAAGACCGGCGGGAAGAAATGATCGGGCGAGAACACCCCGTCCAGCCCAAGCTCCCGGGCGCGCGCGGCAACCTGCAACGGTCGCGAGACATCGCCGGTGAACACGGGCAACGAGACGCCCGATCTTCACCCGTGCTCCCCGCCGTGCGATCGCAGTCGTTCGAGCGCCAGAGAAGCCGCGCCGATCGCTCCCGCGTCGGCCGCCCAGCTGCGACGCCACGATCGGCACCATCGGGCGATGATCGCGGCCTCCACGAAGCGTTCGTAGGCGTCGCGGGCCGGGCGCCAGCACCAGGTCGCCGGCCGCGGACACGCCGCCGCCCACGATCACGAGCTCGGGGTCGAGCATGTTGACCAGTCCCGCGATCCCCTGCCCCAGACGGTTCCCGGCCTCCACCAGGATGCCGCATGACGCCGTGTCGCCGGCCCGCGCCGCTTCGCAGCCACCATGGCGCCGGTCACGGCCCTCGGGATCGCCGCCCGAGAGCTCGACCAGACGGGAGTGCGGATGGCGCCGAACGGCACCACGACCCGCGCGAGCGATCGCCGGTGCCGCTGGCCACCTGTTCCCAGCACCCACGGTTGCCGCAGCCGCAGCGAGGGACCGTCGGGCTCGACGACGATGTGGCCGATCTCGCCCGCGAACCCGTGCGCGCCGCGCATCAGGCGCCCGTCGATGCACGACATGCCGCCTCCGATCCCCGTGCCGACCCCGACGAACAGCATGTGGCGCGACGCCCGCGGCCTGCCCCGGAACGGAACTCACCCCATGCGGCGGCCGTGTTGTCGTTGTCCGCCCGACGGCACGCCGAGCGCCCCGGCGAGGTGCGCCGCCAGAGGCACGTCGCGCCAGGCCAGGTTGGGAGCGAACCGCAGGACGCCCGTCTCCGCCTCGACGAGCCCAGCTGCGGCGATGCCGACCGCCACCACGCCGGGAGCCATCACGGCCGAGCCGACGCCACCATGGTCGCCAGCGTGGCCGGCCTGATCGCTCGGCCGGGGTGGGCCGAACGTCGCGCGCCAGCACCCGGCCGTCGCGCGTCCAAGCGGAGCGACGCGGTCTTCGTGCCGCCGACGTCGACCCCGATCGCGCGTGCGGTCGCCAGGGTCAGGTCCCCGGCGCGGTCGCCCGAGGACTCGAGGGGCCGCCCGAACGTGATCTCCAGATGGTCGCCGGCGAAGTTCGCCTCGCGGACCACCATGCGCTTCAGCGTCTGCGGCAGGATCAGGTTCCGCTTGTAGGAGCCGACCCGCACGTAGAGCTCCTCCCCGCGCCGATGGACGTCCATGTCGTCGCGCGAGACGAACGGCAGCCGCATCGACAGCACGTACCCGTCGTCACGCTTGCGGACCCGGATCGGGTCGTCGTGGAACAGGATCGCCGTGGCGTCGCGCATGCCCGTAGACCTCGTCGCCATCTCCTCGCAGCAGCGGGACCCCCACCATCTCCCGGTCGAACAGCCTCGCCTTCAGGATCGGGACCGGCTCGAACGATTCGGCGACCGTGGCCAGGTGCTCGGCCTGGATGTCCTTCCACTTGCCGAAGTAGGGGTCGTTCACCTCGTCGGGGATGATCCTGTTCACGACGACCGCGTCGACCCGGTAGCCGAACAGGCCCAGGTAGGTGTAGGTGCGGCGCGCCTCGGCGATCACCATCTTCTCGGGGTTGACCACCAGGCGCACGGACGAGACCTTCTCGTCGGTCAGGATCGTCTTCACGTCGTCGAGGTTGCGGTGCAGACGCTCCACCGCCGCGAACACCTTGTCGCCGGCGATGGGCAGCGTGGTCATCTTCGAGACGATGGGGCGCACCGCCCGCACGACCTTGCGTTCGACCGGGAAGATCCGCTCGATGTACCAGTTCATGATCTCGGGCAGGCTCAGCAGGCGCAGGGTCTCGGCGGTGGGCGCGCAGTCGACGACGAGCATGTCGTAGTCGCCCGATCTCCACGTGGGTCTTCACGTCGATCAACGCGAAGATCTCGTCGAGCCCCGGGATCACCGTGAGCTCCTCGGCCTGGATCGTCTCGGTGCCGGCCCAGTTCATGAGCTGGATGAAGTAGTCCTGGATCTCGCGCCAGTTGTCTTCCAGCCGCTCCTGCGCGTCGATCTGCTGCGCCCACAGGCGGTCGGTGATCCGCGTGGGCCGCGAGCCGATCTCGACCTCGAACGAGTCGCCCAGCGAGTGTGCTGGGTCGGTCGACATGATCGAGCGTTCGGGCGCCCGCGCCGGCGGCCCGCACGGCGGTCGCCGCCGCCACCGTGGTCTTGCCCACCCCGCCCTTCCCCGTGAACAACACGACGCGCATCAGGCCAGTCTACCGGTGGGCACGGCTGACGCTCGCTCGAGCCCTCGGCCGCTTAGCCCATCTCGACGCGGCGCTTGAGCTTCTCCAGCGCGTTCTCGATGACTCGCTTGGCGCCTTCGGTCCGAAGGAACCCCGGGACCAGCACACCCAGCTCGACGCCGAGCCGGTAGGTGACCTTGGTCTCGCCTCGACGAGCTCGTCGAGCAGGTACTCACCCCGGATGTCGCGGATGGCGCCGCGCGCGTCGGTGTGACCCAGGACAGGCCCGTGTCTCCGGGCGCGTACTGGTAGTGCAGGGTGTAGGACGCCTTCCCCAGCACGGGGACATCCACCTCGAACGCCACCTCGGTGGCTCGGTCCACCCTCGCCCCGCGCCCGGACCTCGACGGTTCGCACGTCGGCCCACTCGGGATAGGCCTCGTAGGCCTCGATGACCTCCATCACGTCCTCGAGGGGCGCCTCGATCACGATCGATCCTTCGGCGTGCTCCATGGGCTCGGAATCCTACCGTCTGACTCGGACGTTCCGTTCACCGGCGCGCCCCGAACACCACGAGCGTCCCCACCAGGGCCACGGACGCCAGGATCAACCCCACCGTGACCCACAGCAGCTGTCCTGGCGCCGATGAACGGCTCGCCCTCCGGCGGCGATGTGGCGAGCCTCGTACGCCGATCCCACGTAGACCGCGATCGCGGTGACCAAGTACATCAGGAAGATGCCCACCGCGCCGTCGTCGACAGGCCCGACAGCCCGGTCAGGATCGCCATGGCCAGCACCAGCGTGAACAGCACGCCACGCGCCAGCCCGTCGGCCCCTCGTCCGGCCTTGCGATGCCCGAGACCGGGAAGATGCAGCGACGCCTTCACCGCGTCGCGGGATCGATCGTCGAGCGGGCTCGCCGTGGCGCATCATGGCCGCGAACGACGTGCCGCACACGACGCAGACGTCGAGCTCGATGCGGGTTCTCGTTGCCGCATGCCGGGCACGGCCAGGTCGGCTGCCTTCGCGGCGCCATCGGCGAGGTCCCGCGGACGGCGCCACCGCGTCGGACGCGCGTCTCGCCGGTCGGGGCTCGGCGCCTCGAGCGCATCCGAGGCGGACCGGGCCGATCGCGCTCGGGCTCGGGCACCGGCTCGATCAGCGATCGGAAGCACTGGCCGCACCAGCGGCGTCCTCGCTCACCAGGGCGCCGCAGTCCGGGCACCGTCGATCCCCGGCCCGGCGGCCTCCTCGCCCGGCCCCGACCCCTGCATGGCGCCAGGGTACCCCCCGAAGTGGCCCGGGCGGGGAAGCGCTCAGCGAGCACGCGGCCTGGAGCCACAGGGCCAGCCGCGCCGCCACGGCGGGCCAGGTGAAGCGCGCGAGCACCCGAGCCCGCCCGGCCTCCCCCATCGCGCGGCCCGATCGGGGTCGGCCAAGCAGGTCGGCGACCGCGTCGGCGACCCGATCGACGTCCGTTCCGTCCACCAGGAGTCCGGTCTCACCGTCGATCAGCGTCTCCCGAGCCCCGCCGGAATCACCCACGACGACCGGCTTCGCGCACGCGGCGGCCTCCATGAACACGTTGCCCCAGCCCTCGACCTCCATGCCGGCCAGCCGGGTCCGGCACGGCATCGCGAACACGTCGCCGACCGCGTAGTAGCGCGGAAGGTCGTGCTCGGACACCTGGCCGGAGAAGAACACCGAGCCCGCGGGCGCGAGCTCGGCGATCGCCCGCAGCTTCCCCTCGTACGGGACCGCCGCCCACGATGAGCAGCGCCGCGTCCGGCACCCGGCGCGCGAACCGCGTTCGATGCCACGGATCAACACGTCTTGGCCCTTCGCGAGCCACCAGCCGGCTCACGCAGACCACCAACGGCCGGTCGCCGATCCCGTGGCGCTCACGGAGGTCCGCGGTCGGCAGATCTGGGCGGAACGATTCCACGTCGGCACCCGGATACAGCACCGAGACCGGCACCGATCGAGGCACGGCGGTGCGCACCGTCCGGGCGATGAACTCGCTGCACATCACCGGCACCCGCGCGGCCCTCGAGGTCGCGTAGCGCATCATGCTGTGCGCTCCCGGCGCGACGGACAACCAGTACTCGAAGCCGTGCGCCGCCGCAGGTACGGGCGTCCCTCGGACGCGAGCGCGGGCCCGAGCATCGCCAAGCGGGTAGGTCGCTCCGAACAGCACGACCTCGGCGCCCATCGCACTCGACCGCCGCCGAACGCGTCGCCCGACGTCCGGCGTCGGCGTCAGCGTCCGTTCGGCTTGGCGGAACACGCGGTAGGGAGCGGCGCCGTCGAACGTCGCCGCCTCGTCCCACGCCGGACAGAACACGCCCGACCCGGTCGGGAGGCAACTCCTTCACCAGCGCCTCGAGCGTTCGCTGGATGCCCCCCACGCGGGGCGGGTAGTCGTTCGTGACCACGAGGGTGTGGGGAACGTCCACGGCGCCGATATCCTCGCAGAGGGATGGAAACGCTGGACGCGACCCCCGACGAGCTCGCCGCGATCGAGCGAAGGACGCGCATTGGCGCGTCCGGCCGAGGTCCGGATCGTCGAGGTCCGGGGCTCCGATGCGCCGCGTGGCTCCACGACCTGGTCACGACCGATGTCGCCTCGCTGGAACCCGGGCAGGCCCGCCGATCGCTCCTGCTGACGCCGACCGGACGGATCAGGGCGGACTTCATGGTGGGCGCGCGATCGACGACGGGTTCCGTGCTGCTCCAGCGCACGGACCAACCGCAGGCGATCGACGAGCTGCTGTCGATCTACGTCTTTCCTCCGACGTCAGCCTCGATCGATCGGACCGCCGACCTCCCGGTCTGGACGCTGGTGGCGTACGGCTGCCGGCCGGGCCGAGCGGGGCATGAGTCCCTCGTTCCTCGGCCCGGGCCGCGATCTCGTCGGCCACGACCGCGGGCATCGGTCACGCGCACGGGCGCTCGACGAGACTCGTCGAGGTGGGCGAGCCGTCGTTGGAGGTGTGGCGGGTCCGCCGAGGCGACCCGCGGATGGGCGTCGACTTCGAGGAGGGCGCCCTTCCGGCCGAGGCCGGCCTCGACGACACGATCGACGTCACCAAGGGGTGCTTCCTCGGCCAGGAGTCCGTCGCCAAGATCCGCAATCTGGGCCACCCGCCCACGGTGCTGCGCCATCGTCGCAGCGAGGCGTGCGGTCGCGCCGGGCGCACCGCTCCTCGATGGACGGCGCATGAGGCCGGGTCGGTGACGAGCGCCGTGGCGGCCCGCGGTGCGGGACCGTCGGCATCGCCCGGGTCGTCTGGGCGTCGCGCGCGGCCGTCCTCACCTCCCCGGAGGTGCCCGTTTGGCGCCTGTGTGACCGGCCGGACTAGCCCGTTCGAGTCATTTCCTGTCCCTCTGCCGGGGGTGACGGGATTGCCTGCGTTCGACCCCTTCCGCTGGACGGCGCGCGCTCTGTTATGAATCGTCCCCCGCGGTGAGGCGCCCGCCGCCGCGGCGATCCGAGGGGGAGGTAGCAACACGTGAGGATCGAACGATTCCCGAACGTCGACATCGATCTGCTGCCGAGGAATCCTTCACCCCCGGACTTCTGGCAAGACCGCGCGGCATGTTTCGGCATCGACCCCGACCTGTTCTTCCCCATCTCCGAAGAGGAAGCCGGCCCGGCACTCACCTTCTGCAACGCATGCCGTATCAAGACCGAATGCCTGGCCTGGGCGCTCAAGAACGGCGAGCGCTACGGCGTGTGGGGCGGGCTCACCGAGCAGCAGCGACGGCGGCTGCAGCGTCAGGTCGCCTGAGCCGCGACCAGTGATCGCCTCGCCGCGCGTTCCCGGCTCCCCTAGACTGCGGGTTCCTGCCATGGCCCGACCAGACCCGGATCCACGCCGTCGCTCCGCTGCGCATCAGCTTCGTGGGCGGCGGCACCGACTTCCCGCATTGGTACCGCCAGCACGGGGGCGCGGTGCTCTCGGCGACGATCGACCACGTCGTGCGGGTCACGATCGAACCTCGCGCCGATCGCCAGGTCCGCGTTCGTTCCCTCGATCTGGGCCACCTGGTGGAGTACCGCCTCGATGAGCCCCCGCACTACGACGGGGTCCTGGACCTGGCCAAGGCCGCGATCGCGCGGATGGGCGTGGAGACCGGCGTCGACGTGGACATCGAATCCGAGGCGCCGCCGGGCAGCGGCCTGGGCGGGTCCTCGGCTCTGGTGACCGCCGTGGTCGCGGGCCTCGCCATGGTGCAGGATCGCTCCCTCGACCGCGCACGAGCTCGCGGCCCTTTCCTACGCCGTGGAGCGCGACGACCTCGGGATCAGCGGCGGTGGCAGGATCAGTACGCCGCGGCGTTCGGCGGCTGCAACCTGATCGAGTTCCGAGCGGACGGGACCACCGTGACGCCGGTGCGAGCCGACGCCGCGCGCCTGGAGGATCTCGCGGCGGAGCCTGCTGCTGTGCTACACGGGCACCGTACGGCGCAACGTCGGGCTCATCGACACCCAGATCGAGCTGTTCCGACGGGACCGCGAAGACACCCTGCTCGGCATGAAGCAGTTCGTCGAGATGGCTTACGCGATGCGCGAGATCATCGAGCACGGCGACCTCGAGGACCTGGGCGGCATGCTGCGCGAGGCGTTCGAGTCCAAGAAGCGCATGAACCCGCACGTCACCGACGACACACCCATCGACGCGATGCTCGAGGCGCGCGCAGGCGGCCGGCGCGACGGGGGGCAAGATCTGCGGAGCGGGCGGAGGCGGGTACCTGTTGATCGCCTGCTCGCCCGAGGTCCGGGCGCAGGTGCGGGCCTCGCTTGGAAGCCATGGGCGGGCAGTTCGCGCCGTTCGACTTCGACCTCCACGGGGTGCGGGCCCGCCGGGGGGACGAGGTCTGGTCCCCCACCGAGGCGCGATCGTGACGAGCGAGGGCGGCGGCCACGACGCGTTCGCTGGTCCGGCTCAGGCCTACCTGCAGCGCACCGCCGACACCGCGGCAGCGACAAGCGCGGCGTGCCTGGACGACATCGTCAGGGCCGCGACCCTGCTCGTCGATTCGGCGCGGGCCGGCGGCACGATCCTGATCTGCGGCAACGGGGGCAGCGCCGCCGACGCGCAGCACCTGGCGACCGAGCTCGTGAGCACGCTTCACGATCGAGAACCGCCGACCCTCGATCCCGGCCGTCGCCCTCACGACCGACACCTCGCTGCTGACCGCCATCGCGAACGACTTCGGTGTCGAGGGCATGTTCGCCCGGCAGGTGGAATCGCTCGGGCCAGCCGGCGACGTGCTGATCGCGATCTCCACCAGCGGAGCTCGGTCAACGTGATCCGTGCCGCCGAGCAGGCTCGCACCCAGGGCTTGGGCATCGTCGCCCTCACCGGTGAGTCCGGTGGAACGCTCGCCCCGCTCGCCGACGTCGCGATCCGGATCCCGTCCACGATCACCTCGCACATCCAGGAATGCCACCTGGCGGTGGAGCAACTCCTGGCCTCCCTCGTCGAGGACGCGCTCTACCCTCGCTCCTGAGCTCGTCGGCGCCGTCACGGGTTGATCGTTCCCGTCACCCTTGACATCCGAACAGGTGTTCGATACCGTCCGGCTCCGTTCGGCCCCTTCCGACGGAGGCGATGGCGGTGCTGGCCGAACCCATCCAGACCACGCTCGACCAAGGCGTGCCGCTGGACCAGGTCCATTTCTGCGTCGTCGACCTCGAGACCACGGGCGGCTCCCCACGGACCAGCCGCATCACCGAGGTCGGCGCGGTGCGCTACCTGGGCGGCGAGCGGCTGGGGTCGTTCCAGTCGCTCGTCGATCCCCGCCAGCACATCCCCGCCCGCATCGCCCATCTCACCGGCATCGACGATCGCCTCGTCGCCGGCGAGCCTCCCATCGAGCAAGTGTTGCCGGCGTTCTGCGAGTTCGCTCGAGGGGCCACGATCGTGGCGCACAACGCGCGATTCGACTTCACGTTCCTCAACGAGAACCTGCGGCCCTCGACTACCCGCTGCTGCCCGGACCGCCGGTGTGCACCGCCCGCCTCGCCCGCAGGGTCGTGTGGCCCGACGTACCCAACGTGAAGCTTCGAACGCTGGCGGAGTACTTCCGGACACGCGCCACGCCCATCCATCGCGCACTGGACGACGCCGAGGCGTGCGCCGAGGTGCTGCAGGGCCTGCTGGCGCTGGGTGGACGGCTGGGGATCCGCACGCTCGGCGACCTGCACGAGGTCGTGCAAGGCGCGGGGCCGGCCCAACTTCGGCAAGATCGCCCTGGCCGACGGCCTGCCGCACGCACCGGGCGTCTACGTGTTCCGGGGACGCGACGGCCAGGTGCTCTACGTGGGCAAGTCCAACGACCTGCGGGCCCGGGTGAAGTCCTACTTCTACGGCGACGAGCGCAAGAAGGTCGAGCACCTGCTGAGCCGAGGTGCGCGCGGTCGAGGGCATCGCATGCGCCGGCGAGCTCGAAGCCCTGGTGGTCGAAGCCCGCATGATCCGGCGCCACGAGCCCCCCTACAACCGGCGAGGCAAGGGATGGAGGAAGGGCGCCTACCTCAAGCTCGACCCATCCGAGGCCTACCCCCGTCTGAAGATCGTCCGCGCCGCCAGACCCGATGACGGGTGCCGCTACCTCGGGCCGTTCTCCTCGTCCGCTCGTGCCCGCGACGTCAAGGATGCGCTCGAAACGCTCATCCCGATCCGCCGATGCACCACCGCCATGGGTGCCCGCACGCGCTTCGCGGCGTGCGCCCTGGCCGACATGGGCCGTTGCCTCGCACCCTGCGACGGCAGGACCACCCCCGAGCGCTACGGAGAGCTCGTCCGCGGGCTCGTCTCCTCCCTGACCGCCTCGCCGGGCGGGCTCCTCGAAGCGCTCGAACGCCAGATGGACGACCTGGCGGCCCAAGAACGGTACGAGCAGGCGGCCCTGGTCCGCGATCGGTTGCGGGCGCTGGCCGCGGCGCTCCATCGCGACCGTCAGGATGCCTGGATCGTCGGGGCGGGGCGACTTGAGGTGTCGGTCGCCGACGGGTCGCTCTGCCGCTTCGACGGGGGGGCGCTCGTGACGACCGCGCTCGCCGGAAGGACCGATCTCGCTCCCCTGTCCTCGCGAGCGCGCCGACCGAGCTCGGCGCCGTGCGTTCCTGGCTCGCGCCGCCATCCGGGCGCGGTCATGACCGCCGATGTCGCTCCGCACGAGCCCGTCGAGGAGGCGCCACGATCGCGCGCATCCTCGCGCAGCAGCGCCGATCGGAGCGCGACGACTGACGCCGGGTCGGCCGGGACCGGCCGGCTAGACTGGCCGCATGGAACGAGCGGTCATCGTCGAGGGCGCACGCACCCCCATCGGCAAGTTCCTGGGCTCGTTCGCCGAGACCACCGCGGTGGAGCTGGGCACACGGGCGGCGGTCGAGGCGATGCGCCGGGCGAACGTGGACCCCGACCAGGTCGACCAGACGATCCTGGGACACGCGCGCCAGGCCGGCAACGGTCCCAACACCGGGCGCCAGGTGAGCATCCGCGCCGGAGTCCCCAAGGAAGTCAGCGCCTACAACGTCAACATCGCCTGCGGGTCCGGCATGAAAGCGACGCAGCTGGGTGCGCAGCAGATCCATGCTCGGCGACGTCCGAGGTCGTGCTGGTCGGCGGCATGGAGAACATGACCCGCGTGCCCTTCCTGCTGCCCGACATGCGGCTCGGGCACCGGCTGGGCAACACCGAGGTGGTCGACGCGATGTACCGCGACGGCCTGTTCGACCCGCTCTGCGATCTCATCATGGGCGAGACCGCCGAGAACCTCGTCGACATGTACGACATCTGCACGAACCGAGCAGGACGAGTTCGCGCTGCGATCGCAGCAGCTGGCGGCCGAGGGCGCCGACCTCTCGGGCGGACGAGATCGTTGCCGGTCGAGGTCCCGGCTCGGACGCGAGACGAGCACGATCACCGACGACGAGCACGTCCGGCCCGATGTCCACCATGGACTCCCTCGCCGCCCTGCGAGCCGGTCTTCCGTGAGGGCGGCAGCGTGACCGCCGGCAACGCCAGCGGCATCACCGACGGCGCGGCAGCGATGGTGCTCATGAGCGAGTCACGCGCGCCGAGGCGGAAGGACGCGAGCCGCTCGCCTCGATCGCCGCCATGTCGTGGGCGGGCGTGCCGCCGGAGATCATGGGCATCGGCCCGGTGCCGGCCACCCAGAAGGTGATGGATCGGCTGGGCTGCACGATCGACGACTTCGATGCGATCGAGATCAACGAGGCCTTCGCAGCTCAGGTCATCGCGTGCGAGCGCGAGCTGAAGTTCGACCGCGCCAAGCTCAACACCAAGGGTGGCGGCATCTCCCTGGGCCATCCGATCGGCATGAGCGGTGCGCGCGTGATCCTGACGCCTCGCCTACGAGATGCGCCGAGCGCGACCTGACGCTGGGCCTGGCGACCCTGTGCATCTCGGGCGGCCAGGGTCTCGCCGTCGTGCTGGAGCGCGCCTGAGGGCGCAGGGAAGGAGCCGTCACCGCCCATGAGCACCGTCCACGCCGTGGTCCTGATCCAATGCGAGATCGACGTGATCCCCGAGGCGGCCGCAGGCGATCGCCGAGTTGCACGGCGTGAGCGAGGTGTATTCGGTCGCGGGTGAGTTCGACCTGATCGCGATCGTGCGAGTGCCCGATCACCAGGATCTGGCCTCGGTCATCCCCGGCGGCATCGCCAAGGTCGACGGCGTGGAGCGCACCGAAACCCTGATCAGCTTCCAGGTCTACTCCAAGCACGACCTGGAGCGGCTGTTCTCCATCGGCTTCGACGAAGGCTGACGAGTCCGGTTCGCGTCGCCGCTCGGCCGCACTTCACCCGAGCGATGTGTAGCTGGTGCCCGCCGGCCACTCGATGGCGACGGGCAGCGCGGACCGGCCCCACACCGTCAGGTCGCCCGAGCCAGGCCGGTCACCGTACTTCTCCAACAGCAGACGGCGGGCCAGGGCATCCTCGTCGTGCCGGCCTCGACCACGCGCGCCCGGCGTCGCGCGCTTGCGATCGCCGACTCGAGGGTGACCTCGGGGTCGGCCATGAGGTTGCGCACCCAGTCGCTGCGGTCGCGGTCACCGGCCATCAGGTAGACCGTGCTCTCGTGCAGCGCGAACCAGATCTCGATGCGATGGGGCATGCCGGTGACCCGGCCCGTGGTCGTGAGGTAGCAGAAGTCCAGCGCCGAGCGATCCGAGGTCACGGACCCGCCTACAGGATCGCCCAGAGCACGAGCGCCACGATCACGACGACCGCCACGCCGAAGATGATGAGGTCCACCTTCTTGACCTTGCCGGGCTGCTGATAGTTGAAGCCCATCAGGGCACCACGACCGTCTCGGGCTCCGAGCCTTCGATGCCGTAGTAGCTGCGGAACCGGTCCGCCGAAAGCCAGTAGATGTGCTGGCGAACGGTCGAGGCCAGGATCCGGGCCTCGGGATGATCACGACAGGGCCGCTCGGAGACGACGGCGCCGGCGGCGTCGACGATGGTCACCTGCCACCCGTGCTCGCCCTCACGGAGCTCCACCCCGAACCCGTTCTCGCCCGCCGACATGTCGCCGCCTAGCCCTGCTGCACCAGGTTGCGATTGAGCCGGTCCAGCTGCAGCCGCAACGGCCCCACGATGCTGGCCTCGTCCAACGTGAAGTCCGGCCGCAGGTCGGCGATGACGCCTCAGCGCCTCCTCCAGCTTCGAGCCGGCGTCGGCGGCGTCGCGGAGCGCGTTCACCAGCGTGACGGCGTAGTCGGGGCTGTACGGCTGACCGTCCCATGGCGAGCTGCCACCGTTCTCGATGACCTGCTCCACCAGCAGCTCGCGTTGGGTGCGCTTGTCGGTGCCCTGGATCTTCACGCGCTCTCCTTCTCGCTGACCAGTTCCAGCAGCCGGTCGGCCAGCTCGAACGGATCGACCGGCTTCACGTACCAGGCGTCGGCCCCCGACCATCGCGCCAACCAGGCATCGTGCTTGCGCTCGAGCAAGATCACGATGACCCCCCGGAAGGGCACCGCGTCGTCGCGCAACGCCTTGGCCAGAGCGAAGGCCCCGGCCCGCGAGGCGATCTCGTCGGCCACCACGATGTCGGGACGATCGCGGAGCGCGGCGCGGATCCCCAGCTCGCCGTTGGCAGCCGCGCGGAACCGGAGCTGGGTGCTCAGCGCACGCTCGATGCTGCGCACCGCGAGCGCCATCTGATCCCTGGAACCAGCCTCGGGCGACACCAGCAACACGTCCACGGCAGGCACGATACTACGGACGCCGCAACGCTTTGCCGCCCGTCGCGGCCTCGGATAGGCTCGCCCGACTCAGCAGCACGACAGCGCGCAGGAGGAACCGTGGACAGCAACGCGAAGGCGGCGGTCGCGGAGTTCGTCGCGACGTTCACGCTCATCTTCATCGGTGCCGGTGCGGTCCTGCTCAACGCGGCGGGTCAGCTCGATCTGACGGGTGTCGCCCTGGCGCACGGGCTCGCGTTGGCGATCATGATCTCGGTGACCGCCGCGCATCTCCGGGGGCCTCGTGAATCCCGCCGTGGCGATCTCGCTCTGGGTGACCGGCAAGCTGCCCACCCCACGTGCCGCGATCCTGATCGCGGCGGAGCTGGCGGGGGCGATCGCCGGCGCGTTCCTGCTGAAGTTCCTGGTGCCCGGCACCATCTTCGATGCCGGCAACGGCGGGATCCCGGCACTCGGCGACGGCATCGCGATCGGCAAGGGCATCCTGATCGAGGCGACCTGCACCTTCTTCCTGGTGTTCGCGGTGTTCGGCACGGCGGTCGACGATCGCGGACCCTTCGCGAAGACGGCAGGGCTGACGATCGGCCTGGTGATCGCGTTCGACATCATGGCCTTCGGCCCCTACACGGGCGCCGCCATGAACCCTGCACGCTGGCTCGGCCCGGCGCTCGCCACGACCGACTGGTCCGACTGGTACGTGTGGCTGGTCGGCCCCATCGCAGGGGGCATCATCGCGGGAGTCCTCTACTGGGCCGCGTTCCTGAAGGACAAGGAACCGCTCACGCCCTGACGTTCCGTCGCCGAGCCACGGATAGTCTGTGGAGATGGTGAGCACGATCTATCTGGACGCGGCGTCGGCCACCCCGCTGCTGCCCGAAGCCCGTGAGGCGTTCATCGCCGCCGCCGACACCTTCGGCGACCCGCTCATGATCCACGGGCCCGGCCGGCTCGCCCGATCCATGCTGGACGAGGGTCGCGAGGCCGTGGCCGCCGCCATCGGCGCCCAGGCCGACGAGATCGTGTTCACATCGGGTGGCACGGAATCTGTGGCCCTGGCGATCTGGGGCGGCGTGCGCGCCATGCGCGAGCTGGGGAGCCGGGTGGTCGTGAGCGCCGTGGAGCATCCCTCCGTCGGCGGCGTCGGCAACGTGCTGGCCAGCGACGGGTTCGAGCTGGTGGAGATCCCGGCCGACGACGTACGGCGCATGGACATGGATCGGTTCGCCGCCGAGATCCGGGTCCCCGGCACCCTGCTGGCCAGCGTGCAACACGCCAACCACGAGCTGGGCACGATGCAGCAGGTGGGCGAGGCGGCCCGCTTGGCGCGCGAGGCGAAGCGTTCGGTTCCACACCGACGCGTGCCAGACGGTCGGGCGCCTGCCGGTCGACGTCGACGGGCTCGGGCGTGGATCTGCTGTCGCTGTCGGCGCACAAGTTCGGCGGACCGCCGGGCGTCGGGGCCCTCTACGTGCGGCGTGGCGTCGGGGTCACCGCGTATCCGTGCGGTGACGACCGGGAGCGCAAACGGCGCTCCGGCATGGAGAACACACCGGGCATCGCCGCCATGGCGGCCGCCCTGCCGGTGTCCCTGGCCTCCATGGGCGATGCCGCCGCCACGCAGTGGGCGCTCACCGCGACCCTTCGGGAAGGCATCGAGGCATCGGTGCCCGGTGCCCATGTCTATGGGCACCCGACCCACCGCACGCCCCATCTGGTCTGCTTCAGCGTGGACGGGCTCGACGCTGCGACCCTCATGATGGCGCTGGACGATCGCGGCCTGCGGTTGGGCGCGGGCTCCATGTGCAACGGCCGGCCCGAGGACGCCTCACCGGTGCTCGAACGACTGGGCCTGCCCAACATCAGCGCCTTCCGGATCGGCCTGGGGCCCGACCAGCACGGCGGACGACGTCGACGCACTCCTCGAGGTCCTCCCCGGCCTGGTCGAGGAGCTGCAGCAGGTCGAGCAGGTCTCGACGGCGGCGCTCGCGAAGTTCCGTCCCCCGGAGCAGGCCTGAGCCGACCGGAGCGCGAGGTGACCTCGCTAGCCCACCGTCCAGGTGTCGCCGCCGTGGAGGAGCTTCTCCAGGTCCCCCTTGCCCAGGCGCTCCTGGACGCTCTGCAGCTGCGCGTGCATCGCCTCGCCGTAGACCGGCCGTTCGAAGTTGCGGAACACCCCGAAGCAGGTGGCCTCGTGCGGGCCGAGCGAGAGGTGCGCCAGCCCGAACGGCAGCGACGGCCGTCCGCCCGCCTGATGCACCACGATGCGGTCGGGGTCGACCTCGGTGGTCGGGTGCACCTGCAGCCGCCCGTTGTCGCCGACGATGACGCATTTCGTGCCCTCGTCGAAGATGATCGGCTCGCCGTCGACCAGGCGGATCTGGTGGTGCACCGCCTGCGACTTCTCGCGGAGCAGGTCGAACGCGCCGTCGTTGAACACGTTGCAGTTCTGATAGATCTCGACGAACGCGGTTCCCCGGTGCGCCACGGCCTGTCGCAACACCTCGGTCAGGTGCTGGCGATCGTTGTCCATGGTGCGCGCCACGAACGTGCCCTCGGCGCCCAGCGCCACCGCGATCGGGTTGAACGGGTGGTCCACCGAGCCGAACGGCGTCGACTTCGTGACCTTGCCCTCCTCGCTGGTCGGCGAGTACTGGCCCTTCGTGAGCCCGTAGATCTGGTTGTTGAACAGCAGGATCTTGAGGTTCACGTTGCGGCGGAGGGCGTGGATCAGGTGGTTGCCACCGATCGAGAGTCCGTCGCCGTCGCCGGTCACGACCCAGACCGACAGGTCGGGGTTGGCGGTGGCGATGCCGGTGGCGATCGCGGGGGCGCGGCCGTGGATGCCGTGCACCCCGTAGGTGTCCATGTAGTAGGTGAACCGGCCGCTGCAGCCGATGCCGCTGACGAACACGGTCTTGTGCGGCTCGATCCCCAGCTCCGGCATGAACCCCTGGACCGCCGACAGGATCGCGTAGTCGCCGCACCCGGGGCACCACCGCACCTCCTGGTCGGAGGTGAAGTCCTTCTTGTTCAGCGTCGCGATCTCACTCATCGAGCACCCGCAGGATCTCCTGCTCCAGGTCCTCCGCGAAGATCGGAAGGCCCTGGACCTTGGTGAAGCTGATGGCGTCCACGAGGAACTTGGCCCGGATCAACATCGCCAGCTGACCCAGGTTCATCTC
This sequence comes from uncultured Actinomycetota bacterium, assembly GCA_963733635.1. GTDB lineage: Bacteria > Actinomycetota > UBA4738 > UBA4738 > HRBIN12 > JAOUEA01. The sequence goes on along the minus strand of CAVTEH010000008.1, from coordinate 116,296 downwards.
GGGGATCAGCACCTTCGGATAGGCGCGCGACCACGTCGCCGGTGTTGGCCGGGAACGGGTTGAGGTGGCGCAGGTGCGCCGTCGCCACCTTGTGACCGGCGGCCCGAGCACGCCGGCTCGCGGCCCGGATCGTGCCCAGCGACGAGCCCCAGCCCAGCACCAGCAGCTGGGCGTCGCCGTCGGGATCGTCGACCTCGAGCGCCGGGATGTCGTCGGCGATGCCGTCCACCTTCGCCTGGCGCAGGTGCGTCATGCGCTCGTGGTTGGCGGGGTCGTAGCTGATGTTGCCGGTGCCGTCCTCGCGCTCGAGGCCGCCGATGCGGTGCACGAGCCCTCGGTGCCCGGGATCGCCCACGGCCGGGCGAGCTTGCTCGTCGCGCTCGTACGGCATGAACCCGGCGCCGTTGGAGCTGCTGCGTTCCTTGGCGAAGTTGGGCTCGATCACCGGCAGGTCCTCGATCGCCGGCAGCTTCCAGGGCTCGGACGAGTTCGACAGGAACGTGTCGGAGAGCACGATGACGGGCGTGCGGTAGCGCACCGCGATGCGCGCCGCCTCCATCGCCATCGCGAAGCAGTCCGCGGGCGAGGCCGCCGCCACGATCGGCAACGGCGACTCGCCGTGCCGGCCGAACATGGCCAGCAGCAGGTCGGCCTGCTCGGTCTTCGTGGGCAGGCCGGTGGACGGACCGCCGCGCTGCACGTCGACGATGATCATCGGCAGCTCCATGATCACCGCCAGCCCCAGCGTCTCGGCCTTCAGATCCATGCCGGGACCGCTGGTGCCGGTCACCGCCAGGTCGCCGGCGAACGCCGCGCCCAGCGCCACGTTGGCGGCCGCGATCTCGTCCTCGGCCTGCAGCGTGATCACGCCGAAGTTCTTGTGCCGGACTGAGCTCGTGCAGCAGCTCGGAGGCCGGCGTGATCGGATAGCTGGCGTAGAACAGCGTCAGCCCGCTCGCGCTCGGCGGCCGCGACCAGTCCCCACGACAGCGCCACCGAGCCGGCGATGTTGCGGTAGGTGCCCGGCCGGCCGGGGCCGCGGCCACCGTGTACGACTGGGCGAACAGCTCCGTGGTCTCGCCGAAGTTGTAGCCCGCCTTGAACGCCGCGACGTTCGCGTCGAAGATCTCCGGCCTGCTGCCGAACTTGCGCTCCAGCCACTGCAACGTGGTCTCGGTCGGGCCGCCCGAACATCCACGAGACCAGGCCCAGCGCGAACATGTTCTTGGCCCGCTCGGCTTCCTTCTTGCCGATGCCCAGGTCCTCGGTGGCACGCACGGTGATCGAGGTCATGGGCACCTCGAACACCTGGAAGCCCTCCAGCGTGCCGTCGCTGCCGTGGGTCGGCGGCGTAGCCGGCCTTCTCCACGTTCCGCTGCGTGAACGCGTCCTCGTTGAGGATCACGGTGCCGCCCGCGTTCCACGGTGTGCAGGTCGGCCTTCAGGGCGGCGGGGTTCATGGCGATCAGCACGTCGGCATGGTCGCCGGGCGTCGTGATGTCGGTCGAGGCGAATTGGATCTGGAACGCCGACACGCCGTGCACGGTGCCGGCGGGAGCCCGGATCTCGGCCGGGAAATCGGGCAGGGTCGCCAGGTCGTTGCCCAGCACCGCGGTGGCGGAGGTGAAGCGATCACCCGGTCAGCTGCATGCCGTCACCGGAGTCGCCGGCGAATCGGACGACGATCCGTTCTTTCTCCTGGACGGTCTTGGTCATGACCTCCAGGGTACTGCGCCCTCTCACGCCTGCCACCGCTCGCCGGCAGCTGATAGATTCTCCGCATGCAGACGCAGCGATTGGGCTCGAACGGACCGGAACTGTCGGTGATCGGCTTCGGCGCGTGGGAGGCGGGCGGGACCAATGGGGTCCCAACGAGTCCGATGACGCCGTGATCGCCGCGATGCACGCCGCGCTCGATGCCGGCATCAACTGGATCGACACCGCCGAGGTCTACGGCGACGGGGTGTCGGAGCGTCTCGTGGGCCGCGCCATCGACGGCCGCCGCGACGACGTGATCGTGCCACCAAGGTGGCGCCCCAGCCCGAGGGCAGCGGGTTCCGGCCCGATAGGTGGGAGCCGGGTGCCGATGCCTCGCTGGAGCGACTCGGCGTCGAGCACATCGATCTGTTCCAGCTGCACTGGCCCGACGAGAGCGGTGTCGCCCGATCGAGGACACGTGGGGCGCCATGAGCGCGCTGGTCGACGAGGGCGTGGTTCGATGGATCGGTGTCTCCAACTTCGATCGGGAGCTGATCGAACGATGCGAGGCGATCCGCCACGTCGATTCGCTGCAGCCTGCGTTCCGCATGCTCGATCTGCAGCATCGCGAGCTGATCGCCTGGTGCGGCGAGCAGGGTGTGGGGTCGTCTCGTACGGCCCGTTGGCCTTCGGCTTGCTCACCGGGGCGTTCGACCGAGCGAGCGCCGACGCGGTCACCGGACTGGCGCAGGACGAGCGAGGTGATCCGCCGTCTTCGGCGGCGACGAACCTGACCGCGCGCTCCCGATCGTCGATCTAGCTTCGGCCGGTTGCCGAGCGCCTCGGGATCTCGCTGGCGCAGATGGCCCTGGCGTGGAACCGTCAGCAACCTGGCGTGACGAGCGCGATCGCCGGCAGCCGCAACCCCGATCACGTCCACGCCAACGCGGCGGCCGGCGACATCACCCTCGATGCCTCGACGCTCGCGGAGCTGGACGAGCTGATCGCCTAGAGCTGGCCGGAACGCTCTGCCAGGCTCTGTGCGCGATCGACCTCGCGGACCCGTCGGGTGATGCCGTCCAAGAGCTTCATCGTCACCTGGGGCTCGTCGTTGATGAGCGACATCAACGTCCTGCGGAACAAGCGGAGCACCTGCATGGGCGTCTCGGCCACCACCGATGCGCTGCGGGGACCGCCGTCGATGGCGGACAGCTCACCGAAGAAGTCGCCGGGCATTACCGACCCGACCTTGCGCGTGCCCCGGACGACCTTGCCTTGGCCCGACAACACGACGAACAGGGTTTCGCCCGGGTCACCCTCGTTCACGATCTTCTGCCCGGGCTCGAACACCAGCACGTCGCTGTCCCCGGCCAGGCGGTGCAGGTGTCTCTTGGAGAAGCCGGCGAACATCGGTACCCCGGCGAGCGCGGTTGCGGTCTCGCGCTTGGTTCGACGAGGGGCCTGCTCCGGCTGATGCGATGCCGAGGGGTTTTCCGGCTTCGCGGCGCACCATGTCCGGCAGGCTCTGGCTCATGCCGGGAGCCTACCCCGGCTGCCGCCGTGCCTGCCATGGGACCGGTCGGTTCGTCGCACCCAGGTCGGCGTTCGTGCTGGTCGTAGCCTCGAACCGGCGGCTAGGGTGGATGGGTGGACGCGGCGGCAAGACTCAACGAGCTCATGGAGCGTCGCATCGCCGTGCTCGACGGCGCGTGGGGCGTCCTGCTGCAGGACCGGGGCCTGTCGGAGCAGGAGTTCCGAGGCGAGCGGTTCGCCGATCACGAGCGCGACCTCAAGGGCGACCCGGACCTGCTGAACATCACCCAGCCTCGAGGTCGTGTCCGAGATCCACCGGGCGTACTTCGATGCCGGGGCCGACATCACCACCACCAACACGTTCACGGCCACCTCGATCGGCCAAGGTGACTACGGCCTGCAGGATGCCGTTCGCGACATGAACCTGCAGGGCGCGCGGCTGGCACGCGAGGCGGCCGACGACGCCGGCGATCGGTTCGTGGCCGGGTCGCTGGGCCCGCTCAACGTGACCCTCTCGCTCTCGCCCAAGGTGGACGACCCCGCGTTCCGGACCGTGTCCTACGACACCGTCTACCAGGCCTACGCCGACCAGATCGCGGCGCTGCGCGATGGCGGGGTCGACCTGCTGCTGATCGAGACGATCTTCGACACCCTCAACGCCAAGGCCGCGATCGCGGCCGCGATCGACGTGGCGCCCGAGCTGCCCCGGTGGATCTCGGTCACGATCGTCGATCGCAGCGGACGCACGCTGTCCGGGCCAGACCGTGGAAGCGTTCTGGGCGTCGGTGGAGCATGCGGAACCGATCGTGGTGGGCATCAACTGCTCGCTGGGCGCCACCGAGATGCGCCCGTACGTCGAGGCGTTCTCGCGCGATCGCCGACGTGCCGGTGGCGTGCTACCCGAACGCCGGACTCCCCAACGCGTTCGGTGGCTACGACGAGACGCCGGACGTCACGAGCTCGCTGCTGGCCGAGTTCGCGCAGGCGGGGCTGGTGAACATCGTGGGTGGGTGCTGCGGCACGACGCCCGAGCACACCGCCGCGATCCTCGAGTCGGTCCGCGAGCTGCCACCACGGACGGTCCCCAGCTTCGACGACCGGGTGCCCACGTTCAGCGGCTTGGAGCCGTTCGCGATCCGCAGCGACACGGGCTTCGTCACCATCGGCGAGCGCCAGAACGTGACCGGCAGCGCCATGTTCCGCCGGCTGATCGAATCGGGCGACTACGAAGCCGCGGTCGACGTGGCCCTCGACCAGGTGCGCAGCGGGCGCCAACATGCTCGACGTCAACATGGACGCCGACCTGCTCGACGCCGAAGAAGCGATGACCCGGTTCCTGAACCTCATCGCCACCGAGCCCGAGATCGCCCGCGTCCCGGTCATGGTCGACAGCTCGCGTTGGGAGACCCTGGAAGCCGGACTCAAGTGCTTGCAGGGCAAGGGGGTCGTGAACTCGATCAGCCTGAAGGAAGGCGAGGACGACTTCCTGGCCAAGGCGCGAGCCGTGAAGCGCTACGGCGCCGCGGTCGTGGTGATGTGCTTCGACGAGCAGGGCCAGGCCGACACGGTGGTGCGCAAGATCGAGATCGCTCGGCGCGCCGTCCGCCTGCTGACCGAGGAAGCCGGCTACGACCCCACCGACATCATCATCGACCCCAACATCCTGGCGATCGCGACGGGGCTCGAGGAGCACAGCGACTACGCGAAGGCGTTCATCGAGGCGACCCGTGAGATCAAGCGCCACTGCCCCGGTGTGCACGTGAGCGGCGGTGTGTCGAACCTGAGCTTCAGCTTCCGCGGGAACGAACCGGTGCGCCGGGCGATCCACTCGGCGTTCCTGTACCACGCGATCGCCGCGGGCCTGGACATGGCCATCGTCAACGCCGGCCAGCTCGAGGTCTACGGGGACATCCCCAAGGACCTGCTGGAGCACGTCGAGGACATCATCTTCAACCGGCGCGCCCGACGCCACCGAGCGGATGGTGACGTTCGCGGAAGGGGTCAAGGGCGGAGGGCTCGCACGCGAAGACGACCTGACCTGGCGGGAAGGGACGGTGCAGGAGCGTCTCGCGCACGCGTTGGTGCACGGCATCGTCGACCACATCGAAGACGACACCGAGGAAGCCCGGCAGGCCTACGACCGCCCGCTGGAGGTGATCGAAGGGCCGCTGATGGACGGCATGAAGATCGTCGGTGACCTGTTCGGCAGCGGCAAGATGTTCCTGCCCCAGGTCGTGAAGTCTGCGCGCGCCATGAAGAAGGCGGTCGCATACCTGGAGCCGTTCATGGAGCAGGAGAAGGCCGACGCCGGCCTGTCGATCGAGGACAGCGCGCAGGGAACCCTCGTCACCGCCACCGTGAAGGGCGACGTGCACGATATCGGCAAGAACATCGTGGGCGTCGTCCTCGGCTGCAACAACTACCGGGTGATCGACCTGGGCGTGATGGCGCCGGCCGAGCTCATCTTGGACACCGCGATCGAGGAGAAGGCCGACATGGTCGGCCTCTCGGGGCTCATCACTCCCTCGCTCACCGAGATGGTGAACGTCGCCACCGAGATGCAGCGGCGCGGCATGGACCTCCCGCTGCTGATCGGCGGCGCCACCACGTCGCGTCAGCACACCGCGGTCAAGATCGCGCCGGCCTACGGGGAGCCGGTGGTCCACGTGATCGACGCGTCCCGCGTGGTCGGCGTCGTTTCCAACCTGCTCGACCCCGGTCGCAAGGCCACGCTGGACTCGGAGAACCGCATCGACCAGGACCGCCTGCGCGCGCTCCACGCCGAGAAGGAGAAGACGCCGCTCCTGCCCTACCGCAAGGCGTTGGCCAACCGCACCCCGATCGAGTGGGTCGCCGCCGACGTCCCCGCTCCCCCGTTCACCGGGGTCCAGGTGGTCGAACCCTCGCTCGACGAGCTCCGCGAGCTGATCGACTGGACGTTCTTCTTCACCGCATGGGAGATGAAGGGCCGGTATCCGCAGATCCTGGACCACCCGACCCAAGGCGAAGCGGCCCGGGAGCTGTTCGCCAACGGCACCGAGCTGCTCGACCAGATCGTGGCCGACGGCTCGATCCAGGCACGCGGCGTGTACGGGTTCTGGCCTGCCCAGGCCGAGGCCGACGACATCGTGCTGGACAACGGCGTGGTGTTCCCGATGCTGCGCCAGCAGGTCGACCACGCGGCCGGCCCAGGTGGCGGTGACGAACGCCCCAACCGCTCGCTCGCCGACTTCGTGGCGCCGCCCGAGAGCGGCTTGCGCGACCATCTCGGAGGCTTCGCGGTCACCGCCGGCCTTGGCGCCGACGACCTGGCCAAGGCGTTCGAGGCCGACCTGGACGACTACCGGGCCATCATGGTCAAGGCGCTCGCCGACCGCTTGGCCGAGGCATTCGCGGAATGGCTGCACGGCCAGGTCCGCCGCACGTGGTACGCACCGGAGGAATCGCTGTCAGGCGACGAGCTGCTGCAGGAGCGATACCGAGGGATCCGGCCCGCGTTCGGCTACCCCGCCTGCCCCGACCACACCGACAAGCGGGCGCTGTTCGACCTGCTGGGAGCGCGTGATCACGGCATGGACCTGACCACCTCATGCGCGATGACCCCCGCCGCCACCGTGGCGGGGATCTACTTCGCCCATCCGCAGGCGCGGTACTTCAAGGTGGGCCGCCTCGGCAAGGACCAGGTCGAGGACTACGCCCGGCGCAAGGGCCAGAGCGTGGCCGAGACCGAGCGCTGGCTCCGCGAGAACCTGGCCTACGAGCCGGACTGAGATCGTGACCGACTTCTGGCACCCGTTCGCGGATATGGCAGCTGTGCAGGCCGATGGCGAGCTCGAGCTGTGCGCGGCGAAGGCGTCTGGGTGTTCGACGACCGGAACCGGCCCTACCTCGATGCCACCGCATCGCTGTGGTACTGCAACGTTGGGTGGGGGCGCACCGAGATCGCCGACGCCGCGGCCGCCCAGATGCGACTGCTCCCCGCCTACTCGACATTCGCCGACCTGACGAACGGCCCCGCGTCCGAGCTCGCCTCCCGAGTCGCCTCGCTGGCCCCTGTGCCGGGCTCGAAGGTGTTCCTCACGAGCGGGGGATCCGACTCGATCGACACCGCCACCAAGATGGCCCGCCACTACTGGCAGCTGCGAGGAGCGCCCGAGCGCACCGTGTTGATCCGGCGTGAGAAGGCCTACCACGGCATGCACACGGCGGGAACCTCGCTGGCCGGCATCCCGGCGAACGCCGCGGGCCACGGTGAGCTGATCGAGGATGTCACGGGGGTGGCGTGGGACGACGCGGAAGGGCTGCACGCAGCGATCGAGCGCGACGGACCCGATCGCGTGGCCGCGTTCTTCTGCGAACCCGTGATCGGCGCCGGCGGTGTGTTCCCGCCGCCCGAGGGCTACCTCAAGGCCGCACGACAGGTGTGCAGGGAGCATGACGTGCTCTTCATCGCCGACGAGGTCATCACCGGATTCGGGCGGTGCGGGGATTGGTTCGCCTCCGGCCGCTTCGGCTTGGAGCCAGACATCATCACGTGTGCCAAAGGCATCACGAGCGGCTACCTGCCGATGGGCGCCGTGATCGCCGCTCCCTGGGTGGCCGAGCCCTTCTGGGAACCGGGCGCCGGCATGTGGCGCCACGGATACACCTACAGCGGCCACGCCACGGTCGCCGCGGCCGCGGTGGCCAATCTCGACATCATCGAGCGCGAGGACCTGTGTGCCCGAGCGCGATCCTTGGAGGAGACCCTGATCGACGCTTTGGCCCCGCTCGCCGATCACGAGCTCGTGGAGGAGGTCCGCGGCGGCACGGGCGTGTTGGCGGCGGTCGGCATCCGTCCCGAGCTGCTCGCAGACGAGCCCACGTTGGGAGCCCAGGTCGGGGCGGCCTGCCGCGAACACGGCATGTTGGTGCGGCCGCTGGTGGGCGGTGCGGTGGCGGTGTCACCGCCGCTGGTGATCACCGACGCCGAGGTCGCCCAGCTCGCCGAACGCTTCCGGGCAGGGCTCGACGCCCTCGCCGCGTACTAGTCCATCACAGACTAGCGAGCGTCCGGTTCGGAGATCACGTGATCACGAACATGCCGTCGTTGCCGTAGTCTCGTCCGTCGATGCCGGGACCGCCGATCACGGTGTCGGGCCCGAACGGCACCCCCCGCGCATCGTCGGCGACCCGGTGCAGGCTGCCGTCTTCCGAGACGTAGAACACGAAGTTCCCCGCCTCCGTCATGCCATCCACACCGCTCCAGCCGTTGGGGTCGGCGACGTGCTCGACGCTGCCGATCAACCCGCTGTCGGCCGAGAAGAACCGGTAGAAGAGCTCATCCTCACCCTGTTGGGTGTAGTAGAGGCGGCCGTCCTTCCAGTACATGCCGGTCATCGAGGAGAAGCTGATCCAGTCCTCCCCCAGCACGTAGTTGCCCTGGGCCAGGACGTTCCGCTGGTCGGTCAGGGCGGCGCCGTCGAAAGCCCACGACAGCAGGTTGCCGTTCTGGAACCCTGCGTAGACGCGACCGTTCAAGGTGAACGCCCCGCTCGCCGTCGACCAGTTCGTGCCGGGTGTGTTCACGGGCGTGGGGGTGGTGTCGGGAGGGCCACCGTTGAAGTCGTCGAAGCGCAGCATCGACTCCGACGCGGCCAGCGTGTACAGGTCTCCGGGCAGGACCGACGCCTGACCGACGACCGGCACCCTGCCACCCGCGATCGGGAACAGGCCGAGGCGCCGGTGCGTCTCGCCGCCCAAACGCTGTGTGTCGCTGCCCACCAGCAATCCTCGAGGCACTGCCAGCATGTCGAACACGCCGACGCCCCGCGCGCGGCCGGGGTTCCAGCTGAACGGCCGGCCGCTGACGGGGTCGAGCGCCGCGATGCCTTCGCGCGCCACCGCGCCCTCGGCGGCCACGTCACCGACGGCGGCGTTGTTCATCCAGCGCTGGTGTCCGCCGACGTAGATCGCCGCACCGGTGATGGCCACGCCGTACAGGGTGTCGCCCCCCGAGTAGTCGATCCATGTCGGGTGGCGGCCGGGGCCTGCTTCGTAGGTCTCCCACCGGGTGGTGGTGTCACAGAGGGTCTGGGGGAAATAGCCGGCGCCGGTGGTCACCATGGCGAAGTACGAACCGTCGGGCGAGTACTGCACGTCACGCGGATACAGGTAGAACACAGAAGCACAGCGGCCGACGTCCATGTCGTCGGTGCGCCAGCTCGCGACCGCGTTCGCCGTCAGGTCGATCTGCGCGAGCTGCACGCGGGTCTGACCACCGACCGTGCGGAAGTTGCCCACGATGACCATGCGGTCTCCCGAGGGAGTGACATCCATCTTCGCGACGTCCACGGCGGTGCCCGAGGTGTAGGGATCGGTGATGGGCACGTTGAACCCGGAGTCCACCGCGCCGGTCGTGGTGTTGACGGCGGCGAGGCGGGAACGGGGCACACCCTTGATCGTCGAGAATCGGCCGCCCACGAACAGGCGGGTGCCGTTCAGCGCGAGCGCCGCCACGTTGCCGTTGGTCGGCGCAGAGAACGCCGCGATCCGTGCGCCGGTCGTTGGGTGCACCTTCGCGACACCGCGGCTGGCCACGCCACCGACGTTCCGGAACGTTCCTCCCAGGAAGACGCCCGAGCCGTTGGGCATGACTTGCAAGGAGTTGACCTCCCCATCGACGCGCGGGGTCCACGTCGTGGAGATCGCCCCCGTGTTGACGTCGAACGCGAACACGTTGGTCCGATCGAGCACCGGCCCCCCGCTCGACCTTTGTACCCGCGTGAAGCTGCCCGCTACGTAGATCGTGTTGCCGATGCGTGCGAACTGCAGGACCCGCCCGTTCATCACGTGGGGCGTGTTGTTCACGGGATCCGGGTTGACGATGACCGTCTGAGTCATCTCTGTCGCGGTGACGGAGGAGTGGATCGTCAGCGCGACCATGCCGGCCATGACAACCAGGGCGGCGAGGCCGGCCGTCACGGCACGCCGAGGAGCTGCGATGTGCATCGAGGTTCGTCGTCCTTTCGGGGGAGGCCGGGTATGGGCCGTCAGGGGGAGTCCTGGCACTGTAGGCCCTACGGTCGCGTGAGACAAACACCGCGTCGGAACCACGACGAAAAGCCATATCCCCGGGCCCCAACGGGCCGCCGTGAGTGAGCGAAGAAGCTAGTGGAAGGAGTTGCCGCAGGCGCAACCGCCCTGTGCCGCCGGGTTGTCGATCGTGAAACCCGACTGCTCCAGGGTGTCCACGAAGTCGATCGTTGCAGCGGAGAGATACGGGACGCTCATCTTGTCGATCACCAGCCGGACACCGAACTGCTCTTCGGCCTGATCCTTCTCGCTGAGCTGGTCGTCCAGGTACATGGCGTACCGCAGGCCGGAGCATCCACCGGGCTGTACGGCGACGCGGAGCGCGATGTCGTCGCGGCCTTCCTCGGCCAGCAGCTCCTTGACCTTGCCGGCAGCGTTCTCGGTGAGCGTGATCATGGCGGGTGGTCCTTTGTTCAGGCGGGGATCCTGCACGGACCCGCGAGTCGACATTCCTATCTTACGAGACATCGACCGTGACATCGACGATCCGGGCCCCACTCAGGCGAAGGAGCTCGTCCGGCGTGAGCGGGAAGACCGAGTCGGGCGTTCCCGCGGCCGCCCATACCTCGTCGTAGCGCTGCAGCTGTGGATCGAGGTAGGTCGTGACATCGGTCGTGTGCCCGAACGGTGGGGTCCCGCCCACCGCGAAGCCGGTGTAGGTCCTCGCTTCTTCAGGTGTTGCTCGCCGCACGGACCGGGCACCGCTGACCCACGCGAGCGCGGCTTCGTCCACTCGGTTGGCGCCGGACGTGAGGGCCAGCACCGCACGATCGTCCGCCATGAACACGAGCGACTTCACGATCTGCGCCACCTCACACCCGATCGCGTCGGCAGCATCGGCCGCGGTCTTCGTGCCCTGGGGGAAGCGACGAACCTGCGGCGTCAGCCCCAGCGCCATGCTCGCCGCCATGAAGCGCTCGATGGCGCCGCTCATCGTGACACGCCCGCCAGCTCGTTCGCCGAGGCGGCGAGCTCCGCCGCAACCTGGGTCAGCGCCGCTCGGGAATCCTCGATAGCGGCGTGCGCCCCCACGCGATCGATCAGGGACACCACGGGCACGGGTCCCAGATCGATCTCGGCTCGTCCGCAGACGACCACGACCGGAACCTGGGCGAGCCGGCAGGCCCCCAGCACGCCCGCCGGTGTCTTGCCGTGCAACGATTGGGCATCGAGTGACCCCTCGCCGGTGATCACCAGGTCGGCATCGGCGATACGGCGCGGAAGCTCGACGGCGTCCATGATGACCTCGACCCCCGGTCGCAGACGGGCGCCGCAGAACGCCAGCAGGCCGAACCCGAGGCCTCCGGCCGCGCCCGCGCCCAGTTGGTCCTTGAAGGACACCCCCAGATCGTGCTGGACCACCGCGGCGAGGTGACCGAGCGCCCGGTCGAGCACCATCACGTCGCCGGGGGAGGCGCCCTTCTGGGGGCCGTAGACGGTGCTCGCGCCTGCAGGACCGGTGAGCGGATTGTCCACGTCGCACGCAGCCACGATCGACACGCGGGCGAGCTCCGGACGGATGCGGGTCGCGTCGATGCGCGCGAGCTGCAGGAGTCCGACGCCCCCGGCCGGGATGTCGTCTCCCGCGGCGTCGAGGAACCGGAAGCCCAAGGCCTCCGCCATGCCAGCACCACCGTCGTTCGTAGCGCTCCCGCCGATGCACACCAGCAACCGCTCCGCACCGGCCTCCATGGCTGCCAGCATCAGATCGCCGGTCCCCCGGGTCGTGGCTCGATTCGGATCGCGGCGGGCGCCTGCAAGCAGCTGGAGCCCCGACGCCCTCGCCATCTCCACGACGCCGAGCACCCCGTCCGGCGTTCGCGCCAGGGCGAGCTCGGCGTCGACCCGGTCGCCCAGCGGTCCCGTCACCGTCGCGGCCACCAAGCTGGCCCCCGAGGGCGTCGAGGAGCGCCTGCATCGTGCCCTCTCCCCCATCGGCCATCGGCACCGTCTCGAGCCGGTCGTCCGGCCGGACCCGGGACCAGCCCGCCGCTACGGCATCGCACGCCTGGCGGGCGGTCAGCGTGCCCTTGAACTTGTCGGGAGCGACCAGGACGCGCACCCGGCGAATGTACAATCCGCGCCGACAGCGCGTTCCCGTCGGGGAGGCCGAGGAGCCAAGGAAAGGACGACCGCGTGAGCCTGGACCGTGAGCAGCTCCTGGGCGTGGCCCACGCCGAGCGCCAGCGACTGGGACGCACGATCCAGTACGCCGACCCCGAGCACGTGGGAGCAGCCCAGCGCCGCCGACGGCTGGTGGAATCGCGACGTCATGGCCCACCTCGCGGCAGGCGACACGATCGCCGCCCAGCTCGTCGCCGATGAGCCCACGGTCGAGCTCGACGAGTTCCGAGCCGAGCTCGGTGAGGCTCCGTTCGACCTGGACGCCTTCAACCACTGGACGGTGAACCGTCGCTCGGGCCAAGACACGCGCGAGGTGCTCACGACGTGGGGTCAGGCGGCCGGGTCGTTCCTGGCCCACTGCGCCACGCTCTCGGACCGAGACTGGGCCGAGCGACGTTTCGAGTACGTCGAGGGTCCGATCGCGGCGAAGTACCTGGTGCAGACCCGGGTCGTGGAATGGTGGCTGCACGGCGAGGACATGCGCGCCACCAACGGCCTCGGCCCGCAGTGGCAGCACTGGCCGATCTACCTCACGATCGACCTGGCCGTCCGCATGCTCCCCTGGTCGCTCGGCCGCTCCGGTTACGACCTTACGGGCCTCTCGGTCGAGGTGCAGGTCGACGGCGCCGGCCAAGGCAGCTGGCACTGGGGCCTTGGATCCGGCGAGATGCCGGCCGGCGAGAAGAAGCCCGACGCCCAGCTCGTCGGGCGCGCTCCCCAGCTGGCCCTGGTCGCAGGCCAGCGCCTCAAGGTCGACGACGCCCTCCTGTCGGGCAACGTGGTCCTCGGCGGCGACCGTGAGCTCAGCGAGCTGGTGCTCCGCCACTTGCGCGCGTTCCCGTAGTGAGAGGACAAGAGCAAGGTCATCGTCGCTTGACGGGGGTCGCCGCGGGGCACGCGCCGGCGGCAGCGCTTCCCTCGCTCGCTCGCTTCGCTCGCATCGGCTCAGTCCAGATGCTGCCTCTGGCGCGACCCCGCGTCGGTAGGACGGTCAGACCGTGTGCGTGGTGGTGGTTCGTCCGCCGGGGCGTGAGAGGCGGAACCGGCGAAGATCCGGGTGCCGTCCGGAGGACTGCATCTGGACTGAACGAAGCGAGCGAAGCGAGCCAGAGAGGGAAGAAGCAGGCCGCAGGACGGTCCCGGAGCCTCCCCGCCGAGCGCGGCGGGTTGTGCTCTTGGAGAAACCCACAGATGCGCTCGTTCGTATTGCTTGGGAGTAACGTGCCAGGAGAACCGTGCCACATGTGAGCACTCGAGAGCCGGAGCATGATGCCGCGTTGATGCGCGCCTTCGCCGCGCGCGACCAGGGGGCGGCCGACACCTTGTATGAGCGATTCGCATCCAGGATCTATGGGCTGGGCATCGTGATGTTGGGCAGTGATGCCGCCGCGCAGGATCTGGTGCAGGACACCTTCGTGAAGGTGTTCCGCAGCGCCGATCGCTACGACACCACACGGGGCAGGCTGGAAACGTGGGTGTTGCTCATGGCCCGGTCGCTCGCGATCGACTCGCTGCGTCGGCGCGTGCTTGAGGTACGCTCGTTGCAAGCCACTGGCGCGCCCGGCGACACCGACCCGGGCGCCGGGCCAGACGAGCTCGCCGCGACGGGCGACCTTGCAGACCGAGCGCGACAGGCCATGACCTCACTGAGCGCGGAACAACGTGCGGCGCTGCAGCTGGCCTACTTCGGCGGCAAGACCAGCGCGGAGGTCGCCGAGCTGGAAGGGATCCCCGTGGGAACCGCCAAGACCCGCATCCGCACCGCGCTGCTTCGCCTGCGCGAGGCGATGTCGGAGGACATCCATGACGACGTGTGAACAGATTCGCGAGCGGGCAGCAGAGCACGTGCTGGGCACGCTGAGCGCGGACGAAGACCGCTCGACCCGCCGGCACCTGCGGGGCTGCGCCGCATGCCGGAGCGAGATGAACGATCTGAGCGAGGGCCTCGGGCTCTTCGCGCGAGCCGTCCACGACGGTGTGCCACCGCCCGAGCTCCAGGACCAGGTCCGGGCCGCGCTCCAAGAGGAGTGGCGAGATCTCGACGGCCAGCGAGGCGCGACACGTCGGCCCACCTGGATGCTCATCGCCGCGGCGGTCGTGGCCGCGCTGCTGGTCGCGTCGGTGAGCGTCGCCGCGGTCCAGACGCAGCGGGCGCAGGTGGCGGCAGACGGGGCGCAGAGCTACGACCGGCTGCTCGAAACGTTGGGAGGCAAGGACTTCCGCCTGGGCAAGCTCTCGTCGACAGGCCACCAGCCACTGGACGGCAGCGTGGTCGTCTACGACTCCCACGTCGATCAATCGTGGGTGCTCGTCTTCGTGCGGACCTCGGGAGTCTCGGGTGAGGCGATCGCCACGCTTCGTACGGCCGACGGCCGAACCCTGGACACATGGCCCATCTCGATCGACCGCGACGGCGACGGCTACGGATGGCTCGTGACGTCCGTCGACCTTCAACCCTTCGATCGAGTCACGCTCACCCGCGACAACGGCTCAACCCTGGCAACCGGACGCATCGAACCGGCCTGACCGCTGGCTGGTCGGTGCATGAGGCAAGACCCCCGCACTCGGCGGGGAGGCTCCGGGACCGTCCCGCGGCCTGCGCTCCCCTCTCTCGCTCGCTCCGCTCGCTTCGTTCAGTCCAGATGCAGTCCTCCGGACGGCACCCGGATCCTTCGCCGGTTCGGCCTCTCACGCCCGCCGGGCGAACCACCACCACGCACACGGCCTGACCGTCGTATCGACGCGGGGTCGCGCCAGAGGCAGCATCTGGACTGAGCGATGTCGCGGAGCGACGAGCGAGGGAAGCGCTGCCGCCGGCGCGTGCCCCGCGGCGACCCCGGTCAGGACCGACGGTGTTGATCCGCCCCGCGCGGAAAGTCACGTCCTGGTGACCTGGAGGCGTTTGACGGCTCGTGGCTCGGCGCCGAATCGGTACTTGTACTGGTAGTCGCCCTTCAGCATGTCGAAGGCGGTACAGCCCGACTCGATCGCGAGGCGGATGTCCTCGCCCACCAGGACCATGCCGGGCGCCAGGTTCCCCCACGTTCGATCGAAGGCCGAGTTGTAGAGCAGCGACTCGCCGCCGAATTCGAATCCGATCGTGCCCGCGGCCAGCTGGCCGCCGACCTCGATGAACGTCATCCGGAACAGGCCCTCGGCGCAGAATGCCTCGCCCAGACGCCGGAAGAAGATCTCCATGCCCGGCACCATGAATACGCCCTTGGGACCTTCGGACATGCGGTGGAGCTCCACGAACCGATCCAGCAATGGGATGAGGGTGTCCCTGGTGGCGGCCACGATGCGGTAGGGGCCGGCTTCCTCGATGAGCTTGCGGGCCTTGCGCTTGATCTCATGCCGGTACTTCGAGGAGAGCGTCTCCAGGTAGCCGTCCCAGGTCGGCGCCAACGGCAGGTACGGCGCGACCCCGTTCTGGTCGTCGGACTCCTCCACGGAGAGCCCTTGCGCTGCCGCGGCATCGCGGAGCAGACCGACCCATGGATGCACCTCGAGCAGGCCGCGCAGGTCGGCTCCGGACCAATCCTCCCGCGCGAGCAGAGCGGACCACAGCTCCTTCGCGATGGCGTCCTGCCGGCCGGGCAGTCCTACGGGGCCCATGTAGTCGGTGACCTCGGTGCCGCCCAGGAAGCGAAGGGTCTCGTCGATCCGCTCGAACGCCACGGCGCCCACCTGCGTTCCGTCATCTTCCTCGGCGAACGCCAGGAGCAGGTGCTCGGGGGTCTCGCCGAACTCCTCCCAGTACAGCTTCAGGTAGGCCGGGGTGTGGAAGAACGTGCCCGCGGGGTCGGCCTCGACCAGCTCGGCCCACCCGCGGCGCCGGAAGTCACGCCCGTCATCGGAGAAGACGATCCTCGTCACCAGCTTCCGCCTCCCCCGCCGCCACCACCACCGCCCGAGAAGCCACCGCCTCCGAAGCCGCTGGAACCCGAACCGGACGGGGTGGAGGCGATCGTGCCACCGGTGGTCACCGCGAACCCGTCCATGGCCCGGCCGAACTCGAGGTAGACGAACGGCCTGGGTGAGACGTACCACGAGGTGTCCGGTTGCACGCCGAGCGCCTCGAAGGCTCGCGCCCATCGATCGGTGCACCCGAAGACCACAGCGTAGGGAAGGAGCCGGGTGAACACCATCTCCTTCTCCGCCCACTGCGACATGTGTGTCTCGGCCGTCTCGATCACACGGCGGAAC
Source organism: uncultured Actinomycetota bacterium (assembly GCA_963733635.1). GTDB lineage: Bacteria > Actinomycetota > UBA4738 > UBA4738 > HRBIN12 > JAOUEA01. The sequence goes on along the minus strand of CAVTEH010000008.1, from coordinate 99,661 downwards.
CCGCGGACCCGCCGCAGCATGGCGGTGCCGTTGGCGGTCCGGGACGGCATGTGCTTGGCACCGATCACCATCACGAGCGCGGCCACGATGACAGGGATGCCCAGCAACCCGAAGTGGGTCCACCGCGCCAGCACGAACGTCAGGGCGGCCCCCACCAACAACAGCAGGATCCCGCGGTTCCTCCACGATTCACGGACCTTGTCCGGCCGGACGCGGAACCATCCGCGGTTGACGGCGTCAACGTACATCGACTCTTCGACGCCCGCGAGCCGTGTCGCGAAGGTGTTCCGCAGGGCCGAGATCGTCACCTCGGCGCCGTCTCGGAAGAGTCCGTCCAGCAGCCGGCGCTCGTAGGTGAGCAGGCCTTCCGCGGACTCTTCCAGACGGATCAGGGTCCAGTCGGGTTTGCCGAACCACCCTTCCTTGGGGATCTCCTGGATCATGAGATGCCCGCGCACCGCGAGGTCCACGATCGTGGCCGACACGTCCAACGTGTTGGCCTGCTCGTCGACCAGGGTTCCCATCTGCCCGGGTCGCATGTCGCCCGGAGGGGCGAACTCCACCGGAGACTCGCTGTCGGCGTCGAACAGCGGAACGGACTCGTCGCTGCCGTCAGGGTTGCCCATCACCTGATCGATGGGCGACCCGCGGAACCGGCGATCACGCCCGCTGCGCCAGAGCAGCGCACCAACCGCACCTAGCGAGCCGGCGAGCATCACGCCGGCGAGGCCGCCGGTCACGGGCGAGATGCTGAACGCGCGTTGGATGCTCCATCGTTCCGTCAATATCGGCGCAGTGCTCGTCACGCTCCCTTTCGGCAGCGCCACCACGATCGCGAGCCCGTCGTATGGGCCGAGACCGGTGTGAGCGAACCTGGCACGGTCCCCATCGGTCCTTTGCACGGCGCATTCCAGGTTGCTCCGCAGGGGGCCCTGGAAGCATGCGGTCGCGCTGATCGAGGCCGGGGCCGTGACCTGCACGCTGGCCCTCAGGATCGGCACGGACCATTCGGTGCCGATCGCGTTCCAGTACAGCTCGTCGTGCTCTTCGAACCCGTTCATCGCCGCCTCGACCCGATACACGATCGTGTAGCGATGCTCGCCGGAGATCGTCTCGTCGGCGTCGCCGATCTTGATCCGGGTCAGCCCTCCCGCGATGCCTTCCACCTCGTAGTCGGCCGACGCGCCGTCGCTGGCGGTGACCTCTTCCACGGTGAGGGGGTAGTCGCGGTCGTAGGTGTCGTCGTACTCCAGCCGCGTGGGTACGTCGCGGTAGATGCCGTGACGCTCGGAGATGCCGAAGTCGTAGTCGATCGTCTCGGTGATCCGCAGCGACCCGTCCGTTCCGATGTCGATGCGAACGTCGTAGCGGTCGATCTGTTCGGTGAACTGGGCCCACGCCGAGGCCGGCACCCACATCGCGGCGATGCACGCGATCGACACGACCGCGATCCGCCCCACACGGCACGCACGCCGCCGGCTGATCACAGGTGCTCCACGAAGAAGAAGGAGATGGCCATGATCATGTAGGCGCCCGTGAGCTGGGCGCCCTCGAGCCAATTGCTCCGACCGTCGCTGGAGATCATGAACACCAGGATGGTCGAAAGCGCCACCGCCGCCACCTCAAACGTCGAGAAGATGAAGTCCATGGGGTGGCCCACCGCGAGCGAGATGAACACGAGCGCCGGCGCTACGAATAGCGCGATCTGGGTCGAGGAGCCGATCGCGATCTCCAGCGTGACGTCCACCTTGTTGCGGAGGGCGAACAGCACCGCCGACGAGTGCTCCGCGGCGTTGCCGATGATGGGGATCAGGATGAGTCCGACGAAGAACTCCGAGATGCCGATGTCGTCGAGGGCCGTTTCCAGCGATCCCACCAGGAACTCCGACATCAGCGCCACCAGGCCGGTCGCCAGCAGGAGCATGCTGATCGCCCTGCGGCGCGACCACGCGGGCTGCTCGGTTTCATCCGGCACGTGGAACAGGTGCTCGTGCGTCACCAAGGTGAAGACCAGGGCGGCCACGTAGAGGGCGATCAGCACCGCCGCCACGATGCCGCTGACGACCTCGCGCTCCAGCAGGTTCTCTCCGTTGGATCCCAGGGCGAACAACGCCGGCATCAACAGGCCGGTCACGGCCAGGACCAGCGACGTGGAGTGCACCGACGCCGCGCCTGCGCTGTAGTGCTGCTCGGAGTGGCGGAATCCACCCAACAGGAACGACAGCCCGAGCACCAGCAGCAGGTTCCCGATGATCGATCCCGTGAGCGAGGCCTTCACGATCTCGGTCTTGTCGTCCAGGATCAGGAAGAACGCGATGATCAGCTCGGTGACGTTGCCGAACGTGGCGTTGATGAGCCCGCCGATCCTTGGTCCGGTGTGCAACGCGAGCTGCTCGGTGGACCTGCCCGATCAGGCCCGCCAGCGGCAAGATCGCCGCCGCCGACGTCAGGAAGATCGCGAGGTCGGCGCCACCCACGACCTCGAGGACGATGACGACCGGCACCAACACCAGGAGCCAGTCGAGCGACGGTTTCAGGCGCGGCATCGCGCCAGATTAGATGGTGCCAAAGCCGCGGGCGAGCTAGCCCGCCGCGTGCGGCTGGGCACCGCTGGCGTTACCCGAGCCGTCGAGAGCATCCTGCAGCACGTCCCACGCCAGGACCGCGCACTTGATGCGGATCGGGTACTGCACGACGCCCTTCAGGGCCACAAGGTCACCGAACTCGTCTTCGGACGGCTCGAGCGTCTCCGGCCATCATGCCGCGGAAGTCCGACGCCACGCCTCAGCGCATCGGCGACGGGAGCGCCCGTGACGGCCTCGGTCATCATCGACGCGCTCGACTGGCTGATCGAGCACCCCGCGCCCTGGAACGTCACCTCGGCGACCGCGTCGCCCTCCACGTGCGCGAAGACGGTGATCTCGTCTCCACACAGCGGGTTGTTCGCGTGGCCCTGCCGCTCGGCGCCCGGCAGCTCCCGCTTGTTCCGCGGGCTCTTGTAGTGATCGAGGATGACTTCCTTGTAGATGTCGTCGAGCGCCACGGTTGCCTCTCTCGTTCAGCTGAAGATGGACTGCGCGTGGTCGAGTGCGTCGATCAGCGCATCGACCTCGCCGGTGGTGTTGTACACGTAGAACGACGCGCGGGCCGTGGCCGGCACGCCGTACCGACGCATGACCAGCTGCGCGCAATGATGCCCGGCGCGGATCGCCACGCCCTGCTCGTTGACGATCGTGGCCAGGTCGTGCGGGTGCACGTCCTTGAACCAGAAGCTCACCGCTCCACCGCGGATGCTGGCGTCCTTGGGGCCGAAGATCGTGGCGCCTGCGTCGAGCAAGCGGTCCAGCGCGTAGCGGGTGACCTCCTCTTCGTGGGCACGGACGTTGTCCATGCCCAAGTCGTCCAAGTAGTCGATCGCGGCCGCCAGGCCCACCTGCTGAGCCAACGGCATCGTGCCACCTTCGAACTTGAAGGGCGCGGGCTTGTACGTGCTGTGGTCGGGGAAGACCTCGTGGATCATCTCGCCGCCGCCCAGCATGGGGTCCATGGCATCCAAGATCTCAGGCGTGCCGAACAGCCCGCCGCTGGCGGTGGGTCCCAGCATCTTGTGGCCGGTGAAGCACAACAGATCGACGTCCAGCGCCTGCGACGTCGATCGACAGGTGCGGTGCAAGCTGGGCGGCGTCGACGGCGATGATGGCACCCACTGCGTGCGCCGCATCGGCGAGCTGACGGAGCGGCGTGATCGTGCCCAGCGCGTTCGACATGCCGGTGACGCCCAGGATCTTCGTGCGTTCAGTGAGCAAGGACCCCAGTCCCGACAGGTCGAGCAGCCCGTCGTCGGTGAGCGGGATGTAGCGCAGCGTCGCGCCCGTGACCGCCGCCGTCATCTGCCAGGGCACGATGTTGGAATGGTGCTCCATCTCGGTGAGCAGGATCTCGTCGCCTTCGGTCAGGAACTTCCGTCCCCACCCCTGGGCCACGAGGTTGAGGGACTCGGTGACCCCGCGCGTGAACACGATCGTCTCGGGCGACGGGGCACCGAGGAACCGAGCCACGGTAGCCCGGGCGCCTTCGTAGGCCTCGGTGGCCTCCTCGCCCAGCATGTGGATCCCTCGATGCGCGTTGGCGTTGTGGCGCCGGTAGAAGTCGGCCTCGGCGTCGATCACCTGGTTGGGCTTCTGGCTGGTGGCGGCGCTGTCGAGGTAGACGAGCGGATGGTCACCGACCGTGCGGGACAGGATGGGGAAGTCGCGACGGATCGCCTCGACGTCCAACGTGCCCCTCTGTGCTCGCTCATCATCCCGCCTCTGCGATCTCGTCCTCGTCGGCGCTCAGTCCCAGCTCGCTGCGAAGGCCCTCATACCCCTTCTCCTCCAGGGCGTGGGCCAGCTCCGGGCCGCCGGACTTCACGATACGCCCGCGCAGCATCACGTGAACATGGTCGGGCGTGATGTAGTTGAGCATGCGTTGGTAGTGCGTGATGAGCAGCACGCCCAAACCGGGCCCGACGAGCTCCTTGACGCCCTCGGCCACCAGCTTCAATGAGTCGATGTCGAGCCCCGAGTCGGTCTCGTCCAAGATCGCGATCTGAGGCTCGAGCACGGCGAGCTGCAACACCTCGTTCCGCTTCTTCTCTCCGCCTGAGAAGCCCTGGTTCACGTAGCGGTTCACCATGGCGTCCTCGATGCCGAGCCGGTCCATCTGGTCCTTCATGTGCTTGCGGAACGCGAGTGCGCTGATCTGCTCGCCTTTCACTGCCTGGTAGGCGGTCCGCATGAAGTTCACGACGCTGACCCCCGGCACCTCCGTGGGGTACTGCATCGCCAGGAACAGGCCCCGTTTGGCGCGTTCGTCGGGCGTCAGAACGGTGATGTCCTCACCGTTGAAGACCACCCTCCCCTCGGTGATCACGTAGCCCGGGCGGCCCATGATGACGTTGCTCAGGGTGGACTTGCCCGAGCCGTTGGGACCCATCAACGCGTGGGTCTCCCCTTGTCGCACGACCAGGTCGATCCCGTTGAGGATGGGCTTTCCCTCGACGGAGGCATGCAGATCGTGCACCTCCAGGGTGGCGAGAGCAGCTGGTGTCGCTGTGTCGTCAGTCATGTCTGGGTCCTCACATCGATCAGGATGTTGTCGCCGTCGGCGCTTACGGGGAACACATCGACGGGTTGGGTAGCCGGCAAGGTGCGGGGCTTGCCCGAGTTCAGGTCGAACGTCGACCCGTGCTTGGGGCACTCGATCGTCTCGAAATCGACGTCAACCTCACCCTCGTCCAAATGGTAGTGGGCGTGGCTGCAGATGGCGTCGAGGGCGCGGAAGCCCTCTTCGCCCAGGTTCACCACGGCGACCTCGCGGCCTTCCAGGGAGAAACGGCGCGCCTCGCCCGGCGGCACGTCCTTGGTCTCGCACACGCGCACGGCCGGACTCATCGGATACCACGCTCTAGCTCGGCAGCGATCGCGGCCTCGGCGCCCTCGCGCACCTCGTCGATCTGGACGCGATCGAGCACCTCCTGGAAGAAACCGGTCACGATGAGCCGCTCTGCCTCGTCGCGCGCGATCCCACGAGACTCCAGATAGAAGAGCGCGTCGTCGTCGACGGGACCGACGCTGGCGGCATGGCCGCACTTCACATCGTTGGCTTCGATCTCCAGGTTGGGGATGGCGTCGGCCTTGGCGTGCTCGCTGAGCACGATGTTGCGGCTGGTCTGCATGGCGTCGGTCTTCTGCGCGCCTGGCCGGACGTAGACCCACCCGGAGTACACGGCGCGGGAACGATCGCGCAGGGCCCCCTTGTAGAGCAGATCGCTGCGACAGTTGGGCGCCACGTGCTCCTGGACCGAACGGTGGTCGAAGTGCTGTTCCTCATCCGCGAAGAACACGCCGAGCTGCTCGCTGAACCCGCCGGGCTCGGCCAGCTCGACCTCCGTCTCGGTGCGGGCCAGGTCGGCCCCGAACCCCAGGCTCAGCGTGCGCAGATCCGCGTCTCGGCCGGTCCGGGAACGCTGGATCGCCAGGTGGGTCATGCCTGAGCCCCAGTCCTGGATCGATGCGTAGCGAACGTGCGCGCCGTCGCCTACGTGGATCTCCGTGATGGCGTCGCTGAACGCCCTGGTCAGGTTGGGCGAGGCGAACCGTTCGATGAAGGTCACCTCGGCCCCTGCTTCCACGACGATCAGCGTGTGCGGGAACACTGCCGCTCCGTTCACGTCCACGTAGGTGAGCGTCTGCAACGGTAGATCGACCTTGGTGTCGCGCGGGACGTACAGGAACGTCCCCCCGGTGCGGAACGCCGCGTGCAGCGCCGTGAACCGGGTGCGCTTCGCGGGCACCAGGTCATGGAGATAGCGCTCGACCAGGTCCGTGTGCTCGGCGGCCGCGACATCGAGGTCGGTGAAGATCACGCCCCTGGCTTCCAGGACGGGCTCCAGATGGGTCACCATCACGTCGGAGTCGTGCTGGATCTGCAATCCGGCCCGTTCGCCGATGTCTCCGGCGGCGGCCAGGACCTCGCCGGGGACGCCGTCGAGGTTCTCGGCCCGCCCGCCGGGTGTGTAGGGGGTGTGGGTGAGCTCGAACGCGGACAGGTCGGTGTAGCGCCACTCCTCGGTCTCTTGGCTCGGCATCGGGAGCGCCTCGAAGTCGGCGAATGCCTGCCGGCGCAGGTCGCCGGTGAACCCTGCCACTTCGGGCAGAGCGGCGAGCGCACGCTCGTCGAAAGTGGTGAGTTCCGGCTGGGTTTCGGTGGTCACGGACTAAATGCTACCTGGGAGGTCGGATTCACCCAACCTGACCTTGCGCTGCAACGCGGAACAGATCCCGCAGTGCGCCGATCTCCCCGCCGTGCCAGAGATCGTGATGGATCATCGTCCAGAAGATCCTCCACGCCGGCCAGGTCTCTCCCCAGTTCGTCATCACCAGTCGATCGAGCCCGCCGTCGTCGAGCGATCGAAGGTCTGCTGCGACGAGATCCTGACCGCGTTCGAGAGCCCCGATCGCGTCCGCCGCCGTGTGCGGACTATCCAGCTGGGGCCACGTCAAACGAGCCTCACCGAAGGCGTACTCGTGATACATGAGCTTGCACTCCGCCGCGTGGACGAGACGCCAACCGATCGTGGTGATCGGCGCGGGATCGGGGTCCGGTTCCTCGTAGTCCGCAGCCCACGTGCCGCGCTGGGTCTCGCGCACGGTCCATGCATCGTCGACGGGGGCCCACCAGAACTCCTCATCGGAAAGTCCCTTGACCCGGTCTCGAATCATGCGATACGCGTCGTAGAGCTCCTCGCGCAGGAGCTCGACGTGCGATCGCATCGTTCAGCCCTAGCCGACCGAACCTTCCATCTGGAGCTCGACAAGGCGGTTCAGCTCGACGGCGTACTCCATGGGCAGCTCGCGGGTGATGGGCTCGATGAAACCGTTGACGATCATGGCGGTGGCTTCGACCTCGGACAGGCCCCGGCTCATCAGGTAGAAGAGCTGGTCGTCGCCGACCTTCGAGACCGTGGCCTCGTGGCCCGAGCGCGGCGGTCTCTTCCTCGACCTCGATGTAGGGGTAGGTGTCGGAGCGGCTCTCGTCGTCCAGGATCAGCGCGTCGCAGCGCACGGTCGACTTCGCGTGGTGGGCGTCGGGCTCCACACGGACCAGTCCCCGGTAGCCGGTGCGGCCACCGTCCTTGGAGACGGACTTCGAGGTGATGACGCTGGTGGTGTAGGGCGCGGCGTGGATGGCCTTGCCGCCGGCGTCGGTGTGCATGCCCTTGCCCGCGTAGGCCACGGACAGCACCTCACCGCGGGCACCCTTGCCCATCAGGTAGATCGATGGGTACTTCATCGTGACCTTCGAGCCGATGTTGCCGTCGACCCATTCCATGACGGCGTCCTCGTGGGCGACCGCACGCTTGGTGACCAGGTTGTACACGTTGGTCGACCAGTTCTGGATCGTCGTGTAACGCACCCGCGCGCCCTTCATGGCCTTGATCTCGACCACGGCCGAGTGCAGCGAGTCGCTGGTGTAGATCGGGGCCGAGCAGCCCTTCGACGTAGTGCACGTAGCTGCCTTCGTCGGCGATGATCAGCGTGCGCTCGAACTGGCCCATGTTCTCGGCGTTGATGCGGAAGTACGCCTGCAGCGGGATGTCGACCTGCACGCCGGGCGGCACGTAGATGAACGACCCGCCCGACCACACGGCGGTGTTGAGCGCCGCGAACTTATTGTCGTTGGGCGGGATCACCGTGCCGAAGTGCTCGCGTACCAGATCGGGGTACTCGCGCAACGCGGTGTCCATGTCCGTGAACAGGACGCCGAGGTCGTCCAGCTCCTTCTTGATCTTGTGGTACACGACCTCGCTCTCGTACTGGGCGCTCACCCCGCCGAGGTACTTCTGCTCCGCCTGCGGGATGCCGAGCTTGTCCCACGTGCCCTTGATGTCCTCGGGCAGCTCGTCCCAGTTGGCGGCCTGATTCTCGGTAGAGCGGATGAAGTAGTAGATGTTCTGGAAGTCGATGTCGCGACAGGTCGGCGCCCCACCACGGCATGGGACGCATGTCGAAGTACCGCAGGGCCTTCAGCCGGATCTTGCGCATCCACTCCGGCTCGTTCTTCAGCGCCGAGATCTCCTCGACGACCTGCGCGCTCAGGCCACGCTTGGGCTCGAAGACGGCGTGGGAGGGATCCTTCCAGTCGAAGCGATAGCCCGTGTCGAGCGCTTTGAGGTGTTCTTCCTGGCTGACGACCACGTCGATGCCTCCCGGCCTGATCCTGCGAGCACCGGATCCGGACGGATCCGCTGAACACATCTAGGGTACCGCCCCGCCGCGCCGAAAGTCCACCGCATGGGTCGGATTTGCGCGCATCACCCTGCAGCGCATAGGCTTCCGCTTTCGAAAACGCTCTCTCCACACGGGCGACCGACCACGGACGAGGAGGAACACCGATGGATGCTGGACACGACACCGGTTCCACGAAGACCGTCGCGAAGGTGCTCGCGGTCGTCGTCGCCGTCGGGGCCCTGGCGGTCGCCGCCACGACGGGCGATTCCTGGGCGGTCCGGCTGACGTTGGTGCTGGTGGCCGGCGACGTCGGGGTGCGCTTGTGGCGCTGGTGACGTAACGTTCGCCGCATGTCCGCTGTGACCGACACCGGTCAGCCACCCGTAAAGCGCAAGATCGGTCCGAAGCAGATCGCCACGTTCGTGGTAGGCCTGGTGATCGTTGTCGGGATCTTCGTGTTCGCGATCCCGAAGTTCGCGAACTACCGAGACATCGCCAGGGCGTTCGGCGATCTCACTCCGCTCGAGATCGGGTCACTCGTGGCGGTCACGTTCCTCAACCTGGTCACGTACTGGCTCGCCAACCTCGCAGCGCTGCCGGGGCTCGGGTTCTGGCAGGCGGCGGTCCTCACGCAGACACCGACCTCGGTCGCCAACACTCTGCCTGCCGGTGGCGCGATCGCCTTGGGTGTCACCTTCGCCATGCTGGGCTCCTGGGGGTTCACTCCTGCGGAGACGACGCTGTACATCGGGGTCACCGGCATCTGGAACATCTTCACGAAGCTGGCGCTGCCGGTCATCGCCCTCGCCCTCTTGGTCCTTGCGGGCAGCACGAGTGCGCAGCTCGTGACGCTCGCGGTGGTGGGAGTCGCCATCCTGGCGGTCGCCGTGGTGCTGCTGGCCTTGGTCTTCCGAAGCGAACCCATGGCTCGGAAGGTCGGCGAGTTCCTGGGCAGGGTGATCTCCTGGGTGAAGCACCTGTTCCGGAAGGCACCGGCGACCGACATGGGCGACCGGGCGGTGAAGTTCCGGCAAGAGACGATCGTGCTGGTTCGTCGCCGCTGGATCCGGCTCACTTGGACCACGATCCTGTCTCAGGTGGCCCTGTGCGCCGTCCTGATCCTGTCGCTGCGGAGCATGGGGATCTCCGAGGAGGAGCTGCCGGCGGTCGAGATCTTCTCCGTCTATGCGTTCAGCCGGCTGCTGACGGCCATCCCGATCACGCCCGGCGGGGTCGGCGTGATCGACCTGGGCTACATCGCCGGTCTGACCGGGTTCTATGACGGTGAGAAGAGCGCCATCGTGGCAGGCGTCCTGATCTTCCGACTGCTGACCTACGGCATCCAGATCCCGATCGGCGGATTCACCTATCTGATCTGGCGAGGCAAGAAGAGCTGGATGCGCGACACGCCACCACCGGGATCGATCGCCGGTGAGCTCGCCGATGCGCAGAGGAGCGCCGCCGTGGCGCCTCCCGCTTAGGCGCTCGTGCACGCCGGCTCGCAGCTCGCCGGGTTCGGCCGCCGCAGGGTCGACGGCTGGATCGCACTCGCCGGGTTCATGCTCTTCGCGGTGTGCGCAGCCGGCGCCAGAGCCGGCACCGTCGGGGAGCGCGAGCAAGAAGCGTTCGAGGCGATCAACGGCCTGCCCGACGCCCTGGAACCGCTCATGGCCGGCGCGCAGTTCCTGGGGATCCTAGCGATCGGCCCGCTCGTCGCGCTGGTCGCGCTGGTGCTGCGCAGGTACCGCCTGGCACTGGCCGCTGCGCTGATCACGGTGGTCAAGCTGGCCGCCGAACGCCTCGTGTGGGAGGTCATCCAGCGCGAGCGCCCGGGCGTCACCGAGCCCGGTGCGATCGTTCGGGCCGGGACGCCGACGTCGGGGGTCTCCTTCGTCTCGGGCCACGTCGTATTGGTGACGGGCCTAGCGTGGGCGATCGCTCCGTACCTGCACGGCCGATGGCGGGTGCTGCCCTGGGTCGCGGTGGCGCTCGTCGCCGTCGCCCGCATCTACCTGGGCGCGCACAACCCACTGGATGTTGCGGGGGGGCTGGGTCTGGGGCTCGCGATCGGCGGGGTCGTCAATCTCGCCGTCGGCGTGCCTTATCCCATCTCGACCGGAGCACCCACCAAGGAGCCGTACTCGGTCCACGAGCCATCATAGTTCTTGACGTTCTCGTACCCCAGCAGCTCTTGCAGCGCGAACCACGTATGGCTCGAACGCTCTCCGATTCGACAGTAGGCGATGATCTCGCCATCGCCGGTGATGCCCTCGGCGCGGTACAGCTCGCGGAGCTCATCGGCGGTCTTGAAAGTACCGTCGTCGTTCGCGGCCTTCGCCCACGGGATGTTGGCCGCCCCGGCGATATGGCCCGGAACCTGCGACTGCTCCTGTGGGAGATGGTCGGGCGCCAGCTTCTCGCCTCGGAACTCTTCGGGGGAGCGCACGTCAACGAAGCCCGTCTCGCTCCCGACCTTGCCGATGACCTCGTCGCGCATGGCGCGAAGCTCGGGCCGCTCCCGGCCTGCGATCGTGAACCCGGTCGCCTCGAAGCTGGGCACCTCCTGCACCAGCTCGCGGCTCTCCAGCTCCCACTTCTTGCGGCCGCCGTTCACCAGCTTGACGTCGTCGAACCCTCGCAGCTTCAGGAGCCAGTAGGCGTACGCCGCGAACCAGTTGTTGTTGCCCCCGTACAGCACCACGGTGGTGTCCGGACCCACCCCGGCGTCGGAGAGCAGCGACGAGAATCCAGCTTGGTCCCGGAAGTCCCGGCCCACCTCGGTGTGCAGGTCCGTGCTCCAGTCCCATCGCACCGCTCCGCGGATGTGCCCCTTGTCGTAGGCCGACGTGTCCTCGTCGACCTCGATCAGGCGAACACCGTCATCGTCGAGATGCTCCTCGACCCAGTCGGTGGTGACCAACACGTCTGACTTCGCGTACTCCCCCATGGTTGCCCTCCCTCGTTTCGATGCCCGGATCTCGCACGCACACCGGGCGCCATCCTAGAAGATGCCGAGCGCCGCCTTCGCCTCGTCCGACATCATCTCGGGCGTCCACGGTGGCCGAAGCACGAACTCAGGCCGCACCTCGCCGATACCGGGCACGCCTTGCAAGAACGAGCGCATCTGGTCCTCGATCATGGGTCCGATGGGACACCCCATGGTGGTGAGCGAGTACTGGATGTCGACGTCGCCCTGCGGGTCGATATCGATCTCGTACACGAGCCCGAGGTCGACGATGTTGAGGCCCAGTTCGGGGTCGATGACATTCTTCAGCGCCTCGACGACGGCGTCGCGGTCGGCGCCAGGCGCGTCCGTGGACTCGTCGCTGCGCTGCGGGCCAGCCTCCGGCACGGTCGCGGTGGCCGCATCCTCAGCCAATTCTGCGGTTGTGGAAACGATTTCTTCATGCATGTGAGCGTCCTGCCTCGAGTCGTCCTATCCTGACAGCGTACTTCGTACTTCCCCGAAGAGAAGGAGCACCCCGACGATGCCTTCGATCCGTGCGCTCATCGTGGATGACCACCCCGTCACCCGCGAGGGTCTCAAGACGGCGCTGGAGCTCTCAGACGATGTCGTGCTCGTCGTCGGTGAAGCCGCGAGCGGTGAAGAAGCTGTCGAGCGCGCGCGGGAGCTGAGCCCCGACGTGGTGTTCATGGACGTGCGCATGCCGGGCATGGACGGCATCGAAGCAACCCGGAGGATCCGCCAGGCCGCCCCCGAGACGAAGGTGATCCTCATCACGATCGACGAATCGCGGGGTGCCATCTCGGAGGCGATCCAGGCGGGCGTATCGGGGTATCTGCTGAAGGACGCCTCCCCCGACGCCCTCGTCGACGCCGCGAAGAACGCGGTCGAGGGCAATGCGGTGATCCACCCGCAGCTGACGAAGACCTTCATCGAGGAGGTGCGTCTGAGCGATAGTGAAACACCCAAGTCCACCCCGTTGTCCAAACGCGAGCGTGAGATCCTGCAGAAGGTGGCCGACGGGTCCACCACGCGGCAGGTGGCGAGCGAGCTCGGCATCTCGCCACACACGGTCAAGACCCACCTCGAGCGGATCTTCGAGAAGCTCAGCGCCAACGATCGCGCTCAGGCGGTCGCGATCGCCATCCGAACCGGCATCGTGCACTGACGCCTGGCACAGGCCGTCGGCACTCGTCCCTCAACCACCCTCCCGCCGGACCCGATATGCCGGACATGCAGCTGAATGTCCTGTTGTGCGACTCGGCGGACGAGCTGGCCCGGCTCCAGTACCACTTCCTGCGCGCCGGGGCCGACCTGGCCGTAGAGGTCACCACCGACCCGTTCCGTGCCGTGGAGATGGCGGCCCGGATCCGGCCCCACGTCGTCGTGTGCGAGCCCGACGTCGAGGGACTCGACCTGGTCAAGGATCTGCGCGGCGTCGAGCTGGTGAAGAGGCTCCACGCCTCATCCCCTGATTCCAAAGTGCTGGTCTGGACCATGGGACGCGACCCAGGCCGGGTGGCCCAGGTGCTGACCGCGGGGGCAGCCGGATACCTGTCGAAGGATGATTCGCCGGACGAGCTGCTGGCCGCGATCCGGACCTCGGCCGAAGGCTCGGTTGCCTTCTCCGCATCCGTGGCCGGACACCTGGGTCAGGAACTTGCCATCGCGCTGGCCCGGGCGACCGAGCTGGAGAGCGAGCTGGCCAGGGTCAAGGACGAGGTGACGCAAGGGACCTCGGCGAAGGCCGACTTCCTGGCCAACATCTCGCACGAGCTCAGGACGCCCGTCACCGTGGCCAAGGGCATCGCCTACGTGCTGCGGAACCCTGAGGTCCCGGAACATGAGCGCAGCGACTTCCTGACGCAGCTACAGTCCTCGCTCGACAAGCTGATGGGCATCGTCGATGAGATCATCACGGTCGCCGAGCTGGAGCGTGGCACGTTCGAGCTGAACCTGACCGAGACGGACCTGGCCCCGCTCGTTCGCCACGCAGTCGACGAGACGAAGCTGGCGTACCCGGACGTGCGCATCGAGGACAGCGTCGCCGATTCGCTGCACGCCATCGCGGACGGCGCACGGATCGGAGGGGTCGTCCGTGAGCTGCTGGACAACGCATGCCGCTACTCACCACAGGGACGACCCGTCGAACTCACGGCGCGTGCGCTCGACGAAGGCGTCGTCATCACGATCACCGATCACGGCGAGGGTCTGGACCGAGCCGTCGCCACGCAATCGTTCGAGGAACCGTTCTCGACCGGCGAGGGCACACTGCGCAAGGAGAAAGCGGGGGTGGGGGTGGGTCTTCACCTGGCGCGCCAGATGGTGGTGGAGCACGGCGGGATCCTGTGGGCCGACCCCCTGCCGGGCGGCGGTACGAGAGCTGCTTTCTGCATCCCGTCGCACGCCGGGCAGCGGCTTGCCTCTCCCCCGGCCGGAGCGGCCTGAACCGCGGCCGAGGCTTCCGTCCGGCACCACCATGGCGCTCCAGCGGGCGCGGGACTATCCTCGTGGCTGGTCGCGGATGCGGAAGATCATCGTAGGTGCCGCTATCGCCTTCTTGGGCGCGGGGTGCTCGACACCCGGCGCCGTCGACCCTGGGGTCGTGCTCCCACCGCTGACCGTCCAGGCCTCCGCATCCCCGTTCTCACGGGTCACGGCCGGCCAGGTCAAGGCGATCGTCCCCGATGGGTGGCACGCGCGGCCGGCCGCGGTCATGGGCACCGCCAGGGCTGGGTTCATGGCCTCGCCCGAACCCAAGGCCTGGATGCGCATGGACGGCTCGATCGAAGGGATGTCGGCCACGTGGGTCGACGCCACCGAGGTCGGCGTGCCGTCGGACTTCTACTACCTAGCCGCCAGCGGGCCCTTGTTCTCCCAGCTCACACACTCGGATTCCTGTGTCTCCGAACGCGCACTTGGTCTACCTCAACCACCGGCCCACGTTCGACCTGGAACAGCACAGAGGCGGTGACTACGTGGCTCAGGGCCAGGGCACCTGCAACGTCGGCGGCACGCCCACCCGATGGGCATACTTCGTGGCCGCGCCGGGCTTCGGCCCGGTCCGCTCTATGGGCATCCCCGCCTCGGGGTTGTACGTGGTCGTGGCGGTCATGCCCGACTCGCGCCGAGCGGAAGCGACCCTCTCACGGTTGATCGAGCACACGAGCTTCGGCGGCTCGACGGTGCCCGAGTTCACAAGATCGCCGGTCGGTACGGTCGAGGCTGAGACGCTCAGCGCGGATCGCGGTCGACGAAGGGCGGACGCACCACCTCGGCTTCGGCACGGCGACCGCGGATGTCCACCTCGACCGCATCACCGAGATCGACGACGCCCGCAGGCCACAGATACGCCAGCCCGATCCCGGTCCCCAGCAATGGTGAGAACGTTCCCGACGTGACCTCACCGACCAGCTGGTCGCCCACGAAGACCGGCTGATGCGCCCTCGGGATGTTCCGGCGCTCTTGCATCCGCAACCCGCGCAGCCGGCTGGGCAAGCCCTCGCTTCGCTGGCGCTCCAGCGCGTCACGCCCCCGGAAGTCGCCCTTGTCGAAGCTGACGGCCCATCCCAAGCCCGCCTCCAGTGCCGTCACGGACTCGAACAGGTCCTGGCCGTAGAGGGGGTATCCCATCTCCAAGCGAAGCACGTCGCGCGCCGCCAGACCGCAGGGCAGGCCACCGTAGGGTTCCATCGCTTCCATCAGCTCGGTCCACAGCTCTCGTGCGATGTCCTGGTAGGTGAAGAGCTCGAATCCCACCTCGCCCGTGTAGCCCGACCGGGTCACGATGACCGGCCGCCTCTTGAACTCGGTTTCGGCACACTGCATGAACGCGAGATCGCCCGAGGCGGGGAACACCCGTCGCATCACATGCACCGCTTCGGGACCTTGCACCGCCAGGAAGCACCAGTCCTGGTGGTACATGAGGTGGAGACGATCCGGCGCCGGCGTCTCCTCCAGGATCTGCAGGACGCGCTGGGCGTTGGCGGCGTTCGGCACGACGAAGAACCGCGACTCATCCAGGCGATAGACGATGAGATCCTCGATCACGCCGCCGCCCTCGTTGAGGACCAGGTTGTAGAGCGCCTCACCGACGGCGGCTGCGCTCAGGTCGTTGGTCACGACGGACTGCAGCATGGCCAACGCACCGGCGCCACTGACCTCGACCTTGCCCAGGTGTGTCAGGTCGAACAGGCCGACCCGTTCACGCACCGCCCGGTGTTCGGCCAGCGCGCCCTCGTACTCGATCGGCATGTCCCACCCGGCGAACGGGCCTATCTTCGCGCCCAACGCCTGGTGCTCGGCCTGCGAGCGGAGTGTGCTTCAGGTCCTGTTCTTGGGCGGTCTCGTCCATCGGCGGCATCGTACGCACTCGAACGAGCATGGGCATCTGGGGGACCCGGGTAGACTTCCTGATCGGATGGCTGATGCCTACGACGTCGTCGTGATCGGAGCCGGGACCGGTGGCTATTCCACCGCCCTGCGATCGGCCCAGCTCGGCCAACGCGTGGCCATGATCGAGCGCGACGATCGCATCGGCGGCACATGCCTGCTGCGCGGATGCATCCCCACCAAGGCGCTCCTGCAGTCGGCCGCCGTGCTCGACTCGGTGAACCGGGCCGGCGAATGGGGCATCGACGCGTCGGGCAAGCCCGATTGGGAGAAGGTGCTCGCTTTCGAAGAACGCATCGTCGACAAGCTCGTCAAGGGAGTCACCGGGTTGATCGAGATGCGTGGGGTCGAGGTGATCAAGGGCCAGGCAACGCTGGTCACCGGGCCCGCAGTCGTGGTCGAAACCGGCGGCGAAACCCGTCGCGTGGAGGCCGCCGATGTGGTGATCGCGACGGGCTCGGCCCCAAGGCTCCTGCCGGGAGTCGAGATCAGTGAGCACGTCATCACCAGCGACCAGGCGCTCTGGTACGACCGCATCCCCACGTCCGCGGTGGTGATCGGGGCCGGCGCCGTGGGGCTGGAGTTCGCGTCGCTCTACCGATCGTTCGGCGCCGAGGTCACACTCCTGGAAGCGCTCCCGGCGCTCGCGCCGCTGGAGGACGAGGAGATCTCCAAGGAGATCGCCCGTGCGTTCCGCAAACGTGGCATCACGACGGCGTCCGGCGCTTCCGTCGAAGGTGTCGCCGACACGGGCTCAGGGGTGGAGGTCACGTTCACGGCGGGCGGTGAGCCCACCACCGTATCGGCAGAGATCTGCTTGGTGGCGATCGGTCGCGGGCCCGTCACCAGCAGCCTGGGGTTGGGTGAGGCGGGCGTCTCCATCCACGAGCGAGGGTTCGTCCAGGTGGACGGCCAGCTCCGCACCAGCATGGACGGCGTCTGGGCGGTGGGTGACGTCGCCGCGACACCCCTGCAGCTCGCCCACGTGTCGTTCGATGAGGGCTATGCGGTCGCCGAGCGCATCGCGGGCCTCGACGTCGCCGACGTCGACTATGTGAACATCCCGCGCGTCACCTACTGCACACCCGAGATCGCGAGCGTGGGTCTCACCGAGGCGCAGGCACGCGAACGAGGTCTCGAGGTCCTCACCGAGAAGCTGGACCTCCGAGGGATCGGCAAGGCAAATATCGTCGGCGAGGGTGGCTTCGTCAAGGTCGTCGCCGAGGCCGACCCGTTAGGCGGCGCCGCGGGCACGGTCCTGGGCATCCACATGATCGGTCCGCACGTCACCGACCTCATCGCCGAAGGCATGCTCATCACCAACTGGGAGGCGACCGTCGGCGACGTGGCCCACCTGCATCACCCGCACCCGTCGTTGTCCGAAGGCCTCGGCGAGGCGATGCTCGCACTCGCCGGCAAGCCCCTGCATTCCGCCTAAGGAGCCTGTGCCTGTGTCGACCAAGGTCGAGCCCACGACCACCGAGGAGCGCCGCCCCCTGCCTGACGAGCAGCTCAAGGCGATGCTCTACATGCTCAAGCTGTGCCGGTACTTCGACGAGCGCATGGAGGCGCTCTACCGGCAGGGGCGGCTGCCGGGGGCGATCTACTCCGGACGTGGTCAGGAGGGCACACACGTCGGGGTGACCTTCGCGCTGGAGCCGGCCGATTCGCTGTTCCCGACCCATCGCGATCTCTCGGCCCAGCTCACGAAAGGGCTGGACCTGAAACGGGTCATGGCGCAATTCTGGGGGCGGATCGACGGCTACCTGAGGGGCCGCGACGGCAACAGTCACATCGGCGATTGGGACGGCAACCGGACGTTCGCCGTGATCTCCCACCTCCCCATCGCCTACCCCGTCGCGTGCGGGGCCGCCACGGCATACAAGAAGGCCGGAGACCGGCGGGTCGCGCTCGCCATCTGTGGCGACGGTTCCACCTCGAACGGCCGATGGCACGAGGCCCTCAACTGGTCGGCCGTTCACCAGCTACCCGTGGTCTGGGTCGTCAACAACAACCAGTACGCGTACTCCACGCCGAACACGCTGGAATTCAAGGTCCCCACGATCGCCGAACGCGCCCAGGCATACGGGATGCCTGGAGTGCGTGTCGACGGTGGCGATGTCCTGGAGGTCTACGGAGCCGCGGCCGAGGCCGTGGGGCGGGCCCGCAACGGCGACGGGCCCACGCTGATCGAATCGGTGTCGCTGCGATGGCGCGGCCACGCCGGTCACGATCCCGCGAAGTACATGCCGGACGAGCTGCTCGAGCGACACATGGCCGAGAAGGATCCGGT
The DNA here is from genome assembly GCA_963733635.1 of uncultured Actinomycetota bacterium. Lineage (GTDB taxonomy): Bacteria > Actinomycetota > UBA4738 > UBA4738 > HRBIN12 > JAOUEA01. Next base: position 81,237 of record CAVTEH010000008.1, on the reverse strand, counting down.
GAAGAACTTCGAGGAGTGGATGTTGGCCCAGGGCGTCGTCACCGAGGATGACCTCGAAGCCATCGTCCAGCGCGTCGAGCAGGAGTTCGACGCTGCGTACGAGTTCGCGCAAGCATCACCGTTCCCCGAGCCGGGGGACGTCACCAAGGGCGTGTGGGCCGAGGACGGGTACTGGGACGCAGAACCCGGACGCGGCGGCGGGACGGAGGGCTGATGAGCCGCGCGGGCGGGCAAGCCACCAAGGTCGACGCGGGTGCGGCTGGACACGGCGCCGAACCGCGCGGCAAGCGCACGGACGACGGCCAAGCCACCTACCTGATCGCGATCGCCGAGGCGCTCTGGGAAGAGATGGAGCGCGAGGAGCGGGTGTTCATGCTGGGCGAGGACATCGGCGTCTACGGCGGCGCCTTCAAGGTGACCGAGGGCTTCGTGGAACGGTTCGGGACCGACCGGGTGATGGACACGCCGATCGCCGAGGAGACGATCGTCGGCGTGGCGGTGGGAGCCGCGATGGAAGGCCTGCGGCCGGTGGCGGAGTTCCAGTACGCCGACTTCATGACGAGCGGCTTCGATGAGATCACCACCACGCTGGCGCGCTACCACTATCGGACCGGCGTGCGGTTGCCGGTGGTGCTTCGCGCCCCGAGCGGTGGTGGCGTGCGCGCGTCCAACTTCCACTCGACCAATCCGGAGCCCTGGTTCGCGCAGACGCCGGGCCTGAAGGTGGTCTGTCCGGCGTTCCCGACCGACGCGAAAGGCCTGCTCAAGTCCGCGGTGCGCGACGACAACCCGGTGATCTACCTGGAGCACAAATGGATCTACCGGCGCATCAAGGAACAGGTCCCCACGGATCCCGACTTCCTGGTACCGCTGGGCGAGGCCGCCGTGAGGCGCCAGGGGGCCGACGTCAGCGTCATCACTTACGGCGCCATGGTGCACAAGGCCCTGGAGGCCGCGGAGGCTCTGGAGGGACGCGGCGTCTCGACGGAGGTCGTCGACCTGCGCTCCATCGTGCCGCTCGACGAGACGACGGTGTTGGAGAGCATCGCCAAGACCTCACGGGCGCTCGTGTTGTACGAGAGCCAGCGGTTCCTGGGGGTGGGCGCCGAAGTGGCGGCAGTGATCGCCGAGAAGGCCTTCCAGCACCTCGACGCGCCGGTGATGCGTCTGGCCCCGCCCAGCACACCTGTCCCGTTCTCCCCTCCACTGGAAGATGCATACCTGCCGCAGATCTCCGACATCGAGGCCGCGGTGGAACGGCTCTCGGCATGGTGACCCGCACCGTCGGACCCGATCCCAGGAGGATGGACCTGTGACGTCGATCCAGATGCCTCAGCTCGGCGAGACGATCATCGAAGGCACGATCTTGAAGTGGCTCAAGCGCGAAGGCGACGCGATCGAGCGAGACGAGCCGCTGTTCGAGATCTCCACCGACAAGGTGGACACCGAGGTTCCCTCACCGGTGGCCGGCACCATCACGAAGATCTTGGTGGAAGAGGGTCAGACCGTGGCGGTCGGAACCGAGCTCGCCGAGATCGACTCAGTCGGCGGAGCCAAAGTCGACGGAGCCAAAGCCGACGGAGCCGTGTCAGACGTGGCTGCCGCCGAACCGGCAGCGGCCGCCGCGGAGCCGCAGTCGGCCGTCGAGCAACCGGCCAAGGCGGGCCCTCGTTCCCAGGTCCTCTCACCATTGGTGCGCAAGCTCGCGGCGGAGCACGATCTCGACCTCAGCGCCATCGCGGGGACCGGCACGGGGGGCAGGATCACCAAACAGGACGTGCAGGCCGCCATCGCAGCAGGCGCAGGGACCGCCACCGCTCCCGCGACCGCCTCGCCCTCGACCGATCATGCGGCCGCGCCGGCGCCGCTACCGACCCCGCCCGCCGCGGTCGCACAGCCCGCAACCCCGGCCGCCGCCGGCGACGGCGAGCAGATCGTTCCGCTCACCCACATCAGGAAGGCGATCGGCGACCACATGGTGGCATCGCTGGCGACCTCGGCGCGCGCGTGGACCATGGTGGAGGTCAACGTCGACCGGCTGGTGAAGCTCAGAGCGCAGGTGAAGGCGGCCTTCCAGGAACGGCACGGGGTCAAGCTCACGTACCTGCCGCTGGTGACACGGGCCACGTCCGATGCTCTGCTCGCGTTCCCCATGGTCAATGCCGAGCTGCGCGGTGAAGAGCTCGTCGTTCGCAAGCACGTGAACATGGGCATCGCTGTGAGCTATGACCAGGGGCTCATCGTTCCGGTGGTCCACGGGGTCGAGGCCATGAACGTCCCGGGCATCGCTCGTGCGATCGCCGATCTCGCGGCCAGGGCTCGATCGCACCAGCTCCAACCCGGCGAGGTCGCCGGGGCTACGTTCACGATCACCAACCCAGGTCCTTACGGGTCCCTGCTCAGCGTGCCGATCATCAACCAGCCGAATGCCGGCATCTTGTCGCTGGACACCATCCAGCAGCGTCCGGTAGTGGTGGACGATGCCATCGCGATCCGTTCCATGGTCTACATCTCGATGAGCTGGGACCACCGTGTGATCGACGGCGAGGTGGCGACACGGTTCCTGGCTCGCGTGAGGCAGAACCTGGAAACCTGGGACTTCGCCGAGGATCTGGGGGTCTAGCCCCGCGGATGCCCCGGCCCACCTGGTTGATCGAGCCCGGCGTTCCGGTCCCATACGGGGCCGCCAACGAGGCGATGCACCGCCTCGCCGAACGGCGCCTCGCCGATGAGATCCCCGACACCGTGATCCTGCTCGAGCACCCCCCGGTGTTCACCGCGGGCCGGCGAGCCCGGCCCGAGCATCTGGTGTGGAACGACGATGAAGCCGCCGCCCACGGAGCGGAGATCCACCACATCGACCGCGGCGGCTCGTTCACGTTCCATGGCCCCGGCCAGCTGGTCGGCTACCCGATCCTGCATCTGGGGGTGCGTCCGGATGCGGCTCGCTACCTCCGGCTCCTCGAGGAAGCCGTGATCCGAACCGGGATCGACCTGGGCGTCGAGCTGCACCGGCGGGAGGACGTGCAGACCGGTGTGTTCAGCGGCGACGACAAGGTGTGCGCGATCGGGGTCCGGCTCATGCGTACCCGCGTCACGCTGCATGGGTTCGCCATCAACTGTGACACCGATCTGTCGTGGTTCGACGGCATCGTGGCGTGCGGATTGCCTCGGAACGGGGTGACCTCCTTGTCGGCCCTGACCGGCCGGCGGGTCACGGTCGCCCAGATCATGCCGTCGATCCGACGACATCTTGCCGGCGTGTTCGACCTGGCCTTCTTGCCCACTCCTGATGACGAACGCCGGCCCTTCCTCGACGTGGTCCCGGCGGAAGTGGCGACAGACGCACCCCCCGGCTCTCTGAACCATGTAGGCCATATGGCTGATATTTCGACTGGGCCGATCTCCCCCTAGACGCATCGCGATCCGCCCCACACCCCGTGCAGCCCAATGATGATGGCCCCCAGCTCTCTGCTGGCTCCGACGGCGGTGGATCCGGCAGGCCTCGGATGCTGGTTGCGGGGCGGTCGAGCCTCGGCTACGTTCTGGGGCCACCCGGTCGCGACAGAAACGCAACATCTCGGGGCGGGCGCACCTCGACAGATCAAGATCCTCCTCAAGGAATGACCAGGTTCTTGTCGACGATTGCCGAAGGGCGGTGAGGCGCTTCGATCCAACTCCCGAAGGCGTGTCAGCGCTCGTGTGGCGTTGACCTCCACCCAGAGGAGGCATGAATGCTCGATCGTTCACTCGATCAGATGACCAAGCTGTACCAGCACCATGCACCCACCGCGCAGCAACCCCCACTCGCGAGGAGGCGCCCCTTCCTCATCTTGGTGCTCGGGGCCTTGATCTCTGCCCTGACCGCCGGCACCGCGCTCGCTTATCCCGCCCGTCTCAACCCCCACCGCGGCGCCTACATCGGCGCTCACGCCGGCCCTCGGGGGGGTGAATCGAACACCTCCGCCTACCTCAGGTTCGAGCGAACGATCGGCAGGAAGACCAAGATCCACCACCAGTACTACAAGTGGGACTCGGTGTTCCCGTCGCAGCTGCAGCACTGGGATCATCAGCACGGCCGTATCCCCTTCCTCAATTGGACGGCCCTGAAGAAAGGTGGCTCGTTCGTCCCGTGGGGCGAGATCGCCAATGGATCACAGGACCGTCTGATCGCGCATCGAGCGCATGACTTCAAACGCTTCGGACATCCCATCTACCTCACGTTCCAACACGAGCCCGAGAACAACGTGCCGCAGTTCGGCACCCCGTACGACTTCGCCGCCGCATTCCGTCGGATCGTCACGGTCTTCCGCCAACAGGGGGTCAGGAACGTCGCGTTCGTGTGGACGATGATGGCTTGGAGCTTCGATTCGAACAACTCGGTCGCAGGCATGTACTACCCAGGTGACAGGTACGTCGATTTCGTCGCGAGCGATGGTTACAACTGGTACGGGGCCAGATCCGGCGAGGAATGGCGGCAGTTCGGCTCCATCTTCCAGGGCACGCGAAAGTTCGCGCTGCGTCATCACAAGCCGTGGATCGTCGCCGAGTTCGGCGCCATCGAAGATCCGAGCACCCCCACCCGGAAGGCAGCGTGGATCCGGCAGACCCTTGTAGCGGCGAGGCAGTGGAAAGAGCTAGCCGCTGTGCTGTATTTCGATTCCATCAAGACGAGCTTCTATTGGGCGGTGGATAGTTCCCGCTTGGCGACCCGCGCCTTCCACGACCTGGCTGCTTCTCGCTACTTCCGCAGATAACCGACCGACCCCCCATCCTGCGCCCAGAGAACGGGCTCAAGGCTTCAGCACGGCGAGGCCGATAGGTCTCCAGAGCGATCCTCGCCACGGCGTAGCCCGTCGCGAGACGAGCACGATCAGAGAGGCGATGGATGACCATCCATGAGGCTGGCACCGCGTGGGCGACGCACGCGCGAAAGCACCGAACACCGACGACCATCCTGGTGCTGACCCTGGTGGGCCTCCTGTTTGCCGGACTCCTGCCCCGCAGTGGAGCCGAGGCAGCCGCGTCGGCCCCGCCCGCGGCCTTGTTTCCGAAGAACGGGGCGTTCCTCGGTACCTGGGTGAAGCCCAGGGGCGGAGAAACGACCAGGGACTCGATCCGGCGTGTGGAACAGCAGATCGGCCGGCGGTTCGCCATCGACCACCAGTACTACCAATGGAACACGTCGATCCCGACAGCTCACGAAACGTGGACGGTCGGGCAGGGACGGATCCCGTTCATCAATTGGAAGATGCCAAGCCCGTGGAGATCGGTCGGTGAAGGCTCACACGATCAGTGGATCGCTTCGCGGGCCGATGCCTTCAAGACCTTCGGCTCTCCGGTCTACCTCTCCATGCATCACGAACCCGAGAACGACGGCAGCTTCGGCTCGAAGGGCGATTTCGTTCGAGCGTTCCGGCATGTGGTCGACATCTTCCGCGCCCGTGGCGTGACCAACGTCGCGTTCGTCTGGACCATGATGGCCTGGTCGTTCGACGTGCGTTCCGGCGAGAACATCCCCGACTGGTATCCCGGCGATGACTATGTCGACTTCATCGGTGCCGACGGCTACAACTGGGCTCCACTCCGCCCTGGAGCGAGATGGACCCGGTTCAACGACGTGTTCAGCGACGCCAACGGTTTCGCGGCTCAGCACGACAAACCGTGGATGGTCGTGGAGTACGGCGCGCAGGAGGACCCGGGTGACCCATCTCGGAAGGGTGCATGGCTCAAGGACATGCTCGACACGGTCAAGACCTGGCCCCTCCTCAAAGCGCTGATCTATTTCGATTCGACCAAGGAGTATCCGTGGGACACGGACAGCTCCTCACGGACGATGGCTGCGTACGCGTCCATCTCCGCTGATCAACATCTGCGGCAGGATGCGGCCGTGCCGCCGCCCACACCGACACCAACACCGACCGTGCCGCCCTCTCCGACACAAACACCCCCGGCGCCGGCGCCGGCGGGCAGCGCGACCGTGCTCGTGAATAGTTTGGACGTCGGCGAGCTCGGTCGGCCGTTGTCGATCGACAACAGCAGTGGCGGGGGCTCCGCGTTCGATTCGATCACCCAAAGCGGCTCATCGCCCATCGTGTTCGATCGCCGGGACGCGACGGGACCAGGGGCCGGGTTCTCCGCCTTGCATACGTCCGGCAAGGGCGGATCCGCCTTCTACGGATGGCAGGACTCGCTCGCGTGGGAGAGCACCTATTGGGGCAGGGTGTACATCCGATTCAACGACCCGCCGAAGGTGGGAACGCTCCGATTGATCCGGGGCAAGGATGGATCGGACACGATCTTCGCGATCGTCCTGGCGAGCAACGGCAGGCTCGGGATGGTGAACGGATCAAGGGAACGCGTCGGCTGGCTCGATGAGCGGATCGAGCTCGAAGGCTGGGCGCGGATCGAGTGGACGATCGATCATGCCGCAGGAACGGCAGAGCTTCGTCTCTACAACGACCCCGGCGACACGCCCACCGACATCGTGCGGGTCACGGGCGAGGATTTCGGGGCAGGCACCAACCGGATATCGATCGGGCGGGTGGGACCGGAGCGAGGAGCAACACGTTTCTGGACCGACGTTCCCTCCCTCAGCGTGGTCGGCTGGCTCGGGGATGACGCGGCTCGTTGATGGAACGATCGGCAGTGACCGCGACGTTCAGGGGGCCTCACTCGAGGTAGCCGTACCGGCGAAGGAGCGGCGCGTCGATGAGCGTCACGAGCCTTCGCGCGGAGTCAGGAAGGCCCGTCCTCCATGCGTCGTCGCGGTGAAGCTCGACCGCTCCGCGCTCGAAACGCATCGGGTTGCCAGCGATCGTGTGCTCCTCCACGAGCGAGACGGAGTGGTCCCGGAGGAACGGGAAGGTCGCCGGGGCCGGGGACACGCCTCCTGAGCCGAACGCGGCCAGTCGGGCGAGCCACGATGCCGGATCCGCGACGAGATCTTCGTAGCGCAGCCGCAACGTGGGCACGCCCCGGCGTGCCAGCACGTGGAAGGCACCGTTGTACGACAGCCACCGTCCCGCGATCCGCCAGGGCGGATACCGGTCCATGACGGCGCCTCCGGCGATGCCCGGACGTTCCTTGTGCTTGGTCCACGAGTAGGCCACCCCACGCGCATCGCGAACGAGGTGCACCACTCGCAGATCCACGCCACCCATCGATCGAAGGTGGAACGCGCTGGCAGGATCCTTCGTCGAGTCGATCACCACTCGCGCTCCGCTCACCTGGGCGATGGCCCGATGGAGCCGCCGGAGCGTGTCGTCCAGCTCCCTGCGCTCGGGGGAAGCGTCCCTCTCGTCGCGGAGCATGCCGGGGATCCGGCGGTTCCGCTCCACTCGGGCACGGATGCCGGCGATGCGTGATCGGTTCACTGCTGACCAACCTCCGAACGCCGTGGTGCCGACCTCCGTCCAGAACGGACATCCGTCGAACGGTCGGCCGCATCCGCACAGATCCTTGTCCGATCGCCTCCACAGGTAGGCCAGCTCCCCGACCGCCACGAACCCAGGGACCTGTCCGAGCATGAGATCCAGGATCGTGCTTCCGCTCCGGCCCAATCCTCCGATGAACAGCACCGCCGGGTCAGGCATGCGTCCCCTCAGACGTGGTGGGATGGGCAGGCCCGGCAACGCGCCTGCGGAACGCTTCTCGGAAGGCGTCCAGATGGAGCTGGTCTCGGAACTGCCAGGCCAGGGCTCCCAGGATCAGCATCCCGATCGAGCCCGACAGGACGAGCGTCAGGAGGCTCGGCCCGGCGATGAGCCTTCCCAAGACCTCCGACGTGCCGACCGATGCGACGGCGATCGAGGACGCCACCAGCCACCCTCGTCCGAACGGGTGGATCCGCAGGCTCAGCCAGACCTGAAGCAACGGCAGGAGATTGTTCACGAGGATGCTCGCGGACCAGGCGATCGCCGCACCCGTGATGCCGAGGCGTGGGATGAGGAGCAGGTTCAAGCTCACGTTCACGACCACGGCCACCACGGTGTTGATCAGGTTCCAGCTGCTCTTGCCCGCCATGAGCAACACCATGTCGATCGGTCCGATGGCGGTTGCCACCAGCATCGAGGCTCCCAAGATCACGACCGCGGTACTCGCCTGCATGTAGGGCTCACCGAAAAGGGACAGCAATGCCGGCGCCATGATCACCATCGAGAGATAGATCGGCCACGCCGCCAGCATCAGCCACGCGGTGCTCGATCGGTAGACCTCTGACGCGCCGGCCTTGTCCTTCCCGGTCAGCAACTCACTCAGCTTGGGACCCACGACCTGGATGATGGCGAGGCCGACGAACTGGCCGACCACTAGATAGCGTGATGCCGCCGCATAGATGCCCGCCTCTTCGGTCGACCTGAGCGCCCCCAGCAGGAGCGTGTCGAGCCACAGGATGGTCACCGCGAACACCCCCGCGAGCCCCCGCGGGATGGTGAAACGCCAGAACTCGATGAAGGTCGTGCGTCGGCCCGAGGAATCCGCCACCGCCGGTGTGGCCTCCCACGCGTGGAGCAACGAGTTGGTCCAGGCCAGCGCCACGGCGAGACCGAGCGCGACCGGCACAGCCCAGGCGATGGCCAGGGCCACCGAGGACAACCCGAGGATCACGACGACGAGCGCGAGGAGCACCTGCGCGCTCGGGCGTCCCATCTTGTCGATCAGCACGGTGGGCTTCATCGTGCCGAACCCTCTGGTGGCCGCCAGCGCAACGGTGAACACGGCCTGAAGCGGCAGGAACGGGGCCAATACCCGGACGACCGGCTCGAGCTCGGCGCCATGAGCGCCGTTCGTCAGGAGGTCCCCCAGGGGTTTGGCGAACGCGAACATGACGATCCCCATGAGCAGCCCCGCGACTGCGACCGGGACGAAGCCCGCGCGCAGCGCAGAACGAACGTCCTCCTTGCGGCCGAGCACGCGCAAGTGTGGGACCCATCTCACCAAGCCCGTCTCGACGCCCCACTCAGCGATGCTGCTCAGCAAGCTCAGCAGGGCGATCGATTCGAAGAAGATGCCGGACCCTTCCACGCCGACCCCGCGCGTCACGATGAGGATGAGCACGAAGCCCAGCAGCGAGTTGCTGACGGCCCCGACCAGATTGAGGACGCCGCCTCGCGCGATGCGTGGGAGGTCGGCGCCGGTGGTTCCCGATCCGTGGGGAGGATCCGCGAGTTCGTGACCCAGCTCAACGCCTCCGGAGCGCGGAGGTCTCACCGATCCAGGCCTTCCCATCGGAGCTGGCGGCCGAGGTAGTCCTGCAGCGCTGAGCTGGGTGCGTCCAACCGCTCGTGCAGGAAGTTGCGAGCTTGATCGGACATATCGCGGTAGTCGTGCGCGTTCAGCTTCCGATACCGCGGTAATGATCGACCCGAGAGGCCGAGGAACGACAGGACCCTTCCGTACGTTCCGTCGGGATCATCGAAGAAGTCGGCGCTGTCGATGACGAGCAGCTGGTCACCGGAAAGGAACGAGTTCCACCGACGGATCTGCTCGAGATACATACCCCGAGCCAGATAGGTATGGTGCTGGTGCTCGAAGCTCACGTAGCCGATATCAGCACGCATCTTCTCGACTTCGCCGGCGAGCCGTTCCTCTTCACTCCTGAGCGCGTCCTCGAAGGTCATCGATTCGAATCCCCGAGCCACCTCGTGCTGATAGTGCGAGTACGCCCGGGCGACGGGATCGCGAAGGAGCAAGACGAATCGAGCGTCCGGCACGCACAGGCTGATCCGTTCCGCTGCCTGTGGATGGAAGATGTAGTACGGGCTCGCTTCGCCGGTGATGATCAGCGGCGCATCGCCTCGCCGGCGCATCATGGCGCGGTATGGCGTCGATGGGAAATGCGAGCGATACCAGCGTTCGCCCTTCGCGTAGTTCGTGTCGAAGTAGTGGATGCCCTTGTTCAAGACGTTCAAGACGACCGGAGCGACCTCGGGATGCGAGCACAGGTAGCGGTAGAGCGAGGTGGTCCCGCATCGTTGCGCCCCGATGATCAGGAAGTCCGGCAGCGGACGAAGGCCTGCGGTGGGCGCCGTCACCAATCGCGACGCTTTCTTCGCCGCCTCGCGGGCCATCACCCGGGAGAGCTCGGGCTCATCGGTGCGGCGCATCCAGGTGATCGAGGATCGCCCGCGCCAACGAATCGCGGGTCGGCATGCCCGCGGCAGCGCCGTCCTCGATCCGAACGACCCGCTCCATCAGGTAGCAGGTCAGCACCGCCTCTGCGGTGCCTTCATCGATCCCGGATCGGGGAGCCGCGTCGCGGAGTGAAGCGAGCGCTTGGCCCGCGGCGATGCCGAGAGGCCGGCGAGCAACCTGGTGGGCGAGCTGGAACCGCACGTGAAGGTGGTCGAAGCCGATCGGCACTCCTTGTTCGTACCGCTCCCAATCCATCACGAAGAGTCCATCGTTCCCGCGGATCATGTTCCACGGTGCCCAATCGCCGTGCCACGCGCCGAACGAGACGGTCGATGCACCGTGTCGGGTCACGAGACGATGGAAGATCGATCCCAGCCTCTCGGCGATGACCGACGAGATCCCCGGTGGCTGGATCTTGGCGCGGAGCTTCGCCAGATAGGGACTGGAACCCAGCTCAAGCGTGGAGATGGCGCTGGTTCGGGCGACGTCGAGCTCCATCTCCACGGAGGGCAGCGCGTTGCGACGGCCCCGGCGGAACAGCGAGCGTGGGCCTGGGGACACGACCAGGACGGTCCGGTCGTTCCACTCCCCGAAGTGCATCAGCTCCGGGGTGCTGAACGTCCGCCGCTGCCCGTGCAGATGCGCCAGGGCGGCGGCCTCACGATCGACCAGGCCTTTGGTGTGCTCGTTCCAACCGATCTTGGCGAAGGCCACGATCCGTCCATGACCATCGACGACCTGGAGCACGGGTTTGCGATTCGGCCTGAGGTCGTGGCCACATGTCGCTCCGACGTGGATCTGACCACCGACGACGGTCTGCAGGTGTCCGATCAGTGACCCGTCGCCGCCATCGCGAGCGTCTCCGTCGCCCGTCACGGCCGCGATCCGGTCGGCTCCCGGCGCCCACGGCGTCCCGAGCCCGAGGAACAGGCCGAACGCGGCCTTCTTCATCCTCGAGGGTTGCGACATCGAGTCGTTGAAGCTGTTCAGGGTGCCTCGCCCGGACCATCCTCTCGGGACGAGCAGGCGAGGCTCGTGACCGGACGGCAATGCCCAATACGGACGAACATCCTGGCCTCGGTTCGCGGCTCGGTCAGTGGCCGACGTGAGACGCCAGCCCAGCACTTCCCCGAGCCATGCGGGAGGGTCCAGCACCTGAGCAGGGTCGTCCAGGCCCGACGTCATACATGCACCGGACCCGGAGCAGCTGGCCAGGCCGAACCTCCACCGAGGCCGCTCTCGGAAACCGGACCCGCCTTCGCGTTGCGTTCGCGCATCGCGATCCCGATCGCCAGCATCACGATGTGGATCTGGGCAGGAAGCATGCCGTAAACCGGCCATTGGACGGCGAGGATCAACAACATCACATGGACCCAGAAGCCCAACGCCGAGCCATCTCGCCTCAGCCTCCAGAAACAGGCTCCGAACCACCCCACGTAGAGCAGGACCCCGGGGATGCCGTGTGAGAACAGTACGAGCCATACCGTTCCTTGGGTTCCCACCGACGGCGCGTCGGGGTTCCAGGCCGAAGGCCGGGGGGCGCCGTAGCCGAACACCGGCGATCCGACCGCACCTTCGAGCGCCTCCTCGTACAGGGAAAGCCGCCGGTCGTTGCTATGAGGAGTCGCCAGCCGGTCGTCGATGAGTCCTCGCAGCGGGCTCAACAGCAGCACCACAGCAACGACCACGATCGTGGCCATGATCCCCAGCAACGGCTTCTCGCGGCCTCGCAGGAACAAGCGGACCGCCGCGTACAGCATGCCCAGCGTCAGGCTCAGCCAAAGGCCGCGATTGAGCGACATGATCATGGGGACGATCGAAGCCACACCGACGACGACCAACCACGTCTTGAGCCTCGGGCTGACCGAGCTGCCCAGGGCGACGAAGACGATGGGAACCAACACCGCGAAGTTCGCTCCCCAATCGTTCGTGTAGACGAACGGAGCCGATGGTCGAGGCGTGTCGTAGCCGAGGATATGCATCACCTGCGCGAAGCCCGGATGCACCAGCTCGCGCACGAAGTCGTTCTCGATCAGGAAACCGGGCATGATCGTTTCCATGAAGCTGGTGAACTGCACGTCGGGCAAGAGCAGGCCCAGATAGCCACCGATCACGATGTACGACCAGAAGATCGAGAGCACGGCCACCACACGTTCCATGGGCAGGTTCTCGCGCGAAGCGTTGTACACATAGAGCAACGCGACGGTGGCGGACAGGTAGATGGTCGCTCGGTATGCGAATCCAACCGCGCGACCCAGGCTGTCGACCTGGATCCCCGTGAACACCATCCACAAGAGGAACGCTGCCCAGATCGAGAATCCCCGGGGCGCCTTGATCGTGCGACGCCGCACCAGCGACGCCAGCATGAACACGGCCGCGATGGGCCAGATGAATCCACCCAGCCCCAAGAACCACCACAGCGGGAAACCCAGGAACAACGCCGAGATGGGCCACCCCGGCCTGAGTCTGAGCCCGCCGCGCTGGATCTGACCGGTCGTCACGCTCATCAGATGCCCCTGCCCGCTCGGTGAGCAAGCCGCATGAGTGCATCCGCTGAGATCAGCCCCGTGCTGACCAAGATCGCCAGGTACGCACGGGGTTGGATCGGATCGAGCCGGAGGGTGCGGCCCGCGAGGGCGCGAGCTCTCGAGCCTTCACCCATCGCCGCATACGCGAATGCCATCCGACTCTGCAACCAGGCGAACCCCTTGCGCTCCTCACGGAACTCCGGGTACCGGGCGAGGAGGTACTCACTGCCTTCCACGATGGCGCGCCACCGCTGCGCGAAGAAGGACGATCGGTGCCAGTGGGCACGCACCAGCGGATCGGGCAGCACGACGAGAGGACGGAGCCGGGCGGCCCGCAGGAGCCACTCATAGTCCTCGCCATAGCTCCAAGGGATGTCCTCGTCCACCAGTCCGATCTCATCCAGCAGGGCCTCGCGGCGCACCATGATCGAGGAGGGGTGGTCTCCTGCATGCGAGACCGCAGCGAGCTCGTGGAGCCCGACCGACGTCGACCGTGGGATCCGATCGATGGTGTGGTCTTCATAGACGATCGTCGTACCGGTGACGACCACATCTCCCTGTGCGTCCTCGATCGCCAGTCGTTGTCGGGACAGCTTGTCCGGAAGCCATTCGTCATCGTCGTCGCAGTGAGCCACGTACGAGCCACGCGCCGCGAGGATGCCCGTGTTCCGAGCGCCCGCCAGGCCGGGTTGGCGCTCGTTCCGCAGCAGCCTCAGCCTTCGGCCCTCGCCGATCGCAACCTCGGGCTCGACCGGCTCGTCCTGGTCGAACACCACGATGACCTCGATCTGTCCGTCGAACCGCTGCTCCAGGATCGAGCGAAGGGCACGGGCGAGCAGCTCGGGACGCTGTCTCGTGGGCACGACGACCGACACGTCGATCGGATCAGTCGGCATCTCCGGGTCTCGAGCGATCATCGGGGTGACAGCGGGTAGCCGTAGGCGACGAGCAGCGGCCATGTCAACGCCGTCGTGACGCGGCGAGCCCAGGACGGAAGCGAGCGTCGCCAGTCATCGTCCTGGCGGATCGTGAAGCTTCCGTGCGCGAACCTCAAGGGATTCCCCGCGACGGTGTGATCGAGGTTGAGCATGGCCACGTTCCCTCGCAGGAATCCCGATCCGGCGGAGCCGTCTTCCCCGTCGCGACGAACATCTGCGACGACCTGTTCGATGACGCTGGAGGGATCTGCCGCGAGGTCCTCGTATCGGATACGGCGCACGGGAGCTCGCTCACCGCGCACGGCACGGAACAGGGCGTTGAACGCCACCCATTCCACGCCGGAACGAACCGGACCTGCTCGATGCATGTAGGACTCGTTCCCACTGCCTTCCGGCTGCGAACCTTCTTCATCAACGAGTATGCGACGCCACGACTGTCACGAACGAGATGCACGATCTCCAACGTGATCGTGGACATGCCCCGGATGAGGAAGGCGGTGGACGCGTGCTTGGACGAATCGATCACGATGCCGCCGCCGACCTCCGCGATCGCCGCGTACAGCGTGGCCAGGACCGTTCGGTACGCCTGGAGTGAGCGACGGTAGCCAGGGAAGACCGCCGGCGCCACCATGAACGGGATGTATCGCGTCCGGTCGACCCGATGTTGCAGATCGATGATCGCCTGGGGATCGATCCGATCCCATCCCCCGAAGGCTCGTCGGCCCACCTCCGTCCAGAACGGACACGCGCGGAACGGCAGCCCGCAACCGCACGACTCGTCGCGTTGGAGGCCGCGCGTCCACAGGTGGACCACCTCGCCGACGGACACGAATCCGGGCACCTGTCCGACGAATCGTTCCAGCATGGTGCTGCCGCTCCGCTGGCAGCCGCCGATGTACAGCACCCGACTCTCGAGGCCCGGCCTCACTCCTTCGAGGGAGACAGCATGGGCATGGGTCGGCTCCTCGGGGGACGTCGTGGGGGGATGCACCTGAGGGAGTCTAGCGTCCACGTTGGGGCTCCGGAACGAACGAAGGATCTACGACCCATGCGGCTGAGCCTGCGCACCCGGACGCCGTACTGAGCGCATGGCGTAGGACTTTCCCCACAAGAACGGCACGATGGGTGATTGAGGCTGGCGCGACGGGCCACGTACACTCGCAACCATCGAACCCAGCAAACGAACCCGCGAGCCAGCCGGCGTTCCGCGGTCCAGCATGATCCAGGAGCGGCGCATGGTGGCATCGAGCACCCAGACCGATGATTCCGTTGACCTGAGGGAATACCTCGGCGTCCTTGCTCGCCGGCGATGGACGATCCTGTTCTTCACCGTTGCGTGCACAGGCCTCGCCCTGCTCTACTCGTTCACCGCCGACCCTGTGTACACCGGCGTGACCGAGATCCTGCTGCAGCCTCCGGCGAGCTCGTCCTTGCGACCCGACCAGCTCGTGAGCCTGGAGACCGAGGCCCGCGTGGTGACCTCGGCCGACGTCGCCCAAGCCGCCGCCGCCGATCTCCAGCTCGACACCCCGCTTCCGACGCTGCTGAAGAGGGTATCGGTCGAAACGACCCCGGAAACCCTGGTCCTCGACATCTCGTTCGACGCGGCAGGACCACGAGGAGCAGCGCTGGGCGCGAACGCCTTCGCCGAGGCCTACCTCGACTTCAAGCAGGGTCGGGCGCAACAGGTGCTGGACGATCGGCGTGCGCAGATCGAGGACCAGATCGACGAGCTCGAGGGACAACGGGCCGACCTCGAGGTTCGGCTCGAGGGCCTGGAGCCGGGAATCCGAGCAGTACCAGCGCCTCTCGGCCGAGCGAGATTCCCTGGAGTCCAACATCAACGCCCTGACGTTCCAGAAGCTGTCGATCCCCTTGTTCCCGGAGGAAACGGTCACCATCATCCTCCCGGCCACACCGCCGACCGAACCGTCCAGCCCGAAGCACGTGCTCAATCTGGCCATGGGTCTCGTGCTCGGGCTGTTCATCGGCTTGATCGTGGGGTTCGCGCGTGACCGCGTCGACGACAAGGTGGGGGAACGCGGCGATCTCGAGGACCTCACGACGGTCCTGGCAACCATCCCTCACGCGGTCATCCCCGGCGATGGCCGACCGAGGCTGATCACGGACGAACAGCCACACAGCCCTGCGGCGGAGGCCTACCGCAGTCTGAGGACGTCCGTGATGGCGATGCGACGCCAGTCGGGTGACAGTGTGTTCGCGATCGCGAGTCCCGTGCTGGGCGACGGCAAGACGACGACGACCGCCAATCTCGCGGCCGCCCTCTCGCACGCCGACAAGCGTGTGCTGGTGATCTCGGCCGATCTTCGCCGCCCCAGCCTGCACTCCTTCTTCGGGAAGGCCAACGATGTCGGGCTGGCTGAGGTGCTGCTGGGAGAGGTCCGCTTCAACAACGCCATCGAAACGATCTCCCCGAACCTGGTCCTGCTCCCCAGCGGTGCGCCTCCCGCCCGGCCCGCAGAGATCCTGCAATCACAAGCGATGAGAGAGTTGATCCGTCGCGAGAGGGAGCGCTACGACTTCATCCTGATCGACTGCCCGCCGGTTCTGGGTATCGCCGACACCGTCATCGTGGCACCGTTCGTCGACACGATCCTCCTGGTCGCTCGGGCCGAGAAGACCAAGCGCAGTCTGTTCGTCGAAGCGATCGAGCATCTCGGTCAGGTCGGAGCAGCCGTCGGTGGTGGGATCATCAACGACGTCGCGACGAGCCGCGGAGGGTATTCCTACTCGTACGGTCCCAGGGAGCGGAAGCGGGGCCTTCGGCGGCGAGGCCGAGGCAAGCCCTCGCAGCAGGGATCCGGTTCCAAATCCAAGCCCATCACTCCCGCCCCCAGCAACAACGGCGCGGACGACAAACCCAAGTCCGAAGGCAGCGCTGGCGGGTCTCAGGCCGGCACCGCATCCACTCGCCCCAAACGATCCGGAGCCTAATCGCAGGTCCTAGGGCGAAGGACGTAGTCTCTTGCCTTCCGGCGCACCGGCCATAGTCTTTCGGCTGTAGCCCTGTCAGGGGAGCCTGGGTACTGTGCGGGGGACCCGATCCCTACTCCGAGTCCCCCAAGGAGCAGCCTCCCGTGCAGCGACGCCTGTCCCCCATCCATCGTCGGATCCTCCCGTTGCTGATCGGCGCCCTCATGGTGACGTCCGGGCTCCCGATCTCCTCGCACGCGGTGCAGGTCGGGCAATCGGTCGTGGCGAACGCCGATCCGGCCGACAACACGCCGCAAGTCCTCGATGGTCAGGTCAACGCGATCATCCAGATGGGTGAAACCGTGATCGTCGGGGGCACGTTCACGCAGGTGCGTCGGTTCAACAATCAGACCGTGCTCAGTCGCCCCTACGTGTTCGCATACAACGCGAGTACCGGCGTGATCGACGCGGGCTTCGCTCCCCAGGTGGACAGGTACGTGGAAGCTTTGGCCCCTGGCCCCGACGGACGATCGGTGTTCCTGGGCGGCAACTTCACCACGGTCAACGGCTCGACGTACAGGAAGGTCGCGCGGGTCAACTTGGCCGATGGCTCGCTCGTAACGGGCTTCAAGGCCAACGCGAGCGCATCGGTGCTCGACGCCGTCGCCAACGGGGGATGGCTCTACGTCTCCGGCAAGTTCACGACGATCAAGGGCGTGTCGCGATCGGGCTTGGCGCGTCTCGACCCCAACACAGGCGCGGTCGACGCGAACCTGAACCTACCTTTCGCCAACCCCGAGCGCGGCACCCTGGGCGTGCCACACATCGACGTGGCACCCGACGGCTCGAGGCTGGTCGCGATCGGCTCGTTCAGCACGGTGGGGGGTCTGCCCCGCAGCCAGATCGCGGTGCTGGACCTCACCACGTCGCCGGCCTCGGTGTCGAGCTGGCAGACCAGCATGACGCCCGTGTACGCCACCCCGCCCACGACCTGGTGCTCACCGTCGTTCAACACGTGGCTGCGCGACGTTGACATCTCCCCCGACGGCAGCTACTTCATCCTGGGCACGACCGGGGCGTTCCGTGCCAACCGCCTCTGCGACACGCTGTCGCGCTGGGACCTCACGTCGAACGGTCCGGGCCAGACGCCGACCTGGATCAACGCGACCGGCGGTGACACCACATGGGCGGTCGCATCGACGGGACACGTGATCTACGTGGGCGGGCATTTCCGATGGGTCAACAATCCCTACCGCGGCGACACGGCCGGGCCTGGAGCGGTCTCGCGATCAGGCGTCGCGGCGCTGGACCCGCTCAACGGTCTGCCACTCTCGTGGAATCCCTCGCACCAGCGAGGTATCGGGATCATGGACATCGTCGGTACACAGGCCGGCGTGTACATGGGCAGCGACACGGATCATGTAGGCGGCGAGTTCCATCAGAAGATCGTGCTGTTCCCCCTTGCGGGTGGCGCCGCCCTGCTTGCCCCGGCGACCTACGCGCTCCCGAACGACCTGTTCAACATCGACGACCAAGGCAACAACGCGAACGGGTTCCTGGGACGGCGTTCCTATGACCTGACGACCTTCGGGACCGACGCCGCACTCGCCACGCCCGGCATCGACTGGCGGACGGCGCGAGGCGCCTTCGCGATCAACGGGCGCATCTACTACGGCTCGACGAACGGACGCATCTACTGGCGAACCTTCAACGGGACCACGGTGGGCGCTTCGGCGACCCAGGTGCCGCTCAATGGGCTCGAGGTACAGCCGCCCAGCTCGTTCACGATCCCGGGCACCACGACGAGGGTGCCGGCACTGACCACGCAGATCGCCGCTGCCACCGGCATGTTCTACGACGACGGTCGCATCTACTACACGGTGTCGGGCGACAACCGGCTGTACTACCGCTACTTCACGCCGGAGAGTCAGACGATCGGCGCGAACCTGTTCGTGGCGAGCACGGGCGACGGAGTCCCCTGGAGCAGCGTGCGAGGCATGACCATGTCCAACGACACGCTCCTGTACTCCACCGGCGACGACCGCCTGTACCGGGTAGCGTGGAACGGCACCGGCCCCACCGGTCCCGTGTCCCAGGTCAGCGGCCCCGGCATCGATGCCCGAACGTGGTCCTCATACGGGTTGTTCGTGTTCGGCTGAGTAAGGGCCGTTCGAGTCAGAACAGACGCGACGCGAGCTTCGGGCGGTACTCGGCCGCGACCGGGTCATCGGTCCCTAGCGCCGTGAAGAGCTCCACCATCGCCTCTCGCGCTGCAGACGGGTCGTCGTCGAACGCCTCCAGCATCGTTTCCAGACCCTCCCGGGTGCTGCCACGCGCGGACATGATCTTCGCCCGAGACAGGGCTGTGTCCGGCGCCAGCTCTGCCCAGTCGGCGACCCGGATCCGGGCGAGGATGTGGGCGGCCTCAGCGTCCGGAAGGAGCGGCTCGATGAGTGCTCGCGCAGCGTCCCGCTCGCCCCTTGCCAGCACGATGCGAGCGAGGCCGATCGAGGCGTTGCGGTCACCGGGCTCGTGCTCGAGCGCCTCGCGATACCCGGCCTCGGCACCCTCGAGATCGCCGGCAGCCTCCTGGCCCGACGCCTCCTTGGTGCCGATCTCGGCGTCCGAAGGCATCAGCTCGTCGACGAACCGGTTCACTTCTTCCTCCGGGTAGGCACCGATGAACAGGCTCACCGGCGCACCGTCGCGGAATGCCACCACCGTCGGGATGCCCTGGCTGCGGACCGCCTGTAACAACTCGTTCCCCACCGCGTTGGCGTCGACGTCGAGCTTGGCCAGCAGGAACGCTCCGTCACGCTCGTGGGCGATCTTCTCAAGGGTTGGACCCAACGTTCGACACGGCGCGCACCAGGATGCCCAGAGATCGACCACGACCGGGCGCTCCTTGGATCCTTCGATCACCACCTGCTCGAAGGTGGCGTCGGTGACGTCCACCACCTGCGTCGCCACGGAGGCCGGCGGGCCGGGAGGTTCGAGAAGCATGTCAGGCAGATTCTCACATGCCCGCGCGAGCGACGGTCCCCAACCGGAACCGTCGAAGACGCAGGGCGTTGGCCACGACGCTCACGCTGGACAGGGCCATCGCCGCGGCGGCCCACATGGGATCAAGCACCCCGAGCACGGCCAGCGGGATCATGACGACGTTGTAGGCGAACGCCCAGAACAGGTTCTGACGGATGATCCGGTAGGTCCTGCGCGCCAGCTCCAGGGCGTCCGCCACGGAGGTGAGCGTGCCACCCAACAGGTTCACGTCGGCGGCAGCGAGGGCGACATCGGTACCCGTCCCCATCGCGATGCCGACGTCGGCGGCCGCCAGGGCAGGCGCGTCATTCAACCCGTCGCCGGCGAACACCACGCGGTGTGACTGGGATCGGAGCGCCACCACCGCATCGACCTTGCCTTCGGGGAAGACCTCCGCCCGGACTTCGCTGATACCCACCTGCTCGGCGATCGCCTGGGCGGTTCGGCGCCGATCGCCGGTCACCATCACGACGTCCAGATCCAGCGCCCTCATGCGCCCGATCGCCTCACGGGCTTCGGCCTTGACGCGGTCGCTGACGCCGACGATCCCCACCGGTACCTCGTCGCGCCACACCGCCACGACGGTCGTGCCCTGATCCGCGAGTCGCTCCGCCGATGAAGCCAGGTCTCCGGCCAGGCCCTCGGGCCGCCCCACGCGAACCTCATGGCCCGCCACCGTGGCACGCGCTCCCGGCGCCCGGCTTGACCTGGTGTCCGGTCGCCTCGGGGATCGTGATCTCAGCGGCGCCGCGCACGATGGCACGAGCGATCGGGTGCTCAGAGCCTGACTCCGTGGCGGCCGCCATCGCGAGCAGCTCGTCGGCCTCCAAACCCGCACCGAACGGGACGACATCGTGCAAGGTCATCGTGCCCTCGGTCACCGTGCCCGTCTTGTCGAGCAGGACGATGTCGGCATCGCGAGCGCGTTCGAACACCTCGCCCCCCTTGAAGAGCACGCCGAGCTCGGCGGCACGTCCCGTTCCGGCCATGATCGCCGCCGGTGTGGCCAGTCCCAGCGCGCAGGGACAGGCGATGATGACGACGGCGATCGCATGCAGCAGGGCATCGGCGGCGCTCACACCGTCCTGCAGCACCCAACCGACGAAGGTGGCCGACGCCAGGGCGATCACCATGGGCACGAAGACCGACGACACACGATCTGCGAGCCGTTGGACCGGCGCCTTGGAGCCTTGCGCGGCTTCCAACAGACGGACGATGCCTGCCAGCTTCGTGTCGGAGCCCACCGCCGTCACGGTCACCAGCAGCCGGCCGTGACCGTTGATCGCTGCGCCCACCACCTCGTCGCCTGGTCCCACGTCGACCGGGGCCGACTCCCCCGTCAGCAGCGAGAGATCGACCCAGGACGCTCCTTCCTGCACGAGGCCGTCGGCGGGGATCTTCTCTCCGGGGCGGACGATGACGACCTGCCCCGGCCGAACGTCGTCGATCGGGATCGATCGCTCCAGGCCGTCGACCAAGATCGTCGCGTGCTTCGCGCCTCGGGCCCGAAGGGCACGCGAGGCGTCACCGGCGCTCGCTCGGGCGCGGGCCTCCAGCACCTTGCCGACCAGGATCAAGGTGACGATGACCGCCGCGGTATCGAAGTAGTGCTCTTGACTGCCGGTGAGCACCGAGGCGGCGCTGTAGACGTACGCGGCGCCGGCGCCCAGGGCGATGAGCGTGTCCATGGTCGTCGAGCCGTGGCGGGCGGAGCGCACCGCGGATGCGAAGAAGGGCCACCCGCCATAGAGCAGCACCGGGGTGGTGAGGATCCAGGCGAGCTCGGAGCTCCACGCCAGATCGCCACCGAGGAAAGTGAGCCAGAGGACCGGCACGGTGCCGAGCACCGCCACGGCCAACCGCTTGCTGTAGGCGCCCGCCTCGTCCTGTGGATCGCTGACCTCATCGTGTGGTCGCGCTCCGTAGCCCGCGCTCTCGACGGCCGTCACGAGAGGGTCGAGCTCGCCGATGCCGGAGCGAACGGTGGCGGTCCTGGTCGCGAGGTTGACCGCCGCCTCGTCGACCCCGTCGACCGATCGCAATGCCTGTTCGACCTTGCTGACGCAGGACGCGCACGTCATGCCCTCGATGTCGAGGACCACGTCTCGATCGTCGGTGTGGGTGCTCATCCGATCCATCACCTGCCCGCGAACCGCGCCACGGCGACCATCAGCTCTTCGATCTTCTCGTCGGCCGAACCTGCTTCTGCGCTTTCCTTCACACAGTGGCGGGCATGATCGTCCAGCAGCCCCATGCCCACGGCACGGAGCGCGGCCGATGCCGAGCTGAGCTGGGTCAAGATATCGATGCAGTATCGGTCCTGGTCGACCATGCCCTGGAGCCCGCGGATCTGCCCCTCGATCCGCCGGAGCCGATCCAGTAGATCTTTCTTGTTCATCGTGTATCCGTACACGGCGCCTCCTGCCTTCGGTGTCGCCATCGTATACCCTAGGGGGGTATCCGTCGACCTGTGGGCTGGCATGATCGAGGGCTCCCGGCCAGGTGTAAACTCGGCGCACGGTGACGGGATCAGCCACCCACGAGACAACGCCAGGAGGAACGCTCCCCACGTGTCCACAGGCGTGAGCACCACACCGCACGGTGCGCTCGGTCTGACCGCCGACGATCTGCTCGCCATGTACCGCACGATATTGACTGCCCGGCTCCTCGACGAAGCCGCGCTGCGCCAGAACCGGATGGGACGCGCACCGTTCGTGGTCCCCGCCGAAGGGCACGAGGCGTGCCAGGTCGGCACCGCGTGGGCCATGCGCAAGGGCACGGACGTTTGGCTCCCCTATTACCGCGACGGCGCGCTGGTGCTGGCTGCCGGCATGACCCCGTACGAGGTGTTCCTGGGCATCTTCGCCAAGGCGGACGATCCCTCATCCGGCGGAGGCAGATGCCGTCGCATTGGGGACACAGGGACCTGCAGATCATCAGCGGCTCCTCCCCGATCGCGACCCAGGTCCCCCACGCGGCCGGCATCGCATGGGCGATCAGGTATCGGAACGAGGACGCCGTCGTGGGGTGTTGGTTCGGCGACGGAGCCACCAGTGAGGGCGATTGGCACGAGGGTCTCAACTTCGCAGGGATCCACAAGCTGCCGGTCATCTTCGTGTGCGAGAACAACCAGTACGCGATCAGCGTGCCTCAGTCGATGCAGATGGCGATCGAGGACGTTGCCGACCGCGCACCCGGCTATGGCTTCCCCGGCGTGGTGGTGGATGGCAACGACGTGCTCGCCTGCTACGGCGCCATGAAGCAGGCACACGAGCGGGCCAGGTCGGGCGAGGGGCCCGACATTGATCGAGTGCAAGACGTATCGGTTCCTCGGCCATACCTCCGACGACGACGACAAGACGTACCGGCCTCGCGACGAGGTGGAGGAGGCGCGCATCAACGACCCGCTGCACGTGTTCGGCGAGTACCTGAGCACCAACGGCATGCTCGACGATGTGGCTGCCGAGGAGCTCCGAGCCCAGATCAAGGACGAGATCGATCGAGCACTCGCCGAAGCGTGGGAGGCGTCCGACCCGACGGCCGAGTCCGCGTTGCGGCACGTGTTCGCCGAGGACGGCGGATCGAGAGCGACCGCGACCTCCGAGGTTCCCGAGGGAAGCCCTGCCGAGAAGAACGTCGTCACGGCGATCCGAGACGCCCTGCACGACGAGATGGCCGCCGACGACCGGGTGATCCTGCTCGGGGAAGACGTCGGGAACCGCGGCGGGGTCTTCCGCATCAGCGTGGGATGGCTTGACGAGTTCGGCGAGCGAGCGCGTGATCGACACTCCGCTTGCCGAGTCAGGCATCGTGGGCGTCGCGATCGGCATGTCGTTCCGAGGGCTGCGCCCGGTCGCCGAGATCCAGTTCGCGGACTTCATCCATCCGGCGTTCGACCAGATCGTCTCCGAAGCCGCGCGCATCCGCTACCGCTCGAACGGCGCCTTCGGTGCCCCCTCGTGATCCGGGCGCCGTGTGGCGGCGGCATCCACGGCGCGCTCTACCACTCGCAGTCGATCGAGGCGTTCTTCGCTCACGTGCCGGGCCTGAAGGTCGTCATGCCCTCGACCCCCGCCGACGCCGCGGGCCTGCTGCGGAGCGCGCTCGCCGACCCCGACCCCGTGTTGTTCCTCGAGCACAAGAAGACCTATCGCGCGATCAAGGGGCCGGTCCCGGACGAGCCGTTCCTGATCCCGCTCGGTACGCGCCGACGTGAAGCGCGCCGGACCGACCTCACGTGCATCAGCTACGGCTATTCCTTGCACACGTGTCTGGAGGCCGCATCCCGGCTGATGGACGAGGAACACGTCTCGGTCGAGGTAGTGGACGTTCGGTCGCTGGCCCCGCTCGACACGGCGACGATCCTGACTCGGTGCGATCGACGGGCGCGCCATGGTCGTCTACGAGGACAACCGGACGTACGGCGCCGGAGCAGAGATCGCCGCCGTGATCGCCGAGGAGGCCATGTTCGAGCTGGATGCGCCCATCGTGCGGATCGGCGGACCCGATATCCCCGCCATGCCTTTCGCGACGCCCGCTGGAACACTTCTACATGGAGCCCGAGCCCGACCAGGTGTATCGGCGGATGCTCGACCTCGCCTCCTCTGAGACCCGCCGCGCCATCGACCGAACCTCCGGCACCTGAGCGCGAGCGGTTCAGCAGCCCGGGGAACGGGTCGATACAACCCGCAGACGAGTGGACATCACGACCGTCGACCGCCCGATGAGGACGGCCATCGGCCGGCGCGACCCCTTGGTCATGGCCGCTGCGGCTGCCCTCGCATCGGCGCGTCCACGGGGGCGATCGCGGATCCATTCGTGGATGGATCGGTTGAGCGAAGGCACCACGGACGCCGTGTTCGGTTCATTGCTCGTGGGCGTCATCGCGGCCACGGCGATCGCGCTGCTTCGGCGCCAGCGACCGAAGCGAGGCATCGCTCGCGACCGAGGCGCACGCGAGGTATCCGCGCGATGGTCGAGCAGGTGCCGGCGGTCGCCTACACCTGGGATCCCTCTCACCAGCCGGGCGCCGCCCCGCCGCCTACATCAGCCCGCAGATCGAACGCCTCCTCGGGTACACCCCGGACCAATGGCTCGACGACCCCCAGACGTGGCAGCGGCAGGTGCATCCGGACGATCTCCAGGGCGTCTTGGCGGCGTGGGCACGAGGCGGTCGGACCCGGGAACGCTTCCTCTCGGAGTACCGCATCCGTCCGCCAGACGGCGTGCAGGTGTGGGTGCGCGACGAGGCCGTGGTTGCCCGTGACGAACGACGGCGTCGCCCGCTGCCGAGGCGTGATGTACGACGTCACGAGCCGAACGGGAGACGGCTCCGGCCCTGAAGAGCGCCGAGGAACCGTACCGGTCCCTCGTGGAGCGTTGCCCGCGGTCACCTACTCGGCGATGTGCACGTCCACCTCGAGGGAGATCGCGTCGACTACGTCTCCCCTCGGGTGGAGAACTGGTCGGCTTCACGCCGGAGGAATGGGTCTAGTCCCCGGGCATGTGGGAGTCCAGGTCCACCCCGAGGACGCCGGCCGTGATCGCCGAAGCCCGGCGCACGGACTCGGACGGGCGAGCCGTTCGACGCCGAGTACCGGCTCGTGAGGAAGGACGGCGCGCCGGTGTGGGTGCACGACACCGCGACGGTCGTGGAGCCCGGGGAGGACACCCCGTGTGGCAGGGCGTGATCCAGGACGTCACGGATCGCAAGGAAGCGGAGGCCCGCCTGCGCGAGGCCGAGGAGCGGTACCGGACGCTCGTGGAGGAGCTGCCTGTCGTGATCTACGTCGACGCTTCGACGACATCGTGACGGCGCGATACCTGAGCCCCCAGTATCGAGAGCTCACCGGATACACGCCCGCCGAGCGGCTCGCCGATCCGGGGCTGTGGATGCGCATCGTCCACCCAGACGACCGTGACCGGGTCATCGCGGAATCGAACCGGACGAATCAGACCGGCGATGCCTACGACGTGGAGTATCGCATCGTTCGCAAGGACGGACGCATCGTCTGGGTTCAGGACCATGCCGTTCCTCGTCACGACCTCCGACGGCGAGCGAGGTGTGGCAAGGAGTCCTGACCGACATCACCGACCGGAAGCTGGCCGAGGAAGCGCTCGGCAGCCGCGACCGCATCCTCGAGCAGCCAGGTACGCGGCGGACGATTCCTGCGAGTCCCCTGAGCGATTCATCGACGACGTGCTGTGCCGGCTCGGGCGCAGGGCGGGCTGTTCGAGAACCTCGACGGCCCGACGCCTGCACGTCGCGCTGCAGCACCTTGGCTCGCCGATGATGCCCCGGAGGAGCTCGACCGGCCGACTCCCATCCCTACCCGTACGCGAACGGGCACGTCGGTGGACCGAGGTACTCGGGGAAGGGGGTGTGATCCCGGCCCCGGTCGCGACTGCCGGCACCTCGAACGCGCCTCCATGGCGGCCGCCGGCATCCGATCGGTCACCGTCGTGCCCGTGCACGTCGCCGGTTCCTGGTGGGGCCACATCAGCCTTCGATCGTCTCGCGCTGCCGAACGCGAGTGGCACCCGGCGGAGATCGATTCGATCCGCGTGGTCGCCAACACCCTCGGCGCGGCGATCGACCGCGAGCGCAACGCGCGGCGCCTGACCGATGCCGAAGAGCGCTACCGAGCGATCGTCGAACACGTACCGGCAGCGATCTACCTGGACGTCGCCGATCGATCGATGCGGACGGTCTACGTGAGCCCGCAGATCGAGGAGATCACCGGCATCCCGCCAGGAATGGATCGACGACCCCGAGCTCTGGCTCAAGATCGTTACCGGCCGAGGACCGCGACGAGGTCGAGCGCACCTACGTCGATGCGATCAGCTCGAGGCCACCCGTGGAAGGCGGAGTATCGGGTGCAGACCCGCGACGGGCGCATGATCTGGGTCCACGACGAGACGACGATCCTCGCACGACGCCGATGGCAACCCGTCCTTCCTGCAGGGCGTGCTGATGGACGTCACCGAGCGAAAGCTGGCAGAGCAGGCCCTGCGAGATTCTGAGCGGCGCGAACGCGACGCCGCCGAGCGCCTGCGAGCGCTCGACGAGATGAAGAACACGTTCCTGGCGGCTGTCTCACACGAGCTCCGCAGCCCGCTCACAGTCATCCTGGGCCTGTCGATCACCCTCGAGCGCTCGCCTGAGATGGCCGATGAGGATCGACAGGATCTGCTGTCCCGGCTCTCGGTCAACGCACGCAAGCTCGACGGCTGCTCAAGGACCTGCTCGACATCGACCGCTTGAACCGAGGGCATCGTGTCACCGCAGTACCGGACCGTCGACGTAGGCGCCCTGGCGCGACGCACGCGTCGAGACCATCGACGCGGTCGCCGAGCGAACGTCATCGTGGACGCCGGTCCGATCGTGCTGTCCGTCGACCCACCCAAGATCGAACGGATCCTCGAGAACCTGGTCATGAACGCCGTGCGACACACCACCGCCCGGATCGGACGATCTGGGTCAAGGTCGCGCCCGCCGGACGAGGCGTGTCGCCTCTCGTCGAAGATGACGGGCCAGGCGTGCCTGCTGAGCTGCACGAGGAGATCTTCGAGCCGTTCCGCCAGGGCCGACGGCGTCGGCGCATTCCCCCGGCACCGGCATCGGCTTCTCGCTGGTGAGTCAGTTCGCGGAGTCTGCACGGAGGGCGCGGCGTGGGTCGAGGATCGTCCCGGCGGCGGCGCCTCGTTCCAGGTCTTCCTCCCCGGTGGTCCGCGGCTCGACGAAGGGCCCGCGCCCGAAGCTGCGGCCGCGCGACAGGGGTAGCGTCAGCGCTCGGGCTGATTCGGGAGGGGACTGCTCGCTACGGGCTGCGTCGTCTCCTCGCCGCATCTTGCTGCATCAGGCGGCGAGCCGTGCCGACGGCCCCCGGGCCTGCGGCGCGTTCGAGATCGAATGCTTCCCTGGCGTCGACGGCATCCCGAGTGAGCTCTGCGTCGACCACCGCGTGCCGTTCCACGACACTGGACGCGATGGCCTGCACGATCGCGGCGACGGGAAGGGCCGAGAACGCGCCCACCACGCCGGCGATGCTGGCGCCGGCGATCGCACATCCGAACGCCAAAGCCGGATGAAGTTGCATCGTCGCGCGGTGATGTGCGGGCTGAGCAGGTAGTTCTCGACCTGCTGGTAGACGGTGAAGAACACCAGCAGGACCGATCGCGTCGACCGGGCTCTGCACGACCGCCACGGCAAGCGGCAACGACATGGCGATGTAGGTGCCGATCGTGGGGATGAACTGGGAGACCAGCCCGACCCACACCGCGAGCGGCACAGAGAACGGCACGCCCAGCGCGGTGAGCACGATGTAGGTGGCGACGCCCGAAACCATGGCCAAGAGCAGACGTGAGTACAGGTAGGCGCCGGTCTTGTCGATCGCGACCTCCCACGTCCACAGCACGTTCTGCTGCTGCTTCGGTGGCAAGACCGAGCAGATCGCGCGCCGGAACCGGGGCCCGTCCGCGGTCAGGTAGAACGTGAACAGCCCGATCGTCAGCAGCTTGAACACGGTGCCCACGATCGAGCTGGCGAACCCGAACAGGTTGCCCGCGATGTTCGTGGCGAATCGGCTGAGCTCGGAGTCCGCGCTCCGGAGCTGGGCCTGCAGCGCCTCCGGCGAGACATCGACGCCGAACCATCGCTTCGTGTACTCACTGATCGTGTTGAGGATCTCGGGCGCCGCCTGGATCAATGCTGTGAGCTGTTCCACGACCAGTGGGATCATCAACGCACCATCGCCACCGACAGGACCGCGAGACCGATCAGGATCAGTCCGGTCGCCATCCCCCGGCGCATGCCTCGCTTCGCGAGCCAGGCCACGGCCGGCTCAAGGGCGAACGAGGCGAACAGGGCCACGAACGCCCAGATCAGCAGATCCTTGATCTGGCGGAAGAACGCCAGGAAGACCATGGACGCCAGCGCGACGCCGGCGATCACCACCAACAGGGTGACGATCCAGCGCCACGACGGCGGTTCCACCCTGACGAGGGTGGGGCTCCGATCCTCGCGTTGGCCGGGTGGGTCGCTCACGGGCATCTCCGTCGGCGGACGCGTCTGAGCCGCTGGCCGGAGGATACCCCGACCTCCCAGTTGAACCTGGGAGCCGAACCTGGGAGCCGAAGCCGGGACCCGGTCCTACACTGGACGTGACATGACCGAGCGTGACCACAATCCCGCGAAGCGCCGCCTTCACCTGCCGATCGTAGGTGTCACGAACGGCACCGGCGGCGACACCGGCATCAACGCACAGGGCGAGCGCAAACCGCCATGGCTCAAGGTTCGCCTGGCGAGCGGCCCCAACTGCAGCGAGCTCAAGGGTCTGATGCGCGGGCCTGTCGCTCAACACCGTCTGCGAAGAGGCGATGTGCCCCAACATCGCCGAGTGTTGGGAGGACCGCGAGGCCACCTTCCTGATCTTGGGGAACCAAGTGCACGCGCCGATGCGGGTTCTGCGACGTCATGACTGCCAAGCCCGATCCCGTCGACGAGAGCGAGCCCGCGCGCATCGCCGACGCGGTCGGCACGATGGGCCTGCGGCACGTCGTGCTCACCGGCGTCGCTCGCGATGATCTTCCCGACGGCGGCGCCGCGGATCTGGGCAGAGACGATCAAGGCGGTGCAGCGCGGCCCATGCCCCAGTGCCGGATCGAGGTGCTGCCGTCCGACTTCAAGGGGGGCGACGCGACATCGCCACCGTCATCGAGGCGGGTCCCGACGTGTTCGCCCACAACCTGGAGACGATCAGGCGTCTGCACGACCGCATCCGTCCTGCGTTCGGCTACGACCGCTCGCTCGGCGTGCTGCGCTTCGCGAAGCAGGTCCGTCCAGGCCAGGTCACGAAGTCGAACCTGATCCTGGGCATGGGCGAGCGTCCCGGCGAGGTGGCGGAGGCGATGCGCGATCTCGTCGACGCCGAGTGCGACATCCTGACGATGGGCCAATACCTGCAGCCCACGTCCTTCCACCTTCCGATCGATCGTTGGGTGGAGCCGGAGGAGTTCGACGACCATGCGCGCGACCGGCGAGGCGCTGGGCATCGCCCACGTGGAAGCCGGTCCGCTGGTTCGTTCCAGCTATCACGCCGATGCACGTACAGGAGCGGTCGACCAGTTCCGTCGCGCCGCCGACTAACGCAGGTCGTCGAGTCTGCCGGCGAGAGCGCGGGGGACGTCCGGGATGGCTGGAGGAGCCGGCCTGTAAGCCGGATCCTGTGCGCGGAGCCGGAGCTCCGCCGGCGACCATCTTTCTCGAGCGGCGGACGCCGAAGCGCCCACCGTCGCCGGTCCGTTCGCCGGACCGGCGCGGTCTACCCGGCAGCTCGGGCGGGCCACCCTCGATCGCTGCCTGTTCGACCTTGCTCCGGGTGGGGGTTGCCAGCCGCGCCGGTCACCCGGCGCGCTGGTGCGCTCTTACCGCACCGTTTCACCCTTGCCCCGTCCGGCCCGAGCCGGGCGAGGCGGTCTGTTCTCTGTTGCCCTGTCCGCGAGGTCGCCCCCGCCTGGCTCTCGCCAGCACCCTGCCCTGTGGGTCCGGACTTTCCTCGAGCGGTCCGAAGACCGCCCGCGGCCGCCCGGCCGACTCCTCCGCCGGGGAGGATACCCCCGTAGACTCGAGCTCGATGCGAGGGACCGTGATGCTGGTGGCGCTGTCGGTGCTGGCACTGGGCGCCTGCTCGTCCGTCGTCGAGGGGCCCGGAGCACCGGCAGATCAGGCAGACCTGGCGGGCGGTGAGGCCGTGATCCAGGCGCGGGTGCGAGGGGCCGCTGCAGCGTTCGTGGAGGCGTACGCCGCCACGGGTGAGGATCGCGGAGCGGCGCTGCAGCGTTTGGTCGCGGGACGAACCTTGCCCCGTTGGGTGCACTGGATGGGCGTGCAGAACGAACAGTTCCCCGGCACGATCGCGGGCGACGCTACCGTTGCTGTCGTGGGACCCGCTCGCCACGCCGAGCTCGCCAACGTCAACACGGACGATCGGTTCATCCGAGAGGTGGACCTGGCGGCACAGGTCAACCTGCAAGCGACGCCGACGCAGGGCGAACCGATCCCCCTGACCTGGGTGCTCGATGGGCCGATGTTCGATCGTCACCGACCCGAGTGGCACCTGGAAGGTCACCGATTTCCACCGGGGTGGAGTTCCGATGAGCGTGATCTTCCAGCTGGTCGAGGGGGTCGATCTCGCCATAGGTCCGAGGGTGAGGGTCGCGCTGGACTCGTTCGTCGCTGCACCGACTTGGCAGTTCAACCTGGTGGTCACCGTCGAAGGCGGATCGCCGATCTCGCTGCCGACGAGCGGCGCGACCTTGGTGGATGGCGCGGGCGACCTCGTCGACGAGGCCGGCGACGTCTCGCAAGCGCTGTCCTCGATCGAGCCCGGCGCACCCTCCGAGGGTGTCGTGGCGTTCCAGGGGCGTTCGGACGCGACCGACCTGCTGCTCCGTCTCGATCTTCAGACGCTCGCGAGCACCCCCGGCGCAGCCGACGTGCCGGTCGTCGAGATCCCGCTGGAGGGTGTCATCCAACCCCTGCCGCTGGCGGTCGCGAGCCCGTCCCCCTAGCGGGCGGCGAGCCAGGCGTCGACGCCCTCGTTCGCGAGCCGGTCAGCCTCGGTGTTCCGCTCACGGCGGACGTGTTCGTACTCCACGTGCTCGAACGCGGCTGCCAGCGCGCAGAGCCTGCCGATGCAGCGGCTGCAGGTGCGGCGTCTTGACCCGGAAGCGCCCGGTCAGCTGATTGATCAGCAGCAGCGAATCGCTCAGCAGGTGCACGCGCGTCCCCCCCAGCTCCCTGGCCCGCTTCAGCCCCTCGATCGCCGCCGTGTACTCGGCCACGTTGTTGGTCGTCTCGCCGATCCCTCAGGGCGATCTCGGCCATCACCATGCCCTCGTCATCGGTGATCTGCACACCGATCCCGGCTGGCCCCGGGTTCCCACGGGCCGCGCCGTCGCACATGACCCTCAGAAGACCAAGATCCGCCGGCAGTGCTCACACCTCCGGATACCGTCGGTCTTCTTGAGCTTGTCGAGCTGCATCGTCGAGAGCTGCTCATGGCACCCCTGGCACACACCGTCGATCAACGCCGCGGCGCCGACGCCCTTCTTCTGTCGACGCAGGTCTTCGTAGAGCTCGAGCACGGTCGCCGGATCGAGCTCGGCCGCGATCCCTGCTCGTTCGGCGGTTCGGGCCTGGAGGTCGGCTGCCACGCTCGCTGTTTCCTCCCCGACGCCGACACCACTTGTTCGACCGCCGCTCTCAGCTCGTCCGAGTGTGCCCGGGCCTGGGCGGCGCCCGCCTCGAGCTGCTCCCGCTGCTCCATCAGGACCAGCAGCTCGTCCTCTCGGGCGGCGCGCCGCTTCTGCAGGTTGGCGACATCGTGCTGAAGGGCTTCGAGCTCCTTGACGTTGGCGACCGAGCCGTCGTAGAGGCGCGTCTGTTCCGCCTTCTCCTTCTGGGCCATGGAGTCGATCTCATGCTCGTACCGACCCTGATCGCGCGCCAGCTCGTCGATCCTGAGCCCGAACTCACCCAGCGTGCGTTCAGCAGCATCGGCGGCACCGCGCGCGGCGGCGATGGACTCCACCCGACTCGAGCTGGCGGCGGCGAGCCTCGAGCCGATCGATCGCGGAATCGACCTCCTGGAGCGCGAGCAACCCTCCCCGTCATGGCAGGCGCAGCCTAGCCGATGGCGACGGGACGGCCGTCGAGCCAATGCCGTGGCGAGCAGACCTACGGAGGAGGGTCGAAGTCGACCTGCTGAACGGCTCAGCCGTCTGCGTTCCCAGGAACGCCACCGCCACGAAGATCGCCATCGCGATCAAGCCCCAGCATCAATGCGTATTCGACGGCGGTCGCGCCCCGGGCCTCCAGCAACCGGTCGCGAAGCGTCGCCTTCCAGACCTGAGCGCGTATGAACTGTCTCAGGAACATGCTCCACCCCTTCTCCGTCGCTTCGGACCCGCCCGCATCACGGGACCCCGTTGCGCCGCTTCCTCCCGTGGGTATCGGCACAGGGGGTATCGGAAGTTGAGGGATAGGTGGCCTCATGGAGGATGAGGCGACGGGACAAGGTCGCGTTGATCACCGGGGCAGGGAGCCCCACTGGTATCGGTTTCGCGTGCGCTCAGGTCTTGGGCGCGAGGGCGCGACGCTGGCCGTCTCCTCGACCACCGACCGGATCCACGAGCGCGCGGCCGACCCTGCATGACCAGGGTTCGAGTCCGCCGGTTTCATCGCCGACCTCACCGACCGCGAGCAGGCTCGGCGGACCGTCGCCGAGGTGCTCGAACTGTTCGGGCGCATCGACATCCTGGTGAACAACGCCGGCATGGTGAACGTGGGCATGGAGGGCGAGATCGCATCGGCGTTCACGGACATCGCGGACGCCGACTGGGACCTGGACATCGCACTCAACCTGCACACCGCGTACAACGTCACCCGGTGCGTCGCCCGGGCATGGCCGAACGCGGATGGGGCAGGATCGTGATGGTGTCGTCGGTGACCGGTCCCTGGTCACCGATCCCGGGATCCGTGGGCTACGGCGCCGCGAAGGCGGGCATGGACGGGCTGATGCGGGGCCTGGCGATCGAGCTGGGCCGATCCGGCATCACGGCGAACTCGGTGGCCCCGGGGTGGATCGCCGTGGCTCCCAGACCCCGGAGGAGGCCGTGGCGGGTGAGCACACGCCGCTGTCACGTTCGGGCACGCCCGACGAGGTAGCCGAGGTCGTGGCCTTCCTGGCCTCGGATCGAGCCAGCTACGTCACCGGACAATCGATCGTGGTCGATGGAGGCAACACGATCCAGGAGATGAAAGGTCCCTAGGACGGCTCCTGATGCTCCGCCCGCTGCTCACCCCCGCTGGATCGCGATCAGCGTGTTCGCAGTGCTGATCGTCGCCCTGTGCGTGCGGCTGGGGTTCTGGCAGCTCGAGCGACTGGAAGGCCGCCGGTCCGTGAACGACCGGTTCGCCAAGGCGAGGACGATGCGAGCCCGCCCCGCTGGAAGCGCTGCTGGCGTCCGGCGAGCGGCCACTGTCCTACCGGGGCGCGACAGCCGGGTCGCTACGACCCTTCGCGGGAGGTCATCCTGTACGGGCGGGCGCTCGACGGCCGGCCGGGGAACCACGTGCTGACTCCCCTGGTGCTGACCGGAGGGCGCGCGGTGCTGGTCGATCGCGGATGGGTCCCGTTCGACCTCGACACGCCACCGGTGTCCCGGGCGGCTCCGCCGCCCGAACAGGTCGAGGTGATGGGATTCCTGTCGCCGAACGAACCCGGCGCGGACTCGAACACGGACGCGTTCACGAAGGTCGACCTGGACGCGATCGGCCATCAGCTGCCCTACGAGCTGGTCCCCTGGTACCTCACGTTGCAGGAACAGGCCCCGGCGCAACCGGCCGGGCTACCCGCGATCGTGCCGCCCCCCGCGTTGGAAGACGGCCCGCACCTGAGCTACGCCTTCCAGTGGTTCGCCTTCGGCACCATCGCCGCCATCGGATACACGATCCTCGCGCGCAGGGAAGTGCTGGACCGCCGCGGGGCTACGGTGGCGGACTGATCGCGCACAGGTCGGCTCAGTCTTGGTTGCGCATGCTCTCGGCGGCGAAGGCGAAGTACTCCGTCAGCCGCTCGGCTATCGGGACGGGCGGATCGAGCTCGGCGATCGCTGCGTTCATGCATGCGAGCCAGTGATCGCGTGCATCTGGCCCGATCGCGAACGGGAAGTGCCGCATCCGCAGCCGTGGATGCCCGCGCTCATCGTTGTAGGTGCTCGGACCGCCCCAGTATTGCGCCAGGAATAGGGTGAGATGCCGCCGTGCCGGTGCCAGATCCTCGGGATGCGGGTACAGGGCCAAGAGCACGGGATCGGCCTCGACGCCCGCATAGAAGTGATCCACCAGCGCCTCGAAGAACGCCATCCCGCCCGCAGCCTCGTACACAGTCGCCTCCGGCACGGTTCAGGAGTCTACGGTTGCCGTCGTGCCGCCCGGTGACGGGCCAAGCGAGCAGGATGTCACGGAGGGCTGGTAGTGTTCGTCGCGAGGGTACGATCGCGGTTCGCTTCGAGCAGTTCCCTCACACCGGCGGATGTCACGCCGGCGCCCGAACGGCAGCTCCAAGGCCGGGACGGCGAAGGAAGGAGGGAATGCCAATGGCAACCGGTACCGTGAAGTGGTTCAACCCCGAGAAGGGGTTCGGATTCATCACTCCCGAGGATGGCAGCGCCGACGTGTTCGTACACTTCAGCGCCATCGAGGGCGAGGGCTACCGCAACCTGGAAGAGGGTCAGAAGGTCGAGTTCGACGTGACTCAGGGCCAGAAGGGTCCCCAGGCTGCGAACGTCCGCGGCGTCTAGCCGCAGACGAACGCCACAACGAGTACGAGGCAGGGCCCGGCGCTTCGCGCCGGGCCCTGTGCGCTCCACGAACGTGCTCGCGTTCCCGATCCCTCGGCTGACCCTCGGCCGAACGTGCCGGTCGCAACGCCGCGGCGTCTTCGGGCGTCGTCCCAGTGTGAAGGTCGCCCGCCTGATGTCGCGCTGCCGCTGGGCGATCGTGTGCCTCGCAGTACCGGCCTCGGTCGCAGGCTCATCGGCATGCGGTGGGAACCTCATCGAGTTCGGTGCCGGGGAACCATCGCCGCCGTCCGGGTCCGAGCGTGCGACGCCCTCTCGGCCGCGCGGCCACGCGATGCAGACGGAAGTCCCGGCACCGCCGACGCCATCATCACCGCCCCCGCCGGTGCCGGTCGATCGGTCACACGAACCCTGGACCGAAGCGCTCGACCGGGCACTCGGATCGAGCCGTTCCGTCTCGGTCGCCGTCGCCGCCGATGGACGCATCGTCTTCGCGCACCGGGCTGGGGTGCAACGTCTTCCGGCCTCGAACCAGAAGCTCCTGACGACGATGACGGCGCTCGATACGTTCGGTGCCGGTCACCGGTCGTCCACGACGGTCGCGTCGCGCAGCCCGGTCCGGCGAGGACTCGTGCGAGGCGACCTGTGGCTCGTCGGCGGCGGCGACCCGGAGCTTGGTCGCTCCGACCTCGATCTGCTGGCCTCGCACATCCAGGGTGCCGGTGTCCGCCGGATCGCGGGCTCGGTCATCGGAGATCGACGGGCGTTCGATCGGGGTTGGTGGGCTCCGGGATGGATCCGACGTGTCTCGCGCGATTTCGTGACGCGGCCCACGGCCCTAGCTCTGGACGGCAACCGAGGCATCGGGACTCCCGAGATCGCGGCCGCGGCGACGTTGACCGCATCGCTGCGATCGGCCGGCATCACCGTCGATGGCGCACCCAGGGCAGGACCGGCTCCGAGAAGGCTGCGGACGGTCGCCACCGTGCGATCGGCGCCCCTCTCGTCGATCCTCGAGCGGCAGAACCACGGATCGATCAACTTCCACGCCGAGATGACGACGAAGGCGATCGGCGCCGAAACGACGGGCAGACCCGGGTCCACGGCCAGCGGAGCTCGCGCGATCGAACGGTGGGCAGCGGGACAGGGGATCCGTACCGAGGTGTTCGACGGATCCGGGCTCTCGCATCTCGATCGGATCAGCGCCCTCGGGCTCACGACGCTGCTGCTGCATGCCCGTGATCGGAGGTGGTGGCCGGCGCTGCTGCGTTCCCTGCCCTCCCCGGGTGAGGGCACGCTTGCGGGGAGGCTGGCGGGGCTCGATGTGCATGCCAAGACCGGCACGTTGTTCGTGACGCCGGTCTCGACCTTGTCAGGGTACGTTCGCGACGCCGCTGGAGCCCTGGTGGCGTTCTCCGTCCTCAGTCGTGGTCTGTCGAAGTCCTCCGCGGTCGCGATCGAGGATCTCGTGGTCCGGACGATCGCGGCGGCACAGGTCGCTGCCCGGAGCTCGGGGTGAGCTAGGCTCGCGCTCCATGGAGTTCCGCGAGGTCGTCGGTCACCGGCGGATGGTCCGCAGGTTCGACCAGCGGCCGGTGCCAACGGCGACGATCGACCGCATCATCGACATCGGGCGCCGGGCCCCATCGGCAGGGTTCTCGCAGGGGCTCGAGTTGCTGGTGCTCGATACGCGCGAATCCGTCGCGGAGTTCTGGTCGATCACGCGCGATCCGGACTTCGGCTGGGATCCGGAGGAAGTCGCGGTGGGGCCTACCGTGATCATCGTGCCGCTGCCCGACCCCCGCCGGTACACCGAGCGCTACTCCCAACCGGACAAGATCGCGTTCGGCATGAGTGATGCCGACAACTGGCCCGTGAGTTTCTGGGATATCGACGCGGCGATGGCCTCGATGCTCATACTGCTCGCGGCGGTCGAGGAAGGGCTCGGGGGCTGGTTCTTCGGCATCACGCACGGTGAACGGGCGCTGCTCGACCGCTTCGGCGTGCCCGGGCACCTGCGGCCCATCGGCATCATCGGGCTGGGCTACCGAGCCCACGACGAGAAGCCCTCGGGATCATGGCGGAGCCGCGAACGCCGTCCTCTCCAGGATCAGATCCACCGCAACGGCTGGTGAGAACGAGAACGGAAGGACCCCGCGATCCGGGGCCCTTCCGTTCGTTCCTTGCTCACCGCTAGGAAGTCGCCGGCGGCGGAGGAGGAGGCTGGTGCGGATTCTCGCCCGAAGCCGACTCCACCGACGCACGCATCGCGTCAGCCTGTTCCCTGCCTGCGTCCGGATCGGCGTTCTCGCGGATGTCACGCGCCGTGACCTTCGCCTGCGAGCTCCACCGCGATAGGTACTCGCGGGCCACAGGGATGCCGCCGCCGCCGAAGGCGACCACAACCGACCCTACGACGGCGATGAGCAGTGCGTAGAAGAGGCCGTTGACGACCTCCGGGGCGATCTCGAGTTGGTTGAGCGCCGCGAAGACGCCCACCACCAGGACCGCCAGGCCTGCGACACGTGCGATGACCGCGCCGCCCTGCACCGCACCCAGCGTGGGGGTCAGCACCTCGGTGATGACACGAGCCAGCACCGCCGTGATCACCAGGATGACCACGGCCACGATGATGTTCGGCAGGTAGCCGATGACACCTTCGAGCAGGTCGCTGATGGGGTTGGGTCCCCAGATTCCGAACGCGAGCTGCAGGGCGATCAAGAACACGAGCCAGAACACCACCACCCCGATGAGGTCCGACGGGGTCGTGCTGCTGCGTTCGAAGGCGGTCCTCAGGTTGCCGCGTTCAACCAAGCCGTTGAACCCCACCCGTTCGAGCAATGCGTCTGCCACCTTCGACAGCGCCTTCGCCACGAAGAAGCCGATCAGCAGGATGATGAAGAAGCCCAGGAGCTTCGGCGCGAACGTCACGACCTCGCGCCACGCTTCTTCCAGACCACCCTCATAGTCGATCTGTGCGAGCATGCGGTTTCCTCTCGATTGGTCCGACCGTCAGTCGAACAGACTCACTCCGCCTGGGCCGACGAGCAGACCGGCGACGATGAGGACGATCCCCCACAGGATCTGACCTCGGATCGCGGTGACGATCCCTGCGACGACCAGGACCGCGGCGATGATCCACAGGATGGTGTCGGTGGATCCTTCATTGCCGCCGTTCTGGGCGATGAAACTCAACATCGAGTGTGCGGAATAGCTGAGCATGGTCTCCCTCCCATTAGTCGGCCGGGTCCGTCGCCGGCCAGGAGCCGCCTACCCGTTGCCCTACGAGCGGAAACCTGACATCGATGGGAGCTCTCGTCGTATCACACACACTCACTCCCCGAAGCGCTGGTTCTGACCGCCCGCGCCCGACCCGATGCCGAAGTACCGCCACTCAGGGAAGTTGAAGTCCGCGGTGACCGACGTCGGCAGCAGCAGGCTCGCCTCGAGGAACGCCTCGAGGTCCGGGACCCCATACAGGTTCACCTGCCAGTCCTTGGCCTCGAGAGGGTCGAGGAGACATCGGACCGCGGGGCTCCACATGAGCGAAAGCCGGGACAGGCCCCAGGCACGCAGGAGACCGAGCGTATGGTCGGTGGCGATCTCGGAGGCCAGCAGCAGTGGAACGAGGAAGTCCACGGGCGCCGAGATCGTGGAACGGGGGAACCGATCGCGCAGCGACTCGAACCCGCGCTGACCCAAGACGGGCAGCTCCGCGTTGAGCCACACCCGTTCGTCTGCCAGCCCGATCGTGTCGATCAGCCCGACCGCCTCTTCCAGCGTCGTACCCGCCTCCTTGAGGTCGAGCTTGACCGACCGTCCCGCGGCGGCGAGCTGGCGGACGGCGTCCGCCGCGACCAGCGTCGGTTCGTCGCGTCGCCACGGCGTTTCATCGAAGCCGTCGTGACGCAGCACGAGGCGCCCGGCCGGATCGCGCCGCACGTCGATCTCCGCCCATCGGACCGCGGAGCCCAGGAACCGGTCGAGGTTCAGCTGGTCGTTGACGCCGTGCCACACGAAGCAGACCCGACCCGAGAGCTCGTGCTCTGGCACCAACGCCCCGAGCCGGTAGCTCCGTCCGGCCACCATTCGATCGTGATGGTCTCGTTGGGAACGGAAGATGGTGTCGGCGTGCAGGAACAAGATCTCGCGCCCCGGATCGTTCGCCGCCATCGCTCGGAGGTTCTCCGGCTCGTTGTCGACGACGGCGACGACCCGCACGCCGTGGCCCTGGATCTGCTCGATCGCCTCGGCCTTGCTCGACGCGACGTCGGCACCCTCCTCCGCCGTGAACAGGAGCGCGGGGTCGAAGCGCACGCGGTGTGCTGCACCGATCGTGTTGAGCGTCTCGAGCGTGTCCTCACGCATGCCGTGACTCCGGCCGGTGTTCAACACGACGTGGGTGCGAGGTTGCAGCTGGAACCACCGGATCACGCCGAACACCCCTTCGAAGGGGCGACTCGCCGCCAGCACGGCCTCGCGATCCCACAGATGCTCCCGGAAGAACCGAGCGACGTCGTGCCGCAGCTCGTCGCCGACGTTCAGCGTCCTGAGCACATCGTCGACGTCGTCTTCGTGGTGGGTGATGTCGTCGGCAACCAGCCCTCGGAATTGGTCCGTGGCGTGACAGCGGTCGTATGCGAGCAACACGTGCACGACCAGGTAACGCAGGTCCAGGATCGTGCCGTCGATATCGAAGACGATGCACAGCTGGTCGGTCGGGTGCCGCTGCCGTGCCCGTTGATAGTGCTCGGAGAGGGAGACCATCCACTCGCGTGCCTCGCCTTCAGAGGGATCCGCGGTGATGCTCGCTCGCTCGGGGAAGCTCACACGCACAGCGTAGGTGTGCAGGGATATCATCGGGAACGTGTTCGTCGATGTTCACGCAACCTTCCCGGGAGCGACGCCGCCGGCGGTCTCGCGAGCCTTGAGGAAGCGAACGACGACGGACCGTTCCGCAGATAGCCTTGGAACGATGAGCTCGACGATCGTCGCGATCGACGTCGGCGGAACCTTCATCGACCTCGTCTCGGTCGACGAGATGACGGGTGCAGTGTCGATCGAGAAGCAACCCGCCACCCCCGGCACAATCACTCAGGAGATCGTTGCCGGCCTCATACGGCTCCCCGGCGCCACCTCGGACGTCAGCCGGTTCCTCCATGGCACGACGATCACCATCAATGCGCTCGTGCAGCGACGTGGTGCACGCGTGGGTCTGATCACCACCCGTGGGTTCCGCGACGTGCTCGAGCTGGGCCGCGGGAACCGGCCGTCCATCTACGACTGGGTGTGGGTGCCACCGGACCCGTTGGTACCTCGCCACCTACGGCGCGAAGTGAGTGAGCGTCTCGGGCCGGGCGGACACGAGATCATGCCGCTGGACATGGACGATCTCCACCGGGAAGTGGACGTGCTGGCGAGCGAAGGGGTGGAGGCGATCGCGGTCTGCTTCCTCCACGCGTACGCGGATGCGAAGCACGAGCGGGAGGCAGCCGACGCGATCGCGGCCAGGCTGCCGAACTGCCCCTTGACCCTTTCGTCCGAGGTCGCATCGGAGTGGCACGAGTACGAGCGAACATCGACGGCGGTGATCAACGCATACCTCAGCCCCGTGTTCGCCGACTACCTGACCTCGCTTCGAGGGAACCTGATGGACGCAGGGATGGCGGCACCGGTTGGAGTGATGCAGTCCAACGGTGGATCGATGACCATCGAACGGGCCGCAGAGCTTCCCGTTCGCACGCTGGCCTCGGGCCCCGCGGGCGGTGTGATCGGCGCCGCGATGCTCGCTCGTCGGCTGGGTCACGACGACGTGATCTGCGCCGACGTCGGCGGCACGACGTATGACGTCGCGGTCATCGAGGGGGGTCGGGTCGAGGAACGGAACCGGACCGACGTGGATGGGCTTCCGGTGATCGCGCCGACGGTCGACGTGGTATCGATCGGAGCAGGCGGTGGATCGATCGCATGGTTCGATGACACGGAGGCGTTGCGTGTAGGCCCGGTGAGCGCCGGAGCGAGGCCGGGTCCCGCATGCTTCGGTCTCGGTGGGGAGGAGCCCACCGTCACCGACTGCCAGGTCGTGCTCGGACACCTGGATCCCGAGAGGTTCCTGGGCTCCAGGATGCAGCTCGACGTGACCGCGGCAGAGCGCGCCGTCCACGATCGGATCGCGTCGAAGCTCGGCATGTCGACCCGAGAGGCGGCTCGTGGGGTCATGACCATCGCCGAGAGCACGATGGCCAACGCCCTTCACTCCATGACGGTCGAGCGCGGCCTGGATCCTCGCGACTTCGCCCTCTACGCCTATGGAGGGGGAGGTGGCCTGTTCGCCGCCGCGACCGCGGCGGAGCTCGGGATCGGCACGTCGGTCATCCCCCGGCACCCAGCCAACTTCTCTGCGTGGGGTATCTCGGCGGCGGGTCACCGCGAGGATGCCTCGACCACACGCGTTCGCAGTCTCAACGAGGGATCGCTGGGTGTGGCGCTGGCCGAGCTCGAGTCCCTCCGAGAGGATCTCGTTCAGCGGCTCGACGAGCCCGGCTCGACCGGTCACGCGATCCTGATCGAACGCCGAGCCGACCTCCGTTTCGACGGACAGGAGCACACGGTGACCGTCGAGGTCGAACCTGACTGGACGGGGGCCGACGTTGCAGCATTGGCAGACAGGTTCGTGGATCGCCACCGCCAACTCTTCGGCCATGGTCAACGAGGAGCTTCGATCCAGCTCGTCACCGTCCGACGCCGAGCGATCGTGCCCGCCCGCGAACCTCGCTGGCCCGAGCGGCCGACGACCGCACCTGCGCAGGCACGAGGCGTGCGCGAAGTGGATCTCGGAGCCGGCCACCCGGTGCAGAGCTCCGTCTTCGACAGGGAAGCGCTCGCCGTCGATCAACGGGTACGCGGCCCGGCGGTCATCGAGGAATGGAGCTCCACCACGCTCGTGCCCCCCGGGTGGGTCGCACGAGCGGACGAGACGGGAAACCTGTTGTTGACTGCACCGGGGTCTGCCGCGTGACCGAGATCGACCCGATCGCCGTCGAAGTGATCCGCGGTGGACTTGCCGCCGCAGCGATCGAGATGAACCGGACCCTGGTCCGGACGGCCCACAATCCCCTCCTCTACGAGGTGCAGGACTTCGGGCTCGGCATCGTCGGTGCCGATGCGCGTCTGTGGGCCGAAGCGCCTGGGATCGCCGGCTTCATCAGCGCGCTGTCCGATACCGTCCGGTCCGGCCTCCGGACCCATGGGCATGATGGCTTCTCGCCCGGGGACGTGCTGATCGTCAACGACCCTTTCGTGACCGGCACCCATATCTCGGACACCTCGATCTACACGCCGATCTTCTCCGATGATGTCCTGGTGGCCTTCGCCGTGGTGACCGCACATTGGGCAGACATCGGCGGTAAGAGCCCGGGAGGGTGGGCTCCGGACACGACCGACGTCTACCAGGAAGGGATCTGCTTCACCCATCAGCGTCTGGTGCGAGCCGGGGTCGACAACGACGACCTCTTCGACCTGATCGACGCCAACGTGCGCGTGCCGGAGTTGGTGCGCGGTGACCTCGCGGCGCAGATGGCGGCCTGCCGGCGTGGCATCGAGCGGGTCCAGCGTCTTTGCGATCGTTTCGGCGCCCAGGTAGTGACTCAAGCGATGGAACGGGTGATCGCGCGCACCGACGCCGCGATGCGCGCACGTATCTCCGATCTTGCAGACGGAACCTTCGAGGCAAGCATCGAGCTCGATCATGACGGTGTCGACCGGACCTCACGTCCACGGATCACGGTCCAGATCCAGGTCGCCGGGCGACACGCTTCATGTGACGTTCGACGGCACGAGCCCCACGGCCCGCGGTCCCATCAACGACCCTGGAGCCAAGTGCGATGTCCGATGTGCGATCAAGGGACTCTTCGCCCCGGACGAGGTCGGGAACGAGGGCCACGTGATGGCGATCGAGTTCGAGACTCCCCCGGGCTCCCTGGTCAGCCCTGCCCGCCCGGCTCCAGTGGATTCCTACGGCTACGTCGGCGTCGCGCTGATCGAGCTGGTGATCCGAGCCATGGCAGATGTGTTGCCGGCACGATCGCCTGCCGGCGGCTATCAGATCTTCGGGGTCGACCTTTACCGGGTCGATGCACGCCACGGGGATCCCTTCGTGTTCAGCGACGTCCACCCGGGCGGGGGTGGGGCTCGGCCCGACCATGACGGGCCGGCATTGATCTTCGTCGGTGATGGCGATACCAGGAACACCCCGGTCGAAGTGATCGAGACCCGCTACCCGCTCCGCGTCGAGCGACATGAGCTCTTGCCGGCATTCGGTGGACGTGGACGTTCCCTGGGAGGCCCTGGAGTGGCGCGTGACTACCGGATCCTGGAATCCGGCATCTACTTGCAGTTCACGATCGAGAACACCCACGATCTCCTTGGGAAGGGGCTTCATGGCGGTGAGGATGGACGAGCCGGCGAGCTGGTCGTGAACCCTGGAACCGACGACGAGGTGACCTTGACCGACCGGGTCACCGACTTCGGGCCGCTCCACGTCGGAGATCTGGTCAGCTCGCGGTCCGGAGGAGGCGGAGGATTCGGGCGACCAGAGGCTTCAGGATAGGAAGATCCGCGAGAATCTCAAGGCCGATGCTCAGCAGGAGAACAGCTTGTCTCTGCCTCCTCCGCCCTGACATGCGTCGGCTCCCGTCCCACCATTGAGCAGGTCGTTGCCTGACCCTCCCACCAAGCGGTCCTTGCCGCTTCCGCCGAACATGCGGTCGTTGCCTCCCGCGCCGGTCAACTCGTCGTTGCCGATACCGGCCCGGATGACGTCGACGCCCCCGCCGCCTTCTATCGAATCGTTGCCGCCTCCTCCGGTAAGGACGTTGTTGACCGCAGTTCCGATGATGATGTCGGCGAAGCCAGAGCCCGTCGCGTTCTCGACCGCCTGGATCGAATCGTTCCCCTCACCTGCGGCGATACCGGCGGTAAGATCCACCGTCACCCCAACCGTGGCGGACTGGAATTCGACGCGGTCGACGCCGGGACCCCCGGTCAGGGTGTCGTCACCCAGACCACCGACGATGAGATCGCTGCCCGGACCACCGTTCAGGAGGTTGGCGGCGCCGTCTCCGATCAAGGTGTCCGGGCCAGTCCCGGTCACGGCTTCTTCGAACCCGGTGAACAGGTCAGCGCCTTGGCCCGTCGCCGAACCCCCGGACACGTTCACCACGACCTTGCTTGACGCAGAAGACATGTCCAGGGTGTCGATGCCCGCTCCGCCGGCGAGCGTATCGTTCGCACCGGCCCCGCTCACATCGTCGTTGCCGGCACCGCCGTCGACAACGTTGGGACCGGGGTCACCGATGAGTGTGTCGGGTCCAGAGC
The DNA here is from genome assembly GCA_963733635.1 of uncultured Actinomycetota bacterium. Taxonomy (GTDB): domain Bacteria; phylum Actinomycetota; class UBA4738; order UBA4738; family HRBIN12; genus JAOUEA01. Next base: position 36,920 of record CAVTEH010000008.1, on the reverse strand, counting down.
CACCGGTGAGGCCCTCGAACCCGGTCAGCGCGTCCGATCCGTCACCCGTTGCGGTCCCAGCCACCAGGTCCGCGATGATCCCTGCGGTGGTAGTCGAGAACGACACCGTGTCGGTGCCAGCACCGCCGTTCAGCGTGTCGTCGCCGGCCGCTCCGTTCACGGTGTCGTTGCCGCCACCGCCGTTCAGGTCGTTGCCCGCGGCGTTGCCGGTGAGGGTGTCGTTCCCCGCTCCCGTCATCACCTGCTGGATGCCGGTGAGCGTGTCCGTCCCGTACCCGGTAGCGGTGCCCGCGCCCAGGTTGACGGTGACGTCTCCCGGGGCAGCGCTGAATTGCCCTGTGTCGACACCGGTCCCCCCGACCAACGCGTCGTTGCCGCTCCCACCATCCAACGAATCGTTTCCGCTGCCGCCATCCAGGGCGTTCCCACCCGAGTTCCCGACGATCACGTCGTTGCCGGATCCGCCCGTCACGTTGGCGATCGCGATGAACGAGTCGCTCCCGTCACCCGTCGCTGTTCCCAGAACGAGGTTCACCGCCAGGTTGCCTGAGGCCGAGGTGAAGTCGGCGAGATCGGTGCCGCCCCCGCCCGTGAGCGTGTCGTCGCCTGGTCCTCCGGCGAGGGTGTCGTTGCCGGTGCCGCCGTCGAGGGTGTTCGGGCCGGCATCACCCGTGAGGGAATCCACGCCGGTTCCTGTCGACGCGTCTTCGAAGTTGATGAGGGAATCCGTGCCTGCTGCGCCCGAGGTCACTCCGGAAAGAAGGTTCACCGTCACGGCCGCCGTAGACTGGGTGTAGTCGGCTATGTCGATACCGATGCCACCGTCAAGGCTGTCATTGCCGGTCCCACCGATGAGCCCATCGTTGTCGCCGCCTCCATCGATGGTGTCAACGCCGGCGGCACCGTCCAGCGTGTCGTCGCCATCGCCACCGCTCATCGAGTTGGGCGAGGAGCTCCCGAGGACCACATCGCTTCCTGAGCCGGTGATCACGTTCTCGACATCGTTCGCGACGCTGTCACCTTCGCCGCTCTCGCCGTCGTCGGAGATCCCATCGAGCGTGACGATCACGTCCACGTTCCGAGCGGCGTAGCTCACGCCATCCGAGCCGGTTCCGCCGGCGAACGAGTCAGAGCCGCTGCTGGTGGTTCCTTCGCCGAACAGATCGTTCCCTGTGCCTCCGGAAGAGATGTCGGACCCGAGCCCTCCTCCGATGGTGTCGGCATCGGCATCGCCGTTGAGCGTGTCCACCGAGTCCCCACCCGTGAGGGTGTCGGCGCCAGTCCCGCCGTTCATCGTCACGCTCGACGACAGCGGGGCTCCGGTCAGATTGCCCCCCGCCGCGCTCACGACGTCATCGCCCCCCGAGCCGGACACCGTGCGAGTTTCGACGTCGGTGAGGCTCACGTCCACATCGTCGACATCGTTCAGGTTGATGCCGGACTCTCCGAGCGTGATCATGTCCGCGGCGGAAGATCCAGTGATGGCGACAGCATCCGCCGCACCTGCCCCGAGGTTCACCACGAACTCGATCTCATCGGTGGAGCCCACCTCGTCAACCACGCCGGGCACGAATGCCCCGCCGGACAGGTCGATCGTGACGGACTCGCTGCCGCCGGCCCCGGTGATGTTGACCGTGTCCCGATTGAGCATCGTCGCGGCGCCGCAGGCTGTGGGGGTCAGACCCGTCCCCGAAACGCTGAAGTTGCCTGCGACGTCCCGGGTGACGGTGACGCTGTCACCCGAGGCCAGCGTGATGTTCACGTTGACGCCGACGGAAACACACGTGGCCGCAGCGCGAGCGGTTCGTGACGTCATCACGACGAAGATCGCGACGCAGGCGACCGTGACCGAGATCTGCAGAGTGCTCGGACGCCTCGATGCCACGTTCGAACTGGGGAAGGAATTGCCCATCAGGTACATCGCGGGCCAAAGATTCCATGCGGATCGGCCCGGTTCAAGCACCCTGCTGATGCGGCCGATGCGACAATCCGGTTTCGGCCGAGCCGCAACCGGGTAGGATGTAGAGGTCCACCCATGGTGGAGCCGCCCAAGACGGGGCGAACTCGCGAGTCATCCTCGCACCTTGCCTTTCCCGGTTCCTTGAGATCGAGGAGGCAAGCATGGCCACTCGGCCACAGCTAGTTCGAAACAAGCCATTCATGACGATCGTCGGGGTCGCCGCGGCATCCCTCGTCGGGTATGTGATGTGGGGTCCGGTTGCTGGAGCGTCGATCGGCGTTCTTGCTCTGATCGGTGTCGCCATCTACACGTTGCGTCACCGGCGGGAGGATCATCTCCGAGCCTCGGACGACGATTTCTCGTTCGCCGAGGTTGCCGTTCGGATGCGCGCCAAAGACAAGGCGCATGACCTCATGCTGGCGAAGCGGGCGACCGCTGCGTTGAAGCCAGTCGGCGCTGGATCAGCCTAGGTTTTCCCGGCCCGGCGGATCGCTGAAGCGGATGGTCGAGGCCGCCAGGTCGACGACGCTCCGGTTCTCCTCGTACGTCCCCGCGATCCCCCGCTGGTCGGCCGTGAAGATCCGCAGGGTGCGGTTGGGCGTCAGCTCGACGACGTACTCGTAGAGCCGGGTGCCTGCCGGCACGATCGGGCTGTCACCGAATTCGACCTCGAGGCGGACCGCGCGGTGGTCACCGACGGAAGTGTTCTCCTTCAGGAGGACCCTGACGCCCCCCGTCGTTTCATCGGCGAGCACGTCGGCGAAGCCGCCGATCCGAACACCCACTTCCAGCGGGTAGGCGAACCCCTCGGCCACCACGTTGCCGGCTTCCTTGAACGGCACCGGATCGAACCAAAGGCATGCATAGCGTGGATCCTGTTCGCCGTTCAGGACGTCGGTCGTGAACCAATCCCCGGGGTAGCCGATCGAGTAGCCGAGAACGCCGTTGGTGCAGCGTTCCCAACCGGCGGGCAACACCGCAGGTGCTGGTGTCGCGATGGGGCGCGGAGGGGACCGGAAGCCACGCCACACGAGGATCGTGCCCAGGAAGAAGACCGCCACCGCTACCGCCGCAGCCGCCAGCCGGCGCGGCCACTCCGGGCGCCTCGGTTCGAAGGGGACGATCTCGCCCCCGTTCAGCTCAGGCCGCTCCTCGAGCGCGTGCGCCTCGATCGTCGTCCATAGGTCCGGCGGCTGGGTCGATTCGATCGCCCGAAGGCGCTCTCGAAGGTCAGGCATCTTCATCTCCCAGAAGGTCGCGGAGGCGGTTCCGACCACGGTGCAGGTGCACCGCCACGGTCGAAGGGGATGTCCCCAAGATCGCGGCGATCTCACGGATGGGTCGATCTGCGTAGTAGTGGAGGACGACCGCGGCCCGTTGCCGGGCCGGTAGCTGCCTGAGGGCGGCGGCCACCTCGGCGGCCGGCTCGGGTAGCTCGTAGCTGGGTTCCGGATCGACGTGGACGATCCTCCCCCGCTCCTGAAGCTCCCCGGCAGCGATCCGGAAGGCCGTCTTCCAGATCCATGCCAGCGGGTCCCGGATGGCATCGCCACGCCGCAAGGCCTGCGCGAACGCCTCGGCCTCGGCGTCACTCGCGATCTCCCGATCTCCCGAGAACGCGACCAGCGCCCACCACAACCGATCCCCGTGCTCCCTGTAGAGCACTTCCAGGTCCTGCCGAGCGGTCACGAGGACTCCAGCCATGTCGTCCTTCTAGGAGCGAATGAGCCCAAGAAGCTTTACACGCCCGAACGGATCTCCTGAGCATCACTGATGTGGCATCCTCGGAGTCGATGCACGAGTCATCGTGGCTGTTGATCGGGATCCTCGTGGTCGTGCCAGCCCTCAGCCTCCTCGCGCGCGCCATCCGAGTCCCGTATCCGATCGTGCTGGTGCTCGGAGGACTGCCGCTGGCGTTCATCCCCGGCATCCCACAGATCGAGCTCGACCCCGAGCTCGTGCTCGTCATCTTCCTTCCGCCGCTGCTCTACGCGGCCGCCTTCTTCGCGGATGCTCGGGAGATCAAGGCGGATGCTCGGGCGATCTCGCTGTTGGCGTTCCCTTTGGTCTTGTTCACCACTGCAGCCGTGGCCGTCGTCGCCCACTCCATCATCGACGGCTTGCCGTGGGCGGCGGCGTTCACGCTCGGCGCGATCGTCTCCCCGACCGATCCGGTCGCAGCCACGGCGATCTTCCGGCGCCTCGGCGCCCCGCGACGGCTCGTCGGCATCACCGAGGGCGAGTCGCTGATGAACGACAGCACGGCCTTGATCGTCTTCCGGGTGGCGGTCGTTGCAGCGGTGGGAGGGACCTTCTCGCTCCTCGGGGCGACGACGAGCTTCATCCTCGGCCTCGCCGGCGGGATCGCGATCGGGCTCGGGATCGGATGGGTGATCAGCGAAGTGCGCCGCCGCATCGAGGATCCGCCGGTCGAGATCACGATCTCTCTGTTGACCGGCTACGCGGCCTACCTCACGGCCGAGGAGCTTGGGGTGTCCGGGGTGCTCGCGACCGTGGCCGCGGGGCTGTACGTGGGATGGCGCGCTCCTCACATCGCATCGGCGTCGACGCGCGTCAGCGGGTTCGCCGTCTGGGAGTTCGGAGTCTACCTCGTGAACGCCGTGCTGTTCGTGCTGATCGGTTTCCAGCTCCGCGCGATCGTCGAAGATCTCGCGGACCTGCCGATGTCGACGGTGCTGGCGTCGGGCACCGCCGTCGTGGCGACCGTCGTCGGCGCGCGGTTCGCCTGGATGTTCACGACGCCCTACCTCGTGCGCGCCCTCGACCGTCGCCCGAGCCAGGTGGCGCGCCGGGCGGGTGCGCGCGTGCGTGTCATCGGCGCCTGGTCGGGCATGCGTGGCGCGGTAACGCTGGCGGCAGCGCTGTCGATCCCGCTCGCCACCGACTCGGGCGATCCCTTCCCCCAGCGTCCGCTGCTCATCTTCCTCGCCTACGTCGTGGTGCTGTTCACGATCGTCGTGCCGGGCCTCACCCTGCCGGCCCTGATCCGGAAACTCGGCGTTCGCGACGACGACGCCGAGGAGCGCGAGGAGCTCACGGCTCGGATCAGCGCGGCGCAGGCAGCACTCGAACGCCTGGATGAGCTCGCCGATGAGGAGTGGATCCCACCCGGGAAGATCGACCGCCTCAGCAGCCACTACGCGTTCCAGCGCGGTCGCTTCGAGGCACGAGCGAACGGTACGCCGGACGACGGATACGAGGGTCACTCGCAGGCGTATGGCCGACTCGTCGGCGAGGTGATCACCGCGCAACGGTCGGTCGTCGTACATCTCCGCAACGAAGGTCGGATCAGCAGCGACGTGATGCACCGGCTCGAACGAGAGCTCGACCTGGAGGAGACGCGCCTACAGGCGGAAGTGGAGCGAACTTGATCGAAAGCAGCCCCGCCACGAAGAAGGGAGCCCACCGGAGTGGACTCCCCTGAGGAGGTAGAGGGCTTCACAGAGATGCGTGTATTCGGCATCGAAGAACCCCTCGAACAGCGGGAACTCAGCGAGCACCGAGACGCTCCGGAGGGACACTGGCTCGTTCGTGACGGAACATGAACCCCTCCTGCTCGGGCAACGTTTCATCAACTTCCCAGGCCAGAAGTCCCAGGTAGGTATATCGGCTGGCCAGTGAGTGCTCCGATCTCTCACTATCTCCGAGGACCGCCGGATGTCAGGGTCCGCTTCCTTCTCGTCTGGGCCATGTCCACGCGTACCAGATGATCACGAGCAAGAGGGCGATCTCCGCGGCGCTCAAGAAGAAGAAGTACGCCCAGGTTTCACCTACGACCGAGGCCGCGATGGAGACGATGTACAGGATCGGAAGCCCGATGTTGACCCAGCGGTTGACCCTCGGTTTCAGAACGAGCGTCAGGAAGACCATCAGGCTCGCGATCGCGATGTAGACCGAGACCGCGAACAGGAAGGGCTGCGTGATCTCGATCCCTGAGATCTCGCCGGCGATGATCTCCTCGATATGGCCCGGTGCGAAGAACCCGAAGATGTCCCCATAGGCGAACAGGAACAGCATCGCGATCCAGAGGGCGGATATCTTGAGCCGGACACCGACCCTCACGTCCTCGACGAGCCCGGCGTTGGTCGCCGCCATGTCTGCCTCGCTTTCGTCTGAGCTTCGGTGGGCAAGCCCATCTTGGAGGATGAGTTGAGGTGAGGCCAGAGTGCCCACCGTTGACAGCAAGCGGGAAGCTGGTAGCACTGGGTGCTGGCCCTACCGAACCCGGAGCTGATCGAGCAGACCCACTTCGAGCACGCATGATCATGTGTCCTCGACGCCGGCAGACGTATCGACCAGAGCCGCACACACTCGACCCGAAAGGATCGACGATGGGAACGAGGACCAGGTACGACCCGGGGACGTTCTCCTGGGTGGAGCTCGCCACCACCGACCCCGACGATGCGAAACGCTTCTACGGCGAGTTGTTCGGCTGGCAGAGCGAAGACGAAGAGAAGCCCGGCGGTGGCGTCTACACGAGGGCGCGGCTCGACGGCGAGACCGTCGCTGGGATCACGTCGCAGCCTGAGCCCCAGCGGACGGCCGGCGTTCCGCCCAACTGGTTCAACTACGTGACCGTCGCCGACGCCGACGAGTCCGCAGCGCGTGCCGGCGAGCTCGGCGGCACGGTGCACGCCGGCCCGTTCGACATCATGGGCGCGGCGCGTGTGGCGGTCGTCGCCGATCCGACCGGGGCGATGATCGGCCTGTGGGAAGCTCGGGGTTCGATCGGCGCTGAACGCGTGAACGACCCGGGATGTCTGACCTCAAACGAGCTCGCCACCAACGACGTTGACGCGGCGGCGACATTCTACCGCGAGCTGTTCGGCTGGACGATCGAGGAAGTCGACACAGGCGGCGGGCCGCGCTACTGGCCGATCCACCACGACGGCGCCGCCGAGGGTCGCAACGGGGGCATGCGCGAACTGCGCCGCCCGGAGGAAGGCATGCCACCCAACTGGGTGCCGTACTTCACCGTCGAGTCGGTCGGCGACACGATGACACTGGCGGATGAGCTCGGAGGCAGCACAGTCATGCCCGCGACAGAGATCCCGGCCGGCACGTTCGCGGCGCTTCGCGATCCCCATGGCGCCGTCTTCTCGATCTTCGAAGGTGGCGTCGACGACTGAGCCGGCAGGCCGCTCTGAGGTCACGACCAGATGCTTCGCCGAACCGATCCTCTGCAGTGAGGGAGCTGACTCCCTTCTCGGACCCGCTCATCGTTCCTCGGCTGCGGCCCGTTCCAGTGCGCCGAGCAGAACCTCGATCTCGTACGAATCGTCGTGCCTCACGCCGTTGATGTAGAAGGTCGGCGTGCCGTTCACGCCACTCCGCACGCCGCTCATGAAGTCCTCGCGAACCCGCTCCGCGTGGGCATGATCGGTCATCTCCTTGTCGAACAGCTCGACGTCGAGCCCAAGCTGCTCGGCGTACGTGTGGAGGTCCTCGTCGCGCAGTCGCCGCTGTTTCTCGTAGAGAAGGTCGTGCATCTCCCAGAACTTGCCCTGGGCGGCAGCGGCTTCTGCGGCCTCCGCAGCCCGTTCGGCGTGAGGATGCGAGGTCGTGATCGGGAAGTTGCGGAAGACGAATCGGAGGCTGTCACCCAGCCGGGCCTGCACTTCCTTGATGATGGGATACGCCTCGCCGCAGTACGGACACTCGTAGTCGCCGTACTGGACGAGCGTCGCCGGCGCATCCGCAGGTCCATCGATATGGTCCCTGTCTTCGGTGACCGGCATGGTGAGTGCCGCTTCCCACTGGGTCGTGCTCATGAAGCCCCCTCCATCCCAAGGCTCTCGAGAGCGCGGAGGATCCCGTCGGCGCCGGGGTTCACACCCACGGGAGAGACGTAGCTCCACCGCACGATGCCGTCGGCGTCGATCACGAACAAAGCCCGCTCGCTCGTCCCATCCTTGTCCCGGTACACCTGATAGGCCCGGGCCACCTCTCCCTTGGGCTCGAAGTCGGCCAGCAACGGGAAGTGAAGGTTGCGATCCTTCGCGAAGGCGAGATGGCTCCAGATGCCGTCCACCGAGAGGCCCACGAGCTCAGCGTTGAATCTCCGGAATTCGGGGAGCACCTCCTGGTACAGGGCCATCTGGTCGGAGCACACGGGGCTCCAATCCTCTGGGTAGAAGGCGAGGATCACGGGTTGACCCCGGAACTCCGATAGCGACACCTTCTGATCGGGGGTCGAGGGAAGCTCGAAGTCTGGCGCGTCGGTTCCGGGTGCCAGCGGGGTTGCATGTTCCTCCATGCGTCAGACCTCGGCGTCGCTCTCGGCCGCACGCTGCAGGGCCGAGAGCAAGGGTTGATCGTCCAGGTGTCGCTGGAGCATCTCCCAGAACCCGTGGGGATTCGAGGTGCCGATGGGGACGTTGCGGAAGACGAATCGCAGCTGCTCCCCCAGACGCTCCTGGATGTCCCTCACGATCGGATCCGCCTCCCCACAGTAGGGGCTCATCGGTTCCCTTCCATCCAAGCCTCGACCTCGAGGTTTGTTCCGTCCCGGACCGGCATGGATCCCGCCTCCTGGTCTAGTCGACGAACGGCCCGTTGAACAGGGGCGCCTCGCCGTATGGCTTCCCTGCCATGAGCATGAACCGAGTGCCGGGAGCGGCGTCCCTGACCGTGAATCCTCTCTCCCGGACCCATCAGGACCAGCTGGGGCGGTCTCGCCGTGCGCCGGTTCGCCCCGAAGGTCGGCCTCGCCCTCCAGCATGTAGGCGAAGCCCTGGAACCCCGGCGGCACCGGTGTCGTGACATCCCCGCCCTCGGGCAGTTCGATGTCGAGGATCAGCGCCGGCGTGCCCAGATGCACGGGAGAGTCCTCACCGACCAGAGTTCGAACGATGGCGTCGCCCTCCTGCCGCACCGGGATCTGCTTCCGGCTGCACCACCTGCGCGCTCGGTTCGACGTCCTTGTCCTTCCGGGCCAGGTTCACCCAGAACAGCACGCTGCGGAACTCCGTGTCGCCGCGGCCCTCCTCGACCTCGTCGGCTCCCACCGACTCGGCGTGCCACGCGCCCCGTCCCGTCCTGAGCGCCAGGAGCGCTCCCTCGGACAGGCGGGCCCGCTCCATGGCTCCGTCCGGCCCGGTGCTGTGGCCCGTACTGGCCGAGCCCTGCAGCACATACCAGAGGTTGTCGAACCCCCGGTGCGGATGCTTGGTGTCCTTGCCCGACATCTCGGAAAGGCGGAACCGGCCTTCGTGCACGAGGATGAAGGGGTCGGTCCGTTCGTAGGGAGTCCCGCGGGAGGGCACCGCCTCCAGGACCGGCATCCCCATCATCCGGATCAGTGCCGCGTCCTCCACGAGGATCGCCTCACGCTCCCTCTCCTCAACCTGTTGTCTCATGTTCCTCATCTCTTCCCTTCTCGGACTCGCGTGGCGAACGTCGATCTTGGATGGAGCTCGAAACCGAAACCGCATCATCGAGATCGTACTCTAGGCAGCGGTGACCTCCTCGCCAGAGGTCTCTTCTTGCGCCTGCTCGGGCCGGGGCCTGCGCATCGCCAGGACGGATCCCGCGGCGACCGCGGAGATCCCGAGGGCCCCGAGGCCCCATCCGGGTCCTGCCAGGGTCCATCCGGCAAGGTAGTCGATCGAGATCGTGCCGGGACCGGTGAAGGCAAGCGCGAGAGCGGCAGCGATGATCAACAGATTGAACTCGTAGCCACCAGTCGAGTTGAAGAACCCGTTCCTCCAGTGGACGATCGCGATCGCGACGAACATCACGCCGACGACCGCCGCCGCACCCAGGGGCGTGAGCAGGCCGAGAACCAGAAGCGCGCCTCCTCCGAACTCAGCGAGCCCGGTGACTGCAGCGTGCACGCGAGCGCGCCTCAGACCTACCGTCTCGAGCCAGCCCCCGGTGCCGGAAAGGCCGTGGCCACCGAACCAACCGAACAGCTTCTGAGCGCCGTGGGCCGCCATGATCCCTCCGAGCACGACCCGTATGAGCAACAGACCCACCTCCATCGCTGCCTCCTCTCGCCGCGGCCCTCCGTGGGCCCTCACTCCGTTCGAAACTTGCGACCGCAGGCAACTATTCCCCGCTAGACTGACCCGATGGCCAAAGAGCGGAACGACAGGCGGCTGGACGCGCTCGAATTTCGTGCCTGGCGGGTGTTCATCTACGCCTACGCGACGGTTGTCCCCACGCTCGACCGGGAACTGGTCGGCGCGATCGGTCTGAGCCTTAACCAGTTCGAGGTCTTGAACCGGCTGCGCCGCGCCGGCGAGCGCGGCCTGCGGATGTCGGATCTGGCGTCACGAACGGTTCTCTCGCCCAGCGGCGTCACCCGGGCCGTCGATCAGCTCGAGCGGAAGGGGCTCCTGCAGCGCAGCGTCTTCGAGCGCGACAAGCGCGGCTCCGTGGCCACCCTCAGCGCCGGGGGCCGGGCTCTCCTGCGCAGGGCGACGAGCGTTCACGTGCAAGCGCTGCGGGAGCACTTCCTGACCCACATGAGCCGCACCGAGCTCGAGCATCTGGTGGGTGCCCTGGAGGCGGTGCTCGACGGTGAGGGATCGCCCCTGCCGCCGCTGACTGATCCTTGAGATTCGACGAGAACGGCAGCGTCAGGGCAGATGAGGGCTGGATCCCCCTTCAGCGCCAGGGCCCGCTAGGTGAAGCGCGGGGAGGAGCCGAAGCTCCAGGCATCCCATCCCTGAGCACACCCACCGTCGAGCTAAGGCCGTTCGAAGAAGTGAGCCGGGATCAGCTGGCTGATCTCTGCGTCCGTGATGAGTCCGAACGCCCTCGCAGCCCGAACATACGCATCGACGCCGCCCTTCGTCACACCAAGCGCGTAGGCGCCGCGTTCTGTGGATTCGAGTTCGGCGCGTTGAGCGAGTGCCCGAATCTGGTCTAGCAGCCAGGTCCGCTGCTGGGCAGCGTGCATCTCCCGCGCCTCCTGCCAGGCGATGAGGTCGTACCCATGATGGTGCAGTGATGCGCCGAGCTCGTCGTCCGAGACGACAGCCGGATCGAAGAGGATGTCAAAGGAGCCAGTGAGAGTGTTAAGGGATGCGCTGACAACGCCCGGCAAGTCCTCGAGCTCGGAGCCGGCCGCTTCAACGTCGGCGTCGTCCTGCGGCTGAACGATGAGGAGGCGCTCCACGCGTCGGGGCTGAACCGGCTTGCGGGTCGTACGTCGAGGGTTCTCGATTCGGTCGGTGTCGTCCATGGCTAGCCTCCTCGCGCGCTTGGACCCGGCGTCTGCATTCTGTCAACCCTTAGCTCCTCTCGGCCGCTTCAGCCGCCTCCGACATGCTCCCAGCTCCTGGGCGTGACCCAAAAGCCGTGGATCAGCACGATCGTGTTGGGAGTCGTATCTGATGCCGATGCCGCCATGTAACCCTCCTCCTTCTCCACCATGCCCTTTCCGACGGATGTCGGTCCGGCAAGGATGTCCCGATCGGCTCGCGGTCGAATCCGCCAATAGGCCTGCCGAGGTCGCCAGTCCCCATCGGCCGAACCGACCTGGCGCCCGTCTCACGGCTGCGGCGCAGGGTGTATCGTCGGAGCCGCCGGTGCCGCGGCAATCGAACCGGATCAGGCGGGTGGGCTCGCGCCGGGGCGGACTCTAGTCAGGCCTGGACTCTTCCCCACCTCATGCTCTAGCAGGGACCGAACATGAGTTCCGCGCCCCGACGGTTGTGCAGCCCAGGTGCTGCTGGACCGATCCCCGCGCCGCTCACCGCGTGAATGTTGTTGTGGAACTGGTTGAACGCCCGCTGCAGCGAGGCGTTGTCGCAGACCCTCGGCCCCACCTGCCGCAGTTCCCCTGTCGATGTCTGCACGTAGTGGCGATGGGGAGGGATGTTCGTGAGGTTCGGGTCGGCGAAGGCCGCGGTCGAGAGAGCGAAGCAGCCGAGCGCGAGGCCAAGGACGACCAGAACGACACCGACGACTCTAGTCCGCATCTGAACAACCTCCCTCGCGGGCCAGCGGCCCACCTCTCCGAATGCCTCTATATACTCCGGCGATTCTCCTTAGGTCAATCGGCCGGAAGGATGGACGGAGCTCATCCGGTCTTGGACCACCAGCCGAGGCCTCACCTCTTGCCCGGCTTCCGGCAGGGCCCAAGCGCCTTGCCTGACCAGTCACGTGCGATGGGCCCGGAGCAGCTGCACCGTTCCGGATACTCCCTTGAGCTCTACCTGGCCGATCCCCTGAACGCGATCCCTGTCTCCTGCGAAGCGTCCGCGAGCGCCTGGCTGACCAGCACCTCGCCAGGGCGCGCGTAGTCAGCGATGCGCGACGTGAGGTTGACGGTCTGACCGAAGTAGTCGCCCTCCTGGAAGAGGACCGGCCCCGCGTGCAAGCCGACGTGGGCCGGCGGCAGCCCGGCGGCCGCGAGCCCGTCCACCATCTCGAGCGCAGCACGCACGCCGGGCCCGGGATCGGCGAAGTAGAACATCACGCCGTCGCCGAGCCACTTGATGGGTTTGCCGCCGTGCTGCACGGAACTGCGCCGCACGAGCCGCGCGACCGTTGCGGCCAGGTCGGCGGCCGCATCGTCACCACGTTCCTGGGTCAGCCGCGTGTAGCCCGTGATGTCCAGGAAGCAGATGGCCGGTAGCCGATCGAGGCGGCTGTGGATCCCCTCCTTCGCCATCAACGACTCGAAGCCCTCGATGATGTTGGCGGTCCAGGCGCGTGCCTGTTGCGCGTGATACATGGCTAGGACCGCCTGCTCCGCGAGCGGGCTGATCCGATCGCTGAACTCGGCGTTGGCGATCTCGTCCGAGCCTTTGCCGGCTGCCATGGCCGGCTCGATCACCTCCGAGACCCACCAGGCGCCCTCCTGCTCGGTGATCCGGCGGGTGCTGTCACCCTGGACACGGAGGAGCCGCTCGATGGCGGCCGGCCGGAATCCCTCAGCCACCTGGAGCTCGATGAAGGGCACGATCGCCATCTCGTCCTCGCGAAGCCGGTCATCGGGTGACGGCTCTGCCATGCCGATGGCTTCGCGGATCACCGTGAGCAGCTCGAGCGGGATCCCGGTGCGGTCGCTGACCTGCTGGAACGTTTCGCCGGAGAGGGCGGCGAACCGCTCGAAGCTGACTCCGTCGAGGAACGCGAGCGACAGGGCACCCCGTTGGATGGCAGCGGCCACGCCGTCCAAGGGGATCCCGGCATCCACGAGCGATTTCGCCATGAGCACGCGACGCACATCGCCCGGCGAGCAACGTTCCGGCTCTTCGAAGGCGACGATGCCGAGACCGATCAGCCGATCCAAGAACTGGGGTTCGACCCCCGCTCTCTGAGCGGCTTCAGCCTGTGGATACGAGGTCACGTTGCCAGCCTACTGTGGGTCACGTTCGGAGGGTCGAGACCGCGAGCATCGCGCTTGACGAGGCGTTGTGCCCATGCCGATCACCGCCGCGGGAACGTGATGATCGTGAGCAGTCCGTAGAGCATCAATCCGCCCGCCAGCACGAGGACGCCAACCCGGACCCGCAAGATCCTGAACCGCTGCGACAACGCGAGCAGGAACAGGACGGTCGCCAGTACCACTGTCGTACGGATGTAGTCGTCCGCTCGTCTCCGTGCGGCCGTGCCCTCGTCGAAGACACGCGTGGCCAGGTCGTTCAACTCGGAGCCTCTCTGGATCTTGGCATTGACGTATTCGGGCATGAAGCTCGGCCCTGGTGGCGCGTCTGGGTTCGAGAAGGGATCGGTGGCCAGCCATGCATCGAAGGCGACCTTGAACTCGGCACTGAAACGACGTTCATACAATGCCGCCAACTCCGTGCGTCCCTCGTTCCGCGCTTCGATCCAGGTGTTGAACGTGGTGACGTCCAGCAGGCGCTGCTGTCCGCCAAGCGTGAGGAGCTGATCGGCACGGATCCTGATCGCTGCGTCTTCGCCGTACAGCTCCGCCTGACGCCCGTCCCACCTCGCCGCCTGGTAGCCGCTCCACGCGGTCGCGATCGCGACGACCGCGAGCAAGATCGCCTCCAGGATCTCGACGTACCACTCGCGGCGGGATTTCGTGGACTGGGCCGGCGCATCACCGGCCTCGGCTATCGCTCCAGCGATCTCGACATTGAGGTCTTCCGGCATCGGAACCTGGCGTCAGGTGGTCTGCCAAGTGTACGAGTGGATCACGCCACGACGAGACGGCCCCGACTCGGTCACCCTCGAAGAAGTCGGTTCGGTACTGGCAGCACTATCCGCCCCACATCTGCCAGTGCCATCGTTCTTCAGTCCCGACGGTCTTGGCGGCGCTCCTTGCGCCGACGGTGACGGCGTACCACGCCCAGGCCGAACCACACCAGTGCCCCGAGCACCGCGGAGGCCATCGTGAGGAGCCAAAGGGGCCACGTGAAGCTCCAAACCAAGAAGTCGAGCTGCACGCTCTCGGTGTTCTGGATCATGAACACGAGCAGCAGCCCTCCTCCCACGAGCGAGGCGATCGCTCCACCGCCGAGTCGACGTCCGTCCGCGTCAGGCGGCCTCGTGCTTCCGCTAGGACTCTCCAGGACCATGGCTCTCCCCCTTCTGGCTGCCGCGCGCGTGTGCCCGTGCAAGTGTCATGCGGCCAACGGCGCCGAGCACCTACGACTCGAACGGAGACAAGTCTGTGCGTCGAGCCCCCTGTGAACAAGGGTCGGCCTGCGCGATCCTGCACACGGGCGTGCACTGCGTATGATGCCGCGCACGTAGCCACGTCCGCGGCGGTTCATCGGGAACATCGAAGGGGAACGAGATGGCGAACGAGCCTGACAGGCACGCGAGAACGATGCTCCCGATACCAGACCTGCCTGCTCCCGGGTTAACGACGTACGACGCCAAGGACCCGGACACCACGTTCCCACCGATCGAAGCGCTCCTTCCGCCTGAAGGAGCGCCCAACGTGCTCGTCGTCCTGCTCGACGACGTGGGTTTCGGTGCCTCCAGCGCCTTCGGCGGCCCATGCAACACACCGACCGCCGAGCGCCTCGCATCGCAAGGGCTTCGATACAACCGATTCCACACCACGGCGCTCTGTGCTCCGACGCGCGCTGCGCTACTCAGCGGCCGGAATCACCACTCGGTCGGGATGGGAAGCATCACGGAGACCGCGACCTCGGCTCCCGGCAACAGCTCGCTGCGCCCGAACACGAAGGCGCCGCTGGCGATGACGCTGAAGCTCAACGGCTACTCGACGGCCCAATTCGGCAAATGCCATGAGGTGCCCGTCTGGCAGTCCTCGCCGATGGGTCCGTTCGACGCGTGGCCGTCGGTCGGCGGCGGATTCGAGACCTTCTACGGCTTCATCGGTGGAGAGAATAACCAGTGGGACCCCGCCCTCTATGACGGCACGACACCCGTGGAGCCGCCCGCAACGCCCGACGAGGGCTACCACCTCACGGAGGATCTCGCCGACCGAGCGATCGCCTGGGTCAGGACCCAGAAGGCGCTGATGCCGGAGAAGCCGTTCTTCGTGTACTTCGCGCCGGGAGCGACGCATGCCCCGCATCACGTCCCGATGGAGTGGGCGGACAAGTACGCAGGCGTCTTCGACGACGGTTGGGACGTGGCTCGCGAGCGCACCTTCGCCCGTCAGAAGGAACTGGGCGTCATCCCGTCGGACGCCGAGCTCACCCAACGCCACGACGAGATACCCGCATGGGACGACATGCCCGACGAGTTGAAGCCGGTCCTGGCGCGCCAGATGGAGGTCTATGCCGGCTTCCTCGAGCACGTCGACCGCCACGTCGGCCGGCTGGTCGACGTCATCGAAGATCTGGGGGTACTCGAGGACACGATCGTCTACTACATCATCGGCGACAACGGGGCGTCGGCCGAAGGCACGCTGAACGGCGCGTTCAACGAGATGGCGAACTTCAACGGCATGGCCGCCATCGAAACGCCCGAGTTCTTGCTCAGCAAGATGGACGAGCTTGGCTCGCCGAGCTCATACAACCACTACGCCGTCGGCTGGGCGTGGGCGATGAACGCGCCGTTCCAGTGGACGAAGCAGGTCGCCTCGCATTGGGGTGGCACCCGCAACGGCACGATCGTGCATTGGCCGAGCGGGATCGAAGAGAAAGGGGGGCTGCGATCGCAGTTCGCCCACGTGATCGACGTGGCGCCAACGATCCTCGAAGCCGCCGGGCTGCCCGAGCCGACCGTGGTGAACGGCGTGCAGCAGTCTCCGATGGAGGGCACGAGCATGCTCTCCACGTTCAACGAGCCAGATGCTGCCGAGCGCCACGACCTCCAGTACTTCGAGATGTTCGGCAACCGCGGCATCTACTTCAAGGGTTGGAGTGCTGTCACGAAGCACCGCACGCCCTGGGTCATGGTCGGTGGCACCGTACCCGCCTTCGACGACGACCTCTGGGAGCTCTACGACGGGAGCACCGACTACAGCCAGGCGCACGACCTGGCCGCCGAACAGCCCGAGATGCTCGCGAAGCTCCAACGACTGTGGCTGATCGAAGCCACGAAATACAACGTCCTGCCCATGGACGATCGCACCGCCGAGCGGTTGGAACCGACGATCGCCGGGCGGCCGACCTTGATCCACGGAGACACCCAGCGGTTCTTCGCTGGCATGGGACGCCTCTCGGAGAACAGCGTTGTAAGCATCAAGAACAGATCATTCTCCGTCACGGCGGCGATCGACGTTCCGCCCGAGGACGCGAACGGTGTGATCATCGCCCAGGGTGGACGCTTTGGGGGTTGGTCCTTCTATGTCAAGGACAGCAAGACCAGGTTCGTCTACAACGTGCTGGGCATCCAAGAGTTCACGGTCGAGGCCGACCAGCCGATACCGACCGGCACGCACCAGGTTCGCGCCGAGTTCGCCTACGACGGCGGCGGCCTCGCCAAGGGTGGGGACGTGACCCTCTACTACGACGGGAAGCAGTCTGGGAACGGCCGGGTTGAGAGGACCGAGCCCATGATCTTCTCCGCCGACGAGACGACCGACATCGGATACGAATCCGGCACCACCGTCACGGCCGACTACTCGACCGACAGCAGTCGTTTCACCGGCACGATCGACTGGGTCCAGATCGATCTCGGTGACGACGACCACGACCACCTCGTCGACCCCGAGGAACGCCTTCGGGTCGCGATGTCGAAGCAGTAGTCGCCGGCGCCATGTCAGCAACGCGGCGAAATGGTCCATCGTCGACCTCACCGACGAAGGACATGGTCAGGGTGCCTGGCGGTCGCTTCACGATGGGCTCGAACGACTTCTACCCGGAAAAGCGGCCCGTTCGTGACGTTGAGGTCGACGGGTTCTGGATGGACGAACACCAGGTCACCGTGGCCGAGTTCCGCCGGTTCGTGAAGGCCACTGGCTACCTGACCCTCGCTGAGCGGAAGCCTGATGCATCGGACTACCCCGATGCCGATCCCGATCTCCTTGTGCCCGGGTCACTCGTGTTCGATCCGCCGGACCAGCCGGTCGATCTCCAGGACCCGTCGAACTGGTGGACGTACCGACCGGGCGCCCATTGGCGAGATCCGGAAGGGCCGGGCAGCACGCTGCATGGACGCGAGCGTCATCCCGTCACCCACGTCGCTCCGGAGGACGCGGAGGCGTACGCAACGTGGACCGGAAAGTCCTTGCCGACCGAAGCTGAGTGGGAGTTCGCGGCGCGAGGGGGGCTGGAGGGAGCAACGTTCGTGTGGGGCGACGAGTTCGCCCCGAAGGGCAAGATGATGGCCAACACCTGGCAAGGCGAGTTCCCGAGGCAGAACCTCGTAACGGACGGTTCCGAGGGCACGTCGCCGGTCGAGCGCTTCCCCGCGAACGGCTACGGCCTCTACGACATGGCTGGCAACGTCTGGGAGTGGACCAGTGACTACTTCACCACCTTCGTGGGATCCGAACGTGGCTGCTGCGTCCCTCGGAACCCCCGCACGACGTCTGCGGAGGTAAGCCTCGTCTCCGATCAACCCGGAGCACACATCCCACGGAAGGTGATCAAGGGTGGCTCGCACCTCTGTGCCCCGAACTACTGCCTGCGATACCGCCCGGCTGCGCGGCAGAGCGAGGCGATCGACACGTCGACGAGTCACATCGGATTCCGCTGCGTCGCCCGCCGATAGCGAGGGTGCGGGTGCGCTCCTGTGTTGCAGCCTGACGTGCGCGCGACATGGTGAGGTAGGGTCCGATGCTCCATCGAACTGGTAGCAGGTCAACCGTTCGCGGCCGTGGGGAGCGAGGTCCCGGCACGACTCGCGAAGCTGGGGCGGGAGGGGAACATGAGCGGGCTCGCGGTGCTCGCCGTAGTGTTCGTTGCATACGCCCTCATCGCTTCGAAGCTCGATCGCTGGTGGATCACACAGACCGTCGACGTCGCCGCCGAGTATCACCTCTCCGACGAAGAGCGCGCCGAACACCGTCCACACAAGAAGGAGGCAAACAGCCCCAAGGTCTCCGTGAACTCGATCCTCTACGCGGTGCTCAGCCTCACGGCCATTCGCATGGTGCCCGTCGCGATCGATGCTCGGGACTCGGCTGCGGGGGGGTCACCACCGCCTTCATGGGTTGGTTCGGGCCTCGCGGGTTGGCGTCCGTCGTGTTCACCTTGATCGCCATCGAGGAACTCGAAGGTGGTGCCGCCAACGTCGAACCACTTGTGGCGGTCGCGACGTGGACCATCCTCCTGTCGGTGATACTTCACGGGATCACGGCGAGACACCCTGTCGTCCCGGTACGGCGCCCACATCGGACGGGCGGGCGAGGGCATCTCCGAGTTGGCGCCGACGCCCGAGCCCGAGATTCGTCTCCGAGAACTCGCGGGACGTCATCACCTGCTCGACAACGACCAGGAGGATGACGATCCTGTCAGGCGATGAAACGTGGAGATTCGACCTGGGACCGGGTCGACTGACTGGTCGCCGATCGATCCCTCTCTTTGTGGGCGCTGAGGGTCTCGAACCCCCGAATCTTCGCCTTGTAAAGGGCGAGAAGGAACCGCAGGTCAGGGCGCTGAGCAGCGCTAAGGCTCTGCGTCTGAATACCACTGAGTACCTCGGAGTGCGTCCGCCCCGTTATGCAAGTGTTATGCACGGTGTAGCGACACTGCGTTGATGGGGCTTGTCAACTCCTGCGTAAGCGCTCGCGTGCGGGCATGGCTCGCGCCCCTCCCCTCGCCGCCCTAGGCTGCGTGGGTGGTGCGGTGCGAGACGTGCGGACACGGGAACCGAGACGGTGCGAAGTTCTGCGAGGAGTGCGCCACTCCCCTCGCCGCCCACGAACCCTCACCCGAGGTTCGCAAGACCGTCACGATCGTGTTCTGCGACGTGGTCGGCTCGACAGCCATGGGTGAGGCACTCGACCCGGAATCGCTCCGACACGTCATGGAGCGCTACTTCGACGCGATGCGTGCCGCGATCGAACGCCACGGCGGCACGGTCGAGAAGTTCATCGGCGACGCCGTCATGGCCGTCTTCGGGGTTCCGCGCGTCCATGAGGACGATGCGCTACGGGCGGTCCGCGCCGCCGCCGAGATGCGCGAAGCTCTGAGGACCCTGAACGACGAGCTCGGCCGTGACCATGGGATGACGCTGGCCTGCAGGATCGGGGTGAACACCGGCGAGGTCGTGGCCGGCGCAGGCGATCAGACGATCGTGACGGGAGATGCGGTGAACGTGGCGGCGCGTTTGGAGCAGGCGGCCGCGACGGGGGAGATCCTGATCGGCGAGCAGACGTTCCGCCTCTGCAGAGACGCCGTCGAGGTCGGGAGCGTCGACCCGCTCGATCTCAAGGGAAAGCGCGATGCCGTCCCCGCGCACCGCCTGCTTCGCGTGGTGGAGGGCGCGCCGGCACACGCGCGCCGGTTCGACGCGCCGCTCGTCGGAAGGACCGACGAGCTGGCGCTGCTCCGGGAGGCGTTCGACCGCACCGCGTCCGAACGGCGTTGTCATCTCCTCACGGTTCTTGGCGTGGCAGGGGTCGGCAAGTCGCGTCTCGCGGCGGCGTTCGCGGCCGGCCTCGACGACGAGGCCACGGTGTGGCGCGGACGATGCCTGTCCTACGGCGACGGCATCACGTACTGGCCGCTGCTCGAGATCTTCCGCGAGGCCGGCGCCGAGTCCGAGCTGGAACTCGCCCTGAAGCGCCCCGACGCCGGCAGAGACCGCGTGGGCGGTGCGCACCTTCCTCGAGCGCGAGGCTCGGACGCGGCCGCTGGTCCTCGTACTCGACGACGTCCACTGGGCCGAGCCGACCTTCCTCGACCTCGTCGAGCACATCGCCGACCTCAGCAACGACGCGCCGATCTTCATCCTCAGCCTCGCGCGGCCGGAGGTGCTCGACGACCGTCCCGCATGGGCGGGCGGGAAGCCGAACGCCACCGTCGTCCACCTGGAACCGCTCTCGTCGGTCGAGACCGGGGAGCTCATCGACGAGCTGGCGGGCGAAGACTCGGTCGACGAGGCCGTGCGCCGCCGGATCGTCGACGGCGCGGAAGGAAATCCCTTGTTCGCCGAGGAGATGCTGGCGCTGGTGGTGGAGGGCGCGGACGACGGCGAGGTGCCGGCGTCGATCCAGGCGCTGCTCGCCGCCCGGCTCGAGCGCCTGCCGCTCGCCGAGCGCCGCGTCCTGGAGGTGGCGGCCGTCGAGGGCAAGGCGTTCCACCTCTCGGCGGTGGCCGAACTCGCGCCGGAGGAGCTTCAGCAGCAGGTGCTCGCCGCGCTCGTCTCGCTGGTCCGCAAGGACCTCGTGCGCCCGGATCCGGCCGAACCCGGCGATGACGCGTTCGGCTTCCGGCACCAACTGATCCGCGACGCCGCATATCAGAGCCTCGCGAAGGCCGAGCGCGCCGGACTGCACGAGCGCTTCGCGGGATGGATCGAAACGCATGCCGGCGCTGCGCTGCCGGAGGTCGACGAGATCGTCGGGTATCACTTGGAGCAGGCATCAACGTTCCGAACCGAGCTCGCCGCGGACGACGACGAGGGTCGGATGCTCGCGGGCCGCGCCGCCGCCGTGTTGTCCCGTGCAGGGGAGCGAGCGTTCGCGCGCAGCGACATGCCGGCCGCGATCAACCTGATGGGGAGGGCCTCGCGGCTCCTCGAGCCCGGCGATCCCGCCCGAACGGCGATCCTTCCCGATCTGGGCGTCGCGCTGGGCGCCGTCGGAAACCTCGCTGAGGCCGACCTCGTCCTCGCGCAGGCGGTACAGGAGGCGCGCGCGCTGGGCGACGCCGGTCTCGAGGCGAGGGCCATCTGCGAGCAAGTGCTGTTCTTCGTCGGAACCGACCCAGAAGGACGGGTGCAGGAATGCAGGACCGAGGGCGAACGGATGGTCGCCGCACTCGAGGGAACGGGGGAGGATCGCGCACTCGCTAAAGCCTGGTCCCTCATCGGCCAGGCCGATCTCAACGGATGCCGATTCGAGCACATGGAGCACGCGATGACCCGCTCCATGGAGCACGCGGAACGCGCCGGCGACTTGCAGCAGCGATCCGAGGCCCTGACGATACTGGCTATCGCCGTCGCGAATTTCCCGGAACCCGTGGCCGACGGGATCGCCAAGATCCACCGGCTCCGGGCAATGGTGGCGGAGGGGTCGCAGGCGGACGGCGCCCTGCTCGTGGAGCTGGCCGTCCTCACGTCGATGGCGGGGAATCTGGTGGAGGCGCGTCGCCTCGTCGATCGGGGCCGGTCGATCTTCCGAGAGCTCGGCATGGTGGTGTGGTGGGCCGCCTTCGGGATGGAGGCGAGCATGGTCGAGCTCTACGCGGGTGAACCGGACGTGGAGGAAAGCCTTCTTCGAGAGGCGTGCGAAACCCTCGACGGGATGGGGGAGATGAGCTTTCTGTCGTCAGCCGCCGCCAATCTTGGTCGCGCCCTCGTCGCCCTCGGCCGACCTGAGGAGGCGGAGATGTGGACGATCCGAAGCGAAGAGGCGGCGTCATCGGAGGACCTCCCCTCGCAGGTCGGTTGGCGCTCGGCGCGGGCGAAGGTGCTCGCGGGACGGGGGTCGTTCGACGAAGCGCTTCGACTCGCCCACGAAGCGGTGGACCTGGCGGAACGAAGCGACGGCCCGGCGTTTACCGGTGAAGCCGCGCTCGATCTCGCCGAGGTGCTCCAGCTCGCCGACGAGCGGCGGGAGCGCAAGGTTCGTCTCGAGCAAGCGCTCGAGCTGTTCGAGCAGAAGGGCGTGGTTCGACAAGCCGAACAGGCGCGGACTCGGCTCGCAGAGCTCGCGGCGGAACCGTAGCGCGGACGGACCGAGATCAGCGGGCAGATCCGCCCGGCGTCAGCGACGTCCACGAGCGGGGCCGGCTCCTCCAGGCGGGTGTAGGTCCGACCTACCCTGCAGCTCGGCGAACTGTCGCTGTCATCCGTAGCTGGATCTCAAGTCACGATCTCGGTGGGCGCTGAGGGTCTCGAACCCTCGACCTTCGCCTTGTAAGGGCGAGAAGGAACCGCAGGTCAGGAGGTTGAGCAGGTGGAACGCCCTACCTCTAAGTACCGCTGAGTACCTTGGAGCGCCATCGCCTCGTTATGCAGTTGTTATGCACCGGAGGGGTCGGTGCAGCGCCGAACGCTTCGCCGCCCACGCCCCGGCGCTCATGTGCCCAAGCGCGTCACCCGGGTCGACCAGTTCGTGAAGATGGTCCGTCGGTCGCCGCAGTTCGTGTCCGCGAGCCAGCGTTCGAAGCCGCACCTCTTGGCGATGTACTCGACCCCCATCCATAGGTCGCCGCCGTTGCCCGGCACCATGTAACCGTAGTCCTGCCACCGCGGACGGAACCCTCCGAACACCGTGCCTGAGAACCCGTCCGACGGCGAGCGACCCGGAGCCGCGATGTGCACCACGTCGGGATCCTCGCCGAGCTCGAGCGGGATGTACGCCGCGCTCGGGAAGTACCGAGGTCCGACGAGCGACACACCCATGTAGCCCTCGTTGTGCTCGTTCACCGCGAGCGACGGGTAGATGATGTTGTTGCCCTGTACGGCGACGTACCCGTCCTGCAGCAGCCGCGCCCTCAGGGTGCCACCTTCCCACGAAGGCCGGAACGCGAAGTAGGCGACACCGGCTCGCTGATCGATCGACTCGAACGAGCCATCGGTACTGTCGTAGCTCGCGCCCCCACGCCCGTTCAGCGCTGTGGTAAGCGAGCTCCATAGCACCCCGTCAGCCAGGAACGAGCTCGTGACCCGGGTGTCGCTGGAGTCCAGCGGATACGGGCCCTCCTGCTGCCCGAGATCCTCGTCGAACAGGCAGTCCAGGCCCAGGTTCATGCAGTGCAGGAGCGGCGTCGCACCGTCACGTTGCAGGGACAACGGCGGGAACTGGTACTCGATCGTGGTCTTCACCGCCTGCTGCAGTTGGAGGTCGGGAGTGCCGGACAGCGACCTTGTGTTGGTGAGCGCCCAGACGACGATGTCGTCGGACCGGCCGGTCGGGTTGCCCGTCTCGGATCCGTCGCCTGCCGTCGAGCTGACGAAGTACTCCGTGCCGCCTCGGCCCGTCACCCACGACGAAGGCCGTGACCAGGCCGGGCGCACGGTGAAGCCGCGTTGGTAGAGCGAGGGCACGGACAGGTTCTCGAACAGCACCGCGTCGGTCACGCTCCCGCCGGCGAGCGCCGCCTTGGACAGCGCGTACAGCTGCGCCCCGGTGTAGCCGTCGCCGAAGAACGAGTACTCGTTCGTCGTGACGTAGAAGCCGTGCTTGTCCGCACCGATGTGCGGGTAGTCCCCGATGCATGGACCCTGGTCGCAGCCGTGATCGGGCGTGCCATCGGTGCCGTCGTTCTGCGCCGGAAACCGGTAGAGATCCCACCGACCCATCGGATCGGCCGAGCGGCTGACCGCGATGTCGATGCTGTTCTCACCCGTGAAGTCGCCGGTCACCGGCTCCTGCTGGATCGTGAGCTCCACGTGGAACCAGCGCTCCAGTCGACGGTCGTAGTAGCAGCTCGGGTCGGTGGTGAACGGCCCGAACTCCCCGGTCTCGATGTCGATCGCCGGCGGGAAGCCGAACCACTCGTTGTGCGAGATCCCCACGGGCTCGGTGCCGGGGATGCCGGAGTTTCCCGGCAGCAAGGCGCGCCCCTTAGGGCGTGTAGATCTGCACGATGCTGTTGATCGTCTCGAAGACATGGTCCGGACCCACGCAAAGCCCCTGGTCGGGCGGCTCCAGGAAGAACGCGTTGCCGTTGTTGGACCAGCCCTGGTCGAAGGAGTTGGCTCCCTCCCAGGAACGGACCAAGTCTGGGCGCTTCTTCGAGACCGCTGCATCGTCGGAGGCCGACGGCGGATCGGGGATCGGGGGTCCGACGGTCTCGACCTGTCCCCCGGCTCCGATGCGCGGCCGCAGCCGCGCGAGCGCGGCGGTCGGGGTCTCTCGCCGGGTGCGATCGGCGGCGGAGACAGGCCCAGAGAGCTCGCCGAGCGCAGCTGTGGTCCCCAGATGCTCCAGTGGCACCGTCGTGATGCCTTCATAGGGTGGCGTCGCGCTTCCCCTCGGTGCTGCCCCGGTCGGGACGGCCGCGAGCATGCCTGCCACGACGGCCGATCCTACGACGAACGCGACTACACGACGCCTCGCCACGATGAGCTCCCTCCCCGGTATCGCCTCACTTGCGGGTCGTACCGCTGAACCTAGCCCTGAGTGCACTCAGAAAAGAACCCCCGAACGGGGGACTCAGTGGATAGGGCGAACGGCCGGGCATCTCTCAGCCGCGAACGCGTTTTCCGACCACCCCTCCGTCGGTGATCGCGACTTCCTTCGGCTACTGGGCGAAGCTAGGTAGCGGGCTGGCCGTCCACCTTCCAG
Source organism: uncultured Actinomycetota bacterium (assembly GCA_963733635.1). Taxonomy (GTDB): domain Bacteria; phylum Actinomycetota; class UBA4738; order UBA4738; family HRBIN12; genus JAOUEA01. The sequence goes on along the minus strand of CAVTEH010000008.1, from coordinate 12,186 downwards.
GCCGCGCACAATGGGCCGGCGTTACCCGCGGGAGGAGATGGTGAGAGGCTGGTTTTGGGCACGGCTAATCTTCTCCCCGGGACGGGCCAACGTAATCGATCTCGCTCAGACCCGGAACAGCGCGCGATGCTGGAGGCCGTCCTCCCTGAGTCGGAACCACACCTCCTGACAACCCGTGAGTCCCGCGGGCGGATCCCAACGGAAGATCGCGGTTTCGAGGAAGCGGATGTACGTGAGTTGGCCAGCCGCAGGGACGGGCTCGAAGTCGGGGATCGGCGGCCCACCCTGGACCGGAACCACGCACGGGATCGCCTGGAACGTCGGTACCTCGCTGAACACGGCGCCGTTCCCGTTCCCCGGGATGTGGACGATCAGACGAACTGGTCTGGTCCCCTGAAGCTGATTGAAGCCCGGCGGATCCTTGAGCCCCAGGAACGGCGACACCTTCCCACCGAGCCGGCAGTCCAGAACCGTCTCTGTGGTGGTGATGTCGGCTAGAAAGCCCGAAAAGCTCAGCGCCACCGTCGTGCCCGCCGGCACCTCGTGGTCGAAGCGGATCCGGACGATGTTGGAGAAGATTCCCTCGCCGATCGAGAACAGGTCCGGAACCGGTGCGAACACCAGGCCGGCCGATCGGTCCGGGGCGAGCACCGCCGGAGGGGTGACCGAAACGTCGCTCACCTCGACCGTGACGGTTGGGAAGAGGTGCGTCAGGCCGAACTCGATGCCGTCGCGACAAAACCGGCCGCCGTCATCGATGTGGAGGTTGTTCAAACCTTTCCACGGCGCGAACGCCGGGCCTGCGAGGACCGAGACGAGCAGCACGACCGAGATGCCAGCGACGGAGACGGCTCGAAGGCTTCTCATGGCACCCTCCCTTCAGTCGGAGGAGGCACCAGGATGGTATGCCTTTCGGCAGCGCGATACCATCCCTCCGTGACCGCCTCCGCGCGCTCACCGTCTCGTCCTGCCGCCGCCGACCTGGTTGCGTACGTCCCTCGGCACGTGGTGGATGAGCTGATCCGAACCCCAGGGTGGTCACCTGGATTCGCCGAGCCGTTTCGACGCGATCGGACTGTTCGCAGACATGTCGGGCTACACGGCGATGAGTGAGGCCTTCGCCGCGAGAGGGGCGGCCGGAGCGGAGGAGCTCGGTCGGCTGCTCAACGAGCACTTCGACGGCGCGGTCGACCTGGTCGAGCGGTTCGGTGGAAGCGTCGGCAAGTTCGGGGGCGACGCTCTCAGCGCTGTCTTCGCGGTCGACGAAGGCCCCGACGCACCTGGTCGCGCCGTCCGATGCGCGATCGAAATCCAGGAAGGGATGAAGCGGTTCCGCTCGACCGGGACCAGCGTCGGCACCTTCGATCTGTCCTGCAAGATCGGGCTGGCCATCGGCGATGTCCTCACGGCGACCGTCTCGGCTCCGGGAGGAAGGTTGGAGTGGATCCTCGCCGGGAGTGCCGTCGATGGGATCCGCCGAAGCCGAACACCACGCGCTGAGCGGAGAAGTCGTGTGCGCCGATGCCTTTCGGTCGCGCTGCCCAGGGCTGCTGACCCGACCGGAGCGACGCGGGTTCTGGGTCATCGAGGGACTCGAACGGGACCCCGAGCCGCACCCCTACCCCCCGCTTCCGCCCCTCTCGGGCGACGTGATCGACATCCTGGCGCGGTTCGTGCACCGCTCGGTCGCGGAGCGGGTGCGGATGGGCCATCGCGACTTCGTGGACGAACATCGCCGGATCGCGGTGCTGTTCGCGGGCTACGGTGTGTTGAACACCGCGTCCGATGAAGGTGTGCACCTGCTGCTGGAGCGCTCAGCGGCCGCCCTCGCCGCCGCCGAGCTCTTCGACGGATACCTTCATCAGATCGGCACCGGCGACAAGGGAGCCTTGTCGATCATCTCTTTCGGCGCCGCCGTCGCACACGAAGACGACGAAGAGCGGGCGCTCGCCTGCGCCACGGAGATCCTTCCGCGAAGCCCCCGACGCCTCGATCGGTCTCGCGGTAGGCACCGCATTCTGCGGAGAGCTCGGCGGCCACACTCGGCGCGAGTACGCAGCCATCGGCGACACGATGAACATCGCGGCCAGGCTGATGCAGCTCGCCGAGCCGGGGACGGTGCTGTGCACGGGCAGTATCGGTCGCCGGGCGCGCGCCCAGGCGGTCCTCCGGTCCCGGCCGCCTGTGACAGTGAAGGGGCGTCGACAACCTGTGGCGATCGTAGAGCTTCAGCGACTACGCGATCAGCCTGTCTCGACCGTCCGGGAACCGGGCAGCGAGCTTCCACTCGTCGGCCGTGACGAGGAACTCGCTCGCATCGACGAGGCGATCGAGGGAGCACGAAATGGGATCGGTCGCGTCGTGCTGGTCGGCGGAGAAGCGGGGATCGGCAAATCTCGGCTGAGCGCCGAGGCTGTATCCAGCGCCCAGGCATCAGGGTTCTCGGCCCAACTCGGCGCAAGCTCGCCCAGCGGCGCCTCGACCCCATTCCTCCCCTGGCGACCGACTCGTTCGCTCCCTGCTCGGGCTGGAGGCGGAAGGGACCGGCGACATCGAGGCGGCGCTCGGAACGCTCGACGCGAGCCTCGTTCCGCGGGCTCCGTTGCTTGGGTCGATCTTGGGGAAGTCGATCCCGGAGACCCCGCTCACTGCGGGCCTGGAACCGCAGCTCCGCGCCGAGCTCACGACGTCACTGTTCGCCGACATCGTGCGCGTACGGGCATCGACGACCCCGCAACTGCTCTGGATCGAGGACCTCCAGTGGCTCGATCCAGCGTCCGGAGCTGCTCGTCGGCCTCAGCCGACAGGTCCGTGCCGACAGCGTGCTCGTTCTGGGCACCTACCGGTCGGACCCAGGGGGCGATGCACTCGGGACGTGGGCAAGCGGTTTGGAGCCGTCAGAACGAATCGAGCTGGGTCCTTTGAGCAACGAATCGATGGAGGCGTTCCTCGCGGTCGCCGCGGAACGACTGTTCGGACTGCGTGGAGCTGCCCTGAAGCGACTCTCACAGTCCGCTGGTAGGTCGGGCGCAGGGCAACGCATTCTACCTGGAGGAGTTACTCAACCTATGCAAAGACCGAGGCATCGACCCGACGAACGAGCAGGCACTTGCGGCGGCCGGTCTTCCTGAGGGATTGAACCGACTCGTCCTCGCTCGACTGGACACGCTCCCCAGCCCGAGCAGATGACCCTCCGGGTGGCCAGCGTCATCGGCAGACGGTTCGCGGAACCGTGGCTACGTGGCAGCTACCCGGCACTCGGCCCGGCGGAGCAGATCCGGACCCAGATGGACCGGCTCGGTCTGATCGGACTGACCACGACTCGTAGCGAGTCGGCCCGGAGCGGGAACACATCTTTAAGCACGCCGTCGTTCATGAGGCCGCGTACGCGACGCTCAGCGACTCATCGAGGCTGGCGATGCACGAGGCGGTGGCGCGATTCGTCGAGACCACCGTACGGGCGCGAGTTGGGCCCCTACGTCGGCACGCTCGCGTATCACTACGGGGCGACTCGAAACGTAGAGAAACAGCGCCGCTACTTCCGTCTGGCGGCCGACGCCGCTATGGATGCGTATGCCAACGAGTCGGCGGCGGAATACTACGAACGGCTGCTCACGATCGTGTCCAACGAGGACATGGTCGAGGTCTCGCGACTCCTGGGCGAGGTCCGACAACACGCGGGTGACTGGGAGGGCGCTGAGGGGGCGTTCCGCATGTCCCTGACCAAGGCGAGGGAGTTGGGTGACGAGCGCGGTGCCGTTCGGGCCCAGTCGGCGCTTGGATATCTCCTGGCGCACACAGGTTCCGTAGCGGATGCCCGTGAGCTCCTGGAGCAGGCCGTAGACGATGCCGAGCGCCTCGCCGATACCGAGGCATCCACCGCGGCTCTCGAGTACCTCAGCTTCGCGATGTGGCAGCTGGCCGACTACGATGCATCGATCGCCACGTCGAGGCGCCTGGTGGATCTCGCTGACGTAACCGGCGATTCCCAGGCTGCATGCATAGCCCTGGAGAGCCTCGGGATGGGGTACTGGCGACGTGGCGACTACGGTGACGCCAAGGAGGCTCTCGAGCGCGCCCTCGATCTCGCCGACCGGATAGGCGATACGCGAGGACTCATCCACTCCGCCAACGACCTCGCCGGCATGCTGGCTGAGACAGGCGATCTTCGCCGGCGCTTTCGCCGAGGTGGCGCGCGCGCTTCACGCCGCGCGTGAGATCGGATATCGGAACGCGGTGGCTACCTTGATCGGCAACGCGGCCGAACTCTACCGACAGCACGGAGAACTCGACCTGGCACTCACCTGCTCACTTCATAGCCTGGCCATCAGCGCTCCCATGAGGGATTGGTTCGACATCGTGAATCGCCTAGGGAATATGGCGCTCACGCTGCCGATCAAGGCGAACTGGAGGAGGCTGACGACTTCTTGGCCGAGACCGTGGCGCTGGCGGAGATTGATCGAGGGTCCGTACGAGGCCAGTGTCTACACTCACTATCGAGCAGACATCCTTGCTCGGCTCGGGCAGAAGGACGAGGCCTCTTCGCTAAACGATGCGGCTCTGCGACGGGCTCGCGAGATCGACTCCCGTGAGGTGATCGTCCGGGCGTCCGTCCTCGAGATGCGATTGGCCGTCCAGCGCGGCGAGCGCACGACAGGGGAAGCCGACGCCCACCTAGCTCGCCTGGAGCGACCCGACATGGTTCCTACGGAACGCGCGATGCTGACCTACGAGCGTTGGCTCTTGCATCCCGATGACCCGGAGCGCAGGCACGAGGCGACCGAGGCCGCTCAGGAGAATCTATCGAGCCATGCCCGGGCCCGAGCACGCTCGCCGCTTGGAGGAGCTGACCGGGCTCACCGCGCCGACCATCGAACCGCTGCCGCCTCTCGAAGGGGAGGACGAGGGAACGATGCCTCTTGAAGACGCCTTGACCCTCGTTCGGTCGCTGCTCGAGGAGCGCCGAACGCTCGACCCAGCTGAGACAGCTTGATGAGGTGTCAGAGGCGGTCCCGCGTTTCTTGATAGCCCTACCTGCCTGGGATCCATGTTCTAGGGTGTGAAGTGCGGCGTCTCGTCGTGGGCGCTGAGGGTCTCGAACCCCCGATCTTCACCTTGTAAGAGCGAGACGGATCCTGGAGTCAGGGCGTTGATGCAGCTGAGCGCTCTTACTCCTGTGCACCTGTGAGTACCTTGAAATGCCGTCGGATTGTTATGCAGGTGTCATGGCGAGACTCAGGAGTGGCGGGCCAGGCCGCTACTGAACCCAGAGCTGATTGAGCAGCATCCCCCATTGAGGGCGCAGCTGGTAATTACCAACGCGTTCTGAGACGAACTCGACGGCGATCGGGTTCACCAGCCACACGTACGGGGCTTGGTCGACGATCGCGCGATCGATCTCCGACCAGAGCTCGCCGGCTGCGGCCGGGTCCTCGAGCTGCATCAGGATCGCGCGGTCGATCATCGCATCGATCCTCGGGTCGCAGAACCCGGACGAGGGGCAAAGGATGCGTCGCACGTGTGCTGGAGGTGTGAACATGCTCGAGGCAGCCGGGTAGTCGGGGCCCCATCCGTGAGCCCATCTGGAACTCGTTGTCGGGGCTGTAGAACTCCCCGACCGAGGCGGGCCTCACGGTCGCGCGGTACCCGAGGTCCTCGAGCAGCTCGATCAGGTAGTCCCCGAGGCGGGCGCGAAAGGCCAATCTTCGATCGTACTCGAACACGACCCGCATCCCCGCCGTGCCCGACCCCCGGACGATCCTCTGGGCCTGCTCGAGGTCCGGGGCGGTCCACGACCCCTCCCCGTCCGGGCCGGGGTCCGACGTGTATGGGCAGTATGGCTCGTACCCCGGGAAGTTGGGCGGGAGCTGCTGGCACGTGGGCCACATCGCCTTCGGCCGCCGAAGATCTGCACGACCCGCTCCCGGTCCATGGCGAGGTTCAATGCCCGTCGCACCTCGACATGATCGAAGGGTGGCGCCCGGGTGTTGAGCACGATGAACCAGATGACGGCGGCGGGATCGGCATGCACCTGCGCAGCGAACCGACGAACAGATCCTCGAGCCTGCCCGTGGCAAATCATCGACCGCGATGTCCGCCTCTCCGGCGCGCACCGCCTCGACCTGCCCCTCGGCCTCCACCCCGAACGACCACTCGATCCGGTCCACGTACCCGTCGGGCTGTGCCGCCGGCGACCAGACCTGGAAATGAGGGTTGCGAACCAGCGTGACCCCCTCGGGGGTCATCGGCGACTCCAGCATGTATGGGCCCGTGCCCGGGACGCCCTCCTCTCGCTGATGCTCGTCAGGGAGGAGGGCGGAACCGGGTAGGCGAACGGCAACGTGAGCTTGTTGACGAACTCGGGGTCGGGGGCGACGAGGTGGAACGTGATCGTCCCGCTCTCGTCGTCGGTCTCGATACCCTCGGAGAGGTCACACGTTGCAGGCTCGTTCGCGCAGGCCTCGCCCCCGACGAGCCCGCCGTAGAAGTCCGATAGTGGCTCGTCTCCGAGCGTCGATACTGAAACCGCGTTCGAACGCGAGGACGAAGTCGCTGGGCGCGACGACCTCACCGGTCGAGTATCGGATGTCGGGGCGTAGCTCGAAGATGTACGTTCGACCGTCGTCGGTCGGCGTCGGGATGGACAAGGCAAGGTCGGGCACGAGCCTAGGGTTGGTCCCACCGATCGGCTCGAACGCGACGAGCCCGTCGCCGAGCAGGTGCAGCAGGCGCCACGAATAGGGCCCGTAGCCGACCGCCGGGTCGAGTGATTCGTCTCCAAAATTCTTCGAGACCAATCGGAGCGTCCCGCCCCGATGCGAGGTCGCCGTTCCGCGGACGGAGACCCACAGGTCGCCGTTCACACTTAGCAAGTCCCTGCGGGACGCTCCCGATCACCATCCCGCCAGCGGACGTCTGACCGGACTCGATCCGGGACAGCGTCCCGTCCGCTTCGTTCGCCACCCAGACCGTCCCCTGCACGACGGCGATCCCCGAGGGGCCATCCCCGACCGCGATCGTGCCCACGACCGAGTTCGTGTCGGGGTCGATCTCGTGAGACGGTGTCGTCGAGTGTGTTCACGGCCCATACGGCGTCCTCGCTCACGGCCAGCGACGACGGCTCGTTGCCCACGCCGACCAACTGCGTCACAGAGTCAGTGACCGGGTCGATTCGTGCCACCGAGTTCGACCCGGCCAGCCCCACCCACACGCTGCCGAAGCCGACCGCGATCCCTCGAGGGTCGAGGCCCGACCGCTATCGTCTCGGCGACCTCGCCAACATCGGGATCGATGCGGGAGACGGTGCCGTCGAACCGGTTGGTTACCCACACGCTTCCCTCGCCGATCGCGATGTCAGCCGGGCCGTTCCCAACCTCGATCGGCTCCCCCACCTCATTCGTGTCGGGGCTGATCCGCGAGACGGTCGGCCCGCCGCTCTCCACAACCCACACGGCGTCGAACCCGACGGCGATACCCGTTGGGTTCTCGCCCACCTGGATCGTGTCGCTGATCTCCTGATCGCTCGGATCGATCCGCGTGACGGTCCCGACATCCGGGTTGGTCACCCACACGGCGTCTCCCGAATCGGCGATCGACCCTGGGCGGTCCTCGAGCTCGATCGTCGCGGTGACCTCGCCGGACTCCGGGTCCAGGACGCCGATCGAGTTCGGAGCGATCTCGGAGCTGCCCCCGGCGTTGCGAGCCAACGGGACGGCGATCAGCGCCGCGATCAAGGCGAACGCGGCCGGAACCGCGACCACCTTCCAGCGCTTGCGGGGGTGGCGGTGCAGTCGTCCGGACGAACGGCGCCATCGCCTCCGCGGCGTCCTGGTGTTCGGAGCGGATCGCGAGGACATGGACCGGCTGATCGAGACCTTTGAGCTGCAGCGCTCCGTGCTCGGTGGATCGGATGCCGTCGATGCGTCTGGCGAGATGGACGATCTCCCGGCTCGCGAGGACCTCGCCGGCCTTCGCACGCGCTTGCAAGCGTCCGGCGACGTTCAGGGCTCCGCCCCGGAAGCCACCCTCGACGGCCACCGCCTCCCCGGCATCCAGGCCGATCCCCACGGTGAGCGGCATCGACGGATCGGCGGTCGACTCCTCGACGAAGCGCTGCTGCAGGGCCACGGCCGCCCGGATCGCCGAGCGCGGCGAGCCGAAGACGGCCATGACCTCGTCACCTCGAAGCTCGACCACCCGCCCCCGGTGGTCTTCGACAACCTCGCGGGCCACTTCCGCGAAACGAGCGGCGAGACGTGCTGCTACCTCGTCCCCATGTTCCTGGGTAAACGACTGTCCAGCCGCGGATGTCGCCGATCAGGAACGCGTGGACGTCGGCGTCGTGATGGCGCCTGTTCCCGGCTGAGGTGTACCGCGCGGCTCGCCCACCGACTGCGACCCGCCATCCGGCGGAACACTCACGCGCCAAGTATCGACCCCTTTCGTGTTCGGCGCACGCGGACGCGAATTCCTCTCCGAGCGTTTGAGCTGCGGGTTCTGTCGAGTGGGCTGAGGGTCTCGAACCCCCGACCTTCGCCTTGTAAGGGCGAGAAGGACCTGCAGGTCAGGGCGCTGAGCAGCGTGAAACGCTCTACCTCTGAGTACCTCTGAGTACCTTGGAGTGCCATCGCCTTGTTATGCAGATGTTATGCAAGGGAGGGGTTGGTGCAGCAGCCGCAAGCCAGTGCGCTCTGACCTCCTCCGGGTCCGGCGCTACCGAACCCAGAGCTGATTGAGCAGAACGCCACTTACAGGGCTCGACTGGTAGTTGCCCACCCGCTTCGAGGTGAACTCAACCGCGATCGGACTGACGAGCCATACGAACGGAGCCCGGTCGACCATCCTGCGATCGACCCTGGCCCAGAGGGCGCCTGCCGCAGAGGGGTTGTCGGCCTGGAGCCGGGTCGCTTGTCCGATCATCGCTCTGAGCTGCTGGTCACAGAATGAGCAAAGCTCGAGGTAGAAATCGAGGGCGAGGAATGGGGCGAAGAAGTTCGAGGCGGCTGGGTAGTCGGCGTACCATCCATCGAGCGTCATCTCTTGCACGTCGTGGCTCGGGAGCAAGCAGCACGTCGCCTTCTACGGACTTCACGCGCACGCGGTAACCAAGCTCGTTCAGTAGCTCGACGAAGTAGCTCCCCACGCGAGCTCCTTGAGGGAATATCTCCGGCGGATACTCGAAGTCGATTCGCATCCCCGATGTGTCTGAACGGCGAACGATCGCTCGGGCCTTCTCCATGCCCACGCCGGGGGCGGCCCAGAGCCCTTTCCCCCCAGGTCCTGGGTTCGAGGTGAACGGGCAATACGGTTCATATCCAGGGAAATTCGGAGGGAGCTGCTGGCACGTCGGCCGGAAAGCTCCGTCGCCGCCGAAGAGTTCCACGACTCGATCCCGATCCACCGCGAAGTTGATCGCCTGTCGCACATCGATGTCATCGAAGGGCGGCGCCGAAGTGTCTAGCGAGATCCAGTATGTCCCCGCGGTTAGAGATGTATGCATCTGTGCGGCGAACGGAACGAGGATATCCTCGTCGAGCCTCTCCGAAGACGCTACCTCGAATGCGAGGTCGGCCTCGCCCGCTGCTACGGCCTCGACCTGCGCCTGCGGCTCGACCCCGAACGTCCACTCGATCCGGTCCACGTAACCATCGGGCTGTGCCGCCTGGGACCAGACGCGGAAATGAGGGTTGCGAACCAGCGCGAGTCCTTCGTCCGTCATCGGCCCGTCCAGGATGTACGGACCTGTTCCAGGGACGCCCGCTTTCCCCTGATGCTTATCCGGCGTGGAAGGCGGTACCGGGTACGCGAACGCCAACGTGAGCTTGTAGAGGAACTCGGGGTCGGGGTCGACAAGGTGAAACGTGATCGTTCCGTTCGCGTCATCGGTCACGATGCCTCTCGGATAGGTCGCACGTTCGAGGCTCCTTGCGCGCAAGCCTCGCCCCCGACGAGCCCTCCGTAGAGGGATGGATGGGCTGCTCGTGCTTTCCCAAGGCGGAAACCCCGCTCAAAGGCATGGCGGAAGTCGCTGGGAGCGACGATCTCGCCGTTCGAGTACCGGATGTCTGGCAGCAACGTGAAGGTATACGTCGTCCCTTCGTCCGTTGGCGTCGGTAGGGAGACGGCCAGGTCGGGAACGAGCCGAGGGTTGGTTCCACCGACCGGTTCGATCGCAACCAACCCGTCCCCGAGCAGATGCATCAGGCGGTATGCAAAGTCGTCGTATGCGACCCCGAAGTCGATCGACCCCGGTCGCCGTTCCGACACGATTCCCAGCGTGCCTCCTCGATGCGAGGTCGACGTTCCCCGGACGGAGACCCACAGATCGCCTCCTACGTCGGCGAGCCCCTGCGGGACGCTTCCGGTCACGATCGTGCGGACGGACGCCTCACCGGGCGTCTGACCGGCCTCGATCCGCGAGAGAGTCCCGTCTGCTTCGTTCGCCACCCAGACGACCCCGCCAGCGACCGCGATCCCTGAAGGGCCTTTCCCGACCGGGACGGTGGCGCACGACCGAGTTCGTATCGGGGTCGATCCGGGAGACGGTGTCGTCGAGGGTGTTCACGACCCACACCCCGTCCTCACCCACGGCCAGCGACCCTGGCGCGTTGCCGACGGGGATCGGCTGCGTCACCTCGTTCGTCACAGGGTCGATCCGCACGACCGTGTTCGACCCGGCCAGCGCCGACCCACACGCTGTCGAACCCGATCGCGATCCCGCGCGGGTCGAGCCCGACCGCGATCGTCTCGACGACCTCGCCAGTGCTCGGGTCGATGCGCGAGATCGTCCCGTCGAACCGGTTGGTCACCCACACGGCTCCCTCACCGACCGCGACGTCTTCCGGACCGTTCCCGAGCGGGATGGCGTCCCCCTCTACGAAGTTCGTATCGGGGCTGATCCGCGAGACCGAAGGCCCGCCGCTCTTCCACGACCCACACGACATTTTCCCCGACGGCGATCCCGGTCGGGTTCTCTCCAACCTGGATCGAGTCGACGACGGCCTGCTCGTTCGGGATCGATCCGTGTGACGGTCCCGACGTCGGGGTTGGTCACCCAGACGTCGTCTGCCGACGCTGCGATCGATCCCGGACGGGTCTCGAGTCCCAACGTCGAAACGACTTCGCCAGAGTCCGGGTCCATGATGCCGATCGAGTTCGGGGCGATCTCCGAGCTTCCCCCGGCCCTGCGAGCCAGCGGGATGGCTACAAGAGCCGCGAGCACGACGAACGCTGCGACAGTCGCGACCACCTGCCAAGTCCGAGACCGCGGCGCCGAGGGCTGGACTTCCCCGAGACGTCGCTCCGCCTCCTCCGGCTCGGCCGGCCGGGATCTTGGTGCACCGTCGACCTCGGACACCGCCAGCACATGCCACCGCCCATCGACGCCCTTCAGCGAGTGGGTTCCCCGGTCCTGGAACCCCAAGCCCGCTCCTGCGACCAGGTCGCTCGTCGAGGACGTGACGAGGACGTCGCCCGGTCCCCCCAGCGACATCACGCGGGCCCCGACCACCACCGCCATGCCACCGAGCTTGTCCCCGACCTGCTCACATTCGCCGAAGTGGACGCCGGTGCGGATCTCGATGCCCAGCTCACGCACCGACTCGGTCGCGGAACACGCGCATCGGATCGCGGATGCCGGCTCACCGAAACTCGCGTAGAAGCCGTCACCAGCTGTATCGAGCTCTTTGCCTCCGAACCGCTTCAGCTCGCGCCGAACGATCGCGTGATGGCGGGCGATCAACTCCTTCCATCGCTCATCCCCGAGGCGACTGGCCACCGCCGTGGAGTCCACGATGTCGGTGAACAGAACCGCAGCCAGCGTGCGCGTACTGGATCGTCGGCGCATGGAAGCCAGTGTGCTCCTCGCGTGACGGATGCGCGAGTCAGTGAGGACGGGCCCGGCCCGAGCCTTCGGATCGATTCCCACCGTGTGGTCACGGCGCGCCCACCGCTGCGAGCGGTGATCGACGTGCCTCCTCCGTCCGTGGGCGCTGAGGGTCTCGAACCCCCGACCTTCGCCTTGTAAGGGCGAGGCGAACATGCAGGTCAGTGCGTTGACCAGCGGAACGGTCTACCTCTGAGTACCTCTGAGTACCTTGGAGTGCCTTCGGCTTGTTATGCAGAAGGTACTCAGCCTCATGCCGGGGTCGCCCGAGCAGCACGTTCCAAAGTGCTCGGCCGGCCGCC
>CAVTEH010000007.1:0-1215154 GCA_963733635.1 uncultured Actinomycetota bacterium | reverse complement strand
CGTGTCAAGGCGCTTGCGCCGCAGCACCCGGAATGGCGCACCACGCAGCCGTTTCAAGCCGTGCTCGAAAACGACCAGAAAGCGTTGGGCGCAGCGGGCGTCAAGGGACTGGCCCAACTGGTGCTGGCGACGCACGCCGGGATGATCACCGACGAGTTCGAGCGCATCCTCACAGACTGGTTCGCGTCGGCCAGGCATCCGCGCGTCAACCGGCTCTACACAGAGATGGCATTTGTCCCGATGGTGGAGCTCCTCGGCTATCTCACGGCCAACGGATTCAAGACGTACATCGTCTCCGGGGGCGGCATCGAGTTCATGCGCGAATCTCCGAGCAGATGTATGGGATCCCGCCGGAGCAGGTGATTGGCAGCAGCGGGAAACTCCAGTACCAGGTTCGCAACGGGACGCCCGTCATTGTCCGCCTGCCAGAGATCGAATTCTTCGACGACAGAGAAGGCCGAGCGGGCCGCCATCCAGAAGTTTATCGGCCGGCGGCCCATCGCGGCGTTCGGCAACTCCGATGGCGATCTACAGATGTTGCAGTGGACCGCGGCCGGTGCGGGCCGGCGCCTGATGGTGTTTGTCGACCACACTGACGCCAAGCGCGAGGTCGAGTACCGCGTCTCGCCGATGGGACGCTTTGAGGTCGGGCTCAAGGAGGCCCGCGAGCGCGGCTGGACGGTGGTCAGCATGAAGGACGACTGGAAGCGAATTTTCTCATTCGAGTGAGAGCACCGCCATGCCTTACGCCACCAGGCTCGAATGGATTGGGAAGGTACGCGGCGATTCTCAGCGCCCTCGTCGCAATGGCGGTCGGCATCGGTGAATACCGGCGCGGCGTGTCGCAAAGCATGAGGGAGCTCGAGTGGAGACAGGCCGATATGGCGCGAACGATGATCAACGCCATGATGAACGATGAGGGGTGGCAGGCGATGACGATGCTCGACTGGGAGGAAGGCCGCACATACGAGATCGCGCCAGGCACGAAAGCGCACATTCTCCCACGAGATGTTCCGGTGGCCATTGAAGCCGCCTTACGAGCGAAAGGATCCCGCGCACGGAGACACAGCGATTCATCACTGACAGTTATGACCGCTTTCTGTTCCAGGTGAGTCAGTTGCAAGCGGCGGTACGCTTGGGCTTGTACATGACAGGACGATGTAAGGTTTCCGCTCGAGTGGTACGTGGAGAAAACAGATCTGTCGACACAAAAAGCTACTACTTGCGTACGTAGCCGAGAACTCCACGGTGGAGTCGAAGCAATTCTTCGAATCTCTCGACGCCTGGCGGCGGAAGGTGATCGAGCAACCGCACCATTCCAGATTCGTCCTGTACCACGTCAGACGGCCTCCAGGGCCCACCACGACTCGAGCGTGCCGGTTTCATCCAGCACGTCCTCCATCGTGCGGAGCCGTGGACGGACGGCGAGCACGTAGTTGATGAGGCCGAGCACCAGGGCGATGCCGAAACACGATGCGGTCGTCTTCACGATCGATCCCCTTCCCCGCGGCCGGGAACGCACGCCAGGACGCACGAAAGGCCGCGACACGAAGCACGGTCGCGGCCTCCAGGGATCTGGTCAGCCCCACGAGCCTCCGGTCAGGCCGGTCGGCTCGGGTCTCATGCTACGGCATCGGCGTGGGGCCCGTCGCCCGCAGCTCCGCGCGGAGCGAATCCTTCGTGATGCCACCCGCCTTCACCCGCAGGTTCACGTAGAGCAGCACCAGCACCAGGGACACGAACGGCAGCGTGATCACCTGCAATGCGAGGTTCGCGATCACGGACGTCGCCTCGCCAACGGTTCCGACCACACCGGCCGCGATCGAGCCCGCGATGAGCACGAGGAACGTCAGCGTCAGCGTTCCCAGGGAATGCCCGAACGCCGACATGATCAGCGCCCAGGACCGGGACAGTGCCTCGCTCCCGCGCTTGTTCTCGATCACCAGCGCGGGGATCGACATCGACAGCGTCAACCCGAGGAACAACGCACCGAGGAACACGAAGAAGAACAGGAACGGTGCATGCAGCGCCCCTGCGAACAGCGAGCCGACGAGGATCTCGACGAACAGGATCGCGAACAGCAGCAGCCCTACGACGAGGATCGATCCCAGATGGCGGAGGCCGTACCGGAGGCTCTCGCCGACACCGCTCGGGGCTCCGGCGACCTCCGACGCCACGAGGCGGGTGAGGGCCCCGGTCATGGCCATCCAGACGATGAAGTACAACCCGGTCCCCACCAGCACCACGATCGTCGCCCTGGTGTCCGGATCGGCGGTGTCGCCCGCCGCCAGGCCGATCAGCAATCCCGCGACGAACGAGATCGCGGTGAACACGGCGCTGATCCCGAGCAGCGGCTTCCAGTGCTCGCCCAGGGTGGAGAACGCCCTCCCGATGATCGACCCGGGGGTGAGGGGAGCGAGGGGCAAGGCGTCACCGCCCTGGCTGCCCGGGTGCGGCGGCGGTGGAGGCGGTGGGATGGCGGCCATTCGCGGTTCACCTCTTCGTGCGAAGGGCGCCCCGCGGGGCGCCCTTCGTCATGCGGATATGCCCTGAGATCACGTGGGGTTCGTTGCCAGTTCCCCACGGAGCTGATCGGCGGTGAGGGCCTCGCGTTCGGGCTCGCAGGTCCACGTACAGCAGCACCGCGACGAGCGCCGAGAACGGCGCCACGATGATCTGGCCGATCGCCTGGAAGACCCAGGTGACGAACCAGTTGTCGCTGATCGCGGTGCCGATGCCGTTGATGATCCCGCTGACCACCCCGGCGATGATGGCCGCGACCAAGATCACCACCACGACGTGCCAGAAGTGTCCCTTCACCAGGTTCCAGGATCGCCCCATGGCTTCGGTGCCCTTGCGGTTCTCGACCACGAGCGCGGGGATGGCCACGGCGAACATCACGATCAGGATGAGACCGGGGATGATGAACAGGATCAGTCCGCCGAGGACCGCGAGGCCCACCAGGATCGAGATCAGCAGCACGCTGCCGAACCGTGCGAACCCCCACTTGTAGGAGGCCTCGATGTCAACCGCATCCCCGATGCTGGCCTGCGCGGCGCCTCGGATCAGGGCCGCCTGCAGCACCGCGGAGATGATCACCGCGATCACGACGCCGATCAGCGCCGCGAAGATCCCGACGGTGGCGCTCCGGGTGCTCACCTCGACCGTCTGGCCGAAGATGGTCTCGGTGTGCGTTTCGGGCGCGAAGACCACGCCGCCGAGGAACGCGCTGATGAACGTCAGCGGCACCACCACGATCGCGACGATCATGAGGAGGCCGGACGCGTTCGCCTTGTAGATCTCGAAGGCGGCGCTGAGGATGTCGCCGAGCCCTCGTGGGGCCAGGCCACCACCCGCGCCACCTCCTGCACCGCCCGGAGGCGGTGGCGGCGGTGGCGGCGTCGTGAACCCGCCGGAATCGTCCATGAGGCACTCCCTTCGGAACAGGTAGGGGAACGCCCGGATGGTACGCCCCGTGCCCGACCAGGTGTGGGAGCCGCGACGATCCATCCCCACCGCCTCGTTCCAGCGTTCTGCCAGCGTGGGCGGGGTCCAGGCGGGATCGGGACGCCAGTCCTCCCAGTCCAGGTCGAACGGGGGCTCCCGGAGCAGGAGGTGTTCGATGGCGCGTTCCCCGGCCCAGCGGATGCCCAGCGCCTCGTCCGAGGTGATCAGTCCCGCGTTCGATCGCCTCGGCCAGCTCGTCCTCGTCCTTCCAGGCGTAGGTCGACCGTCGATCGGGATCCGCACGTCCAGGAACCAGTCCACGTAGTCGAACCCACCGTCCCATCGCTGGAGCGGCGACTGGATGTTGACGTAGTAGCCGGTGAACCGGCCCTCGTCATCGGTGTTCATCAAGATCCGCGTACGCCGAGTCTCGGGAACGCGAACGACAACACCCCGCGTTCGCGCACCAAGGGCTCGAGCTCCCAGGCTCCCTCGAGGAAGCGGACCTCGCCGTCGTGGCGAGGGTCGTTCATCCAGTGGGTGCCGGGGACGAACCAGAACGCGCGGTGCCGGTCGGGCAGGTCTTCGACGATCCGCAGCGGACGTGCCGCCACGACGCGACCGTGCCACACCTCGCGAAGCGTGACGGCCTCGCCGGGCTCGAGGGGAGGTTCCGGCTCGGCGGGGGTCAGGCCACTCGCTCGCGCAGCGCTTCCAGGATCCGCTCCGTCGCCCAGTCCAGGTCCTCCTGCGTCACGCACAGCGGGGGCGCCAGGCGCACGGTGGTCTCGTGCGTGTCCTTCGCCAGGACGCCCATGTCGAGGAGCCGTTCGCACACCTCGCGGGCCGGCGCCGCCTCGGGGGTGAGCTCGATGCCGATCCACAGGCCCTTGCCGCGGACCTCGCTCACGGCTTCCCGCGGAGCCTCGGCGCGGAGCCGTTCGATCAGCGCGGTGCCCAGCTCGTCGGCTCGCTGCTGGAACTCCCCGGTCCGCAGCAGCCGCAGGACCTCGAGGCCCACGGCGCAGGCCAGCGGGTTCCCGCCGAACGTCGACCCGTGTTCGCCGGGCCGGAACACGCCCAGCACCTCGCGGGTGGACACCACGGCGCTGATCGCGACGATGCCGCCGCCCAGCGCCTTGCCCAGGATGTAGACGTCGGGTTGCACGCCCTCGTGTTCGCACGCGAACGTACGGCCGGTGCGGCCCAGTCCGGACTGGATCTCGTCGGCGAGCAGCAGCACGTTGCGCTCGGTGCACAGCGCACGGGCGCGCCGCAGGTACCCGTCGGGCGGCACCACGACCCCGGCCTCGCCCTGGATCGGTTCGACCAGGAACCCCACGACGTCGGGGTCGGCGAGCGCGGCATCCAGCGCGTCGATGTCGCCGTAGGGCACGGTCTCGAACCCCGGCGTGAACGGGCCGAAGCCACCACGCGCGTCCGGGTCGGTCGAGAAGCTCACGATCGCGATCGTGCGACCGTGGAAGTTGCCGCTGCACGTGACGATCTTCGCGCGGTCCTCCGGCACGCCCTTGACGTCGTAGCCCCATCGACGCGCGGTCTTCAGCGCGGTCTCGACGGCCTCGGCGCCGGTGTTCATGGGCAGCACCATCTCCATGCCGCAGAGCTCGGCGAGCTCTTCGCAGAACGGACCGAGCTTGTCGTTGTGGAACGCGCGCGAGGTGAGCGTGACGTGGTCGAGCTGCTCGCGCGCGGCGGCCACCAGGTCGGGGTGACGGTGCCCGAAGTTCAGCGCCGAATACGCGGCCAGCATGTCGAGGTAGCGCTTGCCCTCGACGTCGGTGACCCAGGCGCCCTCGCCGTCGGCCACCACCACGGGAAGCGGGTGATAGTTGTGCGCCGAATACCGCTCCATCAGCTCGATCTGGGCCTCGGAGCTCGTGGCGGAAGCGGGGGACAGTTGCTCGTTCGGATCGGCCACCGTCGTCATGGCCAGCATGATACGGCCCGCGACCGAAGCGGTGGGCGGCGCAAGGGTTCGCGACCCCGACCTCGACGACGACGGCCGTTCGGCGCGTCTTGACGGATGTCGGAGCCCGGGCGTACATTCATCCTCCGCTCGAACATATGTTCGAGTTCATGTCTGTGAGGTCGATCACATCGAGGCCACGGTGACCAAGCGGTTCGACGAGGAGATCAGGGTCGAGCGAGACACCGGGATGCCGTGCGCGTTCGAGTGGCGAGGCAGGCGCTACGACGTCATCGACGTGATCGGCAAGTGGCGGATCGAAGGCCGCTGGTGGTCGGACGGGCGCGACCGCGAGTACTGGCGGGTCGAGGCGCGCGGCGGCGCGGTATGGGATCTGTACTTCGACCGCGGCAAGGACCGCTGGCACATGGAACGGCTCTGGGACTAGTCTGGAATGGACTAGTGGCCACTCCGACGACGCGCGTCCCCGGCACGTTCGTGCACCTGGACGTGCGGTCGTGCTTCTCGCTGAAGGAAGGCGCGTTCACGCCGGAGCAGTTGGCCGCGCGCGCCGCCGAACTGGACATGCCGGCGGTGGCCATGACCGACCGCGACGGCCTCTACGGTGCTGCCCGGTTCGTCCGCGCGTGTGCCAACGAAGGCGTGAAGCCCATCCTGGGCGCCTCGATCACGGTTCGGGCGGCGCAACCGGGTGGGCGGGAAAGCGAACGAGACGCCCATGTCGTCCTGCTTGCTCTCGACGACACGGGCTACGCCAACCTGTGTCACCTGCTCACCGACGCGCACATGCTGGGTGAGCGCGGCGACCCCTGGGTCGATGTCACGCAGATCTGTGCGCACGCGGCCGGGCTCGTCGCGATCGCCGGGCCACGATCGCACCCCGGGCGCGCCGCGATCGCGGGACGGGTCGATGCCGCCACGCGCCTGTTCGATCCGTTCCGCGAGGCGTTCGGTCCCGAGCGGTTGTTCGTGGGCGTGGAGCACCGGGTGGAGCGCGGATCCGGGGATGAGGCCCGCGCGATGCTGCGCCTGGCCCACCGGGTGGGCGTGCGGGCGGTGGCGACCAACCCGGTTCGCTACCTGGAGCCCGGCGACGCGTTCGTGGCGGACGCGCTCGAGTGCATGCGTCGCATCGTGCCGGTGGCTGACACCAACGTCTCCCGCCGCAACGCCGAGGGCTGGCTGAAGCCGTCTCCGGCGATGCGCGCGCTGTTCGACGAACGGTCCGACTTGGCCGACATGACGCTCGAGATCGCCGAGATGAGCGCGTTCGACCTGGGGCTGGACCGGATCTACTTCCCCGACTTCCCCACGCCCGAAGGCCGCAGCGCCGATGCCCTGCTGGCCGAACGCACTCTGGCGCGGCGTCCACGAACGCGGCATGCACGAGGACGAAGCGCTCCGTGACCGGCTGCACCACGAGCTCTCGATGATCCGGCGCATGGGGTTCGCGGCCTACTTCCTGACCGTGGCCGACATCGTCGCCGACGTGAAGACCATGGGCATCCGGGCGGCGTGCCGGGGCAGCGCCGCCGGCTCGCTCGTGTGCTACCTCACCGGCATCTCCGACGTCGACGCGCTGCGTCACGACCTGTCGTTCGAACGGTTCATGAACCCGATGCGCAAGGACCTGCCCGACATCGACATCGACGTCGAGTCCGCCCGGCGCGAAGACGTCTACGACATGATCCTGTCCCGTCACGGCACCGAGCGGGCGGGATGCGTCGCGATGATCGACACCTACCGCGCGCGCTCGGCCATCCGCGAGGTGGGCAAGGCGCTCGGCCTGCCCGAGGTCGAGCTGGGCATGATCGCGAAGTCGTTCCCGCACATCTCGGCGAGCCACCTGCGCGAGGCGATCGACCGCTTGCCCGAACTCCAGGGGATCAACCTGCGGTTCGAGCAGATGGAACTGCTGTTCTCGGTGGCCGAGCGGATCTCCGGGTTCCCTCGCCACATCGCGATGCACCCGTGCGGCATCGTGCTGGCGAGCCACGACCTGGTTGAACGCGTCCCGCTGGAACGCAGCGCCAACGGCCACCGCATGATCCAGGCCGACAAGGACGACGTCGAGCTGCTGGGTTACCTGAAGCTCGACATCCTGGGTGTGCGGATGCTCAGCTCGATGCGCCACGCGCTCGACGAGATCGCGCGCACCACCGGGCACAAGGTCGACCTGGACGCGATCGCGCTCGACGACGAGCCCACGTTCGACCTGATCCGCCGCTCCGACACCCTGGGCTGCTTCCAGATCGAATCGCCCGGCCAGCGCGAGTTGCTGCAGAAGCTCCAGCCCTCACGCTGGGAGGACCTGATCGTCGACATCTCGTTGTTCCGTCCGGGGCCGGTGAAATCGGACATGATCGTGCCCTACCTGCGCCGGCGCGCGGCGATGGAGGCGCCGGTCTACGTCCATCCCGATCTGCGTCCGGCGCTGCAGGAGACGCACGGGGTCATCGTCTACCACGAGCAGGTGATCAGGACGCTGGCCGCCGTCGCGGGCTACACCGAGACCTACGCCGACCACATCCGGCGCCATCTCGATCACGAGGAGATGCTGCCCGGCTTCCGCGAGGAGTTCCTCCGCAAGGCCACCGAACGCGGGGTGGGCGAGGAGGCCGCCGAGAAGATCTGGTACGCCGTGACCCAGTTCGCCAGCTTCGGGTTCTGCAAGGCCCATGCCGCCGCATTCGCGGTGCCCACCTACCAGAGCGCCTGGCTCAAAGCCCACTACCCGGCCCATCTGATCGCCGGCCTCCTGACCCACGATCCCGGCATGTACCCCAGGCGCCTGATCCTGCAGGACGCTCGCCGGCACGACATCCCGATCCTGCCGCTCGACGTGAACCGGAGCGAGCCCGAATACGTGGTCGAACAGGTCGAGGATGGATTCGGGATCCGGTTGGGGCTGCAGGACGTGCACGGGATCAGCGACGCCGAGATCCGGTCGGTGCTGCGGGCGCGTGCCGACCGGCCGTTCCGAGACGTGGGGGACTTCATGCGGCGCACCACGGCGAGCCGCCCGGTCACCGAAGCCCTCGCACACGCCGGCGCCTTCGAAGGTGGGCCTGGGGGCCTCAAGGAGCGAGCGCCAGCGAGCGTAGCCCCCCAGGAAGGAAGCAGGAGACGTCAGCTCTACACAGCCATGACCACCGATGTTGAACGGGAAGGGGATCAGATGGCGTTGGGGTTCGACGGAGATCCGGCGGACGGGCACACGTTCAAGGATTACTCCGATGCCGAGGTGGTGCGGGCCGAGCTCGAGGTGATGGGGATGGATACCTCGCGCCACATCGTGAGCTTCTTCGAACCGGTGCTGACCGACCTGGGGGTGACTCGGGCTCGCGATCTGCGATCGGTCCGGGCGGGTACGAAGGTCATGGTGGCCGGGGTGAAGGTGGCCTCGCAGACGCCGGCGATCCGCAGCGGCCAGCGGATCATCTTCCTGACGCTCGACGATGCCACCGGGCCGGTGGAGGTGGTGGTGTTCGAATCGGTGCAGCCGAAGGTGGCCACCACCGTGTTCCACGGGTACGCCCTGGCGATCACGGGCGAGTTGCGACGCACGGGCGTGGCGGGGCTCAGCGTGATCGCCGAGGACGTCTGGGACCTGTCGGCGTTGCATCGGGCGCGGGCCCAGGGCCGGCTGCGCGAAGCGGTCGGCCACGCACGAACCCGGCCCGGTGCCGGGGGAGGGCCCCAGGGCGCTCTGGCACGCCAGTCCCGGCTCCGCGGGATGATGGGCGCCATGAGGCGTCCGCCGCGATGACCGTGTTCCGACCTCCCGAGCCCATGCTGCATGTGGACCTGGACGCGTTCTATGCCTCCGTCGAATCGCTCGAAGGACCCCTCGCTGAAGGGCAAGCCGGTGATCGTGGGTGGGGTGGGCGGCCGCGGGGTCGTCTCCAGCGCCTCCTACGAGGCGCGGGTGTTCGGGGTGCGTTCGGCGATGCCCACGGTCCGCGCCCGGCGTCTGTGTCCGGACGGGGTGTTCGTCCCGCCCGACTTCACCGCCTACCAGGCGCACTCGAACCGCTTCCGCGAGGTGTTGCTGTCGTTCACGCCCCTGGTGGAACCGATCTCGCTCGACGAGGCGTTCCTGGACGTGGCCGGCGCCGAGCGGTTGTTCGGCCCGCCCGAGACGATCGCGGCCAGGATCCGCGCGGACGTGGAGCGCGAGGTGGGGGTCACGTGCTCGGTGGGGGTCGCGCCCACCAAGTTCGTGGCCAAGCTCGCCTCCGACGGATGCAAGCCCGACGGCATGCTCGTCGTCCCCGCCGAGGGCGTGCTCGACTACCTCGAGCCGCTCCCGGTCGGCCGGTTGTGGGGCGTGGGGGAGAAGACCGGCGACACCCTGGGTCGCATGGGCATCCGCACGATCGGCGACCTGAGCCGGACCCCGCAGGCCATCCTGGCCCGGCTGCTGGGGGAGCAGTCGGCGACCCACCTGTGGCAGCTCTCCCACGGCATCGACGATCGCGACGTCGTGCCGTACGAGCCGCCGAAGTCGGTGGGCCACGAGGAGACCTTCGAACACGACCTGGATGACGACGAGGAGATCCTGCGCGAGCTGCTGGCGCTCACCGGACGCGTAGCCTCACGCCTGCGCGCCGACGGCTACCGGGCCCGCACGGTGACCCTGAAGGCACGGCTGGCCACCTTCACCACGCTCACCCGGTCGCAAGACGATGGCCGACCCCACCGACGTCGGCGCCGACCTCTACCAGACCGTCGCCGCGCTCTACCGCGCCTTGCCGGGGGAGCGGCGGCGCATCCGGTTGCTGGGCGTGCAGGCCACCGGGCTCCTGTCGGCCGGCGCCGAACAGCTGGCGCTGCTGCACGGCGAGCGATGGTCCGACGTGGAGCGCACGATCGACCGCATCGAGGAACGGTTCGGACGTGGTGCGGCCCAACCGGCTTCGCTCTTGGACCGTGACCGGCGTCACTGACGGCCACACCGGCGCGAAGGTTGCATCGCGGGTGGAGTTCTCCTTGGACCGAGCGCTCCTTATAATCAACTCAACGACCCCCGACCGCCCGGACCGAGGGGCGGGCGAAGAGTGAGACGCGCCGATGCCGCTCAGCGATCACGAGCAACGGATCCTCGAAGAGATCGAACGACGTCTCGCCGAGGACGACCCCAAGCTCGACGAACAGGTCGGGCGCACCGATCTCTACACGCACCTGGCTCGCCGCATCCGACTGGCGTGCGTCGGGTTCGTGGTGGGGTGCCTCCTCCTCCTGCTGTTCGTCGTGAGTCCCTGGGTCGCCGCGCTCGGCTTCGTCGTCATGGTGCTCTCGGCGCTGCTGCTCTATCGGTACCTCGGTCAGCTCGGCCGCGATCAGATCCGCGCGATGCAGCAAGGCGGCCCACTGTCGATGACGGGGTTGATCGGGCGGCTCGCGGCTCGCTTCCGGCCGCCGCCACCGCCGCCGTCGGACGAGTGAGTCGGCAGACTCGTAGCCCGTTCGGGTGATTTGTTCCCTGTCGTGACCTCACGGCTTGCCGCTCTTCCGCGCGCTGGTGTACAACCAGAACCCCTTCCCCTGGGCGCGTCACCGTCGAGCAGAGGTCGACCCTTCGGCGAGGGCAGTGCCGGTGTGGAACCGTGAAGACACGAAGGGGGATCGCGTCCGGATGGAGGGATTCACTACCCACCAGGCCTGTAAGTTCACCGGCTGCACGTCACGTCAGCTCAGGTACTGGGACCAGATCGGGTTGGTGAGACCCACCGTCCAGGGAACCGGCGGCCGCCCCGGCGTTCCGCGTCTGTATTCCTTCCGCGACCTCGTGGCGCTGCGCGTCGTGAAGTCGCTCCTCGACGGCGGCATGAGTCTGCAGCGCGTCCGACGATCGTGGGACTTCCTGAACAAGAAGGCGGGCATGGACCGTCATCTGTCCGAGGTGCGGCTCGTCACCGACGGGCAGAGCATCTTCAAGATCTGCCGGCGCGACGGCGAGGTCATGGACGCGCTCCGCGAAGGGCAGATGGCGTTCTTCGTGGCGATCGACGACATCGCGACCGGCGTCGAGACCAACGTCCGCCAGTTCGAAGAGGACCGCGAGAGGTTCGTGCGGGCCCTTCGCGAAGCGGCGGCGCACACCGCCACCGGCACCTAGCCCGGCTCCCGGGTCAGGTCCGCCGGTACAGGCCGCCCACGCGCTGGCCGAACCCGGTCCGCTTCCGGAGCTCCTTCAGCGCCGAATCCGCGGCCTGCGTGGCTTCCCGCGCCTGGTCGGGCTGGGGATCACGGGGCGCGTAGGCGGCGTCGGCGGTCAGCCGGGTGAGCCGATCCAGGTCCCCGCCCGACAGCGGCTGGGAGGCAAGGATCCGTGCCCGATACTCCTCGACCGTCTGACCGGGCTCACGCGGGAAGCCCAACTCGCCCGCCCGCTCCGTGAACACGTCGTAGCGTGGCCAGGATGAGGCCCCTGGGCTCGTCCGATGCCCGGCGGAGCCGGCGACGCCGGCGCCACGCCCGCACCACCGGGATCATCGCGAGCACGATCAGCCCCAGCAGCAGCGCCACGAGTGCCGCCTGCCGCACGGTGATGCGGCGCGCGGGCTCGGGCACGCGTGATGTTGCGGATCGACCGCGCCGCGGCCGCGGAGCGAGGGCAGCTCACGGCCGCCGGGCCGCATCGCGTCCTTGGTATCGCCCGTGGGACCTGCCGGGTCGCGCTGGTCTCCTGCACCGCTCCGTCGGGGCCGGGCCGGTCGTGCCGTGCAGGGGTGACCCGGCCGTGCCTGACACACATTGCTGGTGGGGTCGGTGTACGGGTAGGCGGCGACATTCTGGCGGCCGGGCGTGGGTTCGAAGGTGAGCCAGCCGTAGCCGGGGAACAGCACCTCGACCCAGGCGTGGGCGTTCTCGGTCGTGACGCGCAGGCTGTCGGTCTCGTCGTCGAAGGTCCCGGCGGTGAACCCCACGGCCACCCGGGCCGGGATGCCGATCGAGCGCAGCATCACGGCCATCGACGCCGCGAACTGCTGGCAGAACCCCCTCCTGGTGTTCACGAGGAAGTCGAGCAGCGCGCTGGAGTCGTTGCGTGGCTCCACGCTCTGGTCGTACTGGAACTCGCTGCCTTCGCCGTTGAACCGCTGCTGGATCGCGATGACCTCGTCGTAGGGGGTGAGCGCATCGGCGGTCCACGCCTGGCCGCGAGGTCCGTGATCCCCTGCGGGAAGTCAGAGGGGAGCTGGGTGTAGCGGGCCGTCTCGGGAGACGTGGCGATCTCTACCTCGCGCAGGGCGTCCGGGGTGGGGCGGACCAGCTGTGCGTTGACCGTGTACGAGGTGGCCGAATCGATGGGTTCGCTCAGCAGCAGCGAACCGCCCTCCGGGTCCCATCGGAGGTCGTCGGCGAGCACGTTGGTCGAGACCGGGAGGTAGGGCACGGGGAGCCACGGCAGCGCCAGGTCGCTCGCGGTGCGGAACGAGACCGGGACCGTCTGGGAGTCGCCGACGAGCGCCGGGTCCGGCTGGGCGTTCGTCGACCAGCGGCGTGCCGGGCCCCACGTCGATCGCCACCGGCTCCTCCTCCGGCTTCCAGCTCGTGCCGTCGAACGTTGGCAGCGCCACCATGCGCCAGTAGACGGGCTCCTGGGTGTCCACCTCGAAGACCTCGATCGGCTCGTCGCGATCGAGCTGGGACTGCACCGAGACGAGGGGATCGATCCGCACCTGGTCCTCGTTCCGGCTGCTGAAGTCCAAGATCGCCTTGGACCCGAACCCCGGGATCAGCAGGGGCGAGACCATCGCGACGGCCACCGTGGCGGCGGCCACCCTTCGAGCCCCTTTGCCGGCCGTGGACGTGAGCCGCGCCGCGCGGCCCGGAGAGGCCCACACCGGCCCCCAGCCCTGGACCCGGCGCAGGCTGTCGGCGAACACCACCGCGGTGGCGGCGACCAGGAACGCGACGCCGTACACGGGCCGCACGACATCTTCGAGCACCGTGTCGGCGAAGGCCACGAGCGCGACCGGCGGCAACAGGGCCAGCAGCGGGCTGCCGGCCCGGAAGGCCAGCGCATGGGCGGAGAAGATGGCGGCCCACGTGCCGGTGAGGGCGGCCAGGAGCAGGGGCGGCAGCGGCGCGGTGGGCGCCACCTGGATCCTCGCCTGTTCGCCGATCAGCCCCGCGGCGCCGCACCGCGGCCGAGATCGTCTCCAGGGTGGGCAGCCCGAACCAGGTCGTCTCCGGGAAGACGAAGAGCCCGATCGCGATCAGCATGCCCAACGCACTCACCGCGGTGGCCAGCAGCAGGTTCCGCCGCTCCATCGCACAGGCCAGCAGCGCGGACGCCAGCGCCACCACCACCATCTCGTAGGTGGACGCCGTGCCGACGAACACGCGACCGATCGCCAGCGCCGACGTCAGTGCCAGCAGGCACATCGCGACGACGGTGATCAGACGCTGCGTGCGAGCGGACGTTCCCTGGGTACGTGCCATCGTTCCTTCAGCTTCATGGACGGGGGCAGGACGATCGCGTCCCACCCCGCTCGGGTGAGCGCGAGGACGGCCTGGGTCGCTCGGCCTTCCAGTTGGGCCCGGCGCTCGGGCGGCAGCGACGAGGGCTCGACGGGGTAGATCAGGACGGCCAGCTTCGGACCGAAGCCCGGCGCCGCTGCGGATCAACGATGTGAGCTCGCCGGGGGCGGGCGGCGAGGAGACGAACACGAGCGTGGTCTCGGCCGAGGCGGCCGCGCGCAGGTGGGACAGGGCCGGCCCGATCGAACGGGCTTGCGCGTGCGAGATGCCCGCCAGCGCGTCGAGGAACCGGTCCTCGGTGACGGCGGCGGCCGGCGCTTCGGCCGTCCCCAGCCGCAGGGAGAACCCGCGCCGAGACATCATGACCCCCAGCGTGGCGCCCACCGAGACCGCTCGCTCGAACGCCTGGCCGTGCGATTGGCCCAGCGCCTGCGCACGGGTGTCGATGAAGACGAGGCCGCTCGCGCGCTTGGATGATTCGTCCTGGCGGATCATGAGGTCGCCGGTTCGCGCCACCGACGGCCAGTGGATCCGCCGGAGGTCGTCACCCTCCTGGTAGCCGCGCATCGTGTAGTACTCCTCGCCCGTGCGGAACAGCTGGCGGGCACGGGAGGCGCCGAAGCTCTGACCGACGGCCGGTCGGCGCCGCCGAGCAGGTCCTCGATCTCGGGGGTCACCAAAGCTCGTCGCGATCATCGAACTCGAGCCGCTGGCGGGTCAGCGCGAACGGGTCCGTGATGTCGACGCTGAGCGGTCCGAGACGGTAACGGCCCCGGGTCTGGGGGAGCACGGTGTAGGAGACCCGCTGCGAACCCGCGAGGGGAGGCCCGAGACCACGAGCCGCGCGGAGCGCCCCAGCGTCGGCGGCTGACGGTCCTCCACCAGCAGGAAGCTCGTGGGCGCGGGGAGCGGTTCTCGATCTCGAGCTGCACGGTGACCCTGGTGCCCGGAGGGACGCGGACATCGTCGACGCCGCCGGTGGACGTCGATGCCTGGGTCCGGCCCCACCAGACGAACGCGCCGGCCAGGAAGGGGAGGACGCGCCAGGCCGATCCCCACGACCTCCATGCCCGGGGAACCGATGATGCGGGCGGTGAGCCAGAGCGCGATGCCCGCGCCGAGCACGGCGATGCCCCGGCCCGAGGGCATCAGGGGCCCTCCGCGACCGGGACCGCCACCTCCGAGAGGATCTCGCGCAGGACCACCACCTCTGCGGTGCGCCCGCTCATCACCGCGTCGGCGGTGACGATGATCCGGTGGGCAAGCGCGGGAACGGCGAGCGCCTTGACGTCGTCGGGGATCACGAAGTCGCGTTCCTCGGCGGCGGCCATGGCGCGGGCCGCCGCATGATCATGAGCCCGGCACGAGGGCTCGCGCCCAGATAGATGTCGCCGTGACGCCGGGTCGCCTCGACCGACGTCGACGATGTAGCGGCGGAGCGCCGGCGCGACGTGCACCTCGCGCGCCTGCACGATCATCTCGGCCACGCCCGGCGCGTCGGTGACCGGACCGATGTCGCCGAGCGGCTCGCCGCTGGTGTGACTCGCGAGGATCTCGCTCTCGATCTCGGCCGACGGGTAGCCGATCGACAGGCGCAGCATGAACCGGTCCAGCTGCGCCTCGGGCAGGGGGTAGGTGCCCTCGTGCTCGATCGGGTTCTGCGTCGCGATCACCATGAACGGGGTGCCCAGCGGATGCGTCTGGGTGTCGATCGTGACCTGGCGCTCCTCCATGCACTCCAGCAGCGCGGACTGGGTCTTGGGGGAGGCGCGGTTGATCTCGTCGCCGAGCACGATGTTGGCGAAGATCGCGCCCGGCCGGAACTCGAAGTCGCGCTGCTCCTGGTTGAAGACGTTGACGCCGGTGACGTCGGTGGGCAGCAGGTCGGGGGTGAACTGCAGCCGCCGGAACGAGCAGTCGATCGAGCGCGCGATCGCCTTGGCCAGCATGGTCTTGCCCACGCCGGGCACGTCTTCGATCAGCAGGTGACCTTCGGCGATGAGCGCGACGAGCGCGAGGCGGATCTCGGCATGCTTGCCCCGCACGACCTTCTCGACGTTGGTCTCGATCTCGCGGAACCGCGCGGCGAAACGCTGCCAGTCCTGGGAACGCTCGCGGACCTCCACCCGGCCACCTTTCTCGCACGTCAGCCTGCGAACCCGGCGCGGCGTCCGGGCAATGACCCGGTCATCGTACGCCACTTCCTCGCAAGGGAAACCCGTGCGAACGCCCCGCCACCCGTGTCGAGACGGAGGCGCCTGCGAGGGCGGCAAGTTCCCGCAACCGAGCGGGCCGACGGAGCGTGAGGCGATGAGGGCGGCGGTCCGGTCGGTCACGCGGACGCCCCGCGCGGCCCCTATCGCAACTCCAGGCATCGCGCTCGGCCGGCCCGCCGCCACTCGCGAGCAGATTACACCCTTGTGATTCCCTCGCCCGGAAGGCCGCCGAGGGTTGCCGGCTGGATGTGCACGACGCCCGCTAGACTCCGTGCATGGGACGTGCGCTCGTCCTCAACGCTACGGACTCGCCGCTGGCCGTGGTGCCAGCGCGTCGAGCGGTCGTGCTCGTCATCAAGGAGAAGGCCGAAGTCGTCCTGAGCAACGGCATGGTGTTCCACTCCGAGCGGATCGCGATGGAAGCGCCGTCCGTGGTTCGTCTCCGACGGTTCGTCCGCGTGCCCTACCGGCCGCACGCGCCGCTTGACCCGCCGCGCGGTCTTCGCCCGTGACGGCTGGCACTGCCAGTACTGCGGCGCCAACGCCGAGAACCTCGACCACGTGGTCCCACGTTCGCGGGGCGGTCAGCACGTGTGGGAGAACGTCGTGGCGGCGTGCCGGCGCTGCAACACCAAGAAGGAAGACCGCACGCCCTGCCGAGGCGGGCTTCCACCTGGCCCGCCAGCCCTTCGCACCGAGGGACGGCTTCCACCTCACGCTCGGCCGGCTCGAACCGGGCTGGGAGCACTACCTCCTCTAGGGCCTCGGCCTCCGCGCTGCCATCGCTCGCGCTCGCCGACCCTCGGCCCTGACGGTCGTATCCACTGTGCCCGAACAACAGTTCGGGCACGTTTCCTGTTGACGAAGTGGAGTGCTGGTGGCATAAACGTGTGGCTCAGTGGAGGAAAGGGGAGGAGGCGTGGCCGAACTGCTCGGCACGCACAGCTACCAGCTCGACCCCAAAGGCAGGGTGTCGTTGCCGGCCAAGTTCCGCGCCGCGTTCGTCGACGGGGCGTGGCTCACGGTGGGCCAGGACCGATGCCTCTACTGCTTCCCCAGGGCCGAATGGGAGCGACGCGCCGACGAGGTCGCCGCCTTCCCCCTTTCCGACAACGACGGCCGCGCGTACTCGCGCCTGTTCTTCGGAGCTTCCGAGGAAGTGAAGCTGGACGGGCAGGGTCGCGTGACGATCCCGCAGCGTCTGCGCGAGGTCGTCGGGATCGACAAAGAAGTCGTGGTGCTCGGCGTTCGGGACCGGATGGAGATCTGGGACCGGGAGGTCTACGACGCCTACGCCGCCGGATTCGCGGATGCGTACCAGACCGGTGCGCTCGACCCCAGGAGGTAACGACGTGGCAGCACCGCTCGGCCCCAAGCTCGGCACGGAGGTTCGACAGAGCCTCTCGCTCATCGGCATGACCGCGCTCACCCTGCTCGCCTCGATCGGCCTGGGCATCCTCGCGGGACACATCGGCTGAGGGCGTGGATGCGCTCCGCGCCGAACGAGGACGCACCGCACGTCCCGGTCATGGTGGCCGAGGTGACCGGGTTCCTTCGGGACCGGGGCACCGTGGTCGACATGACGCTGGGCGCCGGCGGGCACGCGCGCGCGCTGCTGGAATCCGGGGTGGAGCGCGTCATCGGCATCGATCGGGACCGGAGCGCCATCACCATGGCCGCGGAGCGGCTTGCGCCGTTCGGATCGCGCTTCCGCGCCGTGGAGACGACCTTCTCCGGCGTGGACCACGAGCTCACCGACGGCGCGGTCGACGGGATCCTGTTCGACCTCGGGGTCAGCTCGATGCAGCTGGACACCGCCGAGCGTGGGTTCGGCTATCGCAAAGACGGGCCCTTGGACATGCGGATGGGCGGGGACGGCCCCTCCGCGGCCGACCTGGTCAACGAGCTCTCCGAGCCCGAGCTCGCGGATCTGATCTATGAGTACGGCGGCGAGCATCGCTCCCGTCGGATCGCCCGCGCCATCGTGCGGAAGCGGCCGATCACGACGACCGATCAGCTCGCCGGCGTCATCGCGGGTGCGCTCGGGAAGCGGCCGGGGGGCCCCCACCCCGCGCGTCGCACCTTCCAAGCGCTCCGTATCGCGGTCAACCGGGAGCTCGATGAGCTCGCCGCTTCCCTGCCTCGAGCGGTCGAACTCCTCGCTCCCGGTGGCCGCGTGGTCGTGATCGCCTACCACTCCCTGGAGGACCGCATCGTCAAGCGATGCTTCCGTGAGCACGAGCAGGTCCTGATCCTCACGAAGAAGCCGCTGCGGGCCTCCGAGGACGAGGTGGCGGCCAACCCCCGCGCGCGCAGCGCCATGTTGCGCGCCGCCGAGCGCGTGGAGGAGGCGGCGTGAGCCAGCCGGCCCGTCAGCTGCCCGCCCCGCGCGAGCCTCGCCGTTCACCCGCCCCGTCACGTGTCGCGCCTCCCGCGCGCACACCCGCGGCGCGCCCGACCCCCTCCACCCCTCCCCGGGTTCGGGCGCGTCGCGGGTCCCACCCCGCCTTCTGGTTGTTCTCGGCGATCCTGGTGGCCGGCCTGGTCCTGGGTGTCGTGGCCTTGAACGCCCTCGTGGTGAACACCACCTACCGGCTCGAAGCCGTGGAGCAACGCCAACGCGCGGCGGCGGAGTCGGGCGCGGCGCTCGAGGTCCAGGTGGCGCACCAGTCCTCGCCGTCCCGCATCTCCCGGTGGGCGGGCGCCCACGGGATGGTGCTCCCTGACTCCGATGCGGTCGTGCCGCTCCAGGTGGCGGGGCCGCGCGTCGGGGACGCCGGATGACGGCTCGGGGTCCGAAGAACCCTCCGGTCCACCGCCTGGTGGCGATGCTGGCCGTGATGCTGCTGGCCCTCGGGGCGATCGTCGTGCGCCTGGCGTTCCTCCAGGTGGGCGACAACGGCCAGTTCGCTGAGATGGGGTTGCAGCAACGCGTTCGCACGGTGGACCTGCCCGCGCATCGCGGCGAGATCCTCGACCGGTTCGGCATGCCGCTGGCCCTCACGCGGGCGGCCAAGGACATCTACGTCAACCCCACCCTGGTGGAGGACCCCGAGGGCGAGGCCGCCACGATCGCGGACATCCTGTCCATGAAGCAGAAGGACGTCGAGCAGGCGCTCGAGTCCGACGGGACCTTCGTCTACCTCCAGCGCCAGGTCGACATGGACATCGCCGACGAACTCGAAGCCCAACAGCTCCCCGGGATCGGGTTCCTCGAGGTGCCCCAGCGGTACTACCCGGCGGGTTCGCTGGCGCCACAGGTGCTGGGGCTCGTCGACGTGGACGGCAAGGGCATCTCCGGCCTCGAGACCCAGTACCAGACACAGCTCGCGGGCACGCCGGGGGAGCGGACCGCCGAGCTGTCGGCCGATGGCCTCCCGATCTCCAGCGGGCTCGACACCCTGACCGAACCGGTGCCCGGGACCACCGTGGTCACCACCATCGACCGCCAGATGCAGTTCATGGCCCAGACCGCCCTCGAACGCGCGGTACAGGCCAACGGCGCCCTCGGCGGCACGGTGGTCGTGATGGATCCGCACACCGGTGACGTCTACGCCATGGCCACCTACCCGTGGTTCGACCCGAACGATTTCTCGGGTGCCTCGCAGGACGCGATGCGCAACCGCGCCGTCACCGACTCCTTCGAGCCCGGATCGGTCAATAAGATCATCACCGCGGCGGCCGCGCTGGAGACCGGCTCGGTGAGCCTGGACCAACGGTTCCGGGTGCCGTCATCGATGCAGGTGGGACCGTTCACGATCTATGACTCGCACGTGCACCCGATCGAGACGATGACCTTGGGTGACATCATCGCCGAGTCCAGCAACATCGGCGCGGCCCTCGTCGCCAACGAGGTCGGCAACGACCAGCTGGGTGCCTACATGCAGCGTTTCGGGTACGGACAGCCGACGGGGATCGGGTTCCCCGGTGAGGCCTCGGGCGTCCTTCTCCCGGCATCGCAGTGGGACGAGGTGATCCGCGCCACGGTCTCCTACGGCCAGGGCATCTCGGTGACGCCGATGCAGATGGCCGACGTCTACGCCACGATCGCCAACGGCGGCCGCTGGGTCCAGCCGCGACTGGTGCGGGGGTTCGAAGGTCCGGACGGCACGTTCAGCGATGCGCCGGAGCAGCGCACCCGGCGCGTCGTGAGCCCCACCACGGCCGATCTGCTGACCCGGATGCTCGCCTACGTGGTGGAGGACGGGACGGGCGCCGAAGCCCAGATCCCGGGCTACCAGGTGGCGGGCAAGACGGGGACCTCGCGCAAGCTCGACGACAGCGGGCACTACGTCCAGCGGTACATGGCCTCGTTCGTGGGGTTCCTGCCGGCATCGGACCCGAGGGTCGTGATCGCCGTCTCGATCGATGAACCCCGCACGGTCTACGGCGGACTGGCCGCCGCACCCCTGTTCCAGGACATCGCCCGGTACGCGATCCAGCGGCTGTCGATCCCGGCCTCTCCCCCCGTAGCGCTGCCGCCGCATGCCCAAGAACTTCCATGAAACGTTGCACGGCCAGGGGCGAGGGCACGGGTACGCTACGAGCCGGTGCCACCGTCCTTCCCCCAACGCTTGTTCGCTGACGTCCTCGGAGCCGTTCCCGAGGCCGAGGTTCGAGGCGACGCCGTCATCGGCGATGTGGCCTTCGATTCCCGCGACGTGACGCCGGGGGCGCTCTTCTTCTGCGTTCCTGGGGCAACGGTCGACGGCCACGATTTCGCCATGGCGGCGATCGAGGCCGGTGCCGCCGCGCTGGTCGTCGAGCGATGGCTCGACGTGGACGTGCCCCAGGCGAAGGTTCCCTCGGTCCGCCGCGCGATGGGTCCCGTCTCGGCCCGTGCGTTCGGTGACCCCGCCTCGGCCATGACCATGCTCGGGGTCACCGGCACGAACGGCAAGACGACGACGACCTACCTGGTGGAGGGGATCGTGCGGGCGGCCGGGTTCCGGGCGGGAGTGATCGGCACCACCGGCGCGCGCGCCGACGGACAACCGGTGCCGCTGGTGCGCACCACGCCGGAGGCCCCGGACCTGCACCGGCTCCTGGCAAGGATGCGCGACGCCGGGGTCGAGGTCGTGGCCATGGAGGTGTCGTCGCACGCCCTGGATCAGGACCGGGTGGGCGGCGTGCGGTTCGACGCCGTCGCCTTCACGAACCTGTCGCAGGACCACCTCGACTACCACCCCTCGATGGCGGCCTACTTCGCGGCGAAGGCCTCGGTGTTCACGCCGGCGCATGCGGCGCGGGGGACGGTGAACGCCGACGACCCATGGGGGCGTCGCCTCCTCGAGCGAGCCGGCCATCCCGCTGGCGACGTTCGCGATCGATCGCGACGCCGATCTGCGCGCCACCGACGTGGTGGTCACCCGCGAGGGCCTCGAGTTCCGGCTCGGCGACGTCACGATCCGCTCGGCTCTGCGCGGGCGGTTCAACGTGTCGAACGTGTTGGCGGCGATGTCGCTCGCACGGGCGGCGAACATCCCCGACGCGGTCGCCGCCGGAGGCGTGGAGACGGTCTCGGAGGTGCCCGGCCGGGTCGAGGTCGTGGACGCCGGACAGCGATCGCTGGTGGTAGTGGACTACGCACACACGCCGGATAGCATCCTGCACGTGCTGCAGGCGGCGCGCCCGTTGACCACGGGCAGGCTCATCGTCGTGTTCGGTTGCGGGGGTGACCGCGACCGCGCCAAGCGTCCCCTGATGGGGCAGGCAGCCACCGCCAACGCGGATCTCGACGATCATCACCAGCGACAATCCGCGCAGCGAGGACCCCCGCACGATCATCGCCGAGATCGAACCGGGAGCGGTCCTGGGTGGCGGCGAGTTCCGCGTGGAACCCGACCGTCGCGCGGCGATCCGTGCTGCGGTCCGCGAGGCGGGCGAGGGCGACACGGTGGTGATCGCCGGCAAGGGCCACGAGGACTACCAGGAACTGGCCGGCGGCACGGTCGCATTTCGACGATCGCGAGGTCGCGCGCGAGGAGCTCATGGCGATCCGGGAGGATGCATGAAGCCCCGCCGGATGTCCCAGGTCGCGCGCGCCGTCGACGGTCTGCACACGGGCGCCGACGTCGAGGTCAGTTCGGTGGTGACCGACTCACGCGCCGCAGGGCCGGGGGCGCTGTTCGTGGCGTTGCCCGGCGAGCACACCGACGGCGGTCTGTTCGTGCCGGAGGCGTTCGACAACGGGGCGGCGGGAGCGCTGCTCCGCGACGGTCTCTCCGCGCCAGGGCCGGCGGTGTTCGTGCGTTCGCCGGGCGATGCGTTCCTGCAGCTCGCCGCCGACGAGCGACGGACGATGTCGGCCCGGGTCGTGGGCATCACGGGGGCCAACGGCAAGACCTCGACCAAAGACATGGCGGCGGCGGTGTGCGCGAGGCGGTTGCGGACCCACGCCAGTCCGGAGTCGTTCAACAACGAGGTGGGCCTGCCGGTGACGCTGCTCGGGGCGGCGGCCGACGCCGAGGTCGTGGTCGCCGAGATGGGGGCGCGGCGCAAGGGTGACGTCACGTTGCTGTGCGAGATCGCGCGCCCCGACATCGTGGTGGTCACGAACGTCGGGGTCGCACACCTGGAGATCTTCGGGTCGTGGGAGGCGATCGTGGAGGCCTCCGCCGAGCCGGTCGATGCGATCGGAGCCGACGGCGTCGCGGTCCTCAACGCCGACGATCCGGTGGTGGCCGGGTTCGCGGGACGGTCTGCGGGGCGGGTGGTGACCTTCGGCACGACGGCGAACGCCGACGTGCGCGCGGAGGACGTCACGCTCGACCCCGACGGCCTCGCTTCGTTCACGCTCGTTCATGGCCAGGACCGGGTGGCGGTCCGGCTCGCGGTCGCCGGTGCGCACATGGTCTCGAACGCGCTCGCGGCCGCGGCGGTCGGCCTGCAGGTGGGCGTGTCGTTGCAGGAGGCGGCGGTCGCCCTGGCGGACGCCCGTGTGTCGCACTGGCGCATGGAGACCTTCACCACCGCCGAGGGGATCCGCGTCGTGAACGACGCCTACAACGCCAACCCCGAGTCGGTGACCGCCGCGCTGAAGACGGCACGGTGGATGGCCGGCGACGGGCACCTGATCGCCGTCCTCGGCACCATGGCCGAACTCGGCCCGATCACCGACGAGGCGCACGAGCACGTGGGCGAACTCGCGGCCCGGCTCCGCGTCGACCGGTTGATCACCGTGGGCGGGGCCGCGTCGGCCATCGTGACGGCGGGCATCCGCGAAGGGGTGGAGCCCGGGCAGGCGGCCGCCTACGACGACCCCGCCGAGGCGCTCGCCGACATCCGCGAGCACGCGCGCCCCGGCGACGTCGTGCTGTTCAAGGCCTCCCGCGTCGCCGGCCTGGAAGCCCTGGCGGAGGCGCTGCGGTGAAATCGATCCTCGTGGCCGCCGCCGTCGGTCTCGCCGTCACGTTGCTGGGCACGCCCATCGCGATCCGCGCCTTCCGCGTCTGGGGATGGGGCCAGCGCATCCGCGAGGACGGTCCGCACACCCACTTCGAGAAGATGGGCACGCCCACGATGGGCGGCATCGTGATGTTGATCGCCCTGGCGGTCAGCTACGCCGCCACCCGGTTCACGTCGGGACGGCCCACCGCGAGCGGGCTCGCGCTGGTGTTCGCCGCCGCCGGGTTCGGGCTGGTGGGGTTCGCCGACGACTTCACGAAGGTGCGCCGCCGCCGGTCGCTGGGGCTGTCGAAGTCGCAGAAGTTCCTGGGCACCGCGGTCGTCTCGGTGTTGTTCGGCGTGATCGTGGCGCACTACTCCGATTCGAGCGGCACCACCACGAACCTGTCGTTCGTGCGCGACACCGGCCTGCACCTCGGGGTCTTCTTCCTGCTCTGGTGCTTCCTGATGCTGACGGCGTCCTCGAACGCCGTGAACCTCACCGACGGTCTCGACGGGTTGGCGGCGGGCTCGACGACGCTCGTGCTCTCGGCCTACGTGTTCATCGCCTTCTGGCAGTTCCGTCATCCGTGCGGCGGCGTGGGCGTGTCCGACCTGGGCTGCTACGCGGTGAACGCCCGGGCCATGCTGGATACCGCGGTGGTCGCCGCCGGGATGATGGGCGCGGTGGCCGGGTTCCTGTGGTGGAACGCCGCCCCTGCGCGCATCTTCATGGGCGACACGGGCTCCCTGGCGATCGGTGGGTTGCTCGGGGCGCTCGCGATCACCACGAACACGCAGCTGCTGCTGGTCATCCTGGGCGGGCTGTTCGTGATCGAGACGATGTCGGTGATCCTGCAGGTGATCTCCTTCCGCGGGTTCCACCGCCGGATCTTCCGGATGTCGCCGATCCACCACCATTTCGAGCTGGCGGGCTGGCCCGAGTTCACCGGTGATCGTGCGGTTCTGGATCATCGCGGGGTTGTGCGTCGCCGTGGGGCTCGGCCTGTACTACGCCGACTTCATCGCGCGTGGAGGCCTCGATTGAGCGAGCGTTTCGACGGCGCGCGCGTGCTCGTGGTCGGGGCCGGGGTGGCGGGGCTGGCGGCCGCCACCGCCCTGCAGCGCCAGGGCGCCGATGTCCGCGTCACCGAGTCACGCCCGGCCGAGGAGATCGCGAACCGGGGCGAACTGCGCGCCATGGGGGTCCAGGTGCTGGCCGGCGGCCATGAACCCGCGCACCTGGAAGGCGCCACGCTCGTCGTCACGGGGCCGGGCATCCCCGAGCACGCGCCGGTGCTCGAGTGGGCGCGGGATCGCGGCATCCCCGTCTGGGGCGAGATGGAACTCGGTGCCCGGCTGTGCGACGTGCCCTACGTCGCCGTCACCGGCACGAACGGCAAGACGACCGTCACGGGCATGGTGGCCTCGTGCCTCCGCGCCGCGGGCCTGGACGCCGTGGCGTGCGGCAACATCGGCCACGCGTTCCCGCTCGCGGCGCTCGAGGAACACGACGCGCTCGTGGTGGAGTGTTCGTCGTTCCAGCTCCGGCTGCAGACGTCGCTGCATCCGAAGGTGAGCGTGCTCCTGAACCTGGCACCCGACCACCTGGACTGGCACGGTTCGTTCGAGGGCTACGCCGCCTCGAAGGCTTCGATCTACGCGAACCAGGGAGCGGACGACGTCCACGTCGGCTCCCGCGACGATCCGCGCGCGGCCGCGATCTCGTCGGCGGCGCCGTGTCCGGTGGTATGGACCAGCACCCGGGGTCCGGACGAGGGAGAGGTGGGCATCGTCGACGGTGTCGTCGTCTCCAGGGTCGTCGGGTCCGAGGGCTCGGTGGGCCCGGTCGACGCCGACCGAGCGGGGTTCGCGGCCGATGCCGCGGCGGCTGCGGCGGCGGCGCTGTCGTTCGGGGTCGATGCCGACGCGGTGCGCGCCGGGCTCGCATCCTTCCAACCGCAGGCGCACCGGGGAGAGGTGGTCGCCACCGTCGACGGCGTGCCGTTCATCGACAACTCCAAGGCCACGAACGTGCACGCGGCGATGGCGGCGATCGAACGGGTCCGGCACGCCGTGCTGATCGCCGGCGGGCGCGCGAAAGGCGTGGACCTCTCACCGCTCGCCGAGGCGGCCCCGAACCTGTCGGCGGTCGTCGCGATCGGCGAGGCCGCCCCCGAGCTGCTCGCGCTCTTCGAGGGCATCGTGCCCGGCATCGGGAGCCGACTCGATCGAAGCCGCGACGGCGAGGGCCTTCGACCTCGCCCGGACCCACGGGGGTCCGGTGCTGCTCGCGCCGGCCTGTGCCAGCTGGGATCAGTTCACCGGCTACGCCGAGCGCGGCGATCGGTTCGCGGCCGCGGCGCGTTCGCTGCAGGAGGTGGCGGCCCGTGGGGGAGCGTGAGGCGGCCAGGGCCAAGCGGGCGCCGGCGAAACGCGCGCCGGTCAAGCGCGCTCCCGCCAAGCGGGCCCAACGCAAGCGCGCCACGACGAGCCGAACGACGAAAGGCTCGGCGGCGCATCTCGAGCTGATCCGAGCACCCGATCCGGAGGCCACGAGGGCCGCCGAAGCGAAGGCGCGTCGCACGAGCATCATCATGTTGCTGATCCCCACCGCGGTGCTCACCGTGCTCGGGCTGATCATGATCCTCAGCGCCGGTTCGATCTCGGCGGTGGAGGGCTACGGGACCAGCTTCTGGTACTTCAACCGGCAGCTCTTCTACGCGGTGGCCGGATTGATCGCGATGGCGGTGGCGTGGCGCCTGCCGTACACCGCGTGGCAGAAGCTGTGCGTGCCGATGCTGATCGCGATCCTCCCGCTGATGCTGATCGCCCTGCATCCTTCTCAGGGGACCGCCCTGTACGGCGCGTCACGATGGATCGACCTCGGGCCGATCACGATCCAGCCCGCGGAGTTCCTGAAGCTGGGACTGGTGGCCTTCGCGGCCACGGTGCTCGCGAACAAGTGGCGCAAGATGGACGACCTCAAGCACCTGGTCATGCCGCTCGCGCCGGTGCTCGGGTTCTTCGCGTTGCTGGTCATCACTGCAGCGCGACCTGGGCACCACGATCGTGATCTGCGGGTCGGTGTTCGCGTTGATGTTCGTCGCGGGCGTACGGATGCGCTACCTGGCCTGGACCGGGTTCGGCAGCCTGTTGGTCGTGGGCTACCTGGTGTTCGGCGAGGCCTACCGTCGCACGCGCTTCGTGGATTCGTTCCTGAACCCGTGGAACGACCCCAAGGGCTCGGGGTTCCAGCTGATCCAGGGGCTGATCGCGCTGGGCTCGGGCGGTTGGACGGGCGTCGGGCCTGGGCGCCAGCCGCCAGAAGTGGGACTACCTGCCCAACGCCCACTCCGACTTCATCTTCGCGATCATCGGCGAGGAGCTGGGACTCCTCGGGGCGTTCTTCGTCCTGGTGATGTTCGGACTGCTGCTGTTCGCCGGCGATCCGCATCGCGGTGCGCGCACCCGACACGTTCGGGCGGTTCCTCGCCGCCGGGGTCACGGCGTGGATCGGCCTGCAGACGATCGTGAACCTCGGCGCCGTCACGGGGGTCCTGCCCATCACGGGCGTGC
Organism: uncultured Actinomycetota bacterium; assembly: GCA_963733635.1. Classification (GTDB taxonomy): domain Bacteria; phylum Actinomycetota; class UBA4738; order UBA4738; family HRBIN12; genus JAOUEA01. The sequence goes on along the minus strand of CAVTEH010000007.1, from coordinate 1,188,085 downwards.
CGCTGCCACTCGTGTCGTTCGGCGGAACGGCGCTCGTCGTCACGTTGGCCGGCATCGGCGTCCTCGCGAGTGTCGCGCGTTCGGGCGCGCGCGAGGAGACGGCGCGGTCGGGCGCGCGCAAGGAGACGGCGCGGTCGGGCGCGCGCAGGAGCGGACGGCGCGCTCGAAGAGCGCCGCCTCCAAGCGGAAGGCGCGCACGAGCACGCGTGCCGGTTCCGGCCGACGGGCCGGACGCGCGAAGGGCGCGCGATGAACGTGGTGATCGCCGGGGGAGGGACCGCCGGGCATGTCTTCCCCGCGGTGGCGCTCGCCGACCGGCTCGCGACCTCCGGGGACGACCGTGTCGTTCATCGGCTCACCGCAAGGCCAGGAGGCGACGCTCGTTCCCGCCGCCGGCTACCGGTTCCACGCCGTGGCCGCGGCGCCGATGAAACGGGAGGTCTCCGTCGCCACGGCGAAGGCGCCCTTCGTGGCCGCCGGGTCCATCCGCGTCCTGCATGCCGCTGGTGCGACCCGCCGACGTGGTGGTGGGCGTGGGTGGCTACGTCAGCGTGCCCGCGGTCGATGGCCGCGCGCTGGGCGCACCGCCCGATCGTGCTGCACGAACAGAACGCCATCCCGAGCCTGTCCAACCGGGCCTTGGCGAGGTTCGCCTCGGCGGTGGGGGTCTCGTTCGGATCGTCACGGGCGGCGTTCGGGGCCAGGGTCCGCACCGTCGTCACCGGCAACCCCGTGCGCGCCCAGATCGCGACCGCGCGCGAGCGACGGGTCGAACTCGCCGAGGAGGCGCGTGCCACCTTCGACCTCGAGGCCGGACGCACCACCGTCGCGGTGTTCGGCGGGAGCCTGGGTGCGCTGCATCTCGACCAGGTGGTGGCGGGCTCGCTGCAGCATCTGCGGCATCGCGACGACCTCCAGTTGATCGTGTTGACCGGCAGGGACCATCTCGACGTCGTCGCGTCGGCGGCGACGGACGTCGCGCCGCTGCTCGTGCGCCCGATCGCCTTCCTCGATCGCATCGAGTTGGCGCTTGCGGTCGCCGACCTCGCGGTGGCCCGAGCGGGCGCCGGGCACATCGCCGAGCTCACCGACTGCGGGGTTCCCGTCGATCCTCGTTCCCTACCCGCACGCCACCGAGAACCATCAGGAGGCGAACGCCCGCGAACTCGTCTCGGTCGGAGCCGCCGAGCTCGCGCTGGACGCCGACCTGTCGTCGGAACCGCTCGCGCGCCGCATCCTGGCTCTGGTCGATGACGACGAACGACGAACGACGATGGCCGCGGCGGCGCTGGCATGGGCCACGCCCGATGCCGACCAGCGTCTCGCCGACCTCGTGCACGAGGTGGGGCGATGATCCGCTACGCCCCGCCCCCGGGAAGCATCCCCACCCTCGGCGTTCCGTCGCTCGAGCAGGTGCGGGCCGTGCATCTCATCGGCGTCGGCGGGGCCGGCATGCGGAACCTCGCGCGGCTGTTCCTCGCCGACGGCCTCGAGGTCACGGGTTCGGACATGAAGGACTCCAAAGGCCTCCGGGAACTCCGGTCGCTCGGCGCCGACGTCTGGGTCGGACACGACCCTGCGCGCCTCGCCTCGCCGGACGTGGTGATCGTCTCCAGCGCGATCGCGGGGTCCAACCCCGAGCTGCGTGGCCGCGCGGGCGCGGGGGATCGAGGTGTGGGCGCGGCAGCAGGCGCTGGCGGCGCTGGCGTCCTCGCGCCGGGCCATCGCGATCGCCGGCACGCACGGCAAGACGACCACCACGTCGATGGTGGCCGTCGTGCTGGAACGCGCCGGGCTGGACCCCAGCTATCTCGTCGGCGGCGACCTCAACGAGAGTGGCAGCGGCGCGCGCTCGGGCGATGGGGACCTGTTCGTGTTCGAAGCGGACGAGAGCGACGGGTCGTTCCTGTTGGCGAGTCCCTCGATCGGCGTCATCACGAACGTCGACGTCGACCACGTGGACTTCTATCCCGGGGGCCGTGACGAGATCGAGCGCGCGTTCGCGGCGTTCGCGGCGCGATGCGGACACGTGGTCGCCTGCGGGGACGACGCGGGCGTCCGGCGGGCCCTCGAGCTCGCGGATGCCGAGGCGACCACCTACGGGCTCGGGCCGGACAACGATCTGATCCTCGCCGTGGATGAGCTCGGCCCGGCGGGCTCGCGAGGGACCGTCCGCGAACGAACGAGCGGTCGCACGACCAGCGTGAGCCTGCAGGTCGATGGCGAACACAACCTCCTCGATGCCACCGCTGCCTTGATCGTGGGCGAACTGGTCGGTGTCGATCCCGAGGCGGGAGCGGGGTCCTCGCCACCTTCGCCGGGGTCCACCGCCGCTTCGAGCATCGTGGCTCGGCGCGTGGCGCGGAGTTCTTCGACGACTACGGGCACACGCCCACGGAGATGGAGGTGACGGTGGCGACGGCCCGGCGGCGAAACCCCCGCCGACTCATCGCGCTGGTGCAGCCGCATCGGTACACCCGCGTGCAGGCCCTGTGGCGAGAACTGGGCCGCAGCGTGGCCGGCGCCGACCTCGTGCTGATCACCGACGTGTACGGCGCCGCCCAGGAACCGATCCCGGGCGTCACCGGCCAGCTCGTCGTCGACGGGGTGCTCCTCGCCGACCCTTCCACCCCGGTCGTGTACCTGCCGCATCGTCGTGACGTGGTGGACTACCTCGACCGCGAGGTGCGGACCGGCGACCTCGTCGTCACGATGGGATGCGGCGACGTGTGGATGCTGGGCGACGCGGCGATCGAGCGCATCGAAGGATCCGGCCGATGAATGAGGCGCTCGCTCGCGCGGAGATCGTCCTTCGGGCCGCGTGCGGACCACGCCTGCGCACCCAGGTCTCGATGGCGCCGCTCACCACCTTCCGCATCGGGGGCCCCGCCGCGCTCTACCTCGAACCCGAGTCCGACGCCGACCTCGCCGCCGTGTCGGCGGCGCTCGCGCAGGCCGACATCCCGGTCGTGATCCTGGGCAAGGGCTCGAACGTGCTGGTCTCCGACCAGGGCTTCCCCGGGCTGGTCCTGCGGCTCGGACGTGGCTACCGCTGGGCCGCGAGGGACGGCGACGAGATGACCGCGGGTGGCGCCATGCCGCTGCCGGCCTTGGCGGGCATCGCCCTGCGCCACCACCTCACCGGTCTCGAGTTCGGTGTCGCGATCCCTGCCACGCTCGGGGGGGCCGTCACGATGAACGCGGGCGCCCATGCGCGGGCCATGGCCGACGTCGTGCGAAGCGTCGAGGTCTTCCGGCTGGCGTCGGGACGGGCGGAGTCGGTCCCGGCCGCAGAGGCGGGATTCACCTACCGGCGCTCATCGCTCGGTGACCGCACCGTCGTGATCGGCGCGCGCCTCGGTGCTCGGCCCCGGGGAGCCGGTGACCATCCGGGCGCTCATGGACGAGGCGCGCGAGTGGCGCCGCGCCACGCAGCCGCTCGCCGAGCCCAACTGCGGCAGCGTCTTCAAGAATCCCCCGGACGACCACGCCGCACGGCTCGTCGAGGCGGCGGGGCTCAAGGGGACCCGCCTGGGCAGCGTGCAGGTCTCGACGAAGCACGCGAACTTCATCGTGGCCGACCCCGGCGGGCGGGCCGACGATGTGCGCCGGTTGATCGCGCAGATCCAACGAGACGGTCGAGGATCGAACGGGGATCCGTCTCGAGCCCGAGGTCCAGCTGATCGGAGCGTTCGACGATGTCGCGCATTGACGAAGCGGCGATCGACGACGCGGAGGGTGGCTCCAGGCGCTCCGCCTGCACCGGAGCCCCCCGAGCGCAAGAAGCCGATCCTCCGCGTCGACGAGGCTCGTCGGCGCTCGCTCCGTCCCTGGGCGATCGCGGGTGGGCCCTCATCGCGTGGCCATCGCGGGCGCCGGTTTGACCTCCACCCCGTTGTTCCACGCGAAGTCGATCGGCGTCGAAGGGGAGCGGCATCTCAGCCGAGCGTCAGGTGCTGCGGATCGCGGGCATCGACGACGACACCAACGTGTTCCGCCTCGACGAGGGCGCGGTCGCGCCGCCGCCTGGAGCGCGACCCGTGGATCGCCAACGCCATCGTGTCCACGCGACCTGCCGTCCAGCGTCTCGATCACGGTGTCGGAGCGGGTGCCGGTCGCGGTGGCGCTCACCGACAGGACGGCCGCCAACTGATCGCCGGAGACGGCACGCCCCTGGGCGTCGCCGCCGCGGGGAGCGCCCTGCCGGAGGTGCGCCTCGTGGGCGATCCGGGCAGCCCGGCCCGGCGTTCGATGCCGTCGCCGCGGGGGCGGGCGTCGCCGCCGGGATGCCGCCGGCGATCCGCGTTGCAGGTCGAGCTCGTCGTCATCGGGTCCGACGGCGATCATCACCCTGCATCTCACCGACGGGGTGACCGTGACCTATGGAGGACCTGACGAGTTCGAGGCGAAGGCCGAAGCGATCGCCGCGATCCTGGCCTACGCCGAGGAGCAGGGGAGAGCGCCTGATGTCGATCGACGTCACCGCCCCTGCCGCACCCACCGCCCGGCTTCGTGGGCTCGACCGTCCCGGTGGCCCGACGGCGGTGACGACCTTCGGAGAGCCCCTCACCTACGCCGTCGCCGAGCCGACCCAGGCGCCGACGCCACCCCGTGACCCTCGCCGGAACTGTCATCGCCAAGCACAATGAGGTCGAGCGATAGACTTGACGGACCTGGGGTTTCTTAGTAACTTGCCGGACTCTACGTTAGGTAGATATAACAATAACCGTGCAGTTGACGGTTAGGTTCGACAATCACCGACACGGTGTTTCCCCAGGTAGATCGGATCCGTTCGCGGGTCCGATGGTCGGAGGAAGGCGAAGCAGATGGACGCTCCCCAGAACTACCTCGCCGTCATCAAGGTCGTCGGCGTCGGCGGAGGCGGGGTGAACGCGGTGAACCGGATGATCGAGGCAGGCCTCCGGGGCGTCGAGTTCATCGCCGTCAACACGGACGCCCAGACGCTGTTGATGTCCGATGCGGAGGTCAAGCTCGACATCGGCCGTGAGACCACCCGCGGGTCTGGGGGCCGGCTCCGACCCGGAGGTCGGCAAGGGCGCCGCCAGCGAGCACTCCGACGAGATCGAGGAGATCCTCAAGGGCGCCGACATGGTGTTCATCACCGCCGGCGAAGGCGGCGGCACCGGCACCGGCGGCGCGCCCATCATCGCCGAGGTCGCCCGCGGGCTGGGCGCCCTCACGATCGGCGTCGTCACCCGGCCGTTCGGCTTCGAGGGGCGCAAGCGTGCGACCCAGGCCGACCTCGGGATCACCGAGCTGAAGAAGGCCGTCGACACGCTCATCGTCGTGCCGAACGATCGTCTGCTCCAGGTCGCCGATCCATCGATGCCGATGGTCGAGGCCTTCCGCATGGCCGACCAGGTGCTGTTCCAGGGCGTCGACGGCATCACGTCGTTGATCACCACGCCCGGCCTGATCAACCTGGACTTCGCCGACGTGAAGTCGGTGATGTCGGGTGCCGGTTCGGCGCTCATGGGCATCGGGCTCGGGTCCGGCACCGACCGCGCCGCCGAAGCGTCCAAGGCGGCCATCAGCTCCCCGCTGCTCGAGTCCTCGATCGATGGCGCGAAGGGCGTGCTGCTCTCGATCGCCGGCCCCACCGACCTGACGCTGCACGAGGTCAACCAGGCGGCCGACGCCATCACCAAGGTCGCCCACCCCGACGCCAACATCATCTTCGGTGCCGTCGTCGACGACGCGCTCGGCGAAGAGGTGCGCGTCACCGTCGTGGCCGCCGGGTTCGACAAGGTGGCGCCCACCGGCCAGACCTCGAACCAGTTCGAGTCGCGGCTGTCGCGGCTGCTCGAGGAGCCCGAACGCACCGAGACCTCGGAGCGCGAGCCCCTGCCGTCGATCCTGATCGAAGACGCCGAGGAGGAGACCGACATCTTCACGTCCGACGCCGAACCGTCGCCCGTCGGTCTCGTTCGATGCCGAAGAGGACCTGGACATCCCCGACTTCCTGAAGAGCTGACCGGGGACGCTTCACCCCGCGCGGCCCTGCGCGAACCGTAGGGGCGGGGAGGATCAACAGCGAGGAGGCGCCCTTCCCCCGCCTCTTGGCCGAGAGCGATCCTCCCCGCCCCTCTTCCATGTCCGCGGGCGGCGCCGGCGTGCGATCCCCGAGGAGCGCGGCGGGTACCGTGACGCGATGCCGCTCGATCGCGACCACGTCCTGGCCAACCTCGCCACGATCCGATCCGGGATCGCGGCGGCGTGTGACCGTGCGGGCAGGGACCCGGACGAGGTGCTGCTCGTGGCGGCCGCCAAGCGCGTGCCCGCCGAGGCGGTGCGATGGGTGGCCGAGGCCGGCGTGAGCGCGATCGGTGAGAACTACGTCAACGAGCTCCGCGAGATCCACGGCGAGGTTCCGGGGGTTCGCTGGCACTACATCGGTGCGTTGCAGACCAACACCGCCCATCACGTGGCGGCCCTCGCCGACGTCGTGGAGACGCTCTCGGGGGAGCGGGCGACCGCCCGCCTTGCCCGGCGAGCCGCCGACGACGGCCGGCGCCTCGAGGCCCTGATCGAGGTCGACCTGACCGGGGACCGGTCGGGGTCGGACCCGACGAGGTCGGCGTCTTCGCGGACCGGGTGGCGTCCCTCGAGGGGCTCCGGCTGCGCGGATTGATGACGTTGCCGCCGCTCACCGAGACCGCCGAGGAGGCCCGGCCGTGGTTCCGGCAGCTCCGCGGGCTGCGGGATCGCGTGCGCGAGAAGCACCCGGACGTGGTGGACTTGTCGATGGGGATGTCGTTGGATTACCAGGCTGCAGTAGAGGAAGGCGCTACCATGGTGCGGATCGGGACGGCGTTGTTCGGTCCGAGAACGCCGTGAGGTCTGGTCGATGACCGGGAGGAAGTGATGGCCGGCGTGTGGAAGAAGACCCTGAACTACCTCGGGCTCGTCGAGGAAGACGAGGATTTCGTCGACGAGATGCCCGAGGCCGACACGGCGCCGGTTCGTCGTATGCGTCCCCAGGCTGTGCGTGAGGTGCCCGCCGAGGCGGAGGGCGTGGTGCGCACGATCGCCTCGCCGCGTCCCGCGGTGGCGGCCACGGGCGCGATCCACAAGTCCGAGCCGAAGCGGTTCAACGAGGCCCGCGAGGTCGCCGACCATTTCAAGGAAGGCACCGCGGTCATCATGAACCTGCAGTCGACCGACGATTCGATCGCACGGCGACTGGTGGACTTCGCCTCCGGGCTCGTCTACGGGCTCGACGGCAAGATCGAACTGGTGGCCAACCGCGTCTACCTGCTCACCCCGGCGGACGTCGAGGTCTCGGCCGAGGAGCGCGAGCGACTGGCAGGCGGCGGCTTCTACAACCAGTTCTGACCGCCTCCCCGATCGGCCCGCGGCTGTTAGCCTTCGGCCCGATGATCGCGGTTTCCCCCGTCGAAACGACGCTCTGCGTCGCCCTCACGGTCTTCAACCTCGTGTTGCTGGCCAGGGTCATCGTGAGCTGGATCGCGCTGGCGGGGGCCCGTCCTCCGGCCACCGGACCGCTCCGCTCGGCCTATGAGCTGTTGTTCGACGTCACCGAGCCGGTCCTGCGCCCGTTGCGCCGGATCGTGCCGCCAGCAGGTATGTTCGACCTGTCCGTCGTGATCGCGTTCGTCATCATCTTCGTGCTGCGGACCGCGATCTGCGGCTAGATCAGGCCAAGGGCCAGGGGGGCTCGACGATGGGGAAGAAGGACAAGGCCACACAGGACCAATCGTTCGCCGCTCCGGCGCCGGCCACCGCGTCGAGCGCATCGAGCATCTTGGGACCGCTCGACGTGCAACAGAAGGAGTTCCGCGTCTCCCGCTTCGGCGGGTACAAGATGCGGGACGTCGATGAGTTCCTCGACCGGATCACCGACTCCATGTCGGCGCTGACGGTGGAGAACGAGCGCCTCCGCAAGGGAGCGCCGCCATCGATCGTGGGTACGCCCGACCTCGCCGATGTCTCCCGCCAGGCGGACGAGATCATCGAGCGGGCCCGCGCCGAAGCGGCACGCATCGTCGCCGAGGCCAAGGCGACCGGCGCCCAGCCCGCGGGAGGTCAGCCGGGAGCGGCGGCCTCACCCCAGGAGCGCGCCGCGGTCACCGCCTTCCTGACGCGGGAGCGCGAGTTCCTGCAGAGCCTGGCGGGCCTGGTCCAAGAACACGCGGAGCAGGTGCGCGGCATGGCCAAGACCGCCAAGCGTGCCCCGGCGCCCACGGACACCCCGCCCGTGGCTTCCCGGGCAGAGGCACCCACGTCCGAAGATCGGAGGCGGCACCCACCCCGCCCGCGCCTGCGGCCACGACCTCACCCCCGTCGCCGACGCCCGCGGCGGCAGCGCCCGCCGCCCCGGCGCCGAAACCGGCCGAGGACCGCCCTGCTGCACCCGAGCCCACGGTCAGGATCGACGATCCCGAGCCCGCATCGGTGGGTCGGTCGGAGCCCGAAGGCGACACGCCGGCGGAATCCGACCGTTCCCTGCGTGACCTGTTCTGGGGCGAAGACTGACCGAGCGGACCTAGGCGGGCGAGGCGAACGCCGCCTTCTGCACGCTGACGGTGACCGGTTCGCCATCGATTTCGGCTGCCCGCGTCGGGCCGTCGAGCTCGCCCAAGATCAGGTCCACGGCCAGGGTCTCGCCGACCACCGTGTCCCGGTGGGCCGCGATCGCCGCCATCACCGTGGGACCGGCCTCGACGCCCAGCTGGATCCGATCGCTGACGTCGAGGCCGGCATCCTTCCTCGCGTCCTGGATCACCCGCACCAGTTCGCGCGCGACGCCTTCGCGACGCAGGTCCTCGTCCAGATCCAGGTCGAGCGCCACGGTGAGACCGCCGTCGCTGGCCACACCCCAGCCCTCGCGCACGTCCTGGGCCAGATCGACGTCGTCGCTCCCGAGGTCGACGTCGCCGCTCGGCAGCGACACGGTGACGCGCTCGCCACGAGCGAGCGCTCCAGCGAGCGTCCCGTCGTCGTCGGCCAGTGCGGTCGCCACCTCCTTGACCCTCGACCCAAGCGTCGGGCCGAGCGCCTTGAAGTTGGGTTTGGCCCGCCAGCCACCCAGCTCCTCGGCGGACTCCGCGAACGCCACCCGCTTGACGTTGAGCTCGTCGGCGACGACGTCGAGCAACGGTGTCATCGCCGCGTGGTCGCCGGCGTAGTGCACGATGGCTTCGGCGAGCGGCTGGCGAACCCGCGTCTTGGTCTCCACGCGGACGGTCCGTCCCAGGCCCACGATCGCGCGGGCCGCCCCCATGGCCTCGTCCAGGCCCGCATCACGTGCGGCCTCGTCGGGATACGGGTAGTCGGCCAGGTGCACCGAGTCCGGCCGCCCGCTGCGGCCGGCGGCCAGGTTCTGCCACAGGGCCTCACTGACGAACGGCGTGAATGGCGCCAGCAGCGTCGCGACCGTCACGAGGGACTCGTACAGGGTGTGGAAGGCGGCGTCGGAGTCGGGGCCGCCGGTGCCGGCCGGGTTCCAGAACCGGCGCCGGGAACGCCGCACGTACCAGTTGGACAGGTCGTCGACGAACGCTTCGATCGCGCGGCCCGCGCCGGTGGCGTCGTAGGCATCGAGGCCGTCGCGGGCCACGGCGACGGTGTGCGCGAGCCGCGACAGCACCCAGCGGTCGAGCAGCGGACGATCGCGCACCGGCGGCGCCTCGCCCGCCGGGATCGAAGTCCTCGGCATCGGCGTAGGTGACGAAGAACGAATACACGTTCCACAGCGTCAGCAGGAACCGGCGCAGCACGTCGTCCAAGACCTCGTGGCCGATGCGGCGTGATCCCCACGGCGAGCCGTTCGTGAGCATGAACCAGCGCAGGGCGTCGGCCCCCTGACGGTCGAGCGCGTCCCACGGGTCGAACATGTTGCCGAGAGACTTCGACATCTTCTTGCCGTCCTCGGCGATCAGGTGGCCGAGGCACACGACGTTGCGGTAGGCCGACTCGTCGAAGTGCAGCACGCCTTCGGCCATCAACGTGTAGAACCACCCGCGCGTCTGGTCGATCGCCTCGGAGATGAAGTCGGCGGGGAAGTGCGCGGCGAACTCGGCTTCGCCCCTGCCGAGCTCCGGCTGGTAGCCCCACTGCGCGAACGGCATCGCGCCCGAGTCGTACCAAGTGTCGATCACCTCGGAGACCCGGGTCGCGGTCTCGCCGCACTCCACGCACGGGAAGGTGACCGCGTCGATCGCGGGGCGATGCGGGTCCACGTCGGACACGTCGCGGCCGGCGAGCTCGCCGAGTTCGGCGAGGGAGCCGATGGCCTTCACATGGCCGTTGGTGCAACGCCAGATCGGCAACGGGGTGCCCCAGTACCGCTCGCGCGAGAGCGCCCAGTCCACGTTGTTCTCGAGCCAGTTCCCGTAGCGGCCGTGCTTGATGTGCTCGGGGAACCAGTTGACGTGTTCGTTGACCTCGAGCAGCCGGTCCTTCACGGCGGTGGTGCGGGCGTACCACGACGTCCGCGCGTAGTAGAGGAGCGGCGTCTGGCATCGCCAGCAGAACGGGTAGTTGTGTTCGTAGGTCTCCTCGCGGAACAGCACGCCGCGTTGGCGCAGGTTCTCGACGATCTTCGGGTCGGCGTCCTTGACGAACGAGCCGCGCACGAATCCGGGTGCCTGGTCCGTGAACCGGCCGTCGTCGCCCACGGGCTTGTAGACCGGCCACCCCTGCGCCCTGCCCACCTCGAGGTCCGGGGCCCCGAACGCGGGCGCCAGGTGCACGATGCCGGTGCCGTCCTCCATCGAGACGAACTCGGCCGCCACCACCACATGCGCGTCCTCGACGTTGGGGAACGGCGGCTCGTACCGCGCGCCCACCAGATCCGAGCCGGGAAGCGTTCGGACGACGTCGCCCCCCTCGCCGATCGCCGGCTCGCGCAGGGCCGCGGCGACGATCAACCGCTCTCCGTCCACCTCGACCACGACGTACTCGGCGTCGGCGGCCATCGCGGCGCCGGTGTTCGACGGCAGCGTCCACGGCGTCGTGGTCCACACCACCAACGATGCGCCGACCAGCGTGGGGTCGGGCGCCTCGACGAGCGGGAACCGCAGGAACACGCTCGGGTCGTCCACGGTTCGGTAGCCGAGCGCCACCTCGGCGTCGGACAGCGTGGTGCCGCACCGGGGGCAGTAGGCGGTGACCTTGTCGGCCTCCACCAGCAGGCCGCGTTCGTGCAGTCGCTTCAATGACCACCAGACGCTCTCGATGTAGTCGGGGGACATCGTCCAGTACGCATCGGAGAGGTCGATCCAGAACCCGATCCGCTCGGTGAGTCGCTCCCACTCACCGACGTACCGCTGGACCGAAACCCGGCAGCGCTCGTTGAACTCGGCGATCCCGAAGGCCTCGATGTCCCGCTTGCCCCTGGTGCCGATCTCCTTCTCCACCTCGATCTCGACCGGGAGGCCGTGGCAGTCCCATCCACCTTTCCGTGGCACCCGATACCCGGCCATCGTCTTGTACCGCGGGTAGACGTCCTTGAAGGTTCGCGACTCCACGTGGTGGACGCCCGGTTTCCCGTTGGCCGTGGGTGGTCCCTCGTAGAAGATCCAGGTTGGGGCGCCCTCGCGTTGGGCGAGCGACCGCGCGAACACGTCCCGGTCCTTCCAGAACCCCAGGATGCCGCGCTCGAGCTCCGGGAAGCTCACCTTGGCGTCCACCGACTCGAACCGCTTCGTCATCTCGTCCCTTCCTCAACCGCGTCCGGGCATGGAAAACGCCTCGTCCCATCCGATGCCGGGACGAGGCGTGGCCCCGCGGTACCACCCCGCTTGCCGCCGGTCTCGCGACCGGTGACCGCTCTGGGACCGCCTGCACGGTCCTCCGCGATGACGGGCGGAACCCGCCTGCGTCTACTCCGGTACGCCGGCCGTCGGCGCCCGTTTCGGGCAGGGGCTCGGGGAGGATGATCGCGGGGTGCTGGCCACCGGGCTCCCACCGTCCCCGGTTCGCTCTGCGGCGCCACGGTCCCCACGACCGCGTTCCCGTCACTGCCTGTGACGGGCATGCTACACCCGGCTGATCCGGGGCCCGAGGGAGGGGGTGGGGGCTGCCAGGGCGTGGGCAGCGGAACAGGCCCTCTGACCTGCGGTGATGCGCTTCTGAGAGCCCCATCTGCTACCCTTCGCCGACCATGGCCGAGACCAAGCTGACGAAGAAGGAGATCACGGATCTCCAGGCCCGCCTCGTCGAGGAGCGGGGCGAGTTGCAGACCCAGCTCGCCACCCTCGAAGAGGACACCTTCGCCACCACCCAGTCCGAGATGTCCGGAGACGTCGGCTTGGACGACGAGTCCGCCGACGCCGGAACGGCCACCTTCGAACGCGAGAAGGACCTGTCGATCGAGCAGAACGTCCGCGACCTCCTCGACAAGATCGAACGTGCGCTCAAGCGCATCGACGACGGCACCTACGGGGTCTGCGAGCGGTGTGGCAAGTCCATCGAGAAGGCTCGTATCAAGGCGCTGCCGTACGTCGACCTCTGCATCAAGGACGCTCAGGCGCAGTCGCGCCGATAGCGCCGTGGACCGCGTACAGCGGCGCGGCGCCACCCTCCTGTTCGCCTTCGCCGGGTTCGCGTATCTGCTGGACCGCCTCACGAAGCTCTGGGCGGAGCGAACCCTGCAGGACGCGCCCGCCGACCTGATCCCCGGGGTGCTCACGCTGCGGTTCACGACGAACTCGGGCGGCGCGTTCAGCATCGGCGGCAGCGCCCCGTGGTTGTTCGCCGGCGCCACGATCATCGTCTCGGTGCTCATCGTGGCCACCGCGTTCCGCCATCGGAGCATGCTGACCGCGGTCGCGCTCGGGCTGATCCTGGGCGGCGCGCTCGGCAACCTCACCGACCGGGCGGTGCGTGGGTCCGGGTTGCACGGCCGCGTCATCGACTTCATCGACTTCCACATCTGGCCCATCTTCAACGTCGCCGATTCCGCGATCGTCGTGGGCGCGGTGCTGTTGGCGATCGCCTCGATGCGCCCGGACGAGGTCAGCGAGGCCGACGTCTGACCCGTGAGGCGCATGTCGCCACGCCCGGACGCCTCGACGCCGTGCTGGCGGACCTGACCGGGCTCCCTCGCGCCGACATCCAGCGGGCGATCATCGGCCGGGCGCGTCACGGTCGACGGCGAACCCCGCGCGAAATCGTTCCGCCTGGCCGGGGGAGAGGCGCTCGTGATCGAGGTCCCCGACGACGCCGAGCTCGAGCCCGAGGGCCCGGCGGTCCCCGTCCGCTACCGCGACGAGGACCTGCTGGTGATCGCCAAGCCGGCCGGGCCTGGTCACGCACCCGACCGAGAACCGGCGCAGCGGCACGTTCGTGAACCGCCTGCTGGGCATGGGTGAGCCGCTCTCGACGCACGGGGGGTCCGCTGCGCCCCGGCATCGTGCACCGGCTCGATGCGGGCACGTCGGGGCTGATGGTGATCGCGCGCACCGACGCGTGCCCACGAGGCGCTCGCCGGGATGCTGAAGGATCATGCGATCGAACGCCGGTACCTGGCGCTGGTGCGCGGCGAGGTGGAGCACGAGGCGTTCGCCATCGACGCACCGCTGGGTCGGCGGGCCGACAAGGTGGTCGTCGATCACACGGAGGGCCGGCCGGCAGAAACCGCCTTCGAGGTCCGTGAGCGCTTCGACGGCCTCACGCTCCTCGAGGCGATGCCCGAAGACCGGCCGTACCCACCAGATCCGGGTGCACCTGCAGGCGATCGGGCACCCGATCGTCGGGGACAAGGCCTACGGGGGCGGGGGTGATGCCGCGAAGCGGCTCGGCCTGCAGCGCCCCTTCCTGCACTCGTGGAAGATCGCGTTCGACCAGCCCACTGACGGGGAGCGGATCGAGCTCGAGGAACCCCTTCCCGACGATCTCGAGACCGCGCTGCGGCTCGCCCGGGCGCAGACGATCGAGCGAGCGTGAGGCTCCCCGAGGCTCCCGGCCGAGGCTCCCGACCTGCACCCTTGACGATGGTCCGAGCCGGGCGTACGTTGCAACCTCCGGCGAATCACACCGGATGTAAGTTCTCCCCAGTGTGGATAACCCGAGGGTTCGCCTCGCGGGGGGCCTGAGCAGCGGCGATGAGCGAACGATCCACCGACGGCTTCGTCCACCTGCACGTGCACTCGGAGTACTCGTTGCTCGACGGAGCCGCGCGCATCCAGTCGCCGAAGTCCAACCCCGGCGCCCCCACGATCTTCACCGAGGCACAGCGCCTGGGCATGCCGGCGGTGGCCATCACCGACCACGGATCGATGTTCGGCGCGTTGCCGTTCTTCGAGGCCGGGCGGGCCTCGGGCGTCAAGCCGATCCTGGGCGTCGAGGCCTACGTGGCTCCGGGCTCACGGTTCGATCGCAACCCCGGCGAGAGCGAGGAGAAGTACTACCACCTCACCCTGCTCGCCGAGAACGAGACCGGGTATCGCAACCTGCTGAAGCTCGTGAGCTACGCCCACCTCGAGGGCTTCTATCACCGGCCGCGCATGGACAAGCAGCTCATGGCTGAATACGCCGAAGGCATCATCTGCCTCTCGGGCTGCCTGGGTTCGGAGCTCGCGCAGCAACTGCTGAACGGCCAGGATGACCGCGCGCGCCAGACCGCCGCCGAGTACCGCGACATCTTCGGGCCCGACAACTACTTCATCGAGCTCCAGGACCACGGGATCGGTGACCAGCAGAAGATCCTGCGCCGCCAGATCGACCTGGGCCACGAGCTGGACATCCCCATCGTCGGCACGAACGACCTGCACTACACGCTGAAGGAGGACGCGAAGCCGCACGACGTGCTGCTGTGCATCCAGCAGCAGAAGGTGCAGACCGACATGAAGCGCCTCCGGTTCGAGACCGAGGAGTTCTACCTCAAGAGCGCCGAGGAGATGCGCGAGGTCTTCCGTGAGCTCCCCGAGGCGTGTGACAACACCCTGGCGATCGCCGAACGCGTCGAGCTCGACCTCGTCTACGGCGATCGCGCGCCGGCCGACCAGCGCTATCACCTGCCCAGGTTCGAGACCCCCGGCGGCCTCGACCGCGACACCTACCTGCGTCAGCTGGTCGACGACGGCGCGGCGCAGCGCTACCCCGAGATCACCACGGAGGTGCGAGACCGCATCGACCACGAGCTCGGGGTCATCACGTCGATGGGCTTCGGCGGCTACTTCCTGATCGTGTGGGACCTGATCCGCTACGCGCGCGAGCACGGCATCCGCGTCGGGCCGGGCCGCGGCAGCGCGGCCGGCTCGGTGGTGTCGTACTGCCTGCGCATCACCGACCTCGATCCGTTGCGCTACGGCCTGCTGTTCGAGCGCTTCCTCAATCCCGAGCGCATCCAGATGCCCGACATCGACATGGACTTCGACGAGCGTCGTCGCGACGAGGTGATCCGCTACGCCACCGAGAAGTACGGCTCGGACCACGTCGCCCAGATCGTCACCTTCCAGACGATCAAGGGCAAGCAGGGCATCCGCGACGCCGCGCGCGTGCTCGGCTTCCCGCCGGTGGTGGGCGACCGCCTCTGCAAGATGTATCCGCCGGCGGTGATGGGCCGCGACTACCCGATCGAAGACGCGCTGAAGCTCTCGCCCGATCTGGCCGCGGCCTACGAGAAGGAACCCGAGGCCAAGGAGATCATCGAGACCGCCCGTGCGCTCGAGGGCCTGCGCCGCGAGGACTCCGTGCATGCCGCCGGCGTCGTGATCGGCGATGCCCCGCTCGTGAACTACCTGCCGCTGAAGCTGTCGAAGGACTCGCGCGACGACTCGAAGAAGGTCGTGACCCAGTTCGACATGAACGGGGTCGAGGCGCTCGGCCTGTTGAAGATGGACTTCCTGGGGCTGCGGAACCTCTCGGTGATCGAAGACACCCTCCGGCACCTGCGCACGCGCGGGGTCGAGCTCGACATCGACCACGTGGAGCTCGACGACGCCGACACCTACGCGATGCTCCAGCGCGCCGACACCACCGGGGTCTTCCAGATGGAATCGGCCGGCATGCGCAACCTGATCAAGGTGCTGCAGCCCGACCGGTTCGAAGACCTCATGGCTTTGGTGGCGCTGTACCGGCCGGGCCCGCTGAACAGCGGCCTGCACACCGAGTACGCCGAGCGCAAGCACGGCCGGCGCAAGGTCGTCCTACCCGCACGACGATCTCGAGCCGATCCTCAAGGACACCTACGGCGTGATGATCTACCAGGAGCAGGTCATGCAGGTGGCGGTGACGCTGGCCGGCTTCTCCATGGGCGAGGCCGACACGCTTCGCAAGGCCATGGGCAAGAAGAAGCTCGACGTGCTGATGCCGTTCAAGGAGAAGTTCATCGCGGGCGCGGTCGAGAAGGGCTATACGCAGAAGCTCGCCGACGACATGTTCGACATGATCGTGCCGTTCGCCGACTACGGGTTCAACGCCTCGCACGCGTGCGCCTACGGGCTCGTCGCCTACCAGACGGCCTACCTGATGGCGCACCACCGTGTGGAGTACATGGCCTCGATCCTCACGTCGGTCAAGGACGACAAGGACCGCAAGCCGTTCTACCTGTACGCGTGCCGCGGCATGGACATCGAGGTGCTGCCGCCCGACGTCAACGAGTCCGAGCTCGACTTCGCGCCGGCGCCCGGCGAGGCGCCGGCGATCCGCTACGGCCTCTCGGCGGTGCGCAACGTCGGCGAGGGCGCGGTGCAGAAGATCATCGAGGCCCGTCGGTCCGAGGGCGGGTTCATCTCGTTCGCCGACTTCTGCCGCAAGGTCGATCCCTCGGTGCTCACGAAGCGCGTGCTGGAGGCCCTGATCCAGGCCGGTGCCTTCGACTCGTTGGGCTACACGCGCGCCGGACTGCTCGAGAACCAGGACAAGGTCTCGGCGCCGCATCCTCGCCGAGCGCAAGGCCGAGGCCGCCGGGCAGTTCTCCCTGTTCGGCGGCGGTGAAGAGGGCCAGGCCGCCGACATCGACGAATCCGTGCTGGAGGGCGAGGAGTTCGACAAGCGCACGCTGCTCCGGCTGGAGAAGGAGATGCTGGGCCAGTTCGTCACCGACCATCCGTTGCTGGAGGTCAAGGACATCCTCGCTCGGCAGTGCTCGCACGAGATGGCCGATCTCGAGCATGCTCGGTGACGGCGACCTCGTCACGATCGGCGGCATCATCGGCGCGGTCTCGCGCAAGTACACGAAGCGCGGTGAGCCCTACGCCCAGTTCCGCCTGGAGGGGCTCGCGGCGGGCGCCAACGTCGTCGCGTTCCCCAGCGTCTACGAGGCGGTGCCCGGGCTGATCGAGACCGACCGCATCGTGCTCGCGGTGGGCCGCATCGACCTGCGGGGCCGAGAGATGCAGATCCGCGCCAACGAGATCCGCGAGCCCAACCTCGGCGCGGTCAACGCACCGCCTCCGGTCGCTCGGTCGCTGGTCGTCGACCTCGCCGCGGCGGCGTGCACGCCCGCCGTGCTGACCAAGCTGAAGGAAGAGTTCGAGGCGAACCCCGGCGGCACGCCGGTGGTCGTGCGGTTCCTGTCTTCGGCCGGCGTCACGCCGCTCGAGGTGGGCTCGTTCCGGGTCAACACGCAGGGTCAGCTCCTCGGCGAGCTCCGGTCCCTGCTGGGCACCGGCGCCGCCCGGCTCGAAGAGGAACCGTCACCGGTCTAGTCCTCACCGAACGCGTCGGCACGGACTAGTTGGGGTTCACGTCGAGGTCGGTGCCGCCCACGCCCGCTCCCAAGGCCCGCAGGAGCGCCGCTTCGCGCCGGAAGGTCTCTCG
This sequence comes from uncultured Actinomycetota bacterium, assembly GCA_963733635.1. Classification (GTDB taxonomy): domain Bacteria; phylum Actinomycetota; class UBA4738; order UBA4738; family HRBIN12; genus JAOUEA01. Next base: position 1,170,334 of record CAVTEH010000007.1, on the reverse strand, counting down.
AACGATCCGCAGCCGCTCGCCGGCGCCGGGCACCTCGAGCAACGCCTGGCGCTGGGGGAGCAGTCCGGGCGTGGCCGCCGCCAGGGTGAAGCTGGCGGAGACCGGTTCGCGGCGGAACGAAGGCCTGACGTCTTCCTCACCGGAGGCGCGGAGATAGCCGAGCAGGGCCTCGAACGCCGCCTCGACGTCGTCGGTGCCCGCGCCGCCTTCGTCGGGGAACGGTTCGACCTCCCAGGCGGGTAGGGCTCCGACCGCGAAGCGGCGATCAACGCGACCCGGTCGCGGCCGAGGATGCGGAGCCGGTACGTGCCATCGGCGTCGAACTCGTAGTCCTCCACGTCCACGGTGACCCCGACGCGGTTCGCCTCGTAAGGACCGCCAACCTCCTGCCCCTTGCGGATCGCCACGACGACGAACGGCCCCGCGGGCAGCACATCCTCCATCATCAGCAGGTAGCGCTCCTCGAACACCCGCAGCGCCATCCGCTGTCCGGGGAAGAGCACCGTGTGCAGCGCGAAGACGGGAAGGTCCATCGAGCCATGATGCCAGCGACGACCGCGGGTGGGAACGGGGCCGCCACCTCCATCCTCGGAGGGGCTTTCGAACGTATGCTCCTGCGGACCGATCCGATGAAGCGATTGGCCTCGAGATGGGGGATGTGGTACCAAGCTCCCGTCTCGACAGGTAGAGGGAGAGGGGGCTTCATGAAGCGTCGACCTTGGCTGATGGTGGTAGCCATCGTGGCGGTGTTCGCTCTGGTTGCGAGCGCATGCTCGAACGACAACGACGGCGCCGGTGACGCGGACGCGGCGGTGACACCGGCGCTGTACCGACGAGTTCGGCTCCGTCGAAGTAGGCGCGGGCGAGCCGATCAACATCGGCACGCTGATGGTGATCTCGGGCGCCGACGCCGCGCTGGGGCAGGACAGCCAGAACGGCGCCGTGCTGGCCGGGGACTACCTCGACGGGACGTTCGACGGGAAAGACGGCCAGGTATTGGGCCACGACATCACGTGGACCCACGAGGACGAGCTGTGCACCGCCGAGGGCGGCCAGGCTGGCGGAACCGCGTTGGCGGCTGACCCGTCGATCGTGGCGGTCATCGGCACGAGCTGCTCGAGCGCCGCGCTCGGTGTCGCCGACACGATCATGTCGGAGAAGGGCATCCTGCTGTTCTCCTCGTCCAACACCAACCCGGCGTTGACCTCCGAGGAGGCACACCAGCCGTTCTACGCGCGCACCGCGCACAACGACCGCATCCAGGGTGCGATCGTGGCTGAGTACGCCTACAACGAGCAGGGCGCCACGAAGCTGGCGACGATCCACGATGAGAGTCCGTACACGCAGGGCCTCACCGCTGCGGCCGCGTTGAACTTCGAGGCGGCCGGCGGAGACGATCACGACGTCAGGAGCAGATCAACTCCGAGGACACCGACTTCAAGCCGGTGCTCCGCTCGATCGCCGAGGACGACCCCGACGTGCTGTATGCGCCGGTGTTCGTGGCGGCGTGCTCGCTGATCCTCAAGCAGGCCCGGGACATCATGCCCGACGTGACGATCATGGCCTCCGACGGCTGCATGAGCAGTGACACGCTGAAGAACGCCGGCGACGCGGTCGACGGGGTCTTCCTGTCCTCGCCCGACATCTCGGTGTTCCAGGACGGCGAGTTCTACTCGAACGAGTTCCTGCCGGCCTACGAGGAGCAGTTCGGCTCCGAGCCGACCTCGGTGTTCCACGCGCATGCCTACGATGCCGCCACGATCGTGTTCGACGCGATCGAGGAGGTGGCCGTCGAGAACGACGACGGTTCGCTGTCGATCCCGAGGCAAGCGCTGCGGGACGCGGTGTTCGCGACCAAGGGGTACGAAGGCATGACCGGCATCATCACCTGCACCGAGCTGGGTGACTGTGCCACGGACGTGACGATCGGCATCTTCGAGGGTCCCGACTGGCCCGTCGAAGGCGGGCGAAGCCCGACACGCCGGTGTACAGCGACACGAAGTCGCTGGACGACGTCCTGTAAGGAGCACACGAGGAACGAGGTCCCCGGGCGAGTCGCGTGAGCGGCTCGCCCGGGGACCCTCCGTAGAGAGGGACGGGTGAGGCGTGTCCGTCGGGCTCGCCTCAGGCCACCGAAGCGCACCTGAGCGGCCTCGCCAAGCTCCCGCTGCGTCGGATCGTGCTCGTCGTCCTGGGAACCACCATCACCTACGCTCGTGGTCGTCGGCGCGTACAAGACGCTGACCCTGCCCGTCGACGAGGGCCGGTACTCGGCCGACTTCTGGATCGACCAGACCGTGCTGGGCATCGCACAGGGAGCGATCCTGGCCCTGATCGCGCTGGGGTACACGCTCGTCTACGGCATCCTGCGCATGATCAACTTCGCGCACGGCGAGGTGTTCATGGCCGGGGCGTTCATCTCGTTCTTCTTCGCCGACGCCTATGCGAAGAGCGGTTTCCTCAACTCCAATCCGTACCTGGCGTTGTTCATCCTGTTGGTGGTCTCGGTGGCCATCTCCACGCTGGTGGCGGTGCTGCTGGAACGGATCGCCTATCGGCCGCTGCGCAACGCGCCCCGCCTCGTGCCGCTGATCACGGCGATCGGCGCGTCACTGTTCATCGCGAACGCGTTCCGGGGGTTCTTCGGACCGCAGCCATACGGCTACCCGCAGCCGACGATCCTGGCGGGCGAGGTCGAGATCTTCGGGATCGCGGTCGGCAAGATCGCAGCTCGTGGTGCTGGTGACATCGGTGCTCGCGATGATGGCGCTGCAGTTCTTCGTGCATCGCAGCCGCACGGGTCGGTCGATGCGCGCCGTCGCCGAGGACAGCGAGATCGCGAGCCTGATGGGCATCAACGTCGATCGCATCGTGGTGATCACCTTCGTCATCGGCGGCGTGCTTGCGGGGGTGGCCGGGCTTGTTGTTCTCGCTCACCTTCCAGCAGGTGCAGTTCACGATGGGCTTCCGCCCGGGCATCGCGGCCTTCACGGCCGCGGTGCTCGGCGGGATCGGCAGCATCGGCGGCGCGGCGCTCGGTGGATTCGTCATCGGCCTGCTCCAGGCGGTGCGGCCCCCCGCTGCTGCTGACCGGCTACGGCGTGCCCAGCCCGTTCTCGTTGCGCGACGCCTTCGTCTTCCTCGTCCTGGTGCTGGTCCTGGTGTTCCGGCCCGGTGGCCTGCTCGGCTCCGGGGACGCGGAGAAGGTCTGATGCGCTCCCGGGCTGTTCAAAGACGCCATGCGCACCGGGCGCCATCGCCGGCATCGTCACGATCTTCCTGGCGGCGGTCGGGCTTGATCGGCAACTTCACCGAGCTGATGTTGATCGGGACCCAGATCACGTTCGCGGGTCTGATCCTCATCCTGCCGCCGCTCATCGCCGGGTGGGTGTCGCACGGCCCCGAAGGTCGTCGCCGGCGACGCGGTCGAGCTCAGCCGCAGCCACGCCGCCGTGGCCGGGGGGCGTGCCGGCGCCGTCGCCGGGGGCAGTCTTCGGGGCGTTCGTGGTCTTCGTGGACGCGTTCGGCGTGGAGCGCATCCGCGCCGTCTTCCTGAACATCTCGCCCACGCTGATGGACTACCTCACCGCGGGACGGCCGGCGATCGTGGCCGCGCTCATCATCACCGCCGTGTCGGCGATCGCTGGAGCCGCCGGCGGCCTGGTACCGCACGCTGTCCGACCCGGTACGCAAGCCCCTCGGCGCCGCGGTGTCGATCACGCTGCTCATGGCCTTCCTCCAGCGCATCATCCCCATCGCGATGGACGAGCTCGGAGTGGAGCGCGACTGGCTCTACAGCAAGGTGACCGGCGGGCTCACGTGGCTCGGGTGCGATCGTGATCGCAGCCGTCAGCCGCGGGCATCTCCGATCCTCAAACAACGCAAGGGCGACGCGATCCGCAATGCGATCGTCGCCCGCCGCTCCAACGCGCTGGAGGGCGGCACCCGTCTCACGCCCCTCAGCCTGATCCTGATGCTGGTCGGCCTCGCGCTGCCTGTATGATCGCGCCCCATGTGCTGGGTTCGGTGATCTCCGAGGTGCTGGGCACGGTCATGGTCTTCGCGCTGCTCGGCCTGGGGCTGAACATCGTGGTGGGCTACGCCGGGCTCTTGGACCTCGGCTACGTGTTCTTCTTCACCCTCGGCGCCTACTCGCTTGCGCTGCTCACCGGCGCCACGCTCAACACCTTCATCGGCTCGAGCGACTCCAGCGATCTCGCTCAACCTCAACTTCTACGTCGCGATCCCGGTCGTGATCGTGATCGCGGCCGTTCGCCGGCGTCCTGGTCGGCGCGCCCGTCCTGCGTCTGCGTGGCGACTACCTCGCGCTCGTGACGCTCGGCCTGGGCGAGATGATCGTGGTCCTCGTCACGAGCCCGTGGCTCGAGCCGCTGGTCGGTGGCCCGCAGGGCATGCGCGACATCACGAACGCCGAGATCGGCGGTTTCGGATTCCGAGATCCCCAGCACTTCTACTACCTGGCGTTCGCGTTCGTGGTGCTGGCGCTGTTCGTGTCGTGGCGGCTGGCCAACTCCCGGATCGGGCGGGCGTGGACGGCGCTGCGAGAGGACGAGCAGGTCGCCGACGCCATGGGGGTAAGCACCACCTCCTACAAGCTGCTCGCCTTCGCGATCGGCGGCGCCATCGGCGTCGGTCGGCGGCGCCTTGTTCGCGGTGAAGATCGGCTCGCTCACGCCGTCGAGCTTCCAGGTGCTGGTCTCGATCCAGGTGCTGGGCATCGTGATCCTGGGCGGCATCGGAAGCCTCCCCGGCGTGATCGTGGGCTCCCTGGTCCTGGTGGGCCTGCCGGGGCTCCTGCGCGAGTTCGAGGAGTATCGGCTGCTCGCCTACGGCGCGGCGTTGGTGGCCGTCATGCTGCTGCGTCCCGAGGGCTTGATCCCCAACGTCCGTCGGAGCCTGGAGCTCAAGGAAGAGGATCGAGAACAGGACAAGTGGGCGGGCGACATCGCCGGCGACGAGCACGTCGCCCCGCCGATCTCGCCGCTCGGGGAGGGCGCCGGATGAACGCGCTCCTCGAGGTCCAGGGCGTCACGAAGCGATTCGGCGGGCTGAACGCGCTCGACGCTCTGTCCTTCGAGGTCGCCGAGGGCGAGATCGTCTCGATCATCGGTCCCGAACGGCGCCGGGCAAGTCCACGGTCTTCAACGTGATCACCGGGCTGTACCGCCCCGACACGGGCGACGTCCGATTCAACGGCGACTCGATCGTGGGGCTCTCGCCCAACCGCGTCACCTACCTGGGCATCGCCCGCACGTTCCAGAACGTGCACCTGTTCCCCAACATGACGGTGCTCGAGAACGCCATGGTCGGCCAGCACTGCCGAAGCAAGGCGGGTGTGTTCGGCTCGATCCTCCGGACGCCCGGCGTCCGGGAGGAAGAGGAGCGGATCCGCGAGCGCGCGCAGGCAGTGCCTGGACTTCTTCGGCACGCGCCTCGCGGGCTACCGGCAGGACCAGCCCGCCTTCTCGCTCTCCTACGCGAACCGGCGCCGGCTCGAGATGGCGCGGGCGCTCGCGACCGATCCGCAGATGATCCTGCTCGACGAACCGACCGCGGGCATGAACCCCCGCGAGACGATCGAGCTTCGAGACCACATCGTGCGCATGCGGGACGAGCTCGGGCTGACCGTGCTCGTGATCGAGCACGACATGCGGATCGTCAAAGGCGTCTCCGATCGCGTGATCGCGTGCGACTACGGCAAGAAGCTCGCGGAGGGTACCTACGAGGTCGTCTCGAACGACGAGCACGTGATCGAGGCCTACCTGGGCAAGCGGCACGAGGACGTGGGATGAGCGAGGCCGTGACCGCGGTCGCTCGAGCCCGACCGCGAGCCGGTCCTGCAGCTCCGCGACGTCTCGACGCACTACGGCCTGGTCGTCGGTGCTCCGCAACGTCGACATGGAGATCTACCCCGGGGAGATGGTGTGCCTGCTCGGGGGGAACGCCAGCGGCAAGAGCACCACGCTCAAGACGATCCTCGGGTACGTGACGCCGTCCGAGGGTGACGTGCTCTTCGAGGGCGAGGCCATCTCCGGCCTGCCCACCGCCGAGATCGTGCGCCGCGGGATCTCGATGGTGCCCGAGAACCGGCGGCTGTTCGCCGACATGAGCGTCGATGAGAACCTGCAGCTCGGCGCGTACCTGCGAAGCGATAAGGAGAAGGTGGCCGAGGACCGCGAGCAGGTCCTCGAGACCTTCCCTCGCGTCCGCGAGCGGCTCAAGCAGAAGGCGGGCACGTTGTCGGGAGGCGAACAGCAGATGGTGGCGATGGGCCGCGCGCTGATGACCGATCCCAAGGTGCTGCTGATGGACGAGCCGTCGATGGGGCTGGCACCGGTCCTCGTCGAACAGGTCTTCGAGATCATCAAGAAGATCCGCGAGCTCGGCCGCACGGTGTTCGTCGTGGAGCAGAACGCGAACATGGCGCTGCGGATCGCCGATCGTGGCTACGTGATCCAGACCGGCGAGGTCGTCCTCGCGGATACGGCCGAGGCCCTGCTCAGACAACCCCCAGATGCGGCAGGCGTACCTGGGCGAGCTCTAGCCGCGGGGTCGCGCCCGTGCGGGTGATCGACGCACAGCGACGCTGGCGGCGGAGCTCACCTACCCGCGTCGCGATCGAGCGCTCGAGCGCGCTTTCCGTGACCCTCGGATCCGACGCAGGACCCCCTGCGCTCGAGCGTGGAGACGCCGTCGGGCACCCTGCTCGCTGATGCCCGCGACCTCACCGGAGGCCTCGGGGGTCAAGCTCGTCACCATCACGCCCGAGAACCGCGCACGTCGGGCTGCCGACGATCCAGGCGACGTACGTGCTGATCGATGGCCGACCCAGGCGCGTCCTCGCCGTGCTGGACGGGTCCGCGCTGACGGCGATCCGAACGTCGGCGGTGTCGGCGCTTGGCCACGTCCTATCTCGCGGCTCCCGATGCCGCTCGGACTTGGTGGTGTTCGGCGCAGGGGTGCAGGCCGAGCCGCCCACGTCGCGGCGATCCGTCGGTGCGTCCGATCGACGAGGTGGTCGTGGTCTCCCGAACGCACGGAGCCAGCGCGAGCGCCTGGTCGAGCCGGACCTCGAGCGCGACGGCGTCGACGCGCGCGTGGGGTCGCCGGCCGACGTCGCGGAGCGCCGACATCGTGTGCACGTGCACCACGAGCCACGAGCCCGTGTTCGACGGGTCCTTGCTGCGCCGAGGGATGCCATGTCAACGCGGTCGGCACCTACACGACCGACGCCCGCGAGCTGGACGACGCCGCGGTTCGCGACGGCCGGCGATCGTCGTCGAGACCCGCGAGGCGGCGCTCGCCGAGGCGGGCGACCTGGTGATGGCGTTCGGCGACCGGACACCGGCGAGCGGATCGACGCCACGCTGCAGGAGCTCGTTCGAGGGCGCCGCCTCGAGGGCATCCACCACACGGTCTTCAAGTCGGTGGGTCTGGCCTTCGAGGACCTGGCCGTCGCGACGTGCGGGCTCGTGGGCCGACCCGGCCGGGTAGGGTGCGCGGATGTTCTCGTTGCTCCCGGCGATCGATCTCACCGCCGGCCGTCTCGGCGTGTACGCGTCCGGACGGTCCCGCCCCGATCGATGCGTTCGACGGCGATCCGCGTCGCGGCGGCCGGCGACCTTCGAGGCGGCGGGCGCCGGAGTGGTTGCATGTCGTCGACATGGACCTGGCGTTCGGCGGCGTGGTGGCGAACGCCGGGATCGGTCGCATCGATCCACGAGACCTCTCCCGGACGTGTCGATCCAGGTGAGCGGGGGTATCCGGACCCCGAGCGACGCCGCCGCCTTCGCGAGCGCGGGCGCGACACGGGTGGTGATCGGCTCGGCGGCGCTCGGCGACGAGCGAGGGTTCGACGCCGTGCGCGTCGGCCACGGCCGGGCGATACCTGGTGGGTGTCGAGGTGGATGGAGGCCGCGATCCGTTCACGAGGCCGTGACCCCGTGGACCTGGACCTGATGACGACGCTGGGTGGCTCACCGCGATCGGCGCTGCCGGGTTTCGTGGTCACGGCCGTCGATCGCGTAGGAGCGGACGCCGGGCCCGACGTCGCCACGATCAAGCGCGTCGCGCGCTCGGGAAGGCCGACGATCGCGGCCGGGGGGATCGCTTCGCTCGAAGATCTCGCCGCGGTTCGCACGCGCGGGCGCCGTCGGGGCGGTCGTGGGGCGCGCCGCGCTCGAGGGCTCGCTCCCACTGCCCGAGGCCCTCGCCTGGGCCGCCGAACACTAGACTTGGCGCCCCCATGGGCTTCCTCACCGACCTGGTGGACGACCTCCGCCGAGACCTCGACCGACAGCCGCTCGACGACGCGGCGCTGCTCGCACGCGCGCGAGCGCAGGCCGCCCGCCCGCGAGTTCGAGGCGGCCCTGCGGGCGCACGACGCCGGCGATCATCGCGGAGGTGAAGCGCGCCTCGCCGTCGGCGGGTGCGATCGCGGAGGACGCGGACCCGCTTCCAGCAGGCGCGGGCCTACCGTGAGGGCGGCGCCGCGGCGATCTCCGTCCTCACCGAGCCCGCGCACTTCCACGGCTCGCTCATCGACCTGGACGCCGTCCGGGCCGGCGGTCGAGCATCCCGGTGCTGCGCAAGGACTTCCTGGTGCATCCCCTCGCAGCTGATCGAGGCGCGCGCCCACGGCGCCGACGCCGCGCTGCTGATCACGTCGTGCTCCGCGACGACGAGCTCGCCGCGCTGCTGGCGACCGCCGTCAGACCTCGGGCCTCGGCGTCCTGCTGGAGACCCACTCCGACGCGCGATCTCGATCGAGCGCTCGCCACCGACGCGCCGATGATCGGCGTGAACGCGCGCGACCTGGAGACGCTCGAGGTCGACGCGGCGCGCGCCGAGCGAGCGGCTGGGCCGGATCCCTGCCGACCGGATCGCGGTGATGGAGAGCGGGATCGCGACTCGCGGCCGACGTCGAGGCCGCCGTGGCTGCCGGCGCGTCTGCCATCCTGGTGGGCGAGGCCCTGATGCGAGCGGGCGATCCGCGCGCCGCGGTGCGCGCGCTGACTGGGAGAGGAGTCGATGACATGAGCGTGGCCACCCGGCCGGCAGCACGCGGCCGCGGCGGTGCCCGACGCCCGAGGGCGGTTCGGGACCTACGGCGGGCGGTACGTCCCGGAGGTGCTGATCCCCGCCCTGGACGAGCTGGCCGAGGCATGGTCGGACGCTGCGCACCGATCCGGGGTTCCTCGCCGAGCTCGGCACCCTCTCGCGCGAGTTCGTCGGGCGGCCCACGCCGATCACGCCCGCCAGGCGGCTGTCCGCCGAGCTCGGCTACGACATCTGGCTCAAGCGGGAGGACCTGGCGCACACCGGGGCGCACAAGATCAACAACGCCTTGGGCCAGGCGCTGATCGCGAAGCGACTGGGCAAGGAGCGCATCATCGCCGAGACCGGCGCCGGCCAGCACGGCGTGGCCAGCGCCACGGCCTGCGCCCTCCTCGGCCTTCCGTGCGTCGTGTACATGGGCGAGGAAGACATCCGCCGCCAGGCGCCCAACGTGGCACGCATGAAGCTGCTGGGCACCGAGGTCGTGCCGGTCACCGCCGGGACCAAGACGCTGAAGGAAGCGGTGAACGAGGCGCTGCGCGACTGGGCCGCGACCGTGCGGAACACCCACTACATCATCGGCTCGGTCGTCGGTCCCCACCCGTTCCCGCAGCTGGTGCGCGACCTGCAGCGGGTGATCGGCGACGAGGCCGAGGCGCCAATACGCCGAAGCCACCAGCGCCGACCCCGAGTACGTCCTGGCGTGCGTGGGCGGCGGCAGCAACGCGATCGGCATGTTCACGGCCTTCGTGGGCGCGCCCGGGGTCGAGTTGATCGGGGTGGAAGCGGGCGGCCGCGGCTTCGGGCTGGGGGAGCACTGCTCCTCGATCACGCAGGGACAGCCCGGCGTGCTGCACGGCGCCCTGTCCTACCTGCTGCAGGACGCGCGAGGGCCAGGTGGTCGAGACCCATTCGATCTCGGCCGGGTTGGACTACCCGGGCGTGGGCCCCGAGCATGCCTATCTCAACGACGCCGGGCTTGCCCGCTACGTGTCCGCCACCGACGAGGACGCGCTCGCAGGGCTTCCAGGCGCTCGCGCGCACCGAGGGCATCCTGCCGGCGCTCGAGCCCAGCCACGTGATCGGGTGGCTCCTGCAGCGGCCGCTGCCCGGAGGGTTCGCGGATCCTGGTGTGCCTGTCGGGTCGCGGCGACAAGGACCTCGACACCGTGCTGGCGGCGCTGGGCGAGCTCGAGGCCTGCCTGATGGGAGCCCTCGAGAAGGCGCTGCGCGCCCGGAAGGAAGCGGGCGGCGGCGCGTTCGTCCCCTACGTCACCGGAGGGTTCCCCGGCGTGGACGCCGCGCTGCTGCGGGGCCTCCAGGACGCCGGCGCCGACGCGATCGAGGTGCGGCATCCCGTTCTCCGACCCCGTGATGGACGGCGGGCGTGATCCAGGAGGCGTCTCGGCGTTCGCTGGAGGCCGGCACGACGCCCGTCGGACGTGCTGGCGCTGATCGAGGACGCCTCGCTCTCGATCCCGGTCGCGGTCATGACCTACGTGAACCCGGTGCTGCGCATCGGGGTCGACGCCTTCTTCGATCGCGCGCGCGAGGCCGGCGTCGACGGGATCATCGTGCCGGACGTGCCGGTCGACGAGATCGACGAGCTGCGCGCGTCCGCCGATGCGCGCGACATCGACACCGTGCTCCTGGCCGCGCCCGGGACCGCTCCGGAGCGCCTGGCGCGGATCGCGTCGAAGGCGCGCGGGTTCGTCTACTGCGTCGCGACCTACGGCGTCACCGGCGCGCGCGACTCGCTGTCGAGCACCGCCGAGGAGCTGGTGGCGGCGCTCCGTCCGACTGACCGACCTGCCGCTGTTGGTCGGGCGTCGGGATCGCCACGCCCGAGCACGCCGCCGCAGGCCGTTCGACATTCGCCGACGGGGTGATCGGTGGGCAGCGCCCTGATGGCTCGTCTGCTCGAGGGCGACCGTGACGGCACCCTCGCCCTGGCCGCGGACTTCCGCCGAGCCTTGGACTGAGACGGTATGCCGCGCAAGGGCTCTGGGCGGGTCGTCGCTGGTGGTTGCCATCGTGGCGATGCTCTGCCCGCCTGCTTCGGCGGCGACCCGAGTGAGCCCAGCGATCCGCCCGCCTCGACGGTGGCCGACCGGTTCGGCTCGCTGACGATCGCCCCCGGAGACCCGATCACGATCGGCACGCTGCTGACGCCCGCCGACGGGACGCCGCTCATGGGCGGGGCGCGACGCCGAGCGCGGCGTGCAGCTGGCGGTCGACTTCCTCGACGGCACCCTCGACGGCGTGCCCGGTGAGTTCCTCGGTCACCCCGTTGAGGTGGTGGGTGCATCGGAGGGGTGCAGCGACGACGCCGCGAACGAGGACCAGCCCTTCGGCGCGGACACGGATGACCTGGTGGGGGTCGATCGGTCCCGGTTGTGCGGCCTCGGTGCTGCAGGGCCCGGGCGTCGCCCTCGCCGACGACGGCATCGTGATGATCTCGCCCACCGCGACCGACGCGGCGCTCACCGGCCGGGGCGACGGTCGCCGTTCTTCTTCCGGACCGCCTACGACGACCGGCTCGAAGGGGTCGCGGTGGCGGGGTTCGCGATCGACGAACTCGAGGCCGACCGGGCGGGCATCGCCTACGACGACGCGGAGCACCTCGGGCGCCGCCACCTCGTTCCGGACCGCGTTCGAGGAGGACGACGGCATCGTGTCGGCGTCGGGTTCGCTCGCCGACCCCGCGGTCTCGCCCGAGCCGCGTGATGCGCGCGCTCGGCGAGGTGGCACCCGACGTGGTCTACCTGGATGCCGCCGACCCGGTGTGCGCGCAGGCCGCTCGTCAGGCCGGGGTGGTGCACGGCCTCCAAGGCGTGCCACTGGTGGGAGGCAGCGGGTGCTTCGACCCGTCCTTCCTGCCGGCCGTGCGAGGCGGCGGCTACCTGGCGGGGCCCGATTCGACGAGCTGATGGCCGACGACTTCTACCGGATGGAGTTCTTGCCGGCGTACGAGGAGCAGTTCGGCACCGCGCCGCCGGCGATGTTCCACGCCCAGGCGTTCGACGCCACGATCATGCTGCTCGACGCCGTCGAACGGGTCGCAGAGCGCGATGAGGACGGCACCTTGACCGTTGGACGTAGCGACCTGCGAGACGCCGTGGCCGCCACGAGCGGGGTCTCGGGCCTCTCGGGCACGATCACCTGCGGGGAGACCGGGGATTGCGCGCAAGAGGCCACGATCGCGATCTACCGCGTGCCGGCGGTGCCGATCGACGGCGGCACCGCCGATCCCGAACCCGTCTACACCCAGACCGTCTCGCTGGACGACCTGTTGCCGTGAGCGCCTGCGGGCGGCCGTCAGCGGGTGCCGGGAGAGGGGGTCGAACCCTCACGAGCCGAAGCTCACGGGATTTTGAGTCCCGCGCGTCTGCCAGTTCCGCCATCCCGGCCGGAGCGTCCCTAGAGTATCGGCCGCGGCAACGCACACGACATCATGCGAACCCCTCACCGAACCTCTCGCCCGATCGATGGTCGCGCTGGTGGCGCTCGGCCTCACGGCATCGGCGTGTGGGTCCTCCGAACCGGACCGAGGGGCCACGCCGTTGGTGCGGATCGCCTTCTTCCAGGACCTGTCGATCGGCTCCACGTGGACCTGGTGTCCCCGTCGTTCCTCGCCTTCGATCGAGCGCGTCCACGATGGGACGGCGGGCATGGACCTCGAGGTGCAGGTGGTGCAGTTCGACACCGGCGGCGACCCCGGCACGGCGAGCACATTCGCTCGGCAGGTGGTCCTGGACCCCACGTTCGTCCTCGCCGTGCTGGCGCCGTTCTGGGAGCGAGCCCGAGGACGTGGGCGAGACCCTGGCCAGAGGGCGGGGTGCCGACCTTCAGCCTGTCGCCGGAGAGCCCGTCGATCTGGGCGACCGGAGCCGGTGGCGGCCTCGGCCCCTGAGCCTCGGGGCGCCCGAGCGAGCTGTGGCGCCGGTTCGTGCCCGATCAGGGGCTCCAGGCGGTGCGGCTCGCCGCGATCATCGAGGACGCCGTGCCCGAGGCCTCGGCCGGCCCCGCGTGCATCTTCGCCGAGGACACGGTGTACGCGCGGGAACTGCGGGACGCGGTCGAGGCCAGATCTTCCCGTGCTGGTCCCGACCGAGTCGCCGCCCGCCGGTGACACGGACGCCGCCGTCGAGGCCGTCCGGGCCGGCTGTGCAGTCACCGTGTGGATCGGGAGCTCCGGAGGGCGCGGACGACCTCACGCGGAGCCCTCGCAGGACGCCGGCCTGGACCCCACGATCGACCTCGCCTCTGACGCCATGAAGACCGTCATGCCCATCCCGGGACCCGACGAGACCCCGATGGTCGACGAGCTCACATGCCCGTGCCGGGACGTGAACCTGACCAACAGCGACGCCGCGCGGCGGTTCATCAACGCCTACCAGTCCGCGACCGGCCTCGCGCCCGGCATCTACGCCGCGGAGGCCTGGGACGCCGGAACCCTGACCGCGCAAGCCTTCCACGACGGCGTTCGCGACCGGCGGCAGATGCGCGGCGTACGTCGGCGATCTGGACTCCTTCGACGGCACCGGGGGAGCGGTCCGATTCGATGAGGGCGGTGAACTCGTCGATCCGCAGGTCGCGGTCTTCACCCCATCGGGCACCCGCTGGATCCCCTCGCCAGAGGCCGCCTGAAGCCGGAATCGGCGCCGATTCTCGTAGTCCTACCGGGGGGTTGTGCACGATATCGCGTTGCCCGCACCATCCCCTCGGCCTATAGTCCGGCCGTTGGACGGGGAACGCCCGCGTTCCCCCCTGGGAGGAGGCAGGATGCGGAAGTTCAAGCTTCGTTCGTTCGTCGCGTTGCTGGCGGTGCTCGCCTTGACCGCTGCGGCGTGTGGAGGGACGACGACGAGCCGACGGATGACGGCGGCAATACCGGCGCCAGCACCACAGGTGCCTGCGCCACCGCCGACACGAGCGCGGGCGACCTGCTCGCGAAGATCTGCGAAGAGGGCGTGATCAGGGTCTCGACCGACCCGGCCTACCCGCCGCAGTCGTCGCTGAACCCGGAGACGAACGAGTACGAGGGCTTCGACATCGACGTCGCCACCGCGATCGCCGACAAGCTCGGCGTCGAGATCGAGTGGGAGACGCCGAAGTGGGAGGCCATCACGGCCGGCAACTGGCAGGACCGCTGGGACATGAGCGTGGGTTCGATGACGGTGACCGAGGAGCGGACCGAGGTCCTGGACTTCTCGCCCGCCTACTACTACACGCCGGCCTCCATAGCGGTGCCGAAGACAGCGACATCACAGTCGATCGACCAGCTCGACGGGCCAGACGATCGGCGTGTGTGCTGGGTGCACCTACGACTTCTACCTGCAGGGCACGCTTGGACATCCCCGGCTACACGTTCGAGCCACCGATTCAGCGACGTCGACGATCAAGGGGTACGACACCGACTCGACCGCGATCCAGGCCTTGGTGTCCGGCCAGGTCGACGGGCGCGATGTCGGCGACACCCACGCTGGAGGCGGCGATCGAGAAGGGCCAGCCGATCACGGCTCGTGGGTGACCCGCTGTTCTACGAGCCGCTCTCGGTCGCGTTCGACAAGGAGTCCGAGTTGGACCAGGCTTCGCTGGTGGCAGCGTGTCTCGGACATCATCGACGAGATGCACGCCGACGGGTCGCTCACCGACCTGTCGATGCAGTGGTACGGCACCGACCTGACCGTCAGCAACGACAGCACCAGCAGCTAGCCACCCGACGAACGGGGGACGCGTGGCGACGTATGAGCAGAAGGGGGCCGGGGAGACCCGGCCCCCCGCCCAACGACCGACGAACCGCATGGAGGGCTTGGCACAGGCGCAGCGCCCGCGTCTCGTTCCGACTGAAGGTCGCGGTCGTCTGGGTCGTGATCTTCCTGATCCTGGGGTTCCTGTTCAACGAGGCTGACTTCGACACGCAGTTCATGCGCGACCGCGTCGGACTACGTCGCCAAGGGCCTGATCTGCACGATCGGGATCGCGTTCTTCTCGATCATCCTGGCGATCATCCTGGCGTTGATCGGGGCGCTTGGGGCGCCTGTCACACAACCCGATCGCCTACGGGGTCTCCGGCTTCTACACCTCGTTCTTCCGAGGCACGCCGCTGATCGTGCAGCTGTTCCTCATCGCGTTCGCCCTCCCAGTCATCGTCCAGAACCTGGGCCTGCCCGAGAGCATCGAAGACCTGCTCACGCTCGATCCGCTTCGTCGTCGGGATCGTGGCGTTGGGACTGAACTACGGGGCGTACATGACGGAGATCTTCCGCGCCGGCATCCAGTCGGTGAGCCACGGGCAGTCCGAGGCGGCGGAGGCGCTGGGCATGACGTACCGGCAGAAGATGAAGCGGGTCGTGCTCCCGCAGGCCTTCCGTGTGATCATCCCCCCGACCGGCAACGAGTTCATCGCGATGATGAAGGACACCGCGCTGGTGAGCTTCATCGGGGTCGTCGGTCGGACCAGGCGGAGATCTTCCGGCGGGCCCAGCTGGCCGGAGCCGAGGCGTTCCTACCCCGTCGAGGCCTACCTTCTGGCCGCCGGGTTGTACTGGGCCCTCACGGCCATCTTCACGTTCTTCCAGACCCGTCTGGAGCGTCGGATCAGCAAGGGCTACGTCCGCGGCGACACGAGAAGAAGCACCAAGATCGTCAGCATGCAGTGGCTCAGGGTGGCGAGGGCGGCGCCTGCCGTCGGTGATCGAGGAGCCGTCGGGCGGCCCAGAACTCCCGGGACAGGGGCACTGATATGACCGCGACGAACGGGAACGCCGTCGTCAGGGTGGAGAACCTCCACAAGTCCTTCGGCAACCTCGAGGTGCTCAAGGGCATCGACATGGAGGTCGACCAGGGCGAGGTCGTGGTCATCTTCGGCCGGTCGGGGTCGGGGAAGAGCACGCTCCTTCGATGCGTGAACTTCCTGGAAGACCCCACCTCGGGCCTGATCGAGGTCGCGGGGGTCCGGCTCGAAGGCGGCCACCGCACCAAGGGCAAGCGCGAGCAGGTCCGTCAGCTCCGGATCAAGGCAGGCATGGTCTTCCAGCAGTTCAACCTGTTCCCCAACATGACCGTGATCGGCAACGTGATCGAGGGGCCCGTGACCGTGAAGGGGATCCCGGAGGCGCAGGCGAAGGCCCATGGGCTGGAGCTGCTCGACAAGGTGGGGCTCTCCGACAAGGCCGACGAGTATCCGATCCGCCTCTCCGGCGGTCAGCAGCAGCGCGTGGCGATCGCCCGGGCGCTGGCCATGGAGCCCGAGGTCATGCTCTTCGACGAGCCCACCTCGGCGCTGGACCCCGAGCTGATCGGTGAGGTGCTGACGGTGATGAAGTCCCTCGCCATGGACATGCACATGACGATGATGGTGGTCACCCACGAGATGGGGTTCGCTCGCGAGGTCGCCAACCGGATGTGCTTCTTCCACGAGGGCGTGATCCTGGAGCAGGGCACGCCCGACGAGCTCTTCAACCACACGCAGAACCCAGAGACGCGCCAGTTCCTCGAAGCGGTGCTCTAAGGCGTCTCGATCGCTCCTGAGCCTTGGTGAGCCCCGCTGAGGACTCCAGCGTTCCTTCAGGGTGCCGGATCCGTCAACGAACCCTCGACCTGTGCTTTCGACCGTCGGGTCGCACGACCCCGGAAACAGATGACGGGCCGCGCCGCCCCTCGGGTTCGATCACGCCTTCCCCATACGCGATCGTCCCCTGTCGAGCGTCGCGGCCCGTCAAGCCGCGGTCCCGTGCGACCTCTTCCGGTCCGGTTTCCCGGTCCCTCCGCGGTCTCGCGGGACCGGAGCGAACGATAAACGCGAGGTTGAGACCTGTCAACTCCTCGACCGGAGCGCCGGGCGAACCGTTCGCCCTGAAGCAGCAGGTCAGGCCGTGCGCGGTGGCGGAGAAAAGAGTGACAGGTCTGCCCGGCGCGAACCGGTCAGCCTTCGGGTCGGCAGGATCACTCCACCGTGAGGTCGGCGTGCATGCCCTGGCCGTAGTGCTCGGGGAGGTTGCACACGACCGCGTACGTCCCAGCCGGCAGGTTCACGGTGAGGTCGGCACTCGGTGCCGGGGGCGATGTCCTCGACCTCGTCCACGATCGTGCCCCGTCGCCGAAGTCGGCGACGTCGTCGGTGACCTCGAAGTCCGCCGGCCGGGGTCGTCGGTCCCCGGACGATCTCGAACTCGTGGATCGTCGGCGCCCTGCGTTCGATGGCGTCGAACGTCACCTCGCCGGCCGGGATCGTCGCCGGGTCCAGCGTGACGGTGAAGTCCTGCAGGGTCACGCCGACGGCGTCGTCGGCCGCGGCGGTCCGCGTCGTCGCCGCTGCGAGGCGCCTGCGGCGACCATGAGCGCGACGGCGCCAAGTGCGATGAGGCGTGGTCCGGCGGCCGAGCGACATGAACCCCTCCTTGAGGTCGTGGGCAGATGGTCTGGGAGGCCGGGACGATGGCCCTCAGGCGGTGCGTGGTGGCGGGAGCGGCCACCGGTTCGGTCGCTGCGACGCGGATCGCTGAGGCCACAGGACGTAGGCGCCCATGGGGATGGCGTAGAGCAGCCAGACGAACACCTCGGCCGCGGTGGGCACCGGCTGCAGGCCCAGCATGCCGGTGAGCGAGCGCGGCCCGGACGCTGCCCGGGGTCGACCAGCCAGGACAGGTCGAAGGCCGACGATCTGGAGCTGCGTGACCACGCCCGCCTCCGCGAGCGAGTGCACGGCGCTGGCGAGCAACCCGGCGGCCACCAGGACCAGGACGAAGCCGGTGATCCGGAAGAACCGGCTGAGGTTGATGCGCACGCCGCCCCGGTAGATCGCGTAGCCGAGCGCCACCGCCACCGACCACGCCGAGCACGGCGCCCAGGCCGGTCGCCACCGGGTCGGTGGAGTTCTGGAAGGCCGCGAGCATGAAGATCGCCGTCTCCAGCCCTTCGCGGATCACCGCGAAGAACGCCATGCCCACAGCGCCAGGGATCGAACCTGCCACCAGCGCGGCGGCGGCGTTCTCCTCGAGGATCCCCTTGAGCTCGCGGGAATGGCGGCGCATCCAGACGATCATGTAGGTGACGCCGGCCACGGCGATGAGGGCCAGGACGCCCTCCATGATCTCCCGCTGCTTGAAGGGGAGGTTCTCGCCGATCACGCCCAGGACGACCGCGACGCCGACGCAGATGGCGATCGCGACGGCGACGCCGAGCCACATCGAACGGATGCGCCTTGCGCTCGCCTCGTTGGATCAGGAAGGCGGCGATGATGCCGACGATCAGGGCGGCCTCGACGCCCTTCGCGGAGACCGATCACGAACGTGGGCAGCATGCCGGCGTTCCCCTTCCCCTCAGCTCGCGGTGCCGGACGGTGTCTCGGATGTTCGGGGTGCCGAACACCATCCATTCGGACGAGCGAAATCCTATCCAGGCGGTCGGATTCGCGTCAAGGTGATTCGGGCCCGAACGATGACCCGGCGTCAGGGCTCGGGCTCGACCCAGAGGTTGTCGGCGAGGTGGGCGCCGAGGGCGACCGGCTCGCGGCCCACCGTGAGGCTCATCGAGCCGTCGGGGCCCACGCCGTTCACGCGGAGCTCGCCGCCCGGCATGAGCCCGCTGTCCTCCAGGAACCGCATCACGTCGAGCTCCAGCTCGAGGTCCTCGGTGAGCCGGCGGAGCGTCGACCGCGGTGCCGGGCGCGCACGTCCTTCAGCGCCACCAACGTCGTGACGTCGACCTCGTGCGCCGACCCGGGGATCGGGTTGCCGTGGGGACAGGCGCCGGGGTCGTCGAGCAGGATCACCACGAGCCGCTCCTCGACCTCGGCGGAGATCACGCGCTCCCAGCGCTCGGCCTCCTGGTGCGCCTGGTGCCAGGGCAGTCCGATGATGTCGATCAGCAGGTGCTCGGCGAGCCGGTGGCGGCGCACCAGGCCGATCGCCATGTCGCGACCGTCGCGGTGAACCCCAGGGTGCGCCCGTCGGCCGTCGAGCAGCCCGTCGGCGACCAGCCGCTTGACGTGCTCGGAGACCGAGGCCCGGCTGACGCCCATCCATCGGCTAGACTCGGCCTGCACCGGCGGGGAAGCGTTCCTCTTCCAGCTCGAACAGGGCCTCGAGGTAGTCGGCGGATGCGCGTGTCGCACGTCGGAGCGTCATGGGCGGAGACTACGATACGGCTCGTGACCCCCTCGGCATCGACGCGGCGACGGCAGCCGACCTCCGCGCGGCTGTTCCTGCTCGACGGGCATTCGCTGGCCTACCGCGCGTTCTTCGCGCTGCCCCCCACCCTGGCCACCTCCAGCGGCACGGTGACCAACGCCGTCTACGGGTTCACCAGCATGCTGATCAAGCTCCTGGCCGAGGAGAAGCCCGACCTCATCGCCGTGTTCTTCGACTCGGGCGCGCCCACGGTGCGCCTGGCCAAGGACGCCGACTACAAGGCGGGCCGGCGCGAGACCCCGCAGGACTTCCGCCCGCAGCTCGGGCTGATCGAGGAGGTGCTCGAGGCGCTGCGGATCCCCGTGCTGCGGATCGCAGACGGCAACGAGGCCGACGACGCGATCGGCACGCTGGCGATGCGGGCCGGCGAGCAGGGGATCGACGCCACGATCGTCACCGCGGACCGCGACTTCTTCCAGCTGGTGCGCGACGGCATCACCGTCATGTTCAACCGCAAGGGCATCAGCGACATCGTCCGCTACGACGAGGCCGCGGTGACCGAGCGGTTCGGCATCACGCCCGGCGCAGTACCTCGACTTCGTGGCGCTGAAGGGCGACACCAGCGACAACATCCCCGGGGTTCCGGGCGTGGGGGACAAGACCGCCGCCAAGCTGGTCAACCAGTTCGGCACGGTGGAGGAGCTGGTGGCCACACACCGACCAGCTCAAGGGCAAGCAGAAGGAGAACGTCGAGGCCAGCGCCGACCGCCTGGCGCTCAACAAGGAGCTGGCGCAGATCGTCACCGACGTCGCCGCTGCCGGTCACGCCCGACGACTGCGTCATGGGGGACTGGGACACGGAGCGAGGTCCGCTCGGCTGTTCACCTCGCTGGAGTTCCGGAGCCTGTTCGACCGGCTGCAGGAGATCGGCCACGCCGTCAAGCCCAAGGTCGAGGTCGCCGAGCTCGACCTGCGCGAGGTCTCTGCCGACGAGCTCTCGGCGACGTGGGCGGGCGGGAGCCCCGTGGGCGTCCGGCTCGACGCCGACGACGATGCCGTCCGAGGGATGCCGCGGCGTCCGCCGGGCGGCGCGCAGGCCGCCTACGCGCCGCTGACCGACGTGACACCGCTCGAGGGCTTCCTGGCCGACGACGGCGCTCCCAAGTGGGCGCACGACGCGAAGGTGTTCGAGCGGGTCGCGCTTCGCTCGGGAGGCGCGATCGCGCGGGGTCGCGTTCGACACGATGCTCGCGGGCTACCTGCTCGACCCGGCCGCCGCCGACCTACCCGCTGCGCACGCTGGCCGAGTCCTACCTGGGCACCGACGTGCTGGGCTCGGTCGAGGAACAGGACGAAGGGCAGCTGTTCGCCGAGGCGCCGCTGGCGCATGGTCGCGGCCGAAGCCGCCGCGGTGGCCCTGCTGGCGCCCGTCATGGAGGAGCAGATCGACAAGCAGGGACTTGCGCGGGCTGCTCGACGACGTCGAGCTGCCGCTGTCCTCGGTGCTGGCGCGCATGGAGGCCCGCGGCATCCGCCTCGACGTCGACGTACCTCGAGGAGATGGGGGAGTCGGTCCGCGACCGCATGGCCGACGCTCAAGGCCGAGGTCTACGAGCAGGCGGGCGAGGAGTTCAACCTCAACTCGCCGCCGCAGCTGCGCGCGATCCTGTACGACCAGCTCGGCCTGCAGCCCGGCAAGAAGACCCCCAAGGGCGAGCTGTCGACCGACGCCAGCGTGCTGGAGAAGCTCCGCGACGCGCACCCGATCGTCGACGCGCTGCTGCAGTGGCGCGAGCTCGACAAGCTGAACTCCACCTACCTCGAGGCGCTGCCGAAGCTGGTCGACCCGCGCGACGGCCGCGTGCACACCACGTTCAACCAGGCCGCGGCGGCCACGGGGCGGCTCTCGTCCACCAACCCCAACCTGCAGAACGTCCCGATCCGCACCGAGCTCGGCCGCCAGATCCGCCGCGCGTTCGTCCCCGGGGAGCCCGGCCAGGTGCTGCTGGTCCTCGACTACTCCCAGATCGAGCTGCGGGTGCTGGCGCACCTGTCGGGCGACGAAGGGCTGCGCGACGGCGTTCGCGAGCGGGGAGGACATCCACACCGCGACGGCCGCGCGCGTGTTCGGCCTGCCGCTCGACGCCGTCGACCCGGGCTCGCGGTCGCCGCGCCAAGATGGTCAACTACGGCCTCGCCTACGGGATGAACGCCTGGGGCCTGGCGCAGCGCCTCGACATCGCGCCCGACGAGGCGCAGGAGATCATGGACGCCTACTTCGCGTCGTTCCCGGCGATCCGCGAGTACCTCGACAACCAGGTGGGCCGGGCCACGGTCGAGGGCTTCACCGAGACGATCCTGGGCCGGCGCCGCTACATCCCGGAGCTGCAGGCGGCGAACCCGCGGGTGCGCGACCTGGGCCGGCGCCAGGCGCTGAACGCGCCGATCCAGGGCAGCGCCAGCGACGTGTTCAAGATGGCGATGATCCGGGTGGACGAAGCGCTCCGAGAGCATCCCGAGCTCGACTGCCACATGCTGCTCACCGTGCACGACGAGCTGGTCTTCGAGGTGCCGGAGGCCACCGTCGAGGCGGCCGCCGAGCTGGTGCAGGATCGCATGGAGCACGCGGTCGACCTCGAGGTCCCGCTGCAGGCCGATGTCGGCTGGGGCCCGAACTGGTCCGACGCCGCCCCGGCGGGCCACTGACACGGGCGCTCAGCGACGGCGACCGGGAGGCCGCAAACCGGATCCTGCGAGCCGTTTCGTTTGACGACGTTTCTGCTGGACACCTACGCTGTGCGACGGCCGCGGGTTCGCTCGTGTGCCACTCGCAAAATCCCAAGCCGCGAGTGGTGAGCGCCGCGCGCCGGAAGGAGACCACCACCATGAGTGACGAGACGACGGTCGCCCCCGAGGCGACCGAGACCGAAGCGGCCCCTGAGGCCTCCACCCAGGAGGTTCCCGCCGCTGCCCACCGGAAGCTGCCGCCGAGCTGCCGAAGCCGCCGGAAGCTGCCCGCCGCCGCACCCGGCTGAGCCCGAGCGCGACCTGACGCCCGAGGAGCTGATCGAAGCCCTGGAGGCGTCCTTCAAGGACTTCAACGACGGCGACATCGTCGACGGCGAGGTCGTCAAGATCGACCGCGACGAGGTCCTGCTCGACATCGGCTACAAGTCCGAGGGCGTCATCCCGTCCAAGGAGCTGTCGATCCGCCACGACGTCGACCCCAACGAGGTCGTCAAGGTCGGCGACCAGATCGAGGCCCTGGTCCTGCAGAAGGAGGACAAGGAAGGCCGCCTGATCCTGTCCAAGAAGCGCGCGCAGTACGAGCGCGCCTGGGGCCGCATCGAGGAGGTCATGAACGTCGGGCCAGACGATCAAGGGCCCGGTGATCGAGGTCGTCAAGGGCGGCCTGATCCTGGACATCGGCCTGCGTGGGTTCCTGCCCGCGTCGCTGGTGGACCTGCGGCGCGTGCGCGACCTGCACCCGTTCGTCGGCACCGAGCTCGAGGCCAAGATCATCGAGCTCGACCGCAACCGCAACAACGTCGTGCTGTCGCCGCCGCGCGTTCCTGGAGGAGTCGCAGTCCGAGGGCCGCAAGACGTTCCTGCAGTCCCTGCAGAAGGGCGAGCGCCGCAAGGGCACGGTCAGCTCCATCGTGAACTTCGGTGCCTTCGTGGACCTGGGCGGCGTGGACGGGCTCGTGCACGTCTCCGAGCTCAGCTGGAAGCACGTCGACCACCCGCAGGAGGTCGTCACGGTGGGCCAGGAGGTCGAGGTCGAGGTGCTCGACGTCGACCTGGAGCGCGAGCGCGTCTCGCTCTCGCTCAAGGCCACCCAGGAAGACCCCTGGAAGGAGTTCGAGCGCACGTCGACCGCGGGCTCGATCATCGAGGGACAGGTCACCAAGCTCGTGCCGTTCGGCGCGTTCGTGCGCGTCGCCCCGGGCATCGAGGGCCTGGTGCACATCTCCGAGATCAGCCACGAGCACGTCGACTCGCCGGAGTCGGTGCTGTCGGTGGGCGACGAGGTGAAGGCCAAGGTGATCGACGTCGATGTGTCGCGCCGTCGCGTGAGCCTGTCGATGCGTCAGGTCACGGCGGCGCCGCCGCGCGAGCCCGAGATCAAGGCCGAGCCCGAGCAGCGGCGCGAGCCGACGCCCGAGATGGTCGCCACGATCCAGATCCCCGACGACATCCTCGCCGCCGTCGCCCAGGCCGACGCCGCTCGCGACGACCGACCCCGAGCCCGTCGCCGAGCCGGCCGAGACGCCGCGCTCGCCGAGCCGAGCCGGTCGCGGCAGCGCCGCGCCGAGCCGGAGGCCGCGCAGCGAGGCCGTGAAGATCGCCGAGGCCGTCGAGGAAGCCGTCGAGGAGACCGCCGTCGCCGAGGACGCGGTCGAAGAGGCGATCGCGGAGGCCCAGGTCGAGGAGGCCGGGCGGTCGCGGCCGCCGAGGAAGCCGTCGACGACGCGATCGTCGCCGAGGCGGCCGGCGACGCCGAGGCGGCCGCCGAGGCCGAGGCGGTCGCCGAGGCCGCCGCCGAGGAAGCCGAGGAAGCCGCCGACGAAGAGGTCTCGCTCGAGGCGATCCTGGAAGACCTCAAGCGCCGCGAAGGCCGCTCGGAGTGAGGAGGAGGCTGCCGGCGCCGACGGGCGCCGGCAGCCGCTCGCGAACATGCGGTTCATCGGGCTCACCGGGGGGATCGGTTCGGGCAAGTCCACCGTGGCGCGCATGCTCGCCGACCGTGGCGCGGTGATCCTGGACGCCGACGTGCTCGCCCGTGAGGTCGTCGCACCGGGAACGCCCGGGTTCGACGGCGGTCGTGGAGCGGTTCGGCCCGAGATCGTGACGCCCGACGGCGACCTCGATCGCGCCGGCGCTCGCCCGCGTCGTGTTCGCCGACGACGACGCTCGCCGTGACCTCGAGGCGATCGTCCACCCGTGGTGCGGCGTCGCGTCGCCGAGGAGGTGGCGGCCCGCGTCGGCACCGACGACGTCGTGGTGCTCGACTCGCCGCTGCTGATCGAGACCGGCACCCACCGCGACGCCAGCAGTCGTGCTCGTGGTCTCGGCGCTGCCCGAGACGCAGATCGCACGGCTCGTGGCGCGCGGCATGGACGAGGCCGACGCCCGCGCCCGGTTGGCGGCCCAGATGCCGCTGGAGGACAAGGCGGCGTTCGCCGACGTGCTGCTCGACAACGAGGGCACGCTCGAGGAGCTCGAAGCGCAGGTCGACCGGTTCTGGCAGGTCTGAGGTCGTCGGCATGAGGATCCGCGCGGTGCTCTTCGACGTCGGGGAGACGCTGGTGCACCCGGCGCCCTCGTTCGCCGGCGCTGTTCGCCCAGGTGCTCGACCGACGACGGACACGCCCGCGACGAGGCCGACGTGCTGGCCGCGTCGGCGGTCGTGCGCGAACGGTTCAGCGAGGCGGCCCGCGAACGCGAGGACCGGTGGACCCTGACGCCCGGAGGCGTCCCGGGCGTTCTGGATCGGCGTGTACGAGCAGATGCTGGACTCGCTCGAGCTGCCGTCGGCGGACGGGCTCCGCGACGACCCTGTACGCGGCGTTCACCGACCTGGCCAACTACGCGCTGTTCGACGACGTGCGCCCGGCGCTGACGGCCCTCGACGCGGCGGGCCGCCGCTCGGGATCGTGTCGAACTTCGAGGCGTGGCTGGAGGACCTGCTGGTGCGATCTGGCGGTGCGCGGATCGGTTCCCGGTTCGGGTGATCAGCGGTCTGGAAGGGGTGGAGAAGCCCGACCCCGCGATCTATGCGCTTGGCGCTGGAGCGGCTCGGGCTGTCGGCGCGAGCGAGGTGGCGTTCGTGGGCGACAACCCCGAGTTCGACGTGGATCCACCGACGGCGCTGGGCATGACCGCCGTGCTGATCGATCGCCGCGAGCGCCATCGCCGATCACGACGGGATCCGCATCACCGACCTCCGCGATCTTCCCGGAGCCTGCGGGAGGCATCGTGACCGAGCGGCGGTTCACGGTCGAGGAGGCCGACGCCGAGCTGCCCGAGCTCCGGGACCGGCTCCCGCGGTTGCGGCAGGCGCGCCGCGACCTGATCGACGCCAGCGAACGGATCACCGCGCGGGTCGCCGCCGACGGCGGAGGCGTCGCCGGAGCCAGCCTGGTTCCCCGCGCAGCAGACGCTGAAGGCCGACCTGGCCTCGCTCGCCGACCAGGGCATCCTGCTGCGGGATCCGGAGATGGGCCTGGTGGACTTCCCGACCGAGCGCGAGGGCGAGCGCGTGCTTCCTGTGCTGGAAGCTGGGGGAGGAACGCGTCGGCTTCTTCCACGCCGAGCGCGCCGGCATGCGCGGGCGCACGCCGCTGTGACCGAGCCGGCCGGTCCCGTGGCCCTCGTGCTGGGAGCGTCCGCCGACGCCCCGCCGCCGGGCATCGAGGCGGCCGCCGACGTCCTGGACCTCCGGTTCGCGACCGCGACCGACGAGCTCGCTGAGCGCCGCGCTGCCGGGCGCACAGGCGTTGTTCTTCTGGCGCGCCGAACGAGGAGAGCTCGAGCGGCGTGGGACGCCGCCGGCGATCTGCGATGGATCCAGACCGCGTCGGCGGGGGTCGACGCGCTGCTGTTCCCCGGCCTCGGTCGACAGCGACGTCGTGGTCACGAACGCCCGCGGCGTGTTCGACGAGCCGATCGCCGGAATGGGTCGATCGGCGCGATGCTGGCGTTCACGACGGGGCTGCACCGTTCGATCGTCGATCAGCAGGCCGGCGTCTGGGGCGATGGCCGCCGACCGAGCGGCTCGCGGGCCGGCATCTCACGGTCGTGGGGCCGGGCCCGATCGGCCGCGGCGCGGCCGGCACGCGCGCTCGCCCTGGGCATGACGGTGACCATGGTGGGCCGGACGCGCGCGCGACGACGAGACGTTCGGCGCGGTCATCGGTCCGGACCGGCTTCGCCGAGGCGCTCGCGCGACGCCGACTTCGTGCTCGACGCGCTGCCGCTGACGCCGACAACGCCGAGCATGTTCGATGCGGCGGCGTTCGCGGCGATGCGGCCGCCGCGCGGTTCATCAACGTGGGTCGGGGCGCGACGGTGGACGAGACGCGCGCTGATCGACGCCCTGCGGAGCCGGCACGCATCGCCGGCGCCGCGCTCGACGTGTTCGCGAGGAGCCGCTGCCGGCCGACAGCCCGCTGTGGACGATGCCCAGGTGATCGTCTCGCCGCACATCAGCGGCGACGTCGAGGGGTGGGAGCGAGACGTCGTGCAGCTGTTCGCCGAAACGCCGCACCGCTGGGTGCGTGGCGAGCCATTGGTCAACCTGATCGACAAACGCGCGGGCCACGGCATGGCCTGATCCGAGATCTGCGGTTGCGCTGTCGCCCGCGATGCCCCATAGCCTGACGCCGTGAGCGAACGGGTCATCGACGTCGCGCGGGCTGCACAAGTCCTACGGCGACGTCGAGGCGGTCACGGGCATCGACCTGCACGTCGATCGCGGCGAGGTCTTCGCGCTGCTCGGACCGAACGGCGCGGGCAAGACCACGACGGTGGAGATCCTCGAAGGGTTCCGGACGCGCGACGGCGGCGACGTCGCAGGTGCTCGGCCACGATCCCGGCCGTCACGAGCAGGCGCTCGCGCGAGCGGATCGGCATCGTGCTGCAGTCGACCGGCGTCGACCCGTACCTCACGGTGCGCGAGACGGTGCGAGCATGTACAGCGGCTACTACCCGAGCCCCCGTCCCGCCGGCGAGGTCATCGACCTGGTCGGGCCTGGGTCAGAAGCGCGACACGCGGGTCCTCAAGCTCTCCGGCGGGCAGCAGCGCCGTCTCGACGTCGCGATCGCGCTGGCGGGCGACCCCGAGCTGCTGTTCCTCGACGAGCCGACCACCGGGTTCGACCCCAGCGCGCGCCGAGCGGCGTGGGAGATCGTGAAGAGCCTCACCGAGCTGGGCAAGACGGTGTTCCTCACGACGCACTTCATGGACGAGGCCCAGTACCTCGCCGACCGCGTCGCCGTGATCGCCCGGGGCGAGATCGTGGCCGAGGGCACGCCCGCCACGATCGCCGGGCGCGATCACATGCTGACGCAGGATCCAGTTCCGGGTCGCCGGCCGAGGCGCCGAGCTGCCCGCGCTGGGGCAGGAGCCGCGACGGGCGACGGCGCGTGGACGATCCGCAGCCGAGGACCCGACCGCGACCGCTGCACGAGCTCACCGGCTGGGCGCTCGAGCACGGCGTCGCGTTCGACGACGCTCGAGGTGACGCGGCCCAGCCTCGAGGACGTCTACCTCGAGATCACGGGCGGCGAGGAGGTGGTCGAGGATGCAGTGACGCCGCCCTGATGCTCGCAGCAGGTCCGCTACACGAACAAGGCGTTCTGGCGGAACCCGGCCTCGGCGTTCTTCACGTTCGCGTTCCCGCTGATGTTCCTGGTGATCTTCACGTCGCTGCTCGGCGACGGCGAGATCGCGATCAGACGGCTGGACATCGAGCTCGTCCACCTACTACGTGATGGCCGAGGCCGCGTTCGGCGTCATCACGCGCCTGCTACACGAACATCGCGATCAGCGTGAGCTTCCAGCGCGATCAGGGGATCCTGAAGCGCACCCGCGGCACGCCGCTCCCGGGTGGGCCTACCTGTCGGCCCGGGTGCTCCACGCCATGGTCATCGCGTTCATCCTGGTGGCGATCACGGTCGCGTTCGGCGTGATCTTCTACTCGGCGCCAGGTGCCCACCGGGCGTGCCGCTGCTGCAGTTCGTGCTCACGCTGCTGGTGGGCGGGCTCAGCTTCGCCGCGCTGGCGCTGGCGCTCACGGCGGCGATCCCCAACGCCGACGCCGCGCCCGCCGATCGTGAACGCCTCGATCCTGCCGCTGCTGTTCCTGTCGGGCATCTTCATCCCGATCGGTGACGACGCGCCCGCGTGGATCACGGCGGTCAGCAACATCTTCCCGGTGCGGCACTTCTTCGAGGCGATGGCGAACGCGTTCCTGGGCAACGCGGTCCCGTTCGCAGTGGGTGCGACCGTGCTCGTTCGTGGCGACTCGCCGTGGGGCGTGCGGTCGCGGGCTGGTCCTGGCGGCCAAGTTCTTCAGCTGGGAACCGCGCACGTAGCGGCAGCGTCGGCGGCCCTCGTCGGCGAACCACTCTGTTAGGCTCCGGACCCGAGCGGGCGTTCTGCCGTGCTGCTCGACACCCGGCCGGACGCAGCACGAGGGGGTTCAGCGATGCGGAAGCTCCTGGTCGGTCTGGCGGCGCTGGCGCTCGTCGCCGCCGCATGCGCGCCCGAGGAAGACACGCCCAGCGACGCCGGCACCACCGGCGCGGCGCCCGGCCACCGCCGAGGAGTGCTGCACAGTCGCCGACGCCACCGCTCGTCGACGGACGGGACGCCTCACGATCGGCACCGGCAACCCCGCGTACGGCCCTGGTACGGCGGCAAGAGCGCCGACGGGCTCCGAGTGGGAGTCCAGCGCCTTCACGGGCGATCCCGCACACCGGCGAGGGCTACGAGAGCGCGTTCGCCTACGCGCTCGCCGAGCAGATGGGCTTCGACGGACGACCAGGTCGAGTGGATGGGCATCCCGTTCGACAAGTCGTTCGCGCCGGGGCCGCGGGACTTCGACTTCGCGATGCAGCAGATCTCCTATCTCCGACAAGCGCGCCGCAAGCGGTCGACTTCAGCGACGGCTACTTCGACGTGAACCAGGCGCTGATCGCGAACGAGGGGTCGCCCGCGATCGGCGCCACCACGCTGGCGGAGCTGCAAGGACCTGAAGCTCGGCGCCCCGATCGGCACCACGAGCCTGCAGGCGATCGAGGAGCTCGTGCAGCCGACCGTGCGAGCCCGGCATCTACAACGACCTCGACCTGGCGCTGAAGGACCTGAAGAACGGCCAGCTCGACGGCGTCGTCGTCGACTACCCGACCGCGTTCTACGGATTCGCCGACGTGGTCGTGGGCCAGTTCCCGGCCGGTGGGCGGCGAGCAGGAGTACTTCGGCGCTCACGTTCGAGAAGGGCAACGCGTTCGTCGAGTGCGTCAACCTCGGCGATCGCAGGACTGGAGGACGACGGCACGCTGCAGGAGCTGCAGGACAAGTGGCTCGCCACCGACGTCGACGTTCCGGTCTTCTCGTAGCCGTCGACCAGGCCGAGGAACGGGGATCGCCCGTGTCGTCGGACGCCGGGCAGGCGTTCCCGAGATCGAACCTGACCTCGACCTCGCCGAGGGAGCCGCCGCTCGCGCATCCTGGGCGGCGGCGAGGGCGGCCGGAACGTCTGGGTCGCGGTCGCCAGCACCGTGGTGTTCTTCGCGCTCGTCGCGATCGTGATCGTCAACTCGCCGGGCTGGTCGGCGCCGGGCGGCGTCAAGCAGGCGTTCTTCAACGGGCAGCTCTTCCGCGAGTCGCTCCCCGAAGATCCTGGATGGCTTCTGGCTCAACGTGCAGGATCTTCCTGATCGCCGAGGTCCTGGTGCTGGTCTTCGCCCTGGTCCTGGCGGTGATGCGCAGCCTCCCGGGCCCGGTCTTCGCGCCGCTCCGGCTGCTGGCCGTGTCGTACTCGATCCTGTTCCGCGGCGTGCCGACGATCCTGGTGATCTTCATCCTGGGGTTCGGGATGCCCGCGCTGCGAGCTCCAGGGCGTGCCGAACAGCGACGTCTTCTGGGCGATCGTCGCGCTCACGCTCGTCTACACGGCCTACGTGGCCGAGGTGTACAGGGCCGGGATCGAGTCGGTGCACCCCAGCCAGACGGCCGCGGCTCGGTCGCTCGGGTCTGAAGCGGAGCCAGGCGCATGCGGTTCGTCGTGCTGCCCCAGGCCGATCCGTCGGGTGCTCCCACCGCTGCTGAACGACTTCATCGGCCTCCAGAAGGATTCCGCGCTTGATCGGGGTGCTGGGCGTCACCGGAGGGCTCTGCGGCAGGCGCAGATCATCCAGGCCGCGAACTTCAACTTCACGCCGTACGTGTCGCTCGCCCTGGTCTACGTGGTCATCACGATCCCGCAGGTGCTGTTCGTGGACTGGCTGATCAAGCGCGACCAGCGGCGGCGCCAGGCCGGGGGCGTGGCGTGAGCGAGCTCGCTGCGCTGTGCGAGGGGCTGCACAAGTCGTTCGACGACCTCGAGGTGCTGCGCGGGCATCGACCTGCAGGTCGACACGCACGAGGTCGTCGGCCTGATCGGCGCGTCGGGCTCGGGCAAGTCGACGCTGCTCCGATGCATGAACCTGCTGGAGCCGATCGACGCCGGCACGATCGTGATCGACGGCGATCGACGTCACCGCGCCGGGCGTCGACAGGACGCGATCCGCCGGCGGGTCGGCATCGTGTTCCAGTCCTTCAACCTGTTCCCGCACATGACGGTGCTCGCGCAACATCACGCTGGCGCCGGTCAAGGTGCTGGGCGCTGTCGCAGCGGCGAGGCCGAACGAGCCGCGCCCGCGAGCTGCTCGACGCGGTTCGGGCTGGACGACAAGGCGGACGAATACCCCGACCGGCTCTCCGGCGGTCAGCAGCAGCGCGTCGCGATCGTGCGCGCGCTCGCGATGCAGCCCGACATCATGCTGCTCGACGAGGTCACGAGCGCGCTCGACCCCGTGCTGGTGGCCGAGGTGCTCGACGTGATCCGCGAGCTCGCGGCGGCGGGCATGACCATGGTGATCGCGACCCACGAGATGGGGTTCGCGCGCGACGTCGCCGACCGCGTCGTGCTTCCTGCACGAGGGCGCGATCGTGGAGCAGGGGCCACCGGCGCAGATCTTCTCCGAGCCCGAGCGGGACGAGACGCGCCGGTTCCTCGATCGGATCATCGCCGCGGGGCGGATGTAGGGCCAGCCTCAGGCGCCGGCTCGCGCTCGGCCCGGTCCACCTCGTCGAGCCAGGGCTTGGCGCCGAGCGCCTCGAACGTGGATCGCGCGTCGCGGAACCACCCGGTCGCCTCGACCGTGCGCCCCAGCGCCGCGTGCACCCGTCCCGCGCCCAACCCGCACCGCGCGGTCTCCACCGGGAAGCCGTAGCGGTCCCATCGCCGCGCACGTCCTCGTAGGAGCGCGAGCGCCTCGTCCCAGCGTCCCTCGGCCTCGCGCACCACCGCCCGCGCGGTCGTCGAGCGACAAGCGCAACCGCTCGTTCGTCGCGACCTCGTCCAGTCCTCGGTGACGAACGTCGGCGGCGCGCTCCACCTCGCCGAGCCGCACCAGCAAGCGCGTCAGCAGCGGCGCCGCGCCCAGGCGGATGGTGGGCTGGTCCTCCGAGTGCGACCAGGAACGACTCGAGCGCCTGCGCGCACCGTGGCAGTCGTCGCCCCGCGCGGCCGGCGACCTCGGCCCGGAGCATCAGCGCGCGGGGTGAGGTACTCGGCGGTCCCGAGATGACCGGCATGGGTCCGTCAGTGCCTCCGCGCACACCGGACGCGACCTCGAGCTCGCCCCGGCGCAGGGACACCCAGCCCTGGAACGACAGGGCGACGGCTCCGGGGATCGTCCACCCCCCGTGGTCGACGTCCCATGTCGCGCAACTCGGCCGCGATCGAGAGCACCCGGTCCCATGCGCCGACGTCGAACAGCGGCTCCGACGATCCCGCTCCGGGCCCAGGCGAGCGAGGTGGCTCAGCCCCGTTCCTCGCAGAAGGCCTCCATCTCCTCCCAGGCCTCGATCGAGGCCCACGACCCGCGGTGGAACCACAGCTCGTAGGCGTAGTTGTTGTAGGCGATCGCGGTCTCCTCGCCCAGTCCGCGGTCGCGCCCGGTCCGCAGCGCCTCGCGAGGTCGGCGAGCCGCCTCGGTGTCGCCCATCTTGCTCCGGCTCGCTCCGCGGTACTGCAGGGCGAGCACCTGCTCGCGCGGCAGGTCGAGCGTCGCGCGCCAGTTCCAGCGCGCGGTCGGCCCACCGGATGCATCGCCGGATAGTCGCCCATCACCCACAGGTGTCCCGCGACGCGGGTCGCCGCGTGGGCGAACTCGGGCCCCGGCGGCAGCGTCTCGAGCTGAGCGCACGGCTTGCGTGCAGCAGGGGAGCGACGGCGTCGATCGTCGCCACGTTCGAAGGCGGAGCGAGCCAGGAGCACCTTCGCGTCCGCGGCGCCCGCGACGTCGCCGGACGGCCGCGAACAGCTCCATGGCCTCGGTCAGGTCGGCCTCCGCCTCGTCGAACGCGCCCACCTCCTGCGCCGGCGACGCCCGCGCCGCGCAGGGCGCGCGCGCGGTCGGGGTGGTCGGGCGCCATCAGGCTCAGCGCGCGCCGGTACAGCGACAGCGCGCTGCGGCGCATCCAGCCGCGCGGCGCGGGCCCCGGCCGCCAGCAGCTGCTCGATCGCGGGCGCCGGCCACCTGCGTCCGCCAACGCCTGTTCGCCCGCCGCGGTCGCCAGGCCATGCGCCTCCGCGTAGTGGAAGGCGAGCCGGTCGGCCCGGTCGGCGGCCCGCGGGTCCAGCGTCGCCTCCAGCCACGCCGCCACCGCCAGTGCTTGCGCGCGCGCTCGGCCCCTGGGGATCTGCCCGTACGCCACCTCGCGCACCAGGACGTGGCGGAACGACGAACTCGGCCTGGCCCTCGACGGCGCTCGCGGTCGCACGGCGCACCAGCTGGCGGTCGGCGAGGGCCTCCAGGTCGCGCATGGCCTCGGCCTCCGTGCGGCCGGTCATCGCGGCGAGCGCGCCCGGCCACACGGCCGTGCCCACCACGGCGGCGTCCGCGCCGCCGCCCTTCAGCTCCGCCGGCATCGCGTCGAGCCGGGACGCCAACAGCCCGTGGATCGTGGGCGGCACCGCGATCTCTCCGCTCGAGCGTCGTGCGCGGCTCCGCGTTCGTTCAGCATCCGCACGAACTCCTCGGCGTAGAGGGGGTTGCCGCCCGCGCGTTCGACCACGGTGCGTGCGAGCCCGGGATCGAGCGGCCGCTCGAGCGGCAGGGATCCGCACCAGGGTCCCGGTGGTCTCGGCGTCGAGCGGCTCGAGCCAGATCGTCACCCAGCGGGATCGCCGGCCCCATCCGGGACGCAGATCGAACAGCTCGGGACGGGCGGCCACCACGATCAGCAGGGCGGACGCCCGCGTCGGCGTTCCAGCAGCGACTCGACGAACGCCAGCGAGGGTTCGCTCGCCGCGTGCATGTCCTCGAACACCATGACCGTGGGGTTCTCGGCGGCGAGCCGGTCCAGGAACCGGCGCCCAGGCCGCGAAGGCCTCGTCGCGCGAGGTGTCGCCCTCGGAGACCTCCCCGGCGACCAGGCGCGACGAGATGCGGCGCCAGGCGGCGCATCGTCCTCGTCGGGGTCCTCGATCATGCGCCCGAGCACGGCATGCACACGTTCCTCGGCGGCCTCGGGCGGCGTCGGAGTCCAGGATGCCCGCCTCGCTCTTCACGACGTCCGCCAGGGCGGCGAACGTCGACCGTGTCGCCGTACGGTGCCGGCCGGCCGACGCGCCAGCGGATCAGTCGGGCAGCTCGTCGGTGATCCGGGAGAGCTCGGCGATCAAGCGCGACTTGCCCACGCCCGCCTCGCCGATGATCGACACCAGCCGGGGTCGCCGGTCGCGCAGCACCTCCTCGAACGCGCTCGCGCAGGACCGCCAGCTCCTCGGGCCGCCCGATGAAGGGCGCCCCTGCGGCGTCGGGAGGCTCCACCCCCACCCGGGCGAACGGCTCGATCGGCGCCCAGATGCGGACCGGCTCGGCCTTGCCCTTCACGCTCACCGGAGCCAGTGCGGTCCACCGGAACTGGCGTCTCGGTGGCGAGGTAGGTGGACTCGCCCACGACGATCGAATCCGGCGCGGCGGTCGACTGCAGGCGTGACGCCGTGTTCACGATGTCGCCGGTGACCCGCTCGCCCACGCGCGGGCCCTGACCCACCGCGACCATCGCCTCGCCGGTGGCGATGCCGATCCGGATGCCCAGCGTCTGCGCGGCGTCGGCCTCGCTCTGCTCGTGCACCCAGTCGCGGATCTTCAGCGCCGCCCGGATCGCGCGCTCGGCGTCGTCCTCGTGGGCGATCGGGGCCCCGAACACGCCGAACACCACGTCGCCGGCGAACTTGTCCACGGTGCCGCCGAAGCTCTCGATCTCCTGCTTCAGCCGGGCGTGGAACGGGCGGAGGGCGGCGCTGATGTCCTCGGGATCGGCGCGGTCGAACCGAGCCGTGAACCCCGCGATGTCGGCGAACAGCACCGTGACGAGCCGCCGTTCCTCGCCCGAGCCGAGTCCCGCGCCCGAGCGGCGTGCCGCACGCCATGCAGAACCGAGCCCGCTCGGGGTTCTCCGTGCCGCACGTGGGACAGATCTGCACGGCGCCGAGTCTACGGGCGCCCCTCCGTGGTCCGGCCCGCGGGCCGGCGCGAGCGTTGTCCGAGCCGCCCCTACACTGAGGAGGCGATGCCCCCGTTCGAGATCAAGTCCGAGTTCCGGCCCGCCGGGGACCAGCCGGAGGCGATCGAGCGGCTCATCGCGGCCGTCCGGGCGGGCGAGCCGCACACCACGCTGCTGGGCGCCACCGGCACCGGGCAAGACGTTCACGATCGCGCACGTCGTGGAGCAGCTGCAGCGGCCCGACCCTGGTGATCGCGCCCGAACAAGTCGCTGGGCGCCCAGCTCGCCAACGAGTTCCGCGAGGTGTTCCCCGACAACGCGGTCGAGTACTTCGTCAGCTACTACGACTACTACCAGCCCGAGGCCTACGTCCCGTCCACCGACACCTACATCGAGAAGGACAGCTCGGTGAACGAGGAGATCGAACGGCTCCGGCACTCGGCCACCGCGGCGCTGCTGGGCCGGCGCGACGTGCTCATCGTGGCGTCGGTCTCGTGCATCTACGGCCTGGGCTCGCCCGAGGAGTACGAGGGCCAGATCCTTCGGCCCTACCGCGGCACCGACATCCCGCTCGAGTTCGCGATGCAGCGCCTGGTCGACATCCAGTACCAGCGCAACAACATGAGCCGCGCGCGCGGCACGTTCCGGGTCCAGGGCGACACGCTCGAGGTCTTCCCGCCGTACGAGACCACCGGCTACCGGATCGAGTGGTGGGGCGACACGGTCGAGAAGATCTCCAAGTTCGACCCGGTCACCGGCGAGCTGATCAAGGACGACATCGTCGACCTCACGGTCTTCCCGGCGTCCCACTACGTGGCCTCCGAGGACCGCATGAAGCGCGCGTCGGTCTCGATCGAGGACGAGCTTCGACGAGCGGCTCGCCACGCTCGAGGGTCAGGGCAAGCTGCTCGAGGCCGAACGCCTGCGCATGCGCACCAGCTACGACCTGGAGATGATGCGCGAGGTCGGGTTCTGCAGCGGTATCGAGAACTACTCGCGGCACATCGACGGTCGCACCGACGGCACCGCGCCGTACACGCTGCTCGACTACTTCCCCGACGACTACCTGGTCGTCCTCGACGAGAGCCACGTCACGGTGCCGCAGCTGGGCGCGATGTACGAGGGCGACCTGTCCCGCAAGTCCACCCTGGTCGAGCACGGGTTCCGGCTGCCGAGCGCCGTCGACAACCGCCCGCTGAAGTTCGAGGAGTTCTCCGAGCGTGTGCGCCAGACGGTGTACATGTCGGCCACGCCGAGCCGCCTACGAGATCCGTCACTCCGAAGACGGTCGTGGAGCAGATCGTGCGTCCGACGGGGCTGGTCGATCCCGAGGTGCAGATCCGGCCGACGAAGGGACAGGTCGACGACCTGATCGGCGAGATCCGCGGTCGTGCCGAGCAACGGGCAGCGCGTCCTGGTCACCACGCTCACCAAGAAGATGGCCGAGGACCTCACCGACTACCTGGTCGAGATGGGCATCCGCGTACGCTACCTGCACTCGGAGGTCGACACGTTGCAGCGCATCGAGATCGTGCGCGACCTCCGCCTGGGGGAGTTCGACGTCCTGGTCGGCATCAACCTTCTGCGCGAAGGGCCTCGACATCCCCGAGGTCTCCCTCGTCGCCATCCTCGACGCCGACAAGGAAGGGTTCCTGCGGTCGGAGACATCGCTGGTGCAGACGATCGGCCGCGCCGCGCGCAACGTCGACGGCACGGTGCTCATGTACGCCGACGCCATCACCGATTCCATGAAGCGCGCCATCAGCGAGACGCAGCGGCGCCGGCAGATCCAGATGCGCTACAACGAGGAGCACGGCATCGACCCGCAGACGATCCGCCGCAAGGTCACCGACATCCTGCTGCAGCTGCGCGGCGACGACGACCCGGCCGCCACCCATCCCAAGAAGGAACGCAGGCGCGCGTCCTCGCGCCCGGAGATGCCCACCGAAGAGCTCGAACGGCTGATCGAGAGCCTCGAGGACGAGATGCACGACGCCGCGAAGGACCTTCGCTTCGAGTACGCGGCTCGTCTGCGCGACGAGGTCCACGACCTGCGCAGGGAGCTGCGCGCGATGCGGGAGGCAGGCGTCGGCGCCGGGTAGTGTCGGCGCCATGACCCTGGTCGTTCGCGCGCCGCTCGGCCTGGCTCGGCCCCGGCCGCATCGCTGCCCGACGTCCAGATCGTCTGCGAGGGCGACACCATCACCGAGGTCGGGCCGGGTGCGCCCGGTGCCCTCGAACGCGGCGTGCTGGCTCGGCGGGTTCTGCATGCCGGCCGGAGCCGACCGGCACGTCCACGTGGAGCTGGGCGACCCGGCCGCGATGCTCCGGCGGGGCATCGACGCGGCGCGCGACCTGGCCTGGCCACCCGACCGCATCTTCCCGCTCGCCGAGGCGTCGGAGCTCCCGGGTTCCACGGGCCGCTGATCCGCGCCGTCGGGCCGATGCTCACCGCGCCCGGCGGCTATCCCACGCGCGAGCCCTGGGCCCCCGCGGGAACCGGCCACGAGGTCGCCGACGCCGAGGAGGCGCCAGAACGTCGTCGAGGCGCTCGCGGGCCGGGGCGCGGCCGCGATCAAGGTCTCGCTCAACGCCGAGGCCGGGCCCACGCCCGACCGACGCCGATGCTCTCGCGATCTGCGACGCCGCCCACGCGCGCGACCTGCCGGTGACCGCGCACGCGCAGGGCACCGGCCAGGTCGAGCGGGCGCTGGGCGCCGGCGTCGATGAGCTCGCGCACACGCCCTGGACCCACCGGCTCTCCGACGAAGTGCTCGACGCCGCGGCGGCGCGGATGCGATGGATCTCCACGCTGGACATCCACGGGTTCGGCCGCACAGCGGGCCCTCGCGGGTCGCTCGACAACCTGGCCCGGTTCCATCGAGCCGGGGGCACGGTCCTCTACGGCACCGACCTGGGCAACGGGCCGATCCCCTCCGGGATCCACACGCGGGAGCTCAACCGCCTGCACCAGGCGGGCCTGGCGACCGAGGAGGTGCTCGCAGGCGCTGGTCCGTGCCCCGATCGAGCCGGGCGCGCCCGCCGACCTGCTGGTGCTGGGCGACAGTCCGCTGGGCGACCTGGCGGCGTTCGACGACATCCGGCTCGTCGTCAAGGGCGGAGCGGTCGTCGCAGGCACCGGCCGCTAGTCTGCAGTGGCTCTCCGAGGCGGTGGCGCCGCTGCTCGCGGCGCTCGCGTCGATGAGCCCGACGGGATCCTCGACCGTGACGGTGAGACCTGGGATGCTTCACCAGCCCCAGCGTCTCCCGGCCCGGCACGGGCTCGTGGAACAGCAGGCACACGCCGCTCCGGGTCGTCGAGCCGAACGACAACCCCTGGTCGGCCACCGAGATGTGCGGTCCGATCGCCCGCAGCGCCTGATACGGCCCGGTCTCCTCCGCGCACTCGGATGTTGCTCGACGTCGGTCCGCACGCGCCACGGCCCGAACCGCACCTCGCAACCGATCCGTCGCCGATCGCGACACCACGAGCGGGCCGGGCGTGACGCGCACAGCCACAGGATGCGCCGGTAGCGGGGTTCGAACGCGAACGGGAACCGTCGGATGACCACGACGTCCAATCTACGCGCGACGTGCGAGGAGCTCGGCCACGACCTGGTGCGGGGCTCCTGCGACGCCGCCAGGACCGGCCCGAGCTCGTCGAAGCACGCGTCGATGTCGTCCTCGGTGTTGAAGAAGTGCGGGCTGATCCGCAGGCCGTCCCCGCGGAAGTCGGTGCAGACGTCGCGGGCCAGCAGCGCATGGCAGATCGCGTCCGCGCTCGGGACCCACCTGCACGTTGACGACGCCGCCGCGGCCGTCCCGCGCTCGCGGCGTGCGCACGGCCAGCCCGGCCTCGTCGCTCCGCGCGATGACGTGGTCGGTCAGCTCACCCTGCCGCGCGCGGACCCGCTCCACGCCCACCTCGCTGATGATGTCGAGGCCGCCCTGCGCGATGAAGAACACCGGCGCCGGCGGCGTGCCGTGCTCCAGCCGCCGCGCGGTGGGGTGGTAGTCCAGGTGCTGGTTGTCGAACGAGAACGGCTCCTCGGTCGCGAACCACCCCGTCACCGCCGGTTCCAGGGTGGGCAGCAGCTCCCGGCGCGCGTACAGGAACACCATGCCGGGCCCGCCGCAGCAGCCACTTCAGCGATCCCGGCCGTGTAGAGGTCGCAGCCCAGGTCGTGCAGGTCCAGGGGCACGATGCCCGATGCCGTGGTAGTCGTCGACGAACGACAGCGCGCCTCGTTCGCGAGCGATCGCGCAGACCGCCTTCGCGTCGACGATGGCGCTCGAGCGGTAGAGCACGCGGTTCACCATGACCAGGGCGGTGCGCTCGTCGATCGCCTCGTCGTAGGCCTCGAGCGGGATCGTGAGCCCGTCGGCCGAGCGCAGCCAGACGATCTCGGCGCCGGTCTTCGCCGCCCACGCCAGCCACACGTGTCCGTCGGTGGGGAAGTCGAGCTCCGACAGGATCACCCGGTTCCGTGCCGCGACAGGTCGAGGCCGACGCGATCGTGGCCAGCGCGATCGAGATGTTGGTGGTGATGGCGAGCTCGTCGGTGTCGCACCCCGCGAGCGCCGCGAACGTGCGCTTCAGCGAGCGCCATCCGGGGGAAGATGTCCTCCATCCAGACATGGTCGGGGGCGCCCTTGGTGGCCCACGCGTCCATGTACTCGGCCGAGGTATCGCTGGGACCGGCCCGAGACCGGGCCCGAGCGAGGCGCTGATCAGGTAGGTCTTGCGCGCCAGCACCGGGAACTCGTCCCGGTAGCGCAGAGCTGAGCTCGCGCATCAGATGTCGGTCGGAGTGCCGTCGAACTCGGCTTGATCTGCGGCCTCGTCGCTCGAGGTGCTCGCAGGTAGTCGACGTACATCGGCCGAAGCGCCTCGCCCAGCGTCGCCCTCGTCCGGTGTCGCGCACCAGGTCGTTGAGCAGCGCGAGCGGGCCGCATGATGTCGATCTTGCTGCGCTGGTCGTCGCCCGCGACCTCCTCCGCCACCGGCAGGGCCTTCACCAGGTCCCACAGGAACCACCACGTCGAGCCGGTGCCGCGCCACCTCCATCGTCCGGTCGTGGAGCTCGTCGATCGGCATGGCTTCGAGTTCTTCGCGGGTGGTCATGGCGCAGAGCCTATCGCCGTTCGAGGAACCAGGCGGCGACCCGCCGGCATGAACCGCTCGAACCAGCCACCATGCGCGTGGCCACGAAGTCGATCAGCGCCGGGAAGTTGCGCACCCCATGGCCCTCCTGCGGGATATCGCACCACCTCGGCCGGCACGCCGCGCTCCGCGCAGCGCCCGGTAGAACTCGATCGCCTGGCCGACGGGCGTCGCGCGGTCGTGCAGGCCCGCGGTGAGCAGGATGGGCGTGGTGCAGGTCCTGCCTGCGAGCACCGGGCTCTGCCGGACGTACGCCTCGGGCACCTCGAGCGGTTCCCCGCCGACGTAATCGCCGGCCCACGCATCCCAGCGTGCTGTCGAACCGTTCCGACTACCAGTCGGTGACCGGCGAGATGCGCTCACGGCGCCTTGAAGCGGCCGTCCACCGT
This sequence comes from uncultured Actinomycetota bacterium, assembly GCA_963733635.1. Lineage (GTDB taxonomy): Bacteria > Actinomycetota > UBA4738 > UBA4738 > HRBIN12 > JAOUEA01. Next base: position 1,130,278 of record CAVTEH010000007.1, on the reverse strand, counting down.
GGGGAGCCACGCCGCCATGAACCCCCCGTAGCTGCCTCCCATCAGCACCGAGCGATCGGGGTCGGCGACGCCCGGCTGCAACCAGCGCGTCGAGTCCGGCTGAGGATCGTCCCGTCGCATCACCTCCCGCCCATGTCCCCGACCACCATCGCGGCGAACTCGCGACCGCGTCCGGAAGATCCGCGAGGGTTCGGGCTGGAAGATCGCGTACCCTCGCGATCGAGCAGCGAGCCCGACCAGGCCCCGACCGGCATGTGGTCGGTGGTCGCCCGATCGGCCCGCCGTGCACGAGAGCACGAGCGGGATAGGGTGCGACGGCGCCCCGCGAGGGCACCGTGAGGAGTCCCTCGATCTCCAGGCCGTCCGGGCGCCGTCCAGGTCACCCGCTCCCGCGCGGCCGATCGCCGACCACATGCGCTCGTGGCCGGCGTGGTCGAGGTCGACGCCCATGGCTGGTCCGCGCCCGCCTCGACCACGATCACGGTCGTGGGTCGCGCGGCTCGCGCCGACCACGACCGCGAACGCATCGCCGGTCGCCGATAGGTGAGCCGAATGGCGAGAACTCCCCGCACGCCTTCGGTCCAGACCCAGGTCTCACGAACGTGCGCCGGATGCGGTGTCGACCTCCAACGCCACGGTGTCGAGTGCCGCGCAGTCCGATCGCGAACAGCGCGGCCGGGCCCTCGCCATCCGCTCCAGCTGACGTCGACGCCGGCGGTGTCGATCGTGCCGTCGCGCGCCGCGAGGCCGGATCCACGAGGAGGAGCTGGCCCGCCACGACGTACCGGTCGCTGCAGACGGCCTCGATCACGGCGACCTCCTGCGCCGTCGGGCGAACCCTGGGCCCACCCCAGCTGCACGTCGCTCGATGTCAGGACCCGGTCCGCCCCGGTCGTGAGCGTCGATCGCGACCGAGAGGCGCGCTCGTACCACGCGCCTTCGTCGGCCCCGTCGGAGCCGGCGACAGCCACGATCGGTCGTTGCCCGCACCAGGAGGCCTCCCAGATGTTGAGGTCCTCGCCTGCCGATCGACGCGGGCCTCGCCGCTGCCGGCGTCCACGAGCCACAGCGACGTCGCTCGTTCATCGCCGTCGTCGGAGGACTCCACCTCGGGGAGCCATGGCGGCGCCGGATCCGCGCCTGGGTCTTGACCGCCCAGCGTGCCGGAGCCCAGCGCGTCGGCCTGTTCGGCGGCTCGTTCCGGCCACCACCATCAGGATCGTCGAACCGTCCGGCGACCACGCGTGGTGCTCGACCACGCCCGTCGCACGGCGGCGAGCAGCCGGGCCTCGCCGAGCGCGTCGGTCTCGAGCGCAGTAGAGCTGGAACACGCCCGCCGCCGCGCGGTCGCTGACGGAAGCGTCAGCGTCGGTGCCGTCCGGCGACCACTGCGGGCTCGGCGTCGTCGTTCGGCCCGGCGGTGATCTGCCGCCAGCCCGGAGCCGTCCGCTCGGCGCCAGGCAGATCCGGCGTGACCGTGCCCGTGGCCTTCGAGGCGCGTCCAGGCGCGCTCCGGTGGCACGCGATCCAGCGTTCCGTCGGGGGAGACGACGGGGCCCGCTCAGGTCGCTGACCCGTGCCGAACGCCGGGCTCCAGCAGCTCCATCGGTAGAACGTCTCGACGTCTCCGGTAGACAGGGGTCTCGCGCAGGTCCCGGTCCATGCCGCGAAGGATAGGCCGAGGGCATGTCGGCGCTCGCCTCTACACTGGCTCCCGTATGGGCACCGAGCGGCTCGTCATCCATGGCGCCCGTGAGCACAACCTCAAGAACGTCACGCTGGACCTCCCGCGCGACGAGCTGATCGTGTTCACGGGCCTGTCCGGTTCCGGCAAGATCCTCGCTCGCCTTCGACACCATCTACGCCGAGGGCCAGCGGCGGTACGTGGAGTCGCTGTCGTCCTATGCCCGCCAGTTCCTGGGACAGATGGAGAAGCCCGACGTCGACTTCATCGAGGGCCTCTCGCCGGCCATCTCCATCGACCAGAAGTCCACCTGCACGCAACCCCCGGTCCACGGTCGGCACGATCACCGAGGTCTACGACTACCTCCGCGTGCTGTTCGCCCGGGTCGGGCACCCGCACTGCCCCAACTGCGGACGGCCCATCGGCCGCCAGACGCCCGAGCAGATCGTCGACCAGGTGCTCGAGCTGCCCGAGGGCACCCGGTTCCAGGTGCTGGCGCCCATCGTCCGCGGGCCGCAAGGGCGAGTACGGCAAGCTGCTCGCCGAGCTGGCGCGCAAGGGCTTCCCACGCGCGCGCATCGACGGCGAGGTCCGCGACCTCGCCGAGCCCATCCGGCTGCCCAAGACCTACAAGCACACGATCGAGGTCGTGGTCGACCGGCTGGTCGCCAAGCCCGACATCCGCCGGCGGGTCGCCGACTCGGTCGAGACCGCGCTCGAGCTGGCCGAAGGCATCGCCGTCCATCGCGGTGCAGACCCACGACGGCGGCGAAGAGCGTCCAGACCTTCAGCCAGAAGCTCGCCTGCACCTATCGACGGCCTCTCGTTCGACGAGCTCGCGCCCCGCAACTTCTCGTTCAACTCGCCGTACGGGGCGTGCGCCACCTGCGACGGGCTCGGCACCCGGCTCGAGGTCGACCCCGAGCTGGTCGTGCCCGACCCCGACCTGTCGGTGCACGAGGGGGCGCTCGCGCCGTGGGCCAGTGCCACCCTCGAGTACTGGAACCGCGTGCTCGACGCCGTGGGCGAGACCCACGGCATCGACCTCGACACGCCCGTTCAAGCAAGCTGCCCAAGGCGCATCGCGACGTCCTGCTGTACGGTTCCGACGAGCAGATCCACGTCCGGTACAAGAACCGGTACGGCCGTCAGCGCTCCTACCACACCACCTACGAGGGCGTGGTCGCCAACGTCGAGCGGCGCCACCAGGAGACCGAGTCCGAGTCCCAGCGCGACAAGCTCGAGCAGTTCATGCGCGAGATCCCGTGCCGAACCTGCAAGGGCGCCCGGCTCAAGCCCGAGACCCTCGCCGTCACGGTCGGCGGGCTCAACATCGCCCAGCTCACCGACCTGTCGATCCGCGACACGCTCGCCTTCATCGACACGATGGAGCTGTCCGAGCGCGAGCACATGATCGCCGAGCGGCTCCTCAAGGAGATCCGCGAGCGCCTGCGGTTCCTGGTCGACGTGGGGCTCGACTACCTCTCGCTGTCCCGGCCCGCCGGCACCCTGGCCGGGGGCGAGGCCCAGCGCATCCGGCTGGCCACCCAGATCGGCAGCGGCCTGGTCGGGGTGCTCTACATCCTCGACGAACCCTCGATCGGCCTGCACCAGCGCGACAACAAGCGGCTCATCGACACGCTGATCCGGCTGCGCGACCTCGGGCAACACGCTGATCGTGGTCGAGCACGACGAGGCGACGATCCTGGAAGCCGACCACATCGTCGACATCGGCCCGCTGGCGGGGGAGCACGGCGGCGAGATCGTCTACTCCGGCGACCTCAAGGGCCTGCTCGAGTGCGACGGTCGATCACGGGTCAGTTCCTCGCGGGCCGCCGGCAGATCCCCACGCCCGCAGGTTCGCCGCAAGCCCGCCAGGCGTCGCAAGCTCAAGCTCGAAGGCGTCCGCGAGCACAACCTGCAAGAACGTCACGGTCGACATCCCGCTGGGGCTGTTCGTGTGCGTCACCGGCGTGTCGCGGCAGCGGCAAGTCCACCCTGGTCCAGGACGTCCTGCTCCGCGCGCTGATGCAGAAGGTCTACCGGTCGCGGCTGCAGCCGGGCAAGCACAGAAGCTCCTCGGCTGGGAGCAGATCGACAAGATCGTCGACATCGACCAGTCGCCCATCGGGCGCACGCCGCGGTCGAACCCCGCCACCTACACCGGCGTGTTCGACCACGTGCGCAAGCTGTTCGCGCAGGTGCCCGAGGCCCGGCTGCGCGGCTACCAGCCGGGGCGCTTCAGCTTCAACGTGCGAGGCGGCCGCTGCGAGAACTGCGCCGGCGACGGCCAGATCAAGATCGAGATGCACTTCCTGCCCGACGTCTACGTCACCTGCGAGGTGTGCAAGGGGCGGCGCTACAACCGCGAGACGCTCGAGGTGAAGTACAAGGGCCGGTCCATCAGCGACGTGCTCGAGATGAGCATCGAAGAGGCGCTCGAGTTCTTCCAGAACATCCCGCCGATCAAGCGGCACATGCAGACCCTGTCCGACGTGGGTCTGGGCTACGTCAAGCTCGGCCAGCCGGCGCCCACCCTGTCCGGCGGCGAGGCCCAGCGCATCAAGCTCAGCTCCGAGCTGCACAAGCGCGCCACCGGCAACACCCTCTACGTCCTCGACGAGCCCACCACCGGCCTGCACTTCGAGGACGTGCGCAAGCTGCTCGCGCGTGCTGCAGCGGCTGGTCGACACCGGCAACACGGTGCTGGTGATCGAGCACAACCTCGACGTGATCAAGACCGCCGACCACATCATCGACATGGGACCCGAGGGCGGCGACCAAGGGCGGCAGCATCGTGGCCACCGGCACGCCCGAGCGGTTCGCGGCCGACCCGGCTTCGCACACCGGCCGCTTCCTGGCCGAGGTCCTGGAACGCCCCAGCCTGCCGCTCGACGACGCCGAGCCTGCCGCGACCGGCGCTCGGGTCAGCGGTACCACGCTAGCGCGCTTGACGAAGCTTGCTAGGATTCCCGCCGACGTGTCCAAGCGACTCCTCATCATCGCTGTGCGCCGCTGGCCCTGCTGACGGCCGCGTGCAGCGACATCCCGGAGGGAGAGGTCGTCACCGGCGAGGGCACCCGGTTCGTCGCCGTCGGTCGCCGACATCATCGACGACGTGGGCCTGGGCAACTCGGTGGCGGTCGACGCCGAGGGCGTGCCGTTCTTCTCCTACCTGATCTTCCCGGCCGAGCTGGACCGGGCGAGATCCCCGCCACGCGTCCCATCGGCGCCCCGTACATCCAGACCGAGTCCACCCCGCGAGAGCGAAGCCCGCGGCCTGGCAAGTTCGGCGCCGCCGATCGGCGTGGGCAGCGTCTAGCGCCGACGGCATCTTCACCCGCGGCGCCGCCGCGCAGGTCCGCGACACGCCCACAGGCATCACCGATCCCGTACGGGCCCGCCACCGTCGACCAGCTGGTCGGCGCCACCGCGCAGAACACGAACGGCACCGACATCGCGATCGACGAGCAGGGCGGCAAGCACGTGGTGTGGACCGGCCCCGACGGCGTCTGGTACGGCCTGGCGGCGCCGACTCGCTTCGACGCCGAGCAGGTCTTCGACTACGGCTTCTCGCTGCGCAAGGCCGGTCCCATCGGCCGTCCCGCGGTGGCGGTCGACGCCGACGGCAACCCTGGGTCGCCTACACGGTGGATGCCCAGGGACCAGCGTGTCGAGGTCGCGACGCAGACGCGACCCGACGGCTGGACTACCCAGACGGTGGCGCGAGATCGCCGTTGTGCGCGGAGTGCCCACAGCCCAAGCGCACGCGAGATCGGGGTCACCGCCGCCGGTCCCACGGTGGCCTATGTCGACACCCGCCGAGCGTCGGTCGAGATGGCGGTCCGCGCCGACGGCACGGACCTGGACCGCAGCACCGTGGTCGCGACGGGCGTCGACGCGGCGACGGGCTCGACATGGCGGTCGACGCCGACGGCATGGCCCTGCTCACGCTTCTACGACGGCGACGGCGGCGTGAAGCTCGCCACGCAGGACGGCCTGGGATGGACCGTCGACCGACGTCGCCGCACGGTCGGTCTCGGCGACGGCCGCCGAGGGCACCGGCAACTTCGCGCCCACGACGGGCGTCGCGGTCGACGAGGAGGGCGTGCAGTACGTCGCCTTCATGGACGCCGGCTCCGTGGAGCTGGTCAGCTCGAGCGACGGCGGGGCTTTCGAGCCGGTCGAAACGGGTCCACTCGGCGCGGCGGCGTTCCCGTCGGTCGCGGTCACGCCCGACGGCGCCATGTCTACCTCACCTGGTACGGCGACGAGGGCCAGACTGCTGAAGCTCGGGCATCCGCGGGCGACGTCCAGGATCTGCAGGTCGCCAGCCCCAGCCCGACCGCCGGAGGTCGCCGGCGGTCCGTCGACCGCAGAGGAGTGCGGCGACCGATCGGTCAGATCCAGCTCGACATCGTCGCCGATGCCCGGGAATACGTCTTCGATACGACTGTCTTGTCGCGCCCGCCGGCGAGCCGTTCACGATCAACTACGACAACGCGGACCCGGCGCCCCGCACAACATCGACGTGCTCGATCGAGCAGGGCGGCGACAGCCTCGGCGCCACCGAACCTGTGGCCGGTCCCGTCGATGAACCGCTCCCGATCGGGTCCGCTCGACGCAGGCCGCTACTACTTCCAGTGCGACGTGCACCCCACCACCATGTTCGGCACGCTCGCGCGGTCGAAGCCGGTGGAGGGGCGGCGGCGGAGGGAGGCGGGAACTCGACGCTGCTTCCCTCGGGCCTGTCGGGCGACGCGGACGTAGGATGGACGGGTGAGCGTCGCGCGTCCGGAATCGTCCAGCATCCCGGATCAACCGGGCTGCCTACCTCTTCCGCGACGGTGACGGCCAGGGTCGATCTACGTCGGCAAGGCCACGTCGCTCCGCAAGCGTCTCGCCAACTACTGGGGCACGCCGCTGCACCCTCGAACCCAGGCCATGGTGGCAGTCGGCCGAGAGCGTCGAATGGATGCTCGCCTCGGGCGAGGTCGACGCCCTGATGCTCGAGTACAACCTGATCCAGACCCACAAGCCGCGGTTCAACATCCGCTACCGCGACGACAAGTCCTATCCCGTACCTCGCGCTCACCGTGGGGGAGACCTGGCCGCGCGCCCAGGTGCTGCGGGGCTGCCAAGCGCAAGAAGGTGCGCTACTTCGGGCCCTACGCGCACGCGTGGGCCATCCGCGACACCCTCGATGCGCTCACCCGCGTGTTCCCGGTCCGCACCTGCTCCAACGCGTTCTTCGACCAGCGCGCGCGGGCCGAAGCGGCCGTGCCTGTACTTCGACATCGGCCGCTGTGCGGGGCCGTGCGTGCCCGAGGTCTCGGGGGTCACCGAGGAGTCCTACCGCGCACACGTCGACGCCATGGCGGACTTCCTGGCCGGCAACCCGAAGCAGGTCCTGCGCCGGCTCGAGACCGAGATGGACGAGGCGTCCGAGCGCCAGGAGTACGAGCAGGCAGCCAAGCTCCGCGACCAGCTGGGCGCGGCTCGCCGCGCCATGGAATCCCAGGAGATGGTGCTCACCCAGCCCGAGGACCTCGACGTCATCGGGCATGGCCGAGGACGACCTCGAGGCGGCGTTCCAGGTGTTCGTCGTGCGCGGCGGCCGCGTGCTGGGACGCAAGGGCTGGGTCGCCGATCGCGTCGAGGAGCTCACCGCCGAGGAGCTGCTGGCGGCTCGATCGTGCGACAGCTCTACATGGAGCGCGACGAGATCCCGCCACGCGTGCTCGTGCCCGGTGCTCCCCGACGGACCAACGAGGTGCTGGAACCGTGGCTCAGCCAACGGCGGGGTTCCCGGGTCCGGATCGGCGGTGCCCGAACGAGGCGCCAAGCGCAAGCTCATGGAGGTCGTCACCCGCAACGCCGTGGAGGCGTTCCACCGGCACAAGCTGCGCCGCGCCTCGGACTTCGGGGCCCGATCGCGCGCCCTCGCCGACCTCGCCGAGCAGCTCGGCCTCGAGCAGGCGCCGCTGCGCATCGAGTGCTACGACATCTCCAACCTGGGCCCCACCGACACGGTCGGGTCCATGGTGGTGTTCGAGGACGGCCTGCCGAAGCGTTCGGACTATCGGCGGTTCCAGATCAAGGGAGTGGCCGGACAGGACGATTTCGCTTCCATGGAGGAGATGCTGCGCCGCCGGTTCACCCGGCTGCTCAAGGAACAGGAGGAAGGCCCCAGCCCGGGTCGACGCTTCTCCTACCCACCCGCGCTCGTCGTGGTCGACGGCGGCCGCGGCCAGCTGTCAGCATGGCCTCGAAGGTGCTCGCCGACCTGGGCCTGCAGATCCCGCACGTCGGGCTCGCCAAGCGCCTCGAGGAGGTCTACTTCCCCGATCACCCCGAGCCGCTCCGCATCCCTCGCGGCTCCGAAGCGCTCTTCGTGCTGCAGCACCTGCGCGACGAGGCGCACCGGTTCGCGATCACCTACCACCGCCAGAAGCGCGAGAAGCGCGCCCTGGCCTCGCCGCTCGACGACATCGCCGGCGTGGGCCCCGGCCGCAAGAAGGCGCTCCTCAAGCGGTTCGGCTCGCTCGACCCGCGCTGCGGCGCCGCCGTGGTCGACGAGATCGCCGCCACGCCCGGGCATCGGGCCCGAGCTGGCTGCGCACGGTCCACGATGCGCTCCATCGCGTCGGCCGCCAACGCGAGGGCGTGGCGGGCGATGCCCGCCGGCGTCGCTCGCCAGGCAGCAGGGAGAGTGCCTGAGCATGCCCGAGTCCAACGTCCTGCCGCTGCCGCCGGGGGAGGATCCACAGCCGGCCCCGGCTTCACCCTGATCACGGGCCTGTCGGGCGCGGGCCGATCCGAGGCCGCCCATTCGCTGGAAGACCTCGGGTTCTTCGTCGTCGACAACCTGCCGCCCGCGCTGCTCGGCAAGATGGCCGAGCTCGTCTCCCGACCCGGTGGCCCCACCCGGGTCGCGATCGTGGTCGACGCCCGCGGCGGCGTCTTCTTCGGCGAGCTCTCCAAGGCGCTCGACGAGCTGCAAGCAGGAACGCGTCGACTACCGCATCGTCTTCCTCGAGGCCGCCGACGACGACCTGGTGAATCGGTACGAAGCCACCCGGCGCCGGCACCCGCTGGCGCCCGCCGACCGCGTGGTGGAAGGCATCCGCAAGGAACGGCTCATGATGGAGAGCCTGCGCGGCGACGCCGATCTCATCATCGACACCAGCGACCTCACCCCGCACGAGCTGCGCGACCGCATCCGCGAGGCGTTCGCCGACGCTCCGCCCGAGGCCGGGCTGCAGGTCAGCGTCCAGTCGTTCGGGTTCAAGTTCGGCTCGCCCGCGCGACGCCGACCTGGTGCTCGACGTGCGGTTCCTGCCCAATCCCCACTGGGTCGACGAGCTTCGACCGCTGCCCGGCACCGACACCGCGTGTCCGCGACTACGTGCACGGCAGCAGCAGTACGAGGCCTTCATCGAGCGGCTCGCAGGCGCTGCTCGACGTGGTCGTGCCCGGCTACGTCGCCGAAGGCAAGTCCTACCTCACGATCGCGGTGGGGTGCACCGGTGGACGTCACCGTTCCGTGGTGGTGTCCGAGGAGCTCGGCGCGGTTCCTGTCGCGGTCGCGGGATGCCGGTCAGCGTCAGCCACCGCGACCTCGAGCGCGTCCGGCTGAGCTAGTATCTCGGGCGACGACCGCGGTCCGCTCGTTAGTATCGCGCTCGACCCCCTGCCAAGGAGCGTTCGCATCATGAGCGTGAAGATCGGCATCAACGGGTTCGGCCGCATCGGCCGCAACTTCTTCCGGGCCGCCAAGCAACGCGGCCTGGACTTCGACTTCGTCGGCGTCAACGACCTGGGCGACGCCGCCACCATGGCGCACCTGCTGAAGTACGACTCGGTGCACGGCCGCTATCCGGGCGAGGTGAAGGTCGGCGGCGACGGCCTCGTCGTCGACGGCGACGACCTGCGCTTCTTCGCCGAGCGCGACCCTGCCGACCTGCCCGTGGAAAGAGGTGGGCGCCGAGATCGTCATCGAGTCCACGGGCATCTTCACCTCCCGGGAGAAGGCGGCGGCCCACCTGGAGGCGGGCGCGCAGAAGGTCATCATCAGCGCTCCGGCCAAGGACGAGGACCTCACGGTCGTGCTGGGCGTCAACGACGACGCCTACGACCCGGCCACCCACCACGTCATCTCCAACGCCTCCTGCACCACCAACTGCGTGGCGCCCATGGCCAAGGTGATCGACGACGCGTTCGGCATCGAGCAGGGCTTCATGACCACCGTGCACGCCTACACGAACGACCAGAGCGATCCTGGACCTGCCGCACAGCGATCTGCGCCGCGCGCGGGCCGCCGCCGTCAACATCATCCCCACGTCCACCGGCGCCGCGAAGGCCACCGGGCTGGTGCTTGCCGCACCTGCAGGGCAAGCTCGACGGCATGGCGATGCGGGTGCCGGTGCCCGACGGTTCGGTGACCGACCTGGTCGCCACCGTGAGCCGCGAGGTCACGGTCGACGAGGTCAACGCCGCGTTCAAGGCGGCCGCCGACCGACGGGCCGCTGGCCGGCAAGCTGGTCTACACCGAGGACCCGATCGTCTCCTCCGACATCGTGGGCTCGCAGGCTTCGTGCACCTTCGACGCCGCCGCCACCATGGTCATGGGCAACGTCGTCAAGGCCATCGGCTGGTACGACAACGAGTGGGGCTACTCCAACCGCCTGGTCGATCTGGCAGCGCTCGTCGCCTCGAAGCTGTGACCCTTCGCACGCTCGACGATCTCGGCGATGTCGCCGGGCCGGGTCGTCTTCGATCGCGTCGACTTCAACGTCCCGCTGCAGGGCGGAGCGGTGGCCGACGACGCTCGGATCCGGGCCGCGCTGCCCACGATCACCGAGCTCCGCGAGCGCGGCGCGCGAGCTGGTGCTCGGCCTCACACCTGGGCCGGCCCAAGGGTGCAGGTCGTCGAGGACCTGCGCCTGGCGCCCGTGGGGGAGCGCCTCGCCGAGCTCCTGGACGAGCCGGTCGTCGCGCTCGATCGCACGGCGCCCGACGAGCTTCCCGACGCGCCCGTCGTGCTGCTCGAGAACCTGCGGTTCGAGCCGGGCGAGGAGGCCGACGACCCCGCGTTCGCCGGGCCGCCTCGCCGAGCTCGCCGACGCCTACGTCGACGACGCCTTCGGCGCCGCGCATCGCGCGCACGCCAGCGTGTCTGCGCTGCCCGACCTGATGCTGGCCGAGCGGCCGGCCCGCGGTCGCGGGGCGCCTCATCGCAGCGCGAGGTCGAGGTCCTGTGCGACGCTCCTGCACGATCCCGACCGGCCGTACGTCGCGATCCTCGGCGGCGCGAAGGTGTCGGACAAGCTCGCCGTGATCGAGTCGCTGATCGAGCGAGTCGACGCCCTGCTGATCGGCGGCGCCATGGCGTTCACGCTGCTCGCCGCCGACGGGGGCGAGGTCGGCAACAGCCTCGTGGAGCGCGGATCGCTTCGACGAGGTGCGCGCGGCTCGCGCCCGTCGCCGCCGAAGCGCGGCGTGCTGATCGAGGTCCCGCACCGACGTGGTGGCGGCCGAAGCGATCGCCGATGACGTCGACGTGACCGACCGTCCCCGCCGACCGAGATCCCCGACGGCCTGATGGGCCTCGACATCGGACCCGAAGACCGTGCGCCGCGCTCGCAGAGACGATCATCGCCGACGCCAAGACCGTGCTCTGGAACGGTCCCGATGGGCGTCTTCGAGCTGGAACCGTTCAGCGCCGGGACGCGCGGCGTCGCCGACGGCCGATCGCCCATGCCGACGCGTTCAGCGTGGTGGGCGGCGGGCGATTCGCTGCTCGCCGTCAAGCGCGCCGGGCTCACGACGCCTTCGATCACCTGTCGACCGGCGGCGGCGCCTCGCTGGAGTTCCTGGAAGGTCGCGCTCTGCCCGGTCTCACGATCCTGGAGGACCGACCATGGCCGAACGACGACCGATCATCGCGGCCAACTGGAAGATGCACAAGACGCATCTGGAGGCCATCCAGGCGGTGCAGAAGCTCAGCTACCTGCTGCGACTCGGACGATGCCGAGAAGGTCGAGGTCGTGATCTGCCCGCCGTTCACTGCCCTGCGATCGGTCGAGACGCTGATGGCGTCGGACAAGCTGCCGTATCGGCCTCGGCGCGCAGAACGTCTACCACGAGGACAAGGGCGCGTTCACCGGCGAGGTGTCGCCACCGATGCTCGCCGCGCTGAAGGTCGACTACGTCATCGTGGGCCACTCCGAGCGCCGGCAGCTGTTCGGCGAGGACGACCTGTTGGTCAACAAGAAGGTGCGCGCCGTGATCAAGCACGGCATGACGCCGATCCTGTGCGTCGGCGAGACGCTCGAGGAACGCGAGGCCGACGGCACCGAAAGCAAGGTGGCGCAGCAGGTCCGCCGGGGGTTCGACAAGGTCGAGGCCGCTGCATGCCGCCACGGCCGTCGTTGCCTACGAGCCCATCTGGGCGATCGGCACGGGCCGCAACGCCGAGCCCGCCGACGCCGGCCGGGTCGTCGAGCTCATCCGCGCCACGCTGGCCGAGCGCTACGACGACGACGTGGCCCAGGCGGTCCGCGTGCAGTACGGCGGCAGCGTGAAGCCCGGCAACATCCGTGAGTTCATGGCCCACCCGGAGATCGACGGCGCGCTGGTGGGCGGAGCCAGCCTCGAACCAGAGGACCTCGCGCTGCATCGTGAAGTACCGATAGCCGAAGGACGGATCCGCGTGCACAGCTCCTCTACGTCTGCCTCGACGGCCTGGGCGACGACCCGATCCCCGAGCTGACGGACGGACGCCGCTGGAAGCCGCGGAGACCCCGAACCTCGATGCGCTCGCACGGCGGGGTCGCACGGGTTCGGTGATCACGGTGGGCGAGGGCATCGCCCCCGAATCCGACATCGGCGTCTTCGGGATCCTGGGCTACGACGCCGCAGGATGAGCACCCCGGCCGCGGCATCCTGGAGGCGATGGGCATCGGCATGGACGTTCGCGACGGCGACCTCGCCTACCGGATCAACTTCGCCACCGCCGACTGGCCGGAGATCGTCGACCGTCGCGTCGGCCGGGACCTGTCCTCGGAGGAGTCCAGGGCCCTCGCCGACGAGGTCGACGACACGGCTCGACCTGCCGGGAGCGACCTTCGACCTGCGAGCCACGATCGAGCATCGTGGCGCGCTGGTGATCCGAACCGACGACGGCACGGACGCTGTCGGCCAACGTCACCAACACCGACCCCGCGTACCGGCGACGAGGGCCATCTGGGCGTCGCGCTGGAGACGTTCGAACCCGTGGTCGTCATCGCCGAGGCGCTCGACGACTCCGACGCAGCCCGCCGTGCCGCCGGACCTCACGAACGCGTTCGTCCAAGGATCGGCGCCCATCATGGACGCCTCCGAGGTCAACGCGCGACGCCGTGCCGAGGGCAAGCTCCCCGGCGAACCTGATCCTCACCAGGGATGGCGGCGATCATCTGCCCAGCGCTCCAACCGATCGCGGAACGGTTCGGGATGCCGTGGGGATGCTTCGTGGAGATGCCGGTCGAACGCGGCATCGCGATGGCGCTGGGGATGCAGCCGGTCGACGCCCCTCGGCTCGACGCCGTCGGCTTCGGAGCCTACGGCCGAGGAGCGCTACGCCGACTGGGCGCGAGCTGGCCGCCGACGCGCTCGAGGGCTACCAGGCGCTGTACATCCACATCAAGGGCCCCGATGTGCCCGCCCACGACGGGCGTGCCCAGGACAAGCGCGACGTCATCTCGGCCATCGACCGCGGCGTTCTTCGGTGAGGTCCTGCCGCTGCTGGACAGCGACACCGTCGTCGCCGTCACCGCGGACCATGCCACGTCGTGCGTGCGGAAGGCCCACACGGCCGACCCCGTCCCGCTGGTCGTCAGCGGGGGCTCCATCCGGCCCGACGGCTACGTCGTCCTTCGGAGAACAGGCGTGCCGAGACGGGTCCCTCGGCACGCTGCCTCGGCCCGGAGATCCTGCCCGAGCTCACGCTCGATCCGTGGCTGAGCCCCCGGATAGGAAGTTTCGAACCCCGGACTCGGTCCATCGTCGTATACTCCTGCGGGCGATTCCGCCGGTTGCCGATCGTGGTTTCGGTCGAGGCGGTAATATCCAGCGCCGGTGAGCGACAAGCAGATCCAGCGAGCGGGAGCGAGAGAACGGCGTCCTCGCTCCAGACGCAGACCTCATACTGAGCCGAAGAGCGTCGACGTCGAGCACGTCCTCGAGAGCCGGTACCGCCGGCAGGTCGACATCATCGGGCGTTCGCCGGGGCAGATCTTCTGGCGACAGATTCCGCAAGGACAAGCTCGCGTTCGCCGGTGTCATCATCCTCATCATCATCGTGGCGCTGGCGTCTGGCGGCGCCGCTGTTCGCCAGGCTGGTCGGTCACCCCGTCAACTCGACGCCTACGTCTTCGAGATGACGACCCCGGGCGGTGTGCCGCCCGGACGCCGCGACCAGCAACGAGGCGGGCGTGTTCCTGTTCGGAGCGATGCGGCACGGCCCGGGATCTCCTGTGTCGACTCCGCCGTGCTGCGACTTGTTCGTGCGGATCGCTTACGGCGCTCGCATCGTCGCTGCTCATCGCGCTCACGGCCATCGGGCTCGCCTGTCTCGGTGTCACGCTGGGCATCATGGCAGGCTTCTACCGGGGCAAGGTCGACACTTTCATCTCCCGGCATCACCGATCATGTCCTCTCGCTGCCGGTGCTGCTCTTGATGCTTGGGCATCGTCGGCGCGTGCGGCGCGCAGCCACCCGGGCAGGAATGCCTCGGGGGCTTGCTCAAGCCGGGCCTGCGTCTGATCGCGTTCGTGATCGGCGTCTTCGGGTGGCCATACCTGGCGCGCATCATCCGCGGCCAGGTGCTGTCGATCCGCGAGAAGGAGTTCGTCGAGGCGTCACGCTCGCTGGGCGCGTCGAACCGCCGGATCATGTTCAGGGAGATCCTGCCCAACGTGTTCGCGCCGATCATCGTCTACACGACGCTGATCATCCCCACGAACATCCTGTTCGAGGCCTCGCTGTCGTTCCTGGGGCTCGGCGTTCCGCCATCGATCCCGTCGTGGGGGGCGGCGCTCAACGGAGCGACAGCCGCCTACCGCGTAGCGTGGTGGATGATGCTGTTCCCGGGGATGCTCTTGTTCGCGACCACGCTCGCGTTCAACCTTGTCGGGGACGGACTGCGCGATGCCTTCGATCCCAAGACCGCTTGACGTACTGCGTACAGGGACGATTCGCTCGAAGGAGGACCCGTATCACGAGCACGGGAACGACGCACAATGAAGGGTGCACGATGAGTAGAGAGGAGTCCATTGAAACGGATGCTCAATGGCGCGCTCGTCGCCGTCTTGGCGATCGTCGCTGCTGCGTGTGGCGGCGACACGGGGCGACGAGCCACGGCGCCACCGGGACACGGGCAACAGCGCCGTCGTCGGTGGCACCTGAGGGCGGCACTCTCGACGGATGGGATGCTGGCCGACTTCTTCTACGGCATGAACCCGTCGGCCGAGTACTACTCGCGTCTCGTGGGAGTACTCTGCGTGCTGCTTGGCTCGCACGCTCCTTTCGCTACAGCGGCACGCCGCGGCACCGAGGGTGGCAACGGACATCTTCCCGGACCTGGCGGCCGACCAGCCTGAGGTCTCCGCTGACGGCCTCACGTACACCTTCACGATGAAGAGGCGGCATTATGTTCGGCGTCCCAGGAACCGCGATCGTGGCCGACGACTTCGTCACCGCGGTCAACCGCACGGCGCAACCCGAAGGCCACGTCAGGCGGCTATTGGTTCTACTACGCGGTGATCGAGGGCTTCCGAGACCTACGACGACCCCAAGCTCGAAGAGGTCAGCGGCGTCAAGGCCATCGACGACACACCGTCGAGTTCACCCTCGACGAGCCGATCGGCGCCTTCCCGTACCTCTTCGCGATGCCGGCGATGGCGCCGTTCCCGCCCGAAGACTGGTCAAGGCGCAGCCACCGGTCACGACAAGGACATCGGGCAGTTCCTGGTCTCCTCCGGCCCGTACATGTTCAAGGGCTGGAGGGCATGGACTTCAACATCGCGATCAAGGACAGGACCCGGCTCCGGGCATGGACATCCCCGGCAGTCCTACGTGCTGGTGCGCAACCCCGCCTGGATCGCGGACACCGACGACCTGCGCCCGGCCTACCCCGATCGCATCGAGGTCCAGGTCGGCGGCGAGGACCACGACCTGCTCGACAAGGTCGAAGCGGGCGCGATCGACTTCTGCGTCGACCTGCGGTCGTGCCGGCGGACACGCTGCAGCAGTATCACGCCGACCCCGCCCTGGAAGACCGGATCAAGGTCTACCCGAGCGACGGCATCACCTACGTGGCCTTCAACGTGTTCCAGCCTCCGATGGACGACATCCATGTCCGCAAGGCCATCAACTGGGTCATCGACCGGGCGGGCTCCTGCGCTCCGATCGGCGGCCCGACCAGGGTGAGATCACGGGCACATCTTCCTCGCACAGTCGATGCTGGGCGGGCTTCCGACAGGACTACGACCCATACGCCGACGCCCGACGAGCGCGGCGACGTGGCCAAGGCCAAGGAAGAGATGAAGCAGTCCAAGTACGACAGCGACGGCGACGGCGTGTGTGACGCACCCGATGCACCTTCGACGCTCTGACGGTCACCGACGACGACGACGCGATCAAGACGCTGGAGACGCATGTCGGCGAGCATCGAGAAGATCGGTCTGACGCTGAACATCAAGACCCTCAACTACAACGCCGTGTGCAAAAGTGCGACGACCACGGTCGCTCACCGGCGTTCTGCCAGGCGCCGCCTGGGGCAAGGACTTCGCCAGCGCCTACACGTACTTCGACCCGCTGTTCGACTCGAGCGGGCGAGAACGGCTCCAACTACGCGTTCTGGGCACGACCGAAGCCGAGCAGTTGAAGGAGTACGGCTACGACGTCCCCGAGGTGCCGAGCATCGACGACAAGATCGACGAGTGCTGGGGCTGGCCGTCGAGACGCCAGACCAGTGCTGGGCCGACCTCGACAAGTAGGTGATGGAGGAGTCGTGCCGGTCGTGCCGCACCGGTTCGCCAACAAGATCGACATCCTGGGCCCGAACATCGACGAACTACTCGTTCGACCAGTTCGCGGGACTCGCGGCGCTTCGACCACTACTCCATGGTCGACGACGCGGCGCTGATCGACCAGCGGTAGCGAACGGTGAGGAGGAGGGGGCCGCGAGCAGCGGCCCCCTCCTCGACCCGACGACGAAGGAGGCGACACGCATGGGCAGATACCTGATCCGGCGGACGCTGTTCATGCTGCTGGTCCTCTGGGTCATCTCGCTGTCCTCACGTTCCTGATCTTCGTGAAGCTGCCGGCCGGAGACCCGGCCAGGCGGCTCGCGCGGTGGGTCGCACGGCGACGCCCGAGGTGATCGAAGCGGATCGCGCGAGCGCTTCGGCCTGAACGACCCGCTCTACACGCAGTACGCGCGGTTCGCCAAGGGTCTCGTGCCCTGGCCGGGATGGTGGCTCAACGAGGACGTGTACTTCTCCTACGCGCAACAACGTGGCCGTCAAGGAAGAGATCTGGTCGAACGGCTGCCGGTCACGATCACGCTCGCCATGGGCGGCGGCGTCGTCCTCTGGCTCGCTCATCGGCATCCCCATCGGCATCGTCTCGGCGGTGAAACGAGGATCCTTCTGCCGACCGGGCGGCGCATGTTGTTCGCCCTCATCGGGGTGTCCATGCCGAGCTTCTGGCTGGGCAGATGGTCCTGATCTTCGTGTTCAATTCTATCAATGGCTCGGGTGGGCTGCGCCCGATCCGGGCTGGCGATCGGTGCCTCGCTCTGGCAATCGATCTTCGCAAGGCAAGTTCATGCCTGCCGTGGATCACCCTGGCGTTCACCTCCGCGGCGTTCTACGCGCGGATGGTGCGCGGGAACATGCTCGAGGTGCTGAGCGAGGACTACATCGCGGACCGCTCGGGCCAAGGGCCTGCCGGAGCGCCGGGTGATCTACAAGCACGGGCTGCGGGCGGCGCTCACCCCGGTCGTCACGATGCTCGGCCTCGACATCGGCATTCCTGCTCGGTGGCGCGTGATCACCGAGCAGCTGTTCGCCCTGCCGGGGCTCGGGCAGCTACGCGGCTCCGTCCCTCTCCACGACACGAACTATCCCGGGGTCATGGCCGTGACGATCGTCGGCGCGTTGTTCATCGTCGACGGCCAACCTGGTCGTCGACGTCGTCTACGCGGCGCTCGACCCGCGCGTCCGCTACAGCTAACCGTCCGAGAGTGAGGAACACGCAGTGCCCGAGCCCCTGCTGGAGGTCTCGGACCTGCAGGGTCCATTTCAAGACCGACGACGGCGTCGTCAAAGCCGTCGATGGCGTGTCGCTTCTCGATCATGCCCGGCGAGACCCTGGGGATCGTGGGGGAGTCGGGCTCGGGCAAGTCGGTGAGCTCCCTGACCGATCATGGGCCTGGTCAACCGCAAGCAGGCCGACGTCACCGGATCGATCATCGTTCAAGGGCCAGGACCTGTTGACCCTGCCCAACGACGAGATGCGCGACGATCCGCGGCGAGCAGATCTCGATGATCTTCCAGGACCCGATGACCTCGCTGCATCCCGTTCTACCGGGTCGGCGACCAGATCGCCGAGGCGATCCTGGAGCACGAGAACGTCTCCAAGAAGGAGGCCGCCAGGCGCGCGGTCGAGATGCTGGGCCTGGTCAACATCCCGCGGCCGGACGAGCGGGCTAAGCAGTATCCCGCACGAGTTCTCCGGCGGTATGCGGCAGCGGGCCATGATCGCCATGGCGCTGTCCCTCAACCCGGACCTGCTGATCGCGGACGAGCCCACCACCGCGCTCGACGTCACGGTGCAGGCGCAGATCCTCGACCTGATCGACAAGTCTGAAGGACGAGTTCAACACCGCGGTCATGATCATCACCCACGACCTGGGGGTCGTGGCCGAGTACTGCGACAACATCCAGGTGATGTACGCCGGCAAGGCCGTGGAATCCGGCAACACCGACGACATCTACTACCAGCCCGCACCACCCCTACACGTGGGGCCTGCTGCAGTCCATCCCGCGGCTCGGACGAGGTCGAGGATCGCCTGACGCCGATCCAGGGGTTGCCACCGTCGTTGATCAACCTCCCGCAGGGGTGCGCGTTCTCACCCGCGATGCCCGTACCGGTTCGAGCCGCTGCGACAAGGAGGTCCCGCGCGCTGATCCCGTCCGACGGGCACCATGCGACGCCTGCTCCCTCTCGCTGGCGGACAAGGAACGCGATCGTGCGCGAGGAGGTGCTCGGTCCACCGATGAGCGCGAGGTCGCCGAGGCACCGCGGCCACCACGCCCGGACGGTCAGGCCCGCTGATCAAGGTCACGGGGCTGAAGAAGTACTTCCCGATCACCCAAGGCATCCTGTTCCAGCGGCACGTCGGGGACGTGCACGCCGTCGATGGCGTCGATCTGGAGGTCTACCCGGGCGAGACGTTGGGCCTGGTGGGGGAGACCGGGTGCGGCAAGTCCACGCTGGCCCGCGTCGTCATGCGCCTCTACGAAGCCACCGAGGGCACGATCGAGTTCGACGGGACGCGACATCACGAACCTGCAGGGCGGGGACCTCCGTGACCTCCGCCGCGACATGCAGATGGTGTTCCAGGACCCCTACGCGTCGCTGAACCCGCGCAAGACGGTCGGCTCGATCATGGGCGAGCCGTTCAGCCTGCACGAGACGGTCGAGCGCAGCAAGCGTCAAGGCCACAGTCCAGGAGCTCATGGAGCTCGTCGGGCTGAACCCGGAGCACTACAACCGCTACCCGCACGAGTTCTCCGGCGGTCAGCGCCAGCGGATCGGCGTGGCACGCGCGCTCGCGCTGCGGCCCAAGCTGATCGTCGCGCGACGAGCCGGTGTCGGCCCTCGACGTCTCGGTCCAGGCCCAGATCCTCAACCTGCTCGACGACCTGCAGAGCGAGTTCAACCTGACGTACCTGTTCATCGCGCACGACCTGTCCGTGGTGAAGCACGTGTCCGACCGGGTCGCCGTGATGTACCTGGGCAGGATCGTGGAGGTGGCCGACGGCGACACGCTCTACCGGACCCCGAAGCACCCCTACACGGGAGCGCTGCTCTCCGCCGTGCCGGTCGCCGACCCGAGGCTGGCCAAGGCGAAGCAGCACATCGTGCTGGAAGGCGACGTGCCCTCGCCGATCGACCCGCCGTCGGGCTGCCGGTTCCACCCGCGGTGCCCGCAAGGCGCAGATTGCCGGCGAAGGTGCAAGGACGGACGAGCCCCGGTGCTGGAGACCCGGCAGAGCACCGGGGCCAGCTGGCGGCGTGTCATTTCCCGCTCGAGGAACCTATCATCGCTCCGAGCGACTCGGCCGATCATCGCTGACCGTCCCGACCCTCGGAGACCAGCATGCTCAACACCGTCATCATCGTCATCGACGTCATCGCGGCGCTGTTCCTGATCCTCACGATCCTGCTGCACTCGGGACGGGGGAGCGGCCTGTCCGACATGTTCGGTGGCTCGTCGTCGCTGGCCGGCGGCACCGCGCTGGAGCGGACGCTCGACCGTCTGACCGTCGTCTCCGGCGTCGATCTTCGGCGTCGTGCACCTTCTGGCTCGCCTCATGGAAGTGGGACCCGTAGGTCGCCACGCACAGCCGTTGGTAGAATCGCCCGGCCTCGTCGGAGTGGCGGAATTAGGTAGACGCGCTAGGTTGAGGGCCTAGTCCCCAGCGATGGGGGTGGGGGTTCAAGTCCCCCCTCCGACACCATCTGACCAGCGGAAACGTGGTGGAGCCCGGACGCCGTATCGGCCTCCGGGCTCGTTCATTCCCCCAGGATCCCCCGCGAGTGGCCCGCGCACCACGTTCATCGCCCTGGCAACGAGTTCTGCCGCTTCGGACTCTGGCTCGTTGGCAATGACACTGCCCTAGAGTAGCCCCGGGTTGTCGCGACAGAGGTGCCAAGTCGAATCACTGACTGGGGGTGCGGTTTGTTCGGGGATCGGGTATGGCGAAGCCAGTGGAAGGACGAGGCAGGAAGGAGGCTTCATGGTTTCGATGGCGAAGGGCCTGCTGGCGTTGGTGGCCTTGGTCGGGTCGCTCGTCCTCCCGGCCGCTGATGTGCCGAGGGCGACGTCCGTGGTCATCACCGCAGCCGGAGATATCTGTGGCAAGAACGATCCGAAGTCCTGTGCTGGGACTGCCAACCGGATCCTCGCCATCGACCCTCTCGTGGCTCTCACCCTGGGGGACAACCAGTATTCCGAGGGCTCCTTGTCCCAGTACCAGAGCGCCTACGACAAGACCTGGGGCACGTTCAAGGCCCGCACACGTCCGAGCCCCGGGAACCACGAGTACCTGACGGCGGGAGCCCAGGGGTACCGGAGTTACTTCGGCATCTCGGGAAGGACGTGGTACTCGTTCAACGTCGGCGACTGGCACCTGGTGAGTCTCGATTCGAACTGCAGCCGCATCGGTGGGTGTGGACCAGGTTCGAACCAGTACCAGTGGCTGGCCGCAGACCTGGCTTCCGACTCGCACCGGTGCACGCTGGCGTACTGGCACCACCCTCGCTTCTCGTCAGGCACCGACCACGGTGGGACGACCGCTGTCCAACCGTTCTGGAGCCTCCTCGCCGCTGACCGTGCCGAACTCGTGCTGACTGGCCACGAGCACAACTACGAGCGCTTTTCCAAGCAGAACGGCATCACCGAGTTCGTCATCGGAACCGGTGGGGTGGCTGAACCGGGCTACCCGTTCGTGATCGCCCGAGCCGAACAGCGTCAAGCGCATCAGGGGCATCAAGGCGGTCGGGAAGTTCACGCTCAACACCGGTGGCTGGTCGATGCAGCTGGTCACGGCCCTCGGCGAGTGAAGGATTCCGCTTCGGGCTCGTGCTCGTAGTCTGCACAACGCTCGTCGTGAGGCCGACGGACTCGCACCCGGCATCAGCCTCGACCCGGTCTGGTTCCCGTGCGATGCTCACGTCCGTGCTCGAAGCGGTCGCCCTCGTCGTTGCGCTCGTGGCGCTCTGGTTGAGCGCAGAGGTGACGGCCCGTCTCTGTCAGGGCTTGGAACAGCTGATCGCGATGCGACTCGCAGACCGTCGCTCGCGAAGAACCCCTGAGGACCCGTAGCGAGGGCCTTCCCGAGTTCCTCGACCCGTCCAGTAGGACGCCGGATATCCCCCGGGCGATGCGCAACCCGAGACCTTTGGCCGACCTCTGCGATGTGACTAGCGCGATTCCTCCATGCTGGACCCGTGTGGGTCCGTGGAGGACGGAGACCTTGCTCGACCGGTTCAACGAAGAAGACGGCATGGCCCTGATCGTGTCGCTCATGGTCGCGTTCGTCATCCTGATGCTGTCGAGCGTCATCGTCGCGCAGTCCATCCATCGCTCAACGCGAGCGGGTACGACCGGCAGCGCCTGACCTCCTACAACGCGGCCGAAGCCGGCGTGAACGCCTGGTGGGAGGACCTCCAGACGACGACCCTGGCCTCGCTCACCTGTACCGACAAGGCGGGCGTGATGAACACCGCCCCGAACGAGGCCCAGTACTCCGCCGCGGCCACCTTCTACGCCGCGGACGCCACGACGACGATGACCTGTCCGTTCACCAGCGCGAACCCGCCATCGTTCGTTCGGTACCCTGTCCACGGGCTCGTCCGAGGGAGAGGCGGCTCGTGTCGTCGAAGCGCTCGGGCAACTGACCCCCGTGCGACCGGGTTCGGCGCCGCGATCATGGCCGTGACGGCAGACCTTCAACAACAGCTTCACCGTGTACGGAAGCAGCGGCAACAACGGCGACATCTACATCCTGAACGGGAACCTGAAGCATCTCGAACTCACCGACGGTCTACGGCAACGTCTACGTGCCGACGGGGACAGCCACCCTCACCGGGAATAACTCGGAGATCAAGGGCGATCTGTGGGCCAACGGTACCGTCTACGGTCAGCAACCCGGCGGTGGTGACCGGGAACGCGAGTCCACCGCGGGAACATCTCGGGGAGCGGCACGGTCACGGGCGACGTCACCGCGCTGGGAACCACCACGATCAGCACGCTGGGTGGTTCTCGCTACCCCGGCACGAACCCCGGACCGGTGCGCCGACGCAGACATTCCCGCAGATCACGAACTCCACGACGGCGTGGACGAACGCGGGATACACCCTGGTGGGACCGTTCACCGGCGGCCTCAGCTTGCACGAACGCGTACAACTACATCCACAACACCGGGAGTGGGACGTGGGCCACGAGCGGGCTCACCAACATCGTGGTCCAGATCAGTGCCACGTGCACGTTCCAGAACGGCAACAACGACACGAACACGATCCGCGGCAACCTCGCGGTGATCAGCGACGGCGGGTTCACGTTCAGCCAGATGTCCAACTGGAAAGGCACGTCGACTCCAGTCAAGAACGTGTACTTCATCAGTGGGTACACGGCGGCCGCCTGCACCGGCACGAAGAACATCACCGTGGGCAACAACACGTACTTCGACGCGTTCACGAACGTGTTCTTCTACACCCCGTGCACCGCGAACATGAACAACACCAACAACTTCAACGGTCAGGTCCTCGCGGCGAACGTCACCAGTCGGCAACCAGTTCACGATGACGTTCCAGCCGGTGCTCATGCCCGCCCAGGGAAGGGTGACGGGTTCACCCGGGACATCGCGTACATCCGCGAGGTCTGACGCCCACGCCGTTCAGTCGGGCGGCCCCAGAACGCTGACGTCGTCGTCCGGGTTGCCGATCATCCGAAGCAGCCGACGCGCCTCTGCGGACACCGACGCGACCGTCCGCTTCGAGAGCCGGCCCGTCGGCGTGACGGCCAGGGTGGCCTTCCCGTCCTTGGCCCGGCCCTCGAGATGCCACGATGCGCGAAGTGACCCATCGATGAGCACCGAGCCACGGAACGGGGCGCTCGCGAGCTGGATCCAGCGACCATCGTCCTGCGTGAGCACGCGCGACCGGTCGTCGTGAGCGAGCCAGAGGTTGTCGTATTCCGGCAGGAAGCGGATCGGCGCCGGCACGCCGGGATCGGGCCGGGGTGCGTCAGGAAGGTCGAAGAGCTCCCGACCGCGTTCGGTGCGGAACACACGGAGTCGGGGGCGCAGCCGTTCGACCACCTCGGCCATCCCGCGAAGCCGGCACCAGGCCGAGACGTCGCCCGTGGTCGCAGGTCCGAACGCGCCGAGGTAGCGCAGCACCACCTCGTCGATGGACGGCCGTACCTCGACCGGCCGCCCGAGGAACGCCTCGGCCGTCATCAGCCGGACCTGTGAGGAGCGTCCCCATTCGCCTCGCGGCGGCACCTGGACCAACGCGAGGCCACTGCGACAGGCGAACGCGAGCGCCCCGGCATCGAGATCCGGGAACCGGTCGTGCATCGCGGCGCGGAGTTCCGTCCCGCTGAGCGCGCGCTCGGACAGCACCTCGCGGCCGAACGCGATCACCGGCTCGAGGTCGACGCCCTCGAGGAGCGGGGCGAAGTCGCGATGATGCCGTCGTTCGTCGTCCAGCACGGGTTGCACGAGGGGCCGCAGCAACAGGCAGTCGTCCGCCGTGACGAGATGCAGCGTCCCGCGCATCACCGTGAGTCGCACGAGCGCGCGATCGTGGACCAGAGCCGATACCGACATCGGGTCGAAGCCGCCGAGCCGCGACCAGAGGCCGATGTACGGGTTGTTCGGGATCTGCGCCTGTAGACCCACGAGGTGGTGCACGGCCTCGATCGGGGATACGGGCGCGCGTTCCAGCAGCAGTTGCCGAGCGAGCGTTGCCCGGTTCAGTGCGCGCACCGAGAGCACCTCCGGGGTCACGGTGTCACCGCCACCGCGGTCCAGGCGGCATCGGGAAGGGCGATCGGTGTCCCGGGTATCCCGGTGACACCGCCTACTCCTGCTCACGACGATGACCCGACGACCGTCGGCGGCCCCGAGGCGCGGTCGATCGTGGTCGATCGCGAGATCGGTCAGGTCCCTCCCGGCGCACCCTGCCGCGAACGCCACCTGCGCGAAGTCGTCCGTGCTCGCGACCACGCATCCCTGTTCGTCGACGGCGTCACCGACGGCGGATCCGACGGCCTCAGGGACCTGACGCTGGTCACGTGCCAGGGCCTCCAGCCGGTCGAAGGTGCCGACCTGCCACAGGAGCCAACCCGCGAGGATGCATCGCAACCACCACGCATGCCCTCGTTCCGAGGTGCCCTTGACCGCGGAGCGCCTCCAGGCCTCCGCCCGCCGAAACGGAAAGCACCGCGAGCGCGGGCAACAGGAACCGCGGCGCGAGGCCCGCGACGAGGAACAGGTACTCCGCCGCGAGGGCGACCCCCACGACGCCCGCCACGCGTACCCCCACCCTTCGCCGGCGATCCGAGCCGGGCCGAAGCGCCCACGCGCTGAGACCGATCAGCACCACCCACCACAGGACGCCCACCCAGGGGAGCGCGCCACCCGGCTCGGGACCGAGCAGCGGGCCATCGGTGAGCCGCAGGTGTTCGGCGACGCCGGAGAACGCACCGCCCGCATGGGACACCGTGCGTGCGGCTTCGATGGCTTCGCGCGGCCCGCCGTATCGAACGCTCATCTCGACCAACCAGGGGAGCGTGCCCGCCGAGACCCCCAGGATCACGGCCACGATCGACCGCACCGATCCGCGCATCGCCAGGACCACGACCGAGACTGCCACCGCGAGGACCACGGCATCCGGTGGTCGCATCAGCGCCATGGCCGCAGCCATGAGTCCGATGCCCGCCAGATCCCAGGGTCGAACATCCGACCCGTTCGCACGCCCGGCCGACCAAGGCAAGCGTTCCCACCGCGAACAGTGCCGCCCACAGGTTCGGCATCACCTCGGACCCGTAGAACAGCGCCGGCCACGACCCCATGAACAGCACCATCCCCATCGGGGCGCCCCATCCCACGATCGGGACCCAGAGGCGGAAGACCAGGGCCGCCAGGAGCGAGCTTCCGAGGACGAGGGCCAAACGCATGAGCCACAGCGGGGCCCCCAAGGAGGCGAGCGGGGCCACCAGGACGGTGATCCCTCGCGCTCGCGAAGCTACGAACGGCAGCGCCGCAGCTCCGCGGGTGACCTGGGAGAGGTAGATCGCTTCGTCCCACGACGGAGCGCGATGCAGCGACCCGACGACGATCTGGACGGCCGCCGACGCTCCGGCGATCGCCCACACGCTTCGGCTGGCCCGAGATCCTTGCACGGGCGCTACCTTCCCATGGCGGCATGCGTTGCTACACTCGTCGTCACATGAGCTAGTGCGGACTCCTCGTAGCACGGCCACCGCGACACCGCGGGCCGTGTCGGCGTACCCGCCACCCACCCGAGGAGGTCCCACCGCATGTCCCGGCACCACGCACCCACACCCGCCCCGCCATCCGTTCGGCCACGTCCCAGGAGCATCGCGATGAGCACGCTCGAGGTACACGATCTCGAGGTCGAAGCCGGCGGCAAGACCGTCGTCGAGCACCTCACGTTCAGCCTGCGCGCCGGCGACAAGATGGGCGTCGTCGGCCGCAACGGTGCGGGCAAGACCAGCACCCTCAAGGTCCTCGCGGGCGAGGCGCCCGCGGTGGCGGCACCGCGATCCACCGGGGAGCGCTGGGCTACCTCCGGCAGGACCCTCGCCAGCATCGCGAGGACGACCTCATCAAGGGCCTGGAGTACATCCTGGCCGCGCGTGACCTCGTGGAGATGGCGCGCCGCGTGGAGAAGGCTCGCATCGCGCTCGAGGAGATCCCACGACGACCGCAACGTCGCCCGATTCGCGCGCGCCGAGGAGGCGTATCGCGACACCGGCGGCTACCAGGCCGAATCCGAAGCCCGAACGATCACGGCGGGGCTGGCCTGGCGAACGACCGCCTGGCCCTGCCCGTGGGAGCGCTGTCGGGTGGGGAACGACGCCGGCTCGAGTTGGCCCGCATCCTGTTCGGCGGCTCGGACCTGCTGATGCTGGACGAACCCACGAACCACCTCGACGCCGACGCGAAGTTCTGGCTGATGAAGTTCCTGGCGTCCTACAAGGGGGCGCTCATGGTGGTGAGCCATGACATCGGCCTGCTCGACACGTCGATCACGCGGATCCTGCACCTCGATCGGGACGGCGTCGTCGAGTACAAGGGCACGTACTCGCAGTACCGCGAGGCCCGCCGTCAGGACGAGGAACGCCTCACGGCGCTCGCGTCGCGGCAGGAAGCGGAGATCAAGCGGCTGAAGACGCTCGCCGACTCGATGCGCGGCCAGACGGCCAAGCGCGCGCGGAAGGCCAAGACGCTCGACACGCGGGCCGCCAAGCTCGCCGAGCGCAAGGTCGAAGGCCCGACGAAGGAACGCACGGTGAAGTTCCGGTTCCCCGAGCCGCCACATTGCGGCAAGACGGTGCTCACGACGCAAGGGCCTCGCCAAATCCTATGGGGGGCCGCCGGTGTTCGAGGACGTCACGTTCTCCGTGGCGCGGGGCGACCGCCTGCTGATCATGGGACTCAACGGGGCGGGCAAGACCAGCTTGCTGCGGATCCTCACGGAGCAGACGGACGCCGACGCGGGGACCTTCCGGTTCGGGCACGGGGTGGTGCCGGGCTACTACGCCCAGGAACACGAGGGCATCACCGACGGGGTCGACGTGCTGACCCACATGCGGGCTGAATCCCCGGCCGAGGACCAGCAGCTGCGATCGCTGCTGGGGATGTTCGGCCTGAGCGGGGCGATCGCGTTCCAGGATGCCGGCACCCTCAGCGGGGGAGAGAAGACCAAGCTGGCGCTGGCCCAGCTGGTGGCGGGCCGAAAGAACCTGCTCCTGCTCGACGAGCCGACGAACAACCTCGATCCGCCCAGTCGAACCGCCATCGCCGAGGCGCTCCAGGACTGGCCCGGGGCCATGGTGATCGTGAGCCACGACACCGAGTTCGTCGAAGCGCTTGCACCGGAACGGGTCCTGCTGATGCCCGACGGCACGCTGGACTACTGGGACGAGGACCTGCTCGACCTAGTCGCTTTGGCCTAGACGGGCGGCATCGGTCCGTGGTGGAGCATCCCCCGAAGGGGATATGCTTTGCGCCCCCGTAGGTCAGGAGGCCTGGTCCATGAGTCCTACCGCGTCGGCAGACACCGTGCTGGTGAACGGCGCCGTGTACACGGTCGATGCCGCGCGCAGCTGGGCGCAGGCCGTCGCGATCACGGACGGGCGGATCGCGATCGTGGGCACGGACGATGACGTCCGGCAGGCTGTGGGACCGGGCACGGAGGTCGTCGATCTGGCCGGACGCATGCTGGTGCCGGGGTTCCAGGACGCGCATGTCCACCCCGTGAGCGGCGGCTTGGACATGCTCCAGTGCAACCTGCACGACCTGTCGACGGCCGATGAATACCTCGCCGCGATCCGGGCCTACGCCGACACCCACCCCGAGGTGCCGTGGATCCTGGGCGGCGGGTGGTCCATGGACGCGTTCGAAGGCGGCACCCCGACCGCGGTGGCGCTCGACGCATCGTGCCCGACCGCCCCGTCTACCTGCCCAACCGGGACGGCCACGGCGCATGGGTCAACTCCCTCGCGCTCAAGATCGGCGGGGTGACCAGGGATACGCCCGACCCGGCCGACGGCCGGATCGAGCGCGACGCGCAGGGTGAGCCCCGGGACCCTGCACGAGGGCGCCGGCGACCTGGTGAACGTCCACGCGCCGGAGCCCTCCGCGGACGACCTCGCCGAAGGCCTTCGCAAGGGCCAGGAGTATCTCCATTCCCTCGGCATCACGGCCTGGCAAGACGCCATCGTGGGCACCGACGAGCTGGTCCAACAACCTCGACACGTACATGCGGGCGGCGCGTCCGGGGAGCTCACCGCCCGGGTGGTGGGCGCGCTCTGGTGGGACCGCCACCAGGGCCTGGAACAGATCGATGCCCTGATCGACCAGCGCAGCCGGCGGCGTGGCGGGCGCTTCGCCGCCACCAGCGTCAAGATCATGCAGGACGGCGTCTGCGAGAACTTCACGGCGGCGGTGCTGAGTCCGTACCTCGACGCCCACGGCGCCGAGACGGACAACCGCGGCATCTCCTTCGTCGACCCGCAGTTGCTGCGCGAGGCCGTCACGCGGCTCGACGCGGCAGGGCTTCCAGGTGCACTTCCATGCGCTCGCCGAGCGCGCGGTCCGGGAGTCGCTCGACGCGATCGAAGCGGCGCTGCAGACGAACGGGCCGTCGGACGGCCGACACCACCTCGCACATCTCCAGGTCGTGCATCCCGACGACATCCCACGGTTCCGCCAGCTCGGCGCCGTCGCCAACGCCCAGCCGCTCTGGGCGGCGCACGAATCGCAGATGGACGACCTGACGATCCCGTTCCTCGGCGAGCCCCGCTGGCGCTGGCAGTACCCGTTCGGCAGCCTCGTCCGCTCGGGCGCCTCGTTGGCGATGGGCAGCGACTGGAGCGTCTCCAGCCCCGACCCGCTGGAAGAGATCCACGTCGCCGTCAACCGCCAGATGCCGCCGACTACCCGCACAAGGTTGAGAACCGCGAGGTGTTCCTGCCCGAGGAGCGTCTCGACCTCGCGACGGCCGTGGCGGGCTTCACGATGGGCTCGGCCTATGTGAACCACCTCGACTCGACCACCGGGTCGATCGAGCCCGGCAAGTTCGCCGACCTGGCGGTGATCGACCGGAACCTGTTCGAACACCCGGTTGAGGAGATCGCCTCGGCCACCGTGCACCAGACGTACATCGAAGGGGAGCGCGTCTTCGCGGCTTCCCACGCTTAGGGGGAGAGAGAGGTAGGGACCACATGCACCGAAGCGAACGCGATGGTGGCACGGCTCGCCGCCGTGTCCGCTCTCACCCTGACGCTCCTCGTCCCGTCGCTGTCGGCGGGCGCCGTCCAGGATCGGGGAGGCCCGTATCACTGCCGCATGGCAGCGACCCCCTTGCCGGACCAGATCACGGTGCGGTTCCGGCTCACCACCAACGTCGCACACCACGCGTGGCGGATCCGCATCTGGGACAACGGGACCCGGGTCTTTCTCGGCGATCCGCCGGACGAACGCGGCCGGCGACCTCAAAGTCGTGAGGGCGATCGAGAACCTCCATGGCCGCGACGAGCTGCTCAGCAGGGCTCGGGACATCAGCGCCGGCTCGGTCTGCGAACGTCGACGTTCAAGGTCTGAGCGGCCGAACGTCGAGGAAGCCACCGCTTGGACCTGTGGAGTCAACGGGCCGCTCGGCCCGGTTCGACCCCGGTGCTAGCATGGTGCCCGAGCTTGAACGGTCGTTCAAACGTCACCCGCAGGACCTCGCGTGGAGGAACACCCGAGGATGTCCGCCCAGAGCCCGATTGCCGCCGAACTGCTTCGTCCGGTGCTGGCCCCCACGCTGGGCACCGCGCGCACGCTGCCGGCCGAGGCGTACACGTCGCAAGCAGTGTTCGATTGGGAGGTCGAGCACTACTTCGAAGGCGGCTGGGTCTGCATCGGTCGCACCGACGAGCTCGCCAACGCCGGTGACCAGAAGGCCTTCCGGATCGGCAAGGAGGGCATCCTCGTCGTCCGCGACATGGACGGGAACCTCCGGGGCTTCTACAACACGTGTCGGCACCGTGGACACGAGCTGCTGGCGCCCGGCACCTCGCGGAACCTCCGCGCCATCAAGTGCCCGTACCACGCGTGGGTCTATCAGCTCGACGGATCGCTCGGAGCCGCGCCGCGGTTCGGCGATCTCGAGGGTTCGACAAGCACGAGTACCCCCTGGTGGCTGCCCGCATCCAGGAATGGCAGGGTGGATCTTCGTCAACCCCGACGGCTCGGCCCCGGACTTCACCGAGTACGTCGGCAACCTCGACGGGCTGATCGGTGCCTGGGAGTCCGAGCGCCTGTTCGTGGCGGCCACCCACGAGTACGTGATCGACGCCAACTGGAAGACGATCACCGAGAACTACCACGAGTGCTACCACTGCCCGTCGATCCACCCGGAGCTCTGCGTCGTGACCCCCCCGACTCCGGCGAGAACTTCCCGCACGACGGGCTGTGGGTCGGTGGCTCCATGGTGCTGAAGGATTTCGCAGAGACGATGTCGCTGACGGGGGAGTCGGGTGGGGTGCGGATCCGCGGCCTCGATGACAAGCAGGCCCGCGAGGTCTACTACTTCGGATTGTTCCCGAACCTGCTCCTGAGCCTGCATCCCGACTACGTCATGACCCACCGGTTCGAGCCGCTCGGGCCGGGCCAGAGCAAGGTCGAGTGCCAGTGGCTGTTCCCGCCCGAGGCCAAGGAGCGCCCGGACTTCTCGCCCGACTACGCCAGCGAGTTCTGGGACATCACCAACAAGGAGGACTGGCTCGCCTGCGAGTCCGTCTACCGGGGGCTGCAGTCCGAGGGGTTCCGCCAGGGGCCGTACGCCTGGAGCGAGGACGAGGTCCACATCTTCATGGCGATGGTGGCCCAGGGCTACCTCGACGGGTACGCGCAGAAGCCCCCGCAGGTGCACGAACCCGACGCCGCCAAGGCCTGATCGGTCGCCGGGCCTCGATGCGTTGACCGCTAGTCAACACGGTACGGTTGCGCAGGTCAGCCGCCTCTTCCACGATACGCCGGACATCCGGACAACCACCGAGGAGGAGTCGCATGGCCGAGTTCGACATGAGCCTCGTACAGCGGGGGGCGCGCAACCGCCGCACCCCCTACTACGAGGCCACGCAGAAGTACTCGCCGCTTGGGCTACACCGTCTACAACCACATGTACTTCCCGATCCGTTTCGATTCGTTCGAGAACGAGTTCCAGGCGCTGCTGAACGACGTGACGGTCTGGGACGTCTCGGTGGAGCGCTGCCTGGAGATCAGCGGACCCGACGGCTTCGCGTTCGCCCAGCTCCTCACGCCCCGCGATCTGTCGAAGTGCGCGGTGGGCCAGGCCAAGTACGTGCTGATCTGCGACAGCGACGGCGGCATCATCAACGACCCGGTGCTGACGCGGATGGACGAGAACACCTTCTGGTTCGCCCTCGCCTCCTCCGACGCCCTGCTCTTCGCCCGCGGGCTGAAGAACGCCTACCCGGACATGGACGTCACGATCAAGGAAGCCGACGTCGCGCCCATGCAGGTGCAGGGACCCAAGTCCAAGGACCTCATGGTCAAGCTGCTCGGCGAGAGCATCCTGGACCTCAAGTACTACTTCTGGACGCACGCCGAGATCGCCGGCGCGCCCGTCGTGGTCACCCGCACCGGCTGGACCTCCGAGGTGGGCTACGAGATCTACCTCACGGAATCCAGCAAGGGCACCGAGGTCTACGAGGCGGTCATGAAGGCGGGCGAAGAATTCAACATCAAGCCCACCGGCCCGAGCGACATCCGTCGCATCGAGGGCGCCATCTTCAACTGGGGCGCCGACATGACCTACGAGAACAACCCGATCGAGATGGGGCTCGACCGCCTGGTCGACTGGGACTCGCTGAGCGACGACCGGTGCATCTCGCTCGCCGCCTTGAAGAAGATCCGCGACGCCGGCGTCGGTCGCAAGATCGTGGGCGTCGAGATGGACGGTGCGCCGTTCGAGGCGCTCAACAACGTGAAGTGGGCCGTCACGGCCGACGGCAGCGAGATCGGCAAGGTCACCTCGGCGATCTACTCGCCGCGCCTGGAGAAGAACATCGGGTATGCGTGGGTCCCCACCCAGTACGCGAACCTTGGGACGTCGCTGGGGGTCTCGAGCGAGTGGGGGGAGCGCAACGGCGTCGTCGTGGAGATGCCGTTCGTGGACCCGAAGAAGGAGATCCCCGTCTCCTGAGTTCGTCGCATCATCGCTGCGCTGGAAGGGTCGCCCGTCGGGGCGGCCCTTCTTGGTCAGGCATTCAGTGTTCCGTCGCTGTTCAGGGGCCATCGGAGGATTTGCGTTCCGGCCTCGGATTGAACCATGATTCAATCCGAACGACCGGGCGGTGGGCCCGGCAAGACAAGGAGGAACGATGGCCAACGAGCGACAGGAGATGCTCGAGAAGAGCGCAACGCTCTACTTCGGTCCCTGGTACCGCAAGTCGCCGATGTTCGAGGCGACGCGCCGCGCCGGCTGCACCGCCTACGACATCTACAACCACATGTACCTGCCCGGCTACTACGACGATCCGGAGGTCGAGTACTTCGCGCTGAACAACGACGTCACCCTGTGGGACGTCGGCGTCGAGCGGACCGTCGAGGTGAGCGGCCCGGACGCCGACAAGCTGATCGACTCGATCACGTGCCGAGACCTCACGAAATGCGCAGGTGGGCCAGGGCAAGTACATGCTCGTCACGGCGCCCGACGGCAGCATCGTCAACGACCCGGTCCTGCTGCACATCGAGAAGGACACGTGGTGGATGCAGCTCGCAGACTCCGACGCGGGCCTGTACGCCCTGGGGGCGCTGGCCAACTCGGGCCTCGACGCCGAGGTGACCCTTCCCGACGTGCATCCCGTTCAGGTGCAGGGGCCGAAGGCCGTCAAGACCCTGCAGAAGCTCGTGGGCGACGAGATCCTGGACCTCAAGTACTACTGGTGCGGGTACTACGACATCCAGGGGATCCGGGTCGCGATCAGCCGCACCGGCTGGACGGCGATCCCGGGCTTCGAGGTCAACCTGCTGGACTACAGCCAGGGCGACGCCCTGTGGGACGCGATCATGAAGGCGGGCGAGGAGTTCAACATCCGCCCGATCGCCCCGTGCGAGGCCCGTCGTATCGAGGCCGGCATCTTCAACTACGGCTCGGACATCCGCCTGGGCGACACCCCCTTCCACGTGATGGGACTCGAGCGTCTGGTCGAGGAGCAGCCGCAGGACTACATCGGCAAGGCCGCGCTCGAGGAGCTCCGCACCAAGGGTGTCGACCGCAAGCTGGTAGGCATCATCCTCGACGGTGACGAGCTGCGTGCCGAGATGAGCGAGTACTGGCCCGTCCACAAGGACGGCAAGGAAGTCGGGCACATGACCGATGCGGTGTGGAGTCCAGGGCTCAAGCAGAACATCGGCTATGTCTGGGTGCCGATCGAGCTCGCGGAGCCGGGCACCACGCTCGACATCGAGTCCGAGAACGGCGCGATCACCGGCAAGACCGCGGCGATCCCGTTCGTCGACCCCAAGAAGGAAGTGCCGGCGGGCGCGCTCGCCTGACCGTCCGCACACGGTTCCTCGCCACGGGCGCCCTCCGGGGCGCCCGTCGCGCGTCGTCGCACAGGTTCGACACATCTCGGCACGTTCGAGCGCGAACCCGGTACGGTCGGTGTGACGAAAGGACCATGTACACCCCCGATCCGGTGAAGGAAGGTCTGTTCATGCGCCGTCTCCTCGTGCCTCTCGTCCTGCTGGCGGTCCTCGCGTCGGCGTGCTCCGTCAAGCTCGGCGACCAGGCCGACTCCGCCACCACCCGCGGAGCGCGAGACCGTGTCCTCGCCGATCCCGCCCTCCAAAGAGCCGGTCGCCGCGGTCGTGAACCGCGTCCTGCCCGCCACCGTGAACGTCACCACCGACATCTTCTCCGCCGACGAGTTCGGCAACCCCAGGAGGGCCAAGGCGTCGGCACCGGGTTCATCGTTCGCTCCGACGGCGTCATCGTGACGAACTGCCACGTGGTCGAAGGCGCATCCAAGATCACCGTGTTCAGCTCCGATGCCGATCCGGCCGAGTACGACGCCCGTCTGATCGGGGCGGACTGCCTGCACGACCTCGCCGTGCTGAAGATCGACGAGACCGGACTTCCCACCGTGGCTCTGGGCAACTCCGGCGACCTCGCGCTTGGCCAGCGCGTCGTGGCGATCGGCTACGCCCTCGCACTCGACGGCGGACCCACGGTCACCACCGGCATCGTGTCCTCGCTCGATCGCACGATCCAGGCCCAGGACCTGGGTTGCGAGACCTGTCCCACGAAGGGCGACCCGCCCGTGCCCTTGCGCACCTACAGCGACGTGATCCAGACCGACGCCGCGATCAACCACGGCAACTCCGGCGGCCCGCTGGTCGACATGCAGGGCCGTGTGGTCGGCATCAACTCCGCCGGCGACGACCAGGCCGAGAACATCGGGTTCGCGATCGCGATCGATTCGGCGAAGGACACGATCGCCAAGGCGCAGCAGTCGCCCGCTGGCGCCCACCGCCTACCTGGGCGTGTCCACGCAGCCCGTCACCGCGGACCTCGCCGTCCAGCTCGACCTTTCCGTCGATCAGGGCGCCTACGTCAGTCGCCACCACCAACGACGGCCCCGCCGCCGCCGCCGGGATCGGCGAGGGCGACGTGATCGTGGCCGTCGACGGTCGCGAGGTCAGGACCGCGGAGGACCTGGGCTCCATCCTCGATTCGATCTGCGTCCCGGACACGACCGTGCCGGTGGAGATCGTCGATCCGTCGGGCGAGCAGCGCACGATCCAGGTCACGCTGGCCGAGCGCCGCTCCCGGTCAACATCCCGTAAGGCGACCGCGGGACGGCGTGCGCTAGCCTGCACCGGTGAGCGACACGCCGTTCCAGCCGGGTGAGAAGGTGCTGCTGATCGACCAGCGGGACCGCACGTACCTGTTCACCTTGCAGGCGGGAGCCACCTACCACACCCATAGCGGCACCCTGGCGCACGACGACCTCCTGGGGGGCGCCGAGGGCATCACCGTCGGCACGTCGAAGGGGATGGTGCTCGTCGCCTTCCGTCCTCGGTTCGCCGACTTCGTGATGAAGATGCCGCGTGGCGCCCAGGTCGTCTATCCGAAGGACCTTGGCCCGATCGTGACCTCCGCCGACGTCTTCCCCGGCGCGCGGGTGGTGGAAGCCGGCACCGGTTCGGGGGCGCTCACGATCGCGCTCTGCCGCGCCGCCGGCACCGACGGGCACGTGGTGTCGTACGAGCGGCGGGACGAACACCGGGCCCAGGCCGTCGCCAACATCGAGACGTTCTTCGGCAAGGTCCCTCCGTCGCTCGAACTCCGGACGGGAGAGCTCGAAGCGGTGGCCGAGGGTACCGAACGCTTCGACCGTGCCGTCCTGGACCTGCCCGAACCCTGGGCGCCGTTGGAGGCGCTGGCTGGCGTCCTGGAGCCCGGAGGCGTCCTCGTGGCCTATCTGCCCACGGTGATGCAGGTGCAGCAGCTGGTGCTCGCGCTGCCCGAGCACGGCTTCCACCACGTAGAGACCTTCGAGACGCTGAAGCGTGGCTGGCACGTCACCTCACGGAGCGTTCGACCCGATCACCGCATGGTGGGCCACACCGGGTTCCTTTCCGTAGCACGCCGCCTGGCCTGACGGGTTCGAACCGACCCAGAACAGGCCGTCAGGTGGCCGATGCGTAGGCTCGTGTCGGAACCCAAGGTCAGAACTACCTTGGAATGGGCATTACTCATTCCGCGAGAAGTTCCGTATGTAGGGAAGAGATAAAGGTAGAGCTCCGAGGAGTCGCGGGGGGCAGGGGTACGATGCTGACCCACCGGCGGAGGTGAAACCGATGGCGGACCAGCACGATCAGGTCGAGCGCTACGACAAGCAGGTGCACGAGCTCCAGACCCAGGTGAAATACCTGGAGGAGGAGGTCGGCCTCCTGCGTCGCCGCCTCACGAACGCGCCGCGTCAGGTCACGCATCCTGGAAGAGAAGCTGGTCGAGACCCGCGAGTCCCTCACCAAGGCGGTCGGCCAGAACCAGAAGCTCGCCGACGCCTTGCGCGCCGAGCGCGAGAAGATCGAGGCGCTCGCCGAAGAGGTCGAGAAGCTCTCGCAGCCTCCGGCATCGTTCGGCGTCTACCTCGCCACCAACGACGACGGCTCGATCGACGTGTTCACCGCCGGCCGCAAGATGCGCGTGATGCCGGCCCCCGACATCGACCAACAGAGCTTCCGCCCGGCGCCCAGGTCGTGCTCAACGAGTCCCTGAACGTGGTCGAGGTGCTCGAGCCCGATCGCGCCGGTGAGGTCGCCAAGGTCAAGGACCGCCTCGGCGAGGACCGAGTCATCGTGGTCGGCCGCGGCGACGAGGAGCACGTCGCGCACCTGGCCGGTTCCCTGCTGCAGGGCCCGCCGCGCGCCGGCGACAACGTCCTGTTCGACCCCCGTTCCAGCGTGGCCACCGAGCTCCTGCCCAAGGAAGAGGTCGAGGAGCTCGTCCTCGAGGAGATCCCCGACGTCAGCTACGAAGACATCGGCGGCCTCGAAGGCCAGATCGATTCGATCCGCGACGCCGTGGAGCTGCCGTTCCTGTACGCCGAGCTGTTCGCCGAGCACGAGCTGGAGGCGCCCAAGGGTGTCCTGCTCTACGGACCTCCCGGATGCGGCAAGACGCTGATCGCGAAGGCGGTCGCGAAGTCGCTCGCCGAGAAGGTGGCCGAGCGCACCGGCCGCAGCGACGCGCGCAGCTACTTCCTGAACGTCAAGGGACCGGAGCTGCTCAACAAGTACGTCGGCGAGACCGAGCGCCAGATCCGCGAGATCTTCATCCGGGCCAAGGAGCGCAGCGAGGAGGGCCTGCCCGTCATCGTGTTCTTCGACGAGATGGACTCCATCTTCCGCACGCGAGGCACGGGCATCTCCAGCGACGTCGAGTCCACGATCGTGCCGCAGCTGCTCAGCGAGCTCGACGGCGTCGAGACCCTGAAGAACGTGATCGTGATCGGCGCCTCGAACCGCGAAGACCTGATCGACCCCGCCATCCTGCGGCCCGGCCGGCTCGACGTGAAGATCAAGATCGAGCGGCCCACCCAGGATCAGGCCGGCGACATCATGGCCAAGTACCTGCACCCGGTCGTGCCGATCCACCCCGACGAGGTCGGCCGGTACGGCGGCGACGCCCAGCAGGCCTGCTACCGCATGATCGAGAAGACGGTCGAGCAGATGTACGAGCCCAGCGACCGCAACCGCTTCCTCGAGGTGACGTACGCGTCGGCGACAAGGAGATCCTGTACTTCAAGGACTTCAACTCGGGCGCCATGATCGAGAACATCGTGCGTCGGCCAAGAAGGACGCGATCAAGCGGTTCCTGTCCAAGGGCGAGAAGGGCATCAAGACCGAGGACCTGCTCACCGCCATCCGGGACGAGTTCAAGGAGAACGAGGACCTGCCGAACACGACGAACCCCGACGACTGGGCGCGCATCTCGGGCAAGAAGGGCGAGCGCATCGTCTACGTCCGCACGCTGCTCGGCCACGACGGCGACGGCCGTCAGGTCGAACGCGTGAACGCGGGTCAGTACCTGTAAGGTGGCCCGATGGCCATCCCGAAGGTCTTCGGCACCGAGACGGAGTACGGGATCGCGGCCGCGGGAGCCCCCGATTTCAACCCGGTCCTGTCCTCGTCCCTGCTGATCTCCACGTACGCGGGATCGCTGCGTCGCATCCGCTGGGACTACGAACAGGAGTCGCCGTTGCGCGACGCTCGCGGCTTCGAGCCGGTGCCGGCGCGTGAGGGCTCGGATGAGGACCTCGGACTGGCGAACGTCATCCTGCCCAACGGCGCCCGCTACTACGTCGACCACGCCCACCCGGAGTACTCCACCCCCGAATGCATCACGCCTCGCGCGCTGGTGATCCACGACAAGGCGGGGGAGCGCATCCTGGAGCGGTCGCTGGACGAGGTGCTCACGGCCATGCCGAGCGCGCCGCCCCTGTCGATCTACAAGAACAACTCCGACGGCAAGGGCAACTCCTACGGCACGCACGAGAACTACCTGATGGACCGCTCGCTGCCGTTCGGCGACATCGTGCGCGACCTCACGCCGTTCTTCGTCACGCGCATCGTGTTCACGGGCGCGGGCAAGGTGGGGGCCGAGGCGCCGTGGGACGAACGAGGGCATTCGATCTACCAACTGACCCAGCGCGCCGACTTCTTCGAGACCGAGGTGGGGCTGGAGACCACGCTGAAGCGACCCATCATCAACACGCGCGACGAACCGCACGCCGATCCCGAGTCGTACCGGCGGCTCCACGTCATCGTGGGCGACGCGAACATGTGCGAGGTCTCCACGTTCCTCAAGATCGGCACCACGGCGATCGTGCTCAAGATGATCGAGGATCACGCGCTGCCGGACCTGTCGATCGTGAACCCGGTCCAGGCGCTGCACGAGGTCTCCCGCGACGTCACGTGCACCAGAGAGGTCACGCTGACGGACGGCCGCCAGGTCTCCGCCGTGCAGCTGCAGTGGGAGTACCTCGAGCACGCGAAGAAGTACGTCGAGCGCGAGGACGACACGCCCGAGAACCGCGAGGTCGTCGAGCTCTGGGAGTCCACCCTCGGCGCACTCGAATCCGACCCGCTCACGCTGCACCGCCAGCTGGACTGGGTGGCGAAGCATCGCGTGCTCCAGGCCTACCGGGACCGGGACGACCTCGAATGGTCCGACCCGAAGCTCCGGGCCATCGATCTGCAGTACCACGACGTGCGCCGCAACAAGGGCCTGTACTACCGGCTGGAAGCCTCTGGCAAGGTCGACCGCATCACGTCGGACGCCGAAGGTGGAGCGCGCGGTCATGGAGCCCCCCGAGGACACCCGCGCCTACTTCCGAGGCCGGTGCATCTCGAAGTATCCGGACGCGATCGCCGCGGCCTCGTGGGATTCCCTGATCGTCGACACGGGCGCAGATGCCCTGCAGCGCATCCCGATGCGTGAACCGCTCCGGGGAACGAAACAGCACGTCGACGGTCTGCTGGCGCAAGCGGACACCGCCGCGCAGCTCGTCGAACTCCTCCAGTCCTGACCGGTTCTCGCCGAGGCACGGCCAAGTAGGATACGTCCGCACGGAAAGGAGCCATCCCGTGCCGCAGGAACAGGAGCAGAAGAAGGTCCAGAAGAAGGGCGGAGGCGATGAGTCCGACGCCGACGCGGGGCAGGTCCAGTCCTCGACGCAAGGCCGCTGAGCTGAAGGAAGAGATGGACGACATCCTCGACGAGATCGACTCCGTCCTGGAAGAGAACGCCGAGGAGTTCGTGAAGTCCTACGTCCAGAAGGGCGGAGAGTGACCGACCCCGTCGGCCTGCCCTCGCTCGGGTCCTTCGTTCGGCACGACCCGAGCTTCGTCGACCTGCTCCGACGTGAGCACCCGGACTCCCTGGCACGCCTCACGCAGCCGCTGTCGGCGGAGGCCGCCGCGCAGGTGCCGCACGGCACCACCGTCCTCGGCCTGAAGTACGCCGACGGCATCGTGATGGCGGGCGACCGTCGCGCGACCGCCGGCTACACGATCGCCGACGACAAGATGCGCAAGGTGTTCGCCGCCGACGACTACTCCGCCATCGCGATCGCCGGTGCCGCGGGCATGGCCGTCGACATGGTGAAGCTCTTCCAACTGGAACTGGAGCACTACGAGAAGCTCACGGGCGACCGGCTCTCGCTGGAGGGCAAGGCCAACCGCCTGGCGCAGATGATCCGCTCGAACTTCCCGCTCGCGATGCAGGGCCTCGTGGTGGTGCCGCTCTTCGGTGGCTACGACGAGCGCCGGGCCGAGGGCAGGCTCTTCTACTACGACGCCACGGGCGGTCGCTGGGAAGAGGACGACTACCAGGCCACCGGTTCGGGCAGCCAGCCGGCGAAGAACTCCCTGAAGAAGCGATGGCGCCCGGGCCTCGACCGGGAAGCGGCGCTCCGGGCCGCCGTCGAAGCCCTGCTGGACGCGTCGGAGGACGACGTCGCCACCGGCGGCCCGAACCCGGTGCGCCACATCTATCCGATCGTGCTCACCGTCACCG
The DNA here is from genome assembly GCA_963733635.1 of uncultured Actinomycetota bacterium. Classification (GTDB taxonomy): domain Bacteria; phylum Actinomycetota; class UBA4738; order UBA4738; family HRBIN12; genus JAOUEA01. Next base: position 1,089,897 of record CAVTEH010000007.1, on the reverse strand, counting down.
CATCGGGAGCCGACGAGATGGCCGAAGTCCGAGGTCGCCGCCGCGGTCGACCCGGTCCTCGAGGAGCGTCGCTGATGTCGTTCATGCCGTACGTCGCTCCCGAGCAGATGATGAAAGACCGCTCGGAGTACGCCCACAAGGGCATCGCGCGCGGACGCTCCGTGATCGGCCTCGAGATCGCCGACGGGCTGTTGTTCATCGCCGAGAACCCTTCGGCCACCCTGCACAAGATCAGCGAGATCTACGACAAGATCGCGTTCGCCGGCGTGGGCAAGTACAGCGAGTTCGAGGACCTCCGGATCGCGGGCTGCGCCATGCGGACATGCGCGGCTACTCCTACGGGCGCGAGGACGTCAAGGCCCGCGACCTCGCGAACGCCTACTCCCAGGCCCTGTCCACGATCTTCACCCAGCAGATGAAGCCGTACGAGGTCGAGATCCTGGTGGGCGAGGTCGACGGGGACTCCGAAGGCACGGTCCTGTATCACATCCTGTTCGACGGATCGGTGACCGATGAGCACGGCTTCGTCGCCATCGGCGGCCACGCGGAGGACCTCACCGACACGCTGAAGGACCGCTACCGCGAAGGCTGGGATCTGGGCACCGCGGTCAAGCAGGCCGTCGAGGTGCTCGGCTCACCCGACAGCCGCACGATCGACGTCGACACGATCGAGGCCGGCGTCCTGGACCGGTCGCGTCCGCAGCGCCGCAAGTTCCGGCGCCTCGCCGACGAGGAGATCGCCGGCTTCCTCTCGGCCTGATCGCCGGCCTGGCGCTCGAGCGTTCGCTTCAAGGAACGCGCACGTTCGGCCGACGCTCCCTGCAGAGCCCGCGTCGAAGGTCGAGGGAGGCACCGCTCGTGCGCCATGCTCGTGGGATCGTCGCTCCGTTGCTGTGCGCCCTGGCGCTGGGCGCCTGTGGAGGTGGCGCAGCTGCCGACGACGCTCCCGCGGCGGTCGAGCAGCCGCAAGGCACGGTCGAAGCACCCACCGCTGCAACCGATCTCACTGAGCGCCACTTCACGACATGGTTCGAGCACGGTGGGCATGACGAGGCACTCGCGGCGTGGGTGCGTGGGGAGTTCGGGCCGGGATCGGTGCCGCGGAGACCTCACGGCGGCGCCACCGTCGCCGAGCGCAACGAGGCGTTCGCCACCTGGCTCTCCGAACCCGCCCATCGATCGGCGGTGGTCCGGGCCTGGCTCCGGGACAGAGCGGGGGAGTGCGCCAGGCCCGGCTCCGCGAAGCCCTCGCCGCATCCCGTCTCTATGCCGCCGCGCACGCCGAGACGTTCGACGGCCTGAGCATCGGAGCGCTGAAACGGATCGAGCCGGACCTGCGGTACGGGATCGGACCGGGCCGGTTCGGCGTCGTCACGCTGCGCGAGAGCACCCCCGCCTCGATCGTGCTCGTGACGCGCATGCCCGACGGCGCGCCCGTCTGCATCTCCTTGAACAACGGCGGTGATGTCGGCTACGGATGGGTCGACCCGCAGACCTATGCCGAGTGCGTCCGAGGAGTCCTGGTGAGATCCCGCGCCGGTGTGGCTCCCGGGCTTCGCCCGGTTCGGCCGTAGGCTTTCGCATATGGAACGGCGGATCTTCGGCCTGGAGAACGAGTACGGCGTGACCTGCACCTTCCGCGGGCAGCGCCGCCTCTCGCCCGACGAGGTCGCCCGGTACCTGTTCCGCCGGGTCGTGCACTGGGGCCGGTCCTCGAACGTGTTCCTGGAGAACGGTGCTCGTCTGTACCTCGATGTGGGCTCTCACCCCGAGTACGCCACGCCCGAGTGCGACTCGATCAAGGAACTCGTCGCCCACGACAAGGCGGGCGAGCGGATCCTGGAAGCGCTGCTCGGCGCCGCGGAGATGCGGCTGCACGAAGAGGGCATCAGCGGCGAGGTCTACCTGTTCAAGAACAACACCGATTCGGCCGGCAACTCCTACGGCTGCCACGAGAACTACCTGGTGGGCCGCCACGGAGAGTTCGCGCGCATGGCCGACGTCTTGATCCCGTTCTTCGTCACGCGGCAGATCTGGTGCGGGGCCGGCAAGGTGCTGCACGGTCCCCGAGGCGCGCAGTTCTGCATCTCCCAACGTGCCGAGCACATCTGGGAAGGCGTCTCCAGCGCGACGACCCGGTCACGCCCGATCATCAACACGCGTGATGAACCGCACGCCGACGCGGAGCGCTTCCGCCGGCTCCACGTGATCGTCGGCGATTCGAACATGAGCGAATGGACCACCTTCATGAAGGTGGGCATCACCGACCTGGTGTTGCGCATGGTCGAGGGCAACACCGTGATGCGGGATCTCTCGCTCGAGAACCCGATCCGCGCGATCCGCGAGATCAGCCACGACACGGGATGCACGCGCACGGTGAAGCTCGCGAACGGACGAGAACTCTCGGCGATCGAGATGCAGACCGAGTACCTGGAGAAGACCGAGCGCTTCATCGAGCGACGTGGGGCCGACGAGACGTCGAAGGTGCTGCTGCGCGAATGGCGCGAGGCGCTGGACGCCCTGCGCGACGGCGAACCCGAGCGGCTGGTGCGGAAGGTGGATTGGGTCACCAAACGCAACCTGATCGAGCGCTACATGGTCAAGCACGATCTCGCGCTCGCCTCACCCCGCATCGCCCTGCTGGACCTGGCCTACCACGACGTGAACCGGGGCCGCGGGCTCTACTACCTCCTGGAGAAGGCCGGCAAGGTGGAGCGAGCGGTCACCGACGCCCAGGTCAACCGGGCGATGCGCGAGCCACCGCAGACCACCAGGGCCAAGCTCCGTGGTGACTTCATCCGCCAGGCCAAGGCGAAGCGGCGCGACTACACGGTGGACTGGGTCCATCTCAAGCTGAACGACCAGGCCCAACGCACGGTCCTGTGCAAGGACCCGTTCCGCAGCGTCGACGAACGGGTGGACCAACTCATCGCCCACATGTGACGCTCGCCGCCACCCGACGCCCCGCCGGGCTCAGCGGTCGAAGATGATGATCGCCACGGTGGCCAGGCCGAGCACGATCGTCAGGAGCCCCAGCAACACGGCGGCTCGTTCGTCGAGCGGTCCGAACTCGCCGCGCTCCAGGGCCCTGGTCACCTGCCGCATCCGCTGGATGCCCACCACCATCATCAGGATGCCCAGCAGGCAGAATCCCGCACCGAGCGCGACGTAGGGCCATGTGGTTCCCGCATCGGCGAGATCGGGCAGGAACTTGGCGACGCCGAGTCCGACGGCCACGGCCGTGAGCCCCGACCGCAACCACGCCAGGTACGTGCGCTCGTTCGCGAGGTGGGTGCGCCGGAAGGCGTCGATGCGGCGTTCAGGCTTGGGTTCGTCGGGCCGCTCATCGGCATCCATGCGCGCATCCTGCCACACCGAGATGAGCGAAGGTCAGTCGTCCAGTTGCGCGTTCCACCGGCGGTTGCCGGCCACCATACGTCCGGCCAGGACCCCGGCCGCCCCGGCCGCCAACAGGCCCACGAGATCACCTTCGACGGCGGTGCCTCGAGCGCTGAGTTCGTCCAGGGCCGGATGACCGTCGACGTCCACCAGGTGGTGTCGCTCGTCCAGCCCTGCATCGCGCAGTGACTGCCAGAGGCGCCACCGTTCGTCGTCGTCGTCGATCGAGGGGACCGGGACGTTCAGGGCCTCCGGCAGTTCGCCGAGCAACGTGAGCGAGGCAGGGGTCACCCCGACACCCAGGGCTGCCTCGAGCGCGGGAACGGTCCTCGCGCCCTGTGCCTGGAGCCGGCGCACGCTCCCGGCCATGCCGGGGAAGGCCGTCGTGAGGATCACCACCGCCTCCGTGTCGGTACCGCGCTCCACCAGCGACGCGAGTTCCACGGTGGTGGCGACCATCGCGATCGTCGGAGCTCGGCCCGCGCGAGCGAGGCCCGCGAGCACGGGCTCGAGCATCCAGGCGGCGGGGACCAGGACGACCGGCATCATCCGAAGGCGCGCCGGATCGGGTGGTGACACTTCGGGCTCTGATGCGGGGTCGGGAAGCACGTCACCGATATGATGCCGCACGTGGCGGGCCAGGACAGGATGGAACCTCTCGAGCGGCTGTTGAACCTCGTCGGCCTGCTGCTGGAGACGACGACGCCCCTGTCCTTCGAGCAGATCCGGGAGATCCTCGAGCCGTACCGCCAGCAGAACGTCGATTCGGCCAAGCGGATGTTCGAGCGCGACAAGGACCAGCTCCGCGAGTTCGGCGTGCCGTTGCAGTTGGTCGACACCGATGCCTGGGGAACGGAGCAGGGCTACCTGATCCCCAAGGACGAGTACTACCTCCCCGAGATCGCGTTCGCCCCCGAGGAGCTCGCGGCGCTCCTGGTGGCGGCTCAGAGCGGTGGGGAGGGCACGCCGGCCGAGATCGGTGCCCGCAAGCTCCTCTACGGGGCCGAGGGGGGCGTACTGGCGAGCCTGGCGGGCGGACCCCTGGCCTCCGGATCGGACGCTCGCAGCGACCTGGTCCTGTCGGCCACCGACGCTGCGCAAGGGCGGCGAGCGTGACCTTCGGATACCGGACCTCCCAGGGCAAAGTGGGCGAGCGCACCGTGGACGCGTTCGCCATGGTCTTCCGGCGCGGACACTGGTACCTCGTGGGCCATGACCGTGACCGCGCCGAGCTGCGCGCGTTCCGGTTGTCCCGGTTCACGACCGAGATCACCGATGTCGGCGAGGGACAGGAGCCGCCCGACGGGTTCAAGGCCACCGATCACGTGGAGGCCGGCCCGTGGGCGGCAGCGGGGGAGGACACCGCCGTCGTGACGTTCTCGCCGGCGGTGGCGTGGTGGGCGACCGGGTCCTTCGCGGTGCGGAGCCCGACGGCGAGGATGCCGACGGGTGGGTCCGCGTCCGCGTGCCCGTCGCCGACGAGGACAGCCTGGCCGGCATCGTGCTGCAGTTCGGTCCCGACGCCCTCGTGCACGAGCCGGCGAGCCTCCGCGACGAGGTCATCCGACGCCTGGAGGCGCTGGGTGCCTGAACGGCGGCGTGCCGCGCCCACGACCGCCGAGCGGCTCGGGCGGATGCTCGTGGTCGTTCCCTACCTCGTGCAGCATCCCGGCTCGAACCTGGACGAGGTCGCCTCCTTGTTCGGAGCCCAGGCCGATCAGCTGCGCCGCGACCTCGACCTGCTGTTCATGTCGGGACTGCCGCCGTACGGGCCGGGCGATCTGATCGACGTGGACGTCGACGAGGACGACCGCATCTGGATCACGATGGCCGACCACTTCGCCCGCCCGCTGCGGCTCACCCGCAACGAGGCATTGGCGCTGCTCCTGCGGGGCACCGAGCTCTCGGCGATCCCCGGCGTTCCCGACGCTCCCGCCCTCGACTCGGCACTCGACAAGCTCCGCGGATCCCTCGGCCCCGAGGTCGTGGGCGCCTACGAAGGAGCCGTGGAGGCCGCCACGAGCGGCCAGGCGCCCGCCCACCTCGAGCTGCTCCGCGAGGCCGCACGGGACCATGCACGCCTGGAGATCGAGTACTTCGCCGCCTCAACCCGTGACTGGACCACGCGACGTGTCGATCCTGAAGCCGTGTTCGCCGACCTGGGGAACTGGTACGTCGCCGCGTGGGACGTCGATGCGGACGCCGAACGGCTCTTCCGTGCCGATCGCATCCGAGCGGCAACGCGCACCGGCGACACGTTCGAGCCTCGGGACCTGGAGGGGGCCGGGCGCGCGCTCTACACGCCCTCGCCGTCGGATGTCCCCGTCCGGCTGCGGCTCCGTCCCGCGGCGCGATGGGTGGCCGAGTACTACGTCACCTCCGACCACGTCGAGCTCGATGACGGTTCGCTCGAGGTGACGATGCCCGCCGGCGACGTGGAGACGGTCGCGCGGATCCTGCTCCGCGTGGGCTCGGATGCCGAAGCCCTGGACCCTCCGGAGCTCGCCGAGACCGTCCGAGAGCTCGCATCCGTCACCCTTGCTCGGTATCGCTGAGTACCCATTCTCGGGGGTCTTTTTCGCCGTTCCGAGCCTCCCGCGAACGGACCTCGGTTGACTGGCCCAGCTTGGGTAGTCCTCATCGCCGGGAGGGCACTCAAGCCTCACCAGAGCAGGGCCGATAGCTCGTGTGAGATGACAACCATCCGCACAACGTGCCCCCGATGTGGCGAAGTGGACATGGGTCCCGAAGCCATCCTCCTGTCCGTTCGGCAGAACGGGAAGGAAGGCAGCTACCGGTTCACCTGCCCCAACTGCGCCGACGACGTCGAGAAGCGAGCCGACCGCAAGATCGTGGCGCTCCTGGTCTCGGCGGGGGTCGACATCGATCAGGGCGCGGGCGAGATCGACGGCGGACAGCTGCTGTTCGACGAGGACGACGCCGAGGATCCTCGGGTCCGCTCCCGCAGGGCCCGCCGTTCTCGATCGACGATGTCATCGAGTTCCACTACCTGCTGGAGGACGATCGGTACATCGCCGAATTCGTCGCCTCCAGCGGCGGCAACTGAGCACCACCTGCCGCTTCCTGCGCCCCGTTCCGCCCTCCGGCCTCGTGTAGCATCGCGACGTGACCGATTGGCTGACGTGGTGGTTCATCCTTGGCGGCGCCGTCGCGGTGGTGCTGGTGGCGTTCCTCGTGGCGTTGATCCGACAGGTGTTCCTGCTCGGCCGGACGGCTCGGCGGATGCAGGAGGAACTCGCTCCCATCACGCGGGACATCTCCTCCCAGGCGGCGCGGGCGAGTTCGCGAGCAGGGTCGTTGAAGCCTCCGTCACGATCCGGACGTACGCCCTGACCTGCAAGGACGCCTTCGTCGGGGCACCGCGACGGTAGGATAAGAGCCCTGACCCCGAGGATCCGACGCCCATGCTGAACATCGGTCCGCCTGAGCTCCTGCTCATCATCGTCATCGCTTTGGTCGTCGTGGGCCCGCAGCGCCTGCCCGACCTCGGGCGAACGATCGGGCGGGGCCTCCGGGAGTTCCGCAAGGTCCAGGACGAGGTCCGCGACATGGTCGATACGGGCATGGGCGATGACTTCAAACAGACCACAGCCGAGCTGCGCAAGACCGCGGCCGATTTGCGTGGCGCCACCGACGTGACCTCGGCGTTCCGCAACACGCCCCACAAGGCCCGACAGCGCGCCGCCGAGGCCGTGCGCGCCGCCACCACGCCCGACGACGATGAGCCCGCTGCGAGCAGCCCGAAGCACAGCCGAGCCCCGATCCGGCGCCGCCGACCTCCGCCTCGGCCGCACCCGAGATCGAACCTTCGGAAGAGCCGAGCTCCAACGGATCTCAACCGCCTGCGGAGCCTGAAGCCTGATGCGCGTGGTCTCCAGGTTCCGACGCCGCTCCGAGGAGGAGCGGGCGGGCAGCATGACCGTGATGGAGCACCTCGAAGAACTCCGTCATCGGATCATCGTGTGCGTCATCGCAATCGGAGTGTGTGGGATCGCGGCTTGGTTCCTGTACGAGCCCGTCAAGGAACTCCTGAGGGATCCGTTCTGTCAGTACATCACCGACAACCCTCAGGTCCGGCCGCCCGCGGGTTGCGACCTGGTTTTCAGCGGCCCGATCGACGGATTCTTGGTGAAGCTGAAGATGGTGGGCTTCCTGGCGCTCGCCATCGCCCTGCCGATCGTGCTCTACCAGCTCTGGGCCTTCATCGTGCCCGGGCTCACCGCCAAGGAGAAGAAGTGGTCGATCCCGTTCGTCGTGTCCTCCTGCGTCTTGTTCGCCTTGGGCGCGGTGTTCGCCTATGTCACCTTGCCCAAGGCCCTGGACTTCCTTCTGGGATTTGCCGGGGAGGGCGTGGTGCCGCTCATCACGTTCGACCGATACATGGGATTCGTCGTGCTGGTCACCCTCGCGTTCGGGATCTCGTTCCTGTTCCCGGTTCTGCTGGTGTTCCTCGAGGCGGTCGGGGTCCTGTCGACCCGCAAGCTGCGTGAATGGCGGCGATGGGCGATCCTCGGGATCGCCATCTTCGCGGCCGTGATCACGCCTTCCGGTGACCCCTACACGATGTTCGCGATGATGATCCCGATGTATCTGTTCTACGAGGGCTCTATCATCATCGGTCGCATGATGAAGCGCTGAGCCGACGAAGGAGCGTCCGTGGCGATCAAGGGCAAGGGCAGGTCCAAGAGCAAACCGGCAGCACGCGCACCGAAGCGCGCTCCGGTAGCGGTGCCCGTCCCCTTCACGCAACGCCGATGGGTGCAGCGAACGGCGTTCTTCATCCTCGGCGTGCTGGTCGTCAGCGGGTTCGTGTGGCTGATGAACGGGCTCCGGAAGAACGACGCGGAGTCGCAGGCGACCGACGTGGCGTCCTCCAAGCGGACGGCTGCCCAGGCCTACAGGTCCGCCGTGGAGGACGCGGTGGGCACGGTGGCCGTGGTGACCCCCGGGGTCGCCGCCGGCGGCCTTCTCCGAGATGGGTGACACCCTGCAACAGATGAAGCGGGGCACCACGCCCGATGACGCCGCCGACGTCTTCGCCACGGCCTCGAAGGACGCCGCGGCCGCGGCGGCCGCGATCACCAAGTACGACGTCGGCACGAAGATCGACGACAAGGGTTTCATCGCCACCGAGACGATCGCCTTCACCGACTCGAGCCAGCAGATCGTGCAAGCGCTCCGGCTCTATCAGCACGCGGCGGACGTGGGGATGGTGGCAGCCGAGTCATCGGGACCCGAGGCCGAACAGCTCACCGACGTCGCGCAAGGCCTCTTCGACGACGCGCAGACGATGATGACCCAGGGGTGGTCGTCGTTCCTGTCCGCGCTCTCGGCCGGGGGGATCGTGGATCCGCCGGCGAACGCCGGCATCCCGGGACTCCCGACCGGCAGCTAGCCGGAGGATCGACGTGGAGATCAGCGCCCCGGTCGTGGTGGTGGCCAACCCCACGGCGGGGCGGGGCAAGGCGGGCAAGCTCATCGGCAAGGCGGACGCGACGCTGCGACAGCTCCGTGTGGAGCATCAGGTCCTGGTGACGGAATCGCCCGCCGACATGGAGGCCACCTGCCGGCGCGTCGCGGGCGAGGGTGCCGGGATCGTCGCCGTGATCGGCGGGGACGGCACCGTCTCGTGCGCCGCCAACGGCCTGATCGGGACCGACGCCGCCCTCGCCGTCCTGCCGGCCGGGACCGGTGACGACTTCGCCAAGACGATCGGCGCCGGCACCTTCGATGCGGCGGTTCGGCTGCTCGCCGCCCCGAAGCACGTGCGGATCGATGCCATCCGTGTCACCACGGACGGCGGGAGCCGGCACTTCGTCAACGTCGCGGGGGCAGGGTTCGACTCGGAGGTCAACGAGACCGCGAACGCCATGACGGTCAACCTCGGCGGGACGGGCACCTACGTCGCGGCGCTGATGAAGACCCTGTCGAGGTTCAGCCCTGCGAGCTATGCGCTGACGCTCGACGATGTTCCGCTGGACCTGGACGCCATGCTGGTGGTGGTCGGCAACGGCATCTCCTACGGTGGTGGGATGAAGGTGCTACCCGACGCCTCGCTCGTGGATGGCCGCCTCGACGTCTGCATCGTCGAAGCGCTGTCGAAGGCCGCCTTCCTGCGAGCGTTCCCGAAGGTGTTCACCGGGTCGCACGGGTCCCATCCCAAGGTCCGCCTGAGGACCGCGACCTCCGTCACCGTGCGAGCCAACCGTTCGATGCAGGTGTATGCCGACGGGGAACACGTCGGCCCCCTGCCGGCCACGTTCGAGATCGTTCCCGGCGCCCTCACCGTGGTGGCCGGGCCTCAAGCGAAAGGGATCCGATGACCGAGTCTGCCGATGGTGTGCTGTTGATCCACGCGTTCCCGTTGGATGCAGGTATGTGGGAGCGACAGGTGAGGACCCTCGAGGAGGCCGGGTGGCCGGTGGTGGCGCCGTCGCTGCCCGGGTTCGGCGACACCGACGGCGTGGGGCCCACGATGACGATGGGCGCCGCCGCCGACCGTTGCCTGCAGGCCGCCGACGCCGCGGGGATCGAGCGGTTCGTGGCGTGCGGGCTGTCGATGGGCGGCTACGTGGCGTTCGAACTCTGGCGGATGGCTCGTCAGCGGATCGCCGGGCTGGTGCTCGCGAACACGCGATCGGGCGCCGACGCGCCGGAGGCCGCGCAAGGCCGGCGCGCGCTGGCCGACCGCCTGGACACCGAGGGGAACGGCTTCCTGGTGGAGCAACCTCCGCCGCTCCTCAGCGACCAGGCCCCCACCGAGTTGTGGGAGCAGGTCCGAGGCGCGATCCGGACGCAGCCCGCGGCCTCGATCGGGGCCGCCGCGCGCGGCATGGCCGAGCGGATCGACTCGACGCCCGACCTCGGAGCGGTCGACGTTCCCATGCTGATCGTGACCTCCTCGCTCGACACCTTGATCCCGGCCGCGGTCTCGGCCGAGATGCGCGACCATCATCGCGATGCCGGCCTGGTGGAGATCCCCGGTGCCGGGCATCTGTCCAACCTGGAGGCCCCGGAGGCCTTCGATCGGACGCTCCTGGCGTTCCTCGCGACCTTCGATCGCGCCTGAGGATCTCGAGCACAGCGCCGGGGCGGGAACCGGTCGCCCGTAGACTGACCGGGTGACCACCCCCCAGGCGTTCGCCGCCCAGTTCCCGTTCGCGCTGGACACGTTCCAGTTGGAGGCCGCAGCTGCGGTCCATGAAGGGCTGTCGGTGTTGGTGGCAGCTCCCACGGGGAGCGGCAAGACCGTGGTGGCCGAGTTCGCGATCGAACGGGCGCTCGCCCTCGGCGGAAAGTGCTTCTACACGACGCCCCTGAAGGCGTTGTCCAACCAGAAGTTCGGCGACCTGGTGGCCAAGCACGGTGCGCAGACGGTCGGGCTCCTGACCGGCGACAACACCGTCAATCCGGACGCGCCGGTGGTGGTGATGACCACCGAGGTCCTGCGCAACATGCTGTATGAGCGCAGCGACGCTCTCTCGTCGCTGGTGAGCGTGGTGATGGACGAGGTGCACTACCTGCAGGACCCCTACCGCGGGGCCGTGTGGGAGGAGGTCCTGATCCATCTCCCGCTGTCGGTCAACGTGGTCTGCCTGTCGGCCACGATCTCGAACGCGGAGGAGTTCGGCGAGTGGATCGGCACCCTGCGCGGCGAGACCCGCGTCATCATCGAGGAGCAGCGTCCCGTCCCGCTTGAGCATCACTACCTGGTCGGGCACGGCATGCATCCCATGCACGTGGAACAGGACGGTGTGCCGTTGCCCAACCCCTACGTCGTCTCGCTCGATCAGCGCGAGCTGCGCACGAAGACCTATTACCGGCGGGGGAGCGGCACGCCGCAGCAGCAGCGGATCTCCCGGCCCCGCGAGGGTCACCGACGGGTGTACGTCCCCAAGCGTGAGGAGGTCGTCGAGGTCCTCGACGAGGAAGGCATGCTGCCGGCGATCTACTTCGTGTTCAGTCGCGCCGGCTGCGACAAGAGCGTGCGGTGGCTCCGCGAGTCGGGGATCTCGCTCACGAGCCGCGCAGAGGCCGATCACATCCGAGAGCGCGCCGAGACCCGCGCGGCCTGGGTCGACGAGGCGGATCTGGCCACGCTGGGGTTCTACGAGTTCCTCGACGGACTGATGGCGGGGATCGCCGCCCATCACGCCGGGCATGCTCCCGGTCTTCAAGGAGACGGTGGAGGAGCTGTTCGAGGCCGGGCTCGTGAAGGTGGTGTTCGCCACCGAGACGCTGTCGTTGGGGATCAACATGCCGGCCAAGACGGTGGTGATCGAGGACCTGTGGAAGTTCCAGGGGGAGCGGCATGAGTTGTTGACCCCGGGGGAGTACACGCAGCTCACCGGGCGGGCGGGGCGGCGAGGCATCGATGAGGTGGGTCATGCCGTGGTCGTCTACCAGCGCCAGGTGCCGTTCGAACGCGTCGCCACCCTCGCGTCGACCCGGACCTACAACCTGACGTCGTCGTTCCGGCCGTCCTACAACATGGCGGTGAACCTGGTCCGCAACTACACGCCGGAGCAAGCCCACCATCTGTTGAACTCCTCCTTCGCGCAATTCCTGGCCGACCGTGGGGTCGTGGCGCTCGAGCGCACGCGGCAACAGGACCACGAGGCGATCGAGGGCTACCGGCGCAACATGGCATGTCACCTCGGTGACTTCGATGAGTACTGGGGCCTGCTCGCCCAGGCGAACGAGCTCCGCGAGCAGGACCGACTGGGCCGGGACAAGTCCCGGAAGGACGCGATCAAAGGCGCGGTGGCCTCGTTGCGACCAGGCGAGGTCATCCAGGTTCCATCCTCCAAGCGAGGTGGCTTGGCGGTCGTCGTCTCCTCGCGGGACGGCAAACCGAGCGTGCTGGGTCAGGACCGCCGTTCGTTCCGGTTGCAGGTCAGCGACTTCCGCGAGCCTCCCGCAGGTGTTGACGAGGATCGCCTTGCCGCGGTCGGGAAGCACGCGCAGTGCTCGCTACCGCCGCGACGTCGCGGCCTCCCTCGTGTCCCTCCGGGTCAAGCCGTCCAAGGACACCTCCCGGAGGCCAGACCCGAAGGTCGAGCGCGAGGCCGCTCGGCTGGAAGCGCTCGCCGCAGAGCATCCATGCGCTTCGTGCCCCGAGCGGGCCAAGCACGAACGGTGGGCGACACGGGTCGATGAGAAGCGCCGCTCGCTCCGGGGGGTCGAGCGCAGGATCCGCGTGCGCACCGAGACGCTGGCCCGTCAGTTCGACCGCGTGCTCGAGGTGCTGCGGACGCTCGGCTTCGTGGAGGGCTGGAGGGTGACGGACAAGGGGCGAACGCTGGCCAGGATCTACGGCGAGGCCGACATCCTGATCGGCGAAGCACTGTCCAAGGGCGTGTTCGACGACCTCGCCCCGGCCGAGGTGGCGGCGCTGCTGTCGTCGGCGGTCTACGAGGGCCGCGAACGCGTGCCGCTGTCAGGGGAGATGCCGACCGAGGCCACCGTGGAGCGGTACGAGCGGTTCCAACGTCTGTGGCGCCAGATCCGCCGCACGGAGGACGAGCACCAGGTGCAGCTGTGCCGCGAGCTCGAGCAGGGGTTCGCCACCCCGATCTACCACTGGGCACAGGGCCTGCCGTTGGAGGCGGTCCTGGCGGAGACCGAGATGGCGCCGGGGGACTTCGTCCGGAACTGCAAGCAACTCCTGGACCTGCTGCGACAGGTGGAGGACGTGGCGCAGCCGGATGTCGCATGCGCTGTTCGCCGCGGCGCGCAAGGCGGTCCTGCGTGGCGTCGTCGCCTACACCGGCGTCTAGCTACGATGCCCGGCGACGTGACCAGCCCCTTCGGAACCCTCGCCGTGATCGCCGACCCCGCCGACGATGATGGACGTGTCGCCGCCGAACTTCCCGCCTTGGAGCGTGCGCTGGGGGAAGGGGATCTGGACTACCGGCTCGCCCTCGCGGATCCGGGACGAGGACTCGGATCTCTCGCGTCGGCGGCGCTCGATGACGGTGCACGGTTCGTGGTGGCGGTCGGGAGCGACGCCACCGTCCAAGACGTGGTGAACGGCATGTTCCGCGACGGCCGGCCGATCGTGGACGAAGCGGTGCTCGGTGTCGTGGCGGCGAACACGGGCAACCAACTGGTCCGGAGCTTCGGCCTGCCCGGCGACACCGAAGGCGGTGTGCGGCGGCTGGCCGGCGCAGACACCTACCCGTTCGACGTCATGAAGGTGACCTGCGCCGGCCCCAAGGGTCCCGTGACCCGCTACGCCACGAACCTGGCCATGATGGGCCTGGCCGCCAGGGTGGAGCTGCGGCGTCAACGGATGCCCGCATGGCTCGGCGAGCGCGGGCGGGCGTTCGCGAGCTTCTGGCGCGGCTATGTCGGTGCCCACCGCCAGCAGGTTTCGATCGCCTACGACACGAAACGCTGGGACGGCGAGACCTTCCAGATCATCGTGGGCAACGCGCAGTACGGGCCCGACGGGTTGCGCCTCTCGCCCCGGTCGTGGCCCGGCGACGGCGTGCTCGATGCATTGGTCTTCACCGGACAGAAGTCCGACGCCTACACGATGATGCCCAGGATCATGCGGCACGGTGACCACATCCCCGACCCCAACATCCACGAGCTGCGAGCGAAGATCCGGTTCGCGGTCGACGCCGAGCGCCCTATGACGGTGGTGGCGGACGGGCGAGAGTTCGGCACCACGCCCGCCACCTTCCAGGTGGTCGCCCACCAGCTGCTGTTCAAGCTGTGAGGGGATCAGCGACGTGACGAACGAGGAGCGCCCATGGACGAACGGCTGAACGACCGGTTGCGGCGGGCCACCGCCGAGGCGACCGCCCAAGGGCTACGCCGCGATGGTCGTGGCCCCCTCACCCGACCTCGCCTACCTCACCGGCTACGAGCCGATGCCGATGGAGCGCCCCACCCTGCTCGTGCTCCGGGACGATCGCGACCCCGTGATGCTGGTGCCCGAGCTCGAGCGGCCGCTCGCCGCAGCATCGTCGGCCGGAGCGGTCGTGGAACTGGTCGGTTGGACCGACGGCGACGACCCCTACACCGCCGCGGCCGATCTGCTCGAAGCCACGGGGCCGGGTCGCGGTGGGGGACCGGCTGTGGGCCTCGCACGTCCTCGGCCTGCAAGGGGTACTGCCCGACCTGACGTTCGAACCCGCGTCGCCGGTGATCGGCCGGCTGCGTGCCGTGAAGGATGACGACGAGCTCGCGGCACTGCGCCGGGCCGCCCGTGGCGCCGACGAGACCTTCCGGCAGATCTGTTCCGCGACCTTCCTGGGACGTCGCGAGGAGGAGATCGCCGCCGACCTCGCCGATCTCCTCGTCCAGCACGGCCACGCCTACGCCGACTTCACCATCGTGGCGAGCGGACCGAACTCCGCCTCACCGCACCATGAGCCAAGTGGCCGCACGATCCTGCCCCGGGACGTCGTGGTGATGGACTTCGGCGGGGAACTGGGCGGCTACTTCAGCGACACCACGAGGACGGTGGTGGTGGGGGAGCCTCCGAAGGCGTTCGAACGCGTCTACGACACCGTGCGTCGCGCCCAGGAGGCGGCCTGCGACGCCGTGCGACCGGGGGTGTCCTGCCAGGACGTCGACCGCACGGCCCGGCGGATCATCGACGACGCGGGGTTCGGCGCGCGGTTCATCCATCGGACGGGGCACGGGATCGGCCGGGAGGTGCACGAACCGCCCTACATCGTGGAGGGCAACGAGTGGGTGCTCGAGCCGGGCACCACGTTCTCGGTGGAACCCGGCGTCTACCTCGAGGACTCCTTCGGGGTGCGGATCGAGGACATCGTGGCGGTGACCCACGACGGGGTCGAACGCCTGAATCGATCCACGCGGGAGCTGAAGGTCGTCAGCTAGCTCGACCGAGGTCGTCAGATATCAGTCGAGCGGCCGGACCTCGGTGCCGGAGGCGGTGTCCATGACCTCGACGCCCAGAGCGGCCAGTTCGTCGCGTAACTGATCGCTGGTGGCGTAGTCCTTCGCGGCCCTGGCGGCATCGCGCTCCGACATGAGCTCGCGCATCTCGTCCGTGGGCTCCCACGTGGCTGCGGGCTTCGCGGCCCACGTCGATCCCCAGCACCAGGTCCCATGAGGCGAGCAGCGCCGCCTTCTCGGGGTCGGGCACGTCGGCCGAGGACGCCAGTTCGTTCACGACGGCGACGGCGCCGGGCATGTGCAGGTCGTTGGCGATCTCCTCACGGAACCGGGCGTCGAAGCCCTTCGCGGCCTCGCCGAGTTCGGTCGCGGGTTCGCCCCATGCGGCGTACCGGCGCCGCAGGTGTCGCACGCGCTGATCGGCGACCTCCATCGCATCCCACGAGAAGTCCATCTCCGACCGGTACTGCGTCTGGAAGGCCAGCCAGCGGAACGCGAGCGGATCGAACCCACGCTCGATCAGATCCGGCACACGGACCGTGTTCCCGGTGGACTTCGAGATCTTCTGTCCCGATTGCCGCAGGTGGCCCGCGTGGACCCAGATCGACACGACCTCGTGTCCCACCGCGCCTTCGCTCTGCGCGATCTCGTCCTCGTGGTGGGGGAACCGGAGGTCGTTGCCCCCGGTGTGGATGTCGAACCGATCACCCAGGTACTTCATGGACATCGCCGAGCACTCGATGTGCCAGCCCGGGAAGCCTTCGCCCCACGGGGAGTCCCATTTCATGAGCCGTCCGGCACCAGCGGCCTTCCACAGCGCGAAGTCCGCGACGTTGCGCTTGGCCGGGTCGGTCTCCAGGTCGCGATGGCCCTCCCGGAGCTTGTCCAACGTGTTGCCGCTGAGCTTGCCGTAGCCCGGGAAGGAGGTGACGTCGTAGTAGACGCTGCCGGAGTCGACCACGTAGGCGTGGCCCCGTTCGATCAGGACCCGCGTGAGATCGATCATCTCCTGGATGTGGTCGGTGGCCTTCGGGTAGCGATCGGCCGGCGTCGATCCCCACGGCCTCGGCCTCCTCGAAGACGGCCGCGGTGTATTTCTCCGCGATCTCGAGCGGGCTGAGACCTTCGTCCTCGACGGCGAGCAGCATCTTGTCGACCGCTTCGGGCGAGGCTTCGTCCGTCATGTGCCCCACGTCGGTGATGTTCATGATCTGGGTGACGCGGAAGCCTTCGAACACCAGGGCACGGCGGATCAGGTCGGCCAGCATCTGGCTCCGCAGGTTCCCCAGGTGGGCGTATCGATACACCGTGGGGCCGCACGTGTACATCGTGACGTGGCCCTCTTCGATGGGCACGACCTCGTCGAGCCGGCGGGTCAGCGTGTTGTACAGCCGCATGGGGGCCAATATAGCCGCAGGGTTCGCCCAGCCCTGTCAGGTCCGGAGCGGGCGGCCCTCGAAGGGGATCGACAACGCGATCGTGGTGCGGGTGGCGACGTTGCCCTTCTCGCGCAAGCGCCGGATCAGGTCCTCGAGGTCCGCGGTGGTGCGGGTCCGAACCTTGAGGACGTAGTTGGTCTCGCCCGCGACGCTGAAACAGTCCTGGACCTCCGGGAACTCGGCCACCCGGTCCGGGAGATCGTCGGGCTGCGTGGGATCGAGGGGCGAGGCGGCGATGAGGGCCGTCACCAACAGGCCGAGCGCTTGGGGGTCGACCACTGCGGTGTAACCCTGGATCACCTGTTGCTGCTCGAGTTTGCGGACCCGCTCGTGCACCGCGGAGGCCGACATGCCCACCTTCGCCGCGATATCGGCGTAGGTGGCACGCGCGTCGTCCTGCAACGCGGCGATGATGTCGAGATCTCGCGCATCCAGCACGCGCCCATCATAGGTCCCCGCCCATCGGCCTTGGCCTGCCTCACCCGACCCGCCGG
Source organism: uncultured Actinomycetota bacterium (assembly GCA_963733635.1). Classification (GTDB taxonomy): domain Bacteria; phylum Actinomycetota; class UBA4738; order UBA4738; family HRBIN12; genus JAOUEA01. The sequence continues at coordinate 1,072,667 of CAVTEH010000007.1, read as the reverse complement.
GGGATGGGCTCGGGGGACGGCGTTCGCGATCGCCGGCCGATTGCGCCGGTGCGGCGGTCCCCGGTAGAACCGGTGCGACGGCGCCATCCTCCCTCGGCGATCCGCACACGAACGATGGAGGACCGCTCGTATGACCACGCCCGCACGCCCGCGGTGGGTTCGACCCGCCCCCCAGAGCCCGCCGATCAGGATCGATCCGGTCCTCAAGCCGGTGGGGGAGTCCGCCACCTCGTCCACCTCGGCCCCGCCGATGCTCGCCGCTACGTCGCCGCGGTTCGATCCGTCCTGCCGGTCGTGGAACGGGCATCGGGACCGTGGGCCATGGCGAACCGCGGCAGGATGACGCCCGACGGCCTCGCCCTGGAGGACTGGCGCGCGGCCCGGGATCGGTTCCGGGCCGCAACCCGATCGAACCTCGACGGCGCGGCGTCCGTCTTCCTGGGCGACGTCGAGGATTGCTACGGCTCGATCGGGTCGGCCACCGTCATGGGGGCTTTACGGCGGTTGGGCCTCGCGCCGCCGCCGCCGGCCCTGTCGGCGCCGTCCTGGCGGACCTGGAACGACGAGGGGTTCTCGGACTCCCGGTTGGCCCCGATGCGTCGGCCGTCCTGGCCAACGCGGTACTCCTCCTGGTCGATCGAGCGTTCGCCCGTGAGGGATTGACCTTCCTCCGGTGGGTCGACGACGTGGCGGTCTTCGCCCCGAATCAGGCCGTCGCGATGCGCGCCAACGATGTGTTCCGTCGGGCCCTCGCGCACCTCGGACTTCGGGTGAACGAAGCCAAGACGGTGGTCGTTGACCCCGTCGCGGCACGGGCCCGGTTGCTCGGTTCCTCGATCTCCCTCGCCACGGGGACCGCTCGTGACATGATTCGCCCGCCGTGAGGACCCTCTACCGTGCCCACGCGATCCACACCCAGAGCTACCCCGCGACGGGGGAGTGGATGCTCGTCGACGGCCGGCATGTCCAGCGGGTAGGCACCGGCGGGGCACCCGAGGCAGACCGCGTGGTCGACCTGCCCGGCGCCACGATCATCCCGGGGTTCATCGACACCCACGTGCATCTCACCGCCACCGGGATCGCGCTGGCCAACCGCGACGTCGAGACGGCCGACGGGGCGCAGGCGTTGCTGGCGATCGCCCGGGGGCGCGCGGCCCGGGAGGAGGGCCCCATCTTCCTGCAGGGCTACGACGAGACGCGCTGGACCGATCCGAGGCTGCCCGATCTCGCCGAGCTCGGGACGGCGGCCGACCGCCCCTTGGTGATCCGGCGAGCCGACGGACACACAGCGCTCGCCAACACGGCCGCGATCGAGGCGGCGGGCCTGGATGCCGACGAGGGGCTCGAGCGCGACGATCAGGGAGCCCCCACGGGGCGGCTGACCCGGGAGGCGAACGACGCGGCGGGTCGATGGGTCCTGGGGTCCCTGTCCGACCATCAGCTCCAGGACCTCCAACTGCAGGCGGCGGCGCTGGCGGCATCGCACGGCATCACCGCCGTGCACGAGATGGCGATGCCGCACTGGCACGGGGACCGGGAGCTGGACGTGTTCCTGCGGCAACGGGCGCGGCTCCCCGTGGACGCGACGCCCGTGGTGGCGACGATGGAACTGCCGTTCGCGATCGGTCTCAACCTGGCGGCGGTGGGAGGCGACCTCCCGGTCGATGGCTCGATCGGTGCGCGGACGGCCGCCGTGACGGTGCCCTACGTCGACGGCGACGGCACGGGCACCAGCTACACCACCGATGATGAACTCGCCGAGTTCTTCCACGGGGGCCACGTCGCCGGCCTACAGGTCGGGGTCCACGCGATCGGCGACCGAGCGATCGACCAGGTGCTGGCGGCGTGGGAGCGCGTCTACGGGACGCTCGACTCGCGCGAGCGACGCCACTTCCGCGCCCGGCGCCACCGGATCGAGCACTTCGAGATGGCCTCACCGGCACACGTCGAGCGCGCCGCCATGTTGGGCCTGGCCGCCTCGGTCCAGCCGGCCTTCGATGCGTTGTGGGGTCAGCCGGGCGGCTTGTACGAGCAAGGGCTCGGCACCGAGCGCGCGATGGCGATGAACCCGTTCCGGACGATGCTCGAGCGCGGGGTCGAGGTGGGCGTCGGCTCGGACTCACCGGTGACGCCGCTGGATCCGATGACGACCCTCCGGGCGCTGCAGGACCATCACGACCCGTCGCAGCGGCTGGATCGGGCCTCGGCGATCAGACTGCACACGGTGGGGTCCGCGCGGATCGGCCACCAGGAGGAGAAGAAGGGAACCCTGGCGCCCGGGATGCATGCGGACTTCGCCGCCTACGACGACGATCCGTTCCTCGCCGCGAGCTCGGACGATCTGCGGCCGGTCCTGACCGTCTCCCTGGGCCGCGAGGTCTTCGCGGGGTGAGCGCTGCCGCACTTGTCACACTTTCCGCCGGACGGAGGTTGACCGTCCTCGGCGAGCCGACGTACGTTTCCTGCGCGCCACCGCTCCGGCGGCGGCGCCAGCAGGACCCAAGAGGCTGAGTAGAGAACGCGGCGCCCCGGCGTCGCGGCCCCAAAGGTCTCTTGGGTCCTCATCTCGTTCGCCATTCGTGCGGGACCCTTCGGCCGGGAATGGAACGGCGCCCTCCTGCGTTCAGTCGGGCGCTGCGGTTGCATCTGCATCTCGCGGCAGTACAATCCGCGCGCATCGAGGCGCTGAGAACGCGAACGAGGATGTGAGATGACCGACACCATGGCCAACGCCGAAGAGCCCACCGAAGACGACGAGGTTGAAGAGGCCGAGCGAGCGAGCCGACCTCGACGAGGTCGAGCCCAGCGAGGCCGATCTGGCCGACGCCACCGTGCCGCCCGACCCCGCCACCGGCGCCGACGTCGAATCGATCCAGGAGCTCATCGTCAAGCAGGAGGCCGCGGCCGAGAAGGCCGAGGCCGCCGATGACGACGAGGTCCTGCTGACCCTCACCAAGGACGACAAGCTGCCGGCCGACCCGGCCGACACGCGTGTGGTCCCGATCCAGGAGACGGAATTCGTCTGCAAGCGATGCTTCCTGGTGAAGCACCGCGGACAGCTGGCGGACAAGAAGAAGATGCTGTGCAGAGACTGCGCCTGAGGGCGCGTCCCCCGCTGACGATCTCGCTCCTGATCTCCCTGGTTTCGGGCCTGGCCCTGTCGTTGGCGTTCCCGCCGGCAGGCCTGTGGCCCATCGCGTTCGTGGCGATGGTGCCACTGCTCTGGCTCCTGGAGGGCTCCTCGGCACGCCGCGGCCTGCTCGTGGGGTTCGTCTTCGGTCTCGGCTTCTACGGCGCCACGATCTACTGGATCTTCCTGTTCGGTGCGTTGGCGTGGACCGGCCTGACGATCGTGCTGGCTCTCGGGGTGGCGATCTTCGGCTTGCTCGTGCCCATCTGGCGCCGGCCCGGTCGGCCGTTCGTCAACGCGGTCGTGATCGCGGCGCTGTGGACCGTGATCGATTGGATCCGGTCGGCCTGGCCGTTGGGGGGTTCGGATGGGGGAGCCTCGGGGTTTCGCAGGTGGACAACCGGTTCACGGTGCGTCTCGCCTCGGTCGCCGGGGTGTGGGGCATCACCTTCGTGGTCGTCCTGGTCAACGCCCTGATCGTCGAGCTGGCGGCCGGAGCCGGCGATCGGCGGCGATCGGCTCGTCGGCATCGTCGCATCGTCGCGGTGGTGGCGGGCCCGGTCGCTGATCCCGTTCGCCGGCGCCGACGGCGAGCCGCTGGACGTGGCGGTGATCCAGGTGGACGTGCGCGAGGCGCGCGCTGCCACGGCGAGCCGGAGGACGTCCGGGTCGCCGAGCTCAACATCGAGCAGCACGAACGCCTGATCGACGATCCGCCCGACCTCGTCGTGTGGGGGGAGGGTGCGCTCGATCCGGATGCCGCCGCGCGACCCCGAGACCGTCGCCGCCGTGCAGAACGTGGTGCGCTCGGTGGGGTCGCCGACGATCGTCGGCGCCGTGCTGAACGATCCGGACCACAGCCAGCACACCAGCGCGCTGCTCCTGGACGGGAGCGGTCAAGTGGTGGATCGCTACGACAAGGTCCATCTCGTGCCCGTTCGGCGAGTACGTCCCGTTCCGTTCGCGGCTCTCGTTCATCGATGCGATCGACCAGATCCCGGTGGACCGGGTGCCGGGGGAGGAGGTCCATCCACTGTCCGTCGAGGGCCTGCCGCCGATCGGCGTGCCGATCTGCTTCGAGAACTCCTTCCCGTCGATCCCCCGGGCGATGGTGCGACCAGGGCGCGGGATTCCTGGTGGTGACGGTGAACAACGCCTCCTACGGGACGACGGCGGCCAGCGCCCAGCACCTGCAGTTCAGTCAGATGCGAGCGATCGAAGTCGGGCGCTGGACGATCAACGGCGCCGTGTCCGGGATCAGCGCCTTCATCGATCCTATCGGGCCGGGTGGTGGCCTCCGAGGGCCTGTTCGAGCCCGCTATCCTCAGGGACACCATCCGGTCCTCCACCCAGCGAACGTGGTACGTCCGGCTGGGGGACTGGCTCCCCTGGCTGCTGCTGGCGTTCCTCGTCGATCGTGTTCGCGCTCCCGCGGCGTCGCGCGTCGAAGCGCCCCGAGCCCGAACCGCTGTCCGAGGGCGACCGAACCCTCGTGATCCTGCCCACCTACGAGGAGCGCGCCACGATCGAGCAGGTGTTGATCGGCGTCCGCAAGGCGCCGCAGGACGTCGACGTGTTCGTGGTGGACGACTCATCACCCGACGGCACGGCGCAGGTGGTGGCCGAGATCGCCGCGTCCGATCCGCATGTCCGCCTCCTGGAGCGACCGGCGAAATCGGGGCTCGCCAGCGCCTACCTGGAAGGGTTCCGCGTCGGGCTCGCCGAGGGCTACGACCTCATCGTCGAGATGGACTCGGACCTGTCCCACGATCCCACGGAGCTCCCGCGGCTTGCTGGAGGCCGCCGCCGCCGGCCAGGACCTGGTCGTCGGCAGCCGGTACATCCCCGGCGGTTCGGTGACCGAACTGGAGCCGGCTCCGCGTGGCGCTGTCCGCGCGCCGGCAACCTCTACGCGCGCATCATGCTGAGCCTGCCGGTCCACGACGCCACCAGTGGCTACCGGGCCTACCGCGAGGCGCCTGCTCGAGGACCTGGTGGCCCAACCGATCGCCTCCGATGGGTACGGGTTCCAGATCGAGCTCGTGATGCGCTCCTGGGACCTGGGCTACGTCCTGGGCGAGGTGCCCATCACGTTCCGCGAGCGTGAACACGGACAGTCGAAGCTCTCCCGGCGGATCGTCGTCGAGGCTCTGTGGCTGGTCACGATCTGGGGCTTCCAGCGTCGCCTTCGCGCGCCGAAGTGACGGGAACCGAGGGAGCGCGCCTCGGACCGTCAGGGACGTTTGGCACGTCGAACGGCACCTGGCACGATGCTTGGATGACCAGGAACCCCACCGCGGCGCAACACGATCCGGGCGTCCGCGATCGCGAGACCCGCATCGCGGACACCCTCGCGATGCTGACGACCCAGGGGATCGACGTGTGGGTGGCCACGGCTTCGGCCGCAGGAGAGCCGTACCTGGTCCCCGTATCGCTGGCTTGGGTGGACGATCGGGCGGTGATCGCGGTGGCGAAGTCCTCGCTCACCGCGATCAACCTGACGACCTCCGGCGTAGCTCGGCTCGCCGTCGGACCGACCCGTGACGTGGTGATGATCGATGCCGTGCTCGAGGATGTCGTCGACGTCGCGAGACCGCCGAGGGGCTCGGGTCGGCCTATATCGCGCAAGCCGACTGGGACCCGCGCGACGACACGGGATACGTGTTCCTCGTCTTGCGACCGGCGCGGGTACAGGCGTGGCGGGAGGCGAACGAGATCCCCGGGCCGCCGCTCATGCGTGACGGCGCCTGGTTGACGGAGAGGGCTTCCGAACCCGACGGAAACGGGGGCCGCGAAGGTGGCTCCTCCTCACGATGATGGAGGCATGATGAGCCCGGCGAAGAAGACCACGCAGAAGTCGACCAAGGGCAAGAGCAAGGCCACGACCACCAAGTCATCCGGGGCGTTCACGGCCGACGAACGTGCCGCGATGAAGGCCCGCGCCCAGGAGCAGAAGGCAGAAGCGCGTGCGAACAAGAACAAGGCGGATGGGGAACGTGCCCTGCTCGAGGCGATCGCCGGCATGAAGGGACGCGATCGAGCCATGGCGAAGCGGGTCCACGCGATCGTCACGGCGTCCGCCCCTGAGCTCTGGCCCAAGACCTGGTACGGCATGCCCGCGTACGCCAGGGACGGCAAGGTCGTCTGCTTCTTCCAGGACGCGGCGAAGTTCAACGCGAGGTATGCGACGTTCGGTTTCAATGACTCGGCGAACCTCGACAACGGCGCCATGTGGCCGGTCGCCTACGCACTCAAGGAGCTGACGGCCACCGAAGAGAAGAAGATCGCGGCGCTCGTCAAGAAGGCAGCGAGCTGAGTCCGTCGAAGAAGGCGTCGCCGAAGACGCCTGCGCCAACCGCCGCCGACAGCCACGACCTGATCCGCGTGCAGGGCGCACGGGTGAACAACCTCAAGGACATCAGCGTCGAGATCCCGAAGCGCCGGCTGACGGTGTTCACCGGCATCTCCGGTTCGGGCAAGAGCTCACTCGTGTTCGGCACGATCGCCGCGGAGTCACAGCGGCTGATCAACGAGACCTACAGCACGTTCGTGCAAGGCTTCATGCCGACGCTGTCACGGCCCGAGGTCGACGTCCTCGACGGCCTGACGACGGCGATCATCGTCGACCAGGAGCGGATGGGCGCCAACGCCCGCTCCACCGTGGGCACCGCGACCGACGCCAACGCCATGCTGCGCATCCTGTTCAGCCGGCTCGGGACGCCGCACATCGGCTCGCCCAACGCCTACTCGTTCAACGTCCCGTCGGTGAAGGCGAGCGGCGCCATCACCGTCGAGCGCGGCGCCGGCAAGACCCAGACCAAGAAGGCGACGTTCACGCGTCTCGGCGGCATGTGCCCACGCTGCGAGGGGATGGGTCGGTCACCGATTTCGACCTGACGGCCCTGTACGACGACCGCAAGTCGCTCAGCGAGGGCGCCCTCACGATCCCCGGCTACAGCATGGACGGCTGGTACGGCCGGATCTTCAGCGGCAGCGGGTACTTCGACATGGACAAGCCGATCGCGAAGTACACCAAGAAGGAGCTGCACAACCTGCTCTACCGGGAGCCGACCAAGATCAAGGTCGAGGGCATCAACCTCACCTACGAAGGCGTGATCCCGAAGATCCAGAAGTCGATGCTCTCCAAGGACGTCGACACGCTGCAGCCGCACATCAGGGCGTTCGTCGAGCGGGCGGTGACGTTCACCACCTGTCCCGAGTGCGACGGCTCACGGCTCAGCGAGGAAGCTCGCTCCTCCATGATCGACGGCAAGAACATCGCCGACGTCTGCTCGATGCAGATCAGCGACCTGGCCGACTGGGTTCGGGCGATCGAGGATCCATCGGTGGCCCGCTTCTCGCCGGGCTGCAGCACCTCATCGACTCGTTCGCCGCGATCGGGTTGGGATACCTCTCGCTCGACCGACCGTCGGGCACCTTGTCCGGGGGAGAGGCGCAACGCACCAAGATGATCCGCCACCTCGGCTCGTCGCCTCACCGATGTCACCTACGTGTTCGACGAGCCGACGATCGGCCTGCACCCTCATGACATCCAGCGGATGAACGACCTGTTGCGGCAACTGCGCGACAAGGGCAACACCGTGCTGGTCGTCGAACACAAGCCGGAGGTGATCGACATCGCCGACCACGTCGTCGATCTCGGCCCCGGCGCCGGCACCGCGGGCGGGGACGTGGTGTTCGAGGGCGACCGTCGGCGGGCTCCGGGCGAGCGACACGACGACCGGGCGTCATCTGGACGACCGGGCGTCCGTGAAGCCCTCGGTCCGGACCTCGTCGGGCGAGCTCGAGGTGCGCGGTGCCGACGCCAACAACCTGCAGGACGTCGACGTCGACATCCCGCTCGGCGTGCTGGTGGTGGTGACCGGCGTGGCCGGGTCGGGCAAGAGCTCGCTGATCGACGGTTCGGTGTCCGGGCGGGACGGTGTGGTGTCGGTCGACCAGGGCGCGATCGGGGGCTCGAGCGGAGCAACCCGGCCACGTACACCGGCCTGCTCGACCCGATCCGCAAGGCGTTCGCGAAGGCCAACAGCGTGAAGCCGGCCCTGTTCAGCGCCAACTCCGAGGGAGCCTGCCCCACCTGCAACGGGGCCGGGGTCATCTACACCGACCTGGGATTCATGGCGACCGTCGAATCCATCTGCGAGGAGTGCGAGGGCAAGCGGTTCCAGGCCTCGGTGCTCGAGTACTCGCTGGGTGGCCGGAACATCGCCGAGGTCCTCGCGATGTCGGTGATCGAGGCGGGGGCGTTCTTCGACGATGGCGAGGCACGCACGCCGGCCGCCCACACGATCCTCGACCGCCTGGCGGATGTGGGCCTCGGCTACCTCGAGCCTCGGCCAGCCCCTCACCACGCTGTCAGGTGGGGAACGCCAGCGCCTGAAGCTGGCCACCCAGATGGCCGGCAAGGGCGACGTCTACGTCCTCGACGAGCCGACCAGCGGCCTCCACCTCGCCGACGTCGAGCGGCTCCTCGGCCTGCTCGACCGGCTCGTCGACTCCGGCAAGTCCGTCATCGTCATCGAACACCACCAGGCGGTCATGGCGCACGCCGACTGGATCATCGACCTGGGTCCCGGCGCCGGCCACGACGGCGGCCGGATCGTCTTCGAGGGCACGCCCGCCGATCTCGTCGCCGACGGCTCCACCCTCACCGGCGAGCACCTCGCGGCCTACGTCGGCGCCTGACCGAGGCTTCGGGGGAGGCTCTCGGGGTCTCCTCTCCCCGCTTCCCAGCCTAAGCCCCATAACGTTCATTATGTCACCTTGTCCAGAAGGCCATCTCCCCCTCCGGCGGGCGCATCCCGAGGGAGTCAGCCCTTCGGGCCGTCGGGGCGCTCGTTCCCACGCTTGAAGTTGCCGGTCACCCGGGCCAGGAGGTGTTGTGTGGCGTCCTCGTCGGCGGTCTCCAGGGACGCGATGAGGCGCTCCGCGGCCTTCCCGGCCACGACGGTCACCTGCCGGCCCCGATAGGACACCAGGACGCGACGATCCTTCGTGACGCGGTGGGAGAACGGACGATCGTCGAGGCCTGCCGGCATGGGGTCTTCAGTCGGGTGGCTCGGAGGCCCAGGTGAGCTTCAGCCGGCGCGCCGCCCTCGCTTCGTCCAGGCGGCGGACGGGCGTGGTCACCGGCGCCGCATGGAGCAGGTCCGGGTCGGTTCGCGATTCGGCGGCGGCCTGGCGGAACGCCGTGGCGAGGCCGTCGAGCGTCTCCTTGGACTCGGTCTCCGTGGGCTCGACCATCATCGCCTCGTCCACCACCAGGGGGAAATACACCGTGGACGGGTGATACCCGAGGTCGATCAGCGCGCTTGGCTACGTCCATCGCCCGGATGCCGGTCTCCTTCTCCAGGGGCGCGGCCGTGGCGACGAACTCGTGCATGGGCGGCATGTCCGGGTAGGCCAGGGGGAAATCGGGGGCCAGCAACGCCGCGAGGTAGTTCGCGTTGAGCGCCGCGAGCTCGCTGACCTCCTCCAAGCCGTCGGCCCCGTGGAGGAAGACGTAGGCGTAGGCGCGAACCAGCACCCCCACGTTGCCGTGGAACCCGTGGAGACGGCCGATCGACTTCGGGCGTTCCCGATCCCATCGGAAGGTGCCGTCATCGTCTTTGGCGACGATCGGGGCGGGCAGGTAGTCGGTGAGGCGCTGGGTCACGCCCACGGGGCCCGCACCAGGGCCTCCCCCGCCGTGCGGCGTCGCGAACGTCTTGTGGGTGTTGATGTGCACGATGTCGAAGCCCATGTCGCCGGGCCGGCACCGGCCGAGGATCGCGTTGAGGTTGGCGCCGTCGTAGTAGACGAGTGCGCCGACATCGTGGAGCATCGCGGTGATCTGCTCGATCCGCTCCTCGAACAGGCCCAGCGTGTTGGGGTTCGTGAGCATCAGGCCGGCGACCTGATCGTCGAGCAGGCCGGCGAGCGCGTCCACGTCGACGAGCCCTCGCGCGTCCGAGGGCACGCCCACCGCCTCGAACCCGGCGAGGCGGACGCTGGCCGGGTTCGTGCCGTGCGCGGCATCGGGGATCAGCACCTTGGTGCGCCCGCCGCCGTGATCCTGGTGGTAGGCGCGCATGATCAGCAGGCCGGTCATCTCCCCGCACGCGCCCGCGGGCGGCTGCAGGGTGGCCCGGGCCATGCCGGTGATCTCGCACAGCGCCTCCTCCAGGCGCCAGAGCATCTCCAGGGTCCCCTGCATCGTGGAGTCGGGCTGGAGCGGATGCGTCCGTTGGAACCCGGGCATGGCCGCGACGGTCTCCGCGGCTTTGGGGTTGTACTTCATCGTGCACGAGCCCAAGGGGTAGGGGCCGGTGTCCACCCCGTAGTTCATGGCCGACAGCCGCGTGTAGTGCCGGACCAGGTCGATCTCGGCCACCTCGGGCAGGTCGGGCTCGGTGGCGCGCAGGTGCTCGGCGGGAAGGTCGACCGCCGGCACGTCGAGGGGCGCGAAGCTGAACGCGCGGCGCCCGGGCACCGACCGGTCCATGATCGTGCCGTCGGAGGCGGGAGGGCTCTGGGTCCGGATGGGCGCTCCCTCGGCTCACGAGGCCAGCACCTCCCCCATGGCCGAGACGAACCGGTCGATCTCCTCGCGGGAGCGTCGCTCGGTGACGGCGACGGTCAACGCGTCCTGTCCCGCCTGCGGCATGGGGACCCCCGCGAGGAACCCGTGGGCGATCATCGACTCCACCACCGCCACGGCCGGCTTCGGCAGCCGCACGGTGAACTCCTTGAAGAACGCCTGCCCGTCGAACGCCATCGACACGCCGGGAAGGTCGGTCAGCGCCGCCGCCGTGTACGCGGCCTTCGCGGCGCACTGACGTCCGAGCTCGACCAGCCCGTGCCGTCCGAGCCACCCCATGGCCACGGTCGCGGCGATCGCCATGAGCGTCTGGTTCGTGCAGATGTTGGAGTTGGCCTTCTCGCGCCGGATGTGCTGTTCACGGGCCTGCAGCGTCAGGACGTATCCGGTCCGTCCTTCGACGTCGACGGTCTCGCCCGACGATGCGGCCGGGGAGCTTGCGGACGTCCGCGATGCCGCGCGGCGATGATGCCGAGGTAGGGCCCTCCGTAGTTCAGGTGGTTGCCGAGGCCCTGCCCCTCCCCCACGGCGATGTCGGCGCCGAGTTCCCCGGGGGGCGCCAGCACGCCGAGCGACAGCGGATCGAACACCTGGATCGCGCGCGCTCCCCCGTCGTGGGCGGCGGCGAAGAGCTCGCGGGCGGGTTCGAGCACACCGAAGACGTTCGGGTGCTGCACCACGACGGCCGCGACGTCCTCGGTCACGACTCGGCGAGCCCTGGAACACCTCGGGGACGTACCCCGCTCCCCTGCCGGCCGTGGTCAACGCCTCGAGGGCACGGGGATCGACGCCCGATGACACCAGGACCCGGCGCTTCGCGCCGGCGATCGCCATGTGGACGGCCTCCACCAACGCCGTGGCCCCGTCGTAGAGCGATGCGTTGGAGACCTCGAGGCCGGTGAGCTCACAGATCATCGACTGGTATTCGAACAACACCTGGAGCACGCCTTGGGAGAGCTCGGGCTGATACGGCGTGTACGAGGTGTAGAACTCCGAACGTCCCGCGAGCGCCCACACCACCGAGGGCACGTAGTGGTCGTAGGCTCCGCCCGCCCGCGAAGCACACGAGTTCGTCGGCGTGCCGGTTCCTGGCGGCCAGGGCACGCATGTCGGCCACCAGCTCCATCTCCGAGACGCCGGCGGGGATCGCGAGCGGCCGGTCGAGCCGGACCCCGGCGGGGATCTGGGAGAAGAGGTCGTCGAGCGAGGACCGGTCGATCGTCGCGAGCATCTCGCGGATCTCGTCGTCGGTGTGTGGAGCGAACCTCACGTCAGCGAGTGTACGGACCGAACGGCGCTATGGCCGTTGGTCGTCCTCGGGCATCGTGCAGGCCGTACTTGGTGACCAAGGAGAGGTAGTCGCGCTGGTAGAAGATCTTGCACGTGATCTCGGGGTAGCGCTCCCGCAGGCGCCGGACCTTCCGGTTCTTCTTCGTGACCAGCTTCTGGCTCAGCGTGGTGATCTCGATGTAGAGGTCGTACTCACGCAGGTAGAAGTCGGGCGTGAAGCGCTGGGTCACGTGGCCCTCCTTGTCCCACTCGATGTCGAAGGAGGTGGGCTCGTAGTCCCAGTCGATCTCGTAGAAGTCGAGGAGCTCGGCGAACTGGCGCTCGGAGGCGTGGGCGAAGCGGATCGTGTGGCTCTTGGGGGCAGCGGCGGCGGACCAGGTGGGCTGGGCGCTCACGAGCCTCCGGCGGAACTTCGTCGCTTGCGGGCCGGCGCCTCGTTCACGCTGGCCTCCAGGTCGCTGTACACGGCGTCCAAGGAGATCGCGAACACCCCCTGGCCGTTCTTCAACAGGTCCACGACGGCCTCGGGCGAATGCGCCTCGTACACGCCGGCCCCGTCGGACATGAGCGTGACCCCGTGGGGCGACCGCTTCATCCCGCGGAGATGCTCCACGGCCTTGCGGACCCGTTGCAGCGAGACGCCGGTGTCGAGGAGCTTCTTGATCACCCGCAGCGTGGCCAGGTCCTGGAACGAGTACAGCCGCTGCGACCCCGATCCGTGCGCGTCCTTGACCGATGGCGTCACCAAGCCGGTGCGCGTCCAATAGTCGAGCTGGCGGTACGTGATGCCCGCGATCCGCTTGGCTTCGGGCGCGCGATATCCCTGTTCGCTCATCACAACTCCGTAATCACGCCGATGTGTTTCGGCAGCGTAGGGCCCATGTGGGGGCCTGTCAACGGCGTTGGTCCAGCTTCAACGGCCGGAAGGCTCAAGTTCCCTCGGGCGAGGACCGATGTGCGAGATAGCCCCAAGGGACTACCCCAGACCACGGAGAGACCGAGATGCAACGAGCCAAGACGTCGACCTCCAGAGCGGTGTCCGTCCTCGCGGTGTTCCTCACGATCGCCATCTTGGCGCCCGCCGCCCATGCCGGTGAGCCGAACTACGCGTGGCAGCTGTTCCACGCCACCAACGACAGCCGCTCGAGCCATGGCATCAAGCAGCTCGACCGCGCGCACCGGATGTCGAAGGAGGCCGAGGCCCACAGCCGGGCGATGGCCCGCAGCAAGCGTCTGTGGCACACGGCCGGGCCGGTCCGCTACGGCGCGCACTGTTACGCATGGGGCGAGAACGTGGGTTGGACCACCGGGGACATCCCGGATCTGGAGAAGGCCTTCATGGCCAGCGCGGGCCACCGTGAGCACATCCTGGATCGCACGTTCCGCCGCGCCGCGGTGGGCGCCGTGAATATCAAGGGCAAGCTCTGGGTCACCGTGTTCTTCTGCACGTAGCCTGTCGTCCCGCGGCAGGTTCGCATGCGAGCCGGGCGGGCGAACGAGCGGTCGAGGGGGTCGCTCGGACGCCCGCCGCTCGCGTGTTCGGGGCCAGGAAGCCGACTAGCTCTCGAAGTCCTCCGGGCTGACGTTGTCCAGGAACTCTCGGAACTTCTCGACCTCTTCCTCCTCGTCGCCGGGGATCAGGATCGAGGCTTCGTTGAGGACGTCTTCGCTGGCGAAGATGGGGACCGACATACGCACCGCGAGCGCGATCGCATCCGACGGGCGGGACGAGACCTCGAGCTCCTGACCCTGGCGGTCGAGTTCGATCGTCGCGAAGAACGTGGACTCGCGGAGCTCGGTCACCACGATGCGGCGCACCTGCACCGTGAGATCCTCGAGGATCGTCTTGAGCAGGTCGTGGGTCATGGGCCGGGGGGTGACCACCCCCTGCAGCGACAACGCGATCGCGGCCGCCTCGGCGGCACCGATCCAGATCGGCAGGTACCGCTCCCCTTCTCGCTCGCGCAGGAGCACGATCGGCTGATTGGTCGGTAGTTCGACGCGAACGCCGGTGAGCTCCATCTCGATCATCGTGGGTCGAGCGTAACCGGGGGGTGCAGGTCGGGCAACCGGAGCCCTGCGCCCGCCTCACACCGTCGCCAGCAGGGGCGCGAGCACATCGGGATCGGCCTTGAGCGCCTCGAGGTCGTCGACCTGCAGGATGTCGGGCAGGTTCCGGTAGCGCTCGGCGAAGTCCAACCCGTACCCCACGACGAATCGGTCCGGGCACTCGAAGCCCGCGTACCGGGGCGTCAGGGGGACGATCCGTCGAACCGCCTTGTCGAGCAGGGTGCACACCTCGAGGGACGCCGGTCCACGAGCCCGCAGCGAACCCAGCAGGAACCGAAGCGTGAGCCCGGTGTCGACGATGTCTTCCACCAAGATCACGTCGCGATCGGCGAGGTCGGCGTCCACGTCGAGCAGGATCTGCACGCGACCGAGCGACTCGGCGGCGTCGCCGTACCGACTGATCGCCATGAAGTGGACCTCGACGGGCAGGTCGACCTCGCGCATCAGGTCCGCGAGGAACATCGCGCCGCCCCGGAGGACCGTGATGAACACGGGTGCCCGGCCCACGTAGTCCCCGGTGATCGCGCGGCCGAGTTCCCTCACCCGGCGACGGACGTCCTCGCGACCGAACAGGACGCTCGCGACCTCCGACATCGGGCGGAGCCTAGCAGGCTCCTCCCTCAGCCGAAGATGCCGCGCGAACACGTCGCCGATCCCTTCGACGACGGCGCCGCTGGCTCTCGCCCACCACGGCCCGTCTCCAGCGGCCGGCGGCGCGGGGACGTCGCTCACCACGACGGGGACGGCACCGACGGTGACCCCGGGGATCGTCACCTTCAACGTGCCGATCCGCTCATCGGCCGCAGGCGGGAACACGGCCTCGGGCGAGACCACGATGCGACGTTTCGCCTGTCCGGCCTCGGCGGGGACCAAGCCCTCCAGCGCGGCGCCGGCCTCCACCGGGACGACGCCGCCGCGGATCGCCACCGTGCCGAGGTCCTGGCCGGCCGTCACGAAGGTCCGCTCCTCGAAGGCCTCGAAGCCGTAGTCGAAGAGGGTGGCGGCTTCGGAGAAGGGTTCGTTGCCCGAGCCCAGGACGACCGAGATCAGCCGCCGCCCGCCACGCTCGGCGACGGCGACCACGCAGTAGCCCGCGCCGGCCGTCGACCCGGTCTTGACACCCATCGCATCCGGGTACAGCCAGAGCAGGGCGTTGCGGTTCTGGATCTTCCGCGGCTTGCCACCGGGCGGAGCCGGGATCGTGCGGAACTTCGTGGCCACGATCGGAGCGAATCCCGGTGTGTCGTAGGCCACCCGCGCCAAGCGGGTGAGGTCGAGCGCGCGTCGAGCGGCCTCGGTCGTCGAGGCCGTTGGGTGAGAAGAACACGGTGCCGTCCATCCCGAGGGTGGCCGCGCGCCGGTTCATCAGGCGGACGAACGCCGCCTCGGAGCCCGCGACCTCGATGGCCAGCGCCACGGCGGCGTCGTTGGAGGACTGCAGCATCAGCGCGTACAGCAGGTCGCGGACGGTGAGTTCCTCCCCTGCGCGCAGTCCGAGGCTCGAGGACGCCCCGAAATCGTCTCGTCCGAAGACCGCCTCAGGGGTGATGGTGACGACGTCGTCCAGCGAGGTGCGCTCCAGCGTCAGGAGCGCCGTCATGATCTTCGTGAGGCTGGCGATGGGCCGGCGGGCCAACGGCGCCTTGGCGAACATCGCCTGGCCGTCGTCGAGGTCGGCGAGGTAGGCCACGGGCACGTCGAGATCGGGTCGCGCCGTCGCGTCCCGCGGCGTCTGGAGCGATTGCGGGAACGGCGAAGGGGACCCATTCGGAGGCACCGGCGTGGGTGGGGGGCCGGCGGGGCCGGCGACCGCCAGTCGGGTGATGAACGGCAGCCCGACGGTGACGAGACCACCACGGCGACCGCGCCCCGTCGGGCGCGCGCGGGTCTCACGCGCTCTGCAGGTCGTTGCGCAGGTTCGTGCGGAGCAGCGCCTGCTTGAACTTGCGCGAGGTCACCGACAGGTCGGTGAGGGTCTGGGCGGCGGCCTTCCGCGCGTCGGGGTTCTTCTGACGCAGGGTGGGCGCCACGAGCGCTTCGAAGAACGACGTCTCGCGATCGGCGAAGTGCTTGTACATCGTGAGGTGTCTCGGTTCGATGCCGAACCGGAAGAAGTCCTTCACGATCGACAGGATGATGTAGTCGTCGCCGTCGTAGTACTTCGCGCCGTCGGGACCGTGCGAGCACACGATGCCGAAGGACTCGAGCTCCTTGATGCGATCGCGCTCGACCCCGGTGGCCGCCGACATCTCCTCGATCGACATCTGCAGGCCGGTGGGGGCATCGGCGATCTCGGCGGTGGCGTTGGCGGCGTCGGCTTCATCGTCGAGGTCGGCGTCGAGCTCCGCGCCCTCGAGGCCCTCCCCTGCTACGTCGGCGGCGTCCTGCGTGAGCAGGCGTTCCTTGATCACCTTCAAGGGGAGGTACTCGTCGCGCTGCATCCGAAGGATCGACTTCAACCGGTCGACATCATCGACGTAGAACTTGCGGTAGCCCGACGGCGTGCGCTCGGGTTCGATCAACCCTTCGGCTTCGAGGAACCGGATCTTGGAGATCGTGATGTCGGGGAACTCGGTCTTGACCGAGACCAAGACCTCGCCGATCGACTGGTAGTTGCGGGTGCCCGCCATCTGCTCCATCACTCCCCTGCCGCGAAGAACGTCAACTTGAATTTGCCGACCTGGACCTCGTCACCGGACGCGAGCTTCGTCTCGTCGACCTGCTCGCCGTTCACGTACGTGCCGTTGAGGCTGCCGACGTCGCGGACGAACCACTCCGAGCCTTCTCGCCGTTCGAACGCCGCGTGCTTGCGCGAGACCGTGATGTCGTCGAGGAAGACCGCGGTCTCGGGATCGCGACCCACCGGGGTCACGTCGTCCTCGAGGAGGAACGTCGACCCCGCGTTGGGGCCACGCTTGACCAGAAGCAGACCCTGTCCGGGCCCCAGTTCATCGTGAGGGAAGGGGAACTCATCGTGCCCCTCATCCTCGGGCTCGACGGCGCTCAGCGAGAGCGTGGGGTCCCCTTGCAGTGGAGCACCACACTCGGCACAGAAGCGCGCGTCGTCTCGGTTGGGATGTCCACAGCGGGTACAGAACAACGTCAGGTCCTCGTCACGGTCGGTCTCTGCACGAGCGTCGGGGTCGAGGGTACAACCTGGACGGTCGACGGACACTGGACGTTATCGCAGGTGGAGTTCGACCTTCAACCGCACGGGGGCTCAACCCTCGACCGGGCGCCAGGGTCAGGCTCGACCCTCGCTGGACGGGGTGAAGTCTCGATGGAGCGCTACGAGCCCTGCTGGATGAACGCCTGGTAGGCGGCCGCATCCAGGAGCTGCTCGACCTGCGCCGGGTCGCCGATCTCGATCACGATCAGCCAACCGTCGCCGTACGGCTGCTCGTTGACCAGCTCCGGACGCTCGTCCAGCAGCGGGTTGCGCTCGACGATCGTGCCCGTGAGCGGGCTGAAGACGTCGGACACCGACTTGGTGGATTCCACCTCACCGAAGGCCTGGCTCGCCGTCACCTCGGCGCCCACCTCCGGCAGGTCGACGTAGACCACGTCCCCGAGGGCATCCTGGGCGAAGTCGGTGATGCCGATGCGGACCCTCGTGCCATCGGCGCGCGCCCACTCGTGCTCCTTCGTGTACCGAAGGTCCTCGGGGAACTCCACGTCATCCTCCCTTTCATGCCGACGGTCCCGGTGCCGCGCCGTCGGCGGAACGATACTGCCTTTCACTCGTGCGTTCGCATCGCCCGTCGCAGGTCGGCAGCGTAGATGCCCGCGGCCAGGTAGTACTCGACGATGCCCGCCGAGTAGCAGATCCATCCGACGGCGAGCGCGGCGGCGGCCGGCCAGGTGCCCAGGTTCCCCCACGCGATCGCGGGGATCGACACCATCAAGCAGAAGGTGGCGACCTTGCCGATGAAGCGAACGTCCAGACGCGTGTGGAACCGCCGGAGCGCGACGAGCCCGACCACCAAGACCGCGGCGTCGCGGACGAGGATCAGCAGCGCCCGCCCAGATCGGGAACACGTCGCGGACCATGAGCGCGATCAGGCCGGCGGCGATCGCGAGTCGGTCGGCCACCGGGTCGAGGATCTTCCCCAGTTCCGATACCTGTCCGGTCCTGCGAGCGATCGTGCCGTCGACCCAGTCGGTGGCCACCACCAGCCCGAACAGCAGGACGCCGGCGAGCGTGGTGTCGGGGTCGACGATCAGGGCGACGAACAGCGGGGATGAGCGCGATCCGTGCCGCGGAGATCAGGTTCGGAACGGTGAGGACCGCGCTGGATCCACCGGTGGGCTCCGCCGTCCCTTTCATGCGTCGGGCCGGCCGGATTTGAACCGGCGACCTTCTGTCCCCCAGACAGACGCGCTAACCAAGCTGCGCCACGGCCCGAAGAGGTGATTGTACCGGTCGCACGGACGGCCGCCTCAGCGCTGCTTGCTGTGTCGCTTGCGGGGCCGGAACTTCAGGCGGATCGGAACACCATCGAGGTCGAAGGTTCGGCGCAGGCGGTTCTCGAGGTAGCGCTGATAGGTGCCGTCCGGTTCGTTGGCGCCACCGAAGATCACGAACGACGGCGGTCCGGTGGCGACCTGCGTCGCGTAGTGGAGGGTGCCCGCGACGCGCGGGGTGGGTCGCTCGCGTTGCGCCTGCTGGATCACTTCGTTGATCTTCGAGGTCGAGATCCTCGACGTCCACCGCTCGTGGAGGTCGAGCAGGACCGGTGGCAGACGGTGCACGCCACGTCCGGTCTTGGCTGATGCTCGCATCACCGTCGCGTTCGCGAACGGCCTCACCGTCTCGGCGAGCTCCTGGTAGCGATCGTCCTTGTCCTCGACGAGGTCCCACTTGTTGGCGACGAGCACGAACGCTCGACCCGCGTCCATCACCCGGTTCGCGATCTTCTTGTCTTCGACGGTGAAGCCTTCGACGGCATCGATCACCAGGATGACGACGTTCGCGCGATCGATCGCCTCGGTCGCGCGCACGAAGCTGAAGTACTCGACACCCTTGACCTTGACCTGACGCCGCATCCCCGCGGTGTCCACGAACCGAACGCGCCCGGTCGGCCACTCGATCACGTCGTCGACCGAGTCGCGCGTCGTGCCGGCCTCTTCGAAGACCACGGAGCGCTCCCGGCCGAGGAGCCGGTTGAACAAGCTCGACTTGCCGACGTTCGGTCGGCCGACCAACGCGAACCTCGGCTCCAGGTCGTCGTCCTCGCGTACCTCCGGGGCGTCCGGGAGCAGTTCGACGATGCGATCGAGCAGATCGCCGGTGGCGCGTCCGTGCATGCCGGACACCGCGACCGGCTCCCCCAGCCCCAGGGCATGGAACGCCGCGGCGTCGGATTCCTCCGCGGCACCGTCGACCTTGTTCGCGACGACCAGCACGGGAACGCTCGCACGGCGGAGCCGACGGGCGAGCGCGGCATCGGCTTCGGTGATCCCCGCCTGCGCGTCGACGATGAGCAGGATGAGGTCGGCGTCCCGCATCGCGGTGTCGGCTTGGACCCGCGCGAGCTCCTCGACGCCGGTGGCATCCTGCACGTACCCGGCGGTGTCGACCAGACCGAACCGTTTGCCGCGCCAGACCGCTTCGAGTTCCACCCGGTCGCGCGTGACGCCGGGCATGTCGTGGGCGATCGCCTCTCGCCGCCCGAACAGGCGGTTGGCGAGCGTCGACTTCCCCACGTTCTGACGGCCGACCACCGCGATGCGTGGGGATGGGGCCCGCGCGCTCACGAGAGCAGCTCCGGCGCCAGGCGCGCGACGACATCGAGGGCGGCCAGGAGCGTTCGATCGATCGTGAGGTCGGTGGTATCGATGATGACGGCGTCATCGGCGGGGACGTGCGGCGTGGTGCGCGCATCCAGGGCATCGCGATCGGTGAGCGAGCGTTCGACCTGGGCCCGGCCCGCCCGGCGCTGGTCGGCGCGTCGCACGGCACGTTGATCGACGTCGGCGGACAGGTACAGCTTGACGGGTGCGTCGGCGAACACCACCGAGCCGATGTCTCGACCCTCCATCACCGCACCGTCTCGTTCACCGATCGCGCGTTGGGTGGCCCGCATCAAGGTCCGCACCCCGGGATGCCGCGCGACGGACGAGACGACGGCCTCGACCTCGAGGGTCATCAGACGGTTCGCAGGGAAGCCCTCGACCTCCAGTTCGGACGGGTCACCCTCGACGACCGTGAACGTCAAGCGGCGCGTCAGCTCGACCAGGGCTGCTTCGTCATCGGTGGCGACCTCGTGGTCGAGGGCAGAGGCCGCGAGCGCCCGGTACATCAAGCCCGTGTTGACGTATGGGAGCCCCAGGCCTCGAGCCAGGCCACGAGCGAGCGTGCTCTTGCCACTGCCGGCGACACCGTCGATCGCCACGACGCGCGGACGGGTCGCGTTCACGCGCTCACGACCTCGATCGATGCGCCGAGCCCGATCAACGTCGGCACGAAGCCCGGGAACGACACGTCGGCCGCTTCCATGCCATCGACCTCGACCGGACGCCGGGCCGCCAGGGCCGCGACCGCGAAGGCCATCGCCATCCGATGATCGCCCTGCGCATCGCCGCGCCCGCCCTCGAGACCTCCGCCCGCCACCACGAGGTCGTCACCCTCGGCCGCCGCGTGTCCACCCAGGGCGAGGATGCCGTCGGCGACACCCGCGAGGCGATCGGACTCCTTCACCCGCAACTCGCTCGCGCCCAGGAACCAGCTGTCGCCGTCGCGCGTGCGAGGCCACGAGGGCGAGGACCGGCACTTCGTCGATCACCAGCGGGAGTTCCCACGCCTCGATCCGCGTCGGGCGGATCCCGTCGCACGGGGCCACCCACAGCTCGCCGACGGGTTCGCCGACCTCGTCGTGGTCGACGCGGACCTCCGTGTGGATACCGAACCGCTCCATCACCTCGAGGTAGTGGATGCGGCTCGGGTTGAGGCCGACCCCGTCGATCGTGAGTTCGCTGCCGGTGAGCGCGGCGGCGGCCACCAGGAAGGCGGCCGATGAGGGATCGCCCGGCACGGTCCCCGCGAAGCCCTCCTGCTGGAAGCGCTCCACGCGCACGGTCGAACCCTCGACCTGGACCGGGCCACCGAGCGCGCGGATCGCCCGCTCGGTGTGGTCGCGGGTGGGGGCGGGTTCGGTGACCGATGGTGACGCCGTCGGCATCGAGTCCCGCCAGCAGCACCGCGCTCTTCACCTGGGCCGTGGGCACAGGCGTGTGATGGTCGATGCCGCTGCAGCCCTCCCCCCACGATGGCGACCGGTGCATGGCCGTCCGTGGTCTCGACGGCAGCACCCATCGCTCGCAAGGGTGCGGCGACGCGTTCCATGGGGCGCGATCGAAGGCTGTCGTCGCCGGTCAGCACGGTGCGGAAGGGTGATGCCGCGAAGAGTCCGGCGAGCAGCCGGGTCGAGGTCCCGGAGTTCCCGCAGTCGAGGTCGTGCGAAGGCTCGACGAGTCCCGAACGCCCCTCACCCTCGACCTCAAGTGGCGTTGCCGACCGCTTCTGCAACCCTGACGTTCCACGTGGAACCGTGACCCTTTGCGTCGTCGGCATCGTTCGAAGCCCACGCTTGGAGTGCAGGTCGAGCCTTGGGGCTGACCACCGCCAGGGCCGCAGCGGTCGAGCGGACGTCGAGAGAAGGCGGAACCTCGACCAGAGCGCTGGGCCCTCGAGCGGTGGCGGCGAGGATCAACCACCGATGCGCGATCGATTTGTCGCCGGGAACGCGAACCCGTCCTTCGAGGTGACTGCCAGGGGTGATCCGCACGCGCATGATCGTCCCTCAGGCCAGCCTGAGCGGGTCGAACCCGGCACCGGTCAGCACCTGGCCGGCCGACGACGCTGCCGTCGCCGCCACGGTGAGGTGCACCGTGCCTCGACCACCTTCCGGAGAGTGCACGATCTGCAGGTCCTCGATGTTGACCTCGCCTTCGCCCGAGCGCCGCGGTGAGTTCGGCCAGCGCTCCGGGGCGGTCGGGAAGTTCGACCTGCAGCACGGCCACACCGGCGCGCACCTGTGGCTTGGTGGCGAGCCGGAGCCGCGCGGCCTTCGCCTGGTCGAAGGTGGCCTCGACGTCGTCGCCTCGCTCCCCCACGATGGCCTCCCGCAGCGCCAGCAGCCGAGCGACGTAGAGGTCGAGCGCCGCCCCGATCGCCGCACGGTTGGACAGGAGGATGTCGCTCCACAGGGCAGGGTTGGAGGCGGCGAGCCGCGTGAGGTCGCGGAACCCCCCGGCGGCCAGGAGCAGGATCTCGGGTTCGTCGGCCTCCTCGGTGGCCGCGAGGCTCATCAGCGCCGTCGAGGCGACCTGGGGAAGGTGGCTGACGAACGCGACGAGACGGTCGTGACGAACGGGATCCATCCGCACGGGCCTGGCGCCGATCCGTGCGACCCAGCCTTCGAGCCGCGTCGACCGCCCCGGGGTCGGACACCGTGGTCGGCGTCACCACCCAGACGATGCCGTCGACCACCGAGGCCGACGCATGGTCGGGACCTGACCGCTCGCTGCCACCCATGGGATGGCCGGGGACGTAGCGCGGCAGGTCGGCCGTCGCCGCCAAGGCACCCACGGCGGCCACCAACGGCATCTTCACGCTGCCGACGTCGGTGACGATGGCGCCGGGGCGCGGCTGCGAGCACCCGCGCGACGGTGGCGGCGATCGCCGGGATCGGCGTCGCGACCACGACGATGTCGGCATCGTCGCACCGCCTCCCCCATCGTCGGTGCCGAGGCGAACCCGCCACGGCCGGCCGCGAGGGCGGCCCGGTCGGGTCCAGATCCCAGGTCGTGACGTGGCACCCCACCCGCGCCGCGGCCAGTGCGATCGAGGTTCCCATCAGGCCGGAACCGATCACCCCGACCCTCAGTCGGCCGGACCGCGCCCCCGGCCGGTCAGTGGTCGAGGTCATCGCGAAGGACCTCCGCACCGTCCAGGTACACGTGCAGCACCTCGTCGAGGGTTCGCTCGGAGTGGAAGTGCATCAGGATGCGGACCACCGAACCCATGGCGCCCTCGACGTGGATCTCCCTGGCGCACATCAGCGGCACCGCGCCCATGCCCATCCGGCGCGCGGCCTCGGCCGGGAACACGGAGGTGAGGTCATCGGTGGCGGTGAACAGGATGCTGATCAGGTCGTCGGTCTCGACGGCGTTGCGGTCCAGCATCGCCGAGAGCAGCCGCTGCGTGGCATCCAACACCTGTTCGGACGTGTCGGCGCCCACCACGATGGCCCCACGGGCCGCACGAACCCTCATCCGGTCCTCCTCGAGGTCGCCGGAGCGGGACGCCCCGGCGGCTTCAGGCTACCTGGACGGGGGCCGTGAAGCCTTGCGCGGCGGCGGACCGTCGGCGTCCTTCGCGAGGGCCTGGACCTCGTCGCGGGTGAGTTCGCGCCACTGCCCGGGCGCCAGCTGGCCGAGCCGGACCGACCCCACCCGCATCCGGATCAGCCGGGTGACCGGGAGGCCGACGCTCGGCGAGCATCCGTCGGACCTCGCGCTTGCGCCCTTCGGTCATCACCACGCGGACGGCCCCTCGGTCGCCGGAGGCCGCCACCACGCGGGCGCGCTGCGGCTTTCGCGGGACCGTCCTCGAGCGACACGCCCGCCCGGACCTTCGCCATGTGCTTGGCCGTCGGCGCGGCTCCCACCTCCGCGAGGTACTCCTTCTCCACCCCATGGCGCGGATGCATCAGCCGGTTCGGCGAGGTCACCGTCGTTCGTGAGCAGGAGCAGCCCTTCGCTGTCGCGATCGAGACGGCCGACCGGGAACACCCGTGGGCCGTCGGGAGGCATCAAGCGTGCGCATGTCGGGACGACCTTGAGGGTCGTGCATCGTGGTGACGACGCCGACCGGCTTGTGCAACGCGTAGTACCTGACGTTGGGGTCGAGGTTCACCGTGAGACGATCGACGGCCACCACCGCGGTCTCAGGGTCGACCTTGTCGCCGAGCGTGGCCACCGTTCCGTCGATGGTGACCCGACCCTGGACGATCAGCTCCTCGCACGCTCGCCGGGAGCCGAACCCCGCGCGGGCCAAGGATCGCTGGACCCGTTCGAGCGGCATCGCGCTCAGGCCGGATCGTCGACGGCGGGCGCCGAGGCCTCGTCGTCGGTGAGATCCAGCTCTTCGGCGTCGGCCACGTCCTGCTCGGCCGGGTCCGGGGGCTGTTCGTCGGCGTCGTCGCCGACCGCTTCGGCCAGCGCCGCCTCCTCGTCCTCCACGGCGTCGGGATCCAGCAGGGGGGCCAGCGAGGGCAGCGCGGCGAGCGACGGGAGTCCGAGACGCTCGAGGAAGCCCGGCGTGGTGGCGTAGAGCACCGGACGGCCGGGCGCCTCGTCTCGGCCCGCCTCCTCGATCAGGCCGCGGTCGACCAGCGCACGCAGCACGCCGTCGGAGTTGACCCCCCGGATGCCGCTCACCTGGTGACGGGTGACCGGCTGCTTGTAGGCCACGATCGCGAGGGTCTCCAGGGCGGCCTTCGTGAGCCGGGCCTGGCGGGACGACAGGACGAACTGCTCGACCACGGGCGCGGTGTCCGGGTGGGTGTACAGCCGCCATCCCCCGGCGATGCTGCGAAGGACCAGGCCGGAGCCGCGGTCCTCGAGCTCGCGCTGGAGCCGGTCGCACAGCGACTCCACCGCTCGGCGGTCGAGGTCCAGGGCCTGCGCCAGCACCGAGGCCGTCAGCGGCTCGTCCGAGACGAAGAACAACGCCTCGAGGGCTCGCGTGTCAGTGCACCTGCGTCGTCGTCGGCCATCGTGCTCGCTCACCCCGTCCATGCCACTTCGATGTCCCCGAAGGTCTGCGCCTGCGCGAGCTCGACCTTGCCTTCACGGTACAGCTCCAGGATCGCGAGGAACCGCACCACGACGTGGATCCGCTCCTCGCAGTCGGCGACCAGCTCGCGGAAGGTGGCGCCCTGGCCGAACGAGGTGATCCGGTCCTGCAGCGTCGTCATCGCCTCGGCCACGGTGTAGCGGACCGGCGTGACGTGGGAGAGGTCGAGCATCGGGCGGCGGTCGCAGGAGCTGGGCCGCGAGCGACGGCGAGCATCGTCGGGCTCGAGATGCGCCATCGGGTCCGGGTACAGGTGCGAGTACTCGGGGCCCGGGCCGACGTCACGCGCGAAGTAGCCGGCCTCGTCCTCGAGCCGCGCGCGATCTCGACCGCCACCTTGCGGAAGGCCGCGAGCTCCAGCGACCGCGCGTAGGCGAGGTCGGGCGATCCACCGAGGAGGTCGTCCTCGTCGAGCTCGGTGTGGGTGGGCATGAGCCGGCCCACCTTCAGCTCCAGCAGCACGGCGCAGATCGCCAGGAACCAGGTGGCCTCCTCGAGGTTCCACCCTTCGGCGCTCTTTGGTGCTGTGCCAGGTAGCGGTCGGTGACGTCGGCGACGCGCACGTCGCAGACGTCGACCTTCTGCTCCAAGATCAGCTCGGCCAGCAACCGGAACGGTCCCGTGAAGACCGGGAGCTCGACCGGCGAAGCTGCCCGCCTGCGCCGGCGGCCGTGGGCGACCCGTCGCTCACGACGGCCCCTCTCATGCGAAGTGCATCGCGGCTCGCACCGCGTCGAGCGTCCGGCGTGCGACGGGCCGCGACACGCTCGCGCGCCCGCGGCGAGCACCTGGTCGAGGTAGCCGGGATCGGCGGCGAGCTCGGCGCGCCGTTCGCGGAACGGGCCGAGCTCCTCGATCAGGTGGTCGGCCAGGATCGTCTTGCAGTCGACGCAGCCGAGCGCGCCGCTCCGACATTCGGCCTCGATGCATCGGCCTCCTCGGGCGAGAACCGGCGCTGAAGGCGAAGATCGGACAGATCTCCGGGTCGGCCGGGGTCGCCGCGTCGCACCTTCTGCGGATCGGTGATGAACGAGCGCACCTTCGCCCGGATCGCGTCGGGCTCGTCGCTGAGACTCGATCGGGTTGTCGAGCGACTTCGACATCTTGCGGCCGTCCGAGCCCGGGATCAGCGGGGTCGACGGAGAGCAGGGCCTGCGGTTCGAGCAGCACCTCGCCGTAGAGCCGGTTGAAGCGGCGCACGATCTCGCGGCTGATCTCGAGGTGGGAGACCTGGTCCTCGCCCACCGGCACGTAGCGTCCTTCCACGATCGTGATGTCGACCGTCTGCAGCACCGGGTAGGCCAGCAAGCCGAGGTTCGCGATGTCGCGCTCGGCGAGGTCGCGCAGGCGCTCCTTGTAGGTGGGCACGCGCTCGAGCCAGCCCAGCGGCGTGAGCATCCCGAGCAGCAACGCCATCTCGGCCACCTCCGGCAGGTCGGACTGGCGGTAGAGCACCGAGCGCTCGGGGTCGATCCCCGCGGCGATCAGGTCGGCGGCGAGCCCGCGGACACGATCGGGCAGCAGCTCGGTGCGGTCGTAGTCGGTGGTGAGCATGTGCCAGTCGGCGACGAAGTAGAAGCACTCGTAGCCCTTCGTCCTGCAGCCGGACGGCGTTGCCGACGTTGCCCGCCCAGTGGCCGATGTGCAGCGGACCGGTGGGGCGGAAGCCCGTCAGGACGCGCCCGCGTTCGGCGGTGGAGGTGGTGGCGGTCGTGGTCGGGAGCGGTCGCGGCGTCGATGGCCGGCGATGATAGCGCGAGGCGTGCGCTCCCCTAGCGACCTCGCCCCGTCAGAACAGGAGCAGCCGCTGGCAGTCCCCGCTCGCGGCCGCGTTGCACAGCGCCCCGGTGAGCGCCGTCAGGAAGCCCAGGACCAGCGTGCTGAACACGAAGAGCACCACCAGGACGAACAGCGGCAGGTACTTGTCGGCGTTGCGGTAGACCTCGCGCGCCTGCGGGGGCAGCAGCAGGGCGACGATCCGCGCGCCGTCCAGCCCGGGATCGGCAGCAGGTGGAAGACCACCAGCGCCATGCTCGTGTACGTCAGCACCAACGCGAACCGGAACACCTCGGCGGGCAGCGACGAGCCGCCGCGCACCAGCGAGGCCCGCGAGGATCCCCAGCACCAGGGTGGCGATCGGTCCGGCGAGGGAGACGAGCACGGTGTCACGGGTGGTCTTGCGGAAGTAGCCGGGGTCGATCGGCGCGGGCTTCGCGTAGGCCGCCGGGATCACGTACACCCCCACCGCCCACAAGATCGCGAGCGAGCGCCGGCACCAGGCCCGAGCCGAACGGCTCGAACCACGCCTTCGGGTTCAGGGTGAGGCGGCCCCACAGGCGCGGGGTGGGGTCGTGCAGGCGGGTGGCGGTCCAGGCGCGAGCGATACTCGCGGATGGACATGCCGATCGCGAGGGACATCGAGCATGTAGACGGCCTGCCGCACGCCGATCGCGGTGAAGTTCCCCACCGCCACGGAGCCCGTCGCCCTCATGTGCGCTTCCCCTGTCCGTTCACTCGAACCATCCGTGCACCAACGGCGGCACGTCGACCGGTCCTTCGGCGAACGTCAGCGCGGCGAGGATCGCGGCGGTCCGCCTGGTCGGCCGCGGCCTGGTCCGCGGCGTGGATCTCGCCGATCGGATCGACCCGCGCTCGACGTGCCTGACCCGATCTTCGCCCGCATCACGATACCCACGGAGGGGTCGATCGGGTCGCCCTTGCGGATGCCGCCCGGCCCCGAGCGCCACGCTGGCCTGCGCCGAGCGCCTCGGCGTCGACCGTGGCCAACGTGCCCGCCCGATCGCTGACGCACGGGCTTCACCACGGCGGCGCGAGGCAGCACCGACCACGGGTCGTCCGACCACGCGCGGATCGCCGCCCTGCGCCTCCACCATCTGGCCGGAATCGATCGAGGGCCTCGCCGGAATCGATCGCGCGCTCGGCCCGGGCCGTCGCCTCGCCCGAGCCCGACCCCGAGCTCCACCTCGAGCGCCGTGGCGACGAACAGCGACCGCGAGCTGGCGCAGCCGCCCGTGGTGCTCCCCCCGCAAGCAGCGCCACGGCCTCGACGATGTCGAGCGCGTTGCCGATCGCATCGCCGAGCGGCTGGGTCATGTCGGTGACGGCCACGCGCGCCGGGCCGTCCCGCGCCGCGCGCCAAGCGCAGGCACGCGTTCGCGAGATCGACGGCGTGTTCGGGCGTCTTCATGAACGCCCCCGAGCCGGTCTTCACGTCGAGCAGGATCAGGTCGGTCGCGACGGCGAGCTTCTTGGACATGACGCTTGCGGCGATCAGCGGGATGGACGGCACGGTGGCGGTGGCGTCGCGCAGGGCGTAGAGCGCGCCGTCGGCCGGAACGAGCGAGGGCGACTGCGCAGCCACCGCGCAGCCCGACCTCGCGCCACCTGCTCCTCCATCTCGGCGGGCGACAGGTCGGTTCGCAACCCGGGATCGACTCGAGCTTGTCGAGCGTGCCCCCGTGTGGCCCGACCCTCGGCCCGAGAGCTTGGCGACCGCCAGGCCCAGCGACGGCCGCGAGCGGCGCGAAGACCAACGTGACGCCGTCCGCCACCCCGCCGGTGGAGTGCTTGTCCACGGTGGGCAGCGTCAGTCCGGGGAACGTCGACGGTCTCGCCCGAGGCGATCATCGCCCGGGTCATGGCCAGCGTTTCGTCCGCATCCAGACCCGAAGCAGGCACGCCATCAGGAACGCCGCCGCCAGCGGATCGGTCACCTCACCCTCGAGGTAACCCTCGATGAACGCCTCGATGTCACGCGGCAGCCAGGGTGTGACCATCGCGCTTGGCCGCGACCGTCGGGCCGGTGGTCCCTGGCGTCATGCTGGCGTTCTCACCTTCGTGACCTGCGGGTTCTCCCTTCGCGTGCCCTCGAGGTCGAGGGTCGATGAGGGTGCCGGTCCTGCCGAACCCGCGTCGCACGCACGAGGGTTGTCCAACCCTCGACCAGACGCTGCGGCCCGCGCTCATCGCGTAGCCCAATCGGTCGACGAAGCTCGCGCCCGCCAAGACCCTCAACCTCTACCCCAAGGAGCGCCGCCACCGTGGCGCCGAGGTCGGCGAACGTCTCCCGCGTCCCGATCTCGTGCGGCCCACCCGCGAGGCCGGCGGCCAGCAGTGGGGTCCGCTCCCGGGAGTGGTCGGTGGGGGCGTGGTGGGGTCACACCCGTGGTCGCCGGTGATCAGCATGACCCCGCCGTCGAGCGCCGCGATCAGCTCGGGCAACCGCGCGGTCGAAGGCCTCGATCGCCGCCGCGTAGCCGGCGCGGATCGTTGCGGTGCCCGTACTTGGAATCGAAGTCGACGAGGTTCGTGAACACGAAGGCCGGGTCCGGGCCGGGCCAGGTAGTCGAGCGTGATGTCCACCCCGTCGTCGTTGGAGTCGGAGTACCGCGCCTCACGTGATGCCGCTGGCCGCTGAAGATGTCCTCGATCTTGCCGACGCCGAGCACCGGCGACGCCGGCCGCCGTGCACCGCATCGAGCACGGTGGGGCCCGGCGGCGGCACCGCGAGGTCCCGGCGTTCGGGACTGCGGATGAACGCGCCCTCGGGACCTTCGAACGGCCGCGCGATCACCCGGCCGACGCGATGTGGGCCGTCGAGCAACGCCCGCGCGATCGCGCACCACTCGTAGAGCTGCTCGAGGGGCACGACGTCCTTGTGGCACGCGATCTGGAACACCGAGTCGCCGCTCGTGTAGACGATCGGCTCGCCGGTGCGCAGATGCTCGGCGCCCAGCTCGGCGATGATCTCGGTCCCCGAGGCCGGGACGTTGCCCAGCGACGTGATGGCCGATCGCTCGCTCGAAGGGTTCGATGATCTCGGGCGGGAACCCGTCCGGATACAGCGGGAACGGTTCGTCGAGCTCGATCCCCATCATCTCCCAGTGCCCGGTCGTGGTGTCCTTGCCGGCCGAGACCTCGGTGGCTCGACCGTGCGCGGTGCCCGGCGGCCGCCCGCGGCGCACACCCGTCGATCGTGCGGTCAGCAGGCCGAGGCCGAGCGCCTCCAGGGTCGGAACGCCGCAGACCGCCGACCGCCGCCGCGGTGTTGGCGATCGTGTTCGAGCCCGTCGTCCCCGTAGGCGGCGGCGTCGGGCGCATCCCCGACACCCCAGGAGTCGCACACGAGGACCAGCACCTTCGGCACGAGCGGTTCGCTCACGGCGGTCGTCCTCCACGATCGGCCCGACGCGCCCGCGGCGTTCCGGCGGGCGCGTGGATGCGAAGAGTAGTAGACCTCCCGCAGATGTTCGCGGGTGACCAGCGTGTAGATCTGGGTGGTCGCGACGCTGGCGTGCCCCAGCAGCTCCTGCACCACCCGGACGTCGGCGCCACCTTCCAGCAGGTGGGTGGCGAAGGAATGGCGAAGCGTGTGCAGGGTGACGCGGCGATCGATGTCGGCGGCCGCCACGTGCGCCGCCAGCAGCCGCGCGCAGCTCTGACGGGTGAGCCGGCCCCCTCGCCGGTTGAGGAACATGGCGCCCCGGCTCTTGGCCGAGGCGAACTCCGGGCGCGTGCGCGGATCAGGTAGGCCTCCGACCGCCTCGCGTCCGTATCGGCCGAGCGGGACCTCGCGCTCCTTGCCCCCCTTGCCGAGCACCCGGACCGATCCCTGTTCCAGGTCGACGTCGTCGACGTCCAGCCCCACGAGCTCGGAGATGCGCAGTCCGGCGCCGTACAGCAACTCGAGGATCGCGCGATCGCGGATGCCCACCGGCGTCGCCGGATCGGGGGCCTCGAGGAGCCGTGTGACTTCCTCGACGGTGAGCGGCCTCGGCAGCGAGCGTGGCAGCTTCGGCTGCGAGACGCCGCTCGCCGGGATCGCGCTCGGCGACCCCTTCGCGCACCAGGAACCGATGGAACGAGCGCACCGATGACAGGGTCCGCGCGACCGACTGGCGCCGATACGGGCGTTCGTCCTCGCCCTCGCCGTACGTCGCTGCGCTGAGCGAGGCCACGAACGAGCGGATCGTCGCCTCCTCGACCGTCGCGGGCTCGGTGATGTCGCGCTTGGCCAGGAACTCGCAGGTAGCGGCGGAGATCCCGCCGGTACGCCACCAGCGTGTGCTCGGACAGGCCCCGTTCGACGGTGAGGTGATCCAGGTACCGCTCGGCCTCGAGGGTGATCGGCTCCCCCACCGCGATGCCCCCCGACTCAGGCCGTTCCGACCGCCACGTCGGGCAACGGGACCGGAGCCATGCCGTGCGCCTCGGCGACCGCCTTCGTTCGTGATCTGGCCCGTCGTAGACGTTCACGCCCGAGCGCGAGCGCAGGGTCGTGGGCGATCGCCTCGTCCAGCCCGACGGTCGGCGATCGACGAGACGTACGGGCAGCGTGACGTTGGTGAGCGCGTAGGTCGAGGTGCGCGGCACGGCCCCGGGCATGTTGCCCGACGCAGTAGTGCACGACGTCGTCGACGACGTAGGTGGGGTCCGAGTGCGTCGTGACGTGCGAGGTCTCGAAGCACCCGCCCTGATCGATCGAGATGTCCACGAGCACCGCACCCGCCTGCATCCGCGAGACCAGCGTCGGCGGTCGACCAGGTGCGGAGCCTTCGCGCCGGGAACGAGCACGGCGCCGACCACCAGATCGGCGGCACAGCACCAGTCGCTCGATCGCGAGGCCGGAGCTCATCACCGTCTGGATCCGGCCGTGCCACACGCGATCGATGTCGCGCAGGCGTTCGACGTTGCGGTCGACGACGGTGACCTCGGCCTCCATGCCCGCGGCGATCTGGGCGGCGTTGGCGCCCGCCATGCCCGCGCCGAGGACCACGACCTTGCGCGGGCGCCACGCCGGAGGCCCCGCCCATGAGGACACCGCGGCCGCCGTGCGGACGTTCCAGCGCGGCGGCTCCCTCCTGTGGCGCCATCCGGCCGGCGATCTCCGACATCGGGCGCGAGGAGCGGAAGCCGGCCGTCGGGCGTCTGCACGGTCTCGTACGCGACGCTCTGCACCTTGCGCTCGGCGAGGAACCGCGTGAGCCCCTCGTCGGCCGCGAGGTGCAGGTAGGTGAACAGCACCTGGCCCTCGCGGAACCGTTCGAACTCCTGGGGCTGCGGCTCCTTGACCTTCACGATCATGTCGGCCGCGCGCGAACACCGCGTCGGCATCGGCGGCGATCGATGCGCCGGCCGCGACGAAGTCCTCGTCGGCGATCGCGGACCCGACGCCCGCGGCGGTCTCCACCACGACGTCGTGCCCGGCGGCGACCAGCTCGCGCACGCCCTTCGGGCGTCGGCGCCACGCGGAACTCGTTGTCCTTGACTTCCTTCGGGACCCCGACCGTTCACGCCCTGGGCCCTTCTCCCGATGCGCCACGTCGCTGCGCAAGCGTACTCAACCGCTGTCGCGTGCCGTCGCGGCATGACGGAAGTGGCGGGCGACCGGCGGCCATCAGCAGCGCGAGCGCCGTCATCGCGTCACGCACCTTGCCGCCGCGGGCCGCGGCGACCATGCGAGCGAACGGCTCGGTGGTGAGCTCGATGCCGTCTTCCGACCGCGCCCACCGGTTCGGGCGCGACACGGGCCCAGAACAGGTGCACGTACTGATCGAGTCGAGCCGGCCGATGGGTAGTAGCCGCCCGAGGAACTCGATCGCTGGTGTGCCGGTAGCCGGTCTCCTCCTCCAGTTCGCGCGCTGCAGCCGTGAGGGCGTCCTCACCGTCGACATCGAGGATCCCGGCGGGGATCTCCGTGAGCACCTGCCGCACGGCCGGGCGGAACTGCTTCACCAGCAGCACCCGATCGTCGGGCAGCAGCGGGAGCACCGCGGCGGCATCGTGGAGCCGCACGACCTCCCACGGCGGCAGGTCGGGCCATTGCTCGACATCGACCCGCACGAACGAACCCTCGGTAGTCGATGCGGCGCCGACCGGGGCTCGCGGCACGGCTCAGCCGGTGGTCGACAGCGGGCGCTCCGCCTGCGCGCGGCGGTAGACCTGGGCGGCGCCCACGAAGTCGCGGAACAACGGGTGCGGCCGGGTGGGACGCGATCGCAGCTCGGGATGGAACTGCCCGGCGATGAAGAACGGATGGTCGCGCAGCTCGATGATCTCGGCGAGCCGCCCCTTCTGCGAGGAACCCGAGATGACCATGCCCGCCGAGGTGAGCGCCTCGTGGTAGGCGGGGTTGACCTCCCAGCGGTGGCGATGGCGCTCTTCGACGACCTCCTGGCCGTAGGCGGCGGCGGCGAGGGTGTCCGGGCTCGATGTAGCAGGGCTGGGCACCCAGGCGCATCGTGGCTCCCAGGTCGGTGATGTCCTTCTGCTCGGGCAGCAGGTCGATCACCGGCGTGGGGCGTGGCCGGGTCGAACTCCGAGGAGTTGGCGCCCTCGAGACCCACGACGGTGCGGGCGAACTCGATCACCGCGCACTGCAGACCCAGGCAGATCCCCAGGAACGGCACGTCGCGTTCGCGCGCGTACCGCACGGCGGCCA
The DNA here is from genome assembly GCA_963733635.1 of uncultured Actinomycetota bacterium. Lineage (GTDB taxonomy): Bacteria > Actinomycetota > UBA4738 > UBA4738 > HRBIN12 > JAOUEA01. The sequence goes on along the minus strand of CAVTEH010000007.1, from coordinate 1,039,255 downwards.
CCTTGCCCTCGACGCCACGGACGCCGAACCCGCCCGGGATCAGGATGCCGTCGACCCCGTCGAGCGCTTCGTCGGTGGCCTGGCCGCCGAGGTCGTCGGACGCCACCCACCGGATCTGGACGTCGGCGCCGTGGTGGAACCCGCCGTGATACAGCGCCTCCATCACGCAGAGGTAGGCATCGCGCAGGTTCACGTACTTGCCGACGACCGCGATCGTCACCGGTTCGCTCAGCGTCGTGGATGCGATCGACCAGGCCTGTCCACTCGGTCAGGTCGGGTTCGCCTTCGATCCCGCAGGTGGCGGGCCAGCTCGGTGTCGAGTCCCTCGTGATGCAGGACGAGCGGCACCTCGTAGATCGAGGGCGCGTCGGGCGCGCTGATCGACGCCGCTGATCGGCACGTCGCACAGCAGCGAGATCTTCTCCTTGAGGTTGCGGCCGATCGGCCGGTCGGAGCGACACACGATGGCGTCGGGCTGGATACCGAGCGCGCGCAGCTCCTTCACCGAGTGCTGCGTGGGCTTGGTCTTCAGCTCGCCGGAGGGCCCGATGAACGGCATCAGCGACACATGCACGAACGCGCAGTTGTCGCGGCCGATCTCGTTGCGGAGCTGGCGGATCGCCTCGAGGAAGGGCAGCGACTCGATGTCACCGACGGTGCCGCCGATCTCGACGAGCACCAGGTCGGCGGCTTCGGCCTCGGCGAGCGCGAGCACGCGCTCCTTGATCTCGTCGGTGATGTGCGGGATCACCTGCACGGTCTTGCCGAGGTAGTCGCCCGCGGCGCTCCTTGGCGATCACCGCGGAGTAGATGGCGCCGGTCGTGTGGTTGGACCCTCGATGCAGGTCGGTGTCGATGAACCGCTCGTAGTGACCGAGGTCGAGGTCGGTCTCGGCGCCGTCGTCCAGCACGAAGACCTCGCCGTGCTCGAAGGGGTTCATCGTGCCCGGGGTCGACGTTGATGTAGGGGTCGAGCTTCTGGACGGCGACCTTGAGACCGCGGGATTTGAAGAGGCGGCCGAGGGAGGCGGAGGTGATGCCCTTCCCGAGTCCGGAGGCGACACCCCCCGTGACGAAGATGAACTTCGATCGCTCCCTCACCACGGGAAGCGACTCTATCAGAGGGTTCGGACACGTCGGGCGGGTTCGCTCAGAAGTCTCGCCGATCGCGACCTTTTTCGCGTCGGACCGGCCTGCGTCCGCGTCAGACGGCGGCCTTGACCCGCATCGCCTCCTCGAGCAGTTCCTCGGCGTGGGACACGGCGCCCGCGCTTTCGGCCATACCGGCGAGCATGCGGGAGAGCTCGGCGATCCGCTCGTCGTCGTCCAGCACGGCGACGTGGCCACGCCCTCGTGCCTTGGCCACGCTGACGTGCCGGTCGGCGAAGCACGCGATCTGCGGCAGGTGCGTGACGACGAGCACCTGCCGGTCCTGCGCCAGCCGCGCCAGCCGTCGGCCCACCGCCAGCCCGGCCTGACCGCCGATCCCGGCATCGACCTCGTCGAAGACCAGCGTGGGGATCGCATCGAGGTCGGCCAGCACGCTGCGGCACGCCAGCATCGTTCGCGACAGCTCGCCGCCCGACGCGGTCTTGGCCAGCGGCGCCGGGGCTTGACCGGGACCGGCCGCGAACCGCAGCTCGACGCGTTCGAGCCCCGCCGGCACCCGGCGGCGTCTGCGGCTTCGAGGGCCACCTGGACGACGGCCCCGGGCATGCCGAGTTCCTCCAGCTCCGCCGTCCGACCGCATCGGCGAGGTCACCCGAGGCGCGGCGAGCGGCCGGCGGTGACCACCGCGGCCCCGCTGCTCCACCTCGTCCTGACGGCGCTCGCACCTCGGCCGCCGAGCTCGGCGAGGCGCTCATCGGCGCCGCTGAGCTGCGGCGAGCCGTTCGGACGCTTCGGCCAGGTACGCGAGGACATCCTCGTCCGTTTCGCCGTACTTGCGCTGCAGCACCTTTCAGCTCGGCCGTGCGCTCGCGGACTGTCTGCAGCCGCTCGGGGTCGGCGAGCAGCGCTTCTCGATAGTCGCGGACGTCCCGGGCGAGCTCGGCCAGCTCCGCCGCCAGTCCGCGGGCGCGCGGCAGCGAGCTCGCCCGCGGCCGGGGTCGAGCGCGGCGGCCTCCGTCGAGCGCTTGCGCGGCCGCGGAGACGGCATCGCCGGCGGCGCCATCGTCGCCGTCGAGCGCGGATCCGCCGCAGCGGTGTGCTCGATCAGCCGCTCGACGTGCGCGAGCCGGGCCTCCTCGACCCGCGAGCGCCGCGCTCTCGCCCGCGCTGGGGGCCGACCCCGTCGATCTCGCGCACCTGGTAGGCGAGCAGATCGAGTTCGCGCTCGCGGTCGCGAGCCGCCTCGCGCAACCGGTCGAGCTCGTCCGCGGCCTGGCGGAGAGCGTCGAACGCCTCCCGGTAGGCGGCCAGCGCCACGAGGTGCTCGTCGCCGGCGAACCGGTCGAGGAACGCCGTCTGGGTCGCCGGCTGACAGAGCAGGCGCTGGGCCTGATGCTGACCGTGGACCTCGACCAGGTGCTCGCCGAGCGCGGCCAGGGCGGACGCCGTGGCGAGCTGGCCGGAGATCCGGGCCGTGCCCTTGCCGTCGGCCGAGACGGTCCTGGCCAGGATGACCTCGCCGTCCTCGGCCCAGCTCGGTCGACGGCGCTCCGTCGGGACGCATCGAACCGGGCCTGCACCCGGGCCGCCTGGCTCCCTCGCGCACCAGCGAGGCGGCGGCCCGGGCCCCGAGCGCCAGCGTGAGCCCGGTGGTCACCATGGTCTTGCCGGCGCCGGTCTCGCCGGTGAGGACGTTCAGGCCGGGATGCGAGCGCGAGGTCGAGATCGTCGATGACGCCCAGCCCCGCGATGTGGAGCTCGTGCAGCACGCGCGGATACTAGCCCGGTGAGCCGACATCGTCGGCCGTCATCGTCGTCGTCGTCACCCGGCAGACCGAACTTCTCCCGGACGAGCGAGAGGAATCCGGGAGCGTCGTCGCGTCGCACCAGCGCGCCGGACGGCTCGAGGCGCGGATCCGCACCCGTGACCCCACCGGGAGCTCGACGCTCTCACGGCCGTCCGCGGACAGGACCCCGCTCTCGTCCCCCATGACCTCCAGGGAGACCTCGCTCGCCAGGATCCAGGACGAACGAGCGATCGAAGACCATGTGCGCCGCGATCGGCGTGAGGATCGAGCGAGTCGACGTCCGGGCTCACGATCGGTCCGCGCGCGGAGAAGGAGTACGCGGTCGAGCCGGTCGGCGAGGCGACGATCACCCCGTCCGCCGAGAAGGTCGTGACGTAGGCGCCGTCCACCTCGACCGCCAGGCGCACCAGGCGGTGCCGGGCGTGCTTCTCGACCATCACCTCGTTCAGGCCCCACTGCGGGCGCGAACTCGGCGCCTTCGAGCGGCTCCACGGTGAGCGCCATCCGCTCCTTCGATCCGAGCCGTGCCGGCCAGCACCGACGCTGATCAGCTCGGTGGCCTCCGGCAGGTTCGACCTCCGTGAGGAAGCCCAGCCGGCCGACCTTGACGCCCAGGACCGGGCATCCCAGGTCCGACGCCGCGTGTGCGGCCCGCAGGAAGGTCCCGTCGCCACCGACCGAGACCACCAGGTCGACGCCTGCGTCGCCGTGCCGGACGGGAACCGTCGCCGGCAAGCACCACGGTGTCCACGCCCTGCGCCGGCGAGCCACGCCGGAGCTCCTCGGCGGTCTCGACCGCCGCCGGCCGACCGGGATGCGTCACGAACCCGACCCGGCTCATGCCGCGCACCCCTCGCCCTCGGCGATCGCGGCATCGATGTCCAGGGTCACGCGGCCTGGGCGCCGCCATCGGCCATGCACCAGGAACTCCACGTTGCCCGCCGGGCCTACGACCGGCGAGGCCATGAAGCCCGAGCGGCGCGATGCCGTCGGCGTCGACGCAGCGTCCACGGTCTCGCGCGAGCACGCGCCGCCCACACCGCGGGATCCCGGACGACGCCGCCACTGCCCACCTCCTTCGGTCGCGGCCTCGAACTGCGGCTTCACCAACAGGACGAAGGCCGCGTCCGGCGAGGCGACGCCGGCGAGGGCCGGCAGCACGATGCGCAGCGAGATGAACGACAGGTCGGCCACCACCAACGACGGGCACGAACGGCAGGGACTCCGGCGCCGAGCTCCCGGACGTTCGTCCGTTCCATCACGGTGACCCGGTCGTCCGTGCGAAGGGACCACGCCAGCTGTCCGTACCCGACGTCCACCGCGATCACGCGCGCGGCGCCGCCCTGGAGCAGGCAATCGGTGAACCCGCCGGTCGATGCGCCGGCGTCGAGCGCACTCGCAGTCCCGCGGGGTCGATCTCGAACCGGTCGAGCGCCGCGTCGAGCTTCTCGCCGCCCCGAGAGACGAACCGCCGGGCCAGCGCCGCGGAGCGGCGACCGGCTGCGTCGTCCCCGACCATCGTCGCCACCTTGGTGGCCGGGGACCCCGAGACCAGCACCAAGCCCGTCGCGGACCGCCTCCTGGGCCTCGGCGTCGACTCGCGACCAAGCCGCGCCGGACGAGTTCGGTGTCGAGCCGGCGCCTGGTCACGGTGGCGGATGCCGCGGCGATGACGGGCTACCCGTCCGTCGAGGTCCCGGCCGTTGTGGCGCCGGCCGTCGACGCCGGACCGGCCGGGGGCGTGTTCGCCGGCTCTTGGCCGGGCTCTTGGCCGTGCGCTTCTTCGCCGGGGACTTCCTCGCGGTGCGCTTCTTCGCGGTGGAGCGCTTCCGGGCCGTGCCTTCTTGGCGCCGGCCCGTCCCGAGGCGGTCATGCCGGCAGCACGCTCCAGGTCCCGGACGCGCTTCTTCACCGCGTCGAGGTCCGAGCGCGTCGCCACACCCATGGTCTGCATCTGGTCTGGATCTCGGCGCGGATGAACGTGGCTGAGCCGCTCCCGGTTGCCCTGGGACCACTCGATGAGGTCGGCGGCCGTCTTGGCGATCTGATCCTTGGCCGCGCCCGGCTCCATCAGACCCTTGGCCAGCTCCTGAGCCTTGGACGGGCTGAGGTTGCTGAAGGTGGCCTCGAGGGTCTTGCGGATGTCGTCGAGCAGCATGATGGTCCTTTCCGACGGTGTGAACCGGTGTCGGTCGGTTCCGTAGGTGCCTTCTGGGTGCTCCGACCAGCATACCGTCCGGGCGATGGGCCGCCCGGCCGAGTGCGCTCAGGCGAAACCGGGCTCGACCAGGCACGACGAGGTCCTCGCCGATGTAGGTCGGCGGCATGCTGCGCTTCGAGCGGCCTGGTCCCGGCCGTCGATCCCGGTCAGGACCAGGAGGGAATCCCAGCCCAGACGCGCAGCCCCCTCGATGTCGGTGTCGAGGCGGTCCCCGACCATCAAGCGGGCGCCCCCCCCGGCGCGAGCCAGGGCCGCCTCGAAGATCGGCGCGTTCGGCTTGCCCACCACCTCGGCGCGTGACCCCGGTCGTGGCCTCGACCGCGGCGACGCAGGGCGCCGGCCCCCGGCCACCGATGGCCTCCGGGGGCGGGGAAGGAGGTGTCGGGGTTGGTGGCGATCAGTGCGGCTCCGGCATCCACCTGCAAGGACGCGGCCCGCAGGCGCTGCATAGTCCGCGGTGCGGTCGAGCCCGACCACCACCGCCTCGGCCACCTCGGCGGCCTTCGGTCACCTCCTTCGCATGGGTCGATCCGGACCCCGCCGCCACGGAGCGGCCTCCAGGAGCCCGGCCTCCCCGATCACCACGACGGCGTCGGACCCCGCGAGCGAGCCAGCAGGGCGGCGGTCGGTCAGGGCGGACGTCTCGACTCTCCGTCGCCGGGCCTCGACGCCCACCCGTCGCAGCCGGCCGACCACGGCATCGGGGGTGGCGCTGGCGTTGTTCGTCACGAACGCCACCCGCTTGCCGGCCGCACGGATGACGCGCATGGCCTCGGCGGCGGACGGGATCGGCTCATCGCCTCGGTAGAGCACGCCGTCGAGGTCGAACAGGAACGCGTCGTATCGGCTCGAGCAGGCATCACGCGGGCTGTTATACAAGGTGCATGCCTCGCATCTCCCCGTTCCAGGCGCTCGTCTACGACCCGGCCGGTGGCCGGTCCACTGGATCGGGTCACCGCCCCGCCGTACGACGTCATCACCGACCGTCGCCGGCGAGACTACCTTTCGCGCGAGTCCGTTCAGCGTCGTCCATCTGGACCTGGCCGAGGGCACCGACGACCCGGCCGCACCCGGAGAGCCGCTACGCGCGCGCCGCCCAGCTGCTGGCCGACTGGGAGCGGACGGGGGCCTGGTCCGGATGCGCCGAACCGACCTACTTCGCCTACGAGATGCTCGTCAGCGCTGGACGGCGACCGAACGATCGATCCTGGGCCTGGTCTGCGCGATGGATCTGGAACCCTGGGGCGGCTCGGTCGATCCCGCACGAGCGCACGATGCCCGGACCGGTCGAGGATCGGCTGCGCCTGCTCCGCGCCACCGCGACCCATCTGTCGGCCGTCTACGGCACGATCGCGGGGCCGTGTCAGCCGCTGGCCTCGCTGCTCCATGCGACCGCCGCCACGGCGCCGATGTTCTCCACCGTGGACGAACAAGGCGTGACCCACCGGCTGTGGCCGATCGAGGACGACGAGGAGATCGCCACCTGGCTGGCGGCGGAACCGCTCCTGATCGCCGACGGACACCACCGGTACACGACGGCCCTGCAGTACCGCGAAGAACGCCACGCCGCCGACGGCCCTGGACCGTGGGACCGCGTGCTGACCCTGGTCGTCGACGCCGCGGCCGAGCATCTCCCCGTCCTGCCCTTCCATCGGATCCAGACCGCCGGCGATGCCGCCGGGACGAACGGTCCGGTGCTCGACGGACTGGAGACCGCGCTCGCCGCGTGCTCGGACGACGACGTGATCGCGCGCGGTCGCGAGCCGCGAGGCCGGCGAGACGGTCGTTACCGAGTCGATCCAGCTGGCCGGCGAAGCGCCGGCCGTGCGAGCGTTGCACGACGAGCTCCTGGACGGCGCCGTGCCCACCGACGGATCCTGCGGTTCGTCCACGATGCGCACGAGGCCGCGGACGCCGTGCGGAGCGGGGAGGCGGTCGCCGCGTACCTCCTGCCGCCCACCACGCCCGACCGCATCCGCACGGTCGATCGAGCGAGGTGAACGCCTGCCGCAGAAGTCGACCTACTTCTGGCCGAAGCCGCGCACCGGCATGGTCATGATGCCGCTCGGTCCGCCGCCGGCCCCGCCCCGGCATCATCGACCTCGGCCGGCTCGGCTTCCAGCTTCTTGATGCCGGTGGCCACCACCTCGGTGAGGCTCCGCGCCCCGGCGCCGCTCCGGTAGAACCGGCGCACCAGTTGCCCGTGGACGAGCACCTGGTCGCCCTTGGCGAGGCCGTCCAGGACGCCTGGACCGACGGTGGCGTGCCAGGCCGCCACGGGCAGGGGAAGCAGGCGTCGCCCGGCCTCGGGCACGGAGACGCCGGAGCTCGGTCACCTCGTCGCCGGAAGGCATACGGCGTTGGATCGGCTCGGCCGAGATGGTCCCTGCCAGGACCACGACGTTGACCGTCAGCATCGAAGGCTCCCTTCGTCATGGCGGCCGGGGAGGATGACCGCGCTGCTCGGAGAGGGAGGAAGATCAACCTACCCCGTGGCACCGACACGCCTCATGAGGGCGGCGCTTCGCGCTCCCATCGCTTCCGCCAGTACCGGGACAACCCGGTCGCGTTCATGCGGATGCTCCCCAGCGCGTCGTAACGAGCGAGGTCGATCGGCGCACCGGCATCAGCCAGGAACTCCTCGGAGGCCTGGTCGGTGAGCACCGAGGTGAGGAGGTCCGCGTCGGCGTTCGGATCCTCCTCGAGCACCCGCCGCACGGTCTCGGCCCAGGAACGGATGCGCTCGGCCCCGCGCCGGCACCCTTCCTCGGCGTCCGTCACGGGCCCGAAGTGCGAGGTCAGCAGCGCGGTGGGTCCCACGGAGCGGATGCGTTCGATGCTGGCGAGCGCCTGCTCGACATCCGCCTCCGGCGGCGGGAGCGCCGGCCGGTACGCATCGGCCCACGGCAGGTGCGAACCGATCGCCTCGCCGGTGAACACGGCCCCCGACGCCGAGTCCTGCAACGCCACGTGGTGGGACGCGTGCCCCGGGGTGTGGAGCACGGACAGGTCGCGGTCGCCCAGCCGGATCAGATCGCCGTCCACGACCGTGCGGATCCGGTCGGGGGCCACGGGGAGGGTTTCGCCGTAGAACGCCCGCATCCGTTCCTCGCCGTAGGTCCTCGCCGTGCTGGCCACCAACCGCGTGGGATCGACCAGGTGCGGAGCGCCTCGCTCATGCACCCACACCGTCGCCTGGGGGTACCGCTGCGTCAGGGCGCCAGTCCCACCGGCGTGATCGACGTGGATGTGGGTCACGACGACGTGGGCGAGGTCGCCCGGGGTGATACCGACCCGGTCCAAGGCCTCGGTCACCACGGGCAGATCGGCGCCCGGGCCGGCCTCGACCAACGTGGGTTCGGAGCCGGTGAGGATGTAGACGGCGTTCAACTCACGCTGGCCCACCATGCCGGTGTCCACCCCGATGATGCCTGGGCCTGACTCGAACAGGGTCGGCGTGCGGGACGAGGCATCCACGACGGCTCCCTGTGCCGCCTCGTCAGCCCAGCGCGGCGAGCCGTTCGGCCGTGTCGAACGCCGTGGCGTCGTGCCGCATGACCTTGCGGAACTCGGCGGCGGCCTCGTCGTCACGACCGGCCTTGGCGAGGATGTCGCCACGCACGTACCAGAGCCGCAGCGTGTACGGCTCGGCCACGTTCGCCTTGGTCTTGGCTCTGCCGAGGAACGCGAGCGCCTCGGCGTAGCGGCCCTGATCGGCCAGCGCCGACGCGGCCACGATCACCGCTTCGGCCTTCGCCTCGTTGGGCACCTTGGCCCTGAGCTCCTCTTCGACCAGCGGCACGGCTTCTGCCGGCCGGCCCAGCGCACGCAGGCAGTCCGCGATGATGTGGTTCTGGTCGGCCCGCTCGCTCATCCGCCGGTAGGCCTTCAGCTCCGTGAGGGCTTCCTGCCAGCGTTCCTGACCGTAGAGCGCCAGACCGAGAACCTCGCGCACCGCCGCGGACCGTGGCGCGAGCTTCTTGGCCTTCACGGCCTCGGCGACTGGCCGCTCCCGTGTCTCCGCGCTCCAGCAGCTCCGTCGCCCTCGACAGGCGCGAGAGCGCGTCTCGCACCTCGGTGGGACGCGTGACGCGCTGGATCTCCTCGACGACGTCGCGGGGCAGATCGGCCGGCACGGGAGCCGGCGGCGGCCCTTGGGCGCGCCGCCGCGTCGTGGCGTGAGGGCTTTCGGCATGATCGACTCCTAGGGTAGCGGTGCCCGGGCGTCTCGCGACCGTCCGGCGACCCGGGACACAGAACGGGCCGCCTCAGGGGCGGCCCGTTCCAACGATGTCCGGCGGCGACCTACTCTCCCACCAAGTCGCCCTGGCAGTACCATCGGCGCTGGAGGGCTTAACTTCCGGGTTCGGGATGGGACCGGGTGTTTCCCCTCCGCTATGGCCACCGAAACGGTGGTTCTCGACCGAGATCTGCTGATCGACCCGATGGAGACGGATCTGAGGGTGCGTTCCCCGAGCGACCTCGGAGAACTGCGATAGCGAGCGCGAGCGAGAGTCAAGTCCTCGGCCTATTAGTACCGGTCAGCTCCGCACGTTGCCGTGCTTCCACTTCCGGCCTATCAACCTGGTGGTCTTCCAGGGGCCTTACCCGGTTGTCCCGGTGAGAGATCTCATCTCGAGGCAGGCTTCGCACTTAGATGCTTTCAGCGCTTATCCCTTCCGAACGTGGCCAACCAGCCGTGCCGCTGGCGCGACAACTGGCACACCAGAGGTTCGTCCACCCCGGTCCTCTCGTACTAGGGGTAGCTCCTCTCAGATCTCTTGCGCCCACAGCGGATAGGGACCGAACTGTCTCACGACGTTCTAAACCCAGCTCGCGTGCCTCTTTAACGGGCGAACAGCCCGACCCTTGGGACCTGCTCCAGCCCCAGGATGAGACGAGCCGACATCGAGGTGCCAAACCCTGCCGTCGATATGGACTCTTGGGCAGGATCAGCCTGTTATCCCCGGGGTACCTTTTAGCCGTTTAGCGACGACCCTTCCACACGGAAGTCGTCGGATCACTAGGCCCAGCTTTCGCTCCTGCTCGACCCGTCGGTCTCACAGTCAAGCTCCCTTGTGCCCTTGCACTCAACGCCTGATTGCCAACCAGGCTGAGGGAACCTTTGGGCGCCTCCGTTACATTTTGGGAGGCAACCGCCCCAGTTAAACTGCCCATCAGACGCTGTCCCCGACCCGGATCACGGGCCTGGGTTAGAGTCCCAACAAGTGAAGGGTGGTATTTCAAGGTTGGCTCCACTCGGCCCGAAACCGTCGCTTCAACGCCTCCCACCTATCCTACGCAACACATGCCAAAACCCAACATCAAACTGCAGTAAAGGTCCCGGGGTCTTTCCGTCCTGCTGCGGGTAACGAGCATCTTTACTCGTATTGCAATTTCGCCGAGTCCCTGGTTGAGACAGTGCCCAAGTCGTTACGCCATTCGTGCAGGTCGGAACTTACCCGACAAGGAATTTCGCTACCTTAGGACCGTTATAGTTACGGCCGCCGTTTACTGGCGCTTAGGTTCAGAGCTTCGATCCCGAAGGATCTAACCCCTCCCCTTGACGTTCCAGCACCGGGCAGGCGTCAGTCCGTATACGTCGTCTTGCGACTTTGCACGGACCTGTGTTTTTAGTAAACAGTCGCTTGGGCCTGGTTTGTGCCACCCCTTCGAGCTCAGGACGCGAAGTCCTTCACCCTAGCGGGGTCATCCTTATCCCGAAGTTACGGATGGAATTTGCCGAGTTCCTTAACCAGGGTTCTCTCGATCGCCTTCGTATTCTCTACGTGCCCACCTGTGTCGGTTTGGGGTACGGGCACCTCATCAGCTCGCTAGAGGATTTTCTCGGCAGCATGGGATCACTCGCTTCACCTTGAACGGTTCGGCATCGTGCCTCAGGGTTGATGATCTCCTGGATTTGCCTGGGAGATCCCCCTACACACTTGCCCCAGGACAACCATCGCCTGGGTCGAGCTACCCTTCTGCGTCCCCCCTTCGCTGGCCTAGTACCGAGTGGGTCGGTAGCCCCCGAAGGGGTTCCCTTAGTACCTCGGATTCGGCCTGGGCGCGGATGAGGTGGTACTGGAATATCAACCAGTCGTCCATCGCCTACGTCTCTCGACCTCGGCTTAGGTCCCGACTAACCCTGGGCGGATGAACCTTCCCCAGGAACCCTTGGGCATTCGGCGGACGGGCTCCTCCCCCGTCTTTCGCTACTCATGCCGGCATTCTCACTTCTGACGCATCCACGGCTGGGTTACCCCGCCGCTTCACTCGCGTCAGAACGCTCCCCTACCGATCCTTCGACCTGGACCCAGGCGGCCTCCCGCCAGGGCCGAGTCATATGAAGGATCCCGCAGCTTCGGTGTCATGCTTGAGCCCCGTTACATCGTCGGCGCAGGAACACTTGACCAGTGAGCTATTACGCACTCTTTCAAGGGTGGCTGCTTCTAAGCCAACCTCCTGGTTGTCTTTGCACTCCCACATCCTTACCCACTGAGCATGAACTTAGGGACCTTAGCTGGCGATCTGGGTTGTTTCCCTCTCGGACACGGAGCTTAGCCCCCGCGCCCTCACTCCCGGGCTCTGGTGTTACGGCATTCGGAGTTTGACTGAGGTCGGTAAGCTTGTAGGCCCCCTAGCCCAATCAGTGCTCTACCTCCGTAACAGAACGCCCGAGGCTGCCCCTAAAGGCATTTCGGGGAGAACCAGCTATCACCGAGTTTGATTGGCCTTTCACCCCTACCCACAGGTCATCCCCCAGGTTTTCAACCCTGGTGGGTTCGGTCCTCCACGAGGTCTTACCCTCGCTTCAACCTGCCCATGGGTAGATCACTCGGCTTCGGGTCTAGGGCATGCGACTGTTCGCCTTATTCGGACTCGCTTTCGCTTCGGCTTCCCGAGAACGGTTAACCTTGCCGCATACCGCTAACTCGCCGGCTCATTCTTCAAAAGGCACGCCGTCACCCACCACTGGTTGCCCAGCGACAGGCTCCGACTGCTTGTAGGCTCACGGTTTCAGGTACTATTTCACTCCCCTCCCGGGGTACTTTTCACCTTTCCCTCACGGTACTGGTTCACTATCGGTCGTCAGGTAGTGCTTAGCCTTAGGGGGTGGTCCCCCCAGATTCGTACGGGATTTCAGGGGTCCCGTACTACTCGGGATGTCCACGAGGAGGCAGATCACGTTTCGCCTACAGGGCTGTTACCTTCTGTGGCGGCCCTTTCCATGGCCTTCGACTACCTGCCTGCTTTGTAACTCCTTGGACCCTCCGATGGGGGTCCCTGTGGATCCCACGACCCCGACCAGGCAACGACATCGGTCTATGACACCTGATCGGTTTAGGCTGATCCCCGTTCGCTCGCCACTACTAGGGGAGTCGCGGTTGCTTTCTCTTCCTCGCCCTACTGAGATGTTTCACTTCGAGCGGTTCCCTCCACATGCCCTATGTGTTCAGGCATGGGTGACTGGGCATGACCCCAGCCGGGTTTCCCCATTCGGACACCTGCGGATCAATGCTTTCTCGGCAGCTCCCCGCAGCTTTTCGCAGCCAGACGCGTCCTTCATCGGCTCCTGACGCCTAGGCATCCACCGTAAGCCCTTCATAACTTGACTGTAGATGCTCGCGCTCGCTATCGAGTTCTCAAGGTGCTCGAGGGCTCGCACCCTCAAAGCTGAACAGTGTGTCCCGCCGGATCTCGCCGAGTCCTCCGATCGCGTTCCACTTCCCCGATCAGGGACGTACTAGCGGTGAGGTTCGCCGGCGTTGCCGACGGGCGGCCAGTGCTATCGACCTGGAGTCTCCCGGATATGCAGCGCGTGGATCGGATGTCCTCGCGCACCGGTTTGCCAAAGGCTCCTTAGAAAGGAGGTGATCCAGCCGCAGCTTCCGCTACGGCTACCTTGTTACGACTTCACCCCAATCGCGAGCCCCACCTTCGACGGCTCCCTCCTTACGGTTAGGCCACCGGCTTCGGGTGTTGCCCACTTTCGTGGTGTGACGGGCGGTGTGTACAAGGCCCGGGAACGTATTCACCGCAGCAATGCTGATCTGCGATTACTAGCGACTCCGACTTCACGAGGTCGAGTTGCAGACCTCGATCCGAACTGAGCGCGACTTTTTGGGATTCGCTCCCCCTTACGGGATCGCAACCCTCTGTATCGCGCATTGTAGCATGCGTGCAGCCCTGGGTATAAGGGGCATGCTGACTTGACGTCATCCCCACCTTCCTCCGGTTTGGCACCGGCAGTCTCCCTAGAGTTCCCGGCATGATCCGCTGGCAACTAAGGACAGGGGTTGCGCTCGTTGCGCCACTTAAGGCAACACCTCACGGCACGAGCTGACGACAGCCATGCACCACCTGTGCAGGCTCCGAAGAGCGCCGTCTTTCAACGGTTTCACCCTGCATGTCAAACCCAGGTAAGGTTCTTCGCGTTGCATCGAATTAAGCCGCATGCTCCGCCGCTTGTGCGGGCCCCCGTCAATTCCTTTGAGTTTTAGCCTTGCGGCCGTACTCCCCAGGCGGGGTGCTTAATGCGTTAGCTTCGGCACGGACGGGGTCGATTTCCGCCCACACCTAGCACCCAACGTTTACGGCTAGGACTACCAGGGTATCTAATCCTGTTTGCTCCCCTAGCTTTCGCGCCTCAGCGTCAGGTAAGGCCCAGAGATCCGCCTTCGCCACCGGTGTTCCTCCTGATATCTGCGCATTTCACCGCTACACCAGGAATTCCGATCTCCCCTACCTACCTCTAGTCCGGCAGTATCGGATGCAGGCACGAGGTTGAGCCTCGGGTTTTCACATCCGACTTACCGAACCGCCTACGCGCGCTTTACGCCCAATGAATCCGGACAACGCTCGTCCCCTACGTCTTACCGCGGCTGCTGGCACGTAGTTAGCCGGGACTTCTTCTGCAGGTACCGTCACTTGCGCTTCTTCCCTGCCGAAAGGGGTTTACAACCCGAAGGCATTCATCCCCCACGCGGCGTCGCTGCATCAGGCTTTCGCCCATTGTGCAAGATTCCCCACTGCTGCCTCCCGTAGGAGTCTGGACCGTATCTCAGTTCCAGTGTGGCTGGTCGTCCTCTCAGACCAGCTACCCGTCGTCGCCTTGGTGAGCCGTTACCTCGCCAACAAGCTGATAGGCCGCGGGCCCATCCCAGACCGTCGGAGCTTTCCCGATCGGACCATGTGGTCCGACCGGAGTATCCGGTATTAGCCCCGGTTTCCCGGAGTTATCCCAGTGTCTGGGGCAGGTTGCCCACGTGTTACGCACCCGTTCGCCACTGATCCCCGGGCCGAAGCCCGGTTCACCGTTCGACTTGCATGTGTTAAGCACGCCGCCAGCGTTCGTCCTGAGCCAGGATCAAACTCTCCGTAGAGATATGAAATCCTCTCGCCCGAAGGCTCGAGGGTTCGTTATCCGTGTTGGAGTTCAGCCGGCCGTGAGCAGGCACTGCCCCTGACCGGCCTTCTTGAGCTGATCCCGCCCGTAATGATGTCCGGACGGTTTCAGTACTACCGTCTCGTGGATGGGCACGGCGAACCGGCCTCCACTTGACGGGGTATAAAGCACTGGCTGTTACACACTGTTCAGTTCTCAAGGTGCGAGAGTCGGCGCGAAGCTCCCTGCGGGCGTGGTCAGCAGACCACACTGCAGAGGGCTCGGCGCCGACCGCTTATGGTAGCAGCATCGGCTGGAGCCGTCAACTCAGGGTCAGGCGAGGCGGACGAAACGCCGCCGGCCCACCTGCAACACCTTCCCGCGCAACGCTTCCGGCGGGAACGCGGCGTCGGGGTCGGTCAGTGCCTCCCCGTCGAGCCGCACCCCGCCCTGCGCACACCGCTCGCCGGGCCTCGCCGTTCGACGCCGCCAGCCCCACGCCGACGAGCAGCCGCGGCAGCCAGACGCGCCCGTCCCGCGCGCCGTCCACGGGGATCGGCGCCTCCGGGCACGTCGTCGGGGACCCGGTGCTCGCGTGGACCGGTCGAAGCCGCGCCTCGGCCCGCTCCGCGCCCCCTCGCCGTGGTACAGGTCGACCACCGATCCTGGCCATCCGCCGCTTCTGCTCGTTCGGGTGCGAGCGACCCGTCCGCGAGCCCGCGCTCGACCGCGTCGCACCTCGGCCGGGTCGAGGGCGCGCACAGGCGCAGGTACTTCGACGATCAGCCCGTCGGGGATGCGACATCAGCTTGCCGAACTGCTCCTCGGGCGGCTCCGCGATGCCCGACGTAGTTGCCCAGTGACTGGCTCATCTTCTGGACGCCGTCGAGCCCTTCGAGCAGCGGCATGGTGATCACCACCTGCGGATCGAGCCCGTACGCGCGCTGCACCTCGCGCCCCATCAGCAGGTTGAAGATCTGGTCGGTGCCCGCCCAGCTCGACGTCGGCCTCGACGGCCACCGAGTCATAGCCCTGGAGCAACGGGTACAGGAACTCCATCACGCTGATCGGCTGGCCCTCGGCGTATCGCTTCGCGGAAGTCCTCACGCTCCAGCATCTGCGCCACCGTCGCGGACGACGGCGAGCCGCAGGATCTCGCTCCATCGCCCATGCGGCTCGAGCCATTCGGAGTTGCGGCGGACCTCGGCGTCGCTCGACGTCGATGACCGTGCCGGCCTGCTCGAGCTAGCGGCTCGGCGTTGGCCGTCCACCTCGTCCTCGGTCAGCATCGGGCGGGTCTCCGATCGCCCGAGGGGTCGCCGACCCGCGCCGTGAAGTCGCCGACGATCAGGACCGCGGTGTGGCCGGCATCCTGGAACTGCCGGAGCTTGCGCAGCACGACCGCGTGCCCAGCGTGAGGTCGGGCCGGTGGGGTCCACCCCAGCTTGACCCGGAGCGGGCGGCCGAGCGCCAGCTTCTCCTCGAGCGCGTCCTCGGGCACCACGTCGGCCGCGCCGATTCGAGCGCGGCCAGGTCGTCGGGGCCCATCGCGCCGGATGCTACCAGTGCGCGCTGCGTACGTGGCGGCGCCTCGGCCGGTCCACGGCCGGCCCACCAGGGGTATGCTCGCCGGCGTGAGGGACCGCCGCCTCTTCCCCGCGGGCGTCTCGTTCGTGCTGCTCGCCTCGCTGGCAGCGGCTGCAGCCTGCCGCAGCTCGACGACTACGACCCCCTGCCGTTGGCGCAGACGTCGTTCCTGTACGCCGCAGACGGCTCGCTGATCACGCGAGCTCCATGCCACCGAGGACCGGGTCGTGCTGCGCAAGCAGCCAGATGCCGCCGTACCTGCGCGACGCCGCGGTCGCGATCGAGGACCGCCGCTTCTACTTCCACCACGGGGTCGACGGCCGGGCGATCGCCCGCGCCGCCGTCGTGAACGCCGCCGAGGGCGACGGTCGTCGAAGGCGGCTCCACGATCACCCAGCAGCTCGTGAAGATCCTCTACGTCGGCCACGGCCGACACGCTCCGGCGCAAGATCGACGAGGCGGCGCTCGCGTGGCAGCTCGAGGATCGGTTCACCAAGGACCAGATCCTCACGAAGTACCTCAACACCGTCTACTTCGGCGAGGGCGCCTACGGCGTGCAGGCGGCGGCCCGGACGTACTTCTCGATCGACGCGAAGACCTGACCGCTGAGCCAGTCGGCCCTCCTGGCGGGGCTCATCACCGCCCCCAACCATTTCGATCCGTTCCTCCAGCCGGAGGCGGCGTACGGCCGCCGGAACGTCGTGCTGCGCCTGATGCGGGAGCTGGCGATGATCGACGAGGTCGAGTACCGGCAGGCGCGTGCGGGAGCCCATCGTGCTCGATCGGCGCGAGCCGACCGCAGCGCTACCCCTACCCCTACTTCGTCGACTACTTCAAGGAGTGGTTCCTGTCGCAACCCGGCGTTCGGCGAGACCCGCCAGGACCGATACAAGCTGCTGTTCACCGGCGGCCTCCGCATCACGACCACGCTCGACCCCAGGCTCCAGGGCTCGCGCGAACAGCCGTGCGCATCGGTCCTCGCCTACCCGGGCGACCCCGACGGCGCGATGACGGTGATCGACCCTCGCACCGGCTACGTCCGCGCGATGGTGGGCGGCGACGACGACGACTACTGGAAGGACACCGACGGCGGCCGGGTGAACCTGGCGACCGGCAAGGGCGGAGCCGGTCGCCAGACCGGCTCGCGCCTTCAAGCCGTTCGCCCTGGTGGCGGCGCTGGAGAACGGGTTCTCCCCGAGCACGGTCGTTCTCGGCGCCGGCCACGATCGACATCCCGCTCGACAACGGCACGGTCTGGCACGTCACGAACGCCGAGGGCAGCGGCTACGGATCGATGACGCCTGGAGAGCGCCACGATCAACTCCGTCAACACGGTCTACGCCCAGCTGATCGAGCAGCTCGGCGCCCGAGACGGTGGTCGAGACCGCCGAACGCATGGGCATGCGGTGCTGCCCGCGGGTCGCGGAGCCAGTACGCCGCTGGAGCCGTACCTGTCGGCGGTGCTCGGCACCAACGGTACGAACACCCTGGAGATGGCGAGCGCCTACGGCACCCTCGCGACCGGCGGCCAGCACGTGAACCCGGTCCCCGTCGTCAGCGTCGCCGACGCCCAGGGCGCGTGATGTGGCAGGCGCGCCCCGAAGCCCGAAGCAGGTCGTGGATCCCGAGGTCGCCACGGTGGCGAACGACATCCTGCAGGAGGCCGTGTCCTACGGGACGGGGCGGTCGGCGATCATCGGGCGCCCGCAGATCGGCAAGACCGGCACCGGCGACACCCACACCAACGCGTGGTTCGTGGGCGCGATCCCTCAGCTCACCGCGGCGGTCTGGGTCGGGTTCCACGAGGGCCTGATCCCCATGGAACCGCCCCGCACCCGCATCACGGTGTTCGGCGGCACCTGGCCGGCGCAGATCTGGCGGCTGTTCATGGTGCAGCGCGGCCGCCGGGCTTCCCGTGCGCGACTTCCCGACGCCGCGAGGTGGGCTACGTCTCGGTCGCGGTCGACGTGACGCAGGACCCCGCCTGCCTGCCCAACGCCTACACGCTGCCGCAGAACATCGACACCCTGGAGTTCATCGCCGGGACCGAGCCCACGAAGCGTGTTCCACGCCGACAAGGTCCAGTCCGTCCCGGTGCCCTCGGTGATCGGCATGGATCAGGCCTCGGCCGAGGCCGCGCTCGAGGAAGCCGGCTTCTACGTGGAGGTCGCAGGTCGCATCGTCGACCCAGCCGCGGGGCACGGTGATCTCCCAGTCCCCTCCGCCGGCACCTCGGCGCAGCAGACCAGCACCGTCACGATCACGGTGCTCTGCGCGCGAGTCCGAGCGGCTGAGTGCTACGCCGTGGTTCGGCGACGTCGCGAGCCGCTCGGCGGACCCGGCCTCCCCTTCGACAGGAACACGCTCCCCCGCTCGACGAAGCGCCAGTCCTGTCCAGCCCGCGCTGACCCCGACCCGGATCCCGACCGCGACGCGGTCGGCGGGCCACCGGGTCCCCGGCCTCGATCCACACCTCGTGCCCCCGCACCAGGTCGGTGCCGTCGAGGGACTTGTCCACGCCCAGCGCCTTCGTGAGCTTGCCGGGCCCCGAGCACAGGTCGGTCACCAGCGACCGAGCCGCGGTTCGTCTCCATGATCGGGATGCCGTCGATCGGCTCGACCGCGCGCAGCAGGACCGCGCTCGCCTCGCCGCGAGGCCGGGTCACCACGTTCATCATCCAGTGGTTGCCGTACGTGAAGTACACGTACAGCCGCCCCGGCGGGCCGAACATCGTGGCGTTGAAGTCGGTCATGCGACGGTTCCCGTGGCTCGCCGCATCGCCGGGCTCGTAGGCCTCGATCTCGACGATGCGTCCGGCGAGCCGCGAACCGTCGGGCAGGGCCCGGACGAGCGTCCGGCCGAGCAGGTCCGGCGCCACCTCCACCGAGGAACGGGCGAAGAACGACCGTGGCAGCCGTCGCCGGCTCAGCGGGCGGCCGCCTTGGTTCGCCCTTTGCGCAGGAACCGCTCGAGCTTCCCGATCGGCCACGCGTTGATCACATCGTCCTTCGAGAGCCATCCCCGTTGGGCGGTCGCCACACCGAACCGCATCACGTCGAGATGACCGACGGCGTGCGAGTCGGTGTCGATCGAGAACTTCACGCCGTGCCGGCGGGCCCACAACACGTGCTCGTCGCGCAGATCGAGCCGGTCGGGGAAGGCGTTGATCTCCAGCGCCGTGCCGGTGCGGCCGGCGGCTTCGAACACCGCCTCCAGATCGAGGTCGACCGGGTCGCGCCGGCCGATCTTGCGGGTGGTGAGGTGGCCGATGATGTTGACGGACGGGTTCTCGATCGCCCGGACCACGCGAGCGGTCATCTCATCGCGCGACTGGTTGAAGTGCGAGTGCACCGAGGCCACGGTGAGGTCGAAGCCCGACAGGAACTCCTCGTCCCAGTCCACCGAACCGTCGGGGCCGATGTTGAGCTCGGTGCCGTGGAGCAGGCGCATCTTCGGGTAGCTGGACTGGAGCTTGGCGACCTGCACGCGCTGGGCCAGCATCTTCTCGTCGGTCATCCGCTGCATCGCCAGGTCGGGCGCGTGGTCGGTGACCGCGTAGTAGGCGTACCGGTGCTCGGCGGCGGCCTCGAGCATGCGCTCCAGCGTCGCGAGCCCGTCGGTGAGGTTCGTGTGCGTGTGCAGGTCCCCGCGGATCTGCTGCACGGTGATCAGGTCCGGCAGCTCGCCGGCGAGCGCGGCCTCGACCTCGCCGCGGTCCTCACGCAACGTGGGTTCGATGTACGGCAGGCCGAGCGCCTCGTAGACCTCCGCCTCGGTCTCGGCGGCGAGCAGGTCGCCGGAAGCCGCCTCGAACAGGCCGTACTCGTTGAGCTTCAGGCCCTTGCGCACCGCCATCTCGCGGATCCGGATGTTGTGGGCCTTGGAGCCGGTGAAGTAGATCATCGCGGCGCCCCAGGCCTCGAGGGGCACCACGCGGAGGTCGACCTGGAGGCCGTTCCGCGTCAGGATCGAGGTCTTCGTGTCGCCGCGCGCGATCACCCGGTCGACCACGTCGAAGCCCGCGAACGCCTCCATGACCGGTTCGTGGTCCGTCGAGGCCACCAGCAGGTCGACGTCGCCGATCGTCTCGGCCATCCGTCGCAGCGAGCCCGCGTAGGCCACCCGGCGCACGCCGTCGATCGTCTGCAGGCGCTCGAGGAGATCCTCGGCGATCTCGAGCGCCGCGCTCACCAACACCCTGCCGCCGGACGTGCTCATGCGCTTGGCGCCCTGGAGCACGTTCTCCTCGGTCTTGGCCGAGAACCCCTTCAGCGAGCGCAGCTCCCCCGCCTCGGCCGCCGCGACCAGCGCCGGCACCGAGTCGATGGCGAGCTCCTGGTAGACCACCATCGCCTTCTTGGGACCGAAGCCGGGGATCGCGGTCATCTCGCGTACGCCCGCCGGCACCTGGGCTCGGAGCTCCTCGAGCTCGGCGAACGTCCCGGTGTCGAGGTACTCCGTGATCTTGGCGGCGATCGACTTGCCGACGCTCGGGATCGCCAGGACGCCGGCGGCGTCGAGACCGCCCAGGTCGTCGGGATAGCCGCCCGACCGCCCTCGCCGCCTTCTCGTACGAACGCGGCTTGAACGGATCGTCCGAGACGATCGACAGCAGGTCGGCGTACTCGAGGAGCATGCGCTCGACGTCGTCGTTCGTGCGCGGCACGGCGATGCCTCAGACGAGACCGAAGAGGCACAGGAGCAAGGCCTTCTGGGTGTGCAGGCGGTTCTCCGCCTCGTCCCAGACCGCGGAGTGGGGCCCGTCGATCACGTCGGCGGCGATCTCCTGGCCCCGGTGGGCCGGCAGGCAGTGGAGCACCACGACGTCGTCGGAGGCGAGGTCGACCAGCTTGCCGTCCAGTTGGTAGGCCGAGAACACCAGCGTCCGCTCGTCGGTCTCGGCTTCCTGGCCCATGCTGGCCCACACGTCCGTGTACAGCACGTCGGCGTCGGTGGCGGCCTTCGCGGCATCGTCGGTGATCAGCACGCTCCCGCCCGTCTCGGCGGCGATCGCCTCGGCTCGGTGCACCACCTGCGGGATCGGCTCGAACCCCACCGGCGAGGCGATCCGCACGTGCATCCCGGCCTTGGCGCCGGCCAGCAGGAGGGAGTGCGCCACGTTGTTGCCATCGCCGAGGTAGGTGAGGATGCGACCGTCCAGCGAACCGAGCCGCTCGCGCACGGTGAGGAGGTCGGCGAGCGCCTGGCACGGATGCTCGAAGTCGCTGAGGGAGTTCACCACGGGGACCGAGGCGGCCTTGGCCAGCAGCTCCAGCCGCTCCTGCTCGAAGGTGCGCAGCACGATCGCGTCGACGTAGCGTGACAGCACCCTGCCGGTGTCCTCGATCGTCTCGCCCCGGCCCAGCTGCAGGTCCGAGGACGACAGCACCACCGGATGGGCGCCCAGCTGCGCCACCCCCACCTCGAACGACACCCGCGTTCGGGTGGAAGGTTTCTCGAAGATCAGCGCGATCGAGCGGCCGGCCAGGCGTTGGGCGTAGGCCTCGGGATGCGTCTTGACGTCGGCCGCGAGGTCCAGGACCTGGATGAGCTCGGCGGGCGAAAGGTCGTCGACGGAGAGGTAGTCACGTTCCACGGCGCGGAGTCTATCGGCAAGCCCGCTGGGCGTGCCAGCGCCGGACGCCGGCCCGACGCCAGCTGGGCGCCGGGGACGCCAGATGGCCTCAACCGGCTCGGAGCTGCGCTCCGAAGTCACGGGTGAGCACGGCCACCACCCGTTCGACGAGCGGATCGGTCTCCTCGCCCGTCAGCGTGCGGTCGGGCGCGCGGAACTCCAGGGTGAACGCGAGGCTCTTGGTGCCCGCGGGCAGCGAGCCCCCTCGGAAGACGTCGAAGAGTTCGCAGCTCGCCAGCAGTTCGCCGGCGGCGTCCTCCAGCGCGCGCTGGATGGGACCGGCGGCCACGTCCTCGGCCACCACGAACGCCAGGTCGCGCCGAACGGGCGGGAACCGGGGCACGTCCCGGAACGTGAACTCCTTCGTCGTGGCGGCTGAGCAGCGCACGCACCTCCAGCTCGGCGACCGCCACGCGGCCCTCGAGCTCCAGGTCGGCGGCGACCCTGGGGTGGATCTCGCCCACGACGCCGGCGCGCTCCCCTCCCACGAGGACGGCGGCGGACCGACCCGGGTGGAACGGGCCGTTCACGGCCTCGCCCAGCGACCAGTCCGCGATCGCGAGCTCGTCCATCAGGGCCTCGAGGATGCCCGAGGCGTCGAGCACGTCGAAGTCCCGGCGGTCGCCGGACCATCCTTGGCTCGCCGGGCCGCACAGGGCCCACGCCACCTTCGGTCGCTCCTCCACGGGTTCCCCGAGCCGGAACACGATGCCCGTCTCGAAGAGCGCCACGGACCCCGCCCCGCGAGCCTGATTCCGCGCCACCGTGCGAAGCAGTCCCGGCAGCAGCCGCGTGCGCAGGAACGCGTCGTCGGCCTGGAGCGGATTGGCCACGGCGATCGGATCCGTGTCCCCGGTCAGCGCGAGATCGTCCGCCGAGGCGAACGGCAGCGGACGGACGTCCCGCAGCCCCGCCCGGACCAACGCGTCGCGGATCCGCTCACGGAACCGGTAGCCCTCCGGCACGCCGCCGGCCTGGCCCGCCGAGATCACCGTCGACCCGATCCGGTCATATCCCTCGATCCGCGCCACCTCTTCGATGAGGTCGACCTCGCGGTCGATGTCCACGCGGTAGCCCGGCACTTCGACCTCGACGAGGTCGTCCTGTTCCCGGTGGGCGAGTCGGAGCCGGTCGAACACGGCGACGGCGTCGGCGGTGGGCACCTGGTAGTCGAGCAGCATCGAGGCACGCGAGGGCCGCATCGGGACCCAGCGACGCTCGGGCACCGATCCCGCCTCGGCGAGACCCTGGGCGACGGCGCCGCCGGCCCACGCGGCGATCAACCCGGCGCATCGGGCCGCGGCGCGCTCGAGCCCCTCTGGGTCGGTTCCGCGTTCGAACCGATGCGCGGCTTCGCTGTGCAGGTCGAGCCTGCGGGCGCTGCGCAGGACCCCGGTGCGGGTGAAGTAGGCGCTCTCCAGCAGCACCTGGGTGGTGGTCTCGCTCACTTCGGACGTGGCCCCGCCCATCACGCCGCCGATCGCGACGGGCTTCTCCAGATCGCAGATCAACAGGTCGTCGGGCGTCAGCGTGCGCTCGACATCGTCGAGCGTGGTGATCCGCTCGCCATCGGTGGCATGGCGGACCACGATGCCCGGCCCCGCGAGACGGTCCATGTCGAACCCGTGCAGCGGCTGACCGAGTTCGAGCATCGTGTAGTTCGTGGCATCGACCACGGCGGAGACCGGGCGCATCCCGCTCGCGGTGAGCCGCGCCTGGACCCGCAGCGGGGAATCGCCTGCCGCGTCGACCCCACGGATGATGCGGGCGACGTAGCGGGGACAGGCCTCGGCGGCCTCGATCTGCACGGTGGCGATCGATGACGCCTCCTCCTCGGTTTCCTCGAGATCGGTGACGGGCTCGATCAGCGGCACGCCCGTGGCAGCCGACACCTCGCGCGCCACGCCGAACACGCTCAGGAAGTCGGGCCGGTTCGGTTCCACCTCGATGTCCAGGACGGCGTCGTCCAGCCCGAACGCGGCCTTGAAATCCTGCCCCATCTCGACGGGTTCGTCGTTGAGCACCAGGATGCCCTCGTGGACGTCGGCGATGTTGAGCTCACGAGGTGAGCACAGCATGCCGTTGCTCATCACCCCGCGGAGCTTGCGCGGGGCCAGCGGCTCGGGCAGCACCGGCACCCTCGACCCGGGCTTGGCCCACGGCACGAGGTCGCCGGCCACGAAGTTCCGCACGCCGGCACACACGATCTGCTCGCCCTGGCCGTCATCGACCCTGGCGACGCACAGCTTGTCGGAGTCGGGGTGGTCGCTCACCTCGAGCACCCGGGCCACGACCACGCCCTGCACGCCGTCCCATGGACGTTCGATGCCTTCGACCTTGACGCCCTGGCGCGTGATCAGTTCGGCGAGTTCGTCCGCCTCCAGGTCGGTGGGAGCGAACTCCCGCAGCCATGACAGGACGACCTTCACGCGACCCCTTCGAACTGCGAGAGGAAGCGAACGTCGTTCTCGACCAGCATGCGCATGTCCGGGATCGCGTACTTCAGGAGCGCGACGCGCTCCACGCCCATCCCGAACGCGAAGCCCGTGTACCGCTCGCTGTCGTATCCGCAGTTCTCGAGCACCTGCGGGTGGACCATGCCCGACCCGAGCAGCTCGATCCACCCGTTGCCGCACACGCGGCAGCCCGCGCCGTCGCACTTGAAGCACGACACCCCGACCTCGGCGCCCGGGTTCCACGAACGGGAAGTACGCCGGTCCCAGCCGGATGCGGCGGCTCTGTCCGAACAGCGCCTTGGCCACGATCTCGAGCGTGCCCTTCAGGTGCGCGAACGTGATGCCCTCGTCCACGACCAGGCACTCCACCTGGTGGAACACGGGCAGGTGGGTGGCGTCGGAGGTCTCGCGTCGGTAGACGCGGCCCGGCGAGACGATGTGCACGGGCGGCGGCTGTGACTGCATCGTGCGGATCTGCGCCGCGGAGGTCTCGGTCCGCAGCACCAGGTCGGCCCGCCCCGGGATCGCGGGGTAGATCGTGTCCTTCATCGTGCGCGCGGGGTGATCGGGCGGGATGTTGAGCGCCTGGAAGTTGTGCCAGTCGTCCTCGATCTCGGGACCCTCCACGACGCGGAAGCCCAGTCGGAGGAACACCTCGACGATCTCGCGCTCCACGATCGTGAGGGGGTGCAGTGACCCCGTTCGCGGACGCCGGCCCGGCAGCGTGAGATCGATGCGATCGGCTTCCAGCAAGGCCGCCTCGGCCACGAGCTGCAGGGCTTCCCGCCGCTCGTCGATGGCCCCTTGGATCGCCTGGCGTGCCTCGTTGGCGGCCTTGCCCGCCACGCGGCGGTCCTCGTCGGACAACCCTCCGAGCGACTTCTGCGCCGCGGAGAACGCCGACTTGCGGCCCATGACCTCGACCTGCGCAGCTTCGAGGTCCTCGAGGGTGGCGGCGCCGGCCACCAGGGCCAGTCCGCGGTCGCGTTCGGCCTCGAAGATCCCCAGCAGTTCGGCGGCGTCCATCAGGGGGCGAGTCTAGCAACGGCCCCGTGGTCCCCAGCCGACACCTGTCTCGCCATCCGAGGCTGCCGTTCGCGTGCGGGAGCACCGCACGCACCCGGGCGTCGGTTCACGCGTTCAGGTACCGGATCAGGGAGAACTTGGTGTGTCGCGGCCCGCTGCACACCGTGCCACCCGCAACGACGATCCTCTCATCTGCCTGGATGGCGACCCCGGTCGCCCCTTGGAAGCAGGCGGCGTCCCAGACCACGGTCGTGACCTCGCCTCCTTGGCCGAAGGATGCATCGAGCGTTCCATCGTCGTCATAGCGTGCCGACGCGAAGGCGAACTCGACGTCATTCACGCCCTTGCATGCGGTGAGACCGGAGGCGATGAGCTTCCCATCGGACTGGATCGCCATCGCCTCCAGGTCGGCCTGAGCGCACCCGAAGTCGGTGAAGTCCGAGACGGTGATGCCTCCATCGCCGAAGGTGTCGTCCAGGGACCCATCCGTCAGGTACCCGGCCAGGGCGAACTCGTTGACGCACCCGGCTGATCCGGCGACGACGATCCTGCCGTCGGACTGCACGGCGACCGCATGCGCCTCGGAGACGCAGTCGGACGGTCGTGTCGTGACCTTGCCGTCCCGGCCGAAGGTCGTGTCGAGGTGGCCGTTCGGCCGGTAGCGCACCAGGGCGAACCGTGCGGCATCCCGATCCTTCGCGGCGACGCCGACGGCCAGGATCTTGCCATCCGCTTGGAGGGTGACGTCGTACGCGACGTCAGACCCTGGTGTGAGGTCGGTCGTCACCTTCCCGTCCGCGCCGAAGGTCGCGTCGAGCTTGCCGTTCGGAAGGTACCGAGCCAGAGCGAAGAACCGGGCGCCGCAACACAACCCGGCCGCGACGATCTTGCCGTCGGGCTGGATCACCACGGAGAACGACTCGGAGTACCGCTTCCCGCTGCGGAACCTCGTGACCACCTTGCCGTCTCCGCCGAAGGAGGGGTCGAGCGTGCCGTTGGGAAGGTACCGAGCCAGCGCGAACGAGCCGCGGCAGCCCTGGATCCCCGCAGCGACGATCTTGCCGTCGGACTGGATGGCCACGGCGTCCGCAACGACGCATCGCCGGGCGGCGAAGCTCGTCATCACGCGCCCGTCGTGCCCGAACGTGCCGTCGAGATGCCCGTCCTCGTCGTACCGGACGATCGCGAACCGTTCCCCGTCGGAGCCCTGCGTCCCTCCGGCGGCGACGATCCTTCCATCGGCCTGGATCGCCACCGCCATCGCGCCGGACGTTTCTCGGGCGGCGACGCGCGTGGCCACGATCCCCCCGCCGCCGAAGGTGGGGTCGAGGTCTCCGGGCGCTGCCCGTGCGGGGCCCCACCACGTCGCCGTCATCGCGAGCGCCGCGATGAGGATGCGGCACCGCCTGCGCAAGCCCGTCTTCACGGCCATCAGAAGCCGACGGGGATCTCGGCGTGGAAGGCCAGGCGACCATCGGCGACCTCGCCCCAGGCCCGGCCCCCCTGCGACTCGGCGACGCCGCGCGCCACGAACAGCCCGATCTTGCTCCCCCCGCCCTGGCCGGGCCGGCGCGGGATGAACAACGACTCGGCGTCCTCGGTCGTGAGGTCGCTCGCTTCGCGCGAGACCCGCACGTGCAGGAACGAGCCTTCGAGCGAGGCTTCCACCAGGAGTGAGCCCTCGCGTCCCCACCAGACCAGCACCTCCATGAAGGCCAGGATCGTGGTCTTGAGCCGGGCCGGGTCGACGAACACGGTGACGGCCTCGCCGCTCCACTCCACCGCAGGGTGATCGGGGTCGCGACGCTGGTTCTCGGCGATCGCCAGCACGAGCTCGGCGACGTCGACCTGTTCGGGGAAGATCTCCAGGTTCCCTCCCACGACGCGGGCGGCATCGACCAGCTGGCGAAGGATCGTGTCCATGCGGTCGGCGTCGTGGACGATGCCCTGCAGCATCACTGCGCGTTGCTCCTCGGTCATCATGTCCCATCGCTTCTCGAGGGCGTAGCCGAAGCCCTTCATGGCGGTGAGCGGCGAGCGGATGTCGTGGGCCGCGGCGCCGATGATGTTCTCGAGCGCCTCCCCCTCGCGCAACCGGCGGCGCTGCCACTCGAACAGGCACACGGTGGCTGCCGCGGCGAGGTTGAGCGATTCCGCTCGCCCTGCCTGCGGCACCCGCACGGTGTCGTCGGCGAGCGCCACGACGTCGGCAGGCAACCCGTGGGCTTCGTTGCCGAACACGAACGCCACCGGTCCGGACAGGTCGGACCGGTAGAGGTCGTCGGCCCCGCCGGTCGCCATGGCCAGCACGCGGAACCCCCGGTCCTTCACAGCGGCGATCGCCTCGGTCGTCTCGGCGTCCCGGACCACCGGCAGATGGAACAGCGACCCGGCCGACGAGCGCACGGTCTTGGGGTTGTAGACGTCGACCGAGCTGGCGGTGAACACCACGCCGCCGGCACCCGCCGCATCGGCCGACCGGAGCACGGTGCCGGCGTTCCCGGGGTCGCGCACCTCGTGCAGGATCGGGACGCACCCCTCATCGGGGAGCGCATCGAGGCCTCGATCGAGATACGGAGCGACCCCCACCAGCGCCTGCGGCGTCACGGTGGAGGTCAGGGCCCGGATCACCTCGTCGCCCACCTGGTGGACCTCGACGCCCGCCTGACGCGCCTGCACCGCGAGCGGCGCGAGTTCGTCGTCGGTGAACAGCGTCTCGAGCGCGCCCGGCACGCCGAGCGCCTCGCTCACCGCTTGGGCGCCCTCGACCAGGAAGCGACGATCCTCGTCGCGGAAGGCGCGCTTCTTCAGCCTGGAGGCGGCGATGACCTTGGGGTTCTTGGGGGACGTCAGCACGGAGCCCTCCCCCGGACGCGTGTCAGGCTGCGGCTTGTGCGGCCTTGGCCTCGTCGACCAGTTGCGCGAACGCCTTGGGGTCGTTGACGGCCATGTCGGCGAGGATCTTGCGATCGACCTCGATGCCGGCGGCCTTCAGCCCGTTGATGAACACGGAGTAGCTGATGCCGTAGGGGCGCACCGCGGCGTTGATGCGGGTGATCCACAGCCGGCGGAACTGCGCCTTGCGGTCGCGGCGATCGCGGTAGGCGTAGTTGCCCGAGTGCATGACCTGCTCTTTGGCGGCGCGGTAGCGCTTGCGCCTCGTGCCGGTGTAGCCCTTGGCCTTCTCGAGCACCTCACGGCGCTTCTTCTTCGCGTGGACGGAACGTTTGATTCGCGCCATGGTTCTAGGCCTTCCCCAGCAGTCGCTTGATCTTCGTCTTCTCCGCCGTGACCTCGGACATGCCCTCGACGCGCCGGCGCTGGCCGCCGCTCTTCTTCGTGAGCATGTGGTTGCCGGTGGCCTTGCGGTGCAGCACCTTGCCCTTGCGCGTCACGCGGAAGCGCTTGGTGGTGGCGCTGTGGCTCTTCATCTTCGGCATCGATCTATCCTTCGTTGTCGGATGCGGGGCTCTCCACGGCCACCGGCTGCGGCTGAGGCCGGTTCGGGCTCGGCCGGCGGTTCCGGCTGGGCTTCGGCTGGAGCGTCAGGCTCGGTGTCCGATGCTTCGGGTTCGGCGGTGTCGGTCGCGCCGTCGGCCTCTTCCTGTTCCTTGGCCAGCTTCGCGGCCGCCTTGGCCTGTGCCTCGACGTAGCGCTTGTTGGGCCCGATCACCATGATCATGTTCCGGCCTTCCTGCTTGGGGAAGGACTCCACCACGATGGTTTCCCCGAGATCGGCGACCAAGCGGTCCAGGATCTTGCGACCGAGGTCCGTGTGCGCCATCTCGCGCCCGCGGAACATGATCGTGATCTTGACCTTGTGCCCCCCGTTCAGGAACCGGACGACGTGGCCCTTCTTGGTGGCGTAGTCGTGCGGGTCGATCTTGGGGCGGAACTTGATCTCCTTCAGGCCGGTCCGCGACTGCTTCTTGCGGGCCTCCTTCTGCCGAACGTCGCGTTCGTACTTGAACTTGCCGTAGTCCATGATCCGGCACACGGGCGGATCGGCTTGCGGCGCGACTTCGACGAGGTCCAGATCCAGGTCACGGGCCTGGCGGAGCGCCTCGCGGGTGTCGACCACCCCGATCTGCTCGCCGTCGGCCCCCACCAGGCGAACCTGGGGAGACCGGATCCGGTCGTTTATTCGCGGATCGGTCGAGACCCCGCATCACCTCCTCAGATGAACGAGCACCGGGTGTTGTCGGCCCGGTGCTTGGTGAACACACGTGCTTGCTCTTCTGGGCAAGGAGTATAGGGGTCGCGGCCGACGGCTGTCTCGCACGCCCGACACGGCTGGTCGCTCACCAGTCCGCCTCGAGCGATCGGCCGTACGCGTCCTCGAGGCGCTGGGTGTCGTCCTCGGTCGTGTAGCCGTACGCGATCTCCAGGATCCGGCCGCGGCGTCGCTGCCGTGCAACGGATCCGATGGGTCTCCTCGGCCGGGATCATGAACTCCTCGCCCGGCTGCGCCTCCACCACCTTGTTGCCGATCTCGATCGTGAGCCCCGCGTCCAGCACCACCCACATCTCGTCGCGCATGCGGTGGTAGTGCACGCTGGTCTCCTGCTCCGGGTTCGACGGTGATGACCCGCACCGACGACGGCTGGTTCAGGGCGTAGGTCGCGACCTTGCCCCACGGCTTGTCCACCAACACCTCATCTCACCTCCGGGAGCGCATCCATGAGCCAGGCCATCTCGAGCGCGGCCTCGGCCGCCTCCCATCCCTTGTTGCCGTGCGCGCCGCCGGCACGCGCCTCGGCCTGGGCCAGGTCCTCGGTGGCCAGCACCTCGAAGATCACCGGCATGCCCGGTATCCAACGCGACCTCGGCGATGCCGCGAGCGGCTTCGTTGGCGACGAGCTCGAAGTGCGCGGTCTCCCCCCGGATCACCGCACCCAGGCAGATCACGCGCGTCGTAGCGCCCGGTCCTCGCCAGGCGCCTGGCCACCAACGGGATCTCGAACGCACCCGGCACCCACGCCACGTCGATGCCGCTCGTCGTCCACGCCGTGCGTTCTGCAACCCCTCGACGGCGCCCTCGACCAGCTTGCCCGTGACCACTTCGTTGAACCGCGCCGCCACCACCGCGACGCGCTCCCCGCCCGTCGTGGACCCGCCGACGAACGTCCTCACCGCTGGACCTCGGGCGCCACGACGGCTCAGGCGCCGCCTTGGTCATGTCGAGCAGATGACCCATCTTCTCCCGCTTGGTGCGCAGGTAGCCGATGTTCTCGGGGGTGGGCTCGATCTGCAGCGGGATGCGTTCCTCGATCGCCAGGCCGTAGCCCTCCAGGCCCGCACGCTTGTCCGGGTTGTTCGTGAGCAGCCGCATCGTCTTGACGCCGAGATCCACCAGGATCTGCGCGCCGATGCCGTACTCGCGCTGATCGGCGGGGAACCCGAGTTCCAGGTTGGCCTCGACGGTGTCACGACCCTGGTCCTGCAGCTCGTAGGCGCGGAGCTTGTGCGTCAGCCCGATCGCGCGGCCCTCATGGCCGCGCACGTACAGGATCACCCCGCGGCCCTGCTCCCCGATCTGGGCCATGGCCGCTCTCGAGCTGCTGGCCGCAGTCGCAGCGCAAGCGACCCGAACACGTCGCCGGTGAGGCATTCGGAGTGCACGCGGGTCAGGACGCCGATGCCGTCACCGATCTCGCCCAGGACCAGCGCGATGTGCGTGCGTCCGTCGACCAAGCTCTCGTACGCGTAGGAGCGCAACTCGCCGAACGGCGTGGGGATCGTGGCCTCGGCCACCTTCGACACCAGCACCTCGCGGCGTCGTCGGTACTCGATCAGGTCGGCGATCGAGATCAGCTTGAGGCCGTGCTCGCGCGCAACACGGATCAGCTCGGGCAGGCGCGCCATCGTGCCGTCCTCGTTCATCGACCTCGCACATCACGCCCGCCGGGAACAGGCCGGCCAGGCGTGGCGAGGTCGACCGCGGCCTCGGTGTGCCCGGCGCGCCGGAGCACCCCGCCGTCCTTGGCAGCGCAACGGGAAGACGTGGCCCGGCCTCGGAAGTCCCGCGGCGTGACCTCCGTGTTGGTCGACGGCCTTCGCGCGTGATCGCCCGGTCGTGCGCGCTGGTGCCCGGTGGTGGTGCCCTGGCGAGAGTCGATCGAGACCGTGAACGCCGCCTCGTGCCCGCCCGTGGTGTCGGCGACCATCTGCGGGATCCCCAGCTCGTCCAGGCGCCACGCGGCGCACGGCAGGCACACGATGCCCCGGCCGTGGGTCACCATGAAGTCCACCGCCTCCGGCGTGGCCTTCTCCGCCGCCATGATGAAGTCGCCTTCGTTCTCCCGGTCGGCGTCGTCGACCACGATGACGATCTTGCCGTCCCGGATGTCCTCGACGGCCTCGGGGATCGTGGCGAAGATCCCGCTGTCCAGGTCCTGCTCGTGGATCTCCAGCTCGGTCATGCCGTCCGTCCTTCCATCAGGCGTTCGAGGTACTTCGCGATCATGTCGACCTCCAGGTTCACCGGGTCGCCCGGCGCGGCCTCACCCAGCGTGGTGACCGCCAGGGTGTGCGGGATCACCGCGACGCTGACACCGTCGGGATGCAGCGTCGCCACGGTCAAGCTGATGCCGTCGATCGATGATCGAGCCCTTCTCGATCACGTATCGCATCAGGTCGTCGGGGACGTGGAACCGGATCACGGACCCGCCGTCCGTCGCCGGGCTCGCACGCTCTGCGACCTCGCCGACCCCGTCGACGTGACCTTGCACGATGTGGCCGCCCAGCCGCGCCGCCAGGGTGACGGGACGCTCCAGGTTCACCGCGTGCCCTTCGGCGAGTCGCCGCAGGCTGGTGCGCTCGATCGTCTCGTCCGACAGGTCGAACGCCAGCGACGCGCCGTCGTTGCCCACGACCGTGAGGCAGACGCCGTTCACCGCGATCGAGGCGCCGATGTCGCTGTCGGTGGGCACGACCCGGCATGCCACCGTGAGCCGGTGGTCGGTCATCGCGCGCACCTCGCCGCGCTCCTCAACGATCCCGGTGAACATGGGCCTCCAGCCGGATGTCGGGGCCGATCCGCTCGGCCGAGTCGAACGATGAGCTCGAGGGCTTCGGCGATCGGCGCGAAGCCCGCCCCCGCCGACCACGCCCGGAGCGGCGGCACCCCCGAGGAGGATCGGGCGCGACGTAGAGCACGACGTCGTCGATCAGGCCGTCCCGAACCAAGCTCCACGCGAGGGTCGCGCCCCCTTCGACGAGCACCCCCTGGACGTCTCGCTTGCCCGAGGTGCTCGCAGCAGCGCGGCCAGCGACACCGCGCCGGCGGCGTCGCGCTCCAGGACCGCGACGTCGGCTCCCGCAGCGTTCCACTCCGCGGATCCGATCCTCGGCGGTGCGGTCGGACGTGGCGACCATTGTCGGTGCCGACCCGTCGAACAGATGGCCGGTGGCCGGCACACGACCCGCGGTGTCGACCACGACCCGCATCGGCGGCACGCACGTCGGCGAAGCGCGCATCGCGCACGGTCAACGACGGGATCGTCGGCGATCGCCGTCCCCGCGCCCACGACGACGGCGTCGGCCCAGGCGCGGAGCCGCTGCACGTCGGCGCGCGACGCCTCGGCCGGTGATCCATCGGGAGGAACCGTCGGTCGCCGCCGTCTTGCCGTCGAGGCTCGACGCCATCTTCAGCGTGACGTGCGGAAGGCCGGTCGTGACGTGACGTTCGAACGCCCGGTTCAGGCGCCGCGACTCGGCGGCCAGCACGCCCGTGTTCGACCTCGATGCCGGCGGCGCGGAGCTCCGCGAGGCCGGGCGTGTCGTCGCCCAGGTTCGGATCGGTGGCTGCCACCACCACGCGCGCCACGCCCGCGTCGATCAAGGCGCGGGTGCAGGGCGGGGTGCGCCCGAAGTGGTTGCACGGCTCGAGCGTGCAGACCACGGTGGCCCCTCGCGAGCGGTCGCCGGCTGCGGCCAGCGCCATCACCTCGGCGTGCGCGGTGCCGGGCCCTTCGTGCCAGCCCTCGCCCAGCGACCGCGCCGGTCGCGATCGTCGACGACGAGGGCGCCCACCATGGGATTGGGAGACACGCGGCCCCAGCCGCGTTCGGCGAGCTCGAGCGCGCGCCGCATCTGGGTCTGTCGTGTCTGTCTCCACGCGTCCGCCTCGATTCGGTCCGGCCGAGGCGTGGAGGGTGGAAGCGTCAGGCGACCGACGACTCGCGGCGCGCGCACAGCGCAGCCCGGTCGTCGCGTTCACCCGTTCCCTTCCATCCCGACTCTCACGGTCGGTCCCGGAATTCCACCGGGTCCACCCACCGCTGGCTGCGGCAGGGTCGCGGACTGTCACCGCCGGTGGGGAGTTGCACCCCGCCCCGGAAACGGTTGGTTGTCTGCCGCACCAGTATACGGACCAACCCGGCGATCCGATCCACGGCTAGCGGGGCGTATCCGGAACCGGAGCAGCTAGCGCGGTGCGTTGCGTCGATAGGCGAAGCTGCGTGCGACGCCCGTCACGCTTGGCGAACTGCTTCATCTCGGTGGCCACCGGCCACCGCTTCGCCGTAGTGGGCGAACGCGCGGTTGGAGCTGCTGGCGATGCCGACGCTGATCGCCACCAACGGGATGTCCTGCAACGACGCCCTTGCGGTCCTCCATGCGCACGAACCCGCGCTCCCGGTCCTCCGGCTCGTAGAACTCCACCAGCGCCTCGTCGAACCGCTCGCAGATGCGCTGGGCGACGCCCTCGGCGGTGTCGGGGCCCACCACCGCCACGAAGTCGTCGCCGCCGACGTGGCCGACGAACGCCCTCGGCGCCGTCCTTCTCCACGACGGCGTCCTGGATGATGCGCGCCGTGGTCTGGATCAGCCGGTCGCCGCGCACGAACCCCTTCTGGTCGTTGTAGGTCTTGAAGTTGTCGAGGTCGCAGTACGAGGACGGCGAACGGGTCGCGCCTCGCGGACCTGACGTTCGATCTCTTCCTGGATGCGGATGTTGCCGGGCAAGCCGGTGAGCGGCGAGAGGTTCCGCATCTCCTTGGCGCGGCGCAGCGTGCCCTTCACGCGCGCGAGCAGCTCGATCGGATCGAAGGGCTTGATGATGTAGTCGTCGGCGCCGGACTGCAGGCCGGTGACCTTGT
This sequence comes from uncultured Actinomycetota bacterium, assembly GCA_963733635.1. Taxonomy (GTDB): domain Bacteria; phylum Actinomycetota; class UBA4738; order UBA4738; family HRBIN12; genus JAOUEA01. Next base: position 1,004,922 of record CAVTEH010000007.1, on the reverse strand, counting down.
CGGCGCTCAGCGCCTTGGCGGTGAGCATGATGATCGACGTGTTGGCGGTCTGGGGGTTCTTCCGAAGACGCTGCGCAACCTCGAAGCCGTCGATGCGCGGCATCATCACGTCGAGCAGCACCAGGTCGGGGCGGAGCTCGCCGGCACGTTCCAACGCTTCCTCGCCGTCACCCGCGACCGCGACGTCGTAGCCGGCCGAGCGCAGGTTCACCTCGACGAAGCGTGCGATGTCCGGATCGTCGTCGACCACCAGGATCGTCTCGGGCATGGGCTAGGCCGCCTCCCCTCGCGCGATCGAGGCGAGCTCGGCCGCCGCGGCGACCGGTTCGTCGGCCTGGAAGATGCCGCTGGCGGCGATCAGCACCGTGGCGCCCGGCGTCGACGGCCGCCCGGGCGTTGTCGACCTTGACGCCGCCGTCGATCTCCAGGTCGACGGACAAGCTCCTGCCGGTCGATCTCGGTGCGGATCGCGTCCAGACGCGGGTAGACCTCTGGATTCGAGCGTTTGCCCGCTCCACCCCGGCCGGATGCTCATCAGCATCACGTCGTCCACCTGATCGAGCACCGGGAAGACGGCCTCGACGGGCGTCTCCATGTTGAGGGTGATGCCCACCCTCAGGCCGGCGGCGCGAGCCTTCGCGATCGCGGGTTCGGGGTCGCCGACCGCCTCGTGGTGGAACGACACGACGTCGAGCCCCGCATCGGCCAACTCCTCGAAGAACTGCTCGGGAGCGTCCACCATGAGGTGGCCGTGCAGGGTGCGTTCGTGTGTACGGCCGCAATGAATCCACGACGACCGTGCCCAGCGCGATCGGCGGTACGAAATGTCCATCCATGATGTCGATGTGGATGACTTCGGCATGCTGCTCGACCAGCTTGACCTGGTCGGCCAAGCGCGCGAGGTCGGCCGAAAGGATCGATGCGGCGAGCCTTCCCACGCAGGCCAATGGTACCCGGCGGGTTAGGCCTTCCTGGTGAAGGCGGCGACGAACATCCCGTCGCTCCCGTGCCGATGGGGCCACAGTCGAACCCGGGCCGTTCGGCCGTCGGGGCCGTCGATCTCCGACGGGCTCCAGGTCGGGCCGATGGCGGACGATCGCATCGGCCGCGGCGTCGGTTTCGGCGCTCGGGAACGTGCACACCGAGTAGACGAGTCGGCCTCCCGGCGTCAGCAGATCGGCGAGCGCGGCGCGTGATCGCGACCTGGGTTCGCGCGAGTTTGCTGAGCTCGTCCTTGCGATTGCGCCACAACAGTTCCGGGCGTCGGCGCGCCGATCCGATGCCCGAGCACGGCGCGTCGACCATGATGCGGTCGAAGGAGCCCGCGCAGCGCTGGATGCTCGGCATCCTGGGCCAGGACGAGCGCCGTGCTGCCCCGAGCCGCGTGGCTGCCTTGCGGATCAGGGCACCCGCCCGGGCTGGATGTCGGCGCCCACGACCAGACCGTCGTCACCCACGAGCTGCGCGACGCGTAGACGCGTCTTGCCGCCGGGTGCGGCGCACGCGTCGAGCACGCGGTCGCCCGGTTGCGGATCGAGGGCCTTCGAACGACGAACGCCGAGGCCTGGTCCTGGATGGCGAACCACCCGTCGGAGAATCCGGGGAACGCCGACGGGATCGCCGCCGTCCACGAGCAGGCACGTGGGGTCGAGCAGCGATGGTTGCGGTTCGCGCCCGGCTTCGCTGCAAGGCCTCGGTGAATCCCTCGACCGAGACCATGTCCGTGTTCGCCCGCAGCGACAGCGGCGCGCTGCCAGGCGAACGCCCGAGCGGCCGGCTCGACCTCCTCGCCGGGCAGCAGCCGCGCCAGCTCCTCGACGATCCACGGCGTCAGCCCGGTGCGCACCGCGACCTCGGCTCGCGTCCGGCGCCCTCGGGCCACGGCGGCGGGTCCGACGCCGAGCTTGCGCAGCACGGCGTTGACGAACCCGCGCTCGCGGTCGCGCGCGAGGCCGACCGTCTCCCCCACCGCGGCATGCGCGGCGATGTCGGTGAACAGCACCTGGTAGGCGCCGAGGCGCAGCACGTCGCGCGCACCGGGGCTCATGCGCGACACCGGCCGGGAGGCGACACGGTCCAGCGCCCAGTCGATCGAGCGCAGGTGCCGGATCGTGCCGAACGCGAGATCGGTGGCGATACGCGCGATCACGCGCGTCCAGGCGCGAGCGTCGAAGCGCCGCGGGCACGACGATCGTGGAGTAGGCATCCTCGTCCACGACCCGGCGGATCGCCTCGAGCGCCACCGTCCGTGCGGTCTGCCTCACCCGAGCTGCTCCCCCGGGTTCGAAGCCGGGCGCCGCGACGCGCCCAGCCTCGGCACCGGCCATGCGCGCCTTGCCCTGCCGGCACGACCTCGAGGAGCCGCACGGCGGTCCCTCCTCGGGTGTCGACCACCGGCATCCCGTCTTGGGCCATATGCAATCGGCCGGGCCCCCGGATCGACGCTGAACACGGCACCCCATGGTCCGGCCGCCTCGGCCCTCACGACCTTCAGCGGCCTCCCGGAAGGTGGTGGTCGCACCCGGGCGCGGGTGCCAGCGCCCGGACGCGCCGACGATCGCTGCGCCGGCATCGACCGTCCAGTCGAGGTCGCGTTCCGCGCGGAAGCAGCTTCGGGCGCGACCGACGGCGGCAGCCGCATCCTGCGGAACCGCATCGCGCGGTTCCGCCGTCGGAGCGACCGGAGCGCCTCGACCACGAGTGGCGCGCCGAGGCCGGCGAGCCGCTCGCCGAGCGAGCCGGCGTCGTCGGTCGCCCCGATCGGAACCTCTCGTTGCGAGCACGACGGGCCCGGTGTCCAGGCCTTCGTCCAGCATCATCACGTCACGCCGGTGGTCGCGTCACCTTCGAGGATCGCCCGCTGCACCGGGCTCGCGCCCCGCCATCGCGGCAACAGCGAGAAGTGCAGGTTGAGGCTCCCGAGTGACGGGAACGTCCAGGACGCGGCCGGGCAGGAGCTCTCCGTAGGCCACGACCACGAGCACGTCGGGCGCGAGCGTCGCCGCATCGCCTCGCGCCCCTTCGCCGATCGACCGCCTCGACCTCGATCAGCGGCAGACCGAGACGGCCGGCCGCGCTCGCCACCGGCGTCGGCCGCAGGCGTCGACCCGCGCCCGGCCGGACGCGGCGGATTCGTGATGACGCGAACGATCATCGACGTCGTCGGCCTCGGCGAGCGCTTCGAGCGTCGGGACCGACCATGCGTCGATTGCCAAGGAAGACCACTCGGAGGTCGGTCATGGCCGGAGGATAGTCGCACTCGCCCCCAACCCGCGGGCTCGGCGCCCGGTGACCTCAGGCCTCGCCGCGGCGCAGCAGCCGGCGCTTCCTCGGCTCGGCGATCTCCAGCTCGAGGCGGCGGAGCTCGGCCATGACGGCGCGGCGGCCCTGCTCGTCCAGGTGATCGATGTAGAGCGCGCCGTCCAGGTGATCGGTCTCGTGCTGGAAGATCCGGGCCAGCAGCCCTTCGCCGGTCATCTCGTACGTGGCGCCGTCGCACGTCCTGGCCACGGCAGGTGATCGACGGGAACGCGTGGCGTCGGATGGAACGGGCCGGGGATCGACAGGCACCCTTCTTCCTCCATCGTCCGGCCGCTCGCCGTCGAACAGCTCGGGGTTGGCCATGAGCATCGGGCCCGGTCTCCCCGTCGTCGAACACGAACAGCGCGCATCGACAGCCCCACCTGCGGGCGCGGCCAGACCCACGCCGGGCGCGTCGTACATCGTCTCGAGCATGTCGTCGCGCAGCTTCGCGAGCTTGCGTCGAACTCGTCGACGGGCTTGGCGGGCGTGCGCAGCACGGGGTCGCCGAGCGTTCGGATGGGCATGATCACGCCTGGCTCCCGGGTCGGTCGCGATCGGCTCGACGCCTCGTCCGGTCACAGGTGCGGTTCGGCTTCGACGCGGGTGACGACCTCGCGAGCGGCGAGCTCGCGGACCGACCCGCCCGAACGCCGGCACCGCTCGCGGGGTCGAGCGCGAGCAAGCATACCGTCTGGTCCCCGACGACCGAGGTCAGCATCGTGATCGGCTCACACGCCGCGAGCGCGCCGTTCCAGCTCGGTCGTCACCGGCGATGCGGAAGACCGCCGACCCCACCGGGAAGCCCGCCGCGGCCCGCCGCGCCGTCTCGTCGGCGTGGAACCGATCGGGGTTGCCGCGCACCAGCGCCTGCACCGCCGGATCGGAGGCGTGCGAGGACTGCACGATGGCGCTGCCCGACGGGCCGAGCCCACGCGATGGCCTCCATCCATGTCGTCACCGCTCGCTCCCGAGCGGCTGAGGCCCGGGCCGGCGCTCGGCGAGATCGGCGTCCAGGATCGCGACGAGGTCGAGCCCGCCCCGCCCGAAGTCACGCACGTCGTCGGGACCGCCGACGAGGATCTCGCCCTGCTCCGGCAGGCGCGGGGCATCGTCCGGGCCGAGCCGCGTTCACGGGGACCGAGGTCAGCGCGGCCCGCCCACTCCTCGACCCGCTCGCGGCCGCCTGCGACGCAAGCCGAAGTCCGCCGCGCCGCAATGCTTGCACCGCCCCGGCGCCTCGCACACGATGCATCGGACACGGCCCTCCTCCGCACGCAGCATGCCGCCGCATGCGGCGCACGCCGCCGGTCTGCCGCACGACCGGCAGACCGCGGCGATGCCCGTACCCGGCAAGCGGCGAGAACAGGAACGCGCGTGTCGCCTCGCCGAGAGCGCGCACGCAGCCGCGGAGCGCGTCCTTCGGACCCGGGCTTCACGATCTCGACCGGGGGCCATCGCCGGCCGCGTCGGCGTGACCTGCGGCAGGCCGAGCGCCGCGGCCTCCGACGACGGGCACATCGACGAGAGCACCACCGTGGCACCGGCGATGCGGCCGCGCGCCAGGGCCACGTCGCGCACGTGGTAGTACGGCGCCCGATCCTCGCGCAGCGCCGGGTGGGACTCGCGCGAGACCACGATCAGCCCGAGGCTGCGGCACCGGCGCGAACACCGAGGGGCGGGAGCCCACCACCACGTCGAAGCGCGCCCGCCTGCGCGTCGAGCCACGTTCGGTACCGCCCGCGCTTCGACCCGCCGAGCAGCGATCGCGCACCGCGCACCGAACGCCGCCTCGCAGCGCCCGCGCCACGCCGGGGATCGGTGTCGGCCTCCGGCACGATCACGAGCGCGCGCCGGCCGGCGCGAGGCACCGCGCACCGCTTCCACGGCCACGCAGGCCTCGTCTTCGGGCGCGGGACGCAGCGACGAACGCCTCGAACGCGAGCACCCGCGATCGACCGGGACGAGGGCGTCAGCGCCCCGGTAGCTCGCCAGGGCCGACGTCGTCGGAGCCGCGGCCCCGGCGTGCCGGCGGATCGCCGGACCGCTTCGCCTCCTCGGACGCGACGCGCGGGGGCGTCGCGCGTCCGAGCACGGCGGCCAGCGGGGCGACGTACCGCTCGCTCACCCAGCGGCGCGAGCGCGAGGCCGTCGCGGTCGAACCATCGCACCGGCGACACCGCCTTCTTCATCGGAAGCATCCGCTGCGGAAGGTCGTCGGTGGGTCCCAGCACCCAGCCTCGCACCGCGCGCCCGTGGAACGACACCTGCACCAGCGAGCCGACGCCGGCGCTCGAGCTCGGCGTCGAGCCCATAGGTGAACGGCCGGTCGAGCGACAGGACGGGTCGGTCGATGCAGACCGACACCGGGCCGTCGAGGACTCTCGGGCTGGTCGATCGCGGCGCTACCCGACGGCGGCGCGGAGGTCGTCGGCGCGGTCGGTCGCCTCCCAGGGGAACTCCTTGCGCCCGAAGTGCCCGTAGGCGGCCGTCTCCCGGTAGATCGGACGGGCCAGGTCGAGATAGCGGATGATGGCGGCCGGCCGGAAATCGAACACCTCACGAAGCGCGGCTGCCAGCGTGGCGCGGATCGACCTGCTCCGTGCCGAACGTCTCCACCATGAGGCACACCGGGTGCGCGGTGCCGATCGCGTACGCCACCTGGAGCTGGGCCTTGTCGGCCAGGCCGGCCGCCACGATCGTCTTGGCGACGTGGCGCGCCATGTACGCGGCGGAACGGTCGACCTTCGTGGGGTCCTTGCCGCTGAACGCGCCGCCGCCGTGGGGCGCGTAGCCGCCGTAGGTGTCGACGATGATCTTGCGGCCGGTCAGCCCGGTGTCGGCCTTCGGTCCGCCGATCTCGAACCGGCCGGTGGGGTTGACGAGCACACGGACCTTCGAGGCATCGAGTTCGGGGAACTCCCGCAACACCGGGTCGATGACCTCGGCCTCGATGTCGGGCGCGAGCAGCGTCTCGACATCGACCTCTTCGCGGTGCTGGGCGCTGATCAGCACGGTGTCGACAGCGACGGGGCGCCCGTCCTCGTATCGGATGGACACCTGGGACTTGCCATCGGGGCGCAGATACGGAACGACGCCCGCTTTGCGGACGTCGGCGAGGCGCTTCGCGAGTCGGTGGGCCATGGCGATGGGGAGCGGCATCAGCTCCTCGGTCTCACGGCACGCGAAGCCGAACATCATGCCCTGGTCGCCGGCCCCGAGCTGATCGAGGTCGTCGGCGGAGTGCTCCTCGCGGTGCTCGAGGGCATCGTCGACGCCGCGCGCGATGTCGGGCGACTGCTCCTGGATCGCCGTCATCACCCCGCAGGTCTCGCCGTCGAGCCCGAACTTGGCATCCGTGTAGCCGACGTCGGTGATCGTGTCGCGCACGATCTGCGGAACGTCGACCCAGCCCTTGTTCAGGCTGATCTCGCCGCTGACGAACGCCAAGCCCGTGGTGACGAGCGTCTCGCAGGCGACGCGGCAGTTGGGGTCCTGTTCGAGCAGGGCGTCCAGGATCGAATCGGAGATCTGGTCGGCCAGCTTGTCGGGATGGCCCTCGGTGACGGATTCGGACGAGAAGAGGTAGCTCGTGCTCATGATGGGCGGAGTCTAGCCGCCGAGGTATGGCCTCGTCAGCGACCGGGGCCGTCGGCCCGCAGCGCCGCTTCGATCCGGTCGACGATGGCCGAGGCCAGCTCGCGCTTGGTCCAGTCGCGCAGAGCGATGTCGTCACCGTTCACCGACACGACCGCGGCATGGTTGGTCTCGGAGCCGAAGCCGGTCCCCTCGCGGCCGACCTCGTTGGCGACCAGCAGATCCGCATGCTTGCGCGCGAGCTTGGCGCGACCGCTGCGCCTCGACGTCGGACGTCTCGGCCGCGAACCCGACCAGGTAGGGACGCCGTCGGCGCGCTCACCCAGCTCGGCCAGGATGTCGGGCGTGGGTTCGAGCATGAGCTCGGGGGTGCCGTCGTCCTTCTTCAGCTTGCCGGCTGGCGGCATCCTTCGGGCGGAAATCGGCGACCGCGGCGGCCATGACGATCGCGTCGGCGTCGTCGGCGTGATCGCATCACGGCGCTCACGCATCTGCTCGGCGGTGGTGACGCGCACGCACCTGGGCGCCGGCAGGCGGAGCCACCGTGCCCGGTCCCAGGATCAGGTGCACCGTTGCGCCGCGTCGCAGCGGCCTCCGCCGCCACCGCCACGCCCATCTTCCCGCTGGAATGGTTGCCGATGAATCGCACCGGGTCGATCGGCTCGTAGGTCGGGCCCGGCGGTCACGACGACGGTGCGGCCGATCGAGCGATCCGGCCGCGGCACCGTCGAGCGACCGCGAGCGCCTCGGCGGCGATGATCGTCCGGCTCGGCGAGCCGGCCGACGCCGCTGTCGCCGTGGGCCAACGCGCCCTCGACCGGACCGACGAACGTGACCCCGCGCCCCTCGAGCGTCTCGACGTTGCCGCGGGTCGCGGGGTGCTCCCACATCCCGGTGTGCATCGCCGGCGCGATCACCAACGGTCCCGCGTACTCCAGGAGCGTCGAGGTGAGGAGGTCATCGGCCAGCCCGTGCGCGAGCTTGGCCAGCAGGTTGGCGGTGGCCGGCGCCACGATCGCGAGGTCGGCCTCGTGCGCCAACCGGACGTGCAGCACCTCGCCCGGTCGCTCCCACAGCGACGTGTGGACAGGACGGCCCGTGAGAGCCGCGAAGGTGTCGGGGCCGACGAACCGGGTCGCCGACTCGGTCATCACGACCGTGACCTCGGCGCCGGCAGCGGTCAACAGACGCGCGAGGTGTGCCGACTTGTAGGCGGCGACACCGCCGGTGATCCCCAGCAGTACGCGCCGCGACACGGGTCAGTCGACCTCGGCGGGGTCCTCGGTGCGCTCGTACTCGATCTTGCCCTGGGCGATCTCCTCGAGCGCGATCGAGAGCGGCTTGTTGCTGAAGCCGGACTCCACGAGCGGCGGCACGAACTCGCCACGACCTTCGCCGAGCTGGTTGTAGTAGCTGTTGATCTCGCGGGCGCGCTTGGCGGCCAGGATCACCAACGAGTACTTGGAATCAACCGCAGCGAGCAGGTCATCGATCTTGGGTTCGATCATCGAGGAAGGATCCTCCATGGGCTGGTCCGGATCGTCCGGGAAACGGACTCTGGATGCCTCGATGATAGCAGCGACCTGCGACGATGCATGTTCCAGGTCATCGTTCACGACCACGTGATCGAACCAGCCGCGCTGGCCCATCTCCCAGCCGGCGGTCTCGAGCCGGAGGGCGATCCGCTCCTCCGATTCGGTTCCGCGGCCGCGGAGACGCCGCTCCAGCTCCTCCATCGACGGAGGCTCGAGGAAGATCAAGACGGCGTCGGGGACCAGCGTCCGGACCTGCTCGGCCCCCTTGACGTCGATCTCCAGGAGGACGTCGTTGCCCGCGCGTTGCTGCTGCTCGACGTAGCTCCTCGGCGTTCCCGATCGATGTCCCACGATCGGGGCCCACTCGAGGAGCTCGCCGTCGGCGATCATCCGATCGAACTCGTCCTCGTCCACGAAGAAGTAGTCGACACCCTCGACCTCCGACGGACGCGGATCGCGGGTGGTGGCGCTGACGGACAAGACCAGCCGCTCGATCGATCCGCGACAACACATCGCGAACGACCGTTCCCTTGCCGACCCCGGAGGGACCGGCGACGACGAAGAGCGTTCCCGCGCGCAGCGCTACTTCGCGAACTTGGCGTTCAGCTGCTCGCGCTGCTTGGCCCCCAGACCTCGCACGCGACGGCTCGCGCTGATGTCGAGCTCCTCCATGATCTTGGCGGCGCGAACCTTGCCGACGCCGGGGAGGGACTCGAGCACGACCGACACCTTCATCTTGCCCACGGTGTCGTCCTCACGCTTCAGCACCTGCTCGAGCGTGAGCTTCCCGGACTTCAGCTCGCCCTTCAGTTCGGCGCGAGCCTTGCGCGCGGCGGCGGCCTTCTTCAATGCGTCCGCGCGCTGTTCCGGGGTCAACTGCGGTAGAGCCATGTCGCGCTCCTTTGCGTCTTCGATCGTCAGGGGTGGGGAAGAACCCGGGGAGTATACGCACGGCCCAAGAAGGGCCACAAACGCTCAGGAACCGCCCGTCGACCTGCGGTTTTCGCAGCACGAGCACGAACGCCGGCGCGCTCAACGGGCGCCGAGCACGATGCCGCGGGCCACCCCGACCGGATCGTCGGAGCCGGTGATCGGACGTCCGACGACGAGGTAGTCGGCGCCGGCGTCGAGCGCGGCCGACGGCGTGAGCACCCGCACCTGATCGTCGCCGTTGCCGCCGTGCGGACGGATGCCGGGCACCACGAGGCAGAACTCCTCGCCGCACACCTGCGCGCACCTCTTCGACGTCGGCGCCCGAGACGACGACGCCGTCGAGTCCCGCGCGACTGTGCCTCGAAGGCGAGCGAAGACGGGCTCGCGAGGTCCTCGCCGGCGTGCGACGACAGCACGGTCACGGCGATGACGAGCGGGGTGGGATGACCGGCGTCGGCCGCGCCTCGCTCGGCACCGTCGCGCGCGGCCCGCATCATCGCCTCGCCGCCGAGCGCGTGCACGTTGAGCATCGCCACCCCGAGTCGCGCGATGTTCGCCGTGGCCCGTTCCACCGTGTTCGGGATGTCGTGCAGCTTCGCGTCCGACGAACACCGGGCCGTGAGACGCGATGCGGCGCACCGCCTCCGGGCCGTGCTGCCCAGAACAGCTCGAACCCCACCTTCAGCATGCCCACGTGCGGGCCAGCGTCCGTGGCGAGCCGCTCCGCCTCGTCGAGATCGGACACGTCGAGCGCCACCACGAGCGGGTTCTCCGGTCGAGGGATCATGCGTCGACCTCCTCGTCGTCCTCGACGGCCCCGAACGACGGTGGGCACCCGGAGCCGGCCCCGCACGTCGGCCGGGCGAGGCCAGCCGCTTCTCCTTCAGGTAGCGCACGATCCCCTGCGCCACGGCGACGGGCGCGCCCGGGTCGACCAAGGTGGCCGTTCCCACCTGGACCGCCCACGCCCCCGCGAGCATCGCTTCGATCGCATCGTCGCCCGATCCGGATGCCACCCACCGCGATCGACGGGCGACTCCGGGACCGCGCGAGCCACCTCGAACACCGCGCGCAGCATCATCGGCTTGATCGCCGGTCCCGACAGGTACCCGGTGACCCCGCCGAGGGACGGGCCGCAGCTGCGTCGCCCGCACCGACATGGCGGGCGGCGGACCACCCACCGTGATCCCGGTGACGCCGGCCCGCACCACGGCGCGCGCGATCTCGCCGAGGTCCGGCGCGTTCATCGGCAGCTTCGCGAACACCGGCACCAACGACATGCGTGCCACCGCGCCCGCGATCTCGGCGGCGCGATCGACGTGCGCGCCGAGGACCTCCCGACCGAGCTCACCATCGGGCCCCGAGAGATAGACCTCGAGCGCCGCGACCTCGGGCCGGCCCTGCAGCGACCCGGTGAGGCGCACGTATTCCTCCAGCGTCGCTGCCGGCGATCGAGACCACCACGTGTGAGCCGGTCCGGGCCAGTCGCGGGCAGCTCATCGCTCGACGAACGCGTCGATGCCCGGGTTCTGCAGACCGGTCGACCACACGACCCCGGCGGCGGTCTCGGCGATCCGCGGCGTGGCCGACCCTGCGATCGGCCTCGAGCGGTGATGCTCCGGCTCACGACCGCGCCCACCTTGCGCAGGTCGACGAGGCCGCTGAGCTCGCGCCCGGTGCCTGAGCAGCCCGCGGCGATCATCACCGGCGTCGGCAGCACCAACCCCTGCAGATCGACCGAGAGGGTTCGCTTCACGCCGGCCACGGTCGACCCCTCCTACCCCGGCCACGATCTCGTCACCGGCAGGCCCTCGGGCGGCGTGGGCAGCAGGGTGGGGGCGTCCGACAGCCATCGGTCCCACAGCACGCGCGCGGGATTGAACACCGGACCGTCGATGCACGATCGGACGTGGTCGTAGCCGGTGCCATCCTTGCGGGCCACCGGCACGACGCACGTCTGGCACAGCCCGAACCCGCATCCCATCTGCTCTTCCACCGCGACCTGAGCGGGGATGTTCCGCTGACGACAGAACTCCGCGAGTCGCGCCCAAGGTGGCCGACGGCGCCGCCGCGTAGATCACTTCGGTGGACGTGCGCATCCACCATGTCGGCCAAGGCGTCCATCACCACGCCCCGCTCGCCCAGCGTGCCGTCCTCGGGTCATGATCGCGACCGACTGCGACAGGCGCTTGGCCTCGATCGGCTTGAAGACCCGCTCCAGCGTCTCGGCGCCCACCACCATGTCGACGCGCTTCTGCCGCGCGTGCAGTTCCTGGGCCAGGAAGTACAGGGACGCGGCACCGTGGCCCTCGGCGACCAGCAGGCAGTTGGTGAGCTTCTTCGGATAGGCGAACGCCTTGCCCAGCGGGCCGATCACCTCGAGGAACTCGTGCGCCTTCGCGGTGGCGAGCCACTCGGTGCCCGCGCCCGTCGGATCGACGACGAACTCCAACGTGCCCGGCCCAGCCGCCGCGGCGCGAGGCCTGGTGGATCGAGAAGTGGCGCCGCAGCAGGAACTCACGGCCCTCCGGCATCTCGACCGCCAGGAACTGGCCCGGGCCGGGCCTTCTCGGCGATCTCGGGAGCGACCAGGGTCAGGGAGTGGTAGGCACCCAGCTTGCGCGTGGACAGGATCTCGGCGCGAACCTGCTTCACGCCGGAGACTCCCCCGCGACCCGCCGCGGCGGCCTCCGAGAACGTCAGCCGGGCCTGCATGGGCTCCCGCATGGCTTCGGCATGGTACTCCTGGATCGAACGCGGCTCGGTTGGCCGCCCGCGTTGCGCCTCGATGCCCCGCACCGCCGCGAACACGCCCGGCAGCGTCGTGACGCACGGCACGCCGGCCGACGCCGACGCCGTCCGGATGAAGTAGCCGTCGGTGCGCGCCCCGCGGCCGAACGGCGTGTTGATCGACCAGATCGACCGGCCACTCGCGGATCAGCTCGGCGACGTTGTCGGCGTCGCTCACTCACCTTCGCCACCCGCTCGACCGGGATCCCGGCGCGCTGCAGCACGCCGGCGGTGCCGCCGGTCGCCAGCAACCGGAATCCGAGGTCGGCGAGGCGCCTGGCCGGGAACACGATCGCCCGCTTGTCGCGGTTCGCCACGCTGATGAACACGGTGCCCTCGCTCGGCAGCCCGTGCCCCGGCGGCGGTGAACGCCTTCGCCAGCGCCCACCCGGGATCGGCGTCGATGCCCATGACCTCGCCGGTCGACTTCATCTCCGGGCCCGAGCACCGTGTCGACGCCCGGGAACCGTCCGAACGGCAGCACGGCCGCCTTCACGCTGGCGTACGGCAGGTGCCGGTAGTGGTGGGGATCGGCCGGCAGCACCCCGCTCGGCACCCAGGTCGAGCGAGCGACCGGTCCCGCGAGCACCAGCGTGGCGATGCGGGCGAGCGAGACGCCGATCACCTTGGAGACGAACGGCACGGTCCGCGAGGCTCGCGGGTTCGCCTCGATCACCCAGATGCGCTCGTCCTTGACGGCGAGCTGCAGGTTGAGCAGGCCCACGACGCCGAGCCGGCGCGCCAGCCGGCGAGCGATGTCCTCGATCACGTCGAGCTCGTCGTCGGACTGAGCGTGGCCGGAGGGATCTGGCACGAGGAGTCGCCCGAGTGCACGCCGGCCTCCTCGATGTGCTCCATGACCGCCGCCGATGAACACGTCGCCGTTCGCATCGGCGACCGCGTCGACGTCCACCTCGATCGCTCCTTCCAGGAAGCGGTCGATCAGGACCGGGTGGTCGGGCGAGGCGTCGGACGCGGTCTGGACGAACGCCTCGAGCTCGTCGTCGTCGTACACGATCTCCATCGCTCGGCCCGCCCAGCACGTACGACGGCCGCACCACCACCGGGATAGCCGATCGCTCGCGCGATGGCGCGGGCCTCGGCCATGGTGCGGGCCTCCCCGTGGGCGTGGCGCGGGGATCTCGAGCTCGGCGAGGACCCGCGCGAACTTGCCGCGGTCCTCGGCCAGGTCGATCGCGTCCGGCGACGTGCCCGAGCACGGCGAAGCCTTCCTCCTGCAGGATGCGAGCCGAGCCGCAACGGCGTCTGCCCCCCGAGCTGGGCGATGACCCCCACCGGCTGCTCTGCGCGGCACACCGCCAGCACGTCCTCGGCGCGACAGCGGCTCGAAGTAGAGACGGCTCGAGGTGTCGTAGTCGGTGGAGACGGTCTCCGGGTTCGAGTTCACCATCACCGATTCGAAGCCGGCCTCTTCCAGGGCGAACGCGGCATGGACGCACGCGTAGTCGAACTCGATGCCCTGGCCGATCCGGTTCGGCCCGGCGCCCAGGATCACCACCCGAGGTCGCGTCGCGGGCAGGACCTCGGTCCTCTTCCTCGTAGGTGGAGTAGTGGTAGGGCGTGCGCGCCGGGAACTCGCCACCGCACGTGTCCACGGTCTTGAACACGGCGAGCACCCCGAGGGCGTCGCGATGACGGCGCACCGCGGCCTCGGTCGCGGACCGTGAGCGTCGCGAGATGCGGCCGTCCGACAGGCCGAGCCGCTTCGCGCTCCCACAGCTCGCGCGCGCTCAACGTCGACAGCGACTCGGCCCCGCAGGGTCGGCGGCCTCTGTCCACGACCTCGGCGATCTGGTCCACGAACCACGGATCGATGGCGCTGGCCGCGGCGACCTCGTCCACGGTGCGGCCCTCTTCGAGGGCGCGCCTGCATCAAGCTGCAGCCGGTGCTCGGTGCCGGCGGCCGAGCGCCGCCATCGGCTCCGGTCTCCCGGCGAGCGATCGCAGCCGCAGGTCGAACCCGGTCTTCTCCATGCCGCGCCACGCCTTGCCCAGCGCCTCCTTGAAGGTCCGGCCGATCGCCATCACCTCGCCCACCGACTTCATCGTCGAGGTGAGGCGCGGGTCGGCCTCGGGGAACTTCTCGAACGCGAACCGCGGGATCTTCACCACGACGTAGTCGAGCGTGGGCTCGAACGACGACCGGCGTCTCGCCGCGTGATGTCGTTCGTGATCTCGTCCAGCCGGTACCCCACGGCCAGCGAGCGCCGCGATCTTCGCGATCGGGAACCCGGTCGCCTTCGACGCCAGCGCGCTCGAGCGGGAGACCCGCGGGTTCATCTCGATCAACACCTGACGACCGGTGACCGGGTCGACCGCGAACTGGACGTTGGAGCCGCCGGTCTCGACGCCGATCACGCGCAGCACGCTGGAGCGCGGTGTCGCGCATCTGTTGATACTCACGATCGGTCAGCGTCTGCTGGGGCGCCACCGTGATCGAGTCGCCGGTGTGCACGCCCATCGGGTCGACGTTCTCGATCGAGCAGACGATGACGCCGTTGTCGTCGGCGTCGCGCATCACCTCGAGCTCGAACTCCTTCCAGCCCGCGATCGATTCCTCGACCAGGATCTCCGAGACCGGCGAGATCTCGAGCGCGCGGGCGGCGAGCGCGGCGAGCTCCTCATCGGTCGGACGCGAACCCGCTGCCCCCTCCGCCCATCGTGAACGAGGCGCGCACGATCAGCGGGTACCCGATCGCTCGCCCAGCGCGAGCGCCTCCTCGAGGGTGTGAGGCGATGCCGGCCCGCGGCACGTCGAGGCCGGCCTTCACCATCGTCTCCTTGAAGCCGCTGCGGTCCTCCGCTCGATGGATCGCCTCGAGCGAGGCGCCGATCAGCTGCACGCCCAGCCGGTCGAGGTCGCCGGATTCCGCGAGCGCCACCGCCACGTTCAGGCCGGTCTGGCCACCCAGGGTGGGCAGCAGCGCGTCGGGGCGCTCGCGCTCCAGGATCGCCAGCACCGACGCAGGCGTGAGCGGTTCGATGTAGGTCCGGTCGGCGAACTGCGGGTCGGTCATGATCGTGGCGGGGTTGGAGTTCACCAGCGCCACCTCATACCCCTGGCCGCGCAGCACCTTGCACGCCTGCGTGCCCGAGTAGTCGAACTCGCACGCCTGCCCGATCACGATCGGCCCCGAGCCGATCACCATGATCTTCCGGATGTCGTTCCGCCTCGGCATCGCTTCCGGCTACCGCTCGGCTCGCCTCGCTCTTGAGCCGCTGCCCGGATCCCATCAGGGCGCGGAAGTCGTCGAAGAGGTAGCGGGAATCGTGGGGGCCGGGTGCGGCCTCGGGGTGGTACTGGACGCTGAAGGCGGGCACGTCGAGGCAGCGCAGGCCTTCCAGCGTGCCGTCGTTGAGGTTCCAGTGGGTCAGAGCGACACGCCCCAGGTCGGTACGTGGCGACCCGTCCGCGTCGCGCGCCCACGCCGTCGGGATCGACGGCGAACCCGTGGTTGTGGCTGGTGATCTCCACGGCGCCGGTCGTGCAGGTTCTTCACCGGCTGGTTCACGCCGCGATGGCCGAACCTCATCTTGTAGGTGCGGCCGCCCAGGGCATGGGCGAGCAGCTGGTGGCCCAGGCAGATCCCGAAGATCGGCACCTGTCCCGAGCAGGTCGCGGGTCGCCTCGATGCCGTAGGCGGTCGCCGACGGGATCGCCGGGCCCGTTCGACAGGAACACCCCGTCGAACCGCCGGCCGCGATCGCCGCCGCCGGCGTCTGCGCCGGGAACACCGTGGTCTCGATGCCCGCCGCCGCCAGCAGCCGCAGGATGTTGCGCTTGATCCCGAAGTCGTAGGCCGCCACCCGGAACACCCGGCCGAGGTCGGTGTTGGCCGGGCCCGACCAGCGCCGCGGCCTCGTACGGCTCGTCGGCCGAGACCGTCCTGGCGAGGTCCGCGCCCGCCATGCCCGGCGAGGCCTGCACGCGCTCCACCAGCGAGCCGGGGTCGAGGTCGACGGTGGAGATCGCCGCGCGCATCGACGCCACGATCGCGCAGGAGCCGCGTGAGCCGCCGCGTGTCGATGCCTTCGATCGCCGTGATGCCTCGGCCAGCAGGGACGTCACCCAGGGTGCCTTCCGATCGCCACGACGACGCGCGGCGTGACGCCTCCCGCACCGCGAACCCGGCGACCTGCACCCGCGACCGACTCGGGATCGGCCTCGTTCATCCCGTAGTTGCCCTGATGCGGCGAGGTCATCGCCACGATCTGGCCCGCGTAGGACGGATCGGTCAGCACCTCCTGGTAGCCCGGCCATGCCGGTGTTGAACACCGCTTCGCCGAACGTCTCGCCCTCGGCTCCGAACCCGGTGCCCGGAACGCGCTGCCGTCTTCCAGCACCAGGAGCGCGTCGGGACCGCGCGCCGGCTTCGAGGTCCACCGCCATCTACCGCACCGCCTTCCCGTCGGCGACGGTGAGCGAGCCGCCTGCAGCACCGTGGACCGCGACCCGTCCCGTGAGCTCGGCGCCCATGAACGCCGAGTTCCGCGCCTTCGATGCGAACGGCGGCTCCACCGATCCATCGCTCGGCCGGGATCGAACACCACCAGGTTCGCGGGCCGCCCGGCCTCGATCGGACCGCCGTGGCCGGCGGCGCCCAGGATCCGGGCCGGTGTCGACGCTCATCGCCTCGATGCGCGCGTGCCGAGCGATCGATCCCGGGTTCGCACGAGGTGGGTCCACACGGCGGCGAGGGCCGTCTCGAGCCCGATCGTGCCCGGCGGCGACAGGTCGAACTCCGATTCCTTCTCCTCCACCGCGTGCGGCGCATGGTCGGTGGCGATCGCGTCGATCGTGCCGTCGGCCACCCCGGCACGCAGGGCCTCTCGATCCTCGGCCGCTGCGCAGCGGCGGGTTCATCTTGAAGTTCGTGTCGTAGGTGACCAGGTCGTCGTCGGTGAAGACCAGGTGGTGGGGCGTGACCTCCGCGGTGACCCGCACACCCTCGGCCTTGGCGGCGCGAACCAGGTCGACCGATCGCGCGCTGGACAGATGGCACAGGTGCAGCCGCCCCCCGGTCATGCGGGCCATCGCGATGTCGCGCGCCACGATCGTCTCCTCGGCCTCGGCGGGCCGGCCCGCCAGGCCCGAGCGAGTACGAGTTGGACGCCCTCGTGCATGTGCCCGTCCTCGACCAGGGAGGGATCCTCGCAATGGTCGGCGATGACGACCTCCTGCGGGAACGCCTTCGCGTAGGTGAGGGCGTTGCGCAGCATGCGCGCGGTGGGCACGCAGTTGCCGTCGTCGCTGAACACCCGCACGCCTGCCTCGACCATGTCGCCGATCTCGGCGATCGACTCGCCGGCCAGCGCCTTTCGTGATCGCGCCGACCGGGAACACGTCCGCCAGGCCCGCGGCGGCGGCCTTCTCGCGGATCTCGGCGACGATCGCCGGCGTGGTCGGTGACCGGCTCGGTGTTGGCCATGGACGAGACGGCGGTGTAGCCACCCACCGCCGCGGCGCCGCGTGCCGGTCTCGATCGTCTCCTTGTGCTCGAAGCCGGGCTCGCGCAGGTGCGTGTGCAGGTCGACCAACCCGGGCGCCACGATCAGCCCGTCGCCGTCGATCGCCTCGGCGCCGTCGGCGTCAGAGCGCTCGGCCGACCGCCTCGATCAGTGCCGCCGGCGATCGCGACGTCGGCCACCTCGTCGATGCCCGACGCCGGGTCGAGCACCCGGCCCCCGCGGAGCAGCAGCTCAGCCATGAGGCTGCCTCCGTCCGACCGCCGCCGAGCAAGCAGGTAGAGCAGCGACATGCGGATCGCGATGCCGTTCGTGACCTGTTCCTCGATCACGGCCTGCGGCAGGTCGGCGACGTCGGAGTCGATCTCCACGCCGCGGTTCATGGGGCCGGGGTGCATGATGAGCGAGCCTTCCGGCAGCA
Organism: uncultured Actinomycetota bacterium; assembly: GCA_963733635.1. Lineage (GTDB taxonomy): Bacteria > Actinomycetota > UBA4738 > UBA4738 > HRBIN12 > JAOUEA01. The sequence continues at coordinate 986,859 of CAVTEH010000007.1, read as the reverse complement.
TCGCCGCCCGCGCGGCCGTGAGCCCGAACAGCCGGTTGTACTCGCGGACGCTGGGGAAGTACTCCAGCCGCTGGCGCTCGCGCTGGACCCGCAGGATGTAGCAGACGTCGAGCTTGGGCAGCACGCGAGGCGATGTCGTAGCTGACTGCGACCCCCCACCGCGGCGGCGTCGGGCGGGATCAGCGTGGGTGGGCCGACCAGCGTGACCTCGGCGCCCATCTTGACCAGGCCGAAGGACAAGCGAGCGGGCGACCCGCGAGTGCAGCACGTCGCCCACGATCGCGACGCGCAGCCCGTCGAGGCGCCCCAGCTGCTCGCGCATCGTGTACAGGTCCAGCAGCGCCTGGGTCGGGTGCTCGTGCGTGCCGTCGCCGGCGTTCAGCACGTGGCCGTCCACCCACTTCGTGAGCTGCAGCGGCGAGCCGCTCGAGGAGTGCCGGATCACGATCGCATCGGCGCCCATGGCCTGCAGCGTGAGGGCGGTGTCCTTGAGGCTCTCCCCCTTGCTGACGCTGGAACCGCCGGCGCTGAAGGTGATCACGTCGGCCGACAACCGCTTGGCCGCCAGCTCGAAGCTGATCCGTGTGCGGGTGGAGTTCTCCAGGAAGAAGTTGACGACGGTGCGCCCGCGCAGGGCGGGCACCTTCTTGATCACGCGCGAGCCCACCTCGCGGAAGGACTCCGCGGTGTCCAGGATCCGGACCACGTCGTCGGCGGTGACGTCGTGCATCGAGAGCAGGTGCCGGTTCACGCACTCACCTCTTCGTCTCGATGACGGCCGGGCTCGCTTCCTCCACCACCACGGCGTCGCGGCCGTCGAGCTCGGTGACCAGCACCCGAACGTCGTCGGTGCGGTGCGTGGGCACGTTCTTGCCCACGAAGTCGGCCCGGATCGGCAGCTCGCGGTGGCCGCGGTCGACCAGCACCGCCAGGCGGATCCTGCGTGGGCCGGCCGAGGTCGGTGAGCGCATCCATCGCCGCACGGATCGTGCGGCCCGTGAACAGCACGTCGTCGACGAGCACCAGGGTGCGCCCGCTGATGTCGAAGTCGATCCGCGTCTCGTGGACCTCGGGCGCCTCGGCCTTCAACCCGATGTCGTCCCGGTAGAACGTGATGTCCAGCACGCCCACGGGCACCGATGGTGCCTTCGATGCGCTCGATCTCGGCGGCGAGCCGCCGGGCGAGGTCGTCGCCGCGGTTCGCGATCCCCACCAGGGCGATGTCGTCGGCACCCTTGTCGCGTTCGATGATCTCGTGGGCGATGCGGGTGAGCGCACGCCGAACGTCGTCGGCGTCGAGCAACGTGCCGCTCATCCGGAGACGGGAACGGACGCCCGCTCGGGCATGCGAGGAGGCGTCATGGGGTCCGTGCATCATGTTCGTGCTCCCTTCCCGGCCTCGCGGGACCGGACTTAAAGGGGGAAGCGCTGTCGCCTCAGCATAGCAGTCCGTGCGTGGTCGCAACGAGCCCCGCTCGACACTCCCGGCGCCTCCCTCAGCCGGCACGGGCGTACACTGGCCGCGAGCACCACGAGACATCCCCGAACCGAAAGTCGGCCAGCAGATGGAGCGTCGAGCATGAACGAGTGATCATCGTCGGCATCGTGGCCATCGCCGTCATCTTCGGAGCCACGAAGCTCCCCGAGATCGCGCGCAACCTGGGTCGCTCGTCCAACGAGTTCAAGAGGGGCCTGAAGGAAGGCGGCCGAGGACGACGCCCCGCCGCCAGGCGACGCAACCCGCGCAGCCGGTCCAGCCCGCGCAGCCGTGCAGCCCGCGCAGCCGGCCGACGCCCAAGCCCGCCGACCCCCGGCCGTCCGACAGCTACGATCTGTCCGGCGCTGCCTCGGTCACGTCGCGAGCGATCCGGCCCAGCACGCCGTTCACGAACGGGCGCGATTCTGCCGCCGACAGGTCCGACGCCGCCTCGACGGCTTCGCTGATCGCCACCGACGTCGGCACGTCGTCGCGATGGAGCAGCTCCTCGACCGCCAACCGCAGGATCGTTCGGTCCAGCGCCGTCATGCGCGCCACCGTCCAGCCCTCGGCATGCTCGGCCAGCAGCAGGTCGATGTCGGGGCCGTGCTCCACCACGCCGGCCACCAGCTCCTCGGTGAAGGCCGGGCACCTCGCGATCGGCCGCCCGCCAGCGACTCCAGCACGCGGAGGGGTCCTCGATCGGTGATGTCGGCCTGGTACAGGATGTCGATCGCCAGACGCCGAGCGTCGCGCCGTGACGCCACGGCCCTCAGGCCTTCACGCGTTCGATGTACTCGCCCGAGCGCGTGTCGACCTTGATCTGCTCGCCCTCTTCCAGGAACAGCGGGCACGTTGACGACCACCCCGGTCTCCAGGGTGGCCGGCTTCAGGGCGCCCGTGCGGGTGTCGCCCTTGGCGCCCGGGTCGCACCTCGGTGATCGTGAGCGCGAGCGAAGCAGGCAGGTCGACCGAGATCGGCACGCCTTCATGGGTCGAGATCTGCGCCTCGGCCGCCCTCGGTGAGGTACTCCGACGCCCCGCCCACCAAGGTGGCGGGCACGTGGATCTGGTCGTAGGTCTGCAGGTCCATGAACACCAGATCGTCGCCATCGGGGTACAGGTACTGGAAGTCCCTGCGCTCCACGATGGCCTTGTCGACCTTCACGCCGGCGTTGAACGTCCGGTCGAGCACGGCACCGCTCTTGACGTTGCGAAGCTTGGTGCGCACGAACGCTCCACCCTTGCCGGGCTTGACGTGCTGGAACTCGATGATCTGGAACAAGGTGCCGTCCAGCTCGATCGTCATGCCGTTCTTGAAGTCGTTGGTGGAAACGCTCACGCGGGTGTCAGCTCCTCGCTCGGTTGGACGGCTCGCGCCCGTCACAGCTCGATCAGGTCGCGTGAGGAGGTTCCCAGAACGCGGCACCCGTCATCGGTGACCTCCACCATGTCCTCGATGCGCACCCCGCCGAGGCCGGGGATGTAGATCCCGGGTTCCACGGTGACCACGGCGCCGGCGGGCAAGCACTGCGTCGCCGTAGCTCGCTTGCCCAGTCGCGGGCCTTCGTGGATGTCCAGGCCCACGCCGTGTCCCGAGTCCGTGCGTGAAGTACCGGCCGTAGCCGGCGTCCTCGATCACCGATCGCGCCGCGTCGTCGACGTCGCGCGCCGGTGACCCCGGCCGTGACGGCGTCGATGCCGGCCTGCTGGGACTGCTTCACGACGTCGTGCACCTTCTTGAGCTCGGAGGCGGGTTCGCCGAAGGCCACCGTCCGGGTCATGTCGGCGTGGTAGCCGGCGCACAGCGCGCCGAAGTCCAGCTTGATGACGTCGCCTTCCTCGAGCACGCGGTGGTTCGGGCTCGTGGTGCGGCTCGGCGGCGTTCTCGCCGAACGCCACGATCGAATCGAAGCTGAGGCCGTCGGCGCCGTCGCGGTGCAGCAGCCGCTCCAGCTCGCGCGCCACCGCCAGCTCGGTCTGCCCCACGGCCAGGGACTCCAGGATGTCCTCGAACGCCTGGTCGGTGGCCGCCTGCGCGCGATCGGAGGTTCTCGAGCTCCTCGTCGTCCTTCACCCAGCGCAGCTGCTCGACCTCGTCGTCCAGCGCGCACCAGCTCGATGCCCGGCAGCGCCGCCGCGAGCCGCTCGAGCGTCCGCACGGTGACCTGATGGGCCTCGAAGCCGAGCCGTGGTGATGCCGATCGGTCCGCCTGCTCGGCCAGCGCTCTGCGCCGAACGAGCTCGGCGTAGGTGACCCGATCCATGTCGGGCACCTCGTGGCGGGATTGCTCGGTGTAGCGCCCGTCGGTGAAGAAGACGGACCCGGTGCCCGCCGACCACACGCCTGCCCGTTGGACCCGGTGAACCCGGTCAGGTAGCGGACGTTGGTGAGCCCGGTGATCAGGAACGCGTCGACCGCGAGGTCGGGCAGTCTGCCCGCGAGCGCGGTCCTCCTCAGCTGGTGATCCACGGCATCGCCTCCAGGGCCAGATGATAGCCACCGGCCCCCAGGCCGGTGATGGTCGCCCGGCAGACCTCCGAGATCACCGAGTGGCGCCGGAACTCCTCGCGGGCGTAGATGTTCGACATGTGCACTTCGATCACCGGGAGCTCGCACGCCTCCACGGCGTCGCGCAGCGCGTAGGAGTAGTGGCTCAGGGCGCCAGGATTGATCACGACCGCGTCATGACCGTCGGCACGAGCGCCGAGCAGCCGGCCCACGAGCTCGCCTTCGTGAGTCGGACTGGAGCCACTCGACCTCGTGGCCCAGTCGGCGACCTCCGTTCGGCGACCTCCGCCATGATCTGGTCGAGCGTCTCGGCTCCCGTACGTGTCGGGATCGCGGCGGCCCAGGGCGCCCAGGTTCGGTCCGAACACGAACAACACCTTCATGCGGTGGCTCCCATCGCCTTCCAGGACCTCACGGACCTGCGCCTCGGGCACGTCGTCGACGACGGCCGGCTCGCCCACATCGCGCAACAACACGAAGCGCACACCGCCGTGGTACTTCTTGTCCAGCCGGAACGCCGCCATGATGTCAGCGGCCGGCGGCAGCGCGCCGTCGGTTTCCAGTCCCAGCGACGACAGCAGCCGCACCGTCCGCGCGGCCAGGCCCTCCGGCGCGAACCCGCGCAGCTCGGCCAGCCGTGCGGCGAACATCATGCCGACCGCCACCGCCTCCCCGTGCGTGCGGCCCTCGAACGCGTCCAGCCGCTCGAGGGCGTGGCCCAGGGTGTGGCCGTAGTTCAGGAGCAGCCGGATGCCGGTGTCGCGTTCATCGCTCGCCACCGTGCGGGCCTTCACCTCGACGCAACCGACCACCACGGGCTCCAGCGCTTCGGGCTCGCGGGCCAGCACCGGGGCCGGGATCGGACTCCAGCGTGGCCAGCAGCGCCAGGTCCAGCGTCAAGCGCGTACTTCGCCACCTCCGCCAGCCCGGAGCGGAAGTCCCGATCCGGCAAGGCTCGCCAGGGTCGCCGACGTCGGCCAGCACCGCGCGCGGCTGGAAGAACGTGCCCGCCAGGTTCTTGCCTTCGGGCAGGTTGACGGCGGTCTTGCCACCGATCGCGGCATCGACCTGGGCAGTGAGCGTGGTCGGCACCTGCACGAACGGCATGCCCCGCATGTAGGTGGAGGCGACGAACCCGGCGAGGTCACCCACCGCGCCACCGCCGAGCGCCACCACCGACGTCGTCGCGGTGGGCTTCTTGCGTCGCGAGCTGGTGCAGCAACACCCGGTAGACGTCGAGCGACTTCGCTTCCTCCCCCGGCGGGACCGTCAGCAGCGTGGTCCGCCAGCCCGCGCGCCGAGAGCCCCTCCGTGAGCCGATCGAACCACATGGACGCGACCTCGCGATCGGCCACGACGAAGGCGCGTCGCCGCCTTCGGGCAGCTCCGGGAGGTGGGCGCCTGCCTCGTCGATCACGCCCTGCCCGACGACCACGTCGTACGCACCGTCCGGGCATGGGCACGTTCACGCGGACCAACGAAGCTCCTCGACGATCGCGTCGGCGACCTCACCGGGTGCGCCGCTGCCGTCCACCACATGGGCCGCGAACTCCCGGTACATCGGGCCTCGCTCCTGCAGCAGTCGCTCGAGGTCGCCGTCCTCGCCGGATCAGCGGACGTTCGGCGGCCGGGCCGCACCCGCTCGCGCAGCAGTCGAGCGGCACGTCGAGGTAGACCACCGTGCCCGTGTTGCGCAGCGAGATCCGGTTCGCGGGCTCCAGCACCACGCCGCCGCCGCACGAGACCACCGCGGGGTCATGCGTGCCGGCCTCCACCAGGGCCGACGCCTCCATCGCCCGGAACGCCGCCTCGCCTTCGTCGGCGAAGATCTGCGACACCGGCTTGCCCTCGTCTCGTTCGATCTCGGCGTCCAGATCGATGAACGGAACGCCCAGCGTGCCCGCCAGCTCGCGGCCCACGACCGTCTTGCCGGCGCCGGGCATGCCCACCAGGTACACGATCATGCGAGCGCCTCCAGGTGAGCCCCAGGTAGTGGTCCAGGTTGCCGGCGCGTCTCGGGCAGGGAATCGCCGCCGAACTTCTCCAGCGCCGCGTCGGCGAGCTCGAACGCCACGACCGCCTCACCCACGACGCCGCCGGCCGGCACCGCGCACACGTCGGTGCGCTGCTTGATGGCCACCGCTTCGCTCGCCGGTGACGATGTCGACGGTCGCGCAGCGGCTTCGGGCACCGTGGAGAACGGCTTCATGGCGGCACGGACGCGGATCGGCCCGCCGGTGCTCATGCCGCCCTCGATGCCTCCCGCGCGCTGGGTCGCGCGGGTCACGGCGCCGTCGCGGACCACGATCTCGTCGTGCGCCTTCGAACCCGGCTTCGCAGCTGTGGCGAACCCGTCCCCGACCTCGACGCCCTTCACGGACTGGATGCTCATGAGCGCCAGGGCGAGACGCCCGTCGAGCTTGCGATCGTAGTGGACGTAGGAGCCCGAGCCCCGGCGGCGCGCCGTAGGCCAGCACCTCGAACACCCCGCCCACGGTGTCGCGCTCCTTGCGGAGGCGGTCGATCTCGGCCACCATGCGCGCCGAGGCTTCGGCGTCGGCGCACCGCACCGGCGAGCGGTCGATCGCAGCTCGGTCGTCGGGCGTCGGCACGCGAGCCGGGCGAGGCACCTTCACCGAGCGCGATCTGCACGACGTGGGACAGGACCCCACGTCCAGCGCCCCGAGGAGCGCCTTGCAGAAGGCGCCCACGGTGACCCTGGCAGCGGTCTCCCGGGCGCTGGCGCGCTCCAGCACGTTGCGCACGTCGTCGAAGCCGTACTTCTGGGCGCCCACCAGGTCGGCGTGGCCCGGGCGGGGGCGGGTCAGGCGCTTGGACGGATCCATCTCGCCTTCCACGCTCATCAGCTCGGCGTACTTGGCTCGAACTCCAGGTTGGGGATCGTGACCGCGATCGGCGAGCCCAGCGTGCGGCCGTGACGGACGCCGGTCAGGATCTCGAACCGATCGGACTCGAACTTCTGCCGGCCGCCGCGGCCGTGGCCATGACGCCGGCGCGCCAGCTCGTCCGCCAGTCATGCCGATGGACACCGGCACGCCCGCCGGGAGGCCCTCCAGCACCGCCACCAGCGCTTTCCCGTGCGATTCACCGGCGGTGAGCATGCGGAGCATCCGCACATCATAGGGACGGCGTGGGGCGGGGGCGGCCCGCTGGGCCGCCCCCGCGCAACCGGCGACCGCTCCCCCCGTGGGCGGACCGCCGGGACCGCTACGCCGTCCGAAGTCCTCGCTACTTCGTGGAGTTCGCGCACAGGGTGAACGGTTCGTCTCCGAACAGGAACGTGGCGCAGTTGCCGGTGACCGACCGCAGCTCGAACGAGCCGCCGCCGAACGTGCTCACCGATGCCCACGTTGATAGACGGTGCCGTCCACCTCGACCTGGCACCATCGGCTCCCGCCCTGCTTGAACGTGTCGAGCAGCACCACCGTCTTGCCACCCTTCACGTGCGCGAGTTCCCGCCCGGGGTCGTGGGGGGTGGTCGTCGTCGGGCTGGTGGAGCCCGTCGGCGGGGGCGTCGTTCCGGTGCGACCCCGGTCGGACCGGTGCCACCGCGTCGGGCCGGTGTCGGTCGGGGTCGTCTGGCGACGAGCTCCGGCGGGATCGAGAACGGGTCGCGGCCGGTGAACACCGGCGGCTGACCGCTCGAGGGCGAGTGCCGTCGTGGGTTGTGCCGCCGCCCCGTCGGTCCCACCGTGGGCGCGGGCGTGATCGGTGGCAGGGTGGGGATCGCGCCGTCGTCCCCCGCCGCCGGACAGCATGTTGAACAGGAAGAACCCCAAGAGCAGGAACGCCCAGGATGCCTCCCCCGATGATCAGGGTGCGGCGGTCGCGATCGGTCAGCGGCATCGGCTATCACCCCGCCGGTGGACGGCGCCGGTGGCGCCGGCCGCCGCGCGCTTCGGTCGGGCCGGGCTCGGAGCCCGGCCCGGCGCTGCGTCGCTCGTGAAAGACCACGAGCGTTCATCTGGAGCTGCAGCGTGTTCGTCGTGAGTCCGGTGACGGGGCCTGCGGCCCCGCCCGGGGCGATGGCGACGTTCACGATCTTGGCGGCTCGCGGCAGCGTCTCCAGGCTGTAGAGGAACTCCGTGAGCGGAAGTAGGTCCCTGAGCCGCTGATGGCGAGCGGATCGCGGCGACGCCCGGTAGCGGCGTCGGCGACGGCGTGCCGAGGGTCAGGTCGTGATGCCGGCGACCGACGACTGCGCCGCCGCGTTCTTGAGCAGCAGCAGCTAGCCCGACTGATCCACCGTCGGCGGGATCTGGCGCTCGACCTCCTGGATCGTCGCCTTGTACTCGGGCGCCTGCAGTTCGGCCTCTCCGAGGGCAGCCAGCAGCGACTCGCGGGTGGCGGTCTCTGCCTCGGCCGCCTCAAGGTCGTCCCGGGCGGTCGAGACCTGGCTCATCTTCGGCAGCACCAGGAACAAGATCAGCAGGATCACGAGAGGCCGCCAAGATCGCGCCCGGCCACGCAGCGGACCGCGCCTACCCTTGAACATCGGCGCCCTTCCCACGGGAGGTGACGACCTCGTCGGTGAGGTCGACGGCGACGACGTAGCTCGAGCCACCGGTCGCGGCGTCGGCGCCGATCGTGTTGATGAACGGGTTCACCCAGCCATTCACTGACTCGAGGCGTGTCAGGAACGTGGCCAGGGTGTCGATGCTCACGGCCTTCCCCCCGCCGGTGATGCTCCCGACCAGACCGGTGGCCGCGGTGCACTTCAGCCGCCGCCGCGGGGTCGGTGATCTGGAGCGACGAGGCTGTCGAGGTAGGCGTCGGACGGGATCACCCGTGAGGTGTCCATCAGGAGCGCGGAGAACGAGACCTCGCCCGCATAAGCGGTGCGAGAGCTTCTGCCTCCTTCGCTGCGCCTCGGCCTGGAGCGTCGGCGAACTGCTGCTTCTAGGCGATCGGGCCTTGATCGATTCGTTCGTCTGGTTCCGGTCCTCGATGTCGGCGTTCACGCTGCTGAGGGTGTTGACCTGGAGGAGGTAGAACCCGAACAGCCAACACCACGACCACGGCGCCGATCGCCGCGACCAGCAGCGTCAGCCGCCGCCACTTCTGCGCCTGGAGGATCTCCGGGGGAAGGAGGTTGACCTGACTCACGAATCCCTCCCGGGGATCGCGAGGCCGACCGCGACCGCCAGGAGCGGTTCGGCCTCGGCGAGTGCTTCCGGCGACAGCGACAGTTGCGACCGCGCGCGCTGGAAGACCTGGCCGGGATCCACCTCGACCGGGATGCGCTGACGGAGCAGATCGAGGAAGCCATCGAGCTTGGATCCCCCGCCGGTGATGAGGACGCGCGCGATCCGCGCGCCCTGTGACTGCGCCGTATAGAACTCCAGGGAGGAACGGATCTCGTCGACGAAGCTCGAGGCGCGTTGCATCGCGAGTTCGCGCACCCGATCGGTCGGGCGGGGATCTCGATGCGCTCACCGTCGGCGGCCTCGCGGTCTGCTCGAGTCGCTCCTCGCCGCGCTTCAGGCGCTCCGCCAGGTCGTCCTCGATCCCCAGCCCGCGGGCGATCGCCAGCGTGATGTCGCGGCCACCCGAGGGCAGGATGCGCACGAACCTCGTGGTCGCCTCCTGCGTGCACGACGATGTTGGTGACGTGGGCGCCGACGTCGATGACGGCTTCATCGCCTTCGTCTTCGAGATCCATGCCGACGCCGGTCGTGCCCACCGAGCGCACCATGGCGAACGGCACCAGGTCGAGGCCCAGGGGTTCGAGTTTGGCGCTGGTGGCGCACGCCACGAGCATGTCGACCATGCTGCGCTGCGCGGCGACCAGCAGCATCCGCAGCATCCTGCGATCTTCCTGCTCGAACTCACCGATCGGGTCGTAGTCCAGGACGGCCTCGTCGACGGCCATCGGGATGAACTCCTGCACCTGGAACCCGAGGGAGGCCCGCAGCTCCTTCTCCGGCAGGTACGGCAGAGCGATCTCGCGCACCACGACGCGTTGGTTCCCCACGCCCAGGTAGACACGTTTGGATTTGAAGCCTCCACGCTGCCAGAGCTCGCGGAGCGCCTCGGCGACCAGCTCGGGTTCGCGGACCTCGCCGTTCTCGACGGCCCCGGCGGGCAGCGGGACCTGGGCGGCGTGGACCACCGACGGGGGGTCTCCGCCGATGACCTCCACGGCTCGCACCGCGGTGGATCCGATGTCGAGCCCGATCCGACCCTTCGCCACTAGCCTTCCTCCACGCGGACGGAGCGGTCCTGGAAGAACCGCTCGAGATCCGCCTCACGGATGCGGTAGTTCTTGCCCACGCGCACCGCGCCCAGCTCTCCGCTCTTGATCAACCGGTAGACCGTCATGTTGGACACGCGCATGGCAGCGGCCACCTCCGAGACGGTGAGCAGGGCCCCCGTCACGAACGGCTGCGCTTCGCCCGTCGCGTTCTCCCTCTTCGGTGTTCCGTGGCCGTGTTCGTGATGTTGTTCCATGTGGCACATGTGTCACATGAGGCACATGTGCCACATCACACTCATCAGAGCACTTCTGTCCCCTAGAGCGTTGCCACGAAACACCAGGTGGGAGGGCAAGTCAAACACCCCGGGAGAACTGTTTCGTGGGCCCTGACCTGCAGTGGAGTCGCTTCGACGGCTCGGAGCTAGGAGCTCAGGCGCCGGCGAACGTCCGCAGGTACCAGTCGGCGATCTGCCCGCCCCAGAAGGCGGCGATGACCGCGCCGGCCGCCATGTAGGGGCCGAAAGGGATGGCGCTCTTGCGATCACGGCCGATCAGCAGCGCCACGATGCCGCCGAGCCCGCCGAACAGGATGGCCCCGGCCACCGCGACCCCCACGTACCGAAGACCGATCGCCCCGAACACCATGCCGATCACCACACCCAGCTTGGCGTCCCCCATGCCCATGCCTCGGGAGATGAAGGCCAGGATGAGGAGCGACCCTCCGTAGAGCAGCAGTCCCAGCCCGGCGCCGACCAGGTTGGTCCCACCGTCGAAGAGGGTGGCCACCACGATGTAGACCGCGAATCCGATCGCGGCGGGATAGGTGATCTTGTTCGGGATCAGCTTGTGCCGGATGTCGATGATGGAGATCGCGGGCATGATCGCCATCAGCGCGGCGACCATGATGCCCACCCAGACGCGCTCGTAGGTGTACATCGCGGCGCAGACCAGCAAGGCCGTGCCGAGTTCGGTGAGGGGGTAGGAGACGGAGATCCGCTCCCCGCACCCACGGCACCGCCCGCGCAGGAGCACCCACCCCAGCACGGGGATGTTGTCCCGGTTGCGGATCTCGGCGCCGCACCGCGGGCATCTCGACCGGGGATGCAGCACCGACTCCCCCGCCGGGACCCGGGCGATCACCACGGTCATGAAGCTGCCGATCGCCAGACCGAAGGGCAGCGCCACGAGCGCGCGGAGCCAGGCATCACTCACGTCGCGACCCTACCCCGCTCCATCGGCCAGACCCCGGAAGGCTCAGATCTCGCGCACGTAGGCGATGTCCTGGCTGAACCCGCTCACCGTTCCCTGACCGGGGACGAGCACCGCCTTGTAGGTCATCGTGAACTGGTTGCCGATGGTCGCGGTGCCGGCCAGCGCCTGGCCGATGAAGTTGTTCTGTGTTCTCCAGGGTCGCCGATGCAGGGAGTGTAGAAGAACACGTTCACGAAGGCGTTGAAATTCGTGTTGTTTCCCACGGTGATGTTCTTCGTCGACGGGCATGGCGTGGTCGAGGTGTAGCCGCTGATGAAGTACGCGTTCTTCACGGTGCCCGACGCCGTTCCAGTTGGACTGCTGGATGAACGTTGAACCCGCCGTCGCTGATCACGGCGAGGTTGCCGCGAACGTTGATCGTGTCGTTGTTGCTGTTGGAGAAGGTGCACGTGGCGTTGATCTGGACAACGATGTTGGTGAGACCACTGGTTGCCCACGTCCCGCTCCCGGTGTTGTGGATGTAGTCGTAGGCATTGTTGCAAGGTGTGCTGCCGCTACCGGTGAACGGGCCGACCAGCGTGTAGCCAGCGTTCGTCCACGCCGTCGTGGAGTTCGCGATCTGCGGGAACGTCTGCGTGGGCACGGCGCCGGGGTTCGTGCCCGGGTACTTCGTGCCGGCGACGGTCGAGGTGATCGTGCCCGCAGCCGTCGCGTCCCCGCCCACGGTTCCGCCCGAGATGTTCCCGGTCGTCGACTTGGCCCAGCCACCCACCGTGGTCAATGAAGCCGACCCGTTGGACCAGATGTTGCCCTTGATCTGGGTACTGTTGCTCATCGACAGCGTACCGTTGGGCACGTAGACGCTGCCCCAGATCACCGGGGAGTTCGTAATCGACAGGTTGCCGTTCAGGATGTAGATGTCGCCGTCGCTGCCGGCGTCGCCGAACACCTCGAAGTTGTTGGCGAAGCTGGTCCCGTTGACGGACATGATCGCGGCCCCGAACCCCGTGTACACGGGGGTCAGCTTCGCGAAGGTCTCGACCTGCCTGGCGGCCTCCCCTTCCGAGGATCCCGTGGAGACGATCTTGACGTAGGACGGCGGGTTCGCACTGGACAGCGGGCACGACATCGTCGTGGTCCCGTCGGCGGCGTAGAACGTCGCCGAGGCCGAGTACTGCGCTTCGTTCGGCTGGGTGTTCATCACGCCGGCCTTCGTCGAACAGCTGAGCGACGCCAGTGCGGTCGTCTGCAGGTCCTCCCACCAGGCGTTCGCGCCGGCTTCGGCCGCGTTGTAGGACGTCAGGCGCTGGCGGTCGTAGCCGCTGGCGTCGAGGGAGTGGATCGACTGGGCCACGACCACGCTCGAGAGCATCAAGATCACGAACGCCACCATGAGCGACACGACCAGGGCCATGCCCTGTTCCTCGCTGTGGAGGCGCTTCAGTTGACGAAGCATCATGGGTTGGTTCCTCCTGGCATGCGGTCTCACATGTCGCTCGGCAGGTCGGAGCACACGTCGTTCGGGTAGCCGAACGAGGTGTTGCGGCCCGTCAGTGACTCGGTGAACGTCTGGGTCGCGGTGGGGTCGTGCGCGTAGTCCGCGTTGGCCTTGATCGTCACGGTCACGGTTCGTCCCGTGGCATCGAGGACGAACGCGGGCGTTCCGACGGACCGATTGACCACGCCGTCCGTGACGACACGCCATTCGGTGGCGGCGTCCGGATCGAGCACGGGCCACCACCGGTACAGCAGCTGCTCTTCGTCGTCGATCGCCCAGAGCGAGCACCGAGGATCGTCCGTGCCTGCGAACTTCACCTGGGTGTAGACCCGGAACATGTACCCGCTCGCGGCCACCCCGAACGGGTCGATGTTGCCCGTCTCGGAACTCGGGTTGTACAGCAGGTTGCCAGAACGGACCTGCCGGTCGAGGTCGGCCAAGGCCAGCCGCGCCTGGTCGTTGAGTTCCGTGCGCACGTCCTGCGCGACCACGGCGTTCTGCACGCTCGCGAGCACGGTGGTGAACACCAGGCTCACGATGCCGAGCAGGCTCGTGGCGATGATGACCTCCACCAGCGTCATGCCGTTCTCTCGCCTGGCGAGTCGGCGCAGCTGCGTGATCGGGGAACGGGATCGCATCATCATCCCGCCGAGGGTGGGGGGCCGTAGACGCCCTTGGCCACCAGCGTGCCAGGGTCGACCGTCGTGGTCAGCGACACCTCGGTGACGCTGTCGATGATCAGCTCGTACTTGAAGACGATCTTGATCGGCTGCACGTTGGCCTCGACGTCGAGGTGAACCTGGCTGTCGGTGGCACTGACACGGTTCGTGTACGTCGGGACCGTCGCCGGAGTGATCCCGCCCGAGGACACCGTCACGCGCCAGGTGACCGACTTCCCGCCGATGGTCTGGGTCTTCGTGCAGTTGAACGCCAAGGTGCTGAGCGACGAGCTCGTCCGCGGCGAGGCTGCTGTAGCTGCTCGTCGAGCTGTTGTAGTAGGAGAAGGTGCCCCCGGTCATGCTGGCCGCCGGCCCTGTCGAGGTCCTTGCGCCGGCGTACACCCGCGCGGTGTCCGCGTAGCCGGTGAGGTACATGCAGTAGTTGGAGGCGTTGGTGTCGGTCGCCGACATCCCCGTCAGGGCCGTCATCCCCGACGTCGGGAACCCGCCCATGTAGACATCCGGCAGGGTCCTCGTCGCCTGGACATCCATCAGTCCGTCGTAGCCGGAGACCGCGTCACGCTCGGCGATCGCGGTCGAGTACGCGGACGGTCCGGTCACGCGGACGACGTTCGCCGTTCCCAGGGCCGACCACGTGGCTGAAGGGAACGGCGGCCGTCATCGTGTTGACCTGCTTGACCTGCGCGCTCGAGCACAGGAGGGAGTCGTTCTCCCTCGTGCCGCTCGGGCGGGCAGGCATAGGTATCGGTCGACTTGGCCGCGGTCGAGACGTTCGCGTTCCCGATCTGGCCCGCAGGGATCGTGAGCTGCAGCCCGATCTGACCCGGCGTGTCGGTCTGGAGCCGCTCGACCGCATCGCCGATGCCTGCGAGTGACGCCCCCGCGCTCGACGTCGTGGACGATCCGGGTCGGTGTCGGCAACCGCCTGTGCGCTCGTGCCTCCGCCTTCCTCCAGGCCGGCCGAGTCCTGCATCTCGATGCGCGACTCGGTGGCGTCCGCGGTCGTGGAGATGATCTGCTCCTGCTGCGAGAGGGCTCGCGCCTCGGGGAACGTCAGGGCGCCCTTCTCCCAGTCCACGAACGAATCGTGCGAGCTGCCCGTTGAAGCTGATCGAGCCCTCCGGCACCTGCGCCAAGCCGTAGTAGAAGGGTTGGCACGGCGCCGCGAACGGGTGGGTCGACGAGCTCACGCAGCCCGACGGCGACCAGAACTGACTCTGCAGCCGGACGGTGTTGTTGGGGCCGTTCGCGATCGCGCCGTTCGCCCAGGTGACGATCACGGTGACCGTGTACGGGTTCGACGCCGTGTTGTCGTTCGTGACGTAGGTCGCCCAGTTGAGCTTGAGGTTTCCCACCGTGACCGGGCTCGAGCTCTTGTGCGGGATGATCCACGGCGCCGTGGTGCCGCCGCTCACCGTCGTCGACACGATCTTCGGCCCGCTGCAGCTCTCGAACCTCGTCGCCGTCGGCGACGTGCAGTTCACGATCTTGGCATCGCCGGTCAGATCGGAGGTGGACATCCCGCGGGTGATGACGCTGTACGCCTGCCCGCGGATCTCCTCCATGATCTTGTTGGCGTACCCGGTGGCCTGCTGCCGGTCGCGTCCGTAGGAGATGTAGCGGAACCCGACCGTGGCGGTGTAGGCGAGCGCGGTCAACGAACCGAAGATCACCACCATGGCGATCATGGTCTCCACGATCGTGAAGCCTCGTTCACCGTTGGCACGGGAACGGAGGCGACGGGCAAGCGTTCGTCGGGTCAACTGCCTACCTTCCGCTCATCGTTGAACTGCAGCCCTGGGCGAGGGCCTCTCCCGTTCGCATCGGCACGTTCCGAGCCCTGCTTGAGGTGGTTGGGTCGGCCATCTCCCCGACCGCCGCCCTCCCCCGAAGCGAGGACGCTGCCGTGTCGTGACGCGTCCGGTCCGAGACGCGAGAAGGGCGGCCCGAGGGCCGCCCTTCGACGCTTGCTGAACGTGTTCCGGCTTACGGGAACGCGGCCAGGGCGGCTGCCGACAGCAGCGGTCCCGGTGCAGGTGGCACCGGTTGCCGTACTTCGTGCCGGTGCCGCCAGAGCTCGCGTCGTCCATGATCCAGTAGCAGTCACCGGACTCGGACAGCGCGGCCGCGGAGCACACGGCTGCCACCGCGTGCCGCATCGGTGACGTCGACGCTGACGACGTTCGGTCCGGTCGACGCCGTGCCGCGGCGACGTAGGTCAGCGACGGCTCGATGGCCTGGAGGCCCGTCGTGCGTCGCCCCGCTGTAGTCGCTCGTGTCGGTGTAGGCCGTCTTGGCCGCCACCAGCGCGTTGCGAAGGCTCGACTGAGCCGCTCGGTTCTGCGCCCGCTCACGGGCACCGAGGAAGGTCGGCAGCGCGATGGCGATCAGGATGCCGATGATCAGAACGACCACCATCAGCTCGATGAGGGTGAAACCTTGCTCCTCATCTGCGCGGTTCAAGAAGCGCTTGAGCATTGTGCTGTCAACTCCTTTCCATTGCTGCGTGCACATCACGTCGATGTGCGTTCTGGAACGTTTTCGGTCCGGATGCCGCGCGACTGAAGCGGCAAAGGGAGGGAAGTTGAGAATCGCCTGAGGGGCCTACCAGGCAACAGGTACGCCCCCCTACCTCGCGATCGACGACGCGCTGGATATCAGGAAGCCCTGGCTCGCACCAGGGCTTGCCGATCGGGGCCTCTCGCGGAGCGAGGAGGCTCACTTGATCTGCTTGATGATCCCGAACATCGGCATGTACAGCGCAACCACCGCGGCGCCCACGCACCCACCGATGATGGCGATCAGGATGGGCTCGATCAGGGACGTGAGGGCGTCGACCGCCGCCTCGACCTCCTGGTCGTAGAACTGGGCGACCTTCTCGAGCATGGTGTCCACCTGCCCGGTCTCCTCACCGACGGCGATCATCTGCACCACCATGGGCGGGAACACCTCGTGCCGGCCGAGCGGCTTCGCGATCGATTCACCCTCGCGGACGCTGGTTTGGACGTCGGTCACGGCTCGGGCGATCACCCGGTTGTTCACCGTGTCCACCACGATGTCCAGGGCCTGCAGGATCGGGACGCCGGCCCGCAGCAGCATGGCCAGCGTGCTCGAGAACCGCGACAGCGCGGTCTTGTGGAACAGCGATCCGAACACCGGGACGCGGAGCTTGAGCCGGTCGATCGCGTCGCGGCCCTTGTCGGTCGCCTTCCACCGACGGAAGAAGAACCGGAACACGAACACGCCCGCGATGATCATCCACCAGAACTTCTTGGCCATCTGGGACGCGAAGAGCAAGGCGCGTGTCGGGAGGGGCAGCGTGCCGCCCAGCTGGCTGTAGATGCCCTCGAACTGCGGCACCACGAAGAACAGCATCGCGCTCATGATCAGCAGCACCAGCACGATCACGGCGATGGGGTAGGTCATCGCCGACTTGATCTTGCCGCGCAGATGCACCTCGCGTTCGAGCATCGAGGCCAGCGAGAGCAACGTCGTGTCCAGGGAACCGCCGGTCTCACCGGACTTCACCATCGACACGTACAGCTCGTTGAACACCTTGGGGTGCTTCGCCATGGCCCCGGACAAGGAGGCGCCCTGTTCGACGTCCATCCGCGTCTCGTTCAGGGTCTCGCCCAGCAGCTTGTTCTCGGTCTGGTCGGCCAGGATCGAGAGCGCACGCAGGATCGGCAGACCGGAGTTGATCATCGTGGCGAACTGCCGCGAGAACACCGCCAGGTCCTTGAGCTTGACCTTCGCCTTCTTGACGTTGATCTCGAGGTTCAGGCCGCGCTTCTCCTTGCCCACCTCGAGGGGCGTGTAGCCCATCTCGCGCAGGCGCTGGAGGACCAGCAGCTCGCTGTCGGCCACGAGGGTTCCCGTGACCATGTTCCCGGACTTGTCTCGGACCTTGTATTCGTAGGTGTCGGGCATCGTCAGCTCCCCTACATGCCGCCCATGACCATGCCGCCGCCGCCCGTTGCGCCGCCGCCCATGTCGATCGAACCGCCGCCGTCGAACCCGGCGCTAGGACCACCGAGGTTGTTGGCACCGCCGACCAGCCGTGTGAGTTCCTCGGCGTCATGGCACCGCTCGAACGCCATCTGCTGGGTGATGCGGCCCGACTTCACGTGCTGGGCCAGGGACATGTCCATCGTCTGCATCCCGAACCGGCCACCCGCCTGCATCGACGAGTAGATCTGGTGGACCTTGCCCTCGCGGATCAGGTTCCGGATCGCCGGCGTGGTGATCATCACCTCACACGCGACCGCACGGCCTCGACCGTCGGCCGTCGGGATGAGTTGCTGGGTGACGACGCCCATCAGCGTCGTCGACAGCTGCACCCGCACCTGCTGTTGCTGGTGCGGAGGGAACACGTCGATGATGCGGTCGATCGTCTGCGGCGCGTCCTGGGTGTGCAGCGTCGCGAACACGAGGTGGCCGGTCTCGGCGGCGGTGATCGCCGTCGAGATCGTCTCGAGGTCACGCATCTCACCGACCAGGATGACGTCCGGGTCCTGGCGCAGGACGTGCTTGAGCGCGTTGCCGAACCCGTGCGTGTCGGCGCCCACCTCGCGCTGGTTCACGATGCACGTCTTGTGCTTGTGCAGGAACTCGATCGGGTCCTCGACGGTCATGATGTGGCCCTGCCGTTCGGTGTTGACCACGTCGACCATCGAGGCCAGCGTGGTCGACTTGCCCGAACCCGTCGGACCGGTCACCACGACGAACCCGCGCTGGAACCTCGCGAGGTCGGCGACCGCGGCGGGAAGGCCGAGCTCGTCGATCGGCTTGATCTCGAAGGGGATCACGCGGAAGGCCGCCCCCACCGAATCGCGCTGCATGAAGACGTTGACACGGAACCGAGCCCGCCCCGGCAACGAGTACGACATGTCGAGTTCGAGCTCCTGCTCGAAGCGCTCGCGGAGCTTCTGGGGCAGGATCGCGTAGATCATGCCCTGCAGGGCCCTCGGTGAGAGCGCCGGGTATCCCTCCACGCGCTCCAGGTCTCCGTGGACACGCACCACCGGCGGCGAGCCGGCGGTGAGGTGCAGGTCGGAACCTTCCATGTCCAGCAACGCGCCCAAGAGCTCCGGGATCGGGACCTGGACGTCGTCTTCGACTTGCACGCCTGTGCTCATGTCACTTCACCACCCTCGCAACTTCCTCGATGGACGTGATGCCCATCCGGACCTTCTCCAGACCGTCATCGCGGAGCGTGATCATGCCCTGCTGGATGGCGACCGTCTTGATGGATTCGGCAGATGCACGTTCGACCGTGAGTCGTTCGATCTCTTCGGTCATCGGCATCACCTCGTACAGCCCCATCCGGCCTCGGTAGCCGGTGTTGGAACATGCGGCGCAACCCACCGGCCGGTGGATCTGCGTGATCTCGGGCCACAGCCACTCCGGGTAGCCCGCCTGCTGCAGCTCGAGCTCCTCCGGCGCATACGGCTCCTTGCATCGCTCGCACAGCACCCGCGCGAGCCGCTGCGCCACCACCGCGTCGATCGCCGAGGCGACGAGGAACGTCTCGACGTCCATCTCGGTGAGTCGCGTGATCGCGCTCGGCGCATCGTTGGTGTGCAGCGAGGTCAGGACGAGGTGACCCGTGAGGGCCGCCTCGATCGCGATCGTGGCCGTCTCCTTGTCGCGGACCTCACCGATCAGGACGATGTCGGGGTCGGCGCGCAGGATCGAACGCAGCGCGGCGGCGAACGTCAGCCCCGCCTTCGGGTTCACCTGCATCTGGTTCACGCCGGCGAGCCGGTACTCGACCGGGTCCTCGACGGTGATGATGTTCTTGTCTTCCTCGTTGAGGATGTTGAGCGTGGAGTACATCGTGGTCGACTTCCCCGACCCCGTGGGGCCGGTGACCAGGATCGCGCCGTAGGGCTTCTTGAAGGACTTCGAGAACTGCTTGTAGGACTCCTCCAGGAAGCCGAGGTCCTCCAGGCGGAGCAGCGCGTTCGACTTGTCCAGGACTCGGATGACCACCTTCTCGCCGTGCACCGTCGGCAGGGTGGCGACACGCAGGTCGAGCTGCTTGCCGCCCACCTTCATGCTGATGCGACCGTCCTGGGGAACCCGCTTCTCGGCGATGTTCAGCTCGGCCATGACCTTGAGACGGCTGATCAAGCCGCCCTGGATGTTCTTGGGTGCCGGGGGCATCGGCTCGTGCAGCACGCCGTCCACCCGGAAGCGGATCCGGACGTTCCGCTCGGCCGGTTCGATGTGGACGTCGGAGGCGCGGTCGCCGACGGCCTGGGTCATGATCGCGTTGACGAGCTTGACGATGGGGGCGTCCTCCAGCGCCGCCTCCATCTGCTCCTCTTCGCCTTCGATCGCATCGGCCGCGACGTTGGCGAGGGCTTCGACCTGGCCGTCCATGCCCGCGAACTTCTGGATCGCGCGTTCGACGTCGCCGGCCGTCGCGACCAGCGGCTGGACGTCACGGTTCGTGATCGTGCGGATGTCGTCGAGCGCGTAGACGTTCGCCGGGTCGGACATCGCCACGAGCAGCTTGCCGTCACGTTCGCCGATGGGGATCGCGCGGTACCGGCGGGCGAGCGCTTCGGGGAGCAGCGTCGTGGCGGTGGGATCGATCGGGTGTTCGGCGAGGTCGACGAATTCGAGGCCGACCTGTTCGGCGAGCGCCCGGACGAGATCGCCCTCCTTGATCATGCCCATGTCGATCAGCACGCGGCCGATCGACTTGGGCGTGCGCCGGTGTTCCTCGAGCGCTTGCTCGAGCTGTTCCGGCGTGATCATGCCCAGCTCGATCAGGATCTGACCGAGCTGTTTCGACTTGCGCTTGACCGTGGTCATCGCCGTCCTCGAGGTCTGTTCAGGTAGGGGCGTCGGAGCCCGATGCTTGCGTTCGGTCTAGGTCATCAGGAACTTGCTTCGTCATCGTCCGAGTCCACCTGAAGCAATCCCGAGAACTCTTTGGCCAGAAGCACCCGGTCGACCTCCGCGTCGTCGTCGCCCGTCACCTTCGGCGCCGGCCGAGACCAGTTTCTTGGGCTCTTTCGTGAGCGCCGAGGCCGCCGCGGCATCTGCCGCCTCACCCGATCCCCCGACAGGCGCTCCGGCGGCAGCGAAGGCGCCTCGGACGCCG
Source organism: uncultured Actinomycetota bacterium (assembly GCA_963733635.1). GTDB lineage: Bacteria > Actinomycetota > UBA4738 > UBA4738 > HRBIN12 > JAOUEA01. The sequence goes on along the minus strand of CAVTEH010000007.1, from coordinate 966,146 downwards.
TGAGCGGTGCGATCGGTGGCCGACGCATCGCCGCCGCTGTTCGCGAACGAAGGCTCGGACGCATCGGGTCCGCGGCGCCAGTGCCCATCGCCCGGCGGGGCCTCCATGAGCTCGTCGGCGGCCGGGATCGCCGCGACCACCTCTTCGGCCTGCGGCTTGCCGGCCGCGGGGTGCAGGGAGGTGCGCGGCTTGCCGGAAGGCGCCGATGCGGCGTCCGGCAGGCGGACCGCCTCACGCTTGGACCGGCCCTCCTCGGCCGCCAGGAGCACCTGCTCCATCTGGTCGACCAGGATGCCCGGTCGGGTGCCGGGCTCGGCCACGGAGAACGCCGCGTACGGGCCCCGTTTGACGAACGCCCACACCTGATCGGGGAACTCCACGAAGCTCTTGTCCGGCTCCCCCAGGGTGACGAACTTCAGCCAGGCCGACTTCGCCGGGCCCTCGTCGTTCTCGGGGAAGGAACCCAGCACCAAGCCGTCCCTGGACAGGATCAATGAGCCCCGCACACCGGACACGGTGACCCCGATCCGCTGTGCGAGCGCGGAATAGTCGTCCATCTCCCTGGCACCATCGTCGGGCCGGTGGGGGTGCTTGAGGTTCGCGTACCCGAGATCGGGGATTTCGGAGGTGATCAGGCCTGGTCGGCGGAGGCAGCACGCGCCGCGTCCGCCATGACGGCGAGCGGCGCCGGCCGTTCGGTCCATCGTTCGAACGACAGCGCCGCCTGATGCACGAGGAGGCCCAGCCCGGAGAACGAGGCAGCGCCCGTTCGTTCGGCCGAGGCGAGCAGGGGCGTCATCGAGCGGTACACCAGGTCGACCACGATCACCGTGGCGACCCATGAGCCGGAGCGGGAAGCGTCCCGACCCCGTCGGCGCCCACGGGCGTGGCGTTGACGACCAGGTCCGCCTCGGATCCGGTCGGCCTCCCCGAGCGGGACCGCCCGAACCTCGACAGGGAACCTGTCGAGGAGTTCCACGATGGCCATGGCCGTGGCGGGTTCACGCGCCGCCACCGTGAGGGCGGCCACCCCGCTCCTGGCCAGCGCCAGGGCCACCGCCCGTGCGGCGCCACCGGCGCCGAAGAGCAACGCGCTCGCCCCACGGGCCTCGAACCCGGCGTCGGCCTGCAGGAACCGTTCGAACCCCGGGGCGTCGGTGTTGTCGCCGAGGATCGCCCCGTTCTGCACGGTCAGCGTGTTGGCCGCCCTCAGCAGGCGCGCGTCCTCGGTGAGCTCGTCGGCGAGGTCCGCGGCCTCGGTCTTGTGCGGCATCGTGACGTTCGCCCCCTCGAACCCCAACGCCACCAGCCCGGCGAGCGCCTGCGGCAGGTGCCCGGCGCCACCGGCAACGGGAGGTAGACCCAGGGCAGACCCATCGAACGGAATGCCGCGTTGTGGATCGCGGGCGACAGGCTGTGCTCGACCGGCCACCCGATCACGCCCAGGGTTCGCGTGCCCCCATGGATCGAGCCTGGCCCGGTCCTGCTCAGAGACAGACATCGACGTTCTCGAGGAACGTGTCGTAGTCGATGCTGAAGCGGTGACCCCCGTCGTCGCCGCAGGCCACGTAGTAGAAGTACCCGACGTCCGCCGGATCGAGGGCCGCCTTGATCGATGCGAGGCTCGGACTGGCGATCGGCGTCGGCGGGAGCCCCGTATTCGAGCCGGGTGTTGTACGGGCTGTCGATCTCGAAGTCGGGCGTGGTGAGACCGTCGCTGGGGTCGGGGTCGATGTAGCCCACCGTCGCGTCGATCCCCAGGGTCATGCCTTCACGCAGCCGGTTGTAGATCACGGCCGAGATGAACGGGCGGTCCGCGTCGATCATGGCTTCCTTCTCGATCATCGAGGCGATCACCATGACCTCGTACGGGGTGACGTCCAGGGAGTCCGCACGCTCCCACGGCAGATCCTTCACCGCGTCCTCGAACTGCTCCAGACCCGTGGTGATGACGTCGTCGGGGGTGGTGCCCTTCGTGGGGAACCGGTTGGTTTCGGGCCAGATGAATCCCTCGACCGTCGGGGTCCCTCGCGGGCAGGTAGGGCTCGAGCGAGTACGTCCCCGCTGTTGGCCGCGTCGAGGAACGCCTCCTCGGGGATCTTCAGCGTCTCCTGCAAGGTCGAGGCGATCTCGGTGAGGCGATAGCCGGGCGGGATCAGCACGCTGGTGGTGGGGATCTTCGTGGGGGCCGTGGTGAGGACCGTGACGATCTCATCGAGCGTCATGCCCGGGTTGAGCTGGTAGTCGCCGGCACGGATCTGGTCGGTCTTGCCGGTGCCCCGCATCAGCAGGTTGCCGACGAACCCGCTGCAGTTGATCAGGCCCTCGCTCGCGAGCTCGTCGACGACGTCGCCGGCCGACGCCCCGTCCGGCACCGTGAAGTTCACCGTCTCCTTCGAGGGATCCGGCGCGGCCTTGCAGCCCGCGTAGTAGTTGCCGGCCCACACGATGGCGCCCACGAGCACGACGAACGCCACGAACAACACCAGCAGGGTGGTTCGGCGAGGGCGGAGGTCGTCGCGGCGGGGATCGCGGTCATGGCGGGCCGCTCGCCGCGGCGTGGTCTGTGTCTCCATCCACGAGGAGGATACCGGGCGGGGCCTTCAGGGGCAGACGCCTTGCGCTCAGGCGGAACCCCGCGGCCCGGCATCCAGCCAGGCCTGCAGGATCGACCGCGGCGGCGGTTCGATCCACCACCCGGCGTCGCTCCGGGCCCTTGATGCCGGCTTCCCGCAACGAACGCTCGGCTTCCACGGTGGAGAGGCGCTCGTCCTGGAGCTCGACGGGCACCGAAAGGATCGCGCGGAGGCCGTCGGCGAAGGCCTCCGCCTGCTGGGCACGGGCTCCCGGACTCGCCCGACATGGACCGTGGGTGCCCCAGCACCACGACGGTGGCGCCGTGCTCGGCGACCAGGGCGGCGACCGCCTTCAGCTCGCCCGGCGGCTGGCCCACGTGGATCGTGCCGATGGGAACCGCGAGGCGTCGATCAGGGTCGGACACGGCGACGCCGATCCGCGCATCACCCGAGGTCGAGGCCGAGCGCCCTGCCGTGGGCGCCCCCGGTCTCACCGGGCTGGTGAGCCATCGCTAGCGAGCTCCGAGGAGCTCCTCGAGGCGTGCCGGGATGCCGCCGAGCGCATCCGAGACCCGCTCGGGGTGCTTGCCTCCCGCGTTGGCCAGGATGTCCTTGCCGCCGGCGCCCCCGCCGATCACCGTGGCGGCGGTCGCCAGGATCGCGGGGGCGGTGACCCCTCGCTCGACGGCAGGCCCGGTGACCGCGGCCACCAACATCGCCTTGCCGCCCTCGCCGTTGCCCACGACGATCGCGGCCGCCCGATCCGACAGCTGGTCGCGGACCTTCTGCGCCAGGTCGCGCAACCCACCGGGATCCTCCCCCGGGACCTCCGAGACCACGAGCGCCACGCCGTCGACCGGGACGGCGCCCTCCACCAGGGCCGTGATGACCGCGTCGCGGTCCCCCGCCCGCAGGCGGCCGAGCTCGCCCTTGAGTCGCTTGTTCTCCTCGACGATCCGGCGTGCGTGCTCGGCGGCCGTGGCGGGGTCGTTCGACCCGACGGCCTCGACGAGGCCACGCAGCAGCGCGCGTTCGGCGTTGATCTCGAGCAGGGCGTCGGGTCCGACGAGCGCCTCGATGCGACGCATCCCGGACCCGATCGAACCCTCGTGCAGGATGCGCACCACCGCGACGTGGCCCGTGTGGTGCACGTGGGTGCCGCCGCACAGCTCCTTGGAATAGTCCCCGATCTCCACGACGCGGACCGTGTCCCCGTACTTCTCGCCGAACAGCGCCACGGCGCCGAGGCCCTTCGCCTCGTCCATGCTCATCTCGGTGGCACGGACCTCGTCGTCCATGGCCAGTCGCCGGTTGGCCTCGAGTTCGGCGCCCTCGAGGGTCTCGAGCGGGACGGCGTTCGGATGGCGGAAGTCGAACCGCAGCCGGCCGGGCGCCACCAGCGAACCCGCCTGACGGGCGTGTTCGCCGAGCACCTGCTTCAACGTCCAGTGCACGACGTGCGTGGAGGTGTGGGCGCGCGCGGTCGCCTCACGGCGGCCCGCGTCGATCGCGGCGTGCGCGACCTGGCCCGGGCGGATCTCCCCGGACTCGACGGTTCCCAGGTGCATCGTGGCGTGCCCGCCTGCCGGCACGGTGTCGGTGACGCGAACCACGCCGGTGTCGGTGCGGATCAGGCCCTGATCCCCCACCTGACCGCCGCCCTCGGCGTAGAACGGCGTGCGGTCGAGGAACACGCGCACGGCCTGGCCCTCTTCGGCGGCCTCGAGCTGTTCGGAGCCGTCGTCCAGGACCAACGCGATCGGCGTTTCGGCCTGGGTCTCGTGGTAGCCGACGAACTCGGTGGGCGGCACGGCGCCCGCTTCGAGACCGACCTCGACCTTCTTGCGTGCCGAGCGCGCACGGTCGCGCTGTTCCTGGAGCAGTGTCGGCGAACCGGTCGGTGTCGACCGTGAGTCCGGCCTCGGCCGCCCATTCCTGGATCTGTTCGCGCGGGATGCCGAACGTGTCCGACAGCGCGAACGCATCGTCGCCCGAGATGCGCGAAGCCTCTGCCCGGCCCTTGGCGTCTTCGAAGAGCACGAGCCCTTTGCCCAGCGTGGCGGAGAACCGGTCCTCCTCGGAGTCGGCCACCTGGCGCACGAAGGCCTCGTTCTCCCGCAGTTCCGGGTAGGCGTCGCCGAAACCGTCGATCACCGTGGTGATGATGGGATCGAGCACGCTGCCCTCGATCCCCAGCCGGCGACCGTGTGAGACCGCGCGCCGCAACATGCGGCGCAGGATGTATCCGCGCCCCTCGTTCGAGGGCTGCACCCCGTCGGCGATCAGGAACGTGGTGGCGCGGCCGTGTTCGGCCACGATCTTGAGGGACACGTCGTCGTTCGGGTCCTCGCCGTGACGCTTGCCGGAGCGCCGCTCGGCTTCCTCGAGGGTGGGACTGAACAGGTCGGTCTCGAACACGTTGTCGACGCCCTGCAGGATCATCGCCACCCGCTCGAGCGAGGAACCGGTGTCGACGTTCTTGCCCGGCAGCGGCGCCACGACCTCGAGCTCGCCGTCGACCTGTTCCTGCATGAACACCAGGTTCCAGATCTCCATGAAGCGCTCTTCGTCGACATCGGGACCGCCGTCGGGACCGTAGCGAGGCCCGCGGTCCACGAAGATCTCCGAGCAGGGGCCGGCGGGGCCGGCGGCGTGGGTGTGCCAGTAGTTCGCGAGCTCGCCTTCCTCGTCGAGCTTGCCGCGACGCACGATCCGGTCGGGCGCGATACCCGCCAGGTCGACCCAGGCCGAGGCCGCCTCCTCGTCCTGGTCGTAGACCGTGACCCACAGCAGGTCGTGATCGATCCCGTACCCCTCGGTGATCAGCTCGTGCGCCCACGCGATCGCCTCGGCCTTGAAGTAGTCGGCGAACGAGAAGTTCCCGAGCATCTCGAAGAAGGTCTCGTGCCTGGCGTCGTGGCCCACGTTCTCGATGTCGTTCGTGCGCATCACCTTCTGCGAGGTGACGGCACGCGGATACGGCGCCGATGCCTGACCCAGGAAGTACGGGATGAACTGGTTCATGCCCGCGTTCGTCAGCAGCAGGCCCGACTCGGGCGGTGGGATCAGTGACGAGCTCTGGACGCGCTTGTGATCGCGTTCTTCGAAGAACGACAGGAACGACTCGCGGATCCGGTGGCCTTCCACGCCGGGGAGTCTACCGGTGGGTCAGGCGGCGGGCGGTTCGTCAGGTTCGCCGGTTGCGACCGGCAGATCGTTGTCGGCCCGCAGCTGGGCCTCGCGCTCGGCCATGGCCTGCTTGCCCTCTTGGATCGACTCGGAGACCAGCTTCGAGAAGTCGAGCAGACCGCCTTTGGCCTCGCGCGCCAGGGACTGCGGCGCGACGCGTTGCGCCTGCTTCTTGGTCCAGCGGCTGGCCATGATGGCGCCGGTGGCGCCGGCGCCGAGGCCCAACGCGACCCAGAACCCTCGCTTCACTGCTTGCGGCCACCCCGGGCCCGCGAGAAGCCCTTCTTCAGACCGGCACCCACGCTGATGATCTTGACGAGCGGGCTCGCGGCGGCCTGTTCGGCCAAGCCGGAGAGCTTCTCGACGCGGCCCACGACCTCGGTGGCCGAGATCAGCATCGTGTCGACCCGATCCAGCTCGCGGTTGGCGCGCTCCACCGATCCCTTGACCTCGCGCAGCAGCGGCACGACCTCTTCGCGCATCGTGTCGATCGACATCTTCGTGCTCTCGAGCACGCGGAAGGTGTTGAGCAGCACGACCAGCAGGCCCAGGACCAGCAGCGGCCCAGAAGACGGCCACGATCGTGAGGGCCGTGTCGCCGGACATCGCCAGGAGTGTCATCGTTCCTCGAGCCTTTCGTCGGTCGCCTGCGGTTGGTCCGCGTAGCCTACCCGACGCCGCGGGGGACCCGGATGCGCCGCTCACGCGTCCCGATCCTCGGTCTCCTCCTCGGCTTTCTGGCCCGTCCCGGGGATGCGGGCGGACGTCACGCCCCTGGCCCGACGGCTCGTAGTAGCGCTTGCCCTGGAACGTGGTGGGGCGATACTCCTGGTCCACCGCATGACCCGGGAAATCGTGAGGGTAGCGATAGCCCTCACCGTGGCCGAGCTGCTTCGCTCCCCGGTAGCTCGCGTCGCGCAGGTGCAGCGGCACCGGCTCGGCGCCGGGCGCGTCCTCCATCGCTCGCGAGATGGCCGTGTAGACGCTGTTGGACTTCGGGGCCGTCGCCAGGTAGATCGTGGCGTGCGCCAGGTTGAGGCGCGCCTCGGGCAGCCCCACGTGCTCCACGGCTTGGGCCGCCGCGATCGCCACGACCAACGCCACGGAGTCGGCGAGGCCGATGTCCTCGCTGGCGTGGACGATCAGCCGGCGGGCGATGAACCTCGGGTCCTCCCCGGCCTCGATCATCCGCGCAAGCCAGAAGAGCGCACCGTCGGGATCGGATCCACGGATCGACTTGATGAACGCGCTGATCACGTCGTAGTGCGCATCGCCCTGGCGGTCGTAGACGATCGCCTTCTTCTGCACGGCGTCGGCGGCGACATCGCGGGTGATCTCGGTGGTCCCGGCCTGCACCGCGGCGAGGGCAGCCGCGTCCAACCCTGTGAGCCCCACGCGAGCGTCGCCGCCGGACACGGTCACCAGGTGTGCGAGGGCGTCATCGGCGATCGTGAGGTGGTGACGGCCGAGGCCTCGGTCCTCGTCGGCGAGCGCGCGGCGCAGCAAGGTGGCGAGCTCCTCGTCGCCGAGCGGCTCGAGCCGCAGCAAGCAGGCAGCGCGAGAGCAGCGGGGTGTTCAACGAGAAGTAGGGGTTCTCGGTGGTGGCGCCGATCAGCGTGACGATGCCCTCTTCCACCGCGGGAAGCAGCACGTCCTGCTGCGCCTTCGACCAGCGGTGCACCTCGTCGACGAACAGCACCGTCCGGAACATCCCGCCCTTGGCGCCCTGCATCACCTTGCGCGCATCGGCCACGCCGGAAGAGACCGCCGAGAGCTGGATCAGATCGGCGCCCGACGGCGTTGGCGAGCAGATGCGCCAGGGTGGTCTTGCCCGTGCCCGCCGGCCCCCACAGGATGATCGAGGGGAGGTTGCCGCCGGCGAGCAATCGCGACGAGCGCGGTGCCCTCGCCCACCAGGTGGGCCTGCCCTTCGTACTCCTCGAACGTCCGAGGGCGCATGCGCGCGGCGAGCGGTTGATCGCTCACGGGCGTTCGGCATCCCGACGCGCTCCCTACGTCCAACCGAGGACGTGGTCGGGCCGGATCACCAGCAGGAGGCGCACCTGACCCTCGACCGGGGTCCACGCCTCCCCGTCGTAGGCGAGGGCGAGTTCCTGCATGTGCTCGGCGGCGCCCTCCGTGGTGATGTCGACGACGGTGCCGACGACGGCGATCGGCGGATGCGGGATGCTCCTTGTCGTGGATCGCCACCGACACGCGCGGATCGCGCCGCACGTTCTCGACCTTCACGCGGCCGTCGGCGGTGTTGAGCACGATCATGCCGTCGCGGGTGTCGGCCCACAGCGGCGACAGGTGCGGCGAACCGTCCTCGTTGATCGTGGCGAGGTAGGCCAGGTTGGGCGGACCGAAGACCGCGAGTTGTTCGGGCGTGAGCTCAGCCATCGACGATCCTCCTTGGTCGTGGCGGGTTCGGCGGCCTTCGGCGGGTGCGCCAGCCGGATGCCGAGCTCGCGAAGCTGGTCCTCGTCCACCGGGGCGGGAGCGCCGGTGAGCGGGTCGCCGCCCGACTGGGCCTTCGGGAACGCGATGACGTCGCGGATCGCGTCCTTGCCCGCCATGATCATCACGAGGCGGTCGACCCCCATCGCGATCCCGCCGTGCGGCGGCGCGCCGAGCCGGAGCGCCCCGATCAGGTGACCGAACTCGTCGTCGATCTGTTCGGCGGCGAGTCCCGAGGTTCTCGAAGATCCGTCGCTGGACGTCGGCCCGATGGATCCGGATGCTGCCGCCGCCGATCTCGAACCCGTTGAGCACCAGGTCGTAGGCGCGAGCCTTCGCGGTCTCGGGCGTCGAGGTCATCGCCGGCCGGGGAGGTGAACGGGTGATGCACCGACACCCAGCGGCCCTCCTCGTCGCTCCATTCGAACAGCGGCGGCTCGACCATCCAGCAGAACGCCCAGGCGTTCTCGGGGATGAGGTCGAGTCTGACGGCCAGGTCGCGCCGGAGGCCGTCGAGGGCGACGTTGGCCCGGTCGGTGCGGTCGGCAACGATGCACACCAGGTCGCCTTCAGCGGCCCCGGTCGCGGCCACGATGCCGGCGATCTCTGCGGGGCTCAGGAACTTCTCCACCGGCGACCGGACCGCGCCGTCCGCTTCGACCACGATCCAGACCAGGCCGGCGGCGCCCCGGCCCTTGGCCTCTTCGATCAGCTTGTCGAGCTCCTTGCGCGAGAACGTCCCCGCGCCGGGCGCCGCCAGGGCCTTGATCGCGCCGCCGTCGGCGAGCACCTTCGCGAACGCGTTGAACCCCGTCCGCTCGAACACGGTCCGAGAGTCCACCAGCTCCATGCCGTATCGGAGGTCGGGCTTGTCCGAGCCGTACCGCTCGCATCATCTCGGCGTAGGTCATGCGCGGGAACGGCACGGCCACCTCGACCCCCGCGATGTCCTGCGACGATCCGCGCGTACAGCGGCTCGATCAGGGCGATCGAGGTCCTCTTCGGTGACGAAGCTCATCTCCACGTCGAGTTGGGTGAACTCGAACCCGCGATCGGCGCGCGAGGCTCTCGTCTCGGAGGCAACGCACGATCTGGTAGTACCGGTCCTGGCCGCCCACCATCAGCATCTGCTTCAGCTGCTGCGGCGACTGCGGCAGCGCGTAGAACGTGCCCGGCTGCAGGCGGCTCGGCACCAGGAAGTCGCGCGAACCCTCGGGCGTGCTGCGCGTGAGCAAGGGGGTCTCGATCTCGACGAACCCCAGCCCGTCCATGTGCTCGCGCATCAGCTGCACGATGCGGTGCGCGCATCGCCAGCACCTTCGTCATCTCGGGCCGGCGCAGGTCGAGGTAGCGGTACGTCAGCCGGAGGTCCTCGCCCACCTCGATGCGGTCCTCGATCGGGAACGGCGGCGTCTCGGACGGGTTCAGCACCTCGAGCTCGGCCGCGACGACCTCGACCTCACCGGTGGCGAGCTCGGGGTTCCGCATGCCGTCGGGACGGGCTCGCACCGTGCCGGTCACCCGGACGACGTCCTCGCCCCCCAGCTTCTGGGCGCCGGCATGCGCCTCGGGAGCGTCCTCGGGATGGAACACGACCTGCACCACGCCGTGGCGATCGCGAAGGTCGATGAAGGTGACGCCGCCGTGATCGCGGCGGTGGGCCACCCAGCCGCACAGGGTCACCTCGGCCCCGGCGTCGGCGGCACGGAGTTCGCCGCAGCGCGTGGGTTCGCATGGTGGTTCGCATCGTGCGTCATCTCAGTCCGATCCAGTCGTCGAGTCGCGTGAGCCATCGGGACACCTCGCCGGCGGGGACCGTCTTCTGGATGCCGTCCGCGAGGCGTCGCAGGGTCACGACCCCCTCGGCGAGCTCGCGCTCCCCGATGATCGCGACGAACGCGGCGCCCGCGCGGTCGGCCTGCTTCAGCTGGGCCTTCAACGGACGTTCCTCGAAGGCGCGGACCGCGGGCACCCCGGCATCCCGCAGGACTCCACCAGGCGCCGACCTTCCGGCTGCGACCGGTCCCCGATCGCCACCACGAAACAGCGAGGGGTGCGGGCGGCCGGCACGGGGACCCCCTCGCCCTCCATCGCCAGCAGCGACGCGATCCAGTCCCATGGCGAACCCGACCCCGGGCGTGGGCGGGCCGCCGAGCTGCTCGGCGAGCCCGTCGTAGCGGCCGCCGGCGTTGATGGTGCCGGCCTTGTTCTCGGCGAGCACGCCCGAGATCCACTCGAACGCCGTGCGCGTGTAGTAGTCGAGGCCCCTCACCAATCGCGGGTCGAGCACGTAGGCGACGCCGGCCTCGTCGAGCCCGGCGCGGACCGCCGACGAAGTGCTCGGCGCAGGGCTCGCACAAGCGGTCGGCGATCGTGGGAGCGGCGAGCACGAAGTCCTTCTCTCCGTCGACCTTGCAGTCGAACACCCGCAGGGGGTTCTTCTCCAGGCGCTCGCGACAGTCGCGCGTCGAGCTGATCGACGGAACGGCTGGAAGTAGGCGACGAGTTCCGCCCGGTAGGCGGGGCGGCACACCTCGTCGCCGATCGAGTTGAGGTGCAGCACGCACGTCGCGCAGCCCTCGCTCGCGCAGGTAGCGGCTCGCCCATCGTGATCACCTCGATGTCGGCGCCCGGGGCCTCGACGCCCAGGACCTCGACGTCGAACTGGCGGAACTCCCGCAGGCGACCGGCCTGGGGACGGCCATGGCGGAACTCGTTGGCGACGGCGTACGCTCGCCACGGGGCGCCCAGCGTCTTGCGCGCGATCGAGCCAGGCTCGCACGACACCGGCCGTGCTCTCCGGACGGAGCGTCACCGAACGACCGCCCTTGTCCTCGAACGTGTACATCTCCTTGGTCACCACGTCGGAGGTATCGCCGGACGTGCGCGCGAACACCTCGGTGTCCTCGAACGTCGGCGTCTCGACGTACCGGAACCCGAAGAGCCGCGCCAGCTCGTGGGCGGCCTCGTACAGGCCGAGCATCGCGTCGGAGCGGTCCGGCAGCAGGTCCTGGGTGCCGCGGGGCGGCGCGAGGTCGGTGCCCATCAGACCAATTCCTGCAGGAACGGGTTGGATGCGCGCTCCCGGCCCACGGTGGTGTCGGGGCCGTGCCCCGGCAGCACCGGCAGCGCATCGGGCAACGTGAGGAACCGTCGCAGGCTGGCCTGCATCGCGCCGGGATCGCTGTTCGGCGAGATCCGACCGGCCGATCGAGCCGGCGAACACCAGGTCGCCGGCGAACAGCACGACGTCGCCGTCCACCCGGAAGGAACAGTGCCCGGGGGTGTGACCGGGCGTGTGCATGACCTCCAGCGAGTAGCCCGCGAAGCCGAAGCACGTCGCCATCGGCGATCGTCCGCAGGTCCTTCACCGGGGTGAGCGGGTTGTCGAAGCCTGCGTTCCAAGCGATCTCGTCGGTGAAGGCCACGGCGTCGGCCTCGTGCACGAAGACCGGGAGCTCACCGGCGAAGTCCCCGGCGGCCGCGGCGTGATCGACGTGCGCGTGGGTCGCCAGGATCGCGACCGGCGTCTTGCCTGCGGCCTCGAAGCATCGCGTGCACGGCCTCCGGCTCGAACCCGGGGTCGACCACCACGGCGTCGTCACTGCCCTCGGCCGAGAGCAGCCAACAGTTCGTCCCGTAGGGGTTCGCGTTGAAGACCTCGAGCCACATCAGGCGGTCATGCTAACGGACCACCTCGGGAGCCCATGGGTCAGAGCAGGTCCGCGTCCAGGATCAGCGTGAACGGACCGTCGTTGGTGAGCTCGACCTCCATGTCCGCGCCGAACACCCCACGCTCGACCGGTACCCCGTGCGCCTCGAGGGCCACGGCGAAGGCCTCGACCATGGCTGCGGCGCGTTCGGGATCTTCGCGCCGGCGTCCACGACGGACGGCGCCCTTTCCGCACGTCGCCGTACAGGGTGAACTGCGACACCACGAGCGCGGCCCCGGCGACGTCGGCGATGGCCAGGTTGGTCTTGCCGCCGGCGTCGGCGAACACCCGCAGGGTCGCGACCTTGTCGGCCAGCCTGCCGGCGTGCTCGTCGGGATCGCCGCGGCCGACGCCCACCAGCAGGAGCAGTCCGCGGCCGATCTCCCCCACGGCAGCGCCGTCCACGGACACGCGAGCGCGCGCGACACGCTGCAGCACGACGCGCATGGGACTAGCTGGGCACCACGCGATAGGCGTCGTAGACGCTGTCGACGCGCTTGGCGGCCGCGAGCACGCTGGACAGGTGCGCGATGTCGGCCAGTTCGAACGTGAACCGCAATCGCGTGATCCGGTCCTTCCCGGTGGAACTGGTGGCCGCCAAGATGTTGACGTGGTTGTCCGAGAGCACGGTGGCCACGTCGGACAGCAACCGCGTGCGGTCGAGCGCCTCCACCTGGATCGCCACGGTGAACGAGGTGGGCTTGCCCTCCGACCAGGTCACCTCGATCAGGCGCTCGGGCTGCTGGCGGAGCGACTTCACGTTCGGACAGTCGGTGCGATGCACGCTGACCCCTTGGCCCCGGGTGACGAACCCGAGGATCTCGTCGCCCGGCACCGGCGTGCAGCACCGGCCCAGCCGCACCCACACGTCGCCGAGCCCGCGGACCACGACGCCCTTCGAGACGTCGGCCGGCCCGAGCCGGACAGGCCGTGCGAGGGGGACCTCGATCTCGTCCTCGTCGGTGGTGCCCGACACCGAACGGGCCACGCGCGCCACCACCGATTGCGGTGATACGTGGCCCTCCCCCACCGCGACGTACAGCGCCTCGAGGTTCGGGTACTTCAGCTCGGTCGGCGACCTGGGTGAGCGAGGCTTCGGTGGCGAGCCGCTTGATCGGCAGGCGCTCCTTGCGCATCAAGCCGCTGCGACGGCGTCGCGCCCCTGCTCCAGAGCGTCCTCGCGGCGCCCTCGCGAGAACCACTGCCGGATCTTCGACCGTGCCCGCGGCGTCTTGACGAACTGCAGCCAGTCCTGCGACGGCCCCTCGCCCTGGGCCTTGGAGGTCAGGACGTCGACGGCGTCGCCGGTCTGGAGCTCGTAGTCGAGCGGCACCAGCTTGCCCCCCACCTTGGCGCCGATCGTGCGGTGACCCACGTCGGTGTGGATCGCGTAGGCGAAGTCCACCGGCGTGGCGCCCGCCGGCAGGTTCACCACGTCGCCCTTCGGCGTGAACACGAAGACCTGCCCCCCGTAGAGGTCGATCTTCAGGCCCTCCATGAACTCGCGAGGGTCGGCCATGTCCTTCAGCCACTCCATCATCTGCCCGAGCCAGGCCATGTCGGCGGCGTCCTTCGCCTGCTTGCCGCCCTCCTTGTAGCGCCAGTGCGCCGCGATGCCGAACTTGGCCGTTCGGTGCATGTCGCGGGTTCGCAGCTGGATCTCCAGCGGCTTGCCGCCCGGACCCACCACCGTGGTGTGCAGCGACTGGTACATGTTGGACTTGGGCATCGCGATGTAGTCCTTGAAGCGCCCGGGGATGGGCTTCCACAGCGAATGGATCGCGCCGAGCGCCGCGTAGCAGTCGCGCGGTGAGTCCACCAGGATGCGCACGCCCACGAGGTCGTAGATCTCGTTGAACTCCTTGCCGCGCAACACCATCTTCTCGTAGATGGAGTACAGGTGCTTGGGTCGGCCCTCGACCTCGGCCTTGACCCCGAGCTCCTTCAGCTTGGCGCGCGACTCGGTGGTGACCTGTTCGATCAACGCGGTGCGTTCGCCGCGGCGCGCATCGACCAGGCTCGCGATCTCGCGGTAGGGCCCGGGGTGCAGCGCCTTGAACGAGAGGTCCTCGAGCTCCCACTTCAGCTCCTGGACACCGAGGCGATGCGCGAGCGGCGCGTAGATCTCCAGGGTCTCGGTGGCGATGCGGCGCTGCTTGGCTTCGGGGAACACGCCCAGCGTGCGCATGTTGTGCAGGCGGTCGGCGAGCTTGATCAGCAAGACGCGGATGTCGCCGGCCATCGCCACGATCATCTTGCGGACGTTCTCGGCCTGCTCCTGCTCGCGCGTGCGGAACTCGAACCGGTCGAGCTTCGTGAGACCGTCGACGATGCGCGTGACCTCCTCGCCGAACTCCTCTTCGATCGTCGACGAGCGTGGCGTCCGTGTCCTCCACGGTGTCGTGGAGGAGCGCGGCCTCGAGGGTGGTGGTGTCCAGGCGCAGGTCCGCCAGGATCGTCGGTGACGGCCACGGGATGTTCGATGAAGTCCTCGCCCGACTTGCGCTTCTGCCCCTCGTGCGAATCCTGGGCGAACGTGAACGCCCGCTGGATCTCCTTCAGATCGGCCTTCGGGTTGTAGGAGCGAACCTTCTTCAGCACCGGATCGATCAGGCTCGGCGGCCCGGAGTCCCCGCGACGCAGACGCGGGCGCGGGATGTTCGGCAGCCGTCCGCCCCGCCGCGGCTGAGCCGGCGGCGCCGGTGTCTCCTGCTCGTCGAGGGTGACTTCTTCCCTGCTGTCCACGTGCTGCCTCCCGTACGGCCAGTGTACGGGGGCGAAGCCGGGTGGAGCGGGACGCCGTGCGCGGTCAGTACGTGATCAGGGTGTGGAACTCGTGGTCCTTGATCTTCTCGCGACCCTTGAGGAACTCGAGTTCGATCATGCACGCGATCCCGCACACGTTGCCGCCCGCCTGCTCGACCAGGGACGCGGCAGCGGCCGCGGTGCCCCCGGTGGCCAGGACGTCGTCGACGATCAGGACGCGCTCCCCCGGCTTGATGCCGTCGCGATGCAGCTCGATCGTCGCGGTGCCGTACTCGAGCTCGTACTCCTCGGCGATCGTCTCGGACGGGAGCTTGCCCGCCTTGCGGATGGGCACGAAGCCGGCCCCGAAGTGGTAGGCCACCGGCGAGGCCAGGATGAACCCACGCGCCTCGATGCCCACCACCTTGTCGACGTTCCCGCGGCCGAAGTGCACCACGATCAGGTCGGTGATCGTGGAGAACGCGATCGGGTCGGCCAGCACCGGGGTGATGTCCTTGAACACGATGCCCGGTTCCGGGAAGTCGGGCACGTCGCGGATCAGGGCCTTGATCTCCTCGATCTCCACCGGCTCACCTCCGCTTCCGCTTGGCCGGGGGACGCTTCTTGTTCTTCGGCCTGGGCTTCGACGACGCTCCGACCCGCGCGGTGGTGGCCTGCGCGGCGGCATCGGACGTGCTCGCCGCGGCCACCGTGCTCGGAGCGGGCTCGGTGGTGGCCGTCCGGGTGCGTGCGGTGCGTCGGGCTTCGATCTGCTGGTAACGCTTGTCGCGCTTCTTCAGCATCGTGAGCACCGGGGCGGCGATGAAGATCGAGGAGTAGGCGCCGGTCGCCACCCCGATGAACATCGCGAACGCGAAGTCCTTCAGCGTCGGCTCCGCCGAACAGCAGCAGCGACAGGATCGGCAGCAGGACCACCAGCGAGGTGTTCACCGAGCGCATGAAGGTCTGGTTCAGCGACAGGTCGACCACGCCGTCGTAGCCGAGCTTGGAGACCAGCGCGCTGGACTCGGTGTTCTCCCGGATCTTGTCGTAGATCACGACGGTGTCGTACAGCGAGAACCCGAGGATCGTGAGGATGGCGATGACGGTCTCGGGCGTGACCTCGCGGCCCACCAACGCGTAGACGCCGATCGTGATCAGCACGTCGTGGAGCAGCGCGATGATGGCGCCCGACGGCCATCTTCCACTCGAACCGGAACGAGATGTAGATCATGATCGCGATCAACACGATCACGAGCCCGAACAGCGCCTTGCGCGAGATCTCGGCGCCCCACGTGGGCCCGATGTCCTGGATGCTGACCTCGGTCGACCGTGATGCCCGCCTGCTTCGCCAGGGCAGCTGATGAGCGCGTCGGCCTCGACGGCGCCCGCCAGGGTCTCGGTGCGGATCGAGACCGTGTCGCCGTTCACGATCTGCACCTCGGCGTCGGGCCGGCCGTTGTCGGCGAGGACGCCGCTGATGTCCTCGGCGGTGGCGTCCGACTGCAGCGGATAGGCGATCTGCGCGCCGCCCTCGAAGTCGATCGACAGGTTGAGCCCGCCGCGGACGATGAAGCCCGCGATGCCCAGCAGGATCACGACGCCCGAGATCGTGAACCACAACCGCTTGCGCTCGACGAACCGGAAGTGCGGGATCGTGTGGCCGCGATAGGTCTCGCTCAGGTGGTGGAGGTTCACGGCGTGCCTCCTCGCCGGCGCCGTCATCGGGGTCGGGATCGCCCGCGATGCCGCTGCGAAGGCCGAACCCGTGCATGTTCACGAGCCGCTCGTTCCGCGCGATCAGGAACACCGTGGGTCGCTTGAAGAAGTACACGACGAACAGGTCGAGCAGCGTCGCCACGCCCAGCGTGAGCGCGAACCCGCGCACGGAGCTCACCGCGGTGACGTAGAGCACCACCGCGGCGATCATCGTCACGAAGTCGGCCGCCACGATCGTCTTGTACGAGCGCTTGAACGCCGGCTGCACGGCCGAACGCGCCGACTTGCCCGAGCGCACCTCGTCCTTCAGCCGTTCGAAGAACACGATGTAGGAGTCGGCGGTCACGCCCAGGGAGATCACGAGGCCCGCGACGCCGGCCAGGGTGAGCGCGTAGCCCACCTGCGCCCCGGCGATCGAGACGATGGCCAGCGCCAGGATCGCCCAGGCCGACATGCCGAACCACGCCACGATGCCCAGCAGCCGGTAATAGAAGAGCAGGTAGAGGAACAGCAGGATCAAGCCCGCGATCCCGGCCACGATGCCCTGACGCAACGACTCCTCGCCCAGCGTGGGGCTCACGGTCTGCACCGACTGCCGCGTCAGTTCCACCGGCAGCGCACCGGCGTTCAGCACGGTCGCCAGGTCCTTGGCCTCGGTCTCGTCGAAGCCGCCGCTGATCACGCCGCTGCCGTTCGTGATGGGGTCGTTGACCGTGGGATAGGAGATCACGCTCGCGGTCGACGACGATCGCGATCGAGTTCTGCGGCGGCGGCTGGCTCACCGCCGTGGTGGTGGCCTCGGCGAACGCATCGACCGCGTCGCCTCCGAGTTCGAACGAGACCTGCCACTGGGTGACGCCGCTCCCGCCGAAGACAGCGGATGCGTTCGTGATGTCGCTGCCGCTGATCACGGTCGGTCCCAGCCGGAACTTGTTCTTCTGGGCGTCCATGTAGACGACCTCTTGCTGGTCCAGCGTGTCGAACGAGCAGGCGTCGGTGTCCGCCTCCTCGGCGGTGGGACAGGTCACCGCCAGCGACGTGTACGTGGGGTCAGACGGCGGGACGATGGCGAGGACCGGGCGCTGCTCCAGCCGCGCGGTCTGTCCGATCACGCTCAACAGACGCTGCTGGCCCGTCGCGCGACGCTCCTGCTCGGCGGCGTCCCGGTCGATGAAGCAGCCCAGGTTCTGGGCGGCCGAGCTGATCACGCAGTACTGCACGGTCTGCTTGGACACCGCGATCGCATCGAGCGCATCCTGCGCGTCGGCCTTCGTCTCGAGCTCGCACGGGAGCGTCTCCGTCCCTTGCAGATCGAGGCCGGACACCCCGCTCGGGGACGGGCTGGCACTGGGTGAGGCCGACGCGCTGGGCGACGGTGACGCGGACTTCGAAGGGTCGGGCGTGGCCGACGGTGTGGGCGAGGCCTCCTCTTCGGAGGCGGTGGCGCCGCCGGTGACGCAGTAACTGCGTTTCGTCACCTCGACCGTCAGGCCGTCGGCCGCCTCCTGCGCCTCCTTCTTGGTGGTGGAACATCCGTACTGCTTGCCCGTGGGGTCGGTGAGGCAGAACCCACCCGTGTCGGGTTCGGACGACGGGCTCGCCGACGGCGTTGCCGAACCGCTGGGCGAGGCCGAAGGACTCGCGGCCGTCTTGGGCGACACGGTGATGGACGACTGGAAGGCGGTGGCCTCCTGTTCGCTGGTGAAGCACTCGAGCTGGGTGCCATCCGCGTCCTCGACGCAGGCTTCCGAGGCCTGGCTGGTCACCTGCAGGTCATCGAGCGCCGCCTGCGCTTCGGCCTGGTCGGCGCCGCAGCCATAGTTCACGCCGGCGTCGTCGACCAGGCAGTACTGCTCCTTGCTGACGCTCCTCGATCGTGCCGTTCGTCAGGCCGGGGATCTGCACCTCGATCGTGTTGCCCGACAGCACGATGTCGGGCTCCCCCACCCCGAACGCGTCGACGCGGTTCCGGATGTTCGTGAGCGCCTGGTCCATGACGTCGCGGGGCGTGCCCTCCGGCGCGGTGAGGATCACCGAGACGCCGCCCTCGAGGTCCAGGCCCAGGGTGGGCTGCAAGGCACCGGTGGCGAAGCCGATCAGGGACCCCACGACGAGCAGCGCCACCATGGCGATCGAGAGCCACAAGCCGCGGGTTCGCTTCACGCCAGCTCCGAGCCGTTCACGACCAGTCGGAATCGGGCGTCGAGCATCTCAGCCGCGCGACGGCACAGCTGCATCCTGCCCAGGAAGATCTCGAAGTACTCCATCACTTGGCTGATCTGGGTGTCGATGGTCAGCTCCAGGCTGACCGTTCGAGCGTCCGAGTCTACCCGCAGGAACGACTGCTCCACGGCATAGTTCACGCGGTCGTGGATGTCGTGATCGATGTGCCCGCTCTTGCGCACGCGGCTCCGATGCACGTCGCTCTTGTCGGCCAGGATCACCGCGGCCGACACCGGGGAGACCGCGGTCCCCTCGGTCTCTTCGTGGTTCGCGATCGCGGCCACGATCGGCATGAGGTCTGCCGGATTCACGGTGTCGTGCAGCGCCTGATAGACGATCACCGCACCGGTCTGGCCGTGAGCGTCCCGCGCCAGCGCGTTGCCGACGTCGTGCAGGTACCCGGCCACGCTCGCCAGCGTCGCCTCACGCTCGCCGTAGCCCAGCCGGTGCAGGACCTGGAAGGAGATGCTGGACACCAGGTTCGCGTGGCGGAACCCGTGCTCGGTGAAGCCCATCGCCTCCATCACGCGGTCGGCCGAGGCGATGAAGGCCGCGAGCGGCTCGTTGTCCTGGATCATCTCCAGCGAGACCGACGGCGGGGCGTCCGAGCCGGGTGTCGGGCGCCGGGTGTTCGGGCAATGCCTGGTGCGGCACGAAGGGCGCGGGTTCATCGACCCGGCGAACGGGCTCGCGGGGAAGGTCGGCGTCACTCACAGCTGCTGGATGGGGCCCTGCTGCTCGTCGGACGTGTCGTGCTCGCCGTCGCCCTCGTCGCCGTCCTCATCATCGTCGTAGTCCTCGTCGTCGTAGTCCTCGTCGTCGGCCGTGAGGCGACGACCCACGCCCGCCCGCAGGATCCGGACCTGCGTGCCGGGAGCGATCTCGACGGTCAGGGTGTCATCGTCGTCGTCGATCTCGACGATCGTGCCGATGATGCCCGAGGTCATCACGATCTCGTCGCCCTCTTCGACGCTGCGGATCAGGGCCTGCTGTTCCTTCGCCCGCCGCTGCTGCGGACGGATCAGGAGGAAATAGAAGACGCCGAGGAGCAGCACCGGGATCAGCAATCCGGCGTAGGAGCCGCCTCCCGAGGACTGCGCGAGGAACTGGACCATGCGAGGAACCTCTTCTGTGTGAGGGGATGGAAAACGCGGGGCCGAGTCTACAAGCCCGTTGGCGCACCAACCCTCACAGCGGCAGCGTGCCCGGAGCGCTGATGCCCAACTGGCGGTACGCGCGTTCGGTGGCCACCCGCCCACGAGGCGTGCGGTGCAAGAACCCTCGCTGCAGCAGGTAGGGCTCCACGACATCTTCGACCGTGTCGGGCTCCTCGCCGATGGCCGCCGCCAGGGTGGACAGGCCCACCGGTCCCCCGCCGAACCGCTCCACGATGGCCCGCAGGATCGCGTGATCGAGCCGGTCGAGGCCCTCGTCATCGACCTCGAAGACCTCGAGCCCGCCGCGAGCCACCGCGCCGTCGATCGCGCCGTCGTGACGTACCTCGGCGAAGTCGCGCACGCGCCGCAGCAGCCGGTTCGCGATCCGAGGCGTGCCTCGGGACCGGCCCGCGATCTCGACCGCGCCCTCCTCGTCGAGCCGAACCCCCAGGATGCCCGCGGACCGGCCCACGATCTTCGTGAGGTCTTCCACCGAGTAGTAGTCGAGCCGCGGCGAGAACCCGAAGCGTTCCCGCAGCGGCAGCGTGATGCGCCCCGGTCGCGTGGTGGCCGCCACCAGGGTGAACCGCGGGAGTTCCAGCCTGATCGACCGCGCCGTCGGGCCTTTGCCCAGCACCACATCGAGCACGAAGTCCTCCAGCGCCGGATACAGCACTTCCTCGACGGGGCGCGGCATGCGGTGGATCTCGTCGACGAACAACACGTCGCCGTCCCCGAGGTTGGTGAGGATGGCGGCGAGGTCGCTGGGACGATCCAGCGCCGGACCGGACGTGGGGTTGAACCCCGCGGCCATCTCGGTGGCCACGATCTGGGCCAGCGTGGTCTTGCCCAGCCCCGGTGGACCGCTGAACAGCAGATGGTCGACGGGCTCGGAGCGGCGGCTCGCGCCGTCGATCAGCAGCGCCAACTGCTCCTTCACCCGCTCCTGACCCACGAACTCGGTGAGCGAACGGGGGCGCAGCGCGACGTCGAACTCGCGATCCTCCGGGTCGACGACGGCGGCTTCGATCAAGCGGTCGTCGTCCACGTCAGCGGCCCGCCTTCTGCAGGGCTTCCCGCAACAGATCCTCGACCTCGCGGTCGTCGATCTGCACGGACGCCAGGGCTTCGCTCGCTTCCGCCGGGGTGAGACCCAACGACACCAACGCCTCGCGCACGTCGGCGAGCGGGCCCTCGGCCACGAGTTCTCCCTCGCCGCCCAGTTTGTCGCGCAGGTCGAGCACCACGCGCTGGGCCACCTTCTTGCCCACGCCCGGGACGACCGTGAGGGCCTCGGCGTCGCCGGCCACCACGCTGCGCCGCAGCGCATCGGGCGCCAACGCCGACAGGAAGGACAGCGCCACCTTGGGACCGACGCCGCTCACGCCGGTCAGCAGGTCGAACAGTTCGCGCTCGTCGGTGGCGGAGAAGCCGTACAGGACCATGGCGTCGTCCCGCACGACCATGCGCGTGTGCACCCGTGTGGTCTTGCCGGTGGGCGGGAGCTTGCTCACCACCGACGTGGGCACCAGCAGGTCGTAGCCGACCCCGCCGACGGCCAGCACGATCCGGTTCGCCCCCTTCTCGACCACCTCGCCCTCCAGGAACGAGATCATCGCGCTCCCACCGCTCGAGCGGCCGTGCGCAGCCGCTCGCCGGTCAGATGGGTGAGGGCCACCGCGATGGCGTCGGCCGCGTCGGGTTGGTCGGGCACCTCGCGCATCGCGTGGACGCGGATGAGGGCGGTGCGGACCTGGTCCTTGTCGGCGTTGCCGATGCCGGTGACCGCGCTCTTCACCTGGGTGGGGCTGTACTCGGCGACCGGCAGGCCCGCCTCGGCGGCGACCACCATCACCGCCCCGGTGACACGGGCGACGGTGAGCGCGCTGCTCCGGTTCCTGCTGAAGGCGACGCGCTCGATGGCCACGCAGGTGGGTGCGTGCTGCGCGATCGCCGTGCGCATCGCGGTCACCAGATGCAGGAGTCTGGCCGACTCGTCCTGGCTGGGTGGCGTGCGGATCGTGTCTGCCCAGACCAGCGCGGGCTTGCGACCCTCACGACCGACGACGGCGAGGCCCAACCGGGCCACGCCAGGGTCCACGCCGAGCACACAGGTATCGAACATCCGTTCGCCCATCCTAGGGACCGGCGGCGGCCGGGGCAACGACCTCGGAACGCCGTGATGAGCGTCGTCAGAGGGAGGCCATGACCTCTTCGGGGATGTCGAAGTTGGCATAGACGTTCTGCACGTCGTCGAGTTCCTCGAGCGCCTCGATCAGGCCGAGCACCTGCTTCGCCTCGCCGCCCTCCACCGGGATCGTGTTCTGCGGGATCATCGTGATCTCCGCCGAGAACACCGGCACCCCCGCGCCTTCGAGCGCTTGCTGCACCACCTTGAACTGCCCGGGTTCGGTGACGATGTCCCAGGAGCTCTCGGAGTCGGACAGGTCCTCGGCGCCGGACTCCAGCGCGAGCTCCAGGAGGCGTTCCTCGTCGGGCGCCACCGACTTCTCCACCACGATCAGGCCCTTGCGCGTGAACATCCAACCGGTACTGCCCTGCTCGCCCATGTTCCCGTTGTTCCGGGTGAAGGCGTGCCGAACCTCCTGGCCGGTTCGGTTGCGGTTGTCGGTGAGCGCCTCGATCAGCAGGGCGACGCCGCCGGGCGCATACCCCTCGTAGAGGAGCTCCTCGTATCGCGCACCGTCCCCGAGGTCACCGGTGCCCCGCTTGATCGCGCGGTCGATGTTGTCGTTCGGGACGCTGAAGCTCTTGGCCTTCTCGACGGCGCTGGCGAGCGTCATGTTGCCTTCGACGTTGCCGCCGCCCTCGCGCGCCGCCACCTCCACGGCTCGCAGGAGCTTCGCGTACATGTTCGACCGCTTCGCGTCGGTCGCTTCCTTCTTCCGTTTGATCGTCGCCCACTTGGAATGGCCCGACATCGTGTCCCCTCACATCTTCGAGAGCAGGTAACGGTGCAGACCGGTCTCGCCGATCAGCTCCGGATGGAACGATGATACGAGCAGGTTCCCCTGCTCCAACACGACGGGGTCGCCCTCGTGACTGGCCAGGATCCGCACGTCCGCGCCCACGTCCGTGATCCTCGGCGCACGGATGAAGACCCCCCGCACCGGATGGTCGATGCCCTCGACGTCCACCTGATCCTCGAACGAATCGACCTGTCGGCCGTAGGCGTTGCGCTGCACGCCGATGTCCATCACCGCGAACAAGGGTTCGCCGCCCTCCACGCGCCGGGCCAGCACGATCATGCCGGCGCACGTGCCGAAGATCGGCATGCCCTGGGCGACACGCGCGCGGACGGGCTCGACCAGGTCGTACGCGTGCGCGAGCTTGGCCATCGTGGTGGATTCGCCGCCGGGGATCACCAGGCAGCCGACGTCGGCGAGATCGTCGGCGTTCCGGACCTCGACCGGCGTGGCGCCCGCCTCGGCCAGCATGCGACCGTGCTCACGGAAGTCACCTTGCAGCGCGAG
Organism: uncultured Actinomycetota bacterium; assembly: GCA_963733635.1. Lineage (GTDB taxonomy): Bacteria > Actinomycetota > UBA4738 > UBA4738 > HRBIN12 > JAOUEA01. The sequence goes on along the minus strand of CAVTEH010000007.1, from coordinate 942,870 downwards.
GACGCCCGCTTTCACGGTCGTCAACCTCCTTGACTACCAGCCGCGGTCTTGCAGGCGGGTCTCCAGCTTCGAGATCTCGAGGCCGGCCATCGGGTCGCCCAGGCCGTGGGAGAGCTTCGCCAGCACGTCGGGGTTCTCGAAGTTCGTGGTGGCCTCGACGACGGCACGCGCCATCGTGGCGGGGTCCTGGGACTTGAAGATGCCCGAGCCCACGAACACCCCGTCGACCCCCAGCTGCATCATCAACGCGGCGTCGGCGGGGGTGGCGATGCCACCGGCGGAGAAGTTCACGACGGGCAGCTTGCCCTGCTCGGCCACCATGCGCACCAGCTCGACCGGTGCGCCCAGCTCCTTGGCCTTCGTGACGTACTGCTCGGGCCGCAGCGTGGTGACCTCGGCGATGTCGCGCAGGATCTGGCGCTCGTGGCGGACCGCCTCGACGACGTTGCCCGTGCCGGCCTCGCCCTTCGTGCGGATCATCGCGGCGCCCTCGGCGATGCGACGAAGCGCCTCACCCAGGTTCCGCGCGCCGCAGACGAACGGCACGGTGAACGCCCACTTGTCGATGTGGTACTCCTCGTCGGCCGGCGTCAGCACCTCGGATTCGTCGATGTAGTCGACCCCGAGCGCCTGGAGCACCTGGGCCTCGACGAAATGCCCGATGCGCGCCTTGGCCATGACGGGGATCGAGACGACCTGCTGGATCTCCTCGACCTTCGTGGCGTCGGCCATGCGGGCGACGCCGCCGTCTCTGCGGATGTCGGCCGGAACACGCTCGAGGGCCATGACGGCGCAGGCGCCGGCATCCTCGGCGATCTTCGCCTGATCGGCCGTGGTGACGTCCATGATGACGCCGCCCTTGAGCATCTCGGCCAGGCCGGACTTCACGGTGAAGGTGCCGGTCTCGCGCTGCACGGGTATCGCCTCCTACGAAGGGAACGGTCTGCCTCCGAGTGTACCGGAGGCCACCTCGCAGCCCGGAGCCGAACCGTCGCGCGCTAGGACCCGAAGGTCACCGGAGCGGTGAACATGCCGGTGGGCGCCAGCTCGACGAACGTGGTGCCGGGCTTGAGCTGGAACTCATCACCCTTCTTCGTGCGTGAAGACGGTGATGTCGCCCTCGGAGTTGCGTTCCCAGGTGCCGATGACGAGCTTGCCGTCGCGCAGCAACCACGCCTTGCCGGTGCCGGTGACCTCCACCTCGGGCGAGGGATAGCCCACCACGTCGACGATGTCGCTCTCGGAGGTCTTCACCTGCTGGATCAGGACGTTGTCGGTCTCGATCGCGTCGCCGTTCTCCAGCAGCATCTCCTCGCCGTTCTGGTAGCGGACCCAGCGGCCTCCCGCCCAGCGCCACTCGACGTCGGTGAGCGGGAACGCGATCATCGCGGAGGCGGTCTTCTTGCTGGGCTTGTTGAGGTCGCCGTAGCTGAAGATCGCCTCGGGCACGGGCTCGTCCTTGGCGCGCTTCTGGCCGGCCACCCAGAGCTTGTTCGTGTTGGCGAACAGGTTGTGCGGCACCTCGCGCCCATCGTCGCGGGTGAACGGCGGCGCGGGATCGCCCTCGGTCATGCCCACCACGCCCGACTCCTTGATGATCTTCACGACCCGGTTCGCGCCGCCCGAGTAAGCGAGCAGCGGATGAGGGCTGAACTGCAGCAGGATCTTGGGGTCGGTGGTGCGGGCGCTGCGCACCGGGCCGACACGCTCGGCGCTCGAGCAGTTGAAGACCGCGATGAACCGCGTGATGCCGCCTTCGACGACCTCTTCGTAGACGACGTCGGCCTTGTCCAGGCCGACGAGCGGCATCGCGTCGGGCGTGTTCTCGACCTTGATGGCGAGCGCGGGGCGGGCCGGCGGTTCCTGGTCATCCCCGACCGGCTGGTTCGTGAGCGGACATGGCGTGGGGGGCGTCTGGTCACCAGGAACGACGGGGTCGAGCGCCTTGGCGACGGGGTTGTCGCCGTTCAGGGCGAGGGCGGCGACGCCTCCGCCGAGCACGGCAACGACCGCACCTCCGGCGATCAACGCCTTGCCGCGAGTGGTGAGTGCCACGGTGGGGGAACCTCCTGGGGACCGGTTGATGTCGGTTCGGAACGCCCTGGTCGAGGGCCGTTCATGAGTGTGGGTCCCGATCGGGGACCCGCGTCGATGCTACCGGCGGTTCGCGGACGCCTCAAACACCCGGGCCCACTTCGACATGAACGTCACATCTCCTCCAGCCGGCGGATCCGCTCGGCGAGCGGGGGGTGGGTCGAGAACAGCCGCTCCATGGTGGAGTTCTTCTCCCCGGGATGCGGGATGGCTGGTTGAGCCACAGATGGGCGGTGGCGTTGTTGGCCGAGCGCATCGCCGTCGGCGCGGTTTCCAGCTTCTGCAGCGCCGAGATCAATCCGGGCGGATACCGTGTGAGCAAGGCACCCTGAGCATCGGCGAGGTACTCGCGGTTACGCGAGACCGACAGCTTGATCACCTGGCCGGCCAGTGGCGCGATCGCCATCAGTACGAACCCCACCGCGAACATGATCAGGCCGAACCCACCGCCGTTCGAATCGTTGCCGCGGCGTCCGCCGATCCCGCCCCACCACCAGGTGCGCATGAAGAACTCCGACAGCAGCACCGCGGCGCCCACCAGGGTGGCGACGATGGTGCCCAGCAGGATGTCTCGGTCGACGACGTGGGACATCTCGTGGGCGATCACGCCCTCGAGCTCCACCCGGTTCATCATGGCCAGCAGGCCTTCGGTCACGGCGATCGACGAATGCTCGGGGTCGCGCCCCGTGGCGTAGGCGTTGGGCGCCTGCTCGGGCACGACGTAGACCCTCGGCTTCGGCACACCCGCGGCGATCGCGAGGCCCTCGACGATGTTGTGCAGTCGCGGCTGTTCGTCCGGGGTCACGAGCTTGGCGCGCGTGGAGGCAAGGACCACCTTGTCGCCCGAGAAGTACGACCAGGTGGCCAGGAGGAACGCCACCACCAGCGCGATCACCAGGCCGAGCGGCCCCGTGCCGAAGAGGTAGCCGATCGCGAGGCCGATCACGCCCAGGAAGAGGAAGGCCCCGACGACGAGCAGGACCGTCTTGCGCTTGTTCGACGCGATCTCTTCGTACATCTAGGTGCCCGGGGTGAGATCGACCCGCACCGGTCCTCGTTCCGGATCGTCGATGTCGAAGAACTCGCGCGGTGGTGAACCCGAACGCCTTGGCGACCAGGTTGGACGGGAACGAGCCCACCAGCGTGTTCAGCTTCATCACCTGGTCGTTGTAGAACTGCCGCGCGTAGGCGATCTTCGACTCCGTGCCGGTCAGCTCCTCCTGCAATGCGAGGAAGTTCTGGTTCGCCTTGAGGTCCGGGTAGTTCTCGGCGACCGCGAACAGCTGGCGCAGGCCGCCGGTGATCGCGTTCTCCGCCTGGGCCTGCTGGCTCGACGCCTTCAGCGGCCATGGCGCCCACCCGCGCCTCGGTGACGTGCTCGAAGACCTCGCGTTCGTGGCTCGCGTAGCCCTTGACGGTCTCGACGAGGTTGGGGATCAGGTCGTAGCGGCGGCGGAGCTGGACGTCGATCTGCGACCAGCCGTTGTCGACCCGGGTGCGGAGCGCCACCAGGCGGTTGAACAGGTAGACGCCCGCCAGGAGCACGACGGCGAGCAGCCCGACGACGATCCAGAGCACCGGTGACATGCGCCTATCGTATCGACGGCGGCGACCCGGTGGCCGCCCGCTCGTAGATCGCCTCCAGCCGTGCGGTGACCACCGACCAGTCGTACGTCGCCGCTCGGGCCCGGCCCGCTGCCGACAGGCGTTCGGCGAGTGCCGCGTCATCGAGGACCCGCGCGGCCGCCGCTGCCAGCGCCCCCGCGTCGTTGGGCGGCACCAGCAGGCCGTCGACCCCGTCTCGGACCACCTCCCGGTAGCCGGCGATGTCGCTGGCGACCACCGGCAGCCCGGCCGCCATCGCCTCGACCAGCACGACGCCGAAGCTCTCGCCTCCCACCGACGGCCCGAGGTAGAGGTCGCACGCGGCGTGGAACGGCGGCAGGTCGGTGTTGGGGACCGGCCCGAGCATCGTGACGCGAGCGCGGAGCCGACGGCACGAGGCGGTCGAGGGCCGTGCGGTCCGGACCATCCCCTGCCACGACCAGCCGCAGATCTCGGACGCTCGGCGGCCAGCGTCGCGAACGCTTCGACCGCGGTGGGGAACCCCTTGCGTTCGTCGAGGCGTCCGACGAACAGGAGCTTCGTGCCCGCTCCGAGGTCGGCGGGCGCGGCGTCGGCGAACCGGGACACGTCCACGCCGTTGGGCACGATCTCGAACGCGCCGCCGATCCGCGAGCCCGCGAACGCCGCGGCGGCCTCCGACACCGCGACCCGGATCGAGATGCGACGCGCGATCCTGCGGAGCACCGGCGCGGCCACGTCGTAGAGACGCGATCGGGTGGCGCCCGAGTGGAAGGTCGCCACCACCGGCACCGCGGGCGCCGAGCGTGGCCCACATCGACGTGCTCGGGGTCAGCGGCTCGTGCGCGTGGACGACGTCGGGTCCGAAGCGCCGCAAGAGCTCTCGGATCCGACGACGTGGACCACGGCCGCGGGTCGATCGGCGCGTTCGAGGCGTTGTACGGGATGTCGACGGGACGGCCCACCGGGCTCACCCACGGCTGGGCGGCTCCGTCGCGAACCGGGGCCAGCACGGTGACCGCATGGCCGCGGGCCAGCGAGCGACTCCGGCCAGCTCCCGGACGTGCGTCTGCACGCCGCCCGGGGTCGTCCCAGGCGTAGGGGCAGATCAGCGCGACGCGCATCGGCGGCCGAACTACTCCGGCCACCCGGCTGGAACACGTGCCAGTCCGAAGGCGCCGCCGAGATCAACGCGCTCGAACTCCGCCGCGATGCGCCTCGGTGAGCGCGACGACGTCCGTGCGACGGCTCCCGCTGGGCTCGACCGTCAGCGGCGGGCGGAACACGCAGCCGCCATCCCTCGGGCGTCTGGTAGGCGGCCGACGGCACCATCGGCGCTCCGGTGGTGATCGACAGCAGCGCCGGACCGGCGGGTAGCTTGCCGTTCGCGTGCCGAACATCGTGACCTCGACGCCGCGGCCGGTGAGGTCGCGGTCCGCAGACCAGCGAGACCACGCGGTTGTCCGCCAGCGCCGCCGCGAGCTGGCGCCCCACGGTGGCGCCGGACAGACCGAGGATGTCCATGCCCAGCCGGCCGGCGGTGGTCGACGAACAGCTCGAACAGGCGCCGGGGCTCGAGCTGCTCGGCCACCGACACGCACCGATGGCCCTCGCGAGCAGCCATCGCCCTGCCGCATCCCAGTTCCCCGATGTGCGGCATGGCGATGATCGACGCCCGTTCCCGGCCTCGAGCGGATCGAACAGGTTGTGCGCGTCCACCGTGGTGGAACCGCTCCAGCATGGTCTCGTCGCGTCTCGCCCACGACGTGGAACGAGTCGAACCAGTACCGGGCGTACGAGCTCGAAGGCCTCACGGGTGGAGGCCCGCGACGAGCGGGTCGGCGGGCGGCCGGCCCAGCACCTGCGCCTGGTTGAGGGCCACGGTCCGACGCACGCCGGGCATCAGGTCGTGGGCCAGCAGCCCGCCGAGCCGGAACAGACGCCGGCCGACGTGCTTCGGGGAGCGTCCGGCCCAGCCACGCGACCAGCCCGGTAGGCGTGGAAGATCACCGTCTGCTTCCGGGGTCTCCTCGGATGCCCCGCTCATGCGCGCTCCTCCCGGCGCCACCTGCGACGTCCGCACGCACGACGGCCAGCGCGGACATCGCAGGCGGCGACCCACAGCGTCCAGTGTCAGCCATCCGAACGCGAGCCCGGCGCACACGAGCGCGTAGCGCATGCCCCTGGTGATGTGGCTCTCCTCGACGCTGTAGGACAGCGACGCGCCCCGCGCGCGGACGTACGCCGACAGGAAGCTCGCGCACAGGGCCACCAGCGCGGCCACGGCCGTGGTCGGCGTCGGCGATGCGGGCCACCCAGGCGATCGTCCCCAGGACCGCGCCGTCCCACCACGGTCGAGCAGCTCGTCGAGCATGCGGTCGGTGGGCCCCCCGGCGCCATGGTTCGCGCGGTGGCCTCCCACCAGGAGCAGGACCGGATGCGGCGGCGGCGAAGGCGGCGGCGACCTCGGGTTCCCGGGCCACCACGAACCACCCCGCGGCGACCACGACGAGCGCCCCCGCGACCAGCGTGCTCCGCGTGATGGCCGTGCCGGGTGGTTGGCGTTCGAATCGAAGCATGAGGGACCGCCGGAGCGTAGCAACTTGAGTAGGATGCCCCCTACCTCTCGGGCGAAGGAGCCGCGTTGAAGACCTACGACGCGAAGGACATCCGCAACGTCCTGCTGGTCGGCCACGGAGGGTCGGGCAAGACGACCCTGCTCGAGGCCATGCTCTTCACCTCCGGCGCGATCACGCGCATGGGCACGGTGGAGGACGGCAACACCGTCTCCGACCACGACCCCGACGAGCAGCGCAAGGGCATCTCGGTCTCGCTGGCGATGGCGCCCGATCGAGTGGAACGGCGTCAAGATCAACGTGCTCGACGCCCCCGGCTACGCCGACTTCATCGGCGACGTCCGCTCGGCGATCCGGGCGGTGGACGCGGTGATCGTCGTGGTCTCGGCCGTCGACGGCGTCGAGGTCCAGACCGAAGCCGCGTGGGAGCTCGCGGTCGAGGAGGGCCTGCCGCGCGCGATCTTCGTGAACAAGCTCGACCGGGAACGCGCCGACTTCCAGGCGACGCTCGACCAGCTCGTCTCCTCGTTCGGCAACCAGGTGGCCCCGTTCGAGCTGCCGATCGGCCAGGAGCACGAGTTCGAGGGCGTCGCCGACCTGCTGCACGAGAAGGCCGACCTCTATCCGAGCGGCCCGAAGGCCGAGGAGTCCGAGTGGCCCGACGACCTGCACGCCATGGCCGACCCCGCCCGCGAGAAGCTGATCGAGGCGGTCGCCGAGTCCGACGACGCCCTGATCGAGGAGTACCTCGAGGAGGGCACCCTGCCGGAGGAGCACATCGTGTCCGGCGCCAAGGACGGGTTCGCCCGCGCGCGGCTGGCGCCGGTGATCGTCGGATCGGCCGCGAAGGCGATGGGCATCGACCGGCTGCTCGACTTCATCGTGGAGGAGTTCCCCTCCCCGCTCGAGCGCGGTCCGATCACGGTGATCGGCAAGGACGGCACCGAGAGCCGAGCGGCCGTGCGACCCGTCCGGCGCCGACCACCGCGTTCGTGTTCAAGACGGTCTCGGACCCGTTCGTCGGCCACATCACGATGTTCCGGGTCTTCAGCGGGGCGATCCGGCCCGACACCTGGTCCACAACACCACCCAGGGCACCGACGAGCGCATCGGGCAGCTGTTCACGCAGCGGGGCAAGGAGCACGAGTCGGTCCCGAGGTCTCGGCCGGCGACATCGGCGCGGTGGCGAAGCTGCAGCACGCACACACCGGCGACACGTTCGCGACCAAGGACGCGCCGGTGCACCTGCCGGCCGCTCGAGCTGCCCGAACCGCTGCTCGCCTACGCGATCGCGCCGAAGACCAAGGGCGAGGAGGACAAGCTCGCCACCGGCCTCGCTCGACTCCGCGAGGAAGACCCCACGCTTGCGCGTCACCCGCAACGAGGAGACGCACGAGACCGTGATGCACGGCATGGGCGAGGCCCACCTCGAGGTCATGATCGAACGGCTCAAGCGCAAGTTCGGGGTCGAGGTCGTCACCAGCCCCGCGAAGATCGCCTTCCGCGAGACGATCCGCGGCAAGGCCACCGGCCACCGGCCGGCACGTGAAGCAGAGCGGCGGTCACGGCCAGTACGCCGTCTGCATGATCGAGATCGAGCCGCTCGCCCACGGTGAGGGCTTCGTCTACGAGAGCAAGATCTTCGGCGGCGCGATCCCGCAGCAGTTCATCCCGTCGATCGAGAAGGGCATCGTCAAGACGATGGCCGACGGCGTGGTCAGCGGGAACCCCATGGTCGACGTCAAGGTCACGCTGGTCGACGGCAAGTTCCACACGGTCGACTCCTCCGACATGGCGTTCCAGATCGCGGGCTCGATGGCGCTGAAGGAGGCGGTCGAGCCAGGCCGGCGTCGCGCTGCTCGAGCCGGTCGTCGACCTCGAGGTGGTCGTGCCCGAGGCCGTACACCGGCGACGTCATGGGCGACCTCAACGCCAAGCGCGGCAAGATCGCCGGCATGGAGCAGATCGGCGGCGGCAAGCAGCGGATCAAGGCCCAGGTGCCGCAGGCCGAGGTGGCGCGCTACGTGATCGACCTGCGTTCGATGACCGGGGGCCGGGGCGCGCTTCTCCATGACCTTCAGCCACTACGAGGAGCTGCCTCAGCACCTCGCGCAGAAGGTCATCGACGACTACCAGAAGAGCCGCGAGGAAGCCCACAAGAAGTAGGCGTCGCGAACGCGCTCAGAGCGCGTACTCGGCCAGGAACGGCAGGACGGCGGCGTCGAACGCTTCGGGGTTGCGCAGGTTCACGACGTGGTCGGCGTCGATCGTCACCAGCCGGCCGTCCAGCACCTCGCGCGCCGATCATCGTCGCAGCCGCCGCATGTCGGGCGGATCGTGCTGCGGCGACCACGACCAGCGTCGGCACGTCGATCTCGCCCAGGCGCAGGGCGGCCGGGGGTTCGAGCTCCTCCTCGGCGCTCTCGTCCATCGTCAGCTCGTGGATGTTGTCCAGGGCGATCTCGCGGATGCGCCGGCCGGCGGCGTCGTCCGTGCCCATCGGCGCCCAGATCTCCAGCCGCAGGTCCTCGCGCGCGCTCGCAGGTCGCCCGCCTCGATCGCCGCTTCGACGGGAGCCATCGCGTGCCGTCCCACCACTCCTCCTCTTCCTCAGTTCTTCGAACCCACCGAGCCCGGCGGCGGCCAGCACGAGGCTCACGACCGGTCGGGATGCTCCAGCGCGAAGTCGATCGCCGATCGCCCCGCCCATCGAGCAGCCCACCAGCGCCGTCCGCTCGACGCCCAGTGGTCGAGCAGCGCCGCGAGGTCGCGCACATGCGAGTAGGGCGCGCCCGTCAGTCGGCTGGACCGCCCGTACCCGCGCAGGTCGTAGCGCAGCACGCGGAACCGGTCGGCCCAGGCGTCGAACTGCGGATCCCAGGTCCGCGAATCCCACAGGCCCGGGTGCAGGAACGTCACGCATCGGCCCCTCGCCCGCCAGCTCGTAGTGCAGCTGGCCGCCGTCGGGCAGGTCGCGACGGTGCCCGTCCATCACTCGCTCATGCGCGAACCTCGGCGCGAGCCGGCGCGCGGTCTCGGCGAGCAGCTCGGGCAGCACCCGCGTCTCGCCCACCACCGGCATGAAGTTGGTGTCGCCGCTCCACCGCGGCACGACGTGCCAGTGCAGGTGGTCGGGGATGCCCGCGCCCGCGCCCGCGCCCAGGTTCAGTCCCGACGTTGAACCCGTGCGGCTGATCCGTCGCGCAGCGCGCGGACCGATCGCTGCAGCAGCCATCTGCATCTCCAGCGTTCTCCTCGGCGGTGAGCTCCTCGACGTCGCCGATGTGCCGGAGGGGCACGATCAGCAGGTGCCCGGGGTTGTACGGGAACTTGTTCAGCACGATGTAGGCCGGGCTCCCGCGTGCCAGCACGCGCTCGGGCTCGCGATCGGGCACGGCGCAGAAGACGCAGCCCCGTCGGTGACTCCTCGTTCCTCTGACCCGCTGGATGTACTGCATGCGCCAGGGGCTCCAGAGGTGGTCCACTCAGGCGGCTCCGAAGTCGGACTGCTCGAGCGCCCGGCTCGTCGGCTTCGGCGAGCAGCGCGTCGACGAGATCGTCGAACGCCACGCCCTGGTGCTCGGTGCCGGCGCGATCGCGCACGGTGTACGTGCCGGACCCGATCTCGCTGATCGCCGACCACCAGCGTGTACGGCGCCTTCACCAGCTGCGCCGCGCGGATCTTCTTGCCGACCGATTCCTTCGAATCGTCGACGAACGCCCGCAGCCCGGCCTCCTTGGCCTTGGCGGCGAGCTCCTCGCAGTGCTCGACGTGGCGGTCGGCGACCGGCGACGAACCGCACCTGCTCGGGCGAGAGCCACAGCGGGAACGCGCCCGCGTAGTGCTCGGTGAGCACGCCGAAGAACCGCTCGACCGAGCCGAACAGCGCGCGGTGGATCATGATCGGCCGGTGCCGCTCGCCGTCGGCGCCCGGCGTACTGCAGGTCGAAGCGCTGCGGCATCTGGAAGTCCAGCTGGATCGTCGACATCTGCCACGTGCGGCCGATCGCATCTCGCGCCTGCACGCTGATCTTCGGGCCGTAGAAGGCGCCGCCGCCCTCGTCCATCACCAGGTCGAGGTCCATCGACTCGGCCGCCGACGCGAAGCGCCTCGGTCGCCTCGTCCCACTCCTCCTCGGCGCCCACCGCCTTGTCTTCGGGCCGGGTCGACAGCTCCAGGTAGAAGTCGTCCAGCCCGTAGTCGCGCAGCAGGTCGAGCACGAAGGTGAGGAGCGAGCGCAGCTCCTCCCCCATCTGCTCGCTGGTGGTGAAGATGTGCGCGTCGTCCATCGTCAGTCCACGCACGCGCGTGAGCCCGTGCACGACTCCCGACATCTCGTACCGGTAGACCGTGCCGAACTCGAAGAGCCGCAGCGGCAGCTCGCGGTAGCTCCGGGTGCGGCTGCGGAAGATCAAGATGTGGAACGGGCAGTTCATGGGCTTGAGGTAGTACTGCGTGCCGCCGTCGAGCTCCATCGGCGGGAACATGCCGTCGGCGAACCACTTCAGGTGGCCGCTGGTCTCGAACAGGTCCGACTTCGTGATGTGCGGCGAGTACACGAACTCGTACCCGCCTCCTCGTGGCGGCGACGCGAGTAGTCCTCCATGAGCCGGCGGATCAGCCCGCCCTTCGGGTGGAACACCGCCAGCCCCGACCCGATCTCCTCGGGGAACGAGAACAGATCGAGCTCGGCGCCGAGCTTGCGGTGATCGCGGCGCTCGGCTTCCTCGCAGACGGTGCAGGTAGGCGTCGAGATCGTCCTTGCGTGGCCCAGGCGGTGCCGTAGATGCGGGTGAGCTGCGGGTTCGTCTCGTCGCCGCGCCAGTAGGCGCCCGCCACGTTCGTGAGCTTGAACGCGCCCAGCATGCCGGTGTGCGGCACGTGGGGACCCATGCACAGGTCGGCCCAGCCGTCGTTGCGAGTACAGGCTGACGGTGTCACCCTCGGAGGCCTCGGGTCGTCGTCGTTGTCGAGGCCCTCGATGATCTCCAGCTTGAACGGCTGGTCCGCCAGCCGCTCGGCCGCTTCGTCGCGCGTGACCTCCTCGCGCAGGAACGGCTGGTTCCGCTTCACGATCTGCCGCATGCGCCGGTCGATCTTCGCGAGGTCGGCCGCGTGCGATCGGCTCGGGCAGGTCGAAGTCGTAGTAGAAGCCGTCGGTCACCGCGGGCCCGATCGCGTACTTCGCGCCCGGGAAGAGGTCGCACACCGCCTGCGCCAGCACATGGGCGGTGGAATGGCGCAGCACCTGCAGCCCGTCGTCGGAGCCCGGAGCGATCGGCTCGACCGCGGCGTCGCCGGCGGGGACGAACGAGAGGTCGCGGAGCTCGCCGTCCACCCGGGCCGCGATCGTGCCCTTGGGCAGCGCGGAACCCGACCGGCTCTCCTTCGGGGAGCTCGACGGCGGAGCCGTCGGGAATGGTCAGGGTCGGCATGGCGGCCATGATAGCGACCCGCGCCCGCGCCGGCCTCACTCGTACGAGATCGCCTCCAGCACGTCGAGCTTGGCCGCGCGCCGGGCCGGGAAGATCGCGACCACGACACCCGCCAGCGCCGCGAAGATGAGGAAGACGACCAGCTGGCCCACCGGCAGGACGAACTCGGTGATGCCCTCCGGCGCCAGCGCCTGCTGCAGCGCCCACCCGAAGAACATGCCGATCGCGACGCCGAACAAGGCACCGAAGATCGCGATGATCACCGCCTCCCATCGGATCATGCGCTTGACCTGCGTCCGGCTCATGCCGACGGCGCGCAACAGCCCGAGCTCGTGGGTGCGCTCGAAGATCGACAGGCCCAGCGTGTTCGCGATGCCGAAGAGCGCGATCACGACCGCCGAGGAACAGCATCGCCGTGACCAGACCCAGCAGCTGGTTGACGAAGCCGGCCTGCTGTTCGCGGAACGCTGCCTGGTCCTGTACCTCCATGTTGCCGAACTCGGCCGTGGCCTGCTCGACGTCGCCTCGGACGGCGGCGGGATCGGCTCCGTCCGCGACCTTCACGAACACGAAGATGTCGAGCTTCTCGCGGAAGAGCTCGTCGTACGTGTCGAGCGACACGACGTAGTCGCCCACCAACCGGTTGTCGTCGAAGGTCCCGCCGATCGTGAGCGGCTCGTCGCCGATCGCGGCGAACGCCGATGGGAGCTCGTCGCCCACCGCCCATCCGTTGTCCTCCATCGTCTGGTCGTAGACCAGCACGTCGCCGCCGTCGAGGGAGGCGATGGCTCCCTCGCTCGGTCCCAGGTTCGCCACGGTTTCGATGGTCGCCGGATCGACGCCGGTCATCGCGGCGTCGCCGTCGTTGACCTTGAACCCTCCCTGCCGGAACGCCGAGACGGCCCCGACCCCGTCGACGTCGGCGGTCCGAGCCGCCACTTCCTGGCTGAACGGGAGGAACGAGGACGTCGTCAACACGAGGTCCGCGCGCAGCGTGTCCTGCAGGGCCGCGTCGAACGAGGCCTTGAGCGACGCGGACAGGATCGAGACCATCGCGATCAGCCCGAGGCCGATCATCAGCGCCGACGACGTCGACGCGGTCCGGCGCGGGTTGCGCATCGCGTTCTCGCGGCCCAACCGGGCCGCCATGCTCAAGCCGCGAACGGGGCGCCCGATCGCACCCGCGAGCGGACGGGCCGCGAGGGGCGACAGGATCGCGACCCCGATGAAGATCACGGCCGCCCCGCCGCCGATCAGGAGACCGGCGTTGTCGGGTTCCCCGAACAGCCCGTAGCCCAGGAACGCGAGCCCCAGCGCCGTCACGACCACGCCGATCACCGAGCGCCGCCCCAGGTGGTCGGCGCCGGCGTCCTGCGAGTCACGCAGCGCCTCGATCGGGGCCACGCGCGCGGCCCGACGGGCGGGAAGCACCGACGCCACGGTGTCACGACCACCCCGATGACCAGCGAGACGACGATGGTCCGCGGCTGCAGCTGGAGCGAGGTGCTGGGCAGGTCGATGCCGAACCCGCACAGCAACGCCTTCAGGAGCACCGCGATCCCGACCCCGGCGACGATGCCGATGACCGCCGCCACCAGTCCGAGCACGAGGGCTTCGATGATCACCGAGGTCAGGACCTGGCGGCGGCTCGCGCCGACGGCGCGCAGAGCAGGGCCAGCTCCTTGGCCCGCTGAGCGACGATGATCGAGAACGTGTTGAAGATGTTGAACGACCCCACGAACAGGGCGATGAACGCGAACACCAGCAGGGCGATCCGGAAGAATCCGAGCCCTTCCTTGAGCTGGTCGGACTGCTCGTCGGCCACCGACGTGGTCGTGACCGCCTCGACCTTGGGCGGCAGCACGTCCTGGATCGCGGCCCGCAGCTGCCCGGGGTCCGACGCCCTCGTCCCCGAGCACCGAGATCGAATCGAATTCGCCCTCCTTGTCGAGCACCCGCTGGGCGGTCGGCAAGGTCGAACGCGGCCAGCGTGGCACCACCCAGGTTGTCGGCGTCGCCGAACCCGAGGATCCCGGAGATCGTGAACTCCTCGGGCGGACCCTGGAACAGGATCTTCACGTCCTGACCCACCGTGAGGTCGTAGCGGGTCGCCGTCGCGGCGTCGATCACGACGTCATCGGCGGCGCTGGGCGGCGCGCCCTCCCGGATCTGCACGGTCGGGTTCGTGTCGGTCCAGTTCGTGCCGATCGTGGGCGGACCGACGCCGCCGATCGCGTCGCCGGTTGCCGGGTCGACGACCTGCGCGCTCCCCGAGACGTCGCCGGAAGCCGACGCGACCCCGGGCACCGATTCGACCGTGGGCAACAACGTGTCCGGCACCGGATCGCGCTCCTCGATCGCGCCGCTCCCCGGTCCGGTCGCGCTCGGAGCGAAGGCCTGCTCGGCCCGGACGACCACGTCCGAACCCGCGGCCGCGTCGGTGAAGAGCTCGTCGAACGCCTTGTTCATCGTGTCGGTCAGCACGAACGTGCCCGCCACGAACCCGACCCCGAGCACGATCGAGATCACCGTGAGCGCCAGACGGCGCTTCCGGGCGAGGAGCCCCTTGAGGGTGGCGCGAAGCATGAGGGTCAGCCTTCCAGCGACTTCAGTCTGTCCAGCACCGATGCTGCCGTCGGCTCACGCATCTCATCGACGATGAGCCCGTCGGCGAGGAACACGACCCGGTCGGCGTAGCCGGCGGCGCCGGCATCATGGGTGACCATCACGATCGTCTGGCCGTATTCCTTCACGGCTTCGCGCAGGAACCCGAGCAGCTCGGCACCCGACCGGGAGTCCAGGTTCCCCGTGGGTTCGTCGGCGAAGACGATCTCGGGCCGGCTCACCAACGCGCGGGCACCGGCCACGCGCTGCTGCTGCCCGCCGGAGAGCTCGGACGGGCGATGCCCGAGCCGATCGCGGATGCCGATCGTGTCCACGACCTGATCGAACCACGCGCGGTCGACGTCCCGTCCCGCGATGTCCAGGGGAAGGGTGATGTTCTCCGAGGCGGTGAGCGTGGGGATGAGGTTGAACGCCTGGAACACGAACCCCACCTTGTCGCGCCGCAGGGTCGTCAGCTGCCTTCTCCGACAGCGTCGTGAGGTCGACGTCACCGATCAGGACGTTGCCCGAGGTCGGCGTGTCGAGGCCCGCCATGCAGTGCAGCAAGGTCGACTTGCCCGACCCCGACGGCCCCATGATCGCGGTGAACTCGGCGGCGGCGAAGTCGACCGAGACCCCTCGCAGGGCCTCGACCGCGGCATCGCCCTGCGCCGTAGACCTTCCGCAGGTCGACCGCGCGAGCGGCGACACCGGGCGTGGCTGGCGCGGGAACGGACATGCGGGTTTCCTCCTGCTCGGGTCGAACGGGCGAACGCTGCACACCCTACCGAACCGGGATGGAGACGCCGTCGCACACAAGCAGAACGAGCGGGATCCGTCGTCGTCGGATCGTCAGGCAGCGTGTCGCGTGCGACGGACTCGAGGGCGAGGTTGGCGCGGCCGAGGGGCAGCGTTCGACTCGACGTCCATCGTGGAGCCCCAGGCGATGGTGATGACGAGGAGCGCGACGACTGCGATCACGAAAGCGATCACCATGTGCAAAATCGTTTCACAACGGCCGCGATGTTGCTAGCAACATGACGGGCCATTTTCGGTGTTAGGCCGAACGGGCGACCGGAGGCACGTTCGTGCGTGGGCAAGTGCCTAGTCCGTCGGTGGACGAGCGACCGGAGCGAGCCGGCCCCGCAGGGTCGATCCTCGTCCGAGTGGTGGGCGCGGCAGGTTTTGAACCTGCGACCTCTCGCGTGTGAGGCGAGCGCTCTCCCACTGAGCTACGCGCCCGGACGGCAGGAACGATAGCAAGTTCCGAGGCGAACCTTCATGCGGGACCGATCCATCGCCGCCGAGAGCGGGCAAAGTGACGGCGGCACGTGCCCGCGTCGTGCCGCCGTCGGCCCGGGCCGGAGCCCGGACGCTTCACGGCCGGAAGTCTGTCACGGTGACACGACAACTGCAAGGTTGCCTCTACGAAGGATGGCGCTTCCGCTCAACGGCGCATCATCAACCGACGGTGATGGGCGGATCACCACGAGAGAGAGGCACGACTCCAAGTCCCCTTCGACCCGAACGAGGGAGGCCGCGCTCGGCTCAGGCGTAACGCCGAGAGCACCTCCGGCGATGTAGCAAGTGGACCTACCCCCGGGTCCGGTTTACGCAAGAGAGACCCCGGGTTCGCTCGGGGTCTCTCTTTGCGTTGATCCGCCAGGGCTTCGGGATAACGGCCGGCAAGATCCGAAGCTCATCACGACCGAAACGGGCCCGCCGAGACCCCCGTTGACGGGACGGCCGTGCGCGACCGCTCCCCCTCAATTTGCTCGGCGGGCCCGTTCGGGCCTCTAGCCTCCAAGAAATCGAAGGCCCTTCGAGCCTAGGAGCCGCGCTCGACGCAGCCAATAGGGCATTGGGCCCACTTCGTTGCAGGCTCTGATCGGTGAGCGGACAGCTCGAAGCCCTCGGACTTGGATCTGACAGGGACCTTGTCCGAGGGCTTCGAAGCGCGGAACTCTTCGCTTAGGGGCAGTACGTCCCGCCGCCGTAGGGGTCCGGGTAGCACACGTCGCCGTAGACGACGTAGTAGCTGATCCCGGGGGTCTGTCCGCCACCGTTGGTCCAAGTGACCGTGTACGGCGAGCCGTCGGAGACCAAGATCCCGCTGGCCTTCGTCCCGGCCTTCACGCAGAACTGCGTGCCGGCGGGGAGTGTCAGCGTCTTGCCGAAGCTGTCGCCAACCTCGGTCTTGTTGCCTCCGGACGGGCAGTGCTGGGTGGCGGCACTGGCGCTCACGCCACCGAACACGACACTGAGGGTGAAGACCGTCAGTGCCAAGAGAAGCAATCTGCGCACGATTGCGCTCCTTTCACGAAGGATCGGGGGTCGATCCAGGGAAACCAAGGCTAGGTCAAAGGGGCTGAGTTGGTACCCCCTAATGGCTAGGGCTTCTAGGCCGAAGGGCTCATCCAAGCCGCTTGCGAGCGGCACGCTGGTGGCACGGACGAGGCACGGTCGGCCTCATGATCGGGCCCCGTATGCCCTCTGACCTGCTGTTTCAAGTGGTGGGCGATAGAGGATTTGAACCTCTGACCTCTTCCGTGTCAAGGAAGCGCTCTCCCCCTGAGCTAATCGCCCGCGGCCGACCGAACCCTTCGAGGCGGGGACCGGAATCGAACCGGTGTGCGAGGCTTTGCAGGCCTCTGCCTAACCACTCGGCCACCCCGCCGCAATCTCGCCTTACTGTACCTGTCGACACGCGAATGGCCGCCCTGAGGAAGCCCTCCGGTTGGACCGGACGTCCGCTCGACCCTCGCTCGACCCAGCTGGCGGTCGATCGGAGCGATACATGGCGCCGACCCTGCGTGGGATGAGCCTCATATGCTGAGGGCATGCCCTGTCCGGTGTGCGGCCATCCGATCCCCGACGACGCCCGGTTCTGCCCGAACTGCGGCGCCGTCGTCGGCACGCCACTGGGCACCGAGGAGCGCAAGATCGTCACGGTGCTCTTCGCCGACCTCGTGGACTCCACCGGCCTCGCGCAGCGCCTCGACGCCGAGCGAGCGAGGGAGATCCTCGGGCAGTTCTTCGCCACCGCCACGGAGGAACTACAGAACTTGCGCGGGCGGCCGGAGAAGTTCATCGGCGACGCCGTCATGGCGGTCTTCGGGCTACCGCACGTCCACGAAGACGACGCGGTGCGCGCGGTCAGAGCGGGCCTCGCGATCCGCGCTCGCGTGCGCCGACTCGGCCGGTCCGCAGGGCTCGCCGAGCCGCTCGACGTGCGGGTGGGCATCGAATCGGGCGAGGCCGCCACGGGCGAAGGCCCCGCCGGACAACTGCTCGTGACCGGCCAGGTCGTGAACGCGGCGGCGCGCCTGCAGACCGCTGCCGCGCCCGGCGAGGTGCTGGCCGGCATCACGGCGCACACCCTCACCGACACGCCAGGTCTCCTACGGCGAGCCGCCGTGACGTCGTCGCGAAGGGATTCGACGGCTTGCTCTCGGCCTTCCCCGCCGAAGGGCTCACGACCCGTTCGGTCCGCCGCACCATCCCGTTCGTCGGCCGCTCGAGCGAGCTCACGATCCTGCGCGAGTGCTTCGCTCGGGCCGCGGGGGCCGGTCGCCCGGTCCTCGCCACGATCCTCGGCGAGGGCGGCATCGGGAAGACACGCCTCGCCGACGAGCTCGTGGCCGGCCTCGACGTCGATGTCCGGGTCCTGCGCGGCGCAGCGCGGTCCTATACCGACACCGCCACGTTCGCACCCGTCGCGGCCATCGTCGCCGAACTCGCGGGGATCGAGGACGGCGATGCGCCGGAGAAGGCGCGGCAGCGGCTCACGGAGCTCGTCGAACGCTGGTGCGACCGCGCGGAGGGCGACCAGATCGTGGACCGGCTCGGGCTGCTGTTCGGTGCGGCGAAGCACCGTATCGACGAGTCGGCCTTCGTGCACGACGTCCAAGCCGGGTTCATCGATCTCGTGGACGGGCTCGTGCAGGACGGCGCCGCGGTGCTCGTGTTCGACGACGCGCACGCGCTGAAGCCCGCCATGGTGGAGCTCGTGCAGCGCCTAGGGGCCGCTCCCTCGGGCGGGCCGCGCACGGCGCTCACGCTCGCCCTCGCGCGGCCGGAGCTCATCGAGGAGCACCCCACGTGGGGCTCCTCCGCGGCCAACGCGGTGATGCTGCGGCTCGAGCCGTTGCCCGCCGATGACGCCGTCGCGCTCGTGCGCCAGGCCGGCGGTGGCCGCATCGCCGACGAGGAGGCCGCCGAGATCGCCGGACGCGCCGGGGGCAACCCGTTCTTCATCGTGGAGACCACCGGCATGCTGCTCGAGGGCGACGGTGAGCATCCGCCCGGCTCGCGCACGATCCCGGCCACCGTGCAGGCAGTGGTGGCGGCGCGCCTCGACGCGCTCTCGCCCCGGTTGCGCGACCTCGCACGCCGCGCATCGGTGTTCCTCGTACTCCTTCGACCTGCCCGAGCTCGGTGCCGTGGACGAGGCGGCCGATCTCGATGAGCTCCGCGACCTCGAGGAGGCCGAGATCCTCGTGCGCGAAGTCGGCAGCGGGGGGCCGGCGCGCTGGCGCGTCCGCCACGCCACGCTGCGCGAAGTGGCCTACGCGAGCCTGCCGAAGCGCGAGCGGCTGCGGCTGCACGAGCGGGTCGCCGATCGCCTGCTCTCCGCGGGCCACCCCTCGTACGCCGCCGACCACCTCGAGCTCGCCGCGTTCGCCTCGCTGGACATGGACCCGCAGGACCGCACACTCCCCGAGCGCGCAGCCGACGCCCTGCTAGGCGCAGCCGACCGCGCGCGTCGCCGGATGGAGAGCCGCACGGCCGTCGATCATTACCGGCGGACGCTCGCGATGTCGGGCCCGGAGGAGGGGTGGGGCGTGCGCGAGGCACGGGCCCTCGCCGGCATGGGCGAGGCGCGCTACTGGCTCGGCGAATATGCGGAGGCGCGCGACGCCCTCGAGCGCGCAGCGACGATCGCGACCGAGCACGAGGACGCGTTCGCGGTGGCGCTCGCGCTGCGGTTCCTCGGGGACATCGCGATCAACGTCGAGGCCGATCTCGACAAGGCGGAGGAGTTGCTCGACCGGTCCCTCGCCGCGGCCGAGGAGCTCGGCGAGCCGATGGCGCTTACCCGGACCCTGCTGTTCGCCGGCTGGGTGCCGTGGACGCGCGGGGACTTCGACGCGTCGGAGAAGGTGTGGCGGCGCGCCCTCGAGGTCGCGGAAGACGACGACCGCTGGGCGCGCGTGCGAGCGCTCACATCGCTCTCGATCAACCGCTCGGAGGTGAAGGACCTCGACGCCGCGCTCGAGCTCATCGAGGAGGCCGGCGCCCTCGCGGAGAAGACCGGCGATCGGTTCAGCATCGCGGTCGCCGACGTGCAGCATGCGCGGGTGCTCCACGACCTCGGACGCGTCGATGAGGCGCTCGTGTGCTTCGACCGCGGCGTCGCGACCTTCGAGGACCTCGGCGCGCGCTGGGAGTGGGCCGACGCGCTCGCCGCGCGCGGCATCTCCAAGCGTGAGCTCGGCCGGCTCGACGACGCGGAGACGGACCTTCGCCTCGCGATCCGGATCTCCGAGGAGCTCGGTGAGCGCCAGCTCGCGAGCTGGACGTGGCGCGCGCTCGCGCGGGTCGCCGAACGCCGCGGCGACGAAGCCGCCGCCGCGGAGCTGTTCCGCAACGCCCAGGAGGCCGAGTCGCGCTTCCCGCGGTAGTGGGAAGGCTTTCGGTGTTCCTGCAGGTCATCTGCTGGAGCGGACGACGGGATTCGAACCCGCGACCCCCACCTTGGCAAGGTGGTGCTCTACCAACTGAGCCACGTCCGCGTGGTGTCACTCCATGCTAACCGCGCCCGTGTGCACCTTCAACCGGCATCATCGAACGCCGGGTGCCACCGGACGGACCCCTCGAGCGCCAGTGGAGCCTCGTCGAGGCGCGCCACCATGAAGTCCTCCTCGGCGATCTCGAACCCTTCCTCCGCCTCACCGGCGTAGGGGTTCTTCAGCCCGAAGGTGGAGGCAGGGACGAAGCCGAACCGCGGGTAGAACGACGGCGACCCGAGCAGCATCACGATCCGCTCCCCCCGCCGAACGGCCTCCTCGAGCGCGGCGCGCACCAGCGCCCCGCCACATCCCTGCCGCTGGCGTTCGGGCAGCACCCCGATGGGGCCGAGCGCGACGACCGGCGTGGCGCCGACCCACCCGCGGCTCATCTGCACATGGCCGATCATCGTGTCGCCGTCCTCGGCGACCAAGGCGAACGACCCCTCCTCGTCCGCCACCGCGCGTGCGATCTCGGCCTCCAGATCGCGCTCGAACGCCAGGCGCTCGATGCGCGAACGACGCATCCCGGTCGTCGGTGCGCTCGAGCCGGATGTTCATGCACGTGCCCGTCGAGCCGAACCCACCCGCGCCACGGTCGCTGTCCGGCAACGCGTCGACCCAGCCGGGGACCACCGATGGCAGCGCCACGATCACCAGCTGCGCGATGCGTTCTCCCTTCGCGATCGTCACGGCCTCGGTTCGGTCGAGGTTGACCACGGCCACGATCAGCTCGCCGCGGTAGCCGGCGTCGATCAGGCCTGGCGCGTTCGCCAGGGTGAGGCCGTGCTTGGAGGCAAGCCCGGAACGAGGCAGGACCAGCCCGGCGTGCCCGTCGGGGATCGCCACCGCGACCCCGGTCGGGACCATCGCCCGCTCCCCCGGGAGCACCTCCACGTCGGCGTTCGCCCGAAGGTCGAGTCCGGCGTCGCCGGGATGGCGCGCCTCCGGCAACGCGGCGCCCGGATCGATGCGGCGGAACGGCAGATCCATCAGCCCGACACCGCTTCGATCAACTCGAGCCGGTTGCCGAACGGATCGCGCAGGTACCAGCGCTCGTGACCGTCGAGCTGGGTGTCGTCCTCCACTGCGATGCCGGCCGACTCCACGCGCTCGCGCAACGCGCGGAGGCCACGGACCCGCAGCGCCGGATGCGCCTTGGTCGAGGCTCGGAAACCGTCCTCCACGCCGAGGTGGAGCTCGGTGGCACCCGACCGGAACCAACGGCCGCCGCGCGCCGCCAGGTGGTCGGGTTTCGGGACGACCTCGAACGCCAGGACGCCCGCGTAGAACGCCTCGGCGTCGGGCTCCCTGCCGGGCGGCATCGCCAGCTGCACGTGGTGGAAGCCTTCGACGGAGAACGACGGGTCGCTCACGCCGCCTCGATCAGCTCCACCCGGTTGCCGAACGGATCGCGAACGTACACGCGGTGGAAGCCCTCCATCTCCACGGTGTCGGTGACGCGGTATCCCGCAGCCTCGATCCGCTCACGTAGGGTCTCCAAACCGCTGACCAGGAACGCGGGATGCGCCTTGTGCGCCGGCGTGAACGAGGTCTCCTCGACCCCCAGATGCACCTCGAGATCTCCCTTGCGGAACCAGACACCCCCGGCGGGTGAGAGCAGGTCGGGCTTGGGGATTCGCTCCAGGCCCAGGATGGCGCCGTAGAACCGCGCCGCGGCGTCCTCCTCACCGGGTGGCATCGCGAGCTGCACGTGGTGCAGGCCCACGAGCCCGCTCTCTTCGATGGTCATGGCGCGCACAGTAGCCGACCGGGGCGCTGCGTCGTCAACGGACACGGGGACGCCGGACGCACGAAGGCCGGGGCACGGGCGCCCCGGCCCATCGTGGTTGTTCCGCTACGAGCAGCCGCTGGTGCTGCCGCAGCTCGAGCACACGTAGCACGAGCCGGCCGGCTGCATCTTCGAGCCACACGAGTAGCAGAGCGGCGCGTCGAGCGCCCTCGCCGTCTGCTTGTCGGTGACCTCGATCAGGTGCGGCGCCTCGGCCGGCACGTCCACCGGTGCGGGAGCCTCGAGCGCGGGTTGCTCGCTCTTGGCCGCGATCTCGGCCTGCACCGACTCCGTGCGCTCGGCGATCGACTTGATGCCGAGGCCCTCCCGGGTTTCCTCTGGCAGATGGTCGAGCGCCAGGCGCCGGAACACGTAGTCGAGCAACGACGACGCGAACCGGATGTCGGGGTCGTTCGTCATGCCGCTGGGCTCGAACTTCAGGTTGATGAACTTCGAGACGTAGGTCTCCAGCGGCACGCCGTACTGCAGCCCGATGGAGACCGCGATCGAGAATGCGTCCATCACCCCGCTGAGGGTGGAGCCCTGCTTCGAGGTCTTGAGGAACACCTCGCCGAGCCCGTCGTCGGGGTAGGAGCCCGCCGTGATGTAGCCCTCGGCATCGCCCACCTGGAACGAAGTGGTGAGCGACGGGCGCGACATCGGCAGTCGCTTGCGCACCGGGTGCGCCAACTCGGGTGGCTCGGGCTGGGCGGCCGACTGCTTCTTGTCGGCCGACAGCGGCTGGGCGACCTTGCAGTTGTCGCGGTAGATCGCGACCGCCTTCAGACCGAGCTTCCACGACTCGACGAAGAGCTGTTCCACCTCTTCGATCGTGGCTTCTTCGGGCATGTTCACGGTCTTGGAGATCGCGCCCGAGATGAACGGCTGGGCAGCCGCCATCATGCGGACGTGGCCCATGTAGTGGATGGGCTGGGCCCCCATGGCCGTGTCGAACACCGAGTAGTGCTCGACCTTCAGGTGCGGCGCCTCGACCACCGAGTTGTGCTCGGCGATGTACGCGACGATGTCGTCGACCTGCTCGGGGTCGTAGCCCAGCTTGTCGAGCGCCCTGGGCACCGTCTGGTTCACGAACTGCATCGTGCCGCCACCGACCAGCTTCTTGGTCTTGACCAATGCCAGCTCGGGTTCGATGCCGGTGGTGTCGCAGTCCATCATCAAGCCGATCGTGCCGGTGGGAGCGAGCACGCTGGCCTGCGCGTTCCGGTAGCCGTGCAGCTCGCCCAGCGAGATGGCCTCGTCCCACGACTGCTTCGCGGCACTGAGCATGCCCTCGGGCACGAGCTCGGGGTCGATCTCGTCGGCCGCCGCGCGATGCTTCTTGATGACGCGGATCATGGCGTCGCGGTTGGGCTCGAACCCGGCGAACGGTCCCATGACCTCGGCGATGCGAGCACTGGTTCGGTAGGCCTGGCCGGTCATGATCGCCGTGATGGCGCCCGCCCAGGCACGTCCGCCGTCGGAGTCGTACGGCAGTCCTCGCGCCATGAGGAGCGCGCCGAGGTTGGCGTACCCGAGGCCCAGCTGACGATAGTCGCGCGCGTTCTTCGCGATCTTCTCGGTCGGGTAGTCGGACTCGCCCACGACGATCTCCTGGGCGGTGAACACGACCTCGACCGCCCGCTTGTAGCTGGCGACATCGAACGAGCCGTCCTCGTTCAGGAACTTCATGAGGTTGAGCGACGCGAGGTTGCACGCGGAGTTGTCCAGGTGCATGTACTCGCTGCACGGGTTGGAGCCGTTGATCCGGCCCGATGCCGGGCACGTGTGCCACTCGTTGATGGTGGTGTCGTACTGCATGCCGGGATCGGCACACTGCCACGCCGCGTCGGCGATCTGGCGCATCAGGTCGCGGGCGCGCACGGTGGCGACCGTCTCGTCGCTGGTGACGGCCTTCAGCTTCCAGTCCTGGTCCTGCTCGAACGCCCGCATGAATTCGTCGGTCACCCGCACCGAGTTGTTGGCGTTCTGATACTGGATCGAGGCGCTGTCCTTGCCGTCGAGGTCCATGTCGAACCCGGCGTCACGCAGCGCGCGAGCCTTGTGCTCTTCGTTGGACTTGCACCAGATGAAGTCCTCGACGTCGGGATGGTCGACGTTCAGGATCACCATCTTGGCGGCCCGTCGCGTCTTGCCGCCCGACTTGATCGTGCCGGCCGACTGCGTCGGCGCCGCGCATGAAGCTCACCGGCCCGCTGGCCGTGCCGCCGCCCGCCAGCGTCTCCTTCGACGAGCGGATCTTGCTCAGGTTGATGCCGGAGCCCGAGCCGCCCTTGAAGATCGTGCCTTCTTCGACGTACCAGTTGAGGATGGAGCTCATGTGGTCGTCGACCGCCAGGATGAAGCACGCCGAGCACTGCTGCGGCGTGTCGGGCACCCCGACGTTGAACCACACGGGCGAGTTGAAGGCGGCCTTCTGGGTGACGATCAGGTGGGTCAGCTCATCGGCGAAGACCTGCGCGTCGTCCTTCGAGGCGAAGTAGTGGTTCTTCTCGCCCCAGCCGCGGATCGTGTCCACGACCCGGCCGGCGAGCTGGCGGACGCTCGATTCGCGCTGCGGCGTGCCCAGGGTGCCTCGGAAGTACTTCTGCGCCACGATGTTCGTGGCGTTCTGGGACCAGGTCTTCGGGAACTCGACGTCCCGCTGCTCGAAGGCGTTGCCGCCCTCCTTGTAGTTCGGGATGACCGCGTCGCGGATCTCCCATTCCACGTCCTCGAACGGATGCCGTTCCTCGGTCGTGAAGTAGCGCGTGAACGTCAATCCCTCACGGATGACTTCGACGTCCCCCTCTTTGGTGGCCACCTACACACCCCTCCTTCCGTCTTGCTTGCTACCGCCCGTTCCGTACCGCGTGGGGAAGATCACATCGGTGGAATCACAGGGACGTGATTCTTGCCCGAGGGCGGGGAGGTGTCAACACCATTCTCCCAATATCTTGACGGTTCGACACCCTTGACCCACTACATCTTGTGGTTTCGGGGCACTCTTCCATCTGCCTCGTGCAGGCTACGCGGCGTGGGTGTGGACAGGCAGCGGAGAGGCGGTGGACAACCGGATTCCTGTCGAACTTTCGGGCCGCGCGGCGTCCGTGACGTGACCGGAGGCGCGGAGCTACGAGCTGGATCGGCGCTTGGCCGGGACCTTCTTCTGGAGGGAGACCAGCTCGCGCTCGAAGTCGGCCGCCCCTTCGAAATCCTTGTACACCGATGCGAACCGAAGGTAGGCGACCTCGTCGGTCTTGCGGAGGGCGGCCAGGACCTCGCCGCCCACCACCTGGGAGGACACCTCGGGCCCGCGCCGACGCAACCGAGCCTGGATGCGTTCCACCATGTCCTCGACCTCGGTGGGCATGACCGGGCGATCCGCGAGTGCGTTGCGGATCCCGGCCGCCAGCTTCTCGCGGCTGAACGGATCCTTGGACCCGTCGCGCTTGACCACGACCAGGCCCACATCCTCGATCCGTTCGAACGTGGTGTAGCGGCGGGTGCACGCGGCACATTCGCGCCGTCGACGGATGGCCTCGCCGCCGTCGGCGGGCCGGGAGTCGATGACGCGATCCTCGTCGGCGTCGCACCAAGGGCATCGCATGATCCGGATAGCCACAAGATGTTGTGGCTCGGCGCACCGTACCCGCGTGCCGGATGAGCGTCAACGCGAGGTATCCCGAACCGCCCGGCGACCTCAGCCGAGCGCGGGGATGCGGAGCACAGCGCCGGGAACGAGCGAACCCGCGTCGACCCCGTTGGCGTCCTGGATGGCCTGGATGACCGGACGCGGATCGCCGGCCGGCAGCGATCCGGGACGCGATGGCCCACAACGTGTCGCCCTGCCGCACCACGTAGGTGCGTTGGCTCACCCGCTGGACGCCGTCGCCGTGGGAGCCGAGAGCGCTGGCGACCTGCCCGGTGCCGATGAGCCCGAGGCCCACCACGACAGCGAGCGCCACGAGCCGTCGACGAACGTGTGTTCGGTGCATGATGTCATGGTGCTCGAACGCCTGTTCGAAGTCAAGCCCGTTCTCGAACATATGTTTGCACCCCTCCCGGTTGGCTGCTAGCGTCGCGCGCCATCGAAGAGGAGGCTAGAGACCATGTCTGACACGACGTCGATCACCCCGCGCCAACAGCGCATCCTGGACTTCATCGCCGAGACCGTCCGTGATCGGGGCTACCCCCCCACCGTGCGCGAGATCGGCGAAGCCGTGGGGCTCACGTCGTCCTCCAGCGTCCACGCCCAGCTCGAGAACCTCGAGCGCAAGGGCCTCCTGCACAAGGACCCCACGAAACCGCGCGCCATGAGCTTGAGTGAGCCCAGGGCGTCGTCGATCACGGTCCCGCTGGTGGGCCGGATCGCCGCCGGCGCCCCGGTCATGGCCGCCGAGCACGTCGAGGAGTACCTGGCGGTGCCCGAGGGGTTCGCGGGCGACACCGAGCATTTCGCGTTGAAGGTGGCGGGCGAGTCCATGATCGGCGCGGGCATCTTCGACGGTGACGTCGTGGTGATCCGCTCGCAGGACCACGCCCGCGACGGCGACATCGTGGCCGCGCTGCTCCCCGGTCCGGCCGAGGACGAGGCCACCGTGAAGCGCTTCGGTCACGACGGCGACCGCGTCATGCTGATCCCGGAGAACCCGGCGCTCGAGCCCTTCGAGATGGCCGACGGTCGCATCATGGGCAAGGTCGTCGCCGTCCTCCGCAAGCTCTGAATCACCGACCTCCGCGCTCCGCCGGGGTAGGCTTCGGCCACCGCATCGGCCCCACTCTCAGGAGAGCGACATGACGACGAACCTGGAGCGGCAGATCCGCTCGCAACCGGATGCGCTCCGCGATCTGCTGACGTCCCACGAGACCCGATCGCAGGTGCACATCGCTGCCGAAGGGCTCCACCGGGCCCATCGCATCTGGCTGGTAGGCACGGGCTCCAGCCTGCATGCGGCTGAACTCGGCGCCGCCCTCCTCGCCGAGGCGGGCAGGGCAGCCACGGTGGTCCCGGCCATGCGGTTCGTCACCACGGCACCCGTGATCGGTCCGCACGATTCGATCGTCGTGATCAGCCACACGGGCGAGACGGCGTATGCGCTGGCCGCCCGCGCGCTGGCCTTCGAGCACAGCATCGACACCATCACGATCACCCGCCGGGGCGCCGGTCTGCCCCACTCCATCGAGACCGTCCCCAAGGAGACGTCCGAGACCTACACGGCCAGCTACACGGCGACGTTGTTCGTCTTGGCGCTGCTGGCCAAGGACCTCGGCGCCGACACCATCACGGACGACGCCGTCGCGACGATCCCCGATGCCGTGGCCGCGGCGGTCGAGCACCCTGGCATCGACGGCATCGAGGCCCCGAAGCGGCTGTTGGTCTTCACCGCCTCGGGCATCACGGCCACCACCGCCTCCGAATCGGCCCTGAAGTCCCGGGAGGCGGCCCGGATCGCCGCTGAAGGCTTCGACGTGGAGTACCTGCTGCACGGCCAGGCCGTCCCGCTGGACGGTCGCGACCGCCTCGTCGTCCTCGATCCTCCGGACGAGGCGTTGCTCGGTTCCGTGGCCGCCGCCGCCGCGGCGGCCGGGCGTCGCGGTCTCCACGATCCATCGAGCCCGCCGACCTCCATCCGTTGCTCGCCCAGATCCCGCTCAGCGTGCGAGGCCAGATGCTGGCCCTGCGCATGGCCGAGGCCACCGGGACCGATCCGGACACCGTCATGGTGGGCCCGTGGGCGGACGACGCGATCTGGCGCGTCGGCGCGCCCGAGTCCTGAGCCGACCGGTCAGCCGGCCTGGGTGCGACGCTCCGAGCGCACGAACTCGCGCACGGCCGCCAGCTCGCGCAATCCCACACGCGCATGCACCACGGTGCCCGAGGCATCGTGGCGGGTGGAGACCACCTCGGCGTCCCGGTACAGCCTCGCCGTCAGGTCCTCACGACCGTAGGGCACCAGGAGCTCCACCTCCACCGGCGGGTGCGGCAGCCGTTCGTCCAGCGTGAGGACGAGCCCGTCGATGCCCTCGCCCGTCAACGCCGATACCGGCACCGACCCGGGGTGGCGGCGGGCCAGCCGCGCCCGATCCGAGCCGCGCACCTCGTCGATCTTGTTCAGGACCAGCACCTCGGGGATGTCGCCGGCGCCGATCTCGGCCAGCACCCGCCGGACGGCGTCGATCTGCTCGTCCAGGTGCGGCGAGGCGGCATCGGCGATGTGGACGACCAGCTCCGCGAACGTGACCTCCTCCAGCGTGGACCGGAAGGCTTCGACGAGGTCGTGCGGGAGCTTCCCCACGAACCCGACCGTGTCGCTGATCGTGCATCGTCGGCCGCCGGGGAGCTTCAGCCGGCGCACGGTGGGATCGAGGGTCGCGAACAGCTGGTCGGCCACGAGCACCTCGGCCCCGGTGACGCGGTTCAGCAGGGTGGACTTGCCGGCGTTCGTGTACCCCGCGATCGCGGCCTGCGGGATGCCGCTGGCTTGGCGGCGTGAGCGCTTGGTTTCGCGGGTCTTCGCCATGGTGCGGATGTCGCGGCGCAGCTTGGAGATCCGCCGCTGCAGGTGCTGACGGTCGACCTCCATCTTCGTCTCGCCGCCGCCGAACCGGGTGCCGATGCCACCGCCCGGAACGGCTCATCGCCTCGCCCCAGCCACGGAGGCGGGGCAGGAGGTAGTTGAGCTGAGCGAGCTCCACCTGCGCCTTGCCCTCACGGCTCCGGGCGTGGAGCGCGAAGATCTCCAGGATCAACGCCGTCCGGTCGATCACCTTGACGCCTAGGCGCGATTCCAGGGTGCGCAGGTGCCCCGGCGTGAGCTCCTGGTCGAAGATCACCAGGGCCGCATCGTTGCGATGGACCTCGGTGTGCAGGTCCTCGAGCTTGCCCCGCCCGATCCACGTGGCCGGGTCGGGTTCGGTGCGCGACTGCACGACGCGGGCCACCGGCTCCGCCCCGGCCGAATCGGCGAGCGCGCTCAGTTCGTCGAGGTCGGCCTCCACGATGCCGGGGCCGATGCCCACCAGCACCGCATTCTCCCGGACGGACGGTCGCCAGGTCGCCGACAGCGGCGACTCGAGGCGTGGTCGCCTCGGGGGGACGACGTCGCCGTTCGCGACCGGGAGCGCGTTCGTCCGCTCATCCCATGGAGGAGCCGAAGTCGCGGAGCAGGTCGTTGAGGCGCACCTTGTCGTCGGTGGCCTCGCTCCGGAACCCGATGATCAGGCCGCACGGCAGGCCGTAGTCCCCCGCGGGGAACGAGCGCGGACGCGTGCCGGGAACGACGATCGCGTCCGGCGGCACGCTCCCCCGGTGCTCGGTCGGTGCATCGCCCGTCACGTCGATCACCGGGGTGTTCCCCGTCAGCACCACGCCGGCCCCCAGGACGGCACGAGCGCCGACCCGCACGCCTTCGACGACGATGCACCGCGACCCGATGAACGCGCCGTCCTCGACCACCACCGGGGCGGCCTGCAGCGGTTCGAGTACTCCGCCGATGCCCACGCCGCCGGCCAGGTGCACGTCCGGCCCCGATCTGGGCGCACGAGCCGACGGTGGCCCATGTGTCGACCATGGTGCCGGGGCCCACCCAGGCGCCGATGTTGACGTAGCTGGGCATCAGCACGACCCCCGGTGAGAGGAACGCGCCGTACCGAGCGGTGGCCGGCGGGACGACCCGCACGTCGAGCTCGTCGTAGCCGTGCTTGAGGGGGAGCTTGTCGTGGTACTCGAAGGGCCCGGATCTCGGTGGAGGTCATCCCTCGGACGCGGAAGTAGAGCAGCACCGCCTGCTTCACCCACTGGTTGACGGTCCAGCCGCCGGCGCCGTCGGGTTCGGCGACGCGGATCTCGCCGCGATCCAGCAGACCGATCGCGGTCTCCACGGCCTCGGCGTCGATCGGTTCGCCGTTCGTCTGCGCCTTCCAGGAACGCTCGATGCGCTCGGCGAGGTCGTGCACCTCGCTCACGCGCGGCACCTCCTGGAGCAGCCCGTCCAGGATGCCGGCGGCCCGCTCGCATTCCTCCACCGTCGGCACCATCGCCATCCGCACGTACCCCTCCCCCTCCGGCCCGAAGAACGATCCCGGCGCCACGATCAGGCCACCACGTTCCAGCATCGTGATCGCCCAGTCGAGCGATGGTTCGCCTCCCGGCACCTTCACCCACAGGTAGAACGTGGCCTCGCTGCCCGCGACCTCCACGCCCCGTCGGGCGAACAGGTCGAGGAAGATCGCACGCTTCGTGGCGTATCGGCGGCGATTGTCCTCGACGTGGGCCTCGTCGTTCCAGGCCGCGACGCTGGCACGTTGGACGAACTCCTGCGGGGTGACCCCCACGCTGGGGCGCAGCGCCTTGAGCGCCGCGATCAGGTCGGGGTCCCCGGCCGCGAACCCGCTCCGGTACCCGGTCATCGAGGAACGCTTCGACAGCGTGTTGACGGCCAGGACGTTCGCGAGCTCGCCGACTTGGAGGGCGCTCGCGGGCGGGCCTCCGTCGAACCAGAGCTCGCTGTAGGCCTCGTCGGAGGCCAGCAGCACGTCGTGCGCCCGGCAGCGTTCCGCCGCCTCCCGGAAGAACGCCAGCGGCGCGACGGCCCCGGTCGGGTTGTTCGGGTAGTTCAGCCACAGGATCGCGGCCCGTTCCCAGGTGGCGTCGTCGATCGAGTCCAGGTCGGGCAGGAACCCACGGTGCTCCGTCAACGGCAGGCGGAGGACCTCGCCACCCGCGAACCGGGCGCCCCGTTCCGGGATCGTGTACCCGGGCGCCGTGACGATCACGAGATCCTTGCCACCCGCGGGGTCCAGGACCGCCTGCGCCAGCGAGAACACGATCTCCTTCGAACCCAGCAGCGGGAGCACGGCCGTGTCCGCATCCACCGTCACCTGGAACCGGCGCTCCAGCCAGCCCGCGATCGCACCGCGCAGTTCGGGAAGTCCCGCCGCCCGCGGGTAGGACGAGATCGGCTCGATGGCCGCCCCGAACGCCTCGCGGATGAAGGGAGCGGTGACCTCGCGCGGGTCACCCACGCCGAAATCGATCAGGTCACGCCCCGACGCGAGGGCGTCGGCCTTGCGACGATCGAGCGCCTCGAACGGGTAGGGCTCGACGTTCCTGATCCCCGGTGACAGGTGGGTCACGCACGCGCTCCTTCATCGGGCGCCGCGGCCGGCCGGTCCGGTCCGTCCAGACCCAGGAACCGCTGCAGCACCTCGAACGAACGGACGATCGCCGCCACGTCCACCCGTTCGTCGTCCCGATGAGCGTACTGCGGGTGGCCCGGTCCGAAGTTCACCGCGTCCACGCCGATCGTGGCGAACTCCGCCACGGGGGTCCAGGCCTGCTTCGGACCCAACGTCAGGGAGCCCGCCGCGCGGAGCCGGCCCACCAACGGGTTCCGCACGTTCACCGGCCCCGGCGGGGCGTTGCCCACGATCTCGACCTGGATCCGCGGATCGGCCCCGAGGAGTTCGCGGAGCCGGGCCTCCGCATCATCGGGAGCGTGGCTGGGCGCGTAGCGGTAGTTCACCGTTGCGCGGACCTGGTCGGGGATCACGTTGGCGGCGACCCCGCCTTCGATCGTGGTGACGTTGACCACCTCGCGGAACATCAGGCCATCGATCTCCACGTCCCGATCGGGCAGGTCGGCGAGCGATGCGAGCGCGGCGATCGCGGTATGGATCGCGTTGTCGCCGAGCCAGGGACGCGCGCTGTGGGCCGCGGTGCCTTCGATCGTGACCAGCGCGTTCAGGTTGCCCAGGCACCCCACCTCGATCGCGTTGTCGGTGGGTTCCATGACGATCGCGAGATCGACGGTGGCCGCGGCGGCACACCGATCGAACAGGGGCAGCACGGCGCTCTCCGTGATCGGGAGCTCCTCCCGGCCGAAGAACAGGAACCCGACATCGAGGTCGCTCGCCGACGGGCCCCTGCAGCGAGGTGGTCGGCCACCTCGAGCATCACGGCGAGACCGGACTTCATGTCGGCGGACCCCCGACCCACCACGGCGGTCGCCTCCAGGACGCCGGGCACCATCGCCCCCGCCGGCGGCACCGTGTCGACATGGCCCGCCAGCACGACGAACGGAGCGTCCACCCGGCGCACCTTCGGGCCGAGGAACAGCACGGGGTCCTGCGTCGTCGAGGACCTCGAACGCCTCCGAGGGGATCGCCGTCCGGATCCAGGCGAGCGCCGCCGCTTCCTCGCGGCTCACCGAGGGGATGTCGACGAGGGCGAGCGTGCGCTCGGCGAGCCGGGCGGCGAGAGCTGCCTGCGTGGTCCCGCTCACGCCGTCGGTCGCTCGAGGTCGATCGTCCCGTCGAAGACGTGCTCGGCCGCCCCGGTCAGCAGCACGTCGTGCTCACGCCGCTCGACCTCGACGTCCCCGCCGGGGAACCCGATCGTCACCCGTTCGGGCACCAGGCCCGCCTCGTTGGCCGCCACGGCGACCGCGCAGGCGCCGCTGCCGCAGGCCATCGTCTCCCCGCTCCCCCGCTCCCACACCCGCACCTTGATCCCGTCGGCCCCCACCTGGGCGAACTCCACGTTCGTGTGCTCGGGGAACAGGTCGTGTCGTTCCAGGGCCGGCCCGATGTGCGCCACGTGGAACCGGTCGGGGTCCTCATCGAGGAACAGCACCAGATGCGGGTTGCCCATCGAGACCGCGCTCGCCGTCACCGACAGCCCCGGACCCACCTCGAACGGCTGCTGCAGGAACGTCTCCCACGCCGGCCCTCGCATCGGGATCGCGGCCTTCGTGAAGTTCGGGGCTCCCATCCCCACGGTGACGCGGTCGACGCGGCCGCCGGCGCCGTCGTGCAGCACGAGGTGCTTGACCCCGGCGCGGGTCGACACGTCGAACTCCACCTCGTCGGTGAGGCCCCGTTCGTGCACGAGCCGCCCGACGCATCGGATGCCGTTGCCGCACATCTCGGCGGTGCTGCCGTCGGCGTTGGCGTAGTCCATGAAGAAGCGGGCACCTTCGCGGTCGGTTCGCACCACCCGGATCACCCCGTCGGCACCCACGCCGGTGCGGCGGTCACAGACCGCGGCCACCTCGTCGGGCTTCAGGGGGCCGTTCGTCGTCCAGGTCCAGGACCATGACGAAGTCGTTGCCGGTGCCCTGGTACTTCGTGAACTCCATCTCGCTCACGCACCCTCCAGGTACGTCCGCACCTCGTCCACCACGTCCGGCGCGCCGCCCGATCCGGCATCGAACCATCGGATCCGTGGATCTCGCCGGAACCAGGCCATCTGCCGTCGCGCGAGGTTGCGGGTTCGCCGGTCGGTCAGCGTCCACGCCTCCTCGAGGCTCAGCCTACCGTCGAGGTGGCGCGCAAGCTCCGCATAGCCGATCGCCTGGGTCGAGGTGAGCCAGTCCCCGAACCCCCGGTCCACGAGGCCACGGACCTCCTCGAGCCAGCCGGCGGCGAACATCGCCGAGACCCGGTCGGCGATCCTGGCCGCCAATACCGGCTGGGCGATCGAGATCCCGGCCGCCCGCATCCGCTCGGGGTCGTAGCGATCCCAGGAGGCGGAGAACCCGCTGAAGGGCGTCCCGGTGATCGCCGGTACCTCGAGCGCCCGCACGATCCGGCGGACGTTCCCGGGTTCGATCTTCGCCGCCGCATCGGGGTCGAGCGCTTCGAGCCGCGCGATACAGGCGCTCGGACCCGGCCGCCTCGGCCTCCCGCTCGAGCTCGGCGCGGACCGCGGGTCCTCACCGGGGAAGACCAGCTCGTCGACCACCGCCCGGAGATACAGACCGGATCCACCGACGAGGAGCGGCCGCGCGCCGCGTTCGGCCATGTCAGCCATCGCCAGCCGGGCCAGCTCCTGGAACCGGGCCACCGTGAACCGCTCCGACGGCTCCGCGAGGTCCAGGAGATGGTGCGGCACCGCGGCGCGATCGGCCGTTGATGGCTTGGCCGTGCCGATGTCCATCCCTCGGTAGACCAGCATCGAATCGACCGAGCAGATCTCGGCGCCGAGTCCCGGGGCCAGGTCCATGGCGGCTGCGGACTTGCCGGACGCCGTGGGGCCGACGAGGGCGAGCAACGGGGAGGCGCTCACCGGCGCACCGGTCAGACCGCGACGGTGGCGGGGACGGAGTGGACACGACCTCGCCGGTGAGATGGTGCGCCGCGGCGTCGGTGATGCGGGCGTGGACGAACGTCCCGGGTTCCAGCGCGGCGGCCAGGTGCACGATGCGATTGGTGCGGGAGCGGGCCTGGGTGGAGACGCCCTTCCTGTCGCGCGCCTTCCACCAGCACCTCCAGGGTCCGGCCGACCTGCGCCCGTGCCTTGGTCATCGAGATCCGCTCCTGGAGCGCGACCAAGCGGTCGAAGCGCTCCTGAACGACCTCCTTCGGGATCTGGTCGTCGAACGAGGCCGCCCGGGTGCCGGGACGCGGCGAGTACTGGAACATGAATGCGCTGTCGAAGGCGGCCGCCTCGACCACCTCGAGCGTCTGGGCGAAATCGTCCTCGGTCTCGCCCGGGAACCCCACGATGATGTCGGTCGACACGGCGATGTCGGGGATCGCGTCGCGGATGCGCTCGAGCCATCCCAGGTACCGCTCCCGGCGATAGGAACGCCGCATCGCCTTCAGGACGGCGTCCGAGCCGGATTGCAGGGGGAAGTGGATGTGCTCGCACACCTGTCTCGCACTCCGCCATCGCCTCGATCACGTCGGGCGTGAAATCGTGGGGATGCGGACTGGTGAACCGGATCCGCCGCAGATCGTCAACCTCGTTGACTTCCCGCAGCAGCCTCGCGAACAGCGGCTGCCTGGACGAGCCCGGGACGGTGACGTCGCGACCGTAGGTGTTCACGTTCTGCCCGAGCAGGGTCACCTCGACGACGCCGTGGGCCGCCAGCCCCTGCACCTCGGCGAGGATGTCGCCGATCGAGCGCGAGCGTTGCGGCCCGCGAACCAGCGGGACGATGCAGAACGTGCAGGCGTTGTCGCAGCCCGGCGCGATCGAGACCCAGGCGCGGAACGGGTCGTGGCGCGCGGCGGGCAGGGCGCTGGGGAACGTCTCGGTGTACTCGCGCACATCCATCTGGGGCCCATCGGTTTCGGCCTGCTGCAGCAGGTCGAGCAGCTGCGGCAGGGCGTGGGTCCCGATCACGACATCGACCCAGGGCGCCTTGCGCTGGATCAGCCCCTGGTCCTTCTGTGCCAGACACCCCGAGACCACGATCTTGAGCTGGGGGTTGCGGTCCTTGACCGGCTTGAGGTGGCCCAGGTTGCCGTACAGCTTGTTGTCGGCGTTCTCGCGGATCGCGCACGTGTTGAGCACGATGACCCGCGCTTGGTCGGCATCCTCGGTGGGCGTCATGCCGTCGGCCATGAGCAGGCCCGCGATCCGCTCGGAATCGTGTTCGTTCATCTGGCACCCGAAGGTGCGGATCAGGTACTTCGGTTCCACGTTCTGAGGGTAGCGGAACGGGCGGCGGCCACGGCCCGGATACCTGGCCGGATACCTGGCCGGATACCTGGAAAGAAGGAAGTTCGAGGTTTCGCCTCAGGGAACAGTGGTCAGGGCCGATATGACGCCCAAGAGGGTTCATCGAGCCCCACGGGAGCCTCACGGGAGCGTCATTTCATGGCTGCGAAGAACGGCCGAGACAAGGGCCGGCCGAAGGACATCATCTCCGACCAGGATCTTCAGGCACGCCTCGACCAGGCGACCGAGGAGGCCTCATCGCTTCGCGCCCAGCTCGCCGCCCTGGAGCCCGCCATGGGCACCGAAGGCGACGCGGCTCAGGTCGCCGAACTCCGCACCCGCGACGAGCGCATCGAGACCCTCCAACGCCAACTCGACAGCGCCCGCGTCCGCGAAGACGAGCTGACCTCCCAGACCGTTCGCGACGAGGGGCTCCTCGGCGATCTCCGGGCCCAGGTCGCCACCCTGGAGCAGGATCTGGCGTTCGAGGCGGACCGCGTTGCCGAGCTCACCTCGCAGATCGACGCGGGCCGGGTGGAGGCAGAACACCTCCACGCCCGCATCGAGACGTTCGAGGCCGATCTGGAGCATGCGCGAGCCGAGGTCTCGGCACGCGAGGCCGACCTCCAGCTCGTCCGCGATGAAGCCGTCCGCGCCACGAACGAACGCGAGGCGCTCGAACGGCAGATCGGTGACCTCACGGACTCGG
Organism: uncultured Actinomycetota bacterium; assembly: GCA_963733635.1. Classification (GTDB taxonomy): domain Bacteria; phylum Actinomycetota; class UBA4738; order UBA4738; family HRBIN12; genus JAOUEA01. Next base: position 906,838 of record CAVTEH010000007.1, on the reverse strand, counting down.
TGGAGGTCACGATCCTGGAACGGGACGGCGCGCGATCCGAGCTCGTGCGATTGCTCGAGGTCGAGCAGGAGCAGCAAGCGAAGATCGAAGCGCTCGGCGCCGTCGAGCACGAACTCCAGCAGCGCGTCGCCGACCGTGACCTCGGCCTCACCGAAGCCGCGGAGACCGCCGATGGGCTGCGGAACGAGCTCCGAGACCTCCACGCCCAGCGCGAAGCCGATACGGCGCGGCGCGAGGAACTGGAATTCCGTGAACTCGCGCTCGAGACCGAGCTCACCGACACCCGCGCCCGGATCGAAGCACTCCAGACCGAGCTCGAGGAGTCGAAGGCATCGGCCCTCCAGGCCGAGCAGGCCCGAACCACCCTTTCAACCGAGATCGACGCCCTTCGTGACAAGCTCGACGAAGCATCCGCATGCATCGCCGAACTCGACGCCGCCGCCGAGCAGGGCGTCAGGGCATCGATGGCCGTCGTGGAGTTCGAGGCGTACGCGTTCGAGGCCGCGCGAGCCGCTACCGAACAGGTTGCCGCCTTGGAGGAAGCACGTGCCACCGTTGCCGAGCTCCAGGGCGAAGCGGCCCAGGCGGCCGCTGTCACCGCCGACCTGGAGCGCGCGCTCGCGTCGTTGCGCGAAGCGCACGCCACCACCGAGCAGGAGGCCACCGAGCTCCGGTCACAGCTCGATGTCCATCAGCGTGAGACCGTCGAGGCCACCGAGCGGGTCGCGTCGCTCGAGGCCCGCGCACAGGATGCCGAGGCCACCTTGGCGACGCTCCAAGCCTCGTTCGAGACCGCGGAGCAACGCGCCGCTGCCTCGGACGCATCGCTGGAGCAGGCTCGCGAGGAGCTCGCCCACAAGGACGAGGCGCTCACCGTCGCCACCACCGATGCCGGCCGGGCCATGGCGGAGCTCGAGACCGCACGGGCAGAGCTCGAGACCAGCCAGGCGGACCTCGAAGCCAACCGTGCGGAGCTCGACGCCACCCGGTCGAACAGCTCACGACGGCCACGGATTCCCTGAAGTCGGTCCGGACCGAACTCGACGGGTTGAAGGACGCGGAGGAGGAGCGCGCGCGCCTCGAGCAGGCACGCGCCGAGGATCGGGAGCGCAACCGCCAGGCCGAGGAACTCATGGCTGCGGCGCGCGCGCGTGCCGACGAAGCCGAACTCAAGGTGGACGGACTCGCAGCCGAGCACGCATCGGCCCTCGAGGTCGTCAAGGAGCTGCAGTCCCAGCTGGACACGGTCACGGCGGAGCGCGACTCGACGATCGCATCCACGGCTTCGGTCGCCGACGAGGTTTCGGACCTGACGGGGCAGCTGGAAGCCGCCCGATCGGACCTCGAGGCAGCGCAGACGCAGCTCGCCTCCTCGAAGACCGAGGCATCGGCGATGCACGAGCAGATCGAGGCCGCACAGCAGGAGGCCGAGGTCGCACGACAGGAAGCCGAGAGCGCTCGCCAGGAGATCGAGGCCACCCGCACGGAAGCCACCGCGATGGCCCGCGAGGAGTCGGACGCCACCGTTCGTGCCGAGCTGGAAGCGGCGCGAACCGAAGCAGACACCGCCCGCGAAGAAGCCGCAGCCGCACGCGCGGAGGCCGAGAACACCCGTGAGGCGTTGGTGCAGGCGCAGACGGAGGCGACCGAGGCCGCAGCCGCCCTCCAGGCACGCGAAGAAACGGTTCCCGACGCCGCTGCGGCCAGCGACTCCGGCGAGGCGACCGCGGCCTCAACAGACGACGGCGATGTGCAGGCCGAACTGCAGCAACTTCGAGCCCGCCTGGAACAGACCGAGATGCGAGCACGGCGGGCCTACGCCGCGGCGGAGGCCTCGGAGGCAGCCCTGAAGTACGCGAAGGAAAGCGGCGGCCTCTTCGTCGCGCCAGCCGAAGCCGCATCCGAAGAAGTGCCGGCGCTCCGTGACCAGGTCAGTCAGCTGCTCTCGAAGCTCCGCACCGAGGAGGACCTGCGCCGCAAGGCCGAGGCAGATCTGATAGCCGCGAGGGCCGGCGTCGATGCCGACGCGCTCGACGACCCGCCGCCCGACGTAGCTCCGTCCGTCGATCCGCGACCGTCCGTCTCGGCCCGCACGCCGTCCAGCGGCGGCAGCGACGCCGACGAGTGGCGCTGAGCCCTACTTCGCGAACTCGATCGCCCTGGTTTCCCGCACCACCGTGATCCGGATCTGACCCGGGTACTGCAGCTCCTCCTCGACCTGCTTGGCGATATCGCGGGCGATCACCTGCGCCTGCAGGTCGTCGACGTCGTCGGGCTGGACCATGACGCGGACCTCTCGGCCCGCCTGCATCGCGAAGGTCTTCACGACGCCGGGGTGGGTCGTGCAGATCTCTTCGAGCCGCTCCAGGCGCTTCACGTAGGTCTCGAGTGACTCTCGGCGTGCGCCGGGACGCCCGCCGCTGATCCCGTCGGCGATCTGCGCCAGGACGGCATCGATCGTGTGCTGCTCCACCTCGCCGTGGTGCGACTCGATGCAGTGCACGACCTCGGGAGCCTCGCCCAGCCGGCGCGCGATCTCGGCGCCGATGATGGCGTGGCTTCCCTCGACCTCGTGGGTCACCGCCTTGCCGACGTCGTGCAGGAACGCACCACGTTTGACCACCGTGGGGTCGAGCCCGATCTCGGCGGCAAGGGCACTGGCGATGTAGGCCGACTCGACCAGATGCCGCAGGACGTTCTGGCCGTAGGACGTCCGGTACTGCAGCCGTCCGAGCAGCTTGATCAACTCGGGATGGATGTCGGTGATCCCGACCTCGGCCACGGCGTCCTCGCCGGCGCGCTTGATCTGCTCTTCGAGCTCGCGCAGGGATCGTTCGTGGATCTCCTCGATCCGCGCGGGATGGATGCGGCCATCCTCGACCAGCTTCGCCAGCGTCATCCGTGCCGCCTCGCGGCGGACGGGGTCGAAGCAGCTCAGGACCACGGCCTCGGGCGTGTCGTCGATGATGAGGTTGACGCCCGTGGTGGCCTCGAACGCCCGGATGTTTCGCCCTTCACGGCCGATGATGCGGCCCTTCATGTCTTCGCTCGGCAGCGCGAACACGCTAACCGTGGATTCCGCGGTCTGCTCCGACGCCACTCGCTGGATCGCGATCGTGACGATCTTGCGGGCCCGCTCCTCCCCTTCCTCTCGAGCGCGTTGCTCGATCTCACGGACCTGCGACATCGCGACCCGCTTCGCCTCGGCGATCACCTGGCCCGTGAGATGGTCCCGGGCCTCCAGGGACGTCATGCCGGCGATCTTCTCGAGCTGGGCGCGGTGCAGGTCCGTCGCCTTCTCGAGCTGGGTCCGGACATACGTGAGCTTCTCGTCACGCTCGTCCAGCTCGGTCGCCCGAGCCTCGATGCGCGTCCCCTTGAGCCGCAGCTCCTCCTGCTCCTCGGTCATGCGGCGCTCTTGCCGGGCGAGTTCGTCACGTCGCCCCCGGAGATCCTCCTCGCCTTCGCGACGCATCGCCGAAGCCTCGTCCTTGGCGTCCTGGAGCGTTCGCTTGGCGGCCGAGTCCGCGTCACGTTGGGTGTCGAGCAGGAGCTGCTGGGCGCGGGCCTCGATGCTCATGGCGTTCGAGGCGGCGACGGACTTGCGGTAGAGGAATCCGGCGCCGAACCCGAGCACCAGCCCGACGATCCCGGTCAAGAAAGCGATCATGGTGTGCCTCCCGATGCGCGGCTCCAGACGCGGGCCGCAAGACGGCTATGCATGTTCGGGAGAGGCCCGTCCGGGCCACGTTCGCTGTCGGGAAGCGCTGGGCGCGAGTGTGCGGGACGAGGCCCTATCCGGGCGCTCGCCGTTCGTGCTCCGTCATCGGTCGGGTCGGGGTCAAGGTCAGGACTCGCTCACAGGTTCGATCGATCGTTGAACGTGGTTTCCGGTGTGTTCCTCTCGTGGTCACGATGCTACGGCCGTGACGACACGGAAGACAAGGTCCGGAAGGCCTAGTCGTCGGCCTGGAGGCTCAGAGCCCTTCGCGCCGCGTTCCGGGCGATCTCGTGACCGTACCCACGACGGACCAGGAGCCCCGTGAGGCGGTTGAAGGCCTTCACCGGCTCGATCTGACCCATCCGCAGCGCCTTGGACGAGGCCAGGTCGAAGGCACGCGCCTCCTCGTCCTGGGCAGGATCCTCGAGGACCTGGGCGACGACATCTGGAGCGATGCCCTTCTCCAGGAGCGCCCCGGTCACCGCCCGGCGACCGGCCTTGCGCGAGCCGAACTGGTAGTCGGCCATCTGGCGCGCGAAGGCGGCGTCATCGACCAGCCCCACGCGCTCGAGCCGGCCGAGGACGTCGTCGACCTCCTCGAGTTCGAACCCGGCCTGGAGGAGGCGCCGTTCGAGCTCCCGGCGGCTGCGCGGACGCACCGCCAGGAGCCCGAGCGCGCGCTCATGGCATGACTTCGGGTTCTTCGGCTCACGCCGGGCGGGGCGCGCGGAACCCATGGGTGGCCTCAGGCCTGCGCGCCGGTCTTGGCCTTGGATTTGCTCTCGGACGGCGGGGCCTCGTCGAGGACGACATCGGGGACGATCTCGATCGGGGTCTCCTCGCCCTCCTCACCGAAGGCGGAGATCCCGGTGGCTTCGCGCACCTTGCGCTCGATCTCGTCGCGGATGTCGATGTGCTCGGCCAGGAACGGCACGGGCGTTCTCACGGCCCTGCCCGAGCTGCTCACCCTCGTAGGTGAACCAGGCGCCCGCCTTCTTGATGATCTCGAGGTCGACGCCCACGTCGATGAGTGAGCCTTCCTTGGAGATCCCCTTGCCGTACATGATGTCGAACTCGCACTGGCGGAACGGTGGGGCCACCTTGTTCTTCACCACCTTGACCCGCGTGCGGGAGCCCACGACCTCGGTGCCGTCCTTGAGGTTCTCGATCTTGCGGACGTCGAGCCGCACCGACGAGTAGAACTTGAGCGCGCGACCACCCGGCGTGGTCTCGGGTGAGCCGAACATCACGCCGATCTTCTCGCGGAGCTGGTTGATGAAGATGGCGGTGGTGTCGAACTTGGACAACGACCCCGAGAGCTTGCGCATGGCCTGGCTCATGAGCCGGGCCTGCAGACCGACGTGGGTATCGCCCATCTCGCCTTCGATCTCGGCTCGGGGGACCAGGGCGGCCACGGAGTCGATCACCACGAGGTCGAGGGCGGCGGATCGCACCAGCATGTCGGCGATCTCGAGCGCCTGCTCACCCGAATCCGGCTGGGATACGAGCAGTTCGTCGATGTTGACCCCGAGCTCACGCGCATAGGTGGGGTCGAGCGCGTGTTCGGCGTCGACGAATGCGGCGATGCCACCGTTGGCCTGCGCCTCGGCGATGATGTGCAGGCTGACCGTGGTCTTGCCCGAACCCTCGGGTCCGAAGATCTCCACCACGCGCCCGCGCGGGATGCCGCCCACACCGAGCGCGAGGTCCAGGGCCAACGAGCCCGTGGGGATGACCGTGACGCCGGCCCCCGCGGGGTGTTCGCCCAGCTTCATGACCGCGCCTTTGCCGAACTGCTTCTCGATCTGCTGGAGCGTGACGTCGAGCATCTTGTCCCGGTCCACCATGGCCTCCTTCTGACCCCGGGGTCGTTCGGAGAAGAGGTTCCGATCGACCGGCTTCCCTGACGGACTTGGGAAGCTAACGAGAGGGTCTGACATAACTTACACCCCTGTCATTCGCGGTGCGGTGGCGACCCCTGGAAGGGCCGTATCGGCCTCGAACGCTACTCGAACAGATGTTCGGTCGCAAGCACCGGGCCGAGACTTTCTAACTCCGGAGGACAGGGCCGGGGAAAGGGCCATCGAAGGGGATGGCCGTGAGCTCCTCGTACCGCGGCTCGGGCCGGCCGAGATGGCTCCGGAACAACGAGATCCCGCCCACGTCGAAGCGCTCTCCCGCTGAGGACGCATCGCCCGGATCGCCGCAGATCGAGCGAACGCGGCGACCGCGCCACGGTGATGTGCGGGGTGAAGGGCCGGGACTCCATGGGGAACGTCGGGGACAAGGCCTCCTGCACCGCACGAGCGAGCTTCCCGCATCGGTCTGCGGGATCGTCGAGGCCCAGCCACAGCACCCGCGCCCCGGCCATCGAGGGGAATCCACCGATGCCGGTGATCGCGGTGGAGAAGGCCTCGGTGGTGGACGCCACCTCCCGGAGCCGCTCCTCGATCCACGGGCGCTGCGCCCTGGCGACGGGCCCGAGGAACGCCAGCGTGACGTGCAGGCTCTCCACCGGCACCCACCTGGCGTCGGGGTAGCGGGCGCGGAGCGAGGCCGTCGCATCCGCGGCCTCCATCGCCACCGGATCGGGGAGGCCGACCCCCACGAAGAGGCGGAGCCGGCCGTCACCGCGCGTGGCGTTGATCGGTCACGTTCGGCTCAGATCAGGCGATCGGACGTGGGGAGCTCGTTGCCATCGAGGTAGCGGCGAACCAGGTCGAGCGCCGCCTGCTCGGCCCATCGGCGCACGCGGTCGCGATCGCCGGTGGAGCGGTACCCACGCGCGTGCCGGACATCGGCCGCGTCGAGGGCGATCCACACGGTGCCGGGTTCGGCGCCGCCGTGCGGCTCAGGCCCCGCAGCACCGGTGAGCGAGATCGCCACGTCGCTGCCGTAGAGCGCACGAGCACCGGCGGCCATCTCCCGCGCACATGCCTCACTCACCACGCCGGGACCGTCGATCGTCTCGCGCGATACGCCGAGGACCCGCTGCTTCGCTTCCGCCGTGTACACGACCGCCGAACCCACGAACGAGGCCGAGGCCCCTTCGGCTCGGGTCAGTCGCGCGGCCACGCTGCCGCCGGTGAGGGACTCGGCGCACGCGATGCTCCGACCGGTCTCGCGCAGGAGCCGCATCACCGTCTGTTCGAGGCCTTCGTCGGCTTCGGTGAACACCACGTCGCCCAAGCGGGCGCGGACCTGGGCGGCGAGCGGCTCGATCAGCGCCTCGGCGGCATCGACGGAGTGGGCCTTGGCGGTGAGCCGAACCTTCACCTCGCCGGCGGACGCGAGGTAGGCCAGGCTCGGGTTCGCCGAGGCCTCGAACAGGTCGTGCAGGATCTCGGCGACGCGCGACTCACCGATCCCGGTACATCGGAGCGTGTGCGAGCGCAGCACCGCAGTACCCACGCGTGATGCGAGCTCCGGCAGGATCGTGGACTCCATCATCTCCACCATCTCGGCCGGCACGCCGGGCATCGCGTAGACGGTGGCTCCCTCCACCTCGGCGATCAGCCCGGGGGCGGTTCCCCGCTCGGGCATGATGAACCGGGCTCCTTCGGGCACGTCGGCCTGCCGCAGGTTGTTGACCGGCATGTCCCCGCTGCCGAACCCCGCGAACCGATCCCGCAGATACGTCTCGATCTCGGGAACCCGTGCCATGCGCGTGCCCAACAGGTCGGCCAACACGTCCCGGGTGATGTCATCCTCGGTGGGACCCAGGCCGCCGGTCACCAGCACGGCGTCGGCGCGGGAGCACGCAAGGCGGAGCACCTCCGCGATGCGGCCGGCGTTGTCGCCCACGACCTGGTGGTAGAGCACGTCGACACCGATCTCGGCGAGCCGCTCCCCCATCCACTTCGCATTGGTGTTGGCGATCTGACCGAGCAACAACTCGGTGCCGACCCCGACGAGTTCGGCCCTGACGGTGGAGCTCACGGCGAGGCGGACGGCGACGGTTCGCCGCTCCCCTCGTCCACGTCGAACGTGAACGTGTCGCTCCAGGGCTGACCCGGTTCGCCCGGCGCACCGAGATCACGGCCGTTGACCGTGATCTGCACGGCCCCGCCGTCCGCCACCGTGAGCTTCAGGGAATCCAACGCGGTGAACGACAACGTCTCGCCCTCGGCCATCGGATGTTCCTCGGTGGCCCCGTCCACCTCCACCGACACGTCCACGGGACGGAGGGCAACGAGGACCGCCTCGATCGTGCTCGCCGGTGCCGACGAGGCGGACAACGTCGGCACCGCCGCCGAGATCGTGGCCTGGGGTGGCGATGAGTGATCGCGTGAGACCAATCCGAAGATCAGGAGCCCGACGATGACGAATACGGCGGCGAACAGGAGGAGCCGATGGTTGTCGCGGATCCGCGTGGCGGCGATCGCCTGCTCGACCCTGCCCATCTTGCCGGGAGGGGGCGGCGCCTGCGGTTCATCGGCGTGATGGTCGTAGATCGCGGTGACCTTGTCCGGGTCCAGCCCCAGGTACTGCGCGTAGGTGCGCAGCGCCCCGCGGACGAAGGCGTCGCCGGGGAGGGCGTCGAAGTCTTCGAGTTCGAGCGCCGTCAATTGGTCGACCCGAAGCTTGGTGTCGCGCGCCGCTTCTTCCAGGGTGAGCCCCCGGATGCGGCGCGCCTTCTCGAGCGCGGGGCCGACCCCGATCGAATCCTGCGTGGATCTTCCGGCCATGGGGTCGCTCGGGATGATACCCGCGCTCTCGCCGCTAGACTTCGGGCATGAGCGACGGCACCCTGACGGTCATCGTCGAGATCCCCAAGGGCTCGCGCAACAAGTACGAGATGGACCACGAGACCGGTGAGATCTGGCTCGACCGCATGCTGTTCACGTCGATGCAGTACCCGGCCGACTACGGGTTCATCGAAGGGACCCTGGGCGGCGACGGCGATCCCCTCGACGCGCTCGTCTTCGTGGGCGAGCCCACGTTCCCCAGCTGCCGCATCAAGGTGCGCCCGATCGGGCTCTTCCGCATGACCGACGAGAAGGGCGAGGACGAGAAGATCCTGTGCGTCCCGCTCCGCGATCCGATGTGGTCGCACATCGGCGACCTGGGCGGGATGCCGCTGCCCATGCTCAACGAGATCGAGCACTTCTTCCAGGTGTACAAGGACCTGGAGGGTCACAAGGTGTCCACCGACGGGTTCGAAGACCGGGCGTCGGCCGAACGCGTCATCGCCGAAGCGCGAGCGCGCGCCGACGCCACACACGTGTGAACGATCGCGCGCTGGTGCGTGGTCCTCGTGTGCACCTTCGTCACCCGGTTCTCGCCGACCGTTCCGAGTACGTGGCGGCGCTCGAGCGCAGTCGTGCCCTGTTGCATCCCTGGGTGGACGTCCGCCTGGATGACGAGCTGATCGACGGATGGTTCGCCTCGGCCGACCTCGCCGACCAGCAGCGGCTCTTCGTGTGCCGGAACGAGGACGGCGCGTTGGCCGGCACCTACAACCTGTCGCAGATCTTCTACGGGCCGTTCCGCAACGCCTACCTCGGCTACTACGCCTTCACCCCGCACGCCGGCACGGGGTTGATGCGTGAGGGCATGGCGCTGGTGCTGGATCTGGCGTTCGGCCGCTTGGGACTGCACCGGATCCAAGCCAACATCCAGCCCGGGAACGAGGCCTCCATCGCCCTGGTTCGAGGAGCCGGGTTCCGTCGAGAGGGCTTCTCGCCTCGCTATCTGATGATCGGTGGGCAGTGGCGCGACCACGAACAGTGGGCGATCACCGTCGAAGACCTCGGCGAACGCGCCGCGGACGCAACGCCCGGCGACCTAGGTCGAGGGTCCCCAAGCTAGCGACTTCCGGCCACTGTCTGGCCCCCGGACGGGGGACTAGTGTGCGCTGCGAGGGGGATGGAGACACCGATGACGACCCGATGATGGAGCCTGTAGACGTGAACGACACCTGGGAACACTCGCCACTGGCCTCGATCCGCGAGCGCATCTCCGCGCCGCAGAGTCTGTCGGAGGGACCGGTCAAGTTCCTGTTGGTGTCCGGCCAGCTCGACGACAACCGCTGGGGCCTGGTGGGGGCGTTCTGGGTCTCCATCGACGGTGCGCGCGGAGGGTTCATCGTGGCGCCCGACGGCATCTGGGCCGGCAGCGAGATGGTGCGCAGCTACAGGGGCTCGCTGGAACGCGGCTGGGACGCCGAGAAGGTCTACAGCTACTGGCAGGGCCAGGTGGGCATGGCGGGCCGGTTCATGATCGATCCCCAGCAGCACGCCGACACCCTGTTCCAGGTCGCACGCCGCGTCGGCGCTCTGTAGCGCCTACGCGCTGCGGCGTTCTTCCCACTCGTCCCAGGTGATGAGCACGTCCCGGGCCTTCGAGCCCTGCGACGGCCCCACCACGCCCTGCTCCTCCAGCAGGTCCATCAGGCGGCCGGCGCGTGCGAAGCCCACCTTCAACTTGCGCTGCAGCATCGAGGTCGACCCCAGCTGGGAGCGGATGATCAGTTCGGCGGCCTGGTTGAGCAGTTCCTCGTCGCTGTCGCCGAGGCCGCCCGCTCCCCCGCCGGTGCTGAGCTCGGCCTCGGTCGGCGGGATGCCCAAGCCTTCGATGTGCTGCTCGTAGACCACCTCGCGTTGGCCTCGGATGAACGCCGAGATGCCGTGGATCTCGGCCTCGGTGACCCAGGCGCCCTGCAGGCGCACCGGCTTCGAGGCGTTCGCGGGCGCGAACAGCATGTCGCCGTGGCCCACCAGCTTCTCGGCCCCGTTCTGGTCGAGCACCACTCGTGAGTCGGCCTGGCTCGAGGTCATGAGCGCGATCCGGCTGGGGATGTTCGCCTTGATGAGACCGGTCACGACGTCGACGCTGGGGCGCTGCGTGGCGACCACGAGGTGGATGCCGACGGCGCGCGCCATCTGCGCGATCCGGCAGATCGCGTCCTCGACCGCGCGAGGGGCCACCATCATCAGGTCGGCGAGCTCGTCGATCACGACGACGATGTACGGCAGGTGCTCGTACTTGTGCTCGTAGCCGACCGGCAGGCGCAGGGTGCCGTCCGCCAGTCCCTCCTCGTACCCGTCGATGTCGCGGACGCCGACGGTGGCGAGCATCTCGTAGCGCATCTCCATCTCGCGCACGATCCACTCCAGCGCCTCGGTGGCCCGCTTCGGATGCACGATCACCGGGCTCAACAGGTGCGGCACCTCGGCGAAGTGGCTGAGCTCCACGCGCTTGGGGTCGATCAACACGAGCCGGACGTCTTCGGGGGTGGTGCGCATCAGGATCGAGGTGATGAAGCTGTTCACCAGGCTGGACTTGCCGGCGCCGGTGGCCCCGGCGATCAGCACGTGCGGCATGGTGGCGAGGTTCACCATCTGGGACTCGCCGTGGATGTCCTTGCCCAGGGCCACCTGCAAGGGGTGGGTGGCCGCCTTCGCCGCCTTCGACCGCAGGATGTCGCCGAGCATCACGAAGTCGCGGTGCTTGTTCGGCACCTCGATACCGATCGCCGACCGGCCGGGGATGGGAGCGATGATGCGCACGTCGGGCGTGGCCAGCGCGTAGGCGATGTCGCTGGACAGGTTCAACACCTTGTTGACCTTCGTGCCGGAGGCGACCTCCACCTCGTACATCGTGACCGTCGGTCCGCGGTGGGAGTCCACGACCTTGGCGTCGACGCCGAACGTGGTGAGCGTGTGCGCGAGCGCCTCCATCACACCGGTCTCGTGGATGCCGTCGTTGGTGGAGGGCGGCGCGGTGCGCAGCAGGTCGAGCGAGGGCAGTTCGTACGGACCCGCGGCGGTGGTGACCGTGCGCGGCTTGGGCGCGTTCTTCGCCGGGAGCCCAGGCTCCTCGGCCGGCGGGCGGCTCGTCGAGCGGCAGCACCGGTGAGGACTCGGGCAGGACGACGACGGGCTCTTCGACCAGGCCCATGGCCTCCATGAACTTCGCGCGCTTCTTGGGTTCCTTGGGCTTGGCGGCCGCATCGGCGGGCGCCGCTCCACGGGCGGCAGCCTTCTCGGCCTTGGCGGCGGCCTTCGCCTCCTTGGCCGTCTTCGCGACCTCGTCCTTCTCGACCAGGCTCGAGCGGAAGTCCGACACCTTCTGCTTGGCCTCGGCGAACGACGTGCCGGTGAAGATGAGCAGGCCGATCGCCGCCAGGCCCGCATCGATCACGAAGGCGCCGTACGGAGACACCACCTTGGAGAGCGGGCCGGCGCCGATCGCGCCGATGATGCCGCCGGCATCGCCCAGGCCGGCCGCACGCCTGGTGTCTTCGAGCGGCGCGAACACCCCGGGGTTGCCTCGCGACGATCGAGAGCCATGCCCAGCACACCCGACCGTCAGCAGGCCGAACCCGATGAACATCCGAACGCGGTCCTCGGGCGCGACGTCGCGAAGCAGGACGAAGCCCCAGAACACCCCGATCACCGGGATCGCCACCGCGAGCAGACCGAACCCGCTCTGCAGCAGGCCGGTCATCGCCTGGCCCATGGGCCCCGCCAGGTCGAACCAGACCGACAGGACCGCCAGGCCCGCGAACACCACCAGCGCGATCCCGACGGCGTCACGCGCGAACGGCGACAGGATCTGCCGCGTCGACGCGCGTGCCGGCTTCTTCTTGGCGGGGCTTCTTGGGCGCCGGCTTCTTCTGCGGCGCGGCCTTCCGACCGCTGGAGGAAGCCTTACGGGATGCGGACGTGCGCGACGCGGTGCGTCGCGAAGAAGGGGAAGTCTTCGTCGCCATAGCCCATAAGCATGACGGGTTGCGGCGACGCTGCAACCATCCGTCAGACCTCCATCACGACCGGGAGGATCACGGGTTTGCGCTGCGTGGCCTCGTTGAAGTAGCGGCCGAGCACGCGGCGGATGTCCTGCTGGAGGGCCGACGGGTCGATCACCTTGGCGTCCGCGGACTCGGCGATCGCATCGCACCACGCGCTCGCGCGCCTCGTCGAGGATGCCCTGGGAGGTCTCCTCGTAGACGAACCCGCGGTTCACGATGTCGGGGCCGCTCACGAGCTCGCCCGTCTGGGAGTCGACGGTGACCACCACGACGACCACGCCGTCGCCGGCCAGCTTCCGCCGGTCGCGCAGCACCTCGCCGCCCACGTCGCCGATCCCGAGGCCGTCGACGAAGGTCATCCCCGCCTGGACGCGCTCGACGATCTCGAGCCGCTCCCCCACGTCGACGACGTCGCCGTCCTCGCAGATGATCACGTGGTCCGTCGGGGATGCCGACCTCCTCGGCGAGCCTGGCGTGGTGCTGCAGGTGCCGGCGCTCACCGTGCACCGGGATGAACCAGCGCGGCCGCACCAGCGAGAGCATCAGCCGGAGCTCCTCGGCGGCGGCGTGGCCGCTGGCGTGCACCGGGTCGGCGGGCATGTGGTAGACGTCGGCGCCGGTTCGGTACACGGCGTCGACCACCCGGTGGATCGCCGGCTCGTTGCCGGGGATCAGCGACGAGGACAGCACCACGGTGTCGCCCTCCTTGAGCTTGACCCACTTGTGCTGACGCTGCGCCATCAGCGAGAGCGCGCTGAAGGGCTCGCCCTGCGATCCCGTGCAGATCACGACGACGCGGCCGGGATCGAGGTTCTTCGACCTCTTCGATGTCGACCACGTCGCGGTCGTCGACGTGCAGCAGCCCCAGGAGACGGGCGGCGCGCACCGAGTTGTGCATCGACCGGCCCAGGAAGGCCACCACGCGCTCGTTCGAGACGCGCGGCGTTCACGATCTGCTGGATCCGGTGGATGTGGCTGGAGAAGCAGGCCGCCACCACGATCTCGGGCGCGTTGGCCACGATGCGCTGCAGCACCGGACCCACGCTCTGCTCGCTCGAGGTGTAGCCGGCCTCCTCGGCGTTCGTGGAGTCGGACAGGAGCAGGTGCACGCCCGTGCCGCTGGCCTCCTCGGCGAGACCGTGCAGGTCGGTCGGCCGACCGTCGAGCGGCGTCTGGTCGATCTTGAAGTCGCCCGTGTGCAGGATCGTGCCGAACGGCGTGTCGATCGCCACGGCCATGCCGTCGGGGATCGAGTGCGTCACGCGGAGGAACCGCATCGAGAACGGGCCGGCGACGGCACCTTCGCCGGGGGTGACGACGTGCAGGTCGGCCCGATCGGTGACGCCGTGCTCCTCGAGCTTGCCCTTCAACAGTTCGAGCGTGAAGGGCGTGCCGTAGATCGGCAGATGGTCGAACTCGCGGAGCAGGTACGGCAACGCTCCGATGTGGTCTTCGTGACCGTGGGTGAGCACGACCGCTTCGACGCGGTCGACGTTCTTGCGCACGTAATCGAAGTCCGGCAGCACCAGGTCGATGCCGGGCATGTCGCCCGAGGGGAACGACAGGCCGACGTCGACGATGAGGATGCGACCGTCGACCTCGACGCAGGCCATGTTGCGACCGACCTCCCCGACACCTCCGAGGAAGACGACGCGACAGAGGTTCGGGTCAGAGGAGACCGGCGTCCTCCAGAGCCTTGCGCACGCGCTCGCGTTCTTCGGCCGTGGCCGGCACCAGCGGCAGCCGCGTGGGACCGGCCGGGCGGCCCTGCATCTCCAGGGCGGCCTTCACCGGGATGGGGTTGGAGGTGACGAACAAGGCGTTGTACAGCGGCGAGAGCGCCTCGTGGATCTTGCGGGCCGCCGGGACGTCACCGGTGTGGATCAGGTCGATCATCTGGCGGATCTGCTCGCCCACCAGGTGGCCGGCCACGCTCACCACGCCCACGGCGCCCAGGCACACGTAGCCGAACGTCGCCCAGTCGTCGCCCGAGTAGACCTCGAACCCGGCCGGGGCCTCGGCGATCAGCTTGCTGACCGCTTGGAAGTCCCCGGTGGAGTCCTTCACCGCCACGATGTTGGGCCGCTGCGCGAGCTCGATCAGCGTGTCGTGCTCGATCCGCGTGGCGGTCCGGCCGGGGATGTTGTACAGGATCATCGGCAGCTCGGTGGCGTCGGCGATGTGCTCGAAGTGCGCGATCAGGCCTCGCTGCGGTGGCTTGTTGTAGTACGGGGTCACCACGAGCAGGCCGTCGGCGCCGGCGTCCTCGGCCGCCTGGGTGAGCTCCAGGGTCTCGGCCGTGGAGTAGGTGCCCGTGCCGCAGATCAGCTTGCCCCGGCCGCGGATCGCCTCGCCCACCGCGGCGAAGAGCTGCGCCTTCTCCTTGTGGGTCAACGTGGGCGACTCGCCCGTGGAACCGGCGACCACGACCGCGTCGGTGCCGTGTTCGACGAGCCACGAGGCGAGCTCCTGGGCGCCGTCCAGATCGACCCCGTGGTCGGCGCGGAACGGCGTGATCATGGCGGTGGCGACGTTCCCGAAGTTCCCGCTCATGTGTTCGGCCATGGTGGTGCCTCCCTCTCTGGCCACCGCGAACGAGCCGGGGTGCGGCGGCCTGGATGCGCCCTATGCTAACGGCCCATGCCCCGCATCTACACCAAGACCGGCGACGACGGCACCACCGGCCTGCTCTACGGGGGACGGGTGCCGAAGGACGACCTGGTCACCGAGGCGTACGGCACCACCGACGAGGCGGTCGCGCGTGCTGGGCCTGGCTCGCTCGCTCACCACCGACGAGGTCATGGCCGCCGACCTGCTCACCCTGCAGCGGGAGCTGTTCGTGGTGGGGGCCGACCTCGCCACCAATCCCAAGGAACGCCGGAAGCTCAAGGAAGGCATCTCCCTGGTGGACGAGGCCATGGTGCAGCGCCTGGAGCAGCGGATCGACGGCCTGGTGGCCCAGCGACCGCTCCCCGAGGTGTTCATCGTGCCCGGGGCGAACCCGGCGAGCGCCTCGATCGACGTCGCGCGCAGCACCGATCCGACGGGCAGAACGCGCCGTCGTGGCCCTGGAGCACGCACAGCGCGAGGTCAATCCCGCTCGTTCGCCGCTACCTCAACCGCCTGAGCGACCTGCTGTTCGTGATGGCACGGTGGGAAGCCGGCGAGAGCGAGCCCGCCAGCCGCACCGACGCCTGAGTCACGACGTCACCACGTAGAACCCGTCGATCCAGAAGGTCGTGGCGCTGGTCCCCGTCGACGACGCAACGTGTGCGGGTTGGCGTTGTCGGTCGTGTAGCACTGCGACCCGACCGTGCACCGGGACAGAGGTGTCCTCGTCCATCGAGGAGCTTGCGCGTCCCGTCGAGGGACACGTCGGCCGTCGCCGTGCCCGAGTCAGCCGGCCCACCCATGACGCACACCTCCGTGCCGATGCCCCCCTTCGAACGTGAACGTCGCCGTGCCCGGCGCCACGGTGTTCGAGATCCCGGTGCGGGTCCCGAGGAACCATCCCGACGCGGCCACATCCTGGGCGACGGGTGGATCGTAGGTGGCGCTGTCGTCGTCCAACGGGAACGTCGTGCGCTTGGAGGTCGAGAATGCTTCCGGTTCTTCTGCTTGTCGACCACGATGAACCGCACGTCGTAGGTCTTCCCCTCCTCGCCGGGGACGGCCACGGTCGGGTGCAGCGCTCGTCCCGTCATCGACGAGCTCCCAGGTGCCGGCACCCGATCTCCCTGCGCTGCACGATCCACTCCTTGACGCCGGTGCCGAACTGGTCGTCGGCGAAATGGAACTCGATCGGGGACGTCAGTTCGTCTCGAGGCATCGCCGGAGTACGGTCGCCCAGCTGTCCCATCCGACGGTGGGGCCCGATGGTCGAGCGGGATGAGCGGGAACCGGTTGGGGATCGTGTCGATGCATGGCACGTTCGGAGCACGGTGCGCGCTCCGGTAGACTCGCCGAACATGCGAACCGGTAGGTGCCCGGGCTGTGGATCTTCGCGCGTTGGATCACCTGGCGGAACGCCTTTGGGACCGGTCCTCGAGGTCGGAACGGTCCGGTCGACCAGGTTGTCGGTCTCGAGGTTGACCAGGAGTCCTCGGAGCTTGCCGCCCGGCGAAGAACACGTACTGGGCGTAGTCGTACTCCCGGTCGTCGTTGTTGTCGATCAGGATCGCGAAGTTGCCGTTGTTGGGATCGATCGCCGCATTCGAGACGCGGCCCGAGCGCGGTGAAGGCGACGGTGTCCTTCGTCTTGCCGCGGCTGATCTTCATCGACGCGAGGTCGAGCGGCCCCCGCACGTCATTGCCGTCCTTGCGAGAGATCGAGAACGACGCGTTCGGTGGGTGCCTGAGCCGGCGGCGCGAACTCGGAGCAACTCCTCGCTTGCCCACCTGCGGAACCCGCGGCGATGCGCCGGCGGGCATCGCTCCGAGCAGGAGCAGCGACCGCTGCGACGACGGCGGTCAGGATCGATGGACGACGCGACATTTCGGCTCTCTCCTCCGTGATGGAATCCGCGCGAGTGTACGGGAGAGGCAACCCCTGCACAACGGAAGATCTCAGGCGACCGGGACGGGGCGCATCGCGCCGAAGTTGCTCCCGCCGAACAGCAGCACCATCAAGCCGATCGAGGTGGCATCGACCTGCTCGGGGAACGTCACGGTGAACGTGGCCGACCCCCCTTCGGGGATCACCGCGGGTGCGTCCACGGAGCCCTCGTAGCGTTGGTCGTCGCCCGAGATCACGTACATCCCCGGCTTGCCGATCTCGGCGGGTGAGCCGTTCTTCACCTCGAGGGTGCCGGTGGCGCCGTCCAACGAGAAGGTGGCCGTCACGCCGTTGAACGTGTATTCGTACTGGCCGGGCTGATAGGCGATGTCGCCCGGGTCGGAACTCACCACGCACTCACCGGGGGCACACGACGGCGACGTCGGCTGGGCCGAGGGCTCTTCGTCGCCGCCTCCGGTGCACGCCGCAGCGAGCAGGGTGAACAGCACGACGGGCACGACGGTTCGACGGAAGGGGCTCACGGTTGCGGCATGATACGCGAACCGAATGCCCGGCGAGCCGAACGTCAGGTCGTCGTCACAGGAACAGGAAACGAGGAACCATGAAGCAGCTGGAACTCCGACGCCACGCTCGCCGGGACCCTTCCGCCGACCGTCTCGCTCCGGAAGGCCGCGCCCAGGCCGAGGACGTAGGTCGCGGCTCCGGACGCACGTACGACCTCGTATTCGTCTCCCCCGCCGAACGCGCCGCGGAGACGGCCGCCTGGTTCCTCCGCGGCGCCGGTCAGCAGTTGCCCGAGCACGCGGTGATCGGCGGCCTCGCCGGTCGTGACGCCTCCGGCGGCAGCCCGGAGGGCATGGCGGCGGGCGTGCGAGCCCTGCTGGACCAACTCCCCGATGGAGGAACCGGCCTGGCGATCAGCCACACGCCGTTGGTGGAGCGGGCGGCGTTCGGCCTCACGGGTGTGGAGGTGGAACCCTTCGCCGAGTGCGAGGGGATCTTGGTGAGCCAGGACGAGGCCGGCACGATCTCGATCGAGGAACTCCGGGTCGGGACGCCGGCGGGATGACGGCATGGAGCGAGCACATCGTGCCGGCGTTCGCCTTGGGCGCGGCCCTCGGCGCCGCCCCCGGACCGGTGCAACTGCTGATCCTGTCCGAAACGGCCAAGGGCGGGCTCGTGCAGGGCTTCCGGGTGATGCTCGGGGCCAACGGGATGCTGTTCGCGGTGATGGTGGTGCTGGCGCTCGGGTTCTCGACGACCGAGCCGTCCCAGACCGTGATCGACGTGCTGCGGGTGGTCGGTGGCCTGTTCCTGATCTACCTCGCCATCTCGGAGCTGCGGACGCTCCGACGGCATCACCTGCTGGGTGAGGAGGCCGCGATCCAGGCGAGCGGCCCCGGCGCCCGGCTGGGACCGACCGCGCGTGGCGTGATGCTGGTGATCGTCAACCCCGGCGCGTGGATCTTCTTCGCCACCACGGCGTCCGCGGTGGTGGCCGAAGCCAGTGCCGACGGCGGGACCGACACCGCCCTGGCCGCCGCCCTGGCGATGACGCTGGGGGTCTCGGTCACCGACTTCGGATCGGCGCTGATCGGCACGGGCAGCCGGGCGCTGCTGGGCGAACGAGGACTCACCTGGGTTCGCACAGGGCTGTCGGTCCTGCTCCTGGCGATCGGTGTGGCGTTCGTGCTGCAGGGCGTTCGGGCTGCTCTGAGCGTGGGCCTACAGGATGAACGAGCACCAGGGCGCCGGCCATGTGCCGAACATCACATCGGCTCGCTCGATCGCCCCATCGGTACCCTCGGCCACCTGCCCCGCCCGGTGCAGCTGGCCGAACGTGGCGCCGCCCAGGAACACGGCACCCAGGTCGTTGACGGCGCAGACCACATCGGGCTGGTCGTCCGTCGGCCCGCAGGTCGCCGAACCGTCCTCATCCACCACGAGCTCGATGCGCCCTTCGTTCCACGGGCAGAATCGGTCCTGGACGTCCAACACCAGGCGCCCGGGAGCGCGGTAGCCCCGCAGGACGAGGGCGGCCGGGACGTCCACCAGCCGCACCCACAGGCCGTCGCCCAGTCTCATCCGCAGCTGCCGGGGCTCGGCCATCAACCACATCAGCGGTTCGTCCGACGGGCCGGTTCCAGCCCTCGACCGTCGCCGACCAGGTCGATGTCGAACACGAAGCGCCACAGATCGGCGTAGCCCTGCGGCGTCGTCGCGATCAGCTCCTTGATCTCCAGCCTGGAGCTTCGGCATCGAGTCGGGCCACTCGTGCTTCACCACGTAGGCGGCGTAGCCATCCGCCTCGCCGCGCTCACCGCGATGGATCGCGTAGAACGCCATCGCGTCCTTGTCACGACTTGCGCTGCCACCACCGCCACCCGAACCACGCGCCCTCGAGATCGAGCATGCCGGGTCGGGTGCGCCGCACGGCGTCGTACACGGTCTCCATCACCGGCATCGCCTCGTCGCGAACCAGCAGCTCGACGCGCCCCTCGGGGCGGTAGCCGCGCACGAACCCCGACCGGTCCGCATCGATCGTCGAGCTCCGCGAACACGGACGCCATGCCGTAGCCGAAGCGGCCGTAGATGCTCCCTTCGGATGCCCAGAGCGCCGCGAAGGCCTCGCCGCGGGCATGGATGTCGTCCAGCTGACTGGCGCATCAGCGCGGTGTTGATCCCCCGCCGGCGATGGGTCGGCTGGACGCCCACGGCCGTGACGAACGCGGTGGTCGCGATCCGGCCGCCCGGCAGGGTCATCTGTTTGGGCAGCGAGGCGGCACCACCCACGATCCGGTCGCCGTCCCACGCCGCCAGGAACCGTTCGGGGATCGCCACGGACCGTTCGCGGTCGAGATCGCCCTCTTCGACACGCGCGCTGAAGGCCACCTCGAGCGCCACGAGGTAGGCCTCGAACTCATCGGGCGTGATCGGTCGGATCTCGACGTCCATGCCGCCCAGCCTACCGCCGGGTGGCGTCGCCTCCGGGCGGGTCAGCCGACGTCGAGACCCTCGAACACGTCGGTCATCACCATCGCTTCCGGATCGGTGGCAGGCCACGCGACCACGTGGGTCTCGAACGCGAGCGCCTGCAGTTGTTGGGCCTCGTCCCCGATGTGCTCCTGCGTGCCGTCCATCTGGGTGACGTGTTCGCGCACGGCGGCGAGCTTGCGCATCGCGACGCCCGTGCAATCCACCCGCACCCCCACCCGCTCGTCCGGCACGCCACGGGGCTGATACATCTGCGTCGGATCCATCGGCTCCTGGCCCTTGGCGACGAGCTCCTCGTTCCAGCGGTCGAGCATCGACTGCGGGATCGCCTGATGCAGCAAGCGGGAGAATCCGGGAACGCCCTCTTCGCGCACACGATGGAACGCCTGCGTCGCCACCTCCCCCACCGCGATGTGGTCCGGGTGGCCGGTGACGCCATCGGGTCCGAAGGTCATCACCACATCGGGCCGCTCCTCGCGAAGCACGGCGGCGATGCGCTCGACGAGCTCCTCGGTGTCATGGTCGGCCACCGCGTGATCGGGGACCCGCAGCCACTCGTGCCGATCGGGCACGCGGCCCAGCACCTCCCACGAACGTCGGTCTTCTGCCTCGCGAACCTCACCCAAGGTCTCCGGCGTGGCGTCCGAGCCTTCGGCGATCTGACCGCTCTCGCCGCTGGTGACGTGGATCAACACGAAATGGAAGTCGGGATCGTTCGTGTGCAGCGCTACGGTGCCGGCGCAGCCGAAGGTGTCGTCGTCGGGATGGGCGACGACGGCCGCGAGCCGGCGCGAACTCATCCGTCCTCCAAGAGCGCGTCCAGTCCGACGGTCAGCCCGGGGCGGGATCCGACCGCTCTGATCGCCAACAACACGCCCGGCATGAAGCACGAACGGTCGGTGGTGTCGTGCCGGATCGACAGCGTCTGGCCCGGCCCGCCCAGGATGACCTCCTGGTGGGCCACCAACCCGGGAAGGCGGACGGAGTGCACCCGGATGCCGTCGACGTCGGTGCCGCGGGCTCCGGGATGATCGTCGTCGCCGCCGGGAGCCGGTGGCGCCGGGCCGCGCGCAGCAGCCATCGCGCGCGCGGTCGCGAGCGCGGTACCGCTCGGTGCGTCGACCTTGCGGTCGTGGTGGAGCTCGATCACCTCGGCGGCCGGCAGATGGCGCGCGGCCTGTTCGGCGAACCGCATCATCAGCACGGCGCCGATCGCGAAGTTGGGCGCCACGAACACGTTGGCCGGCGCGCCGTCGGTGAGCGAGCGCAGCTCAGTCAGGTCGGCCGGGGAGATGCCGGTGGTGCCCACCACGGCATGGATGCCGTTGCCCACCGTCCAGCGGAGGGTGGGCATCACGGCGTCGGGAGCGGTGAAGTCGACCGCCACCTCGGCACCGGCGTCGAGCAGGGCCGACAGATCATCGACCACGGTGACCCCTTCGACGGCCTCGCCGGTGGCGTTCGGATCGATGGCGGCCACCAGGTCCATCTCGGGATCGGCGCCGACCGCGCGCGCCACCTCGCGGCCCATCCGACCGCCGGCGCCCACGACCCCGACGCGGATCACGCCACGGTCTCCTCGCGGAACGCATGCTTGTTGAACGGTCCGAGCACGGTCAGGGTCATCGGCTGCGACAGTACCCGCTCGGCCACGCGTCGCGCATCCTCGAGCGACACGTGATCCAGGCGCTTCAACGACTCGTTCACCGACAGGATCTCGCCCTGGGAGATCTCGGACTTGCCCAGGCGGCTCATGCGTCCACCCGGGTCCTCCAGACCCAGGACCATCGAGCCCTTCACGTGGCCCTTGGCACGGTCGAACTCGGCCTGGGTCAACCCGCCGTCGCGGATGTCGGCGACCTCGCGCCGCAGCAGACCGATCACCTCGGCGGCTCTGCCCGGCATGGTCCCGGCGTAGCAGGTGAACAGCCCGCCCTCGGTGTACTGCGCGTGGTAGCTGTACACGCTGTAGGCGAGCCCGCGCTTCTCGCGGACCTCCTGGAACAGCCGCGAACTCATGCCGCCGCCCAGCGCCGTGTTCACGATCAGGAACGCGAACCGGTCGGGGTCGGCCCGGTCGAGGCCGTTCGTGCCCAGACAGATGTTGGCCTGTTCGGTCTTGCGACGTTTCACCAGGTCCTGGCCCGAAGGATTGGGCGCTTTCGCGGCCGAGCGCACGCGCCAGCCGGGCGGCTGACCCGAGCGAACGACCCTACCCGTGTCCATGCGCGCCTTGAGCATCTTCAACAGGTCCTCGTGGCGCAGGTTGCCGGCCGCTGCCACCACGAGATGCCCGGGCACGTAATTCTTGTGATAGAAGCGCTTCACCGAGGCCGGCGTCGCGGCCCGGATCGTTTCGACGGTGCCCAGGATCGGGCGGCCCAGGGGGTGGTTCGGCCACAGGGTCTCGGTGAACAGGTCGTGCACGACGTCCTCGGGTGAGTCGTCGTGCATGTTGATCTCTTCCAGGATCACCTGGCGCTCGGCGTCGAGGTCCGCCTTGCGGATCAGCGAGTGCTCCAGCATGTCGGCCAGGTGATCGACCGCCATCTCCAGGTCGCGGTCGAGCACCCGCGCGTAGTAGCACGTGTACTCCTTGGCCGTGAACGCGTTGATGTCACCGCCCACCGCGTCGAAGTTCTCGGCGATGTCGAGCGCGGTCCGGTGCTCGGTGCCCTTGAAGAGCAGGTGTTCCAAGAAATGGCTTGACCCGCTGATCTTCGGGGCTTCGTCGCGGGATCCAGCGAGCACCCAGAAGCCGAGGGACACGGAGCGGACGCTGGGCATCCGCTCCGTGACCACTCGCAGGCCCGAGCCGAACTCGGTACGAGCGATCGGCATCGCTGGTGCCGGCTACTCGGCGCTGGGCGCGTCGCCGGCGGGC
Organism: uncultured Actinomycetota bacterium; assembly: GCA_963733635.1. Lineage (GTDB taxonomy): Bacteria > Actinomycetota > UBA4738 > UBA4738 > HRBIN12 > JAOUEA01. Next base: position 883,968 of record CAVTEH010000007.1, on the reverse strand, counting down.
GCGTCGGCCGAAGCCGGCGTGCTCTCGCCGCCGGAGGCCTGGCTGGCGCCCTCACCGTCGCGGAAGCGACGGCCTCGGCTGCGCTCACCACGGTCGCCGGAGCCGCTGCTGCGATCCGAGGACCCGCGGTCGGAAGCACCGCGGTCCGAGGACCCGCGGTCGCGGCCTCCGCCACCACCGCCGCGACCACCACGGTCACGGTCGCCGCGCGGACGTCCGCCGCCGGATTCGTCGGCCTGCCCCTCGGGGATGGCCCACTCCTCGCCGACCGGCTTCAGGCTGATCTTGCCCTGGCCGTCGATGTCCTCGACCAGGACGGTGATCTTGTCGCCTTCCTTGATCGCCTCCTCGACGCTGCTCAGGCGCTTGCCGCGCCCGAGCTTGGAGATGTGCACCAGGCCGTCTCGGCCGGGCACCAGGTTCACGAAGGCGCCGAACGTGGTGGTCTTGACCACGACCCCGTCGTACTGCTCGCCCACCAGCACCGGGCGCGGGTTCGCGATCTCATCGATCATGTGCGCCGCTTCGTCGGCACCTTCGCCGCCGAGCTCGGAGCCGATGAACACCGTGCCGTCGTCCTGGATGTCGATGTCGGCGCCGGTGGCCGCGATGATCTCGTTGATCCGCTTGCCCTTGGGTCCGATCACCTCACCGATCTTGTCGACCGGGATCTGGATGCTGATGATGCGCGGCGCCTTGGCGTTGACCTCTTCACGAGGCATCGCGATCGCGCCTTCCATGACGTCCAGGATCGTGAAGCGAGCATCACGCGCCTGCTGGAGCGCACCGGCGAGCACGTCGCCGGGCAGCCCCGTGACCTTCATGTCGAGCTGGATCGCGGTGACGAACTCCCGCGTGCCGGCCACCTTGAAGTCCATGTCGCCCAACGCGTCCTCGGCACCGAGGATGTCCGTGAGCGTCACGAACTTGCCGTCGTCGGCGATCATGCCCATCGCGATGCCTGCGACCGGCGCCTTGATCGGCACCCCCGCGTCCATCAGCGACAGCGTCGAACCGCACACGCTGGCCATCGAGGTCGAGCCGTTCGAGCTCAACACGTCGCTCACCAGTCGCAGCGCGTACGGGAACTCCTCCTCGGTCGGGATCACCGGGATGAGGGCCCGCTCGGCGAGCGCCCCGTGGCCGATCTCGCGCCGGCGGGGCGAACCCACGCGGCCGGTCTCGCCCGTGGAGTACGGCGGGAAGTTGTAGTGGTGCATGTAGCGCTTGGAGTCCTCGAGGTCGAGGGTGTCGATCATCTGGGTCATGCGGAGCATGCCCAGCGTGGTGATGTTCAGCACCTGGGTGTCACCACGGTTGAACAACGCCGAACCGTGGGCCCGCTTCAGCACGCCCACCTCGGCCGACAGCGGCCGGATGTCCTTGGGACCGCGACCGTCCAGGCGGACGCCCTCGGCGATCACGCGAGCACGCATGACCTTCTTCTGGAGCTGCTTCCACGCGGGCCCGAACTCGCCGCCTGCGCGTGTCGAAGTCGGCGAAGTTGGCGGCCATGTGCTCCTTGGCCTCGGCCTTGAGCGTGTCGAGCTTGGCTTCACGCTCAGCCTTGTCGGTGACGATCGATTCCTCCAGCCGCGACTTCGCGAACGAGGACAGCGCCTCGTACAGGTCGTCTCCGAAGAGGGGGCGCGGGGTCCACTCCTTCGGCGTGACGCCCGCGGCGTCGATGAACTCCTGCTGGAACTCGAGCACCTCGGCGATCGCGCGCTTGGCGGCCTCGAGGCCTTCGGCGACGGTCTCCTCGGTGGGCGCCTGGGCACCGGAAGCCAGCAGCTCCCAGGTCTTGTCGGGCGCCTCGCCCTCGATCATCAGGATGTCGATCTCACCGGAGTCGCTCCGGCGGCCGGCCACGACCACGTCGAATGTGGCCTCGTCGGTCTCAGCGAACGTAGGGTTGACGGTCCACTGCCCGTCGATGAGCGCTACCCGCACGGAGGCCACAGGGCCGTCGAACGGCAGGCCCGCAAGGCAGGTGGCGACCGACGCGGCGTTCATCGCCGGGATGTCGTAGGGGTTCTCCCCGTCCGAGCCCAGGACCGTGATGACGACCTGGACCTCGTCGCGGTAGCCGTCGGCGAAGGTCGGGCGCAGCGGACGGTCGATCAGGCGGGCGGTGAGGATCGCGGTCTCGCCGGGCCGGCCTTCGCGGCGGAAGAAGCTGCCCGGGATCTTGCCGATCGCGTACATCCGCTCTTCGACATCGATCGTGAGCGGGAAGAAGTCGATCCCCTCGCGGGGGTTGGACGAGACGCACGTGCCGAGCACCTGGGTCTCGCCGTAGGTGACCATGACCGCGCCGTCGGCGAGGCGGGCCATCTTGCCCGTCTCGAAGGTCAAGGTCTGGTTCCCGATCTTCCGGGAAAGGTTGGTGGTGGCCATGGGGCCGTTCCTCCTTGTTCGTCTTGAACGCGCAGGCACTTCCTGGCGCGTCGATGGAGACGGGAGGCGGGTCCGGCCGATTCTCAGTGGTGGGCCACCGGGATCCTTCATTCACAGGTCTCCCGGGAGCTCGCTACTGATAACCGACCGCGGGTCGCTCCCACCTCCGGCGGTTCGGATCAGTGGGTCGTGCGCATCACTTCCTTCACGAACGAACGCCTATTCAGGGCGTCCCTTCGATGTCATCCGCGTCTATCGGCGCAGGCCGAGACGCGCGATCAACGCGCGGTAGCGCTCGATGTCCTCGTGCATGAGGTAGTCGAGCAACCGGCGGCGCCGACCCACCATCTTCAGCAGGCCTCGGCGCGACGCGTGGTCGTGCTTGTGGGTCTTGAGGTGCTCGGTGAGGTCCGCGATCCGCTTGGTCAGGACCGCGATCTGAACGTCCGCCGAGCCGGTGTCGCCATCTGCGCGGGCGTACTCCGTGATGATCTGCGTCTTCTCGTCTTTGGTGAGTGTCGTCATAGTCAGTTCCCAAGGCTACCAGCGGCGATGCGTTCATGACCTCGCGGCTTCCGAGGGTCCCTGGGCGCCCGCAGCGCGCTCGACGGCCTCGACGAGCGCCGCCCGGCGCGCTCGCAGCGACGTGAGGGATGCCTGGACGCCCGCCAGTTCCCGAAGGCTCAGACGGGCCCGATAACCACGCTCCATGCGGCGGATCAGCCAACTTCCCGCCAAGCCGCAGGCCGGGCCAAGGAAGGCGGTGAGCAGCCAGGGATGGGGTTCGTCGGCGATGGCGGTGTACCGCCACACCACCCAGGTGGCCGGGAAGGCCACGAACGCCACGAGGAACTTCACCGTGGCGCGGGTCACGGGCGCCATGGACGGACGGCCGACGGCTCGGGTCAACAACGCGGGCACGACGTTGATCACCGCGCCCGCCACGGCCAACGGGATCAGCGCCAACGCCAGCAGGTCCCCGAACAGGTGGATCCGCCGATGGCTCGAGGGGTCGGCGGCCACGGCACGATCGGTCACGGCGTTCGCTTCCAATGCCCTGGTGTAGGCCGCCGCGGCCTCGACCACGGACCGCTCCTGGTCGACGGGCGCCGCGGCCAGGCGTCCGGCCAGGTCTTCCCGATCGTCCAGCGACGGCGTCCATCCCGGGTCGGAGTCCAACGGGCGCAGGGCCACCTCGGCGGCACGCACCATCGCGGCCGATTGCGCCGCATCGTTGAAGTTCAACGCCACCGAGGCGAGCCGGGCGCGGATCTGCTCGGTAAGGGCGTGGACGACCTCGTGGTCGTCATCGTCGATCACGTGGCCACCCGGCGCGCGACCCGGGAAGGCCCCCTCGATCCACCGATCGAGCTCCAACGGCGGACCGACCCGCGCGTAGGCGGCGGCTCTGGCCTTCGCCTTGTCTTCGTAGATCAGTCCGACCGGCAGGATCTTCAGTCCCTGCGTGCCGCGCGCCCGCGCCCCGATCACGATCCTGGCCGCCCCCGTCTTCATCGGCAGCAGATGCGGCTCGTCGCTCGCCTGACCTTCGGGGAAGATCCCGATCACGCCGCCCTCCCCCAGCACGTCATGGCAGGCCGCGAACGTGTGGAGGTTGCCCTGGGTGCCGCCGTCGACCGCGCGGTAGACGGGGATCGCACCCGCGAGCCACAGGAACGGGCGGGCGGGGGTCTTCCACAGGGTGGCCATCGCAAGGAACCGGGGGAACCGAGGCAGCGTCGCCGCCAGGAGCGCGGGATCCACGAACCCTCCCCCGTGGTTGGCGACCACCAGCATCGGCCCGTCGTCGGTGACGTGTTCCAGGCCGGTGTGGTCCACCGTGCGGAACCACCCGAGGGTGGCGAGCCGGGCGAGCACGCGCACGAACACCCCGCGGAGCGAGCCCATCGTCGGATCCTCCCACGATCGGTCGTCGCTACGATGGCGCCGTGAACGGGAGGGTGCATCGGGCGCTGGCGCTGTGCGGGCTGATCGGACCGGCCGCCTTCACCGCCGCCTGGGCGCTGGGCACGGTCCGCCAACCCGGGTACTCGGTGGCCCACGAGCACATCAGCGGTCTCGCGGCCCCCGACGCCGACAACCCGGCGGTCATGACCGTGGGGTTCCTCGCCCTCGGCACGGCCACGGTGGGGTTCGCTGCCGCCCTGGAGGAGCGGCTGGGCGCCAAGGGGTCGGACAAGGGGCCGGCCAAGGCGTCTGCCGGCCTCGGCCCCGCGCTGATCGGGGTATCGGGCGTGGCGATGGTCGTGGCGGGGCTGTTCCGGCGCGACCGGATGTCCAACCACCCCGAACCCGGCCAGGCTCCGGGCCAGTCGGGGATCAACGATGTCCACGACGCCGCGTCGGTCGTCGGGGCGCTCACCTCGTCGGTGGGGTTGTTCGCCTTGGCGGCCCGGCTCCGGCGCGAACCGGGCCTCCAGGATCTCGCGCGCCCCACGATGGTGGCAGCCGCCGCCGGGTCGGGGTTGCTCGCGTGGTTCGCCCGTGGGGTGACGCGGCCGGGCAACGGACTGGTGCAACGCGCCGGCGTCACGATCCCCCTGCTGCTGATGGCGCGCCTGGCGATCCGTCTGCTGCGGACCGACGACGGGTAGCTCAGGCCGAAGGGTCGACGAGCTCGCGGGTGCGTTGGACGTCGACGGCGATCGCCTCGATCAACGCCTCCACCGAGTCGTACTTGATCTCATCGCGCAGGCGCTCCCAGAACTCGATCGAGATGGGCTTGCCTCGCAGTTCTTCCCCCTCGAAGTCGAGCAGGAACGCCTCGACGTGCAGCGGCTCCACGCCGAACGTGGGATTGGTGCCGACGTCGATCGCCGCGGGGTAGCGGAGCCCGTCGACCTCGGCCACGCCGGCGTAGATGCCCTGACCGGGCAGCAGCAGCCGGGGCCACGTACGCAGGTTCGCGGTGGGATAGCCCAGCCCCTTGCCACGGCCGTGCCCGGAGGTGACCTCGCCGTCCAGCACGAACCGTCGGCCCAACGCCGCGAGCGGCCATGCGAGGTCCCCGGCCGATAACGCATCCCGTACCGAGGACGAGGACACCGTTCGGCCGTCCAGCTCGAACAGCGAGACACCCTCGGCGGTGAGGCCGTAGGGCTCCCCCATAGCCGGCAGGGTCTCGACGGTGCCCGCCGCCTTGAAGCCGAACGTGAAGTTCGCCCCCATCGCCGCGTGTACCGCGTGGATGCCGCCCACCAGCACGTCCCGGACGAAGTCCTCCGCTGGAACCCGCGAGAACGCCGCGGTGAACGGGAGCACCACCAGCACGTCGACGCCCATCGCCTCGATCAACGACGCCTTGCGCTCCACGGTGGTGAGGAGCCGGGGTTCCTGGCCGGGAGTCAGCACCTCCCGAGGGTGCCGGTCGAAGGTCACCGCCACCGACCGGATGCCCCGTTCGCGGGCCCGCTTCACCGTGGTGGCGAACACCTGTTGGTGTCCCAGATGGACCCCGTCGAAGAACCCGACGGTCACCACCGATGGCTCGACGGACAGCGGCAGGGCCTCGAGGCCTCGCACGATCTCCATGCGCGAGAGCGTACCGAACGCCTCCGCCGCCACCTCGGCGCGGTACGGTGCGCCGGTGCGGATCCGAACTGTGGTGCTCGCGACGATCCTTGCCCTGGTGGCCGCATCCTGCGACCGGGGCGCCGACACGCCCACGACCGCGGTCGGTGACGATGCGATCACCGTGGGCTCGTTCGATTTCCCCGAGAGCGAGGTGATCGCCGAGATCTATGCCGGCGCGCTGGAGGCCGAGGGGTTCCGGGTGGTCAGGGAGCCCGCGGTGGGCACGCGCGAGGTCGTGCTGCCCGCCCTTCAGCTCGGACTCATCGAGGTCGTGCCCGAGTACGCCGGCAGCGCGCTCTCCTTCCTGGGGGGCGCCGCGAGCGCCGATCCGGCAGTGACGAACGCCCTCTTGGCATCCACCGTTGCCGACCGGGGTCTCACAGCGCTCGAACCTGCTGCGGCCGAGAACCGCAACGGCATGGTGGTGACCGCCGAGACGGCCGCCGATCTCGACCTGCGGACCGTCAGCGACCTTGCGCCGTCGGCCGACTCGATGGTCTTCGGCGGACCGCCCGAGTGCCCGGAACGCGACCTCTGTTTGCCCGGTCTGGAGACGATCTACGGCCTGCACTTCGAGTCGTTCCTGCCGTTGGACACCGGCGGGCCGCTCTCGGCCGACGCGATCCAGCGTGGCACGGTGGACGTGGGCATGCTCTTCACCACCGACGGAACGCTGGCGGGCGACGATCTGGTGCTCCTGCGGGACGACCGTCATCTGCAGCCGGCGGAGTCGGTCACGCCGATCGTGCGCGCGGACACCTTGGAGCGGTTCGGCGACCGCGCGCGTTCGGCTCTCGACGCCGTCTCCGAACAGCTCACCACGGACGACCTGCGCGAGATGAACGCATCCATCTCGGCCGGCGCGTCGCCCGAGGACGTTGCGGCCACCTGGCTCGAGGACCACGGGCTCGGGGCCGCGGGGTAGCATCGGCGCGAGGACGTGGATACCAGCGAACAGGCCCCCAGGGAAACCCGCGAGCGGCGCAAGCGGCTCCTGGGTCCCGACGCTCGGCGGCGTCCCTCGGGGGAAGCCCCTCCCCTCCCGCGCGAGATCGGTCGCAGCGGCAAGTTCTGGCTGTTCATGGTGGGCTATTTCGTCGCGACCCTGATCGGCGTCCTGCTCTTCGAACCCATGGCGCGGCTCTACGAGCGCACTGACACCTCGTTCCTGCACCTGCTCGCCGAGGGTCGCAACGACATCCTCACCGAGATCATGCAGGCGATCGCGCTGTTGTCCTCTCGCTGGGTGCTCCGAGTCCTGCGGTGGGGCACGATCATCGCCCTCATCGCCACCCGCCGGTGGCGCCATCTGTTCGTGTTCCTGGGGGCGCTGATCACCGAGGAGGTCGTGGCCTACCTCTTGACCTTGGTGATCCATCGGCCCAGGCCGCTCGGGGTCGAGATCCTCGCCCCGTGGCAAGGGTTCTCGATGCCGTCGCGTCCCATGGCCAGCCTCGCCGTCACGTTGGTGGGCATGGCCTACTCGCTGATCCCGCACGGGCGGTACCGCGACGCCGCGAAATGGGCGATCGCCGGCGTCCTGGTCGGCGTCGGGATCGCACGCCTCTACCTCGGGGTGGAAGCGGCCAGCGCGTGCGTCTTCGGCGGGGTCCTCGGCGTGGCGATCGGCCTAACGGCCTTCCGGTGGTTCACGCCCAACGACGTGTTCCCGGTCACCTACAAGAAGGGCAAGGCCGCCCACCTCGACGTCGGCGGGATGCGCGGCGAAGCCATCGTGACCGCCGTGAGGGACCAGCTCGGCTACCGGGTTCTCGACATCGAACCGGTGGGCCTGGCGGGTTCGGGAGGGTCGACCCCACTGCGCCTCAAGGTCCGGTCCGAGGACGGCGGCCCCGAGCGGCAGCTGTTCGCCAAGCTCTACGCGCAGAACCACGTTCGCGCCGACCGCTGGTACAAGATCGGACGCACGATCCTCTACGGCGCCCTCGAGGATGAGACCCCGTTCGGCACGGTGCGGCGCTTCGTGGAGTACGAGGACTACGCGCTTCGCCTGATGTACGACCTCGAGCTGCCGGTGCCCACGCCCTACGGCATCGTCGAGATCACGCCGGAGCGCGAGTACATGATCGTGATGGAGTTCTTCGACGACGCGGTGGAGATCGGCGAAGCCGAGGTCGACGACGGCGTGATCGAGCAAGGGCTGCGGCTCGTGCGCGAGATGTGGGACGAGGGCCTCGCGCACCGGGACATCAAGCCGGCCAACCTCATGGTGCGCGACGGCCAGTTGAAGCTGATCGACGTCTTCTTCGTCCAGGTTCGACCGTCACCGTGGCGCCAAGCGGTCGACCTGGCGAACATGATGATGGTGCTCGCCCTGCGCTCGGACGCGCCGCGTGTGTACGAACACGCGGTCGGGATGTTCTCGCCCGACGAGATCGCCGAGGCGTTCGCGGCGACCAGGGGCGTCGCGAGCCCCACGCAACTGCGCTCCATGATGAAGGAGGACGGCCGCGACCTGCTCGAGGAGTTCCGGGCGCTCGCTCCGGACCGCGACGAGGTGCGCATCCAGCGGTGGAGCCTCCGGCGGGTGGGCCTGACCGTCACGGCACTGCTGGCGGCCCTGTTCGCGCTGGGGCTGATCGTGTCCAACTGGGCGGTGTTCGCATGAGGTGGCGGTCGGCGCTCGTGGTCCTCGCACTCGTCTCTGCAGGTCCGGCCTGTACCGGTGGCGGCGGCGAGGACATGCCGGTGTGCTCGGACCTCGAAGCCCAGGTGCTCGTGCTCGAGGCGCAGTCGGTGCCGTCGGCGACACGGCTGCCGTGTGTCGCCGAACTCCCGCCGGGGTGGCGGTTCGGCGGCTCCCAGATCAAGGACACCGAGACCACCCTGTGGCTGGACAGCGACCGCGCCGGCGTCCACGCGCTCCAGGTCACGATGAGCGCCTCGTGCGACATCTCCTCGGCCGTGCAGGTCCCTCCGGCGGCCGACGAGGTGGGCATGACGGTCTACCAGGAGCCTAAGAGCCTCGAACCCGGCTTCACCGGCTGGCGCTACCTAGTATTCGAGGGGGGCTGCATCATCCATGAGTACGCGTTCGCCGACGGGACCGAGCCCACCCTCGTGATCGAGGCCGACCTCGCGATCTCCACGGTCGCTCGCCGTGACATCGTCGCCCAGGTCCAGGACTCCTTGGACCTCACCCTGTGCGGCGCCGAGGCGCCGCCCTGCGTGGGGTAGGCTTCCCGCGGCCATGCTGACCAATCATCGACGTGCACTTCGCTTCTCCTTCGCACTGCTGGTGGCGATGATGTTCATGTTGATCGCCGTCGGTCGCCATCCCGAGTTCGAGGCGCCCAAGACCACGTTGGCATTCGTCGGGAACTTCGACGAGAGCATCTACCACTGGATGGACGACATCCGGAACGCGTTCCTCACCGGGCTCTTCCGGTTCCTCAACGTCGCGGGGGGTGGGATTGTCACGATCCCGCTGCAGGATCATCGTCACCCTGCTGCTGCTGTTCACGCGCCGGTTCCGAGCGGTGTTCGCCTTCATCCTGACGTGGGCGGCGTCGGAGGCTCTGCTCACCTGGCTCAAGATCTTCTTCCACCGAGGCCGCCCGCCGCTGCCACTGGTGGAGACCGTCGGGCTTCTCGTTCCCATCGGGCCATGCGGTGGCCGGGGCCGCGATCGCCGTAGCCCTGGTGCTCGTCGCCTTCCCGCCGGGACCGAGGCGGCTCAAGTGGGAACGGGGCGCCATGGCTTTCGCCTTCCTGATGGGATTCTCGCGGGTCTATCTCAACGCCCATTGGTTCTCCGACGTGGTGGCGGGTGTCCTGCTCGGTGCGGGGATCGCGATCGGCGCGGCTGCGCTGGTGACCGAGGTCGCGAACCTCCTCGAGGCCCGCAAACCCGCCGGCGAGGCCGAGCCGCCGCAGGATCCCCTCGACCCGGTGCTGGACTAGACCGCGGCTGCGCTCGTCGCTTCCGGTGTCGCCGGCACGTCCTTGCGCCAGTCCTTCTTCGCACGCCAGACGAGGTAGGTGAACGCGCCGATCGGGATCTGGATGCCGTAGGTCAGTGCTCGGAAGATCAGCACGGCCGCCACCACCGCTGCCTTCTCGGTCTCGGGCAGGCCGGCGGCGAGCCCGCCGATGTAGCCCAGGTCGATCACTCCCACGCCGCCCGGGGTGACCGGCACGGCCGAGAGCAGCCGGCTGAAGGAGAACACGGCCAGCACCTTCGCCGTGCTGACGTCGGTCTCGGAGATGCCCATGGCCCGAAGGGCCAGCAGCAGGACGAGGAACAACGCGAGCTGGCTCGCGATCGTGGTGACCGTCAGCCGGATCCACCGCAGCCGCACCAGCCCGATCGTGTCGCGCACGGAACTTGACCGCGCGCTCGCCCATGTCGGATTTCGGTTCCTTGTGGAACAGCCGCAGGATCGCCGCCGTCATCCGCCCGATGCCGTTGCCGATCGAGCGGGCCAGCCGCTCGCTCGCGAATACGGCGGCGAGCAGCCCGACGGCGATCGCCAGGACCACGACGCCGACGATCGCCGCGGTGATAAACGCCGAACTGCTCTGCCCGGTGATCACCAGGATGGCGATCGAGAGCACCGGCAACGCCAGCTTCACGAAGATGTTCCAGATCCCGGTGACGCCCACATACAGCGCGACGTTCGTCCCCGTGAACCCCCAGGAATGCAGGATCTCGTAGGTCAGGCCCACCGCGATGGCGCCGCCACCGGGGAGGGTGTTCGCCACGGACGTGGTCGTTTGCGTCAGCACGGCGGCGGGCCACAGGCGCAAACCGGGCAGCGCCGCCATGTTCGCCAGCCAGTAGGTGAACAGGTTCAGGATCATGGCGCCCGTCAGCACGAGGAGCTCCAGGCCGGTCATGGACTGGAACGCCTTCCATACGGCGCTGTAGTCGGCCACCTTGGGGATCGCGAACACGAAGATGCCGATCACGATCGCCGCCGAGATCGCACCCTCGATGATCGTGCGGGTGAGGGAGCGCTTCTTCTTGGGTTCCGCCGCGGCGGGCGGCTCCCCCGGCGTGGGGGTCTCGCTCACGGCATCGGTGCGGCCCTCATCCATGCGCGGAGGATATACCCGCCGACTCGGGAGGGTCGCTCGGACCCCGTGCACCGGATAGGCTGCCCCGGATGCAGGCCACCGCGCACCGAACCCGCCGGCCGTCGGGCGACCCGCCGCCGCTGCCGCGCGACACCCATGCCATGGGCTGGCTCTGGGCGTCGCTGGCCGTTGTGATCGTCGGGATCGGGCTCGCCTTCATCCTGACGAACGACCCGGATCTGCACGAGTTCGGCAGCAACGTCCTCGAATGGTTCGCGGACCTGCGCACGTCCTGGCTCACGGAGGTCGCCAAGGTCGTGGTCTTGATCTCCTCGTTCGGCGCCGTGCAGCTGTTGCGGCTCGGGATCGCCGGGGCGCTGGTCGCGACGAAGCGATTCCGCCACCTCGTCGTCGCGCTGGTGTCGTTCGTGCTCGTGGACTGGCTCGTGCTGACGTTCCTCTCCCAGCAGCGTCCGGCTCCCGGTGTGAGCGTGCTGGCCGACAGCGGCAACTACACGTTCCCGTCCTGGTACGTCACGGCATTCGCGATCACGGTATTCGCGATGCCGTTCGTGCTGGCGCCCGCCGGCCGGACCCGGAAGCGAGCGATGACGGCGGCATGGATCGCGGTGATCCTGGTGTGTCTGGCCCGCCTCTACCTGGGCATCGACTACCCGACGAACGTCGCGTACGCCGCCGTGCTCTGCTGGGTGCTGTCCGAGACCCTCTACCGCTGGTTCGTGCCCGATGAATCGTTCCCGGTGAGCTACGCGAAAGGTGGCAAGGCGGCCCACCTGGACCTGAGCGGCGCCCGCGGTGAGGCGGTCAAGACGGCGATGGCGAGCCAGCTCGGGTTCGACGTCGCCGAGGTCAAGCCGTTCGGGCTCGCGGGCTCCGGAGGCTCCTCGCCGCTGCTCATGACGATGACCGACGGCACCCGCGTGTTCGGCAAGATCTACGCCACGAGCCACGTGCGCGCCGACCGCTGGTACCGGGTGGGACGCACGATCATGTACGGCAAGCTCGAAGACGAGACGCCGTTCTCGTCGGTCCGCCGGCTCGCCGAGTACGAGGACTACGCGCTGCGCGTGCTGGCGATGAACGGCGTGAAGGTGGCGCAGACCTGGGGCATCGTTGAGCTCACGCCCAACCGGGAGTACATGCTCGTGACCGGCTTCTTCGAGGATTCGAAGAACCTCGGGGACTCCGAGGTGGACGACACGATCATCGACGAAGGCCTCCAGCTGATCCGCCAGTTCTGGGACATCGGTGTCGCCCACCGCGACGTGAAGCCCGCGAACCTGCTGGTGCAGCGGGGTCACCTCCAGCTGGTCGACGTGTCGGGCCTCGAGTGCCGGCCCACGCCGTGGCGCCAAGCCGTCGACCTGGCGAACATGATGCTGACCCTGGCGTTGCAGTCCGACCCCGATCGGGTCTATCAGCGGGCGACGGCGTTCTTCACCCCCGACGAGATCGCCGAAGCGTTCGCCTGCGCCGAGGGCATGGCGATCCCCACCGAACTCTCGGGCCGGCTGAAGCAGGACCCGCGCCCGATCATGCAACGGTTCAAGGAGCTGCGCCCCCGCCCACGCCCCGGTCTCGATCCAGCGGTGGAGCTTCCAGCGGCTCGCGCTCACCGCCGCGGTCGTGCTGGGGTCGCTCGTCCTGCTGGCGATGGCGATCGACTCGCTGTTCGCCGGGCTGAAGTAGGCGCGACCCGGACGACTCAGGCGTTCCCGGGGTCGTTCGACCCCGCGGGGGCCAGGACCACCAAGGGGACCGCCTTCGTGCCGGCGTCCTCGTAGATGCCCAGCATCCGACCGTCGGGTGCGACGACCGAGAACGGACCGGCGAGGCCGGACGGCGCGAGGATCCTGCCGTGGGAGACCGCGATCGCCTCTTCGTCCTCGACGTTCCATCGCGGGAGGTGCGCCACCGCTTGCTCCAACGACAGCGGCGGGCCGGGTTCCTCGGGCGGCCTCGCGTCCTCGACGTGGAACCCGCCGATCGCGGTGCGTCGAAGCCTCGTGAGGTGGGCGCCGCATCCGAGCTCGTCGCCCACGTCGGCCGCCAGGACCCGGACGTAGGTGCCGCCGCCGCAGACCACGAGGAAGTCGACGTCGTCGCCGCGGCGTCCCGTCATCTCGAAGGTGTCCGACGTGGACCGGCCGAGCGTCGGCCTCGAGCTCCTCGCCCGCCCGGGCGGCTTCGTACAGCTTCCTGCCACCGACCTTGACGGCCGAGTAGGCGGGCGGGCGCTGGAGCAGATCGCCCGTCTGCCCAGTCATCGCCGCCCGAACCTGGTCATCGTCGGCCTCCACGGGCGTCGTGCGGATGACGTCACCGTCGGCGTCCAGGGTGGTGGTCGCGACCCCCAGGCGGAACGTGCCCTCGTAGGTCTTGGCCTGATCGCCGAGGAACCGCAGGAGCCGGGTGGCCCGGCCGACGCCCATCACCAGCAGGCCGGTCGCCATGGGATCGAGGGTGCCCGCGTGCCCGACCTTCTTCGTCCCCAGCGCGCGTCGCACCGTCGCCACCGCGTCGTGGGACGTGATCCCCTGCGGCTTGTCGATCAGCAGGAACCCGTCGGGGTCCCGGGTCCCGGGGAGGTCACGGGGCGACGGGTTCGCCGCGCAGCGCCCTCGACAGCCGGTCGATCGTCTCGGCCGGACCGTGCGCCGAGGTGTAGCCGGCCGCCAGTCGGTGCCCACCCCCACCGAAGGTCGCCGCCACCTGGGAGAGGTCGTGATCGCCGCGCGAGCGCACGCTCACCTTGAAGCGTCCGTCGCGTTGCTGCTTCACGATCGCGGCGACGTCCACGTCGCGCGCGGTGCGCACCACGTCGATCAGGTCGTCGGTCTCCGACGGGTGGATCCCGGCTTCGCGCAGATCCGATTGCGTGAGGTAGGTCCAGACCAGGTCGGCGTCCTCGACGTGCTCCAGGCGGCCGAGCGCCGTGCCCACCAGCTTCAGGTAAGACTCCAGGTTGTCCTCGTAGAGCGCCTGGACCAGCTTCGCGTGCTCGAACGGATGCTCACGCAGCTTCGCGGCCACCCTGAGGGTCTCCGGGGTGGTTGCCTCGTACTGGAAGCGGCCGGTGTCGGTCACCAGCCCGGCGTAGAGACACAGCGCCGTCTCGTCGGGCATCGCCCCGCCCATCGTCTCGATCAGCCGGAAGACCATCTCGCAGGTGGAGGATGCGTCGGGATCGACCAGCGGGATCGTGCCTCGGCCGTCGTTCGAGCGGTGGTGGTCGATCCAGATCAGCTCGCCGGCGTGCTCCGCCGGGTGGCCCAACGCGCCCAGGCGGTCGAAGGCCGCGCAGTCGCACGTCACCATCACGGCGGGCTGCTTGGGGTAGTCGCGGACGGGGACCAGGTCCTCCGAGTCCGGGCAGCAACGCGGCCCAGCGCGGCAGGATCGAGCGGCTCGTTCGGGTAGGAGCACACGGTACGGACGCCCCGAGACCGCAGGAACGCCGCCAGCCCCAGCATCGAGCCCAACGCGTCGGCATCGGGATTCACGTGACACGCCAGCGCCACCTCGGTGGCTCCTGCCAGCACCGCGCCGGCGCGTTCGAGGTTGTCGTTGCTCATTCGGTTCGCTCCTTCCGGTGGAGCTCCTCGATGAGCGCGTCGATCTGCTGGGACCGCTCGAAGGTCTGGTCCTCCTCGAACTCCAGTTCCGGCAGGAACTTCAGCCGCACCTGCTTGCCCAGGGCGCTGCGCAGGTGCGGGGTCGCCGACCGGATCGCCGCGCGGCTGCCGGCCCTGGCCTTGTCATCGCCGAGCGCCGTGTAGGAGACCCACGCGTGACGCAGGTCCGGCGAGACGCGGACCCCGGTCACGGTGATGAACCCCACCCGGGGGTCCTTCAACTTCTGGATCTGTTCGGCCAGGATCTCGCGGAACTCCTCGCCGACGCGTTCGGTGCGTGCGCCTTGGGTCATGGACCCAGCGTACCGCCGACCGGTCACTCCTCCTCGTAGTGGACCGAGACCTCGGCCTCGAGGAGCTCGACCTCCGCCCAGCGCTCCACGTACTGCTCGATCTCGTGGAGCACCTTGCGGAGGTGATATTCCTGGGCACCGACCACGGCGACGGCGATCGCGGTGCGCTGCCACAGGTCCTGGTGGTCCACCTCGGCGACGCTCACGTTGAAC
Organism: uncultured Actinomycetota bacterium; assembly: GCA_963733635.1. Classification (GTDB taxonomy): domain Bacteria; phylum Actinomycetota; class UBA4738; order UBA4738; family HRBIN12; genus JAOUEA01. Next base: position 868,772 of record CAVTEH010000007.1, on the reverse strand, counting down.
GTGGACCGGATGCCGTTGGTCAGCGTCTTGACGACGTGGCGCTTCTGCTTCAGGGAATGCGACTCGCGGATGCGCAGGTCGAACCGTTCGAGGGCGACCAGCATGGCTTACAGGGAGCGGGCGACCTCGCGGATCTCGAAGGCCTCGATCAGGTCGCCTTCCTTCACGTCCTGGAAGCCGTCGATGCCGATCCCGCACTCGTAGCCCGGCCGCGACCTCTCGGACGTCGTCCTTGAACCGCCGGAGCGAGCCGATCTTGCCCTCGTAGACGACCACGCCGTCACGCACCAGGCGCGCGCGGGCATCCCGCGGGATCGTGCCGTTCGTGACGTAGCAGCCGGCGATGACGCCGATCCGCGGAACCCGGAAGATCTCACGGATCTCGGCCAGCCGAGCTCGTGCTCCTGCTTCTCCGGCGCGAGCATGCCCGAGAGCGCCGCCTTGATGTCGTCGATCGCGTCGTAGATCACGCGGTACGTGCGGATGTCGACGCCTTCCTTGTCCGCGAGGTCGACGGCGGCCTTGTCGGGCCGCACGTTGAAGCCCACGACGATGGCGTCGCGACGCCATGGCCAGGGTGATGTCGTTCTCGGTGATGCCGCCGGCGGCGCTGCGCACGATGTTCACCCGGACCTCGTCCTGCGGCAGCTTCAGGAACGCGTCGGTGAGCGCACCGAGCGAACCCTGCACGTCGGCCTTCACCACGAGGTTGAGCTCGGGGATCTCCGCGCGCTCGGCCTGGCGGAGCAGGTCGGACAGCGTCGGCGGGCGGCTGATCACCAGCTCGGCGGCGCGCACCTTCGCCTCGCGCTCGGACGCGATGTGACGGGCCTCGCGCTCGTCGGACGACCTCGCGGAACTCGTCGCCCGCAGCCGGCACGCGCTTCCCAACCCAGGATCACGACCGGCTTGGACGGCCCGGCGTGCTCGACGGTCTGGCCGTACTCGTCCTGCATCGCGCGGATCTTCGCGTACGTGGTGCCGCACACCAGCGCGTCGCCCACGTCCAGCGTGCCGCGCTGCACCAGCACCGTGGCGACGGGACCGCGGCCCTTGTCCAGGTGCGCCTCGATCACCGTGCCCTTCGCGGGACCGGACGGCACGCCCTTGAGCTCCTCGAGGTCGGCCACCAGCAGGATCGTCTCGAGCAGGTTGTCCAGGTTGAGCTTCTCGCGCGCCGAGACGTCGACGAACTCGTTCGTACCGCCCCACTCGGACGGGCACGACGCCCTGTTCGACCATCTGGGTGCGCACGCGGTTCGGGTCGGCCTCTTCCTTGTCCACCTTGTTGACGGCGACCACGATCGGCACGCCGGCCGCCTTCGCGTGGTCGAGCGCCTCGATGGTCTGCGGCATGACGCCGTCGTCGGCCGCCACCACCAGCACGGCGATGTCGGTGACCTGCGCGCCGCGGGCACGCATCGCCGTGAACGCCTCGTGGCCGGGCGTGTCGATGAACGTGATGTCGCGGTCGCCGACGTGCGCCTGATAGGCGCCGATGTGCTGCGTGATGCCACCGAACTCGCCCGCGACGACGTCGGTCTCGCGGATCGCGTCCAGCAGCTTGGTCTTGCCGTGGTCGACGTGGCCCATGACGGTGACCACCGGCGGGCGCGGTGCCAGCAAGGACGGGTCGACCTCTTCCTCGACCTCCTCGATGCCCTGCATCTCGTCCTCGATGCCGACGATCTCGGCGCTGAGGCCGAGCTCGCTCGCGACCATCGTGATGGCCTCGTCGGTGAGCGACGTGGTGGCGGTGGCCATCTCTCCGGCCAGGAACAGCAGCTTCACGATGTCGGCCGGGCTCTTGCCGACCTTCTCGGCGATCGTCTGCGGGGTCGCACCGCGCACGACCTCCAGGACCGGCCGGGGCGGTTCGGGCACGACGGGCTTGCGGGGGCCACGGGGCTGGCGACCGTTCGGCGGGGCGGCCGCAGCGTCCGCGGCAGGCGCGGGAACGGCAGCCGGGGCAGCCGGCTGCGGGCGCGGCGGCGGCGGGCGCGGGTGATGCGGGGGCGGCGGCAGGAGCCGGTGCCTCCGCGACCGGCGCCGGTGCGACGTCAGCGGGCTTCGGCTCGGCCTTGGGGGCCGCGGCCTTCTTCGGCTTGGGCTTGCGCGGAGCGGGCGGCGGTTCGAGCACTTCGCGGCGCTTCGGCGCCTCCGTGGCCTTGCCGCCGGAGGCGCGCAGACGAGGAACGAGGTCCTCGGGCACGCTGGAGGAAGCGGACTTGCCCGCTCACCCCCATCTGCTCGAGCGTCCCCAGCAACTCCTTGCTGGTGACCCCCAGTTCCTTGGCAAGTTCGTGAACCCTCACAGCGCTCCTGTCCTCGATCTGATCTCCTAAGCCTACCCAGTTCGTCCGGGCGCCAGGCCCGTCCGCAACGCCCTGGCCAGCACCCCTTCGGCTCCCGCGGCCTCCAGGCAGGCCGGCGCGGCGATGCACGTAGGCCCCTCGCCCCGGCGCCGTCCCGTCCGGGTCGCAGCTGCACCCCCGCCTCCGGCGGAGCGCACGATCCGGAGCAGGCCGCCTTGGACGACGGCTCGCGGCACCCGACGCAGGTTCGCGTGGGCGCCACGTCACACCCCTTCGGGTGCCTCCGCCTCCTCGGCCACGACCTCGTCGATCGCCTCGACCGCGGCTTCTCTCGGCCGCGAGCTCCTCGACCGCTTCGTCGGCCACCACTTCTTCGGCGACCTCGACCTCGAGCTCGGCCTCGGCGTCGGTGGCCGGCTCGGCGACCTCCTCAGCCGGCGGAGCGACGGGCGCGGCGGCCGGGGCCTTGGCCTCGTCCGCGACCTGGGTCTCGGACTTGATGTCGATGCGCCAGCCGGTCAGCCGGGCGGCGAGCCGCGCGTTCTGGCCTTCCTTCCCGATCGCCAGCGACAGCTGGTAGTCGGGCACGATGACCATCGCGGTGCCGGTGGCCTCGTCGGTGCGGACCTCCTTGACCTTGGCGGGCTGCAGCGCGTTGGCGACCAGCTCGCCGGGGTTGTCCGACCACGGGACCACGTCGATCTTCTCGCCGCGGAGCTCGTTGACGACCATGCGGACGCGAGAGCCCTTCGGGCCCACGCAGGCGCCCACCGGGTCCACCCCTGGCTCGTTCGAGATCACCGCGATCTTCGAACGGTGGCCGGGTTCACGCGCCACGCCCCGGATCTCGACGATGCCCTCCTCGATCTCGGGCACCTCCATCGCGAACAGCGCCTTCAGCAGGCCGGGGTGCGAACGCGACACGACGATCTGCGGGCCCTTCGTGCCCTTGCGGACCTCGGTGATGAACGCCTTGAGGCGTTCCCCGTGACGGTACGGCTCGGACGGCACCTGCTCGGCCTGCGGCAGCAACGCCTCGACCTTGCCCAGGTCCAGCAGCGTGTAGCGGCGCTCCTGCTGCTGCACGATGCCCGTCACGACGTCGCCCTCGCGACCGGCGAACTCCTCGTAGGTCATCTCGCGCTCGGCGTCGCGCAGCTTCTGGAAGATCACCTGCTTGGCGGTCTGCGCGCCGATACGGCCCTTGAAGTCGTCGGTGACCTCCACCTCTGCTTCGCCGAGGACCTTCATCTCCAGGGTGGGTTCGCCGCCCTCCTCGGCAGCCGGCACCTCGATCTCCTCCAGCTCCTGCTTCCACATGCGCAGGTCGCCGGTCTCGGGATCGATCTCGGCACGGAAGCCCACGAAGTCGTCGTCGGCGTCGGGGTTCTCCTGCTTCCACCACGTCTTGTATGCGGAGGCCATCGCCTCGGCCAGACCCGTGCAGGATCGTTTCGAAGGCGATGCCCTTCTCGCGCTCCAGCTCTCGGAGCGCCGCGATCATCTCGGCGTTCATGCGTTGCTCCTCTTCAGTTCGGCGTCCCAGTCGACGACCGTTCTCGCCGACACGATGTCGGCATACGGCACGCGCAGATCGCCGGTCCCTTCGTCGCCGTCGGCGGTCGCGATCACGATCGCGTCCTCGTCGGCCGAGACCAGCGTGCCCGTGTGGGTCCTCGACCCGGCCATGGGCGCCGTCGTCTTCACCTTCACCTGCTCGCCCACCGACCGCGCGAAGTGCTCAGGGCGCTTCAGCGACCGTTCGATGCCGGGCGACGAAACCTCGAGCTCGTACGGACCGTCCTCGTAGCCCTCCTGATCGAGGTGCCGCGAGACCGTTGCGGACAGCTGCGACAGCGCGTCGAGGTCCACCCCGCCGGGGCGATCGACCACCACGCGCAGGACCTTGCGGCCGTGCTCGCGGGTGGTGGCCAGCTCCACGAATTCGAAGCCGGCCTGCTCGATCACGGGTCTGACCAGCGCTTCCGCGTCCACGGCTCGACCCTCCCCTACGTACGAGAAGGTGGGCGCGAGCCCACCTCCGGACACACCTCGTCGCTCTGTACGAAGGTCAGTATAGCCGAGGCACCGCGCAGCGCCCCCGGAGCAGGGTCTACGGTGCGCGTTGCGAGGAGCGCGACCACGGCCTGGGCCGCCTCGGCCAGGGGTGCGTTGCTGCGCTCCCCCGTCGACCGGAGCTTCAGGTCCACCGTGCCGTTGGCGATCCCACGCTTACCCACCGTGACCTGCACCGGGTAGCCGATCAGGTCGGCGTCGGCGAACTTCACCCCCGCGCGCTCGTCGCGGTCGTCCAAGCGCCACGCCGACGCCCGCCGTCGTGAGGTCGCCGTAGATGCGCTCGGCCTCGGCGATCGCCTGCTCGTCATCGTGGTTCGCCAGGATCACCACCACCTCGAACGGGGCGAGCACCTTGGGGAGCGTCAGCCCGTCCTCGTCGTGGCACTGCTCGGCCGCCGCCGCCAGGATCCGGGAGATCCCGATGCCGTAGCACCCCATCCAGAAGACCTGCTCGCTCCCGTCCTCCTCGGTGAAGGTGGCCTCGAGCGGTTCGGAGTACCTCTTGCCCAGCTGGTAGATGTGGCCCACCACGATCGAACGGCCGATGTGGAGCTGGCCCCCGTCGACGGGACACGCGTCGCCTTCACGCAGCACGACGAGATCCTCGTAGGCATCCACGCGGAAGTCGCGACCCGCGTTGGCGCCGGTGACGTGACGATCGACCTGGTTCGAACCGGTGACCCAATCATGGCCGCCGCGCACGGTGTGGTCGGCGTAGATCGTGACGTCCTCATCGAATCCCTGCGGTCCCACGTAGCCCTTCGCGAACCCGCGCCGGGCGAAGTCCTCGTCCTCGAACATCCGGACCGTCGCGGGGAAGACCAGCTGCTCGAGCTTGGCCTCGTTGACCTCGCGGTCCCCGGGCACCAACACCGCGACCGTGCGACCGGCCACGTCGAAGAGCACGCACTTCAGCGTCTGCGAGGCGTCGATGTCGAGGAGCGCCGCCAGCGTCTCGATCGTCGGCGTGTCGGGTGTGTCGACGGCGGTGAGCTCCTGGGTGGCTGCGCCCGCGGCGTCGGGCGCCTTCGGGCGAGCGGCCTTCAGGTCGGCGATGTAGTCGCCGTGCTCGCACTCGACGAACAGGTCCTCGCCCACCTCGGCCCGTGCCATGAACTCGTGGTTGGTGCCGCCACCGATCTGACCAGCCTCAGCCTCGACCACCGCGTAGTCCAGGCCGCATCGGTCGAAGATCCGGTGGTAGGCGGCCTTCATCACCTCGTAGGAGGCCGCCATCGCCGGTTCGTCGCGGTCGAAGGAATAGGCGTCCTTCATCAAGAACTCGCGCCCTCGCAGCAGCCCGAACCTCGGCCGGAACTCGTCGCGGTACTTCCACTCCACCTGGTAGAGGTTCAGCGGGAGGTCCCGGTAGCTCGAGACCTCGCCCGCCACCAGCGGCGCCACGACCTCTTCCTGGGTGGGACCGAGGAGCATGTCGCGCCCGTGCCGGTCCTGCAGTCGGAAGAGCTGGTCGCCGTAGAGGTCCCATCGGCCGGTCGCCTTCCAGGGCTCGGCCGGGATCGCGATCGGCATGCGGATCTCGATCGCGCCCGAATCCTCCATCTCCTCGCGGATGATCGCCTCGATCCGCCGCATCGTCCGCAGGCCCATCGGCAGGAACGTGTAGATGCCCGCAGCCACCTGCCGTACGAACGCCCCCCGCAGGAGCAGGCGGTGGCTCGCGATCTCGGCTTCGGCCGGATCCTCGCGGAGCGTAGGCGTGAACGAACGCGACAGTCGCATGAGGGCCACAGGATAGCGGCCCCATCGCGGCCCAGCCGGACGGTGCGGCTTACGGCACGAGCGCGACGCTGTGGTCCCGACCGCCACCGAACATGGTGGCGCCGGTCAACCCCTGCACCAGCACCGGAACCTTCTGGTTCGTCGTGTTGCCGTTGCCGAGCTGTCCCGTGGCGTTGAAGCCCCAGGCCCACACCGTGCCGTCGGACTTGGCGGCGAGGGTGTGCATCCGGCCCGTGCCGATCGCGACCACGCCGGTGAGGTTCGAGACCTGCACCGGGGCCAACCGGTTCGCGGTGGAGTTGTTGCCGAGCCGGCCGTTCGAGCCCTGGCCCCAGGTCCACACCGTGCCGTCGGACTTCAGGGCCACGGAATGGTTCGCCCCGGCGGTGATCGCCGTGACGCCGGTGAGGCCACTGACCTGCACCGGCAGGTTCTTGTTGCTGGTGTTGCCGACGCCGCATTCGCCGTGGACGTTGTAGCCGAAGCACCAGACCGTGCCGTCGGACTTCAGCACCAGGGAGTGGTCACGTCCGCCTGCCACGTCGATCGCCCCGGTGAGGCCACTGACCTGCACGGGGGTGGTGCGTGTGGTGAACGTGCCATCGCCCAGGTTGCCGAAGGCGTTGTAGCCCCAGGCCCACACCGTGCCGTCGGACTTGACCGCCAGCATCTGGTCGCGACCACCCGCGATCGCCACCACGTTCGTCAGGTTCTTCACCTGCACCGGCCGAGTGCGCTTCGTCGTCGTGCCATCGCCGTTGGTGCCGTACTTGTTCCAGCCCCACATCCAGACGGTGCCGTCGGACTTGAGAGCCATGGTGTTGTAGTGGCCGGTCTCGACCGCAATCACCCCGGTGAGGCCCGTCACCAACGTGGGGTTGGGCCGGTTCGTGCCGGTGCCATCGCCGATCTGTCCGTACTGGTTCCGCCCCCAGGTCCAGACCGTGCCATCGGACTTCAGCGCGGCCACGTGGTCCCGTCCACCGTGGAGCGACACCATGCCGGTGAGGCTCGCGATCGCCGTGGCCGAACCGTGGCCCGTGAACGTGCCATCCCCGAGCTGTCCGTAGGTGTTCCCACCCCAGCTGGCGATCGAACCGGCCGCCAGGGCAGGCTGGGCGAGCACGGCGACCAGGGCCGCGGCGATCGGAGCGATGGTCAGAGCACGGCGACGCGTCGGGCGCGGTCGTCGTGCCGAGCGGGGGGCCGGCACCATGAACGTTCCTCCTGTTGGTTCCTGCGGGTTTCGAGCGTTTCGCGGCACCCTAGCACCGCGTTGCCCTTGAGGGAACCCCGGGCGGCCCGCTCTCCCTTGATGCGGCAGGTGGTGCGCGATTGACGCCCCGGCCCACGAGCCGTCACAATCTCCGGCCATGACGACGCGTGGCGACCACTGGGTCTGGCACCAGGGCTCTGAGGGCCCGGCGTCCGCGCGTCCGTAGCCACCGCATCACCACGGCACCACCGCGAACCCCGGGCCGGATGGTCCGGGGTCGTTCGTTTTCCCGAGGAGGTTCATCGTGGAACTGCAGGTCCGTCCCGATCGCGAGACGTTCGACGCGCTCGCGGCCGAGTGGCCCCTGGTTCCCCTGTGGGCCGAGCTCCTGTCCGACGTCTCGACCCCGGTCGGACTGTTCCCGGCATTGACCGGCGACGGTCCGGGGGTCCTGTTCGAGTCCGTGGAGCGATCCGAACGGTGGGGCCGGTACTCGTTCGTGGCCGGCGACCCGGCTGCCACGATCGTCGCCGGCCCTGACGGCATCGAGGTCACCGAACGAGCGCGCACGATCCCAATCGACGTGCCCGATGGTGGCCCGGTGCGCGAAGGAATGATCCGGATCGCGAGGTCCTTGCGGGCCCCGCGCCTGCCAGGCCTCCCACCGCTCACGGGCGGGTTGATGGGCTATTTCGCGTTCGAGGCGGCCGAGTTGCTCGACGGCCATCCGGCGCCCGACCCCGCGTCGGCACCTGTGCCCCCCATCGGGCTCTTGGTCGTCGACCGTGCGGTGGTGTTCGACCACTGGAAGCAGCGGCTGATCCTGGTGACCCATGTCCCCGCCGGCGGCTACGAGGGCGGGGTGGAGGCGCTCGAGGCCATGGCCACGACGGTAGGAACGGCCACAGCGCCGCCCCTCGCCGCCGTCGGGGGGACCACGCCCGGCGCCCTGCCCGGCGAGCCCAACATGGCCGACGAGCGCTACCGCGAGATCGTCGCGTCCTTCAAGGAACACATCCTGGCCGGCGACATCTTCCAGGGAGTCCCGTCACGGCGCGTCACCTTTCCCGCGCCCGAGGGTGGATATCCGATCTACCGACGACTCCGTGTCGCGAACCCGGCGCCGTACATGTTCTTCGTCCGCATGCTGGGGATGGAGTTGGCGGGTTCCTCCCCGAACCGCTCGTGCGTGTGGAGGGCGCTCGCGTCTCCACACGTCCCATCGCGGGCACGCGTCCGCGCGGTGAGACCGAGGTGCGCGACCGCCTGCTCGAGCACGAGTTGCTGGCCGACCCCAAGGAGCAGGCGGAACACGCGATGCTCGTCGACCTGGCCAGGAACGATCTCGGCCGCGTGTGCGTCGCCGGCAGCGTGGCCCCCACCCAGCTGATGGAGGTCGAGCGCTTCACCCGGGTGATGCACATCGTCTCCACCGTGGAAGGTGACCTCCGAGACGACCTCCATCCCCTGGATGCCCTCGCCGTCACGTTCCCCGCCGGCACCTTGACCGGCGCGCCCAAACGCCGGGCGATGGAGCTGATCGCCGCCCACGAACCCGACGCCCGCGGTCCGTACGGCGGCGCCGTGGGCTACTGCGGGTTCGAAGGCGATCTGGACTTCTGCATCACGATCCGCACGGCCGTGGTGAAGGACGGCAAGGCGCACGTGCAGTCGGGCGCCGGCGTGGTCGCCGATTCCGATCCGCAGACCGAGCTGGACGAGACGAAGGCCAAAGCGTCGGCGCTCCTGCCCGCCGTTGCCCCGTCCGAGCCCGCCCGCGGCGGTACCCTGGCCGCTCCGAAGGAGCGCCCATGATCCTGGTCGTCGACCACTACGACTCGTTCACTTACAACCTCGTGCAACTGATCGAGAGCTTGGGCCACGACACCCAGGTCGTGAAGAGCGACGCCGAACCAGCCGAGGCGCTCGCGGCCCGCGAGCCCGCCGGCGTGATCCTGTCCCCGGGACCGGGGCGCCCCGAGGTGGCGGGGTGCTTCACGGATCTGCTCGAGGTGCTTGCGCCCGAGGTGCCGGTGCTCGGCGTGTGCCTGGGTCACCAGGCGATCGGCGTGGAGTACGGCGGCACCGTCGACCGAACCGAGCCCGTGCACGGCAAGGCCTCGAAGGTCTTCCACGAGGGCCGGGGCATCCTGGAAGGGGTGCACGACCCGTTCGAAGCCGGTCGCTACCACTCGCTCGTGGTGGAGCGCGACGACCTGCCTGACTCGTTGGAGCTGACCGCCTGGACCGAGGACGGACTGGTGATGGCGACGCAGCACCGCGAACTGCCTCGGTTCGGCGTGCAGTTCCACCCCGAGAGCATCCTGACGCCGGAGGGCCCTACGATCGTGCGCACCTTCCTGGCGCTCACGACGTGACCTCGTCAGAGAGCCCGCGTCGCGCTAGGGTCGAACCCCACGCGAGCAGGGAGGCGTCGTGAACGAACAGCAGGAGGCGTACGCGCGTGCGGTCGCCGACTTCACCGAGAAGGTCCACGCGATCGGGCCCGATCAGTGGACCGATCCCACCCCGTGCACCGAGTGGGACGTCCGAGCGCTCGTTAACCACGTCACCTACGAGAACCTGTGGGTGCCCGAGTTGATCGGTGGCCGCACCGTGGCTGAGGTGGGCGATCGTTTCGATGGGGACGTGCTCGGCGAGGATCCCGTCGGCGCTTGGGACCGCTCTGCCGAGGGTGCGATCGTGGCGGTGACGGCCGACGGCGCGCTGGACCGGACGGTCGACACGAGCGCCGGGCCGACGCCGGCCCAGGACTATGTCGACCAGATCTTCGTCGACGCGGTGATCCACGGGTGGGATCTGGCCCGTGGCACGAACGCCCAGGACGAGATCCGGGTGGCGTTCGCCGACCAGCTCTTCGCCACCTACGGGCCGCGCGAAGCCGAACTGCGGTCCTACGGCGTGTACGGCAGCACGGTCCTGCCCCCCGAGGGAGCCGACACGCAGACCAAGCTCCTCGCGGTCTTCGGCCGCGTGCAGTGACCGGTCAGACCGGGTTGGGCGACGGGCACTTCGGGCCGTAGGCGTACCGGCCGCTGCCCGAGGACACCTTGCATCCGGCTTCGTTCACGGCGACGAACGCCCCCGCGGGGATCCGCTTCAACTGATCCATCAGGCCGTTCGTCCAGCGGTCGTCGACCGTGCCCTGGAAGTACCAGTCGCTGCCGTTGTCGGCCACGATCAGCCCGAAGTGCTTGAAGGCGTCGAGCACCACCTTCGCGGGCTGCGAGTAGCTCGACACGTCGAAACCCTTCTTCAGGCGGAACCTCGCGCCCATCGGCGGGCATCGGGGGTCCCGCACCCCGGCCTGGTGACGGGCCGGCCACAGGTAGTTCCGGCTGGTGCAATCGGACGTCATGCGGATCGCGTGTCCGATGTAGCCGGCCAGGACTTCGTCGTAGCGGACGAGTCCGGGCAGGATGGGCAACCCCGCGGCGTCGGCGCTCGTCCACCCGGCGGGTCGCAGGTCGTTGCTGTTCAGATCGAAGATCGCGCCGCTACCCGCCGTGGGGTTCCCCCCGTTCCAGCGCGCGTTGAACAGTTCGTAGAGGACGCAGGTGTCCGAGTCGACCGTGAGCGCGTGGCGGTCCGAGCCGCCCTCGATCGGTGTTGCCCCGTTGAAGGGGTAGGGCCCCGGATCGCTCTCCGAGGCGTACGTGAAGTCGATGTGCGTCGTCGGCGCTCCGCCGCCCACGACGTTGAACGGGATGCCGTAACTCGGCGGCCCGAAGTCGGGGTGCAGCTTCGTCTTCCCGGCGTGCATCGCCTTCTTCCACACGTCGCTCTTCGCGTGCACCGGGAGCTTGGAGATGTCCATGTTCCAGACGTTGTCGTAGGGGAACAGCGAACACGACGTGCCGGGGACGGCGGCGTGGGATGGGCCGGCGGGCCGGGCCGCCACCGAGGTGGGGACCACGAGTCCGGCCGACAGGACCAGGGCGAGGAGGCCGATCGTTCGTCGCATCATGGTGGATGAGGGTATCGGCCGGTGAGGGCGTTCGACTGGAGGGCGCTGACCGAGGTTCAGTCCGAGGACTCGCCGGCGGCCACCTTCTCGGCCGCCACCTTCCTCGCCTCGGTGAGCAAGGCGTCCACGAGCTCGTCCTCGGGGACCTTCGCCACGACCTCGCCCTGGCGGATGATGAATCCCAGCCCGGCGCCCGACGCGATGCCGACGTCGGCCTCACGAGCTTCGCCGGGCCCGTTCACCACACACCCCATGACGGCGACCCGCATCGGCACGGTGAACTTCTCGCTCTCGATGGCTGCGTTGACCTTCTGGGTGAGTTCGAGCACGTTGACCTCGGCCCGGCCGCACGAGGGACACGCAACGAGATCGAGCCCTCGCTTGCGGAGCCCCAGCGATTGCAGGATCGAGTTGCCCACCTTCACCTCTTCCACCGGGTCGTCGGTGAGGGAGACCCGGATCGTGTCGCCGATGCCTTCGGCGAGCAGGGTGCCGATCCCCACGGCGCTCTTCACCCCGCCGAGCGGCATGGGACCGGCTTCGGTGACCCCGAGGTGCAGCGGGTAGTCGCACTGCTCGGCGAGCATCCGGTAGCTCTCGATCATCACCAGCGGGTTGGAGTGCTTCACGCTGATCTTGATGTCGAAGAAGTCCTCGTCCTCGAGGATGCGCGCCTCGTTCATCGCGGATTCCACGAGCGCCGCGGGGGTGGGCGTGCCGTACTTCGCGAGCAGGTCCTTCTCGAGCGAGCCCGCGTTGACGCCGATCCGGATCGGCACGCCGCGCGCCTTCGCTTCGCGCGCGATCAGCCGGACCTTGTCCTGGTACTTGATGTTGCCCGGATTGATGCGGAGGCCCTGGATCCCGGCCTCCAGCGCGGCCATCGCGTACTTCCACTGGAAGTGGATGTCGGCCACCACCGGGACGGTGGACTTCGCCGCGATCGCCACGAGCGCTTCAGCGTCCTCCCAGTGCGGGACGGCGACCCGGACGATGTCCACCCCCGACGCCACGAGCGAGGCGATCTGCTGCAGCGTGGCGTTGATGTCGGCGGTCTTCGTCGTGGTCATCGACTGGATCGAGACCGGGGCATCACCGCCGATGGCGACGCCCCCGATGTGGAGCTGGCGCGTCGCGCGGCGGGGGATCGTCATCGCCCACCCAGTCTACGGGCGGGCCAGAACCGCAGGTCGCTCACGACCCGAACACGTGGAACGTGATCGTGCGGTCCTTCGGTTCGTCCATCTCGAAGAAGATCAGACGCTGCCACGTGCCGAAGCCCGGCTCGCCCGACACCACCGGGATCGCGTGCGAGGTCGCCGACAGCAGCATCGCCTTGACGTGCGCGTGGCCGTTGACACGCTCGTCAGGGTTGAGGTTCTGCGTGCGGACCTCGAGGTCGTCGTGCTGGTAGTAGACCCCGTCGTGCGGCACCAGGTCGGTCATCTGCCGCCGGAAGTCCGCCATGGCGCCGTCCTCCCATTCGTTGATCAGCAGGGCGCACGTGGTGTGGGCACAGAAGACGATCGCGGCGCCATCGGTGACGCCGGCGTCCTTGATGGCTCGCTGCAGGTCCTCGGTGAGATCGAGGTAGGCGTAGCGCTCCGGTGCGGCGATCGTCACCGTCGTGGTGGTCGACTTCAAGGGTCCCTCCTGTTCTTGGCCGCTTCGGCGACCGGGAGATCGAAGGTGAAGGTACTACCGTGGCCGGGTTCGCTCTCGGCGCTGATTGTGCCCCCATGCGCCTCGACCACCGAGCGGGCGATCGCCAGGCCGATGCCGGTGCCGCCGTCCCCACGGGCACGGGCGCTGTCGACCCGGTAGAACCGCTCGAACAACCGGGGCAGCGCCTCGGCGGGGATCCCGACCCCGGTGTCCGCCACGCTGACTTCCACGGATCCATCGTGACGGTGCGCCTCGATCCGCACCTGCCCCCCGGCGGGCGTGAACCTGATCGCGTTGTCGACGAGATTGAACAGCACCTGGTGCAGGCGTTCCCGATCGGCATCGACCGTGGGCAGATCGTCGGGGACATCGCTCTGCACGGCGACGTCCCGGTCGGCGCGAGCGACATCGATCTCGGAGATGACCTCACGGACCACGGGGCCGAGCGGCACGCCCTCCCGGCGCAGCGGCACCTCGCCGGATTCGAGCTTCGACAGATCGAGGAGCTGCTCGACCAGGCGGCCCAGCCGTTCGGACTGCGCCAGCATCACCTGGAGCGTCTCGGGGTTGGGCTGCTCCACGCCGTCGAGCAGGTTCTCCAGATGGGCTCGGATCGCCGTGATCGGCGTCTTCAGCTCGTGGGAGACGTTGGCGACGAGATCGCGCCGGGAGGTCTCCAGGTTCTCCAGTTCCTGACTCATCCGGTTGAACGCCGTGGCGAGCTGGCCCACCTCGTCGCGGCTGGTGGTGTGCACCCGCACGGTGTAGTCGCCCGTCTCCATCCGCCGGGCGGCCGCGGCCATGTCGCGGAGCGGCTGGGTCATGCCGCGGGCGAGCCATCGCGAGATCCCCAGGGCGATCGACCGCGGCGATCGTACCGGCCAGCAGGAACTGCCACCACAGGCTCTGCAGGAACCCCAGCGTCGCCGAGACCCGTCCCAGGAATCCTCGCGTGGGCGAGGGCGTCAGCACCGTGACCCACGAGCCGTCGCCGAGCGGCAGCGAGGCGTAGACGTTCCTGCCCACCACGCCCCAGTGCGGCACCCCGTCCTCGAAGATCGGCGGCAGGATGCCCAGGTTCTCGCCCGAGACGGTGAGCTCGCCGGTGGCCGAGCGCCGCACGATCATCGTGCCCGTGGGCGGGTCGCTCACCTCGCCGCTCGCCACCTTGCGAGCCATCGCGAGCGCGTCGATCGCCTCGGAGTCGCGCGGCGAGTTCCGCAACGCGAACCCGATCAGCGCGTAGGAGATGAAGATGGTGATGCCGACGGCGACGACGATGGTGGAACCCAGCTTGCCCCGGATGGTGGGCAGCTTCTCGAGCGGCCTGGCGCTCACGACCCTTCCTGGAAGGCGTACCCCACGCCGTGCACGGTGCGGATGAACCGTGGCTCGTTGCCGTCCTCATGCAGCTTGCGGCGGATCCGCGCGACATGGGAATCGACGACGCGTCCGCCCGCGTAGTCACGGTAGCCCCACACGCGGTCCATCAGCTGGTCGCGCGACATCACGACGCCGGGGTCGCGCGCGAGGCTCAACAGGATCTCGAACTCGAGCGGGGTGAGGCCCACCTCGTCCCCGTCGACCATGACGCGGCGGCGGTTCGCGTCGATCACCATGCCGCCCCGGTCGAGGGGGCCGTCGTCGTGCGTGGAACGGATGCGCTCCATCCGGCGCAGGATGGCCTTCACCCGGGAGGCGAGCTCGCGGAGGCTGAACGGCTTGGTGAGGTAATCGTCGGCTCCGACCGCGAAGCCCACCACCTTGTCGGCTTCCTCGGCCTTCGCGGTCAGCATCAGGACCGGGGTCCACCCGTCGCGCTGGATCTGCTTGCAGACCTCGAGACCGTCCATGCCCGGGAGCATCAGGTCGAGCACGACCAGGTCGGGGTGATGCTCTGCGTGGAGCTCGATCGCCTGCGGTCCGTCCTCGGCCACGAAGACGCGATAGCCCTCGCTCTCGAGCCTCGCGCGGACGGCTTCCGCGATCGCTTCTTCGTCGTCGACCACCAACACGGTCTGTTCGCTCATGGGGGAATCGTAGTCGTGCGGTGTGGCGGGCGGACCCAGGTGGTGTTGAGAAATCGTGTTGCCCTGCGCCGCAACGATGCTTGTGTTTAGGGCAACGCGAAGGGTTTCGTGACGTCCAGGATCATCGTGGCGACCACGAACGTGACGAAGAACGCGAGCACCGTCGCCGAGACCGGGATCAGCTTGCGCATGTCGATCGCCCGGCCACCGCGGAGCTTCTCGATCAACAGCACGGCGAGGTGCCCACCGTCGAACGGTGGCAGCGGCAGCAGGTTGATCAGCCCGATGAACACCGTGATGAACCCGAAGAAGTAGAAGAGCACGGCCCAGTCCCCGTCGGAACCGATCGAGCCAACCTGCTGGGAGATGCCCACCACCGAGGTGGAGTCCCGCGTGGGGTCGCGCGCCTGGTCGTTGAACAACAGGCCGAACGTGCGTGAGATCCCGGCCGGGCTGAACACCCGCCCGATCTGGTGGATGGACTCCTCGATCGTGCGACCGACCTCGAGGACGCCCTCCTTGATGCGCCGTCAACGGTCCCATCCGGGTGGTGACCACCTGGAGCTCCACCCCGATGCGACCCGTGGGGTCGCCCTCCTCGTTCGTGGTCATCACCGGCGCCACGGGCACGACGACTACGTCCCCGTTGCGGTCCACGGTGACATCGATCGGCACACCCGGCCGGTCCTCGGCCTGATCGGTGAAGATCGTGGCCAGCTGTTCGCTCGTGGGTTCGACCGTGCCGCCCACCGAGACGATGATGTCGCCCACCTGCAACCCGGCCACGCGACGCGGGGGCCGCCTCACCGTCGATCGTGGTCTCGACCTTGGCCAAGCCGATCTGCGGCGTCGGGTCGTTCACGTTGCCGAAGAAGTAGAAGGTGAACGCGAAGATCAGCGCCCCGAGCACGAAATGGGTGCCCGGTCCGGCGAAGATCGTGATGGCTCGTTGCCACCGTGGCTTGGCGCCGTAGAGGCGCGGGGCGTCCTCGGGCGGGTTCTCCTCGTACGGGTTCATCCCGGCGATCTTCACGTAGCCGCCGGCCCAGATCGCCTTGACGCCGTACTTCGAGCTCGCCCTTGCGGCGGGACCACAGCTTCCATGGACCGAACCCCACGAAGTACTCGGTGACCTTCATGCCGTAGTGGCGCGCGGCGAAGAAGTGGCCGGCCTCGTGGATCGCGATGATGACCGTGAGGAACGGGAAGAAGATGAGGACGCCGAGAAGCCAGGTCACGGGGGAAGTCCTTCGCTAGCGATCCTCGATGATCTCTGCCGTCCGCTGGCGCGCCCACGTGTCGGCGCGCTCGATGTTCACGACGGAGACCACCGACGCCGGTTCATGTTCGTCGACCACGGTCTGCACCAGCTCGACGATGCGGTTCAGCGGGATCTTGCCCTCGAGGAAGGCCATGACGGCCACCTCGTTCGCGGCGTTCATCACCGCCGGGAAGGTGAGCCCCAGCCCTCCAACGCGGTAGGCGAGGTCCACCGCGGGGAACGCCTCGCGATCGACCGGCTCGAACGTGAGCGCCTTCTCGGTGAGCGGCACCGGTTCCACCCCGGTGGACAGTCGCTCGGGCCAGGCCATGGCGAGCTGGATCGGCAGCCGCATATCGGGCTGGGCCATCTCCGCACGCAGGCTGCCGTCGCGGAACTCGGCCATGGCGTGCACGAGGCCCTCGGGGTGGATCAGCACGTGGATCGAGGAGTACTCCAGGTCGAAGAGGTAGTGCGCCTCGATCACCTCGAGCCCCTTGTTCATCAAGGTGGCGGAGTCGATGGTGATCTTCGGGCCCATCGACCACACGGGGTGCTGCAGGGCTTCCTTCACGCTGGCGCGCGCGAGCTCGCTGCGGGTCCAGCCTCGGAACGGTCCCCCGGACCCGGTGAGCACGACGCGCTTGAGGTCCTCCCTGCGCTCGCCGCGCAGCGCCATCGCCAGCGCGGCGTGCTCGGAATCGACCGGCAGCAGGCGTTCGGGTTCGCCCTTGATCAGGTCGGTGACGAGCTCCCCTCCGACGACGAGCGACTCCTTGTTGGCCAGCGCCAGGGTCTTGCCCGACTGCAGGGTGGCGAGCGTGGGCGCCAGCCCCGCCGACCCGACGAGTCCGTTCAGCACCAGGTCGGTCTCGGTCTCGCCGGCGAGCCGCTCGGCGGCGTCGGGCCCGACGATCACCTCGACGCCGGGAAGGGCACCGATCTTGGCCTTCACGTCGGCGGCCGCCTGCTCGTCCGCGATCGCGACGTGCGGCGGCAGGAACTCCCGCACCTGGCCCACCAGCAGCTCCTGATTGGCGCCCGCCGCGGACAGCCCGACGACCTTGAAGCGGTCGGGGTTGCGGCGCACGACATCGAGCGCCTGGGTGCCGATCGAACCGGTGGAGCCCAGGATGGTCACGGACTTCATGCGAGCAAGCCTACCCCGAGGCCGCACGAACGGCGGGATTCCGGGCTGTTCGGCCCACGCAGGGCAACCGCGGCTCAGGTGAAGATGATCCGGAAGAACAGGAACGTGGCCGGCGCCACGAACAGCAAGGAGTCGATGCGGTCGAGCACCCCGCCGTGACCCGGCAGCATGCCGCTCATGTCCTTGATCCCCACGTCCCGCTTCAGGAGCGACTCCGCGAGGTCGCCGAACGTCGCCGCGGCCGCCACCACCAGGCCGAGGAGCAGCGTTTCGATCCGCATGTCCTGGAACACGTCCACGAACGCCGACACCAAGGTGACCGACACCAGGATCGTGACCAGGGTGCCGACGATCACGCCTTCGATCGACTTCTTCGGGCTGACGCTGGGCGCCAGCGGGCGCGGGAAGAACTGTCCGCCCCACACCGACCCGGACAGGAACGCGGCCGTGTCGTAGACGAAGGTCAGGGCGATGACGGCCACGACGAGGTCGGTGCCGTTCGGCGCGTCCAACATGATGAACAGATAGCTGCCCAGCAGCGGGATCCACGCCAGGTTGAGGATCGTGAGCCCGATGTTGACCGCGGTGTCCTTGCGGGTCGCCGCCGGGCTGGACATGAACCAGAGGAAGGTGGCCACGACGCCCATCGCGAACATCGCGAGCACGGCGCCTTCGCCCTTGAAGTAGGCGCCGGCGAGCATCAGCGCACCCGTCACCAGCCCCACGGCGGTGGCCGGCTGACGGTGGTGCTTCACCATGACGCCGTACAGCTCGCCCTGGGCCAGCAGCACCACGGCGCCGGCGATGACACCGAACACGCCCTTGCCGATCAGCAACGACACCAACGCGATCGGCGGCGAGGATCGCGCCCGTCATGAACGCGGCGGGGACGTCACGATCGCCTCCGGGAGAACCCCGGCGCTCGGCATCGGCGCCCACTTCGACGGAGGTGGGCTCCTGCCAGCTGGGGCCGCCGAGGCCTTCGCCGCCGGCACCCACCATCACGGTCTGGGGTTCGTCTTCGGGCTGGAGGTCGGACAGGATGTCCTGCTCGACCTCGTCGGCGCCGAGTTCACCCAGGAGGTCGCCACCGACCGCGGGTCCCGCGTAGGACTCCGGGGTCTCGTCGTCGTCGAACCCCACCACGCCGCCGACGATGACTTCCTCTTCGGGAAGGGCCGACGCTGGTTCGTCCGCGGTGGGCGCGAAATGGTCGGCGGCAGCTTCGAGTTCCTCGTCCGACGGCGCGGCGGTCACGACGACCTCCTCCTCGATCGTGGACATGGGCTGGGTGTCGGTGCCGATGATGCCGGAGACGTCCGGTTGTTCGTCGTCCTCGACGAGCGACCATCCGTCGCCCGGCTCCGCGTCCGCGGGGTCGTCGGAGGCGAACAGGCCCGCCTGGTCCACGGCGGTCTCGCCGATGGGCGCGTCGCTGACCTGGAGGTCATCGAGGCTCACCACCTCGGTCGTGGTCTCGAGCTGGGGCGCCTCGTCGGGCTCGTCGGTCGCCGATGCCTTCGATCGTGTCGAGGACGGTGGTGTCGTACCACTCCTCATCGTCGTCGTCCGCGGCCGAGGCCGAGACGGGTGCGGGTTCGTCGAGCACGGTGGGTTCGTCCTCGGAGGGCTCCGGGGTTCGCGACCCGGTCGCGAGCGGAGCGGGGTCCGGCGCCCGGACCGCCACATGCTCCTCGCTGGGCGTCTCGCGGGCACCGGCCGAAGCCGGCTCGTCCCAATCGACGTCCTTGATGGGCGCGAAGAACTTGTCCAGGTCTTCGAACAGATCGTCGCCGTCGCGCTTGTCGTCCGCCACTAGACCTCCATGAGCTCCTGTTCCTTGTGGCCTTGGATCTCATCGATCTCGGCCACGAAGCGGTCGGTCACCTTCTGGAGCTCCTTCTCCCCTCTCGCAAGGTCATCTTGGGAGATACCGCCCTCTCGCTCAAGCTTCTCCATCTCTTCCTTGGAATGTCGCCGGACGTTGCGGACCGCCACCCGGCCCTCTTCGGACCGGTGATGGAGCTGTTTCACCAGGTCCTTGCGCCGTTCCTCGGTGAGCGGCGGGAAGGCCAGACGGATCACCTGGCCGTCGTTGGACGGGGTGATCCCCAGGTCGGAGGACTGGATCGCCTTCTCGATCGCCCCGATGGCGCCCTTGTCGAAGGGGGTGACCGCGAGCAGCCGTGGCTCGGGGACCGTGACCGAGGCGAGCTGGTTCAGCGGGACCGGGGTGCCGTAGTACTCCACGGTCACGCGGTTCAACACCGAGGCGGATGCGCGACCGGTCCGGATGCCGGCGAGGTCCTCCTTCAGGTGCGAGACCGCCTGCTCCATCTTGTGGTCGGCGTCCTTGAGGGCGGAATCGATCGTCATCGGGCTCCTTGTCAGTGGACGAGCGTGCCGATCGGCTCGCCGCCGACCACGCGTCGGATGTTCCCTTCTTCGCCCAGGTCGAACACGATGATGGGCAGCTTGTTCTCCATGCACAGCGAGATGGCGGTGGCGTCCATCACCTGGTAGCCCTCCTTGAGGACCTCCACGTACTCGATGGCGTCGAACCGGGTGGCGCTGGCATCCAGGTGCGGGTCGGCGGTGTAGACCCCGTCGACCTTGGTGCCCTTCAGCAGGGCCTCGGCCCCGATCTCGAGGGCACGCTGGGCCGCGCACGTGTCGGTGGAGAAGAACGGCACCCCAAGCCCGGCGGCGAAGATGACGACGCGCCCCTTCTCCAGGTGCCGGCGAGCGCGCAATGGCGTGAACGGTTCCGCCAGCTGGGACATGGAGATCGCCGTCTGCACCCGCGTGGTGACGTGGATCTTCTCCAGGGCATCCTGCAGCGCGAACGCGTTCATGACCGTGGCGAGCATGCCCATGTAGTCGGCGCGGTTGCGCTCGATGCCGGGTGCCTGCCGGCCGCGCCAGATGTTGCCGCCGCCCACCACGACGGCGGTCTGGACGCCCGAGGTCGACGACCTCAGCCAGTTGCCGCGCCACTAGGGCGGTGGCGTCGGTGTTGATGCCGCTTTCGGCGTCGGCGGGAGCGAAGGCCTCTCCGGAGAGCTTCAACAGGACCCGGTTGTACTGGGGTCGGGTCCCGTGCTGTTGGTCGGCCATAGGCTCCTCGGTCCCCCCTCGGACCTCGCTCTTCGTGCCTACTCGGTGTCTTCGCCGAGCTTGTACCGGACGAACCGCTTCACCGCAACCTTCTCACCTACGCGCGCGGAGGTCTCGTCGAGCAGCTGCTGCACGGTCTTGCTGTCGTCCTTCACGAACGGCTGGTCGAGCAGCACGATCTCCTTGAAGTAGCTGTTGATCTTGCCTTCGACGATCTTGTCGACCACGTTCTCGGGCTTGCCCGATTCCTGCGCCTGCTTGGCGAAGATCTGGCGCTCGTGGTCGATCTCGTCCTGCGAGACCTCCTCGCGGCCGACGAAGCGGGGCGCGGCGGGGCTGGCGATGTGCAGCGCGATGTCCTTCGCGAGTGCCTTGAACTCGTCGGTGTTGGCGACGAAGTCGGTCTCGCAGTTGACCTCGACGAGCACCCCCACGGTGTTGTTGAAGTGGATGTAGGCCTCGATCAGGCCCTGGTTCGCCGAGCGGCCGGCGCGCTTGGCCGCCGAGGCGAGGCCCTTCTGGCGCAGGAGCTCGACGGCTTTCTCCATGTCGCCGCCGGTCTCGACCAGCGCCTTCTTGCAGTCCATCATGCCCGCGCCCGTTCGTTCGCGGAGCTCCTTGACCTGTGCAGCTGAGATGTCGCTCATGGGGGTGTCTTACTCCTGGGTGGTATCGGCGGCGACGGGCTCGGGCGTGGCGGCCACCTCGGCCTCGGGAGCCTCCGTCGTGGCGGCTGGTGCCCCCGCTTCGGCCTCGACCGGAGCGACGGGCTCCTCAGCGGCCTCGGCCGCTGCCGCGGCCGTTTCGGCATCCGAAGGCGCGTCCGGCTCGAAGACCGTGGAGGCGGCGATGGCCGCGGCGTCCTCGGCGCTGGGCGTCTCGTGCTCTTCCACGCGCGCTGGCGCGGCGGTGGCCTTGGGGCCGGTGGCCTTGGGCGCAGCGCCGGTAACCCGCTCGACGGCCTCGTCCTTCGCCATGCCGTAGCCGGCGGCCAGCGCGTCGGCGACGACACGGGTGACCAGGTTCACGGCGCGGATGGCGTCGTCGTTGCCCGGGATCACGAAGTCGACCTCGTCGGGATCGCAGTTGGTGTCGACGATGGCGATCACGGGGATGTTCAGCTTGCGGGCCTCGTTGACGGCGATGTGCTCCTTCTTCGTGTCGATCACGAAGATCGCGTCGGGAAGCCGCTCGAGGTCCTGGATGCCGCCGAGGTTGCGCTGGAGCTTGTCGCGCTCGTGGCGCAGGCGGATCGCTTCCTTCTTCGGCAGGTAGTCGAGCGCACCGGTGCGATCCATCTCGCGCAGTTCGCGAAGGCGCAGCAGGCGCTTGGACACCGTGGTGAAGTTCGTGAGCATGCCGCCGAGCCAGCGGTGGTTCACGTAGGGCATGCCCACGCGGGCGGACTGCTCCTGCACGACCTCCTGGGCCTGCTTCTTCGTCCCGACGAACAGGACGATGCCGCGACGACGGCCCAGGTTCCGCACGAACTCGTAGGTCTCCTCGAGGCCGGACAGGGACTTCTCGAGGTCGATGATGTAGATCCCGGAACGCTCCCCGTAGAGGTAGCGATGCATCTTCGGGTTCCACCGGCGTGTCTGGTGGCCGAAATGCACGCCCGCCTCGAGGAGCTCCCGCCTGGTGACGACAGGCATGGTGCCTCCTTCGTTCGGTTGTCATCCTCCGCTCGGATCAACCCGTCACCGACCCGCCCGTGAGGGCGCGGGACCTCGGCGATGCGGTCCTCGAGCGTGTGTGCTCGGCGCGAACGCGCCGGCGCGGGGAGTTTAGCAGCGGGGCAGATCCGGCGACCCGAGGGTCATCGACGGCGGCCGCGAGCCGCCGGCTGGCGCCGGGGCGCCGCTTCGGGCACCACGTCGGCGATGCTCAGGTACCGGAACACCAGGGCCGCGAGGACCGCCACGTGAGCCAAGCCCGACCACGATGCCCACCACCCAGGCCGCGATCGACGGGTTGACGCCCACCATGGCGCCGGGCTTGCCGGGGATGGCCAGGACCGCCACGAACGTGACCACGTAGATGGCCGCGAACATCAGGTTTCCGGCGCCCGGCAGCCGTCCCGCCCGGACCGATCGGCCCAGGGTATCGGCGAGGCCCCGGCGCTCGGTGGCGGCGATCGCCGGCGCGAACCCGAGCAGGTACACGCCGGCCACGAGCGACGCGAGCAGGATCAGCAGCCCGAACCCCTGACCCAGCAGCGGCCCGACGAAGCTCGAGGCCATGAGCAGGCCCGAGGCAGGCCACGTTCACGGCGAGCGTCACGGGCAGGATCCGCAGCGAGCGAACCACGGACCATCGGGTGGCCGAGCCGGTCTGCAGGACGTCGACCACCATGACCGTCAGCACCGCTTGGATGATGGCGCGGAGCCCGATGAACACGAGCAGCGCCAGGAACCCGGTGGTGACCCCGAAGACGCTGATCGACAGGTTGAGGTCGTTGAACGTGCCCGACCGGGGGCACCCCGAGCGCGTTCACCAGCAGCGCGAACGGCCCCTCATACCCGAGACGCGACAGAGCACGAGCCACATCGCCAGGAGCAGCAGGATGGAGGTGAGCACCAGCGGGACCGATGATGCCACGGTCACGCACCCGCGGCCGAGGCTCGTGAGGATCGACGGCATCGGCGTCGAGCCCGGGACGCGGGGCGCCAGGATCGAGTCGAACAGCCCTCGTCGGCGCGGCGGTTGGGCCACGTCGGCTCGATGCCGAGGGAGACTCTCGATAGCCGCTGGGGCGCTTCTTGTTCTTGTTCGTCACCGGCTCGTCCTCGTCATCGTCGATCCTCCGCGCGACCCCGCCGTCGTCCTCGTCTTCTTCGTCGTCTTCGTCGTCAGGTCGTCGTCGAGGTCGCCTTCGAGCGGATCTTCATCGTTCGGGAACGCCGGGCCGATGCGGCCGGCGAGGACCCGCCCGCGACCAGGACGATGCCCGCGACCACCAGGCGGCGACGGCGAACGGCGCCGAGGAGCATGCCCAGGTTCAACGTCGTGGGCGACACCTCGCGAACGAGCGCGCACGCCGTCGTCGTGCGCGAACGCGACCAGGCCTGCGTCCGCCGCCGGCACGAACCGCGATCACGCGATCACCGGCGACGGCGAGCGCCCGGAGCGGGGAGCCGTCGCCGTCGTCGCGCCACACCAGGTCGCCGCTCGAGGCCTCGAGGGCGACCAGCGAGCCGTCGATCGTGCCGACGAGCACGTGGTCGCCGACGGCGATCGGCGAGGTGCGGAGGACGCCTTCGTTCAGCGCGAACTCCCACGCCCGGGTCCCGGTCGCGGGATCGAGGCGATAGGTCTCGCCCTGGGCGTCGGTGACGTAGACCGCGTCGTCGGTCACCACCGGCGGCGTGGTCGCGGTGAGGTCGAAGAACCGTGGGAAGCGTGTGCGCCACCGTCGACCGCCCGTGTCGAGGTCGAACGCGTCGATGCTCGACTCCTGACCACCGGTGAAGGCGACGTACACCGTCCCGCCGGCGATCGACGCCGTGGACACGATGGCGGCCTGGCTCTCGTCGTCGGCGCGCCAGCGCTCTTCGCCGGTGGAGGCATCCGAGGCGACACGACGGTGGGGCGGGGCTCCTGCCGGCTCGCCTGGAGGCCGACCACCACCGTCCCGTCCGTGAAGGCGGGCTGGGTGGCGACAGGCCGACCCAGCTCAGCGCGTCCACGCGACCTTCCCCTTCGCGAGGTCGACGCGCGTAGACGGTGCCTCCGTTCACCCCCAGGTACGCCATGCCGTCGCCCACGCGTCACCCCGGTCCGGCTCACGGCGCCGAGCGCCACCGGGTCCCACAGCGGCTCCTGGGTCTCCAGATCGAACGCGGCCAGGTGCGAGTCGAACCGTTCGCCCTGGGCGCATCCGCTCGCTGGACGACGGGCTCGCGGAACCGGAGGCCGAGGCGGAAGGAGACGCAGAACGCCGCGGCATCAGGAGGACCGTCGCCGAATCCTTCCGTGTAGATCGACCGCGTCCCGGCCACCGACGGATGTGATGGCCGCGGGGACCGACGGTCCCAGATCACGATCGACGCTCCATGCCTGGGTCCCCGCCGCGGCGTCGACCCCGATGACCGCCTTCGGACCGACGGCCACGATGAGGTCGCCGCCACGACCGGAGCCGACAGACCGTATTGGTCGCCGGGTCCGCCGGGGGCCACCGCCAGGCTCCAGTCGACCGAGTACCCCGGCGCCGGGCCGTCGGAAGCCACGCCGGTGTGGTCGGGACCGCCCTGGAACTGCGGCCATCCTGCGACGGTCTGGGCCGAGACCGGCAGAGCTGTCACGAGCGAGGACCGCGAGCGTCCCCAGCACGCGCCGAGGACGACACGTCGCGCGCGCCGGCGGCGACCGGCGAGGGGGTGAACGTTCGAGGAGGGGTCCAAGGCCGCGACATTCTAGGCGTCCGAGGGCCGGATGCCTCAGGTGGCGCCCCAGGCGAGACCGGAGGTCACGCAGCGAGGAGCGGCGCCAGACGGATGAACCCGCTCACCGACACCGGGCTCAGGTAGGCCAGCGGATCGACGTAGACGTCGTGCAGCTTCACGCCCATGTGCACGCTGGGCACCAGGTCGCCCGGATGGCCCGCGCCCGATCGAGCGACCAGCGTGCCCGCGGCCACGACATCACCCTTCTTCACGCCGAGCGCCGACACCCACGAGTAGGTCGATTCGACCCCGCCTCCGTGGTCGATCGTGACGAAGAGGTGGCCGGCCACCGGGCCCGCGAACGTGACGGTGCCCGGCGCGGGCGCCAGGACCGGCGTGCCGGTCGCCGCGGCGATGTCGATGCCCCGGTGTCCGGACCCGAACGGCGAGGCCGGTGGATCGAACCCGTTGATGACCGGCCCGGTGACGGGCCATGACCACGGACCTGCCGCGGACGCCGGGACGGCGGCGCCGGGACCATCACGGCGACGAGGATGAGCAGGAGCCACGCTTTCCGCATGGGCCGACGCTAGCGGGGCGTCTCCGCCCCGGCCGTGACGAACGTCACGCTCGAGCCAGGATCGTGGGCCTACTCGACCTCGGTGAGTTGCCCTCGGAGGCCGCCGACCGCCTTCGTGTGGATCTGGCAGACGCGGGACTCGGTGACCCCGAGGATCTCGCCGATCTCCGCGAGCGTGAGCCCTTCGAAGTAGTAGAGCGTCACGACGATCTTCTCGCGCTCGGAGAGTTCGTTGATCGCGGCGGCGAGCAGCCCCCGCGTCTCCTGGGATTCGACGCCTTGCGTGGGGTCGATCCCCCGGTCGGCCAGGGTGTCGATCAGTGACACCTGCTCGCCGCGATCGGCCCCGACGGACACCATCTCGTCCAGGGCCAGCACCGAGACGAACGAGATCTGCGACACGACGTCGTGCAGCTCCCGCAGCGAGATGCCGAGGCGCTCGGCCAACTCCTTCTCGGTGGGCTGCCGCTTCAGCATGGCCTCGAGGTCGGCGTTGCGCCTTCTCGATCTCGCGAGCCTTGAACCGGATCGAACGCGGCACCCAGTCCATGGCGCGCAGTTCATCGATGATCGCGCCCTTGATCCGCGGGATCGCGTAGGTCTCGAACTTGTTGCCCCGGCCGGGCTCGAACTTCCCGAGCGCGTCCATCAGGCCGAACATGCCGTAGCTGACCAGGTCGGCCTGCTCGACGGTGGCGGGCAGATCCGGTCGCGACACGGGAGGCGACGTACTTCACGAGCGGGGCGTAGTGCAGGATCAGCTTCTCGCGCGACGCGACGGCGCCCGAGGTCTTGAACTCGTGCCAGTGACCGCCGAGCTCGTCGTCGACGTGCGGCGGGATCGTGACCGTCGCCGTGGAGCCGGCGCCCGCGACGGCCTTGACCTTGGTCTTCGCCTTGGCGCCTGGGGGCGGGCTTCGTAGCCGTCTTCGTGGCGGGCTTCTTCGTGGTTGCCACGCTCAGGCCCTCGGGTGGGACTGCTCGTAGGCCTGGAAGAGCCGCGCCCGGGATACATGGGTGTAGCGCTGCGTCGTCGCGACGCTCGCGTGCCCAAGAAGCTCCTGTACCGCTCGGATGTCGGCTCCCCCTTCCAACAGATGCGTAGCGAACGAATGCCGCAGGGTGTGCGGGCTGACCCGCCGCCCCGGCAGCAACCGGTCGACATATTGTTCCACCATCGTACGGATATCGCGTTGGCTGAAGCGTTTCTTCCGCTTGTTGTAGAAGAGTTCTCGGCCGCTTCCCGGAGACATGAGCGGATCTACCCGCCTTCAGGTAGGCATCGAGCGCGGCCACGCAGTCGTCCGACATGGGCACCTCCCGCTCCTTGGAGCCCTTCCCCATGACCAGCACCCGGCCCCGATCGAGATCGATCCGGTCGAGCGTGAGGGTGGCGACCTCGCCCACGCGCAGGCCCGACCCGTACAGGAGCTCCAGCACCGCTCGGTCGCGGAGGGCGACCGGCATCGATCGAGCGGGTCGGCGTCGGGAGCCTCGTCGGCGTGGGGCCTCGGCCAGGGCCGCCGCCTCGGCGGGACGGAGCACGGTCGGCAGCCGGTTGACCACCTTGGGCCGGCCCAGCAGGAGCGACGGGTCGTCGGTGAGGCGGCCCGTGGCCACCGCCCACCGGTAGAAGGTGTGGATCGCCCCCACGCGCCGAGCCACCGACGCGCGCGCGTAGCCGAGCGTGTGTTGCTGGGCGAGGAACCGGCGCAACAGCGGATAGGTCACGGTCCCGAGCGACGAGCCGTTGGCGGACGAGGAAAGCGAGAGCTGCGTGAGATCACGCCGGTAGGCCGCCACCGTGTTCGGCGACAGACGGCGCTCCAGGCGAGATGGTCCGTGAAGTCCGTGAGGATGCGGACCTCGGACGGGGGAAGTTCGTCGGAGGGCGTCACAGGCTCCCGTGTGTACCAGCGGTCGCGGTGCCGTGCAAGCACACCGGCGGATCGGACCGCGCGCTACCCGTGGATCGGCCGGAGGGCCGGTGGAGCGCTCAGGCGTCGCTCGTAGCGACCCCCCACCGCCCGGACCAGAGTGCTTCATCTCCAGGGACACCAACGCGGTGACCGCCGTGGGGATGGAGATCGCCCGCTCGTCGGGCGAGCGCGTCGGGGAGCAGCGGTTCCACCATCTGCTCGTAGATCCTGCGCTCGTCGTCGGGCAGGCCCGGAGGTGGGGCGACCGCGAGCCTGGCGGCCAGCCCGAGGTCGGCGAGGAGATCGTCGGCCCCCCGGATCAAGGTGGCGCCTTCGCGGATCAGCGCCAGTGGGACCTGGGCCAGCGGATTCGTGACGGTGCCCGGGTACCGCGAACACGTCCCGTCCCGAGATCGAGGGCGTGCTCCACCGAGATCATCGAGCCGCTGCCCTCGGCGCCCTCGACCACCACGAGCGCCCGCGCCGAGCGCAGCGACCAACCGATTGCGCGCAGGGAACCGGAGCGGCTCGGCCGTGACCCCCGGGGCGTACTCGGCTCACCACCGCGCCCGACTGCCGCGATGCGCTCCAGGAGTTGCGGCGCTGCCCTTCGGGTACGGCAGGTCGATGCCCGAGCCCAGGACGGCGATGCTGGCGCCACCGGCGGCGAGCGCCCCGCGGTGGGCAGCCGCATCGATGCCCCGAGCGCGCCCCGCTCACCACGCAGGCGCCGGCGCGACCCCAGCGCCGAGCCGATGTCCATGGCCATCTCGTTGCCGAGTGACGAACAGTTGCGGGCGCCGACGACCGCCACGACGTCGGCGCATGCCGGTGAGCGGCCGCCCCTTGACGAACAACCCGACCGGCGGGTCCGCGAGCAGGTCCAGGAGCGGCCTCACGTACTCGGCGTCGGCGGGGGTCACGAATCGGGCTCCCAGCGCTGCGGCATCGGCCGCGATGGAGGACGGATCGGCCGCCCTCGCGAACGCCCCGTCGGCCTGGCTGCCCGCCGCTCCGGACCGGATGGCCGCGAGACATCCCGAGGCCGTGCCCTCTGCCCAGGCGAGCGCGTGGAGGCGCTTCGGGCGTGATCCCGAGCAGCGAGACGAGCACCAGGGTCGCCGCGCGCTCCTCCTCGCCCGCCCCGAATCCCTCGGGGAACCCACGCGGGACGTCGGCGCGTCAGGGACCGGCTCCCGGATCGAGTTCAGCCGGCACGGGCGAGCCCCTCTCCACCGAACGCCGTCACGGTACGCGAGCGCCTCCGCCATGTGCCCGGCGGTCGACCCGTCTGGGCGTCCTCGAGGTCGGCGACCGTCCGCGCGACCTTCAGCGCCCGGTCGAACCCTCGACCGGTGAGCGCCATGCGCTCGACCGCACCGACCGAGGAGCTCCTCGGCCTGCGGGCCCATGTGCACCTGGCGCCGGGCGACCGGCCCGGGCAGGTGCGCGTTGCAGGCGACGCCGAGCGCCGACCAGCGAGCGCGCTGCCGTTCGCGAGCACGCTGGACCCGATCGCGGACGACGATCGGACGGCTCCCCGGTCTGCCGCACCCATCAGCTCGTCCTTGGTGAGCCGAGGCACCCGCAGCCGCAGGTCGATCCGGTCGAGCAGCGGACCCGACAGCTTCTGGCGGTACGAGCTCGACGCGGTCGGCCCGGCACCGACACTGCCGCCGATGGTCGCCGTCGAACCCGCACGGACACGGGTTCGCCGCAGCCACGAGCGTGAACCGCGCGGGGAACTCGACCGAGCCGACCGCCCGCGTCATCGACCACCCGCCCGTCCTCGAGCGGCTGGCGCAGCCCCTCCACCGCATCGCGGCGGAACTCCGTGAACTCGTCGAGGAACAGCACGCCGTGGTGCGCGAGCGAGACCTCGCCCGGCCGCAGGACGTGGCGCCGCCGCCCAGGAGCCCGGCCTGCGAGACGGAGTGGTGCGGCGCGCGGAACGGCCGGGCGCGAGCACGCCGCGCCCACCGGCGAGCAGCCCGGCCACCGAGTGGAGCTGCGTCGCCTCGAGCGCCTCCTCGCGGCGTGAGGCTCGGGCAGGATCGTGGCCAGGCGCCGGGCCAGCATCGTCTTGCCGGCGCCGGGCGAACCCACCATCAGGACGTTGTGGCCCCCGGCGGCGGCCACCTCGAGGGCGCGCCGCGCCTGCTGCCTGCCCACGGACGTCCGCGAGGTCGACGACGTCGCCTGCCGCGGCATCGTCGGCGCACGCGTCGGCGTCGAGGCTCGTCGGGGCGTCCACGTGCCCCGCAGGAAGCCCGACCACGTCGGCCAGCGACGCGGCGCCGACGACGCGCAGGCCGTCGACCTGCGCCGCCTCGAGCAGCGTTGGCCGCGGGCACGACGACGCCCTCGCAGCCCTGCGCGCGCCGCCGCGATCGCCACGGACAGCACGCCCGGCGTCGGCATCAGCTCTCCCTTGAGCGACAGCTCGCCGGCGAACGCGTACCTGGCCGAGGAGCGTGCGACGGGCACCTGGGCGGTGGCGGCGAGCACACCCACGGCCACCGGCAGGTCGAGGCCCGGGCCCTCCTTGCGGAGGTTGCCGGGCGCGAGGTTGACCACGACGCGACGCAGCGGCCACTCGAGCCCGGCGCCCTCGACTGCCGGCCGGATCGCGATCGCGTCGCGTCGCGCACCGCGGCGCCCGGCAGCCCCGTGAGGGCGAGCGACGGCAGCCCGCGTCCGACGTGCGCCTCGACGGTGACGAGGTGGCCGCCCACGCCCGAGCACCGTCACCCCGAGCGACCCGTCCGTACATGCGAGCGACCGCTAGGCCGGCCGGTCGCACGGCGGTCCGTGACGCGTCGTCACGGGTCCCGGGCCGGATCGGCCGCTGTTAGCCTCGCCGCCGTGGTCGCGAGCGCTTCGATTGGAGCCCCGAACCCGACCTGCTCGACATCCGCGACCCGGCTCGTTCGCGGCCGGCCGCTCGAAGCCCTCGGCGAGGCGCACCTGGCGAGAGGCGCTCGACTGGCTCTACGACCATGCGATGGGCGCCGGCCGTGCATCGCACAGGCCTACCCGGAGGCCCGCGAGGCGCTTCTTCGGGCCCGAGCCGGCCGCCCGGCGCCGGCGCCGATGTCGCCGACGCCCTCGGCCGAGGTCCTGGCCGAGTTCCGCGAGCGCGTCGCGCCGCACACGTTACAACGCGCAGCATCCGGGCTCGTTCAGCTACTTCACGCCGCCGCCCGCTGCCGATGTCGATCGCCGGCGAGGTGCTCGCCGCAGTGGATCCACCAGGGCGTCGACGTCTGGCACGCGGGCCGATCGGCGCCGTTCGTCGAGGAGGAGGTCACCGGCTGGCTCCGCGACCTCGTCGGGCTTCGGCGAGGACGGCTGGGGCGTCCTCACCTCGGGCGGCGTGATGGCCAACATCATGGCGCATGACCGTGGCGCGCGACATCTAGCTCGCCAAGCTCCGGGGCATCGCCGGGCGCCCCACGAGGCAGCGACCTGGAGGGCGTGCGCGTCTACGCGAGCGACCAGACGCACTTCTCGATCGCGCGCGGCGCTGGACGTGCTCGGGCTTCCCCGAGGCGAACGCTGCGCGTGCTCGCCGTCGCGACGAGCGGTTCCGGCTGCGCGCCGAGCCCGGTGGCCGACGCCATCGCCGAGGACCGCGCGGCGGGCCGCACGCCGCTCGCGATCGCGCGCCGTCGCCGGCTCGACCAACACCGGCTCGGTCGACGACGTGCCGGGCCTGGCCGACGTCGCCGAGCGGGAAGGCGCTCTGGCTCCACGTCGACGCCGCCTACGGAGGCGCCGCGCGCCTGTCGCGCCGCGACGCGCGACCGCGTGCCCGGGCCTGGAGCGCGCCGACTCCGTCACGATCGACCCGCACAAGTGGTTCTTCCAGGCCTACGACATCGGCGCGCTGATCGTGCGCCGGCGCGAGGACCTGCTGACGCACGTTCCACCGCGCGCCCGAGTACTACCGGTTCGAACCGACCCGAGGACGAGCCGCTGCACTGGTACCAGTACTCGTATCGAGGGCACGCGCCGGTTCCGCGGCGCTGAAGCTCTGGATGAGCTGGAAGCACCTGGGCACCGAGGGTCTCGGCGGCTGATCGAGCAGAACGACGACCTCGCGGCCTACCTCGCCGCGCGATTGCCGAGGCCGACGACTTCGAGGCGAACCCCGCGGTGCCCGAGCTGTCCGTCGTGTGCTTCCGTCACCTGCCGGCCGGCTGCGACGCTGGCCCGACGCCGTGCTCGACGACTACCAGACGCGGCTCCAACGGGCGCTCGAGGTGAGCGGGGCGGCATGGGTCAGCACCACGTGCTGCGCGGGCGGACGTACCTGCGCGCCGGCGTCGTGAACTACCTCGCCCACCGAGCCGACGTCGACGCCTGCTCGACCACCCTGCGGGCGGTCTCAGAAGGCGTCCTCGAAGAGCTCGACGTGCGCTGATGCCGCCCGGACCCCGACGCAGCGCACGCTCGCGACGTCGAACCGGACCGCTCCCGCGGCTGAGCCGCTGCGTCAGCAGGAAGGCCTCGGCCGAGGGCCCGGAGCTTCGCCGCTTCCGCGCCGTGACGGCCTCCCATCCCGCCGCCGAAGCCGCGCCCCGCCGGCGTCTTGACCTCGCAGAACACCAGCGTGTCGCCGCGCGTGAGGACCAGGTCGAGCTCGCCGATGCTGCAGCGCCAGTTGCGCGCGAGCACCCGATAGCCACGGTCGCGGTAGTGACGAGCGGCGGCGTGCTTCGCCGATGGACCGGTGCGACGTGCGCTGCTCGAGCCATGCGCGCGACCGCTAGCCCGCGGGGTCCGACACGGCGCCGACGTCGGGGCCGACGCCTTGGGGACGGTGGGCGTGTCGGGGATCGTCGTGGTCTCGTCGCGACGGGCGAGCTCCTCGACGTTGACGTCGCGGCGGGTCATGACCCGCACGCTCGAGACGAACCGCGCCGGCCGGAACATGTCCCACACCCAGGCGTCGGTCAGGTCGACCTGGACCCAGCCGCCGTCCATGTGCGTGACGTCGACCTTGTTCGCCAGGTAGAACCGCCGCTCGGTCTCGATGACGTAGGTGAACATCGGGAGCACGTCGCGGTACTCGCGATACAGCTCGAGCTCACGCTCCTCTTCGAACCGTTCGATGTCGTCGTCACTCATCACGGCCGCCAGCTTCTCACGGCAGAGCGGACACCCGCCGACCCCGTGCCGAAGCCCGGGAGCGAGCGGTTGACCCACGCACGACGAACGACAAGCGGTGGATGGGCGTGGGTCCGAGGCGATCGAGCGCCTCCAGGTGGTCGGGGGTGCCATAGCCCTTGTTGTGGTCGAAGCCGAACTCGGGGTAGCGACGGTGCATCCGGCCGCATGATCCGGTCCCGGGTGACCTTGGCCACGATCGAGGCCGCCGCCACGCTGGCGCGCCACCGCATCGCCCTTCTTGACGCCGAGCGAGGGGCACGGGATCTTGGGCACCGGGAACCCGTCGGTGAGCACGTAGTCGGGCTCGGGCTCCAGGGCCTTGGCGGCTCGCCGCAGCAGGAACGATGTTGCATCGGTGCAGGCCACGGCGTCGATCACGCCGGGCTCGGCCTTGGCCACGGCGAAGCACGGCGCCGGCCACCAGATGCGCTCGTAGGCCTCCTCGCGCTGGTTGCGACGTCAGCATCTTCGAGTCGCGGATCCCGGTTCGTGTCGAACCCCTCGGGCAGGATCACGGCCGCCGCCACCAGCGGCCCCGCCAGCGCTCCACGCCCGGCCTCGTCGGCGCCCGCGATGCGGGTGAACCCCTGGGCGCGCGAGGACACGCTCGTAGCGATCGAGGTCGTCGGTGACCGCTCACTGCAGCCACCCCGACGCGGCCGGCGGCCAGATGATCACGAACGCCTTGCCGATGACCTTGTCCTCGGGCACGTAGCCCAGTCCCCCTTCCTCCGGCGAGAACCGCGAGTCGCCCGGAGTGCAGCCGATTGTCTCCCAACATGAGCAGCATGCCATCGGGAACGGTCTGTGGCCCGAAGCTGCGGGTATCGATCGGCTCGTTCAGGTAGGGCTCATCGACCGGGGCGCCGTCGACGTAGAGCACGCCTTGCGCGGATCTCCCACGTCTGCGCCGGGCAACGCACCGACCCGCTTGATGAAGTCCTCGTCCTCGGGGCTGGGCCACGCCGATGCCTTCGCCCAGCCAATGGAAGAAGCCACCGATCACGCCCCGGTCGTCCCCGGGCTCCGGATGTCGGGTCGGAGAACACGAGGATGTCCCCGCGGTCGATGTCGGAGATGTGCATGCAGACCCGGCACACCAGGATGCGGTCGCCACGGCGAAGGGTCGGCACCATCGAGGGCGACGGGATGAAGAACGCCTGCACCAGGAAGCTCTTGATGATGACCGCGAGGACGATCGCGGTCAGGACCAGGCAGGGGAAGTTCGTCGCCAGGCGCGGTTTGACGGTCCGGCTCGACCGGAGCGGTGGTGCCGGCCGGGCCGTCGGCCACCGACTAGGCCTCGGCCTGCTCCTCGGCTTCGGCGACGGCGTCGTCGTCGGAGGAGGAGTCGTCGCCAGAGGCGTCCTCGGCGGCCTCGGGCGCCTCCTCGGTTCCGGACGCTTCCTCCGATCGCCTCGAGTGCCTCGGTCGCTCGCGCCTTCGGCCTCGACCGCGTCTGCGGCCTCATCGGTGTCGTCGACCGCGTCGTCGTCAGCGGCTTCCGCGGCTCGGGCGGCAGCGGCCTCCTCCATGGCGGCGAGCTTGGCGTCGTCGATCCGGCGCTCCTTGATGCGTGCCTTCTTGCCTCGCAGGTCGCGCAGGTAGTAGAGCTTGGCGCGCCGAACGGCGCCCCTGCTGACCACTTCGAGCTTGGCGATCGAGGGCGAGTGCACCGGGAACGTGCGCTCCACGCCGACCCCGAAGGAGATCTTGCGGACCGTGAACGTCTCGCGGATGCTGCCACCCTGCCGGCGGATCACGACGCCCTGGAACACCTGGACGCGTTCGCGGTTCCCTTCCACGACCCGCACGTGCACCTTGACGGTGTCGCCCGGACGGAATTCCGGCACGTCGGTTCGCAGGAAGGACTGCTCGATGAGGGTGGTCTCGTTCATGGCAACGGTGGTCGATGATACCAGCGCCGGTGCACCCCTCCTGCCGTCTAGCCGAGGTCGGGGCGGTTGCGCCGCGTCTTGTCGCGGGCGGCTTCGCGCCGCCACGCCTCGATCTCGCCGTGGTTGCCCGACAGGAGCACCTCGGGGACCTGCATCTCGCGGAACTCCCGGGGCCGCGTGTAGTGCGGATGGTCGAGCAGGTGCGGGTTCGCTGAACGAATCCTGTTCGTGCGACTCCTGCTGGCCGATCACCCCCGGGATCAACCGCGTGACCGCCTCGATCAGCACGAGGGCCGGCACCTCGCCACCGGACAACACGTAGTCGCCGATCGAGAGTTCCTCGGCGGGCAGTCCCTCCACGACACGCTCGTCCACCCCTTCGTAGCGCCCGCAGACGAGGGTGAGGTGGGCCTCGGCGGAGAGTTCCCGCACCAGCGCCTGGTCCAGCCGGCGTCCCGCGGGCGACAGGAGGAGCACGCGGCCGCGATCGGGGTCGAGCGACTCGACCGCCGCGAACACCGGCTCGGCCTTCATCACCATGCCGGGCCCGCCGCCGAACGAGGTGTCGTCGACCTGGTGGTGCGCGTCGGTCGCGAACGTCCGCAGGTCGTGGACCCAGACCTGCACGAGGTCCTCCGCGATCGCCCTACCCAGCAGGCTCTGACGCAGCGGCACCTCGAGCATCCCGGGGAAGATCGTGAACACGTCGATCCGCACCCCGCGACCCTAGCAGCGACACCCGGATACCCGTCCCGGGGCCGGATTCAGTCCTCGTCCGGGATCGTGAGACCGGGGACGTCGCGCACCACGACCCGCTTCGCCTCGATGTCCACCTCGACGATCACGTCGCGCAACGCGGGCACGAGGGTCTCCGTGCCCTCGTTGTCCCGAGCCACCCACAGGTCGTTGGCGGGGTTGGCGATCACGTCGGTCAACGTCCCGAGCGCCCGACCGGCCTCCGTGGTGACGGTGCACCCTTCCAGCTGGAACGGCCAGTATTCACCATCGTCGAGCGCCGGAAGCCAGGATTCGGGGACGGAGAGTTCCTGACCGCGGATGGCCTCGGCCGCGTTGCGATCGGCGACCTGCGTGAACCTGACCAGCAGGGCCTTCCCGTGGCGTTGTGCCCGCTCGACGGTCAGCGTCCGCCCGTCGGGCAACAGCACGGTGGAACCGACGGCGAAGCGATCGGGGTTGTCCGAGCGGATCTGGACCGAGACCTCGCCGCGGAGGCCGTGGGCCTTCGTGACGGCGCCGACGACGACGGTCGGCTCGTCCACCTCAGTCGGCGATGTCGACGTAGGCGTTGATGCCTTGGCGCGTGGCGGCCGCCCGAACGACCGCGCGGATCGCCTTGGCGGTGCGCCCACCCTTGCCGATGACCTTGCCCATGTCATCGGGGGCGACGTGCAGCGTGATCAACGTTCCACGGTCGTCGAACGATTCGGAGACCTCGACCGAATCGGGGTCGTCCACGAGTTCGCGGGCGAGGAACTCGACGAGCTCCTTCACCGTTCTACTCCTCGGAGGCCGCGGCCTCGGGGGCGTCGGCGGCTTCAGCCTCAACGGCCTCGGGAGCCTCGGCGGTTTCAGCCTCGGCAGCCACGGCCTCGACCGGCTCAGGCGTCTCGGGCTCGGCGCTCGGCAGCGGCCGGCTCGGCCTCGGCGGCGGGCGCCTCAGGCTCTGCGGGCGGCGGTGCCGCCGCTTCCTCGGCCTTGGCGGCCGCCTTCGCAGCGGCCTTCTTCGACAGTTTCGGCTCGTCGGGCTTCTCGGCACGAACCCGCACCTGGTCGGCGACGGCGGGACGCTCTTCGGCGAACTTCTCCCAGATCCCGATCTTCACCATGAGGTTGCGGACCTGGCTGGAGGGCTGGGCGCCGACGCGCAGCCAGTGGAGGGCGCGCTCCTCGTCGATCTCGATCAGCGAGGGGTCCTCGAGCGGGTGGTACTTGCCGATGTTCTCGATGAAGCGGCCGTCGCGGGGACTCCGCTGGTCGGCCACCACGACGCGGTAGAAGGGTCGCTTGTTCGCGCCCATGCGCCGTAGCCGGATCCGTGTCGACATGCTGTTCCTCTTCCTTCGTCTTCGTGCTGCTCGGCTACCGCTTCGGGAGCTTCGCCGAGGGCATCTTCGCCATGCCCGGGATGCGCTTGCCGCCCATCATCGTCCGCATCATCTTCCTCGCACCGTCGAAATCCTTCAGGAGCGTGTTGACGTCGGCGGTCGTGACCCCGGATCCGTTGGCGATCCGCAGGCGACGGGACCCGGAGATGATACCGGGTTCACGCCGCTCGGCGGGGGTCATGCTCAAGATCATGGCTTCGGCGCGTTTCAGCTCGCCGTCGTCGATCGCGGCGGCCATCTCCTTCAGCTGGTTCTTGCCGCCCGGGACGCCGGGGAGCATCTTCAGCAGGTCGCCCATCGAGCCCAGCTTCTGCATCTGGCGCAGCTGTTCCAGGAAGTCCTCGAACGTGAACTGGCCCTTCATCAGGTTCTCGGCGGCCTTCTGGGCCTCGTCGGCGTCGATCTTGTCCTTGGCTTTGTCGATCAGCGTGAGGACGTCGCCCATGCCCAGGATCCGGCCCGCCATGCGGTCGGGGTAGAACGGCTCGAGGTCGTCGGGCTTCTCCCCTACCCCCACGAAGTAGACCGGCTTGCCGGTCACCGCCGTGATCGACAGGGCGGCCCCACCTCGAGCGTCACCGTCGAGCTTCGTGAGGATGAACCCGGTGGTGTCGACCTCGCGCATGAACTCCCGCGCCTGGATCACCGCGTCCTGACCGGTCATGGCGTCGGCCGCCATCAGGACGTGGTGGGGCTTCGTGACGTCCTTGATCCGGCGCGCCTGCTTCATCATCTCGGGGTCGACGTGCAGACGGCCCGCGGTGTCGATGATCACGACGTCGGCGTTCTGACGCTCGGCCTCCTTCAGCCCCTGCTTCGCGACCTTCACCGGGTCACGGCCCTCGGACCACACGGGGACGTTGATCTCCCGGCCCAGCGTGCGGAGTTGCTCGATGGCGGCCGGCCGCTCGAGGTCGGCGGCGATCAACAGGGGGCGTTTGCCTTTGCCCTTCAACTGCTTGGCGAGCTTGGCGCACGCCGTGGTCTTGCCCGAGCCCTGCACCCCGGCCATCATGATGACCGCCGGCCGGGCGCTGCCGAGATCGAAGGCGTGGTACTCGCCACCCATCGTGACGGTGAGCTCCTCGTCGACCACCTTCACGATCTGCTGGCCGGGCGTGAGGCTCTTCATCACCTCTTCGCTGAGCGCCCGCTCGCGGACCCGCCCCAGGAAATCGTCGGCCACCTCGACGGCGACGTCGGCTTCGAGCAGCGCGGTCCGCATGTCCCCCAGCGCGTTGTCCACCTGCTTGGGGTGCAGTTTGCCCTTGGAGCGCAGCTTCTTGAAGGTGCCGTTGAAGCGTTCGGTCAGCGAATCGAACATCGGGCGGTCGTTCCGGCCTTTCGGGTGGTTGCGGAAATCGGTTCGTCGGCTCTTCTGCGGGCACGTGGCCCGGACGTAGGATTCTACCTGGGGGATCCTGAGAGGCATGCCGAGATCCGATCTACGACAGCTCGACCTGGTCGCCGTGACCAGTCACGAGATGCGCGCGCCGCTCGCCGCGATCCGCGGCTTCGTTGACGTGCTCAAGCGGCGTGGGGAGGATCTGAGCGCGGACGAGGTCGACGAGTTCCTGGAGGTCATCTCCACGCAGACCGATCGCCTGATCCGGCTCACCGATGACCTGGTGACGTTGACCAGCCTGGACGCCGACAACGTGGCGATGGAGCCTGAGCCGATCGTCCTGGTGCCCACGCTCGAGGCGCTGGCGCGGGATCTGCCCGGCGGCGAACGCGTCGTGATCCGTGTCACGGAAGGTGCGCCCCCACACCTGGTCGCCGACCCCTTGCGGTCTGGGCCAAGCCCTCACCAACCTGCTGTCGAACGCACTGAAGTACTCGCCCGAGGAAGAGCCCGGTGATCCTCGCGGTCGAACCTGCGGGCCCGGGCTCCGTGCGGTTCTCCGTGATCGATCAGGGCGTGGGGATCGCCCCCGATGAACTGGAGCGGGTGTTCGAGCTCTTCTATCGGACGCAGGAGGGAGCGCGGACCGCCGAGGGCTCGGGGCTGGGGCTCTCGGTGACCCGGGAGATGGTGGGCGCCATGGGCGGTGACGTCACCGCTGCTTCCCAGCTGGGGACCGGTTCGACCTTCTCGATCACCCTGCCGGTGGCGGCGAGCTGAGCACCCGCTCCACCGTTTGCAGCAGGGTGATGGGACTGAACGGCTTCGTGAAGTATTCGTCCGCGCCCATGCCGATCGCGCGTTCGCGGCCCTCTTCGCCGTCGGCCGTGACGATGATCACCTTCACGCCGTCGGTGGCCGGGTCGGCCTTGATCTGCATCAACACCTCGGCCCCGCTGGATCCCGGGATGTTCATGTCCAGGAAGACCAGGTCGGGCGGATCGGCCCGCACGCGGTCGAGCGCCGCCTGACCGTCAGCGGCTTCGTCGATCTCGAAGCCCTCGCCCTCGAGCACCAGGCGCATCGCCTCACGCATCGTCGGATGATCCTCGACGATGAGGATCTTCGCGTTCCCCAGCGTTCCGGCCACCGTCGCAGGCTCCTAGCTCGAGAGCAGTCGTTCCGAGAACATCCGGGCCTCGAACGGCCGCAGGTCGTCGGCACCCTCGCCCACGCCTACGAAGCGGACCGGGACGCCGAGTTCCTCGCGGACCGCCAGGACGATGCCGCCCTTGGCGGAACCGTCCAGCTTCGTGAGGACCACCCCGGTCACCTCGACCGCCTCGGTGAACGCCCGGGCCTGCGCGATGCCGTTCTGTCCGGTCTGGGCATCGAGCACCAGCAGGGTCTCGTCGACCTGGGCTCCCGCCTTCTCGATGACCCGCTTGACCTTGCCGAGTTCGTCCATCAATGGGGTCTTCGTGTGCAGACGGCCTGCGGTGTCGACGATCAACACGTCGGACCCGTGCGCGTGCGCCGACTTCACGGCGTCGAACGCGACCGCACCCGGATCGGCGCCGCGGTCCTGGCTCACGACGTTGGCTCCCGCTCGCGTGCCCCAGACCTCGAGTTGTTCGCCCGCGGCGGCGCGGAACGTGTCGGCGGCCGCCAGGGACACCTGCAGTCCTTCGGAGACCAGACGCTTGGCCAGTTTGCCGATCGTGGTGGTCTTGCCCGCGCCGTTGACCCCAACCACCATGACCACACCGGTGCGGCCCTTCGGCAGGTGGAGCGGCTCGTCCTGACCGAGGATGCTTTCGATCTCGGTGGCGAGCAGCTTCACCGGGTCGGTGCCGTGCGCGTAGTCGACCTTGACGCGCTGCACGAGGTCGGCTGAGGCGGTGGGGCCGACATCTGCCTTGATCAGCAGATCTTCGAGTTCCTTCCACGTCTGCTCGCCGGCAGCGCCCTTGCCGAACAGCTCCTTGACCTTGGCGCCCAAGCCTTCCTTGCGGAACGTGCCGCCGGAAGCGCCGGTCTCGTGGGGAGCAGGCGCGTGCTTCTGTTTGGCGGCGTGATCGGGGAGAGGATCCCGGACGTGGCCCGGCCCGGTGTTCGGCGTCTTCGACCGGAGGTCGCGCATCTCGTCGCGCTCCCGTCCCTTGAGCACGAAGAACGCGACGACGGCGAGGAGGGCGAGCGCAGTGAAGATCGCGATGTACCACATGGGCGCAGGCTAGCCGACCGGCTCAGCTTCCGGCACGTCGAGTGCCGAGGCGACCTCGTGCGTCGCGTCGTCCGTGGCCTCGGGGACCTCCGTGGTGACCTCGCCCTCGAGTCGCGCGTCGGACTCGATCGAGGTGGTCTGATCCAGGCGCTGGCCCACCACCTTCGTGGTGCCGTCCTTGTTGAGCGAGATGCCGTACATCATCCCGGCGATCTCCATCGTGCGCTTCTGATGGGTGACGATCAGCACCTGGGACTCCCGCGCGAACCCTTCGGTCAGGCGGAGGAACCGGTGCAGGTTCACGTCGTCGAGCGCGGGTTCGACCTCGTCCATCAGATAGAAGGGCGAAGGTCGCGCGGTGAAGATCGCGAACAGGAAGGCCATGGCGGTGAGCGAGCGTTCGCCGCCGGAGAGCAGGCTGATGCGCCTCACGCGCTTGCGACCGGGCTGGCCTCGATCTCGATGCCGCTGGTGAGAGGCTCGGCCGGGTCGGTGAGCACGAGGCGCCCGTCGCCGCCCGGGAACAGTTCCTTGATCAGGCGCTCGAACTGCATCGCCACGTCGCGGTAGGCGGTGGTGAACGTCTCGGTGATCTCACGGTCCACCTGGACGACAACCTCGAGCAGGTCGCGGCGGGCCTTCTTCACATCGTCGAGTTCGCGCTGCATGAAGTCGTGCCGCTCCTGCATCGACTCGAGCTCTCCGGTGGCCAGCAGGTTGACCCGTCCGAGCAGCCCCAGCCGGCGCTGGACCAGCTCGGAGCGCTTCTCGAGCGTCTCGACGGTGTCCTCGTCGGTGATCGTGGCCAGGAGCTCCTGCGGATCGGCCATATGCCCTTCGGTGATGAGGCGCTCCGCCTCGCGGATCCGTCGCTCGATGTCGCCACGCACCCGGTCCTGTTCCTCGTAGGTCTCTCGGAGCCGGTCGAGGTCGGTGGACGCGTCGCGCCATGCCTTGTTGACCTCGGCCTCGGCCTCGGCGGCGAGACGCTCGGCCTCGG
The DNA here is from genome assembly GCA_963733635.1 of uncultured Actinomycetota bacterium. Taxonomy (GTDB): domain Bacteria; phylum Actinomycetota; class UBA4738; order UBA4738; family HRBIN12; genus JAOUEA01. The sequence goes on along the minus strand of CAVTEH010000007.1, from coordinate 827,553 downwards.
CTGCCGCGTCCCTGGCAACGGTCGCCACGGTGGCGGCCTCCTCGGCCGCGGCGACAGCGGCTTCGGCGTCGGCGCGCGAGGTCTCGGCGGTCTCGACCTCGAGCCGCAGCTGCACCGGGTCGTGGGCTGCCAGTTCCTCGCGCTCGGACCGGAGCTGGGCCAGGCGCGCGTCGTGACTGGCGCGGTCGCGGCGCAGGGTCTCGACCGCGACACGGGCCGACACCGGCGGTTGGGGCAGCGCCGGCATGTCGGGCATGTCCTCGGATGAGACGGGGCCGATCGCCACCAATCGCTCACGGGAGACCGCGACGGCCTCATCCAACGCTGTCAGGCGCTGCTGATGCAGCTCCGCTTCCTTGCGCAGACCGCTCAGGTCGCGCTCCAGCAAGTCGAGGCGCTCGGCGACGGCGGTGATCTCGCTGTCGGCGCCCTCGATCTGTTCGCGCAGGAAGTCGACCTCGCCGCCGATCTCGTCGAGGCGCGCCTTCTTGGGGTTGAGCTTGTTGAGCGTCGCCGACAGGTCGTGCGCGAGCACCTGGAGCTCGGCACGGATCTCGCGGGCGCGAGCGTCGGCTTCCTTGGCGGTGTGGATCACGGCGGGGCCGACGAGCACCCCTTCGGGCGTGACGAAGGAGGCGGTTCGATGCTCGGCCTGCTTGGCCGCGGCTTCCTCGACCGAGGACGCGAGGTAGACGTCGCGCAGCACCGTAGAGACGATGCCGCGCGCAGCGGGTTCGGCCTCGACCTCGCTGAGGAGCTTGCGCTCGTCCTTGAGACCGATCGGCACGGGCCCGCCCGATGCGATCGCCAAGATCGCCCCGTCGCCCTCGGGAGCATCGGCGAGGGCACCCTCAGCCTCGGCGTAGACCACGGCGTCCGCCAGCGGTCCCAGCGCAGCGACCAAGGCTCGGGCCAAGCCGGGCTCGACCTTCACCAGATCCTTCAGCAGCCCGAGGGCCCGGCCTTTGTGCTGCTTGAGGAACCGCGACCCCGCGGTCTCCTCGATGTCCTGGCGGCGAGCCTCCAACAGGTCGCGACGGTTCTCGTGCCGGCGACGGATGTCTTCGAGCTCTTCGATCTTGTCGACCAGGGTGCGACGCTCGGTTTCGAGCTGCGAACGCTTCTCGTTCATGGGCGCCGAGGCGTCGTCGAAGGTCTCGATCTCGGCCTCGAGGCCGTCGCGTTCGGACTCGACCTCGGCGATGCGCTCGCGCGTGGTGGTGAGGGACTCGGCGAGCCGCTCACGCTCGCGCTCGCTCGCGGCGACCGACCGTTCGAGCGCTTGGACCTCTGCTCGACGACCGGCGGCATCCTCGCCGATCCGTCGACGGACCTCCTCGATCCGGCGCCGCTCCTCCTCGGCTTCGCGGAACCCGTTCTCGGCTTCGTCGAGCTCGCGCTCACGCAGCTCGAGTTCGGCGATCAGACGAGCGAGCTCGGCCTCCACCCGCGCGAGCTCGGCATCGACGGTGTCGAGGCGGGCGGCGCGACCCGCCTGCGACGCCAGCTCCTGGCGTGCGGCGGTCTCCCCCGCGACGGCGGCGCGGAACCCCAGTTCGGCACGAGAGCGATCGAACGTGATCTGACGGAACGCCTGCTCGGCGTCTGCGAGGGCCCGCGAGGCGGTGGCGCGAGCGTCGGCGGCGGTCAGGACGTCGCCGTCGAGCGCATCGAGGCGTTCGCGGGCCTTCGTGCGCTTGTCGAGGCCTTCGTCCCATCCGCCCTGCCGGCGGTCCTTCTCGCGGAGCAGCGCGCGCAGACGTGCGGCCGCGAGCTTTCGCGACAGGGATTCGGCCTCGGCGGTGAGCTTCTCGTGCTTGACCGCCATCTCGGCCTGCTGCTGCAACGGCTTCAACTGGCGCCGGAGCTCGGAGAGCACATCGGCCAGGCGGAGCAGGTCCTGGTCGAGTCCGGCAAGCTTGCGCTCGGCCCGCTCCTTGCGACGCCGGTGCTTGGCGACGCCGGCGGCTTCCTCGATGTACTTGCGCCGCTCCTCGGGCTTGGCGTTGAGGACCTCCTCGAGCTGTCCCTGGCCCACCACCGTGTGGAGGGCGCGGCCGATGCCCGTTTCGCTCAGGAGCTCCTGGACGTCGAGCAGGCGGACGTTCTGCCCGTTGATGCGGTACTCGGATTCGCCGCTGCGGAAGATCGTGCGCGAGACCTCGATCTCGCTCATCGGCACGGGGATCTTGCCCTCGCCGTTGTCGATCACGAGCTTGACCTCGGCCATGCCGAGCGCCGGACGCGAAGGGGTGCCGGCGAAGATCACATCGGCCATGGCGCCGCCACGCAGGGCGCGGGCGCCCTGTTCGCCCAGGACCCAGCTGATCGCGTCGACCAGGTTGGACTTGCCGGAGCCGTTGGGCCCCACGATGACGGAGACGCCCGGGATGAATTCCAGGACCGTCTTGTCCGCGAAGCTCTTGAACCCGCGGATCGTGATCGAGCGGAGGAACACGGGCGGATGCTAACAGGGATGTGATTCGCTTTCCCGGAGGGCGGCCGCCAGGATCCGATCGAGCGGCTCGGGCACGCGGTCGAGCTCGAGGGCGGCGACCATCGCGGCGGCCATCTCCGCCTTCCGGCCGCTGTGCGTGCCGATGAACCGCCGGAGCTGATCGACGGCCGGGCGCCCCCGCCAGGCCGGCTGCCGCTGGAACGTGCGGAACATGCCCAGTTCGCCCAGCGACTCGATCACCTCCTCCACGCCTTCGGTCCCGAGCACGCGGATCAGCTCGTCCTCCAGGTCCGCCTCGCACGCGAAGAACCCCAGCGCCTCGATCCCTGCGCGTGCGAGGTGCTCGCCCAGGCCGGCTCGTTCCAGCGCGCGTCGGACCTCTCGTTCCTCGGCGGCGTCGTAGAGACCGCAGACGACACCTTGGCGGGATCCTGCCCGCTCGAGGAACCGCGCGAGATTGCCGATGCCGCCCATCGGCTGCACGACGATGCCGGCGGCGGCCAGGTCGAGCTCGCGGCGGATCGCGAGCGCCTCGAGCGCCGTCCGGTCGCTCTCGCCTTCCACGAGCACGATGACGGGGACCCTCATCGGGCGACCCGGAACCCGTGTTCGCCGGTGAGCTCGTCCTCCCGCACGTCCACCCGGTCGACATGTGCGTGTGGCGGACCTTCCCGGCACCACGCCAGCATCCGATCGACCGCCTCGGTCGAACCTTCGAACTCCGCCTCGACGGTGCCGTCGAGCGCGTTCCGGACCCAGCCCGCGAGCCCGAGCTCGCGCGCGAGTTCGACGCAGCTGGCGCGGAAGAACACCCCCTGCACCCGCCCTTCGATCGAGACGTGGACGCGTCGCATCCCCTGCATCTTCCTAGGCTGGCGATAGGCTCGGGCGCATGTTGCGCTACGACCCCACGACCGCCCTCATCGTGGTCGACGTGCAGAACGACTTCGCCGACCCGGCAGGGAGCCTCAGCGTCCGCGAGGGCGACCTGATCGTGCCCGTGGTGAACGCCGAGATCTCCAAGGCGGTGGCGGGCGGCACCTCGGTCCTCTACACGCAGGACTGGCATCCCGAGCACACCCCGCACTTCGCCCAGGACGGTGGGATCTGGCCCGTGCACTGCGTGCATGAGACCTGGGGGGCTGCCTTCCATCCGGACCTGGACGTGGAGAGCGGCCAGGTGGTCCGTAAGGGGGTGGACGGGCGCGACGGGTACTCGGCATTCAGCGTGCGCGACCCCGAGAGCGGCGAGGTGGACGACACGGTGCTGCACGAGATGCTCCAAGCTGACGGCACCGAACGGCTGGTGATCTGCGGCCTGGCCACGGACTACTGCGTCCTGGAAACCGTGCTCGACGCGCGGATGCGCGGCTACCCCGTGCAGGTGATCGGGAGCGGGACCCGCCCGGTGGACAGGGAGCCCGGCGACGGCGACCGCGCGCTCGCGCGCATGCGGGACGCCGGCGCCGACGTCCTCTGAACCCCCGCCTAATCTGGCTCAGACTAGCTCTGGCACTGGGGGCAGTAGAACGAGTTCCGCTGGCTGATCTTGACGGTTTCGATCGGCGTGCGGCAGCGGCGGCACGGCATGCCGGCTCGTCCGTAGACCTTCAGCTCGGCGCCGTACTCCCCGGGCTTGCCGAACAGATCGACGTAGGCCTCGTCCTCCAGGGTGGTGCCTCGCAGCTTGATCGCCTCCTGCAGGATCTCCTGGATCGCGCGGTACAGCCGGCGCACCTCCTGGGAGCTGAGCGTGTCGCTCATGCGGTCGAACCGGAGCCCGGCGTGGAACAGCACCTCGTCGGAATAGATGTTGCCAAGGCCGCTGATGAACTTCTGGTCCATGAGCAGCGGCTTCATCTTGGCCCCGCGTTGGGCCAACAGGTACTGGAAGGTCGGCCAGGTGAACACTTGGTCGAGCGGATCGATCGCCAGATGCTGGAGCTCCTTCACCTTCCCGAGATCGTCGGCACTGCTCACGAAGAGTTCACCGAAGGTGCGAGGGTCGATGAACCGGAGGTCGCCGCCCTGTTGGAACGTGAAGACCACATGGGTGTGGGGGGCCATCGCCACGCGGCCCGTCCCCCGGAAGAACCGGCCGCTCATGCCGAAGTGCGCCACCAGCACGTCGCCGGAATCGAGCGTGAGCATCAGGTACTTGCCGCGGCGCTCGATCTTCGCCACCTTGCGCCCGGTGAGGCGCGAGGTGAACTCCTTGCGCGTCTTGTGGCGCCGGATCACCCGCATGGCGTTCTTGGAGTTCTTGACCTCGACCGTCTTGATGCGCCGGCCGATGACGTCTTTCTCCATGTCCCGGCGCATCACCTCGACCTCGGGTAGCTCCACCTTCAGTCCCCCCCGTCCCCGCGTTCGGCGAGCCGTTGCGAGATGCGCGTGTACGCCTCCCGTGCTGCTTGCTGCTCGGCTTCCTTCTTGGAGCGGCCGATCCCCGTGCCCATCGGTTCCCCGCCCAGATGCACCGTGGCGGTGAATTCCTTCTCGTGGTCGGGACCGCGTTCCTCCAGCCGGTACTCGGGCATGGCCCGCAACTCCTGGGACGCCAGTTCCTGCAGGATCGTCTTGTAGTCCCGGTCGCCCTCGCCGCGGACGTACGCCTCCATCCGCGGGCGGAACAGCCGTTCGATCAGCTCGGTGGCCACGCCCAGCCCCAGATCGAGGTAGACGGCGCCGAAGACGGCTTCCAGGGCGTCGGCGAGGATGCTGGACTTGTCGCGGCCACCGCTCTGCTCCTCGCCCTTGCCCAGCAACACGAGCCGACCCAGATCGAGCTGACGCGCGACGTCGGCCAGGGCCGACATGTTCACGATGGCCGCCCGGAGCTTGGCCAAGGATCCCTCGGGGAGCTCAGGGTAGGACCGGTAGGCCATGTCCGTGACGACCACGCCCAGGACCGAATCGCCGAGGAACTCGAGCCGCTCGTTCGTGACCGTCAGGCCACGTTCGAACGCGTAGGACCGATGCGTCAGCGCGGCTTCGCGCAGGGCAGCGTCACCGAACTCGACACCGAGGGCGTGGTCGAGGGCGTCGGGAGCGGCCTGCACGTGGGCGTCGGCCACGTGCGTTATTCGACCTCGACCGCCTGCCGGCCCGCGTAGTACCCGCAGTTGCCGCAGACCCGGTGCGAGAGCTTGGGCTGCTTGCACTGGGGGCATTCGGCGAACGCGGGTGCGGACGCCTTCCAGTTGGCGGCGCGCTTGTCGCCGCGGGATTTGCTCTGCTTCTTCTTCGGTACGGCCATCGGTGTGATCCCTTCCGTCGGTGCGGGATGTCGGTTAGTTCTGGTCCATCTGTTGGAGGAGCTGCTCGAGCCCTGCCCAGCGGGGATCCGTGCTCGGGTGATCGCCCGGGCACTCGCCCAGGTTCCGGTCGCCGCCACAGACGGGGCACAGGCCCTTGCAGTCGGGGCTGTGGAGCGGCGAGAACGGCAGCTCGACCCCGATCGCGTCCCGGACCATCTGGTCGGGTTCGATCAGGCCCTCCGGGTCGAGCGGGTAGTCGTCGGTGTCCTCGTCGGGCGCGGGCACGAACATCTCGTGCAGGTCCACCGCGAAGGGCTGTTCGAAATCCTTGAGGCACCGCGCACACTGCAGCGCCATCGTGCCGCGCAGGGTGCCCGAGACCAGGATGCCTTCGACCAGGCCCTCCAGCAGGAGGTCACCTTCGACCGCATCGTCCTCGCGCACACGGGCCAGCTCGGTGCCGAGCTCGTCCACGGTGCCTTCGACGTGGGTCTGTCGGGAGCTGCCCGGCTGGCCCACCAGATCGCGCACATCGATCGCCGCCAAGGTCACGACCCCTCCTCGTCGAACAATTGGGTCTCGCGCGGTGGGCGAGCCTCGTGGTCGCCGAACTCCTGCTCGGCGGCCGTCGACGGCGCCCGGAGCTTGTCGCGGCCCACCTCGACCTGATCGAGGGTCTTGGCGAGCGCCTTGGACGCCGACTGGGAATCCTCCAGGATCTTGCGCAACCCGATCTCGAACTGCGCCAGCTTGCCGTCGACGTACTCCTCGGCCTCGCGCTTCATGGCGCGGGAGGTCGCCTCGGCTTCGGCGAGGATCCGTTCGCCTTCCCCGTTGGCACGGGCCACGATGGATTCCTGGCGTGCCATCTTCAGCTGCTCGTCGCGGGCCGCCGCCACCAGGGCTTCGCCGTCGGCCTTGGCCTTCGACAACAGTTCCTCGCGGTCCTTCACGATCCAGCGAGCCTGCTTGATCTCGTCGGGCAGCGCTTCCTGCATCTCGGCGATCAGGTCGAGGACCTCATCGCGGTTGACGAGCACCGAGGACGACAGCGGCATGGCCTTGGCCTCGCGCACGAGTTCATCCAGCTGGTTGAGCCGGGCGGTGATGTCCACGGTCAGCGCTGCCTCCAGCCGGTCGAGCAGCCGCTTCTTCACCTGGTCGGGTACCAGGCCCTCGACGTTGCCGCCGAACCGCGCGACTTCCTTCACCAGCGAGGAGGACAGGAACGACCATTTCGGGTTCGTGGGCATGAACAGGGTCTCCACCTCGCCGAGGCGATGGTTCATCTGGGCCATCTGGATCTCGAACTCGTAGTCGGAGATGGCGCGCAGGCCCTTGACGATGACGGCGTCACCGTGGGCCTTCGCGAAGTCCACGAGCAGTCCCTCGAACCCCGCCACCCGGACGTTGGCCATGGACGAACAGGCCTCCTCCAGCATCGCGACACGTTCCTCCAAGGCGAACAGCGGTTGCTTCGCCGGATTCTCGAGCACCGCGACCACGACCTCGTGGAAGGTCTCGGATGCGCGCCCGATGATGTCGAGATGGCCGTTGGTGACGGGGTCGAACGTCCCCGGACACAGGGCGGTCAAACCCATGCAACCTCCGTGGTGTCGCGTTACGCGTTCTCTGGCAGGGCTTCTGGCTGACTGCCGGCCGGCACCTGCGGCCGGATCACGAGCACGAGGCTGTCGCCGTAGCGGAGCTCCCTCGCGACGGCCCAGTGTACCGGAATGACAGGCATGGAACTCCGTCCCCCCCTGGTCAGGACGATGGTTCCGCCCTGGTCAGCAACCCATCCCGCGGTCAGTGCCTCCAGGAGCGGTTGCACCTCGCTCCCGGCCATGTCGTAGGGCGGATCGCAGAACACCAGGTCGAACGGGGCCCCCGGCCGCCCGGCCCCCGCCAGGAACCTGGCCACGTCCAGCGTGTGCACCACGGCATCGGCTGCGAGGCCGGTGATGTCGAGGTTGCGATGGATCGTGGCGCCGGCCTGGGCCGACCGCTCCACGAACGTGGCCCGCGCCGCGCCGCGTGAGAGCGCTTCGATCCCCACCGCCCCCGTCCCGGCGAACAGGTCGAGCACGATCGCATCGACGACCACGTCCGGACCGAGGCTGGAGAACAACCCTTCCCGCGCACGGTCGGAGAGCGGCCGCACCCCGTCGGGAACGGGGGCCAGGCGGGCGCCCTTGGCGGAGCCGGTGACGATGCGCATGCGCGCCAGCCTACGAGCGGAAGAGCCAGTCGATCGAGCGTTCGAACCGGTGCCGCAGCTCCTCCAGGAGCTCGGGGTGCCGCTCCAGATGGGGGTCGTCGGCGATCACGGCGAACGCCTGCGTGCGGGCGCGCTTCACCAGCTCCATGTCCTCGGCCAGGCGCGCCAGCTTCAGGTCGGGCATGCCGGACTGCTTCGTGTCGAACAGGGTGCCCTCGCCTCGCAGCTTGAGGTCCTCGTCGGCGAGCGCGAACCCATCGGTGGTCCGGACCATCGCGTCGATCCGGGCGCGCGCTTCTTCGTTCTCCGGCTCGGACTCGTCGAACAGGATGCAGAACGAGCGATGCTCGCCCCTGCCGATGCGCCCACGCAACTGGTGGAGCTGTGCCAGGCCGAACCGCTCGGCGTTCTCGATCAACATCACCGTGGCGTTGGGGATGTCGACGCCCACCTCGATCACCGTGGTGGAGATCAACAGATCGGCCTCGCCCGTTCGGAACCGATCCATGATCGCCTCCTTGTCCTTCGGACGCATGCGCCCGTGGAGCAGCTCGATCCGCAGATCGGGGAAGACCTCGGTGGCGAGGCGTTCGGCCTCGGCCTCGGCGGCCTTGACCTGGGTGCGGTTGCCCTCGTCGATCGCGGCACACACCACGAAGGCCTGCCGGCCCGCGGCGATCTCGTCCCGGACGAGGTCGTAGGCGGCCGTGCGCTCGCCGGGGCCGCGGACGGCGCGCGTCTCGATCGGACGGCGCCCCGCCGGCAACTCGTCGAGAACCACCACGTCGAGGTCGCCGTAGTAGGTGAGCGCCAGCGTCCTGGGGATCGGCGTCGCGGTCATGATCAGGACGTCCGTTTCGCCGCCCTTGGACTTGAGCGCGCTGCGTTGGTGCAGCCCGAACCGGTGCTGCTCGTCCACCACGGCCAGCGAGAGGTCGGCGAACGTCACGGCCTCCTGCACCAGCGCGTGGGTCCCGACCACGAGGTCGACGTTGCCGTCGGCCACCCCTTCGAGGACGCGTTGCCGGTCCTTGCCGGTGACGGCGCCGGTCAGCATCGCGTAGGTGACGACGGGTTCATCGGCGCTGGCTTCCACAGCGTCCGGCACGGGATCGGGTTCGGCGAGGCTGTCGAGCAGCGACACCTGTCCCTCGGCGGCCTTCGCCGGGCGCGAGGCCAGCAGGTCGAGGTAGGCGATGCCCCCCACGCCGTCCAGCAGCGCCGCCACCGAACGGAGGTGCTGGCCCGCCAGCACCTCGGTGGGCGCCATGATCGCGGCCTGATGGCCGGATCCGATCGCGACCAGCGCGGCGTGCAGCGCCACCAGCGTCTTGCCGGCTCCCACATCGCCCTGCAAGCAGGACGTTCATGGGCCGAGGTCGCGCCATGGCCTCGCCGACCTCGGACATCGCCCGCTGCTGGGCGCCGGTGGGCTCGAACGGGAGCGTCGCCAGCAGCCGGCGGGTGAGCTCGTTGTCCGGCTCGTGCGCGATCCCCTGCTGCTCGGCCTCCACGCGATGCTTGCGGAAGGCGACCCCCAACTCCAGCGTGAACAGCTCATCGAACTTCAGCCGTTCGCGGGCTCGCGCGAGCGCACGGTCGTCGTCGGGGAAATGGATGTCCCGCACGGCGCGGTCGTAGGCGACGATCGACCCCGCCCGCGTCAGCGCGCCGGCCATCGGATCGTGGAGCGTGGGCAGCTGCTCGAGCGCGCGGTGGATCAGCTCGCGGATCGTCCTGGTGGTGATGCCCTCCGAGGCCTTGTGCACCGGCGTGATCCGGCCGGTGTGCACCAGGTCGGCGTCGTCGCCTCCCAGGAACTCCACCTCCTGGTTCGAGAGCTGGAGACGGCCCCGGTACAGGGTGGCCAGGCCCGAGACCGCGACCTCCTGGCCCTCCTTGTACTGCGAGGCCAGCCACGGCTGGTTGAAGAACGTGAGGTCGAGGTAGCCGGTGCCGTCGCCGACCGTGACCGTCACCATCGTCTGACGGTTCCGGGTCTGCCGCTTCGCCACCTTGCGCACGCGCGCGATCACCGTCACGAACCCGCCGATCTTCAGTTCGCGGATCGTCTGCACCCGGGATCGGTCGATGTAGCGACGCGGGTAGTGGTGCAGCAGCCCGCCCACGGTGGTGATGTCGAAGGCGCTCGCGAGCACCTCGTCGGCCTTCGCGGGCTCGACACCTTTGCGCCGGCGGCCGGCCGTCCGGGCGGCGAGCCGGGGGTCGATCTGCGCGATCGGGGAATCGAGGGTCAGCGGCATCGGGGGTTCCTCATCCGTCGTCGGTTCTACCATGGACAGGATGCCCAGCCGCCGGTTCGTCTTCCCCGTCATCGTGATCGCGCTGGCCCTGGGCGCCTGCACGTGGATGAACGACGACGAGGAACCCTCGCCGACGCCGCCCTCCGCGACTCCGACCGTGAGCCTGCTCCCCTCGACACCCGATGCCCTCCCGAACATGGACGCCGAGGACTTCCACGCGATGGTGGGCCAGCTCGAAGGCACCCCGCTGGTCGTGAACGTGTGGGCGTCGTGGTGTGAACCCTGCGAACGCGAGACCCCGATGCTGACCGCAGCGGCGGCGGACCACCCCGGCGTGCGATTCGTGGGGGTGAACACGCAGGACTCGCGAGAGGGCGCCGAGGCGTTCATCGAGCAGTACTCGATCCCGTATCCCAGCGTGTTCGATCCCGACGGCGCCATCATCACCGACCTGGACGCCGTGGGCCCGCCGGTGACCGTGTTCTACGACGCGGACGGCACCCAGGTGGCCTCGGTCGTGGGAGAACTCAGTCAGCAGACCTTGGACCAGCACCTCGCCGAGATCACCTCGTGACGGCCGGTCACTCCGAGAAGGGTGCCGAAGTCGTCTGGTAGCCTCGTTCGGCTATGGCAGCGACCTGTGACATCTGCGGCAAGAAGCCGTTCTTCGGCAAGTCGGTCTCGTTCTCGCACAAGCGGAACAACCGCCGATGGGATCCGAACATCCAGCGCCTCCGCGCGCTCGTCGACGGCACCCCCACCCGCGTGAACGCCTGCACCTCGTGCATCAAGGCCGGCAAGGTCACGCGCATCCCGAAGCGCCCCGCCACCACGTAGCAGCCCGACGCGTTCGGCCCGGCCTCGCGCTACGCGAAGGGGTCCCAGCCGGCTGGATCCAATGGGCGCTCGTTCCCGGCAGGATCGACCAGCACGAGCCCGCGTGCCTCGGTGATGACACCGATCGGCGAGAGCTCGACGCCGAAGGTGCGTCGCATCTCGGTCGAGCTTCGGAGCCGTCCGGCGATCGTGGCGAGCACCTCGTAGTCCTCTCCCCCGCCCAGGGCGTCCTCGAGCGTGGCCGCTTCATGGATCGGGAGGCGCGCCGCATCGATCCGTGCACCGACACCGCCGGCCTCACACAGGCGTGACGAGATCGAGCGTGAGTCCGTCGGACACATCGATCATCGACCGCGCGCCTTCCCGCGCGAGGACGGCGGCCTCGCCGATGCGCGCCGTGGGGCGCATGAACCGCTGGACGGCGTCGCGCTCGGCCGCCCCCAGCCCTCGGTGCTCGGCTCCTTCGACCAGACGGCGGCCGGCCGCCGCCCCACCGAGCGATCCGGTGACGACGATCTCGTCGCCGGGCGTCGCCCCGGACCGAAGGAGGGCGCGGCCGGGGGCGACCTCACCCACCACCGTGATCGCGATCGTGAGGTCGGACCCACGGGTGAGGTTGCCGCCGACGAGCCACAGCGCATGTTCGTCGCACGCTTCGCGCATGCCGCCGAACAGTTCCATCACCCAGGCGGCGTCCACACGATCGGACAGCGTGAGCGCGCACAGGGCGTATCGAGGGCTCGCGGCCATCGCCGCGACGTCGCTCAGGGAGACGGTCATCGCCTTGGCGCCCGAGATCACGCGCCGTCGTCAGCCCGCTTCGGAAATGGGTGCCCTCGACCATCACGTCGGTGGTGAGGACGAGCTCCCCCGAGCCCGGTGCCACCACCGCCGCGTCGTCGCCCACACCGACCCGCACCTCGGGGCCGGCGCCGGACAGGACCTTGCGGATCGCCTCCAGCAGCTCCGGTTCCGTGATGTCCACCGTCTTGTCCGTTCCGTACAAGTCGAGCCGCTGCATCGCAGCCAGTTGCGCCGAAGGAGGCCTGAACGCCGTTCGGTAGACTCTCAGCCGTACTCCGGCATGTCCAAACGGCCGGGTCACGCGCAACCCCAAGCATCCCGCAACGAGGAGGCCCCATCGTGGCAGAGGTTCACGTCAACCCGACCCCGGAACAGCTTCGGGCGTTCACGGAGGAGATGCCCGAGACGCGCATCTCCGAGTTCGGGAACACCAACACCCAGACCCAGGTGCTCTCCCGCAGCGCCGCCAGCACGCACGTGGTCGACCGCGAGTCCAGCGGCAAGACCATGACGCGGGCCCAGTACGACGAGATCGCCGCGCTGCAGGACGCCTACATCGCCGAACACGACATGGTCCAGATCGACGGCTACATCGGCAACGACCCCGAGATGCGCACCGCCGCCCGCCTGCTGATGGAGAAGCGCTACGCCAACATCGCCGGGATGCAGCAGAAGCTCTACTTCGAGCGCGACGACGGTGCGCGAACCGCAGGTCCAGGTGATCTACACCCCGGGTCTCAAGGCCGAGGGCTGGCCCGACGACCGCCTGATCGCCGTGGATCTCGACCACTACGTGACCCGCGTCCTCAACTCCGACTACTTCGGTGAGTCGAAGAAGGGCGGCCTGCGGATGTGGAACGACATCGTCTACCACAAGGGCGGGCTCGCGTTGCACGCCGGCCTCAAGGTGATCCCCACCGACGACGGCGACAAGGTGTTCATGATCATCGGCCTGTCGGGCACGGGCAAGACCACCACCACGTTCACGACGCAGAACGGTTCCAAGCCGATCCAGGACGACTTCGTGGGGCTGATGCCGGGCGGCAAGGCCTACGGCACCGAGAACGGCTGCTTCGCCAAGACGTTCGCGCTCGACCCCGACTTCGAGCCCTCGATCCACGGCGCCGTGATCAAGCCGAGCACCTACATGGAGAACGTCTACCAGGCCGAGGACGGCACGGTCGACTTCAACAACGAGCACTACACGAAGAACGGGCGCGCGGTCTTCTCGATGAGCGACCTGCTCTCGTACGAGGACGCGCAGAACGTCGGCACGGTCGACTACCTGCTGATCCTCAACCGGAACGAGAACATCATCCCGGCGGTGGCGAAGCTCTCGCAGGAACAGGCCGCGGCGTACTTCATGCTCGGGGAGACCACCGGCACCGCCGCCGGCGGCGCGGCCGAGGAAGGCAAGTTCCTGCGCGTTCCCGGCACGAACCCGTTCTTCCCGCTCCCCCACGGGCTGCAGGGCAACCGGTTGCTCGAGCTGCTGGCCACCCACCCGATCGAGACCTACCTGCTCAACACGGGCCGGGTCGGCGGCAAGGACGGCGACGACCGTTCCAAGAAGCTGAAGATCCCGGACACCTCCGCGTGCGTGAAGGGCATCGCCGAGCAGTCGATCGTCTTCGAAGAGGACCCCGATTTCGGCTACGAGGTGGCCTCCTCGGTCCCCGGACTCGACGACCCCGAGAAGCTCCAGCCGCGCCGGCTCTACGAGGCGCAGGGTCGCAGCGAGGACTACGACGCCATCGTCGAACGCCTCAAGACCGAGCGCGTCGCCCACCTGCAGCAGTTCACGCAGCTGTCGGAGGAGATCATCAAGGCCGTCGGCTGACGCACCGCCGGAACGACGCCTGACCGCAACGAGCCGGGGCGCGACGCCCCGGCTCGCTCGTGTTCGATCCTGGGCTCAGCTCGTGACGTCGCGCCGACGGAAGCCAACGACCGCCGCCGTCAGGAACACCACGGTGTAGGCAGCGCTCACCGCGAGCCCGGCGCGCATCGGCGCCCAATCCACCGGGAAGCGGAACAACCCGGTGAACCCGAGCCAGCCGTGCGTCGGCAGGAACGGATGGATCGCGTCGAGACTGGGGATCTGATCCATGATCTGGCTCGCGATCGCGATCACGATGGTCGCCACGGCCGCGCCGGGACCGGAATCGGTCCGCGTCGAGATGCACAGCCCGATGCACGCGATCCCCGACAGCACCGCGAGCATGTACACGCCCGAGGCCCCGACGCGTGCGAGCCCTTCGGTCACCGACAGGGTGGATCCCGACAGGGTGGGCAAAGGACTCAACCCGAACACCACGGCACCGGCCACCACGCCGGAGACCAGCGTGACGAGGACCAGTCCTCCCAGCAGCGTCATCGACGAGCAGTACTTCGCCAGCACCAGCCGGGTGCGACGCACCGGGCGCAGCAGCAGATAGCGCAGCGTCCCCGACTGTGCCTCGCCCGCCACGGCGTCCCCCGCGAACAACCCCGTCGCCAGCGGCAGGAAGAACGGCTGGACCACCGCCAGCCCCGTCAGCGCCGCGAACAGTCCGTTGGACGTGATCTGGAACAGGAACGGCGGGGCATCCTCGGCGGCGCCCGGGTCGGGCGGGGACACCTTCAGCGCGAACACGATGATGATCGGGATGCCGCCGATCGCGGCCGCCAACAGGTACGTGCGCCACCGGTGGAAGGCCTTCGCCAGCTCAACGCGGAACATCGGCGCCCTCCACGAGCGAGAGGAAGACGTCCTCGAGCGAGGAGCGCTCGGGCACGAGCGCATGGACGCCGATCCCCGCCCCGACCAGTGCCGCGTTGAGCGCGGCCACGGTGTCGGCGTCGGCCACCGACACCCGCAGCACGCCCTGCCCGCTGGGTAGGTCGGCGTCGTCGATCAGCGACACGCCGTCGAACGCACGGACGACCGCAGCGGCGGCGGCGGCATCGTCCACCTCGAGCCGCACGCCGTCGGCGTCACCTCGAAGGCTCCCGGGTGGCCCGAGCGCCACCAGGCGCCCGTAGGCCATCACGCCCACCCGGTCGCACATCGCCTCGACCTCGGCGAGCAGATGGCTGGAGACGAAGATGGTGGTGCCGTCGTCGGCCAGCCGACGCAGGAGCAAGCGCATCTCCCGCATGCCGCTGGGATCGAGACCGTTGGTGGGCTCGTCGAGGACCAACAGCTCCGGAGCGCCCAACAGCGCCAGCCCGATACCGAGACGCTGGCGCATCCCCTGGCTGTAGGCCTTCACGCGTTTGCCGGCGGCGGCCGTGAGGCCGACGGTCTCGAGCACCTCGTCCACCCTGCTGAGCCGCGCGCGCACATCCGCTCGCGTACCGCCCGCGCGAGCGAAGTACTCCAGGTTCTTGCGCCCCGACAGGTACTTCCAGAACGCCGGCTCCTCGACGAGTGCGCCGACCCGTTCCAGCGGGGCGTGATCGGTGCGAACGGTCTCGCCCAGCAGGTCGACCTCGCCGCCG
This sequence comes from uncultured Actinomycetota bacterium, assembly GCA_963733635.1. GTDB lineage: Bacteria > Actinomycetota > UBA4738 > UBA4738 > HRBIN12 > JAOUEA01. Next base: position 812,226 of record CAVTEH010000007.1, on the reverse strand, counting down.
GTCGGCAGGATCAGCCCCAGCGCCATCCGGATCGTCGTGGTCTTGCCGGCGCCGTTCGGGCCGAGGAACCCGAACAGCTCACCTCGTTCCACGGTGAGGTCGATCGCATCGACGGCGGCGGTGTCCCCGTAGCGCTTCGTGAGGCCTCGCGCGGCGATCGCCGGCGTCACGGCAGGCGTTCGGCGTCGGCCTGGAGCACGTCGAGCGGCACCGAGCCCACCAGGAGCCACTGGGTCCCGTCGTCGCCGCGCACGACCGTGGCCGACAGCAACGGGCCCGCGTACGGCAGCAGCTGATCCGCCGTGGAAGGCACCTGTCCGTCGATCGCCACGGCCACACGGGTCTCGAAACCCGATCCGAACGTCCGAGGCGGCGGGCCGGATGGTGCTTCGTGGTCGGCGGGCAGCGACGGATCCATGGCGGCGTCGAGCGCGTCCGTCACCTGGGCGCCCTCCGGCGGCGTGAACGTGAAGACCGCCGGATCGATCGGATCGAAGGACACCGAGGTGAACCCGGCCGAGAGGGCGGCGGTCCCGGTGCTGCGGGACACCACCTCGGCGCGGAGCGGCAGACGGGACTCCGCATCGATGGAGAGCACGATCGAGTCGACCAGCGTCCCGTCGGTCGCGGGGCGCAGGACCAGTCGGTAGGCCGCGCGTCCTGCGACCTCAGCCGTGCCCTCGACCGACACGGACGCGTACGGGGCGACGGCGTGGATCGCTGCTCGCGCCGCGGTGAGCGGATCGGCCTCGGCGGCCATGGCCGCTCCAGCGGTGTCCTCACCCTGCATCCACCCGTTCGCACCCGGGAAGGCGTCGGCCTCCGCGGCGAGGTCCTCGAAGCGCAGCCGGACGGCCTTCATGCCGCTCGAGTCCCACCACCAGGCTTCGTCACGGTTGACGACCAGATCGCGTTCGGACACCTGCAGCACATGGGCGATGCGGAGGCCGTCGGGGGAATGCCACACCCGGAAGCGCTGAGTGCCGTTCACCAAGGCGATCGGGCCCGCTTCCCCTCCGAGCTCGGACGGGATCTGCGGGAGTCCGAGATCGGCGAAGGTCTCGACGTCGCCGGAGATCGTCACCGGCTGCGAGAGCGCCTGGGCCGTGGACGCCAACAGGCGTTCGGGCGTGACGGGCGGCAGCGACGGCGCGTCGGCGGCCCGAACCACGCCCACCCCCGCCACCGCGAGCACGGTGACGGCCACGGCGACGACGGCGATCAGGCGGGTGCGGACGGCGACAGCCATACCCCTTTGTAACACCGGTTCGTGCGGAGGGACGCCTCGACCCGATGGCTGCACAGCTTCGTCACAGGCGGAACCGTCGCTGATTCAGCTGTCACTGGTCCTTCGGCCCAGGATGAATCCCGAGACGAACTGCAGCGCCGCCAAGGAGATCAGGAGCAAGAGGTACCAGTCGTAGCGGCGCACCGTCACCGCGACGTCACCCTGCTCCCCCATCGTGGCGTACAGGGCGAACAACCCCGAGGCGGCGAACCACCACCCGGCTCTCGCGGTCACGAACAACGCGAACAACACCTGATCGGTCATGTCCTGGCCGGCGAACGGCCGCCGCACCCAGTGGACGACGGAGCGGACGCCGAGCGCGGCGAAGAGCACCGCCAGCACGATCTCGAGGACCTTCACGCGTCGTCGTCCGGCCGATCTCGGGCCTCGATCGCCGCGCGGACCTCGTCGTCGGTGGTCTGGTCGAACACGTCGTACCACTCTCCCACAGCCCGCAGCGACGTCGGGGTGTGAAGGATCAGGCACTCGTCGCAGTCGGGCGCCAACATGCGACAGGCGCCCCGGGGTCCCACCGGCGCGGCGAACACCAGCCGGGATGCGCCCTCGGTGCGGACCCATCGGAGGGCGGCCCTCGCGGTGACGCCGGTGGCCACGCCGTCGTCGACCACGACGACGGTCGCGCCCCGCATCACGGGCGGGGGCCGGTCGCCCCGATAGGCGAGCAGGCGGCGCTCCACCTCCTGCGACTGGGCCTCGGCTTCGGCCTCGATGAACCGCGGCGACACGTGCAGCAGCTGGACCAGACGCTCATCCACGACCTGCACCCCAGGAGCCACCGCACCGATGCCGAGTTCCGGGTTCCCGGGAGCACCCAGCTTCCTGGCGACGGCGACGTCGAGCGTTGCGCCGAGGGCCTCGGCGACGCCCGCGGCCACGATCACCCCGCCGCGAGCGAGGCCCAGGACCACGGCGGGACCCGACACGCGCTCGCGGACGGCGGCGCCCAACAGCTCACCCGCTTCTATCCGGTCGCGGAACCTCATCACGCCGCGATGATGCGCGTTGCGTACGCTCGACGTCCACGGCTAGCATGGGCGCCCTCGCGCACCCGGTTCACCGCGCGGGACATAGAGACGAGGTCCGAATGAGGGAGGTTCACCGGTGGTGCACGCGTACATCCTGATCCAGACCGAGGTCGGCAAGGCCGCCGCCGTCGCCGATGAAGTGCGGTCGATCGGTGGCGTCGCCGAGGCCGAGGACGTCACCGGCCCCTACGACGTGATCGTTCGCGCCGAGGCCAAGACCGTGGACGAGCTGGGCAAGCTGGTCGTCGCCCGCATCCAGGCGGTCGAAGGCATCACGCGAACCCTCACCTGCCCGGTGGTGCACCTCTAGTCCATCGGTCGAGCCGGACCCGAGGCGTGCCTCAGGGTTCGAGTTCCCGGGCGATCGTGCCCTTCGCGCGTTCGACGGCGTGGCGTTCGATCGCGAGGTCGATCAGCCGCTCCACCAGGTCGTCGTAGGCCACCCCGCTCGCCTCCCACAACTTCGGATACATCGAGATCGACGTGAACCCCGGGATCGTGTTGATCTCGTTGATCCACACCTCGTCGTCCCGCACGAAGAAGTCGACCCTGGCCATGCCCCAGCACTCGATCGCCTCGAACGCCGTGATCGCCATGCGCTGGATCGTCTGTGCGATGTCGGCGGACAGGTCGGCCGGGATCACCAGCTGCGCGCCGTCGGCATCGAGGTACTTCGAGGCGTAGTCGTAGAACTCGTGGCCCTTGGGCACGATCTCACCGCAGACCGAGGCCACCGGATCGTCGTTGCCCAGCACGGCGCACTCGATCTCGCGCACCGACTCGATGCCACGTTCCACCACGGCCTTGCGGGCGTAGCGGAACGCCTCATCCAGGCAGGCGTCCAGGGCCGCCGGTTCGTGGGCCTTCGAGATCCCGACCGATGACCCCAGGGTGGCCGGCTTCGTGAAGACCGGATAGCCGAGCGCCGCAACGCGGGCGGCCACCCCCTCGGCGTCTTCGAGCCATTCGGGTTCTCGCACCGTTGCGTACGGCACGACGGGCAGTCCCGCGGCGGCGAACAGCACCTTCTGCACCGCCTTGTCCATCCCCACCGCCGAACCCAGGACACCGGCGCCCACGTAGGGCGTGTCGGCGAGCTCGAGCATCCCTTGGACGGCGCCGTCTTCGCCCATGGGGCCGTGCAGCACCGGCAGGACGACATCGATCGGCGCGCGGCTGCCGTCGGCGCCCACGATCTCGCGGCCCGCCTGCTCCGTGGCGAGCTCCACGGTCATGCCCGACCCTTCCGTGACCTCGGGCATGCGGCCGGTCTCGGCGGGAAGCGCGGGCGGACCGGCCATCCGATGCCAGTGGCCCTCCCGTGTGATGCCCACCGGGATCACGTCGAACCGCTCTGGGTCGAGGGCGTCCATCACCGATCGGGCCGAGATGCAGCTGATCTCGTGTTCGGCCGACCGGCCGCCGAACAGCACGACGACGCGGATGCGCTCGCTCATACCTTCTCCAACGCCCGTGCCACGTCGTCGAGGATGTCCTCGGGGTCCTCGATGCCCACGCTGATGCGCACGAGCCCGTCGGCGATGCCGGCCGCGCGCCGCGCCACCGGGTCCATCTGGCGGTGGGTGGTGGAGGCGGCGTGGCCCACCAGCGTGTGGGTGCCACCCAGGCTGGTGGCGACCCACGCGAGTTCGAGCGCGTCGCAGAAACGCTGACCACCCTCGACCCCGCCGGCGACGTCGACCGCCATCATCCCGCCGAACCCGTGCCGCAGCTCCTTGAGGGCGACCCCGTGCTGCGGGTGGGAGGCCAGTCCGGGGTAGCGGACGCGCTCGACCTTCTCGTGTGCTTCCAGCATCTCGGCGAGCGCCATGGCCGTGGCGCCGTGGCGATCCATGCGGAGCGCCAGCGTCATCAGCCCCCGCAGGCACAGCCACGCCTCGAACGGGTTCATCGTCCCGCCGGTGTCGATCGCGACGTCCCGCAGGCGCTCCCGCCCCTCCGAGCTCGTGCACACGACGCCCCCGATCAGGTCGTGATGGCCGCCGAGGTACTTGGTGGCCGAGTGGATCACGTACTCGAAGCCGAGCCGTGCCGGGGTGCACAGATACGGTGAGGCGAACGTGTTGTCGACCGACGCCGGCACGCCCGCGTCACGGCAGAGCTCCCCCAGCGCCTCGAGATCGGCCACGGTGACGTTGGGGTTGGCGATCGTCTCCACATGGAAGAGGGCCGCGTCGGGCAGCGCCGCGCGCACCGCCTCCAGGTCGTGCGGGTCGACGAGATCGACCTCCACGCCGAGCTTGGGCAGCACCCTGGTGGCGATCGAGAAGGTCCCTCCGTAGAGCTCGTTCGAGAACACCAGGCGCGCGCCTGCCTCCGCGTGAGCCATGATCACCGTGTGGATCGCCGCCATGCCGGAGGCGAACCCGAACGCCGCTTCCGTTCCCTCCAACGCCGCCATCTGCGCCTCGAAGGCCTGCACGGTCGGATTCCCGTAGCCGCGTGAATAGGTGTAACCCTGCGCGCGGAACGCGATCGTCTCGGCGTAGTCCTCCGAGGAATCGAACCGGTAGGTCGAGGTCTGGTAGATGGGGACGCTGGGCGTCTCCTGATCGACGGGCGGCGTGCCACCGTGGACGGCCCGGGTGGAAAAGCCCCTGCCCTCGCTCATGGGACCCAGCCTACCCCTGGTCCGACCAGCGTTCGGGGTAGTGGTCGCGCAGGTCCACCACCATCGTCGTGAGCGTGTCCATGACCCCGTCGGTCATCGCGCGCACGGCGGCCGGGTCGTCCGCCTCCTCGCGCCGGCCGGACAGGTCGATCGGCCCGCCTGCCCGCAGCCACACCGGACGGCCGTACTTCAGGCTGCCCTTGCCCGATTTCTGCCAGACGGCCTGCGAGCCCCAGTTGGCCAGCGGCGTGATGGGGACCCCGCTGGCCAACGACAGCCGAACGGCCCCGGTCTTGCCCTCCATCGGGAGGTGATCGGAACGGGTGGTGACGGTCCCTTCCGGGTAGATCACCACGATCTCGCCCTCGGTGAGGGACCGCAGCGCGGCACGCAACGGACTCGCATCGCGCGAGCCTCGGCTGACCGGGATCTGCTTCGCGCCGCGGAACGCCGAGCCCACCACCGGGATCTTGAACAGGTCGTCCTTCGCCAGGAACCGTGGTCGCCGGCCCGCCTTCATGACCGCGCGCGCGTTGGCGAGCGGGTCCAGGTACGACAGGTGGTTGCACACCACGATGGCCGGCCCTTCGGCGGGGATGTGCTCCAGTCCTTCGAACCGCCAGGTGAACCAGAAGGCCACCGGCGGGATCGCGACGGCCTTGGCGAGGTGATACCAGGGCTCGGCCAGCGTTCAGTCCTCCTCCGAACTGATGCGGTTCCTGGGGCGCAGCTTCTTCATGAGCGCCCACGCGGCCGGCAGCACTCCCGCCGCCGCGAGCAGCTTCAGCGTGTCGCCGATGATGAACGGGTACAGACCGGCCTGCAGCGTCTCCTCGATCGTCGACGACGGCGAGGACGTGATGCAGCCACGGGAGGGCCACCGCGTAGATCACGATGGAACCGAGCAACATGGCACCGATCGAACTCCGGAACGTTCGGTCCCACCCGCGCCGCGCGAGCCAGCCGGTCAACGCGGCCGCCAGCACGAACCCCCACAGGTAGCCGCCGGTGGCGGCGGTGAGTCGCAGGACATCGAGGCCGGTGGCATGGACGCCGTCCACGGGTGCCAACACCGGAAGCCCGACCACCGCCCACACGAGATACAGCAGGATCGTCGCGGCGCCGAGACCGGGACCGTACGCGGCGCCGACCAGCAGCACCCCGAGCGTCTGGCCCGTGATGGGGACCGGGGTGAACGGCAGCGCGAACGAGATCTGGGCCAGGCCCGCGATCAAGAAGCTCCCCGCGACCGCACACGCGATCTCGAACGTGACGCGGGCGGCCACGCGGGAGCGTGGTGGCGCGAGCGTCAGGGCGATGGTCGACACGTCGTATCAGCCTCCTTGCGATGGCACTCGGTGCAGGCAGGCCGTGAGCCTACCGGCTACCCTTCGCCCCGTGCGCGTGATCGCTCTGCCAGTGAAGTCGCTCGGCGACACCAAGAGCCGCCTCGATCCGGTACTCGACCCGTTGGAGCGAGGGGCCCTCACGCTCGCCATGCTCGAGGACGTGATGGACGCCACGCAGGACCTCTTCGGGTGGGAGACATGGGTGGTCTCGCCCGACGAGACGGTGCTGGAGATCGCGCTCTCCCGAGGGGCCTACGCCGTCATCGAGGATGCCCCGCCACTGTCGAGTGCGATCCACCAGGTGGAGGAGGAGGCCGACGCGAAGATGGTGGAGTCGCTCGCGATCCTGCTGCCTGACACGCCGCTGGTCACCCCCGCCGCGCTGACGAAGGCGTTGCACACCCTGGGATCGGTGGTGCTGGCGCCCTCGGCCGACGAAGGGCGGCACGAACCTGCTGCTCCGGCGCCCCCCCACCTCGATCCCGGCACGGTTCGGACACGATTCCTACCGCAAGCACCTCCAGGAGGCCGCGGAGGCCGATGTCCCCACCGCCGTGGTCGAGGTGGACGAACTCGCCTTCGACCTGGACCTGCCGAACGATATCCTCACGGTGCTGGACGCAGGCCGGGACACCCGCACGCTGCAGGTGTGCCGCGATCTCGATCTACGGAGCCGCATCCCCGCTCGAGCCTGAGGGGACGACGACAGGAGCGCGAACGCATGGCGCAGGGAACGATCAAGGACTGGGACGAGGAGACGAGGACGGGCTCGTTGCTCATGGAGGACCGCACCGAGGTGGGGATCGACTCGACCTCGATCGAAGGGTCGAACATCCGCACGTTGCGGCTGGGCCAGCGGGTTCGGTTCGATCTCACCCAAGCCGACGGCGGTCCGATCGCGCGGACCCTGACGTTGGTGACGTTCGACTGACGGTCAGCCCGGCGGCGGCGAGGCGCTGTTCAGCACCTGACCGCGGAACTCCTTGCCCGGCGTGAACGCCGGGAGATCGCGCGCCGGCACCACGATGGGCACGTCGGGTTTGCGAGGGTTGCGGGCGATGCGCTCGTTGCGATGCTTGCGTTCGAAGGTCCCGAAGTCCGCGAGCGTCACGCGCTCTCCGCGCACCACCGAATCGCGGACGGCATCGATCGTGGCATCGACGACCCGTCCGACATCCGCTTTGGAGAGACCCGTCCGCTTCGAGACCTCTGCGACCAGTCCGCCCTTGTTCATGGTCTGCGTCCCTTCGTCTCGATGAGGGTTGCGACGTGCCCACCGTAGTCGCTTCGGAGCGGTCGGGTCAACGTCATGTCACCCCGGCGGGCGTTGCGGCGCAGCGAGGAAGGAGCTGAGGGGCGAGGAGGAGATCCCGAGCGGGGCGGACGGACTGTTACCATCGTCGTCGCCATTGGCCCGTGGTGTAACGGTAGCACGACTGATTCTGGACAAGCCCCCATCGAACGGTGTGCCACGTGCCGTTATGCGGGTGGATGCCGAGCGGTGTGGCCTGAGTTATCCGGTCAAATTCAGGGCCGACCAGGTGCCTGTTCGTGCGCGACGCGACCTGACCCGCATGCGGGTTCGCGGCCGCGACGAGCGTGAACCGAGCGGGGAACTCGACCGAACCGATCGCCCGCGTGACGACCACCCGTCCTTCCTCGAGCGGCTGGCGCAGCCCTTCGACCGCATCGCGGCGGAACTCCGTGAACTCATCGAGGAACAGGACGCCATGGTGCGACAGCGTTCGCGAACGTCGCCCGAAGCGGACACCCCCTAGGAGGTCGTCACCGGGCGTGATGCGATCGCGATCAGGTCGGCGGCGATCTCAGCGAGCGGTCGGCTGGCATCAAGTTCATGCGTGCAACCCTCTCGAAGGACCAGCTCTACCTCGGCCCGCTCAGCGGCCGCGACCGGGACCTCGGGGTGCAGCCGATTAAGAAGGCGCGCCGCACGCGGGAGGACGGCCGAACACGAACACGTCGGCACGTTCGTTCGTGTCGTGCGGGATCAGCCCTGCGGACTTCGACTCGAACGCGACCGACGCGCCGTCGCCGGAGATATCGACGTCGGTGTAGGGCTCGACGTTGCCGGACACCTGACGGCCTCCGGGGCCGACGCTCACCCGCACCGTAGTACGCGCTGCTCGATCGCGGACGAACACGTCGAGAGCGTCGTTCGTGTCGCGAGCGACGAGCTTCCCTCCGGCCGATATGAACGCGATCTTCGTCCCGTCGTCGGAGATCGATGGCTGGACGCTCCCGAGCGGAGATTGCCGGCCGTTCGTGCTGCGGCTCACGAGCGTCGTGCGCCCGGAAGCACGATCGTGAACGAACACGTCGGAAACCGTCCCGTTCGTGTCGTGGCGGATCAGGTCCTTGGCATTGGAGACGAACGTGACGAATCGCCCGTCACGCGAGATGTCGGGCTCGTCGCTGCCCTTGCGCGCCTGACCGCCGGAGGAGTCCACGCTCACCCGCTCGATCTCGCCTGTCCTGCGATCGGTGACGAACACGTCGTTCCAACGGTTCGTGTCGCCCGGCACGAGGCCCGGCTGGCTGGACTCGAACGTGACGAAACGGCCGTTGCCCGAGATCGCGGAGAACAGCGAGGGGAGGTTCAGGTGCGGGCCGGACTCGGGCACGCTCACGAGCTCGGTGGTCGAGGCCTCACGATCGCGGACGTAGATGTCGTAGGTGATGTTGTCGTCCTCGGGCGTCAGCGCGGCCGCCGCCGCGAAGACCACGTACCTGCCTCTCGAGGAGATGTCCGCGCCGAAGCTCGGCAGGGGCACATACCCGCCGTCGGAGGAGAACGCGATCCGCTCCGTGACGCCGGTCTGCCGGTCGTGAACGAAGACCTCGAGCGCTCCTTCCCCGCCTGTCGGGTCGACGTCGTCGGGCACGAAGTTCGAGGCTTCCGAGTTGAACGCCACGAACCGGCCGTTCCGGGAGATCGCCGGCAGCAAGCTGGCCCCGTTCCCGATCTCACCCGACGTACTGGCGCTCACGAGCTCGGTCGTGCCGTCGAGACGATCTCGCACGAACACGTCGAACTGGTGGTTGTCGTCGCCGGGCACAAGGTTCGGTGCCTTCGAGGCGAACGCGACGAAGCGGCCGTCCCGGCTGATCGACGGCAGGGAACTGTGCCGGGTGCTCTCTTCCTCGTCGTCGGACACACTCACGCGTCGCGTCACGGGCTCGTCGCAGGTGACGCCGCGCGACGGCCCTTGGTCGGCGGCCGCACCCCCCGTAGCGCCGATAGGAAGCAGCGCCGCAACGATCGCCAGAGCGGTCAGCATCCGAGCCCGGGTCCGGTACATGAACGAGCCCCCCTCGTCACCGTCTCGTTTAGCCCGACCCTAAATGCTGGCGCTCAGTCGCGGAACCCCCAATCTTGGTGGGCGCTGAGGGTCTGGAACCCCTGCGTTGTTACGCGAAGTGTTACGCAGGTGGGGGACTTGTTCGTGTCCGAATCGGCCATGCGCGGACCGTAGCCAGCCGATGCCGCTCCCGCAACCGCCGAAGGGCCTGAGTGTCTTAGATCTTCGCCATGTGCCGCGCCTCGTTCACGCACGCGCGGCCGTTGTACCGGGGGATGCGCCAGCGGTTGTCCGCGGTGCCGATCGCGGCTCGCTCCAGGTCCTCGAGCGTCGCGGCCCAGGCGACTGCGCGACCCTTGCCGACGGCCCGGCGAGCAGCGCAGGCTCTCAGCATGGAACCGCGAAGCCGTGCTCGTTCGCAGGCCCGTCCGGCTCCCTGGCTGGCGTTCGTGACGGGCTGCTATCTCGTGTGGTCGCTGCTCCCTTTACTGCTCGTCATCGTCTACTCGTTCAACGCCGGCGACACGGTCACCCATTGGCAAGGGTTCAGTCTCCGGTGGTGGGTCGGCGACCCTTCCGCGGCCGAATCGATCGTCTACGACCCGGAGACGCGCACGCGCTTGGCGCATTCCTTGGTCCTGGCAAGCCTCACGACCGGCATCGCCGTGCCGATCGGGACGATGTTCGCATTGGGATGCCGCGGGTGGCACTCCTGGGTGAGGAACGCCGGACTCACGATCATTCTCATCGCCCTCGTGCTCCCGCCGATCGCGCTCGGCGCGGCCATGTGGCTGCTGCTGGCCTACCCGTTACGGTCGATCCCGTTCGGGGAGTTCGGGTGGTTCGGCACCAGGGCCCAGCTCGTGGGGCTGGTGACGATGTTCCTGCCGATCGTGACCCTCGTCGTCTGGGCTCGGTTGGTGTTCCTGGACCGGGAACAGGAAGAGATGGCGGCCGACCTGGGCGCTCCTCCTGGAGACGTACTCGGCCGCATCATCCTGCCGCAGATACGCCTCGCCGTTCTCGCCGGTGCCGCGGTGGTGTTCGCGGGGTCGCTGGGCGAGTTCGTCATCGTGGACAAACTGGTGGGGCCGAACGACACGCGAGCCGTCGGACCCGTCCTCCTGGCAACCGTCACGAACGCCTCGCCGCGGGTGAACGCGGTCGGCACCACGCTGGCGATCACCGCCGGGATCGCGTTCGCGCTCCTCGCCTCGACGTTCGCCGCCGTCTTCAAGCGGTCGCGACCAGGGGAAAGAGTGAGATAGATCTTTCCGCTCTTACGCCGACAGAGCCCATCCGACCTATGGGTAGTGACCGCTCACCCCTAGATCCGCGCCATGTGCCGCACGTCGTTCACGCACGCCCGCCCGTTGTATCGCGGGATGCGCCAGCGGTTGTCGGCGGTCGGTCGGGGGACCTGACCTCCACTCTGAGGACTTGCCCAGCGGACGCCGCCGGGAAACCGGTAAACCCGGGAGTTTGCGCGGCGACACCCAGTGAGGCGACCCCACCGCCTGACCTATGGGCGGGAGATGAGGCAGACGCAGAACTCGTCCACCTCACCGGACGCCAGAAAATGCAGGCTGTCGACCATCGTGTTGTGACCGCCCACGAATGATCGATACCGACCGGTCGCCTCCGGGATCTTCAGTTCCCAGGTTCCTTGGAGGTACGACCCACCTGCCCCATCGGGAACTGAGATGACGTTCGAGCGCGGTGTGAATCGCATCGCGATCGCACCTCCGGGGAGGTCGTAGGCGCAGCGGTTGCCCTCGAACTGTGTGTAGAAGTCCCCGATCGCCTCTTGCACGTCCCTATGGCCGGGCACCCCACTCACCGGGTAGATCTTCGTCGTTGAGTACGAACCATCGTTCAGATCGATCCTGGACAGACCGAGATCTGGGCCATAGGTCACGGGCTCATACCGACCTCTCAGCAACACGACGAGACGAGCAGCCTTCCTGAGCCGTTCTTGAGCCGTCGCCAGTTCCGATGGTGCAAGCAGCACCAACGCTCCACCGACCGCCGCGCCGATAGCAGCTCTGCGACCGATCACCGTGCGGTCGGCTTGAGGGACGTCCGCAACGCCCGCCGTTCCGATCCGGGGTGGGAGACCTGCCTGTGTGAGGTCCATCCTCTCCTCCTCCCGCGGGCATGCGGGGCGGGACAGGACCGATCGGCCGACTACCGGAGGGCCTGAGGCGCCTGCTGACGGTCTACTCCCTTGGCAACGGATACGCAAACCATCGGTGACGAACGACTCACCGGGGGAGGTGGGGCCGCCGGCGGCGATCCTTCTGAGCCTTCCGTCGCCAGTCCTGGAGGCGGTCGGGGAAGCTCGCCTCCAGCGTCGCCGCGGCCCTCGTGCGGATTTCGCGCTCGTCGATGTCGGTGAGGTAGGCAGGGTGGTCGCGCTTGTACGCCCGATGCGCCTCGGCGATCGCTGCGGTGCGGTCGGAGGTCGTGGTGCCGCCGAAGGTGCCGGTGATCGTGATGGCCGTCTCTCCCACGGCGTCGGCCAAGCACTCGACGCGAACCGGGCAGCGGGCGCAGACCTCCAGGCAGGCGAGCACGCTCGCCGGCGTTTCACGTCCGTTCGAGCGTTCCCTGATCCAGGGCAGGGAGTCGTTCGGCGGACGGGCGCACAGGGCCTCGGTGACCCATGCACGGCGCTGCAGGGCCTCGGTGATGCTGGGAACCGCCACGGCTCCACGATGCAGCACCTGACAAGGCCGACGTGCGGCCGAACTCGGCTAGGCCTCCAGGCTCAGGATGCGCCGTTTCTGTAGGCCTTGACTGCCGTTAGGTCGACGCGCTTGCCGTCCGTCCGCAGCAGCGCCCGGAAGGTGATCTGGTCGGTGTTGAAGGCGTAGTCCTGGCTCACCTCGAACCGGACCCCGACCACGTCGCGGATCACGTAGTGGCGAGCGAAGTCCCCGAACAGGATCGAGTAGGCGTTGATCGCCATCGCGGGCATGGCCGGGTCGGTGAAGATCGGCCTGCCCAAGATCGTGTCCGGAGCACCGGCCGCCAACCCCGGCTGCCACAGGTACTCGACCGAGCTCGCCACGCCGGTCTTAATCTTGCGGATGAAGGCGAGCGTGACGTCACGCATCAGCCACGAACTGACGTTGCGGTAGCCCGAGACGATCGAGTGGTACAGGTCGATGAGGTCATCGCCTTTGACGGTCAGGCCGGTACCGGCAGCGCCGGTCACGCCGACCGATGGGGACACCGCCACACCGTCGGGCTCCGTGGTGCCGTCACCCAGGATGTACTCGGCACCGGAGGCCAGGCCGAGGTTCGAGCCTGCGGAATCGGCGAGGTAGCCGTCCAGGTCGACCCCGGTATCGACCGCGAGTTCGTTGCTGACTTGGATCAGTTGTCCGAACTTCCATGCGGTGAGCACGGCCTGACCGAACGTCGGATCGGACTCCGCGATCGGGTTGTTCTCAGCCACGGCTGCCGCACCGCCATGTGTCAAAGTTTTTGGAATCGGCATCGAGCGGCCGTCGTCGGTCGTGAGTTGGCGGGCACCTGCGGCGCGGATGCCGCTGTTCTCCACGAGGTGCCTGAACAGCTCCTCGAGGAAGTCGGCCGGCACCGTGAACGCACCGGCGGCGTTGGAGGCCTTGGACAGGTCCCAGGACTCGATCGTGAGGCGTCCATCCGGCTCCACCTTGTGGGAGAGGTGGCGGAAGTCGGCCGAGAACACCTTGGGACCTTCGCCCCGGAGCGCATCGAGCACGATAGATCGCTTCGGGCCACGGTCGAAATCGTCGGAGTGGAGGATGCGGGCGAACTTCTCCCGCTGGGTATCGAGTTCGTGGTTCCTCTTCTCCAGCGAGATCAGCTCGTCGATGCGGTTGCCGAGGATGTCGATGTCGGCGTTGAGCGCGGTGTACTGCCGCTCCTGCTCGCCCGAGAACACGCCGTTCTGCCGCGTGGAGGCGGCGGTGACGAGGGAACGAAGCTGCTCGACGGCCTGCATGCGTCGATGGTGCAGGTCTGCGGCTAGGTGAGACGTGGAACCCATGGGTTTGCTCCTTCACGCGGGCGTGCACGCACGCCGAGGGGTGCTGCGCGAAGGTGCTGGGCCTGACGGGGAGGTGAACCTTTCGGAACGGCTCCCCGCCGGTGATCCGCCGACTTCACGGGTGGTTGTCCAGGTCCCCTGGGTGAACCTCTCGAACGGCCAGGGGACCGGACCATGGCAACGACTTGATCGATCCCCCTGAGTACACCTCAGGAGTCAAGGCCGACGCGGAGGTAGGCGTTGACGACCTTGTCGAGTTCGGCCTCGGACCAGACGCCCAGGTCGGTCTCCAGCGCCATGACGTGCGCGCCGTCGCCACCGATGCGGAAGTGCGCCCATGCGAGCCACCGGGCACCCTCCGGCAGGTGCGCGAGCCGTGGGTCGGCCAGCTCGGGTGGGTCCTCGAGGATGCCCTCCCGATCGTCGAGGGCTGAGAGGCCCATCGCCTCGGCTGGGCAGCCGTAGGCCAGCGCGGAGGCGCGCAGCGCGTCATCGAGGGCGTTCAGGCGCTTCGCCTCGGCGATATCGAGTGCCCGGATCTGCGCCTTCTCCTCGTCGGATAGGCCGTCGTCGGTCATGGCGCTTGCTCCTTCCTCTTCTCGTCGTTCCGGGTCGTTCTCATGGCGTCTGCGCCCCTTCGTGGTCCGATTCCTCGATTCCGGGCCAGATCCGGCCAGGTGGTCCGGGGCCTGAGGCCGCTGGCGGATGTCCAGGTTTCGGGGGTGGCGGCGCTAGTTTTTCTCCCGGAGAGGGCGGACGTACTGCAGTGGGAGCGACACAGCCTTATTGGCCCCCTACCCCCGGTGCGCCATCTCACGTCTCACCCCCCGCCTCTCCCTCGTGCATGGCTGGTACGTACCTGCGTCTCACATTGCAGGCGGCGCACAGCACACGGAGCGGGCCGTGCTCACCCCCGTAGAACCTTGGGACCACGTGGTCAGCAGCCAGGCTGCGGCTGAGGTGCGGGGCTCTATCCCACCCTGGGCACATCGGACCATTGCGTGCGACCCAGGCATCGACCGTGGCCTTGCGACGCGCGGTCTCAGCGGCGCTAGGGCGCTTCCGCTTCCCGACCTTGCCTGCAGCGTTCTCGATCACGGCGCACCACCACGCTCACCCGGGTACGAATCAGTACGAAGTAACGAATCAACCCCGCCTTTCTTCGTTAGTTCGTTTGGTTCGTACCGGAGAAGCACGACGGCAGGGCGTCCGTCCGTGGATCGCTCCTCGCTCCGGTAGCGCCCGGTGGCGGCCAGCTCGGCGACGGCGACATCGACCTGGGCCGCCGTGTAGTTGCGACCGAGCAGGTCGTGGATCTCGGTGCGGGTGATGCCGCCCGTTGCCTGATCGACGGCCCCGGCGATGCGGTCAGCGATGGGGTTGCCGGTCTGGTCCCCGAAGATGCCTCGGACGCTCTGAGCGCAGTAACGCCAGAACGCCAGGGCGGCCTCGACGTGCTCGGCGGTGATCCGGTCCGACCCATCGAGCAACGCGTAGACGACGGACAGGCGCAGGGTCTGGGCCGAGCCTCGGGCCAGGAGCGGTCCGACCAGGCCGCCGGCCGATTCGGCGTCACCCTCGAGGTAGTCGTAGGCCAGCGTCCAGGCGTCCGCTCCCGCGTCGGTGAAGCGCATCAACTCGACGCCCGATGCCCGCTGACAGACGGCGTTCAACTCAGCGGCGAGGCTCGACGGGTCTACCGTCCGCGGGTGCGCGATCTTGCGGGTGCGGTGAACCGACGCGAACATGAAGCGGTTGCCGAGACCGTTGGCGATGTCGGTGCGGGTCAACTCCCGCCGTAGCTCATCGGCGGTGACGTGGGCAACCAGGGAGACCATGTGGCCCGCCCGCGCGACGATGCGACCCTTCCGGACGTTGTTCTGCAGCGCCTTGCCATCCCAGGCGTCGCGGATCGTGCTGGAGAGGATGGACCCATCCCGCCCGGCAACCCGCAGGACCGCCGCGAACTCGGCCTCATGCACGACCAGTCGCGGGTTCCGAATCTGATCCGCGTCCTCGGGGTCCATCCGCTCGGAGACCCGAGCGATCAACCCCTCGCCGCTCCCGAACCCCGAGTAGACGTAGTCGCGTGCCCAGTCCGGCGAGGCCGCTTCGAATACCGAGGCGGTCTCGGCCCACGACTGACCCTTACGTGCCACGGCGGTCTCGCCGACGGGCACGAAGAACAGCCGTCCCGGATGCGCCACCGCGCCGACGTTGGTGTGGGCACGCGGACCGAACAGGTTCCCCGCGAGGGTCAGGAACGTCCCCAGCAAGGCGACCGGGTGTGCCTCCGAGTGGAGTACGAACGAACGAAGTCCCCGGCCAGGCCCCGGAAGGCCGGAACCAGTTCAGGGGCGACCGGCCAACACGTACCGCACGCGAAGAATCGATCGCCGTGGTCGCAGATCGTGGTGAACGTCATCCCCGACCACCCCGGTAGCTGCTGCAGGTACACGGACGCATCGAGGAGGAGCCGTGAGCACTGCACGGTGTGAAGTCGCGCCGGTATCGCGGCCACCGGTAGGTCCGACAGATGCACCGATCAGACGAGCCGCTGCCGTGGGCATGGCAAAGGAGGCTCCTCGTGTCTTGGAGGGTGCCTATGCTGGGGCCGGAAACGCTTGGTGGCGGATCCTGGGCGGCCCTTCCGGGGGCCGTCCCTTCTTGGTCGGGGGGCGGCTCACGACGCAGCCCGCTTCGCTCGCAGCTTGGCGCTCTTGCGACCTCAGCTCGGCCATGTGCGCCCGCATTGCGTGCTCAGCACGCTTGGCACGTTCGGCAGGCGGAAGCACGCCCTCGGGATCGACGCGGTGCTCCCAGTTCTCGGCCCACTTCTGACGCGCAGACGCGGTCAGTTCTCGTGAGTCGTGTGTGGCGTGGAGGGTGTGAGCACCCTGTCGGCCGATAAGCACGCGTTCGGCGCGATCTTTCGCAGCCACGCGATCACCTCCGTGATCGCGGTGGCCACCATCCGCGGAACTTCGAGCGGCTACGCGCTCGGGCCGTTGGGTGTTACTCGATTGACGATACTACAGCGGTCGAAGTCTCCCCGATGAGGCGAGGAGCATGATGGCGGGCCTGCTGCGGCTTTTCCCGAGTGCCACAGCTCGCCTGATTTCGCCGCGACCGACCATGATCGGGTGGCCACGTACACAGGTGCGGGGCACCAGGCGTGCGTTCTCGAACGGATCCTGAGTCTCGGGCTCCACTAGGAAGGCTTCGACGACACCGCGACGAGGGCCAGGGCGCGAAGGCTCGCCGCCCCCCACGATGGTCGAGGGCGACCGAAACCGATTCGCCACGAAGAGCACGCGGTCGGCATCGAGTTCCCAGGCCGATCCGATGGTTTCTCGTGATGGCAGACGATCCGGGCGAGCACAGGGAACTCCTCACCTGCATCACGCCTGGATTGGAACTCCAAGTAGGTGTCTGCCACCTCCCTGTTGTTTGGCAGGAAGGGGTTCACAGCCGCTCATCCAGTCGCATCCGCTTCTGCGCGTCGAGGGCACGCTCCTGAGCAGTCGATGCGGCGTAGCGGTCGAGCATCGTGCGATCCGACCAGCCGAGGAGACGCATTAGGTCGCCCTCTTCACCGCCGGCGGCGAGATGCCGGTGCGCGTAGGAGTGCCGGAGCATGTGAGGGTGGACGTGTTTGTCGATCCCGGCGACCTTGCCCCGAGCCTCCAGCATCTGCGCGATCCCCACCGTCGTGAACCGACCGCGACGACCCAGCCAGAGCCATTCGCCGTCAGCGTCGGTGTGGTAGCGGCGCTCCCGCATGTAACGGTCGATCGCTCGGGCGGTCTTGGAGCCGACGCCGACTTCACGCGGCTTGTCGCCCTTCGTCTTGTGGAACCAGACACGACCGCGCAGGAGGTCCACATCCTCAACCCGCAGGTTGGCGACCTCCGAGGCTCGGGCACCCGTCGAGATGAACATGCGGATGATCGCGGCGTCGCGCCGGTCGATGAGAGTGGCCTGTCCCTCGGCCGTGGCGATCAGCCGCGTGAGGTCGTCGTCGGTAAGGATCTCGACGGGAGCCTTCGGCACCGACGGCGGCTGAACGCCTTCCATCGGATCGATGTCGATCTCCCCTTCGGCCATCAGGAACTTGAAGAACTGACGCAGCGACGCATAGCGGACGCGTTCGGTCGATGCCTTCAAGCCGCGTTCTCGCAGGCTCAGCAGGAACGAGCGGATGTGCGTTACTCGTCACGACGGCGACATCGTCGGGTACGTCGTTGGCCTGCATCCATTCGGCCAGCGATCGCACCGACTCGCGGTAGGAGACCACGGTCTTGTCGGCGCGGTTCTTGGCCCGTAGGTACAAGGTGAAGCTGTCGATGGCCTCCGATACACTCAACGACCTGGCCTGATGCGCTGACATACGGATGGGTGTCCTCCTTGAATTATCTGGTGAAGGAGCGGTGTGCTTCCCGCATGATAGCGCAAAAGACCAGGTCAACACGGTGGCCCGTGGTGTAACGGTAGCACGACTGATTCTGGATCAGTTAGTCTTGGTTCGAATCCAGGCGGGCCAGCGAGGCTTTCTAGACGCGTGTCACGCCGACGGCATCGATCGTGACCGACTTGCGACGACTGGTCACTTCGATCACCAGCATCCCGGCCTTCACCGACGCCTTCGTCCCCAGCGCGAAGACCACGCCGGACGCTCCGACCGCATCGTGCAGGTCGACCTTCGCCAGCACCGTGCCTCGCCACAGGACGCGGAACGCGCCGCACGTCGGGCAGGTGGTGGCCATCACGGCGAACCGGCGGGCCTGCAGGTGCTTCATGGTGAGCGTGGCTCCACGGGCCTTGGTGGTCGTCACCGTGTCCTGGAAGGAGCCGCCGGACTGCTGGGTCCACGCCCCCTTGGCGCCGAACGCGCGCTCGTCGAGCGGCACGGCGGTGCAGGCCTCGTCGCTCCACGCCGTCCGATTCGCCACGAGGTCGGCGCTCCGCACACTGAAACATCGGGTGGAACCGGCTTTGCCCGCGAACGCATCGTCCGTGGCAACCGTCCCGATGAGCCAGTCCTCGGGTGCGCCGAAGTCGGCCTTCGCGCTGGCTGCCCGCGATCGAACGTCGAATCCCGCGAACCCGCTCCCGGCGTCGGCGCCGCCGCTCCACGAAACGGGAACGGACGTCGACCATGTGAACGGCGAACCCGGTGCATCCACCTGCGCATCATCCGGCACGGTGGTGTCGATCCGGAACGGCCCCGCCACGACCTGACCGGCCCAGTTGCCGGCTTCGTCCACGGTCCTGAGGGCGACGTAGCGATCACCGTCGGGCTGGGCAGGGCTGGTGAACGACGAGGCGTTCGCGCCGAGATCCTTCGTGGTGTCGGCGGCCACGGCGGCGCCTCCCCACGCGATCGAGTACCCGTCCACCCCGGTGCCGACGTCGCCCGCGCCCGAGAACGCCATGGCGATCGTGTCGTCGGCCGACCAGTCCCCTATCGCGTGGCTCGAACTCGCGAAGCTCGTGGGGTTCGTCGGCGTGTCGAGGTCGGGCACGCCGTAGGCGACGCTCACCTGGTAGGAACCGTCGCCGGCCTTGGAGTTCACGGATACGGTCAGGTCGAGCGCGTCGACCGAGAAGGTCTCTCCCACGGTCCACATCGCGCCGCCATCGTTGACGTCACCGTCGCCGTCGGCGTCCACCACCTGCGCGATCCGGTCGAACGGCGAACTGGTCGCGCGCGACTCGTCCACCTGGTGGATCACGACGGCGTCGCCGGGCACACCGACGTCGGCGCCCGATCGTTCTCGCGCTTCCACCGTGTAGGCGACGTTGGCCGTGACGGGGATCACGATCTCGCGTTCACCACCGGCGGCGGCCGGATCCGACAGGGGACGGAGGGTCACGGTCGCCGAGCCGCCGTCGGGAACCGTCGTGACCCATGACGGATCGAACCATCCCAGGACGTCACGGTGATAGGAGATCGTGCCTTCCGGCGTCCAACCGTAGTCGGGGTCCTGCGGGCCGGCATACGCATAGCTCATCTGATCCCAATGGGAGTCATACGTCTGCGCGTACGGGCCCGACGAGTGGAGCAGTCCGAACCCGTGCCCCATCTCATGCGCCTGCACCCCCGCCACGCCCCAGTCCGACATCCAGGTGGCCTTCCAGATCCGCGACACGCCGTCGAGCGTCAGGTACACCGAGCCACCCCAGGAATAGGTCATGTTCTCGTTGAAGTGCATGTCGATGCCCATGTAGTCGTCGAAGTCCAAGCCGGCGGTGTTGCTCGCGGTGGCGCAGTCCTTCGCCATCTGGGTCAGATCGGCGTTGGCGGGTGCGCCGTAGTAGGACCGGTTGTGCGGCATGTCGACCCACGCCATCACCGTGCCGCCGGCGAGGTCGATCGTCCCGTACGACGTCTCCTCGAAGTAGTCGCTGATCAAGCTCGAGGAACCGCCTACCAGTCCGTCGTACCAGGACTTCGGATGCGGCACCGTCGTGGTGCCGGCGAACCGGCACAGCAAGCTCACCCACTTCTGGGAGCCCGTCACGGCCTCGGTCGGGGCGCGTCGTTGTTCGACCACCCGCGATGCGAGGATCGACACCGATCCATCCTGGCGCGCCGTTCCCACGATCTGCACGCGGCGACCGACCTGGGCCAGCAGTCCGGCTTCGTGCGCGGCGTCGACCGAGAGCCGAACCGATCCGTGGCGTGAAGCCACGACGTAGCGCTGGATCGGGCGACCGTCCTCGGGGGTTCGAGGATCGCCGGCCATCGCGACGAGCCGTCCCCGGACCGAGACCGCCGGTCCACGATCGGCCTGCCGGGATCGACCCGCGGCTCGCCGGGCTCGCCAGCAGCCCGGCGAGCACCAGCATCGCGAGCAGGCACGCGAGGGAACGTCGCACGGCGGCGGAGACCATCTATGAGGTGTCGGTCGCCGAACACCTCCAACTCAAGCGTTGGGACCCAGAAGGTTCCGGCGTCAGGCGTTGGGGTCCAACACCAGTGGCTCGAGCGGCACCTGGGAGAAATCGAAGTCCCTCGCGAGGTCGCCGAGCTCGGGGACGAGTTCACGGACGGTGGGCCTGGAATCCGGCCATCCGTTCTTGCGGGGATCGATCCGCGCCCCGCCGAGGAACCGGTCCTCGATCAGTTTCAGGTACGCGTCGAACGACAGGGTCTGATGGTCGACGTAGCCCTGACGGACCCACGGGCTGATCACCAGGCTGGGCACGCGAAGCCCGTAGCCGTTCTCGTCCACCACGGTGGGCTCCACGTGGTCGTAGAACCCGCCCCAGTCGTCCCACGTGATGAAGATCGCCGTGTGCATCCACTGCTCGCGCGGACCCTCCATCACCGCGTTGACGAGCTGCGTGACCCACGCCTGGCCGAGCGCGATGTTGTCGGGCGGATGCTCCCCTTTGCCTTGGGTGGGCATCACCCAGGACACCGCCGGCAGGTTCCCCTCGGCGGCGGCCTCGAAGAACTCCGTGTTGGGACGGACGTTGTCGAGCTGTCCGGTGACCTCGACCGACCGGAAGCCCGGCAGGGGGTTCTGCACGGCGACCGTCTTCGAGATCGACCCCTCGACGTCGGGGCACGGCGGTGCGTTGCACGTTCCCGGCCCGACGAAATACCCCCAGCTCACGCCCGCCTTGTACATCATCCAGGTGATGTCGCCCCAGACGTAGGGCCGCGGCGCGCCATCGGGCGGTGTCCAGGTATGCCCGTGATCGGCGGCGTTCGAACCCGGGGTATCGACCTCGGACGTGCAGCTCATGGCGTCGTTGAGGTTCGGGCACGTCGCCGCCCATCCCGACACCAGGAACAGGTGCGAGGGCAAGGTCCAGGAATCGACCGGTGCGAACATCCGGTCGTGGAGCACGTATCGGCGCGCGTAGGCCCAGTAGTTCGGGATCTCCTGCTCGGTGTGGAACCCCATCGCGTCGGGCGTGCCGCCCGGACCCGGCGTCGCTTGCGGGCAGGGGGCCTGGTGGGGATGCCGGATGCAGGTGTTCCCCTTGATCTCGAGCGCTCGCAGGAACCCGTCCATGCGCCCACCGTTGATGTCCGTCGTGGCCGCCTCCGAGCCGTGCGGTCCGCCGCCGTCCACCGTGTTGCGGTCGTGGTACGGACGCCGGCACGGACCGTTCGGATCGGGCACGCACGGCGCGAACGTCCCGTCGGGCTTGCGCGGGATGCCGTCGGCGCCCGGGAAGGTCCCGAAGTAGTGATCGAACGACCGGTTCTCCTGGACGATGAAGATCAGGTGATCGAGGTTCATGATCCCGGCATCGGGGTCGACCGGCCGGAAGGGATCCAGCATCTCGGCGGGCGCGGGCGGGTCCGTCAGCGGTCCGGTGTCGACCCCCAGCGGCGCCCGGTCGGGCAGCACCGGGTACTGATCGGGGAACAGGAACGGCAGGGGTGGCTCGGGCGGCGTCGGGACGGGCGCGGACGAGGTCCCCGCCGTCAGGTCGACCTCCGGGGACGACTCCGCAGGTGCATCCCCGCCGCGCGTGCAGGCCGCGCCGACGAGGGCCGCGATGAGCAGCAGTGCCGAGCCTCGCGCCCAGGTCCTTCCGCGACCATGCATGCGGCGCAATCCTAGCCCGGGGGTTGCCCCGGAAGTCAGCGCCGAACGACTAGTTCCGGAACGGGTACGGGTTCAACGGCAGCGGCGGGATCGGGTCCTGGGAGAAATCGAAGTCCTTGGACAGGTCACCGAGGCGCTCGATCTCCTCCCGGACCGTGGGCCGCGAGTCGGGCCAGCCGTCGGTCTCCGGGTCGAGCCGGCTCCCGCCGAGGAACCGGTCTTCGATCAGCTTGAGGTAGGCGTCGAAGGAGAGCGTCTGGTGGTCGATGAACCCCTGCTTGGCCCACGGGCTGATGATCAGGCTCGGCACGCGCAGCCCCCATCCGTTCTCGTCGATCACCGGCGGCTTCACGTGGTCGTAGAAGCCGCCCCAGTCGTCCCATGTGAGGAAGATGGCGGTGCGGAGCCACTGCTCGCGCGGCCCCTTCATCACCGAGTTGATGATCGACGCGACGTAGGACTGCCCTGCTTCGATCGAATCCGGCGGGTGCTCTCCCTTGTCTTCCACCGGCATCACCCAGGACACCGACGGCAGGTTGCCCGCCAGGGCGTCGCGCTTGAACTCCTTGTTGGGACGGATGTGGTCGAGCTGGCCGGTGGCGTCGACGGCGGTGAATCCCGGCAGGGGGTTCTGCACGGGGGCGGTCTCGATGCCGTGGAGCTTCTCGCACGGCGGCGCGGTGCAGGTGCCTTCGCCCACGTAGTAGCCCCACGAGACCCCATGCTGGTAGAGCAGCCACGTGATCGGCGCCCACACGTACGGGCGCGGTTCGCCGGCCGAGGGCGTCCAGATGTTCCCCTTGTCGGCGTACTGCTGGCCGGGGAACTTCTGATCGGACTCACAGCTCATCGGGTCCATCGGATCGGTGCAGTTGGCCGACCACGCCGAGACCAGGAACAGATGCGAGGGCAGCGTCCACGAGTCGGTCGGCGCGAACATCCGGTCGTGCATCGCGAACGTCTTGGCGTACTTCCAGTAGATCGGGATCTCGTCGGCCGTGTGGTAGCCCATGATGTCGGGCTGGCCCTGCGGTCCGTTCGTCGCCTCCGGGCACGGCGGCTCCAGCGGATGCTTCATGCAGCCGTTCCCGATGTTGCGCAGCGCCGTCACGAACCCGTCCATCTTGCCGCCGTTGATGTCGGTGATCGAGGCGTCGGTGCCGTGCGGGCCGCCCTGATCGATGAAGTTGGTGTCGTGGTAGGGCTTGTGACAGACGCCGGGATGCTCCGGATCAGGAGAGCACACGGTGGGAACGCCGTTCGCGTCCATCGGGATCCCGTCGGCCCCGGGGTAGGTCCCGAAATAGTGATCGAACGAGCGGTTCTCCAGGACGATGAACACGAAGTGGTCCAGGTTCATGATGCCGGCCGACGGGTCGATGGGACGGTTGCGATCGGACGGCACCTGGAGCGCGGGCGGTTGCTCCAGGAAGGACGTGTCGACGCCAACGGGCGCCTTCGCGGGGTCGGGGTCCGAGATCAGGCCGGGCGCCCCCAGCACATCGGTGGCTTCGACCCACTGCGACACCAGCGGCGAAACGGCGGCTCCGGTGGCCGACACGGTGGCGGTGGGCTCGGGGGGTTCCTCACCCGAGCTCGTGCAGGCGGCGGCGATCAGCGCGGCGGTGACGATCAGCGCTCCGGCTTGCGTGAACGTTCGACGTGCCCTCACGGTGTTGGATCCAGGATCAACGGTGGTATGGGCATCTGCGTGAAGTCGAACTCCTTGGCCAGGGTGCCGGGCACCTCATCCTCGCGGGTGGTTGGGCGGTTGTCACGCCAACCCCAGTTCCAGCCGTCGAGGCGGCGCGAATCCAAGAACCGGTCCTCGACGAGCTTGAGGTAGGCGTCGAACGAGAGCGTCTGGGAGTCGATGCGCTTGGCCGCGAACGGGCTGATCATGATCCCGGGCACGCGGATGCCGTAGCCGTTCTCGTCGATCCTGATCGGCTTCACGTGATCGTAGAACCCGCCCCAGTCGTCCCAGGTGATGAAGATCGCGGTGTGGAGCCACTGTTCCTCGGGTCCCTGCATCACGGCGTTGACGAGCTTGGTGACCCAGGCCTGGCCGTTCCCGATGTAGTCCGGTGGATGCTCGCCCCGGCCCGACGTGGGCATGACCCACGAGACCGGCGGCAGGGTGCCGTCGGCCGCCGCGTCGAAGAACTCGGTGTTGGGTCGCACGTTGCCCAGCTTGTGGTTCTTGGCCACGGCCGAGAACCCGGGCAGCGGGTTCTGCACCGGCGCGGTCACCTGACCGGGGAGCTCGTCGCACGGCGGGGCGATGCATGTGCCGGGACCCACGTAGTAGCCCCAGTCGACCCCGGCCTTGTCGAGCATCCACGTGATGGGTGCCCAGATGTACGGGCGCGGCGCACCCATCGGGGGTGTCCACATCTTTGCGTCGCCGTCAGCCCAGATCCCGCCGGGGAACTTCTGATCGCTGTGGCAGCTCCGCCAGTTGTCGAGATCGGTGCAGGTGGCCGACCATCCCGAGACCAGGAACAGGTGGGCGGGCAGCGTCCACGAATCGCTGGGCGCGAACATCCGATCCTGCAGCGTGTAGCGCTTGGCGTACTTCCAGTAGTTCGGGATCTCCCGCGCCGTATGGAAGCCCATGACGTCGGGCTGGCCGGCCGGCCCGTTCTTCGCCTTCCTGCACGGGTAGTAGTCACGGTTCTCGGGCTTGGAGCAGCCGTTGCCGATCTGGCGCAGCGAACGTACGAACCCGTCCATCTTGCCGCCGTCGATCGAGATCCTCGAGCCTTGTTCGCCGTGCGGTCCGCCCTGATCGAACTGGTTCAGGTCGTGGTATGGCCTGCGGCAGGGACCCTTCGGATCAGGGACACACGGCTTGAAGCGGCCGTCGGGGAACCGAGGGATGCCGTTGGCACCGGGGAAGGTCCCGAAGTAGTGATCGAACGAGCGGTTCTCCTGCACGATGAACACGAAGTGGTCGATGTTCTCGATGCCGGCCGCCGGGTCGATGCCTCTCGGGGGCGTCGGGGAAGCGGTGGCCTCGACCGACGAGGGCACGGCGGCGGCGATGATGCCTAGGACGATGAGCGGCAGCAGGATGCGGAGAGCGCGGGTCATGGAAGCGCGCATGCTACCCGCTCCCCCGGCCCGCTCAGGGAGCCGCTCGCTCCCTGACACAGGATCGCCATCGCTCAGCCCGGTTCTGGATCCAGCACGAGGGGCGGCAGCGGTTCCTGCTCGAAATCGAAGATGTCGCGCAGGTCACCGAGACCGGGCACCTCCTCGCGCACGGTCGGCCGCGAGTCCGGCCACCCCCAGTTCTCGCCGTCGAGCCGTCGCCCGTCGATGAACCGGTCCTCGATCAGCTTCAAGAACGAATCGAACGAATATCGCTGGTGATCCACGTCCAGGTCACTGTCGACCCATGGACTGATCACGATGCCGGGGACACGGATGCCGTAGCCGAACTCATCCACCCTCGGCGGCAGCACGTGGTCGTAGAAGCCGCCCCAGTCGTCCCACGTAAGGAAGATCGCCGTGCGTTCCCACTGCTCGGGCGGTCCCTGCATGATCGAGTTGACGACGCGTGTGACCCACGCCTGGCCGGTGGCGATGTTCCCCAGTTCGTCGCCCGGGTGCTCGCTCCGGCCGGCCGTGGGCACCACCCAGGACACGGACGGGAGGTCGCCGGTCTTGATCGACTTGAAGAAGTCCGCGTACGGCGCCACGTTGCCCAACTGCCCGCTCTGTCGCACCGTCTGGAACCCCGGGAGCGGATTGAAGATCGGGTTCGTGGAGCGAGCGTTCCGCTGGGGCTTGCACGGGTTGTCGACGCAGCTGTCCGGGCCTACGTAGTAGCCCCAGCTCACGCCCGCCTTGCCCAGCATCCACGTGATGTCGCCCCACGCGTAGGGCATCTTCGCGCCTTGCTTCAGCGGCCACCACTGATCGGGCTTGCGGACCTGGGTGTTGCAGCTCATCGGGTCGTTCAGATCCGGGCAGCGCGCCGTCCAGCCCGACACCAGTGCCAGGTGCGAGGGAAGCGTCCAGGAGTCGGTGGGCGCGAACATGTGGTCCTGGAGCAGGTAGTGGCGCGCGTACGCCCAATAGTTCGGGATCTCCTTGGCGGTGTGGTAGCCCATCACGTCGGGCGTGCCGCCAGGACCGGGGTGCGTGAGCGGACAGGGGAACTTCGTCGGGTCGTGCAGGCACGAGTTCCCGATCGACTCGAGCGCCTGGATGTACCCGTCCATGCGCCCGCCGTTCACATCGATCAGGGATGCATGGGAGTTGTGCGGGCCTCCCGCGTCGTACAGGTTCGTGTCGTGGTACGGCGTACGGCACACTCCACCGGCGAACGGATCGGGCACGCACACGTCGAACGAACCGTCATCGTTGCGCGGGATGCCGTCGGCTCCCGGGAAGGTGCCGAAGTAGTGATCGAACGACCGGTTCTCCTGCACCACGAACACCAGGTGGTCGATGTTGCCGAAGCCCATCGACGGGTCGATCGTCGAACCCTGCGTGGCCGACGGCGTGGTGGGTGTGGAGGCGGCGACCGACCCCGTGGGCTGCACGGTCGGGTCGTCGCCGGAACAGGTCGCGGCGGTCGCGGCGAACGCCAGGACGAGCGCGACCACGACGAACACGCCCCGGGATCTCGATCCGCGCGACGGTACCCGGCGGATATGGGGGTGTCCAACAACGCATCCCGGACGCGGGAACCCGCAGCCGCCGCTACGATGACCCGCACGCGGCTCCGGCCGAGCACTGGAACATCGACACGACCGCCTCCATCGACGCCCATCACCACCGCAAGGAGTTGAGCCCCGAATGAGCGACAGCAGTCACCGAGCAGCACGGATCCCGGTCACCCTGATCCCGGGCGACGGCATCGGTCCGGAGTGCGTGACCGCGGCTTGCCGGATCATCGAGGCGACCGGCGCACCCATCGACTGGGAAGACGCCGAGGCCGGTGCCGAGGTCTTCAAGAAGGGCATCGCCTCCGGCGTACCGCAGGAGACGATGGACTCGATCACGCGCACGCGTGTTGCGCTCAAGGGACCGTTGGAGACCCCCGTGGGGTTCGGGGAGAAGAGTGCCAACGTGACGCTCCGCAAGCTCTTCGAGACCTACGCGAACGTCCGACCGGTGCGTGAGATGCCCGGCGTCACGACCCCGTATTCGGGCCGGGGCATCGACCTGGTGATGGTCCGAGAGAACGTGGAGGACCTGTACGCCGGCATCGAATACATGCAGACCCCGGGTGTCGCGCAGGCGCTGAAGCTGATCAGCGTGAAGGGCTCGGAGAAGATCGCTCGGTTCGCGTTCGAGTACGCGCGCAGCGAGGGTCGCAGCAGCGTCGCGTGCGCCACGAAGGCCAACATCATGAAGTTCTCCGAAGGCACGCTGAAGCGTGTGTTCGAGTCGGTGGCGCCCGACTACCCCGAGATCGAATCGTGGCATGTGATCGTCGACAACGCCGCCCACCAGCTGGTCAAGAAGCCCGAGCAGTACGAGGTGATCGTCACCACGAACATGAACGGCGACATCCTGTCCGACCTCTCGAGCGCATTGATCGGCGGACTGGGATTCGCGCCGAGCGCCAACATCGGCAACGAGGTGGCGATCTTCGAAGCGGTGCACGGGTCGGCGCCGAAGTACGCGGGCAAGAACGTGATCAACCCCACCGCCGTGATCCTGTCGAGCGTGTTGATGCTGCGTTCCCTCGGCCTGTTCGAAGAAGCGAGCGCGATCGAGCACGCGGTCTTCGTGACGCTGGAATCGGGCACGCTGACCGGTGACGTGGTGGGCTATGACGCCGGGGTCTCCACCACCGACTACACCGACGCCATCATCGGGAACCTCGGCAACAAGACCGACCGATGGACGATCCGCGAGGTCCGGCCGCTGAAGCTCCCGGAGCTCTCGCCCGACCCCGACTACGTGAAGGTGAGCTCACGCGCGGTCGTGGGCCTGGACGTGTTCGTGGAGTCCCCGATGTCGGCCGAGGAGCTGGGCGCCTCGCTCACCGAGCTGGCCACCGGCACTCGGCTGGAGCTGAAGATGATCTCGAGCCGCGGCACGAAGGTGTACCCGCCGACGGGCACCATCACGGACACGCTGGACCACTGGCGGTGCCGGTTCATCATCCGCGAGGACCCGGGCGACCTCTGGGACGAGGACGTGCACCAGTTGCTGGCTCGCATCAGCCGCCGTCACACCTGGATGCACACCGAGAAGCTGCAGGAGTTCGACGGGGAACTCGGGTTCACCCGCGACCAGGGCGAGAACTAGTGACCGCGGTACCGCCGGTCGTCACCCTCCGCCCGATGACGGAGGCGGACTATGCGGCGTACCTCCCCCCTGCCACCAAGGCGTACGCGGTCGAGCTGGCGCGGAACAACCTTGTGAGCGAGGAGGAGGGCCTGGCGCGGTCGCGACGCTCCTTCGAGACGGAGCTGCCCGACGGGATCCACACCCCCGACCAGCGGCTCCTCATCGCGGAGGACGCCGCGGGCGAACTGGTGGGCTACCTGTGGCTCGCGCGGAAGCCTGAGACCGACACCGCGTTCATCTACGACATCGAAGTGGTCGCCGAACGACGAGGTGAAGGCTTCGGGCGGCGCCTTATGGAGCTCGTCGAAGTCGAGAGCCGTGCGATGGGATTGAGCCGGATCGAGCTGAACGTCCACGCCGACAACGAGGTGGCCCGTTCGCTGTACGAGTCCGCGGGCTATCGCGAGATGCGACGCCAGATGGTCAAGCTGCTCGACTGACGTCGGGAAGGATCGTCCGGAGACTCGGTCCTGAATTGGCGAGGGTGAGCGCGCGAGGACCGGGTCTCCGGACGATGGTTACCGGCTGGGGCGAGCCGGACGCCGTGGCGGGGAGGTCTCGGAACGACCCGCGTCACGATGTCCTTCGGTGAGCCGGCGAGCCGATTCGGCCGCTTGACGGAGCTGCTGCTCCCGCTGCCGTACGACTTCCTGGTGTCCGATCGGGTTCATCGTCCCTCCTCCTTTCGGCGATTGCTTGAACGTTTCAAGGCGCAGGATACGGTCTTGTGTTCCCACACGATAGCGATTAAGCTAACCCGAAAGCGATGGCCATCTCGATCCTGCTCTCGGGCGAAGACCTGGCGGAGACGCGGTTCGCGTTCTCCCCCATCTGGGAACTCGGCATGAGCTTGTACAAGCCCATGCGCGACCCGGCGAAGCACGCGCTGCACCTCCCGTGGGTCCAGGAAGCCCGCAAGGCCATCGAGGGTCACGACCTTTCCCTCCTGTTCGCGGTGGTGCCACCGGAGGGGCTCAGGCCGAACGATGCACCCCTACATCCCCGACTTCCTCACCCCGCCGCCTGAGACACCGTTCCCCGAGTTCGAAGACGAGCTCGAGCGCGTGGGTCGCCACCGCCCCCGATCAGGTGCGCCGCGAGCTGGAGCACTGATCGGATCGCTCCAAGGCGCGTCGCTCTCCGCGCTCACGATGGACATCCTCGAAGACCCCGGCGCCGTTCCTCCCCAGGCTGGTCGAGCAGATGCACGAGTACTGGAAGCTGGCGATCGAGCCGCATTGGCCACGCATCCGCCAGCTCCACGAAGCCGATGTCACCTACCGGGCGCGACAGTTGGCGCTGGGCGGCGCCGAGCTGCTCTTCGCCGACCTGCACCCCATGCTGGAATGGCAGGACGGCTCCCTGGTCCTGAACAAGCAGTTCTGCGAAAGCGTCGACGCCGCGGGGCGCGGCCTGATCCTGATCCCCGCGGTGTTCGACTGGCCCGGGGTCGCGGTCCTGATCGAGGGCGACCAGCCGGTCCTGTCCTACTCGCCTCGCGGCATCGCCACGCTGTGGGACGACGCTCCGCCGCAGCGAACCGGGGCGATGGATGAGCTGATCGGGGGCACGCGCGCAGACCTGCTGCGCGTCCTGGAGGTGCCGATGACCACCGGTGAACTGGCGCGGCGGCTGCATCTGACGCCGGCCGCCGATTTCCCAGCAGCTCGGGCTGCTCCGGCGGGCCGGGCGTGGTGGACGCGCGGCGCCAGGGGCGCGAGGTCTACACCGAGCTGACGCCGGAAGGTCGCAAGCTGCTCGACCTGCTCGGTTGATGGATTGCTAGACTGCCCGACGGCCGACCGGCCCGAGGTCCCATCGTCTAGAGGCCTAGGACATCACCCTCTCAAGGTGAAGACACGGGTTCAAATCCCGTTGGGACTACCATTCCTGACCTGCAGAAGTGCCCTCCGGATCGGAGTGTGTTCTCGTTCGTCCCGCATCTGGTTGTGCACGGCTGGGAAATACAGGCCGCGGGAAGACCACCCCCGCATACCGGGTGGCTGTCGATCGGGGTGCCAGGCTGGTTAGCCCCGTCCGACAGCTCACCCCCCGATGCTCGGGCGTGTTGTGGCGTAGCCTCTCAGCCATGCCGACTAAGAATGCTGTCGCCAAGCTCTTCGGGCTGAAGGGTGAGGCATGGATGCGCCACGCAAATCCTGCCAGCGTCTGGACGCGATTCGCGGCCCTGCCTTTACTGGTCCCGGCGATATGGAGCCGCACTTGGATCGGCTGGTGGTCCCTGATCCCGATCGGCGCACTGGTGGTGTGGTTGGTCATCAATCCTCTCTTCTTCGAAAAGCCTGCCTCGACAAGGCACTGGGCATCGCGCTCGGTCTTTGGCGAGCGGCTGTGGAGCGAGACTGACCACGCATCGTTCCCACCCGAATACCGATCACCAGTTCCGAACGTCGCCCAAGGCATGCAAGTCGTCGGACTCGTTCCGATGGTCCTGGGTCTCGTGATTTTCGATGTCGCAGCGGCTGTCTGCGGCATGTTGATCGTGCAATTGGGCAAGTGCTGGTATCTAGATCGAATGGTTCTCCTGTTCGGCGCGATGAAGGAGCGTGACCCCGAGGTCGCGGCCTGGGAGTACTAGCCGCTCCGTTTCAGTTGGCCCCGGTAGGTCCCGACTTCAAGAGGCGGGCCCCCTCCAGGACCGCCGAGTGCCGCGCACGCACGTCAGTACGAACCCATGTTCCCGCCGCAGGTCAAGGCGTTGCGTGACGCTGGTTCCTTGCCGCTCCGGCCACTCTCGGGCTAACAACAGTGCAAGGAGAGCGGATATGGAACTGGTACGAAGCAACTCCGAACGCGCTCGCTTCACGGCTCGACTTGTCTCTTCGAGGAGCCGGAGCTCGCCGAAGCTGATCCGCATGGCGGAAGAGAGTGTCACTCGGTTGCAGCGGAGATCCCGGGAGCGGTCCGGTTCTGGACCAACAGCTTCGAGGCCTGCGCGGGGAGAGCATGGTGTTCTCTAGCTGCTGGAGCCGACGTGCGGGCTGCCCTCTGGGAAGCAGCCTGCCTCGTCGGCGTGCTCGTCGATGTAGACCATCAGGTTCTGATCAGGGATCGCGTTTGCCGCTTGGTACTCCTTGAGCAGACCGGGGCAGTCACCTTTGCACGTCATCTCTGTGATGCGCTCCTTGAGCTGGACGTTGTTGCCAAAGTCCACGTCCGACGCATCCGGTGAGAAGAGCATGCTCCGACAAACAGGAGAGCCAATACCAACAGGATGCTTCTTCCGGGCCTAATCCGAACCTCCGGAGCGACGTTGCCTTGATGCTAGCCTACGTGCGACAACCAGTCCGGATCTCCTGATGCTCTCCGATTCACGGTCACAGCATCCTCTTGGCGCGGGCCGGGAGGCTGCGAGGCGCCGGGGGGAGGTGTGGTCGTAGCAGAAGCGACCCCGAAGCAGATCGCCATGGCAGACGCTGCGGGGTGTCGCCTCGAACTCCTACGGGCAGTGTCAGGATGCCTCGGCCGGCGGGCGATTCACGACCGGAGAACGTCTCGCATGGTCCCGGCGCAGAGGACCGGGCTTCGGGCCCCGACAGGTACGGGGTTGTGTCACGTCAAGGGCACATCTTGCCCGACCGCGACAACGAACTGTTCAGGCACCCGGCGCGCGGGCATGGACGGCGGTGAAGGCGATCGTTTCGGTCCACCACCCCGGGTCGGCGCACCGGGCGAGGAAGGCGTCGATCAGCTTGTCGTCCACCTTCCCTGACCCAACGAGCTGGCCCCGGAGCTCGGCGATCGTCTCCGTCCAGTAATGCGCCCACGGCGAGTCCCCTTGATACACGGCCGTTTCGGCGGTCCCGGCCACCTGCTCGAGACCTGTTGCCGCGAGCCGCGGGGCCAGGGTTCGCCCGATGTGGTAGTCGATCCCCTGGTCGCGCGACCACGCGAGCCACCCGTCCCAGAACGCTCGCACGTCGGGCGGCTCGGCAACGCTCACCGGGAGGAAGTCCGGTTCGATCAGGAGGATCCCTCCCCCAGGCGCCAAGCCGGCGACGAGGTTCCGGATCGCTGCACCGGCATCGGTGACGTGATGCAGGACGGCCCGCGCAGTGACGAGATTGAAGGTGCCGGGCTCGACCGGCGCAGCGACGATGTCGCCCACCCGCACCTCGAGTTGCGGGGCCCGCACGTCGACGAGCGACAGGTCGAGTCCACGGCGACCACGTGGCCGGCGGGTCCGACGCGCTCGGCGAGCCACGCGGAGATCGAGCCGTTCCCACAGCCCACCTCGAGCGCCCGCATCCCCTCCCCGATCCCCAACGACTCGAGGTGTCGTCGGTGCATCGGATCGAGCAGTCGCGACATGAGCGCTAGTCGCGCAGCCTCACCTTCGAGGTGGTGGTCCAGGACGTACTTGCCCATGCCCCGATCCTACGGGGCCGAGACCTAGCGGTCGACGATCGGCTGGGTCATCGGTTCGGATTCGGGGAGTCGCATCACATCGGGGCGGTCGGGAAACGGATGCATCGCGTCGATCGGTTCGGCCTCGGTCTCCACGACCTCATCGAGCTGGTCCTCGTCTCCCGGCATCGCCTTCACCGACGAAGGCATGGCGGCGTAGGCGAGGAGCCCGGCGATGCCCGCCAACGCCGTCCCGATCCCGCCGATGATGAGCACCGTCTGGCCGTCGAGACCCGCCACCAACCCCCCGGCCGCGCCGATCGCGATCAGCTGGGTGCCGTTCATCAGCCCGCCGTAGGCTGCGAACACGCGACCCCGGTACCGGTCCTCGGTTCGGTGCACGATGAGGCTGCGCATCGAGACCGTGATGACGCCGTTCGCGACGCCGCCAACCAGGAACATCACCAGGGCGACGGCGAGCACGCCCGATGCGCCGGCGATGGCGACCGCGGCGCCCCCCACGACCGCCGCGATCGCCATGGCCGACAGCAGGCGCCCCTTCCCCAGGCGCCGGGCGATCAGCGAAGCGCCGATCGCCATCCCCACGAGCCAGACGCTGGCCAACAGGCCGTATCCCCAGGCGCCGGCGTCGAGGGTATCCCTCGCGAAAAACACCTCGGCCACGTTGTCCATAGCCGCGAAGAGCACGATGGCCGCGATCAGCCCGAAGCCCACCAGCAGCATCCGGTCGCGGGTTACCACGGTGAACCCGGCCCGCGCTTCGCCGTCGGACTCACCCTCGGCGTCCGGCTGCCGGCGGACCGTGAGGGCCGCCGCCGCCAACGTGATCACCACGAACGTTCCCGCATCGACCAGCAGCGCCACCTTCGAGCTGGCGCCCGCCGAGATCGTGCCGGCCAGCACCGGTCCGCCGATCATGCCGACATAGCGCGCGGTCTCCAGGTAGGCGTTGCCCTCGGTGGCGTGTTCCTCCCCCACGATGACCGGCGCCAGGGTGTAGATCGCGGGCGTGGCGACCGCGGTGCACGCCCCCAGCAGGAACGCCAGCATCAGGATCCCCGGAAGTCCGGTGGTGAACGCGAGCCACCCGGCGATCCCGGCCTGGAGGGCCGAGGCGATCACCAAGGACCGACGCGTCTCGAAGTTGTCGACGATCACACCGGCCGCCGGGGCGAAGATCACCAGCGGCAGCAGTCCCGCGAGCAACAAGGCTGCCACCGCCCAACCGGAATCGGTGAGGTCGGCGACCTTGATCGCCAATGCGATAAGCGCCAGTTCGTCGCCCAGCGAGGAAAGTCCGGTCGACAGGACCAGCAACCGGAAATCACGGCCTCGAAGCGAACCCCCCACGGGGGCGGATGCTAGTCCTCCCCAACGCCCCCACACATCGCCTTCATGACCCATTCGGCTAGCACCCGGTCGGGCTATGGCATCGGCGTGAGGAGTGGTACTACTCGGTGACCACCGAACGGAGGCGCGTAGTGGTGCGCTCCTTCCCCAGCAGCGCCAGGGACTCCGGCAGCGGCGGCGACACGTTTGATCCGGTGACCGCCGCACGAACCGGCTGGAACGCCTTGGTGCGGCTCAATCCTTCGGCTTCGGCGAGGGCATCGAGCGCGGCCTGGATCGGCTCGCCATCCCATGGTTCGACCGTCTCCAGCGCGTCGGCCACACGTGGGAGGTAGCCCTCGGGCGCCTTCGCGACCAATCCCTGGGCCTTCTCGTTCAAGGTGATGTCGTCGGTGAACAAGAATGCAAGCAGCTCCGGGGCTTCGCGCAAGGTCTTCATCCGCTCCTTCACCAGCGGCATGGCGGCCTTGAGCATTGGCGGATCCGGCATGAGACCTGCCTCGGTGAGGAAATGGAGGCACCGCGCCGCGAGGTCGTCGTCGTCGAGGCCCTGGATCAGGTGGTTGTTGAGCCAGGTGAGCTTTTCGGTGTCGAACGCGGCCGGGTTGGACGAGACGCGTTCCAGGTCGAACGACTCGATGAGCTCGTCGCGGCTGAGGATCTCCCGGTCGTCGCCCGCCGACCAGCCCAGGAGCGAGAGGTAGTTGACCATGGCCTCGGGCAGGTAGCCGAGCTCGCGGAAGGATTCGACGCTGGTGGATCCGTGCCGCTTCGACAGCGGCTGGCGGTCGGGGCCGAGGACCTGCGGCACGTGGGCATAGCGAGGCGGCGTGCCGCCGAGGGCTTCGATCACCGCGGCGTTCCTGGGCGCGCTGGCGAGCAGATCGTCCCCGCGCACGACGTGGGTGACGCCCATCAGCAAGTCGTCCACGGCTACCGCCAAGAGGAACACCGGCGATCCGTCGGAGCGCATCAGCACGAAGTCGCGGAGTTGGCCGGCCGCGAACCGGACCTCGCCCTTGACGATGTCGTCGACCACCCACTCGTGGTCGGGCATGCGGAACCGGACCACGGACTCGCGGCCCTCGGCCTCGTAAGCGGCGATCTGGGCCGCGTCGAGGTCACGGCAGTGGCCGTCGTAGCCCGGGGCTTCCTTCCGGGCGCGCGCGGCGGCGGACCGGGCCTCGAGTTCCTCCTTGGTGCAGTAACAGCGGTAGGCGGCACCGCCCGCGAGGAGCTCTTCGGCCTTCGCCCGGTAGATGTCGAGACGCTGGGACTGCCGGTAGGGGCCATGGTCGCCTCCCACCTCCGGGCCCTCGTCCCAGTCGAGGCCCAGCCAGCGGAGATCTTCCAGGACGCCGTGGACCGCTTCCTCGGTGACGCGGCTCGCGTCGGTGTCCTCGACCCGGAGGATGAAGGTGCCGCCCTGGTGACGGGCGAACAACCACGAGAACAGTGCGCTGCGGACGTTGCCCACGTGGAGCGAGCCGCTGGGCGCGGGCGCGAACCGGCACCGCACCTCGCCCGTCATGCCTTCACCGGGTTGATCAGCGGGCCGATGCCGTCGACCTCGACCTCGACGACGTCGCCGTCATCGAGCTTGCCGACGCCCTCGGGCGTGCCCGTGAGCAGGACGTCGCCCGGAAGCAACGTCATGAACGAGGTGATGTATTCGATCAGCGTCGCGACCCCGAAGACCATGTCGGTGGTGGACGCGTGCTGGCGGACGTCGCCGTTGAGGCGCGTCTGAACGGTGGCGTCGTTGGGATCGAGCTCGGTTTCGATCCACGGACCGAGCGGGCAGGACCCGTCGAAGCCCTTCGCGCGCGCCCACTGGTCGTCGGTCTTCTGCAGGTCGCGCAGGGTCACGTCGTTCGCGCAGGTGTAGCCCAGGATCACGCGGTAGGCGTCCTCGGCTCGGATGTTCCGCGCCAGGCGGCCGATGACCACGGCCAGCTCCCCCTCGTAGTCGACCCGGTGGCTGACCGGCAGGAGCGGGATCGGATCCAGCGGCCCGATCACCGCGGTGGACGGCTTCAGGAACAGCAACGGTTCCTCGGGCACGTCCATCCCGAACTCCGCGGCATGGGCGGCGTAGTTCTTACCCACGCAGACGAGCTTGGAAGGCAGCACGGGCGCGAGCAGGTGGACGTCCTCCAACGGCAGCTCCTCGCCGGTGGGCAACGGGTCCTCGAAGAACGTGCCCTGCAACACGCGGACGACGTCCTCGCCCGCTTCGGTGACACCGGTCGCGATGCGCTCGCCGTGACGGAACCTGAGCAGTCTCATGTCGCGCCCGAGGCTAGCAGCATGATCATCGAGGACTATCCGACCGTGGATCCGCCGGCGAAGGTCGCCCCGACCTGACGCCAGTACCCGGCGATGGTCTCGATGGGTTCCAGCGACGCGAGTTCCTCGGTGGGCGCGTCGTGCAGCGACACCGTCACCTCACCGGTCCAGACAGGGCCGAGGTCGACGTCGGCCGAGCGCATCGTCACGAGCTCGTCGAGGCTGGCCGGCTGAGACGGATCGATGTTGGGCATCCACCGCGAATGGAGCATGGGCAGGGCGTTGACGAAACCGCCCGCGTCGGATCCCCCGGTGAGCGTCAGCGTGACGTCGGCGAGCCGCCGGTCGTTGGCGGCCAGCGTGGCGCCGAACACGCCGCCTGGCTCCAGCCGAGGGCCGGCGGCGCCCACGGTGACCGGACGCGTCATCCAGATCTGGCCCAGCTTCTTCGGGTAGCCCTGGTACCAGCCGCGGGCCAAGGCGAAGTCCTTGTCGACCCAGATGTAGACGCAGCGGGAGTAGGTCTCGCCCCCGTGGCTGCATCGCACCACCACGAAACACTCCTTGTACTGGGAGCGCACAGGGTCGAGCAGCTCCTCGCGCGAATCGCTGCACGATTGCCAGTCGGCCCAGATGATCGCCACCGCGCCGGGGTCCTCGGGGGCGAGGTCGACCCCATCGGGGAGCAGCGCGGCGACGTTCGCGGGGTCGGTTCGATACTCGGCGGTCAGCACGTCCCCGGAGTAGTGCCATGGCGGCGGCGGCACGATCGACGCTCGCCCCTCGGGCGAGAACGGCAGCATGAACCCCGTCGGCTCCGTCACGCGGGTCATACTACGCTTCGTTCCCGAACCATCTTCGAAGGGTTGGCGATGGAGACCAGGCGCATCCTGCTCGACGGCGCACCGACGACGGTCATGCGCGAGGACGACGAGTTGGTGGCCCCCGACGGACGCCGCATGCCGCTCGACGAGCCGGTGCACCTGCCACCGGTGACCCCCAGCAAGATCGTCTGCGTCCACCTGAACTACGAGAGTCGGCGAGCAGAGTTCGGGGTCACCCTGGGGCCGGCCCCGACCTACTTCCACAAGCCGGTGTCCTCTCTCAATGCGCACGGTGGCGAGATCGTCCGGCCTCCTCGATGCCGGTACCTCAACTACGAAGGCGAGATCGGCATCGTGATCGGCCGGCGCTGCCGCCACATCGCCCCCGACGAGGCCGAGGACTACATCCGCGGGTTCACTATCGGGAACGACTACGGACTGCACGACTTCCGCGACACCGACGCCGGTTCGATGCTTCGGGTGAAGGGCTCGGACACGCTCTGTCCGCTCGGCCCATCGCTGGTGGAAGGCTGGGACTTCCACGACAAGCGGATCCGCACCCTGGTCAACGGCGAGGTGGCGCAGGACGGGAACACCGACGAGATGATCTGGGACATGCACTACCTGGTCGCCGACATCGCGAGGACGATCACCTTGGAGCCCGGCGACGTGTTGCTGTCAGGCACGCCGGCGAACTCGCGACCGGTCCAGCCGGGCGACGTGGTCGAGGTCTCGGTGGACGGCCTCGGCACGCTGCGCAACACGATCGTCGAAGGCACCGTGGCGATCCGCGAGGACGTCGGCGCCCAGCCCAGCGAGAGCGAAGAGGTCATCTCCACGACGTTCGGCGGCGACTGGGAGTTCCGCGGGATCCGCGCTCCGAGGAGGGACTGACCATGGCGACCGTTCGATACCTGGTGAACGAGGTGGAGGCCTCGATCCGCTTCTACGTCGACCTGCTGGGGTTCGAGGTGGCTGAGGACTACGCGCCCGCGATGGCCATCGTGCGACGCGAGGACCTCACCCTGTGGCTCGCGGGGCCGCTCGCCTCGGCGGCCCGGCCCATGCCCGACGGCGCGCAGCCGGTCCCGGGGAGTTGGAACCGGTTCGTCGTGACGACCGACGATCTCGACGCCTTGATCGAACGACTGGCGGCGTCGGGGGCGCGGTTCCGCAACGAGGTCGTCACCGGCCCGGGAGGGCGTCAGATCCTGGTCGAGGATCCATCGGGCAACGTGGTCGAGCTCTTCCAGCCGGCGTGACGGCGCCCGACCGAGCCGTCGAAGCGTGGGACCTGTTCCGGCGCTCGTGCGTCCGTGAGGGCCCCGACGGTCTGACCATGCTCGAGGGCCCGGGGGCCCGGCGCGCTCCCGTGTGGCCGTACAGCCAGGCCCTGGCGGCGGCCGTCGACATGGCGATGCTCACCGGTGACCGCTCGGAGGCGGATCGGTGGGTCGCCGGGCTCGCTCCGTACGCGCGAGGGGACGGCTACACGCCGATGCCGGGGC
This sequence comes from uncultured Actinomycetota bacterium, assembly GCA_963733635.1. Taxonomy (GTDB): domain Bacteria; phylum Actinomycetota; class UBA4738; order UBA4738; family HRBIN12; genus JAOUEA01. The sequence goes on along the minus strand of CAVTEH010000007.1, from coordinate 773,301 downwards.
AGCGTCGCCGCTACTACGACGACAACGCCTGGATCGGTCTCGCGTTGACCCAGCTCCATCTGCAGACGGGGGACGCCGGCGTGCTCGAGCACGCCCGGCGCGTGTTCCGGTTCGTTGCGCAGGGTCAGGATGCTGACGGCGGCGTGCGGTGGGTCGAGGGTCGCCGGTCGCGGAACACCTGCTCGACCGCCCCGGCCGCAGCGCAGGCGTTGCGGCTCGACCTGATCGAGCGGGACGAGGACGCCGAGGCGTTCGCCGATCGGGCCCTTCGATGGCTCCACCGCGAGCTTCGGCTGGCCTCGGGCCTCTTCGGCGACCACGTCGACCGGTTCATCGGATCGATCGAACCATCTGGTCCTACAACCAGGGATCGGTAGCGGGAGCGTTCACGTTGTCCTACCGACGCTCGAACGACGACGACGCACCTCGAGGACGCGATGCGCACGGCGTTGGATTCATTGCGGCACTTCGACGGCGAACGGGCCTGGCGACATCCTCCGGTGTTCAACGCCGTCTGGTTCCGCAACCTCCTGGCGCTCGACGCGATCTCGGCCGTACCCGGCCTGCATGACGCGCTCGATCACTACCTCGACCGTGTCTGGCGCACCGCGCGCGATCCCGCCACCGGCCTGTTCACCGATGGCGGTATCGGCTCCTACGACGGCACGCCCGCGATCGACCAGGCCGGCCTTGTGCAGCTGTTCGCGCTGCGTGCATGGCCGCCCGACCGGTTGCAGGACGTGTGCTGACGGTCCGAGCGGCTAGCCGACGGGAACCGGCGCCTCCTGCTCGGCCTCGGGCTCCCCGGCCTCGGGGTCGTCGGCGAGCTCGAGGTTCATGTTCGGCAGGATGCGGTCGAGCCAGCCGGGCAGCCACCAGTTCGCATCGCCCAGGAGCACCATCGTCGCCGGCACGAGCACGATCCGCACGATCGTCGCGTCGATCAACACCGCGACCGCCAACCCGATGCCGAACATCTGTGCCACGGGATCGGGCTGGGTCACGAAGCTCAGGAACACCGCGATCATGATGAGCGCCGCGCTGGTGATCACACGGGCCGTGGTGGAGATCCCCGTGACCACGCTCTCGACGTTGTTCCCCGTCTTCAGATAGTCCTCGCGGATGCGCGAGAGCAGGAAGACCTCGTAGTCCATCGACAGGCCGAACAGCACCGCGAACATCATCATCGGCACGAAGCTCACGATCGGGATCAGCTGATCGATGCCGAGCAGGCTGCGACCCCAACCCCACTGGAAGATCACCACGACGACCCCGTACGCGGCGCCGATCGACAGCAGGTTCAGCACCGCCGCCTTCAGCGGCACCAGGACCGAGCGGAACACCACCATCAGCAGCAGGAAGGACAGCAGCACCACGGCGGCGATGAACCAGGGCAACGCGTTCGTGATCCGGTCGGACAGGTCGATGAACGTGGCCGTGGCGCCGCCGACGTGCACCACCGCGCCCTCGGGGGTGGCCCCGGGGATCGTCTCGTCGCGGAGCACCCGCACCAGATCGGTGGTGGCTTGATCCTGTGGCGAGGTCGTGGGGAACACCTGGATGATCGCGGCGTCCCCCGCCTCATTGGGCTGAGGCGGCGTGACGGCCGCCACGCCCTCGGTCGCGGCGATCGCCGAGTTCAGGCCCTCGAGGCCCTGCAGCGCCGCCGGATCGTCGATCTCCACCGCGAGCAGGAGCGGACCGTTGAAGCCGGGGCCGAAGCCCTCGGACAGCAGGTCGTACGCCTGGCGGCGGGTCTCCGACGTCGGCGCCGTGCCGTCATCGGGGAACCCGAGCTTCATCGAGAACAGCGGAACCGCCAGCACGAGCAACACCAGGACGGCACCGACGAAGTAGCGCCACGGGCGATGTTCGACCTCGCGCCCCCACCGCAACCACATGTTCTCCTTCGCGGGCTTGGTCTCATCGCGCTTGCGCTTCCGGTGGATGCTCAGGTTGTCGATCGCGTTGCCCGCGAACCCGAGCAGCGCCGGCAGCAGCGTGATGGCCGCGACGACGGCCACCAGGACGACGATCGCCGCGGCGGTGGCCATCATGCCGACGAACGCGATCCCCGAGATCCACAGCCCGAGCAGCGCGATCGCCACGGTGATCCCGGCGAACACGACCGCCTGGCCCGCGGTGGCGGTCGCCAGGCCGATCGCGTGCAGGGGCTCCATGCCGGCCTGCAGGTTCTGGCGGTATCGGGTGACGATGAACAAGGCGTAGTCGATCCCGACACCCAACCCGATCATCGAGGACAGGATCGTGGAGAACTCAGGAACGCTCGTGAACGCCGACACGATGAGGATGAGGCCGGTTCCCGTCGTGAGGCCGATCACGGCCGTGCCGATGGGCAGGCCCATGGCCACGACGGAGCCGAACGCGATCAGCAGGATGATCATGGCGGCGAGCAGGCCGACCAACTCGGAGGACCCGGGCTCGGGCTGCGATCCCCACGACGCGTACTCGCCACCGATCTCGGCCTCGAGATCAGGCGAGCGTGCCACTCTCCACCGCGGACTCGAGCTCGGTGTACGGCTCGGTTCCCAGGTCGACGGCGGACACGTCGTACGCCACCTGCGCGTAGCCGATCGAGCCGTCGGCCGAGACGGCACCCTCGGTCTCGAGCGGGTTCGTCACGGAGACGACATGGGGCTGACCCGCGATGGCATCCAGGGTGGACCCCACCGCGTCGGCCTGTTCCTCGAGCGCCCCGTTGGTCGCGTGGAACACGATGAACGCCGAGGTGCCCGAGGCGGATGGGTACCGCTCAGCCAACAGGTCGTAGGCCCGCTGGGACTCGGAGTCCGGCAGGTTGAAGTCGTCGGCGAGCTTGCCGCCGAGCGCGTTCCCTGCAGCGAAGATCACGAACACGGCGGCGACCCAGATCACGACGGTTCTCCAGCGCCGACGCGCGGCGAGTTGGCCAAGCCGATAGAGGAACGAACTCATGGGAGCCTTTCGTGGGAGCGGACGGCGTTAGACCCCCAACGATAAGCAAGGCATTGCCGACTGTCACCGACCGGGGCGCTCGGCGTCGCCCCACAGACGCCCGGCCACGCGGCCCACGAGTTCCAGCTTGCGCCACTGGGCGTCCTGGTCGGTCTCGTTGCCCACCATCACGCTCGCGAAGCCGCACTGTGGGCTGATCGCCAGCCGCTCGAGGCCTCCTGCGAAGCCCGCGGCCTCGTCCATACGCCGCATCAGGTCGTCTTCGTCCTCCAGGGCCGGGGTCTTGGAGTTGACGATGCCCATCACCATGACCGAACCCTCGCGCAGGTGACGGACCGACTCGAAGCCTCCGTCACGGCCCTCGTCGTCCCATTCCACGAGGAACGAGTCGTACGGAAGACCTCCGAACACCCGCTCGGCGACCGGCTCGAGCGAGCCTTCGCACATCCACGACGAGCGGAAGTTCCCTCGGCAGATGTGCAGTCCTACCGTGACGTCATCGGGGATCCCCTCGAGCACGGCCGTGTCTGCGGCGACGGCCGCTTCGACCAGCCCGCCGATATCGTGGCCCGCGGCCTCGAACCGGCCTATCCACGCTGGATCGACCAAGTAGGGATACAAGGGGAAATCGAACTGGACGTATCGGGCGCCGGCCTTGATCGCATCGGCCACCAGGCCCCGTTCGATCCCGACCGCGTGGTCGACGAACTCAGCCAGCGACGCATACCCACGGCCGTCCGTGCCAACCGTCGTGAAGGGGTGGGTGAAGATCGACGCCGCTGGGAACGTCACCTTGAACGGATATCCGCCGGTCTCTGCCCTCATGAAGGAGGCTTCCCGCGCGGCCGGTGCATCCACGGGCGCGAGCCGATCCACGATCTCGTGGATGTGGAGCTCGACGTCCTCCCCCCGATCGTTGCGGAACGAGACCGTCTTGCCGGTCCGCACGCCGCTCACCGCGTCGTAGAAGGAGTTCATGAACATCCAGCGACGGAACTCCCCGTCGGTCACCACATCGAGGCCGCAGTCGATCTGGCGCCGGACCACTGCGCGGATCGCCTCGTCCTCGGCCTCACGGAGCGCGGTGGGATCCTTCGCGCGTTCCTCGTCCAGCACGGCGGAGTGACCCTCGTCGTAGAAGGACGCCACGGCGGCTTGCAGCGGCGCGGGACGCAGGAGCGAGCCGACCGTCTCGGCACGGGCGGGCCGGCGGGGCGTGTGGGTCACTCCTCGCCCTCGGGCGGTTCCACCTCTTCGGCCTCCAGAGCCTCGACCACGGCTTTCGCGTGGGCCGGGCCGATACGGTTGCCCTCCCATTGGTAGGTCCGACCGCTGCCGGGGTCCTCGACCGTGAGTGTGCGAACGTTCACCCGGCCGTGCACGGTGATGTGGGCCTTCGACCGATCGATCGTCGCGAACGTCTCCTCGGGCTGCCACCCCACACCGTGCTGGCCGCACTTGATCGCGTACAGGGTGGTGGGCGTCACGGCGAGCATCGTCCAACGCGGCACGCCGTCCATGTGCGACATCGCGCGGCCGCTCTCGATGCCGGCCGCCACGCCGGCGATCTCGCCCACGATGTTGTCCGTCGCGAACCCCGCGCCGGTGGCGCCGATCATGCCGCCGGTGGTCCCTCGCGGTTCGAACATCCCCGCTGCGAGGATCTGTTCGTCGCCGCCCAGGTAGGCCTTGGCCTCATCGATCAGTTTCTCGTCACTCATCTGCGGGCTCCTTCCGAAATCTCATGTGACGATGGGGAGGACCGCGACGGCGTCCACCTCGATCATCGCCTCGGGCATGACCAGCGCCACGACCTGCACCGCCGTGCTCGCCGGTGGTTCCTCCGGCAGGTAACGGGCGCGCACCTCTCGCACCTCGGGGAATCCTTCGAGCGTGGTCACGAAGGTCTGGATCTTGACGACGTCCTCGAATGACGCACCGTGGGACCCGAGGATGTGGACCAGGTTCTCGAAGACCTGCTCGGTCTGTGCGGCCATATCGCCGACCCCGACCAGCATTCCTTCGCGGTCGAGGGCGAGCTGGCCCGAGACGAACAGCCACCGGACCTCACCGGCCTCGACCACCGCGGCGTGGGAGTAGGTCCCGACCGGTGGCGCCACCGATGAGGGGTTCGAACGGATCGATCGCATCAGTCACCTCCTGTGGTGCACCGTACTTCGTGGCGCGCTGGCTCACGAGCGAGCATCCCACCGGACCCAGAGTGAGTCGGGCGCTCGGAACTCCCAGCCGCTCAGCGTCACCGGCCGGTCGGGGTCGAGCCGAAGGCCGGGCAGCCCGTCGAGCAGCAGATCCAGTGACACCCTCGAGAGGTACCTGCCGAACCACGCCCCCAAACAGAAGTGGGTGCCGATCGCGAAGGCAAGGTGCGCGCCCTCCTTGCGATGCACGTCGAACCGATCCGGATCGGTCCAGCGACGAGGATCACGGTTCGCCGACGACAGGACGGCGCCGAGCAATGCCCCTTCCTCCAGCGGAACGCCCGGCGAGCTCGGCGGCGGCCGAGGTCTGGCGGGTCGACGTCCCCACCGGCCCGGCCCAGCGCAGGGTCTCCTCCACCGCGGTCTTGACCAGGGAGCGATCGCTCCGAACCTCATCGAGCTGGTCCGGGTGCGTCCCCAGCGCCCACAGGGTCAACGCGATGACGTCGCGCGGTTCCTGCAAGCCGCCGGAGAGCATCAGCTTCGTGTTGGCGACGATCTGATCCCGCGTCATGCGGCGGCCGTCCTGCTCGTGGTGCAGCATCCATGACAGGACGCTGCCGTCGGGTTCGGCGTCCAGGCGATCCAGCACGTCGCCGATCGCCGCTCCGAGCGCGGCGCTGGCGTCATCGGCCGGCGCCTGCTTCGCCGGGTCACCCTCGAAGTTCGCCAGGCCCGGCATCAGCCCTTCGTTCCAGCGGAGGATGTCCTGCCAGGGCACGTCCTGCAGGCCCAGCATGAAACAGAGGCTCTGCACGCTCATCGGGTCGGCGTAGGCACGGAACAGGTCGGCCTCACCATCGTCGGCGAACCCCTCGATCAGCTCCTGCGCCAACCGGGGGATCATGCCTCGCGTGCGTTCCTCGACGTCACGAGGACGGAACGGCGTCTCGGTGATTGCCCGGAGCCACGCCTGCTCCGGACCCTCCATGCCCAGCATGTTCTCGCCCATCGTGCGATTCAGGGTCGACGGCGTGGTGGCGGCGGTGAACACCTCGGGTGCGAGGTCGACGTGGCGCACGTCGTCGTGCCGGGTGACGAGCCACAGCCCGACCGCGGGCACCCAGCTCACGGGTTCGTCCTCGCGGAGCGCGGCGTAGATCGGGTAGGGGTCACGCTCGAGCGCCTCGAGCGTGATGGACTCCCCGATCGACATCGCCTGCTCCCCGGCCCGTCCGCTTCGCTCGCCCAGCGTTCCGCGACGGGGTATTTTGTGCCCGAACGATTCGCCCGCGCAAACCGCTGCCACTCGGGCTACGGTTCGGCGCGGAGCGCGGCTCGTCCGATGCACGACCGGAACCGCCGAGGGGGAAACGGATGGACCTGAACGGCAAGCGCCTGCGGCTGTTGTATCCCGACATCCACGGGCTGGAGCGAGGCAAGTACCTGTTCGGCAAGGTGGCGGAATCGGGCCACGCGGCGTTCTGTGTCGGCGTCTATCCGCTCACGCATGATCGCGAGATCCTCATGGTGCCGAACACGCAGTTCGACGTGGGGCTGCCCGACATCGATGTGGAGCTCGACCGCGAGTCGCTCCGTCCGAGCTGGGAACCCGAGACCGTGATCGGCATCGGCGACGTCCACTATCAAGGCGGTCCGGCGGTGCTGGACCCACGCCATGCCCTGCATCGAGCCGTCGAAGCCTGGCGATCGATGGGCCTGGAACCGCAGATCAGCTTCGAGCTCGAGTTCTACCTGATGGAGCCCGACGGCGGCGGCGGATGGCGGCCGGTCTCGCTGCCGGGCCATCGCGTCTACGGAACGGGCATGTCCGTCGACCCCACCGGCTGCGTCGAGGACATGGTCACGACCGCGCTGGCGTGCGGCTTCCCCGTGGAGAGCTGGAGCAGCGAATACGACGAGTCCGCCTACGAGGTGAACATCCGCTACAACGACGCGCTCCCCGCGGCCGATGACGCGTTCGTGTTCCGGTTGCTGATCCGCGAGATCGCTGAGCGCAACGGCAAGCTCGCGACCTTCCTGGGCCGCCCGCTCGCCGACCGCGGCGGCAGCGGGATGCACGTGAACTTCAGTTTCCGTCGTGAGGACGGCTCGAACGCGTTCCACGACCCCAACGATCCGGAGGGGCTCTCGACGTTGGCCCGGCAGTGCATCGCGGGGGTGCTGGAGCATCACGCCGGGATGGCGGCGCTCATGGCTCCGCACGTGAATGCCTACAAACGGCTGCAGCCCGACATGTTGAACGGGTACTGGGGGAACTGGGGGCACGACGACCGCTCCGTATCGGTCCGCGTGCCGCCGGCGCGTGGAGAAGGAACACGCCTGGAGCAACGGACGGCCGACGCAGCCGCCAACCCGTACCTGGTGGGAGCGGCCGTGTTGCATGCGGCCCGCTTCGGCGTCGAGGACGAGATGGAGCTCAGGCCACCACAGCCGGTCGGTGACGATCCCGACACCGACGTGCGGATCCCCGCGAACCTGGACGCGGCACTGAAGGTCTTGAACGGCGACCAACGGCTGGTCGAGGCCATGGGCACGGAGTTGATCGAGGCGTTCACCATCCTCAAGCGGGGCGAGTGGGAGCGCTACATGGGGGCGAACCAGGAGACCGACACGACCGAGGTCACCGATTGGGAGCTTCGGTACTACCTGCCATACCACTGATGAACGGGTTGCCCGTGAAGGTCGTTCGGTAGCAAAATACTTTCGGTGGCGACGAACTGGAGGGATCGGCCATGACCGAGGTGCTGTCCGAGGCGCTCGGCGACATCGACCTGGTGAACCCCGACCACTACGTCGACGGCGTGCCGTGGGCGTGGTTCGACCGGCTTCGCACCGACCATCCCGTGATCTGGCACCCCGAGCCGTCGCCGAACCATGGCTTCTGGGCGGTGACGCGCTACGACGACCTCACCGCGATCCACATGGATTGGGAGACCTTCTCGTCCGAATCCGGCGCGGTCTCGCTGGAAGAGCTCGACGCCGAACAGCTCGAGATCCGCAAGTCGATGCTCGAAACCGACCCGCCGCGCCACACCGAGCTGCGCAAGATCTGCTCCAAGCGGTTCAGCGCCCGCGGCGTGGGCAAGTACGAGGACTGGATCCGCGAGGTGGCCACCGACGTGCTCGACCAGGCCCTGCCGAAGGGCGAGTTCGATTTCGTCAGTGAGATCAGCCGCGATCTGCCGATCCGGTTCCTGTGCTCGATCTTCACGGTGCCGCAGGAGGATGCGCCGAAACTGATCGGATGGGGCGACAACATGATCGCCAACCAGGACCCCGACCTGTCGGCCGCCGTCGTGGACAAGGTCGACACCGAGGCCTACCGCCTGTTTCCGTTCCGCTCCCCCACCGCGCTCGATGTGTTCGCCTACGCCGACGCGCAGCGGGACCTCCGCGTCGCCGAACCCGCCGACGACGTGTTGCAGGCGCTCACGATCGCGCAGTCCGAAGGCGTGCTCAACGAGCAGGAGTTCCACAACTACTTCGGGGTGCTGATGATCGCCGGCAACGAGACGACGCGGCACACGATCAGCCACGGCATGCTGGCGCTGATGCAGCATCCCGAGCAGCTCCAGCTGCTCCGCGACCAGCCGGAGCTGATCCCGAACGCCACCGAGGAGATCCTGCGGTGGGCGACGCCCGTGCTGCACTTCCGGCGCACGGCCACGCGCGACGTCGAGCTGCGCGGCCAACACATCAAGGCCGGGGACAAGGTGGTCACCTGGTACGTCAGCGCGAACCGTGACCCCGAGATGTTCGCCGATCCCTACACCTTCGACGTCACGCGCACGCCGAACGACCACGTGACGTTCGGGCCGGGTGGACCCGCACTTCTGCCTGGGGGCGCACCTCGCGCGCCTCGAGACCAAGATCCTGTTCCAGGAGTTGATCCCGCGTCTCGACGACGATCGAGCTGACCGGGCCGGTCCAACGCATCCGCTCCAATTTCGTGAACGGGATCAAGCGGATGCCGGTGCGTGTGACGCTTGACCTAGCCTGCGTCAGACTGCCGGCGCACCGTCGGCGGGCGCCGCGGCTCGCAGGAGCGAACGGAGCATGGCGGCCAGGCTGTCCTGCTGGTCGGCGGACAAGTGCGACGACGACGGACGCTTCCTCGGCGTTGAACTTGGGGAACAGCTCCTCGATCGTCGTTCGGCCGGAGTCGTCAGCTCGACGATCACCATCCGACCGTCCCGCGCATCCTTGCGCCTGGTGACGAGGCCTCGTGATTCGAGCGTCGTCATCACGCCGGTCGCCGTCGGGCGGCTGATCCCCACGGCCGCTGCGAAGTCCCGCGCCTCCATCTCGCCCCATACCCACAGGACCCACAGGCCGACGAACGAGGTCCAGCTGAGGCGATCGGCGGCCAGCACCTTCGCTTCCATTCGCCGGCGGATCGCGGTGGAGCTGCGGAACAGGTTCGAGACCGCCCACATGGCGCGGAAGTCCAGCGGAAGGTTGCCGAGTTCCTCGACGATCTTGCGTTCAGCGGGCAGGAGGCCGTCGGCGTCGAGACGGTTCGCATCGCTCATGCCGCGCTCCCTGTGCGGGCCAATCGTTCACCGAGCTCACGCGCGACGTCGAGCAAGGCCAGCACGTCGTCCTCCGTGGTGCGGAAGTTGACGAAGCACGGCCGGAGCCACACCTGGCCGTCGATCAGGGCGGATGACAGGTACGCCCGGCCATCGGCCTGGATCGCGTCGGCGAGCGCCTGGTTGTGCGCATCGAGGTCGGCCACCCCAGGCGGCACGTGACGGATCGGCACGATCGACAGTTGCGGGGGCGCCTCCATGACCTCGAAATCCTCGGTCGTCTGCGCGTGGCGGTACAACAGGTCCGCCTCGGCCAGGTTGCGTTCGATCGCGTCGCGGAACTGCGCCGCGCCGTGCGCCCGGAACGCCAGCCACATCTTCAGGGCGCGGAACGGCCGTGAGTACTCCAACGTGATGTCGACGGCATGCAGCTCGTGCTGCTGGTGTGGCAGGTAGCCCTGTTCGTGCGCGAACGCGGCGGCGAGGGCATCGTCGTCCTTCACCAAGACGACGCCGCAGGCCTTCGGCAGGTACAGCCACTTGTGAGCGTCGACCGAGCACGAGTCGGCCCGCGAGAAGCCCGCGAACCCCGCCGCGCGCGACTCGGTGGCCGCCGCCGGCAGACCGTAGGCGCCGTCGATGTGGAGCCACACGCCACGGGCCTCACACACGTCGGCGATCTCCTCGAGCGGGTCGATCGCGCCCGTGAGTGTGGTGCCGGCCGTCGCGATGACCGCCATGGGCGTGATGCCCGCCGCGATGTCGGCATCGATCGCCTCGGCGAGGGCGTCGGGTCGCATCCGGCGGAGCCCGTCGAGATCAACCGCGCGCAGGTTGTCGGAGCCCACGCCCAGGAGCTCGACCGCCCGCATCACGGAGTAGTGGACCTCCTTCGAGCAGTAGACGGCGACGCGACGCCCGCCGAGCCCGGTGTGTCGGGATCCCGGCATGCGCTCGTTCGCGGGCCGCCGCCAGCGCGCTCACGTTGCTGATGGTGCCACCGCTCGTGAAGGCACCACCCGTGGCCGGGAACCCGATGAATTCTGCGACCCAGCGAACGGCCTGATCCTCGACCTGCGTAGCTGCGCGGGCGTCGACCGCCAGATTGATGTCGTAGGTGTGGGCCAGGAAGTCGGCCAGGGCCCCGATCTCGAGGCCGCTCGAACCGATGAACGCGAAGTAGCGAGGCCTCGCCTGCGCGATCGACTCGTCGAGGATCCGCGCGGCGTCATCGAGCGTCTCGTGGACCAGGGCTCGGACCCGACGGCAGCCCCGCTTCGAGGAGCCGCCGCACGCGATCGTCCAGCGGCGGTTCCTCGGGCCGGAACCGGTCGAAGCTGCGCCAGGCCTCGGTGACCAGCCGGACCGCGTGCTCGAGCGCCTCTTCGCGAGGCGCATCGAGCCGCAGCGGCCGGTCGGGTTGCGTCATAGCGCAGATGGTACGCAGAACTCAGGAAGCCCCGACATCCTCCGAATGGAGGTCACCGAGCACCTCGCTCGCGGGCGCCCTTCCGCCCATCACCATCGTGACGATGCGCTCCGATCACCAGCCACCCGAGCGCGAACCATGGCGCCAGGACGGTCGGGCTGGTCTGCTTGTAGAAGGCGCCGAAGATCGCCGCACCGGTCAGCGCGATCCCGACGATCGAGGCGATGTACACGCCTGCCATGCTGCCGTGGTCCGACAGCCCGCGGAAGGCGCCGACCGACATCAGCAGGTACACGACGACGAGCGCGAACCCGCCGAAGGTCGAGGCCCAGACGAAGATCGAGAAGTAGTGCGGGAGCTCTGGGAGAGCGAACAGGTCTTCCCAGAACTCGTTCAGGGCGATGAACCCCGCCATGACGACGATCATCAGCACGATCGCGCCGTTCGGCGTGCCGTACTTCTTCGACACGGAGGCGAGACCGCGAGGCAAGCGTCGGTCGCGAGCCATGGCGAAGACACCGCGGGTCGAGGCGGTCGCCGCACCCACGCCGACCGCGAGGATGTCGAGGAACACGACGATCACGAGGAGATCGAGGATGAACGTCGATCCATACCCCCCGGCGGCCTCAGGCGAGCCGAGCGCGAACAGCGGCGCTGCAGCCGCGGCGAAGATGTTGTCCACGTTGAAGCCGAAGCCCGCCACCTGCGCGTACGACGCGATCAGGTAGAAGAGCGACACGACGACGACGGACGTCAGCACGGCCTTGGGGATGGCTCGTTTCGGCTCCTTCGTTTCCTCCGCGAGGTTCGCCGCGGTCTCGAACCCGACGAAGATCAACACCCCGTAGAGCACCCCGAAGAAGATGCCGGACCAGCCCGACGTCGAGGAGTTGCGGGTTGAACGCCGTTGCCACGTCGTTGTCGCTGCCGACGTCGATGATCACCTTGACGAAGAAGGCCAGCACGACCGCTGCCGATGCCAACGCCAGCGTCAATTGCACCCGCGTCGAGATCTGCACCCCGAAGTAGAGCACCACGAACACCAGCGAGCGCGAACAACGCGCTCCATGCCCAGATCGGCAGCGGAGACTCGGCGCTGAACACGCCGGGGACCGCAGGATCGGACGTGAAGATCGAGTCGTGGATGTACCCGCCGATCAACACGCCGAGGCCGGCGGTGAGCACCATGGTGCCGCTGTAGTACAGCCACCCGGCAGCGGCGCCTACGTTGTTGCCCAGCCCGGCCGACACGTAGTCGTACAGCGAACCGGCGGCGTGAATCTTCTTGGCGTACTGCGCCACGATCCACCCGAGCGCGAACACGCCGATCGCGGCGATCAGCACGGACAGCGGCGCGGCAACCCCCGCGCCCTTGGCGGCCACGTTCGCTCCCACGATCAGTGGGATGAGGAACGCGGCGGAGAACACCGGTCCCATGAAGCCGACGGACTGGGCGATCACGTCGACGAGCGAGAGCTTCGCCTCGCCGAGCCGTTCGTAGCCCATGTCCTGTGACTGACCTGGTTGGTCTGCCACTGGAGCCTCCCTTCCTGTTCGGTTCCCCCCGTCCGACCGGTCCCGCGGCTAGGCCGCGGTCCCCTCGCCGGTCCAACCGTCCGCGGGCCGCTCGAACCAGACATGCACCTGGCCCGTGCCCACGGAAGCTTCGTACTCGCTGTAGGGCTCACCCGGCGCCTGGCAACGCGCGCCGCCGATCGCCGAGGCCATCATCAGGTAGTGACCGAAGTGCCCCTCCGGCGCCGCCTTCCGGTACTCCGGCATCCAGTCGATGATCCCCGCGTGGTCGCCGTCCTTCATCATCGCGAGCACGCGCTGGTCGGCCTCGTAGCTCTCGCGATGCAGGATGTTGTCGGGCGCTTTCGAGCTCTCGTGCTGCCGGAGCTCCTGGAACGAGAAGAACCGGTGGGTCATGCCACCGCTCGCGAGCAGCACCACGCGCCGATCGCTCTCGCGGATCGCGTTCCGATCAGGTCGCCGAACAGCAGGAAGTCCTCGGTGGTGCAGCACTGGTTGATCGCCACGCTCATCCAACGCGTGTCGGCGTCGCCCAGGAACGTCCACACGTTCACGGTGCCGTAGAAGATCGGCAGGAACGGATCGTCGCAGGGCAGGATCCAGCAGTCGTCGCGCCCTTCGGCCTGCGCCGCGATCGCGTTCGCGAGCTCGGGGTCGCCGGGCATGTCGTAGGGCACTTGCTTCATGCCGCGCGGCAGTTCATGGCTCGTGAACTTGCCGGTCCGGCGTTCGGCCGACGTCACGATGTGTTCGAAGGTCGACTCCCAGTGCGTGTCGAACACGATCACGGTGTCCGGGTTCAGCCGGTCGAGCGCCTCGGACTTCAGTCGATGCAGGCCGGGCACCAACGAGATCTCGTTGCCGTCGTTGAGTTCGCGCCGCGTGTCCTCCGGCAGCATGATCGTGGGAACGTGCGCGACCAGTGCCGCGCCGACGATCTCACCCATGTGCGTCTCTCCCCTCCATCAGGTGGTCCACGGTGCCGTGCAGACGTTCTTCACATCGCTGTAGAAGTCGAAGCTCCACGTGCCGCCCTCTCGGCCGATGCCGGAGTTGCGCGAGCCGCCGAACGGCGCCGCCAGGTCGCGCACGAAGAAGCAGTTGACCCACACGGTGCCGGCCACGAGCGCGGCACTCACCCGTTCGGCCGCGGCCCGGATCGCCCGTGTACAGGATCGCGGCCAGGCCGTACCGCGTGTCGTTCGCGAGCGCCACGGCTTCGTCCTCGTCGGCGAACGTCTGCAGGGTGAGGACCGGGCCGAAGACCTCTTGCGTCAGGATCTCGGACCCGGCCGGCGCGTCGGTGAACAGCGTGGGTCGGTAGTACAGGCCCCCGAGCTCGTCGTTGGGTCCACCGCCGAAGACCGCACGGGCACCGTCGGCCTTGGCGCGTTGGACGAATCCGTCGACGCGCTCGAAGTGTTCGCGAGTGATCTGCGGGCCGATCTCGGTCGCCGCTTCTCGTGGGTCGCCTTGCGCGATCTCGGCGGCGGCCCGGGTGAACCGGTCCAGGAACTCGTCGTGGATCGAGGTCTCCACGAGCAGCCGCGTACCCGCCAGGCACACCTGACCGGCGTTGTCGAACTGGTTGACCGCCTGCTTCACGACCGCATCGAGATCGGCGTCGGCGAAGGCGATGAACGGCGACTTGCCCCCGAGCTCCAGGCTCGCCGGGGTGAGGTTCGCGCCGGCGGCCTGCGCCACGAGCTTGCCGGTCGGCACCGATCCGGTGAACGCGATGCGGTCGAGACCGGGATGGGCGGTGAGGGCGGCGCCCGCCTCCTCGCCGATCCCCTGCAGCACGTTGAACGCGCCTTCGGGCAAGCCGGCCCCGTGCGCGATGTCGGCGAGCATCGAGGCAGTGAGCGGCGCCCACTCCGGCGGCTTGAGGATCACGGCGTTGCCGGCCGCCAGCGCCGGGGCCACGCGCCAGGTAGCGAGCATCAACGGGGCGTTCCACGGCGTGATCACTGCGGTGACCCCACTGGGATCCCACTCGAAATGCTCGGCGAACCCGTCGTGGTCCTTGTCGTCGCCCAGCGTCAGCAGGTGGTCGGCGAAGAATCGGAAGTTCCGCGCGACGCGAGGCATGACGGAGTTCCGCATCGACCGGAGCAGCGACCCGTTGTCCCGTGTCTCGACCGCCGCGAGTTCGGGGACGCGCGCCTCGACGCCATCGGCGACCCGGTGCAGGACCTCCGCTCGTTCCTTCGCGGGCATCGATCCCCAGACGGCGAACCCCTCACGCGCGGCGGCGACGGCCTGGTCTGCCTCGGCGGCTCCCCCGCGGGCGACCTCGGCGATCGGCATCTCGTCGATCGGTGAGACGTCGACGAAGGTCTCGGCCGACGCGACGCGCGAGCCGCCGATCCAGTGGTCGGTGGAGACCTCGATGCCCTCGACGACGGCGTGCCCCGTGGCGACCCTCTCCTCGCGTCGTGGGACGCGATGCGCCCCAAGGTCGTTCGGACACGAACGGTATGGCCGGTGCCAAGCCGCTGTCAAGCCTCAGGGAACCGGTCCGGCCCCGCGGGGCGTCGGAGAGCCAACGAGTGAAAGGGGCTCCGATGCGTCGCGCACGGATCGCACCGACGATGGTGATGATCGCCTTGACCTCCATCCTCACGATGGGACCAGCCATGAACGCGCTCGCCTGCGGCGGGCTCGTGGCGCCGAACGGCACCATCAACCTGCTCAAGACCACCACCTTGGCGGCCTACCACCGAGGGATCGAGCACTACGTCACCTCGTTCGCGTTCGCCGGCGAGGGCGCGTCCGAGGTGGGCTCGATCGTTCCCCTCCCGGGCGTCCCGACCAGGGTCGTGAAGGCCGGTGGGTGGACCCTGCAGCGGTTGGTCGAGGAGGTCACGCCTCCCCCGCCGGAGCTGGAGACCGCGGACTTCGCAGCGGCCGCCACCCCGTCGGCGCAGGTGTTGCTCGAAGCGCAGATCGACGCCCTCGACATCACCGTCCTGAAGGGCGGCGCCGTGGCCGTCGGAGCCTGGGCGAAAGACCATGGGTTCTTCCTTCCACCTGATGCTCCCGAGGTCCTGGAGTTCTACGCCGATCGGAGCCCGATCTTCATGGCGGCCCGGTTCAACGCCGGACGCGCGGAAGAGCAAGGGGTGCAGGCCGGCGAAGGCACCCCGATCCACGTGGCGATCCCCACGCCGAACCCCTGGGTGCCGCTCCGCATCCTCGGGCTCGGTCGGCAGGAAGGCGAGCTCATCCAGGCCGACGTGTTCCTGTTGACCGATGCCCCGCCCTCCACGCTGCCGCAAGCCGAACATCCCAGCGACGATCCTGACCAACGTGGCCTGATCCAGGAAGTGAGCGAGCCGGCATCGCCTTCGCTGCTACGCGATCTCCGATCGGACGATCGGATGCGGTGGTTGCCGGGGTCGGATCTGTGGCTCACCTACATCCGCATCAACGAGGAGGCCGGCCGGCTCACGCACGACCTGGCGATCGACGCCAGCGGGTACGGCCAACCCGATCCGGTGGCGGCGGGATTCGCGCGCCGGCTGACCAGCGCTCCGACGGATGATCCGACCACGCGCGAGACCGTCGTGGTGCTCGCCCTGCTCGTGGGGACGGCGTTCTCGGCCGGATGGGTCGCGAAACGCCGGAGGACAGGATCGTCCGTATGAGGCAGCCCCATCGACTCGTGGTGAGCGCCGTGATCCTGCTCGCGTCGGCCGTGGCGGTCCCGGCGTGCGGATCGGCCCGCGCCGCCGAAGACCTCCGCACCGTCCACATCACGATCCACCATTCGGCGTTCGATCCGGACGAGCTCGACGTCGCACCCGGCGAGACCGTGCGCTTCGTCGTGGAGAACACCGATCCGATCGACCACGAATTCCTCGTCGGGAACGCGCAGGTTCAAGCGGTCCATGAACTCGGAACCGAGGCACATCACGCGCCGAGGCCCGGAGAGATGTCCGTCCCGGCACTGACGATGAGGGTCACGACGTACACCTTCCCGACCGGCCATGGTTCGACGATCTTCGGATGCCATCTCCCTGGCCACTACGCCTACGGGATGCGGGGAGCGATCCGGATCGGCTGATGCCGGCGACTACGAGGAGAAGTACGCCGTGAGGTCCGGCGTGGCACGCACGCGAAGGGCGGCCGCTATCCGCTGGCGCTCCAGCATCTGCTGCAGGGTCTTGGCCGACTGCGGGATCGGGTGGCGTTCGAAGAAGGCAGCGGCCGCGGCCACGTCCTCGGGCCGGGAGAGGAACCGCACGCCGTCGACCATGCGGATCGTGAGTGAGGACGGGAAGCGCGAGACGAGATCGTCCCAGTGTTCCGTGAGGAAGGTCCAGGAGCGCGGTCCCAGGTCGCGGTTCGTACCGGCGAACGCCACCACGAAGGGGGCGTTCTGGGAGCGGATGTCGTCGCCGAGCGTCGCCGCGAGCGTGCGATCCATCAGCGCCGGGTCACGGAAGAGCGGCAGCGCGATCAGGTAGCGCAGCTGCTCCTGCGGCGTGGGGGCATCGCGATAGGCCTCCCAGAAGCGCTCGTAGTCGTCGGCATCGCCGGCCACCGC
The DNA here is from genome assembly GCA_963733635.1 of uncultured Actinomycetota bacterium. Lineage (GTDB taxonomy): Bacteria > Actinomycetota > UBA4738 > UBA4738 > HRBIN12 > JAOUEA01. The sequence continues at coordinate 756,114 of CAVTEH010000007.1, read as the reverse complement.
CACGACGTTGACCGCGGCCGCCGCCAGCGCGGGATCGACGGGCTTGCCGGCACGGGCCTCGCCTTCGAATTCACGCGCGGCGGCTTCAGCGTTGGGATCGGCGCCCAGCACACCGAGACCCTGCAGGAGCGCTCCGCGCAGCGCGCGCGTGAGATCGGCGTCCTCTTCCCGAGCCTCCCAGCCGAGGCGATCCATGGCGGGGGCCACCAAGCCACGGACGAACCCGCGGAACCGCTCACGGGCCTCGCCTTCCACGAAGCGGTCGCACCAGCCGAGGCCGGCCATCAACGCCTGCCATACGGCCAGATCGTCTTCATCCTGGAACCCCGCCGCGAACCGGACGAACGCCGATGCATCGGCGGCTCCGGAACTCACGGCGGCCCAGTGGTCGTCGACCAGCCCGTACCGTTCGAGGGGCGAGACCTCGGACAAGCGTCCGGTGAGGCGGTCCAGGAGATCTCCGTCGTAGCGCACACGGACGAAGCTGCTCGCGCCCGCGTTCGCCACCATGGCGGCGTCAGGATCTGCCGGCGAGCTGACGCCACCCGCGGGAACCAGCACGGAGCGCTCCTCGCCGCCGAGCTCGCGCACCCGCAGCGGCACGTCCCAGGTGGTGACGTCATCGGCTCCGTCGGCCAGGAACCGACGCTGAGCGATCCGGACGCCCTCATCGTCGGGCGACGACGGTCAGGAGCGGATAGCCGCCCTGCCAGATCCACTGGTCCATGATCCGGCGGACGGGTTCGCCGCTGGCCTCCTCGAGCGCGTTCCACAGGTCGTGGGTCTCGGTGTTGCCGTAGGCGTGACGCTGCAGGTACAGGCGGATGCCGTCACGGAACTCGTCGCCCCCGAGGTAGCGGTCGAGCATGCGCAGGGTGGCCGCACCCTTCTGGTAGGTGAGCACGTCGAACATGCCGGCGGTGTCATCGGGCGAATGGACGGGGTACTCGATCGCGCGCGTGGCGTGCAGCGCGTCGACCTCCTTCGCGGAGGTGCACGCGCGGGCGAACGAGGACCAGCGCTCCCAGTCGGGCCGCCACGCATCGACGGTCACCAGCGCCATGAAGGTGGCGAACGCCTCGTTCAGCCAGATGCCGTTCCACCACCGCATCGTCACGAGGTTGCCGAACCACTGGTGGGCCAGCTCGTGGGCGACGACGTCGGCGATGTTCTCGAGTTCTGGTTGCGTCGCCTGCTCTGGGTCGACCAACAGCAGCGACTCGCGGTAGGTGATGCAGCCGGTGTTCTCCATCGCGCCCTGCGCGAAGTCGGGCAACGCGATCATGTCGACCTTGCGATCGGGATACGGGAGGCCGTAGTAGTCGGTGAAGAACCACATGGAGAAGACGGCGGCATCCAGCGCGAACTTCGTCAGATGGCCCTTGCCAGGAACGTAGACGACCCGGATCGGCACGCCGTCGGCATCGACGGGGTCGCTGCACTCGAGCCGGCCCACCACGAACGCCACCAGGTAGGTGGACATGCTCATGGTCTCGGCGAATCGGACACGGATCCGGTCATTGCCCAGATCCTCGCGCTCCACCTCGGGACCGTTGGAGATGGCGGCGAGACCGTCGGGGACGATCAGGGTGATGGCGAACACGGCCTTGAGGTCGGGTTCGTCCCAGCATGGGAAGGCGCGCCGGGCATCGGCCGCCTCGAACTGCGTGGTGGCGATCGTGTGGATGTCGCCGTCGTCGTCGGCGTAGGTGGAACGGTAGAAGCCGTGGAGTTGATCGTTGAGCTCGCCGCGGAACGCCAGGTACAGCGTCCAGGAGCCTGGATCGGCGGGATCGGCAAGGCCGAGCGTGGCGCGCTGCAGCTCCTCGTCGAAGGCGATGCCGCTCACTTCGATCCGGGTTCCGGCGGCGTTGGAGAGCCACCCGTTGTCGATCTCGAGGTCCAGGGCGTTGATGACGATCTCGTCGATGCGCTCGTGGACCTCGACGGTCACGGCTTCGGTTCCCGAGAAGGTGGCGGCCTCCAGATCGGGTTCGATCGTGAGGTCGTAGCGCGAGGGGATCACGCTTCGCGGGAGACGGTAGCGGTCCTGCATCGGAGCGGGAGCCTACCGCGAGAACCAGCGATGCGTCTTGAAGGAACCTTCGGGCGAGGATCCGGTCATCGTGGTCAGATGGTGGGACGTCCGGGAGCACCGCGAGGGATGCCGCATGGCTCACGACCGCGATGACATCGCCGATCCTCGCCTCTCCCTGCCCGAGGTCGATCCGGGGACCGAGTTCGAACTGTTCTTCGAGGTGGAGTTCGAGCGGGTGTTCGGCGCCGCTTACCTCGCGACCGGCTCGCGGCGAGATGCCGACCACCTGACCCATGTGGCCCTCCTCCGCACGTGGGACCGGTGGGCGCGGGTGCGCGAGATGGAACGCCCCTCAGCGTTCCCGATCCGGGTGGCGCTCGACCCCTCCAGGATGCCCTGGCGGCGAGCCGTGGTCTCGGCCCGGGGGCGCCTGCACGGCGAGCGCAGGCTGGAGCCCTTCGAGGACGTCACCATCGACGACCGCGTCCGGCAGGTGCTCGAGACGATGCCGTGGCGACGTCGCGCCGCGATCACCCTCACCGGATCCCTGCACCTCACGGCGGGCGAGGCGGGTCGCGCGTTGCGGATGCGCGCCCGTCGCGTCCGCGAAGAGGTCGCGGCTGCATCCACAGACCTGTCCGCCGCGGTCGCCGACGACGAGGAACCGACAGAGCCTGCCGCGGTCCTCGACACCGTGCGGCTCGCCGCCGCCCCCGCCAACGGCGCGTTCGCCCGCCACCAGTCGCTTCGACGGAGAACGCGGGACCGTCGCCGGATGGCCACGGCGGCGTGCGCGCTGTCGCTGGCGGCCCTGGTGATCTTCCTCGGAACCCGAGGAACGACCTCCGGAGCTCCGGCCAACGCATCGCCGACTCCCGTGCAGGGTGCGCTCGATGCCGGCACCTACCGCTTCCCCGACATCTCGGCCGCGGCCTCGGTGACGCTCCCCGAAGGATGGCGTGCCGGCGATTCGATCTGGGGCCCGGACGGCCGCGGGTTCGCCGCGGTGACGACCGGCCCCGACGGTGGGTCGGTGAGCGTGGCGGTGTTCGACCTCGCGCACCTGAACCCGGTCGATCCGGTGGGGCACGTCTACGCGCAGACACCGGCGCGGCTTCGACAGTGGTACGACGGGTTCGACGCCGAGTTCGAACGCGAGGCTCCGGCCTCGGTTGCGATCGGCCATCGCGGGCGTCGCCGGCCGCTGGCAACCCGGCCGGCCGCTGGCGTGGATCTTGAGCCAGGTGCCGCGGGGAACCATCGAGGTGTCCGAGCCGATCATCGCCGGCCGGCTGGGGACGCTGGCCTCGTTCGTGAACACCGGACCCTCGAGCGCCCTGTTCGGCATCACGGGCGTGGGCACGATCTCGCTACGACCCGACGTGACCTACACGTTCTGGGTCCCCACCGACCCCGAGCGCCTTCGGCACCCCGATCATGGTGGGCATCGCCCGGGAAGCGGGTTCGATCCCCACCGCCGGCGAGTGGAAGGTGGTGGGATCGCTCGCCTTCGACGAGTTGAACGCGGTCAGTCGTTCACGTAGGTGAGCCAGTCCGGATACTTCGGGTTCTCGCCCTTGGTGGCGGCGAAGAACGCGGACTGGAGCTCCTTCGTGATCGGGCCGCGGTGGCCCTCACCGACCTCGCGGTCATCGACCTCGCGGATCGGCGTGATCTCGGCCGCGGTCCCGGTGAAGAAGCACTCCTCGGCGTTGTAGAGATCGGTGCGGACCAGGTTCTCCTCGCGGACCTCGTAGCCGGCATCGCGCGCGAGGGCCATCGTGGTTTCCCGCGTGATGCCGTCGAGCGAACCCGCCTGGGTGGGCGGCGTGAACAGCACGCCCTTGCGAACGATGAAGATGTTCTCGCCGGACCCGTCGGTGACGTAACCGTGGTCGTTCAGCATGATCGCCTCGTCGTAGCCGGCCTTCAGGCTCTCGACCTTGGCGAGCACGCTGTTGATGTACTGGCCGGTGGCCTTCGCCGCGGCGGGCAGGGAGTTCTGCGCGTTGCGGCGCCAGCTGCTCACCTTCACCCGGACCCCCTGCTCCAGCGCATCCTCGCCGAGGTAGGCGCCCCACGGCCACACCGCGATCGTGACGTTGACGGGAGACTCCAGCGGGTTCACGCCGATCTCGCCGTACCCACGGAACGCCAGCGGCCGGATGTAGCACGACTGCAGCCCGTTCGCGCGGATGACCTCCTTCGTGGCGTCCTTCAACGCCTCGGGAGAGAAGGGGATGTCGAGGTGGTAGAGCTTCGCGCTTCGGTACAGGCGTTTGAGGTGCTCGTCCAGGTGCCAGACGGCGGGGCCGCGTACGGTCTCGTAAGCCCGGATGCCCTCGAAGACGCCGCTGCCGTAGTGCAGCGCGTGGCTGAGCACGTGGACCTGCGCGTCGCGCCAGTCCACCAACTCGCCGTCCATCCAGATCTTCTCGACCTCGGTGATCGGCACCGTCGAACCTCCTGGTGTCGGCGGGCGCTCATCGGGTCGCCCGTTCGTGGCCCTCCAGGATAGCGGTGTCGCCCAGGCTCGGCGAGCCCACGCGCGGTCGCCACCCCGGGTAGGCTCAACCCATGACGAGCGACCAGCCGGGGATGCGCGACCCTCACGATCCCGACGACCAGTACTCCCCCTCCGAAGGTCCCTCACCGTCGAACGACGACGCCGACAGCGGCGAGTCGCTCGAGTCCTACATCTCCGAGATGGACCACAGCCTGGGCGTGGACGACCACACCACGACGTCCGAACAGATGGCCGGCGACACGATCGACGATCGCACCCGACGGGAGCAGCCGCAGAACGACCGGCGTCACGAGCACCTCGACGTCACCGACGACTCCGACGTGGAGGCCCTCGACCACGAAGCCGCCCTGGTCGGCGAATCGGCCGAGACCTTCGATCCCGAAGCCCCCGAGGTGGATGCGATGCACGTCGTCGACGATCTCCCCGGCGCCGTCGACCACCCCGACGACTACGTCGAGGAGTAGGCGGTTACGGCAGCCGGTAGACGGCGAACCGCCACTCGAAGGTCTCGGGTGGGATCTCGCTCAGCGGCCCCCAGCGTTCCTCGGCCCAACGTCGGACCTCGGCGGCCGCGTCCTGACGCGTCGCTGCGTCCGGCACCGCCCAGGTCCAGGAGAATCGGTTGCCCTCGATCGCCTGCATGAAATGCTCGAGGTTGTCTCGGTCCTGATCGGTGAACCCGATGTCGGGGAGCTTCTGCAGCCCCAGCGAAGCGAGCTCAGCGTCCAGCTCGCCCCACCCGTTCCATGCCAGGCCGGCGGGTTCGGTCGAGATGCCGGTGATCTCGGCGAACCGTGCCTGCATCTCCTGCCGGTAGCCACCGTAGGCGCCGAGGGCCGCCACGAACGCTGCTGCCCGGCGCGACGATGCGCGCGACCTCGCGCACGGCGGCTCGCCAGTCCGGGATCAGGTGCAGCACCCACCGCAGGTAGGCACCGGCGAACGCATCGTCGGTGAAGGGCAAGCTGGTCGCGTCCCCCTCCACCAACGGGAACGGCAGTGCACCACCGGCCTTGGCGAGGAGCTTCGCCAACATGGGCCGGGAGAGGTCGACGCCCGATCACGCGGACGCCCGCATCGTGCAGCGGAAGCGCCGACCTGGCCCGTTCCCACGCCGACCTCCAGGATGGGACCCGCGCCGCGGAACACCTCGGCCAGGGCCTCCGTGGTGTGACGAACGCCCTCCTCGGACAGCCCTCGGGTGGCGTCGTAGTACTCGGCGGCGCGGTCGAACGCGATCGAGTCGCTCATGCGCCGCGCAGGAGTTCGTGCCGGGGGCGCTCCGCCTGCTTCGGCCGCTCGGGCCAGCGCGTCACGGCGCCCTCCTGGTAGCCGAGCGCGATCATGCGGGTCTGCAGGTAGGGCCCGGCCTCCCACGCGGTGGAGAGCGGGCCGGGCCGGTAGCCACGGGAGGCGGCCGAGCGCTGCAGCGATTCGCACGCGGCCCAGTCCTCACGGTTCGTGATGTCCCAGAAGTCCACGGCGTACGCCGGGTCGAAGCCGGGCCGGTCCCAGGCCTCGGGCGGGAACAGCCACTCGCATTCGATGAAGCTCCGATCCGGCGCCAGGGGTTCGATCCGATGGGTCAGCACGTAATCGGGGTGAGGGCTGATCAACAGGTTCGGGAAGACACCGAAGTAGCCCACCTCGCGCAGTTGGTTGCCCGCGAGTCCGGGGATCGGCACGCCGCCCGAGCGACCGTCCAACGACATCGTCTCGACGTCGTCACGCAGGTCCATGGGGCCGGCGACGAACAGGCCGAGCAGGTCGATCGAGTACCCGCTGTCGGGCGGGGTCACCTTGCACAGCGCCGGGTGGATCTCCGAGCAGTGGTAGCACTCCTGGTAGTTCTCGTGGATCAGCTTCCAGTTCGCGGCGATCTCGTAGCTGTGGCGCGCCCCGACGACCAGCCGCTCGGGCGTCCATGGCGCCAGGTGGTCCCAGAGGTTCCCGAACTGGTCCTCGAACGCGATGCCGTCCGCGTCGCGGCGAGCGAACACCCAACCGGCGCGTTCGACCTGACCGGCGACCTGCCGGTGCGTGCCGGCGCGGCCCAGGCAGACCCACGAGGGCGCGAAGAAGTGCTCCTGCTCCCAGGCGAACACCTCCCGTGAGGTGTGCGCCGCCCCCGGCATGGCGAACGAGGTGCCGAACGGCCGCGTACAGCGTTCGACGGCCTCGGGATCGAGTGGCGCGGGCGTGCGATCCATGGAGCCAGCATCCCTCGCAGAGCCCGGGTCGCCGCAACCAGCGAACGGTCAGTTCATCGCGGGGTCGTCGGGCATCAGGCGCAGCATGTCGAAGTCTCGGCCCTTGCGGCGGAGCACATCGGCCCACAGGCGGCCGGGCTCCGGATGGAACACGTCGTCGGGGATCGCCGGCTCGACCAGCCACGAGTCCTCGGCGAGTTCCGCCTCCAATTGCCCGGCGCCCCAGCCCGAGTAGCCGGCGAACACCCGCGCCCGGCGGATCGCCGTGACGATGTCCTCGTCGGCCTCCGGCGGCAGGAACCCGATCGAGCCCATCGCCAGGATCTCGGCGCGGCTCGGATCCACGAAGTCGGCCACCACGACCACGGAATCCGGCTGCACCGGCCCGCCCAGGTGCAAGGGCTCGTCCTCGGTGACGAGGCCACCGAGCGGCGGCACGGCCTCGCGCACGGTGACCTCCAACGTCCGGTTGAGCACCACGCCGACCGCCCCCTCCTCGTCGTGATGACCGATGAACACCACGGTGCGACGGAAGTTCGGGTCGAACAGTGGCGAGTTCGCGATCAGGAGCATGCCGGTGAGTGGGTCCACCCGGGCATCATCTCGCGTCGAGCAACCATGTGGCGGTCTCGACGTGCTCGGGCATCGGCCCGTGGGCATCGAACCCCCACGACAGCGTGTGGGCCATGGTCCACCGGCGGACGCGTTCGCGATCGAGATCGAGTTCCGCACTCACGCGGTCGAGCCGACCGGATCACCGCGAGCCGGCTGTGGCCGAGCTCGCCGCCCCGCACGATCGCGGCGACGCCGAACTCGCGCTCGCCTGCGAGCGGCTTCGGATCGATCACCAGCCACGGCTCACGCGTGGCGCTCAGGATGTTGTCCGCGTGCAGATCCTGGTTCACGAGCACCTGCTCGCCCTGCGTGGCGGCGAGCTCCGTGAACGCCTCCGCGGCGGCTTCGACCAACCGGCGGGTCGACCGTTCGACCGGTTCGTTCCCAGTCGGCCAGCATCTCGGCTCGAAGGTCCGCGGCTTCGTCGGCGAGCGAGCGGAACGGCTCGCCCGCCGGGATCCAGAGACGAGGCAGGAGGTCGATCACCACGCCCGAGCGCCGCTTCGGGATCGCGGGTGCCCAGCTCAGTGAGGTGCGATCCCGGCCTCGCCCGTTCCAACAGGAACGCGCAGCGTGCCGGATCGTCATCCAGCAGGCGAACCGCGCCGTTGCCCTCCCAGGCCTGCAACGCCGTGGCCTCTTGCTCCGCCTCCCGGTGGGGCAACTCGACCTTCAGGACGGCGTCGGTGCCGTCCGGGAGCGTCGCCGGCATCGCCAGGGACGAGTACGCCGTGACCGAACGCCTCGCCGATGGTGAGCGACCACCGCTCGACGCACTCGTCGACGAGCGTCGGCAGGGCAGCGAGCCATGCTGCCCCACCGGGCTCGTCTCGGAGCGGCTCGAGGTCCTCGTAGGTCACGGCCTCGAGGCTAGCGCGGGAGTCGTCGCGCTCACCCCTTCGCGGGGATCTCCTTCTTCGGGTCGAGGAACGGCAGGGCGGTCACCGTGGCCGTCATCGGGCCGTCAGGCGACGAGATCTCGATCCGCGTGCCCTCGGTGGCCGCGGCGATCGGCACCCATGCGAAGCCCATGTTGAAGTCCAGTCGTGGCGAGTACGAGGCGCTGACCAGCCGACCGACCTGCTCCCCGGTCTCTTGGCCCCCTTCGACCACGGGCCAGAAGTCTTCCAGCCACATCCCGAGCGGCTCGCCGTCGATCTTCACGCCGACCAATTTCTGCTGCACGCCGTCAGCCTTGATCTGCTCCAGGGCCTTCCGGGAGACGAACTCGTTGTCGTTGTCGAGCTCGGCGAGCCGCTCCAACCCGGTGATCTCGAACGGGTTGTTCGTGACGTCCATGTCGTTGCCGTAGTTGAAGATGCCGGCCTCCATGCGACGCTGATCGCTCGGTGCGATCGCACGCAGCTCGAACTCCTCACCGGCGTCCATGATCGCGTCCCACAGCTCGATTCGCGGCCGACGCATCACGCAGGTAGACCTCGTAGCCGAGTTCGGCGCTCCAGCCGGTGCGCGACACCACGACCGGGATGCCGTTCAGTTCGGTCTGCTTGTGCCAGTAGTACTTCTGGTCGGCGACCGCATCGCCGAAGAGCTTGCGGATCAACGGCTTGGAGCGCGGACCCTGGATCTGCAACGGCGAGACGTCGGGCTCGCGGATCTCGACGTCCATGTTCGCGAACGCCTGCACCCCGAGGGCGTAGAGCAGCGCGTCGGAGTCGGCGAGCGAGAGCCAGAAGTGGTCCTCGGCGAGCTTCAGCAGGATCGGATCGTTGATGATGCCGCCGTCGGGCGCGCAGATCAGCACGTACTTGCACTGCTCCGGCTGGGTCTGCGACAGGTCGCGCGGCGTCAGCAGCTGCGTGAACCGTGCGGCGTCGGGGCCGGTGATCTCCACCTGGCGCTCCACCGCCACGTCCCACAGCGTGACCTTGTCGACGAGGTGCCAGTACTCCTTGATGTCGTCGTCGTAGAACGTGGGGATCAGCATGTGGTTGTACAGGTCCCAGCTGGTGGCGCCGGCTTCCACCGTCTTGTCGAAGTACGGCGACTTCTTGTACCAACTGGCGAAGTAGAACGGGAACGATCGGTTCTGCTCAGGCATGGTGCGTCATCCCTTCCGTGGACGTGAACGAGTGAGGCGCCCGCCCCTGCGGTCCGCCTTGATCTGCTTGAACGCGTTGTAGCCGGGGATCCCGCACACTCCCCCGCCACCGTGGGTGGCGCTGGAGGCCTGGTACAACCCGCGGATCGGCGATCGATAGTCCGCGTAGCCGGGTGCCGGGCGCATGTGGAACAGCTGCTCGGCACTGAGCTCCCCGTGGAAGATGTTGCCGCCGATCAGCCCCCATTCGTGCTCCATCTCCCACGGCCCGATCACCTGGCGATGCAGCACGCTGTCGGCGAACCCTGGCGCCATCTCGTCGTAGCCCGCGATCACGCGGTCGGCGTAGGCGTCGAGTTCCTCGGTGTGGGGCTTCTCGCTCCACTCGTGCGGCACCCACTGGGTGAACAGCGACACGACGTGCTTACCCTCGGGCGCCAGTGTGCGGTCGTACACCGTGGGCATCACGCCGTCGCTGAACGGCGCGGTCGAGGGCAAGCCGGCGCGGGCCTCCTCGAACGCCTTCTCCAGGTAGGCGATCGAGTGCGCGAGCTCGAACCCGCCGGTGAGGTCCTGCAGGTCGGGCTTGGCGCTGAACACCGGCGCGCGGTCGAGCGCACAGTTGATCTTCACGACGCCGCTGCGCGTCTTCCAGTTGTCGATGTCGTCGACGAACGCCGCGGGCAGTTCGCTCCGGTCGATCTGCTCCAGGAACGTGATCTTCGGATGGATGGCGGTGACCACCACCGGCGCGCGGAGCTCCTCGCCGCCCTCCAGGACCACGCCGGTCACGCGACCACCCTCGGTGAGCACCTTCGCGACGCGGGCGTCCGTGCGGATCTCGGCGCCGAAGCTGCGGGCGCTGGTCGCGATCGCGTCGCTCACGGCGCCCATACCACCTTCCGGCACGGCCCACGCGCCGAGGTGGCCGTCGCCGACGTCGCCGATCGAATGGTGCGCCATCACGTAGCCGGTGCCAGGCTCGTACGGGCCGGCCCAGGTGCCGATCAGGCCGTTGAGCGCCATCACGGTCTTCACCTGGTCGGTCTCGAAGAAGCGGTCGAGGATGTCGACGATGCTCATCGTCATCAGGCGGGTGACGTCCCCGATCGTCTTCACGTCGAGCCCGCGGAACCGCCACGCCAGCCGCAGCTGCTCGTAGAGGTCCGCGGGCTTCTTCGACCCCACGGTGGGCGGGATCGACATCAACATGGGGCCGAGCACGTCGGCGAGGCCGCCGATCCAGGCGTCCCAGCGCTCGATCGCGTCGGCGTCGTGCTTGGAGAACTGCGCGAACGATTCGTAGTTCTTCTTGGCATCGTCGTCGTACTGGACGATGCAGCGCCCATCGGGGAAGGGCAGGAAGTACGGGCCGACCGGGTAGGCCTTGTACCCGTGGTCGGCGAGCTTGAGGTCCCGCTGGATCGTGTCGGGCATCAGGCTCATCACGTAGCTGAGCGTGGTGACCTTGAACTCAGGAGCCTCCGGCCAGGGGGCCATGGTGTCGGCGGCGCCGCCCACCTTGTGCCTGGCTTCGAGAACGATCGTCTTCGCGCCCGACCTGGCGAGGTAGGCGCCGGCGACGAGGCCGTTGTGGCCGCCGCCGATCACGATCGCGTGGTACGTGTTGGTGCCGTGGAGCTGGTGGTGCCGGACATGACGGTGTTCCTCCGGTCTGGGCCCCGGGTGGGACCCGCCCGGAGTGGGACGCTAGTCCTGAACGGCCATTCAAAGCAAGTCGGGAAACCTGAACGAGATTCAGCCGGCTTGGCGGCCGCCCCGACCCAGATACCTTCCTATGCAAGGGCCCTGCCTCCCCTGCGGTCGGCACATCATCCGGCCCAAGGGTCAACACCACGGGTCCCCCGGCGGAACGTCGACGCCTTCCGGGTTCCGTCCTGCGTGGGAACCCGTACACCGTTGACGATCGCCGGGGCGAGGGAGCGAGACGCCCCTGAGCCTCAGCTCGCCGGCGGGTACATCATCGCGTCGGCGATCTCGGCCTCCGCGTCGAGATCGGGGGCGCTCCCCTGGTCCGGCTCGTGCCGCAATCGAAGCAGTGGCACCAGGATCAGTGCCGCCAGCGCCGCGCCGGCCCCACCGAGCAGATACACGCTCTGCGGTGCCATCACGGTCAGCACCGGACCCGCGGCCACGTACGCCACCGCGAGCCCGAACGACAGCACCGCCTCGAACGCCGCCATGGCGCGGCTCCGCACCGCGTCGGGCGTTCGGCGCTGGAGCATCCCGTTCTCCGACACGATCGTCAGGCCGTCGCAGACCCCCATCGCCAGCAGCGCCCCCAGCACGAACGGGAACACCGGCGCGAGCCCCACGCCGAATGCCGCCAACGCGATCCCGAACGCACCGAAGACCATCCACACCGGCTCGGTGCGCGCGGTCATCCATCGGCCCACCCCGGCCCCGACGGTCGAGCCCAGTCCCCAGCACGCGATCAGCAATCCGTAGCCCATGGGACCCCAGCCGAAATCTTCGGCAAGCGGTGCGTCGGCCACCATGCCCATCCCCATGCCGACCACGAACACGAACCACGCGATCGACAGCCGTCGCAGCACCGGTTCACGCCACAGGTAGACGATGCCCGCGGTGATGCCGGCGTGCTCTTCGTGCTCGGCGCCTCGCTCCTCCTGGAAGCGACCGCGCACCGAGATCGTCAGCAACAGCGAGATGACGAACGACACCGCGTTCACCCCGAACACCCATGAGACGTCCGTGAGGGCCAGCAGCAGCCCACCGATCACGGGGCCGATCGCGATGCCTGCATGCACGCCCAGCGTGACCAGGCTGTTCGCCCACGAGATGTCCTCCGGATCGTCCACCAGGTTCGGGATCGCCGCACGCGAGGCCGACAGGAACGGCAGCTCAGCGATCGCCGAGGCGAACGCCAGCAGGATCAGCGCGAGCGGCGAGTGCACGAACACCATCGCGGTGAAGAACACGCACGAGATCGCCTCGGACCAGATCAGCACCCTGCGGCGATCCAGCCGGTCGCCCAGGGCACCGGCGAACGGCCCGATCAACCCCGCGACCCCGAACGTCAACAGCAGCGACAACGCCTGCATGAACGGCGAGTGCGTGCGGTCCCAGACCGTGAAGTTGAGCGCCGTGAACGCCGCGGCGCCACCGGTCACGGACAGCAGGCGACCGAGGGCCAGACGTCTGACGTTGGATCGAGGTGAGCGGCTCATGAAGCGGACTCCTTGCGGAGGGTGGTGCGGGCGGGGCTGCCTGGTGACCTAGCGGGCAGTGGGCGCGATGGATCGCGTCCGCACACTGCCGGCATCGCCGGTCACCGAGAGATTCCGCTTCATGATCGAGCGAGTGTAACACGGGGCCTTCGGCCGATCCGGGAACGAACGAAGGATGGGCGCTGCTACGCAGGCAGCGTGACGGTGCGCAGCTGATGCGCATCGATGATGGACGCCACCTGCTCCAGCACCTCGATCGAGACCTCGGTGTCGACGGTGAGGCACATCAGCGCGTCGCCGCCTTCGACCCTGCGGCCGACGTCCATCGTCGCGATGTTGACGTGGTGCTCGCCCAGCATCGTGCCCACGGTGCCGATGATCCCCGGCCGGTCCGCGTAGGTGAAGAACACCATGTGGCCCGCCGGCGTCACCTCGATGTCGAAGTCGTTCACCTGCGTCACGCGCTCGTGATCCTTCGCCAGGATCGAACCCGCCACGCTCACCGGGCCTTCGTCGGTCTCGGCCCGCAGGGCGATCGAGCTCACGTAGTCCTGGGACACCGTCGAGCGCATCTCACTCACCGTGAGACCTCGCTCGCGTGCCAGCATCGGCGCGTTCACGAACGAGACCGGCTCGTGCACGGTTCGGCCCAGGATGCCCTTGAGGATCGCGAGCGTGAGCACGCGGGTGTCGGATTCGGCGATGCGGCCCAGGTAGGAGGCCACGATCGACCGCACACCACCCTCGGCGAGTCCCGCGACCAGCGTGCCCAACCGCTCGGCCAGCGGCACGAACGGTCGCACCACCTCGGTCACCTCGGCGCCGGCGCTGACGTTGACCGCGTAGGGCACGAACTCGCCCATCAGCGCCAGCCGCACCATCTCGGCGACGGTGGTGCCGGCCTTGTCCTGCGCTTCCTTGGTCGAGGCTCCGAGGTGCGGCGTCACCACCACGCTGTCCAACGCGAAGAGCGGCGAGTCGGTGGTGGGCTCGTTCGCGAACACGTCGAGCGCCGCACCGCCCAGGTGCCCGCTCTCGATCGCCTTGGCCAGGGCATCCTCGTCGACGATGCCGCCCCGCGCCGTGTTCACCAGGCGAGCGCCCTGCTTCATCAGCCCGAGCTCGTGCTCGCCCAGCAGCCCCTCGGTCTCGGGGGTTCGCGGCAGATGGATCGACACGAAGTCGGCCTGGACCAGGAGCGACTCGAGCGACGGCATGGCATCGACGCCCATCTCCTTCGCACGCTCGGCGCTGACGTAGGGATCGAACGCGATCACCCGCATGCCGAACCCGGCCGCGCGTTGGGCCACCAACGCCCCCACCCGTCCCAGCCCGACGAGGCCGATCGTCTTGCCCGCGAGCTCCACGCCCTCCCACTTCGAGCGCTCCCACGCGCCCTGTTTCAGGGCGGCGTTGGCCTGCGGGGTGTTGCGAGCCTGCGCCAGGAGCAAGGCCATCGCCTGCTCGGCGGCGCTGATGATGTTGGACTGCGGCGCGTTGACCACCATGACGCCGCGGCGCGTGGCGGCTTCGACGTCGACGTTGTCCAGGCCGATCCCGGCGCGCGCCACCACCTTCAGCTGATGGCGCGGCGGCGAGCACCTCGTCGGTGACCTGCGTGGCGCTGCGGATGATGAGCGCGTCGTAGGGCGCGATCTCGGTCGCGAGGTCGCCCCCGGCGAGGTCGGTGCGAACGTCCACCTGGAAGTCCTTGCGGAGCAGCTCCAACCCTTGCTCGGAGAGCTGCTCGGTGACGAGGACCCTCACGAGGCGCGCGACTCCATGAAGACCGTCTCGGCGGCCGCCACCGCAGCGCCGCGCTTCACGGGATGACCGAGCGTCTCCAAGGTCATCTCCAGCGCCGCGAGCCCCCGGATGATGTCGAGCTCGGAGAAGTATCCGAAGTGCCCGATGCGGAAGACCTTGCCCTTCAGCGGTCCCTGGCCCGGCGCCAGCACGCACCCGTGATCGGCGCGGATCGTGTCGCTGATGGTGTCGGCGTCGATGTTCTCGGGCGCGCGGATCGCGGTGACGGTCCAGTTGTCCTCGAGCCCTTCGCCGAACAGGTCCAGGCCGAGCGCCTTCGCGCCTTCCTTGACCGCCCGCGACAGCATCTGATGGCGAACCATCGCCGCCTCGATGCCGTCCTGGAAGTACAGCGCCAGGGCGGCCTGCAGGCCCTGCATCACGCTGATCGCGGGCGTCCACGGGTTCTCGGGGTGCGGCAGGTCGGCGAACCGCTTGTAGGTGGCCCAGTCGAAATAGAAGCGCGGGTTCGTCGCGGAGCGCGAAGCCTCCCACGCGCGCTCGCTGATCGCGCAGAACGCGATGCCGGGCGAGGCGCTCAAGGCCTTCTGGCTGCCGCCCACCGCAACGTCGATCCCCCAGGCGTCGAACTCGAACGGTACGGCGCCCGAGCGAGGACACCGCGTCGACGATCACCAGGGCGCCGGCGTCGTTGGCGACCTTCGCGAGCTGCTCGATCGGTTGGATCACGCCGGTGGAGGTCTCGGACTGGGTGAGCAGCACGGCCTTCACGGGATGCTCGGCCAGCGCGGCCGCGACGTCGTCGGGGCGGATCTTCGTGCCCCACTCGTACTCGACGGTACGCACGGTGAGCCCGTAGGTCTCGGCGAGCTTCTTGAACCGCTCGGAGAAGAACCCGGCCAGGGGCACCAGGACCTCGTCGCCGGGGCTGAAGCAGTTGGCGATCGCGGACTCGAGCCCGCCCGTGCCGCTGGAGGTCATGAGCAGCACGTCGGCCGAATCGGTCTTGTAGAGCTCCTTCAGCCGCGTGGTGACGTCGCGCATCAGGTTCCCGAAGCCGGGACCACGGTGATAGACGAGCGGGCTGCCCTGGGCGAGCAGCACCTCGGGCGGGATCGGGGTCGGACCGGGGGCCAGGATGATCTCGGGCCTGTCCATCGGATGGATCACTCCTCGAACGACGTCGGAACCGTCAGCCTACCAATGCGTCGACGGCAGGATTCCGCAAGGACGGCGACGGCAAGGAACCGCAGCTCCGTATCATCCTGTGGGCGCTTCGCCAGGGGCGCCGACCCCATCGATGGCGACCCTTCGATTCCTGCTCAAGCGGTTCGCGGCTCAGCGTCTGCTGGGCCTGGCGGTCATCGTCACGCTGGCGTTCAGCGTCGGCGTCCTGGTCGCCGGCCCCATCTACGCGGACGCCGCCCGAGAGGCCATCTTCTCCTCCACGCTGAGCGAGGCCGGCGTGACCGTGGCCAACGCGCGCTACCAGGTGTTCGGTGACGAGGACTTCGACTGGGCGAACGCCGACGCGGCGGTGGAGGGGGCGCTCACCGGCGTTCCGACCGACACGATCGTCTCCCAGGGTCTGTCCACGGTGCGGTTCGGCGACACCGAGGGGCCGTCCCTCCCGGTGTTCTTCCGCGAGGGCGCGGCCGACCACCTGCAGATCCGCGGAGAGGCGCCCGCCGCCGGATGCAGATCGCCATGCCCTCGAGCACGGCGCAGACCGCGGGCCTGCAGCTGGGTGACCCGGTCACGATCGTGGGTCCCAACGACGAGACGGTGACGTTGACGCTCAGCGGGACCTACGGCTCGCCCGACCGCGAGGATCCGTTCTGGTTCGGCTCACGCAACCCGTTCCCGGGCCCGGATGCCACCGACCCCCCGCCGCTGCTCATGGACCGCGAGGCCTACCTCGAGGCCGCCACGACGCTGGGGCTGACGAGCGAGTTCGCCTGGGACGCCTACCTCGCCGTCGGCGATCTCACGTACGACGAGGCGCGTTCGGTTCCCGGCCAGCTGCTCCAAGCCGAGGATGTCATGAGCGAGCAGCCGGGCATGACCACGGTCCGCCTCACGACCGGGCTCGACACGCTGTTCGGCATCGTGGATCAGCGCGTGCAGAACCTTCGGATCCCGATCCTGCTCGTCGTGATCCAGATCGGCGCGGTCACGCTGGCCGTGCTGGCGGGGTGGGGGCGCTGGCACTCACCCGCCAGTCCTTCGAGCTCGCCGTGCTGCACAGCCGCGGGTTCACGAAGCGGACGTTGCTGACCGCACAGGGCTTGCAGGCGCTCACCTACGCGGTGGTGGCCTACCCGTTGGGTCTGCTCTTGGGGCTGGTGCTGGCGAAGCTCGCCGGCCGCTCGAACGGCGAACAGCTCCCCGGGGTGGAGTTCCCCGTCCACCTCAACGCCGGAGCCGAGCTCCTCGGTCTGCTGGCGGCGGCCGCGGGCGCCGCGATCCTGTTCGGGCTCTCCTACCCGCTCGTGAAACGCACCGTGTTGGAGGAGCGGCGGGCCGCCTCGCGCGAGGACCGGCCGTTGCTCGCCCGGGTGCCCGTGGAGCTGTTCGTCCTGCCGCTCGGGATCTTCGCCTACCTCCAGTTGCGCGGCGGCACCGAGGTGACGCCGGGCGGGGGCACGATCGATCCGCTGGTCCTGGCGGCCCCCACG
The DNA here is from genome assembly GCA_963733635.1 of uncultured Actinomycetota bacterium. Lineage (GTDB taxonomy): Bacteria > Actinomycetota > UBA4738 > UBA4738 > HRBIN12 > JAOUEA01. The sequence continues at coordinate 739,008 of CAVTEH010000007.1, read as the reverse complement.
TTGCTGCTGTTCGGCATCTCGTTCCTGGCCCTGCGCCTGCTGCTGTTCGTGCTTCGACGGCTCGACGGGCGGATCGGACGGACGCGGCGGGTGTCCACCTACCTGGCGGGTCGCCGGGTGGGGCGCTCCCCGGGCACCGGGTTCGCCGCGGCGCTCCTGCTGCTGCTGGCGATGGGGCTGTTGGTGGTCTCGACCTCCTATCGCGCGATCGTGCTGCGCAACCACTCCGACGCCGCGCACACGCAGGTCGGCGCCGACTGGAACGTGCAGGTGAGTCCCCCCGAACAGGTCCTTGCCGCCATCGGCGACCTTCCTGAGGAAGCCACCGCGGTGGTGCGGACCGAACCGACGTTCTCCGACGGGAGCTTCTCCCTGCCGCCGACCGTGCTGGGCATCGATCCCGCCACGTACGAGGAGGGCGGCTGGTGGCGATCGGACTTCTCCTCGTCATCGCTCGAGGACATCGTGGAAGGTTTGGCCACCGACCCGCTCGGGCTGCCCGTCGACGCGGGAACGCTGACGCTCGCCCTCGACGTCCCCGTCCTTCCGCAGGGCATGCTGGTCCAGGCCACGGAGTTCGACGACGCCGGCCAGGTGCGCACCGTGGACACTCAGCTGCAGGAGGGTTCCGGCTCCTACGACCTCGATCTGGATGCCGGCCGCCTCGCCTCGATCACGTTCCACGTGGACACCGGGACCGAGCTGCCTCCTGAGCTGAAGATCGGCTTCCGCTCGGTCGAACTGGCGGGCCAACCACTGCCGATCGAGGCCTGGGAACCGATCACCTGGCGCAGCAGCCAGGGAACCCTGGAGCCCGACGGCGACGGTGGCCCCACCGTCTACACGATGAGCCCGGGAGCCGGGAACGTGATCGGCGGGATCTGGCCGGCACCCCCCGACCTGCCGGCCGTGATCTCGGACAACTGGGGCTCGGCCGTGAACGCCCCCTTCGACGTGGGCGTGGCGGGCCAGAGCACGACGGTCCACCCGTTCGCCACCGCCAACCAGTTCCCCAGCCTCGTGCCCAACGCGCCGTTCGTCGTCGTGTCCGCGCCCGCGATCCTGGAGCGGCAGTTCGCGATCCCGGAAGCGGGGCTCACGCTCGATGAGGTGTGGGCCAACACGCCGGACGATCCGTCGCCGGTGTTGGAGACCGCAGGCTTCATCCCGGGCCTCGTGCAGGCCACCGCCCCGATCGAAGGACTGTTGGCGCAGCTGCCGCAGTCGCTCGCCGTGGGGATGAACTTCACCGCTGCCCTGGCCGGCGTCGGGCTCGTGGTGATCGGCGTGGCGGCGGGGTTGTACTTCACGATGCGTCGGCGCGACTACGAGTTCGCCGCGTTGCGGGCCATGGGCACGCGGGCGGGACAGATCCGTCGCGCGCTGATCTTGGAACAGGTGGGACTGCTGGGGTTCGCGCTGGTAGCCGGCATCGCGATCGGGTACTTCCTCCTGCGACTGATGATGCCCTACGTCGGTACGAGCCTCGGGGTGCCCTACCCCGTGCCGGTGCTGGTGATCGACTGGGCGGCGCTCGGCGTGGCGGTGGTGGCGATCGTCGTCGCGGCTGCCATCTCGCTGGCCGCCGCGATGCGGTTCCTGATGCGCTCGTCGGTGACGGGCGTGCTGCGAGGTGAAGCGGAATGACCATGGTGAGTCCCGACATGTTCACCCCGGCGGATCGCGATGCCCTGATCCGGTTCCGGCACGTCTACAAGGTGTACCGGGTGGCCGATACCGGCGTCGTGGCGCTCGGCGGCGTCGACTTCGACATCGCCCAGGGCGAGTTCCTGGCGGTGGTGGGGCCGAGCGGCGCGGGCAAGTCCACGATCTTGAACATGGTGGGTGGCCTCGACCGCGCCTCCGCGGGCGAGGTGATCGTCGACGGCCAGGACCTGGGCCAGCTCGACAACGACGCGCTCACGCAGTACCGGGGCGAACGCATCGGGTTCGTCTGGCAGGGCACCGCGCGCAACCTGGTGCCGTACCTCAACGTGCGGGAAAACGTGCGGCTCCCCGGCACCGTGCACCGCAGCGCCGAGCGCTCACGTCAACGCGACGTCGAGGAGTTGCTGGCCCTGGTCGGGCTGAAGGACCGATCCAAGCACCGGCCGGGCATGCTGTCGGGCGGTGAGCAGCAGCGCGTCGCGATCGCCGTGGCACTGGCCAACACGCCCACGATCCTGTTGGCCGACGAACCCACCGCTGAGCTCGACTCCGAGAGTTCGGCCCGGGTGCTGGAGGCCTTCCGCGCGGTGAACCAGGAGTTCGGCACGACGATCGTGATGGTGACCCACGACCTGGCTGCGGCGCGGGCGGCCTCGCGGCGGATCCGGGTCCGGGACGGGCGGGTGCTCCACGAAGGCCTGGCGGTCGACCCGATCGGTGAGGACGGTCGGGTCAAGCTCCCCGACGACGCGATCGCCGCGCTGGGCGGGGTGGAGCTCGAGGCCGAGGTCAGGCCCGACGAGATCCATCTGCGGCGAAGGAGCGAGACCGGCCATGCCTGATCGCGACGACCTGCGGAACGTCTGGGGTCCCGGAGCCCAGCAGGGCGACGAGGACGGCGGGGGCGCCGCAACGCCGGCCCCGGGTGCCGCGGAGCCTGCACGGCCGGCCGGCGGTGCCCCACTCCTGGAGGGCATCAACGTGGTTCGCTCCTACCCGGGCGCCCAGGGGGTGCTCGCGGTACGCGGCGCGTCGCTGTCGCTGGCCTCGCAGGACTTCGTGGCGCTGATGGGGCCGAGCGGTTCGGGCAAGACCACGTTCATCGGCACGCTGTCCGGTCTCGATGCCCCCGACGAGGGTGAGGTGCGGTTCAAGGGCGAGCCGATCTCGGCGATGTCCCGCGCCGAGCGGATCGCGCTGCGCCAGACCGGCATGGGCGTCGTGTTCCAGTCGTTCGGGCTGCTCCCCACGCTGTCGGCCGTGGAGAACGTGGAGCTGCCTCTGCGGGTGAACGGTGTCGACCTGGGCGAGGCGCGCGAACGCGCGGTCGGCTGGCTCGAGCGTCTGGGCCTCACCGACCGGGTCGACAATCGGACGTTCGAGCTGAGCGCGGGCCAGCAACAGCGCGTGGCGGTGGCGAGAGCGCTGATCGCCGAACCCGAGGTCGTGCTCGCCGACGAACCGATCGCGGAGGTCGACACCGAGAACGCCGACCTGATCCTGGAGGCGCTCTGGGACGTGATCGGGCGCGGCGGGGCCGTGCTGGCCGCCACCCACAACCCGGAGGCGCTGCGCTACGCGAACCGGGTGGTGCTGTTCCGCGACGGTCAGATCGAAGCCTCGGGCTCCCCCGAGGAGCTCGCCGGCCACCTCACCACCGACTAGTCCGACCCAGACTCCCCGCGCGGCTAGAAGCGCAGGGACTTCCAGACGTCATCTCCGCGGTCGGTGAACGCGTCCGGGTCCAGATCCACCGGCAGTGGTTGGTCGCCGGGCTCGCGGCCCAGCACGCGATCCACCAACCTCCGACGGCCCTGGCCCTTGCGGAGGGCCTTGGCCATCCGATCGCGCCGCGTCTCACGGATGCGGCGTTGCAGATCGAGATCTCAGGTGGGATGGCCCAGCGCCGGTCCCGAGATGTGCATCAGGGCACCAGCGTCCGCAGATCGACGTCGGGGTCCTCCAGCGCCGTCGGGTCAGGGGCCACCTGGGCGGCGATCAACCCGAACGACCGGCGGACGTCCCGCGGCCAATCCAGACTGACGGTCGACCGCAGCACGCCGTCACCGTCGAGCAGGAAGGCGCAGAACGAACGCTCGTCCAGCGACCCCCGCACGACCATCCAATCCCACGTGGGCGCGATCCCCGCGGTCTGGACCTGGGACTCGTACTGGTCCGACCAGAACCAATGCGGGTCGCCGAACACGGTCTCGGCCCCGAGCATGTTCCGAGCGGCCGTTTCGCCCATCTTGATCGCGTTGTCGTAGTGCTCGACGCGGATGGGACCGAAGAGCGGGTGCTCCTGCCTCGCTACGTCGCCAGCCGCATAGACCCCACGCACCTCGGTCTCGAGCGTCGGCCCGACCGGGATGCCACCACCCTGGTCCAGGCCCGTTCCGGCCATGAGCTCCACCGCGGGCTCGGTGCCCACCCCGACGATCGCGACATCGGCATCGATGCGACGACCGCCGCTGGTCACCACCGCTTCGAGCCGGCCGTCGCCTTCGAAGCTGGCCACTGCCTCGTTGAACAGCATCTTCACCCCGTGATCGCGATGCACCGCCTCCAGGACCCGGCCGATGGCGGGTCCCAGGATCCGATACAGGGTGGTCTCGAAGATCTCCACGACCGTTACGTCGTTGCCGAGCATCCGGAGCGAGGCCGCGACCTCGGCGCCGATGAACCCCATGCCGACGCACACCACCCGCGCGCCCTGACCGACGGCCTCTTTGATGCGATCGGCATCGTCGGCGTGGCGGAGATCGAACACGCCGGGGAGCCCGGCGCCCGGTGCATCGAGGCTCCGGTTGCGGCTTCCGGTGGCCATCAGCAGCCGGTCGAAAGCGATGCGCTCGCCGCCGGCGAGCACGACCTCGCGTTCGCGCACGTCGATCTGGACGGCGCGCATGCCGAACCTGGCGTCGATCTCCTGCTCGGCGTACCACTCGGGCGGCCGCACGAAGGCGTCCTCGAGCGGCTGCTCGCCGCGCAGGTACTCCTTCGACAGGGGTGGGCGTTCGTAGGGGGCCAGCGGTTCGGCGCCGATCAGGGCGATCCGGCCGTCGAACCCCTCGCTGCGTAGGGTCGCCGCCGCGGTGGCCCCGGCCAGCGAGGCTCCCACGATGACGAACGTCCGGTCGGTGGTCACGCTCCCCCTACGCTTCGACCTTCAGCTGTCCGCCGTCCTCGGCGACCCCGTAGGTCGCGATGGGCTCGGTGGCCGGCCCCTGGATCACGGCGCCGGTCCCCATGTCGAAGATGCTGCCGTGACACTCGCACTCGATCGTGGAGCCCTCGACCTCACCGCCGTTCGCGAGGTTGCAGCCACGATGCGTGCAGATGTCGCTGAACGCGTAAAGGGTGCCGTTCGATCGCGCCACGGCGATCTCCGCATCGCCGACGGCGAACGGCGTGGCCTCGCCCTCGGGCACCTCGTCAGCCGAGCCGACCGTGATCCATTCCCCCACGTGCCCAACCTCCCTGTGTTCCGCGGCGTCCGGTCTCGGACGCAGGGCATCAGCTTACGCCGGGCTCAGTATCCCGGCGTCTCCCCGCCCGAGCGTCGTTCCCTGGCCCGCAACCGCGCGCGGTACCAGGACCCGATCGCCAGCAGGGCGTAGAAGGCCGCCAGGATCAAGATCCCCTGCCGGAAATCGATCGGCAGGAGCGCCGGGATGAAGGCCCCGGCCACCCACGCCAGTTGGAACAGCACCTCGTAGCGCACGAACACCCGTCCCTGCGCCCCCGCGGGGGCGTGGCGCTGCATCAGGCTCTGGAACGCGAGCCGCCCGAACTCGGTAGCCGCGCCAGCCACGAACGCGTAGATCGTGAGCAACGGCAATCCGAAGATCTCGAAGGCGAGCAGGGCGCCGATGCACGCGGCGCTCACGCACGCGACCACCACCGCTTCCTCCCGCGTGGTGGTGGGCACCCTCGGCGCCACCACGTCGGCGACGAACGTCCCCACGATGCCCCCCGCCGCCAGCACCGCGAACCAGTACGCCGGCGCGCCGCCTTCCCGCAGCGAGAACGCCAGCAGGAAGAGCAAGAATCCGCTCGCCGCTCGCAGGCCGACGGCGCCGACCGCGGGCGCCGCGAGGTCCGGGATGCGCCCACGCGGCCCCACCGTGTCGGGCGCCTGGCCGGTGCGGGCAGGGTGGGGCAGCCGCAGGTTCAACAGGGCGGATCCGGCGTAGACGACGGCGGCCAGATAGATCGGACCCGCCGACCCCCACACCTTCAGGAACACGAACGCGATGGGCGCGGCGATCACGGCGCCGATCGCGGCCAGGCGCCCCAGTCGGGCGTTCGCCCGCATCAGGCCTTCCTCGTGCGAGGCGTAGGCCATCGTGAGGCCGTTCTTCGTGATCGCGTGCACCTTCGACAACACCAGCAGGATCAACGCGCTCGGGAACAACAGGATCGAACCGAACCGTGGCGCGGCATAGATCGCGACGGCGGCGCGCCCGGCGGCCGCCCCGAACGAGATCGCGCGCCGTGGACCGGCCTTGTCCAACATCGGGACCAGCAACGGGCCGGCCAACGCCAGCGGCAGCATCGTGAGGGCGAGGTAGGCGGCGACCTTGAGCTTCGCCTCGCCCACCGGCAGCGAGAAGAACACCGAGTCGGCCAGGGCCACCGCCAGCATCGCGTCGCCCATCACCGAGGTGAAGTGGCACAACGCGTAGGTGTCGAGCGGGTCGGTGGATCGCCACATCCGCTGGAAGGGATGCACGGCGCCGCGGACCATGCTCGACGCGCCGTACAGCACCAGCTGCCAGAAGGGCACCCGCTGCGGACGCTCCGGTGGGGTGTGCACCGGTTCCGCGTTCCTACCCGGAGAGCCGTTCGAGCAGGAGCTCCTTCGCGAGCTTCGGGTTGGCCGAGCCCGCCGACTTCTTCATGACCTGGCCCACCAGGAACCCGATCACGGCCTCCTTGCCCCCGCGGAACTGCTCGACGACCTCGGGGTTCTCGGCCAGGACCTCGTCGGCGATCGCCCCGAGCGCGCCGCTGTCGGAGACCTGGGTGAGACCCTTGCGCTCGACGATCTCGGCGATGGGATCGCCGGTGGCCACCGCCTCCTCGAGCGCCTGCTTCGCGCCGGCCCCGCTGACCGTGTCGTCGGCGACCAGCGCGATCAGGTCGGCGATGTGCTGCGCCGTGACCGGCGAGGCGGCGGGATCGACGCCGAGCTTGTTGAGCGAACCCGCCAGGTCCTGGGTGATCCAGTTCGCGGCCGCTTTGGGATCGGCCCCCAGGGCCACGGTCTCGTCGAACAAGGCCGACGACGCGCGGTCCCCGACCAGCACGCGCGCCACGTCGGGCTTGAGTCCGTCGTCGGTCTCGTAGCGGGCACGGCGGGCGCGCGGCAGTTCGGGCAGGCCGGCTCGGATCTCGGCGATCCACTCCTCGCTGGGCTCCAGCGCCGGGATGTCGGGTTCGGGGAAGTAGCGATAGTCGAACGCTTCCTCCTTCGAACGCATCGACTTGGTGGAGCCCGAGTCCTCGTCCCAGTGACGCGTCTCCTGCGCGATCGCCTCGCCGGCCTCGAGCGCCTTGGTCTGCCGCTCGATCTCGAAGTGGAGCGCGCGCTCCAGGGAACGGATCGAGTTCATGTTCTTGATCTCGACCTTGGTGCCGAAGGCCTCGGTACCGACCGGTCGCATCGAGATGTTGGCGTCACAGCGCAGCGAACCTTCCTCCATGCGCACGTCGCTGACGTCGAGCGACTCCAAGCGTGGCGCGGAGTTCACGGAGGTACGCGGCGGCCTCCTCGGGAGAACGGATGTCGGGCTCGCTCACGCACTCGACCAGGGGCACGCCCGCACGGTTGAAGTCGATCAGGGCGGCGTCGGCGTCGTGGATGCGGCCCGTGGCGCTCGCGTGCACGGTCTTGCCGGTGTCCTCTTCCATGTGGACGCGCGTGATGCCGATGCGGCTGGTGGTGCCGTCGGGCAGGTCGACGTCGAGGTGCCCGCCCACGCAGATCGGCAGGTCGTACTGGCTGATCTGGTAGTTCTTCGGCATGTCCGGGTAGAAGTAGTTCTTCCGGTGGAACAGCGAGTGCGGCGCGATCTCGCTGCCGACGGCCAGGCCGATCAGGATGATGCGGCGGATCGCCTCGCGGTTGGGCACCGGCAACGAACCCGGGTGACCCAGGCAGACCGGGCACACGTTCGTGTTGGGCGCCGCGCCGAACTCGGCGCGGCAGCCGCAGAACATCTTCGTCTGGGTATCGAGCTCGACATGGCATTCGAGCCCGATGACGGCTTCGACCTCGGTCATGAGGCGCCTAGCCTAACGGCCCGCCCCAACGGTCGCCTCTTCGTCAGCGTCCCGGTCCGGGGCGTCAGTCGGCGATCGGCTCCCAGATCAGCTCGGCAACGTCGATCACGAGGTCGGGCTCCGCTTGATCGGGGTCGGCCGGCGCGCGCACCTCGCCGACACAGACGCACACGGCATCGTTGAGGCGCCGATACTGCTCAGCGTCGCTGAGATGGAAGACCGCGCCGACGATCTGCCGGTGTCCCTTGGGGTAGGCACGCCCGTACCCATGCCACTCGAACATGATCACGGCCCCGTCGTCGGTCTCGATCACGGCGCGGAGGTCAGGCCGGAACGGGCCATCGACCCCCTGGCGGCGGGGAAAATTCACGCCTCGGAACCGGCCGCTGATCGATCCCTCACAACGACCCTCGGCGAGGTACAGGTGCTGTTCCCAGCCGCCCTCGAGCTCGACCTTCCAGCTCTCGGGATACGTGAACCGGATCCGATACAGCTGCTCGACCTTCACCTGTCCTCCCTGTTCCGGCGCCGACATCCGGACAACGCTATCTCAGGTCTTCCGTGGTTCGATTGCTGGCGTGGATCGCCCTGAGTCTGTCGATCGAGAGGAGTTCGACCATGACGGAAGGATCAGGAGCGAAGGATGCTTCACGCACGTTCGATGACCAGGACCGCGCTCGAGGGCAGGACGGGTTGGGTGATCTCGGGCAGGAGGAACGCCGAGAACTCCTGGCGTGGGTGGGCCAGAACCTGACGGAGGTGCGGCAGACCGCGCTCGGTCAGCGACCTGTCTACTGGATCCTCTGGCTCGGCTTGGCGGTCGGCTTGGTGGCGTATGCCGCTGGGTACCTGATCAAGGCCTCGACGCCAACGGAGCCTCTTGGGCTGGTTGGCGATCTGCTGTATACGTTCGGTTGGGCACTGTGGACCGGTGTCGTCGTGGTGGTGTTCCTCCAGATCATCCCGGAGACGAAGCGGCGCCAATACAAGAGGGCGCTCGATGCCTACGAGGCATCGCTCCGCGAAGCAGCCGCAGCCGGAAGCGAGGAAGCCTCGGCCGAGTGACCGCCAGCCCCGGCTATCCTGGCTCGATGCCCGATGCCGCCCGCCCCTCCACCGCCAAGATCTGGACGATCCTGGGCGCCCTCTATTTCGTCTGGGGCACGACCTATCTGGGCATCGAGAAGGTCAACGAGACGGTGCCCACCTTGCTCGGCGCTGCGGCTCGGTTCCTGTTCGCGGGCACGGTCCTGTTCGCGTGGACCTCGATGCGCACGCACGAGCGCACGACGCCCGAAGCAGTGGCGCGCCGCCGGCATCGTGGGCATCTTCCTGCTGCTCGGCGGGAACGCGCTCGTGGCGGTGTCGGAGAACATGGGCACCCCCACGAGCATCGTGTCGCTGATCATCGCGCTGATCCCGCTGTGGCTCGCGTTCTTCGACCGGGTCGTGTTCCGTGCGGCACCGCTCGGGTGGAAGGTGGTCGTGGGGCTGGTCGGAGGGTTCACCGGCGCCGCGCTGCTGGTGAGCGGCAGTGCCGGCGACGGCGTGCCGGTCGGCGGCATGCTCGTCGCGGTCGCCGCCACGCTGTGCTGGACCGTCGGTTCCCTCTACGCGCGCACGGCTCCGCTGCCGAAGGCTCCCCTGCTCGGCAGCGGCATGCAGCAGCTGGTGGGCGGCGGGGTCATCCTGCTCGTCGCCCTCGTCGTCGGGGAGGCCGCCGACTTCAACCTGAGCGCGATCTCATCGTCGTCCTGGCTCGGTCTCGCCTGGCTGATCGTCGCCGGATCCTTCGTCGGGTTCAGCGCCTACCTGTGGCTGCTGCGGAACGTGCGCACGTCGCTCGTCTCCACCTACGCGTACGTGAACCCGATCGTCGCCGTGACCTTGGGGTGGTTCGTGCTGGACGAGGACCTGACGGCCCGGCTGTTCGTCAGCGGTGCCATCGTGCTGGCCTCCGTGGCCTTGATCGTGTCCTCGGGCGCTGCGGCTCGCCGGACCGAGGACGCGGGCAACCCGGCCGCAGGCGTCGCGCGCGAGATGGCCGAAGGCTCAGACGCCGGCGACGAGCGGCGGCCGGAGCTCGAGGGCGAGCTCCCGCTCGAGAGCGGCGGCCGCACGGAGCAGCGTCTGCTCGCCAAGGACGGGAGCGGTGAACTGGAGACCGATCGGGAGCCCGGTTGAGTCGAGGCCGCAGGGGACGCTGATCGCGGGCACGCCCGCCAGGTTCGCCGGGATCGTGAAGATGTCGTTCAGGTACATCGCCATGGGGTCGTCCACCTTCGCGCCGATCGGGAACGCGGTGGTGGGCGAGGTGGGCGAGACCAGCACGTCGAAGTCGGCGAACGCGGCTTCGTAGTCGCGGATGATCAGCGTCCGCACCTTCTGTGCCTGGCCGTAGTACGCGTCGTAGTAGCCGGCGCTCAACGCGTACGTGCCGAGCATGATGCGGCGCTTCACCTCGGGGCCGAACCCCGCGCCGCGCGTGCGGAACATCATCTCGATCGAGTCGTCGCCGTCGACGCGCAGGCCGTATCGCACTCCGTCGTACCGGGCCAGGTTCGAGGACGCCTCGCTCGGCGCGATCAGGTAGTAGGCGCTCAGCGCATAGCCGGCATGCGGAAGGGTCGCCTCCCCCACCTGCGCGCCGAGGTCGGCGAGCCGATCGACGGCCGCCCGCACCGAGGCGGCGACGTCGGGCTCGACGCCTTCGCCGAACGCGTCGGCGAGCACGCCGATCCGCAGCCCTTCCACGCCCCGGCCGAGTTGCTCGTGGTAGTCGGGCACCTCGACGTCGAGGCTGGTCGCGTCGCGATGGTCCTTGCCCGCGAGGACGCCGAGCAGGGTGGCGGCGTCAGGCACGCTCCGAGTGAACGTGCCCACCGTGTCCAGCGACGAGGCGAACGCCACCAACCCGTAGCGGCTGATCAACCCGTAGGTGGGCTTGAGCCCCACGACGCCGGTGAGCGACGCCGGCTGGCGAACCGAGCCACCGGTGTCGGTGCCCAGGGCCCATACCGCGGCGCCCGCAGCCACCGCGGCCGCGCTCCCGCCGCTCGAACCGCCCGGCACGGTGTCAAGGTCCCATGGGTTGTGCACGACCCCGTAGGCGGAGTTCTCGGTGGACGAGCCCATCGCGAACTCGTCGCAGTTGGTCTTGCCCACCAGCACGCTGCCGGCGCCCGACAGCCGCGTCCACGCGGTGCAGTCATACGGCGGGACGTAGGTCTCCAGGATCTTCGACGCGCACGTCGTTCGGATGCCCTTGGTGGTGAGCACGTCTTTGAGCGCGGTGGGGATGCCGGCCACGCCCGATTGCGGGGCGCCGGTGGCGAGGTAGGTGTCGAGTTCGGCCGCGCGTTCGCGCGCCACCTCGGTGGTCACCGACAGGAACGCACCGAGTTGGTCGTCGACGGCTTCGAGCCGGGTCAGGCTGGAATCCGTGAGCTCCACCGCGGTGATCTCGCCGGCGCGGAGCTGGGCCGAGAGCTCGGTCCCGGTGCGATCGCAGAGTTCGAGCTCGCTCACGAGCCGGTCTCCGCGACCTTCGGCACCATGAACCGGTCGTCGGCCTGCGCCGGCGCGTTGGCCAGCGCCGCGTCGTGCGGGATCGACGGCTCGGGCGTGTCCTCACGGAAGACGTTCGCCCGAGGGATCGCTGAAGCGGTGGGCGGCACGTCGTCGGCGGCCACCTCGCCCACAGCGGCGGCGTGCTCGAGGATGACCCCGAGCTGCGCACGCAACTCGGTCTTCTCCTCCTCGGTCAGATCCAGCCGAGCGAGCCGTGCGACGTGGTCGATGTCGATCTCTACCGCCATGGCGGGCAGTGTAGCGGCCGACGTTCAGACGAGGTCAGGGCAGCGGGGGCAACGGCGGTGGTGGTGGCATCGGGGGCAGCGCCTACCGTGGCGCCGGGCAGGGGCGGGGGCAACGGCGCGCCGTCGCCGACATCGGCGCGAGCGCGCGCTGCCGGCCGAGGATGTCCCGCAGGATCACGACCGCGCAGACGGCGGCCGTGATCTCCACCAGGCGGGCGACCACCGCGACGATGTCGCTCGATGCCACGGTGCTGAGGTCGCTCTCCCGCTGCATCGCGCTCGCCACGACATCCAGGAGGTTCCCTCCGATCCAGCACGCCCACCACAGCCCCAGCACCCACCAGGCCCTGGCACGCGACCAGGCGTGGGGATCGTCGGTGGGTTCGCTGGCTTTCCAGAGCTCCGACATGGCGCCCAAGGGCTTCCAGAGGCTCGCGAACGGGATGAACCACCAGCCCACGGCCCATCCCGGTGTGTACCTCAGGCCGGAGCGGCTGAACGCCCGGAGGTTGCTGTGCGCGCGGTGCTGCCAGACACACCACAGCACCCCGGTGACGAGCAGCGCGATCAACGTCCAGCCACCGATCGCCTCGACGCGGTTGTCGCTCGCGACCGCATCCTCGATCGACACCGGGCGCCCGGCGACCGAATCCAGCACCAACGAACGCTCGATCAACAGCGACACCACACCGAAGATGTCGATCACGGCCGTCACCGCCAGCATGGCCACCACCCAGTACGTGAGGACCCCGAGCGGTTTGCCGCGCGCCGGTGTCTGCATGGCGAAACCCTACGATGTCGGCGGCGGCGTTTCGACCCACCTTCGTCAGGAACCTGGACCGGCTCAGCGCCCCAGACGACGGAGGAACTCGGGCTCATCGATCACCTCGACCCCGAGCCCTTCAGCCTTCGCGAGCTTGGAGCCCGGGTTCTCGCCGGCGACCACGAACGAGGTCTTCTTCGAGACGCTCGAGGCGACCCGGGCGCCCGCCGCCTGCGCCAGCTCGGTGGCTTCCTCGCGCGTGATCTCCTCCATCCCCCCGGTCAGCACGATCGAGAGCCCTTCGAGCAGCCTGGGGCCGTCCTCGCCCGATCGCTGGTCGGCCAGGCTCACGCCCGCTGCGCGGAGCTTCTCGATCAGCGCCAGGTTCTCGTCCTCGGCGAACCACTCGGCCACCGTGGCGGCGATCTCGGGTCCGATCTCGGGCACATCGTCGATCTGGTCGGCGGTGGCCGCAGCCAGGGCATCGATCGAACCGTACGCGCGGGCGAGCACCTGGGCCACGTGCGAGCCGACGTGCCGGATGTTGAGTCCCACCAGCAGCCGCCACAGCGGTCGTTCCTTCGAGAGCTCGATCTGTTCCAACACGTTGGTGATCGACTTGTCCTTGAAGCCCGGCAGCCGGCCCAGCTTGTCCGCATCGAGCGCGTAGATATCCGCGGGGTCTTCGATCAGCCCGGCCTCGAGCAGCCGCATCACCGTCATGTAGCCCAGGTGCTCGATGTCCATGGCGCCGCGCCCGGAGAAATGGAACAACCACTCGATGCCCTGCGAGGGGCACCCGCGCTTGTTCGGGCAGCGGTAGTCGGCCTCGCCTTCCGGGCGCACCAGCGGCGTGCCGCAGGACGTGCAGGTCTTCGGCATCGACCATCGCCGAGCGCTCTTCTTCCGCTTGGAGAGCACCGGCCCGACGATCTCGGGGATCACGTCGCCCGCGCGCCGCACGATCACCATGTCGCCCTTGCGCACGTCCTTGCGGCGGACCTCGTCCTCGTTGTGCAGCGTGGCGTAGGTCACCGTGACCCCGCTGACGAACACGGGGTCGAGCACGGCGAACGGCGTGACCTTGCCCGTGCGTCCCGTGTGCACGTCGATCGACTTCAGCAGCGTGGTGCGTTCCTCGGGTGGAAACTTGTAGGCGATCGCCCACCGGGGGGCGTGGCTCGTGTTCCCCAGTTCGCGCTGCAGATCGGTTTGATCGACCTTGACCACGGTGCCGTCGATCTCCCAGTCGATCGAGTGCCGGTTCGTCTCCCAGTGCTGCAGGAAGTCCTTGACCCCGTCGATCGAATCGCGTGACTCGGTGGTGGGCGCCACCGGCAACCCCGCCGAGCCCGCCCACTCCAGGAACCCCAGGTGCGAGTCGAACGTGATGCCCTGCGCGAAGCCGAACGAATGCACCCACAGGCGCAGCGGCCGCGACGCCGTGACCTTCGGGTCCTTCTGCCGAAGCGACCCGGCCGCGGCGTTCCGCGGGTTCGAGAACGCCTTGCCGCCGGCTTCCAACAACTGGTCGTTCAGCTCCTCGAACGCTGTCACCGGGAAGTACATCTCGCCGCGGATCTCGACCACCGCGGGCGGATCCTCGACGGTCAGGGTGCGGGGGATGCCCTTCACCGTGCGCACGTTCGCCGTGATGTCTTCCCCGATGCGGCCATCACCTCGGGTCGCAGCCTTCACCAGGCGCCCGCGCTCGTAGGTGAGGGCGCAGGCGACACCGTCGATCTTCAGCTCGCAGGCGTACCGGGCGGCATCGCCCACGCCGCGTTCCACCCGGGTGGCCCACGCGTCGAGCTCTTCGAAGCTGAAGGCGTTGTCGAGCGAGAGCATCGGCGCGCGATGCGTGACCGGCGCGAACAGGTCGGCGGGCGCCCCGCCCACGGTGACGGTGGGTGAATCGGGCGTCTGTAGCTCGGGGAACCGGTCCTCCAGGGCCCGGAGCTCGCGCATCAAGACGTCGTACTCGGCGTCGGCCACCTCGGGATCGTCGAGCACGTGGTAGCGATAGCGGTGGTGCTCGATCTCGGCGCGGAGCTCCTCGACGCGCAGCTTGGCCTCGGCGCGCTCACGCTCGTCGGGCGCGCGGACCGAGTCGATCTTCTTCGCGCGCGGGCTCACGCCGCGATCTCCACGGCGCCGGCGACCCCGATCCGTTCGCCCACCACCACCACGCCGCCCAGCACGTTCGGCACCTGCTGCAGGTACTCCAAGGCGGCATGGAAGCCCTCGTCCTTGCCCAGCATCGCCTGCACCCCTGCCGCGGCGGCGTCGGCCAGCATGCACGTGCCCGCGATCACCGCGAGCCCGTCCGGGCCTCCCCCGCCTCGCCCGCGGCCCAGCGTGGTGGAGACACCCACGCCGGCCCCGGCGGGGTCGATCGCGACCGTGATCGGTTCCCCGCCTCGACGCTTGACGCCCAGCTTCATGCGCTTGCGCGATCGGATGAAGTAGGCGCCGTCACACGCCACGGTGAGCTCGTGCATCTGCGAGGCGAGGAACCGCCCTACCTGGTCGACCACGGCGCCACGGAACGTGAACATCGGCCCGACCCCGGCGCTGGTGGCGGCAGCGACCATCTCCTTGACGATGTCCGGAGCGTCGGCCGTGATGCGATCGAGCGGCCGCTTCGACTCGCGGAACGCCGGGTAGCGGAGCGCATAGGACTGCAGCTGCTCCCAGAAGCTCAGCGCCGCAGCCCGCGATTCCTCCGCGAAGTCCTCGGGCGCCGTGATGTGCAGGACCATGTCCTGGACCTGGATCTCGAAGCTCTTGGCGCGCCGTCGGAGCAGCTTCACCGGCCCATCGTATCGGCCAGGAGGGACGAGGCGGCAGCGACGAGACGTCCGGGGAACCCGGCCGCAACTCAGGCGCCGAGGACGACGTCCATCGCGGCCTGGTCCTGGTTCATGCCCCAGAACTCGATCGCCTTGCCGCCGCGAACGTGCATCACCTGGACCTGTGGCCCTTCGTAGCGCGTGCCGTCGGCATCGGTGACCGTGACCTGCACCAGGGCCACCACGTGCTCGTCGTTGCCGATCACGTCATGGACCGCGAACGAGGTCACCACGCCGGCCTCGGCCATCCGGCGGAACCGGTCCGTGACCGCCTGCTTGCCCTCGAACTGGCCACCGAACCGGCTGGTGCCGGGCGCGTGCCACACGATCGCATCGTCGAGCAGCTCGAGCATCGCGGGGATGTCACCGGCGTTGAACGCGTTCAGCGCCGTTCGGGCGGTCGCGGCGTTGGGGTGGTCGGTCATGTGGTCCTTTCCTCAGGAGGGTCTCAGCGTAGCGACTCGACGATGCGGCCGCCGCCCAGCACCTCGTCGCCCCGGTAGACCACCGCGCTCTGTCCCGGCGCGACGGCGCGCTGTGGTTCACGGAACTCCACGCGGAAGCCACCGGCGGTGGGCTCGACGACGGCCGGCGCATCCTGGCCCTGGTATCGGATCCGCACCTGGGCCTCGAACGGCCCGTCGGTGGGCGGCCCACCCGCGACCCACGACGCGCGATCCGCGACCAAACCCCGTCGTGCGAGCAGCACCTGTGGTCCCACCACGACACGGTTCGCGGCGGCGTCGACGTCGAGCACGTACGCGGGTTCGCCGATCGCGACGCCGAGCCCTCGGCGCTGACCGATCGTGAACGCGAACGTCCCGTCGTGTTCGCCGAGCACCGTTCCGTCGGGATCGACCACCTCGCCACCGCTCCGCACCAGGGCCGGCGCGGTCGACCGGACGAACCCGCCGGCATCGCCGCTCGGCGCGAAGCACAGCTCCTGGGAATCGGGCTTGCCCGCCACCGGCAGCCCGAACGCTTCCGCGAGCCTGCGGGTCTCCGACTTCGGCAACGCGCCGACCGGGAACAGCGATCGCGCCAGCTGGGCCTGCCCCAGCATGTGCAGCATGTAGGTCTGATCCTTGGAGGCGTCGGCGCCACGGAGCAGGTGCCACGGTCCGTCGTCGCTCTGCGAGGTCCGCACGTAGTGGCCGGTGGCCACGAAGTCCATGCCCAGCTGGTCGGCCCGCCGCAGGAACGCCCCGAACTTGATCTGGCCGTTGCACGTCGCGCACGGGTTCGGGGTGCGTCCGGCCGCGTGTTCCTCGACGAACCCGGCGATCACCGTCTCGGCGAACTCATCGGAGTGGTCGGCGATCTCGAACGGGAACCCGGCGACGCGAGCCACGGCCTCGGCGTCGGCGCGCGCCGACGGGCCACAGCACCCATGCTCCACCCCGTCCAGGTGCACGAGGTTCATGTGGGAGCCGAACACCTCGTAGCCCTGGTCGGCGAGCAGGCATGCGGCGACCGACGAGTCGACCCCGCCCGACATCGCCACCAAGACCGAACCCTTCGACGGCATCCAACGAGGCTACCGCTCAGCGCGGCCACGTATCGTTCCTGGCGTGCTCGACGCCCGATTCGACGATCTCACCGGCGCGGAACCATCGTTCCGGCTGGTCGAGCCCGTGGGAGTGCTCGAGGCCACACGGCCCGACGAGGTCCCCGGGATCCTCGCCGCCGCCGAAGCCTCGGCGGCACGAGGGTTGTGGCTGGCGGGCTTCCTCGCCTACGAAGCCGCCCCGGGGCTCGACGCCTCGCTGGCCGTACGCACACGGACGCCCGGCGATGCCTTCGAGCAGCTGCCGCTCGCGTGGTTCGCGATGTTCGAGGGCCGGGAGGAAACGGTGCTCCCCGAACCGCAGGCCGACACCGAGCCGATGCCGCCGGGCGCCTGGCGGCCGTCCGTCGACCGTGGGACCTACGACCGCGCCATCGAAGCCATCCGCGGGCACATCGCCGCCGGCGACACCTATCAGGTGAATCACACGCTGCGGCTCCGCTCCCAGGTGCAGGGCGACGAACGCGGGCTGTATCGGGACCTGTGTTACGCGCAACGGGGCGCCTACGCCGGCTACCTCAACCTGGGGCGTTATCGGGTGCTGTCGGCATCCCCGGAACTGTTCTTCCGGATCGACGGCGAAGCCCTGTCGACCCGTCCGATGAAAGGCACCGCGCCGCGGGGGCGCTGGCCCGCCGAGGACCTCGAGGTGGCCGAGCGGCTCCGCGGCTCGGTGAAGGACCGCGCGGAGAACGCCATGATCGTCGACCTGCTCCGCAACGATCTCGGCCGGGTGGCGCGCCCGGGCACCGTCGCGTGGAGCGACGTGTTCGATCTGGAGCGCTACGAGACCGTGTGGCAGCTCACCTCCACGGTGACCTCGATGCTCCGATCCGAGGTCGGACTGGCCGACGTGTTCGCGGCCCTCTTCCCCTGTGGGTCGGTGACCGGTGCGCCGAAGGTCCGGACCATGGAGATCATCGCCGAGCTGGAGGACTCGCCTCGGGGCGTGTACTGCGGCGCCGTGGGATTCCTCTCGCCGCCGGGGTCGGGGCTGCCGGCCGCGAGGTTCGGCGTGCCGATCCGTACGGTCATGCTCGACGCCCAGACCGGCACGGCCGAGTACGGCGTGGGAGGCGGCATCACGTGGGACTCGCGCGCGGCGAGCGAGTTCGACGAGGTCGTCGCCAAGGCGAGGGTGCTCACGGAGCGACGGCCGCGGTTCGATCTCTACGAAACCCTGCGGCACGATCCGGACGACGGGCTCCTCAACCTCGAGCGCCACCTGGCCCGGCTGCGCGGCTCGGCGGGCTACTTCGGGTTCCGGTTCGACGAGGCGCGCATCGCGACCGCGCTGGAGACCGAGCTCGCGTCATGGCGCGACCGCGCAGCGAGGGTCCGCATCACGCTGGACCGCCGAGGCGCGGTCACGGTGAAGGCCACGGCGTTGCCGCCCTCACCACAGCCGGTACGACTCGCGCTCGACACCGCCGAGCCCGTCGACCCGTCCGATCCCATGCTGTTCCACAAGACCTCCCGTCGCCGCCGGTACGAGGAGGCGGCCGCCCGCCATCCCGATGCCGACGACGTGGTGCTCACCAACACCCGGGGCGAGATCACCGAGAGCACCATCGCCAACATCGCCGTCAAGCTGGACGGTCGATGGGTGACGCCGGCCCTGGATTGCGGTCTGCTCCCCGGTGTGGGACGGGAGATGGCCCTCGAGGACGGATGGCTGGTCGAAGGGGTGGTCACGGTCGACGATCTGCGTCGGGCCGACGCCTTGGCGCTCGTGAGCGACGTTCGGGGCCGCCGGGACGCCGTCCTGGTGGACGGCTGAGCGGTTCTTACTCGGCCTCGGGAACCCGGTCCTGCGGGAAGACGTACGGGTGGACGGAGTGCTCGTCCAGCGGGCAGGCACACAGCGGGCACCGGGGCGGTTCCTCGTAGACGAGCACGGTTCGCTCGCAGTACGGGCACGCGCCCTCTCGCATCGCGGGAGGCTCAACGATCTCGTTCGTCATAGGTGTCGCGCTCGGGGGGAGCGGTCACACCCTGCATCGGCAGACATCCTGCCTACCTTGAATCAGGCATGCTCCGATGGCGGAGCGTTGCACGGCAGTCGGTTCTCGGAGCGCGTGCAGGTGAAGCGCCGTCCGCCGTCCGGGGGAGACGGGGGACCCACCGCGCCCGACACAGCGAGACCCTCCCCGCGTGGGGAGGGCCTCGGTTCGGTCGTCGGTTTGGGTGGTCCGATCAGGCAGCTTCCTTGCGCGACTTGCGCTTGCCGCGGGGGACGTACGAGTGGACGGGCTCGTGTTGCCAGCAGTACTGCCACTTGTTGTAACGAGAGAGCTTCGTCTCGCACGCCGGTTCGGCGCAGGTCCTACCGGTCGTGTACTGCTTGTTCGGCTTCGGAAGCTGACGCACGGAAGCGCCCCGGTACCTCTCCTCTGCCACGTCGCTCACATCCTTTCGCCGGACCCGTTCGGACTGGTGGGGTCGAGTCCGTCTGCACGTAGTTCGAACGACCGCGGGGAGTGGTTCATTCCGGATCCGGGGCCGAGACCGGGTGCAGAGGTTCTTCAGGAGGCGGGAGCGCCGAACCGTGGGTCGCGTTTGTCCAGGAAGGCGCGCATGCCCTCCCGCTGGTCCGGCGAGCCGAAGAGCTGCAGGAACAGGGCGCGCTCGGTGGCGATCCCCGCCGGTCCGGGCGTCTCGACGGCCGCGCGGATCGCGGCCTTGGCGGCGCCCAGCGCCTTCCGGGGGCCGTTGGCGAACACCCGGGCGTCGCGGACCGCCGCGTCGAAGACCTCATCGGCGGGTTCGACCCGATGGGTCAGCCCCAGCGCGAGGGCCTCGGCGGCCTCGATCTGGCGCCCGGTGACCACCAGTTCCAGCGCCCGCCCGGGCCCGATCAGCTGGGTGAGTCGCTGCGTGCCGCCCGCCCCGGGGATCACGCCGATCCCGATCTCGGGCTGGCCCAGCCGGGCATCGTCACCCAGCAGTCGCAGGTCCGCCGCCAGAGCGAGCTCCATGCCGCCGCCCAGCGCGTACCGGTTCACCGCGGCGATCGAGATCTTGGGGGTGGCCTCGAGCAGGTCGCACGCCTCGCCGAGAGCATCGACGCTGGGTTTGACCTCGTCGGGCCCCCACTCGGCCATGGCCTTGATGTCGGCGCCGGCGGCGAAGATCTTCGGTCCACCCCAGACCACGAGCGCGCCCACATCGTCCGAGTCGGCGGCTTCGCGGATCGCCTCCTGGAGCTCCAGACCGAGCTGCAGGTCGATCGCGTTCGCGGGAGGGCGGTCCAGACGCACCACGCCCACCCCGTCGTCGACCTCGAGCCGCACATACGCCCGCATGGCCCCGATGCTACCCACCCGTCTGGGGCTCGTCGGAGGTCGCAGCACGCTCCAGTGCGCGGCGCAGCCCGTGGAGGATCGGGGTACGCGGCACGTCGAACGCGGCGGCGGCATCGGGTGCATCGGCGCGCGCCGGGTCCGCCAACCACAGCAGCGCATCGTCAGACAACGAGAACCCCAGGGTGGGTTCCAGGCTCGCCCGTGCCTCGTTGCCGGCCACGCTGCGTGGTTCGGGTGCCGTCTCGCCCGCGAGCAGACGGATCAAGGCGGCCGGGGTCGTCGCGTCCGGGCCTTCCAGCGCCCAGGTGCCCTCCAGGTCACCCTCGCGGTCGTCGGCGGCGGCCAGCACCGCCGCGACGTCCTCGACCGCGACCGGCGCCATGGCTCCCGAGGGGTCGCCCAGCACGACCGGCGGGCTCACCGTGGCTCCCGCCACCAGGGTCGCGAGCCAGAGGCCGCCCAAGCCGTAGGCATGCGTACTCCGGACCACCGCGTAGTCGAGCCCGCTGTTGATCACCGCCTCTTCGGCGAAGCCACGAGCCCGCCGGTAGGGATCCGGGGCATCCGGCGAGGCACCGGGCACCGACACGAGCACGAAGCGACGCACGTCGGCGACCTTCGCGGCGGTCAGCGCCCGAAGGACCGAACCGTGGTTGGCATCCTGGAGGCTGTCGGCATCGGGCTGGTTCGGCCCTCCCACGAGATGGATCACGGTGTAGACGCGGCGCAGCACCTCGGCCAGCGCGTCGGCATCGTCGAGGCGCCCCACCGTGACCTTGGCGCCCAGCGCACGGAGCGGCTCGGCGGCATCGGGATGCCGGACGGCCGCTCGAACCTCGTCCTTGCGGTACCAGCAACGGCACCAACGCGTGCCCGATCGGCCCCGATGCCCCCGTCACCATCACCGTCATGGGCGGCAGGCTAGCGGGTGCATCGCCAGAAGGTCTCCGCCGGCCGATAGGCTGCTGCGTCATGAACGAGCGGCCCGAGCCCGAGGACCTGGAACGCGCGAAGCGCGCGCTGGGGGTGGAACCGGTGGCGTGGCGCAGGGTGTCCCGGGGTGGCCAGACCGCGGCCTCCCGCTGGATCGCGACCCTGCCCGACGGTTCGACCGCGTTCGTGAAGATCGCCTTCACCCTGGACACCGCGGCATGGGTCCGCGACGAACACCTCTTCTACGCCCAGCACCGGGGTCTGGCCTTCACCGCAGAGATGCTGGGCTGGTCCGATGACGCGGAGCGCCCTGTGCTGGTCCTGGAGGACCTCAGCGATGCCCACTGGCCGCCGCCCTGGGACCGAGACCGCGTCGGAGCGGTGGTGCGCGCGTTGGAGCAGGTCGCCGCCACGGAGCCCTCGGCAGAGATCCCGCCCGTCTCACAGAGTCAGTTCGACCGGACGGGATGGCCGGAGGTGGCCGGCGACCTCGATGCGTTCCTGGCGCTCGGACTCTGCGATGCCGGCTGGATCGAAGCGCACCTCGCCACGCTCACCAACGCGGCGCACTCGGCCGTGATCGAGGGCGACGCGCTCCTGCACATGGACGTGCGGAGCGACAACCTGTGCCTGCGCAAGGGTCGGGCGCTGCTCGTCGACTGGAACTTCGCCTGCACCGGGAACCCACGGTTCGATCTCGCGGCCTGGCTGCCGAGCCTGCATGCGGAGGGCGGCCCCGCCCCCGAGGAGGTCGTTCCACCGGCCGAGGACATGGCGGCCTTCGCGTCGGTGCTCGCCGGGTACTTCGCGGCCCATGCTGCGCGACCAGACATCCCCGAGGCGCCGCACGTGCGTCCGCTCCAGCGCAAGCAGGCCCGTACCGCGCTGCCGTGGGCGGCCCGGGCGCTGGGCCTGTCCCCTCCGATGCCTCCCGCCTGACGCGGCACCTGCAACGGGTGTTGCAGGTGCAACACGCTGCTACCATCGACGCCGTGAACCGTTCCTCCCACGACTACGCCGATGTCATCGACCTGCTGCGCAGCAAGGGCTTGCGCATGACCCCCCAGCGACGAGCCATCGTCACCGAGGTGATGCGGACCCAGGGGCACATCTCCCCGGCCGCCATTGCCCGCACGGTGCAGGCGGAGATGCCGGGGGTGAACGCGTCCACGGTCTACCGCACGCTCACGTTGCTGGAGGACGTCGGCGTGCTCTCGCACTCGCATCTGGAGACCGGGGCCGAGTACCACAAGGCCGAGGAAGCCGAGCACGTGCACCTCACCTGCGGACGCTGCGGCAAGGACGACCCCTTGTCGCTGAGCGAGGCCCAGGCCCTGCATGAGCTGATCGAGCAGCACCACGGGTTCGAGGCCGACCTCACGCACTTCGCGATCACGGGCCTGTGCGCGTCCTGCGCCGGCGCCACCTAATCGTCGAAAGCGCGCTCCGGGAAGAACCCGAAGGGCAGCTCCAGGCGGTTGGCTGCCATCAGCGTTTCATCGGCCAATATGTCCCGGGTCCGGCCGTCGGCCACCATCACGCCTTCGTTCATCACCACGGCTCGCTGGCAGAGCTCCAGCGCATAGGGGAGATCGTGGGTCACCATCAGCATCGTGATCGGCAGGGAGCGCAGGATATCGGCGAGCTCGCGCCGGCCGGCGGGGTCCAGGTTCGAGGACGGTTCGTCGAGCACCAGGATCTCGGGCTCCATCGCCAGGACCGTGGCGACCGCCACGCGCCGCCGTTGTCCGAAGCTCAGATGGTGCGGCGGCCGGTCGATGAACTCCTCCATGCCGACGGCCTGCAATGCGCGCTCGACGCACGCGTCGAGGTCGTCACCGCGCACGCCCATGTTGGCCGGCCCGAACGCCACGTCGGCGCGAACGGTGGGCATGAACAACTGGTCGTCGGGGTCCTGGAACACGATGCCGACGCGCCTCCGGATCTCCTTCATGTGCTGCTTGGTCACCGGAAGGCCGCCCACCAGTACCGAGCCGTGCTGGGCCGTGTTGATGCCGTTCAGGTGCATGACGAGCGTGGTCTTGCCGGCGCCGTTCGGACCCAGGAGCGCGACGCGCTCGCCGACCCCGATCGTGAGGTCGATCCCGAACAATGCCTGGGTGCCGTCGGGATAGGCGAAGGCGAGCCGCGAAACCTCGAGCGCCGGTGCGTGGCTCATGGCCGCACCGCCCAGGCGAGCACGCAGACCAGGGTCGCCACGGCCGGAAGGCTCATGGCGGCCGCCCACTGGGCCGCGCCTGCCCGACCGTCATCGACCTCGGGGAGACGACCGTCGAAACCGCGGGAGATCATGGCCAGGTGCACCCGTTCGCCGCGTTCGTAGGACCGGATGAACAGCGCGCCGGCGGAGGCCGCGAACCCCTTCGCCTGCCAGAGCCACCGGGCGTCGTAGCCGCGGGATTCCCGCGCCACCTTCATGCGCCGGGCCTCCTGCGAGATGACCTCGGAGTACCGGATCATGAACCCGGTGATCGACGTGAACACCGACGGCAGGTGGAGGCGCTCCAAGCCCCGCAGGAAGTCAGGGACGGGCGTGGTGGCCGCCAGGATCACGCTGGCCGCGACGCCGATCGTGCCCTTGATCAGGATGTTCCACATCGCCCACAGGCCCTCGACCGACAGGGACAGGCCAAGCACGTCGATCCGCTCCCCCTGGCCCACGAGGGGCAGGAACACGGCGAACAGCACGAACGGCACCTCGATCACCAGGCGCTTGGCGACGAACGCCACCGTGAGATCGGCGAGCTGGGTGAGCACCACCAGCATCACGATGTAGACGCCGAACGCCCAGAACGCCTCGCGGGGCGTGGCGACGACGGCGAACACGAACAGGACCTGGGCCAGCAACTTGCACTCCGGCCGGAGCCGGTGGATCAGGCTGTCGCCGTGGACGAAGAGCGCGTGGGCGCCACTCACGGTGCGGAGCCGGACGAGGCGGTCGCCGCCGCGGCATCGCGCTCGCCACCCGTCGCCTTGCGGCGACCGACGACGACGAAGAGCAGGAGGCCGATGCCGAAGGTGACGACGACGCCGACGATGCCGGCGAGCCCGGTGGACAGGCCCTGGTCATCCACACCCTTCACGCCGTAGCCGGCGAACGGGCCGTCGGCCGTGGCGTGGTTCGTCTCGGTGTCGTCGAACCCCTGGTCGATCGCGACCTTGTTGAGCCCGTCGGGCGAGCTGCTCGCGAACCGGCTCACGACGAAGGCGAGCCCGAGCGCCACGAGGAGCCCACCCACCACGACCGCCCAGGTGGTGGTTCGCTTCGCGGCCATCACGGCCTCCCGGCCACGATCGAGGGATCGCGCAGCTGCAGGGTGGGGAGCAGATCCTGGGCGCCGTAGACGAGGTCGGGACGAACACCCAGGACCACGCCGATCGTGAGCCCCGTGATGATGCCCTCACCGATGCCGATCAGGAGGTGCGTGCCCAGCATGGCCGTCGCCACGGTGGTGATCGACGCACCACCGTTGCCGCCGATCGCGTACTCGACGACGAACCCGAGCGCGGCCAGGACCACCGAGAGCACCGCGGCGATCCCGGAGGCGGCCACGACCGATCCACGGTTGGCCGGCAGCACCCCGCGGATCAACCGGAAGATCGCATACCCGCCGAACGACGTGATCAGGGCCATGTTCAACACGTTGAGCCCGAGGGCGGTGAGCCCGCCGTCGGCGAACAACAGCGCCTGCACCACCAGCACCACCGCCACCGCGACCGCCCCCGCATAGGGTCCGACCAGGATCGCGGCGAGGCATCCACCCAGCAGGTGCCCACTGGTTCCCGCGGCGACAGGGAAGTTCAACATCTGCACCGCGAAGATGAAGGCGGCCACCAGACCCGCCATGGGCGCGAGCTTCTCCGACAGGGTCTCCTTGGCTTTGACGAGGCTGTAGCCGATGCCACCGGCCGAGACCACGCCCGCGGCCGCCGACACGCCCGCGTTGATGAACCCGTCAGGGATGTGCATCCGTGCCTCCCGTAGACCGACGCTCGTCGCCGGAGCAGCTCGTTGCAGTTGCAACTCGTTGCGATTCCGACGACTCCTGTATATCGCCGACCTCGTGTGAGCGTCAAGCGCGCAACCCGTGCACCGGGTCGCTCAGAAGCGCGGGGTCTCCCGGTAGTCGCCGAACACCCCGACGAGGGCGCTCACGATCTCGCCTTCCGTGCACCGGGTTCGCGCGCACTCGACCATCGGATCGATCAGGTTCTCGTCCGTGCCGGCCGCGCGGACGAGGTCGGCGAGCGCGGCCTTCGCGACGGCATCGTCGCGCTCGGCCCGGGTCCGCTCGACGGCCACGCGTTGCTGGACCTCGGCCTCCGGGCCGATCACGAGGGTGTCGATCGGCGCCTCGCCGGTCTCGACGAAGGCGTTGACCCCCACCTTCACCAGATCGCCGGTCTCGTACCGTCGTTGCTCCTCGAACGCGGCGTCGGCGATGCGCTGCTGGAACCAGCCCTGTTCGATCCCGGCCAGCACGCCGTCGAGCATCGAGCCCTCCCCCATCGCATCGATGTGGGCGAAGATCTCCTCGGCCTGGGCCTCGATCCGGTCGGTCATCGTCTCGACGAAGTAGGACCCGCCGAGCGGGTCGATCACGTCGGGCGCCCCGGTCTCGTAGGCGATCACCTGCTGCGTGCGCAGCGCGAGCTTGGCGGCGTCCTCGGTCGGCAGGGCCAGCACCTCGTCGAGCGCGTTCGTGTGGAGTGACTGCGTCCCTCCGAACACCGCGGCGAGCGCCTCGACGGCGGTCCGCACCACGTTGTTCATCGGTTGTTGCGCGGTGTTGGAGACCCCGGCGGTCTGCGTGTGGAACCGCAGGCGCATCGCGGCGGGATCGGTGGCGCCGTATCGATCGCGCAGCCACCGCGCCCAGATGCGCCGAGCGGCCCGGAACTTCGCGATCTCTTCGAAGAAGTCGATGTGGCTGTTGAAGAAGAACGACAGCCCCGAGGAGAAGCGATCCACGTCGAGCCCCCGGCGCTGGCCGAGTTCGACGTAGCCGAACCCGTCGGCCAGCGTGAACGCCAGCTCCTGGGCCGCCGTCGCTCCGGCCTCGCGGATGTGGTAGCCGCTCACGCTCACCGGATGGAACTTGGGGCACCGCTCGGCACAGAAGGCCATGAGGTCGCCGATCAGCCGCAGATGCGGTCGCGGCGGGAAGATCCATTCCTTCTGCGCGATGTACTCCTTGAGGATGTCGGTCTGCAGCGTGCCGTCGAGCTGATCCCACGCCACCCCTTGGCGCTCCGCCGTGGCCAGGAAGAACGCGAACGCCACGGTGGCCGGTCCGCTGATCGTCATCGACGTGCTGATGTCGCCCAAGGGGATCGAGTCGAACAGCGTCTCGAAGTCGTCGAGGGAATCGGTCGCCACACCGCAGCGCCCCACCTCGCCCTCGCTGCGCGGGTCGTCGGAGTCCAGCCCCATCAGGGTGGGCATGTCGAAGGCGACGCTGAGCCCGCCCTGACCCTGCGCCAGCAGGAAGCGGTACCGCGCGTTGGTCTCGGCGGGCGTGCCGAACCCGGCGAACTGCCGCATGGTCCACAAGCGGCCCCGGTACATCGAGGGGTAGACCCCGCGCGTGAAGGGGAACTCCCCCGGCCGGCCCAATCGTTCGTCGGGGTCCCAGGAGGCCAGGTCCTCGGCCGTGGCGATCTCGGGGACGGGTTCGCCCGAGAGCGTTCGATGCGAACGCTCGGCGGCAACGGCGTCGTCGGCGGGTTGGGTGCGTTGGCGGGCGTCGGTCACGTGGCTCGCGTCCCTGCGATGTGGTGCCGGTCGGCCGCGGCCTACTCCGCGGCCCGGGAGGCCAGCATAGCGGCCGCGCGGTAGGGATCGAGACGGCGGGCCTCGAGCTCGTCGGCCAGCTGCGGGTCTGCGCGAAGGGCCTCGGCGGCGCGAAGCCGGAACCGCTCGGCGGCCAGGCTCTCCACCTCGCGGATCAGGCGGGACCGCCGCTTGGCCGCGAGGGCACCGGACGCTGCCAGGTGAGTCGCGATGCGATTCGATGGCCTCCCACAGCTCCTCGATGCCCTCGCCCTGGGATGCCGAGGCGGTGAGGACCGGCGGATCCCAGTCGCGGGCCGCACCGAGGTGCAGCATCTGGCGGAGTTCGCGGACGACCTCCGGAGCCCCGTCGCGATCGGCCTTGTTGACGACGAAGATGTCGGCGACCTCGAGGATCCCGGCCTTCGCCATCTGCACAGCGTCGCCCAGGCCGGGCGCCAGCACGACCACCGCGGTGTCGGTGGCGGCCGCCACGTCGACCTCGGCCTGGCCCACCCCCACGGTCTCGACCACGACGCGTTCGTAGCCTGCGGCGTCCAGGATGCGGACGGCCTCGGGCGCCGC
Organism: uncultured Actinomycetota bacterium; assembly: GCA_963733635.1. Taxonomy (GTDB): domain Bacteria; phylum Actinomycetota; class UBA4738; order UBA4738; family HRBIN12; genus JAOUEA01. Next base: position 711,435 of record CAVTEH010000007.1, on the reverse strand, counting down.
GAGCGCCATGCCGCCCAGATGTCCCCGGGTGGCCATCGACCGGATGAACACGCCGGGGTCGGTGGCATGCTCCTGCATGCGGACGCGATCGCCCAGCAGCGCGCCGCCGGTGTAGGGGGAGGTCGGATCGACCGCCAGCACGGCGACGGGGAGGTCGCGGGTCCGCGCCGCACCCACCAATCCGGCCGCGAGCGTCGACTTGCCCACCCCCGGCGCCCCGGTCAGGCCGATCGTCGCGGCCGAGCCGGTGCGTGGATACAGGCCCGCGGACAGCGACTCCAGGTCGGCATCGCCGTCCTCGACGGCCGAGATGGCGCGGGCCACCGCACGGCGTTCGCGCGCCAGCACGCCACGGACGAGCTCCTCGACCTCCATCGGTCGCAGCCTACCCGCCGCCGCTCGCCGTCTGGGCGGGCGCGGCGCCGGGGATCGCTTGGAGGGCATCGCGCAGCGAACGGCAGTACTCCCGTTGCCGCATCAGGGCGGGGTCGTCGATCATCGGGCACCCTGGAGGCCACCATGGCGAGGTTCACCTGTTCGCGTTGGAGTCGATGCAGCAGCAAGGACGCCCGTGACCCCGCGCGCCGGCGCATCTCGCGCACGGGCGGCGCGACGGCGCTTGGGCGAGGCGAGCACCTGGAGCTCCTCGGCGGAGATGCCATCGAGGCCGACCTCCGGCGAGAGGGAAGCCTGCAACCAGCGCTGTTCCCGACGCCGGGCCAGCCAGACCGCGATACCCACGAACGCCAGCAACGGCAGCCCTTTGACCGCCGTCGCGACCGGCACCATCAGCCAATCGGCGCCGGTCCAGGGCTCCGCCGGGAAGAAGTCGAGCAGCGGGCGAGTTCCACAGGAAGTGGCCGAACACCGCCAGGGCACACAGGCCTGCCGCGATCCACAGGCGACGGCCGAAGCGGTTCGGTGGCGCGGCGCGAGACCACCACCCCGATGGCCATCCCCACCAGCCCGGTGTAGAGCACGTGCGAGTACAACCCGCTCGCCACCACCCGCAGGAAGAACCCCTGCAGCACACCGGCCGGCTGTCCGCCGAACACGCTCATGAAGTAGAAGACGTCCTCGACGATCGCGAACCCCAGGCCGCACACGGCCCCGTAGACGAACCCGTCCATCACATCGTCGATCTCGTCGCGGGCGATCAGGTAGATCAACACCACGCCGCAGCCCTTCAGCGTCTCCTCGACGAACGGCGCGGTGAGCGCGGCGGTCCAGCGCGCCGCGAACTCGGGTCCGCCGACCCTGGCCACCGTGAGCCCCCATCCGAGGTTGCCGATCGCCGACAGCGTGGTGGCCGCGACCGCGCCCCACACCAAGGCCGCGGCCGACCAGCGACAGCGGCTCGCGCTCGTAGAGGTCCAGGAAGTACACGACCAGGAACACCGGTAGGGCGTAGAGGCGCGAGCAACAGCCAGGACAGCGCCCATCCCGAGGCGGAGATGTTCCGATAGAAGCTCTGCTCGGCGAGCGCCACCACGCCCGGTCGCCACGACGATCACCACGTAGAGCCAGAACGCGGGCTGACGCGGCTGGAAGAACCGCGCGTGATGCAGGCTCGAACGTCGGAACCCTCGGCGGGAGGCGACGGCCACGGCTCAGGCTCACCTCGCGCCCGTTCGATCATCGTGTGGATGTCGCCGTCGATGAACGCGAGTGAGCCCTCGGGGCGCGAGCCCGACGAACACCACGCCTCGGCCCGAGGGGTCGACCACGGCGGTGACCTCGCCTTCGATCGACCCACCCGGACTCCGGGTCGACGCCGACGAAGGTGAACCTGGCGCCCGGCGTGCCGTCGGCCAGCGACCACCGGTTCCAGTCGGTCCGAGACCGTCAGCTGGCGAGAACGATGGCGTCAGTGCCTCGTCGACGACGGCGCGGGCGAGCACGTCGGCGTCGCCCGGCGAGGCGCCCCAGTCGAGCACGAGCAAGGTGCCGTTGCCGCGGGTGAGCTGCACGAACGGACGTCCATCGACGCTGCCCGGGTCGGCCGGCTCCCAGCCCGACAGGGGCTGCACCTCCGACGAGCCCGGGGAACCCCACCGGCGGTCCGGCCGGTTGCGCCAACGCGGCCGCCACCACGAACCCACCCACGGTGGTGAGCACGATCACGCCGAGGACCGCGAACGCCGGGAGCCACGCGTGCTCTCGGCGCTGCAACCACGCCGCTTCGTCGGGACGGACGGGCCGAGGGTCCGCGTCACCGGGACCCCTCGTGCACGTTGAGCAGCTTCGTCAGGCGGATCGACCTGGAGGGGATGACGAACCAGGCCGTGGATCCGCGACATGCCCACGCGCGATGGCGGCGATCAGCGATCGCCCCGCGTGGGAGAACAGGATCGGGCAGGCCCCACCGCATCGGGGCGGCGACCACCGACAGCAGCCGTCCCGAGTCGGCGTGGATCCGCACCTGGGCCGCCGGGTCGATCCCTCGGCCACGACGATGGCGTCGCGATCGATCCGCGAGCGTGATGCCGACCCCGGCGTCGTCGGCCTCGATCGACACCACGGAGGGACGCAGCAGCGTGCGTCGCGAGGGATCGGCCGCGAGGTTCTGCTCGATCAGACCCACCGAGCATCTCGGCGAGGCCGCTCGGTTCGGCGTCGACGAACGTGACGATCACGGCGCCAGCAGGACCTTCGTCGCTTCACGCCGGTCGAACAGGTCGTAGCCGCGCGGCGCGTCCTCGAGCGGGAGCCGATGGCTGATCAACGGCAATCGGGTCCATGGCGCCCGCTTGCACCTGGCCCATCGCCCGTTCCCACCAGGCGTGGACGGGACACAGGCCGGCGAACCGGACCTCGAGCGCACGCGCCCAGTACACGCCGAGTTGGAGCTCGACGGTCTCGCCGGCGTACATGCCCACCACCACGACCCGCCCTCCACGGCGTACCACGTCGATCGCGGACTCGAACGCGGCGGGATGGCCCACCGCATCGAGGACGACGTCGGCGCCGCGGCCCTCGGTGAACCCCTCCACCGCGGTCTGCGCGTTCCGTTCGGCGATGTTCACCGGCGTGGCACCGAACGCCTCCGCGAGCGCGAGGCGGTCGGGTTCGCGATCCAGCGCCAGGACGGTGCGCACGCCCGAGCGCGCGCAACGCCTGCACGGTGAGCAGCCCCACCGGCCCCATGCCCAGCACCGCCACGACGTCGTCGGGACGAGGCTCGGCGATCGAGGCGGCGTAGAACCCGGTGGTGAGCACATCGCCCACGAACACGGCGGCGTCGTCGGCGACCTCGCCGGGGACCGCCAGCAGGTTCGTGTCGGCCCACGGCACCCGAACCCGCTCGGCCTGGGTCCCGGGAAGGTCACCGCCGAAGGTGCCGCCGCCCAGGATGGCCGAGTCCTCGCAGAGCTGCGACTGCCCACGACGGCAGAACCAGCACGTCCCGCATGCGATGTCGAACGCCACCACCACGCGATCGCCCGGGACGAAGCCGGCGACGCCGTCGCCGACCGCGTCGACCACACCCGACGGCCTCGTGGCCCATCACGTCCCCGGGCGCCACCGGAGCCTTCAGGTGGAAGAAGTGCAGGTCCGACCCGCAGATCGCGGCACGCGTGACGCGGACGATCGCGTCGGTGGGCTCGAGGAGCTCGGGCTCGGGCACCTCGTCCAGCCGCACGAGGCCCGCCTCGGCGAACACCACCGCGCGCACGGCCCTCAGCCCTCGTCGGGGAACGTGGTCGGCACCTTGCTGCACAGATGCACGAGTTCGTCGGCAGCTTTCACGTACCGCACGATCGTGGGGAGGTCACCACGCACCCGCAGCTTGCCCTGCATCATCGCCCGCACCGGGTCGAGCTCACCGAGCACGACGTCCTTCCACCGGGAGTAGGGCGCGCGGATCACGTACTGCGCGGTCTCGCCCTCGCTCCGGATCGACCAGGCCGCCGCCGCGGCACGTGCCGTGCCACAGGTCGAGGTAGCCCCAGGTGTCGTCCGGCATCACCGCGGTCGGGTTCGGCCTCGACCAGGAACGCGATGTCACCCTCCCAATCCTTCGCGGCTTCGAGGTAGTCGGCCGACGCGTTGATCTGGCCGACGAGGTCTTGGAACCACGGATCGGTCGGGAACAGCGGCACGGACGGATACCCCTTTCGTCGGGCCTCAGCATACGCACGCCGGCCGCGCGGCCGGCCACGAGGCCGGGAGGGCTACGAGGTGGTGAGGATCAACGTCAGGCCGATGATGTTGAACACGATGTGGGTCGCGATCGGCGCCACGATCGTGCCGCGCCACTGGTAGATGGCGGCCAACGCGAACCCGGTGCCCGTCATGAGCCCCACGAGGAGCACGGCGTCCTGCCACGGCCCAGACCAATGGACGAAGCCGAACATCACCGCCGACACCGCGGCACCCAGCCAGAACCCATGGCGGTCCCGGAGCGAGCGGAAGAGGAGACCGCGGAACATGAACTCCTCGGTGATCGGAGCCACGAACACCGTGGCGACGACCGCCAGGATCTTGCCGGCGGTGGAGAGGCTCTGGGCATCGATCTGCTCCGGGGTGGTGGTGGGCAGGTTCGACAGCGCCTCGATCAGCGCGGACAGGATCGGCGCCACCACCAGGCCGAGCACCAGGTAGATCGCCGGAGCCATCACGATCGCGAGCAGCACGTCGCGCGACCGGATCGCCGGGCTGCCGATCCCGAGGGATGCGAGCCAGTTCGGATACCGCCGCGAGAGCCACCAGGAGACCAGGGCGACGGTCGCGACGTTGCCGACCAGGGTCGCGGCCAGCAGCGGAGCGCTCGCGCCACCATCGCCGGCACGCGAGAAGTCGTAGTTCATGAGGGCCAGCGTGACGGCGCCCAGCACCATCTGCCCGATGAGCAGGTACACGATGAAGAACAACCCGAGGGCTTCCCAGAAGGACCAGCCGACCGGCGGGCCTCCCTTGATCCCGGTGCCGTGAACGGTGACGACCGCATCGGCCGACCGCCATCCCAGGGTGTCGTCCGCCGAGGTCGGGGCGCGGCGGCGGGCCCTCGATCACCATGGCTCCGTCGTCGCCGGGACGCTGACCCTCCGCACGTCGGCGCCCAGGTGGGTCAGCTTGTCCTCGAACCGCTCATAGCCCCGGTCCAGGTGATGCAGCTCCGAGATCTCGGTGACCCCGTCGGCGACGAGCGCGGCGATCACCATGGCGGCGCCCGCGCGGATGTCGAGGGCGCGCACCGGGGCCGCCGACAGCCGCGGGAACGCCCCGGATCACCGCGTGATGACCTTCGGTCCGGATGTCGGCGCCCATGCGCCGCAGTTCGTCCACGTAGAGGAAGCGGCTCTCGAACACGTTCTCGGTGGCGATGCTGGTGCCTTCGCCGGTGGCGAGCATCGCCATCAGGATCGGCTGGAAGTCGGTGGCCACACCCGGGTAGGGCAAGGTCACGAAGTCGATGGCCGCGTCCGCGTCCGACCTGCCGCACGCGGATCCCGTCCTCGATGCGATCGATGAGGGCGCCCGCATCGGCGAGCTTGGTGAGGAACAGGTCGAGATGATCGGCGCGGGCATGCTCCAGCAGCAGGTCGCCGCCGGTGGCGACGGCCGCGGCGGCCCAGGTCCCGGCCTCGATGCGGTCCGGGATCGTGACGTGCTCGGTCCCGGCGAGCTCGTCCACCCCGTCGATCTCGATCGTGCTGGTGCCGGCGCCCTCGATCCGCGCGCCCATCGCCACCAGGAACGCGGCGATGTCGGCGATCTCGGGCTCACGCGCGGCGTTGTCGATCACGGTGGTGCCGCGCGCGCGGACCGCCGCCATCATCAGGTTCTCGGTCGCGCCGACGCTGGGGTAGTCGAGCGTGATCGCCGCCCCCGGAGCCCGGCGGTCTCGGCGACGAGGAACCCGTGCTCGGATCCCACGTGGGCTCCCATGGCGCGGAGGCCCGCGATGTGCAGGTCGATGGGACGCGACCCGATCTCATCGCCCCCGGGCATCGCCACGCGAGCTCGACCGGCCCGCGCCAGCAGCGAGCCGAGCACGGCGGTGGAGGCGCGCATGCGGCGCACGAGCTCGTAGGGGGCCTCGACCGACGTGAGCGTCGTGGCGTCGATCGTCACGGTGTTGCCGTCCCAGACCACGCCGGCGCCCAGATGCTCGAGGACCTCGCCCATGGTGAAGCAGTCCTGGATCCGGGGCACGTTGCGCAGCACGGTGCGGCCGGGCGCGAGCAGCGCGGCGGCCATCAGTTTGAGGGCGGAGTTCTTGGCGCCGGAGACGACCACCGCCCCCTCCAGGCGCGCCCCTCCCGTGACGAGGAGGCGTTCCATGAGGGCATCAGTGTAGGGGCCGATGGCCCGTTCCGGGCCTCAGCCTGCCAGGTTGATCCTGGCCTGGGCCTTGAGGAGGGATTCCTTCATGCCGGCGAGTTCCGCCTCGGCATCGGCGGTGTCCCGCTCGCGGAGCCGGTCCTCGAGCTCGCTCGCGCGCCGGCGGGCGCCTTCGACATCGATCTCCTCGCGCATCTCCGCGTTCGCCGCGAGCACGTCCACGCGTGTGGCGTCGCCGTCCGAGGTCACGTGCATGAACCCGCCGTCGACGACCGCCGTGATCTCGGGGCCGTCGTCGCGCAGGATCCGCAGCGGCCCGATCGCCAAGCCGACCATCAGCGGCGCGTGGCCGGACAGGATGCCGACCTCGCCCGCCACGCCACGCGCTACCACGGTCGAGGCCTCCCCCGACCAGATCTCGCGCTCGGGCGTGACGACGTGGACATCCAGAGGCATGCGCTAGGCCGCCTCGATCGTCTTGGCCTGCTCGATCGCTTCCTCGATGCCGCCCACCAGGAAGAACGCCTGCTCCGGCAGGTGGTCGTACTCGCCCTCGCAGATGCCCTTGAACGAGGCGATCGTCTCGTCGACGGGCACGTACTTGCCCTCGATGCCGGTGAACTGCTCGGCCACGAAGAACGGCTGGGACAGGAACCGCTGGATACGGCGAGCCCGCGACACGATGACCTTGTCCTCTTCGCTGAGCTCGTCGATGCCGAGGATCGCGATGATGTCCTGCAGGTCCTTGTTCCGCTGGAGGATCTCCTGCACCCGCCGGGCCACCGCGTAGTGGTCCTCGCCCACGTAGCGAGGGTCGAGGATGCGGCTGGTGGAGTCGAGCGGGTCCACGGCCGGGTAGATGCCCAGCGACGCGATGTCACGCGAGAGTACCGTGGTGGCGTCCAGGTGCGCGAACGCCGTGTGCGGGGCCGGGTCGGTGATGTCGTCGGCAGGGACGTAGATCGCCTGCAGCGAGGTGATCGAACGGCCCTTCGTCGAGGTGATGCGCTCCTGCAGTTCGCCCATCTCGTCGGCGAGCGTGGGCTGGTAGCCCACCGCCGACGGCATGCGCCCGAGCAGCGTCGAGACCTCCGAACCTGCCTGGGTGAATCGGAAGATGTTGTCCACGAACAGCAGCACGTCCTTGCGCTCCACGTCGCGGAAGTACTCGGCCATCGTCAGCGCGCTCAGCGCGACGCGCAGCCGAACGCCGGGCGGCTCGTCCATCTGGCCGAACACCAGCGCGGTGTTCGCCAACACGCCGGATTCCTGCATCTCCAGGAACAGGTCGTTGCCCTCACGGGTGCGCTCCCCCACGCCGGCGAAGACCGACACGCCGCCGTGCTGCTGGGCCTGCCGGCGGATCATCTCCTGGATGATCACGGTCTTGCCCACGCCCGCACCGCCGAACATGCCGATCTTGCCGCCCTGGACGTAGGGCTCGAGCAGGTCGATCACCTTGATGCCGGTTTCCAGCATCACGGACTTGGGCTCCAGCTCGTCGAACGGCGGCGAGTCGCGGTGGATGGGCCAGTAGTCGGCGGGATGGATCTGATCCATCGTGGTGTCGAGCGGCTCGCCCAGCACGTTGTAGACGTGCCCCAGCACGCCCTCGCCCACGGGCACGCTGATCGGTGAGCCGCTGTTCTCCACGGGGGAGCCGCGCACCATGCCGTCGGTGGGCTTCAGCGCGATCGTCCGAACCTGACTGTCGCCGATGTGCTGGGCCACCTCGCACGTGATCGTCGTCGTCTGCTCGTCGAGCAGGACGTCGATCCGCACGGCGGTGTTGATCTCGGGAAGCTGGCCGGGCGGGAACTCGACGTCGACCACAGGGCCGATGACCCGGACGACGCGGCCGGCGGCGTGTCCGTTGCTTCCGTTCGTGGTCGGTGTCAGCCATTCGTCACTCTCCTGAAGCGGCGGACAGGGCCTCGGCCCCGCCGACGATCTCACTGATCTCGGTGGTGATCTCGTCCTGGCGGGCGCGGTTGGCCTGCCGGGTGTAGATCTTGATGAGCTCCTCCGCGTTGTCGGTCGCCGCCTTCATGGCGCGGCGGCGAGCCGCGTTCTCGGAGGCCGCGGACTCGAGCATCGCGGCGTAGACCTTGGTGATCACGTACTGCGGCAGCAGGTGATCCAGGATCTCGGTGGGACCCGGTTCGTAGAGGTACTCGGCGGCGGGATTGCCGCCCGTGCCGGTCACCTCTTCCGGCGCGATCGGCAGGAACCGCTGGTGGGTGGCCCGAAGCGTGAACGCCGAACGGAAGTCGGTGTACACGCAATGCAGCTCGTCGATCTCTTGATCGGCGAAGTCCCGGATCAGCGCGTGGCCGACCTCCTGGGCCACCTCGTAGGTCGGCACCTCGCTGTGACCCTGCCACTCACGGTGGATCGGCACGGCTCGGAACCGGAAGTAGCCCACGCCCTTCTTGCCACTGATGTACAGCACGGGCTCCAGCCCTCGGGCGCGGATCGACTCGATCTGCTGCTCGGCGATCTTCAGCACGTTGGAGTTGTAGGAGCCGGCGAGCCCGCGATCGGACGTGACCACGAGCACGCCCACCTTGGCGGGCTGCTCCCGGTCCTCCAGGAGCGGGTGCGCGACCGAGCCGGCCTGGGCTGCGACGTCTTCCATAGCCTGGGTGAGCTGGATCGCGTAGGGACGCGCCGCTTCCACGCGTTGCTGCGCCTTCACGATGCGCGAGGACGCGATCAGCTCCATCGCGCGGGTGATCTTCATCGTCGACTGGACCGAGCGGATCCGTCGACGGACGACGCGGAGTTGGGCTCCCATCGCGTTACGTGGGCTCCTGCGCGCCGGCCTCGCCGCTGGGGCCTGCCCCCTCCTCGGATCCCTCCGTGCGCTCCTCGAGGCTGTCTTCGACGCGGCCCTCAGGGCCGTCATCCAGATCGTCGTCGGCCGAGGACATGCGATCCCAGCCCACGTCGGGCTTGACCTCGTCCGGCGGCGTGGTCGAGCCCAGCGCGGCGTCGGAACCGGGTCCACCGCGACGTCGGGACGAACGTCTCCTTGAACGCGGCGATGGCGGCCTTGAGCTTGTCCTCGGTCTCGTCGGAGAGCTCGCCGGTGGTGCCGATCGTCTCCAGGATCTCCGGGCTGCGGGTCTGCAGGTACTCACCCAGTTCGGTGACGAACCGCTTCGCGTCCTCGACCGGCAGATCGTCGAGCGCGGCGCTCACCGTGGCGGCGTAGACGTAGACGACCTGCATCTCCATCGGCAGCGGGGCGTTGCGAGGCTGCTTCAGCACCTCGATCACGCGAGCGCCTCGGGACAGCTGCTGCTGCGAGGCCTTGTCCAGTTCGGACCCGAACTGCGCGAAGGCTTCGAGCGCGCGGTACTGGGCCAGGTCCAGGCGCAGGCGCCCGGCGACCCGCTTCATGGCCTTGGTCTGCGCGTTGCCGCCGACGCGGCTCACCGACGTGCCGACGTTGATCGCGGGCCGCACGCCCGAGAAGAACAGCTCGGACTCCAGGAAGATCTGCCCGTCGGTGATCGAGATCACGTTGGTCGGGATGTACGCCGAGATGTCGCCGCCCTTGGTCTCGATGATCGGCAGGGCGGTCATCGAACCTCCGCCGAGCTCGTCGGAGAGCTTCGCGGCGCGCTCCAGCAGCCGAGAGTGCAGGTAGAACACGTCACCGGGGTAGGCCTCGCGGCCCGGAGGACGGCGCAGCAGGAGCGAGAGGGTGCGGTAGGCGGTGGCCTGCTTCGACAGGTCGTCGAAGACGATCAGCACGGCCTCGCCGTTGTACATCCAGTACGCGCCCAGCGCCGCGCCCGCGTACGGCGCGATGTACTGGAACGGCACCGGGTCGGAGGCCGACGCGTTGACGATCGTCGTGTATTCGAGCGCCCCGTTCTCGCGCAGCGTCTCTGTGACCTCGGCGACGGTCGAGGCCTTCTGGCCGATGGCGACGTAGATGCACTTGACCTGGTTCTCGGTCCCCCACGACTCGCGCTGGGCGATGATCGCGTCGACCGCGACCGCGGTCTTGCCGGTCTGGCGGTCGCCGATGATCAGCTGACGCTGACCCCGCCCGATGGCGGTCATCGCGTCGATCGCCGTGATGCCCGTGTACAAGGGTTCCTTCACCGGCTGGCGGCTGACGACGTTGGCGGCCTGCACCTCGAGGTTCCGCGTCTCGGTGCTGGCGATCGCTCCCTTGCCGTCGATGGGCCGGCCCAGCGCGTCGACGACCCGGCCCAGGAACCCGTCGCCCACCGGCATCGACAAGATCGTGCCGGTCTGCTTGACGGGGTCGCCTTCTTCGATGTGGGAGGACTCGCCCAGGATCACGCAACCGATCTCGTCCTCGTCGAGGTTCAGCGCGAGCCCGAGCACGCCCCCGGGGAACTCGAGCAGTTCGTTCGCCATGGCGCGGGGCAGGCCCTGCACACGGGCGATCCCGTCGCCGGTCTCGACGACCCGGCCGATCTCCCCCCGCTCGACGCTCGGCGAGTAGCTTTCGACGTTCCTTCGGAGCGCCTCCGCGATGCTCGCGGGATCGATGTTCAGTGCCATACCCTCACACGCTCCCCTGCTGTCCTGTTGCGAGCTGCTGCTTGGCTCGGTCGAGCCGAGTCGCCACCGAGCCGTCGAAGACCTCATCGCCGACACGCGCCACGACCCCACCGACCACGGCGGGATCGACCACGACCTTGACGTCCACCGTACGCCCCGTCGCCTGCGACAGTGCCTGGGCGAGCCGGTCGCGCTGTGCGTCGCTGAGCGCCACGGCGCTGCGAACCTCTGCGAGCGCATGGTCGCGTTCGCCGGCCGCCCGTTCGGCCAGCGCCTGGACGACGTCCGGGATCTCGCGCGAGCGTCCCGCGTCGATCACGAAACCCAGCAGGTTCACGGTGACCGGGTTCGCGCGGTCGCCCAGGAGCTCGGCGACCACGGCCTTCTTGTTCTCGGCGGGCAACGAGGCGTCGGTGAGCGCCTCGCGCAGCGACGTGTTCTGTTCCAAGGCCTTGGCGAACCCGTAGAGCTCGTCCTCGACCACGGTGAGCACGCCCTCGGCTCCGGCGACCGAGAACATGGCGTCGGCGTACCCGCTGATCAGGTCAGGATCGCGTGGCATGTCAGTTCTGCGCGTTCCCGCGCGTGACCTCGTCGATGTAGTCGTCGATCAGGCGGGCGTGCGCGCTCTCGTCCAGGGACTGACCGACCACTCGCCCGGCGAGTTCGACCGCGATCTCCCCGACCTGAGCCCTGAGTTCGGAGAAGACCCGGTCGCGTTCGACGCGGATCTCCTCCTGGGCCCGAAGCACGGTGGCCTGGGCTTCCTCGTTGGCGGCGGCCTGGATGTCGGCCCGGACCTGGTCGGCGGCCGCACGGGCTTCTTCGATGATCCGATTGGCCTCGCCCTTCGAGTCGGCGAGTTGCGCGCGGTAGTCCGCGAGGAGCTGGTCGGCCTCCTGCCGGGTGGTTTCGGCCTTCTCGAGCTCGCCCTGGATCTTGGCGCGACGCTCCTCGAGCATCGTGTTCAGTCGCGGCAGGACCCACTTCCACATGAAGAAGAACAGGATCGCGAACGCCAGGGCGCCCACGACGAGCTCCTCCCAGTGCGGGTAGAGATCCGCCTTGTCGTTCGTTTCCTCGGCCGTTTCGGCGAGGAGCGCCAGCATGGTGGCCATCACGATGCGAGCCCTCCCCTAGATGATGAACGAGAACGCGATGCCGAACAGGGCCAGCGCCTCGATCAAGCCGATGCCGATGAACATGGTTGCTCGGACCTGTCCCGCGTACTCGGGCTGACGGGCCATCGCCTCGACGGACTTGCCGATCAGGACACCCAAGCCGATGCCGGGGCCGATCGCGGCGAGACCGATCACGAGCCCCCTGCCGATGGTCGCCAGACCTTCGCTTGCATCCGCGGCCTGCGCTAGTAGAGCCAACATGGTGAACGCCTCCTTGGTCGTTGATCAGTGCTCTTCGGCCATCGCGCCGCCGATGTAGGACGCGGTCAAGATGGCGAAGATGAACGCCTGAAGCCCGGATACGAAGATCTCGAAGCCCACGAGGGCGACGCCGATCGCGAATGAGAACGGGGCGAAGATGACCGTGAATCCGCCCTGGAGCATGGCCACGGTGCCGAGGAAGAACACGGCGAGCAGGAAGTGGCCCGCCATGAAGTTGGCCCAGAGTCGGACCGCCAGGGTGATCGGCCGGATGATGATCTGGGTGAAGAACTCGATCGGTACCAGCAGCGGGTAGAGCCACCAGGGCGCGCCCGGCGGGAAGCACACGTGCTTCAGGTAGCCGCCGACGCCGTGCTTGGCGATCCCCACGCCGTTGTAGGTGACCCACGAGATCATGGCCATGACCAACGGGAACGCGACCCGGCTGTTCGACGAGAAGTTGATGCCCGGCACGACCTCGAAGATGTTCCAGAAGAAGATCGCGAAGAAGAACGTCGCGAGCAGCGGGAGGAATCGGTCGCTGTCGGCGCCGAGCATCGGGAACGCGATGTTCTCGCGCACGAAGTCGATGCCGATCTCGGCCAGGCTCTGCGTCTTGGTGGGGACGACCTTCGTGCGGCGCAGGCCGAAGTAGAAGAAGGCGATGAACAGCACCATCCCGAACAGCACCAGGAAGTTGATGAAGTTCATGCAGAAGGACAGGCTGCCGATCTTGAGGGAGGGACCCCAGCACCCCCAGACGAAGTCTTTCGTGGTGGGCGGGTGGAACGCCGCGATCAGTCCGGCGAGTCCGTTCAACGCCGCGCCCCTTGGCCCTCAGGGAAGCTCCAGAGATCGGCCTGCATCCGCCCGGCGATCATCTTGATCTCGACCGATAGCAGCACCACCGTGCCGACGACGAAGGCGGCCACGAAGGCGGCGACCGAGAACCACGCCAGTTGCTCCAGCAGCAGGAGCAGGACGATCAGGATCGCCATCCGGACCAGGAAGCCACCGAGCGCGACCCCGTAGAGCAGCGTGAGCGAGATGCGAGCCGCGTAGGCCACCGACACCGCGAAGAACACGAAGTTGGCGAACACGAGGACCACGCCCAGGCCCGCGGAGATCGCGGCGTCGGTTCCCCCGACCAGGCCCGCCGACGAGCGCGACGGCGGCGATGGCCGGCAACGAAAGCGGGAGCACCCTCCGGACGAGCTCGAGTTCGGGCTCAGCAGCTACCACGGATCTCCCTTGCCATACCTCAGATACACGATGTAGGTCGCCGCGCACGCGCCCAAGACCGTCCCGAGGGCGAAGAACACGTGCGACGCTCCGACGAGTCGGTCGACGACGTACCCCACACCGCCCCACACGAGGATGCCGGCGATCATGGTCGCAGTGACGCTCCACCCCATCCCCATGCCAGACCAAGCAGCTTCTCGTTGAGGTGGGGCAGCCATGCGCGCCGGAGTATAGCGGCGGCCCGACGGCCCCGTCAAAATCGCGAGAACAGCGTTTCCGCAGGTCCGAGGGCATTTTCTCGTGACTTTGTGAAAGTTTTCACGAGCCAGGCGGGCGCGTCGGCCCTCCGGATCATCGGGCGGACGCGGGCCGAGGACGCCCCTAGGTGCGTGGCTGCCTGGCGATGCCAACACTGACGGCGGCCGCCTGCTTGCGACCCTTGCGGATGCTGCTCACCAGGTTGATCGATGCGGCAGCCAAGCCGGCGCCGAACAGGAGCGTGCCCCACACGTTCACCTGCGGCGGCACGCCGATGCGGGTGGCGCCGTACACCCACGTGGGGAACGTGCTCGTCTGGCCCTGCACGAAGTTCGTGATCACGAAGTCGTCGAGCGACAGCACGAACGCCAGGAGGAAGCCCGCCACGACGCCGGGGAAGATCAGCGGCAAGGTCACCTTGAAGAACGCCACCAGCGGGGTCGCGAACAGATCCTGGGCGGCGTTCTCCAGTGACCGATCGAGGCCTTGGACCCGCGCACGCACCGTGATCGCCACGAACGCGATCGCGAATCCGATGTGGGAGAACAGGATCGTCGGGTAGCCGATGTGGATGTCGAGGTTCAGCTGCCCGTTCGCCTGGACGAACATGGACAACAAGGCCGATCCGAGCACGATCTCGGGCACCGCGATGGCGAGGAAGATCACGAAGTTCAGGCCGCTACGTCCGCCGAACGAGTAACGGCCCAGCACCAGGCCGATCAAGGCCCCCAGGATGGTCGCGATGATGGCCGCCGGGATGGCGACGCTGATCGAGACCTTCAGCGACTGGTTCAGGTCGGTCTGGGCCAGCCAGTTCTTCCACCAGTTCAACGTGCAGCAGGTGAACTTGGCGGTCTGGCGTTCGCCCTGGAGGTCGTTGAACCCATACATGATCATCAGGAGCACTGGGCTCGTCAGGTACAGGATCATCGCGCCGGTGAACACCGGCAGGATGTAGCTCGTGAGCTTGCGACGCCTCCGCCGGAGCGGCGCGGGGGCGCGTTCCGGCGGCGCCTGCGGATCGACCGTGACCGCGCTCACGTCGCCACTCCCGCGGCCAGCGTCTCGTCCTCGGTGCCCAGCAACCGGGCGTAGATCAGCGCAAGGACCAGCATGCCGAGCATCAGGATCACCGATAGCGCGGCCGCCTGCGGGTAGTTGGCCTCGGTGAGGAACTTCGACTGGATGATGTTGCCCACCATCTGGTCACCCGGTCCGCCGAGCACGGCGGCGTTCACGTAGTCGCCCGTGGCCGGCACGAACGTCAGGATCACCGCGGCGAACACGCCAGGCAGCGACAGCGGCAGCACCACCTTGCGGAACGCCTGGAACCGCGACGCGTACAGATCCTTGGCGGCTTCGACGAGGCGCTTGTCGATGCGCTCCAGCGCGACGTAGAGGGGCAGGAACGTGAACGGCAGGAAGTTGTACGCGATCCCCCAGATCACCGCGATCCTCGTCTGCAGGATCTTGAAGCTCTCCGGCAGCAGCCCCAGGTCCTTCAGCGGACCGAAGATCAAGCCGTCGTCGCCCAGGATGAACTTCCACTGCACCGTCCTGATCACGAACGAGACGAAGAACGGCACCAGGATCAGGAAGAACAACGTCGACTTCCACCGCCCCGCGTAGAACGCGATCCAGTACGCCATGGGGTAGGCGGCCAGGATGCAGAACACCGTCGCCGTCGCCGAGATCCCCAGGGACTTCCAATAGAAGCTGCCGTAGTCGGACAGCGCCGAGCTGTAGTTGGCGAACTCCCATGTGAACGAGAACCCGCCCGAGAGCAGTCCGCCGGACTGCAGTGAGGTGTAGACGATCAGGGCCAGCGGCACGAGGAACGCCAGGAACAGGAACAGCGCGCCGGGGGCGAGCAGGCCGTAGGCCACCCCACGCTGGCGCTTGGCCAACGCCCGGCCCCCACGCTTCGGCGGCTCACCGCCCAGGGTCTCGGGCGAGGCGACCGTCACCCCGCTCGCTTGGTTGACCCCCCCGCTCATCTGCTCCCGCTAGCTCTCCGTGAGCGGGATGAAGATCGAGTCCCACTCCTCGCGCTCGTCGTCGGTCGTGAACTCCCGTCCGAACTTGAGCTGGCTCAGCATCGCGTCGTCGGGCCACAGGAACGGGCTCTCGGCCATGGCCGCCAGGGCGTCCGCGGTATCCGGGTCCTTCTCTTCCTCGGCGTGGTCGGCGATCAGGTCCTGCACCGCGGGCACCGGTGACATGTAGGCCACCCACTCGGTCACGTCCTGGGCGACCTCGGGGTCGTAGTAGTAGTCCATCAGCTTGTAGGCACCCTGCGGGTTCTTGGCGCCGACCGGGATCAGCATGTTGTCGATCCACAGCAGCGCGCCGCCCTCGGGGATCACGAACTCGAAGGGGTAGCCCTCCCAGATCTTGTAGTAGAGGACGTCGCCCGACCACGCCATCGTGGCCGACAGGTTCCCGGCCACCAGATCGTCGATGTAGCCCTGGTCGTAGAAGGTCCGCACCGTCCCGGAGTCCTTCAGCTTCTGGATCCAGGCGGCCGCCTCCTTCCACTGCTCGGGCCCCGAATCGGCCGGGGTGATCCCGAGGTTGATCATCACCAGGTCGGGCATGTCCGCCTTCAGCATGCCCACCGAGGCCATGCCCACGAGGTCGGGGTTCATCAGGTCGTCCATCGTCGTGATGGGGCCACTGACCTTCGTGGTGTCGTACCCGATCCCGGTGGTGCCCGACTGCCACGCCATCGAGTACTTGTTGCCGGGGTCGTAGACGGGATCCTTCGCGAACGGAGCGGCGTTCGCGTCGAAGTTCGGCCGCATCGACGGGTCGAGCTCGGTGACCCACTCGTTCTGGATCAGCGCGGTCAGCTCGCGGCCGTTCGTGATGACGATGATGTCCCAGCCGGTGTCCTGGCCGGCCTCCAACTGCGGGAGCAGCTTGCCGAAGAACGAGTCGTTGGCGTTGATCACCGTCTCGTAGTTCACGGTGATGTCGTTGGCCTTCGTGAAGCTGTCGAGCGATGGCGAGTAGCGGTCGCCGTCGGCGTTCGTCGCCTTGTCGATGTAGAGCGGCCAGTTGGCGAAGTTGATCTCGGTCCCCGGGGTGGCGGCGAAGTCCACGGTGGCCCCCGTGGTTCCGGTGCCCGATCCGGTCTCGGTCTTGCCGCACGCCGCCAGGATGGAGGACAGACTGAGGGCTCCGACGCTCACGCCGCCCACCTTGATCAGCTGCCGGCGCGAGAGTCGACGCTGGGTCATCCCTCGCATCAGCGCCCGGGACATCTCGGGCGTGGGCTCGATGCGATCGTCCGTCATTCGGCTTCCTCCTCCATCGACAGTCCCTCCTGCGGGGTCACCGCGAAGGTGTGCTCGGGCTTCCAGGACAGCGTGACCTGCTCTCCTTGTTGCGGGGCCTCGTCGGCTCCCAGGTTCTGGACGTAGGCGGTCAGGACCACCCCGTCCGCTGCTTCGACCTTGTACTGATGGCTGACGCCGATGTACGTGGTCATGGCGACCGTGCCGCCGATGTGGTTCAGCGCCGGGCCGGGGTCGCGATCGCCCGCGGTGATCGTGATCTTCTCGGGCCGCACACCGACCTTGAGGGCCGAACCGGCGTCGGAGGGGATCCGGGTCGACGGCACCTTCACCACCGGGCCGGCGGCGAGCGACACCGTGGCCTCGCCGTCGTTGGTCTCCTTCATCTCCCCCTCCAGCAGGTTGGAGGCGCCGAGGAACCCGGCGACGAACTCGGTGGCCGGGTTCTCGTAGACGTCCTCGGGAGCGCCGAGCTGTTCGATCTTGCCCTGGCGCATCACCGCGAACCGGTTGGACATCGTCATCGCTTCTTCCTGGTCGTGGGTCACGTAGATGAACGTGATCCCGACCTCCTGCTGGATGCGTTTGAGCTCGAGCTGCATCTGCTTGCGCAGCTTCAGGTCGAGCGCGCCGAGCGGCTCATCAAGGAGCAGCACCTTCGGGTGGTTCACCAGGGCGCGGGCCAGCGCGACCCGCTGCTGCTGGCCGCCCGACATCTGCGGCGGCTTACGCTCCTCGAAGCCGACGAGGTCGACGAGCTTCAGGGCGTCCTTCACGCGGGTGCCCACCTCGTCCTTGCCCACCTTCCGGCGACGGAGGCCGAAGGCCACGTTCTCGAAGACGTTGAGGTGCGGGAACAGCGCGTAGGACTGGAACACGGTGTTGACGTCGCGCTTGTACGGCGGCAGATCGGTCACGTCGCGTCCACCCAGGTACACCGTGCCGTACGTGGGATCTTCGAACCCGCCGATCATGCGAAGGGTCGTGGTCTTGCCGCACCCCGAGGGCCCGAGCATCGAGAAGAACTCCCCTTCTTCGATGTCGAGCGAAAGGTCGTCCACCGCGGCGACGTCACCGAACTCCTTCGTGACGCGCTCGAGGCGCACGTCGATCTCCTTCGCCACCTCCACCCCCCTACCTCCGGCCGACCCACCTCAACGCGCGGCGGGCGACGGCGATCATCACCCGAACCGGCTAGTCACGCAGCCTCGGGATCGAACATGCATCATCGACCACTTGTACGGAACGGACAAGGGGCGGGATTCGCGCTCATCCCCTCACGAAGGGTCATGGGCAGAGGTCACGCCCTGGTCCGAAGGGGTCCCTCCGGGTGGTCCTTCGTCGTGACGCCGCCATCGGTCGAGCGCCGGGAGCGCCGTGATCAGGAACAGCACCAGGGCGGCCAGCAGGATCAGACCGACGGTGGTCCGGCCGTCGATGAGCCCCACGGCCAGGGCGCTGCCGGAGATCAACAGGCTCCACAGGTACATCAGCAGCACCGCGCGAGGGTGACTGTGCCCGATCTCCATCAACCGATGGTGGATGTGCTCCTTGTCCGCGTGACCGATCCCCTGTCCCCGCCAGGTGCGGCGCGCCACCGCCAGCACCACGTCGAGGAACGGGATGAACAAGACCAGCAGGAGCACCAGGAGTGGTCCCGCGATCGCCGCGAGGTCCCCGCCCGACGGCGGCAACGGGTTCCGGCCTACCCCCGAGATCGTGAACAGGGCCACGAGCATGCCGAGCAGCATCGAGCCGGTGTCGCCCATGAAGATCTTCGCTGGGTGGAAGTTCCAGGGCAGGAAGCCCACGCAGATCCCCACGGTGATCACCGACAGCAGGGCCGCCGCGGATGCGTCCCCGAACGTGCTGGGCGTGCGCACCACGTAGATGAAGAAGCATCCGGCGGTGATGGCCACCATGCCCGCCGCCAGGCCGTCGAGGCCGTCGACCAGGTTCACGGCGTTGGCGATCACCACCACCCACAGGATCGTGAGCAGGACCGACAGATCCGACGTCAGGCTGACGACCTGCAGGGTTCCGGGGATCCAGAAGTAGGTGAGCGACGCCCCCATCAGGTACAGCACGCCGGCGATGAACACCTGCGCCGTGAACTTCGCCAGCGCCGAGGTGCCACGCCGATCGTCGATCAAGCCCAGACCCACCATCAGCGTGCATGTCACGAGCGCGGCGAGCGGCTCCGGGCTGCCCGCCTGCATGTCGGAGAAGAACGGCAGCAGGAACGACACACCGAGACCGACGAGGAAGCCCGCGTACATCGCGAGCCCACCCATGGTCGGCGTCGCCACGGGATGGACCTTCCGATCGCCGGGCCGATCGATGGCCCCCATGCGCACGACCATGCGCCGCACGAGCGGCGTGACGAGGAACGTCGTCCCCGCGCTCGCGAGGAAGATCAGCAGGTAGGCGCTCACGCTGGGCTCAGTGTGCGGGCCCGGCCGCCGTGCGGCAACCGGGCCCCCGCACGCTGGTCCGTCCCGCTATGGGTAGAGCGGGAACCGCTGCATCAGGTCGCGCACCTGGGCGCGGGCCTTCTCCTTGACGCCCGCGTCCTCGGGGTGCCTCATGACCTCGCCCATGATGCCGGCGATCTCGCGCATCTCGGGTTCGTCCATGCCGAGCGTCGAGGGCCCGGGCGTGCCGACGCGGATCCCCGACGGGGTCGAGGGCGGGTTCGGGTCGTAGGGGATCTGGTTCTTGTTGAGCGCGATCCCCACCTCGTCGGCCACGGCCTCGGCGGTCTTGCCGTCGATGTCGAGCGGCCGCGTGTCGGCCAGGATCAGGTGCGAATCGGTGCCGCCGGACACGATGCGGAGCCCCTCGTCGGTGAGCCCGGCGGCCAGGGCCCGCGCATCACGGACGGTGCGATCCGCGTAGGCCTTGAACTCGGGGGTGGAGGCCTCCTTCAGCGCCACGGCCTTCGCGGCGATGCAGTGCTCCAGCGGGCCGCCCTGCATCATCGGGAACACGGCCTTGTCGATCGCCTTGGCGTGCTCTTCCTTGCAGACGATCATGGCGCCGCGCGGGCCGCGGAGGGCCTTGTGCGTGGTGAAGGTGACCACATCGGCGTAGGGCACGGGCGAGGGGTAGGCGCCGCCGGCCACGAGGCCGATGAAGTGCGAGGCATCGACCCACAGGAGGGCGCCGACCTCGTCGGCGATCTCGCGGAAGGCCGCGAAGTCGATCGTGCGGGGGTAGGCCGTGTAGCCGCTCAGGATGATCTTCGGGCGTTCGGTCTTGGCGAGGTCACGGATGCGGTCCATGTCCAGCTGCTCGGTCTCGCGGTCGACCTCGTAGCCGACGAAGTTGAACCACTTGCCGCTGACGTTCACCGGCGAGCCGTGCGTGAGGTGGCCGCCGTGCGCCAGCACCATGCCCAGGACCTTGTCGTCGGAGTGCGGCTCGAGGAACGCGCCGAACACCGCCAGGTTGGCCGAGGCGCCGGAGTGGGGCTGCACGTTCGCGTGGTCGGCCCCGAACAGCGCCTTGGCACGATCGATCGCCAGTCGCTCGGTGACGTCGACGAACTCGCACCCGCCGTAGTAGCGCCGCCCGGGGTAGCCCTCGGCGTACTTGTCCGTCATCGTCGACCCCAGCGCCGCCAGCACGGCAGGGCTCGCGTAGTTCTCCGAGGCGATGAGGCGCAGGTTCGTCCGTTCGCGCTCCAGCTCGTTGACGAGTGCCTCGGCGACCTCCGGGTCGGCGATCTTCAAGGCCTCCCAGTCGGCGGCGTATTCCTTGTTCGTCATCTCGGTAGCTCCCCTCGTTCGATCTCGGCGATCTGCTCCAGTCTCGGGATGTGCCGACCACCCTGGAACTCGGTGGTCAGCCATACGCGGGTGATCTCCCTCGCGTAGGCGGGGGCGATGACCCGAGCGCCCATGCTCAGGACGTTCGCGTCGTTGTGCTCGCGCGACAGCTGGGCGAGGAACAGGTCATGGCAGAGCGCCGCACGGATGCCGTGCACCTTGTTCGCGGCGATCTGCTCTCCTTGACCGGAGCCACCCACGACGATCCCGCGGTCGGCTCGCCCGTCGGCGACCAACGTGGCGGCCGCGGCACAGAACGCCGGATAGTCCACGGGCTCGGTGGAATCGGTGCCGCAGTCCACCACCTCATGGCCCTGCTCACCCAGGAACGCCTTCAGGTCTTCCTTGAGGGGGAAGCCGGCGTGGTCGGAACCCATCGCGATCCGCATGCTCACGCCTCTCCGCTGGCCTCGGGCACGGCGGCCGGACCGTACAGCCCGTCCAGCAGTCGCCCGATCCACTGGTCCAGCTCCCACGCGATCGCGCGATAGCTCTCGAGCGGCATCCCCAAGGGATCGACGACGTCCTCGTCATAGGGGTTGCCGGCGAACCCGCCGCTGCGCACGGCCTGGGCCTCGGCGACCCGGTCCACGAGGTCGTCCGGGCTCGCCGTCGAAGACCGGCGGCAACTGATCCAGCAGCCGCACCAGCTCCTTGAGGGTGAACGTCATGACCGCGGCATCGCTCGCGAGCCGGATCACGTCGTCGCGGTGCTCGGCCGCCATGCAGATCACGAGATCGGCCTCCTGCGGCATGCTGCGCGTCAGGGCGCGAGCGCGGTGGGCGCTGATGTCGCTCCCCAGTTCGGCGGCCGCCTTCACGGACTCGGCCATCGCGGGGTTGCCTTCCAGGCCCGCGGTGCCGGCCGAGGAGACGGTGGGAGCCCCGTCATCGAAGCGTGCTCGAAGCCCATCGCGAAGCAGGCCCTCGGCCATCGGGGAGCGGCAGATGTTGCCCGTGCACATGACGAGGATGGAGGTCATGACGAGGGCCGCGAGTCTAGCAGCGGCCCTTCCCGGGGCAGTAATCGTCGAAGGATGTCCAGGCCCACACCGCCCTGGCGCAACACCCGCACATCGCCGTGGGCGAGGTCGATCACGGTCGAGGACGCCCCTTCCAGCGGACGCTCGTCACAGAGATAGATCGCGACCAGGTCACCGAAGGTGGCCTGCAGGTCCGCGCACGTGGTGAGTGGCGGGGTCGCCCGACCGGTTCGCGCTGGTCATCGCCAGTGGTCCCGACCCTGCGAGGACCGCCGCCGTGAGCGGGTGCGCCGGCACACGGAGCCCGATCGTGGCCGGGTCGCCGCCGAGGTCCCACGAGCGACTCCCCCCGGTCCGCGGCAGCACGATCGTGAGCGGCGCCTGGCCAGCAGGCCGCCGCCAGGATCGCCGCTCGATCGTCCACCTGCGCGAGACGCTCGGCGTCGTTGACGGAGCGGACGAGGACGGGCAGGGCGATCTCACGGGATCGCACCTTCGCTTCGAACAGCCGCTCGGTGGCCCCCTCGACGCCGGGCGAGGTGCCGATGCCGTACACCGTGTCGGTCGGGAGCACGATCAGTTCCCCCCGACGCGCGGCGGCCGCCGCATCGGTGATGGGGTCAGGCTTCACGGGCGCCTCGCCACCACGAAGCGGTCGCGTCCGGTGAGATCGGTCACGACCCGGGCGTCGGTCAGGCCCGCGACGCTCGCCACCCGTGACACCTCATCACCCTGCGTCTCACCGATCTCGAGCGCGAGCATGCCTCCCGGCCGCAACCATGCCATCGCCTCGGCGCACAGGCGCTCCACGAGCTCGATACCACCGACCAGCGCCGTCGCAGGGTCGGCGAGCACCTCGGCGGGCAACGAGGCGACCTCTTCCGGCCGCACGTAGGGCGGATTGCTCACGACCGCGTCCACGCCACCTCGGAGCGAAGCCGGGAGCGGCGCCAGCAGGTCCCCCAGGAGCACCTCGATCGGAAGACCGAGCGCCGCGGCGTTCTCCCGCGCGAGCGCCACGGCGGCGCCGGAATCATCGATGGCGAACACCCGGGCGTCCCGGACGCTCGTCGGCGACGGCGAGCGCGATGGCGCCCGTCCCCGTGCCGACGTCGACGACCACCGGCGCGGGGAGGTCGTGGATCGGATCGAGGACGAGCTCGACGAGGAGCTCGGTCTCCGGGCGCGGGATGAAGACGCCCGGACGCACGGTCGAGCATCAACCGCCGGAACCCCTCCACCCCGGTCACGTGCTGGGTGGGCGTGCCCCCGCATCGCAGGCACAACGCTCGGCCGAAGGCTTTCGCCTGCTGCGGCGTGGGTCCTTCGGTGCGGGTGGCCAGCGTGCTGCGATCGACCTCGAGCACGCTGGCCAACAGCAGCTCGGCGGTGATGCGCGGGCTGTCGACCCCGTGACGCTCGAGGTAGTCGGCGGCGCGGCGGACCAGCTGGGCCGGGGTCATCTCGCCGATCTCTCTGCCCGGCTCATCTGGCCGGTCTCGGGCGCCGCCGCGACCTCGGCCGAGAGCTGCTCGGCGCGCTCCGCCGAGTTCAACCGATCGACGAAGCCGTCGAGTTCTTCGCCCCCCGCCAGCACGTCCTGCAGTTGGTGCGAGGTGTACTTGATGCGATGGTCGGTGACGCGACCGTCGGGGAAGTTGTAGGTGCGGATCTTCTCGGAACGGTCGCCGGTGCCCAGCTGGGAACGGCGCGCGGCCGCCTCTTTGGCCTGCGCCTCGTCCTGAGCCTTCTGCAGGAGACGCGCGCGGAGGTAGCGCATGGCCTTCTCCTTGTTCTGCAGCTGTGAGCGCTCTTCCTGACACTCGATCTTGATCCCGGTGGGCAGGTGCACGATGCGCACCGCGGAGTCCGTGGTGTTGACCGACTGTCCGCCCGGGCCGCTGGAGCGGTAGACCTCGATCCTGAGGTCCTCGGGGCGCAACTCCACCTCGACCTCCTCGGCCTCGGGCAGCACGGCCACCGTCGCCGTCGAGGTGTGGATCCGGCCCGAGGACTCGGTGACGGGGACGCGTTGCACGCGGTGCACGCCCGACTCGTGCTTGAGCTGGGCGTAGGCGTCCTTGCCGCGGACCTCGAGCGAGACCTCCTTGAACCCTCCGATCTCGCTGGGTGAGGAGGCGAGCACCTCGGTCTTCAGGCGATGGCGCTCCGCGAAGCGCCGGTACATCTCGAACAGCTCCCCCGCCCACAAGGCGGCCTCCTGGCCACCGGCGCCGGCGCGGATCTCGACGATCAGGTCCTTGCCGTCGTTCGGATCCTTCGGCACCAGGAGATGTTCCAGCTTCGCCCGCAGGTCCTCGGCCCGCGCCTCGGCCTGCAGCTGTTCGTCCTCGAGGAAGGCCCGCATCTCCGGATCGGACTCGGCGGCAGCCATGTCGGCGGCGTCCTCGGCCTGCGCCTGCGCGGCGAGGTAGGCGCGGTACGGGGTGACGATCTCCTCCAGATCGGAGAACGCCATGCCGAGCGATCGCAGTCGATCCAGGTCCGAGGCGGCTTCGGGAGCGGCCATCTCGGCGGCCACCTGCTCGTAGCGCGCTTCGACCTCGCGCAGTCGTTCGTCGAAATCGGTCGGCATGGACCGATCATCCCAGCCCAGGGACGCGATCGCCCCTCGTGACGTTGCCCGCCCGGGTCGATCAGGTGGCGGTGTCGGGGCGGTCCTCGTCGAAGTCGAGCTCGATCGACGCGAGGTCGGGGATGTCGACCGAGGCGTCGTCGTCCTCCTCGCCGCCGGTGAACAGCTGGTCGAGGTCGACCTCGCGCACGGTGGGAGCGCTCTCTTCGCCCGGAGACCCAGAGGTCCTCGTAGCGAGGGTCGACGAGCTCGTCGTCGGTCGCCGAGCCGGCGACGGCCTGCGCCTCATCGGAGGTCTCGATCGCCTCGGCCATGTGCTCGATGGACGCGTCGACCTCATCGACGTCGGCATCCATGGGACCGGCCCGGCCCGCCATCGTTCCGGGGTCCTCGCCCTCGGGCGACTCGACGACGACCTCGAGGTCCTTGGCCACCGACAGCAGCCGCGATTGCATCTCCTGCAGCTGACCGACGAGGAGGTCGCGACGAGCTCCCAGCCCCGCGAGGATGCGGTCGGCTTCGTCCCGGGCGCTCTCCATGACCTCGTGGCCTTCCTGGCGATCCTGCTCCGCGCGGCTCTGCGCGTCGGTGCGGATACGGTCGGCCTGGGTCTTGGCTTCGATCACCACGCGGTCGGCTTCGGTCTTGGCTTCGTCGACGATGCGGCTGGCCTCGCGGTCGGCCGTGGCCAGCAGTCCCGCGAACCGCTTCGAGATGCGGTCGTAGGGATCGCCCGCGGGTGCGGCCGGGGTGGCGACGGCCGGCTCGGCCGCCTTCGCCTCCAGCTGGCGACGGGCTTCCTTCAGGTCCTTCTCGAGCGTCTCGACCTGGACCGCGACCGCTTCGAGGTAGTCGCGGACCTGATCGGGGTCGTAGCCGCGTCGGAGGGTGGCGAACTCACGACGTCGGATCTGCTCCGCGCTGGGAAGCAACGGCAGATCGAGGTCACTGGTGGGCATGGGACGAACCTCCCTTGAGGGGAATCCGGTCGGTTTCATCGAGCATCTTGCGACCGTCGGCGGTGCGATGCAACGACCTGGGCGCCCGAACCCGGCTCAGCCGGCCGTTTCGGCAGCCTCGTCCTCGCGACGCAGGACCTCCTTGAACGAGGCGACGGCCACTTCGATCTGGCTGTCGTCGGGCTCCTGCGTGGTGATCTTCTGCAGCCAGATCCCGGGCGCCATCAGGCCCCGCATCACCAGCGACGTCGGGAACCGAGCGCCCAGGCGGAGCGCCTCATAGGCGATGCCGGCGATGATCGGGATGGCCACGACGCGCGAGCCCAGTCGCCACCAGATCCCCGGTGTGCCGAACAGCGTGAACACGAAGATCGTGATGATCATCACGATGATCAGGAAGTTCGTGCCGCAGCGAACGTGCTCCTTGGGGTAGCGGTCGATCAGGTCGGTGGCCTCGAGATCGTCGCCGTGTTCGAACGCCGCGATCGTCTTGTGTTCGGCCCCGTGGTACTCGAACACGCGGTGGATGTCCTTCGTTCGCCCGATCAACCACAGGTACCCCACGAAGAGCGCCACCCGGAACAACCCCTCCAGGATCAGCGTGAGCACACCCCCGCCGAGCCGCCGCTCGACCCAAGTGAACGCGAGCGTGGGACCCAGGATGAAGATGGCGACGAAGAAGATCATCGCGATCGCGAGCGAGATCCCGACCTGGCGCTTCGTGAGCTGCTCCTCGTCCTCGACGGACTGGTTCGCGGCGATCATCAGGGCGCGGACGCCGATCGCGAGTGACTGGCCCAGCACGATGACGCCGCGCAGGCCCGGTTTGCGCAGGATGGGATGCCGGTCGGCCACCGACTCGATGTGGTGGGACTCGACGTGGACGTCGCCCGCGGGGCGACGCACGGCGACCGCCCAGTGGCGGGCGCCGCGCATCATCACCCCTTCGACGACGGCTTGGCCGCCGTAGAGGTGCGCGGGTGCGGTGGGTGAGGCAGCCTCGTCGGCCATGGATGCGAGGCCCCGCGAGGGGGTCAGGCCTTCGCGGCCTGCTGGGCCTGCTTGGTCTTCTCGGCCCGGCGCTGGAAGCGCTCCACGCGGCCACCGGTGTCGACGAGCTTCTGCTTGCCCGTGTAGAAGGGGTGGCAGTTCGAGCAGATCTCCGCGCGGATCTCGCTCACGGTCGAACGCGTCTGGAACGTGTTCCCGCACGAGCAGTGGACGTCGGCGATCTGGTAGTCGGGGTGGATGTCCGGCTTCATGGTCGTTCGTTCTCCTTCGGGTGGCCTCCGGATGTCCGGACACCGAGCAAGGGTACCTTCTGCTCCTATCAACAACCCACTATTCCCGGGAGCTCGAGCTGGGGCTCAAGCGCACGCAGTGAGCGAGCCCCGGAACCTAGCCTCCGGTCTTCGCGATCTCCTTCAGGAACTGCTCGTTGGACTTGGTGGCGCGGATCTTGTCGGTGAGGAGCTCGAGCGCCGCGCCCGGATCGAGCGCATGGAGCACTCGGCGCAGCTTGATCACCTGGGCGAGCTCCTCCGTGCGGAAGCAGCAGCTCCTCCTTCCGGGTGCTCGAGGCGTCGACGTTGATCGCCGGGAACAAGCGCTTCTCGGAGAGCTGGCGATCCAGGCGGACCTCCATGTTCCCCGTGCCCTTGAACTCCTCGAAGATGCCCTCGTCCATCCGCGAACCCGTCTCGATCAGGGCGCTCGCGATGATCGTGACCGAACCACCTTCCTCGATGTTGCGCGCTGCGCCGAAGAACCGGCGCGGCGGATAGAGGGCGGCCGAGTCGATACCACCGGACAGGATCTTGCCGGACGTGGGCATCGACAGGTTGTAGGCGCGGGCGAGCCGCGTCAGCGAGTCCAGGATGATCACGACGTCCTGCTTCTGCTCGGCGAGGCGCTTGGCGCGCTCCAAGAC
This sequence comes from uncultured Actinomycetota bacterium, assembly GCA_963733635.1. Lineage (GTDB taxonomy): Bacteria > Actinomycetota > UBA4738 > UBA4738 > HRBIN12 > JAOUEA01. The sequence continues at coordinate 684,120 of CAVTEH010000007.1, read as the reverse complement.
GAGCTCGGTGACCTGGACGTGCTGGTCGGTCGGCTTGTCGAAGGTCGAGTACACGACCTCGGCGGCCGAGACCGTGCGCTGCCAGTCCGTGACCTCTTCGGGTCGCTCGTCGACGAGCAACACGATGAGATGGACCTCAGGGCTCGAGGCCACGATGCCGTTGGCGACCTGCTTCAGGATCGTGGTCTTGCCCGCCTTCGGTGGCGAGACCACCATGCCGCGCTGGCCCTTGCCGATCGGCGCGATCATGTCGATGATCCGCTCGGTGACGGCCAGGGGCGCGTTCTCCAGACGGAACCGCTCCTCGGGGAAGAGCGGCGTCAGCTTGTCGAAGGCCGGGCGGGACTTGGCGGCCTCGGGATCGAGGCCGTTGACCGAGTCGACGTCCAGCAGGGCCCAGTACTTCTCGTTGTCACGGGCCTTGCGCACCTTGCCGGTGATGACGTCGCCCTTGCGCAGCGCCATCTTGCGCACCTGCGAAAGCGACACGTAGATGTCCTCGGGACCGGGCGTGTAGCCGGAGGTGCGCATGAAGCCGTAGCCGTCCGGCAGGAGGTCGAGGATGCCGGTCTGCACCGGCGCGTTCAGGATCTCCTCGGCGCGCTCCTGCTCTTCACGGACGCGGCGCTCCTCGCGATTGCGACGGCGCTCCTCGCGGGAGGGACGCTGGCGCCGGTTGCGGTCGCCCTGGCCTCCCCTGCTGGTTGTCGCGGTTGCGGTCGTTCTCCCGCGTGTCCCGATCGTCGGTGCGGGTGTCCCGGTTCTCGTTGCGGTTGTCCCCGCGGTTGTCGTTCCTGTTTTCGCGGTTCCGGTCGTTGTCGCGGTTCCGATTGTCCCCGCGGTTGTCGTTGCGGGCAGCGCGGTCCTGCCGTCGTTGCCGTCGTTGCCGTCATCTCCGTCGGCGTCGTCGCGTTCCTCGTCCGACTCCGCGTTCGTCGAGGCTTCGGCGTCATCGGTGGTCGTGTCGTCGTTCGTCGTACCGGTGGTGCCGGCGCCGTCGTTGCGGCGGGCGCGTGCGGGCCGTTCGGGGGCGGATCCGGTCGGCGGTCGAGCCGCCGTTGCCGCCCGCGACGATCGCGTCGATCAGGCCCGCCTTGCGGAGCCGCTGCGTGCCCTCGATGCCCATGTCCTGGGCGATGCGCTGGAGCTCTGGGATGAGCTTTCCCTCGAGGGTGCTGCGGTCGAGAGTGGTGTCCATGAGGCTATGCCTCTCCCTTCAGGTCGTTCTGGAGCGTGAGCCAATCGGTCTGGAACTTCTCCAGGCCTTGGTCGGTCAATGGATGCTTCACCAGCTTGGTGAAGACGTCGTACGGCATGGTCGCGATGTCGGCGCCGGCCAAGGCCGACTCGATCACGTGCATGGGGTGGCGGAGTGATGCGGCCAGGACGTTCGTGGTGTAGCCCTGCACCGCGTAGATCTCGGTGATCGCCCGCAGCATACCCATCCCGTCGCTGCCCACGTCGTCGAGCCGGCCGAGGAACGGCGAGACGATGTAGGCGCCGATCTCGGCGGCCAGGATGGCCTGGGCGGGCGAGAACACCAGCGTGACGTTGATCTTGATGCCGTCATCGACGAGCCGCTTGCCCGCCGAGAGACCCTCGGCCGTCATCGGCACCTTGACGACCGCGTTGGGCGCCATCTGCGCCAGGACCAGCCCTTGTTCGTACATCGCGTCGGCTTCGGGCTCGGTGGTCTCCAGGGAGATGTCACCGTCGACGGTCTCCAGGATCTCCTTCCAGACGATGTCGGGATCCTGGCCCTCCTTCGCGACGAGCGAAGGGTTCGTCGTGACCCCGGACAACACGCCCCATCGGTTGATCTCACGGATCTCTTCGATGTCGGCCGTATCGAGGAACAACCTCATGCGGACTTCCCCTCTCCTCTGGTGCCTTCCAAGGCCTCGGCGTTCGCGGCCTCGGCGGCGTGGATCTCGGCGGCGCGCAAGGTGGCGCGTTCCATGACCAGGTCCATCACCGCGGCGATCGACTGGTCGAAGCTGTAGTTCGGGAGCATCGGCACCCCGTGCGAGAGCGCCTGGCTCTTCACGTACCGCTGGAGCTTGCGGATGTTGTCGAAGCCTTCGGCGTATCGCTCCGCTGGCCGCGTGCCCACGGCGTCCTCTCGGGTGGCGAAGTGGGTGAGATGGCGACCCTCGTCGTCGACCCCGAGGATGAACGGTACCGCCAGGATACTGTCGGCATGCGCCTCGAGATCCATGAATCCGGGAACGATGTGCGCCCCCTCGATGATGATACCGGTGCCCTCGGTGGCTGCTCGTTCGATCAACGCGTTGATGCCCACGGCCACTGCGGCGGTCTGCTCGCGGAACCCCAGCAGGAGCGCATCGGCCGATTTTCCGGGTGGTTCACGCAGCGCCTGGTCCGCGTGGAACGACGACGTGTGGAGCGTCGGCATGAGCTCGGGCGAGAGCATCGAGCGCATGACCTCGCGGATCGCGTCGGTGGCCACCACGCGCACGATGCCCAGACGGGCCGCGAGCTGGGTGGCGATCGTGGACTTGCCCACCCCCGTGGCGCCTCCGATCAGGATCACGAGCGGGACGTCCAGCCGCTCCACCTCGCGCCACCGCACGAAGTTCTTCGCGTAGCGGTCGCCGGCGATCTCGGTGATGACGCCGAGCGCGACGTCGCTCAGCTCGTCGCTGGTGATCGAGACGAACCCGCGCTCACGCAGATGATCCTCGATCGCTTCGGCGACCTGATAGGCCCGGTAGGGCGACAGGCCGGTCACCATGACCTGTGACGCCATCAGGCCCTTGGAGAAGGGCAGGCCCGGCTCACGGTCGGAGATGACGATGTGGGTGGTCTTGGGTTCTTTCTGATTCATAGGCTGACTCATCCGTGTGTGAGGCTGTTCACCGTTCACTTCGGCGCGTTCGCGCCAGGTCCACGATGTCCCCCAGCGTCGTGTCGAGATCGTTGGACCCCTCCACGACGATCGCCCGGTTGTCCACGAACACGACCTCCGCCCCCGCAGCGAGAGCCCGCTCGACGCCGATGTCGACGGCGGCGGCCTTCAGCTCCGTGAGGAGGACGTCGTATCCCTGGGCTGCGTCGAGATCCTCCGCGAGCCCGGCACGATCGGCCAGACGCGCACTCCACCCCACGACCGTGCATCCGTGGCTCGCCTCGAGGTGTTCGACCTGTCGCGCGGCCACGCCGCCAGGCGCCGTGGTGGCGAAGAACGCCCGCGCGCCCTGCACGTCTGCCAGCGGCACCGGGATGAAATCGGTGATCAGCAGCCGCGCAGCATCCAGGTAACGCAGGATGTGGGAGCGCAGTGCGGGGAGGTTCTCGGACCCAGTTGGGCCGACAGCCATGGTAACAACGGCGAGGTCCGAGCGCAACAGCCGGTACGGGCCGAGGTAGCCCCCCAGGTATTCGGGCGGCGCGCCGGCCGGCACGACCAGGATCCCGGCATCCCATCGGATCGGCGGCACGGCGGATCCGCTGCCCTCCAGGATCAGGAGCCCGGGGTCGCGCTCGGCGGCCAGCGCCGCCGCTTCGGGCACGTTGGTCACGAACGGCTCTCCGGCCAGTCCGCCGCCGGCCCGTCGCGCGCCGATCGTGGTGACCCCGGTGGTGAGGGCGTCCTCGAGGTAGTCGGAGGCGGCGTGCTCCCCGGCCCGCACCAGCTGCGACGAGCCGTTCGAGGTGGATCGATCCTGCCTCGGCCACCTGCGGTTCGGGAGGGCCTCCCCTCCCCATGGCCACGACCACGGGATCGAGCCCACGGCGAGCGGCCAGTCGTGCCACCTCGCCGCTGATCGCGGTCTTGCCGGTGCGTTTGCCGGTCCCGATGACGGCGAGTGTGGGGACCGGCGGCGGCGGCGCCTCCGGCGGCGGGTCGAGTCGGAAATCGGCCCCGGCGTAGGGCACGCCCATCGTCAGGGCCACCGCCGCCAACGCCATGCGCTCGCGGTAGCCGAGCACCGGTTCGTCGGACAGGTCGAGCACGAGCTCGGGGTGCCAGGTGTCGATCGCATCGCGGAGCCCGGCCGCACGGTCGTCGCCGGCCGCGAGCGTCGGGACGCCGAGCTCGGGCAGAGACCCCGGCTCGATCTTCTCGATGCCGCCGACGAACACGGCGCCGACGACGTCGTGTCCGCGCTCGATCGCGGTCGCGATGGCCCAGCGGGTGACCGGCGGATAGTGCTCGCCGTCGACGAGCACCACGGTTCGCATCGTCGAAGGCTCCTTTCGTCGGGAGCGGCGCGGGAACGTGGGTTGCGGTTCGGCTACTCGCCGACCGGGACGGTTCGTTGCTGGATCGGGGCTTCGTGCTCGCGATGCAGCTGTGCGCCCGCGAGCGAGAAGTGCGTCATGACGTGGCTCTCGCCGAACGGGAACCGGCGGTGGATCTTGACCTCGGACCCGTCGAACTCGAGCACGTTGTAGCACGGCTTGGTGTACCCGCGAACCCGCAGGGACGAGACGGTTCCTGCGTTCGCGATGTACATGTTCTCCAGGCGCCAGACGTAGGGCACGTGCTTGTGTCCGGACAACACGACGTGGACCCCCGCGTTGATCAGGACCTCGAGCAGATCGCCGGCATCCATGACCGTGCTGCGCTCACGACCCGTGCCGGGGATCGGGAGCAGATGGTGGTGGAGCACGAACACCTTGAGCGCCGCGGGCTCCTCGAACTGGTGGCGGATCCAGTCGTAGTGCACCCGGCCCACCTTGCCCTCGTTGAGGTCGGGTTCGCTGGAGTCCACCCCCACGATGCGCACGCCCTGCAGGTCGTGGGACCACATGCGGGGGCCGATCAGGTCTTCGAAATGGAGGTAGCCGACGTTGCGTGAATCGTGGTTGCCCGGCACGGTGAGGATCGGCGACTGGATGCGCTCGGCATAGGCGACCCAGTTCTTGTACTCCTGGCGGTAGCCCTCGGCGGTGAGATCGCCACTGCACACGACGGCGTCGGGCTGCATCTCGTTGATCTCGGCGATCACCCGGTTCATCAGGTTGGGCACGAAGAACGGCGAACCCACGTGAGGGTCGGAGATGTGCGCCAGGGTGACCACGGTGGCTCCAGTCTAGTTGCGCGTGCGGACGGTTGGCGTCGGGACGAACCGGTTCATCCTTGGTTCTTCGGCCGGCGAGCGCCGGTGTTGTAGCCGGCGCGCATCCGCCCCGATCTCGCTTCAGGTCTGGATGGACCGTGGGACGATACCTGCCTGGTGAGTTGGCTCGACGTGATGCTCGTGGCGCTCCTCGTGCTCTCCCTGCTGACGGGGTACCGGCGAGGCGCCACCCTGCAGGTGATCGGCTTGATCGGCCTGGCCGTCGGCGTCGTGGCCGGGGTCCTGCTGGCGCCGCGGGTCGCCACGCTCGCCTCGAGCCCGAGCGGGGCGATCGCCCTGGCCATGGGCACGGTGTTGATCGGTGGCGCGGTGGGCAACCTCGCCGGCTGGGTGATCGGTTCGAGGATCCGGCCTCGCAACGAGGGATCGTCGATCAGGCGCGTCGATGCGGTCGGGGGCTCGGCGATCTCGGCGATCGCCCTGCTGCTCGCCACCTGGTTCATCGCGCTGAACCTGGCCAACGGCCCGTTCCCCGGGCTCGCGCGCGGCATCCGGGACTCTCGGATCGTCCGGACCCTGGACTCGACGCTGCCGCCGCCGCCGTCGATCGTGGGCGAACTGCAGCGGGTGTTGGCATTGCTGGGCTTCCCCGACGTGTTCGTCGGGCTGCCACCCCAACCCGCGCCCCCGGTCGAGCCACCGGCCGGCGCCGACGCACGGGCAGCCACCCGCGCCGCGGCGGACAGCACCGTGGAGGTGCTGGGACGCGGCTGCTACCAGGGCTTCTTGAACCAGGGCAGCGGGTTCGTGGTGGCCGACGGGTACGTCATCACCAACGCCCATGTCGTCGCCGGCACGAACGAACAATGGGTCCACAGCAACGAAGGCGACACCGCGGCGGCGGTCGTGGTGTTCGATCCCGATCTGGACATCGCCGTGCTCCACGCTCCGGGGCTGCGCGCCGATCCACTCCCCCTGGCGCGCGGGGAGGTCGACCGGGGCGCTGGTGGTGCCATCCTCGGCTACCCCGGTGGAGGCCCGCTCGACGCCGAGTCGGCGGCCGTGCGCCAAGTGATCGAGCCGGTCGGCCGCAACATCTACGGCGAGGGCGAGGTGCGCCGTCGAGTGTACGAGGTCCAATCGGTGATCCGGCGCGGGAACAGCGGCGGCCCCTTCGTGTTGCCGGACGGCCGTGTCGCCGGCGTCGTCTTCGCGAACTCGGTGGTGGCCGAGGATGTGGGCTATGCGATCGTCTCGACCCAGGTGCTGCCGAGCGTGAAGGAAGCGAAGGCGAGCGTCGAACCGGTCGGCACCGGCTCGTGCACCAACTGACGGTGCGCTAGGCCTCAACTCGCAGGCCTCGATCGACACCTCGTACCCGGAGGTACGAACACCGGGCCGGAGCACCGTCCAGCCGTCGCCGGGGGCGGGCACCGGACGAGCATCTGTCTCGAAGGCCAGCAGGGACGGACCCGCGCCGGAGACGCACACCGGGATGTCGCCGGCGCGCAGCTCGTTGAACACGTCACGGACGGCCGGGACGAGCGCGAGCCGGGCGTCCTGATGCAGCCGATCCTGCAAGGCCACTCCCAGCAGGGACGGGTCCTGCGTCAGCGCCTCCACCGCCAAGGCGGCATGAGCGGCGTTGAACACCGCATCCTCGCGGGACACCTTGGGCGGCAAGGCGGCTCGGGCTTCCTTGGTCGGCAGTCGCGTGGCCGGCACCAGGACAACAGGCCGCAACGACGGATGGGGGTCGAGCCGCCGCACGAACCCGTCGGAGGCCGCGATCGTGAACCCGCCGAGGGTGGCCGGCGCGGCATTGTCCGGGTGCCCTTCGATGTCGGCGGCGAGCGCCAGGATCCGCTCGGGCCGAAGCGACGGTGATGCCCCCGCCGCCAGGAGATGGTCGGCGGCCACCACGCCGGCCACGGCGGCCGCCGACGAGGAGCCGAGCCCGCGTTCCAGCGGTATCCGGTTGATGCCGTGCACCGCGATCGCCGGCACCGGGGATCCGTTCGCGGCGCACACGCTGGCGATGGTGGTGCTCACCATGTCGGTGCCATCGACGGGGAGTTCGCGAGCCCCCTCGCCCTCCCATGTCACGCCGGGCTCGGCGTCGGTGTCGATCATCACCTCGTTGCACAGGTCGAGCGCCAACCCGAACGAATCGAAGCCAGGTCCCAGGTTCGCCGAGGTGGCGGGAACGCGAACGGTGATGCGCATCGGCTAGAGGCCCAGCTCGGCCGCGACCGCGGCCGGATCCGGTTTGACCACGACCGGGTTGGCCGCGCCGGCGATCGCCCACTCCGGATCCTTGAGGCCGTGGCCGGTGAGGATGCACACGACGGTGGCACCGCTCGGGAGCTGGCCGTCGGCGTGGAGATGGAGCAGACCCGCAACGCTGGCGGCGCTCGCCGGCTCGGCGAACAGGCCCTCCCTGGCGAGCCGCCGATAGGCGGCGAGGATCTCGCGGTCGGTCACGGCGCCGATCGCACCCTCGGACTCGGTGGCGGCGGCCACCGCCTTGTCCCACGAGGCGGGGTTGCCGATCCGGATCGCGGTCGCGATCGTCTGGGGATCCTTCACGGGCTCACCGCGGACGATCGGCGCCGCGCCCTGGGCCTGGAACCCCATCAACTGCGGCGGCTCGGCGATCAGGCCGTCGGCGAGGTACTCCGAATAGCCCAGCCAGTGGCTGGAGATGTTGCCCGCGTTGCCGACCGGGACGAGATGCATGTCGGGGGCCCGACCCAACGCATCGACGATCTCGAACGCGGCGGTCTTCTGTCCCTGCAGACGGAACGGGTTGACGGAATTCACCAACGTGACCGGATAGCGCTCGGCCAGGTCCTTGGCGAGCTCGAGCGAATCGTCGAAGTTGCCTTCGACCTCGAGCACCCGGGCGCCGTGCACGAGGGTCTGGGCCATCTTGCCCACCGCGACCTTGCCCTTGGGCACCAGCACCGCGCAGCGTCAGGCCCGCCTTCGCGGCGTAGGCCGCCGCCGAGGCACTGGTGTTGCCCGTGGAGGCGCACACGATCGCCTTCGCGCCTTCCTCCAGCGCCTTGGAGATGGCCAGGGTCATGCCCCGGTCCTTGAAGGAGCCCGTGGGGTTGGCCCCGTCGTACTTCAGCCAGACCTCGCATCCGGTCTCGTCGGACAACGGTTCGGACCGCACCAATGGGGTGCCGCCTTCGCGGAGGGTGACCACCGGGGTTGCCTCACTCACCGGCAGACGGTCGCGGTACTCCTCGATCAGCCCGCGCCACTGATGGGCCCCCGGCATCGGACCGTCGGGGCTCACGGCTCCTCCCCTTCGACGCGCAGCACGCTCGCCACCGACCGAACGGCCGTGGACTCACGCAATTCCTGCAGGGTCTTCTGCAATGCGCCCTCCTGCGCCCGGTGCGTGATGAAGACCAGGGTGGCTTCGTCGGCGAAGCCCTCCTGCCACACCCGCTCGATCGAGACGCCGTTGTGAGCGAAGTCGCCCGCGATCTCGGCCAGGACGCCGGGACGGTCGGCCACGTGCAGGTTCAGGTAGTACTGGCCCCGCGTGTCGTCCATGGGCCGGATGTGACGCTCGAGCGCGCAGGTGCAGCCGATCGCGCGGCCGCCCGTGACGAGGTTGCGAGCGGCCGAGACCAGGTCGCCCACGACGGCGGCCGCGGTGGGATCGCCGCCGGCCCCGCGCCCGTACAGCATCAACTGCCCCACCTTCGGACCCTCGATGAACACCGCGTTGAACGCGTCACGGACCGAGGCGAGCGGATGCGAGGCCGGGATCATCGCCGGATGGACCCGGGCGCTGATCTCATCGTCTTCGAGTTCGGCGATCGCGAGCAGCTTCACGACGTAGCCCATGCGCGCGGCGTCGGCGATGTCCTGGGCGGTGATCGCGGTGATGCCCTCGCGGTACACGTCGCCGGCCACCACCCGCGAGTTGAACGCGATCGAGGCGAGGATCGCGCACTTGGCGGCGGCGTCGAACCCTTCGACATCGGCGGTGGGATCGGCCTCCGCGTAGCCCAGCGATTGGGCCTCGGCCAGGGCCTGGTCGAACGACCACCCGTGTTCGGACATCTGCGTGAGGATGTAGTTGGTGGTGCCGTTCACGATGCCGAGCATGCGCGTGACGCGCTCTCCGGCGAGCGATTCCTTCAAGGACCGGATCAGGGGGACGCCCCCGGCCACCGACGCTTCGAAGAACAGGTCGCGGTCGGCGGCGGCGGCGGCGTCGAACAGCTCCGCGCCGGCGTTCGCGAGCAGTTCCTTGTTCCCGGTGACGACCGGTTTGCCGGCGGCGAACGCCTCCAGGAGGAGACCGCGCGCGGGCTCCAGGCCGCCGATCAACTCGCACACGACGTCGACGTCGGGATCGGTCGACGACCGAAGTGCCGTCGGTCGTGAACGCCTCGCGGGTCAAGGGAACGTCACGGTCGAGATCGAGGTCGCGCACGGCAACCCTGGTCACCTCGACGCGGCAGCCGGCACGCAACGCGATGTCGTCGGCGTGCTCGTGCAGCATGCGGATCACCGCGGCGCCGACGGTGCCGCAGCCCAGCATGCCCACCCTGATCGTGCGTTCGCTCATGGCCGGTCCGTTCCCTCGAGATCCTCGCCCGCGATCCAGGCCGCCATCAGTATCTCGTCCTCGTCACCGTAGGACTTGCGCGACTGCCGCGACAGCCGGCCTTCCTGCACGAAGCCGAACTTGCGGTACAGCGCGATCGCCCCCGTGTTGTGCGGGTAGACGGACAAGACGAGCTTCTCCACGCCCACACCGCGGGCCCACACGATGGCGTCGGCGAGGAGCGCGCTCCCGACGCCACGGCCTCGGTGGTCGGCGGCGACGGCGATCCCCAGGGTTGCGACGTGGTGGGTCACCGGGTGTCGTTCCCGCTGGATGTAGATGTGGCCCACGACCGTGCCCTGCGCGTCGACCGCCACGATCTGGGCCTCGTGATCGGTCCACGGGCGCCGGAACCGCGACCGGTACACCCGCTTGGAGTGGCTCACGCGCTCGGTGCGCACGTACCGGCCCTCCGCCACCACGGCGGTCCAGAAGGCGATGTAGGAGATCGGCGTCGCGTGGAGCGGCCGGCCGGATCGTGATGCCCTCGGGCGCCTCGGCGACGACGGCCGCCCGGGGCGCAGGACCCTCGAGCCGGTCCAGGTCGGCGGCATCCTCCCGGCGGAGCCAGAGGCGCGCGAGCCCGTCGCGCACCCCCACCACCGCGGGACGGCCGACGCGGTTGTAGCTGCTCGCGAGCGAGTACGTGTAGGCCCCGGTCGCCGCGAACGCGAGCAGGTCGCCGGGCCCGGCGTCGGCGGGCAGGTGCACGTCCTCGGCGAGGGTGTCCCCGGACTCGCAGTGCCGGCCCACGACGGTGAAGGTCGCGAGGTCGTCCCCGGTGCTCGGGCGCACGGCCGCCACGGTGTAGCGCGCGTCGTAGAGCATGGGTCGGACGTTGTCGGACATGCCGCCGTCCACCGCCAACAGCGTCCGCCCGCTCCCCACCTGCTTGCGTGATCCCACCCGATAGGCGGTGAGGCCCGCGTTGGCCACGATCGAGCGGCCGGGTTCGACGACGAGCGACGGCACCGGCAGATCCAGGGCAGCGCATCGCTCGGAGAGCCGAGCGGTCACCGCGGCGGCGAGCGCGTCGGTGGCCAGCGGGCGCTCGTCCACGTACGTGACGCCGAACCCGCCGCCGAGGTCGAGGACCGCGGCCGTCGCGCCCACCCGATCGCGGATGTCCGCGAGCGTCTGCACCAGCCGGTCCAGCGATCGCAGGTAGGGCTCGAGGTCGAGCACCTGCGATCCCACGTGCGCATGGATCCCGTCGAACCGGATCCCCGTCATCGAGACCGCCGCCTCGATCACACCGGGCGCGTCGGCGAGCGACATGCCGAACTTCGACGCATCGTGACCGGTGGCGATCGCCTCATGCGTCGCCACCTCCACCTCGGGCACCACGCGGAGCAGGACCGGCTGCACGCGGCCCTGCGAGCGGGCGATCGCATCGAGCCGTTCGAGTTCGGCCTGGTGGTCGACGACGACGAGCGAGACACCCGAACCCACCGCGAGCGCCAGTTCCTCGTCGGTCTTGTTGTTGCCGTGCAGCACGATGCGGGAGGCGGGCGCTCCCGCCCGCAGGCACGCCTCCACCTCGCCGCCGGTCGAGGCCAGGAGGTCGAGGCCTTCGTCCAGCACGATCCGCAGCACGGCGTGGGCGGTGAACGCCTTCACGGCATAGAGCACGCGGGGGAACCGCGCCGGCGATCGCGCGGGCACGATCGCGGACCTCCTGCTCGTCCACCACGAGCAGCGGCGTGCCGAACCGGGCGGCCAGCTCGGTGAGGGCGAGGCCGCCCACCTCGAGCCCCCACGGCCCACGCAGAGCGGTGGCGGGCCACGGCGGCGCCGGCAGTTCCGTCGGCTGCCGTTGGACGCGGCGACGGCTCAGCCATCGCCGGTGCGCTCCATCGACTCCGGCGCCGAGACGCCGAGGATGCCGAGGAGGTTCGCGATGACCTGCTTCGTGCCGGCGGCGAGCCACAGGCGGGCGTGGGTCAGCGCGGGTTCGTCCGCGTTCACCACCGTGCACTCGGTGTAGAACCGGTGGAACCGGCCGGCGAGATCCTGCGCGAGATGGGTGATGCGCTGTGGTGCGCGCAGCTCGGCGGCGGCGGCGACCTGGCCGGGCACGTCGGCGAGCGCCCGCAGCAGGTCGAGCTCGGCCTCGTGCCGAAGCAGGGACAGGTCGGCGTCGGCGATGGACGTGCGCGCGATGCCCACCGACTCGGCCTTGCGCAGGATCGAGGCGATCCGCGCGTGCCCGTACTGCACGTAGTAGACGGGGTTGTCCATCGACTGGCGCTTCACGGTCTCGATGTCGAAGTTCATCGCCGAATCGCCCGAGAACGACAGCAGCGTGAACCGTGCGGCATCGGCGCCCACCTCATCGATCAGCTCGTCGAGGGAGATGAACGTGCCGGCCCGCTTGCTCATCTTCACGGGCTCGCCCCCGCGCTGGAACGACACGAACTGGTACAGCACGATCTCGAGCGCGTCCGGGTCATAGCCCATCGCGGAGGCGGCGCCCTTCATCCGGGCCACGTCGCCGTGGTGGTCGGCGCCCCACACGTAGACCACGTGATCGAAGCCGCGTGCGAACTTGTCGACGATGTAGGCGCAGTCCGCGCCGAAGTAGGTGTGCGTCCCGTTGGACCGCACGATCACCCGGTCCTTGTCGTCGCCGAAGGCCGTCGAGCGGAACCACGTGGCGCCGTCGGCGTCGTAGGCGTAGTCGGCGGCGCGCAGCCGCTCCACCGCCGCCGCGATCTCGCCTTTGCGCTCGAGCTCGGCCTCGGAGAAGTAGACGTCGAACCGCACGCCGAACCGCTCGAGGGTCTGCTCCACGCCGGCCAGGATCCGACGGGTGCCCTCGGCGAGCAGCCGGGCCTCGCGCTCGGGTTCGGGCAGGTCGGCGAGGGCGTCGCCGTGCTCGGCCACGATGTCGCGGGCGACCTCGACCACGTACTCCCCGTGATAGCCGTCCTCCGGCAGCTCCGCGTCCCGGCCCAGCACCTGCAGGTAGCGCGCCACCACCGAGGCGCCGAACAGGTCCATCTGGCGGCCCGCATCGTTGAAGTAGTACTCCCGCTCGACGGTCTCGCCGGCGGCTTCGAGCAGGCGGGCGAGCGCATCGCCCAGCGCGGCGTTGCGGGCATGCCCGACATGGAGCGGCCCCGTGGGGTTGGCGCTCACGAACTCGACCTGGACCCTGCGCCCCGTGGGTTCGGCGCGGCCGTAGGCCTCGCCGAGGTCGGCGATCGAACGCAGCGCGTCGTGCAGCCACGTGTCGGCCGTGAAGATGTTGAGGAACCCCGGCCCGGCCACCTCCACCTTCTCGACCAACGGCGAGGCGGGCAGCGCGTCGGCGATCGCCTGCGCCACGTCGCGAGGAGGACGGCCGGCCCGCTTGGCGAGCGCGAGCGCCACGTTGGTGGCGAAGTCCCCGTGACCCTTCTGCTTGGGAGCCAGCAACTCGGGCGTGGGCAGGTCGCCCTCGATGCCCAGCGCGGGGGCCGCCTCGCGCAGGCCGTCCTGGAGCCAGTCGACGAGCTGCGGCTCGATCACGAGGGGTTCCCTCGTCCGATCGCGATCTGGACGGCGTTGACCAGCAGCTCGGGATCGAACGGCTTCGTCACGTAGTCGACCACGCCCAGCGCGTACCCCCGGGCCACATCGTCGTCCTGAGCCCGCGCCGTGAGGAAGAACACGGGCACCGTCGCGAGTTCGGGATCCTCGCGGATGCGGGCACACACCTCGTAGCCGTCGAGCCCGGGCATCATCACATCGAGCACGATCGCGTCGGGGTGCAGCGCGTGAGCCTTCTCGAGGGCTTCTTCACCGCGGAACGCGCCCTCGACCGTGAACCCGCCCAGCCGGAAGTTGACCTCGAGCAGCCGGACGATCACGGGATCGTCGTCGACGAGCAGCACGCAGGGCGCATCGGGGTCCGTCATCACCCGAGGATACCCGTGGGTCCGAACGCTCTCAGCATCGTGCTGCCGGAGGCCGCCGATGGAGGTGGCTGTAGACTCCCTGCCTGCCGCCCCCGTAGCTCAGGGGATAGAGCGCCGGCCTCCGGAGCCGGAAGCGCAGGTTCGAATCCTGCCGGGGGCACCGTGCGACGTACGATTCCCGACCGATGACCGATCCCAGGGACATGCGGGCGCCCAGCGGGTTCCACGAGGACCGTTCGCTGGATCGCGACGACCTGTCCGACGATCCGATCGCCCTGTTCCACACCTGGCTCGCCGACGCCGAGGACGCCGGGGTCCCGTTGCCGAACGCGATGGCCGTCGCCACCGCCGACGCGCAGGGCCGGCCGTCGGTTCGTCACGTCCTGCTGCGCGGCGCCGACGAGCGCGGGTTCGTCTTCTACACGAACTACGAGAGCCGCAAGGGCCGCCAGCTCACCGAGAACCCGTGGGCGGGGCTGGTGTTCCTGTGGAAGGAACTCGACCGCCAGGTGCACGTGAGGGGTCCGGTCGAACGGGTCGATCCCATCGAATCCGACGCCTACTTCGCCACCAGACCTCGCGACGCGCAGCTGGGTGCGTGGGCCTCGCATCAGAGCGAGCCGCTCGCCGATCGCGAGGAGCTCGAGGTCCGGCTCGCGGCGACGGCCCAGCGCTTCCCCGACGACGTGCCCCGGCCGCCCAACTGGGGCGGCTTCCGGGTGAGGCCCGAGGAGATCGAGTTCTGGCAGGGCCGCCGCCACCGGTTGCACGACCGCTTCCGCTTCACCGCCGCACCGGACGGCTGGCGGATCGAACGGCTCTCGCCCTAGCCGCGTCAGGTCCGGAACTCGGCGCTAGGCTTGCCCGCCATGGAGACCACGACCTTGCGCGGGCGCATCGACGCCGACCTGCCCCAGATCATCGCCGACCTGGAGCGGCTCGTCCGCATCCCCTCGATCGGCTACCCGGGCTACGACCCGGCGAACGTCCGCGCCAGCGCCGAGGCCACCGCCGGGATCCTTCGTGCCGCCGGCGTGCCCGAGGTCCGCCTGATCGAGCTCACGAGCGGCGAGCACCCTGGCCATCCCGCCGTCTACGGCGAGATCCCCGGCCCCGAGGGCGCGCCCACCCTGCTGTTGTACGCCCACCACGACGTGCAGCCCGAGGGCGAAGCCGCCGACTGGCAGAGCCCGCCGTTCGAACCGGAGATCCGGCGAGGGGCGCCTGTACGGCCGTGGCGCCGCCGACGACAAGGCCGGCATCGCGATCCACGCCGCGGCCCTGCGCGCCCTGGGCGTCCATGAAGGCGCCACGCTCCCGGTCACCGTGAAGATCCTCGTCGAGGGCGAGGAGGAATGCTCCACCGAGCACCTCCCCGAACTCGTCGGCGGCCAGGGCGATCTGCTGCGCGCCGACGTCGCGATCGTGGCCGACGGCGGCAACTACCGCACCGGTGTCCCCACGATCGGCACGAGCGTGCGGGGCGTCACCGACTGCGTCGTCACCGTGCGCGTGCTGCCGATCGCCCAGCACAGCGGCGCGTACGGCGGGCCGATCCCCGATGCGATCACCGCGCTGAGCCGCATGATCGCCACGCTGCACGACGAGCACGGCGACGTGGCGATCGAAGGGCTGCACACCTTCACCTGGACGGGCATGCAGGTGCCCGAGGATGAACTCCGGGAGGAGTCCCGCGTGCTCGACTCCGTGCAGCTGCTCGGCACGGGCACGATCGCCGACCGGCTGTTGTCGAAGCCGGCGGTCGCCGTGCTGGGCTTCGACGCTCCGCGGATCGAGGGCTCCTCGAACCAGCTCGTGCCCGAGGCGAGCGCTCGCGTCTCGTTGCGGCTCGCGCCCGGGGACGACCCCGAGCGCGGTCGCGACGCGCTCGTCGCACACCTGCTCGCTGCCGCTCCCTGGGGCGTGGAGGTGGAGGTCGAAGCCGCCGAGGCGGGGATGGGCTACCTGGTGGACACCACCACGCCCGCCTATGCCGCCGCCAAGGACGCGCTCGCCGACGCCTTCGGTCGCGAGGTCGTGGAGATCGGCAGCGGCGGGTCGATCCCCCTGGTGCCGTTGCTGGCCGAGACGTTCCCGGGCATGTCGGTCCTGATCGTGGGCGCCGGCGACGAGCGCAGCAACTACCACTCGCTCGACGAGAGCGTCGACCTGAACGATCTCGCGTCGATGGCCCTGGCCGAGGCGCTGCTGATCGGCAACCTCGGGACCCCGTCGGTCTGATCCGCCGGGCGGCACGTTCGTCCGCCGGTGCTAGGTTGAAGCCATGAGCATGGACCCCGACGCACCGAAGAGTCAGGTCGTGGAAGCCGTGCCGGTGGAACCCGGCACCGACGCCGGGACCGCCGCGGGCGAGGACGCCCAGGCCGACCGGAACGAGTCGATCACGCAGCCCGCCAAGCTCCTGCGCATCGCGAGCATGGTGCGTGAACTGCTGGACGAGACGCGCCAGGCCTCGTTGGACGAAGCGGGCCGGTCGCGCCTGGCCGACATCTACCACCGCGCCGTCGGCGAACTGTCCGAGGTGCTGTCGCCCGACCTGCAGGAGGAGCTGGCCGACCTGGCGCCGCCGCTCGCCGGGGTACCGAGCGAGTCCGAGATCCGCGTCGCGCAGGCCCAGCTGGTGGGCTGGCTCGAGGGCCTCTTCCACGGGATCCAGGCCGCGATGTTCGCCCAGCAGGCGGCGGCGCGCCAGCAGTTCGAGGAGCTTCGCCGCCGCGGGCTTCCAGGTCAGGACCAGGGCATGCAGGGACCCGACGGCGCACCGCAGGACGGTTCGGTCCGCGGCGGCCAGTACCTGTAAGGAACGCTACTCCCCAGGCACCTCGACGGTGCGCACGCCGACCGCGCCGCGGTCGCTCGCGGAGCCTCCGCCGCCCGCCAGTCGCTGTGCCAGGTACACCGGGACCAGCGACAGCAACATCACCAGCACCGCCACCGCATTGGCCTCGGGACGGTTCCTCGGGAGCCGGATCGCATTGAAGATCCATTTCGGCAGGGTGATCTCGGCGCCCGAGACGAAGTTCGTGACGATGATCTCATCGAAGGACAGCGCGAAGGCGAGCAGCCCGCCGGCTACGAGCGCCGTCGCGATCGCGGGCAGGGTGATCCGGCGGAAGGTCTGCCATCCGTCCGCACCCAGGTCCATACTCGCTTCCATCAGTGACGTCGGCGTTCGTCGGAGACGTGCCACCACGTTGTTGAACACCACCACGATGCAGAACGTGGCGTGGCCGATCATGATCGTCCAGATGCTGAAGTTGATCCCTGCGGTGTTGATGCCGGTCCGCAACGCCATCGCGGTGATGATGCCGGGCAGCGCGATGGGGAGCACGAGGACGAAGGAGATCGTCTGGCGGCCGAAGAACCGGTAGCGGTGCACCGCGAACGCCGCGGCGCTCCCGAGCCCCAGCGCGATGAGTGTCGTGATCGAGGCCACCTTGATCGACGTCAGGAACGCCGCCCGCATGTTGGCGTCACCGAACGCCAGCGAGAACCACTTCGTGGTGAAGCCCTTGGGCGGCCACACCTGCGCCACACTGTCGTTGAACGCGTAGATCACGACGACCACGAGCGGGATGTAGAGGAACAGCAGTGTGATCACGGTGCCGAACCGAACCATGAAGCGAGCGCCTCGGGATTCCATGGGCTAGAGGGCGTCGAACGCGCCGAGCCTGCGCGCGATCCAGAGATAGACGGCCATGATCGCCACCGGCACCAGGGCGAACGCGGCGGCGAACGGGATGTTGTTCGCCACGCCGACATTGTCGTAGATCACGTTGCCGATGAACTTGGTGTTCCCTACGAGGATGGGCGCGATGTAGTCCCCCAGCGTAAGGGAGAACGAGAAGATCGATCCCGCCACGATGCCCGGCAACGCCAGCGGCCAGATCACCCGGCGGAACGTAGTCCACCCTTTCGCCCCCAGGTCGCTCGAGGCCTCCAGGTAGGAATCAGGCACCCGCTCAAGCGACGCATAGATCGGCAGGACGACGAAGGGCAGCCACAGGTAGGTGAAGGTGAGGCCGATCGACCACAGCGAGTTGCCGATGCCCGGCGAGGGGATGCCGAGCCCGTCCAGTACCCACTCGAACAACCCCCCGGGAGCCGTGATCGTCTGCCATGAGAAGGCACGGATCAGATAGCTGGTCCACAAGGGCACGACCACCGCGACCAGGATGATCGATCGCACCCGGGGCTTCGCCATCCGGGCGGCGTAGTAGGCGATCGGCATCGCGAGCGCGATGTCGGCGATCGTGACTACACCCGAGATCCACACCGTGCGGATCGTGATCGTGCGGTAGACCGGCGTCTCCCACAGGATCTTGAAGTTCTGCAGTCCCCAGTCGCGCACGATCTGGCCAGTGAAGACATCCACCTTCCAGAAGGCATTGACCAACAGCAACGCCAGCGAGCCCAGGTAGAAGACCAGCAACCACGCCAGCGGTGGCGTGAGCGTCAGCCCGAGCTTGGCGCGGGGGTGGCGGAACAGGGCGGCCTGGACGGGATGCCGCTTCGTGCTCGGGCGTTCGAGGTCGACGTCAGCCATCGATCAAGAGGGTGGGCGTCCGCGCACGGACGCCCACCCGACCAGGAGCGGTCAGGCTCCTCGGACCTCCGTCCACTTCTGTTGCCAGATCGAATAGTCCTGGCACGTCGTGCCTCGGTCGTCACCGCAATCGGCCTGCGGCGTCTTCCACAGCGCCAACGAGTCCAGGAACGTCGCGTCTCCGCAGTAGCCGTACCGGACGGTGTCGACCAGCGCGGCCGATCCCTTGCCGTAGGCCTTGTCCAGGCGCTTGCGCAGGACGTCGCATGCCTGCTCGTTGCTGGTCCCCGCGCCGTAGTAGTCGGCCACCTCGGCCTGCACGTCGGCGGTCATCGTCCATTTCATCCACTCGAGCATGCAGTTGGGGTGCGGTGCCGACGTGGACAACATCCACGTGTCGGCCCATCCGGTCATGCCCTCGGTGGGCTCGGCGGCGTCGACCGGAGCGTCCAGCTCGGACAGGCTCAGGTTGATCGGCCAAGCGGTACCCGCCACCATCGAGCTGTCGACGAACCCGTCGATCTCGGTCGTGTAGGCCGCCCAGTACTTGTCGATCATCCCGCTCTGCTGCTTCAGCAGCTCGACGGCGGCATCCAGCTGCTCGCTGGTGAGCTCGTACGGGTCGGTGATGCCCAGGTCGGGCTGGTGGGTCTTAAGGTACAGCGCCGCGTCCGCGATGTAGATCGGGAAGTCGTACGCGGTGATCTTGCCCGCGTAGGGGTTGGCCGCGCCGTCGAGCTCGGTCTCGAACACGACGTCCCAGCTCGTAGGCGCCGGCTTCACGACCTCGGTGTTGTACATCAGGAAGTTCGGCCCGTACATGTACGGCACCCCGTACACCTGACCATCGACCACGTACTGGCTGTTGTTCGTGCCCGTCTCCGGCTGCAGCGGCGCGATCACGTCGGCGAAGTCGGGGAACAGGGACGGGTCGACCGCAGCCACGGCGTCGGAGGCGATGAGACGGTTCGAGGAGTCACCTGAGGCGGAAACCCCGTCGAACGAACCTGCCTGCTGCGTCATCAGGTTGAACATCTCGTCGGAGCTGTCCGCGTACTTCACGGTGACCTTGCAGCCGGTCTGGTCCTCGAAGGGCGTGACCCAGTCGTAGGCCTCATAGCCCTCGGTGGTGCCGTCCTCGACGTAACCGACCCAGGCGATCAGGCTGAGCGCACCTTCGGTGTCGCCGATCGAGTCGATGGCGGCCGGCGTGTCCGACCCGGTGTCGTCCGAGTCGCCGCCCGAGTCGTCGCTGCAGGCCGCTGCGACGAGCACCACGACCGACAGCATGGCGAGCAGCCGGTATCTCGTCCTCCTGGTCTTCCTGATCTTCATGCTCGTGCCTCCTCCTGGTCCAAGGACCCCTCCGATGCGCCCGCGGGCGCGTCCACCGGCCGATTGTTGCTCCGGCGCCAGATCAGGCGCACGGCCTTGCCGCGCACCTGCAGTGCCTCCATCGACGAGGTCGTGAGGTTCTGCTGCATCACGACCAGCGACCCTCCCTCATCGAGTTCCACCACGTAGCGCGTCACCGCGCCCAGGTAGACGACCTCACGGACGTGTCCGGTCACCGAGCAGTCGTCGCCGTCCACGGGGTCGCCGGGCTCGGCGAGCGCGATCTTCTCGGGCCGGATCGTGAACGGGTGCGGGTCGCCGGCGATCGCCTGCGCCGATGCCCCCTCCAGCACGTTCGAGACCCCGACGAACCCGGCCACGAACCCGGTCGACGGCCGCTCGTACACCTCGGCGGGCGTCCCGACCTGCTCGATCCTCCCCCGGTTGAACACCGCCAGTCGATCACTCATCGTGAGCGCCTCTTCCTGGTCGTGCGTGACGTAGATGAACGTCAGCCCGACGTCCTGTTGGATGTCCTTCAGCTCGATCTGCATCTGCTGGCGCAGCTTGAGGTCGAGGGCGCCGAGCGGCTCGTCCAACAGCAGCACCCGGGGGCGCATGATGAGCGCGCGGGCCAGCGCCACCCGCTGGCGTTGTCCGCCGGAGAGCTGCCCAGGCTTGCGGTCCCCGTACTCCCCCAGTCGCACCATCTCGAGCGCCTGGTTGACGCGCGCCGTGCGATCGGCCTTCGACACCTTGCGGATCATCAACCCGTAGGCGACGTTCTGGGCCACCGTCATGTGCGGAAACAAGGCGTAGTCCTGGAACACCGTGTTGACGTCGCGCTGGTACGGGGGCAGTCCCGAGACATCGGCGCCGCCGAGCAGGATGCGACCCTCCGTGGGTTGTTCGAACCCGGCGATCATGCGCAGGCAGGTGGTCTTGCCCGAGCCCGACGGACCCAGCATCGAGAAGAACTCCCCTTCGCGAACCTGGAGGTCCACCCCGTCGACCGCCGTGACGTCGCCGAAGCGCTTGACCACGCGCTCGAGGCTCACGGCGACCCCGTCCACGGAAGCAGGGCCGTCCGTCATCGCCACGGCAGCATCGGTCAAGCGGTCTTCCCCCCTCATGCTCGTCGGAGCCCCCAACCCGGAACGCAGCCAATACTGAACGCCGCAGCGCCGCGGAGCAACACAACGCCGAGGCGAGAACTACGAGTCGACCTTCGCCGTTCCGACGAGGCTCGAAAGGACTAGTCCCTCGTCGCGGAGCATGGACGCCAAGCCGCGGGCGATCGACGATGCCACCGTCGGGCCCTCGTAGATCAGGCCCGAGTACACCTGGACGCTGGTGGCGCCGGCCTGCAGGCAGGTGAGCGCATCCTCCGCGGTGAACACGCCGCCGCACGCCGAGATCGGCATCGCCCCGGCGGTCGCCTCGCGGACCTCGCTCACGATGCGGGCCGTGTGGGGCCAGAGCGCCTTGCCCGAGAGGCCGCCCGTGCCGGTGGACACCCGGGTGTCGGCGACCGCCCGCGTGTTCGAACACGTGATGGCGTCGGCGCCCGCCTCCTGCGCGATGCGCACCAGCGATAGCACGACCTCGCGCTCGACATCGGTGATGAAGGGCGGCAGCTTCACGAGCAGCGGCAGGGAGGTTCTGGCCCGCAGGGCTTCGACCAACGACCGCAGATGGGCTTCGTTGTCGCGGTCGCGACCCCACGTCACGTTGGGGCAACTCGCGTTCAGTTCGATCGCGTCGGCGTGGGGAGCCAGCAGGTCCAGCGAGGAGACCGCATCGTCCAGCGCTTCGTCGGCGATGCTCACGAACCGTGGAGCCGAGGCGCGGTCACGCTCCAGATGCTGGGCGGCCACCTCGGCGCCGGGGTTGGGCAGACCCATCGCGTTCACCATCGAGCGCGTGGTGGGCGACCTCGCGATCCGCGGCTCGGGATTGCCGGCGCGCGCCGCCCTCGTGATCGTGCCACCCACCACGTAGCCGAACCCGAGCGATCCCAGCGCTCCCAGGTGGGCACAGGTCTTGTCGAAGCCGGCCGCCAGTCCGATCGGGGTGGCGAGCCGCAGGCCGCAGAACTCGGTGGCGAGCGAGGGTTCGTCGGCGGCATGGCCGATCCTCGACCAGGGGAGCGGGAGGCCGAGCGCGGCGCCGGCGACGCGATGGGCGGTCTCCGGTGGGAGCGCGAAGAACAGCGGGCGGCCGACGGCCGCGTACCAGCCCATCGGTCCTCATCATGGCATCATGCGCGCGTGAACGACGACCTGGTCCGGCGCATGCGCGAAGCCTCCGAGCTCCACGGTGACTTCGTCCTGTCCAGCGGGCAACGATCGTCGACCTACTTCGACAAGTTCCGGTTCCTGACCAAGCCGGCCCTGTTGCGCGACGTCGCGGCCGAGGTCGCGACCCTCCTCGCGCCCGGAACGACGTTGCTCGGTGCTCCCGAGGGGGCGGCGATGCTCCTGGTGGCCGCCGTGTCCCTGGAGACCGGGCTGCCAGTCGCGGTCGTCCGCAAGCAGGCGAAGGAGTACGGCACCCGCGCACAGGTGGAAGGCGAGGTCGCCGACGGCGTCCCGACCACGATGCTCGAAGACGTCAGCACCACCGGGCACCAGGTGCGGCGCGCGGCCGAGGCCTTGTCCGCCGCCGGCGCCGATGTCCGCCGGATCGTGCTGGCGATCGACCGGGGCGGCGCCGACCTGCTCCGCGAGGCCGGCTACGACGTCGAGGCCGTCGCGGTGCTGCGGCCCACCGACTGACGCCGGTTCACCCCGGGTTCGAGGCCGCGATGGCTTCTGCCCGGTCCTCGCGTTCCTCGACCCGCCGCTGGCGAGCATCCTCGTCGCGCTTCCAGGCGGCCGCGACCAACAGGATCGCCAGCACCAACGCCAGGTTGCCGACGAGCCACATCATCACGGCGGCGTCTCGCTGATCGCCGAGCGCCGCGGGGCCCCACGGCGCCGGCAGGTTCGCGTAGGTGGGGTAGAGCGGCACGTCCCCCGCATAGATGCCCAGGGCCAGGAACGACATCGCCGGCATCGCCAGGAACAACGACAGCATCCGCACCGGCCAGCGCACCGGATGCGGGTTGGGGTCCACGCCCACGATCGGCCACCAGTAGATCAGGGCGGCGGTCAACCACAGCCCGTGCTCCACCGCGTGCCACGGGGTGGATCGGAGCGCCTGGTCGAACAGCGGCGAGGCGTGCACGAACACCGGGACGCCGACGAACAACGTCCAGCCGACGATCGGGTTCGCGAAGAAGGCCGCGACCGGCGACCGCAAGGAGGCCGTGACCCATCGGCGCACCGCCGGCGAACCCGCGCGCAGCGCCAACGTGATCGGGGCGCCCAGCGCGAGCAGCGGAGGCGCGAGCAGCGTCAACAGCAGGTGCTGGGCCATGTGCACGGTGAACGACACGTCGGCGTAGGCGTCGATCGGGGAGCACAGGGCCGCCACCAGGGTCGCCAGCCCCGCCCCGAAGGCCGCGGTCCGGCCCCCGGGCCACGCCCCGGAACCGCGCCGCAACCGCAGGATGCCCGCGACGTAGAGGGACCCGGCCGCCAGCAGCAAGGCGGTCGTGAACGGCTCGATGCGCCACTGCGACAGGACGGTCAGCGCGTCGGTCGAGGCGGGAACCGCGGACAGCATGCCTCCATGCTGCCACGGACCGAACCTCGGAGCGTCCTTGGCCGCAACGGACAACGTTCCGGCCGTGGACACGCCCGCGCTACGTTGACCCGACCACGGCCAGCCAGTACAAAGAGGTGCAGATGGCGCAGACGTCGATGTCCGTCCAGGGGAAACGGTCAGGGGCTTCGCCCGTCCGCTTCGGCACCATCCTGTTCCTGGCCTCGGAGCTGCTGTTCTTCGGCGGATTGTTCGCGGCCTATTTCGCCCTGCGGGCCCAGACCTCCCCGTGGCCGCCCGAAGGGGTGGAGCTGGATGTCCGGCTCTCGGCCGTGGCCACCGCGTTCCTGGTGATCTCGAGCTTCACCTTCCACGCGGGCGTCTCGGCGGCCGAACGAGGCCGGCTCGATCGGTTCCGGCCGTGGCTCTGGACGACGATCGCGTTGGGCACCGGCTTCGCGCTCATCCAGCTCTACGACTACCTCCACCTGAACTTCGCGGTCTCCAGCAACGCCTACGGCACGATGTACTGGGCGATGACGGGCATGCACGGGCTCCACGTGGTCGCCGGCCTGCTCCTGATGATCGTCGTGGCGCTGCGGATGTCGTGGGGCGCCTATCGCAGCGGGAACGTCGACGGCCTCCACGCCGCCGCCTACTACTGGCATTTCGTCGATGTCGTCTGGGTCGCGTTGTTCGTGACCCTCTTCCTCCTGCAGTGACGCGATGACCAGGGACCGCGCCGAGGCCCGCCTGCTCTCCCGGATCCTGCGGATCGGGCTGCTGCTCGCGCTGCTGGGCCAGATCGCCTGGTCGTTCCGACCCGAACCGAGCCGGGCACAGACCGACCAACAGGCGCAGGGGCAGGCGCTGTACGAGGCCAACTGCTCCACCTGCCACGGTCTCCAAGGGGAGGGCACCGCGAACGGCCCCAGCCTGCAGAACGTGGGCCCGGCGGCCGTCGACTTCATGCTGAGCACCGGCAGGATGCCGCTGGCCAACCCCGGTGACCAGCCCGTGCGCGACGAGCCGAAGTTCACCCCCGACCAGACCGCCGCGATCGTGGCCTACGTCGAGACGATCGCGCCCGGCGGAGAGCCGATCCCGACCGTCGACCCCGCCGCCGGCGACCTCGCGCGTGGAGCCGAGGTGTTCCTCAACACCTGCGCCGGCTGTCACGGCGCGGGGGCCACGGGTGACTCGGTGGGCGGCGGGCAGATCGCCCCGACGATCAACCCGGCCGATCCCACGCAGATCGGCGAGGCGATCCGGATCGGGCCCGGGCTGATGCCCAGGTTCGGACCGGAGACGATCGATCAGGCCGACCTGGATTCGCTGGCGGCCTACCTGCTGTGGATCCGCGATCACGGCGAAGACGGCGGGCTCCAGCTGGGACGGGTGGGCGCGGTGGCCGAGGGCCTGGTCATCGTGGTCGTCGGCCTGGGCCTCATGATCCTGTTCCTGCGGCTGACGGGAGCGAAGACGTGAAGCGGGCCGAACGACTGGTCGCGATCGCGTTCGTGGTAGCGATCGTCGCTGCCCTCGCGCTGTTCGTCGTCTACATCCGCGGCGGGAACGCGCAAGCCGAGGGTGCGCTGCTGTTCCTGGCGCTGGGCGGCGTGGGCGTCGGCATGACGGTGTGGGCGACGCGGCTGATGCCGCGGTTCCGCGACGAGACCCACCCCCGCCGCCACGACGAACCCGCGACCCAGCAGGAGATGGATGCCGCCGTCGACGACATGGGATCGGGCGTCGAAGAGATCCGGCGTCGGCGCTTCCTCTCCAGGCTGCTCGCCGGAGCGGCCGGGGCACTCGGGCTCGCGGCGCTGATCCCGATCCGGTCGCTGGGGAGCGCGCCGGGCTCGTCCCTGTTCACGACCCAGTGGACGGAGGGCGCCCGCCTCGTCTTGGACGACGGCTCGCCGGTGACGCGCGACACGCTCGAGGTCGGCTCGTTCACGACCGTCTTCCCCGAAGGGTTCGTGGGCTCGGCGGACTCCCAGGCGGTACTCATCCGCGTCGAACCCGGCCAGCTGCAGCTCCCGCCCGACCGGCTCGCCGGTGCACCCGAGGGCCTCGTCGTGTACTCGAAGATCTGCACGCACGCCGGGTGCCCGCTGGGCCTCTACCTGGCCGAGACCCACGAGCTCCGGTGCCCGTGCCACCAGTCCACGTTCGACGTGCTCGACGGCGCCGAGCCGGTCTACGGCCCGGCACCGCGGCCGCTGCCCCAGCTGCCGATCGAGATCGACGCCGACGGCGGCCTACGTGCCACCGGCGACTTCACCGCCCCCGTGGGGCCGAGCTTCTGGGACGGGCCGTGATCGTCCGGCGACTGATCGACGGGGTGGACGACCGGCTCGACTCGACGTCGTTCCTGCGCAGGAGCCTGCACAAGGTCTTCCCCGACCACTGGTCGTTCATGCTGGGCGAGCTGACGCTGTACAGCTTCGTGCTCCTGCTCCTGACCGGCACGTTCCTCAGCATGTTCTACGTGGCCTCGCCCGAGACCACCACCTACACCGGGCCCTACGCCCCGATGGCGGGACGCACGGTGTCCCTGGCCTACGACTCGGTGATGCGCATCTCGTTGGAGGTCCGGGCGGGGTTGGTGATGCGGCAGACCCACCACTGGTCCGCCCTGATGTTCATGGCCGCGATGGTGGCGCACCTGGTGCGCGTGTTCTTCACGGGCGCGTTCCGCAAACCGCGCGAGATGAGCTGGCTGATCGGCGTCACGATGCTCGTGAGCGGGATCGGCGCCGGGTTCACCGGTTATTCGCTGCCCGATGACCTGCTGTCGGGAACCGGGCTGCGCATCATCTACTCGGCGGTCCTGTCGATCCCGCTGATCGGCACGTGGCTCGCCTACCTTTTCTTCGGTGGTGAGTTCCCCGCCCCCGAGTTGTTGCCCAGGTTGTTCGTGATGCACGTGCTGTTCATCCCCGCGCTGCTCGTGGCTCTGCTGTCGGCCCACCTGGCCCTGGTGTGGCGCCAGACGCACACGCAGTTCCCCGGACCGGGGACGACCGAGGAGACCGTCACCGGCACGCCGGTGTGGCCCAAGTTCGCGCTGAAGGCGATCGGCTTGGCGTTCGTGACGTTCGGCGTGCTGACGATGCTGGGCGGCCTGGTGCAGATCAACCCGATCTGGCTCTACGGGCCGTTCCAGCCCTACAACGCACCGTCGCCGGCCCAACCCGACTTCTATGCCGGCTGGCTGGAAGGACTGCTGCGGCTGTGGCCCAACTGGGAGTTCCATCTGTTCGGTCACACGATCGGGGAGCTGTTCCTGCCGTCGGTCGTGGTGCCGGGCATCATCTTCACCGTGCTCGCGCTCTGGCCGTTCCTGGAGGCTCGAGCCAAGCGCGACACCGCCACGCACCACTACGCGCAGCGACCCCGCGAGGCGCCGGTGCGGAGCGCGTTCGGCGCCGGCGGGATCGCCTTCTTCGTGTTGCTGATGCTCGCCGGCTCGAACGACGTCCTGGCCAAGTTCCTCCAGGTCGAGGTGGACACGCTCAACACGGTGCTGAAGGTCCTGCTGTTCGTCGTGCCCGTGATTGCGGGCTTCCTCACGTGGTGGATCTGCCGTGACCTTCGCGCCCGCGACGAACGACCGATCAAGGCGCCGTCCCGGGTGGTATTCCGCCGCAACGCCGCCGGTGGGTTCGATGAGGAACCCGACCCGTCCACCACCGATCACGAGCGGACCCCTCCGTGACGCGTCGCCGGTGGATGGGCCTCGTGGCGACGATCGCGGCCGCGACCACGGCGTGCTCGTCCTCGTTCGGCATGCCGCGGGGCAGTTCGAGCCAGGGCGAGGAGGTCTTCAGCCTGTGGCAGATCTTCTTCTGGGCCGCGATCGGGGTCGCTGCGATCGTCTACGGCCTGCTGGGGTGGTCGCTCGTGCGGTATCGGCGGCGCCGTGGCGACGACGACACCGCGCTCGGTCGCCAGTTCCACGCGAACATCCCGCTGGAGATCGTCTACACGGCCATCCCCGTGGTGATCGTGGTGGTGCTGTTCACCCTCTCGGTGCGTGGCGACGACCGCGTCTCGGCCGTCTCGGCCGACCCTGACGTCACGCTGCACGTCGAGGCCTACCAGTGGGGATGGCGGTTCTCCTTCCCCGACGAGGGCGTCGTCGTCCTGAGCCATCCCAGCGGTGAGGGCGTCCCCGGCCCTGAGCTGTGGCTGCCGATCGGCGAGACCGTCCGCGTCGAGCTCACCTCGAACGACGTGATCCACGCGTTCTGGGTACCGGACTTCCTGTTCAAACGCGATGCGATCCCGGGTCACGTGAACGTGTTCGACGTGACCCCCACGACCACCGGCACCTACCACGGCGTGTGCTCGGAGTTCTGCGGACTGAACCATGCCTTCATGACGTTCACCGTGAAGGTCGTGTCCCCCGGGGAGTTCGAGCGGTGGCTGGGCGACCAGACGACGGAGGCCGCGGCATGAGTCGCGCACCGATGCATCGCGACGGCCCGGTGGCTTGGCTCACCACCACCGACCACAAGAAGATCGGCATCCTCTACTGCGTCACGGCGTTCGGCTTCTTCCTGATCGGCGGCACGCTCGCCGACGTGATGCGGACCGAACTGGCCGAGACCGGCCGTCAGCTCGTGACGCCGCAGGCCTACAACGGGCTGTTCACGATCCACGGCATCGTGATGATCTTCCTGTTCGTCGCGCCGTTCGGGATCGGGCTGGCCAACTACCTCATCCCCTTGCAGATCGGCGCGCCCGACATGGCGTTCCCGCGGCTGAACGCGCTGTCGTACTGGTTCTTCGTGGGCGGCGGGTTGCTGGTGCTGCTGTCGGGGTTCGCCTCGGCCGGGGGCGGCGCGCAGACCGGTTGGTACATGTACGCGCCGCTGTCGGGGCTGCGCTACTCCCCCGGAGTGGGACCGGACCTGTTGATCCTGGGCCTCGCCCTGGTCGCGATCTCGACGTTGCTGTCGGGCGTCAATGTCATCACCACGACCTTCCTGATGCGCGCGCCCGGCATGACGATGTGGCGCCTGCCGATCTTCACCTGGAACATGGTGGTCACCTCG
This sequence comes from uncultured Actinomycetota bacterium, assembly GCA_963733635.1. Lineage (GTDB taxonomy): Bacteria > Actinomycetota > UBA4738 > UBA4738 > HRBIN12 > JAOUEA01. Next base: position 655,918 of record CAVTEH010000007.1, on the reverse strand, counting down.
ATCCTGGGGCTGGTGGCGTTCCCGCCGGCGCTCGCGGCCTTCGTGCTGCTGCTGTTCGACCGGCGCCTCGGCGGGTTCGCGTTCGATCCGCAGGGCGGCGGCGACCCGATCATCTACCAGCACCTGTTCTGGTTCCTCGGGCACCCGGAGGTCTACATCCTGATCCTGCCGTTCTTCGGGGTGATCACCGAGATCATCCCGGTCTTCAGCCGCAAGCCGCTGTTCGGCTACACCGGCTTCGTGCTGGCGACGCTCGCGATCGGCGCGCTGTCCACCGGGGTGTGGGCCCACCACATGTTCACCACGGGCGAGGTCGACAACCCGTTCTTCAGCGCGATGACCCTGTTGATCGCGGTGCCGACCGGCGTGAAGTTCTTCAACTGGATCGGCACGATGTGGGGCGGGCGGATCCGGTTCGGTGTGCCGATGCTGTTCTCGATCGGATTCCTGCTGAACTTCCTGATCGGCGGCGTGACCGGCGTGATGCTGGCGAGCGCGCCGATCGATTACTCGGTGAGCGACTCCTACTTCCTGGTCTCCCACTTCCACTACACGATGATGGGCGGCTCGGTCTTCGGGATCTTCGCCGCGATCTACTTCTGGTGGCCGAAGATGACCGGCTACCTGCTGAGCGAACGCATGGGCCGGGCGGTGTTCGCGCTGTTGTTCGTGGGGTTCAACCTCACGTTCTGGCCGCAGTTCGTGCTGGGGCTCCGCGGCATGCCACGACGGATCGTGGACTACGCGAGCGACCTGGGGTGGGACACGCCGAACCTGGTGTCCACGATGGGCGCCGGGGTGCTCACGATCGGGGTGTTGGTGTTCCTCACCGACGTGTGGCGATCGCGTCGTCGTCGGACCCCCGCCGGGGACGACCCGTGGGGTGGGTACTCGCTGGAGTGGGCCACCACGTCACCGCCGCCCGAACACAACTTCACGTCGATGCCGCGGATCCGATCGGAACGCCCGGCCTTCGACCTGCACCATCCGACAGCAGACGCCGGTGCCGAGCGAAGGAGGCCGAGACACGGTGAGGTTCGCACTCCGATACTTCGCGTTGCTCTCCGCCTTCGGGCTCGGACTCGGGACGATCTACTGGTTCCTCACGTACGAGGTGGTGGGCGCCGTCGTCCTGTGGTGTTTCGGGCTGATGCCGTTGATCGTGGCGACGTGGTGGTGGCGTCAGGGCACCGACCCGGCCACCGAGGCCTCCGACGATCCCGAGGCCTCCCCCTCGGACGCAGCCGGCCACGCCGTGGGGTCGTTCCCGCTGGCCTCGGCCTGGCCGATCTTCCTGGTCCTCGGCGTGATCGTGACCGGGGCGAGCCTGGTGTACGGCTTGATCCTGTTGCCGGCGGGTGCGGCGCTGCTGCTGTGGGCGATCGTCGGCCTGGCGCGCGAGAGCCGCCCGTAGCGGCACCCGTCAGGTGCGCACGCAGCGCCAGATGCGGAGACTCCACAGGAGCCGGCTGCCGCGCTTGTGAAGGCTCAGCAGGCCCTCCTTCATCATGCGCGCCGTCGCCGTGGCCTTGGCCACCAGGTCGGGCAGCGGGAACTCCCGCTCGAGCACCGGTTCCATGTTGTCGCCGAACAGCTCGCGGGCGAGCGTGAGGATCGAGGCCTCGTCCTGCAGCGTGCCGGTCGGCAGGTAGAGCCGACCGCCGGGCGCGAGCGTCTCACCGATCGAGCCCAGCAGCTTGCGCGGGAGCTCGGCGCCCGTGGGACCGCCGGCCGGAACCCTGTCGAACCAGCCGGTGACGGCTGCGAGTTCGTCGGGGATGCCGGACACGTCGCCGATCAACACGTCGGCGTGCACGTCACGGACCGGTTCGAGCAGATCGCCCTGGCGGAACTCGCACACATCGGAGAGCCCGAGCATGGCCGCGTTCTCGCGCGCCGCGCGGACGGCCGGCCCGGACAGGTCGCAGCCGTACACCTTGCCCGCGCCGAGCTTGGCGGCGACGAACGCCAGCACCCCGCTGCCGCACCCCACGTCGATCACCGTGTCGCCCGGATTGATCTCCAGGGCGTCGGCCAGCGTGCGGCTCGTGGTGGTGGGGCTGAACACCCCCGGACGGACGTGCAGGCTGAACGGACCGGTGCGGCCCTTCCATTCCACCTGGTGGATCGCGGCCTCTGCCATGGTTTGAAGGCTACACGTATGCGACGCAACGCGGCTAGACGTCGATCGGATCGAAGATCACGTCGGGCCCGGGCACAAGATCGCCCCGTTCGACGGCGGCCGCATCGGCTTCGAGCCGATCGTGCAGCGCCTGCGTGTGGATGCCGCGGTGGCCATCGGGGTAGTGCACCACCCTGCTCGATGCCCGGCGCATCAGCGTGATCGCCCCGTGGGCGTTCCCACGGAGCAGGTGCACATAGCCCGCACCCATCTGCGAGAGCCCCTTGAAGAACTCGGCCTCGTCGGTGCCGCGGGCCTGCTTCCAGGCCGTCTCCCACGCCTCGTGCGCCGGGAAGAACCGTCGAGCGCGCATCGCCTCTCGACCGAGCTCGTGGTTGCGCTCCATCGACAGCGAGTCGTAGTCCTCCATCTCGAGCTCGTTCGTCGCATCCCAGTCCAGGGGGCGACCGAGCACGTCACGGGGACGTTCGGGCTTCTGACGCTTCTCGCTGGGCATCCCGGTCTTGCCGGTGGCTTCCTCGGGCATGGGGCCATGCTACTCGGGGGTCTCGATCCGGACACGACGAGCGCTCCAGCCCGTGGCACACTCTCGCTCCATGGGGAACACGACCGTCACCCTGGTCCCGCACACGCACTGGGATCGCGAATGGTACGAACCCTTCAGCGTCTTCTCCGAGCGACTCGTCGAGATGATGGACGGGCTCCTCGCCCTCGGCGACGACGGGTTCCCGCATTTCCACCTCGACGGTCAGACCGCGATGATCGACGACTACCTCGATCGGAGGCCCGAACGCGAGGCAGACCTGCGTCGGCTCGCAGCGTCGGGTCAACTCTCTGTTGGGCCGTGGGTCACGCAGATGGACGAGTTCCTCACTAGCGGGGAATCGCACATCCGGAACCTGGAGATGGGCCTGGCCCGTGCGCGCGATCTCGCGGGCGAACGCGCGCTCGACATCGGCTACATGCCCGACCAGTTCGGCCACATCGGGCAGATGCCACAGATCCTGCGACAGGGCGGCCTGGACCGGGCGATGGTGTGGCGCGGCGTGCCCGCCTCGATCGATCGCACGTCCTTCTGGTGGGAGGCCCCCGACGGCAGCCGGGTCCTCACCGAGTACATGGTGTTCGGCTACTTCTTCGGCGGCAGCTTCCTCCGCGCGGCCGAACCCTCGGAGCTGGCCGAAACCCTTGAGGCCAGCGCCGAGAAGCTCGGTCCGTACCTGGCCAGCGATCGCATGGTGGTGATGGTGGGCTACGACCACGCCGGTCCCGATGCCTCGCTCCCCGGCAAGGTCGCCGACGCCGCCTCGCTGACCCCTCACGTGGATGTCACGATCGCCGGGATCGCCGAGCACGTCCACGGCCAACCTCCGACCGGGGTCCCCACCTGGCGAGGGGAGCTTCGGTCCTCGGCGAGGGCCCACCTCCTGCCCAACGTCTACTCGGCCCGCGTCCACCAGAAGCGCGGCGCGGACGCCTGGAGGCGCTGATCGAACGCTCCGCCGAGCCGCTCGCGGCACAGGTGCCTGGGTTCGGATGGCCCGAAGACGAGCTCGATCGCGCATGGACGCTCCTGCTGTGGAACGGCGCGCACGATTCGGCGTGTGGATGCTCCCATGACCAGGTGGCGATCGACGTGGACGCCCGCTTCGCCGAGGTGCGCGAGATCGGCACCGACATCGTGCAGCGTGCGTTGGAGTCGCTCGGCTCCCGCGTCGCCGAAGCCGGGGTGATCCGCTGGAACCCGTCGCCGTTCGAGCGCGAGGGCGTGCCCGGGAACGGTTGGTCGGTGGCGCCGGCGGGGCGCGAGCCGGCGATGCTCCCGGTCGCGATCGAGATGCTGCCCGACGGCGATGGCGTGGTCGCCGACGGCATCGCGCTCCGCCTGTTCGACGAACCCGACGTCGGCGACCTCTACACGTTCTGTTACGCGGAGGAAGGGCAAACACCGTCGCCCCCGGCCTCGATCGAGCTGGAGGGGCACGAGGTCCGAGCGAGGTGGGACGGCGTCCTCGTGGTGCTGCGGATCGTGCATCGAGCAGACGAGCCGTTCCTGCGACTCGAGGGCGCGATCCACAACGAACGGCCCGACCACCGGCTCCGCCTCCACGTGGGGATCGAAGGACCGGTGACCGGCTCGGTCGCGGGCGCACCGTTCGAACTGGTGGAGCGCCCACTCGTGGGCGAAGGCAGCGGCGTGGAGTCGGCCTCGGCCACCTGGCCCGCGCGCGGGGTCGTGATGGCCGGCGGGGTGGCGGTGCTGCACGAAGGGGTCTTCGAGTACGAGGTGACGGACCGGGCGCTGGCCGTCAGCCTGCTGCGCTGTGTCGGCACGATCAGCCGTGACGTCTTGGCCACGCGGCCGTTTCAGGCCGGCCCGCCCACGCCCACGCCGGATGCCCAGATGCTCGGGGAGACCACGTTCGCGCTCGGCATCCGAGCCCGGGCCACTCGCGAAACCCTGTTGCCCGACCACGAACGGTTCGCCTTGCCGCTCGCGGAAGCCATCGCGGTGGGTGGCGGCGACCTCGCATCCACTGGAACGTTCCGATCGATCGAGGGCGATGCGGCACTGTCATCGATCCGCCGCGTGGGAGGCAGCCTGCAGGTGCGCGTGTGGAACCCTCGCAGCGACGCCGACACCACCGTCACGATCGACGGTGAGGTTCACCGCCTCGGCCCCGCCCGCATCGAGACGCTGGAAGTGGACGGATGAGCGAGCGTTACGACGTCATCGTGGTGGGCGGAGGCGCCATGGGCACCGCCGCCGCGCGCAACCTCGCGATGCGCGGACGCCGCACCTTGCTGCTCGAGCGGTTCACGTTCGGCCACGACAAGGGCAGCTCGGGTGGCCCAACAAGGATCTTCCGCTACGCCTACCACGCTTCCGGCTACGTGCGCATGGCGATGCAGGCCCGGCCCGCGTGGGACGAACTGCAGGAGGCGGCCGGCGAGGAGCTCCTGCGCATCACCGGCGGCCTCGATGTGGGGCCGGCGGCCCTGCCCCGAGCCGAACTGTTGGAAGCGGCCGGCGCCGCGGTCGAACGATGGTCGGCGGGCCAGGTGCGGGAACGCTGGCCGTCGCTGCATCTGCCCGACGGCGCCGACATCGTCTACCAGCCCGACGGCGGCGTGGTGCGGGCGGCACGGACCGTCCAGGTGCAGGCCCGGCTCGCCGCCGACGCGGGTGCCGACGTGCGCGAGGAGACCACCGTGCGCTCGGTGACGCCGGAGGGCGAGCGCGCCCGCGTGCTCACCGAGACGGACGAGTCGTTCGAGGCGCCCGTCGTCGTGGTCGCGGCTGGATCGTGGGCCGCGCCGTTGCTCCGCCCCGCTGGGTTCGATCTGGTGCTCCGGCCCAACCTCGAACAGGCCACGTACTTCTCGCTGGCTCCCGAGCACGCGTTGCCCACGGTGATCGACTGGCTCACCGACGAGGCTCATCCGCCCTACCTGGTCCCCGACCCGTTCGAACCCGGGCACTTCAAGGTGGGGCTGCACATGGCCGGGCCACCCACCGACGCCGAGACCCGCACGTTCGACCCCGACCCGGTCAGGGTGGAGGCGGTTCGGCGCTACGTGCAGGAGCGGATCGAGGACGCCGCCGATCTCGACCGCACGGACACGTGCCTGTACACGATCACGCCGGACGAGGACTTCGTGCTCGACCGCGTGGGGCCACTGGTGATCGCCTCGCCCTGCAGCGGGCACGGGTTCAAGTTCGTGCCGTTGTTCGGTCAGGCGATCGCGGACCTGGCGACCGGGGAGCCCACCCCGTTCCCCACCGATGCCTTCCGGGCCGACCGCGCCGCGCTGCAGGCGGGCTAGGAGCCCTCGGCGGCAAGGATCTCCAGCGCTTCGCGCATCGCCTCATACCGGCGGACCCCGAGCAGGCGCTTCGTGCGGGTGTCCATGGTGCCGACCGCCCGCCGGCACTCGGTGGCGCAGCTCCGTCCCTTGGTGGTGAGCCGCACGAGCTTGGCTCGCGCATCGGCCGGATCGACGACGCGCCGGACGTACCCGCGGACCTCGAGCTCGTCGACGGCCAGCATCATCGCCTGCTTCGAGACGCCGGCGCGCTCGGCGAGGTCGGTGAGGCGGCTTCCGCGCCGCCGATCCACATGGAGGAACACCACGGCGTGACCCGGACGGACATCGGCGTAGCCTCGATCGTCGAGCGCGAGGTCGAGTTCGGCCGAGACGGTGCGATGCGCGTCGAGCAACAGACGAGCGAGGTCGTTGCCTTCCATCCGCGCATCCTTCCCCATGCCGACGACGATGGTCAAGGTGCTTGACCGACCGTCATGGCCGGCCGTCACCCGATAGCCTGCGGTCCATGAACATCCAGATCCGCGAAGCGACCCCCGAAGAGTACGCCGAAGCGGGCGCCGTCACCGCGTCGGCCTACCGCGAGTTCGTGCGCGGCGGGGACTGGGAGGACTACCTCGAGTCGATCGCCGACGTCGAAGGACGCGCCGATCGCACCACGATCGTGATCGCGCTCGACGGCACGCGTATCGTCGGCAGCGCGACGCTGGAGCTCACCGATCGCGTGGAACCCGACGACGACCCCGCCCTCGATCCGGCGGAAGCGCACATCCGCATGCTGGGCGTGGCGCCCGAAGCACGCCGGCGAGGGATCGCTCGCGCGCTGATGGCCGACTGCATGGACCGCGCGCGGGCCGGCGGCAAGACCTTCCTCACGCTGCACACCACCGATCGGATGGCGGCGGCCCAGCGCATGTACGAGTCGCTGGGGTTCGTCCGTGGCGCCGACCGCGTGTTCCCGGACGGGTTCGTGCTGCTGACCTACCGGGCCGAGCTGTAGCGGCTCAGGCCACCCCGGAACCGCTGCCGGTGCGCACGACCTCGCCGCTGGCCAGGATCACGCCGTCCTCGCATTCGGCCTGCACCAGCCCACCGCGGAACTGCTGCTGGTACAGCTGGGCGTACAGCCCTTGACGGGCGAGGAGTTCCTCGTGCGTGCCTCGCTCGACCACCCGGCCGCGGTCGATCACGAAGATCACGTCGGCGCGCAGGATCGTGGAGAGCCGGTGCGCGATCGCGATCGTGGTGCGACCGTCCATCAGGGGCTCCAGCGCCGCCTGCACCAACCGTTCCGAGGTGGTGTCGAGCGAAGACGTGGCCTCGTCCAGGATCAGGATGCGGGGGTCCTTCAACACCACGCGGGCGATCGCGAGGCGTTGCTTCTCGCCCCCGGACAGCTTGTAGCCGCGCTCGCCGACCACGGTGTCGTACCCCTCGGGCAACTCCACGATGCGATCGTGGATGTTGGCCGCGATCGCGGCCGACTCCATCTCTTCCTGCGTGGCGATGGGCCGTCCGTACATCAGGTTGCGGCGGATCGTGGTGTGGAACAGGTAGGTCTCCTGGGTGACCACCCCGATCAGGTCGCCGAGCGATTCCAGCGCGACATCGCGGACGTTGAGGTCGTCGATCATGACGGTCCCCTGCTGCACGTCGTAGAGCCGCGGCACCAGGTAGGTGATCGTGGTCTTGCCGGCACCGCTGGGCCCGACGATGGCCGCGAGCTGCCCCGGTTCGATCTCGAGCGAGACGTCGTCGAGCGTCCACTGGCGCGGCATCTCGTTGGCGATCTGGACGTCGGTGGGTGAGACGGGCGTGGTGCGCTCCACCGGCTCCTCGTACCGGAACCGTACGTGGTCGAACCGCACCCGGCCCCGCACGCTCTCGGGATCGGGGTGCGCGGCGTCGGGCGCGTCCTTGATCTCGTGCTCCATGTCGAGGTACTCGAAGATGCGATCGAACAGCGCGAACGAGCTGTGCACGTCGGTGGAGACCTGCAGCATCGAACCGATCGGGAAGAAGAGCCTCGACTGCAGCGTGGTGAACGCCACGACGTAGCCGTAGTTGATGTCGCCGCCGTTCGTGAGCACCCACCCGCTCACCAGGTAGACCAGCGCCGGCGTGATCGAGAAGAACGTGCCCACCACCGCGAAGAACGATCGTCCGATCATCGTCTGGCGGATCTGCAGCCCGGTGAGGCGCTGGTTCTCCTCCTCGAACCGGCCGATCTCGTGGCGCTGTCGACCGAACGACTTGGACAGCAGGATGCCGCTGACGCTGAGCGTCTCCTCGGTGATGGAGGTCATGTCGGCCATGGTCTTCTGCGTGCTGGAGGAGACCTCACGACGAGCGCGCCCGACTTTCACGGTGAGCCACAGGAACAGGGGCATCAACGCCAGCGACAGGACGGTGAGCTGCACCGACAGGATCAACATCGCGATCAGCGTGCTGATGATCGTCACCACGTTGGCGAGCACGTTCGAGGCGGTGTCGGTGACCACGTTCTGGACCCCGCCCACGTCGTTGGCCAGCCGCGACTGGATCTCGCCGGTGCGCGTCGTGGTGAAGAACCGCAGGGGCATGAACTGCAGGTGGGCATACAGGGAGTTGCGCAGATCCTGCATGACGCGCAGGCCCACAAGGTTGGCCATGTACGTCTGGCCGATGCCGATGATGCTGGTGACGATGGGCACCGCGATCATCAGGCCCACGTACAGATACAGCAGCGGGAGGTTGGGGCATGCCACGCCGGAACAGTTGCCCGGAGGGTCGCCGAACAGCGCGTCGTTGAAGACCTTGGCGATCAGGAGCGGGTTGACGACCCCCAACCCCGAGGTGATGACGATGGCCAGGGCGACGATGGAGACCTTGCCCCGGTAGGGCTTGAAGATGGCCACGACCCGCCGAACCGTCTTGCGGTCGATCGGCCGCTGATCCTGGTCCTCGGGACGCACGGCGAAGAAGCTGCGGTGTCGACCCATGCGGACATGGTAAGCGCCTGCCGAGACACGGCTATTCCCGGGGAGCGACGTGCGGCCCTACTCCGCGAAACAGGATGCTTCGTGCTCGAGGGTGCGGCGAACGTCGCCGGGGTCGGTGAAGGACGTGTCGTTGCCCGGACCTCCCGACGCCACGTCGTCGCCGGCCCCGTCGACGGTCGCGACGCACGCATCGTTGCCCGGGCCGCCACGGACGATGTCCTGGCCCGACGGTCCGCCGTCCAGCGTGGAGTCGTTCCCGCCTTGGCCGTTGAGCAGGTCGTCGCCGACCAGCCCGGTGCCGTCGTCGATGCCGCCGCCTCCGAACAGCCGGTCGTCGCCGCCGTCACCGATCAGCGTGTCGCGGCCTTCGGCCCCTCGCGCGAGGTCGTCGCCGGCCCCGCCCTTCAGGAAGTCACCGCCGTTGCCGCCCAACAGCACGTCGTTGCCGCCCAGTCCCCGGAGTTCGTCGTTGCCGCCCAACCCGCAGATCACATCGCGTCCGGGGGTGCCGTGCAGCGGTTCTCCCATCGGGGTGCCCACCACCGTGCAGGTGAAGCCCCGGCGCGTCACGACCGGCGAGCCGCCGGCCTCAGGGGCGAGGAGCGCGACGAGCAGGACCGCGAAGAGCGCGGCGGCCAGGATCCGAGTGGCACGACGTCCCGTGACGAACCTCCTCGGTGTGGGTTCGAGATGCCCACGCTACTCCCGTGCCAGGGTCGGCTCAAGGCTCGTGGGCAAGCACGGCCGCTCGATCGAAGATCGCGTCCATCATCGGCTCGGTGAGCTTGCCCGTGAACGTGTTCTGCTGGCTCGGGTGGAAGCACCCCATCAAGGTCACCGGTCCGACCTGCGCTTCCGTCCCATGTCCGAACCGCGGCTTGGGTGAGGGGACGGACACGCCGTTGGCCCGGAGTGCTCGCAGCGCGCCGTCCCACGCGAACGACCCCAGCGCCACGATGACCCGGAGCTCGGCCAGCGCGGCGATCTCCCGCCCCAGGAAGGGCAGGCACCGGTCGCGTTCCTGCGGCGTGGGCTTGTTGGCGGGCGGCGCGCATCGATTGACGGCGGACACGAACGCTCCACGGAGGACGAGACCGTCATCGCGCGAGACGCTGGCGGGCTGATTGGCGAAGCCGGTACGAAACAACGATGCGTAGAGGAAGTCGCCCGAGCGGTCGCCCGTGAAGATGCGGCCCGTCCGGTTCCCGCCGTGAGCGGCCGGCGCCAGGCCCAGGATGAGCACGCGAGCCTCTGGGTCGCCGAACCCGGGCACCGGCCGGGCCCAGTAGGACTGATCGGCGAAGCGAGCGACCTTGTCCCTGGCCGTCTGCTCCCGCCAGGCCACCAGTCGGGGACACGCCCGGCACCCCGTGACGTCCGATCCGATGGCCCGGAGCTGGCGGACGCTCATGCCAGCAGCGGGAACCGGCCGGCGGCGCTCTCGAGCGTCTCGAGCGTCGAACCGGTCGCTCACGCGCGCACCTGCTGCCGCGCGCTCAACCAGTCGTCGTAGCCGCCTGGTGAGGAGAACGCCCGGCCGTCACGGACCTCCACGATGCGGTCGGGGATCCGGTCTAGGAGGTAGCGATCGTGGCTGATCACGACCACGGTGCCGTCGTAGCCCTCCAGCGCCCCTTCGAGCACCTCCATCGACTCGATGTCGAGGTGGTTCGTGGGTTCGTCCAGCAGCAGGCAGTTGGCACCCGAGAGCATCAACAGGCACAGCTGGAGACGCGTTCGCTCGCCGCCGCTCAACGTCCCCACCGGTTGCCGCATCTGGTCGTAGCGGAACAGGAACCGCCCCAGCAGGGCCACCGCATCCTCTTCGTACATCGGCTTGGTGTTGCGCACGAACTGGATCGGGGTCAGGTGCGGCGGCTCGGTCTCATGGCCCTGCGCCAGATAACCGATCTGCACGGCGGGACCGGCCCACCGCGTTCCGGCATCGGGTTCCCGCAGGCCGGCGAGCACCGTTCCCAGCACCGACTTGCCCGCCCCGTTCGCGCCGATGATACCGATGCGCTCGCCGCGATAGATCTCCACCGACAGATCCAGCAGCACCGGGTCCTCGTCGAAGGCCACCGAGATGTCCCGCAGGGTCACGATCTTGTTGCCACCCCGCTGGGCGCTGCGCATCTCCAGCGCGATCTTGCGCCGTTCGAACACCGGCTTGTCGACCTTGTCCATGCGGTCGATCTGGCGCTGCTTGTTCCGCGCCTGTTTGATGTGGCGTTCGTTCACGACGCGGTCGGCCCAGTCCTTGAAGCGCTTGATCGCCTCCTCCAGTCGCGCGATCTCCTTCTGCTGGGTGACGTAGAGCTGCGCCTGACGCTTCAGGGCGATCTCCTTGGCCACGGCGTAGGCGCTGTAGTTGCCCGGCCACATCGTGATCACGCCGTCCTCGAGCTCGGCGATCCGCGAGACGGTCTCGTCCAGCATGTACCGGTCGTGCGAGACCGTGACCACGGCGCCCGGGAACTCGGCGACGATCGCCTCGAGCTGCGCGCGGCGATCGGCGTCCAGGTGGGTCTCGGGCTCGTCGAGCAGCAGGAGTCCGGGCTGCTGGATCAGGCAGGCCGCCAGCGCCACCAGCTTGCGTTGGCCGCCCGACAGCGACGTCGTCGGCAGGTCGAGGTCGGCCCCTTCGATACCGAGCGACACCAGCAGGCTCCGGGCCTCGCCCGACAGGCCGGGACCGCCGGCTTCCACCCAACGGTCCAGCAGTTCCTGCTGACGGACGAGCACGCGATCCATCTTCGACAGGTCCGCCACGACCTCGGGACGAGCCAGCTCCACCTCCACCGCGCGCAGATCGGCGTCGAGCGCGGCGATGTCCGGGCGCGCGGCCATCACGGTCTGCTCGGCGGTCCGTTCGTCGCCGTCCGGGTTCTGCTCCAGCGTGGCGACCACCAGCTGCTTGCGATGGACCACCTCGCCGGCGCCGGGGGTCTCCTCGCCCGACAGGATGCGCAGCATCGTGGACTTGCCGGCGCCGTTGGGACCGACGATGCCGATGCGCGCGCCCTCGCCCACCTCGAGGTCGGCTCCCCGCAGCACGGGCCAGGAGCCGAAGGATTTCTCGATGCCGATCAGGCTGACGACGGTCATGACCTCACCACGATAGGGAACGGCGAGCGGTGCGACCGTGGATCAGCGGGCGGCCGTGAGGTCCCGCAGCGAGATCGATCCCGGGTCATCGGCCGCCAGCCACGTCTCGATCGCCGCGCGGCGGGCCGGCCACTCGGTGTCCGTGATCGAGAACCACGCCGTGTCGCGGTTGCGGCCCTTCACGATCATGTGCTGGCGGAACACGCCCTCGAAGGTGAACCCGAGCCGTTCGGCGGCGGCGCGCGACCGGGCGTTCAGCGCGTCGCACTTCCACTCGACCCGCCGGTAGCCGAGCTCGTCGAAGGCCCGGCGCATCAGCAGGTAGGCCGTCTCCGTGTTCGCCCGGCCCCGTTGGGCCGCCGGCACGTACCAGATGTGGCCCAGCTCGATGCGCCGGTCGGGCGCCACGATGTTGAGGTAGCTGACCACGCCCACCGGATCACCGGTCGCGAGGTCGATCACGGTGAAGAACCGCGGATCGTCCGACCCGGCGATGCCCTCGAGCCAGCTCCGCATCTGCGCCTCGTCGGCGAACGGTCCGTACGGCATGTAGGTCCACAGTGGCCTCGGTCGTCTCGTCGCCGTGCGAGGCCGCGAACAGCGCCGTCGCGTGCCCTGACTCCACCGGGACGAGCCGCACGAAGCGGCCTTCCATCGGTGCCGTCGAGGGCGCACCGGCAGCGCGGATCTCGACCGTCTCGCCGACGGGGAGGCTGGAAGGCGGCGTCATGCCCAGAGCGTACCGCCGTGGTCGATCCAGGCGCCGGGTGGATTCACGAGATCCTCAGACCCCGGAACCGCTCCGCCGCAGCCCGGAACGGCTCGAGCGGATCCAGGAGCTCCTCCACGGCCCAGATCAGGCCCTCGAACCCACCCAGCTCCGGGGGATCCTCCCGGAAGCGGCGGGCCCGCTCGGTCGCCGATCGCAGGCCGGCGTCGCAGGCCACCCATTCCTGCTCCACCTCCGGGCGGCGCCACGCCGGCATGAGGGCATCGGCCGCCGAGAGCCGCGCCTCGAACTCGACCAGGGCGTCCGGCAGCGACACCCCGGGCATCCGCGTGGTGGGCATCACCTCGGTGAGGGCCGCCTTCGCCGGCTCCACCTCGGCCAGCACCGCGCCGAAGGCCTCGAACGGCCCTTCCAGGGCCTCGGGCAGCCGCTTGCGCCGCCAGATCACGAGCCGAGCGCCTCACGGCGCGCCGCCACGAGCGGCCCCGGATCGTTCGTGGCGACGGCATCGACCCCCGATCGCATGAGCGCGAGCGCTGCCGCGGTGTCGTCGACCACCCAGGTTCCCAGCGACATCCCGAGCGCGTGCACGTCCGCGGGCCAGGACGGACCCGCGGCCGTCACCATCCCCGAGAACGGCAGCACCCACGGGTGCCCCTGTTCGCGGGCGAAGGCCAGCGCGACCGGGGCTTCCACGCCGGGATCGGTGAGCAGCCCGGTGATGAGCTGCGGTTCCCGTTCGCGCGCCCACGCCACGGACCACGGGTTGAAGCTCGTGACCATGACCGGACCCGTGAACCCCACCGCGGTCAGCGCCTCGAGCACGGCCTCGACCACCGGCTGGCCCTGGCCGTCGAAGTCGGGTTCGCCCGGGATGTTCTTGATCTCGACGTCGATCCCGATGCGGCCGGACACGAGCTCGAGCGTCTCGTGCAACGTGGGCACATGGGTCGAGCCGTCGCTCGCCTGGACGCGCAGGGCGCCGATCTCCGCGAGGGACATCGCACGGACCGGGCCGCGGCCGTCGGTGGTCCGGTCCACGGTGGCGTCGTGCATCACCACCGGCGCTCCGTCGGCGGTGAGTCGTACGTCGAACTCGATCGCATCGGCGCCGGCGCCGATCGCGGCCTCGAACGCCTCCAGCGTGTTCTCGGGGTAGGTGGCCGAGGCCCCCCGATGGGCGACGATGAGTGGATGGTCTTGACTGAACGGCCGTTCAGACATTACGCTCTCCCTCGTTCAAGCCTGACCCGTCCCCGCTCGTCGAACGGTGAACGATGATTGAACCGAAGTTCAAGCGAGACCCCGCCGAGATGTGGTGGATCCAGCAGGCCAGGTGCATCGGCGAAGATCCCGAGCTGTTCTTCCCGATCGGCACCACGGGTCCGGCCGTCGAACAGACCCGGCGCGCCATCGCGGTCTGCCACGAGTGCCCCGTCCGAGCCGACTGTCTCGAATGGTCGCTCGACTCCTGCCAGGACGCCGGCGTGTGGGGCGGCATGGGCGAGGAGGACCGGCGCGAGGTCCGGCGCCAGCGACGTCGCGATGCCGCCGCGGCCGGCGCCGTGGGCGGCGGTTCCGCCCCGGCCGATGACGACGCCGGCGAACTCGTCAGCGTCGGCTGACGTCGCACGGCGGCTCCGCTTCACGCCCAGCTCGACGGACACAGATCGCTCACCGGGCACTCGGCGCACTTCGGCTTCTTCGCCTGGCAGATCGCGCGACCGTGATCGATGAGCACGTAGCTGAAATCGAACCACCGCTTCCGGGGGACCAACCGCATCAGGTCCTGCTCGATCTTGTCCGGATCGGACTCCTCGCTGAACCCAAGGCGGTTCGCCAGGCGACGCACGTGCGTGTCGACGGCGATCCCCTCGACCTTGCCGAAGGCGTTGCCCATCACGATGTTGGCGGTCTTCCTCGCGACCCCGCGCAGGGTCTGCAGATCCTCCATCGTGTCGGGCACCTTGCCGCCGTAGACGGTGACGATGCGGTCGCACGCCGCGCGGATCGAGGTCGCCTTCTGGTTGAAGAACCCCGTGGGCTTGATGTCGGCCTTCAGTTCGTCCTCGGGCACCGCGAGGTAGTCGGCCGCGGTGCGGTACTTGACGAAGAGGGTCGCCGTGACCTCGTTCACCTTCGCGTCGGTGCACTGTGCCGACAGGATCGTCGCGATCAGGCACTCCAGCGGGTTCGTGAAGTTGAGGGCGACGTGGGCGTCGGGATAGGCCTTCGACAGGATCCGGATGATCGCGGGGGCTCGGTCTTCGATCGGGCTCTTGCGCGTGAGCGCGGGCTTGGTGGCCATGGCCCAACCCTACCGAAGCGGGCCGCTCGCTCAGTCGGTGACGGTGGGCTTCGGTGCCTCGTTCACCGTGAGCGTGAAGACGTCGGGCCGCGCGTAGTGGCCGACCGGATCGAACTTGTAGCGCTCCGAGCGCAGCCGCGCGGTATCGATCGTCGCGGTGAGGATGCCTTCCTCCCCCACGAGGGGGCCGGCCAGCAGCTGGCCATCGGGATCGACGATCGCCGACCACCCGTCGTTGCACCAGTCCTCCTCGCCGCCCCACAGCTCGCGCCCTGGCACGTCGTCGGGGACGTCGGACCCTCGCAGCAAGGTCGTCACGCCGATCACGAACACCCGTCCCTCGCGGGCGATGTGTCGCAAGGTGGCCACCCAGTTCTCGCCGTTGTCCCAGGTGGGAGCCGTCCAGATCTCCACGCCCTTGGCGTACATCGCGGTCCGCGCCAGCGGCATGAAGTTCTCCCAACAGATCAGCCCACCCACCCGGCCGAACGGCGTCTGGTACACCTCGAGGTCCGAACCGTCGCCCATCCCCCACACCAGGCGCTCGCCGCCGGTGGGCATCAGCTTCCGGTGCTTGCCGATCAGCGATCCGTCGGGCGCGAACATCAGCTGGGCGTTGTAGAGCGTGCCGCTGTCCCCGAGTTCGTTCACGCCGACGCTGACGTAGGCCTTCGCCGCCTTCGCCGCCTTGCCGATCGCCACCGTGGCGGGGCCGGGCACCGCGACGGACTGGTCCACGAGCCGGTCCATCAACCCGTCGAACCCACCGTCCCAGGCCGGCGAGCGCCAGACCCAGTCCGGGTAGGTAGGGATGAACGTCTCTGGGAACACGATCAGCTCGGCCCCCAGCTTCGCCGCGTCCTTCGTCCGGCCGATCACCACCTCGACGGTGGCGTCGCGGTCCAGGAACACCGGCGTGGCCTGCACCGCCGCCACGGTCACCTCAGGCATCGATCCTCCTCATGCGCCACGGACCTCGGCGTTCGGGTCGCGGGCCGGGTCGTCGGCGGGCAGCACGTCGACCGCCCAGTCGTTCCGCTTCCACTCCGGAACCGGCGTCACGCAGTCTTCTCGTGGAACGAACGCGGAGGTTTCCACCTTCTGCATGCGGTGGATGTAGCGCGGGCAGTTGGGGAAGATCTCGCGCGCCCGCACCCGAACGACGAACTGCGCCTCGGGCCAGGCCTCGACCAGCGGATCCTCCAGGCGGATCGACGCCTCGCCGTTCACCCGCATCCGGTGACGGCGTTCGAAGTCGATGAAGAGCATGCCGACGTGCGGGTTGGCGGCGATGTTGCCCATGGACAGGTACATGCCGTTGCCGTTGTAGTTCGGGAACGCCAGCGTGGAATCGTCGATCACCTTGACGAATCCCACGTCACCGCCCTTGTACGACACCTGGGGACGGCCCTGTTCGTCGGCCGTGGCCAGGAAGAACATGTCGCGCGACTCGACGAACGCCCGATCGTTCGCGTCGAACCGATCGTGCAGCAGCACCTCCTCGATGCGATCGGCCAGGCGCCGGGTGTCGAACCGATCCTGGAACTCCCGGCTCCGTGCGTGGAAGAACGCGTCCGTGGACACAGGCTCACCCTCCTTCCGTGATCAGCGACAGCTCGAACGCCGAGCCCGGCGGATGCGAGGTCCACGCACCGGCCTCCAGCACGTGCACGCCGCCCACCCCGTGGACCGACCACGACCGACCGTCGCCCGCCATGGCCGTGTTCTCGTCGATCCCCACCAGCCGGTTGCCCTCGGGCACCGAGGCCTGGATGAAATCCGTGAACCCCGGCGCGAACCCGTCCAGCGCGTCCCAATGCGGCCCGAACCACGTGCCTGGGAAGACCCCGAGGCCCGGCTTCCAGAGTTCGTCGTCGAACTGCTCGCGCGCGCTGTCGAGCGCCGTGTCCCCGAGGCATGCCACACCGGCGCTGCACCCCGCGTACGCGAGCCCGTCATCCATCGCGGAGCGCAGGGCCGACCAGAACGGGGTGTCGAGCAGGACGGAGGCCAGGAAGGCCGGATTGCCACCCGAGAAGAACGCCGCGGCGGCGCCGTCGAGCATCGCGATCAGGTCGTCTCGGACGGCGTCCTCCCTGGTCTTGAGCGGCACCACGCATGCCTCGATGCCGAGTCGCCCGTAGTGATCGAGGCCCTTGTCCGCCCACATGTCGAACACCTCGTCGCCCTCGGCGGCCGCGGCCGTCGGCAGGATCAGCACGGGACCGGCGGCGGCGCCCGTGCGACCCAGGATCCAGCGATCGACCGACTCCGTCCAGGGATCGAACTCCCCGGACCCGAGCAAGGCGTAGGACGGACTCATGCCGGACGATCCACCAGCGATGGCCGCATCTCGCGATCGAGCTGCGTTCCCAATTCAGCCGCGACGTCGAGCACGAGGTCCATCTCGTCGGCCTCGGTCCGGAAGTTCACGATGCAGACCCGAAGCGTGAACCGCCCCTCCAGGATGGCGTTGGAGCAGAACACCCGGCCGTCCAGCTGGATCCCCGTCATGATCCGCTGGTTCAACGCCGACAGGTAGGCCTCGCGCGCGTCGGCGTCCAGGTCGGCGGGCAGCCCCGGCGGCACGAACCGGAAGCACGCGATCGACAATCCGACCGGGGCGCACAGTTCGAAGTCGTCCCGCTCCTCGACGCGTGCCCCCAGGTAGCGGGCCAGCGCCGCATCGTGGGAGATCCGTCGCGCGTAGGCATCGCGCCCGTGCGCCAGCAGCGAGACCCACACGCGCAGCGACCAGAACCCGCGGCTGAAGCTGGGGCCGTAGCGGCCGAGGTCGATGCCGTGGCCGGTCGCGTCCTTGTCCTGGACCGTGTAGGCGGCGTAGGCGTCGAAGCTCTCGCGGAGCACCTCCATGTCGCGCACCAGCAGACATCCCCCCGAGTGCGGCGTGTAGAGCCACTTGTGCGGATCGAAGGCCACCGAATCCGCGCGTTCGATCCCGGCCAGCTGCGGGCGCAGGTCGTCGGCGAGCATGGCCGGCCCGCCGTAGGCGGCGTCGACGTGGAGCCACAGTCCTTCGTCGGCGCAGACCTGCGCGAGTTCGTCCAAGGGGTCGATCGCGCCGGTGGACACCGTGCCCGCGGTGGCCACCACGGCGATCGGGTGGATGCCGTCCTCGCGGTCGCGCGCGATCTGCGAGCGGAGCTCGTCCACCCGCATCCGATAGCCGTCGTCGACCGCGATGTGCCGGACGTTCGCGGCACCCAGGCCCAAGGTGTCGGCCGCGCGGTCGCTCACCACGTGCGTCTCGGTGGACAGGTAGAGCCCGAGGGGCGGGCCCGCGGCGACGCCCTCGCGGCGCACGTCCCAGCCGGCGCGGTGATCGCGAGCCACCTTGAGACCGATCATGGTCGCCATGGCGCCACCGGAGGTGAGTTCACCGCCCGCGGTCGGCCCCAGGCCGAAGACGTCGCGCGCGAACCATCGACACAGGTGCAGTTCGATCTCGGTGGCGGCCGGGCCCAACAGCCACCCGCCGGGGTTCATGTTGAGTCCGGACGCGAGCAGGTCGGCGGCCGATCCGGGCACGGTGCCGGCCCCCGACACGTAGGCCATGAACCCCGGATGGCCCGGATACATCGACCACGTCAAGGCGACCTCACGCAGGTAGGCGATCACGTCCGACTCGGCCATCGGTTCGTCGGGAACCGGGATCGCCACCGCGTCGCGAACCTGCTCGGCGGTGATCCGGCTCGCCACGGGCCGCTCGCGCATCCCGGCGAGGACCTCCTGCCAGATGTCGGCCGTGGCGTCGACGAACCCGCGCCCGCGCTCGGCGCTCCAATCGAGATCGCGAACGGGTTCGGGGCGTTCGGCCATCCTCAGGCCTGCTCCGCGGCCAGCCGGAACCACTCGTTCGCCATCTCACGGCGGAACACGTCGGCCCCGACGGCGTCGACGATGTAGCCGATCTGGCTCTCGTGTTCGGAGATCGCGCGGAACTTCCGATCGAGCGCGGCCTCGTCGAGGGACAGGTCGATCGAGAGCTGCTCGGGTGGCGTCACCGGAGGCGTTCCCGGTCGGAAGATGCCGAGCGGCTCGAAGATCTCGCGGAACTCCTCCACGTAGGCGGGGGTCATCGTGGCGTAGTGCAGGCGAGCGCCCGACGGCGCGACCTTGGTGAACGCATCCGTGGCCCATCGCGAGACGGACATGTGCGCATGATGGCCGGTCATCCCGTCCGGCCCGAACGTGAGCACCGTATCGGGCTGCACCTGCTCCATGATCTCGCGGACCATCGGCGCGCCGGCTTCGGGCAGCGAGGTGTCCATGTCGATGTCGGGAAGGTCGAGCCAGTGGTGCTCCGTGACACCGATCGCGGCGAGGCTCTTGATGAGCTCCTGTTCACGAACCTGGCCCATCGACTCCGGGGGCCACTGCTCCTCGTCCATCGATCCGCCTTCACCTCTGGTGGCGGTGATGCACACCACGCGCGAACCGGCGTCGACCGCGGCGGCCATCAGCCCTGCGGACAGATACGTCTCGTCGTCCGGATGGGCCCATACGCCCAGGATGGTTCCCAGCTCCACGGTCTTCACCCCTTCGCTCGGGGCATCCTAGCTCCGCGACCGATGGCGCCGCGAGGAGCGGATCACCCGGCGGGCTGGTCGTCGTGCAGCAGCCGCAGGATCTTGGCGCGCAGCTCGGGAGGAACGTCGTGCTGGGCACACTTGGAGGAGACCATGACCTTGAGGTGTCGACGGAACTCCGCATGATCCATGCACGGGGGGCAGTCGACCAGGTGGGACTCGATGCGGACCCTCACGGTCGTGTCGAGTTCCCCGTCCACCAGGGCCTCGATCTCGCGGAGGGTCTCCACGCACTTGGGTTTGCCGTCAGTCATCGACCAGTCCTCGCTGTCGCGCCGTGTCCCACAACGCCTTCTCGAGCGCTTTCCTTCCCCGATGCAGGCGGGACATCACCGTGCCGATCGGCGTGTCCATGATCTCGGCGATCTCCTTGTAGCTGAATCCCTCGACGTCGGCCAGCAACACCGGCATGCGGAAGTTCTCCGGCAGCGACTCGAGGGCCTTCTTCACGTCTTCGTCGGGCATCTGATCCAGGACCTCGTTCTCGGCCGAGGTCTCGACGTTGCGACCCCCCAACTTGTCGTAGAGGTACCACTCGTCGATGTCGTCGGGCCCGTCGACGGTCTGGGGCTGACGCTGCTTCTTGCGATAGGTGTTGATGAACTGGTTCGTGAGGATCCGGTAGAGCCAGGCCTTGA
Organism: uncultured Actinomycetota bacterium; assembly: GCA_963733635.1. GTDB lineage: Bacteria > Actinomycetota > UBA4738 > UBA4738 > HRBIN12 > JAOUEA01. Next base: position 635,572 of record CAVTEH010000007.1, on the reverse strand, counting down.
GGTTCGTGCCCTCTTTGAACCCGCCGAACCCTCGATAGGCGCGCAGATACGTCTCCTGCACCAGGTCCTCGGCGTCGGACGGATTCCGCGTCATGCGCAGGGCTGCCCCGTACAGGTTCGACAGCAACGGCAGTACGTCGCGCTCGAACCGCTCGCGCAACGCCTGGTCGTCGGGGGCTTCGGTCTGGGCCATGAGCGGCAAGTATCCCGCATCCAGACTGGGCTCGACCCTGCCGATGGAAACGGCAGGACCATGTGACGGAATCATGGCGCTCACCAGGGACTTCGGCCGGCGTGACTGTCGAAGTCGCAGGTGGGTGGGAAGATTGGTGCACGATGCCCGACAACGACAACGATCGCTCACCCTTCGGACGCCGGCCCAACGCGGACCCGGGCGGCGGCTCCGGCGCCCCCAAGCCCCGGTTCGCACCCTGGCTGGTCGTGCCCATCATCTTGGTGGCGCTGCTGCTGTTCAACTCGGTGCTCTCGCGCACCAACACCAACAAGATCCAGTTCAGCGAGTTCCAGACGGCGGTGGCCGACGGCAAGATCGTCTCGGACAACGACAATCCCGTCCGCATCTCCGACAACCAGATCTCGGGCACAGATCCAAACCGACGAGGGCATCAAGGACTTCACGACGCCGCTGTCGCCCAACGTGCTGGTCAGCCCCGGGGGCGAGTTCACCAACTCGCTCGAGGAAGCCGGCATCGTCTACTCCTTCGAGCAGCCCAGCGTGCTGCTGTCGGTGATCCTCAACTTCCTGCCGTTCCTGCTGATCATGTTCGCCGTGTACTGGTTCGTGTTCCGGCGGATGGGCTCGGGCGCCACGGGCGCGCTGAACATGGGCAAGAACAAGGTCAAGATCTATGACCGCAAGGAGCTCAAGACCACGTTCGCCGACGTCGCGGGCGTCGATGAGGCCAAGGAAGAGCTCCGCGAGATCGTCGAGTTCCTGTCCAACCCGAAGAAGTACCAGCGGTTGGGCGGACGCATCCCCAAGGGCGTGCTGCTGCTCGGGCCTCCCGGATGTGGCAAGACGTTGCTGGCGCGAGCCGTCGCCGGCGAGGCGAACGTGCCGTTCTTCTTCATGAGCGGCTCGGAGTTCGTCGAGATGTTCGTGGGCCTGGGCGCCGCGCGCGTGCGCGAGCTGTTCCAGCAGGCGAAGGAGAAGGCGCCGGCCCTGGTGTTCCTGGACGAGATCGACACGATCGGCAAGGGCCGCGCGGGTGCCGGTGGCGCCGGGCTGGGCGCGCACGACGAACGCGAGCAGACCCTGAACCAGCTGCTGGTCGAGATGGACGGGTTCGACGCCAGCAAGGGCGTCATCATCATGGCCGCCACGAACCGTCCCGACGTGCTCGACCCTGCACTGGTCCGGCCGGGACGCTTCGACCGGCAGGTGGTCGTGGACCGCCCCGACCTCAAGGGTCGCGAGGAGATCCTGCGCGTGCACGCCCGCGGCGTGGCCCTGTCCCCCAACGTCGAGCTGCGCACGATCGCCGCTCGCACTCCCGGCTTCACCGGCGCCGACCTGGAGAACGTGGTGAACGAGGCCGCGCTCCTGGCCGCCCGCCGCGAGAAGAACGCCGTCACCATGGACGAGCTCGAAGAGGCGATCGACCGGTCCTCGATGGGCCTGGAGCGCAAGTCCCGCGTGATGAGCCCGAAGGAGAAGCGCCGCGTCGCCTCCCACGAGATGGGACACGCCCTGGTCGCCCACTACTCCGAGAACCTCGACCCGGTGCACCGCATCACGATCATCCCGCGCGGCACCGCGGCCCTCGGTCTCACGATGACCCGTCCGCTCGAAGACCGCTTCCTCGCCACCGAGCCCGAGCTCAAGGACACCCTCGCCTACGCCATGGGCGGCCGCGTCGCCGAGGAACTCGTCTACGGCGAGATCTCCACCGGCGCCCAGAACGACCTGGAGAAGGCCACGCAGATCGCGCGCGCCATGGTCTCCGAGTACGGCATGAGCGAGAAGGTCGGCCCGCTCTCGCTGGGCCACGACGACCCGAACGCGTTCTTCAGCAGCGGTCCCAGGATCTCCAGCGGCACCGCCGAGAAGATCGACGAGGAGGTCTCGCGCCTGCTCAGCGAGGCCCACGACCAGGCCGAGCGCCTGTTGATGGACCACCGCGACCTGCTCGACCGACTGGGCGAACTCCTGCTGGTGGTCGAGACGATCGACGGCGAGGAGCTCGAGGCCTACACGTCGGGCACCAAGCCGATCCCCGATTCGGCGACCCTCGCGCGCGAGGCGGAGAAGGCCGACGAAGCCGCCGCCGCCGTGGCCGAGGACGCCCGTCAGGAAGAGCGCAACCGGGTGGCCGGCCAGCGGATCGTCATGCCGCCGGCCCCGCCCATGCCCACGATCGACTGACCCGTCAGTCCGCTCCCTCAGTTCGTTGGCGGGCGAGGGTCCAGCACCAGGTCCCAGCGATCGCGCCAGCGATCCAGGAACCGGTAGTAGTTGCGCTTGGACCACTTCGCGCGCTCGGCGGGATCGGTCTCGAACCACATCCGATGTTCGTGCTTGATCACGGGCACCGGCACCACGACGGTGCGGAGCCCGGCATCCTTCACGCGGAACGAGTACTCGATGTCGGCCGTCCGGTACCAGCGGAACTTCTCGTCGAACAGGCCCACCTCGGTGAGGAGCTCCCGGCGCATCGCCATCGCGTAGCCCTCGACGGCGTCGCAGTCGCCCGGCCCCGGCGCCTCCTCGAACTCGCGGAGGTCATGCGTGATGATGCCGAAGGGTCCGGCGATCCCGACACCGGGATCGGCGAGCGCGTCCTCCAGCGGTGAGCACACATCCCCGGTGGCTTCGATCGAGCCGTCCAGGACCAGGGCGAGGCGCCCGGTCGTCCGGCGCAGCCCGGCGTTGCGAGCGGCGGCCCAGCCGGTTCCCGGCTCCAGGGCGAGGACCTCGACGTCGTCGCCGAACGCGCCTGGGTCGGCCCCGGTGACGTCGGCCACGACGTAGCGCGTATCGCGCCCCCCTTCGTGGGCACGGAACGACGCGACCGCTCGAGCGATGTCGTCCGGCCAGCCCTCGCACACCCAGTGGAGGCTGATGTCCGCGGTCGCGGGTTCGCCCAGCACGGACGGCACGTCGTGAGCGCGCAACGGCTGCGCTTCGGGCGTGGCGGCGACGGCAGCAGGCTCCATCCTCCGGGCCCGTCCACCACGGTCCATCCGGCCTCGGCGATCGCCTCGCGCAGGGCATCGGCCTGGGCGAAGTCCTTCGGCGGCACGTGCGTCGGCCCGGCGCTCCGCGAGCTCGCGAACGTCCCGGGGAGCCTCGCTCACGGTGCCCGCCGCGCGATGAAGTCCAGCACCGCCGCGTCGGCGGCGTCGGCTTGCTCCGAGTGGTACAGGTGACCGGCACCCTCCAGCCAGTGCAGTTCGGCGCCAGGGATGCGCGAGACCAGCACCTCGGCGTTCGCCGGAGCGACCAGCCGGTCCTCGGTGCCGTGCAACACCAGGGTGGGCGCCGCGATCGCCGGGAGCCGGTCGTAGGTGTCGAAGGCCTGCATCGCCTCCCATTGTCGTCGCCCGCCCACGGGATGCCGGGGCTGTCGAGCGCCGACGCGCAGGTCCTCGGCGACGTGCTCGGGATGGGCGTCGGGGAACCCCGGCGAGTACAGCGAGCGCCACGGTTCGGCCTTCGGCACGGGATCCCGGGGCGCCGACACCATGTGGGTTCCGCCACAGTGCGTGCAGGCCAGGATCAGGCTCCGGACCCGCTCGGGGTGAGCCAGCGCGAGCTCCTGGGCCACCATGCCACCGAACGACTGGCCGTAGACGTGCGACCGCTCGACGCCGAGCTCGTCCAGCACCGCGATCGTGTCCTCCACGAACGTCGCCATCGTGCACGGCCCGGGTGGTTCGTCCGAGTCGCCGTTGCCACGGAAATCGTAGGAGACCACGCGCAGCGCCGAGGCCAGGTGCGGGATGTTCCGGCGCCAACCGGGCATGTCGCCGCCCAGTCCCTCGAGCAGGATGATGGCCGCGGCGTCCGGCGCCCCGTGGACCTCGTAGGCGAGCGAGCAGCCGTCGGGCCGTCGCAGGCGCGACACCTGGGGCCCGTTCAGGCGGTGGCGGCTTTGGTGGCCGACCGCAACCGGCCCGCCATCTGCTGGAGGGTCTTGATCGCGATCGACGGGTGCTCCTGCATCAGCCCGCGGAACACCCATTCGGTCAGGCCGAGGAGCTTCACGTCGGTGATGGCGGTCACCGTGGCGGTACGAGGACCGCCGTCCAGCAGCGCGATCTCGCCGAAGAACTCGCCGGGGCCCAACGTCGCCTTCTTCTTGCCGCCGATCGTGACCTCGGCCTCGCCGTCCACGATCACGAACAGCCCCACGCCGGGTTCGCCCTCGCGGGCGATCACCGTGCCGGCCCGGTGGTCGATGTCCTTGACCACGCGCCCGATCGTCTGGAGGTCGCGGTTGGAGCAGTCGGAGAACAGCGGCACCTTCGACAGCTCCTCCACGACCCTCTTGGTGCTCACGGTGTTCCTCCCTCGATCCGGCGAGCGTGTGCGTGCCCATCCTAGCCCCAGGAGGGGCGGGTCAGTTCACCCGCCAGGTGGCCCAGTAGGCGTCCATGTCCAGGCCGGGAAGGTGCTTGGCGGCCGCCGCCTCGATCCCCGCCTGGAAGTCGGTGGTGCGCGCCACGCCCAGCCACTGATCGGCCGCGTAGCGCTCCAGGATGTTGACGAAGCGCGTGGTGCCGAACCGGTGCGCCAGGTTGGCGAGCAGGCAGCCACCGCCGCCGTAGATCACCCAGTACTGGTTGGTGTGGGTGTTCCAGTACGCCATGTCGTTCGTGATGTCGGCCGGGAGGTCGGCCTGCTGGCTCGAGCAGTTGTTCCATGGACCGAACGGCAGGAACTGCGACCACGTGGCGAAGGATTCGTCCAGCCACGGTTCGGCGAACTCGTTGTCGCCGACGATCCCGTACCAGTACTGGTGCGCGAGCTCGTGGCTCACTGTCTGCCGATCGGGGTTCGTGAAGATGATCGTCGGGTACTCCATGCCGCCGAAGGTCGCGAACCCGGCGAGCACGACGTCCATCTCCCGGTACGGGAAGGTCCCGAACGAGCTCGAGAACGTGTCGAGGGACCGCTCGGCGTTCCGCAACGCCGTCCTCGCCTCGCTGGCCGAGATCGCAGCGCCCTGGTAGCTCACGACGACTCGGGTGTCGCCGGAGCTGCCGACCACGCGTCGGAGCCGACCCGCGGCCCACGCGAAGTCGCGCACATCCTTGGCGACGTAGGTGGTCTCGCGTCGGCCCGGCACCGGCGTGGTGCTTGAGGCCACGACGCCCGAGGTCGGCGTGTCGAGCGCCTCCGGGGTGTTCAGCGTGACGCGATACCTGCCCACGATCGAATAGAAGCTCTCCCCCAGATCGATGAACGGATCGTGATGCCAGCCCTGGTCGTCGTGCACCTCCAGGGTGGGCAGGGCGGTGCCCATGAGCGCGAGGCCGTTGTGGTAGCCGAATCGATCGTTGCGCGCCGGGACGTCGATCTCCAGGTCCATGCTCAGGGTCGTGCGTTCGCCCTGCGCGAGCGGCGCATCGAGCGTCACCTCGATCTCGGTGCAGGCCAGCGCGGTGTCGTCGACGACGGTGCCTCCCTCCATCGAGGAGACCGTGATCGAGTGGGCGCCGCACCCGAGCACGCCGTTGGACCAGGTCCGCAGGTAGATCGTGTCGAGCGCCGCGGCATCGAGGTTCGTGAACGAGATGGCGTGGGTGCCGACCCAGGTGTGGCCTTTGCCGCCGGTCCGCAGCGTGGTGACGTACGCGGGGTCGCCCGGGTTACGGACGACCGCGACTCCGGCTTGGGCGGCCGAGGGAGCCACCAGGGTGAGCCCCAGCGACAACGAGAGCGCGAGCGTGAGGATCCGGGGGGAGGTTCGCATGCGCGGATTGTACGGGACGCAACCCGGTGCGACGGAAGGATGTGTGACACGGACCAGCCCTGTAGCGAGACACCCTAGACGGCGCCTCATGGCACGAGGGCGACGCACCGGTCTCGGACAGATACCTGAGATCGGGCATCTCATTCGAGGCACGTCCGGCGATCTCCTGAGTGGACCCAACAACCCCTCGGGGTCCGGTACTCCTCACATCGAAAGACCCCCGGGAGCGGGCAACCCCGGGGGTTTTTCACGTCGGTCAACGCCCATCTGGGATCGGGCAATGCGCCAGAGGGGGCTGAGCGATGTCCGGATAGGTCCTCCCTCCTGTGGACCACCCATCGAACACCTGCGTGGAAGCCCTCGGAGCCGTCGCTCCGCGGGCTTTCACCCTTGCGGGCCGGCCCCTCGAGGAGCTCCTCGAGGTTTGGCGTGGTCGGAGATGGCATCGTTGAACCCTCCAGGGACGATCTCCTAATGAGAGGGCAAAGCCATGACTGAACTCGTGGGTATCGCTCGATTCAAGTTCAACGAAGGCAAGCTCGATGAAATTCAAAGCGCTTGTCCGCACAGGCGATGGGCTGATGCCTTCGCGGCTCATGACTGGACCGAGGGCTGTGCCGCCGCCGCGTGCCTGCTGGATCTGTACGACCCGCCGAGGTGAACCCTTCATTTGATCAGGTAGTCGGGGCCAGAATGTCGATGACCGCCGACTGGTAGATCACGTTCGGCGAGTTCCCAATGGTGATCCGGTAGCGGCCGGGCTGTAGGTCCTCTGGAATGGTGATTTCCTCTCGCACTCGGTACGAGCCCGGGTCAGCATCGATGCCCTCGGCGAGCACCGTTCCCTCTGCGGTAGGTTCCGCCTCCGCGGATACCAGGGTTGATCCGCAGGTCGGTGTATGGAGGAGCGGGTTCGTCCGTGTCGCAGACCTCCCCGGCGCAGCCGACAGTGCAACCACCTGTGTCGTTGCACTCGGCTGCGAAGTAGAGCCCCCTCACCGTGATGACAGTGCCCAGCTGGGCGGTCTTGGGGGTCTTCACCATCGGGGCAGCGCACGACGCTTCACTGATCGAGGACAAGGTCCCGACCGCCGATGCCATCACTGCCGTGGCGGCGACCAGAAGCAGGATGCGTTTCACGTCGGCCAGCCTATCCCGGCGGTGACGGCCACCTCACTCGGCATGACGTCCTCGGACCCAATAGGCAAAGTAGTGAGCCAGCGAGCACGAGACAGAGAATCGCGCAAGTCAAAGACCCCCGGCGGGGCCGAGCCATTCGCCGCCCTGATATCACCTCACGAGAGGAGGCGGCGGCCGCGGCGGAGGCCGCCGAGCGGCTCGCGAGCATCCTGGACGCCGCTGGGGAATCTCGCGGGAATGAAACAACCCGGAGGCCGTCGTGGCCTTCCGGGTTGAGTGCGTTTCCGCAGGTGGTGTCTTGTCGCGGGGGTAGGATTTGAACCTACGACCTCTGGGTTATGAGCCCGCTTCAGTCCATGTCGGGCAGGGTCGTCCAGTGGCCGTCTAGTGGCCCTGACCTGCGGAGATAGTCCTCGACGCAGTGGGCCTCGTGGCACCCCGTGTACCCGGCTTCCGGACGGGATGGGGGAATGTTTGGGGAATGCTCGCGCCCCTAGATCCGGGCCATGTGCCGCGCCTCGTCCACGCAGGCCGCGCCCGTTGAACCGGGGATACGCCAGCGGTTGTCCGCCGTCCACCTGATTGACGCCGGGATGAAGCGCCCCCAAGATGTCGATGCTCAGCCGCGCAACCGAGGAGGGAACATGCGAGCCCGGACCCGCGCCGCCATCTCGATGGCCGTCGCCATCTTGTTGTCGTTGTCTCTTGCCCTCCCGGCATCGGCGGAACAGCTCATCGAATACCGAGGGGAAACCTCGGCTCTCTCCTACAACCGCGTGAGCGCGTACGTGCTGAAGAAGGACAACGGTCGCCGATTCCTGCGATTCATCGCTGTCCGTTCTATCCTCACGTGCGAAGACGCCACCACGTTCAAGTCCAGCGTCATCATCGGGATCGGTCGGTTGGGTGAGGACGGGTCGCTTCTTCCGGGTGATCGACGACAGCGCCGGGTTCGAGGACTCAGCAACGTATGTGCGCGTCGATGGGACGATCGGTTTCCGCCATGGCAGCGGGACGTACCTGCTGAGCACTGCCGAGGTCACCGCCGGCGGAACCGATACCCAACTGTGTACGACCGGCGAGCTGACCTGGACGGTCGAGCGAATCCCTCAGCAGCCGGGCCACTGGGTCCGCTATGGACGTTCCAGGGGGCGGGAACTACGTGAAGCTCCGCATCGTAGACGGACGCTAGAAGTGACGAACGAGCCTTGAACTCCGCTGCTAGCTAGATCCTCGCCATGTCCCGCGCTTCGCGCACAAGCCCTTGCCGTTCATTCGCAGGATACGCCAGCGGTTGTCGGCGGTGCCGATCACAGCGCGTTCGAGGTCTTCCAGCGTCGCGGCACCGGCGATCAGTTCCTCGGCCCACCGCTTGTCCACGGCGTTCGAGCGGATCAGCTCGTCGAGCATCCGGCGGTGGGTTCCCTCGGGTGTCGGCATGGCGCGACGCTAGAAGCGGGCAACGACAGTGCAGCTAGGTCTGCGGCTGAGACTTCCGATACCGCCGTCGAGCGCGGAACTCATACCAACGGAACTCTCCGTGGTCATGACTCGCCGCGACCGCCCTCTTGGCGAGACCGGCTTGGTGAGCAGCAGAGCTCATCTCGGTGGTGTTCTGAACCAGCTCGTCCGTGACCGCGTACGGGTCCGAATCCTGATACCCCTCAGGCTGTTGCGGTTGATCCTCTCGACTCATGCAGCTGCCCTCCCTCCGGGCGAGACGACCTTACGTCCGGTTCTCTCAGCGCGCAACTACGGCCCAGACCCCCGCCCCATGTGCCGCGCCTTACGTCCAGGCCACGCGCACCGCTGCGGCTCGCCTCGTCTGGACAGGGTCCTGTCCACCGCGCTTGTGGGCCCGGTGATGCTCCTGCACCTTGCCTCGCCAGTCCTGGAGGCGTTCGGGGAAGCTCACCTCCAGCGTCGCGGCGGCCAGCGTGCGGACCTCGCGCTCGTCGAGATCGGTGAGGCCATCGACGTAAGCAGGACCTCGGATGCTGATCGGTCGTGAGACCTTCACGGGGCCCGACGAGGCGCGGGAGGACATCCGCAACAGGCATCGGATCGACCGCACCGTCGGCCAGGCGGTCTCGTACGAGCCCAGTCCTAGGTTCTACGAAGCTTCACTGCTGCCCACGGCACCGAGCCGGTCGTGCAACCCGACTCGTCATGGAAGTCCATGCGGAATCTACCTTGTCCGGACCTGCCGGTGAGTGTTCCGATTACTTTGAGGCTGTAGAGGTCGTAGTCCAGACGGGCGCGGAAGGATCCATCTGCAGCCAGGTAGACCGCGTCACGCCTTGAGAAATACTCCGACACTGAGTCGGTCGGATCACTGTAGCCGGGGTTGCAGGTCCATCCGCGGTTCGGCGTCGCGATTGATACCGTCCTGAGCCGCAACGCCGGATCGTCGGAACGTCGAACCAGCCTCATTTGGATGTCGCCGTTATCGGCTGTTCGTCCCCGATACTCTCGGGCCCCGGCGAAAGCGGGTGAAGCCGCGATCAGGACTAGGAGAAGTGAGAAGCCACAGCACACGACTCGACGCATCGGGTAGCCCTCCGTGTTGCCCCACGTTCCGTCTAGCACAGTCCAAATCGGACGTAAAGTTCCTGTTTCCCCCGCTGGCGTAGCTCCTGGGGGAATATTGGGGGAATGAAGAAGCCCGGAGGCGCTGCGGACCTCCGGGCTTCTTGCGTTCCTGCAGGTAGTGCCTGTCGCGGGGGTAGGATTTGAACCTACGACCTCTGGGTTATGAGCCCAGCGAGCTACCGGACTGCTCCACCCCGCACGACGATGCTAGCAAAGGTCGCGGGAAGCTCCCCTCCTAGCCGGGCAACGCATGGCGACGGCATCGCGAGGGTACCGTGCACGGCATGACCATCCGACCGGCGTATCCCACCGTGGTCCACCTACAACCGAGCGGCTCACGCGACGTCGTCGCGACGATGACCGAGGAGCAGCTGGCGATCCAGCCCTCATCAGACCGGTGGCCGATCTGGGCGACCGTCGGACATGCCGCCTGTCAGCGGGTGTTCTGGCTCTGTGACTTCGCCGGTGAACCCGGCGCCGAGACGACGCCCTTCACGAACGCGGCCTTCGACTGCCCGGGCGACGACGACCTCGATCACCCGCTCGATGCGAGTGCCCTCGTCGCGGCGCTGGATACGACGTTCCGCATCGTCGAGCACTGCTTGGACCACTGGACCCTCGACATGCTGGACGAGGAGATCCGCCGCCGATGGGGTGACGAGGAGCGGGTCCACGACCGTGGATGGGTCCTCGAGCGGGTCTTCGCCCACGACGTCTACCACTGCGCCGAGCTGAACGAGACCCTCGGGACCGCCGGCCTTCCGCAGATCGACCTCTGGGGCTAGGCACCTACGCCGAGACGCCCGGCGATCGCTCGAGGGTCGCCGTCTTCGTCGACCATCACATCGATGTCCGTGAAGCCGTGCTCCTCGGACAACCGTCCGACGGGTTCCGCTTGGTCGCCGCCGAGTTCCAGCAGGAGCCAGCCGCCACGGCGTAGCCATCGTGGAGCCCTGCGGACGACCTCGGCCAGCAGATCCGTGCCGTCGGTACCGCCGTCGAGAGCGAGACGGGGTTCGAACGCTTGGACGTCGCGCGGGAGGAGGCGGAGCGCGTCCGTCGGCACGTACGGCACCACCGCCGTCATGACGTCGACCGTCCCCTCAAGTGCCGCAGGGAGTGGCTCGTCCAAGGACCCCTCGAACACCTCGACGTGGTTACGACGGGCGCATCGTGCCGCGATCGGATCCAGCTCGGTCGCGACGACCCGTGCTCGCGGTCTGGCGGCAGCCATCGCGGCCGCGATCGCGCCGGCGCCGGTGCACAGGTCGACGGCGACCCCCGTGGGCGGGAGCAGGCTGGCCGCGCGCCGAGCCAGCGCTTCGGTCTGCGCCCGCGGGACGTAGACGCCCGGCTCCACGATGAGCCTGATGTCAGCGAACGTGATGGAGCCCGTCAGCCAGGCGAGCGGTTCGCCTTCGGTGCGCCGGGCGACGATCGCCGCAAGGACGTCGCGATCGCCCGCTGCCGCGCCGATCAGCTCGTCGGCTTCTTCGGCGGGGGCGATGCAGCCCGCCTCGGCCAGGAGGGCGGTGACGGCCTCACGGTCGAGCGGCGTCGCTAGATCCACGCGGGAACTGTAGTCGTGGCCCTTCCATCCGGATCCCAGGAGGTCAACGGCAGCGGCGCGCACGTGGTCCGAAAGGCGGGGTACCGGACGCTCGAGAGGTGTGGCAGGGTGGGCCGACCATGTGCTTCTCGGCCGAAGCCGACCTCGCCACCGGGGTGATCGTGAGCGCGATCGGGATCGACGCGGTCCGACACGCACGCACCCCCCGCGAACTCCCCCTGGCCGCCCTTCCCTCTGGTCTTCGGCGCGCACCAGTTGGTCGAGGTGTTGGTGTGGTGGGGCCTGGCCGGAAAGGTGTCGGCGTCGCTGAGTGATGTCGCCACCTGGGTCTACCTCGCCATCGCCTTCGCGCTGCCCTTCTGGGTGCCGGTCGCTGTGCGAGGGGTCGAACCGGACCGGCGCCGCCGGACGGCCATGACCCTGTTCGCCGCCGTGGGGCTCGTGGTGACGATCGTGCTGCTGGGATCGCTCGTGCGAGGGCCGGTCGACGCCTCGATCCAGTCTCACCACATCGCCTACGTGCTGGGGATCCCGGCGGGCGCCGCGATCAGCATGCTCTACGTGGTGGCGACCTGCGGGGCACTCCTCACCGCCAGCGACCGGTGGATCCGATCGTTCGGCGTCGCCAACCTGTTGGCGGTGGTGGTGCTCGTCTGGCTGACCGTCGACGGATTCGCCTCGCTGTGGTGCGTGTGGGCGGCGGTGACCAGCATCGCCATCGACCGCTACCTGCGGGACGAGGACCGAGACGTGGGGGTCGTCTCGGACCCCATCACCGAGGGCTAGGTGCTGCGCGGCTGGATCGCCTGCACGTTCCAGGCGTTGCCGTCGGGATCCGTGAAGAACACGAACGACCCCCAGGGGAAGTCCTGGATCTCGCTGACCTCGACCCCACGGCCCGCGAGTTCGTCGCGGGCGGCTTCGATGTCCTGGACCACCAGCTGCAGGCCCGCGATCGAGCCGGGCGCAGCCTCGGTGACCCCTTTCCCGATGGAGATGGAGCAGGCCGACCCGGGAGGCGTGAGCTGCACGAACCGGAGGTCGTCGCTCACGACGTGGTCGTGATCGGCGTTGAACCCCGCCTGTTCGGTGTAGAAGGCCTTCGCGCGGTCGACGTCGGACACGGGGACGATGACGAGTTCCAGTTTGAAGTCCATCCCCGGAGTCTATCCCGGGGTCAGGACGTCCGTTCCTCGTCGGCGGGGTCGAGCTGCAGGGACACGGAGTTCATGCAGTAGCGCTCGCCGGTGGGACGAGGCCCATCGTTGAACACATGGCCCAGGTGGCCGCCGCAGCGGGCGCAGGTCACCTCGGTTCGGCGCATGAACAGGCTCTTGTCCTCGTGCAGTTCGACGGCATCGGAGTCGATCGGCTGCCAGAAGCTGGGCCAGCCGGTCCCGGACTCGTACTTGGTCTCGGAGCTGAACAACTCCGCGCCGCAGCCGGCACATCGGTACACGCCGTCTTCCTTGCTGAACGCGTACTCGCCGGTGAACGCACGCTCGGTCCCCTTGTTGCGCAGGACCTCGAACTGCTCGGACGTCAGACGCTCGCGCCACTCCGCTTCGGTGCGGGGCAAGGGCTGCTCGTCTGGAGTGGTGGGCTGTCGGGACTGCTCGGTCATGGCTGCGTCTCCTCTTCGATCGCGTGTCACCTCCAGAGTCACACGGATGGCCGGTTCCGTTACGCCGATCGGGCGGCTTCAGGAGGGGTTGGGGCCCCAGCAGCTCCAACCCCCGGCAGGGTCCGCGGTCGCGAGGAGCGTTGAAGCCGGGCACGAGCCAGGATCGTCGTTCGCCTCGAGCACCATGACGACCACCCCGTCGGCGTTGGTGTCGTCGCAGGACTGCGGCGCGTGGACGTGTTGATCGTGGACGTCGCCACAGGTGCCGAGGGGCAGGCTCGGCTCCGTGGTGGCCGCCCCGCGAACGGTCGCCGGACCGAAACGGCGCTCGGGGCCACCGCCGGTCGGCACCCAGCACACCGTGAACGACTCACCGGCCGCCGTCGCGAGGACCGAGGTGCGATCGAACAGGGGACAGAGCATCTGCGGATCCCCCAGCACCAACCGGTCGGCGACGACCACGTCGGCGCTCGCGTCGGAGCACGCCACCGGCGTGACCGTGCCACGCCGATGGCTCCCGCAGTCCCCGACCCGGGGGATCGAGAGCCGGGCGACGATCGGCGCGGCCGCGCTGGTCGCTTCCGCCGGAGATCCGGGGCCGGCTGGAGACCGCAGGGCGATCGCGCCGCCGATCGTCAGGCCGGCAGCGGCCACGACCGCCAGCACGCCGATCCACCACGTCATCGGACGACCCATGCCGTAGGCATCGGCTGAGACCTCACGGTGGTTGACGGCTCCCTCCGCTCGCGCAGGGCTACCATGCCTGCATGACCCGAACCGTGGCATCGCTCATCGCAGGCAAGCCGGTCGACGCCTCGGCCACCACCCTCACGGTCCCGAACCCCGCGGACCTCGACGTGGTCGTGGCGGAGGCCGCGCTCGCGGACGCCGACACGTTCCTCGAGGCGTGCCGCGTGGCCAAGGACGCCCAGCGTGGCTGGGCCGCCACCCCCGCACCCGTGCGCGGCCGGGCGATCCAGCAGTTCGGGCGGCTGGTGGAGGACAACTTCGAGGCGCTCAGCGCACTGATCACGCGCGAGATCGGCAAGCCGATCGCGGAGTCGCGCGGCGAGGTGCAGGAGGTCATCGACACCTGCAACTTCTTCCTGGGTGAGGGCAGGCGGCTCTACGGCCAGACCGTGCCGAGCGAGATGCCGGACAAGCAGCTCTTCACGTTCCGCACGCCGGTGGGCGTCGCGGCCATCGTCACCGCCGGGAACTTCCCCGTCGCGGTCCCGTCCTGGTACATCGTGCCCGCGCTCGTGTGTGGCAACGCGGTCGTCTGGAAGCCGGCCGAGTACACCCCCGCCACCGCCGAGGCGTTCGCCCAGTTGCTGTTGCACGCCGGCCTGCCCGAGGGCGTGTTCAACCTGGTGCTGGCCGACGGCACCCAGACGTTCGAAGGGCTCGAGCGCGCGCTCGACGAGGGCGTGCTCGACAAGATCGGCTTCACCGGCTCGAGCGACGTGGGACGGCGCATCGGCGAACTCGCCGGGCGGCACCTCCAGAACCCGTGCCTCGAACTCGGGGGCAAGAATCCCCTCGTGGTCATGCCCGACGCCGACCTGGACCTGGCGGTGGAGGGCGCGCTGTTCAGCGGGTTCGGCACAGCCGGCCAGCGCTGCACGTCGCTCGGCACCGCGATCGTCCACGCGTCGATCCACGACGAGTTCGTCGCACGGTTCGATGCCGCGGTCAGTGGCGCCGCGATCGGTGACCCGACGCAGGCCGTGCTGTACGGACCGATGATCTCCCAGCGCTTCGCGGACCGCTTCGAGCAGTGGCTGGAGTTGATCGAGCCACATCAGCGGGTGCTGGGCTCCACGGGCACCGGGCGGATCGCCGCCGGCAATCCGCGCGAAGGGTTCGTCGGCGACGCCGAAGCCGGGCTCTTCTACCACCCGACGATCGTGGACGGGGTCACGATCGAGGACGATCTCTACGGGACGGAGACGTTCGGGCCGATCGTAGGGGTGGCGTCGTTCGGCGACTTCGACGAGGCGATGGCCCTGGCGAACGGCCACGGGTACGGCCTGTCGAGCAGCATCTATACGCGCGATCCGCTGCACGCGTTCCGGTTCCGCGAGCGGATCTCGGCCGGCATGGTCAGCGTCAACAACTCCACCAGCGGCGCTGAGGCTCACCTGCCCTTCGGCGGCAACGGCAAGAGCGGCAACGGCTCGCGGCAATCCGGTGTGTGGGTCCTGGATCAGTTCACGAAGTGGCAGTCGATGAACTGGGACTACAGCGGCCATCTGCAGAAGGCGCAGATGGACGTCGCCGACGTGGAGGCCGACCTCTCCTTCCGCCTGTCCGACTAGGTGCTCGCGCTGGGACTCGCGCTCGCGCTGGGCGAAGCGATCGAACCGGTCACTCCCGTCGCACCCGTGGCACCATCGGCCTGCTGGCCCGCGAGTTCGTTCGCTTGCTCGACGAGCTGTTGCGCTTGGTCGAGCTCGCTCTGGTAGGTCGCGAGGTCGCCGGCGGTCAGCGCCTCCTGGGCGGCCTGGAAGTGATCGAGCGCCTGGTTCAACAGATCGTTGACCGTCTCCTCGTTCCCACCGCCACCGCCTCCAGGTTCACCACCGCCGGTGTCGACCTGGCCCTTCACCGATTCGGCGAGCGCCTCCGCCAAGGTGGTGCCGACCCCCACCGAGTCACCGTTCGCGACCACGACGCGCTTGAGTTCAGGCACCGAGGTGGTCTGGTTCGATCGCACGTAGACCGGCTGGATGTACAGGAACGAGTCGCTCATCGGGATCACCAGGAAGTCGCCGAACAGGATCTGGGACCCGCCCTGACCGAGCAGGGTGCGTTCCGCCGAGAACTGCGGGTTCTGGTTGATCCGCGAGAACACCACCGACGGCCCGTCGACGTTGGCGCCGTCGGGTAACTCGAGCGCCAGCATCCGGCCGTAGTCGGGCCCCGGATCGGAGTTGGCGGTCATCCAGGCCACCATGTTCTGCCGGCCTTCGGGCACGAACGGCAACACCAGCTGGAATCGCTCGACGGTGTCGCCGGGGGCCTTCATCAGCAGGTAGTAGGGACGGAGCCTCGCGGCGCTCGTCGTCGACGGCACGACCGGTGCCTCGACCGGCGCCGTGCCGGTGGTCGTCAATCCCACGGTCGGGTCGGCCGGCACCTCCCAACGGTCCTGCTTCTGGTAGAAGACCTCGGCGTCGGTGACGTGGTAGTTGGCGAACTGCGTCGCCTGCGTCTGGAAGATGTTCTCGGGGTAGCGGAAGTGCTCCTGCAGGTCGGTGGGCGCATCCTCGATCGGCGTCAGCAGACCGGGGAAGGCGCGGTCCCACACCTGGATGATCGGATCGGACAGGTTCGCGTAGTAGGTCATCGTTCCGTCGTAGGCATCGGTGACCGCCTTCACCGAGTTCCGCATGTAGTTGACCAACTGCGGCGGGAGCTGGCCGTCGGTGGCCTCACTCAGGTTCAGCGACTGGGAGTACGGGTACTGGTTCGTCGTGGTGTAGGCGTCCCAGATCCACACCGGTCGGCCTGCGCTGACCGCGAAGTACGGATCCTGGTCGAACGTGAGGAACGGCACGGGCTTGGGCACGCGTTGGACGATGTCTCGGTAGATCATGATGCGGCTCGTGCTGGAGATCTGGCCCGAGATCAACAGGTTGACATCGCGGAAGCGCCACGCGAACAACGCTCGCTGCAGTGGGTTGCCCATCGGGATGCCGCCCGTGCCGTTGTAGGCATACGGCTCGGTGGAGCCCTCGTAGTCCAACTCCGGGGTCTTCGTGCCCACCACGACGAACGGCGTGTCGCCGGTGCTGCCCTCGCCGAAGTAGATCCGCGGCTGGCTCAGCTCGGGCCCGGGGTCGCTGCGCACGGGGATGTCGGCCAACGTCAGGCTGGGCGCGCCCTCGAGGGTCGCTTGGTTGACCAGCGCGCTCACCGCGCCGTATCCGTGGGTGTAGACGAGGTGCTCGTTCTGCCAGGTTTGCGCGTCCGCCTGGATCCCCGCCTGACTCACTTCACGCCCGGACATCATCACGACCCGACGCTCGCCGTCGAGGGTGTACCGGTCGACATCGACGTCGCGGAACTCGTAGTAGGACCGGATCCGCTGGAGCGACTGATAGTTCTCGAGGATCACCGAACGGCGCCACAGGCGGATGTTGTCGATCGTGGCCTGGTTGTCCTTGAGGTCGTCGGCCGTCACCTGCGTCACGTACGGTCGCGTGGGCGGGATGGTGACGTCCTCGCTCCCGATCGCGAACGCCCGTCTGGTCCCCTCGATGTTGTCGACGATGTACTGCTCTTCGCGTTGGAACTCCTGCGGCGCCACGCGGAACCGCTGGACGAACGACGGGTAGGCCGTGCCCAGCAGGACCGAGACCAACGCCAGCAGCGCCACCGCGATCACCGGCAGGCTCCAGAGCCGCACCCGGATGTTCACCAGGAACAGCACGGCGCAGATCAACGCCGCGATCATCAAGAAGTTGAGCGCCGGCAGCTGCGCGTGGACGTCGGTATAGGACGCTCCCTGCACGACGCCGCGCGTCGAACCCAACAGGTCGAACCGGCCCAGGTAGTAGCCCCAGGCCTTCGCCAGCATGATGAGTCCCAGCAGCACCGACAGGTGTGCACGGGTGGCGGGTGTCACTCGCTCGGACCACGCGGGCGCCTGCGGGCGGATACCGCCCCAGAGCAGGTGCGCGATGCCGGTGAGCAGGGTGATCCCGACGAGGGCCGAGAACAGCCAGCCCTGGAGGAACTTCAGCCACGGCAACGAGAAGATGTAGAAGGCGGGGTCGCGACCGAACAACGGCTCGGGATCACCGAACTCCACCCCGCTCGAGTTGCGCCACAGCAGGAAGGTCTGCCACTCGCGCGTGACCCCGATCGCGACCAGCAGCGCCAGGACCGCGCACCCCACGGGGATCAGCCAGCGAAGGTACGGCTCGAACGCCTGGCGCACCCGCTCGATCGCTTCCTGGTCGGGCGTGAGGAACCTAGTGGTGGGCGCGATGCGCCGCACGATCAAGAGATTGACGTACAGCACCGCGAAGAACACCGCCCCGAACGCGGCGCCCAGCAGCAGCTTGGTGCGCAGTTCGGTCCAGAACACCGTCGTGTAGCCCACCTCGCGGAACCACAACAGGTCCACGTAGAACTGCGACATGATCGTGAACAGCAGCCCGAGCAGGACGATCGCGCCGATCACGTACGCGGGCCAGCGACGCTGGCGGCTGGGGAGTCGGACGGTCGACATGGGTGTGGTGGGAGCCTACCCGATGGGTCTGGCTACGACGGTTCCGACGCTTCGCCGCCCAGTGCCTCGAGTTCCGTGAGCGCCTGGTCGAACGTGGCGACGGAGATCAGCTGCATGTCGCCGACGTCGACGCCTTCGAGTTCGGCCATGTTGTCCCTCGGCACCAGGAACACGGTGGCCCCGACGCGCTCGGCGGCCACGACCTTGTCGGCGATCCCGCCGATCGGACCCACGGTGCCGTCGGGGGCCATCGTCCCGGTGCCGGCGATCGTGCGACCGTCCGTGAGGTCGCCCGGGGTGAGGGCGTCGTAGAGGCCCAGGGAGAACATGAGCCCGGCCGACGGGCCCCCGATGTCGCCGCTGGAGATCGACACCGGGATGGGGAACGGGTTGACCGTGCTGATCCCCACGTACCGCTCCGGATCGTTCCTCGCACACGCTTCCCGGGTGAGCGAGACGTCGTGGGTCTCCCCCGCCGCCCGCACGGTGAAGGCGATGGGTTCGTCATCCGGCACCGTGTCGATCGCGGTGCTCGCCTGCTTGGCCGATCCCACCGGCTCCCCGTCGATCGCCGTGATCAGGTCGCCGGGGAAGAGCTCGTCGAAGGCGGGACAGCCTTCCACGGTGGCCTGGATCAACGCGCCATCGGCGTGCTCCTTTGGGTAGTCCGTGAGGTGCCGCATGACGACATAGGTGGCGTTGATCTTGCTGGTGTCCATCTCGGAGATCGCCCGTTGGCGTTCGGTGGAGGGATCCTCACCGGGCGCGAACAGGACGTCCCGGTGCACCACCTGCGTGACCGGGTCGAACCAGGCCCCGAGCGCCTGCAGCGCCGTCACCTGGGCGTAGCTCACGGTGGTCATGATGAGCTTGCCCGCGGAGTCGTAGCGCTGGTGATCCTTGACGTCGATCAACGGTCCCACCTCGCGCGCGGGACCAGGTCCCACCGCGTAGTACGGCAGGCGGACGTAGCACGCGAACAACGTGAGGCCGAACAGGGCGACCAGGGCGGCGATGCGGATCGGGCGTTTCATGGGCGCACCGATACTACGGGCGGCCGTCTCGAACGCAGGCCGTTGTGGCTTCACGCACCCCTGGCACAGGGGTACCCTCGAACGGTGCTGACCGCAGGGGTGCCGCCGTGGGTTTCCTGATCGTGATCGCGATCGCCGTGACGGTGGGCGTCCTGGTGTATCGCCTCACCGATGGCGGCGAACCTGCCGCCGCAACGATCGAGGACGGGCCACCTCCGGAGTCGGCGGCGACGGCGACCGCAGGCGGTCAGACGGCCGCGGCCACCGCGCCGTCCGACGTCGAGGAGTGGGCGGGCGGCGACGTCGACTCGCCGGGCAGGGCACGTCCCGGGCCCTCACCCGGACCCCGGCGCGTGGAACTCTCGCCCGAGGCGGGCTCGATCCCCGTGGTGGGCGCCCGTCCGTCGTGGCACTCGCGGTTGGGTGGGGCGCTGGGCCTGCTGGTCGCGGTGGGCCTGGGGGCGATCGCCATCGCCGGAACGCTCTACCTGGCGGGCACGATGATCGCCCGGCTCATCTCCAACGCGGGGTGATGCCCCGCCGACGCGGTCAGCGTCGCCGCACCAGCTGGAACGCCGAGCGATAGTCCTCGAGGTGCTCCAGCATCCGGCCGGTCCCCACCGCGACGGTCTCCAGCGGCCGCTCCACGACGTGGACGGGCACCTCGCACTCCTGGGCCAGCAGCATGTCGATGCCGCGCAGCAGGCTCCCACCACCGGTGAGGAACATGCCGGTCTCCAGGACGTCGTGCGTCAGTTCGGGCGGCGCCTCGGCGAGGGTGTGGCGCGCCGCATCGACGATGCCGCGGATGGGCACGCCGATCGCCTGCCGGATCTCGGCCTCGTCGATCCGCACCTCCACGGTGTTGCCGGTCGCGAGTTCGCGTCCGGTCACCACGGCCGCCTTGCTGGTCGGCGTGGGGAACGCCGAACCGATCGCGATCTTGATCTCCTCGGCGGCCTTCTCGCCGATCGCGACGCCGTACTCGTCCTTGATGTGGCGTTGCACGGCTTCATCGAGGTCGAACCCACCCACGGGGCGGAGCGACCGCTGACCACGCCGCCCATCGACACCACGGCCATCTCCGAACGGCCGCCGCCGATGTCCACGACCAGGTTGCCGACCGGTTCGTGCACGGGCAGACCGGCGCCGATCGCGGCGGCGAGCGGTTCTTCGACCAGGGTCACCTGGCGCACACCGGCGAACTTGACGGCTTCCTCGATCGCGCGCTTCTCGACCTCTGAGGCCATCGACGGCACCGCGACGAGCACGCGAGGCCGGGGGAACCGCGGTGGCTCCCACCTTGCGCATCACGACTTCGAGCATGCGTTGGGTGATGTCGAACTCGGTCATCGTCCCCTTGCGCAAGGGACGCACCGCGACCACGCTGCCGGAGTCGCCGCCGATCATCTGCCAGGCTTCCTCGCCCATCGCGACGACCTCGCCCGTCCCGGCGTGCATCGCCACGACGCACGGCTCGTCGAACACGATGCCGTCGCCCTGGCGGTAGACGAGGGTGTTCGCCGTGCCCAGGTCGATCGCGAGGTCGCGCCCCACGTCAGCTCCCCATGATCCAGTGGGACTCGCCGGAGACGAGGCCCTCCTTCTTCCAGATGGGGACGTCTGTCCTTGAGGCGTTCGATCGCGTGGCGGGCACGCTTCGAAGGCGTCGGCCCGATGGGGGGCGGAGGCGGCGACGATCACGCTGGTCTCCCCAACGTGCGAGTGCCCCGGTGCGGTGGAGCAACGACACGGCGCACAGGTCCCAGCGGTCGCGCGCCTCTCCGGCGATCTCCTCCAGGCGCCGTCACCGCGAGGTCGTCCCAGGCCTCGTAGGTGAGTCCGGTGACCTCCCCGGCGTTCGAATGGTCGCGCACCGTGCCGAGGAACACGCAGGTCGCCGCCCGCGCGCGGGGTCGGCGACGAACGCCAACGCCTCGTCCGCCGACAGTGGATCCGGCCTGCACCCGCGCGAGGATGCGCGTGGACGAACGTCGAGCGGTGATGAGGGCCGTGGCACGGCGCCATCGTAACGAAGGCGCGGTCGTAGGATGGCTGGATGAGCGACCCTCCCGGTGGCCTCGGCGGTTTCCCGTTCGGGATGGACCCCGAATCCCTGCGCGACGCGCCGCTGTTCCGTGAGATGCAGCGAGTGATGGCGTCCTCGAGCGGACCCATCAATTGGGAGCTCGCGCGACAGGTGGGCGTGGCGAGCGCCGTCGAAGCCGGCGAGGACCGCGAGCCCACCGACGACGAGCGCTCGGGCTTCGACGAAGCGGTGCGCGTCGCCGAGCTGCACGTGGCGCGGTTCACCGGCCTGGATGCGCCCGACCGACGTCGCCGAGGTTCGGGCGATCCGCCGGGCCGAGTGGATCAACGCGAACGCCGAGAGCATGAAGGCGCTGCTGGAGCCGGCGGCGCAAGCGCGTGTCCGAGGCGATGATGCGCGCCCAGGGCGAGCTCCATGCCCGCCGAGATGCAGGCCATGAGCGGCATGCTGGCGCAGATCTCGCCGTTGCTGATGGGGGCGCAGGTGGGTTCGGTCCTCGGCTTCCTGGCCCAGCGGGTGCTGGGCCAGTACGACGTGGCGGTGCCCCGATCCGGACCGGGCGCGGTGCTCTTCGTGGCGGCGAACATCCGGCAGTTCGAGACCGACTGGTCGCTCGACCGCACCGACTTCCGGACGTGGGTGGCGTTCCACGAGGTGACGCACCGGTTCGAGTTCGCCCGGCCGTGGGCGCGCGACCGCTTCTCGGAGCTGCTGGACGACTTCCTGTCGACGCTCACGATCGACGTCGAGGGCATGCAGGCGAAGCTGATGACGATGGACGGCGCCGATCCCGAGGCGCTGCAGGGCTTGCTCGAAGGCGAGGAAGGACTTGTTCGGCGCCGAGCTCGATGACGAGCAGCGGATCAAGCTGGGGCGGATCCAGTCGTTCATGGCGGCGGCCGAGGGCTACGGCGACCATGTGATGCATGCGCTGGGCGCCGAGCTGCTGCCGTCGTACGGCCGGATCGAGGAGGCGATGCGGCGCTACCGCGAGGGCGAGGCGGGCGATCCGGTGTTCGAGCGGCTGCTGGGCATCGAGATGAAGCGTGAGCAGTACGTGAACGGGCGCGCGTTCTGCGACACGGTGGTCGAGCTCACCGACGAGGCCACGCTGGCGCGGATGTGGGACTCGGCCGAGGCGATGCCGTCGCTGCCCGAGATCGGCGAGCCGCGCCTGTGGCTCGCGCGCACGGTCTGACCCCTTCCTCGGGTATCCTCTCCGCTCGATGGAGCTGGTCGGAGAACTCGTCGCCGCCGCCGTGGTCGATGCCCGCGTCTGGGAGGCCTACGGCAACAAGGCCAACGACGGCGTGTACCTGGTGGGCCAGCCCGGACCGGCGCTGCCGTTCGTGATCTTCCGGGCGTGGAAGGTGCCGGTCGGCTTCGTGACCGAGGAGGTCCGGCTGATCGGCCCGTCCGGGCGCACGATCCACCGGTGGGGACCTGAGGTGCGCCGCATGCGCGGGGCCATGGACCTGACGGTGGAGCTGGACCATGTCGAGGACGCGGTGTTCGACGAGTCGGGCACGTACGTGGCGTCGTTCATCCTCGACGACCAGATCGTGGGCGAGATCGACTTCCCGGTGTTCGTGCAGACGTCGGCCGACGAAGCTGTCGAAGGAGACCGAGGACGGGCTGAAGAAGTCCGACGTGATCTGGGTCGGCGTCGAGCGGGGCGGGAGAGCGGCGCACGGCGCCGGTGTGGTTCGCGTACAAGAACGGCAAGATCTACGTGGTGTCGCAGCGGGAGGCGGGGCCGGAGGAGCAGACCGTGCCCGGGCGTGCCCGACGCGCAGGAGATGGTGGTGATCACGCGGCGGAAGGGTCGCGACACGTCGCTGGAGGAGTTCACGGCGGCACAGCGGGTGCTCGAAGGCGCGGAGTGGGAAGAGGCCGCGAAGGTGCTGGTCGACAAGCGGAAGAGCCGCGGCGGGGCGCGCCGGCGGAGTCGATCCAGCGCTGGCGCGGGAGCGCTCGACATCGTCGAGCTGACGCCGAACCTGCCGCTGCTAGTCCGCGTCGCGCTCGTGCGAGGCGCGCAGGTTGCTCCTGATCGATCAACGATGACGCCCTCTCGCCCAGCCGGATGTCATGCGGCGAACGACTCCGTCACTGCGATCAACATTGTAGCACCTATGACGATCCGCTGGAGCAGAACAACGGAAAGCTCCTCTCCCGCCACTCCGGTGTCACCGTGGCGCACGGTATGAATCGCGACCGATGTGCGACAGCGACCGACTTCCTGCCGTCACGCGAGCCCGTGGGAACTCATCGTCACGCTCCGTCGCTGCCAGCACCAGCTCGAGGTGACCATGGATGAGTCCCTCGCACGGCATGGGGATGTCGTTCGCTCAGTACCGCGCCCTCGAGGCCTCGCGTCGCAGCAACCCGATGCACATCGCGTGGCTCGCTCGCACTCCTCACGGCTCAGCCGTCAGTCCGCGCGCAGCGACCGTGCTCGTCAGCTCGCGAAACATGGCCTCGTCGACACCGCGGACGAGGGCCACGAAGTCGTCATCTACGATCCCGCCGAGGCCCGTCGAGCGGCTCGAACTCGTGCCGGACAGCGACCAGCCGGCTCCGTGAGCCAGCTCGAAGATCGCCTCTCGATGAGCAACGGTCGACGCTCGCTCGCCTGCTCGCGCGACGCTGAGCGGGCCTTCCAGCCTCCTCCGCCACGCGTCCGCCCGTGGTGGCTCGACTGACGAAGCCGCGACGCCCTACTCGGGTCGGTTGACCGGGCGCCCCATCGCCTCGGCCAGCGTCGCCAGCTCCTTGCCCAGCGCCGCCATCTCCTCGGGCAGCAGCGCCTGCGGGCCGTCGCACAGCGCCTGCTCCGGGATCGTGGTGCACGTCGATCATCACGCCGTCGGCCCCCGCCGCGACGGCCGCGCGTGCCATCGGCGCCACCAGATGCTTCTTGCCCACCGCGTGCGACGGATCGACGATCACCGGCAGATGCGACTCGTGCTGGGCCACCGCCATCCCCGCAAGGTCCAGCGTGTTCCGCGTCGCCGGCTCGAACGTGCGGATCCCCCGCTCGCACAGGATGATCTCGCTGTTGCCGCGCTGCGCCACGTACTCGGCCGCCTGCAGCCACTCGTCGATCGTCATCGCCAGGCCCGCGCTTCAGCATCACCGGGCTTGTTGGTGAGGCCGACCTCCTTCAGCAGCTCGAAGTTCTGCGCGTTCCGCGTGCCCACCCGGATGCAATCGGCGACCTCGGCCACGTGCGCCACCTGCGACACGTCGACCACCTCGATGATGATCGGCAGCCCGGTGTCGCGGCGGCACTCCATGCAGGATCTCGAGCCCCCGCTCCCCCAGCCCCTGGAACGAGTACGGCGACGTGCGCGGCTTGTAGATGTCCCCTCGCAGGATCGTGGCGCCCGCGGCCTTGGCCGCCCGGGTGGCGATCATCGCCTGCTCCTCGGACTCCACCGCGCACGGCCCCGCGATGATCGTGAACGTTCCCGCGGCCCAGCGGCGTCGAGCCCACGTTCACCGTGGTGGCCTCCGGATGCAGGTCGCGCGCCACCATCTTGTAGGGCTTGCCGATCTGGATCACGTGGTCGACGCCGTGCAGCTGCGCGAACGGGATCGCCTGGAATCGCGCCGGTGTCGCCCACCAGGCCGACCACGGTGTGGACCGCGCCGCGCGAGACGAACGCCTCGCCCCCGGCGTTGCGCACCTTCTCGCAGACGAGCTCGATGTCCGAGTCCGTCGCGTCCTGTTTCATGACGACGACCATGTGCTGTTGACCTCCCGATCGGCCGGGCCGGTCCCGGGGAAGGGAAAACCCCGGGTGTCGGACCCGGGGTCGCTGTTGGCTCGAAGGCTACCGGCGACTACCCCGGGTCGGGCCCGAAGTAGGTGAACCAGTAGGCGAAGAAGCGCTCCATGACCCGGCCATGATGCCCGACGCGACCCCGCAGTGGCAAGCGAACGCCCGCGCGAACCCACGTAGGATGCGCCGGATGCCGCTCCTTCACCGTGGTCGATCACCCGCTCGCCGGCGACCTGCTCACCCGCCTGCGTGATCGAGACCACCGGCCCGCCGCAGTACCGGGCGCTCACCCGCCGGCTCGGGCTGCTGCTCGTCGCCGAGGCCACGCGCGACCTCGCCGACCGATCGCCGCGAGCCGTCGACGACCCCGCTCGAGCCGCTTCGAGGGCACGCGGCTCGCCGAGGGCCTGGTCGCGATCCCCGTCCTCCGCGCGGGCCTTGGCCTGCTCGAAGCCGTCACCGAGCTCTACCCCGACGCCGTCGTCGGCTACCTGGGCATGGAGCGCGACGAGGACACCCACGAGCCGCGCGACTACTACGCGAAGCTCCCGCCCATGGAGGGACGCCGCGCCCTGGTCGTCGACCCGATGCTCGCCACCGGGGGCAGCGGCAGCGCCGCGGTCACCTACGTGAAGGAGGCGGGCGCCACCGACATCGTGTTCGTCTGCGTGGTGGCGGCGCCCGAGGGTCTCGCGAAGCATGCAGGCCGACCACCCCGACGTGCCCGTCGTCGCGGCGGCGCTCGACCGCCAGCTCAACGACGACGCCTACATCCTTCCCGGGCTCGGCGACTTCGGCGACCGCCTCTACGGCACGCTCGCTAGGCGACGTGCGCAGCTACAACGCGCTGCCCACCCTCGTACGCGCGGCCGGCAGCGGCCGGCGGCCGGACCTTGCCCACGAAGCCCGCGATCGCCACGATCGTGACGATGTAGGGGATCATGCGGATGACCTGCGGGGGCGCCCAGGAGAACAGGAAGAAGTCGTCCAGCCGCAGCGGGATCGCCTGCGCGAACCCGAACAGGAACGCCGCCGCCATCAGCCGGATCGGGTTCCAGTTCGACAGGATGAGCGCCGCCAGGGCGATGAACCCGAGCCCCTGGGTCTGGCCCTCGCGCCAGAACTCGCTCACCTCGATCGCCAGGAACGCCCCCGCCAGCCCCGCCAGCGCGCCCGACAGCAGCACCCCCTGGTAGCGGTACTCGGCCACCCGCACGCCGAGCGACCGGGTGGCTTCGGGGTTCTCACCGCAGGACCGCAGGCGCAGCCCCCACCGCGTCCGGTAGAGCGAATACCACACGGGGATCACCAACAGGAACGCCACGACCACCATCGGCGATAACTGCTCGAACGCGCTCGCCGAGACCCCAGGGCAGCGACGACAGCAGCGGGATGGAGATAGGAGTCCAGCTTCGGTTGACCGGGCGCCGACTGGGTCGCCTGATCGAAGAACAACTGGGACAGGAACCGCGCGAGCCCGATCGCCACCAGGTTGATGACCACGCCGGACACGATCTGGTCGACGCGGAACGTGATCGTGGCGACCGCGTGGATCACCGCGAACAGCGCCCCGGCGACGAAGCCCGACCAACAGACCCATGAGCGGACCCCAGGGCTGGCCCCAGCCAAGCTCGTTGGTGAAGAAGACCGGTCCCCCAGGAGCCGGTCACGGTGCCGATGATCATCATGCCCTCGAGGCCGATGTTCACGATGCCCGACCGCTCGCTGTAGAGGCCGCCGAGCCCGGTGATGTAGATGATCGTGAAGTACGTGAACGCGATCGCGATCGCGGCGCCGAGGTCGCCCAGATCCATCAGCCACCCCCTCCGACGCAGCCCGCCACCCGAGCGCGCTCGCTCGCGCCGCCGACGGCTCGTCGATCGCGGCTTCGCTGTCGTCGAACCGTTCGACGTCGCCTTCTCGTGCCAGCTGTCGCCGCGCGACCCATCGCCTGGTCACCTGGTACACGATGACCACGGTCATGATGAAGATGCCCTGGAGGATGATCATGAACTCGCGTGGGATCTCGGTGTCGATCTGCAGCGCCGTCTCGCCACGAGACAGCACACCCCAGAAGATGGCCGCGAAGACGATCCCGACGGGGTTGTTCTGTCCCAGGAACGCGACCGCGATGCCCGTGAACCCGAGCTGAGCCTCGTAGTTCTGCACCAGCGCGCCCTTGTCGACCAGGAGCTGCTGCATGCCGACCAACCCGGCGAGCGCGCCCGAGATCAGGAACAGCTTCATCTGCACGGCGCCGATCGAGATGCCGCCGGCCCGCGCCGAGCCGGGCGAGGACCCCACGGCTCGAGCCTCGTAGCCGAGCCGCATGCGCTTGAACAGGAACCACACGAGCCCGGCGCACACGATCGCGATCGGCAGCAGGAGCGACAGGTCTGCCGAAGGGCCGATGCCGAAGCACGAGCCGATCTCGGGGATCAAGCGCGTTGTCGAGGAACTTGTCCGAGCGCAGGTCGGTGGCGAGCTGTTCCTCGGTGAACTTCAACGGCCCGTTCAGCGCCCAGCCAGGAAGCTGACGGCGATGCCGTTGAGCATGATCGTCGTCACGACCTCGTGCGCGCCGGTCTTGACCTTGAGCACCCCCGCGATCCCGGCGAAGACCATGCCGCCGAGCATCGCGAAGACCAGCACCGCGATGACCAGCGTGGGACCGGGGAGGAAGTCGAGTTTCAGCGCCGCCCAGGTGGCCGTCACCATGCCGATCAGGTACTGGCCCTCGACGCCGATGTTGAACAGCCCCGCCTTGAAGCACACCGCCACGGCGAGCGCCGAGAAGATCAACGGCGTCGCGATCGTGAGGACCTGACCGAAGCTGGTGGCGTCGCGGAACGCGAACTCCAGGATCGCGCTGTAGACGGCGATCGGACTCTCCCCGTAGAGCATGATGATGACGGCCCCGATGATCAGCGACAGGAGGAAGGCCGCCACCAGGGCGCCCGCCTGGACCAGCAGGCTCTCGAGCCAGCGCGGCCTGGCTGCGGTCCGAACCGCCGGGATCGCGGCCCCTTCGGTCGCCATCTACGCCTCCACCTCGGCGACGTCGCCGAGCATGCCTCGGCCGACCTCGTCGGCGGGGGCGTCCGGCGCGAACTCGCCGGTGATGCGGCCCTCGTAGAGCGTGACGATGCGGTCGGACAACGCGTAGATCTCGTCGAGTTCGGCCGAGATCAGCAGGACCGCCGCGCCCCTCGGCCTTCTGCTCCAGGATCTGTCGCCAGACGAACTCGATCGCGCCGACGTCGAGCCCGCGCGTGGGTTGCGCCGCCACCAAGAGCTTGGGGTCGGTCTCGAGCTCGCGGGCCAGGATCAGCTTCTGCTGGTTCCCGCCCGACAGGGTGCCCGCGGTCACGTCGATGCTTCGCGCGCGCACGTCGAAGCGTTCGATGAGCCGGGTGGCGAGCTCCTTGATCTTCTTGATGAACAGGAACCCGCCGGCGCCGCTGAACTCGTCGTCGTCCTGCCGGCCGAGGACGGCGTTCTCCCACAGCGTCATGTCCAGCACCAGGCCCTGTTCGTGGCGATCCTCCGGGATGAACGCGACGCCCGCTGTTGCGGATGCTCCTCGGTGCTCCGGCCGACCAGATCCTGGCCGTCGAGCGTGACGGTGCCGCCGTCGAGGGCCCGAAGCCCCATGATGGCGTCGGCGAGCTCCCGCTGGCCGTTGCCCTCCACGCCGGCCACACCGACGATCTCGCCCGCGCGAACCTCGAGGCTGAGCCCCTTGAGCCGGCCCCCGCGCAGGTCGTCCACACGCAGCACCGTGTCACCGAGCTGCGCTTCCGGCTTCTCGAGGCGGAACAACACGGGGCGGCCGACCATCATCTCGGCGAGCCGTCGCCTTGTCCGTTTCCTGTCGGGCGTCGTCTCACCGACGACCACGCCGCGACGCAGGACCGTGATGCGATCGGCGATCTCCAGGACCTCGTCCAGCTTGTGGCTGATGAACACGATCGACTTCCCGTCGGCGATCAGCCGACGGAGGTTGTCGAACAGGTCCTGCGTCTCTGCCGGCGTGAGCACCGCCGTGGGTTCGTCGAGGATGAGGATCTCCACGCCTCGGTAGAGCGCCTTGAGGATCTCGACCCGTTGCTCCTCGCCGACGGACAGGTCCTCGACCGTCGCGCCCGGATCGATCGAGAAACCGTAGGACTCGGCCAGCTCGGCGCACCTTGGCCTCGGCCGCCTCGGTGTCCAGGATCGGACCGTCCTCGTCACCCAGGATCACGTTCTCGGTGACGGTGAACGGGTCCACCAGCACGAAGTGCTGGTGGACCATGCCGATGCCGTTGGCGATCGCGTCGCGAGGCGACGCGATCTTGCGCTCCTGGCCGCGGAGAACGATCCGCCCTGCATCGGCCGGATACATGCCGTAGAGCACGCGCATGAGCGTCGACTTGCCGGCGCCGTTCTCGCCGATCAGGGCGTGAACCTCGCCCGCCCGCAGCTCGAGGCTGACGTCGTCGTTGGCCACGACCCCGGGGAAGCGCTTCGTGATGCCGTCCAGGACGACGAGAGGCGGGGCGCTCGCGCGCCCCGCCTCGTCGGCGTCGTTCATCGTGGTGGACACTCGCGCCGAAGGTTACGCGTTCTCGGGCTCTTCGGGAACCACGATCTCCCCGCTGATGATCTGCTCCTTGAACGTGTCCATCTGCTCGACGATGTCGGAGGTGAGCTCCTCCTCGTTGGACGTGGAGAAGTCCACGCCTTCGACATCGAGGCCGAACACCTGGAACCCACCCTTGAACGCGTCGTCGGCGGTCTGCTCGATGGCGTCGTAGACGGCCGTGTCCACCCGCTTCAGCATCGACGTGAGGATCAAGGGCTGCTCCTCCGGAGCGGCGGTCAGGTACTGGTCGGAGTCGACGCCGATCGCCAGCTTGTTCGCGTCGACGGCGGCACGGAAGAGCCCCGCGCCGGACAGGCCGGCGGCGTGATAGACGATCTCGGCTCCGCCGTCGTACATCTTCGCGGACAACGCCTCGCCCTTGACGTCGTTGACGAACGCGGTCGTGTCGTCGCCGATGTACTCGACCAGGACATCGATGTCGGGGTTCACGGCCTTGGCCCCGGCCGTGTAGCCGGCTTCGAACTTCTCGATGAGGCCGGTCCCCTCCTGCCCACCCAGGAAGCCGATCGTGTCGCACTGGCACTTGAGCGCGGCGGCCGCGCCCACCAGGTAGGACCCCTCCTGCTCCTTGAACGTGAGGTCGGCGACGTTGGTCAGCCCCTTCGGCATCGGGAAGGAACGTGGCGAACCCATCGATGATGCCGAAGTTCACGTCCGGGTAGTCGGCCGCGATGGCCGCGACACCCTCGGAGAACGCGAACCCCACACCGATCACCAGGTCGTAGCCCTCTTCGGCGAGCGCTTCGATGTTGGCGTCGCGGTTGGAGCCGGTGTTGTTGGCCTCAACGAAGTTCGCGTTCTCCTCGCACACCTGTCCGTCGGCGATCGCCTGATCCAGGCCGGCCTTGGCCGCATCGTTGAACGACTTGTCACCCAGGCCACCGACGTCGAGCGCGATCCCGACGCGGATCTCCGATGTGCATTCTTCGTCGCCCCCGGCACCGCCTGCACGTCCGTCCGTCGGCTCGTCGCCGCCGCAGGCCGAAGCCACCAGAGCGAGCGCCACGACGGGCAGAGCGAGCGTGCGGAACCACTTCGGCATGCTGCTTCCCCCTCCGTATCTGATCCGCCGTGTCGAGCCGGCCGTTCCTCGTCGGCCGTGGCCGACACGCGAGGATTGTCCTCGGGCGTTCCGCCAACCGTCAAACGGCGCACCGCTCGACGGCTGCGCTCGACCCTCGTGGGAGACCTACGCATCCGAGGGGGTGCAGGGATGCCGGACGAATGGCGACCGAGATCGCAGGAGATCCGCGATCGCGATGGCGTCCTCGGCCGTTCCACACGTGGATGGGCATGCGGGTGGTCGACGTCCGGCGATGGCGAGGTCGACCTCGCGCTGCGACGCGCTCGAGCACCACGCGCAACCTGGGCGGCGACCCTGCACGGGGGCGTCATCGCCACGCTGGCCGATACGGCCGCGGGGCTGGCCGTCCGCTCGGCGATCGAACCCGGAAGCGGCCACGTCACGTGAACCTGGACGTGCAGTACCTGCGGGCCGGCGCGCCGGGCACGGTCGAGGCGCACGGTCGCGTCGTGCGGACGGGCCGGTCGATCGGGTTCGCGCAGGCCGAGGTGATGGAGCGCAGACGGGGCAGTGCTGGCGCGGGCGCAGGTGACGTGGCGATCTCGCCGCCGGCCTGAACCTCGGTACCGGGCCGTCAGTACTCGACGTCGATCGCCCGCATGGCGTCGGGCATCTGCGTCAGCACGCCCTGCAGGCCCAGCAACATGCCCATGTTGCCGCCGACCTTGACCTTGCCGGTCATGAAGGCGGTGACCGGGGAGACCTCGCTCGTGGCCAGCGCCACCGCGGTCTCGTAGCTCTGCGTGATCGTGGCGTCCGGGTTCTCGGCATCGCCGACCCCCATGTCGATGCGGCGTCCGCGATCCGGATCCAGTACCGCGTCTCGCCGTCGTCGCCCGTGATCACCTGTTGGATCGTGCGCGTTGACTGGCCGCTGCGCGGCCTGCGGAACGCGTCGCTGCCGTTGAGGTGGGCCTTCAGCGCTTCGGCCCATTCGGGGGACAGGAACTTCACGGCCACGGTGTCGACTCCCTCTTGCGGTTGCGGTCGGTTTCGGCGCGAGTATAGGCGGGCGCCGTTCAGGCCTCCTGGCGCCACCGCTCCCGTCGGCGACCGCGCCGCGGCGCGAACCACCCGGGATCGGTGAGGTGGCTCGCATCCGACAGGAACCACGCCAGGCGCTCGTCGCCACGGATCACCACGGTGTTGAGGCGGTGTTCTCCGGCAGGAAGAACATGTCCTGGTCGCGGATGCCCAGGATGTGTGCGAAGTAGGCGTTGATCACGCCCGCCGTGCGCGACCACGATGACGTCGCCGGCCGGGTGGGTGGCGATGATGTCCTCCACGGCGGCGACGCAGCGACGCTGGAACGCCTCGCCGGCCTCGCTGCCCGGCGCGAGGTGCCACGCCGGGTTCTGGTTGCGGAACAGCTCGATCGCCTCCGGATGCTCGCGCGAAGATCTCCTCGAAGTCCTTCTCCTCCCACTCGCCGCCGAACCACTCGCACAGGTCGTCGCGCTCGATCACGTCGATGCCGACGCGGTCGGCGTAGACCTGAGCGGTCTGGCGAGCGCGGGCCAGCGTCGAGGAGTAGACCGCCGCGGGCTTGCGGCAACAATCGGAGCCGGTCGGCCAGCAAGCGGGATTGCTCGATCCCGACCTCACCGAGCGGCGGGTCGTACTGCTCCCCGCGCGGCGTGGTGAGGTCGGGCCGTCGAGTCGTAGTCGGGGCGACCGTGGCGGATCAGGTACAGGCGGCGTTCTCGGCTCACGGGGCGGGTTCCTTCGCGGTTCGGGAGCCTGGTTCCGGCGCGGCGGATGCTGGCCGCTCGTGCCACTCGGTGGCGATACGTCTCGACGTCCTCGCGGAGCCAGATGCGGCCGGAAGCGAGCGAGGTGATGGGTTCGGGGAACGAGCCACGATCGATGTAGGTGATCACGCGCCGCTTGTCCCAGCCCATGATCTCGGCCGCCTCGGCGACCCCCGCGACGGCGGGGACCACCTCGACCGTGAGAGTGACCTCGTCACCGATCGTCCGCCGGAGCTGCGGCGAGACACTCGCGTCGGCTGACGCCCGTGACCTCGATGAACGCCGACGAATCGAGGATGCGCGCGTAGTGACGCCCCCCGTCTCCCACATGCGGGCCCGCACCTCGTCGGTCATGGCCGCAGGATAGCGCCCCTGTATGACACCGTGGCGCGGTCGCCTCGCGCGCTCACCAGCCGCAGCAGGGGAGGATGTAGTGGCAGCCGGGCACCGGTAGTGCGCGTGCTCGGGTTCCATCGGGTGCCCACACAGATCGCACGGCAGGCGCTTGGACTCGCTCACCGGGATGCACGCGAGGCCAGGGCCTCCGTCGCGATCGACGGTGGTGTCCGGTTGCATCATCGGGCATCGTAGCCGGGGGCACCGACTACGATCTCGGAAGGCGGCGGACGATAGCGGCCCGGCGGCGAAGTTCCGATCGCCAGCACTCGGTGTGCCAGTGGCGGCGGCCGTCGACGTCGCCCTGCGGGCACCACCACGAGGTGCCACAGGCCGGCGCGGATCGTGTGGTCGCATCCGGGGCACCGGTACTCCTTCTGTCCGCCGACGTGACGGACGTCGTAGCCCGGCGCCTGGGCCCACGAGCGGCCCGTCGGCCCGTGCCGGTGGAGCCTCGGGCGCCTCGAAGTACGACGGATCGCGGCGGTTCTTGCGCGGCATCACGGGTCACGCCTCCCGTGCTCGCGCATGAATGCCGCCACGACGGGCGCGAGCTCGGCGGCGACCGTCGCGCCGGATCCCGCTTGGCCCCTCGCGTCTCGAACGAATGGCCGCCGCCCTCGATCGGGTGCAGCGTGGCGCTCGATCGCCCAGCTTCGCCAGCACCGGCTCCAGCACCTCGGCCGTCGCGAAGGGGTCGCGCGTGCCCTCGCATGAACAGCATCGGCACCTCGATCTCGTACAGGTGCTCGTCGCGAACGCGATCGGGCTTGCCCGGCGGATGCAGCGGGTAGCCCAGGAACACCAGGCCGGCGGCGGGCATGCCCTCGGCGACCGCCATCGACGCCATCCGCCCGCCGAAGGACTTGCCGCTGGCCCACACCGGTTCGCCTGCCGGCGCCTCTCGAGCGCGGCGCGCCGTTCGAACGCCGCCCGCCACGCCGTCGATCGCGACCGGCGCCCGGTCGGGTGAGCGCTTCTTCTCGCCCTCCATGTAGGGGAAGTTGAACCGCAGCGTGGCGACGCCTTCCTCGTTCATCGCCCGCGTGAATCCCGACATGAAGGGATGCTCCATGCCGGCGCCCGCGCCGTGGGCGACCACGATCGTGGCGAACGCCCGGCGGGCCGTGCGTACATGCCGCACACCTGCCCCTTGTCGGGCACGTCGATCGGCACTCGTTCCTCGGGTCGTGCTCATGCATGCCATGATGCACGCCGTGACGGGAAGCTTCTACCTGGGGACCTCGGGATTCAGCTTCGACGGGTGGAAACACGGCGTGTTCTATCCGGAAGGGCTGAAGAACCGCGAGATGCTCTCCTACTACTCCTCGCAGCTGAACTCGGTGGAGATCAACTACACGTTCCGCCGATTCCCCACCGAGAAGTCCCTGACCGCCTGGCGTGAGCTCGCCAGCCGACGGGTTCGTCTTCACGCTGAAGGCGAACCAACGGATCACGCACTCGAAGCGACTGAACGATGTCGACGAGGACGTGCGCGATTCCTGGACCTGGCGAAGGCGCTCGGCGACCGGCTGGGCTGCGTGCTGTTCCAGTGCCCGCCGAACCTGGTGTACGACCGGGCCCTGATCGAGGGGTTCGTCGGGCTACCTGCCGCCGCCGGGCCCGGGCACCCCGAGGTTCGCGATGGAGTTCCGGCACCCCTCGTGGTTCGAGGCGCAGGACCTGCTGAAGAGCCAGGGGTCGCGTGGTGCGTCGCCGAGACCGACGACAAGGACCCCGAAGCCGGAGATCTGTCGTGGGAGCCGGCCGGCTACCTGCGGCTGCGCAAGACCGAGTACGACGACGCGGAGCTGCAGGACCTGGGCCGGACGGATCCGGCCCGCCCTCGACGGGGGCGCCGACGTCTTCTGCTACTTCAAGCACGAGGACGAGGGCGCGAGCCCCACAGATGGCGAAGCGTCTGGAAGACCTGCTCGATCGCAACGCGTAACGGGCCAACGCCGTCTGCGGCCTCCTACTGCCACACTGCTCGTCGTGAGCGATCTGCGGATCGGCATCCAACTCCCCGAGGTCGAACGCGTCGTGCGTTGGCCCGAGTACCTCGCGATGGCGCGCACCGCCGAGGCCGTGGGCTTCGACTCGATCTGGGTGGGCGATCACTACCTGTATCGCGACGACGGCCGCCCAGAGCGCGGGCCGTGGGAAGCCTGGACGTTGCTGGCCGCCCTCGCCGCCGTGACCGAGCGGGTGCGGCTCGGACCGCTCGTCGCATGCCTGAACTTCCACGAACCCGCTGTGCTCGCGAAGCTCGCAGCCACAGTCGACGAGGTCAGCGCCGGCCGGCTGGTCTTCGGCATGGGGGCAGGGTGGAACCAGACCGAGTTCGACGCGTTCGGTATCCCCTTCGACCACCGGGCGTCGCGGTTCGAGGAGGCCTTCGACATCGTTCGGCGCCTGCTCGCCGGCGAACGGGTGTCGGCACACGGGCATTGGCACACGGTCGATGACGCGGTGCTGATGCCAGCACCCTCCCGACGGACAACCCTGATGGTGGGCTCGTCCGGCGAGCGCGTGCTTGTCGTCGACCTTGCCCTACGTCGACGTGTGGAACACCTGGTTCGACTGGTACGGCAACACGGCGGACGGCTTCGCGGCACGAACGGCGCAGATCGACGCCGCGTGTGAACGTTCGAAGCGCGACCCGTCAACGCTCGTGCGCAGCGCGTGCGTGCTCGTCCAACTCGGTGACGTCGGCGTCGAGCGGCCTGCCGCACCCGATGTGACGCCGCTGCGTGGGTCGCTCGACGAGATCGCCCACGGCATGCGGGCCATGGCCGATGCCGGTGCCGACGAGGTCATCATCGTGTGCGACCCGATCACGGAGCCTTCGATCGCCCACCTCGGCGAGATGCTTCCTATCCTTCGCACTCCGTGAGGTCGAGCGCCACTGGAAAGCGGCCGACGCGTTCGGGCTCGACCTCCCGCGAGCCGTCGACCTACCTATCGGAAGCTGAACTCAGCGGCGTGGCGTTCGTTCCCGTCTCCGAGGGACACCGTGACGGTCCGGCAGTGACCCTTGTAGGACTTCGGGGTCTTCCAGTTGAACTGGTAGTACCCGTTGCCGAGGTCCTGCAGGCCCGAGCCCCCCGCGTACTGCTCGATCTCGTCGCCCACCGCTCCGCCGCACGGCCCGCCTTCGGAGCTGACGACGACCGGCGGGCTGGCGAGCCCGGCGACCCCATCGCCGTTC
The DNA here is from genome assembly GCA_963733635.1 of uncultured Actinomycetota bacterium. GTDB lineage: Bacteria > Actinomycetota > UBA4738 > UBA4738 > HRBIN12 > JAOUEA01. The sequence continues at coordinate 599,503 of CAVTEH010000007.1, read as the reverse complement.
GCGTCGGTCACCCGGAACTTCAGCGGGATGGACGAACCGGCCTTGGCGACGTTGACGATGGGGGCGTTGTCCACGGGGGCAGAGAAACCGGTGAATGTGTAGCAGTCAACGACGGTGAGTTTGTTCAAGATGACCGGGCCCGGAGGGCCGATCCCGAGGGTCGAGCCGACCGGCGCGATCGGGTCCAACGCCTCATCGAACGGCACGACCGCATACACCCAGTTCACGCCGTCCTGCGCGAGCTCAGGAGTGGCGAGGACCCTCCTCGGGCTGTCGGTGAAGAACGTCAGCACCCGCGGAGCGATCTCATCCCCGTTCCTGTAGAACGGCGCCGCCGGCGGCTCCCAGACGAACTCGTCGTTCGCGAAGTCCCATCCCTGCGGGAAATCGAAGACGTCGTAGGGAGCGGTCCCCATCGTCGCCGCGGGAGGGAGCGCTCCGCTCATCTGGTCGGGCGGGATGAGGCTGGTCCATCCCGACCGTCCCGAGATGTGGTCTCCGCAGGACACGCTGTCGGTCTCGGTGGCGAGTCCAGGGCTGTTGTGGGACGTGAACTTCGCCGAGGCCACGGGCGCCAACACGGCGACGACAAACATCGCGGTGATGATCGCCGGAACGGTGCTGGCTCGCTTCACCGTCGACTCCTATCGATCAGGCGGGCGAACGCGAAGCCGGAACGACGAGCGTATGCCCATCCAAGCACGTTGTCGAACGACTCAAACAGCAAGAACGGCCGCCCCGCGAGGGGCGGCCGTTCCCGGATGGGCTGACGAGGCTCAGGCGTTAATCGGAGCGTATTCCGGGATGCTCTCGGTCACCACGAGCGTGTCGCTCGTCTTCCTGGCGTGGACGAAGCCCAGGATCGACAGGACCAGCAGGATGATCCCCGCGGTCGACCATGCCCCAGCCTGCCCACACCGCGATCGTCGCGACGGTCCACCAGCCGTAGGCGTTCAGCAGGATCGCTCGCAGCGTCTCGCCCTTGAACAGGGTGTCGGCCTTGATCTGCAGGTCTGCAGCGACCTTTGGATCGAGCCCTTCTTCACGTGCAGCCGCACTCGTCTCCGAGTAGGTCTGGCCTTCGTTGACCTCGGCCAGGTGCCCCTGGATGTAGCGTGCGAACGCTTCTGCCTGTGGTCCGGTCGTGACCGCTTCTCCCGCGAAGTCGCCGACCTCGGTCTGCTCCTGCGGCGTCATCGCCTCGAGCGGCGGGAAGGCCACCTTCTCCGGCGCCAACCGATCGGTGACGTTGTCCCGGCCGAAGTTGCCGCCGTAGATCGCGGCGCCACCCGCGAACACCAGCACGATGGCGATCACCAGCGCTGCGGTGCTGACCAGACGATCCCACGTCTTCCTGTTCATGACGTGCCCCTTTCCTCGATGCAACCCTTCATCACTCCTCCAGGTTGCCCCATGGTCAGGTCGCAGGCGGAGGCCGTTGGGAACCGCTTCGGCGGGACTTTGCCCGCTCGCAGGGGGCCGTTCGACCCCCGGAGGGTGCCTAGTTTCGACGGGCGCGTCGACGCGAGATCTCGAGCGTGATGTACGTCGTGAGCGTGATCACCACGAGCGCGATCCCCAGGCCCACGAGGATCGACGTGTCCTCCGGCAGCAGCTGGAAGCCACGTACCCGATGATCACGCCCAGGACGGGGCCGATCAGGATCGCGCCGCCGGGCTGGGCGCGGCGACGGCCTCTCGTCTCGGGATCGAGGGGACCGGGCCGCGGTTCCTCGTCGGGTCGCTCATGCCGACGAGCTTAGCCCTCGCAGCCGGCCCGCATGGCGCGTTTCGATCTTCCGCGATCTGCTCGGGGCTCGTGATCTTGCCACCCAGGGCATCGCGCACGTAGAACGCGTCGACGACCCGGCCGGTGTACGTGGCCACCTTCGCGAGGTGCACGTCGAGCTGCAGGTCGGCGAGCACGCTGGTGATGTCGTAGAGCAGCCCCGAGCCGGTCCGGCGCGCCGACCTCGATCACCGTGGAGAAGTCCGAGGCGTCGTTGTCGACACGGCACCGTCACGGGCAGGCCCGATCGAGGCTCGGGGTAGCGGCGGCGCTTCTCCCCGACGCGGTGCGCCAAGCTCATCTGCCCCGCCACCGCCTTGCGCAGGGTCCCGCGGAACGCACGCCATCGCGCCTCCGAGATCTCCTCCTCGAACACCCCGTGGACCTCGAACAGGTCGACCGCCGCACCGTCCTCGGTGGTGAACGACCTGCGCCGACAGGATCGAGAGGCCCGGCCAGCGCCAGCGAGCCGGCGATCCACGACAGCAGCCCCGGCCGGTCGGCGGCCACCACCAGGAGCTCGTACGATCCTGGTCGACTCCGTTGCCACGGCGGCGGTCCGGACCTCGCCCGAGCCCAGGTCGGGCGCGATCGTGGCGAGGTGTCGGGCAGCCGCCGCCGGTTCCACCGCCAGGAAGTACGCGCGGGGCATGCGGAACACGAACCGCTCCACGACCGTCGTCGGGTTCGTCGATCAACAGATCGCGCAGACGGTCCACGCGTTCGGTGAGCCGGCCCGCCAGCTCGGCCCCCATGTCGCCGCGTTCGAACGCGCGCTGGACGCGTCCCACGAGCTCGCGGATCAGCGTCTGTCGCCACGGCGTCCACGCGGCCGGCCCGGTCGCGCGCGCGTCGGCCTTGGCCAGCAGATACAGCGCCGCGAGCCGTTCCGGGGTTCCCGACCGTGGCCGCCACGTCCAGGATCAGGTTCTCGTCGGTGAGGTCGCGGCGGGTAGCGGTGTCGGGCAGCAGCAGGTGTTCCCGCACCATGAACGAGGCGAGCTCGCGCGTGGACGGCTCGACCCCCATCCGCTCGAGCGTCTCGGTCGGCGATCGCGGGCCCCGATCGGCACGTGGCCGCCCTCGCCCGTCTTGCCGATGTCGTGGAGCAGCGCGCCGAGCAGCACCCCGTCGACGATCGTCAACCTGCTTGACCATCTCCCGCTCGATCGGATCCTCGCCGCCGGCGGCGTCAGCATCCGATGCATCGCGACCACGCCGTGGTGAGGTGCGCATCGACGGTGAACCGGTGGTAGGGGTCGCGTTGGGGACGGCATCGCACGTCCGCCCACGCGGGGAGGAACCGCACCAGCAGCCCGAGGCGATCGAGGGCCTCGAGCGCCTCGACGCCGGCCTCGCCACGCTCGAAGGAGCCGCAGGAAGGCTGCGCGGACCTCCGTCGGTCCACTCGACCTCGGCCGCCAGATCGACGTGCTCGATCGCGTCGAGCAGCGCGGGCGACGGCGGCGCCTCGGTCTCGGCGGCGTCGGCGAGGGCGTCCAGCACCGCGGCGGGTCCGCATCGATCGGCGGCAACCGGCCGCGGCACCGCACCTGCGCGAGCATGCGGTCCCACACGTTCGCCCGCGATCCATCGGACGGCCCGGGCGTGTTCGAACACCGCCCGCATCAGCCCGTCCTCGGCCAGGAGCCTCGGTTCGTCGGTGAACCCCATCGCTCGGGCGATCGGTGGCTGCAGCTCGAGCGGCAGCCGATCGGTCCGCTTGCCGGTCTCGAGGTGGAGCGCGCTGCGGACCCGCGTGAGGAACTCCTCGGCGTCGTCCAGCGCCGTCCGCTCGCGCGGACGCAGCAGGCCGGCGCCGCTCCAGAGCGACCGCCGCTGACGGCTTCGAACCACCGCAAGCGCCTGCAGGTCGCGGAGCCCGCCCGCACCCGACTTCAGGTCGGGCTCCAGCAGGATGCGCGGCCGGGCCCACGCGTTCGCTGCGCCCGCTCGGCGCGTCGGCCGCAGCACCTCGGCGAACCGCGTCGGGGTCGTCCGCCGCGATCGCGCGCACCGACGCGCGCGATCGCATCGGCGAGCCACCGCGGTCGCCCGCGAGGTGCCGCAGATCGAGCATCGACGTGCAGCGCGTCGAGGCGCTCCCGGGCGAGCCACGACGCACTCCTCGGCGGTGCGCACCGCGTGCCCCACCTCGAACCCGGCGTCCCAAAGCGGGTAGAGCAAGCGTTCGACCAGGCCCGCAACCTCATCGAGCCGGTCGCCCTCGTGCAGCACCAGCAGGTCGACGTCGGAACGTGGCAGCTGCTGGCGCCGGCCGTAGCCACCGATCGCGGCGAGCGCGACCCCCGCCGGGGCTCCCGAGGCCTCGAACAGTTCGCTGGAGCGCGGCGTCGAACAGATCGCTTCGCCTGGCCGCCGACCACAGGCCATGGTGGCCCTCGGAGTAGGCGCGATCGAGGGCGTCCAGCTCACGGCGCAGACGGGCGATCGGGTCGGTGGCGTTCATGGCCGTCTCGACGGAGCCATCCTCAGACGGCGTCGGGACCCATCTCGCCGGTGCGGATCCGGATCACCTGTTCCGCCTCGGTGACCCACAGCTTCCCGTCGCCGATCTTGCCGGTTCGGGCCGCCTTCACGATGGCGTCGACGACCTCCTGGACCTCGCCGTCGGGGACCAGCACCTCGAGCTTGACCTTGGGCACGAAGTCGACCTGGTACTCGGCGCCGCGATAGACCTCGGTGTGGCCGCGCTGGCGGCCGAACCCCTCGACGTCGGTCGTGGTGAGCCCGTTCACGCCCAGCTCGCGCAGCGTTTCCTTCACCTCGTCGATGCGGTGGGGCTTCACGATGGCGGTGACGAGCTTCACGGGTTCCTCCTGATAGGTCCTGCCGATGCTCGGCAGGCCGGGCGTAAGCCTAGCCCGCGGGCCCGTCGAAGATGGCGTAGCTGCGAGCGACGTGCATCCCCATGCCCTCGTACAGCGCCACGGCACCGGTAGGGCTGGTGGCATCGACCGAGAGTTCCACCCGCCGGAATCCTCGGGCCGCCAGCTCGGCGAACGCGGAGCGGAGCAACGCCTTGGCGGCCCCACGGCCGCGGGCTTCCCGCAAGACGCCGAGCGGGCGACGTAGCCCCGACCCTCGTCCTCGAAGGCGATGAGCTCACCCGCCGTGAGCCCGTCGACGTCGGCGAAGAACGTGAGGCCGGGATCCCAAGGTCTCGTCGAACGTGCGCGCGGAGAACGATTCGAACGATCGCTCCACGTGGTCCCAGTGGTCGCGGAACGCCGTCTCGGCGACCTCATAGAGGAGATGCTCGTCCCCCCCGGCGCGGAACCCTCGGATCGTGATGCCGTCCGGTGGATCGGGGAACCGTTCATCGGGCGACAGCTCGCGACCCATGTCCCAGGACGTTCGGACCTCCCGGAAACCACGACCTTCCAGGACCTCGCGCCCGGCGACGTCCTCGGCCACGATCCCCGTCCTGATCGTGGCTCCGCCGGCCCGGCCGGTCGCCTCGGCCTCGGCCCAGGAGAGCAGGCAAGCCGCCAACCGCGCCCACGAGGACGACCCGGAGCCACGCACCAGTCGAGCTGGAACGGTTCGTCCGTTTCCGGATCCCAGTTGCCCTGCGCGAACGCCTCCACGCCGTCCGGTCCCGTCACGAGGACGGTGTCACGGGCGAGGTCCATCTGGGGCAGACCCCAGATCCACCGCAGGAACTCCCCCATCGTGTCCGGCTCGGCCTGGATCGTGGCGTCGAAGCGATGGAACAGTTCCACGATCGCGGCGAGGTCCTCCCGTGTGGCCGGTCGCGATCCGTAGCCCTCCGGAAGGCCCTCGATCACTCCCCGACGGCCTTCTTGCGTGCCGTCGTCTTCTTCGCGGCTCGACTTCTTGGCGCTGGACTTCTTGGCAGAGGACTTCTTGGCGGCGGTCTTCTTGCGGGCCGGCCGCGCCGGAGCCTCGTCCTCGCCGTCGTCGGCGCTGCTTCTTGGCCGCGGCGACGCTGGCCTTCAGCGCCTCCATGAGGTCGACGACCTTGGCGGTGGGCTCGGCCTCGACGACCTCGATCTCCTCGCCGTTGATCTTGGCCTCGACGATCGTCAGCAGCGCCTCGCGGTACTCGTCGGTGAACTCCTCGGGATTCCAATCGGCGGTGAGGTTGTCGATCAGCTGGCGCGCCATCTCGAGCTCCTGGCCACGGACCTTGTGATCGACCTTCGAGCCACCGAAGTCGGCCTCGCGCATCTCGTCGGGCCAGTACATCGTCTCCAGCACGAACGCGTCGCCGGAGAACCGCAGCGCGGCCAGGTGCTCCTTGTCGCGGAAGCTGACCTTGGCGATGCCCACCTTGTTGTCCTGGCTCATCGCCTCGCGAAGCAGCGCGTACGCCTTGGCGCCGGTCTCCTCGGGGATCAGGTAGTAGGACTTCTTGTACATCATGGGGTCGATCTCTTCGAGATCGACGAACTGCTGGATGTCGATGGCGCGGCTGGATTCGACCGGCACCGTGTCGAAGTCCTCGTCGGTGAGGACGACGTAGCGATCCTTCTCGTACTCGTACCCCTTGACGATGTGCTCGAAGTCGACGATCTCGCCGTCCTTCTCGCACACCCGCTTCTAGCCGGATGCGCCCCATGTCCTCGTCGTGGAGCTGGTTGAACTGCAGGGTCTTCTCCTCGGTGGCCGGGTAGACGGCGACCGGGATCGTCACGAGGCCGAACGAGATGGCCCCTTTCCACATGGCTCTGGGCATGTCGTATCCCTCCTGGTGTCGGTGGTTACCCGACGTCGCGCGTGCGGGACGACATCCGAGTCTAGCCGCGGCACCGGACACGCCGGAAGGGCGCAGGATTCAGGCCCGCAGAGCGTCGTCGAACGGGTACGGGGCGAGCACCTCGATCCCGTCGTCGGTGACCAGCACCTCGTCGCCCAGCTTCACGCCGTGGTCGGCGCCCACCTCGCCCGCAGTAGAGCTCCATCGACCAGCAGCATGCCCGGCTCCAGCACGCGGTCGCCGTTGGACTGCCCGTCGGCCGGGAAGCAGACGCTGGGGTTCTCCTCCTCCAGAGCCCGACCCCGTGGATCATGCATTCGTATCGTTGCGGCAGGTACCGCTCGGGCGGCAGCGGGGCGATCGCGGCGAGCTCGCCGCAGGTGATGCCGGGCCGGACGAGCGCCTTCATCTCGTCGAGCCAGTCGAGCGCGGCACGGTAGGTGTCGCGCTGCGCGGGCGACGGGCTGCCCACACGCGAACGTTCGAGAGACGCAGAAGAACGCCCCACCCATGCCCACCGTGTCGGTGTCGACGTAGACGAGGTCGCCGGGCTCGATCGCGCGGTCCGTGGCTTCGGCCCGCCAGGGGTTCGTGTTGGGGCCCGAGCACACCGTGTTCGTGGCGTAGTACTCGACCCCGCGGGCGCAGCCCGGTCGCGGCCATGGCCGCGAAGATCTCGCGCTCCGTGCACCCCGGGGCGATCGCCTCCTCGCACCGTGCGGAGCTGCTCCATCACGATCGGCGCGTTGGCCCGGAACAGGCGGATCTCCTCGGGCGTCTTGACCTCGCGGGCCGCCTGCGTCGACCGGCGCGGAATCCACGAACCTCGCATCCGGCCTCCGTCAGCGCGAGGAACCCGGGCGTGCCCATGCGGTCCAGCCCGATCCGCGTACGGTCGACGCCGAGCTCGCTCCATCGCCGCCACGACCTCGCCCGCCCACACCTGTGCCTCGGGCATCGGATCGTCGAAGAACTCCCACGCGTGCATCCGGCCGCACGTCCAGCGCGATCCCGCTGCGATCGATGCATCGAGTTCCCGTGCTCGAACAGGATCGGGATCCCCTCCGACGGGCACCACCGCGCACCGGACGAACGTGCTCATCGCGTACGGCGGCATCGCCGTGGCGCCGGTCGCGTAGCGGATGTTCGGCTCGTTCGCGAGGAGCAGCACCTCCAGGTCATGGGCGCGCATCTGCGCCTGGAGCCGCACGAGCCGCTCGTCGCGCAGACGCGCGAGGTCCACATCGTCGATCGCCACGGTGTCCACGGTCGCGAGCGTAGGCGGGCGACCCGATGCCTGCGAACCAGCCGGGGAACCCCTGGTCACGTCGCCAGGACGGCCACGGCCCACAGCGCGATCATCGCGACGCCCGCCACGAACTGCACGGCAACCCCGAGGCCGATGCCCTTCAGCGCCTCCATCGTCGACGCCCAGGCGCGGACCGCGGATGGCGATGCCGCGCGAGCTCGGCGACGAAGACCCCGGCGGGCCACCCGATCAACGCGCCGACGACCGGGATGACGAAGAATCCCGCCACCGCGCCGACGACGCCGGCCAGCAGCACCCATCCGGGCAGGCCTGCCGCCGTGGCTCGTCGACCGCTGACCCAGTCGGCGCCGCGATGCCGACGACCGCGATCACCCCGATCACGGCCACGGCCGCCCAGCCCCACGGCCCCGGGCGCTCGACCAGCGCCCAGACGACCGCCGGCCCCGGCGATCAGCAGCAGCCCGGGCAGGACCGGCACGACGACGCCGACGAGGCCCACCAGCATCACCACCCAGCACGATCTCGAGTCCGTTCACGCCGCGCATCATGACCGGTCGACGCGGCGCGCGCGGCTAGCATCGAGACCATGCCGGCCAAACGGAAGCGCGCACGAACGGGCAAGGAGCCGTTCACCGTGGCGATGCCGCGGACGATCGAGGCGAGGCGCGACGGCGACGCGTGGTGGTTCGAGGTGGACGGTCGCGAGCTTCGCCTGTCCAACCTCACGAAGATCTTCTGGCCCGACGAGGGCTACACCAAGGGCGACCTGCTCGACTACTACTTCAACGTCGGCCACCTGATCGTGCCGCACCTGGCCGAGCGGCCGCTCACGATGAAACGCATGCCCGACGGCATCGACGGCGAGTCCTTCTACGAGAAGTCGGCGCCCTCGCACACGCCGGACTGGCTCGGCCGGTGCGTCGTGCAGAGCGACGATGCGAAGAAGGGCGAGATCGACTACCTCACGATCGACGACGCCGCCGGACTGCTCTACGTCGCCAACCTGGGGTGCATCGAGTTCCACCCGCTGCACGCGCGCTGCAGCGACATCACGCACCCCGACTACCTGTTCTTCGACCTCGACCCGTTCGAGCCGTACACCTACGAGGACGTGCTCACCGTTGGGCGGCACATCAAGGTCCTGCTCGACCAGCTGGGGCTGACGTCGTTCCCCAAGACGAGCGGCGCCACCGGCCTGCAGATCTTCGTCCCGATCCTGCGCGGCGCCTACACGCACGACACCGTGCGCGCGTTCGTCGGCGCGGCGGGCCGCATGATCAAGCAGGCCGACCCCGACCGGGTCACGATGGCGTGGAAGATCGCCGACCGCACCGGGAAGATCTTCATCGACCACAACATGAACCGGTCCGGCGCCAACATCTCGGCGGCCTACTCGGTGCGACCCGAGCTGCGGGCGCCGGTCTCCACGCCGCTCACGTGGGACGAGGTCTTCGAGGGCGGGTTCGAGCCGCAGGACTTCCGGATCGACAACGTCTGGGATCGCTTCGAGCGCCTCGGCGACCTGTTCGACGGCGTTCGCACCGAGGCGATGGATCTGACCCATGCCCTCGAGGCGCTCGGCGTGGTGGACGAGGACGAGCCGGAACCGGCGATGGACGCGCCGCTCCCCCGCACGGCGGCGCCGTCCACCCGGGCGAAGACCTCCGAGGAGGTGGCGGCGGCGTCGAAGGATCCCGCGTTGTTCGAATACGTGCGCCGCCGCGACTTCGGACCCGAGGGCACGACCGAGCCCGCGCCGGGCGACGTCGCCGCCGCGACCGGGAACTCGTTCGTGATCCACAAGCACCGGGCGACGCGACTGCACTACGACGTGCGGCTGGAGAAGGACGGCGCGCTCCCCGCGCTGGGCGGTGCCCAAGGGCCTGCCCACGGTCAAGGGCGACAAGCGCCTCGCGGTGCGCACCGAGGACCACCCGCTGGAGTACGGCTCGTTCGAGGGCACGATCCCCGAGGGCCACTACGGCGCGGGCGAGGTCCGCATCTTCGACGACGGCTGGTACGAGCCCGTGGAATGGACCGACTCGAAGGTCAGCTTCCGCCTGCACGGCCGGCGCTACCCCGGCCTGGAGTTCCACTTCGTGAAGACCAGCACGGATTGGCTGGCGTTCCTGGCCAGCGCGCAATCGGCGCCGCTGATCCCGGTGCCCGAGCGGTTCCAGCCGATGCTGGCCGAGGGCGGCTGGGAGGCGTTCGACGACGACGGGTGGTGGTTCGAGCCCAAGCTCGACGGGATCCGGTGCCTCGCCGAGCTCTCCACGGGCGAGACCGTCCTGCGGACCCGGCGCGGCCGCGACGCCACCGCCCAGTACCCCGAGCTGCACATGGTGCACGAGCTGGTCGACCAGGTGAACGCCGTCGTCGACGGCGAGATCGTGGCGTTCGACGAGGCGAGGCAGGAACTCGTTCGAGGCGCTGCAGCGGCGGATGAACCTGCAGGGCCAACGAGCGATCGCCCGGGCCTCGAAGACAATCCCGGTCTCCCTGGTCGTCTTCGACCTGCTCTGGCTCGACGGGCACGACACGACCGGCCTCGCCCTGGAGCAGCGCCGCGAGCTGCTGGAGCTGGTCGTGGAGGAGGACCAGCGGCTGCAGGTGATGACGCACGTGCAGGGCGACGGGAAGGCGTTCACCGAGACCGCGACGGGCCCTCGAGCTCGAAGGCGTGGTGGCCAAGCGGATGGGCTCGACCTACCTCCCCGGCCGGCGCAGCCCGACTGGCGCAAGATCAAGCTCATGAACACCCAGGACTGCGTGATCCTGGGGTGGACCCCGGGCAAGGGGGGCGCGGGACCTCCTTCGGCGCGCTGCTCGTGGGCGCGATCGACGCGACGGCGAGCTGCGCTGGATCGGTCAGGTCGGCTCGGGCTTCACCGACCCCATGCTCGAGGCGGTGATGGACGAGCTGGCGCCGCTGGTTCGAGCCGACCCGCCGATCGACGATCCGGAGCTGGCCGCCTTCAAGGGCGCGACGTTCGTGGAGCCCGAGCTCGTGTGCGAGGTCGGCTACCTGGAGATCACGAAGAGCACGGGGAAGATGCGCGCGCCGACCTTCAAGGGCATGCGGCCGGACAAGCCGCCGGAGGAATGCGTGCTGGAGCTGCGCGGGGCTCCGAGGCTGACGGTTCGAGCGACGCCTCAGAAGGCTTCGTAGCCGGCGCGGACCAGCAGCGCGCGCACGTCACGCTCGTCGAACCCGCGGTCGAGCAGTTCGCGGTAGAGGCGCACCGTGGCCAGCGTCCGACCGCACACCGGGCAGAACGCGAACTCGTCCCCGAACGGGGTGTGGCACCACGGGCACTGCGTGACCTCGACCGTGCGATCGGGCTGGAGTCCGGTGTCGGCGAGGGCGTCGATGTAGCCCTTGCCGTAGTCCCACTGGATGTACTCCTCCTCGACGAGGTCGAAGGCGGGCTCGTGCATCCGGGGCTCGCCCGAGCTCAGCATGTGCTCCAGGTTGTCGCGCAGGAGCTCCCATTCGTAGTAGTGGTTGGCGCCGCAGTCCTGGCAGGCGATGACCACGCCCTTCACGCCTTGGGGTGAGAAGACGGCGCGCATCGACCCGAGGTCGTCCGAGGTCGGCCTCGATGTCGCGGCGTTCGGCGGCGGTCAGCTCGATGGGTTCGTCGTGATTCCATGGGTGTCGGTCCGTGGCCTCGCGCGAGCCTCGCGCGGGCATCACCCTTCATCGTCGTCAACGAACCGGAAGGCCTTGAAGGCCTCGGCGTACTCCACGCCCACCGGTTCCCCCACCTCGCGCGCCCGCTCGCGCACCCAGGGGGCGGCGGCCTCGCCTTCTTCGGACACGTGCTGGGCCAGCGCCTCGATCTTCGTGTCGATCGTCTCGGTGATGTCGACGAAGGCGTCGGCCTCGTTCCCGCTGAGGTAGAGGTTGGGGATCTCGTAGGGCTCCAGACCCTCGTCCTCGAGCTCTTGGAACATCACCCGCGTGGGCGCATCCGGCATGACCGCGCGTCAGCGCGAGCAGCCCCGCCTGCTTGTGGTCCCAGTGGTTGATGTAGCCGGAGGCGAACCAGAGCCGCGAGGGATCGGGCGCCACCATCACCTCGGGCCGCAGCCGGCGGATCTCGCGGGTCACCATCTTGCGGGTGCGCGGGTTGACCTCGAGGAGCCCGTCGGGCTCGCCGAGGAACGTCGATGCTCTTCACCCCCAGCACGTCGGCCGCGGCGCGCTGCTCCCGTTCGCGGATGGGCGCCACGTCCTCACGGCGGGCCCCGGGTTCGTTGGAGCCCGCGGACCCGTCGGTGCACACGATGTAGTGCACCTCGCAGCCGTCGCGCGCCCACTTGGCGACCGTGCCCCCGCACATGAACTCGGCGTCGTCGGGATGGGCGAACAGCACGACGGCGCTGCGCGAACGTCCGTTCTTCGTTCGGTCTCCATGCCACGCAACGAGCCTACCGGCGTGTTCGCGCTTCCGCACACGTCGATGTGGTTCGATGCCCCGATGGACGGAGACGAGGCGCGCATCGAGGAGCTGGAGCGCGGGTTCCGGCGAGACGGGCTCCCCAACCTGATCGTGGACTACTCGGCCGCCGAGGACGTGTTCACGCGGGCGCTGCCCTTCCTGGCGCTGGTGTTCGTGGTCGAGGTGGTGGTGGCGATCGACGCCGAGCTCGGGTGGACCGGGACCTCGCCCTGGTGGCCGCGGTGTTGGCCACGCTGGTCATCGCGTTCGGGGTCATGAACGCCGTCCGCGGGCAGCGGTTCCTGTCGGTCCCCGAGCGCGTCGACACGCCGGAGCTCGTGGCGTTCGTGGTGCTGCCCGTGCTGGTGCCCTTCGTGTTCGGCGACCGGCGACTGTATCGCCCTCGCACGTGCTGGCGATCAACCTGGTGATCGTCGGCGGCCGTACCTGGTGGTCGGGTTCGGGCTGCTGTCGATCGTGCGCTGGACCGGCGCGCGGTTCTTCACGCAGCTCCGCACCGCGCTCCCCGTCCTCGTGCGCGCGGTGCCGCTGCTGCTGTTCTTCTCCCTGGTCATGTTCTTCACCACCGAGATCTGGCAGGTCTTCAGCCTCTCGCCGACGGCGATGTTCTGGACCGCGATCGCGCTGTTCATGGTCGCTCGGGGTCGTGTTCCTGTCGGTCCGGCTCCCCGGCGTGATCCGCGAGGTCGAGACCGATGCGGACGTGGGTGAGGACCCCTTACGCCGACGCGAGCGGCGGAACCTCGAGGTCGGTCGCGCTGATCAGCGAAGGGCTCCAGGTGTTGTTCGTCAGCGCCGCCGTGTGGCTCTTCTACGTGGTGCTCGGCTCGCTGCTGGTGACCGAAGAGATCCGCGAACTCGTGGCTGGGCGACGTCGGGGAGCCCAGGCTGGTCGCTGTCGCTGCTCGGGCGAGCAGGTCCAGATCAGTCCGCCGCTGCTGCGCGTGGCGACCGGGGTGGCCTCGTTCGCCGGGCTCTACTACGCGGTCGCGATCCTGGTCGACTCCGCCTATCGCGACCAGTTCGTGGACTCGCTCACGAGCCGAGCTCCGGGAGACGTTCGAACGTCGCGCCGAGTACCTGCGGCTGCTCCACCACCGCGAAGGGATCACGCCCGCCGACCCGTCCGCAGGAACGTGACGTCGTTGCCACCGTCTGAACCTGCTCACGGCCGCGCCCGGCGATGCCCGCGCATCGGCATGCCGTAGCGCGGCCGCAGGGTGATGACCGGCTGCAGTCTCCACCGGCGGCGAGGGCTCCAGCGGAACCGCCACCGTTGCGCGAGCGTCGCCAGGACCAGCGCCGGCCTCCATCCACGCGAACCCTTCGCCGATGCACATGCGCGGGCCGCCGCCGAACGGCAGGTAGGCGTGGCGCGGACGCTCCGGGTCGGGCGCGAGCCATCGATCGGGCGAACGCGTCGGCCTCCGGCCACCATCGCTCGTCGTGGTGCAGCACCCACGGCGAGACCACCACCACCGAACCCTCGGGCAGCGTGATCCCGCCGAGCTCGTGCGGAGCGCATCGCCTGACGGCCCATCGCCCAGGCGGGAGGGCGAAGCCGGATCGACTCGGCCAGGACCGCACGCAGTGAACGGCAGGAGCGCGAGGTCGGCCGGCGTCGGGCGAACGTTCCCCGAGCACCTCGTCGAGCTCCGCGTGGAGCCGCGCCTCGACCTCCGGATGCCGGACCAGCAGCCACCAGGTCCACGTGAGGGCGTTCGACGTGGTCTCGTGACCCGCGAGGAACAGCGTGACGGCTTCGTCGCGGACCTGGCGGTCGGTCATGCCCGCCCCGTCCTCCTGCGCCGCGAGCAGCAGCGACAACAGGTCATCGCCGCGGCCCGGTCGGCCCGTCCGCTCCGCGATCAACGACGAGATCAGCCGATCGAACACCGCGACCGCCCGATCGAACCGCCGCGTGGCGGGCAGCGGCAGCCGCTCGGTGATCGGGAACCACGGCGAGAACTGCCGGCCGAACTGGGACAGGATCTCGTGCAGGGCCCCGGTGACCTCGCGGGCCTCGGCCGACTCCACGTCGGTGGCGAACAGGGTGCGACCGACGATCGCCAAGGTGAGGCGCGCCATCTCGGCGTGCAGGTCCAGCAGCTGCGCCATCGACCCAGCGGTCGGCGGCTCGTTCGGCTTCGGCCACCATGGCGTCGCCGTAGGCATCGATCCGCTCGTGGTGGAAGATCGGCTGGATCAGGCGGCGCTGCCGCCGATGGGTCTCCTCCTCGCTGGTGAGGAGCCCGTCCCCGAGCACGCGGCGGGCGTTCTGCAGCGCCGGGCTCTTGTGGAAGTCGTGGTTGCCGGTCGCGAGGACGTCCCAGACATCGTCAGGGTGATTGACGAAGTAGACGTCGGTGCGCGGCATCACCGCGTGGGTCAGATCGCCGATCGCGGCGGCACGTTCCAGCAGGGCGATCGGATCCCGTCGCAGCAGCCGCACGGCCCCGAGCCTGGAGAGACCGAGCTCGGTGACCTCGCGCGGCCTCGCAACGTTCATCCCGTTGAGACTAGCGTTGCAGGTGAACCGCTCGGGTATCGTTCCGCCCGAGGGCTCGGCATCACAGTTTCGGCAACAGTTGGCACTGGAGCAGTTCCCTCCCGGCGAGAGTCGGAGGCCGACGGACATCGCATCACCGCACCAGGTCCGCAACGGCCGAGGAAGGAGGGGAACGCCCATGGCAACCGGAACCGTGAAGTGGTTCAGCCCCGAGAAGGGCTTCGGGTTCATCACCCAGACCGAGGGTCCAGACGTCTTCGTGCACTTCAGCTCGATCGAAGGCGAGGGGTACAAGAACCTCGAGGAGGGCCAGAACGTCGAGTTCGAGGTCACGGAGGGTCAGAAGGGCCCCCAGGCATCGAACGTCCACGTGGTCTGAACCGACGTCGTTCGAAGCATGGAGCCCGCCGCGCCACCCGCGCGGCGGGCTTCACTGTGTTCTCCGGCCACGTTCTCCGGGTAGCGTCGAGGCATGATCGAGGACCTCGAACGGCTCGCCGACGGCGTGCTGGAAGCCAGCGTGGTGGGCAGCTTCACGAAGCTCGGCTACGAGGCGCGACGCCGGATGTTCGATTGGCAGGACCTGGACGAGCTGCGCATGGACGGCACGGTGGTGGTCGATCACCGGCGGCAACTCCGGCCTCGGGTTGCTCACCGCCACGCGCTTGGCGTCGATGGGGGCGTCCATCCGGATCGTCGCCAGGGACCCCGAGCGAGGAGAGGCGGCGCGCCGGCAGATCGCGGCCGCGGGGTCCGGCGACGCGGGCCTGTACGTCGGCGATCTGTCGTCGCTGGCATCGGTGCGGGCGGTGGCCGCAGCGATCATCGAGGGCGAGTCCCGGCTCGACGTGCTGATCCACAACGCCGGTGGCCTGCTGCCCCGAGCGGAAGGTCTCGGAGGACGGCCACGAGGTGACGTTCGCCACGATGGTGCTCGGGCCCTTCGTGCTGACCCGTGCGCTGGTGCCGTTGCTGTCGTCGACGCCGGGCAGTCGCGTGCTGTGGGTCGCCAGCGGGGGCATGTACACCCAGCCGCTGGACGTCGACGCGCTCGAGATGACGCCCGAGGCCTACAAGGGGGCGACCGCCTACGCCCGGGCCAAGCGGGCGCAAGTCGTCCTGAGCGAGGAGTGGGCGAAGCGGCTGCGCGACGCCGGTGTGGTGGTGCACGCCATGCATCCCGGATGGGCCGACACCCCCGGGCTGGAGGTGGGGCTGCCGGGGTTCCGCACGGTGCTCGGCCCCTTGCTTCGCACCCCGGACGAAGGCGCCGACACGATCGTGTGGCTCGCCGCCGCCGAGGAGCCCGGCCGGTCCACCGGGAAGTTCTGGCTGGATCGAGCCCCGCGCTCCACCGAGAAGCTGGTGCGGTCGGGCGCGACCCCGGACGAGCGCGCCCGGCTCTGGACCATGCTCGAGTCCATGGCCGACGAAGCCTGAGCGCGCCGCGAACGTCAGGTCGTGGGTGCGGGGCAGTCGCGCTATCTCGAGATCGGTATCGAGGGCGCCGATCCGGTCGGGCACCTCCCGCCATACCGCTACCGGTATCGGAGCGGACTCCTCGTTCCGTTCGGCGCTGCGCATCGCGGAAATGGGATCGCCGGAACGACCCGAACGTCAGCGTCCGGCCAGGAACGCCTCGAGCGCATCCGCCTGGGCGCGCACGCTCTGCGCCGATGGGCCACCGGGGATCGCATGCGCCGCGACGCTCGCGTCGGGATCGAGCAGCGCTCTGCCCCCGGGAACCCCGAACGCCTCCCACTCCTCGTCGGTCATCGACGTCAGCGTGCCGCCCCGGCCGGCCAGCTCCTTGAGCAGCGCCCCGGTCCGACGGTGCGCCTCGCGGAACGGCACCCCCGCCTTGACCAGCGCCTCGGCGAGGTCGGTGGCGTAGAGGCCCTCGGCGGCGCATGCGTCACGCATCGCCGAGACGTCGAACCGCACGGTCGCCACCGCCCCCGTGATCGCCGGCAGGACGAGGTCCAGCGTGTCCACCGCGTCGAAGAGCGGCTCCTTGTCCTCCTGGAGGTCGCGGTGGTAGCCGGCCGGCAGGCCGTGCAGCATCGCCGTGACCGCCATGAAGTCCGCCGCCACACGTGCCGCCTTCCCGCGGACGAGTTCAGCGGTATCGGGGTTCCGCTTCTGCGGCATCATGCTCGAGCCGGTGGAGTAGGCCTCGTCGAGTTCGGCCCATGCCAGCGACTCGTCGGTCCATCGAGCAAGATCCGCCGCCAGGCGCGAAAGGTGGGTCGCGGTGATCGACGCCACCGCCAGGAACTCCTGGACGAAATCGCGATCGCTCACCGCGTCGATCGAGTTCGCGAACGCCCGGCGCATGCCCAGCCGCTCGGCGGTGGCCGCCGGATCCAGTCCCAGCGTGGAGGTCGCCGTCGCGCCGGCGCCCAACGCGGATGTGGACGCACGATCGGCCCACTGCGAGAACCGCTCGAGGTCGCGGGAGCACGCCCACGCGTGCGCCAGCAGGTGGTGGCCGAGCGTCACGGGTTGGGCGAAACGCGCGTGGGTCGTACCGGGCATCACGGTCGCCTCGTGCTCGCGCGCGCGCTCGATCAGCACGGACACCAAGCGCGCTGATCGAGCGATCGATCCGTGCGCCGGCGTCGAGCAGCCAGAGCCGCAGGTCGGTCACGACCAGATCGTTGCGCGACCGCCCCGCGTGGAGCTTGGCGCCGAGGTCGCCGAGGCGTTCGGTGACCTCGCGTTCCACGACCGAATGGATGTCTTCGTCGGCGGCACCGAAGGCGACCGCGCCCGCTGCGAGCTCCTCGCCGACCTCGGCCAGCGCTGGCGTCGAGCGTCCCGGCCTCATCGGCGGTGAGCAGTCCGGCGGCCAGCAGCGCGCCGACATGCGCGCGCGAGGCGCGAACGTCCGCCTGCCCCAGCCGCTCGTCGAAGTGCAGCGACCGTCCCAGGGCGTGCGCCTCGGGTGCCGGCGGCGTCGAGAACCGTCCCGCCCACAGCGGGCCGCTCCTGCGCTCACGCGCCGCGCTCCCCCTGCGTCGCCGACCACGTCTTGAGACCCAGGCCGTACAGCCGCACGAACCCGGCGGCGTCCGACTGATCGAAGGCGTCGCCGCTGCCGTAGGTCGCGAGCGACAGGTCGTAGAGCGAGTGCGGGCTGCGCCGTCCCACGACCGTGCACGAGCCCGGTTCGAACCGCAGACGAACCTCGCCGCTCACATGCGACTGGGTGGCGTCGACGTAGGCGTCGATGGCCTGGCGCAGCGGGCTGAACCACTGGCCGTCGTAGACCAGGTCGGCCCAGCGCTGCTCCATCAACGGCTTGTGGTGAGCGAGGTCGCGCTCCATCGTGAGGTCCTCCAGCGCCTGGTGCGCGTGGATGATCGCCAGCGCGCCCGCCACCTCGTACAGCTCGCGGCTCTTGATCCCCACCCGCCGGTTCTCGATCATGTCGACCCGCCCGAACCCGTAGTACCCACCGCCCAGCGCATCGAGCGCGCGGATGATCTCGGGCAGCGTGGCCGCCTCGCCGTCCAGCGCCACCGGCAACCCCCGGTCGAAGGCCACGATGACCTCCGTGGGCTCGGTGGGCCGGTCCGGCGGCGAGGCCGTGCGCTCGAACGCATCTTCGGGCGGCGCCACCCACGGGTCCTCCAGCGGACCGCACTCGGCGGTGCGGCCCCACAGGTTCTCGTCGACCGAATAGGTCTTCACCAGGCTCGCGATCGGGATGCCCCACTCGGCGGCGAGACGCGATCGCCTTCTCGCGCGGGATGTCGGCGTCGCGGATCGGCGCCAGCACCTGCAGGTCCGGAGCCAGCACGCCGAACCCGACCTCGAAGCGCACCTGGTCGTTCCCCTTGCCGGTGCAGCCGTGCGCCACCGTGGACGCGTCGATCTCGCGCGCGACCGTCACGACCTCCTCGACGATGCACGGCCTGGCGAGGCCGCTCACCATCGGGTACTTCCCCTCGTAGAGCCCGTTCGCCTTGATCGCCGGCGACGAGGAACTCGGCGGCGTAGCGATCGACGGCATCCACCACCCGGACGCTCGCAGCGCCCGCCTGCTCGCCGCGCTCCACGATCTCGCCGAAGTCCTCGCGCTGGCCGACGTCGACCGCCACCGCGTGCACCTCGTAACCCTGGTCGCTCAGCCACCGGATCGTGACCGAGGTGTCGAGCCCTCCGCTGTACGCCAGTACCGCCTTCTCCATCAGGATGCCTCCATGATCTGGGTGAGCGATCGTTCGATCTGCGAGGCCGTCACGCCCTTGAGACCGAGGATCAGGATCGTGTTGTCACCGGCGATCGTGCCGGCGATGCCGTGGAGCCCGGCACGGTCGATGCCCTCGGCGAGCGCCGCCGCCGCGCCGGGCGAGGTTCGGACGATCAGGCCGGCGTCGCTCGCCACGAAGGAGAGGGCGAACTCATCGAGCAGGTGACGCAGCAGCGCCATCGGCCCGTAGGAGCCAGGCCTCGCCCCCGGCGACGTAGCGCAAGCCGTCGTGATCGTGGACGCGGGCCAGGCCCAGTTCCTCGACGTCACGACTGATCGTCGACTGCGTGGCGTCGATGCCCAGATACGCGAGGCGGGCGCGGATCTCCTCCTGGGAGCCCAGCCGCTCACGCGAGACCAGGCCGATGATCGCCTGCTGGCGCTTGGACTTCACGGCGGCGTTGTTGCGGCTCATACCGGACTCCCCTGCGTCTGGGCCACGCGGCGAAGGGCATCGATGAACGTCGCGACCGCGTGAAGGATCTCGTCATCGGTCGCGACCAGCGGGCGGCGACATCCGCACCACGTCGGGTCCGGCGATGCTGACCAGGACGCCGGCGTCCAGCATCGCGAGCGCCACCTCGTGCGCGATCGGCCGGTCGAGCTGGATGCCCCACAGGCAGCCGCGGCCGCGCAGGTCGGCAACCGAGGGTGTCGTCCGCGGCCTCACGCACCGTGCGCGACAGCAGGTCGCCGATCACGTCCGGCGCGAGCCAGCAGCCCGTCGGTCTCGATCACGTCGAGCACCGCGAGCGCTCCCGCGCAGACGATCGGACCGCCGCCGAACGTCGAGGCGTGCTCACCGGGACCGAACGCGAGATCGGCGCGCGCCACGAGCGCACCGATCGGCAGACCGCCGCCCAGCGCCTTGGCCAGGGTCACCACGTCGGGCACGACGCCCGAGCGCGAGATCGCGAGCCAGTCGCCGCAGCGCCCCATCCCCGACTGCACCTCGTCGGCGATCAGCACGACCCCGCGGTCGTCACACGCCGCACGCACCCCGCGCAGGTAGTCGTCCGGCAACGGCAGCACGCCCCCCTCGCCCATCACGGGCTCCAGGAGCACCGCGCCGACATCGGGCGTCATCGCGGCTTCGAGCGCGTCGAAGATCGCCGGGCGGGACGAACCGGAACCAATCCACCAGCGGCTCGAACGGCTCGCGCTTCGCCGGCTGCCCGGTCGCGGCCAGCGCCGCCATCGTGCGCCCGTGGAACGACCCCTCGAGCGCGACGATCGTGGGACGGCCGCTCGCGAGCCCGTGCTTGCGCGCGAGCTTGATCGCGGCTTCGTTCGCCTCGGCCCCCGAGTTGGCGAAGAACACCTGGGCGTCGGGGATGGGCAGCAGCGCCGTCAGTCGATCCGCCAGCCGCGCCTGCGGTTCGGTGGCGTACAGGTTGCTCACCATGTCGAGGGTGGCCGCCTGCGTCGTGATCGCCTCGACCCACGCGGGATGCGAGTGGCCGATGGCCGTGACGCCGAGCGCGCCCGCCAAGTCGAGGAACTCCCTGCCCGAGTCGTCCCAGACGCGGGTGCCGGCACCGCGCACCAGGGTCAGCGGGAACCGCCCGTACGTGGGCATCACGGCGGGTTCGTGCAGCGTCACGGCGCCGCTTCCTCGGCGTCTCGGCTCGGCGTCGGGCACGATCATCGTGCCGACGCCCTCCGGCGTGAACAGCTCCAGCACCAACGAGTGCTCGACCCGGCCGTCCACCAGATGGGCGCGCCGCACCCCGGCGCGCAGGGCGCGCACCGCGCTCTCGAGCTTGGGGATCATGCCGCCGCCCACCACGGCCGGTTGCGACAGCAGCTCGAGCGTCTGCGCCGCGGACAGCTCGCTCAGCAGGTCGCCCGTGGGCCCGATCAGGCCCGGCACGTCGTTGATGAAGACCAGCTTCTCGGCGCCGAGCGCGATCGCGAGTTCGCTCGCCACCACGTCGGCGTTCACGTTGTAGGCCTGTCCGGTGGTCTCGTCGACCGCGATGCTCGCCACCACCGGCACGAACCGCTGGGCGGTGAGGGTGCGCAGCACGGCGGCGTTGACGTGGACCACCTCGCCCACGAACCCGAGGTCCGGCGCGCTCTGTTTGCGAGCCAGCAGCAACCCGCCGTCCACCCCGGACAGGCCGACGGCAGGCACGCCGCCGGTGACGAGCGAGGCCACCACGTCGGTGTTGAGCTTGCCGGCCAGCACCATCGTGGCGACGTCGAGCGTCTCGGCGTCGGTGACGCGGAGTCCCGTCGACGAACGTGGTCTCGATCCCGAGGCGCTCGGACACCTGGGTCACCTGCGGGCCACCCCCGTGCACGACGACCGCCGTGATCCCGGCGCTCTGCAACAGGGCGACGTCCTCGGCGAAGGAGGCGGCCAGGCCGACGCGTGTCCATGGCCGCACCGCCGTATTTCACGACGATCACCTTGCCGTGGTGCTCGCGCATGAACGGCAGCGCCTCGAGCAGCGTGCGGGCCTTCGCCACGGTGCGTTCGCGGATCTGTGGCGGCAGATCGAACGGCTTGCCGGGCATCTGCCCTGCGATCTGGCCTTCGTCTGAGCGTCGTCGGCCATCACGTCGTGTACTCCCCGTTGATCCGGACGTAGTCGTAGGACAGGTCGCAGCCGAAGATCCGGCGCGTTCGCAGGTCCGTCACCCACCCGAACGGTGAGCAGGATCTCGGGATCCTTCATCTGCGTGCGGGCATCCTCGGCCAGCGCCGAGGCGGGTTCGAAGTAGGCGGGCGGGATGACGCCGCCGGTCGCCACCGGGACGTCGCCGAACGCGACGTCGATCCGCGCGGGGTCGATGGCGACGCCCGCCGCGCCCGCCGCCTGCAGCACGCGGCCCGGGTTCGGGTCGCCGCCGAACACGGCGGTCTTCACCAGCGGTGAATCCGCGACCGTCCTGGCGATGGCGCGAGCATCGCCCTCGTCCGCAGCGCCGCGCACATCGACCACCAGGACGTGGGTGACGCCCTCGCCGTCGGCGATCAGCTGGGCGACGAGGTCATCCGCGAGGTCGCCCAAGGCGCCGGCGAGCACGTCCCAGGTCCGGGAGTCCGGGGTGACCGGCTCCCCGCCCGCGGCCCCGCTCGCCAGCAGCAGCACGGTGTCGTTCGTCGAGGTGCAGCCGTCCACCGTGAACGCGTTGAATCGCGGCTTCAGCTGTTCGTCGGCGAGACGCTGGAGATCGCCCGGCGCCGACGGCCGCATCGGTGGTGATGAACGCGAGCATCGTGGCCAGGTTCGGCGCGATCATGCCGACGCCCTTCGCGCACCCGCCCAGCCGGTGATCGCCGGCCACGCGCGTCGCCTGCTTGTCCACCGTGTCGGTGGTCATGATCGCGTGCGCGAACGCCTCGCCGCCGCCGTCGTCGAGCGCCGCGACGGCGGCGGGCAGCGCGGCGATGAGCGCGTCCATGTGGATCGGCTCGCCGATCACGCCGGTCGAACACGGCACCACGTCGGTGACGCGCACGCCCAGGACGGCGGCCGCGCCAGCGCGTGGCCACGAACGCGTCCTCGCTGCCGCGCTCGCCCGTGGCGGCGTTGGCCTGGCCGCTGTTGACCACGCACCGCGCGCGCCGAACCGCTCGCCAGGTGATGCCTGGCCAGCGCCACGGGCGCCGCCTCCACCCGGTTCGTGGTGAACAGGCCCGCCGCGGTGGTGCCCGGCTCACCGAGCAGCAGCCCGAGGTCGGGCAGGCCGCTCGCCTTGAACCCGGCCGTCACCCCCGAGGCCGTGAAGCCGCGCGCGAAGGTCACGCTCATGGGTAGACCGCCAGCGTCGGCAGGCCGAGGGCCTCGTCGAAGCCGAAGACCAGGTTCATGTTCTGGATCGCCTGGCCGGCGGCGCCCTTCACCAGGTTGTCGACGGCGCCCACCACCAGCGGCCGTGCCGGTCCGCGCGTCGGCGAGCGCCTGGAGCTCCACGACGTTCGTGCCGCGCGTGCGCTTCGAATCGACCATCTCGCCGGCGCGGCAGCACCCGCACGAACGGCGCGATCCGCGTAGGCGGCGGCGAGCGCACCCGACCAGGGCGTCGGTGGTGACGCCGTCGGCGAGGGTCGCGTAGCACGTCGTCAGCACGCCGCGGACGGTGGGCACCAGGTGCGGCACGAACAGCACCGACGGCGCCAGCCCGTCGCCATCTCGATGCCGCGCTCCATCTCCGGGGTGTGCTGATGGCCCGGCACCCGATACGGCCGCACGCTGTCCTCGGTGGCGGTGAACAGTGGACGACTCGCTGGCCGCCCGTCCCGCCCCCGACAGCCCGGTCTTGCCGTCGACGCGGATCGTCGTCGGGCTCGACCAGGCCGGCCGACACCAACGGCGCCATCCCCAGGATCACCGGCGTCGGGTAGCAGCCCGGGTTCGCGACCAGCTGCGCGCCGCCCGACGCGATCGCCGAACAGCTCCGGCAAGCCGTAGACCGCCTTG
Source organism: uncultured Actinomycetota bacterium (assembly GCA_963733635.1). GTDB lineage: Bacteria > Actinomycetota > UBA4738 > UBA4738 > HRBIN12 > JAOUEA01. The sequence continues at coordinate 576,032 of CAVTEH010000007.1, read as the reverse complement.
TCCGAGCCAGTCGGCCGCCGGATGCTCGAACCCGTACCAGCCGGGATAGTCGGCGGCCGGCAGCCGGAAGTCACCGGCGAGGTCGATCACGCGCACGCCGGCCTCGAGCAGGCCGGGCACGATCGTGCTGCTCGTGCCGTTGGGCAGCGAGCAGAACGCCAGGTCGGCGGCGTCCGCGACGGCCGCCGCGTCGATCGGCTTCAGCTCCTCGTCCGCGATCGCCAGCGAGCGCAGATGCGGGTGCGCCTGGGCGAGCGTCTGTCCGACGGACCCCCGCGCGCCCAGGAAGGTCACGCGCGCGCGGGAGTGGGCCGCGAGCAGGCGGATGAGCTCCCCGCCCGCGTAGCCGGACGCGCCGAGCACCGCGACGCGGAACGTCCCGTCGAGTTCCGCCTGCCCCATGACGCATAAGTATGCGAAGTCCGGGTATCGATGACAACCGGGGGGCGGATGCCCAGGTCAGGCGGGCCGGCGGCAGGGCGAGCGCCACACGCCCAGGTTCAGCTTCTTCTTCAGGAAGTTGAAGTTGTGCGCGTTCGCCTGGGGGCAGAACTCGGACTTCGCGAGCTTGTACTCGACGCCGAACACCGCCTTGCCGGCCTCGACGAACGGATCGAGGCGGTTGCACTCGTGGTACTGGTGGCACTGCTCGTTGAGCGCGAAGTCGAAGTAGGGCAGGAGCTTGGTGATCTGGCCCAGGTCGTTCTTCAGCACGGCGCTCATGCCGCGGTGGTGCGCCTGGTTGGCCAGGAACACGTTGTACTTCAGCTGATCGGCTCCCGTGAGCTTGAATCCCGTGTGGTTCTGATAGCCGTCGACGTTGTCGAACTCCACGGCGTCGAAGCCCTTGGCGTCGCACATGTCCAGGCGGGCCTTCATGATCGGTCCGAGGATGCCCACCTTGCGGATGTCGAGCCACTTCTCCCCCGGCCATCCGTTCGACCGGCCCAGCACCGAGTCCGGGAACTCGTCGGCGTCCGGACGCCAGTTCTCCCAGGAACCGGCGCTGATGTAGCACACGACCTTGCGGCCGTCGGCATGCAGGTCGTCGATCAGCCCCGCGGTGGCCTCGAACCCGTCGATGTCGTACATCTCGACGTCGATGCTGATGTCGACCTCGTGGGAGAGCTGCCACTGCCACGACGTCTCCAGAGCCGGCGCGTAGCAGCCGGGGCAGTCAACGGGATCGGGCAGCTTCGGAGCCGATGGTGCCGAAGCGGGCACCCGAACCTGCGATGCGGATGCCACCGACGCCGGCGTCATGGTGCCCATGAGCACGAGCAGCACGATGACGGGGAGGGTTCGGCGCATCGCAGCACGTATCGGCAAGCACCGCACCCCGGCTTGACCACGCCGCGCCATCGTCACTGCCCCGCCCGGTCGAACCGGAGATCGGCCAGCATCGCCTGGGTCTGCTCCACCGCGCCGATCAACCACGTGCCGTCCTGCCCGCCGCGGATGTCTTCGCGCGGGTACATGAACTGGTTGAGCGATTCGTCCGAGCCCACCTGGATCCCCTTGCGCGAGAGGAACTCACCGAGGGCGAACTCCCAACTGAAGATCGCGGTGCCGTCGGCGTAGGCGAAGACCGTGTAGGTCAAGAACGAGTTCGGCTGGGCCACGAGCATCTTCGCGTCGCCCTGGCGGAACCCTCGCTGATCGCTGGGCGCGAAGCCCAAGCCGCGACAACGCCTCCTGGAAGTCCACGCCGCCAGCATGGCACAGGCGTCAGCGGACCACGGCGAGGACCCCGGGATCGGTGTCGTCGTCCGGCCGGCCGAGCGGGTCGGGCACCGGTGGCCCACCGGCCTGCCGAGCGCGTGCGATGGACCCACGCGCCTTGCCCAGCTGCGAGCGGAACTCGTCGGCGCCGTTCGTGATCATCGTGCCCGCGCGGGCGAACCGGTTCTCCACCACGGTCTCGAGGACGTCGAGCACCGAGCCCACCTCGGCCAGGCTCGACTGCACGTCGGCGGCATCGCCGAACCGCTGCACCAACGAGTAGAGGAACAGCACGATCGGCAGCGCCGAGGAATACGGCACGATGACGACGCCCTTGGCGTAGGCCTCGGCGTGGGCGCGGCGCAGCACGACGTAGGCGGCGTCGGGGATCGCCGCCACCGCGACCGGCGCGGTGACCGCCGGGTCGAGGTACTGGGCCACCTCGCGGGCGCGGCCCGCCACCGCCTTCTCGACCGCCCGGGCGCAGGCGTCGACCTGCACCGGGATCCTTGGCGGCGGCCGAGCGCCTCGAGTTCGGCGAGCGCCGTCCACTTGGAGTCGATCGGCAGCCGCCGGCCGTCGGGCAGCAGCAGCCCGAACTCCACCACCTTGCCGCCGACCCGGAAGTCGGTGACCAGCATGCCGGGAGGCAGCTGGGCCAGGTGTTCGCGCAGGACGTTCTCCCCCGCCCGGCCCTTCGCCGCGCCACCGGCGAGGACGGTGGAGAGCCGACGGATCACGTCGCGGTGCTCGGCGTCGACCGTTCGACGTTCCTGCTCGCGCACGGTGAGCTCGTCGAGCGCGCGGCGGGCGCCATCGAGACCCGAACGGAGCTGCTCCCCCGCGAGGTCGCGGGTGGCGGCGGCATCGGCGAGCCGGCGGAGCTCGGCCGCCTGGACCTCGAGTCGCGACTCGAGGCGGGAGGCGGCGCCTAGGATCGGTCGGCAGCGGCGGCGCGCCGCGTGAGCATCAGGGCGGCGCCCGCCGCAGCGCCCACGGCGAGCGCCACCACGGCGATGACGATCTGTGCGTTCACGATGTCCTCCTGCGGGAAGTGGTCCCTCGCAAGCTAGCCGGGGGGTCTGACACGATGAGCGCGTGCACGACGACCGACGCATCCGAGGAGCCGGCCGACTCCCGAGCCGTGACCGACCGATGAACGGCGTCCGGGGCCGCGGAACCGCCTGCGACGGCTCGTGCACCCGCACCGCCGAACCGTCGTCCGCATCGGTGCTCGCCTTCGCTCGCGGTGATCGCGGTCCTGGCGGTCGTGGGCGGCGCGATCCGCGCGTTCAGCCGGCACGAGGAACCCGGCGGTCGACCCGTCGGCCGTCGACCGGCCTGACCGCCGACCTGGTCGGCCGATCTGGGACAGGGCACGGGTCGTCGGCGTCGCCTTCGAGGCCGATCGCTTGTACGCCAGCAGCGACGCAAGGGCTGACCGTGTTCGACATCCCGTGCGACGGCGACGGCGACACCGTGCCGCCCGTCGTGGCTGAGCGTCGTGCCCGACGGACCGATCTCGGCGCCCGTGGTCTCCGGCGATCGCGTGTACGCCGGCTCGTCGTCGGGCCAGGTGTACGCCTTCCCGGCGACGTGCGACGCCAACGGATGCCCGCCCCGATGGGTGGGCGTCGCCGGGAAGGGCCGCGTCTCCCGGCCCGGGCGTCAACGACGACTTCGTCTACGTCACCTCCGACCGCCTGTACGCGTTCCCGGCGGCGTGCGGCAGCGCGGACCGGACCTGCCTGCCGGCGTGGACGGCGCCGCTCCCCGGACGCCCCGACCGGCGATGCCCCCGCGGTGGGCGGCGGCGTCGTGGTGGTGGCGTCCGACTCGGCCGAAGGCGGCGTGTACGGCGTTCCCGGCGGTGTGCACGGACCGGTGCGAACCGCTCTGGACCGGCGACACCGCGGACCGGCAACCGGGGTCACGATCGAGGGCGACACCGCCTACGTCGCGGCGCAGGGACCGCTGCTGGCGTTCCCGCTCTCGTGCCAGGGCGCGTGCCACCCGCACCTGGACCGGGACGTTCGTGCCGGGCGGTGCGTTCGCGGACAGGGTCGCCGGCCCCGCCGGGCGTCGGCTCGCGGCCAGGTGGCGATCGCGGGCGACGACGGCACGCTGTGGTTGTTCCCGGCCACGTGCTCCGAACCCCACGTGCGGGCCCCTGCGGTCGTTCGACCTCGGAGCCGAAGGCCTGGGCAGGCCGGTGACCGAGGAGGGCTTCGTGTTACGTCGCGTCCGAGCGACGGCCGCCTGTTCGCGATCGGCACCGGCTGCGACCCCTCGAACGTGACCACGTGCGACGACGCGTCCACGGCCTCGCTCGGAAGCCCGACCCGCGCAGTCGCCGGCCATCGGGCGCGCGGTGTGGTCTACGCGGGTGACGACGCCGGGACCGTGCACGCCTTCGACCTGCGCGCCTCCGGTCCTGACGCCACGCTCGTCCGTTGGCCAGGCGGCGGCACGACTGATAGACCTAGAGGCATGACCGAGACCGCCGTCGCACCGGGCATCGACCGCCGCACGCTCGCGCGAGCTCAAGGAACGCGAGGACGCGGCCTTCATCGGCAGCCACGCCGGGTCGATCGAACGCTGGAACCAGGCGAAGGCGGTGATGCCGAACGGTGTCCCGATGTCGTGGCTCCGCACCTCCTACGACCACCCTCCGCTGTTCGTCGACGAGGGCAAGGGCGGGCATTTCCGCGACGTGGACGGCAACGACTACGCCGACTTCAACATCGCCGACATGTCGATGTTCGGCGGCTACGCGCCCGAGCCCGTGGTGGAGGCGGTGGCGAAGCGGATGGCCGCCGGGAGCCAGTTCCTGCTGCCGAGCGAGGACTCGATCTGGGTGGCCGAGGAGCTGCAGCGCCGGTTCGGCCTGCCGAAGTGGCAGTTCACGCTGTCGGCGACCCACGCCAACACCGAGGCGATCCGTGTGGCTCGAACCACCACCGGGCGCGACAGGGTGCTGCTGTTCGACGGCAAGTACCACGGGCACTTCGACGAGACCCTGGTGGAGCTGGAGGACGGACAGCTCGTCCCCGGCGAGGTGGGCCTGCCGCGCGACGTCACGTCGAAGACCACGATCGTGCAGTTCAACGACGTCGAGGCGCTGCGGCGCGGCCTTGGAGACCCGCGAGATCGCGATCGTGCTCACCGAGCCCGTCCTCACGAACGAGATCGGGCTGCAGCTGCCCGCTCGACGACTTCCACGCCGAGCTGCGCGCGATCACCCGCGAGACCGGCACCCTGCTCGCCTACGACGAGACGCACACCCAGGTCGTCGGCCCCGGTGGCCTGACCCGCATGTGGGGACTGCAGCCCGACATCGTGATCGGCGGGCAAGTCGCTGGCCGGCGGCATCCCGATGGGCACCTACGGCATGACCGAGGCCGTGGCCGACGTGCTCGAACGCCCCGGCGGGCGCGACGACGAGAAGCCGTCCGTGGCCACCGGCGGCACCCTGTTCGGCAACCCGCTGCAGATGGCGTCGGCCCGCGCCACGATGGGCGAGGTCCTCACCGACCGAGGCCTACGCCCACACCCACGTGCTGGGCGCCCAGCTCGCCGACGGCATCGAGGCCATCATCGACAAGGCCGGCCTGCCGTGGACCACCCACCGCTTCTGGCCACGGAGCGGGGTGACGTTCGCGCCGAGCGATGCCGCGCAACGCGCTGGAGGCTCGCGACGACCTTCGACGTACCGCTCCGGCGTCTGATGCGCGTCTACCTCGCGAACCGGGGCATCTGGGACGCCATCGTCGGCGCCGGGCCGACGTGCGCCGTGCCCGCGACGGCGGAGGACGTCGACGCCTACGTCGTCGGCGTTCGCCGACCTGGTCGGCTGAGCTCACCGCTTGACCGGTAACCTCGGAGGTGCCTCGCCATCGCGACGACGCACAGCGCGATCACGAGCCTCGCGGTGGTCGCTGGTGAGCGTCCCTCGCCGCGTCGGCGTCGCCGCAGCATCGGCCCAGACCCTCGACCCGACCGACGAGTCGGCCGAGCCGCTACATCGTGCTCACCGGGCGTCTCAACGTGGAGGCCGACACCACGGTCGAAGACGCGGTCATCTTCGACGGTGACGCCACGATCGATGGGAGCGTCAGCGGCAACGCGGTGGCGTTCAACGGCGACGTCGTCGTCAACGGCGACGGTGCAGCGGCGACGTCATCGCGCTCAACGGCCGCGTCACCGTGGCGGCGACCGGATCCGTGACCGGCAACGTCATGTCCCGGCTGGAACCCGGCCTGGACGGCGAGGTGGGCGGCGATGTGCAGCGAACGGGCTTCGCACCGACGGCCTGCTGGTCTTCGGCCGGATCGCGTTCTGGCTCGCGGCTTCGATCTCGTCCCTGCTGTTCGGCCTGTTGTGGTTCGGGTTCTTCCCGCGGGGCGGCGAGGCCGTCGCCAACGCCGCCCGGACGCGCGGTGGGCGGCTCGATCGGGTTCGGGTTCATGCTGTTCCTGGGCATCCCGATCCTCGGGGTGATCATGCTGGTCACGATCGTGGGCGGACTGTTCGGGGTGGCCCTGCTCACGGGCATGGTGCTGCTCTACTCGGTCGCCTACGCCGCCGGCGCCCTCGCGCTGGGCCGGCTGCTGCTGAAGGAGCCTCGGAAGGCTCGTCGCTCGCGTTCCTGCTGGGGTGGGTGATCCTGCGCGTGCTGGCGCTCGTGCCCGTCCTGGGCGGCTTCGCTGTTCGCCGCGGCCACGGTGTGGGGATTCGGCGCGATCGCGGTGGCGGCGTGGCGGACCGGTCGCGACAGGCCCCGTCCCGCGGTGATGGCCCCGGCCGTGCCGGCGGGCGAGACCCCGCCGATGCCGCCGCTGCCCTAGGGACATCGGCACCGCTACCATCGGACCATGACACCGCCCACGATCGACATCCTGCGCGTCGAGGGCTCGCACCGCGAGGTGGGGCGCCAGCTGGGCGAGCTCGGCCGCGACCGCATCCGCGCCGAGCTGGCCACCGCGTTCGACGACCTGCCCGCCGGCTCGCTCCCGCGACGATCAGCTCGCGCTCGCCGCCGGCTACCGCGACCTCACGCGCGACCGCGGCTTCCCTGGTTGATCGATGAGCTCGACGGGTGCGCCGAGGGCGCCGGCGTCGATCCGCTCGCGTTCTTCGCATGTTCGATGGAGGAGATCTGGTACGAACCGCGTGAGCGCGTGCACCCAGGGCCGATGCAGCGACATCGTGGCCGGACCCACCGCCACGGCGAACGGCCACCTGCTGGTGGGACACACCAACGACCTCCGCCCCGCGATGGAGGACCAGATCGTCGCGATCGAGAAGCGGGTGACCGGCGACCCGGTCGATCTTCCAGCTGGGCGGCATCCCCTGGCTCTCCGTCGGCTGGAACAGCGCCGGGCTCTCGCTCACCGGCAACGAGCTCTCCCCCAACGACGAGCGGGTCGGGCATCTCGCGGTCCCACCAGGTGCTCGAGATGATGCGCGCCCGCACCCTGGACGAGATGGTGGCGATGGCGCTGCGACCCGACCGCGCCTCCAGCTACAACAACGTGCTCGACGAGCGCCGACGGCGGCGTCGCCAACGTCGAGGGCAGCGCCACCGACGCCGAGGTCACCGGGCTGGACGATGCCGGGCACCTCGCCCATACGAACCACTACGTGTGCGATCGCATGCTGCCGTTCGAAGGCGACCCCGACTACGCGAAGCGATCGGCGGTCCGGTTCGAACGTGCCCGCGACCTGCTCGCCGAACAGCCGCCCGCATCGATCACCGAGGCCACCCTGCGCACCGTGCTTGTCCGACCACGAGGGCGCGCCCGACTCGATCTGTCGCCATCCGGAGCCCGGCGACGCGTGACGGCGTCCAAGACCGTGTTCTGGTGCGTCGCCGACGTGACCGACGGCCGGATCACGTTCGGCCGCGGCAACCCCTGCGACTCCGTGGCGCAGGACTACGCGTTCTCGCCGTACGCGGCCTGATCGGCCGGGCTCAGCCGCCGAGGAGGGCGATCGTCGCGGGCTCTCCCGTTCGGTGGCCAGATCCAACGCCGTTCGGCCGTCGTCGTTCGTCAGCGCCGGATCGGCGCCGGCCTCCAGCAGGAGCGTCACCATCGCCGCGCTCCCGTTGTGGGCGGCGGCGTGCAACGGCGTCCACCCGCCCGACTGACGGGCGTCGGTGATCGGCGCCCGCATCCAGCAGCACCCGCGACCACGTCGACGTGGTCGCTGCTCGCGGCGCTGTGCAGCGGCGTCCCGGTCATCCAGCCGGTGCCGTGCGCGTCCACCTGCGACGCCGCGCGCCACCAGGAACGAGGCGACCTCCGGGCCGCCGAAGAAGGCGGCGAAGTGCAGCGGGGTGAACCCGTCCCCCGAGCGCTCGCACCACCGAGGCGGGGTCGTAGGCCAGCAGCTCGGTCAGCCGGTCGAGATCGCCGAAGGTCGACGCCTCGAACATGTCGAGTTCGCCCACGTGCTCGTGCACCGCCTGGATCAGGTCCTTGTCCGATCCGGTAGCGCGCCCGCATCAACGCCGAGACCCCTTGCGATCCTCGCGTCGCCGCCAGCGTCGGATCGGCGGCCAGGATCGTCGCGCACCCGCGAGTCCGCTCGCCCTGCTCGATCGCCTCGAAGAGGTCGGCCGATGTGCTTGTCACGGTTTGCCTCCCGTGGTTGTATTTGCGTAGCCTAACTAAATATGACGGACGAAGCAAGATGACCACGCCGCGGCGGACTTCCCCAGCGCGAGAGGTGGACGCGGTCGCCGACCGGCTCCACTCGGCCGCGATCCACCTGTTGCGTCGCCTGCGCGTGGAGGATGAGGCGCTGGGCATCTCTGCCCCGCGCCTCTCCGTGCTCTCGGTCCTGGTGTTCGCCGGTCCCATGCGGATCGGCGAGCTGGCGCTCGCAGAGCAGGTCGAGCCCCCCACGATGACCCGGCTCGTCGACGGCCTGCAGCGCGACGGCTACGTGGCGCGTGAACCCGACCCCGACGATGCTCGAGCGGTCCGGGTGCGTGCCACGGATGCCGGGACGGCGGCGCTCACCGAAGGGCGCGCGGCGCAGGGTGGCCGCGTTCTCCGATCTGCTGAGGTCCCTCCCCCAGCGGGACCTCGCCGCGCTCGGCCGAGGCGTGGATGCCCTGGAGCGGGCCCTGGAACGCGAACGCTAGGGGATCGCGACCTCGATCGCGCCGGTCCGGACGTCGTAGCGCAGTCCGAGCACCTCGATCTCGTCATCGATGAACGGCGACGTGCGGATCCGTTCCACGTCCTCGGCCAGGGCCTGCGTCGCGTCGTCGAAGGGCAGGAAGTCGATCGCCCGCACGTCGGCGCCGGTGGTCTCGGCGATGCGGCCGTGGAGTTCGTCGTTCGTGGTCCCGAGCAGGCCGCAATCGGTGTGATGGATCACCGCGAACGCGCGGGTGCCCAACACGTGCGAGGACAGCGCGAGCGGATCGGATCGCATCGTCGCTGGCGCGGCCGCCGGCGTTGCGGATCACGTGGGCTTCGCCGAGCTCCAGGCCCAGGGCCTCCTCGGGTCGCAACCGGGCATCCATGCACGCCAGCACCGCGATCGCGCGCGTGGGACGCGCCGCACGATCGATCGTGGGCAGGCGCGAGGCGAATCGGGCGTTCGCCGCCAGGATCTCGTCACGGAAGCTCATGGCTCTGCGCTACCTGCGACGGCCGGCCACCACGAGCCCGTCCTTCCAGACGGTCCGTGGCGCTCGAGCGCCTCGATGTCCTCGGCGGGATTGGCGTCGTAGAGCGCGAGGTCGGCGCGCATGCCTTCGGCGACCGAGCCGATGTCGGGCACCCGCAGGAGCTCGGCACCGTTGGCGGTGCCCGCGACCATCGCGTCGAGCGGCGACATGCCCCAGGCCACCATCCGCTGGAGCTCCAGCGGCGCGTTGCCGTGTTCGTTGAACGGGGTGCCCGCGTCGGTGCTGCACACGTGGCGAACCTTCGCGCGGAGCGCCACGCCGTTGCTGCGCTCGGCGTCGTCGATCACCGAGCTGATCTTCTCCAGGGCATAGGCCGGGGTGCCCTCGGGGTTCTCGATCATGCCGAAGGCCGCGCACAGGGTGGGTCCTCGGAAGGTGCCGCGTTCGGCCATGCGGCGGGCCGACGCCGTCGTGAGCTGCACGCAGTGCTCCACGGAATCGACCCCGGCGGTGACCGACTGGGTGACGCCCTCGGCGCCGATCGCGTGCGCGGCGACGCCCCGGTCCCACTTGTGGGCCTCGTCGACCGCGGCGTCGAGCTCCTCGGGCGTGAACGCGGTGAACGTGGCGCCGATCCCGGGGGTGAGCACGCCGCCGGTGGCCACCACCTTGATCGCCGCGGCGCCCGCGCGGATCTCCTCACGGACGGCCTTGCGAACGGCGTCGGCGCCGTCGACCTGGCGGGCGAAGGCGACGTTGTGGCCGTGACCGCCGGTGACGGTGAGTGCGCGGCCGGCCGCGACGACCCGCGGCCCCGGCACGACCCCGTCCTCGATCGCCGAGGCGAGCTCGCACGTCCCGATCCCTCCCAGGTCGCGCACGGTGGTCACCCCTCGGGCCAGGTGCTTGGCGGCGTTGCGGACCGCCTTGATCGGCGCCAGCATCGGCGAGGCGTGCATGCGCGCCGCGTCCGCGGCGAAGTCGCCGATCCCGTCGAAACACAGGTGCACGTGGCAATCGATCAGACCGGGCGTCAGGGTCCTGCCGGCGCCGTCGACCGCGCGGGCGTCCGTGGCCTCCCGCGGCGCGCGGGCATGCGGACCGACCCACGCGATGCGGCCTTCTCGCACCAGCACACCATGGCGACGGCGGACCTTGCGCGCCGTCGAACACCGTGACGTCGGCGACGTAGAACCCGGCCACGATCAGCTCACCCAGGGCGGGACGAGCTCGACGCCGTCGTCGGCGCGAACGAGCTTGGTTCCGGCGAGCATCGTCACGACCATCGAGGCGCCCTCGGGCCCGGCCACCAGGTAGTGCACCTCCCCGATCGGCACGACCACCGAATCACCCGCGGTGAGTTCGAAGATCTCCTCGCCGATGTGGAACGTGCCGCCTCCCCGCTCCACCGTGAAGACGTCGAGATGATCGTGATGGTGGGCCGGCAGACCGCCACCGCCGGGCACGTCGATGCGGAACAAGGCCGCTTCGTCGGCGCCACGGGCGGGAGCGGCGAGGCTGGTGATCGTGTTGCCACCGAGTTCGAACGTGGGATGGTCGGCGGCTCGCTCGACGGGCATCAGGGACTCCTTCGGCTCGGATGCGTGATGGGGCGCATCATCCCACCGGGAGCCCGGCCGGACCAACCGGCGGTTCAGCGGAGTTCGTCGGCGATCTCGTCGGCCCAGCCGTTGATCGCGTCCCAGTCGCGGAAGTCGCCGTCGGGCGCCTTCACCGCCTTCACGATCATGCGTTCGCTGAAGCTCAGCTTCTCGCGATCGAGCGCGCCGAAGAACACACGATGCTCGCGGGGATCGAGGAGCTCACGCAGCTCCGGGAGCTGGCGAGGCTGTTCCTCCTCGTCCTTGATCTCCTCGCCGAGCGGACCGCTGCTGAAGAGCCACACCGGCACGTCGGCCAGCGCCTCGGCGTGCGCTTCGGCGAACCGGACGGCGTCCTTCATCCACGAACCCGGCGTAGACGGCGCTGCCCAGCACGAGGGCCTCCGGCCGTCCCACGTCTTCGAGCTCGTGGACCGTCTGCGCCCGAGCGTCGAGGTCGCGGTAGTCCAACCGCTTCGCGATCGCGTGCGCGATGCCTTCGGTCGATCCGTGCTTGCTCGCGTACGCCACCAGGATCATCGCTGCTCCTCCGCTTCGGCTTCCATCACGGCGAGGCGGTCGTAGTAGTCCGGGAACTCCCGCAGGTGCGCCCACGCGATCTTGCCGGTGATCAGCGGATCGTCGTTCGTGACGTTCGTCACCGGATCGCGGACACCGTGCTCGAGTTCCACCTCCATGCCCCGCCGGAACTGGTCGATATCGAACGGCACCTCGGCGACGTTCAATCCGATCTCATCGGCCACCGCGGCCGCTTGCTCGTTCGTGTAACCGATCCTCGGAACCGTCATCGTCGCCCACCTCTTCCTCGATCTTCGTTTCCATGCTCACCGTAGGCCCATGGATGCCGCGGTCACCGGGTAGGATGCCCCGGTTCCGCCGGGACCTGTGGCCCCTCGAGCGCAGCAGCGCAGGCGGACCAGTGCCCCGGGCGGGCATGCGGAGGGAGGATCTGGGTGCTGGACGTCGCGAAGATGGCGGTCGAGGCCGCCACAGCCGCAGGGGCCGATCTCGCCGATGCTCGCGCCGGCACCGACGAGACCGAGTCGCTCACCGTCCGCAACCAGGAGATGGCCGGCATCGACCGTTCGATCTCCACCGGGGTCGGGCATCCGCGTGCTGGTGGGCGGCCGGTGGGGGTTCGCCTCGACCTCTCGCCTGGAACCCGAGGAGATCGACGCGCACGGCCGTCCTCGCCGTCGAGATCGCGAAGGCGGCGCAGCGGCTCCCCGGCGAGCCCGTGACGCTGTCGCCCGTGGAGCCCGCGGTCGCCAGCTGGCAGGGCCCGATGCAGGAGGACCCGTTCACGGTGCCGCTGGAGGAGAAGGTGGCGCTGCTGATGGAAGCCACGCGGCGGATGCAGTCGGTCGAGGGCCTCACGTTCGCCGAGGCGGGACTGGACTTCTTCCGCCGCTCGACCTGGTTCGCCTCGAGCGACGGGGCCGCGATCGAACAGGTGGTGCTGCACTCGGGCGGCGGCACCGAGGCCATCGCGGTGGGCGACGGTGACATGCAGCGCCGCAGCTATCCCAACTCGTTCCGTGGTCACATCAAGGCGGCGGGCTACGAACACATCCGCACGCTCGGGCTGATCGAGGAGGCCGAGCGCATCGGCCAGGAAGCCGTCGACCTGCTGAACGCGCCCGAGTGTCCCAGCGAGGTCACCACCCTGGTGCTGGACAGCGGGCAGATGGAGCTGCAGATCCACGAGTCGATCGGCCACCCGATCGAGCTCGACCGCGTGCTCGGCATGGAGGAGGCCTACGCGGGCGGGTCCTGGCTCACCCCGGGGACCGGGGGAAGGTTCGCTACGCGAGCGATCTGGTGTCGATCACCGCCGACGCGACGCTCGCCGGTGGGCTGGGCACGTTCGGGTTCGACGACGAAGGCGTGCCGGCGCAGTCCACGCCGATCATCGTCGACGGCATGTTCGAGAACTTCCTGACCTCCCGGGAGACGGCGCCGGTGGTGGGCCAGACGTCCAACGCCACGAGCCGCGCCGATGGGTGGAGCCACCTGCCGCTGATCCGCATGACGAACATCTCGATCGAACCGCGGGAAGGCACGCTCGCCGAGATCATCGGCGACACCGACGACGGCATCTTCATGTCCACGAACACCTCGTGGTCGATCGACGACAAGCGCATCAACTTCCAGTTCGGGTGCGAGATGGCGTGGCGCATCGAGCAGGGCAGACTGACGACGCTCTACAAGAACCCCAACTACACCGGACTCGCGCCGGAGTTCTGGGGCGCATGCGACGCGGTGGGCGGCGCGCGAGGACTGGGTGGTGTGGGGCACGCCCAACTGCGGCAAGGGCCAGCCCGGGCAGGTGGGCCGCGTGGGACACGGCGCGTCGCCGGCGCGGTTCCGCAACGTCCAGGTGGGGGTGCGCTGATGCCCGGGCTGCTGGGCGCCGACGGGTTCGCGCCGGTCGCCGACGCCGCGCTGGAGCTGTCGGGCGTCGACGGCGTCGAGGTGCTGTTCCTGCACGAATGGGGTGGGCTGACGAGGTTCGCCAAGAGCGAGATCCACCAGAGCACGGACCGGGAGGACACCGGCCTGCGGGTCCGCGTGGTGTCGAAGGTCGCGTCGGCGTCGCGGCGACGAACGAGTGCACACCCGAGGGGGCGCGCAAGCGCCGCCGCAGAGCGCCAAGGAGATGGCCGAGATCGTGGGGCCCGATCCGTTGTGGCCGGGCCTGGCGCCGGTCGCGCCGACGTCCCGCAGGTCGACCGGTTCTTCGAAGGCACGGCCGACGCCTCGCCCGAGACGCGCGCCGAAGCCGTCGCCGACCTGATCGGCACGTGCGCACCCGGGTTCACGGCCGCCGGCGCCTACGAGACCATGGCGATGGAGGTGGGGCTCGCCAACACCGAGGGCCAGCGATGCTGGGCGCCCTCCACGCAGGCCTCGGTCACCACCGTGATCTCGGGCTCCGAGGGCGGCAGCGGCTTCGCCGAGACGTTCTCCGGGTCGGTCGAGACGATCGACGCGGAGCGCGATCGGGCGGCGCGCCAACGACAAGGCGCTGGGCGTCCCGCTCGCCGAAGGAGCCCCCGATGCGGGCGTCTACCCCGTGGTGCTGGAGCCGGCGGCGGTGGCCACGCTCGTCGGATTCCTGGCCTGCGTGGGGTTCGGCGGCAAGGGCTACCTGGAGGACCGGTCCTGCTTCAGCGGCAAGAAGGACCAGCAGGTGGCGGCGCCCGCGGTCTCGATCTGGGACGACGGCGCCGACCCGCGCACGCTGGGAGCGCCGTTCGACTTCGAAGGTGTGCCGAAGCGGCGGGTCGACCTGATCCACGACGGCGTGTTCCTGGACGCGGTCTACGACCTGCGCACCGGCAAGGAGGCGGGCGTCCCGTCGACCGGGCCACGGCCTCCCCTCGCCCAACCCCGAGGGACCGTTCCCGCTCAACCTGTTCATGGACACCGGCGACGCCACGGTCGAGGACATGATCCGCGCGACGGACCGCGGCGTGCTGGTGACCCGGTTCCACTACGCGAACATCGTGAACCCGATCGAGAGCTCGATCACCGGCATGACCCGCGACGGCACGTTCCTGATCGAGCGCGGCGAGGTCGTCGGGCCCGTGCGGAACTTCCGGTTCACGCAGTCGATCCTCGGCGCGCTGTCGACCACGTCCATGGTGGGCCGCCAGGCCGAGCTCGCGAGCGAGTTCTTCTTCAGCGCCAGCCGCGTGCCCGCGCTCAAGGTCGAGGAGTTCAACTTCTCCGGCGTCAGCGACCACTGAGCGCGGTAGGCTCGGGGTTCGCTCAGCGCCGAGCCGTGTCGCAGGAGGCCCCACATGCAGGTCGCGGACATCATGCACACCGACGTGAAGACGGCCGACGCCGAGGACACGTTCGCCGACGTCGCCAAGCTCATGCGGACCAACGGCATCTCGTCGGTGGTGGTGCTGGACGGCAAGAAGCTGGGCGGCATCGTGACCGAGCGCGACATCGTGAACCTGGTGGCGGCCGGCGGCGACCCGCACAGCGTCAAGGTGGTCCACGGCATGACCCGCCGCGACCTCGAGACGATCGGGCCCAAGGTCGACCTGGCCGAGGCCGCCGAGCACATGGTCAACCGCAACATCCGCCACCTGCCGGTCGTCGACCGCGGCAAGGTGGTCGGCATCGTGTCGATCCGCGACCTCACGAAGTGGGCCGCCGAAGAGCTGGCGGGCGGCCACGAGATGCCCGACATCGCCACCAGCCACAAGGCGCTGCAGGCCGCGAGCGAGCTGCAGAAGCAGCGCCGCAAGGGCGCCAGTGAGCCCTGTCGGTGCGCGAGCCAGCCAGGCGCGAGCGGACGATTCCGCTACACCGGGCGATCGCACCAAGCCCCAGCCAGGCGAGGCCGGCGGCGGCCATGCCCATGCCGACACCGCCGAGCAGATCGAGTGGGTGGTGCACGCCGAAGTAGAGCCGCGACCACGCCACCAGCAGGATGACGACGATGCCCACCGACCCGCCAGGGACGCGGCACCAGCGGCAACAGCGCCACCACGACCGCCGTCACGATCGCGACGTGACTCGACGGGAACGACGTGCCCCGAGCCGGGTCTTGGCGCAGGATCGCCTCCGCCAACGAGAGATAGGGCCGGGGCCGGTCGATCAGCAGCTTCGCCCCGTTGGCCAAGCGCCCAGCCCAACCCGCGGCCACGGCCGCACACGATGATCGGCCGCCCGAGCCGTGGAGCGCGCATTGACAGCGATCCCCGCCCCGACGACGAGGATAGCACCAGCGCGAGGGGCGTGGTGATCGCTGCCAGACCACCTTCGCGCGGCGACGGATCGCCGAGCCCGTCCGCCGTGTTCAGCAGCATGAACAGCCGCTCGTCCCAGGACACAACGCCGATCCGGATCGAGCAGCAGCGCCACGACGAACGACAGCACGCCGGCCGCGATCAGTGATCAACGACCACGCCGCGCCGGGCAGCGCCCGGAGGGCCTCGGTCATGCCGGACGGCCGGCCAAGGCCACCCGGGCGAGCTCCTCGAAGGCCAAGGGCGAGGTCGCCTTCGCCGCGGGCGAGACCCCGGCGCGTGCCGCGGTATACGAACGCGAAGCGCGCCTGGCCTCGACTCGAACACCGACGGCGGATCGAGGCATCAAGGCCTCGCCGTCCACGCCCACCTCCACCGGCGCGCCGGAGTCGACCTGGAACCGCCGGTGTTCCACTCCAGCCATCCCTGGAGAACCGGTTGATCTTGCCCGAGCGCATCCAGGGTCACGATGCGCTGTGCCTCGGCGGCACTCTTCACCCGCAGGCTCACGACGCCCGAGCGTGCCCGCGTCCAGCTGCTCCCTCGTGCCCTCGCGCCGCTTCCCTCATCGAGCCGGTACGGGTCGTTGGAGACCAGCAGCATGTGGGCACTGGTCTGTGGCTCCCCGTCCGGGCCGACGAAGCGCAGGTCGAGCGGCACGGCGTCGGGCCCGAGCAGGTCGGGCAGCATGGAGAGCACGGTCTGCACCTTCGCGTCGCGGTACTCGGGCGACTGCACGATCTTGGCGTAGAGCCCCATCGACGCGTTGTTGACGAACACCGTGCCGTTGACCGTCGCCAGGTCGATCCGGCGCTCGACCCCGTCGGCGAAGGCGTCGAGCGCACCCACGACGTCGTCGCGGTCCAGCCCCAGGTCCAGCGCGAAGTGGTTCCTGGTGCCGGCGGGCACCACCACGTGCGGCACATCGTGCTCGCTCGCGACCGAGGCCACCAGCGCCTGCGAGCCGTCGCCGCCGGCCATGCCGATCACGTCGGCGCCTCGCGAGCGATGGCCGTCTTCGGCCAGCGCCAGCAGATCGTCGCCCGGCGACAGGACGACGGGCTCGATCCCGCGCGATCGGCACTCGTCCTCCAGGTGGAAGCGTCTCGACCTTGCCACCGCCGGACCGCGGGTTCATCATCAGCACGGGTGGCCGCCGGGCGGTGCCGAGGGCAGAGCCGAGGACACGGTGGCGGCGAGGTCCTTGTCCGTGCGACCCAGCGCGACCCGGGCCGTCCCGACCGAGATCGCCGCCGAGCACCACGATCGTGAAGCCGCGCTCGCGATCGAGAAGTCCCCCGACCACCAGGCCGCCACGATCCGAGCACGACGCCCAGCGATGGCGACCACCACCGAGATCGTGCGCGCCAGGCCGCGGCGTGAGACCGCGTGCCAGCCCCCGCCGACGGCGATCAGCACGCCCGACGACACCATCAGCACGCCGTCCAGGCTCGCAGCGGTCGCGATGCACCACCAGTCCCAACGGCCGCGAGCAGCGTCGACGATCGACACGACGGCCGCGATCCGTCGGCACCCGCGTCGAGGAACCGGTGGACGCTAGCGCTCATCGATCGTCTCCTTCCGCGGGCTGCCCACTCGGCGCCGATCGTCGCCCGGAACGCCTCCACGGCCGCTTCGATCGTCGGGTAGAAGTGCTCGGGCGCGATCGTCCTGGTCAGCTCGTACCGCTCGACCTTCTGCCGACCGGGTCCTTCATCTCCGCGAACACCAGGTTGATCCCCGCCTCGTTCGAGTGCCTCGTCGAGATCCTCGAGCATGTCGGCGGCGGTCGTGTCGACGTCGGTGATCGGCTCGGCGGCGACCACGATCCATCGAGGCGGCGGGTCCGAGCGTGCGAGCCGGCGGATCTGATCGCGGAAGGTGCGCGAGTTGGCGAAGAACAGCGGCGCGTCGAACCGGAACAACACGCACCCGCGGCAGGCGCTCGGCGTGCGGATAGCTCGAGACGTCGTGGAACCCCTGCCAGCCCCTCGACCTTGCCGAGCTCCGCCTGGTATGGCCACCACGAACGCCGGAACACGCTGAGGATCGACAACGCGACTGGCGAGCCCGATGCCGGGCAAGACCCCCAGCAGCACGACCCCCAGGAACGCCGCCATCGCCAGCAGAACTCGGTCCTGCGTTGCTGCAACAGCCGGATCGTGCCCGGGATGTCGGCGAGCGATGACCGAGGCCGACGATCACGACGGCAGCCAGGGTCGGCTGCGGAAGGTTGCGCAACAGGCCCGGGACGAACAGCAACATCAACGTGATGGCTCCGGCGCCCACCAGGCCGGCCACCTGCGACTTCGCCCCGGCCTGCTCGGCGACCGCCGTCCGCGACCCGCTGGTGCTCACCGGGAATCCCTGGAACAGACCGGCCGCGACGTTGGCCGCGCCGATCCCGATCATCTCGTGGTCCCCGTCGATCTCCTGGCCGCTGCGCGCGGCGAACGAGGACGCCGTCGAGATCGTGTCCGTCAGCGACACCAGGGCGATCCCCAACGCGCCGAGCGCCAGCGTCCCAGGTCGCCGAACGACACCGTCGGGATCGTGAACGGCGGGAACCCCTGCGGCAACGCGCCGACCAACGACACGCCCCGGGACTTCAGGTCGAAGAACGCCGCGATGCGCGATCGACACGATGACGACCACGCAGCACGCCGGGAACCTTCGGCAGCATCCGTTGGAGGACCACCATCAGCACCAGCCCCAACACCCCGATCGCCAGCGCCGCCGTCACGGTCTCGCCGTCGGCCACGCCCTCGCACGAACCCGACCAGCTCCTCGATGAACCCGTCGGCATCCACCGAGAACCCGAACAGCTTCGGCAGCTGGCTCACCAGGATCGTCAGCGCCAACCCGTTCATGTATCCGATCACGGTGGGCTTGGAGAGCAGGTCGGCGACGAACCCCAGCTTCGCCACGCCCGCCACGATCATGATGCCGCCCACCATCAGCGCCAGCACCGAGGCCAGCGCGACCGCCTTCGCCGGGTCCCCGTCGGCCACCAGCAGCGGCGCCAGCGGTCGCCGCGATCATCGGGCCCAGCGAGGAGTCCGGGCCCAGCACCAGGATCTTGCTCGGGCCGAACATCGCGTAGGCCACCAGGCACAGGATCGAGGTGTAGAGGCCGGTGATGGCCGGGAGCCCGGCCAGCTCCGCGTAGGCCATGCCCTGGGGAACCAGCAAAGCGGTGAGCACGAGCCCCGCCACGACGTCCTTGGAGAGCCACGCACGCCGTAGCGACGCAAGCATGCGGACGCCCGGCACGGCCGATCGCCTTCACGCGTTCCCCCTGTCCGCCGCCAGCCGTCGTCGACGTGCCCCTGCGAAGCCTAGGGAGTCTCGGCGCGCCGGCGCCACGGCCGGCGTCAGGGCCGTCGGGTCGGAGCCGGCGGCTCGCCGGAACGGTCCCCGCGGATCCTCGAATCCGCTGAACTGCGTGATGTCTCGGGGGAACAGCAGCGCGATCGCCCAGTCGACCGCGATCCGCACACGCCGGCCGATCGTGGGCATCGCGCACCAGGTGGTAGGACCGGTGCAGGAACCAGCCCGCGAATCCCTTCACCTTGACGCCGAACACGTTCGGCGACGCCCTTGTAGCGGCCCGAGCGAACACACGCCGCCGACGTTCTTCCACACGAACGGCTGGAGCGCTCCGCCCAGTATCGGTCGCGCGTGAGGTTGGTCCCCGAGCCGCTTGCCTTGGCGCATCGCGTGCTGGGCCGTGGGAGGGCTGACATGCCACCGGTCGTTCGCGTCGGGAACGGCCGCGACGTCCCCGGCGGCCCAGGCGTCGGGCACGCCCACGACGCGAAGGTGATCGTCGACCACGATCCGGCCGCGCTCATCGAGCGGGAGCCCGCTGAACGCGGCCATCGGCGCGGGCTTCACCCCGGCGGTCCACACCAGGGTGTCGGCGTCGAAGCGTCTGTCCGTCCGACAACGCACGATCGCGCCCTCGGCCGAGTCCAGACGCGTGCCGAGCAGCACCTCGATGCGCCGGTGCTCCAGCTGCTCCTGGGCGTAGCGCGCGAGATCGCGCGGCAGCTCCGGCAGGATCCGGGGGCCGGCCTCGACCAGGATCCATCGCATCTGCTGCGGGTCGCAGCGTCGGGTAGTTCGTCCATCGCGTCGCGCGCGAGGTCCTCGAGCTCCCCCAGCGCCTCGACGCCCGCGTACCCGGCGCCCGACGAACACGAACGTCAGCGCGGCAGCGGCGTCGAGCCGTCGTCGTCCGGTCTCCGCCGCGACGTCCAGCCGCGACAGCACGTGGTTGCGCAGGTAGATCGCCTCCTGCACGGTCTTGAACCCGATCCCGCGATCGGCGAGCCCGGGCACCGGCAGCACGCGCGACCACGATCCCGCCGTCACGACCAGGATGTCGTAGCCCAGCTCGACCGTCCTGCCCGTCGGGGATCGCGGACCGTCGCCCGTGCGGCCATCGTGATCGAGCGCGATGACTTCACCGACGGTCACCGAGGCGTGCCGCAACAGCGGCCGCAAGCGGCACCACCGCGGCGCGAGGGTCGATCGTGCCGCTCGCCACCTCGGGCAGGAACGGCTGGTACTGCATGAAGTTGTCCGAGCTCACGAGGGTGACGTCGTGCCCGGCCTTCGCCAGCGGCTTCATGTGCAGCGCGGCGTACATGCCCGCGAAGCCACCCCCGACGATCAGGACGCGCTTGCGGCTCCCCATGACTCCAGCATGGCGGGGATCTCGGCGAGCGTCCGCACCGACGCATCGGGCTCGGCCAGCTGCGCGGGCGGTCGGCTCGTCCGGGGCCTCGCCGCGCAGCACCCAGATCGTCCGCATCCCGGCGGTCTTGGCCGGCCGCACGTCGTAGTCCAGGCGATCGCCCAGCATCACGGCGCGGGTCGGCGCCACGCCGGCGGTGTACAGCACCTGCGAGAAGAGCTTCGGGTCGGGCTTCTGCAAGCCCGAGGTCGTCGCTGACGCCCCAGACCTCGAAGTAGGGGCTGAGACCCGTCTCGGTCCATCGCGGCGCGCACCGAGGTCGGCTGGTTGGCGATGATCCCCAGCCGGTAGCGGTCCGTGCAGGGCCTCCAGGCAGGGGACGACGTCGGGGTAGATCGCCGGTGGGCGGGTAGGCCCAGTACTTGGCGGCGCGCGCCTCGACCGGCGCCAGGTCCGCATCCTCGCCCAGGAACGTTCGGTCAACCGGCGGCGGAACGACCCGGACTGGGCGGCACGGGTCGGCGTGTACTCGCGCTCGAACTCCTCGTCGGTGAACTCGGCGCCCGATTCGCGCAGCGCCTTCATCCACGATCGCGCGTACACGGTGTCGTCGTACATCACGCCGCCGATGTCGAAGAACACCATAGATGTTGGCTGGAATCCGGCGGGCCCTTGGCTGGGTCTCTGTCGGGCATCGGCGGCGAGGTCCGGTGGCACGACCGGCATGCTAGCGAGCCGGATGCTCCAGGCGCGAAGCACGCCACCGCCGCCGCTGCCGCCACGTTCAGCGAGTCGACCCCGTTGCGCCATCGGGATGCACACGCGGACGTCCGCCGCTTCGAGCCAATGCTGGGCCGACAGACCCATCGCCTTCCGAGCCCAGCGCCAGCGCGACCTTCGGCGCACCGGCGTAGGCGCACGCAGATCCACGGCATCGGCCGCCGGGGTCAGCGCCACGCAGTTCGAAGCCGGCGTCCCGGAGCAGCTGCAGGGCCTCGAGGCCGTCGACCCGCGTCCACGGCACCGCGAACACGGCACCCATCGACGTCCGGATCGCGCGCCGGTACAGCGGGTCGGCGCACCGATCGCGTCAGGACGACGGCGTCCATGCCCAGCGCTGCCGCGCTGCGGAAGACGGCGCCGACGTTCGTCGTGGTCGACCAGGTCTTCGAGGACCACGACCCGTGCGGCCGCCTTCACGACCTCCTCGGCCAGCGATGGCAACGGTCTCCGAGGCATCGAGGCCAGCGCGCCCCGATGCACCGGGATAGCCCGTCGTCGCCTCCAGCAGACTGTTCGTCCACGACCAGGATCGTGGGCGCATCGGCGCTCCGCAGCCAGATCGCCCAGTCGACGTCAGCCACCGGTCGGTGGTGAGGACCGCTCGCGGGACGTACCCCGCCTCGAGCGCGCGTCGGATCGTCGCCTCTCCTTCGGCGATGAACAGTCCCTTCGATCGGCTCCCGGCGGGACCGCACCTGGACGTCTCGCAGCTCGGTGAAGTCGCGGAGGCGTGGATCGGCCGGGTCGGTGATGCGCTCGATGCGGACTCGACGACGTAGCACCGCGGCGCTACCGGCCTGCGCGGCGCTTCAGCTCGGCGAACCGGTCGGCGTCGGTGGTCTCGCAGCCCAGCCGGTAGTCGTACCGCGCGCCGTGACAGTCGCTCGCGCCGGTCGGCACCAGGTCGAGCCGCCGGCCACCTCGTGGTAGTAGGCGCGCTGCGCCTCGTCGTGGTCGGGGTGATCGACCTCCAAGCCCACCATGCCGCCTTCGGCCATCTGCTCGATCAGCTCGTCGGGCACCGAACCCGCGCCCTTCCACATGCCCGGGTGCGCCAGCACGCAGACGCCGCCGGCGCCCGCGATCAGCTCGCAGCGCATCGATCGGGATCGCAGCGCATGCTTCGGCACGTACGCGATGCCGTCGTCGCTGATGAACCGGTCGAAGGCTTCCTTCTCGGTGGGCACGATGCCGGCCTCCACCATGGCCTTGGCGACATGCGGCCGGGCGATCACGCCCGCCGTCGGCGATCTCGCGGACGCGTTCGAAGGAGATGTCGTAGCCCAGCTCCTGGAGCTTGCGCGACCATCATCTCGCCGCGCCGGAACCGGGTGTCGGTGAGGCGCTGCAGCTCCTCGACGCAGCGGCTGCGTTGCTGCGGGGTCCACCCAGTACGACAGCACGTGCAGGCTGGCCCCCTGGTACTCGGCCGAGAACTCGATCCCCGGCACGATCTCCAGGCCGGTGCCCTCGGCAGCGGCGAGCGCCTCGTCGAGGCCTTCGGTCGTGTCGTGGTCGGTGACGCGCGATCCCCGCCAGCCCGCGCTCGACGGCCAGCGCCACGTTCTCGGCGGGCGTGTTGGTGCCGTCGGAGCAGGCGCTGTGGGTGTGGAGGTCGTAGCCGCTCATCGTCGGGCAAGGGTGGCAGACGGCTCCTCGGCGCGTCACATGGCGCGGCGTCGACGTCACGGTCGGTGGCGCGGGCGCGATCAGACGGCGGACCGATCTCGGCCACCGAGCGGCATCCGGTCAGCGCCATCGCGTTCTCGAACTCCGCGCGCAGGATGCCGAGCACGCCTTCGACGCCTTCCTGGCCGCCGGCGGCGAGCCCCCACACGGCGGGACGCCCGACGAGCACGGCGCTCGCGCCCAGCGCCATGGCCTTCAGCACGTCGGTCCCCCGCCGCACGCCCCCGTCCATCAAGACCGGCACCCGGCCCGCGACCTGCGCGACGACCTCGGGCAACGCGCCCAGCCCGGACGGTGAGGAGTCGAGCTGGCGGCCGCCGTGGTTCGACACGACGATCGCGTCGGCACCCGCCTGCACCGCCAGCTCGGCGTCCTCGGCGGTGAGGATGCCCTTCACCACGATCGGAAGGCCGGGCACCTGCCCGCGGATCCACGCCAGGTCGTCCCAGTCAGGTGCGGGTCGTAGACCAGGTCGCGTCCACGGGCAGGCCCATCGGCATCTCGAACCCGCTGCGGGTGTCGCGGTGGCGCAGTCCGTTCACCGGGAAATCGACCGTCCAACAGATCGCCTCGTATCCCGCCGACGCGACGCGCGCCAGCATCTCCCCCGTGCGCCGCGATCGGCTGAACACGTACAGCTGCCACCACTTCGGGCGTCTCGGCGGCGGCCGCGATCGTCTCGAGGCCGATCGACCGCGGTCGAGGAGACGATCATCACCGTGCCGGCCGCGGCGGCCGCGCGCGCGGTCGCGGCTTCGGCGTCGGCGTGCGCCAGGTCGCTGGTAGGCCCAGGGCGCCACCATCACCGGGAACGACGAGCGGCGTCCGAGGACCGACGTCGAGGGGTCGGGCTCACCGGCCGCCTCGGAGGAACCGAGGCCGCAGCATCCAGCGGTCGAAGGCCCGGCGGTTCTCGGCCAGGGTCCATTCGTCGCCGGCCCCGCCCGCGAAGTACCCCCACACGTCGGGAGGAAGCGCCGCGCGGGCGACCGGCTCGTAGTCCTCGACGATGACGTAGGCGCGGCGGCTCGGCTCATGCGCGCAAGCCTAGCGGCGCGGACCCGGACGCTGACCGCGCCCGGCGCGACTCAGCCGCGCGCGGCGACGCGGCCGGCGCCCATGTCGCGCGAGAGCCCACGGGCGGTCTCACGGACGGCGGCGACGACGACGCCGCCGAGGCCCGCCGTCGGCGAACGAGCCGCTCGACCGGGCCCACGACGCCGACGCGCCCGCGGGGTACCCGCGGTGATCGAACACCGCGGCGGCGATCTCCGCCTCGCCCACGATGGCCTCCTGGTCCTCGACGCGCGACGCCCGTCGTCGTCACGCACCGTCGGCGAGCGCCAGACGCAGCCGCTCGGGTCGGTGACGGTCCGCCCGGTGAGCGGCGCCAGGTCTCGCGCACCAGGAGCCGCCCGCTCGTCCTCGCTCGAGGTAGGCCACGATCGCCTTGCCCAGCGCGCACGCGTGCCAGGGGATCGACGCACCGACCTCCAGGATCTGGACCGAGTTGTCCGGCCGGAACACGTGATGGACGATCAGCACCGTTCGAGTCCGTGGAGCACGCCCACGCGCACGGCCTCGCCCACCCGGGAAGCCAGAGAATCTGCCCACAGCAGCGACCGGCCGCGCAGCTCGTGGTTGTCCAGGAAGGCGTTCCCCAGCTGCAGCATGGCCGGCCCCAGCCGGTACTTGCCCGTCTCGGGGTCCTGCTCGACCAGCTCCTGGGACTCCAGGGTTCGAAGGAGCCCGTACGACGGTTCCCTTGGCCAGGCCGAGCCGCTCGGCGATCTCGGTGACGCCCATCCGTGAGGTGCCCGACGCCGAGCGACTTCAGGATCCGGGCGGCGCGATCGACCGACTGGATCGTTCCCCGCGCGCGGTCAGCGCTCATGCCGGTCACGACTTCACCGATCGAGCGCTTGCCAGGGCGGCGAACAGCAAGGAGGTGGACGTGGCGCCGGGATCCTGGTGACCGACGCTCCGAGGTCCCAGGTAGGAGGCACGACCTTTCCGCGCCTGCATCGGGATCGTGGCGCGCGATCCTTCCTTCGCGGCGTCGGCGGCGCGGTGCGCGGCTGACGCCACGTCGCGGCCGGCGCGCAGCTCGCGCTCGAACGCCTGCAGCGCCGGCACGTAGGCATCGACGATCGTCTTGTCGCCTTCGACCGCGGCACCCAGCCCCTGGATCGCGTCCAAGCCCGACCGCAGGGCCTTCAGCAGGTCTTCGGCGTCGAAGGTCTCGGCGGCGCCGAGCGAGGACTGCCCGCCTGAGCGGAAGCACCTGCCGAACAAGGGGCCGGCGGCACCACCCACGCGGTAGACCAGGGTCGAGCCGACCCGCGTCAAGGAGCTCTCCCGGCGCGAGGTCCGACCAGCCGCATCGAGGTCGATCGCGGCCGCGGAGAAACCGCGGTCCATGTTGATGCCGTGGTCCGCATCGCCGATCGCCGCGTCGAGCTGGGTGAGGTAGTCGCGCTGTGGACGAGAACACGTCGGCGCTCTCGCGGATCCACCGCCGGACGGTGGCTCCGTCCAGCGTCACGTGCGGTTGCCGGGGAAGCTCAGTCACCAGCTGCACCATCCGGCCCACCCTTCTCACGTGTCAACTCGTCGCCTCACGCCCATCCGCTCATCGTGTTCGACTATGCCGAACACGTCATGGCATACGTCAAGCATGCTTCGGTCATATCGCACTATTGACTTCTGAAGGCGAACGGCTTTGGCTATCGCCCGACAGCGCCCTCGGACGACCGAGGGCGCGAGATCAGGAGGGGGTGGTCACCCAGATGTTCCTCGGAGAGGTGGTCGGCACCGCGCTGCTGGTCCTGATCGGCGACGGCGTGGTCGCCGGCGTGCTGCTCAACAAGTCGAAGGCGCAGAACTCCGGATGGGTCGTCATCACGTGGGCATGGGCCATGGGTGTGTTCATCGGCGTGCTCGCGAGCCTCGCCGTGGCCGGCGGCGTCGCGCACATGAACCCGGCGGTGACGATCGGGCTCGCCTCGATCGACCTGTTCGAGTGGAGCGACGTGCCCGACGTCGATCGCCGGACAGTTCCTCGGCGCCTTCATCGGGGCGGTCCTGGTGTAGGCTCGCCTACCTGGTGCATTGGGGCGAGACCGAGGACCCCGGCCTGAAGCTGGCCGTGTTCTGCACCGGCCCGGCGATCCGCAACACCCCCGCGAACCTGATCACCGAGATCATCGGCACGTTCGTGCTGGTGTTCGGGGTCCTGACGATCGGCGGACTGACCCTGGGCGCTGACGCTCTCACCGGAGCGCTCGCCACGGGCGCACTTCCGGTCGCGTTGCTCGTGCTCGGGCATCGGCATGGCGCTCGGCGGACCCACCGGCTACGCGATCAACCCGGCGCGAGACCTCGGACCGCGCATCATCCACGCGATCCTGCCGATCCCGGGCAAGGGCAGCTCGGACTGGGCCTACTCCTGGATCCCCGTGGTGGGTCCGGTCGTCGGCGGCGTGATCGGCGCCCTGGCTGCGAAGGCCATCTTCGACCTGTAGGACGCGACGCCCGGCCGCCGGGTCGGCACGAGACCGGCCAGAGAAGGAGGCGACGATGAAGAAGCTGATCAACGACCCCGCGAACGTCGTTCGCGAGGAGCTCCAGGGGATCGAGGCGGCGCACGGCGACCTGGTGAAGGTCTCCTACGACCCCTACTTCATCACCCGCGCCGACTCGCCGGTCCAGGGCAAGGTCGCGCTGATCTCGGGCGGCGGCTCGGGTCACGAGCCGATGCACGGCGGGTTCGTGGGCCAGGGCATGCTCGATGCGGCCTGCCCGGGCGAGGTCTTCACCTCCCCCACCCCCGACCAGATGGAGGCCGCCACCAAGGCGGTCGACGGCGGCGCCGGCGTCGTGCACATCGTCAAGAACTACACGGGCGACGTCATGAACTTCGAGATGGCGGCCGAGCTCTGCCGCTCCGAGGGCATCGACGTCGAGTCGGTCGTGGTCGACGACGACGTCGCCGTGCAGGACTCGCTGTACACGGCCGGTCGCCGCGGCGTCGGCGCCACGGTGCTCATGGAGAAGATCGCCGGCGCCGCCGCGGAGGAGCGGCGACCGCTGAAGGAGGTCGCCGACATCTGCCGCGAGGTCAACGCCAACGCCCGCTCGATGGGCATGGCGCTCACCTCGTGCACGGTGCCCGCGGCCGGCTCTCCCACCTTCGAGCTCGGCGACGACGAGATCGAGATGGGCGTCGGCATCCACGGCGAGCCCGGCCGCGAGCGCATGAAGATGAAGCCCGCGTCCGAGATCGTGGAGATGATGGCCACGGCCGTCGTCGACGACCTGCCGTTCTCCAAGGGCGACGACGTGCTCGCGTTCGTGAACGGCATGGGCGGCACGCCCCTGATCGAGCTGTACGTGGTCTATCAACGAGCTGCAGCAAGTTCCTGAAGGGCCGGGGCATCACGATCTCGCGGAACCTGATCGGCTCCTACATCACGTCGCTCGAGATGGCGGGCTGCTCCATCACCCTGCTGAAGCTGAACGACGACTTCACGAAGCTGTGGGACGCTCCGGTCAAGACGGCCGGACTGCGGTGGGGGATCTGATCCACCTCACCGCGCCGGGCGCGGCCTTCGGGAGGGGGCAGGAGCGATGAGCGTGCCGTACGAAGACGTCGTCCGATGGCTGAAGACCTTCGCCGAGCACGATCGGCGATCAGAAGGCCTACCTCACCGAGCTCGACTCGGCCATCGGCGACGCCGACCACGGCATCAACATGGACCGCGGCATGCAGGCCGTCATCGGCAAGCTCGACGACGTCCCGGCCGGAGACATCGGCGCCCTGTTCAAGACCGTGGGGATGACGCTGGTCTCCACGGTCGGCGGCGCCGGCGGCCCCCTCTACGGCACGCTGTTCCTCCAGCTCGGCGTGGCCACCGCGGGCAAGGCGAGCTGACGGCCCCGGACTGGCAGGCCGCGCTGGAGGCCGCGGTCGCCGGCGTGCAGGCACGGGGGAAGGCTGAGCCGGGCGACAAGACGATGCTCGATACCCTGATCCCCGCCCGCGACGCGTTCGCGGCGGCCGTCGGCGACGGAGCGGAGCTGCCCGCGGCGCTCCGGCGCTCGGCCGACGCCGGGCGAGCAGGGCATGAAGGACACGATCCCCCTGGTGGCCCGCAAGGGTCGCGCGAGCTACCTGGGAGAACGCAGCGCCGGGCATCAGGACCCGGGCGCGACGTCGTCCTACCTGCTGTTGAAGACAGCCGCCGACACCTGGGCCGGCGACTGACAGCGAAGCCGGAGCGCGAGCCACGAAGGAGGCCCCTCATGGCTGACTACGTCGGAGCCCTCGACCAGGGCACGACCAGCACGCGGTTCATGATCTTCGACCACGGCGGCAGGTCGTCGGGCATCGACCAGAAGGAGCACGAGCAGATCTTCCCCAAGCCCGGGCTGGGTCGAGCACGACGCGAACGAGATCTGGAGCACGCAGCCACCGAGGTGATCGACGGCGCCCTGAAGAAGGCGAACCTCGCGGCGAGCGACCTCGCCGCGATCGGCATCACGAACCAGCGCGAGACCGCCCTGGTGTGGGACCGGAACACCGGCGAGCCCGTCCACAACGCCCTGGTCTGGCAGGACACGCGCCAGCAGGACATCGTGGACGAGCTGGCGGCCGACGGCGGACAGGACCGGTTCCGCGAGAAGACCGGTCTGCCGCTGGCGACCTACTTCTCCGGCACCGAAGGTCCGCTGGATCCTCGACAACGTCGAGGGTGCCCGCGCGCGGGCCGAAGCCGGCGACCTCATGTTCGGCAACATGGACACCTGGTGCATCTGGAACCTCACCGGCGGCACCGACGGCGGGCGCCACGTCACCGACGTCTCCAACGCCAGCCGCACGATGCTGATGGACCTCGAGACCCTCGACTGGGACGACGACCTGCTCGTCGGCGATCGGCGTCCCGCGGTCCATGCTCCCGTCGATCGAGCCGCTCCTCCGGCGGTCTACGGCGAGGCGAAGGGCACGCTCGCCGGCATCCCGGTCGCGGGCGACCTCGGCGACCAGCAGGCCGCGCACGTTCGGCCAGGCCGCCTACGACGTCGGCGACGCCAAGAACACGTACGGCACCGGCTGCTTCATGCTGCTGAACACCGGCACCGAGCTGGTCCACTCGAAGTCGGGCTGCTCACCACCGTCGGGCTGGAAGCTCGGCGACGAGCCCGCCGTGTACTGCCTGGAGGGCGCCATCGCGATCACCGGCGCGCTCGTGCAGTGGCTCCGCGACAACCTGGGCATGATCAGCACGCTCCCAGGAGATCGAGGAGCTCGCGCAGACGGTCGAGGACAACGGCGGCATCTACTTCGTGCCGGCGTTCTCGGGTCTGTTCGCGCCGTACTGGCGAGGCGACGCACGAGGCGCGATCGTGGGCATGACCCGCTACGTCAACAAGGGCCACATCGCGCGCGCCACCCTGGAAGCCACCGCGTGGCAGACCCGCGAGGTGCTCGACGCGATGGAAGCCGACTCCGGCGTCACGCTCAAGGAGCTCAAGGTCGACGGCGGCATGGTCTACAACGAGCTGCTGATGCAGTTCCAGGCCGACTCGTTGCAGGTGCCCGTGATCCGGCCCAAGGTCGCCGAGACCACGGCGCTGGGCGCCGCCTACGCCGCCGGCCTGGCGGTCGGATTCTGGAAGGACGACCGACGATCTGCGCGCAGAACTGGGGCAAGGACAAGGAGTGGACGCCCCAGATGGCCGCGGACGAGGTCGCGTCGCGAGTACGCCAACTGGAAGAAGGCCGTCACCCGCACGTTCGACTGGGTCGAGTAGATCGGAGCGCCCGACATGACGACGAACGACGAGACAGGACAAGAGACGACAGGACGAGCACGAAGGGTTCTTCGCCGAGGGCCAGGCCGAGGAGGAGCACGATCCCGAGGAGGACCGCCACGGCGACTTCGCCGAGGGTCAGGAACGAGAGCACCACGAACCCGCCGAGACGGCAGAAGGGGACGTTCGCCGAAGGTCAGACCGACGAGGACGAGGACTCCGACGACGCCCCGAGCGCGGCGACTTCGCGCGAGGGCAGGAGCCGCGGAGGACTGACGTGACGGCGGCGGTCCACCGGCATCGATCCGGTGCGATGATGCGCCCTGATGGCGGGTTCGAGCCCACATGTGCTGATCATCGGCGGCGGAGGCACCGGCGGCGCGCTCGCGCACGACCTCGCGCTTCGCGGCGTCCAGGTGACGTTGGTCGAGCGCGGCGAATTCACGTCGGGCACGACCGGGCGCCACCACGGGCTGCTGCACAGCGGCGCGCGCTACGCCGTGAACGACAAGGAGTCGGCCGTGGAGTGCATCGAGGAGAACACGCTCCTGCGCCGCATCGCCCCGGGCTCGTTCGAGGAGAACGACGGCCTGTTCGTCGGCATCACCGACGAGGACATGGCCTACCTGCCCGCGTTCCTGGCGGGCTGCGAGGAGACCGGGATCCCGCACCCAGGTGCTGCAGCCCGACGAGGCGCTGCGCCTGGAGCCGACTGCTCAACCCCGAGCCTGAAGGTCGCGGTGCGCGTTCCCGACGCCACGATGGACGCCATGCGGATGCCGCTGCGGTTCTTCGCCACCGCCAAGGCCAACGGCGCCGATGCTGCTCAACTACGTCGACGTCACGGGCCTCGAGCGCGCCGGCGGCGTGGTGACCGGCGCGCGGGTGCGGGACGTCGTCACCGGACCGCGAGACGCACGATCCACGCCGACCTCGTGGTCAACGCCACCGGACCGTGGTCGGAACAGGTCGCGCACATGGCCGGGCGTCGACGTGCCGATCCGCCCATCACCCGGCGTGATGCTCGCCGTGCGGGGCCGCCTCTGCAACATGGTGATCAACCGGCTGCACGCCTCGGGCGACGGCGACATCGTGGTCCCGCAGCGCGCGCTGTCGGTCGTCGGCACCAGCTCGTGGGTGGTCGAGGACCCCGACGACCTCGGCGTGCCCGCAGGACCACGTCGCAACGCATGATCGACGAGGGCTCGATGCTGATCCCCGCCGTGCGCGACGCGCCGTTCCGCTCGGCGTGGTCGGCCGCCCGGCCGCTGATCGGCTCGAAGGACGACGCCGACTCCGGCCGCGAGCTCTCGCGGACGTTCAAGACGATCGACCACGCGGTGGATGACGGCGCTCGAGGGGTTCGTCACGATCACCGGCGGCAAGGGCACGACCCTTCGCGGCATGGCCGAGGTGTGCGCCGACGTGGTCTGCCGCAAGCTCGGCATCGACGCACCCTGCCGGACGCGCGACACCGTCCTGCTCCCCCACACGGCGGTCTTCGCGGCATGAGTGCCTCCGCGCGAGCCGGCAACGACGACCCGCCGGTTCCGGGTGCACCGGTTCAAGCGGGACGGCACGGCCCGCCCGCGTCGAGGAGCACGACGTGCCGGTCGGCGACCGCACCACCGTGCTCGAGGCGCTCCGGTGGATCCAGCTCCACCGCGACCGGTCGCTCGCGCTGCGGCACTCGTGCTTCCACGCCTCGTGCGGAACCTGCGGCGTGCGGGTGAACGGCCGCGAGCGGCTCGCCTGCGTCACGCCGCTCGCGGACGTGCGGCGGCGCCACCGTCACCGTCGAGCCCATCGCGAACCTTCCCGTGCTGAACGACCTGGTCGTCGACATGACGCCGTTCGTCGCGCGGTTCCCCGAGCCCCATCCCGTCGTGCGCGAGAGCGAGTTCCTGCCCGAGGCCGACGTCCCCGAGGACATCGACGGCTACGTCCGGTTCGAGGACTGCATCGAATGCGGGCTGTGCCTGTCCGCGTGTCCGGTCGCCGCCACCGACGACACGCTACCTCGGGCCCGCGGCCCTCGCGTACGCCCAACGGCTGCTCGAGGAGGACCGCGGCGTCGACCGCGACGCGTTCCTGGACTGGGCCGATCAGGACAACGCCGCATGGCGATGCCACGCCGCGTTCGAATGCACCGAGGCATGCCCCTCCGACGTGCGTCCCGCCCAGCGGATCATGGCGCTGCGCAAGGAGCTTCGGCCGCCGGCGGCGCGAGCAGGGACGGGAGATCCCCGCAGCTCGGTCGGAGGACCAGCGTGAAGCCGCGCACGGACCGAGCGCGGGCCGCGACCCCGGCGTCGAGGAGATCCTGCGAGCTCGACGCGAGCCCGGGCCCGGTCGAGCGCAAGGGCGTCGGGCTCGCGCCCACGGCGTGGTTCGACGTCCGCGGCCGCGGCACGGGGCACCTCGCGTTCTCGCTGAACCGCATCACCGGGCTCGGGACTGGTCTTCTACCTGTACCTGCACCTGGCGGTGCTCTCCCAGCTGCTCGGAGGCGAAGACGCGTGGAACTCGTTCCTCGAGGTCGCGACCACCCCGCTGTTCCTGGGCCTGGACGTGCTGCTGGTGTTCGGACTGCTCGTGCACGGGCTGAACGGCCTGCGCGTGGCGCTGGTCGGGAGCGGGTTCGTGCCCGACCGGCAGAAGGCGCTGTTCTGGTCGTTCATGACGTTCGGCGCGATCGTGCTGATCTACTCGGCGATCCACGTCTTCGGGGCCGAACCTTGACGGTGCAGGCGCCGGCCGGGCCGCGCCGACGCCGCCGGGGCCGACGCCGCTCGCACGACATGGCGCTGGACCGCCCTCACCGGCGTGTCCCTGCTCGTCCTGGTGCACGATCCACATGGTCGCGCACCACTTCGTCGTCGAGCGGATCGGCGGCCTGCGCACCTACGACCACGTGCTCGAGTACATCGCGAACCCGGTGATCTTCGTGATCGAGTCGCTCTTCCTGGTGGTCGTCACGATCCACGCGATGCTCGGGCTCCGCTCGGTCCTGTTCGACTTCGGGATCGGCGAGCGCAGCGCGGCGGCTCGTCAACAAGGGCCTGGTCGCGCTCGGCGTCGATCACCGTGGCCTACGGGTTCGTCGCTGATCGGCGTGCTGGCGTCGAGGGCATGACCGAGCCGGGACCGGAGGAGTCAGTCGTGATCGGCATCGTGATCGTCTCCCACAGCCACGGCATCGCCGAAGGCGTCGCCGAGCTCGCCCGTGAGATGGGCGGGCCGGACGTCCGTCTCGAGACCGCCGGCGGGCTCGACATGCCCGATCACCCGATCGGCACCGACGCGGTCCTGGTGATGCAGGCGATCGAGCGGGCATGGTCCGACGACGGCGTCCTGGTGCTCATGGACCTGGGCAGCGCGGTGCTGTCGGCGGAGATGGCGCTCGACCTGCTCGCCGCAGGAGCGGCGCGCCACGGATCCTGCTGTGCGAGGCCCCGTTGGTCGAAGGCGCGGTGGCGGCCGCCGTCACCGCGAGGATGGGCGCCTCGCTCGAGGCGGTCGCCGCCGAAGCGCGAGGCGGGCTCGCCGGCAAGATCGCGCACCTCGGCGCGCCGCCGCGATGAGGCCGCCCGCGCGTCGCGGACGCGCCCGAGCGGGACGCCGTCACGGTCCGGCTGACCATCGAGATCCCGCACGGGCTGCATGCCCGGCCGGCCGCGCGGTTCGTGCAGACCGCCTCGGCGTTCGACGCG
Source organism: uncultured Actinomycetota bacterium (assembly GCA_963733635.1). Lineage (GTDB taxonomy): Bacteria > Actinomycetota > UBA4738 > UBA4738 > HRBIN12 > JAOUEA01. The sequence continues at coordinate 542,571 of CAVTEH010000007.1, read as the reverse complement.
GTCGTGCTCGGTCAGGAACCTGACCAACGGCCGGGGCCCCGCCGACGCCAGGAGCCTGAACGCCATCGCCACGCTGGGCGCCGCCGTCGGGCACGAGATCGAGGTCAGCGCCACCGGGCCCGGCGCCGCCGACGTCGATCGCCGCGCTGCGGGCGCTCGCCGCGCGGAGACTTCGACGACGAGCGCCGAGCCGCCCCCTGAGGCGACGCCGGATCGAGGCGCCGCCGGACCCGAGCACCGGGACGACCCGGGACGGGGTGCTCCGGGGGTTCGCCGCCTCGCCCGGGATCGCGATCGGCCCCGCGCGGCGCTTCCACGCGCCGGCGCTCAGGGTCCCGCCGCGGCGACGCGACCGACCGCGGCTCGCCGAGCTCGCCGCGCTCGACCGCGCGCTCGCCGAGACCGCCACCGCGATCGAGCACCAGCGCGACGAGGTCGCGGTCCAAGGCGGGCGAGCAGGAGGCCGAGATCTTCGACGCGCACCTGTTGTTCCTGCGCGACGACGCCGCTGCTCGCGCCGGCCCGCCGAGTCGATCGAGGACGGCGCCGCGACCGCCGCGCAGGCGTGGCAAGGCGCGATCGACGAGCGACGGCGGCCGCGTGGGATGACGCTGGAGGACCCGTACCTGCGCGCCCGTGCCGACGACCTCCGGAGCGTGGGCGCCCAGGTGCTGGCCCGCATCCTGGGCGTCGACCTGCCGGCGCCCGCGCTGGAGGCGCCCGGCATCCTGGTCGCCGACGACCTCACGCCCGCCGACACCGCCGCCTGGACCCCGCCGTGGTGCTGGGCATCGCCACGGCTCGCGGAGGCCCCACGTCGCACGCGGCCGTGCTCGCCCGCTCGATGGGGATCCCCGCGGTGGTCGGCCTCGGCGACCGCCTCATCGAGATCGACGACGGTACGCACGGTGGCGCTGGACGGCGACCGCGGTGACTGGTCCACGTCGACCCCGCTCCGGCCGAGCTCCTCGACCGAGTCGAGCGAAGCCCGAACCGCATCGCCACCGGGCGGCGACGCGCAGGCGCACGCGGCGACCGCGCCCTCGCCGTCGACGGCCGACGGAACGACCATCGAGGTCGCCGCCAACGTCGGCACACCCGAGCGAGGTCGCCGCCGCGGTCGCCGCCGGCGCCGACGGCGTGGGGCTGTTCCGCACCGAGTTCCTGTTCATGGATCGCGACGCCATGCCCGACGAGGACGAGCAGGAAGCCGCCTACCGCGTCGCCGCCGAGGCGCTCGGCGGCCGCCCGCTGCTGCTGCGCACCCTCGACGCCGGCGCGGACAAGCCGCTCCCGTACCTGGGACAGCCGCCCGAGCCGAACCCGTTCCTCGGGGTGCGAGGCGTGCGACTGGGGCTGGCGCGTCCCGAGCTGCTCGCGACCGCAGCTGCGAGCGGTGCGTGCGGGTGGCGGCCGACTTCCCGGTGCGCGTGATGTTCCCCATGGTCGCCACGGCCGACGAGCTCGACCGCGCCCTGGCGCTCCTGGATGAGGCTCGCCGAGGCGCTGGGCTCGACGCGGCGATCGAGGCCGGCGTCATGGTGGAGGTGCCCGCCGGCAGCGCTCACCGCCGCCGCGCTCGCAGCCTCGGGTCGACTTCTTCTCGATCGGCACGAACGACCTGACCCAGTACACGCTGGCCGCCGATCGCGGGAACGAGCACGTCGCCGGCGCTGTCGGACGCGCTTGCATCCGGCGGTGCTCCGGCTCGATCCAGGCCACCGTCGAACGCCGCGCGGGCCCACGGATCGCTGGGTCGGGCGTGTGCGGAGAGCTCGCGGCCGATCCCGCCGCAACCGCCGCTGCTGCTCGGGCTCGGCGTCCGCGAACTCTCGATGAGCGCCCCGGCGATCGCGGCGGGTCAAGCAGGCGGTGCGCTCGGTCGACCTCGCGAGCGCCGAGGCCGCTCGCCGCGACGCGCGCTCGCGCTGCGAGATCGGCGGCGGAGGTCCGCGCGCTCCTGGCCGGCTGAAAGGCGCTGCTACGATGCGCCCGATGCCCGATGAGCGCCGCCGACGACCGAGCCGCCGCGTTCCTCACGGCCATCACCTACCTGCGGATCGCGCTCACGCCCGTGGTGATGGCCCTGATCGCGGTGGGCGACACGCGTGTCGTGGGCGACCCCGGCGGCCGCCGCCCTGTTCGCGATCGCGGCGATCACCGACTTCTTCGACGGGCGTCTCGCCAGGCGCTGGAAGCAGACCACCACGCTGGGCAACTTCCTCGACACCACCGCGGACAAGCTGCTGGTCTCCGGCGTGCTGATCGCCCTGGTCGCCGTCGGGCGCGCCTCGATGTGGGTGGCCTTCATCATCATCGGCCGCGAGCTGCTTGATCATGGGGCTCCGCGGCGTGGTGACCGCCGGGGACGGCACGGTGATGCCGCCCTCGATCTGGGGCAAGCTGAAGGCGAACGTGCAGTTCCTCGCGATCTTCCTGGCGATCTGGCGGCCCGACGTCATGATCGGTGACTGGTACCTCGACCAGGTCGCGATGGCGATCGCCGCGGTGGTCACCGTGGCGTCGGCGGTCGAGTACTTCGCGCGGTACGGCGGTCGCCCTCGGCCGGCGCGCCCGCCGCGAGCGAAGCGCCCGAGAGCGCTGACGCCGCGTGGGCGACGTCTTCGTCACCGGTGGATCCGGGTTCGTCGGCGGCGCGCTGCGTCCGTCGCCTGGTGCGCCGAGGGCCGGTTCGTCCGGGCGCTGGCGCGCAGCGAGGCCGCCGCCGAGATCGTCCGTGGCGCTCGGCGCGCGAGCCGGTCCGCGGGCGATCTCGACGATCCGGCCGCCGCTGCTCGACGGGCATCCGGGGCGTGCGACACCGTGTTCCACGTCGCCGGCGTCAACGCGATGTGCCTGCGCGACCCGGCGCCCATGCTGCACGCCAACGTCGAGGGCTCGGCCGCCGTGGTGCGAGCGGCGTCGGCCGCCGAAGGTCGCGCGGCGTCGTCCACACGTCGTCGGCCGCCACGATCGGCGAGGCCGACGGGCGTCGTCGGCGCGAGAGCACACGCCGCATCGCGGCACCTTCCTGTCGCAGATACGAGCGCTCGAAGCTGCTCGCCGAGCGACGAGGTCCTCGCGCTCGGCGACGAGCTCGGCGTGCCGGTCGTCTGCGTGAACCCGTCCTCGGTGCAGGGGCCCGGGACGCATCGGCGGATCCTCCCGCTTGCTGCTCGACCTCGTGAACGGTCGGCTTCCGGTCCTGGTCGACACGTACGTCTCGATCGTCGACGTCGACGACTGCATCGATGCGCACCTGCTGGCCGAGCGCCGGGGCGCACCGGGCGAGCGCTACCTGGTCAACGGCGCCTCGCATCCGCGTGAGCGAGGCGGTCGCAGCTGCTGCGACGGGTCTGCGGGCATCCGGCGCCGTGTCCGTGTTCGCCCCGCGCTCCGCTGGTGCGGCCGGGCGGCACCGGTCGGCGGCGTGCGTCGCAGGCTCGTCGGCGCAGAGGCTCCACCGTCTGCCCGGAGATGCTTCGCACGCTGCTGCACGGCCATCGCTACGACGGATCGCTCGCGCGCGCGCGCGCTCGGACTTCGCTACACACCGCTCGAGATCACCGTCCGGCGCACGCTGCCTGGTACGCCGAACGCGGCCTGGCGCCGCCCGCCGCCTCGCGACGCGGCCGACGCGTGGATGACCCGGCGTCGCCCGGCCGACACGTAGGATTGCGCCATCTCGGGAACCGCCACGTGGCCAGCACCGCGAGCCCTCGAAGCCAGGAGGCACAACGACCGTGAGCGACACGCAGCGACCCGATCGGAACCTCGCCATGGAGCTGGCGCGCGTCACCGAGGCGGCGGCGCTCGCCTCCGGCCGCTGGATCGGCCACGGCGACAAGATCGCCGCCGACCAGGCGGCCGTCGACGCGATGCGGCTCATGATCGACACCGTCTCGATGCACGGCACCGTCGTGATCGGCGAGGGCGAGAAGGACGAAGCGCCGATGCTGTACAACGGCGAGGAGGTCGGCAACGGCGATGGCCCGGGGGTCGACGTCGCGGTCGATCCCGATCGACGGCACCACGCTGACCGCGCTCGGCCAGCCCAACGCGTTGGCGGTGATCGCGCTCGCCCCGCGGGGCACGATGTTCTTCCCGGGCGCGGCCGTCTACATGGAGAAGATCGCCGCCGGCGCCGGAAGCCGCCGACGTGATCGACATCACCGCCTCGCCCGGAGGAGAACGTCCGGCTGGTCGCGAAGGCCAAGGGCGTTCGGCCCGAGGAGGTCAGCGTCACGATCCTCGACCGGCCGCGGCACGCGGACATCATCGCCGCGGTCCGCAGCGTGGGCGCCCGCGTCTACCTGATCAGCGACGGCGACGTCGCGGGCGCGATCGCCGCCGCCGCGCCCCGGTCGGGCATCGATCTGCTGATCGGCATCGGCGGCACGCCCGAAGGCGTGATCGCCGCCGCGGCGCTCAAGTGCCTCGGCGGCGCCATCCAGGGACGTCTCGCACCGCGCGACGACGAGGAGCGACGGCAGCTCGTCGACGACGGGCTACGACCTCGACGCCGTGCTGACCACCGACGACCTCGTCAGCGGCGACGACGTGTTCTTCGCCGCCACCGGGCATCACCGAAGGGAACCTGCTGCGAGGGGTGCGCTACTGGCCCGACGGCGCCACCACCCACTCCATGGTGATGCGGTCGCGATCGGGCACCGTGCGATGGGTCGAAGCCGAGCATCGGTTCGAGAAGCTCGAACGATTCTCACCGATCGCCTACCGCCGCTGAGCCGACCTGTCGCTCGGACCTGCCGGCGACGTATCCTTCCCCCAGGGCCGAGCGCGAAGGGAATCCATCATGGCGGAGAAGACGATCTTGGTCTGCGACACCTGCGGAAGTCCGGCGGCCGAGACGATCACGATCAAGGTCGCACGAGGGAACTTCGTGAAGGACCTTTGCAGCACGCACGTCAACGAGGCGATCGCCGGTGCGCGCAAGCCCCGGCCCGGACGACGGAAGGCGGTCGTCGGCAGCGCCACGCCGAAGCCCAAGCCAGCGCCGAAGAAGCGAGGTCGTCCCCGCAAGAAGCCTGGCCGATCGGCCGCTCGGCCGACCGGTACGTGCCCTGCTCCACCCTGACGATGCGTCCCCTCGCCGCGAGCTCGCGCAGGGTGCGCCCGCACCACCCCACGCACGTCCGGCGTCTCGAACGGATCGAGGTAGCCGGCCCGCAGCGCCCGGTCCTGGATCACGGTCCAGTGCAGCGGCTCGTCCGCCGCCTCGCAGCACCGTCGAGGATCGCGGCCGCAGGGTCCATCCTCACGCGCCCGCGCGGAACGGACCCATCACCCGCTCGGCGAACAGCTCCACCTGCTCCGGCTCGGGAACCGCGAACGGCAGCACCCACGGCGCGATCACGATCTCCTCGACGCCGAGCGCCTCGAACGCGTCGGAGCCGTTCGAGTGCCTGCTCGGGCGTGCCCGACAGCGTGTCGGCGCGCCACGAGCCGCTCGGTCTCGGACGGCCATCGCGTCGCCCGGCATCGCCGCCCGCCCCCGCTCGAACGCCGCCCGATACGGCGGCCTCGTCCTCACCCAGCAGCGAGGACGAGCCCCACCGACAGACGGAACGTCGCGGGGTCGCGTCCCTCCTGTTCGCAGATCTGCCTGGGCGGCCGCGACCCGCTCCGCGTAGGCCTCGGGCGCCCATCGCCACACGGCGTTCCAGCCGTCGGCGTGACGAGCCGCCAGCCGCAGCAGCCGCGGTCCGCCCTTGCCGCCGACCCACAGCGGGATCCGCGGCTCCTGCGCCGGCGCCGGGAGGAGCCGGGCATCTCGGAGCGTGACCGTCGGGTCCGTCGAAGGTCGCCGGCGCTCCGGAGAACAACGCCTCCAGCACCCGGAGCGTCTCCTCCATCGCCTGAACCGCTCGCCGACCGTGCCGAACCGGTAGCCGAACGCCGAGAATTCCTGCTCGAGCCACCCCGCGCCGATGCCCGAGATCGAGCCGCCCGCCCGAGAGCTGATCGATCGTGGCGGCCATCTTCGCCAGGTTGGACGGGTGTCGGAACGGCGCGCACAGGACCAGCGTGCCCAGACGGACACGATCCGTCACCGCCGCCAGCCCCGCGAGCGCCGTCATGGGCTCCAGCGAGGCGATCGGCTGCGGATCGGCGCCGTACCGTTCGAACGAATAGAAGAAGTGGTCGGAGATCGACACCGAGTCGAACCCGAGCGCCTCCGCCCGGTGCGCCCACGCGGCCATCGCTTCGAACGTGATGGGCGCGGACCCCGGGCAAGCGAGAACCCGTAGTGCGGCAGGCTCAGGCCGAATCGCATGTGCCCGAGGATACCCATCGGCGCGCGGAGCGCCGTCGGCGAGGGCGCTCACGGGACTCGGCGAGGACAGCGGCGCCCGGGTGGCGATCGACTCCGCGCATCACGACGTGCCCATCGACGTCGCGCACGACGACCCGGTCGAAGACGCCGAGGTCGCGGTCGACGTCGTCCCACATGATCCCCGAGCCCGCGGCGTCCAGCGTCGTCGATCGCGCCGGCCTCCATCGATGCGCCGCCGGGACCACGGAGCCACACGGTGAACGGCACGTCCTTGCGCTGCGCGGGCGGCACGCCGTTGACGAGCACGACGGCCATGTCCAGTGATCGACGGCGACACCAGGGTGAGCGCGCTGCCGCCGCCGCCGCCCTCGCTGGTCGGGCCGAGCGTGCCCAGGAACACCTCGCCCTCGGGGTCGGCGAACTCGGCCGAGGACAGGATCCGGGAGAACTTCTCGGCCGCGCTCTGCTGGCGGAGCGTGGTGACCAGTGCCGCCTCGTCCGAGCGCGCGGCCCGGCCGGCCATCACCGCGCCCCACCCGAGACCGCATCACCGCGAGCATCGCGGCGAGGACCGCGACGACCGCGAGCCGTCCTCGGCGCGGAGCGACGTGCGCCGGCGCGCCGTCCCGACGCGTGGCTTGCATCGACGCGACGACCGCGGTCCTCCAGCGCGGGATCGGGCTCGGTCTGGTCGACACCGAACGCGAAGACCGCCGCGGCGCTCTCCATCTCGGCGGCCTCCTTCCGGCAGGCCGCGCACCACACGAGATGCCGGTCGATGCTCGCCACGCTCGCGAGCGGGCAGGGCGCCGAGCGCGCGCTCCGCCAAGGCTGTCCCGCACGGTGACGCAGTTCACAGCAGGTCCTTGCCCTCGTTCGCCTTGCGGACCTTGATCATCGCCGAGCGCAGCCGGGTCTTGACCGTGCCGAGCGGGATGCCGTCGGCCTCGGCGATCTCGCGGGCGGTCTGCCCGCGGAAGTAGGCACGCCCCACGAGCAGGCGCTCGGCGTCGGTGAGCGACTCGAGCGCGCGCAGCGCCGAGTCGCGTTCGATCAGGACCGCCTCCTCGTCCAGACCGGGGGCGTCGGGCACCTCGTCGACGAGGACGAGCGTCGGACGCGACACGCCGGTCTCCCGCCGGAGCCGGTCGACCGCGAGGTTGTGCGCGATCGTCATGAGCCAGGTGGACAGCCGTCCGCGCGCCGGGATCGAACCGCGCCGCCTTCCGCCACGCGGTGAGGAAGACGTCCTGGGTGAGCTCCTCGGCGGACTCGCGGGTTCCGAGCAGGCGAAGGCCCAGCGAATAGACGGGCCGGCCGAACCGCGCATAGAGCGTGCGGATGGCGTCGTCGTTGCCGGCGAGGAGCCCTTCCATCAGTTGCTGTTCCTCTCGTGGGAGGAGTGGACCGTCGTTCCGAGCCTGCACCCGGTGTCCCTTCGATATACGGAGCTCGCGATGGTCGCGGCTTGCCGCGGCCCGCCGTCCGGCACGCCGGTCGATCGATTATCGGCCAGCCAGAGTCCCTGCACAGGGTTCGCGGCCCGGACTACGCTCGGTTCGAACCACATCTCCACATGTGACGAACCAGGGTTATGTTACATGCGAAACGCGAGACGAGCTGGGTCAGCAGACGCCGTCACGGCGGTCCTGATCGCCGTCGACCGGCGCTCGTGCTCCGATGCCCGACCGCCGACGCGCAGGCCGGACGACCGACAGGTGCCGGTCCTGCAGCTCGACGGCGTGGTCGACCCTTTCGTCGCCGACTACATCGAGGACGGGATCGAGGTCGGCCAACGGGACGACGCCGGCTCCCGCGGTCATGATCGAGATCGACACGCCCGGGCGGCCTCGACTCCTCGATGCGCCAGATCACCCAGGCGATCCTGAACTCCGCAGGTGCCGGTGATCTGCTACGTCTCACCGCAAGGGCGCTCGGGCCGCCTCGGCCGGGGCGTTCGTGCTGCTCTCCTGCCCGGTCGCCGCCATGGCGCCCGGCACCAACGTCGGCGCCGCCACCCCCGTCGGCCTCGACGGCGCGATCGGTTCGGACAAGGCCGTGAACGACGCGGCCGCCTACATCCGGAGCCTCGCCGAGACGTACGGACGCGACGCCGACCTGGCCGAGTCGTTCGTGCGGATCGGCCGAGAGCATCACCGCCGAGACGGCGCTGGACGCCGGACGTGATCGACGTGATCGCTCCGACCGCGAAGCAGCTCCTCGCCGAGCTCGACGGCCGGAGCGTCCAGCTCGGCGACGGCTCCACGGTCACGCTCGACACGCGGCGACTGGGTGCTCGAGCGACGAGCCGATGGGCGGCTTCGTCGGGTTCCTGCACTCGCTGCTCGACCCCAACCTCGCGTTCATCTTCTTCTGGCTGGGCCTGGCCCTGATCGTGCTGGAGCTCCTGGTGCCCGGCCACGTGTTCTCCGGCACGATCGGCACCGATCCTGCTGATCGTGTCCGTCGTCTCGTTCGGGTTGCTGCCCGTGCAGCTGGTCGGCATCGTCGCTGCTGGTCGCCGCCGCCGTGCTGATGATCGTGGAGCTGAACGCGCCCGGGTTCGGCGTGTGGGGGTTCGCCGGGCTCGCGTGCCTCGTGCTCGGCGGCTGGTTCCTCTACGACCGGTCCGAGGGGGTCTCGGTCTCGCCGGTGGTGATCGCGGTCGTCGCCGTCTTCGTCGGGCGTTCTTCTTCCTCGTCGTGGCCAAGGTCATGAGGATGCGGCACATGGCGCCCGCGCAGGGCGCCGAGGTCATCGTGGGCAAGGAAGGCGTCGTCATCGGCCGCGGGCTCGCATCCCGACGGGGATCGTGCGCGTGGCCTCCGAGGAATGGCGGGCCGCCACGGCCGACGGGAGCTCGCTCCCCGCCGGAACGCCGCGTCATGGTCACCCGGCTCGACGGCCTCGTGCTCACCGTCGATGCCGTCGAACGACGCGGGCGCGAACGGCCGGCACGGCGCCGGCCGAGGAAGGGAGGAACACCTGATGGAGATCAACCCCGCGCTCATCGGCGCGGTCGTGATCCTGCGTGCTCGTCGTCGTCTTCTTGGCCAAGGCGATCAAGGTCGTGCCCGAGTACCAACGGCTGGTCGTGTTCCGGCTGGGACGGCTGCTCGGGCCAGAAGGGCCCGGGGCTCGTCCTGCTGATCCCCTTCGTGGACAAGGCGACGGTCGTCGACCTGCGCGAGTTCTACCTGGAGATCCCGCGGCAGGACTCGATCACCAAGGACAACGCGCCGATCGCCGTCGACTTCGTCATGTTCTACAAGGTGATGGACGCGCAGACCTCGGTGGTGCAGGTCGGCAACTTCGCCGGCGCGGCCCTGAACATCGCCTCGACCACGCTGCGCGCCGTGATCGGTGACATCCCGCTCGACGACATGCTCGCCAAGCGCGACGAGATCAACACGCTGCTGCGCCTCAAGCTCGACGAGGTCACCGAACGCTGGGGCGTGAAGGTCACCAACGTCGAGATCCGCGAGATCATCCCGCCCGCGGTCGGTGCAGGAGGCCATGACCCGTCAGATGTCGGCCGAGCGCACCCGTCGCGCCGTCGTCACCGAAGCCGACGGCGCCAAGGCGGCCGCGATCACGGTCGCCGAAGGCAACAAGGAGGCCGCGATCCTGAATGCCGAGGGCTCGAAGCAGTCGGCCATCCTGACGGCCGAAGGGGAACGGCAGGCCGCGATCCTGCGTGCGGAGGGCTTCGCGCTCGCGATCCGCATCGATCAACGAATCCGCCAGCGTCGCCGACTCAAGACGATGCAGCTGCAGTACCTCGAGGCGCTGAAGTCGATCGGCGTCTCGCCCTCGTCGAAGGTCGTCGTGCCGATGGAGCTCTCGGGCCTGGCGGCGGGCATCGCCTCGCTCGCCGAGGCCGCCGCACCCACCGGCGGGGGGCCGACCGCTAGGCGCCGCCGACCATCACGATCTCGCTGACCCATCCGGAAGGCGCCGACCGAAGTCGGGCCTTCCGCGTCGTGGAACCCCGTCGCCCTCCGTGGTGTATGACGGTCGAACGGTGACGGAACAGGGCCCGCCAGCGGGCCGACCATCGGAGGACGCCGAGCTCACCGCACGCGCACGCGACGGCGACGTCGGCGCGTACGAGGAGCTGGTGACGCGGTACCAGGCCCTCGCCTTCCGCGTCGCCTGGCTCGTGGTGCGTCATCGGGGCGAAGCGGAGGATGCGGTGCAGGACGCGTTCGTGAAGGCGTACTACGCCCTGCCGCGCTTCCGCCCCGGGGCGCCGTTCCGGCCCTGGCTCCTGCGGATCGTCGCCAACGAAGCGCGCAACCGCGGCCGATCGACCGGCGGCGCGACGGGTTGACCCTGCGCGTGGCCGCCACTGACCGGCCGACGGACGGCCCATCCCCGGAAGGCGCCGCGCTCGCGCGCGAGGATGCCGAGCGCTCGCGGCCGCCCTCGAGCGGCTTCCGGAGCGCGACCGCCTCGTGTCGCCTACCGCTACCTGTTCGAGATGAGCGAAGCCGAGACCGCCGACGCGCTCGAGGTGCGGCCGGGCACCGTGAAGTCGCGCCTGTCGCGCGCGATGGTCCGGCTCCGGACCGAACTGATCGAACCGATGCCGGACCGTGCCGGCGAGGAGACGTGATGAGTGATCTGCACACGATGACCGACGAGGAACTGGGACGTTCGTTCACCGCGCTCGCCGCCGACCTCGCGTGGCCGAACACCCCCGATGTGTCGCGCCGCGGTCGTGTCGACGATCCGGGAGGAGCAAGCCGCGCCGTCGCTCGTCGCGCCGCGGCTGTCGCTGCCCAGCCGGCGCCGCGACCCTCATCCTGGTGGTCGCGGCCCTCCTGGCCCTCGCCGGCGTCGCGCTCGCCGCCGGCTCGTGTTCCAGCTGGGCGCGATCGGGATCGAGATCGATCGACGGCCCGGCCCACCTCGCTGCCGTCGAACGTCGTGACCGACGCCGACCTGGGGCGCGAGGTCTCGTTCGCGCAGGCGACGCGCGTGGCGGGGTTCGCCCCCGCGCTCCCCGAGGCGCTCGGGCCACCCGATCGGCTCTGGGTCGACGAAACCGAGATCGACCTGGAGTCCGGAGAGGTCGCGAATCGCATCGTCGCCGCGTGGGAGCCCACCCAGGAGCTCCCCGCGATCGACGGAACGAACACGGGAGCGCTGTTGATGCAGTTCGAGGGCGAGTGGGAGGTCGCCGCCAAACAGCTCTTCGCCGAGACCGACCGCTACGGCGATGCCATCGTCGACGGCCGGCCCGCCTTCTGGACGACGGGTGCGCACACGCTGACCTTGGTGAGCGGTCGCGAGTCACGCCGTGTGCTGGTGACCGGCAACGTCCTGATCTGGCAGGACGCCGGGTTCACGTTCCGGCTCGAGACCATGCTGCCCCGGGCGCAGGCGATCGCCCTCGCCGAGACGGTGACGCCCGTCGATCGATCTGGGGTGAGCCTGCAGCTCAGACGGGCAGCGCCATGCCGGCCTGCTGCATCGCCAGCTCGAAGTCGTGGCGGTTGGACACCGCCTGCGAACGCGTCCTCGACGGTGACCCTGCCGTCCTGCACCAGCTTCAGCAGCGACTGGTCGAACGTGACCATGCCGTAGAAGGCGCCGTCCTGGATCACGTCCTTGATCTCGTGGGTCTTGTCCGGGTCCGCGATCCGCTCGGCGACGCGGCCGTTGTTGATCAGGATCTCCAGCCCCGGGGTGCGTCCGCCGTCGACGGTCGGCACGAGCCGCTGGCAGATGATGCCGCGCAGCGTGCCGGCCAGCGCCAGGCGGACCTGCTTCTGCTGGTAGGGCGGGAAGAAGTCGATCACGCGGTTCACGGTCTCGGTGGCGTCGACCGTGTGCAGCGTCGACATCACCAGGTGGCCGGTCTCCGCGGCCTGGATCGCGGCGCGCACGGTCTCGGTGTCGCGCATCTCGCCGATCAGGATCACGTCGGGGTCCTGGCGGAGCGCGGCGCGCAGCGCGACGAGGAAGTCCATCGTGTCGTTGCCGATCTCGCGCTGGTTGATCGACGCCATCTCGTCGCGGTGGAGCACCTCGATCGGGTCCTCGATCGGTCACGATGTGCACCGGCTTGGTCTTGTTGATGTAGTCGATCATCGCCGCGAGCGTCGTCGTCTTGCCCGAACCCGTGGGGCCGGTCACCAGGATCAGGCCGCGGTGCTCGTCGGCGATCGTCCGGACGGCGTCCGGCAGACCCGATCTCTTCGAACGAGGGCCCGCCGAAGCGGAGCTTCCGCAGCACCATGCTGATCGAGTTCGCGCTGACGGAAGACGTTGACGCGGAACCGGCCGACGTTGGGGATCGAGTAGGCGAAGTCGACCTCGCCGGTGTCGTCGAACTTCTGCTTGCGGTCCTCGGGGATGATCCCGTCGGCGATCGCCTGGGTCTCGATGCCCGTGAGCGGGTCGCGGTCGAGCCGCGTCAGGCCCTTGGGCAGCCGGATCATCGGCGCCGACCCCACCTTGACGTGCAGGTCGGAACCCTCGCCGGCGACCAGCTCCTCGAGCCAGGCGTTGAACTCCGGCACGATCGGTGTGCCGTCCGATGACGTGGTGGCCGTCCCCTCCATCGATCTCCTTCCGAAACGCGTCCGTCGGTCGTTCGCATCGCGAGCGCGCGTCCGCTCGACGTCTGTCGCTACAGCATCGGACCGTGGACGCCGGGACTTCAGTCTCCGTACGCAGGTTGTTGCCGCGGTACGTACGTAGTCGCTGCTTCAGGCCCCGCGAGCCACCATGCGGCAGACCGAGGATCGTTCGGCCATGGGCTCGAAGCTCGACGAGCGCCATCGGGGGCCGCGAGGCGCCCAGCATGCCCTCGAGCAGGCCTCGGTGGACGGCGCACACCAGCTCGCGGTGCTCGTCCAGCAGGTCGCGGAACGGGCACTCGCGCAGCGTGATCTCGACCGTTCTGGCGCTGCGGCGCCGGAACCGCGGCTGGAACCCGGCATCGGCCAGCGCCTCCTGCAGCACCGCGAGGTTGGGCCCGCGAGGGCCGCCGGGCGCCCGGCTTCGGCACGCTGCGGCCCACCAGGTAGGCGCCCCATTCGCGCGCGAGCTCCTCGGCGCGCTCCCGCTGCCGCGTGCTCCGGTCAGCAGCCCCGCCAGGATGTCGGCCAGCAGCCGGTAGTCGCGGCCCTCACGGCCCTCGCGATCCACGGCCGTGTACATCGTCTGGGGCCTGCCCACCGAGGCCGATCCCCGCTGGACCTCGCTCGCCACCAGGCCGGCATCCTCGAGACGGCGCAGGTGCGGGCGCACCGTGTTCGGGTGCAGGGACAGCCGGGCGGCGAGCTCGCGCACGGACACCGGCCGTGCCGGACAGCCGCAGGTACCGGTACAGCCGGTAGCGCGTGTCGTCGGCGAGCGCCTTGTGCACCTCGATCGGTGCGGGTTCGGCCATCGCGTCTCCGTCGTAGACTGGATTTCCACGGTCAGCACCGTGTCAAACGAGCCGACACCATCTAGGGCCCGCAACGCCGAGCTCACGCCGAAAGGAACCTCCCGTGGCCACCGAGGATCAGGTCCGCCAAGCCCTCCGCCAGGTGCTCGACCCCGAGATCGGCCGGCCGATCGAGGACATCGGCATGCTGCAGGACATCGAGATCGAGGGCGGGACCGTGCGCGTGCACGTCCTGCTCACGATCGAGGGGTGCCCGCTGAAGGACCGCATCACGACAGGACGTCACGGCCGCCGTCCAGCCGCTCGAGGGCGTCGATCGGGTCGATGTCCGCTCACCCCGATGAGCCCAGAGCAGCGCGAGGCGTTGGTGCAGCACGCTCCGAGGCGGCTCGAGCGCCGCCGGACGCGGCGCCCGCCCCCAAGACGCATCGGGTTCCCGGCCTCGACGTCGGTGATCGCGATCGCCTCGGGCAAGGGCGGGGTCGGCAAGTCGAGCGTCACCGTGAACCTCGCCGCGGCGCTCGCCGCCGAGGGCAAGAAGCGTCGGCGTCCTCGACGCCGACGTCTGGGGGTTCAGCGTCCCGCGCATGCTGGGCGTCAGCGGGAAGCCGGTCGGGTTCAACGACATGATCCTGCCGCTCGAAGGCCACGGCGTGAAGGTGATCTCCATGGGATTCTTCGTGCCCGAGGAGACGCCGGTCATCTGGCGCGGGCCCATGCTCCACAAGGCGATCGAGCAGTTCCTGGGCGACGTCTACTGGGGCGACCTGGACTTCCTGCTGTGCGACCTGCCGCCGGGAACCGGCGACGTGAGCATCTCGCTCGCCTCGTTCCTGCCGGGCGCCTCGATGCTGGTGGTCACCACGCCGCAGGAGGCCGCTCGCAAGGTGGCCGAGCGCGCCGGCAAGATGGCCGAGCGCACCAACCTGCGGCCCGCTCGGCGTGGTCGAGAACATGAGCTGGTTCGTGTGCCCGCATTGCGGGGAGCGCGAGCCGATCTTCGGCGAGGGTGGCGGGCAGGAAGCGGCCGACACCCTGGACGTGCCCCTGATGGCCCAGGTGCCGCTGATGCCGGCCATGCGGGAGGGCGGCGACACCGGCGTGCCGATCGTGCTCGCTCAGCCCGACGCCGCCGCGAGCGTGGCCCTCCGCGAGGCCGCCACGAAGGTGGTCGCAGGCGACGAAGTCGAAGGTCGGCAAGCCGCTCACGCTGATGACGTCGCCGGGCCGGTAGGTTCCGGCTCGTCGAGATCGCCGTCTGCCGGCGTCGACGGCGGTCCGGTCCTCCGGCTGGCGCCGGTCCCCCGCCGCTCGGCGCCTCGGGATCGGGTGGCGCGCCCACCACAGCAGGACCACCGCGGAGACGGTCGCGACGGTGAGCGCCGTCCACTGGCTGCCGGTGAGCCCGAAGAACCGCTTGTCGATCCGCAGCGAGTCCTCCACGATCCGTGCGATCCCGTACCAGAGGCCGAACGTCAGGGTCAGGATGCCCTCGCGGCGGGGCGTCCGCATCATCACGAACCACAGGAACAGGAACAGCGCGCGCGGCGATGATCATGTCGTAGAGGGCCGTCTGGTGGACGCCCACGCCGGCGCGATCACGCGCGCCGGCTTCGCGTCGAGCAGCCTGGCTCCGATCGCGGTCGATCGTCTGCAGGTGGCCGCCCTGCAGCTCGGCCTGGCACAGCTCGTCGACGCACGCGAACGGTGGCGCGATCGTGCCGCCCTCGTAGCGCCAGGCCAGGAACCAGCTCGTGGGCCTGCCGAGGTGGTCGCCGATGATGAGGTCGCCGATCCGCCCCACCGCGATGCCCAGGGCCAGCGCGGGAGCCACCGGGTCGGCGACCTGGAAGAACCGGTAGCCCTCGTGCCGGACGCGGAACGCGTTGATGATGACCGCCCCGGCGATGCCGCCCAGCAGCGAGATGCCGCCACGCCAGATCGCCAGCATCTGGCCGACGTTGTCGAACTCGGAGAAGTGGGCGATCACGTAGAACAGCCGCGAGCCGATGATCGCGCCGATCAGCGACCAGAACACGACCCCGTTGACGGTCTCGGTGGACACGCCCCATCGGAGGCGATCCGCCCGAGCAGCCACGCCCCCACCAGGAACCCGATCGCGATGAAGAGCCCGTGCGGCGAGATCGCGAACGAGTCCCCGAAGCGGATGCGGTCGAGGACGGGCCAGCCGATGGCGAGGATCGAAGGGAGCACCGACGCCGAGTCTATCGGCGGTGCCGGCATCGGACCGCTGCCGACAGGGGAGATCGGATGAGAGGGAGTCAGTCGCCGCCCAGGCCGTCGAGAAACGCTCGGGCTGCTCGCTTCGAACCGAGCGCGTACGACGCCGCATGTCGCCCGTGCCTCGCGACGATCTCGCGACCGCGTTCAACCTCGGACCCGCGGTGGCTCGTGGGCAGCCGCTCACCGAGCCGCGCGGCCACAGCGCCGCGACCGCGCGACCCAGCAGGAACCCGCTCGCGACGTCGGAGGGGTAGTGCACGCCGACGTAGACGCGGGACGCCGCCACCGCTGCGCTCAGCGCGGTCAGCCCGGCACTGCCGAGCCCGCCGATCCCCAGTTCCCGGGCGGCCACGGACTGAACGCGGTCACGACCGCGGGATGACTGCTGGGCCAGGAGGTCCCGTGCGGCGGCGCGATCAGGAACCGGGTGCCCTCGGCGTCGGCCTCGTACGGGACGGGGCCGGTCCACCGCCTTCTTCAGGCCCTGCCCGAGGAGCCAGGTCGCCCCGGCGGCCGAGAGCGCGCGAACGCCCTCGCGTCGGACGGCCCGATACGGCCAGCACCCCGGCGGCAGCGGCGGCGGCGTACAACGACCCCAGCTCGGTCACCCCGAGGAAGAACCGATCGGCGCCGGGTCCGGCATCGGCGTTGCCGGCCTCGAAGAGCGCACGGTCCAGGCGCTCCCCGTCGGTGGTGCGCAGCGCGGCGTAGCCGACACCGGCCGCCGTCGCGGCGAGCGTCACGCCCTTGATCACGCTTCGAAGGTTCACGGCGGGCAATCATGCATGATGGCGGCGACGCTCGTCACAGGAGGCGCGAAGCCCATGCTCGAGGACAACACCGGCCGGGATGATTTCGATCCGGGTCAACCGGAAGGGGTCGAAGGTCAAGGCACGCACGATCGCTGCTGATCGTGGTGGTCGTCGCCTTCGTGCTGTTCCTGCTCCAGAACACCGAGGAGGTGCGGATCTCGTTCACGTTCATCGAGGTCCGCGCCCCGCTGTGGCTGGCGATCGCGGTGGCCGGGCTGCTCGGCCTCGTCGCCGGGTGGTTGATGGGGCGCTTCGAGCTGGGCACGGGGCGGATGAACAAGCAGCGCTAGCGCGAGCCATCGACTCGATCTCGGCCTTCTGCGCCAGCACCCCGTGTCGAAGGCCCATCTGCGCGCCACCCACCGCGTTCAGGCTGGCGGCGGCGAACCCTCCGAGCGGACCCCGGAACCGGTAGTCGACCTCGTGGCGCAGCATGCTGCGCTCGTACGGCAGCGAGCCGACCGACGTCGTGACGGTCGCCTCGAGCAGGCCGCTCAGGTGGACCTTCGAGCGCCACGGCGGCTCCCACTCCAGCACCTCGGCGCGCACCGTGGAGTTCACGCCCATGAACCCCATCACCACCGAATAGCGGGCGCCCGAGCTCATGCCACCCTCGGGCAGGGCCACGGACACGACGTGGCGGTCCCAGTGCGGGAGGTTGCGGGGTCGCTCGCGACCGTCCACACCGCTCCGGCGGCGCTTCGACCTCCACCGAGAACTCGACCGGTGGTCATCCGACCGGCGCGCTCCCGCTGGACCAGCCCTTCCACCAGACCAGCCGCGAGGGCGCGAGCCGCACGAGCGCGTCGGCGCCCGGATGGAGTCCGGCCGCGAGCGCCTTCGCGGTCTTGGCGCCCGACCCCAGCGACTCCAGCGACGTAGATCGAGCCCTCGCCCTGGACCATCGCGCCCACCATGTCTCGCGCTCGCCATTCGCTGGTCTCGTCGATCGTGAGCGCCATCGGCGCGTCGGGCCCGGCCCCGGCGAGCGCCAGCGTCTCCGGCGGGCAGCGCCGCGTAGAGCGCGGAGGGTTCGTCCGCGAGCCATCGGACCGGCAGCGACCACCGGCCCGCGCGCGCCGGCCACGGTGAGCGCGCCCTCACCGCTGCGCCCGAGCGACGGCCGCGATCTCGGCGGGCAACTCCGCGAGCGGATCCGGGCCCTGCTTGTGCGAGCGGAACGTCGGGTGCGAGACGGCCTCGCCGCCCCACCGGCCCCGGCCCTCCTGCACGCCGTCCTCGTCGAGCAGCGCGGTCCGCTCGAGGTCGATGCCCACGAACACCCGGCCCGGCGGCGTCCACGCCAGCGGCACCTGCCGGGCGTCGAACGCGTACCCCGCGAAGAACTTCGGCGTTCTTCTTGGAGAACTTCGCGGTCGCCCGCGCGATCGACGTGGCGCCTGCGACCGCCGCGCCCCAGGTTCCGCGGTCGAGCGCGTCGTAGGTCTTCACCGTGCCGGTGAAGGTCACGGCGAGGTCGCCCCGTAGCGGACCAAGCCCGGCGACGCTCGGGTCGACCTTCCACGCGCGGGTCTTCACCGAGCCTCGCGACGTGGTGAGCCAGATGCGCCCGCCCGAGTAGCGCGAACACCAGCGGCGTGCAGTGCGGACCGCGCGGCGTGGCGGCGGCCACGGCACAGAACGGCCCTTCGTCCAGGACCTGCTGCACCGCGGTCGACAGGAAGCTCACGCGTTCATCCTCTCTCCGGTCACGAGCGTCGGCCGGTCCGGAACCTGGGTCGGCCGGCTCCCGGCGGGCACGCGAGCATCAACCCAGTCCACAGGATATGGCTCGCGAGGCTCGCCAGCACACCGCCGGACCACCAGGCGAGCCCGGTCCACAGCGCCCCGCCCACCACGGCGCCCGCCACGATCGGCAGCGAGCGGCTCGGCATGTTGGCCACCACGTAGCCGACCCAGGCGGCCATCGCGGCGGCCGCGCCGGCCATCGCCACCGCCAGCCTGCCCTGGAACGAGCCCGCGCCAGAAGAGCTCCTCGGCCGGCACCATGATCACCAGGGACAACAACAGCGAGCGCTCGTGGAGCGGCACCTCGGCGGCCTCGGCGTACTTCTGCCACGACGTCGCGCGGAACGGCTCCCAGCTGGCTGCCAGCCCACACGAAGACGCGGGTCGCCAGGAAGAGCGCGGCGCCGCTCGCGGCGCCCAGCGGCCGGCGCCGTCGTCGACCGGACCTCGGCGGCCGCGACCGGAGGCCGGGCCAGCACGCCGGCCACCCCCATCGCGCCGAGCACGACCGGCATCACGCGCCAGACGTTGCGGCCGCGCGCGGAGACCAGCCACCACCCGCACGATCTCGGCGAGCAGCCCGGCGACCATGACGGCCGCACTGCATCGCTCAGCCCAGGAACCTGGTCTTCACCGCGACCTCGGCGGTGAAGGCGGTGACGACCGCGAGGTAGTAGAAGCCGGTCGCCGACTGCACGGCGGAGGCGCGCTCGCCCTTGAGCGCGGCGCGGGTGAGCACGGCGATCAGCGCACGTCGTGCCCACCATGCCCAAGCGCGATCCACGGCGCGAGCGCGCCCGCGGTGAGCAACGGGTTCAGCGACGCCGGAGTCGGCGGTGGCCGCGAACCCGCCCGAGATGACCGCGACCGCCTCGACGACCACGGACGACCAGCATCGCGGTCGTGTATCGGTTGATCGGTCCGCGAGGCAGGCCCCGGTCCGTGAGGTACCAGTGGCCCGAGCAGCAGCCCGTCGGTGATCGAACCCAGGAACGCCGCGCCCGCCAGCAGCTGGAACAGCGACAGCGCGAACGACTGCCGGCCGGTGCCCGCCATGGCCACCAGCACGGCGAGCGGACAGCGGGCACGCTCGAGCAGGCCCACCACGCGCTGGCCAGCCGTCTCGCCGCTTCGCCAGCATCAGCAGGAACGTCACGCCCACCGCCGATCGCGTCGCGAGCGCGAGCCGCACCGACCACGAGCCCGGCCTCCGTCGCCCGGCACGGCGCGGCCCTCGCCGACCACCACGCGGCGACGGCCAGCGACGAGCAGGATCGAGGACGTGAGGGTGAAGAACCCGCGCTTGACCTCGTTCCACAGACGGGGTGCACCACAGGAACGCGAGCGGAGCCGGCGACCGCCTCGGCCAGCACCAAGGCCATGTACCCCGCCGCGCCCGTCACCCGTTCGCCTCCCGCATACGGCCCGACAGCCTACCCGCCGTGACATCGCCTCGGCTGCGGACGGCTCCGTCGGACCGGCGTTCGCCCGGTACGCTGGCGGGCCACATGGACGACTGGCGCAGCTACGACGACGTCGCCGAGACCTACGAACGCGTGCACGCGGCGCGGTTCGTCGAGGTCGCCGACGACCTGGTGGCGCAGGCCGAGATCGGTCGAAGGTCGACCTCGTGCTCGACATCGGCACCGGCACCGGCGTCGCCGCCGAGGCCGCCACGGCGCGGGCGCCAGCGTCGTCGGGCATCGACGAGTCGATGGGCATGCTGCACGTGGTCGCGCCGTCAACGCGTCCCGACCGAAGCCGTCGCGGCGGCCGAGGCGATCGACCTCCCGTTCCGCGACGGCGCCTTCGACGCGGCGCTCGGCACCTTCGTGCTGGCGCACTTCACGAAGTACGAGACGGCGATCTTCGACGCGATGCGCGTGTTGAAGACCGGCGGCACGATCGGGTTCTCGTCGTGGTCCGACGGCGTCGACGCCTACCAGACGGCGTGGCGCGAGCTGGTCGAGTCGGTGGTGCCCCGCGAGATCCTGGAGCCCGCCTACGCCGAAGCGCGCCCCTGGCACGACAAGTTCCGCAAGCGCGACCAGATCGAAGAGGTGCTGATCGACGCCGGCCTCCGCCAGGTGCGCACCGAGGTCCGCAAGTACCGCTGGGTCTACGGCCGCGAGGAGTACCTGGACGGCCTGAGCGTCTTGGCCTCCGGCCGGTTCGTGCGCGAGATGCTGGGCGATCCGGGCTGGGAGGCTTCCGCGAGCGGCCTCGGCCGTGTTCGCGGAACGGTTCCCCGACCCGCTCAACGACTTCCGCGAGGTGATCCTGGCCACCGCCGTCAAGGTGTGAGGACCCTCACGAGCTAGGCGGCCCTACGCAGGTCCAGGACGCGGAACTCTTCGGCGTAGGTCACGCCGATCTTCTCGCCCGCCTGCCACCGCGTCCTCGGCCAGGAACTCCTCGAAGAACCGGATGCCCTCGGCGAGCTGGCTCGCGTGCGCGGCCAGCGCGTCGACCTTCGTGCCGAAGTGGTCGCTGATGTCCTCGACGTGGCTCGGCTCGTTCGTCCACCCGAGCCAGACGTCGTGCACCTCCTGGACCTCGAGGCCCTCCCCCAGCTGCTCGGAGAAGAAGTGCGGGTTGCCCGAGCCCGGGAACACGGCGTCGAGCGCGATGAACCCGGCGGTTCGGTGGTCGGAGTGGTTGTAGTACCGGTCCTCGAAGAAGATCGCGTGGGATCACACGACAGCAGCGTCTCGGCGCGGACCTCGCGGACGCGGCGCGCCACGGCTTCGCGGACCGTCGTCGGTGTTCTCGAGCTCGCCGTCGTGGATGCCCAGCATCCGAACGCTCGCCAGCCCCATGACGCTCGCCGGCGGCCTCCGTCTCTGCGTGGCGCGATGCGGCGAGCTCCTCCCGGTCGCGCGCGGGGTCGCTCGAGCCACGGTCGCCGTTCGTCAGCACCAGCAGGTGCACCTCGCGGCCCGCCGCGCACCACTTCGCGATGGTGCCGCCGGCCGAGATCTCGGCGTCGTCGGGATGCGCGAACACCGCGAGGACCGGGCCGGTGCGCGTGCTCGCCGCCGTGGCGCTCGGCGTCAGCCGCGTCGCCGCCTCGCTCAGGCCCGGCGCGGTCCAGTCACGAACCGCACCAGCGTCCGCACCGGGACGCCGGTCGCCCCGCGCGGGCCGAGGTCGTGCGCGCGATCGGTGAACGCCGGACCCGCGATGTCCAGGTGGACCCACGGCGTCGTGCCCGACGAACTCCGCCAGGAACCACGCCGCGGTGATGGCGCCGCCCCACCGCTCGCCGATGTTCTTGATGTCGGCGACGGCGAATCGATCAGCGTCGCGGTAGTCCGGGAACAGCGGCATCTCCCACATCGGCTCGCCCGACGGCGTCGCCCGGCGGCGACGAGCTCGGCGGCGAGCGACACCGATCGTTGCCGAACGCGCCGGAGATGCGGTCGCCCAGCGCCACCATGCACGCGCCCGGTGAGCGTCGCGGTGTCGATGATGAGCTGCGGCTTCTTCTCGGCGAGGTAGGCGAGCGCGTCGGCGAGCACGAGCCGGCCCTCCGCGTCGGTGTTCAGCACCTCCGACGTCGTGCCGCCGCGATGCGTGATGACGTCGCCGGGCTTCTGCGCCGAGCCGCTCGGGCATGTTCTCGCTGCACGGGATCGCGGCGATCACGTTGATCTTCGGCTTCAGCTGCGCGATCACCTTCATCGTGGCCAGGATCGAGGCCGCGCCGCCCATGTCGTCCTTCATCGTCTCCATGCCCTTGGCGTCCTTGATCGACAGGCCGCCGGAGTCGAACGCGATCCCCTTGCCGGTGAGCGCGATCGGCGTCGCCTTGCCCGCGCCCGTGTATCGGAGCTCGATCATGCGCGGCGGGTTCACGCTTCCCTTGCCCACGCCGAGGATGCCGTTGAAGCCGCCGTCGGCGAGCTGGCGTCTCGTTCCAGACCTTGCAGGTGAGGCCCACCTGCTCGGGCCATCGCCTGGGCCTCGCGGGCGATCTCGGCGGGCGGCATGTCGCCGGCGGGCGTGTTGACCAGGTCGCGGGCCCAGGAGACGGCGTCGACGACGATCGCGGCCCGCTTCACCGCGGCGTCGAGCGGCTTGGCCTCCCACCGCGCGCTGCCCAGCACGATGACGCTGCTGCAGGTCCTTGTTCTCGGTCTTCTTCGTGCCGGTACCGGTCGAAGCGGTACGCGCCGAGCGCCAAGCCCCTCGACCGCCGCGCCGACCGCGTCCCGGCGCCTGCTTGGCGCCGAACGCCGTCGGGAACGTCGTGGCCACGGTGCCGAACCGGCGTGCGGTGCCCGCGGCCGGCCCCAGCGCCCGGCGCGCGCCGTCGATCGTGAACTCGTCCTTCGGACCCACGCCCGACCAGCAGGACCGCGCCCGCCGCGAACGCGGTCGCCGCGTTCGCGCCGTGACAAGCAGGTGCTCGCCCTTCTTGCCGGTGAGCTTCGCGTCGGCGTACGCGTCCGTCAAGCCCCGTCTCCGTGACGCCCGGACCCGGCGCCGGGCCTTGGAACACCGGCACGATCAGCAGCCCGGCCTCGATCTGAGCAGGCGCCTGGCTGGAGTAGGAGAACGTGGTCACGGTGCGGCGCTCCTTCGGCTCGATCGACGGGGCGCAGTGTAGTGCGCGGGCCATCGTCCGCGGGCCTTCCGCAGCAACCCACCGCGGAAGTTCGGTCCCGCCGGTAGGCTGGTCCCGATGAAGACCAAGGACATCCGCGACCTGGTGTGGTTCGCCGACGACGAGGCGCGCACCGAGACCCTGTTCGAAACCGACGAGCCTGTGGTCGCAGGTCGATCTGCCTGCAGAACGCCCAGGGCATCGGACCGATGAGCGACCCGACCTCCGACGCGCAGGTCACCGTGCTGGCGGGTGCGGTCGCCGCCCAGGCGGGCAAGGGCCGCGCACGCATGGGGCAGTGGGAGACGATCGTCGTGCCCGCCGGCACCGAGCTCACCCTGCGCAACGCCTCGGAGGAGCCGACCGTCGTGATGCTGACGCTCGCGCCGCCCCCGCACCCGGCGATCTAGGCCCGACGTCACCTCGGCCGGTTCGGTCCGAGCGGGCCCAGCGCGATCACGTGCCGGCGCAGGCCGTCCATGGCCCGGCCCATCAGCACGCGCAGCACCGGGCGGTAGCAGCCGGGCCGCGAGGTCGCCCACCGACCGGCACCGCCAGCTCGATGTCCTCGCGCCACGTGAACGCCGTGCCCGCCCTCGACCGGGCTCGAGCGTCCACGTCCCTGTCCCCGACAACGGGCCGCCGTGGCGGATCACCAGCGCCGCGGGGGATCCCACGCCGACGACCTCCATCGGTTCGACGAAGGCCGGCACGCCGAACAGCCGGGTTCGCACCGCCAGTCGCACCCCGATGCCCTCGCGCTGCGTCGGACACCACGGTGACGCGAGTCGGCGTCGAGCATCCAGTCGGCCTGGCGCTCCCAGTCCATCAGCGACCGCCCACGCCTCCGTCGGGCGCGGCCGGCAGCACGATCGTCGCGTTCGACCCGCATCCGCCGGAGTGTAGGCAGGCACGGCCTCGCAGCGTCCGCTACGCCGAGGCGATGCCGCTAGGCTTCGCGCCGATGACGCCGGGGGGCGGCGATCGCGGCGAGCATGGCGACGGCCGCTCGGGCCCCTGCCCGCGCGCGGGCCGGCCTCGCCGCCGACGGTCACCGCGCCGGGCGGCGATCGCGTGGGACGACGACGGCATCGATCATCTACGCGGGTCCGGCCGACGGGCCTCCCGTCGAACCCACGATCGGCCGGGCCGACCGCGGGCTGCCTCGTGCCCGGGTTCGTGGACTGCCACGTCCACCTGCCGTTCGCGGGGTGGCGCGCGGACGAGTTCGAGGCGCGGCTGCGCGGCGTGAGCTACGCCGAGCTCCACGGCGAGGAGGGCGGGATCTTCCGGTCGAGCCGCCAGCTCGCGGCGGCGAGCGACGACGAGGTGCTCGAGTTCTGCCGCCCGCTCGTGGCCGAGATGCTCGCGCACGGCACCACCGCGCTCGAGCTGAAGACGGGCTACGGCCTGTCGGTCGAGGCCGAGCTCCGGCAGGCGCGGCTCGCCCGGCGGCTCGCGGACGAGGTCGCCGCCCAGACGTGCACGGTGACGCTGCTCGCCTGCCACGCCGTGCCCCCGGGGATCGGCGCGCGCCGACTGGGTGCGCATCGCGTGCGAGGAGCTGATCCCCGCGGCGGCCGCCGAAGGCCTCGCCGACGCGGTCGACATCTACGTGGAGGACATCGCGTTCTCGCTCGAGGACCTGGAGGCGGTCGCGGCGGCAGCCGCGACCGCCGGGCTCCCGCTGCGCGTGCACGCCGACCAGCTCGGTGCGAGCGGGCGCCGCCGCGCGGCCGTCGCGCTCGGAGCCCGCAGCGCCGACCACCTCAACCACGCCGACGGCGCCGCGGCGTCGCCGCGCTCGGCGTCGGCGCCGGGCCACCGCCGCCGTCCTGCTGCCCGCCTCGACGTTCTTCCTGCGTGCCGGCGTCGCCGCCCGGCGGCGGCGCTGCTGCGATGCCGGGCGCCGCGCTGGCGATCGCCACCGACTTCAACCCCGGCACCTCGCCGGTCTGCTCGATGCCCGAGGCGATCGCCATGGCGTGCACCCTCTACGGGCTCGACACCGCTCGAGGCGCTGACCGCGGCCACCGCGAACCCCGCCTGGGTCCTGGGTCTGCGACGACCGCCTCGGCACGCTCGAGCCCGGCAAGCGCGCCGACTTCCTGCTGCTGGACGACGCCTCGTTCGCGCAGCGTGCCCTACCGCCCGGGCCACGATCCCGTGGTGGCGACCTTCATCGGGGGCGAGCTCGCGTGGGACTCGCACTAGCCAGTCGCAGGCTAGCTGGAGCCGGTCGAGCTACTCCAGCTGCACCGGCGCGACTTCCGCGGCCGCGCACCAGCGCTCCCTCGCGCACCAGCGAGACCGCGTCGGCGATGTCGGGGCCGAACTCGCGGTCGGCCGCGAAGAACGGCACGCGGGTCCGGATCGCGTCGTGCACGGCCCGGGTGGCCGCGCCCGGCTCCGAGCGGCGCGCCGCAGGTCCAGCGCCTGCGCCGCGGCCAGCGCCTCGAGCGCGATCACGGTCTCGGCGTTCGTCACGACGTCGCGCGCATGCCGCGCCGACGTCATGCCCATGCTGACGTGGTCCTCCTGGCCGGCGCTCGACGGGATCGAATCCACCGAGGCCGGGTGGGCCAGCGACTTCGACTCGCTCACCAACGAGGCCGCCGTGTACTGCACCAGCATGAACCCGGAGTTCAGCCCGCTGCCGTGCACCAGGAACGCGGGCAGATCGTTGTTCTGCTTCGGATCGAGGAGGCGGTAGAGGCGTCGCTCGCTGATCGAGGCCAGCGAGACGAGCGCCGTCGCCACGGTGTCCATCGCCACCGCCACCGGCTGGCCGTGGAAGTTGCCGCCGCTGCGGATCTCGTCGTCGACCTCGGCTCCTCACCGGGCAGCACGATCGGGTTGTCGCTGACGCTGCCCGCCTCGATCGCGAGCACCGCGGTCGGCGTAGGCGAGCGCGTCGCGCGTGGCGCCGTGCACCTGTGGCGCGCACCGCAGGGAGTAGGCGTCCTGCACCAGGTGATGGGAGTCGCGATGCGAGGCCAGGATCGGCGAACCCGCCAGCAGCCGGCGCAGGTTGGACGCGCTCGCGTTCTGCCCGGGGTGCGGACGGAGCCGCTGGAGCCGTTCGTCGAAGGGTGCGTCGGTGCCGAGCGCGGCCTCGATCGTCATGGCGGCGACGACGTCGGCGGTCCGGGCGAGCCGCTCGGCGCGGTGGCACGCCAAGATGCCGATCGCGAGCATCCCCTGGGTGCCGTTGACGAGCGCGAGCCCCTCCTTGGCCTCCAGGGACAGCGGCGCCAGGCCCGCACGCGTGAAGGCCGGCGCGGCCGGCTCCACGCCGCCTTCGGGGCTGAGCACCGAGCCGTGGCCGATCAGGGGCAGCGCGAGGTTGGCGAGCGGCGCGAGATCGCCCGGACGCGCCCAGCGACCCCTGCTGGGGCACGGCGGGGATCACGTCCTCGTTGAGCATCTGCGACCATGAGGTCGATGACCTCGGCCCGCACGCCCGAATGCCCGAGCGCCAGGACGTGCGCACGCAGCAGCAGCATGGCGCGCGCCTCCTCGCGGGACAGCGGCGTCGCCCACGGCGGTCGCGTGCGAGCGGATGATGCCGTGCTGGAGCTCGGCGGCCTGCGCCGGATCGATCCGCGTGTCGGCGAGCGCGCCGAACCCGGTGGTCACGCCGTAGATCGTCGGCGCCCGACGCCACCGCTCGCTCCGACCACCGCGTGCGCGGCCGTCGACGCGAGCCCGGGCGCTGCTCGGGGAAGGCGACCGGCGCCCCGTCGGCGACGGCGACCACGTCGTCCAGCGAGAGCCCGGCGCCGATCTCCGATCATGGACCCGCTCCAAGCGCCGGACGGCCAACGGCGTCCTGAGTGGCGCCGCCGTCGACCGTCGGGCTCGACGCGCTACGCGCCCGGCGTCGGCGTCCGAGACCACGACCTCGGCGATCTCGGTCCCACGAAATGCGCGGCGGCGAGGTCGTCGCACGCGATGCCCGGGCGGCAGGGTCGCCGTCGGCGACCAGCCGCCGGTAAGCTCGGCTGCCGTGACGGGCTCGCGAGTCGTAGTGGGGCAGAAGCTCCCGGCCACGAACCCCAGGCCGTCGGCCAGCGGGTCGGCGCTGCCCATCAGGAAGGAGTCGGTGGTGCTCGCCTCGAACCAGCAGTTGGCCCCGGCGCTGCCGCCCGCCATGACCACGCCGGCCTCCCAGCCTCGCGCAGGACCGCGTCCAGCCCGTGCACGCGCCAGATGGCCAGCATGTTCGCGGTGTTGCCGCCCTGCACCAGCACCACGTCCTGGGCCAGCACGAACCCTCGCAGGTCCTCGACCGTCCGCGCGAACAGCGCCGAGATCGCTGGGCTCGAACGAGTGCGCCGGGAAGCTGCCGGTAGAACGTCGCGCACCGCCGCGATCGTTGTCACCGGTCGCCGTCGGCACGTACAGCACCTTGGGCTTGGCGCGCCCGCCAGCTCGAACAGGAACCGATAGATCGGGTCCGTCGGGCCCCTGGCCGCCACCCATCGCCACGATGTGCCGTTCGGTCACGGTCACCTTCCTCCATCGGGATCCGGACGCCCCGTTCGTGCGCGACCTCGATCGCTCGGTCGTAGCCCGCGTCCGACGTGCCGGACCACGCCCATGCCCGGGTCGGATCGTCAGCACCCGCGCGAGCCGCTCGGCGGCGTTCGCCGGTGCCGTCGGCCACCACGACCATGCCCGCGTGGATCGAGGAGCCGATCCCCACGCCGCCGCCGTGGTGCACGCTCACCCAGTGCGCGCCCGCGGCCGTGTTGATCAGCGCGTTCAGGATCGGCCAGTCGGCGATGGCGTCGGAGCCGTCGAGCATCGACTTCGGTCTCGCGGTTGGGGCTCGCGACGCTGCCGGCGTCCAGGTGGTCGCGTCCGATCACGATCGGGGCCTGACACCTCGCCCGAGGCCACCATCTCGTTGAACCGCTCGCCGGCGCGATCGCGCTCGCCGTAGCCCAGCCAGCAGATCCGGGCGGGCAGCCCCTGGAAGGCCACCGTTCGCCGGCCATCGGCGAGCCAGCGGTGCAGGCGGTCGTTCGTCGGGGAAGAGCTCGGCCACCGCGCGGTCGGTCGCGGCGATGTCGGCCGGATCGCCGCTGAGCGCCACCCAGCGGAACGGCCCCTTGCCCTCACAGAACAGCGGCCGCACGAACGCCGGCACGAACCCCGGGAACGAGTACGCCCGGTCGTGGTCGAGCCCGCCTTCCACCGCGCCCGCCCGCAGGTTGTTGCCGTAGTCGAAGACCACCGAGCCCGCCTCGGCGAACCCCACCATGGCGTCGACCTGGCGGGCCATCGACGCGTAGGAGCGGTGCGACGTACTCATCGGGCTCGCGCCGCAGCGCCTCGGCCTCGGGCAGCGACAGGCCCTCGGGCACGTACCCGCCGAGCGGATCGTGCGCGCTGGTCTGGTCGGTGACGATGTCGGCGGCGAACCCGCGCCGAGCAGCTCGGGGAAGACCTCGGCGGTGTTGCCGACGAGCCCGATCGAGACCGCCTCGCGCGCGGCCTTCGCCGCCTCGGCCCAGGCGACGGCCTCGTCGAGATCGGCGGTCATGCGGTCCAGGTAGCGGGTCTCGGATCCGTCGCTCGATCCGCGCGGGGTCGACGTCGACGCACAGCGCCACGCCGCCGTTCATCGTCACCGCGAGCGGCTGGGCGCCGCCCATGCCGCCGAGCCCGCCGGTCAGCGTGATCGTGCCGGCGAGCGAATCCACCGAAGTGCTGATGCGCGCACTCGGCGAGCGTCTCGTAGGTGCCCTGCAGGATGCCCTGGGTCCCGATGTAGATCCACGAGCCGGCGGTCATCTGTCCGTACATCGTGAGGCCCTGCGCTTCGAGCGCCCGGAACGTGTCCCAGTCGGCCCACTTCGGGCACCAGCATCGAGTTGGAGATCAGCACCCGTGGCGCCAGGTCGTGCGTGCGGAACACCGCCGACGGGCTTGCCCGACTGCACCAGCAGCGTCTCGTCGTCGCCGAGGCGTTCGGAGGGTGCGAACGATCGCGTCGAAGGCCTCCCAGCTTCGGGCGGCCCGTCCGGTTCCGCCGTAGACGACCAGGTCCTCGGGCCGCTCGGCCACGTCGGGATCGAGGTTGTTCATCAGCATCCGCATCGCGGCTTCCTGCGGCCACGAGCGGCAGGACAGCTCGCTGCCGCGCGGTGCCCGGACGTCGCGCGCTGCGCTCATCGACCTCCCTCCTCCCGTTCGCGGCGCGATGCTACCGCGGCGGCAGCGTCCGAGCGACCGTGCCGAGACGTGCCTGGAGATGAGACCGGCACATGCTTGAGCGGGGGTTCGGTGCCGGGTAGCGTCCCCCCGATGGCCGTCGGAACTTCCCCCTACACGACGGGCGGCGCCGGCAGCGCTCGGCGCCGACCCGATCCGTGTGCTCATCGCCGACGACGAGCCCGCCCTGCGCGTCGCCCTCGCCGACCTGCTGGCGCACGAAGACGAGGTCGTGCTGATCGGCAGCGCCGGCGACGCCGACGAGGCGATCCGGCTCGCCGTCGACCAGCACCCCGACGTGGCCCTGGTCGACGTGAAGATGCCCGCCGGCGGCGGACCCCGAGCGGCCCGCGAGATCATGCGGCTGTCCCCCGACACCCGGGTCATCGCCCTCTCGGCCTTCGAGGACCGGCCCACCGTCCTCGAGATGCTGCGCGCCGGTGCGGTCGGCTATCTGGTGAAGGGCACCGCCGGCGAGGAGATCCTGGGTTCGATCCAGAAGGTCATGGCCGGCGGCGCCAGCCTGTCGTCGGAGGTCATCGCCGGCATCGTGCACGAGCTCACCCAGCAGCTCCGCCGCGAGGAGGCGGGCGCGAGGAGCGCGACGCCCGCCGCGGCGAGATCGAGCGGTTCGTGGCGGGCGAGGGCCTGTCCATGGTGTTCCAGCCCATCGTCGAGCTCTCGACCCGGATCGCACCGTGGGGGTCGAGGCGCTCGCCCGGTTCCATTCGCTGCCCGCTTCGCCCACCCAACGAGTGGTTCGCCGAGGCGGTGCCACTGGCGCTGGGCGTGCAGCTGGAGCTCACCACCGTCGACCAGGCGCTGCGCGAGCTGGACCGGATGCCCGAGCGGCGCCTACCTGGCGGTCAACTGCTCGCACCGCGCGGCGACCTCTCGCCGAACTTGGCGCGTCTGCTGGAACCGCACGCCGGCCGGATCGTGCTGGAGATCACCGAGCACGAGGCCGTCGAGGACTACGACGGCCTGGTGCAGGCGCTCGCACCCCTGCGCGACGATGGGCGCCCGGATCGCGATCGACGACGCCGGCGCCGGGTTCGCCAGCCTGCGGCACACCCTGCAGATCACCCCCGACATCGTGAAGATGGACATGAGCCTCACCCGAGGCATCGACACCGACCGCGCGAAGCGGGCGCTGGCGTCGGCGCTGGTCTCGTTCGCCGACGAGATGGACATGTGCATGGTGGCCGAAGGCATCGAGACGGCGGAGGAGCTCGCGACGCTGCGCGAGCTGGGCGTTCGCTACGGTCAGGGCTTCTACCTGGCCGAACCCGCCCCGCTGGCCTGAGCCGCCGCTGGCCGGTCCGGCTGCGCGCTGCCGAGCGCAGTATCGCCGTCGGCGATCCATCGCCCACGACGAGCCGGTCGAGCCCTTCGTGAACTGCTTCATCTCGGTCGCGACGGCCACCGCCTCGGCGTAGTGCTGGAAGCTGCGCGTGCTCGGTGGTGGCGACGCCGATCGAGACCGTGAGCATGGGGAACCGCTGGAGCTCGCCGCGCCGGTTCGTGACCTCGATGTAGCCGCGCTCGCGGTCGTCCTCGTCGTAGAGGCCGGGCGCCTCCCGGTCGAACCGCTCCACGATGCGCCTGGGCGACCGCCTCCGCCTTGCCCGGGATCGACCACGACCACGAAGTCGTCGCCGCCGACGTGGCCGACGAACGCACTCCCGCCGGTCTCGTCGCTCGAGCGACCTCTTCGATGAGGTCGGCGCGCTCGACTGGATCACCTGGTCGCCGCGCATGAACCCGTAGTGGTCGTTGAACGCCTTGAAGTGATCGAGGTCGGCGTACAGGATCGCGAACGGCGATGCCCTGGTCCACGCGGCCGTCGATCTCCTCTTCGATCCGGACGTTGCCGGGCAGGCCGGTGAGCGGCGACTGCGCGCGCATGTCGCGGGATCGGCGGAGCACGCCGCGGATCCGGGCCAGCAGCTCGGGCGTGTCGAACGGCTTGACGATGTAGTCGTCGGCGCCGATCGCGAACCCTTCCAGCTTGTCCGCGGAGAGGCCGCGCGCCGTCAGCATGATGATCGAGACCGACGGCCGTCCGCGGATCCTGGCGCAGGCGCCGGGTCAGCTCGAACCCGTCCATGTTCGGCATCATCACGTCGGCGAGCACCAGGTCGGGACACCGCTCCTGGGCGGCGATCAGCGCCTGCGATCCGTCGGAGGCCACGCGCACGTCGTAGCCGGCGGCGCGGAGCTCGATCTCCAGCAGGCGCGCGATGAACGGATCGTCGTCGACGACCAGCAGGCTCTCGCCGCCGCCCGGCTCGGCGGCCCGCATCCACGCTTGAATCGTCCTCGACTTCGTTCACACCCGCACCGCTCGCTCGGTCCATCGCTCGGTCGGTCACGCATCCCCGCGTGGTCGCTGGGTCACGAATCGGCACTTTAGTCCCGAAGGTGAAGCGTGTCCGGGGAGGGCTTGCCGCACACCCCCGATACGCGCTGGACCGGGACGGACCGGTCCGGCGTGGCACGATAGGCCCGATCGCACGCGGCGAAGGGGGCTCGGTCACGATGCAGGTGCTCGACACGTTCCTGGACGCCATGGGCGACACGCCGCTGGTCCGGCTCCATTCGGTCGACCCGAGGCGTGGCAGGCCACGGTCCTGGCCAAGCTCGAGATGCTGAATCCGGGCGGGTCGGTCAAGGACCGGATCGGGATCCGCATGATCGAGGCCGCCGAGCGCGAGGGCACTGCTGAAGCCGGGCGGGACGATCGTCGAGCCCACGAGCGGCAACACCGGGCCACGGGCTCGCGATCGCCGCCGCGATCAAGGGCTACAAGTGCATCTTCGTGATGCCCGACAAGATGAGCCAGGAGAAGATCGGCGCTGCTGCGCGCCTACGGCGCCGAGGTCGATCATCACGCCCACGGCGGTGGCCCCCGATTCGCCCGAGAGCTACTACCGGGTCGCCGACCGGCTCACCGAGGAGATCCCCGGCGCCTTCCAGCCCAACCAGTACTGGAACCCGGAGAACCCCACAGACCCACTACGAGACCACCGGCCCGGAGATCTGGGACCAGACCGACGGCACGGTCGACGTGTTCGTCGCCGGCGTCGGCACCGGCGGCACGATCAGCGGCGTGGGTCGCTACCTCAAGGAGCGCAACCCCGACGTCATGGTCGTGGGCGCCGACCCCGAGGGATCGGTCTACTCGGGCGACGAGCCTCGCCCCTACCTGGTGGAAGGCATCGGCGAGGACTTCTGGCCCGGCACCTTCGATCCCGAGGTCGTCGACCGCTACGTCAAGGTCAGCGATCGCGACTCCTTCCTCACCGCCCGCGCGGTGACGCGACAGGAAGGCATCCTGGTTGGTGGGTCGTGCGGCACCGGCGGTCTTCGCCGCGCTGCAGGTGGCGCGCGAGCTCGACGCCGACACGACCGTCGTGGTCCTGCTGCCCGACACCGGCCGCCAGTACCTGTCCAAGGTCTACTCCGACTCGTGGATGCTGCAGTACGGCATGCTCGAGCGGCCCGACGCTGATCCGCGTCGAAGAGGTCCTGGCCGCCAAGGGCGGCGACCTGCCGACGCTCATCACCGTGGACGCCCACGCGAAGGTTCGCCAGGCCGTCGACGTCCTGCAGGAGCACGACATCTCCCAGGCGCCGGTGGTTCGCGGCGAGGGTGCCGACGTGACGTCGTTCGTGGGCTCGATCCGCGACCGCGAGTTGCTGGAGCGCGTGTTCCGCGATCCCGACGCCCTGCAGGCCGACGTCGCCGAGGTGATGGCCCCACCGATCGCCATGGTGGAGTGGGACCACCCGATCGAGTCGGCGTTCGCCGAGCTGGAGCACGGGCCCGGCCGTCCTGGTCGCCAAGCAGGGCCAGGTGCTCGGCGTGCTGACCCGGAGCGACCTGCTGGACTTCCTGGCCCACCGTCGGCAGAGCCAGCGCTGAGCGACCGTGCGGTCCCTGGGCATCGACGTCGGGGTCGGCAAGGGACTCGATCTGGTCCTGCTGGACGAGCGGCCGCGTGCCGCTGCAGGTCGTTCTCGCACGTTCGGGTCCGCTGACGTCGCCGAGCGCCTGATCCGCGACCTCCGGCCCGACGTGATCGCGATCGATTCCCCGCCCACGCTGGGCCGCGTCCGGCCGGTCCCGGCGCACCGAGCGCGAGCTGGCCGCCCTCAACATCCAGTCGTTCAACACCCCGAGCGCGCGAGCACGGCGAGGGCAACCGCGTTCTTCGACTGGATGCAGGTGGGGTTCGAGGTGTTCGCCCAGGCGGCGGAGGCCGGGTTCCCCACCTACGGCGCGGGCAGCCCGAAGGGCAAGGCGCATCGAGGTCTTCCCGCACGCGAGCGCGGTGGTCCTGGCGGGCGGGCTCGCGCCCAAGGGCGCGCGGAAGCACGCGTGGCGAGACGGCCGTGCTGCGCAGCCCAGGGCGTGCGCACCGACGAGCTGCGCTCGCCCGACCGGATCGACGC
This sequence comes from uncultured Actinomycetota bacterium, assembly GCA_963733635.1. GTDB lineage: Bacteria > Actinomycetota > UBA4738 > UBA4738 > HRBIN12 > JAOUEA01. Next base: position 508,777 of record CAVTEH010000007.1, on the reverse strand, counting down.
CGCGCTGGCGGCGCTCGACGGGCCTGCTGGCGCTCGACGGGAAGCGGTTCGCGCCGGGCGACCCGACCGAGGGCGTGATCGTGGTGCCCTCGGCCTCGCTCCCCGCCACGCCCGTACCGAGCCGCGGCCCGCGCCCCCCGAGGACGCGCAACCGTTGTTCCACTACTGCGCCTGCGGCGATCCTCGCTGCGAGCAGCTGGTGCGCGGCGAGTTCGCGCCCGGGCACGACGCCAAGCGCAAGGCCATGCTGTGGACCAAGGCTCGCGAGGGCGCCGAGGCGCGTCGAGGAGTTGGCGACCAGAGGAGTGGAAACTGCCACCGGAGATGCGATGACACCCGACCGGACTGACGCCGATGACCGACCACGAGGAGCCCGAGGAGCCATGACGACGACACTTCCGGTTCGAGACCCGCGCGATCCACGCGGGCCAGGATCCCGACGCTCCCGTACGGAGCGGTCAACGTTCCGATCTACCAGACCTCGACCTACGTCCAGCCCGCGGTCGGCGAGCCCAAGGTGTGGGACTACGCGCGGGGCGGCAACCCCACCCGCGAGGCGTTCCAGCAGGCGTTGGCGGCGCTCGAAGGCGGGAGCGCGCGGGTTCGCCTTCGGCGAGCGGGATGGGCGCCGAGACCACGCTGCTGCTCACGCTGCAGCCGGGAGACCACGTCGTGCTCGCCGACGACGTGTACGGCGGCACCTACCGGCTGCTGTCCTCGGTGCTGCGCGGCGTGGGGTCTCACCTTCACCACCGTGGACCTCGGCGACCTCGAGGCCGCGCTCGTCGAGCGCGCTGGACCCGATGACGCAAGCTCGTCTGGGTCGAGTCACCGTCGAATCCGCTGCTGAAGATCGTCGACATCGGAGCGGTCGCCGCGGCCGCCCATGACGCCGGGGCACGCGTGGTGGTCGACAACACGTTCGCCACCCCGGCGCTGCAGCGACCGCTGGCCCTGGGCGCCGACGCGGTGGTGCACAGCGTCACGAAGTACATCGGCGGCCACTCCGATCTGATCGGCGGCGCGATCGTCACCAGCGACGAGGAATGGATCGAGCAGCTCGAGTTCCTGACGAACGCGATCGGCGCGGTGCCCGGTCCGATGGACTGCTACCTCGCGCTGCGAGGCCTGAAGACCCTCGCGGTTCGCATGCGGGCGCATTGCGCGGGTGCCCGCGCGATCGCGGGTTCCTGCAGACCCACCGCGACGTGACGGCGGTGCACTACCCGGGCCTGTCCGACGATCCCGGGCACGCGCTGGCGACACGGCAGATGGCCGACTTCGGCGGCATGGTGTCGTTCCGCGTGGGGTCGGCCGAGCCGCGCGGTGGACCTCGTCGCAGCGCACCAAGCTGTTCTGGCTGGCGGAATCGTTGGGCGGAGTGGAATCGCTGATCGAGGTGCCGGGGCCCATGACCCACGCGAGCGTCGCCGGCTCACCGCTGGAGGTTCCCGACGACCTTGTGCGGCTCTCGGTAGGCATCGAACATCCCGACGACCTGATCGAGGATCTCGCCCAGGCCCTCGACCTGTCGGAGCGCGCTAGGGCCGAAGCTCGAGCGTCCCACCGTCACGCGAGCGACAGGGTGACCGCGCGGATCCCCGGCTGCCCGTCGACGACGTCGATGGGCAGGTCGGCGCCGCCGAGCCAAGCGTCGCAGGCGACCGCGGGTCGCCCGCGACCTCGACGCCCTCGATGCCCGCTCGCTCGACGCCGGTGCTCGGCCACGCATCCGTCCGGGCATCAGGTCGTCGGGCACGTCCCACGTGATGAAGAACGGCAGGTACGGCTCGCGCACGTCCTCCTCGAGGCCGGCGCCGTGCCAGCGGATCTCCCGGCCGTCGGGGGTGGTGCGTAGGCCCGCCTCCACCTCGAGGCCGAGCCGCGCGGCGGTGGCATCGACGTCGGTGTCGGCCACGCAGAGCTCGGCCCAATCGGTCCCGGCCGTCCGCGGTGAGCGCCAGGATGTCCGACCGAACGCCGTCGGTTCGGCGACCGCCGGGTCGACGACCGCGATCAGCTCGAGGTAGTCCGCGCCCAGCGGGATGATCCGGTTCGCGGTGCCCCACCGGGGTGCACACCGCCCGGCACCGACGCCAGCCCATGGTCTCGGAGGATCCGCTCCCCGGCCTCATCCAGGTCCGCCACCGCCAGCACCGCGTGATCGATCGACAGCATCGCGTCCGCCTTCCCGCGTGTCGAGCCACCATCGTGCCATGTCACGCGCGTACGCTCGGATGCATGGCCCGCCGATCGTTCCGCTTCGCCCGATGCTTGCGCTCGCGGCATTCGCCTTCACTGGTCTGACGCGCGTTCGCGGCGCCCAGCTCGTCGCCGCGCAGCCGGAGCCCGAGCCGTTCCTGAACGGGCTGGCCTTTCCCGACCAACATGGCCTTCGCGCCGGACGGGCGGCTGTTCTTCACCGAGAAGTCGACCGGCAACGTCCGGATCGTGCAGCGACGGCGAGCTGCGTCAGCGAAGCCGTTCGTGACCCTGCCCGTCGTCCCCGACGCCGAACGCGGCCTGCTCGGCATCGCGATCGATCCCGACTTCGAGCAGGAGCCGTGGGTCTACCTCTACCTGTCCGACGGGACGCGACGGCGTCAACCGGCTCGTGCGCGTCCGAGCCGAGGGCAACCGGCCGCCGGGGAGCCCGAGACGCTGCTGGAGGGGCTCGATTCGGCGGCGGGCTATCACAACGGTGGCGACCTGGCGTTCGCCGACCGACGGCTCGCTGTTCGCACGCTGGGTGAGGCGCACGACGCCGACCGCGCGCAGGACCCGAGCGACCTGGGCGGCAAGATCGTGCGGCTCAACCCGGACGGTTCCGTCCCCGCGGACAACCCGTTCGGCGCCGGCAACCCGGTGTGGTCCTACGGGCACCGCAACTCGTTCGGGCTCTGCGTCGATCCCGGCGACGGCAAGCTGTGGGAGACCGAGAACGGCCCCGACGTCGACGACGAGGTGAACCGGATCGAACGCGGGCGGCAACTACGGCTGGCCACGTGGTGACCGGCCGGTCGACGGCGATGCCTCGTCGCAGCCGGTCGTGGTGTTCCCCGACACGATCGCGGTCACCGGGTGCGCGGTGGTCGACGGCGACCTGTACTTCGGCTCCTTCGACGGTCGGCTGTGGCGGCTGCCCGGCGCACGCAGGACACCGGCGACGTCGAGGAGTTCGCCCGGCTCGACGCGGGCGTCACCGACGTCGCGCTGGGGCCCGACGGTCTCCTCTACATCGCCACGACCGACGCCATCCTGCGCATGGCACCGATCGCCGCTGGAGTCAGAGCCCGTCCTCGTCCGTATCGCCGACCCGGCGACTCCATCAACGTCCGTCGCGGCCGAAGGAGACGGCAACGACTCGACGGCCCGAACGTGGATCACGGTCGCCGCGCTCGGGGCGCTGGCGATCGGGCTGGGGCTGCGGTTCGCGGCAGGACGGCGGATGCGCCGAGAGGCTAGCCCTCTTCACCCGAACCCGGCCCCGATGAGTCGAACGAACCCGGTCCTCGTTCCAGACGCTTTCGGCCCCCGAGTGGCCCACCTGGTAGACGCGGAAGGATGCCGCCGCCGCCGTCACCACCACCAGGATGCTGAGCACGATGGCGGCCGGCGTCGCGGCGCGAGCCCGGTGGGTCCGCCCGAGGGATCGGCCTCCCTGCGCTGCGCCCGATCCCAGAGCATCAGCGCGAGCACCGCGACGAAGAACGCCAGGGCGAACCAGACGAACGTGTCGCCGAGGTCGGTGTGACGCTCGAGGAGGGAGGATTCCGTGTCCAGGGCATCCTCCAGCGACTCCCCACTGTCGGCGGCCAGCTTCGACATCACCACGGTGAACCCCGACAGGACCACGACGATCCAGCCGATCCGGGGTCGCCACGACGGCCACACGACGATCCAGACCGCGCCCGCCGCACAGAGCGGGATCAGGACGACGGGGACGTGCACCAGGAGCGGGTGGGCCGGGAGGCCGAAGATGGTCTCGATGTCCACGGACGTGGCTCCGTTACCCCTTGGGACGCTTCAGGTAGGCGACGGTCGAAGTCCCACCCGCCGGCGTCGGCTGGGCCACGACGGTCACCAGCTCCCACCCGTCCTGGCCGAACGTGTTCAAGATCTCGCCGGGGTTGTGCTCGAGCAGCGGTGCCACGAAGTACTCCCAGACGGTCACGGCCTCCCCCATCGTTGCGTCCCGTCCGCGTTCCTCGGTTCGCCGGCTCCAAACGTTGCGCGGTCTGCTTGATGCAGATCCCCATGATGACGTCCAAGCCCCGCGCCGAGGCGATCGCTCCCGCTTCCTCGCTCACGATGTCGAGCTGGAGCCAGAACGCCTTGGCGCCGATCGCCACCGCATCGCGGGCGACCTCCGGCGTGTCCTCGGCTCGCCGGAACACGTCGACGATGTCGACGTGGACATCCTCGGGGATGTCGCGCAGCGATGGATAGGCCGTCTCGCCCAGCACCTCGGTCTCCCGCGGGTTGACCGGGATGATCCGGTAGCCCCGTTCCTGCAGGAACGCCGCGACGTCGAGCGACGGCGCGGCCAGGCTTGGACGACAGGCCCGACCACCGCGATCGTGCGGGCGTCCGCGAGGAGCGTCGGAGCGTCGTCGTCGTCCGGCACCACCGGGAGTCACGGGATCGGCCACGACGTCTCCTTCCTGATCGTCTCGAGCAACATGTGGAGCATCCAGCCCGGTGGCGCCCCAGATCGTCGCCCGTCCAGCTCGTAGGCGAACCCTTGCCAGGTGCCTGCCGTCCGGCCGGTCGTAGTGCACCACGGCCTCGACCTCCGCGAGACGCACCGACCGGGAACGGTGAGCACCTCGTCGATCTCGCCCGTCGCTCACGGTCAGCGCGGGCAGCGTCGCCAGCATGCCCACGAACGGCACGACCAGGATGCCGCTCACGAACGTGTGCATCGGCGGCAAGCGCGCCCACGACCTCGGGTCGTCGGGATCGCAGGCCGATCTCCTCGTGCGCCTCGCGCAGGGCGGTCTGCACCAGCGTCTCGCCCGGATCCTGCAGCCCCCCCGGGAACGAGATCTCGCCGGCGTGCCGCGACAACGCCGCGGCGCGGACCGTGAACATCAGGGACGGTTCGGGCTCCATGATCAGCGGCGCCAAGCACCGCGGCGAGTCGGTCCCCGGGCCGCCGGCCGCGGCCGGGGATCGCGCTCGAGCGCCGCCCGCAGCGCTCCGGCGAGATCCTCGGCAGTGTACCATCGCGCGCCATGGTAGAGTGAGCCGGTCGAACCCGCGGTCGCGGGCGCCGACCGCGGCGGTCGGCGCGGTCGATCCCGACGAGGTCGTCGCGTTCGCCCGAGCGCTGATCGCAGCGCCCAGTGAGAATCCCGGCGGCACCGAGGACGAGGCCGCCGAGGTCGCCTGCGCGATCCTGCCGCGACCTGGGCGCCGACCCGCACGATCGTGCGGTCCGACGCGGGACGCCCCAGCGTGGTCGCCGCGATCGGGGACGGCGCCGGCCCCACGCTGGCGTGGAACGGCCACCTCGACGTCGTGCCCGCCGGCTCGCCCGACACCTGGACGCACGATCCCTGGGCCGGCGCGATCGACGACGGGCGGCTGATCGGGCGTGGCTCGGCCGACATGAAGGGCCCGATCGCGGCGGCGCTCGCGGCGGCGGCCGCGCTGCGCAGGTCCGGACGTCGAACTGCCGCGGCACCCTGCGAGTTCCACCTGGCCGCCGACGAGGAGCTCGCCGGCATCCACGGCACCAAGGTGTTGTGGGAACGCGGCTTCCTGCGATCAGGACGCGTGCATCGTGGGGGAGCCCAGCGAACTCCAGATGGGGCTCGCCGAGCGCGGCGGCGCCTGGTTCACCGCCACGGCGTTCGGAAAGGCCGCCCACGGCTCCCAGCCGCACCGCGGCGTCAACGCGATCACGTCGATGGCCGCGGTTCCTGCTCCGGCTGCCGGAGGTGCTCCCCGACACCGAACATCCGCTCACCGGCACGCCCCACGGTCAACGCGGCGCTGATCACCGGCGGCAGCGCCCCGAACGTGGTGCCCGATCGGTGCCAGGTCGACATCGACCGGCGCATCTCGCCCGGCGAGACCGATCCCGGAGCAGGTGCGCGCGCCCTTCCTCGCGTTGGTCGCGGACCTGCAGCGGGAGCACCCGGAGGTCGAGATCGACGTCGAGCTCCGCGAATGGACCGACGCCGCCGAGGCCGTCCCCCGACACCGCGATCGTCCGGCCTCGCGCGCGCCGCCGTCGCCGCCGAGACCGGCGTCGAACCGGCCTTCGTCGGGTTCACCGGCATCACCGACGCCCGCTTCTACATCAACCAGGCGAAGATCCCCACGGTGATCCTGGGTCCCGGTTCGCTCACGGTCGCACACACGGCGAACGAATCGATCGACGTGGACGAGCTCGATCGCGGGCGCTCGAGCCTACGCTCGGATCTTCGCCGCGTTCCTGAGCGGCTGACCTCGGCGAACCGCTGGGCGAGGGTATCCTGGAGGCATGACGACGCAAGCCGGAACCGCCGCGGGGCACGTCCTGACCGTCACGGACGGCGCCGCGCGCAAAGCGCGACAGCTCGCCGAGCGTCAGGGCCGGCCGGGTGCCTGCCTTCGTGTTCGCGTCACCGCGGGCGGGTGCTCGGGGTTCAGCTACGAGCTGTCGTTCGACGACGAGACCGAGGCCGACGACCACGTCATCGACGGACGCAGACGGGTTCCGCGTGCTGGTCGATCCCCGGAGCGCGCCCATCCTGCAGGGCTCCACGGTGGACTTCGACGACGCGCTGATGGGCGGCGGCCTGAAGATGCGCAACCCGCAGGTCACCCACGAGTGCGCCTGCGGCGACTCCTTCAGCGTCTGACGGCCGCCTGCTCAGGCGACCTGCAGCGTGCCCGTCATCGACGAGTGGATCTCGCAGTGGAACCCGGCCGAGGTCTCCTGCGACCTCGACGGTCACGGTCACCGTCTGCCCGGCGCGGATCGGGTTCATCGACACTCCCGTCGTCGAGCGTGAACGTGTGGTCGGTCGAGTCGCTGTTGGTGATCGTGATGTCGGTCGAGCCCGCGGCGACCGGCAGCGTCGCTGGGCTCGAACGTCAGATCCGCGATGCCGATCGCGGCGTCCCGGCACGACTCGCCGCCACCACCGCCGGCGGGCTCCTCGTCGTTCCCGCCGCACGCGCCCACGACAACGCTCAGAGCGAGGGCGAACCCGAACGCTGCGAGGACACTCCGTCGATGGCGCATCGCTCCCCCTTCGGGCCTCGGCGATCCCTTCGTAGAAGCCTAGCCCACCCGGCGCCGTGAACGCGGTGGCCCCCGGCGCGCTCCACGCCGGCCAGGCACCTAGCGACGAGCAGAACCGTGGTGATGACGGTGATCGTCGTTCGACGCCCAATCGCCGGAACCTCTCCTCCGCTGCATCGCTCCCCCTTCAGGTGTGCTCCGTGACCGGAACCAGGTGCACGGTACTACGAGCGATCCACCAGCCAGGGTCTGCCCGGGACGCTCGGGCGACTATGCTCGCGCGATCATGGCGACCTCCGCCGACAAGACCCAGTGGCGACGACCTGCACCACGAGGTCGTGGCGACCGGCCTGTGCACCGGGTGCACGGCATGCATCGTGGTGTGCCCGTTCCACGTGCTCGGGTACGAGGACGACGTGCCGGTCCAGCTCCAGGACGACGGACCGGACCAGTGCTCCCACGGCGACAAGGGTTGCGACATCTGCACGCGCGCCTGCCCCCGGTTCCGCGACTGGGAAGGCGAGATCGACACCACGCTGTTCGGCATGACCCGCAAGCCCGAGGAGCTGATCGGCCTCCACCAGGAGATCGTGTTGGCGCGCGCCACCGACGCGACGTCGCTCATGACCGGCCAGGACGGCGGCGTCGTCAGCGCCCTGCTGCTGTGGGGACTCGAGCGCGGAGAGATCGACGGCGCCTGCACGTCGAAGCTGTCCGACGAGCGCCGTGGGACGCCGAACCCACCGTCGTCACCGACGCCGAAGGGGTTCGCGAGCGACCGCCGGTTCGCGCTACACCTATTCGGCCAACCCGCTGGCGCTGCTCAAGGCCGCCGAGCTGGGGCTGTCGAAGGTCGCGCTGGTCGGCATGGGCTGCCAGGCCAGCGTCACCGGGTCGATGGAGGCTCGGCGCGTCAACAAGTGGCGCAAGAAGATCGCGTGGACCTTCGGCCTGCTGTGCTCCAAGACGTTCACCTACGACGGGCTCATGAACGAGATCGCGCAGAAGCGAGCTGGGCCTGGACCTGGACCACCTCGCCCGGGTGAACGTGAAGGGCAAGCTGCTCTTCTACACCGACACCGGCGACGAGCACACGTACTCGCTGAAGCAGGCGCATCGGTTCACCCGGCCGGGCTGCCTGCGCTGCCCCGACTTCGCCGCCGAGCACGCCGACATCTCGTTCGGCGGCCTGGGTCAGTCCGACGGCTGGACCCTGACGATCGTGCGGACGGACCGGGGGGCGGACATCTGGCAGCGGGCGCTGGCCGACGGCGTCATCGAGGCCCGCCCGGCGACGCGAGGATCCCAAGGCCGTCGACCTGATGTTCAAGCTGGCGGCCAAGTCGCGGGATCGCTGGCCGACCGCCGAAGAAACCCCCACGGCCGCCGCGACGCCCGGCATCGTCCCCGATCCCGCCTAGCCCGTTCGAGCCATCGCCGAACCCCCATCGCGAGGGCTTCACCGGGACCTCGCCGGCCGATAATCGCCTCAGGGCCCCACGAGGGTGATGATCGACGCGCCCGAACCCGGGCGGGGAGCGAGCGGTTGTCGGATGCGGCGCGAGCGGCGCGAGAACCACGGACATCGGCCTTGCGGCACGGCGCGATCCTGGAGGCCGTCGCGTTCGCGGCTGAACGGCTGTTGCTCACACCCGACTGGCGGGATGCCGCCGACGAGGTCCTGGCGCGGATGGGTGCCGCTGCCGGCGTCTCGCGGGCCTAATCATCGAGAACCACTTCGACGATGGACGGAAGGCTGCTGGGCAGCCTGCGCTTCGAGTGGTGCGCTCCCGGGATCGAGCACCAGTGGACAACCCGTTCCTGAACGACGCGCCGTGGGACGACCTGCCCCGCTGGGCCGCACGGCACGCAGGCGGGCGAGCCGGTGGTCATCGGCCGTCGCCGACCTCCCGGCCGAGCGAGCGCCGCGAGTTCGAAGCCCAGGGCACCCTGTCGATCGCGGAGCATCCCGTCTTCACCGAGGACGGTGGTGGGGGGCGATCGGGTTCGACGACTGCATGGAGGCCCGACCTGGGGCCCGCCGAGGAGCAGGCGCTGCGGGCCACCGCCACGCTGCTCGGCGCCGCGATCACCCGCCAAGCGGGTCGAGGAAGAGCGCCGGCGTGCCGACGATCGATGGGGCCACGTCGTGCGAGCTGATCCCCGCCGTCACCTACTCCGACGAGCTGGAGCCCGGACGGCGTCGGTGCGGATGGGATTCGTGAGCCCGCAGATCGAGCAGGTCCTGGGCTTCCCGCCCGAGCGGTTCCTGGACGATCCCGCGTTCTGGTTCAGCCTGATGCACCCGGACGATCGGGAGCGGCTCGAGCGGCGCGGACGCCTTCGACACCGACGACACCGAGCCCTTCGACCAGGAGTACCGGATGCGTGACGCCGACGGGACCTACCGGTGGGTCCACGACACGCTCGCACGGCGATCTACCGCGACGACGGCAGTCGACTACTTCCTGGGGTTCATGACCGACATCACCGAGCGCGCGCCGCCGAACACCAGCTCCGCGTCGCCGACGAGCGGTTCCGCACGATCGTGGAACAGACCCCGGCGGTGACGTATCAGGAGTATCTGAACGGGGGCGTCTACGACGGCGACCAGGTCGAAACGTTCGTGAGCCCGCACATCAAGGGGCTGCTCGGGTACACACAGGAGGAGTGGCGACGTCCCGGGTTCTGGCGGCAACGCCACCCACCCCGACGATCTGCCGCTGATCGATGCCGAGAGCGACCGGGTGATCGCCGCCGGGGAGCGGACCTACCGGCAGGACTATCGGATGGTCGCCAAGGATGGACAGATCGGTGTGGTTCCGCGACGAGTCGGTCCTGATCGACGACGCCGATGGCGAGCCGCTGCTGTGGCAGGGCGTGATGATCGACATCACCGACCGCAAGCACGCGGAACAGCAGCTCGCCCAGGCCGAGGAGCGGTTCCGGCTGCTGGTCGAGCGCTCACCGGCCATCGTGTACATGGAACTGCCGTCCGAGGGGTTGGAGGCGGGATCCGTGGCCTACGTGAGCCCGCAGATCTCCACCTTGCTGGGTGTGCGACAGGAGGCGTGGCAGGAGCCCGGCGCCTGGGCGGCGATGATGCATCCCGACGACCGCGAGCGTGTCGTCAAGGACGGCACCGCCACGAGGGTGGCCGGGGAGCCATGGGTGGCCGAGTACCGGATGATCGCTGCCGACGGACGGGTGGTGTGGTTCCACGACGAGTCGGTCCTGATCCTCGACGAACGGGGCGCGCCCTCGATGTGGCAGGGCATCATGGTCGACATCACCGACCAGAAGGCGGCCGAGCAGCGTGTCCGCGAAGCCGAGGAACGGCACCGCGCGCTGGTGGAACACATCCCCGCGATCGTGTACGCGGAGGCCTCGACGCCAACCCCGAGGATCTCTACGTGAGTCCGCAGGTGGAACGGATCCTGGGCTACACGCCCGATCAGTGGCGGTGGACGGCGGACTTCTGGAAGCAGCACGTGCACCCCGACGACCTGGCCGGCGTCGTCGAGATCAACGATCGGGTGAACGAATCCGGTGCCACCTTCCTCGCTGAATACCGGTTCCGGGCCGCCGACGGGTCCTACCGATGGCTGCGCGACGAAGCGGTCCGCGTGCACGACGACGAGCGGCCGGCCGTTGTTCTGGCAGGGCGTGATGCTCGATATCACCGATCAGAAGCGTGCTCAGCAGGACCTGCGTGAGGCCGATGAGCGCTACCGCGCCGTGGTCGAACACATCCCGGCGGTCGTCTACACCGAGGCCCCGGATGCCGATCCGGCCAAGTTCTACATCAGCCCGCAGGTCACCGACCTGTTCGGCTACACGGCCGACGAATGGACCTGGACCGCCGACTTCTGGCGCGATCGCATCCACCCGGATGACGCGGAGACGGTCGTCGCCGCGGACGAGCGGTCCAACGAGACGCTGGAGGCCTACACGCTGGACTACCGATTCCGGCACCGGGACGGCCACTGGGTGTGGGTGCGAGATGAGGCCACGTTCGTGCCGGAGCTGGACGGTGAGGGCTTCTGGCAGGGGTTCATGCTCGACATCACCGAACGCAAGCATGCCGAGGACCAGCTCCGGGAGGCCGAGCTGAAGTTCCGCACGATCGTGGAGCAGAACCAGGCGATCTTCTACACCCAGGACATCGATCCCGACGATCCGACGGTGTCGCGCACCACCTACATCGCCCCCGGCAACACCGAGATGCTCGGCTACACGCTGGAGGACATCCAGGACGACCCGACGCTGTGGCGGGCGATCGTCCACCCCGACGACCGGGAACGGGTGTTCGAAGCCGACGCCGAGAGCAACCTGGGTGAGGGCGACTCCGCCTTCTCGATGGAGTACCGGATGATCAGCAAGGACGGGCGGATCGTCTGGGTCCAGGACGAAGCCACGCTGGTGCGCCTGCCGGGCAAGCCCCCCTATTGGCAGGGATTCCTGCTGGACGTCACCGAGCGCAAGGAAGCCGAGGCGCAGCTCGAGCGCGCCCTCGACGTCGAGCGCGAGGCCACCCAGCGCCTGCGGGCGCTCGATGAGATGAAGAACACGTTCCTGCAGGCGGTCTCACACGACCTGCGGACCCCGCTCGCAGCGATCCTCGGCCTCGCGATCACCCTGGAACGCGGGGACATGCATCTCGAGGACGACGACGCGAGAGATCTGGCGCACCGCATCGCTTCGAACGCGCGCCGGCTCGACCGCATGGTGATGAACCTGCTCGACCTCGATCGGCTCGCGCGCGGATCGTGGCCCCCAAGCTCGAAGCCGACCGACGTCGGCGCCCTCCTCCAGCGGGTCCTCGACGAGACCGACCTCATCGAGTCTCGCGGCTGCGCGACCGACCTTCAACCCGTCGTCCAACCGGTCGACGCCGCCAAGGTCGAACGCATCGTCGAGAACCTGCTCGCCAACACCGTGCGACACACCCCATCGAACGCGTCGATCTGGGTTCGGGTCTGGCCCGAACCCGACGGCGTCACGATCGCCGTCGAGGACAGCGGCGCCCGGGGTCCCGGCCGAGATCAGCGACGTCGTGTTCGAGCCGTTCCGCCAAGGGCCCGACGCGCCCCAGCACTCTCCTGGCGTCGGCGTCGGACTGACGCTGGTGCGACGGTTCGCCGAGCTGCACGGCGGACGCGCATGGGTCCAGGATCGCGACGGCGGCGGCGCCTCGTTCCGGGTGTTCCTGCCGGCGCCGGCCCGACGACGCAGCTGGTGCCGCCCGACGACCACGAGCATCCCGTCTTCGAGCCGGCTTGTCGGCGCTCCTCCCGCCCGCCGGGCTCGGACGAGGTGTCCTGAGCCGACGCTCCTACGGAGCGCCCGCACTGAAGTTAGGTCCGCCACGTCGATCACACCGGCCATCGTCCGGTCGAACCGGATCTGACACGCTGCGGACATCTCCGAGATCGACCCCGTGAACGACGAGAGCGGGAACCGCAGCTGCTGCAGGATCACGTGACCGTAGAAGCGGCGGAGTCCAGAGGGATAGGCCAGCGCGTCGTTCCCCACGTCTGACGCGGCGACCGACGCGCGGTCACCCCGGCCATCGACCAGGACCACCGACAGGTCCTGGAACTGGAAGGCCTGGTTCACGTCATAGCCGGGGTTGATCGACGTGCGGAACTGCAGCGCATCGAACCGCCGGACGGCGCGCGTGCCCGCGGGGAGTCGGAACGCACGGAGGACCCGTCCGTCCGACCACCCCAGCACCCCTTGGGCCGAGCCCGGCAGATGGATGTCGGCGAACGCGAGGCGAGGCCGGTGATGCACGGGTTCTCGAACGTGTCGGCGCACCAGCCGTACGTCGAGACGCCCTTCGGGATCACCGCGCCCGCCGAGCTCGTTCCGGGCGAGCGAGGATCGCTTCGGTGAATCGGTCCAGGTCCTGCCGGCTCGCCAGGTGTCGGGCGCGAGGTAGCTCACCGCGGTCCTCGCCGGGGCGATCCCGCCGGGGCTCGGCACCCGTGAAGACCGGATCGACGGAGGTGCTCGTGGCCCAGGTATCGACGGAAGTAGTCGCACGATGTACGCGCCCCCACGCGACGCTGCTCCGATCGGCGCAGCCTGCCTTCGCATTCGTGACTCCGTCGTCGAACGCACCCGGGTAGCCGCTGGACGGGGTCCAGACGGTGTTGAAGAAGTTGTGGTTGGCCCCGAACACGGTGATCGCGTGCTTCGGCGTCGCGATCGCCGTCCACCAGGTAGCGGGAGTCGTCGTAGAAGTGGACGCCCTGCAGGTCGGAGACGTCGCCGTCGCAATACGGCAGCATCACCGCCAGCGGCACGTCGTTCGACCGTCGCGCGCGTGAAATCCACCGGCGCCAGCGGCAACACCGCGTCGATCCCGTAGGGGTCGGGGCGCTCCCGGTCGACGATGACCTGCCACACCACACCTTCGCCGCCGCGCGAGTGGCCCATCGTGCCGACCTCGGTCATGTCCACCTTGCCGACGAACCTCGTGCCGAACGGATCGCCCCCCACCGTGGACCACTCGCTGCCACAGATCCAGGTGCTCCTCGAGCAGCTCGCCTCGCTGCCGCATGCCGCTGTCGTCGACGACGTTGCCCAGGACGTTGACGCCGTTCCCGCTCACGGACACCACCACGTAGCCGTAGCTCGCGAGACGAGCCGCCATGTAGTCGTACCCCGTGTGGTTGGGCAACGGCTTCCACGTGTCCTTGCACGGCCACCGATAGCTCCACCGGTTGCCCTTGAAGCATGCGGCGTGATTGCCGTGCAGGAACAGACGAGGGGGTAGGGCCCGTCCGCCAACCCCGTGGGGAAGTGCACGTCGGCCGTGATCTCCACCTTGCCACCCAGGTCGCTGGGCTGGAACACCTGGTCCCCGAAGTCGTAGACGCGCCGGGTGACCTCGTAGGGTCCCGGCATCACCGGCGTCGGACCGGCGCGCGGGCTCGGACGTGGCCGCGGACGATGACCGTGGGACGACCGACGACGTTGGGACCGCGGACGCGCCGTACCGGACCGAGACCGACCCGGTCAGGACCGATGCTTCGGCGGTGATGGCTCGCAGGCTGCGTCCCGCTCGGGCCGGGGATGCCGTAGGCGACCGGCTGGGCGTCGACCTCGACCACGTATCGCAGCGCTCGCGGGGGATACGCCCGGTCAACGTCAGGCGGTACAGGTGGGCGTCTGCTCGGTGCCGGCCGATCCGCTCGACCGTCAATGCACCGTCGCGGCGCGCGACGCTTCCCGGTGCCTTCAGCGCCCGGCTCGATCGTCGAAGCGGGGAGCGTCTCGGTCACGCCGGTGCCTGCCGCAGCGGTCCCGGATGCCCCGGCCGACGGCACCTGAACCGCGGCGAACAGCAGCACGCCCACCACCAGGAGCGCAGCCGCGGAGCGACGGCGGTGGGCGGTCGAGCGCATCAGGGGGGATCCCTTTCCGTGGGGGCCGGCTCAGAGCCAGCGGTGCGGGCTTCGGCATCGTCGCAGGCCGACGCGGGGATTGTCCAGGGATGCACCTGAGCCCGGGCCGACCGCCCGGGCTCCGTGACGTCGGAGGCTGCGGATCGCTAGACGGCTTCCCAGCCCGCGACGACGGGATGGTCGACGGCGGCAGGACCCACCTGCGCCGCACCCCCCGGGGAACCGAGGCCACTGACGGAGTCATTGAAGAACTCCGCGTTGACCGGCGTGAACTGCTTCCACTCCCCGGGCACGTCGTCTTCGTAGAAGATCGCGGTCACGGGGCAGGCCGGCTCGCAGGCGCCGCAGTCGACGCACTCGTCGGGCTGGATGTACAGCATCCGGGGCCCCTCGTAGATGCAGTCGACGGGACATTCGTCCACGCAGGCGCGGTCTTTGATGTCGATGCAGGGCTCTGCGATCGTGTAGGTCATGCCATAAACCCCTTTTCCACGGTGCCGACCTTGCAAATCTCCGTTCCCTCAGTGTACGCCCCCAGCGGGACACGGCCAACGAGGCGCAGAGTCGATCATCCAGTGGCCGGTGCCAACCCCCGGATGGTGGCCGTGATCGAGTCGTGGGGGTCGGACCCGGGGACCAGCATGGGGTAGACCACCGGCAGATCTGCCCCGGCATCCCGGTAGGCATCGAGTCGGCCCCGCACCGCCCCGGCGTCCGCCCACCAGACAGATGGCGTGCACGAGTTCGTCCGGCACATCGTCGGGTCTTCCCGCACGGTGGGCGGCCGCTGCTGCTTCGGCGTGTGACTCCAAGGCCCATCAGCGAGAACTGCCGGGCGTAGGCGGGATAGCTCGCGTACTCGCCCGTGGCGGCTTTGGCGGCGGCGAGCGCCGCCGCGGGATCGTCCTGATCGACGCACGCCCGGACGTACACCGCGACCGTCACGGCCTCGGGGTCGCGGCCGGCGCCGACGGCGGCCGCGCGGATGTCGAGCCGGGCCTGCGCGACGCGTTCGGGTGAGCACCAGTTGAGCAGCACGCCGTCGGCGATCCGCCCGGCGAGCCGCATCGATCGTGGCCCCAGCCCCGCGATCCACACGGGCACCGCGGACGGGGACCGCAGCGAGAGCGGGTCGAGGTCCTCGTCAAGGAGCGACCCCGGTGCGCCGCCGATCAGGGCACGGATCTGCTCGAACTTGCGCCGCCAGGGCATCGAGGGCGCCCTTGCGTGCGGGGCCGGTTCCGATGCCCAGGATCGCTCGTCCCCCGCTGCGTTCGTTGACGGTGGCGGCGCCCATCGCGGTGAGCTTGGGGATCCGCGAGGTCATCGGGACGATGCCGGTTCCGAGCAGCAGCGACGACGTCTCCCCCGCGAGTGCGGTCAGCGCGGCGAACGCGTCACGACCCGCGATCTCCGGCAGGAACACCGCCCGGTACTCGAGCGACTCGGCAAGGCGAACGAGCTCGGCGAACCGGTCCCACGGGAGCGGATCGCGCAGGGCCACCGCGGTCCCCTCCACACGGCTCGGTTGTCGTTCGTCGTGCACGGGTGCCATCGTCGCAGGTCGTGGAAGGCATGACGTTCACGACCGAGGACGGTGTCCGGCTCGAGGGCGAGCTGCGGCTGCCCGATGAGCGCGCCTCGCGCCTCGGCCGTGCTGTGTCATCCCCATCCACGGCACGGTGGCAGCAAGGACCACCCCATCCTGTGGGCGCTGCGGAACGAACTCGCGAGGCGCACGGCGCTCGCCGTGCTTGGGCTTCAACTTCCGGGGGATCATGGGATCGGAAGGCACCTACGGCGGCGGCCGGGACGAGGTCCGTGATGTGCGCGCCGCGATCGAGCGCGTGCGCATGGAGGCCCCGGACCTGCCCAGCGTGGTGTGCGGTTGGTCGTTCGGCGCCAACGTCGCGCTGCGGGAAGCGGTCGACGACGAACGCGTCGCCGCCCTGGTGCTGATCGGCATCCCGTTGCAGCCGAAGGATGTGACCCTGCCGGCCCTTCCACCACCGGAGGAGCTCCGCCGGTTCCGCATCGGCCGGTGCTGATCCTCGCGGGCGACAACGACGAGTACTGCCCGGCCGAGGAAGCGCGAGCCTTCGCCGCCGAGTTCGCCGACGGCCGCCTCGTGCTGCTCGAAGGCACCGACCATTTCCTCTGGCGCCGAGAGCGTGAAGCGGCGACGATCGTCGGGCGATTTCGTGGACGAGGTGCTCGGCCGACCCTGACCGGGCGTCAGCGGACTCCGAGCGCCTGCATGCCCGTTCGTCCGAGGGTCCACCGGCGGCGGCCGGCGAGGCCGCCACACCCACACGAACGGCAGGAACAGGAACATCCCGCCGAACAGCCCCGGCCACACGAAGACGCCCAGCAGCACGAAGACGACGCACAGCGTGAGCCAGAGCAGCGGGTTCCCCCACCACGGACGGTCGTCCAGCCGGCCGCGGCCCCAGACCAGCAGGAAGCCCGCCGATCACGAACAGCATCACCAGGAACGGCAACGCGAGATAGAGGATCCGATCCTGGTCCATCGGCCACGCTAGCGTCCTTGACCCGGACCGCCGCCCCAACGGCGGCCGGCCACCTTCCACGATCTGACCAGATGCACGATCGTGAAGATGCCCAGCGCGATGAGCGCCGCGAGCCCGACGTAGGCGAAGACCATCGGGGACCAGCCTGTCACGGCGTGCTTAGAGCGGCACGTGCGAGAGCACCATGATGCGCTGCTCGGTCATCTCCTCCATCGCGAACCGCAGGCCCTCGCGGCCGAACCCGGAGTCCTTCGACCCGCCGTACGGCATCTGGTCGGCGCGGAACGCGCTGACGTCGTTGATGATGACGCCGCCCACCTCGAGCGTGCGGTGCGCCTCCATCGCCCGGTTGATGTCGTTGGTGAAGACCCCGGCCTGCAGGCCGTACTTCGAGTCGTTCACCGACCTCAGCGCGTCGTCGAACGTCTGATAGGGGCTGATCGTGACGACGGGTCCGAAGACCTCCTCGCGGCACACCTTCATCTCGGGCTTCACGTCGGCGAGCAGTGTGGGCTGGAAGATCGGACCCTCGCCGGTGCCGCCGGTGAGCACCTCGGCGCCCTGGCTGACGGCCTCGTCGACCCAGCTCTGGATGCGCTCGACCTCCTGGCTTCTGGATCACCGGACCGACGTCGACCGTCGGGTCCATCGGGTCGCCGACCTTCAACGACTCCACCTGCTTGGTGAGGCGTGCGGCGAAGTCGTCGTAGACCTCGGAGGCGACGAGCACCCGCTGCACGCTGATGCAGCTCTGTCCCGCCTGGTAGTAGCCGCCGAACGCGATGCGCTGAGCGGCGAAGTCCAGGTCGGCGTCGCTGTGGACGATGACGCCCGCGTTGCCGCCGAGCTCGAGCGTCACGCGCTTCTTCGGATCCAGGCCCTTGAGGTACCAGCCGATCTCCGACGATCCGGTGAACGAGATCTTCTTGAACCGGTCGTCCCGCGCCATGCCGTCGGCGACCTTCGAGCTGACCGGCAGCACCTGGTACATGCCCTTGGGCAGGTCGGTCTCGGCGAAGAACTCGGCGAGGCGCAGCGCGCCGATCGGCGTCGCGCTGGCCGGCTTCACCACGATCGGCGCTCCGACCGCGAGCGAGGGCGCCACCTTGTGCGCGACCAGGTTCAACGGGAAGTTGAAGGGCGTGATGCCGAGCACCGGCCCGAGCGGGAAGCGACGCAGCAGCCCGAGCCGCGAGCCCAGCGCCTGCTCGGTGTCCAGGCGCATCACCTCGTCGTCGCCGTGCCGGATCACCTCGGAGGCCCACCGGAACGTCGAGACCGCCCGGGTCGCCTCGACCGTGGCCCACTTCAGTGGCTTGCCGCCTTCGGCCGCGATCAGCTTCGCGTTCTCCTCGATCGTCTCGCGACAGCCGCTTGGAGATGTGATCGAGGGCGTCGGCGCGCGCCCAGACCGGCAGGTTCTTGGACTCCTCGAAGGTGTCGTGGGCGACCTGGGAGCGCCTCCTCGACATCGGCGGCGGTGGGAACGGCGATCTCGGCGACGACGCTGTCGTCGTACGGGCTGTGCACCTCGAAGGTGCCTTCGCCGGTTCGCCACTCCCCGTTCACCAGGAACGGTCGCGTCTCGACCATCGGTGCTCCTCACCTCTTCGATGTCGTGGCGCCGGAGCGGCCTCTTTCCCGTACCGCTTCGCGTGGCGCTCTGACCGTACCGCTTCGCTGTTGACGGACTACTCAGTCGAGCGACACCATCACGTGCTTGATGTTGGTGTAGTCCTCGAGCGAGTAGACCGACATGTCCTTGCCGTGTCCGCTCTGCTTGTACCCACCGTGGGGCATCTCGGGCGTGAGCGGGATGTGGGTGTTGACCCACACGCAGCCGAACTCGCAGCGCGGGCCATGCGCATCGCGCGACCCACGTCCCGCGTCCAGACCGACGACGCGAGGCCGTAGTCGACCCGTTGGCCCAGGAGAGCGCCTGATCCTCGTCGGTGAACCGCTGCACGGTCACCACCGGACCGAAGACCTCCCTCTGGATGATCTCGGCGTCCTGGTTCGGGTTGGCGACGACCGTCGGCTTGTAGTAGAAGCCCGTCGCGGTCGATCGACCTCGCCGCCGGTGAGCACCTCGGCGCCGGCGTCCTTGGCGCGGTCGACGGAACCCGATCACCCGCTCCTGCTGCTCCTTGGAGATCACCGAGCCGACCGCGACGTCGTCCTCGAACGGGCCGCCGACCTTGATGCCCTCGACCGCCGGGACGAGGTCGGTGAGCACCTTGTCGTAGGCGCCTGTCGGCCACCAGCACGCGGCACGCGGCGGTGCAGTCCTGCCCGGCGTTGAAGTAGCCCGCGATCGAGATCCACTCGACGACCGACTCGAGGTCGGCGTCGTCGAAGACCACGACGGGCGCCTTGCCACCCAGCTCCAGGTGCACGCGCTTGAGCGATGTCGCTGGCGTTCGTGTGGATGATCTTGCCGGTGTCCGACGTCGCCGGTGAGCGAGACGATGCCCGACGTCGGGGTTCCTCACCGAGCGCGTCGCCGACCGGGCAACGCCGTCGCCGGTCACGACGTTGAACACGCCGGGTGGGAACAGGTCGGCGGCGAGCTCGGCCATCTTGATCGCCGTGAGCGGCGTCAGCTCGCTGCGGCTTCAACACGATCGTGTTGCCCGGTGGCGAGCGCGGGGCCGATCTTCCAGACCGCCATCATCAGCGGGTAGTTCCAGGGCGCGATGAGTCCGGCGACGCCGATCGGCTCGCGACGGACGAACGAGGTGAACCCGGCCATGTACTCGCCGGCGCTGCGGCCCTCGAGCATCCGCGCCGCGCCCGCGAAGAACCGCAGGTTGTCGACGATCGGCGGGATCTCCTCCGACATCGTCGACGCTCGTAGGGCTTGCCGACGTTCTGGGCCTCGATCTTGACGATCTCGTCGGCGTGCTCCTCGATGCGGTCGGCGAGCCGGAGGAGCGCCAGCTGGCGATCCTTCGGCGTCATGTCGTACCACTCGCCGTAGAACGCCTTCTTCGCGGCGGCGACCGCGCTGTTCGCGTCCTCGGCGGTGCCCTCCTGCACGGACGCGATGACCTCGCCCGTGGCGGGGCTGATGATGTCCCGGGTGCCGCCGTCGGACGAGTTCACCCACTCGCCGTCGATGAACATCTGGTGGCTGTCAGCCATGTTCCCCTCCTCGTCGTAGAAGACCTGCGCGATCCTCGGACCGCGTGCGTCAGACCGCCAGTATGCCGCGTGCGGGGCGCGAACGTGCCACCCGCACGGATGGTCCGGGCCGCCCAGTCGGCGTTGTCCGAGCTGGACAACGCCGGACTCACGCCTTCCGTGGTCTGGGCCGCCTGCAGGTCACGGGCCCGCAGCGCGAGCCAGAACTCCATGCGGTCGAAGCTGCTCGACAGGTCCCGCCCGGTCAGCTCCTCCACCTTGCGCATGCGATAGCGGAGCGTGTGCCGATGGACGAACAGCTCCGCCGCCGCCGTCTCCCACCGGGCGTTGTGCTGCAGGAACGCCTGGAGCGAGCCCAGCAGCTCGCCGTCGTGCTCGCGGTCGTAGGCGTCCAGGGGCGCGAGCATCGAATCGGCGAACGCCCGCAGCGCGTCGGGATCGGTCATCGACAACAGCAGCCGATAGGTGCCCAGGTCGGCGAAGCCCGGCCTGCGACCACCCCTCGAGCCGGCACACCTGGAGGGCGTACCGCGCCTCGCGCAGGGAGCGGCCGACCTCGGCGGCCGTCGACGGTCGAGCCCGCGCCCGCCCGGAGCTCCGCGCCGACGCGCCGGCCGATCGACGCGATCGACGTCCTCGAGGTCGATCGCGGGCTCGGCCGGCAACAAGCAGATGGACGCCATCGCTCGTGCGCCGAGGCCAGGAACCCGCCGCCTGCGCGCGACCGCTCGTCGGTGACGGCGAGCGCCAGCGCCTCGGGGTCGGGTCGCCTCCCGCCGCCGGTCTCGAGCGAGACGACCAGACCGTCGGCGTCGCGGTCGAACCCGAACCGTGCGAGCCCCGCGCCGCGTCGGCGTTCGTGACAGTGCCGCCCCGAGCGAGCTCGTCGAAGAAGTCGCCCTGGAGCCGGCGCTGGGCGTCGGCCACCGCACGGGACTTCGCGAGCTCGATCGCGAACAGGCTCAGCGCGTGACCGGCCACGATCCGGTCCATCTGGCTGAGCTGCTCGGGCTTGCCCACGGCGAGGAACGCCTCGACGCGGCCCTGCGCGCCCACGGGCTGCACCCAGATGTGATGGCCCCGGTCGACCAGGGTGACGCTGAACGACGTGCCCTCGGGGCGGCTGTCACGCAGCTCCTCCCACACGCGATCGGCGCGCATCGCGGCCGCGCGGCTCGT
Organism: uncultured Actinomycetota bacterium; assembly: GCA_963733635.1. Taxonomy (GTDB): domain Bacteria; phylum Actinomycetota; class UBA4738; order UBA4738; family HRBIN12; genus JAOUEA01. The sequence continues at coordinate 487,268 of CAVTEH010000007.1, read as the reverse complement.
GCTGGCGATCGGCAAGCCGTGCAGGTCGAGCAGCAACGCCCACCCCTTCGTGACGTCGGCGAGCGACCGCGCGATGCCCTCGGATCCCTTGCCCTTCCATGACCGCACGGGTGAGCACGTGCTCCGCGTCGACCGCGCGCTGCAGCGTGTCGTACTGCTCGGCGCACGATGCGCGTGAACACGGCCTCGGTGATCGCGATGAACGGCACCGGATAGGGCACCTCGAACAGCGGGAAGTCCGGCCGACGGCGGCGGCGGTCACCAGCGACCGAGGCGTCTTGTCGTGGCTGAACCCGAGCCCGAACCCCAGCCCGGCCAGGCCGGCCTTCGCGAGCCGCTTCACGTAGGCGCGCTGCTTCGCCGGCGTGGTGCCGATGCCCATCCCGGTGGTGAGGATCAGCTCCCCGCCCTTGAGCCACGGCGTGGGGTCCTCCAGCTCGGACACGTGCACCCAGCGGATCGGACGATCGGCGTGCTCCTTGCCCGCCAGCAGTTTCAACGGCATGCCCGGCGACGGCGACGATGTCCTGGACGGTGACGGCCATCGATCGATTGTACGGAACGTATAGCCAGCGAGCGAGCCTCGGACGGACGCGCTGCGCCTGCTTCCGGCTGGACGGACCGTACAAACCGCGACGCGAAGCCTGGCCCCGCCATCGCCTGACAGGAAGCGTCGGCGCCCGACACTCGATCGGATCCCGACAGGAGGGAAACGCTCGATCATGGACATCCCGCAGGAACGCAAGCTCGTCACCGAGATCCCCGGGCCCGAGTCCCGCGAGTGGTTCGCGCGGCGCGAACGGCGCCGTCGCCACGGGCGTGGCGGCGATCCATCCCATCGTCACGGCGCGCGCGTCGAGCGCCATCGTCGAGGACGTCGACGGCAACCGCCTGATCGACTTCGCCACCGGCATCGCCGTGCTCAACGTGGGGCACACCGCGCCGGAGGTCGTCGCCGCGATCCAGCAGCAGGCCGAGCTCGACACCCACACCTGCTTCCACGTCACGGCGAACGAGCCCTACATCGAGCTGGCCGAGCGGCTCAACGCGCTCACGCCCGGCGACCACGCGAAGAAGACGATGTTCGCCAACTCGCGGCGCCGAGGCGGTCGAGAACGCCGTGAAGATCGCCCGCAAGCACACCGGGCGAGACGGCGATCGTGACGTTCGACCACGCGTTCCACGGGCGCACGTTGCTGGCGATGTCGCTCACCGCGAAGGTCATGCCGTACAAGCAGGGCATGGGCCCGTTCGCGCCCGAGATCTACCGGCTGCCGTTCGCCTATCCGTACCGCTGGAGTCGGCGCAGGGTGCCGACCCGGAGACCGTGACGCGCGAAGCGCTGGCCTACGCCATCGACGAGATGCACAAGCACATCGGCGAAGAGAACATCGCCGCGGTGATCATGGAGCCGATCCAGGGCGAGGGCGGCTTCATCGTCCCCTCGCCCGGGTTCGTCGAAGGGATCGCCGAGTTCTGCGCGGCGAACGGCATCGTGTTCATCGCCGACGAGATCCAGTCGGCGATGGGACGGGCCGGCCGCTGGTACGCGATCGAGGACGAGGGGGTCGTGCCCGACATGGTCACCACCGCGAAGTCGGTGGGCGGCGGCCTGCCGATCAGCGCCGTCACCGGCCGGGCCGAGATCATGGACGCCGTGCACGCCGGCGGCCTGGGTGGCACCTACGGCGGCAACCCCGTCGCGGCTGCCGCGGCGCTCGCCGTGCTCGACAAGATCGAGCGCGAGGACCTGCTGGCTCGCTCGCGCGCAGGTCGGGCGAGACGATCATGGCGCGGTTCACCGCGATGGCCGAGCGCTACGACGCGATCGGCGACGTCCGCGGCCGCGGCGCGATGAGCGCGATCGAGCTGGTCGCCGACCGCGGCACCAAGGAGCCGCTCGGCGCCGAGGCCATGAACGCGATCGCCGACGGATGCCTCGAGCAGGGCGTGATCGTGCTGACGGCCGGGCACCTACGGCAACGTCGTGCGCCTGCTGCCACCGATCAACATCGACGCACGCGCTGCTCGAGGACGGGCTGCAGGTGCTGGACGACGCGGTGGGTGCCGTCATCGGCGTAGACGGCACGATCGCGGGAGCGGTTGCTACCGTTCCGGCCATGGCGCGACGACGACGGACCCGGCCGCGACGGTCGGGTCCGTTCGCGCCTGCGGCGTCTGCTGCTCGACCTGACCCCGCTGCGCATCTCCCGCGACTACCGGCTGCTGTGGACGGGCACGTTCGTCTCCGCGCTCGGGTCGCAGTTCGCACGGGTGGGCTTGTACGTGCAGGTGTTCGCGCTCACCGGCTCGCCGGCGGCGGTGGGGCTGCTGGGGCTCTCGGGGTTGGCCGGCAACATCGCCGGCACGTTCGTGGGCGGTTCGTTCATCGACGCGCACGACCGGCGGTCGGTGATCGTGTGGACCCAGGTCGGGCACGTGCTCGTGGCCGGCGGTGCTGGTGGCGACGGCGCTGGTCGACGATCCCCGTCGCTCTCGGTGCTGCACGTGGCGAACGCGCTGACGTGGATGCTGGCCGCGATCAACATGCCCGCCCGACAGGCGTCGGTCCCGCGGCTCGTCGGCGACGACCTGATGCCGTCGGCCGTGCGCGTTGTCCCAGATGCAGTGGCAGGTCACCGGGATCGTGGGACCGGCCTTCGCCGGCGTGCTGATCGCCGCCACCGGGCCCGTGGTGGGCCTACGGGGTGGACCTCGTCAGCTACGGCGGCATGCTGGTCGCCGCGCTGGCGATGCAGCCCCTGCCGCCCGAGCCCGACGACGCCGGACCCGAGCGGCGGGACCACGAGCGGTGGCCGAGGGGTTCCGCTACGTGGCGCACCACCGGCTGATCCAGTCGACCTTCGTGATCGACCTGATCGCGATGATCTTCGGCATGCCGGCGGCGCTGTTCCCGGTGCTCGCGGCCACGCAGTTCGACCGAGGGCCCGAGGTGGTGGGGCTGCTGTTCGCGGCGCCGGCCGTGGGCGCGCTCGCCCAGGTGCTGCTGTCGGGATCGGTCGACGCGGATCCACCGTCAGGGCGAGGCCGTGATCTGGGCGGTCGCGGGCTGGGGCGCGGCGATCGCCGCGTTCGGTCTGGTGGGCGCGAACCTCCCGCTGGCGCTGGTGTTCCTGGCGATCGCCGGGGCCGCCGACGTGGTGAGCGCGATCTTCCGCTCCACGATCCTGCAGGTCGACCGTCCCCGACCGGCTCCGCGGCCGCCTGAGCGGCATCTTCTCGTTGGTCGTGACCGGTGGCCCGAAGCTCGGCGACGTGGAGGCGGGCCTGGTCGCCGCGTGGTTCACCCCGGCGATCAGCGTGGTGACCGGCGGGCTGGCGTGCATCGCTCGGCGCGGTCATCGTGGCGTTGGCCTATCCGGAACTGCGCCGGTACCGCACCGAAACGTACGAGGGGTGAGCCGCTCGCGCGGCCGCGGCCGGCCTGGGTACGCTTCGGACGTGACCACCCTGCGAGCCACCTCGGCGGAGCGCACGAGCCTGCGACGACCGCACCGGACCCGGCCGGGGCCTGAGGTGGCGACCCCGCGCGTCTCGACCGTCGAGCTGCGCGTCCTGGACGGCCCGAACCTCTACTACCCCCGCCCCGCGATCAAGCTCACGCTCGACGTCCCGGGTGGATGCGCGCCTCCGAGGACCACCGTGCGCGAGGTCGCCGAGCGGCTCGCGCATGCCGCCGAGCCTGTCGCCGGGCGCGCCCGGCAGCGAACAGCGCCGCCGGGCGACCGCGCGCATCGGCGGCCCAGCTGACGCGCCGGATCGCGGTGGCCTCCGGCGTGCGACGCCTGGCGGTCCGCGGCCGCCCCGGGCCGGCGCCCGACCAGATCGTGATCGCCTTCCCCTGGCGCCGGCGCGCCGCGGCCGAGGCGCTGGCCGCCGAGACCGCATGGGCGATGGGCGGCGTGCTGCGTCGCTCGCCCACCCGGCTGATCGCCGAGGCCGGCGCGCGGCTCGCCGCCGTCGATCCCGGCCCTGAGCCGACGGTGACCGATCCCGACGATCCCGGTGATCCAGGTCACGGGCACGAACGGCAAGACCACGACCGTGCGCCTGCTCGCCCACCTGGTGCGGACCGCGGGACGGTCCGTGGCCTACTCCTCCACCGACGGGGTGTACCGCGGCGACGGCGAGCTGGTCGAACGCGGCGACTACAGCGGGTTCGGTGGCGCGGCGATGGCGCTGGCGCAGGAGCCCGACATCGCGGTGCTCGAGACCGCGCGGGGCGGCATGCTGCTGCGCGGCGCGGGTGTCCAGCACAACGACGTCGCCGTCGTCACCAACGTCAGCGCCGACCACCTGGGGCTGCACGGGATCGACACCGTCGATCAGCTCGCGGAGGTGAAAGGCGTCATCACCCGCATCACCCGTCCCGACGGGCTGGGACGTGCTGAACGCCGACGATCCCCGCGTGCTGGCGATGCGACGCAACGCGACCGGGCCGCCGTGGCTCTTCTCGACCCACCCCGATCATCCGGCGTTGCGTGAGGCCCTGCGCGAGGGCGGCCGCGCGATGTCGATCCAGGACGGCCGCATGACCTGGTTCGTCCGACCATCGGGCCCACCCGTTGGTGGCGATGCTCGACGTGCCCGATGACCCTGGCGGGGGTCTCGCGGATCAACGCGCAGAACGCCATGGCGGCCGCGGCGGCGGCGCTGGCGATCGGCCTGCCGCATCGGGCCGTCGTCAAGGGCCTGAAGACGTTCGTCCAGGACCCCGAACACAACCCCGGGCGAGCCAACCTGTTCTCGACTCGACGGACGGATCGTGATGATCGACTACGCCCACAACGAGGCCGGCATGAGCGGGCATGGTGGAGACCTTGGACGGGCTCTGCGGCCGCGAGGCGGCCACGTCTGGCTCGCGATCTGCACGGCGGGCGACCGCACGAACGAGATCCTGCACGTCGTTCGCGTTCCGGGCCGCGGTGGGTTCGGACCACCTGGCGGTCGCCGAGCTCCAGCACTACCTGCGCGGGCGCACGCGCGAGGACATCGTCGAGCGCCTCGAGAGGGCGCCGCGGAGGCAGCGGGCGTGCACGACGTCGCCGTCTACCCGGATGAGCTCGACCGCGCTGCGCGCGATGGTGGGCGAGGCTCGAGCCGGGCGATGTCGTGGGCGTCACCGCGCTGGGCATGCGCCCGGAGATCTTCGCCTGGCTCGAAGACGCCGGAGCCACGCGGATGAGGCCCGCCGACGTCCGGCGGGTGGTGCGCCGGGCGCAGCGCTTCCCGTGCGTGAGTGCAACGCGGAGGCCGCTCGGCGCATCAGTTCGAGTGTATGAGCGCGGCGATCGGTGACCTCGTGGCCGAGCGGCGTGAGCGCGGACCGGCTGGGCGCCCTGTACGAAGCGCACGCGGCCGACGCCTTGCGCCTGGCCTACCTGCTCACCGGCGACCGCGCGGTGGCGCAGGACCTGGTCCAGGACGCGTTCGTGAAGGTGGCGGGCCGGCTCACGCACCTGCGCCGTGCCGAGGCGTTCGGCGCCTACCTCCGCGTCACCGTGGTGAACATGGCACGCATGCGCGGACGTCGGCTCAAGGTGGAGCGCGACTACCTCGCGCGCCACACGGCCGAGCTGCGTCGAGCCCCACCGCGACCGCGACGTCGCCGCCACCGAGAGCCTGCGGCTGGCGCTGGCCACCCTGCCGTTCAAGCAGCGCGCGGCGATCGTGCTGCGGTTCTTCGAGGACGTGCCGGACGAGGTCACCGCCCAGGTGCTCGGGTGCCGGCAGGCGACGGTGCGCTCGCACATCCACCGCGGGCTCGAGACCCTGCGTGCCGAGCTCGGAGAGTGGGTGCCGTGACCGACGAGACTCCGCGACGAACTCGACCGGCTCGCGGCCGGAGCGCCGACCCCGGACGAACGGCGCGACCACGTGGTGCGAGCCGCCCGACGCCGCAGCCGGGTGGGCTTGGTCGCTGGCGAGCGTGATCGCGGTCACCGGTGTCCTCGTCGGGGTCCTGGCCGTGGGCGCGGTGCTCGACCGCCGGGATGCGCCGCCCATCGGACCGACGCCGACGGGGGTCGTGCGGGTCTCCGAGTCGGCATCCACGCCCCCACCGATCGAAGCCCGGGGCGAGCTCGCCTACTTCCGGGACGGACCGTTCGGTGGCTCCGCCCAGTTGATGGTTCGCAACGCCGACGGATCGGATCGCGCGGACGATCGGTGATCTTGCGATCTCGACGTCGAGGCTGTCCCTCGCGCCCGATGGCTCGCAGGCGGTCTTCGATCACGGGCTGGGCGAGGGCGCGGGGCAGCTCGAGGTGATCGACCTGTCGACCGGAGCGGCCGACCCGATCTTCGACGGTGGGCCAGCCGAACGGCCCCGACTGGTCGCCCGACGGATCGACGGATCGCGTTCTCCACCGATTCCGGCGCGCTCTTCACGATCCCGTCCGGCGGGAGCGACCGGGCACCGCGGTCCGAGACGAGGGCGACGGGCGGTTCCTCGAGGGCTACGAGGCGAGCTGGTCTCCGGACGGTGATTCAGCTCGTGGCCGTCGACGACGCCGGTGAGGTCTTCGTCGTGGAGGTCGACGGCACCTCCCCGCCACGACGTCTCACGTCGATCGGTGATGCAGGCTGGACGGACTGGGGCCCCGACGGGATCGTGGTCTCGACCACGGTGAACGGCTCGTGGGCGCTCTACGAACTCGACCCGGAGAACGAGACCGCTCCACGGCCGTTGCTCGACCGTCCCGGTGACGAAACCGCCCCGGAGGTCTCCCCCGATGGCAACTTCCTCGCCTTCATCGGCATCGACGGGGACCAGCAGGATCTGTTCGTCTTGGATCTGGGTTCGGGCGCCGTGGATCAGCTGACCGACGATGCGGCCCAGGAGCTCTCCCCGGTCGTGGCTCCCCTCGTCCTGACGCCGTACGGTCGTACGGGCCCGTACCGAGGGTTCGGCCGGACCACCTAGACTGCGGGGGATGTCACCCAACAGAACCCGCACCACCGTCAGCGCGATGGAGGCGCCGGTGGTGGTGGCGTCCAACCGAGGGCCCGTCAGCTTCGATCGGGACGATCGAGGCAGGTTGGCGGCCCGGCGCGGCTCCGGCGGGCTGGTCACGGCGCTGTCGGGGGTGTTCTACCGGGACGACACCACCTGGGTGTCCTCGGCCATGACCGACGGCGATCGCGCGGTGGCCCTGAAGGGCCGGACGGTGGCTCCCGATTCGAACCAGCGCATGCGCTACGTCGTGATGCCGCAGGAGCGCTACGACGGCTACTACAACGAGATCTCGAACCGGATCCTGTGGTTCGTCCACCACGCGCTGTGGGACATCCCCCGCTCGCCGATGTTCGACGACGCCACCGAGGCCGCCTGGTACGACTACATCGAGACCAACCGCGCGTTCGCCAACGCCCTCGCCGACGAAGCCGAGCACGACCCCGTGTACCTGATCCAGGACTACCACCTGAGCCTGGTGCCCGGCATGCTGCGCGAACTCGTGCCCGAGGCCAAGATCGTGCACTTCTCGCACACGCCCTTCGCCGGTGCCACGTATCTCCGGGTCCTGCCGGTCGGCATGCGGACCGCGCTGCTCCGAGGGCTCGCCGGCGCCGACGTCCTGGGCTTCCAGTCCAAGCAGTGGGCCGAGAACTACCTGCTGTCGGCGCGGAGCCTGCCCGAGTTCCACGTGCTTCGTGGCGGCCGCATGCAGATCGAGGAACGCGACGCCGCGGTGCGCGCCTTCCCCGTGGCGGTGAGCGCCGAGCCGCTGCGCGAGACGGCGGCCCAGCCCGAGGCCGAGAGCGTGCGCGAGGAGCTCCGCGACCTGGTCGGTGAGCGTTCCCTGATCCTGCGTGTCGACCGGCTCGAACCGTCGAAGAACATCCTTCGAGGCTTCCTGTCCTACGAGCTCTTCCTGCGAAGGAACCCGCAGTGGCGCGACAAGTGCGTCTTCCTCTGCCTGTTCAGCCCGTCACGCGAGGAGGTGCCCGAGTACCAGGACTACGGCGAGGAATGTCTCGCCGAGGCCAAGCGCATCAACGCCGAGTTCGGCACGAAGTCCTGGATGCCGATCGACATCCGGGTGCAGGAGGACTACGCCTTCGCCGTGGCCGCCTATGCCCTGTACGACGTGCTGTTCGTCAACCCGGCCTACGACGGCATGAACCTGGTCGCCATGGAAGGCCCCCTGGTGAACCGTCGCAACGGCGTGCTGGTGCTCTCCCGCAACGCCGGAGCGTTCGGTCGCCTGGGCCGGCAGGCGCTGGGTACGAACCCGTTCGACCTCGCCGAGACGTCCGAAGCGCTGCGGGAGGCCCTGGAGATGCCCGCCGACGAACGCACCCGGCGAGCTCGGGGACTGGCTCGCACCGTGCAGGCGCACACCCCGTCGAACTGGCTCGCGAGTCAGCTCGAGGCCGTGGACCAGGTGCGGCCGCCCACGCGCCGCCGCCGCTGACCCGACCGGTCAGTCGCCGGTGGCGTGCGCGTTCGCGACGTCGCCGATGATCCCGGCGAGCTCCTTCGGGCGAGACCACATCGGCCAGTGGCTCGTCGGCAGGTCGACCCACGTGACGTCGCGAACCTCGGTGAGGCCGCCGAGCCACGCGGACCCTTCCTTGACGGCGTCCTGGTACTCCTGCGACGTGTACCCCGTGCAGATCATCGTGGTCGGCAGATCGAGGCGCGCATCGTTGCTCAGCGAGACGCCTTCGCGCAGCACGCCCCCCGGCACGGGAACGGCCCGCCGACGGAAGGTCTCGATCTGCTCGGCGGAGAGGCCGTCGAAGTTCTCTTCCGCCTCCAGTTCCTGCTGTGGGGGCAGCGGCTTCTCGGTGTCGGCGAAGTCGGGGTCGGCAGCACCCGTGCCCGGCGCGGAATCGACGTAGACCATGGCGGCGATCCGCTCCGGGATGCGGTCGCTCGCGGCGTAGCCGGAGAACCCAGAAGCGCTGTGCACGGCGAGCACGACGGGGGCTCCCGCCGCCTCGACCGCTGCGCAGATCGCGTCGACGTGGTCGGACAAGGTGATCGAGGACCGGTCGGCATCGGCCGACTCGAGACCGGGAAGCGTGATGGCGGTGACGTCATGGCCGTCGGCACGCAACGCGCCGGCAACCTCGTCCCACGCCCATGCGCCGAGCCAGAATCCGGGAACCAAGACGATCGGTGGGGTAGCCATGGTCCAAACCCTAACGGCGCACGGCGACATCCGCGTCGGACGGCATCGGTCCCGACGGGCCCTGGCTAGATCCGGCGGAGCAGCGCCACCAGCCCGGCGGGGCCGTCGACGACGATGTCGGCCGATCCCGCGAGTTGCGGTGGGGTCTCCGGTCCGTGCACCGCCACCTTCAAGGTGGTGAGCCCGTCGGCGGCCAGGCGGTCGAGGGCCTCGAAGGCCCGCTGGTCGGCGACATCGTCGCCCGCGTACAGCACCGCGTCGAGTCGAGCCTCCGTGACGATCCGCTCGACCGCGCCTTCCTTGAGCGGGCGGCCACCGGGCACCAGTTCCCAGACCTTCTTGCCCGCGATCAACGCCATGCCGGCATCGAGAGCCACCGCCTCCAGCGCCGGAGCGAGCCGCCCCCGTGCGTCGTCGGGATCGTCGGCACCGCGGAAATGCACCGCGATCGAGGCGCCCTTGGACTCCACCCGGGTGCCCGGCACGGTGGCGGCGATCCCGGTCACCTGGTCGGCGACCCCTGCCGGCAGCGTGATGGCCTCCTCGCCCAGGCCGTACAGCCCGGCCAGGACGACGCCGGGCACGGCCGACGAGTTCCTCCAGCTCGGCGGGGGTCCGCCCGGAGATCACCGCGACGATCGCGAGACGCTCGACCAGCCGGGCGATCGCATCGCGGGCGCCGTCGCGGATCTTGGCGAGCTCGGGCCTGGCCACGATGGGGCTGAGGGTGCCGTCGAAATCGAGCAGCACCCCCGCCCGGCCGTCCCGCGTGGTGAACGCCCGCAGGGCGGCGTCGTCCTCAGTCGCGCGCAACGTCATCGCTCCCCATGCATGCCTAGCAACATACGCCGGAAATCCAGGTGACAGCTGACCTCGGGGCTACACTCGTTCCCCGTGAGCAGCGAGGTCGTGCCCTTCCCCGGGAACCCTTCGACCCCGCCGGTGGGCGGTGACATCGCCCCCTGGCAGTCGAGGCAGAGTCCCTTCCCCCCGATCGGCGAATACGGGTTCCTGTCCGACCGCGAGGTCTCGGCGTTGGTGGGGCCCAGCGGGAGCGTCGAGTGGCTTTGCCTCCCACGCCCCGACAGCCCCAGCGTGTTCAGCGCCATCCTCGACCGGGGAGCCGGCGCGTTCCGGCTCGGGCCGGCCGAGCTGCTGGTGCCTGCCGGTCGCCGCTACCTTCCCGGCACCAATGTCCTGGAGACCACTTGGCAGACACGGTCGGGTTGGCTCATCGTGCGCGACGCCTTGGTGATGGGCCCATGGGTCGACACCGACGGCCGTCGCGAGGAGTACCGCCGTCCGCCCGGCGACTTCGAAGCGCGGCACATGTTGGTGCGCGCGGTCCGCTGCATCCAGGGACAGGTCGAGCTGATCCTGAACTGCGAGCCGGTGTTCGACTACGGGCGCACCGACGCGCGTTGGGAGTACACGGGCGAGGGCTACGAGGAGGCGGTGGCCCACGGAGGTCCCGACGATCCCTCCCTGCGTCTCACCACGAACATGCGCCTGGGCATGGCGGGGCGTGCCGCCGTCGCGTTCACCCGGCTGAACGACGGCGAGGCCGCGTTCGCCGCGCTGACGTGGGACGGCGAGGCGCACCCACCGCCGGCAGACCCCGAGGAAGCGTGGGAGCAGATCCACGAGACCGCCGACTTCTGGCGCGGCTGGCTCAACAAGGGCGAGTTCCCCGACCACCCGTGGCGCGCGCATCTGCAACGGGCGGCCCTGACGCTGAAAGGCCTCACCTACGCCCCCACCGGCGCGCTGATCGCCGCCTCCACCACCTCGTTGCCCGAGACGCCGGGCGGGGAGCGGAACTGGGACTACCGCTACAGCTGGGTGCGCGACGCCACGTTCGCGCTCTGGGGCCTCTACACCTTGGGCTTCGACTTCGAAGCGAACAGCTTCTTCTACTTCATCGCCGATCAGGTCTCCGACGGGTCGCCGCTGCAGGTGATGTACGCCGTGGGCGGAGAGACCGACCTCACCGAGGTGATCCTGGACCACCTCACGGGCTACGAACTCGCCAAGCCCGTGCGCATCGGCAACGCCGCGCACGGCCAGGCCCAGCACGACGTCTGGGGCGCGCTGCTCGACTCGGTGTTCCTCCACCTGCGCAGCGGGGAGTTCCTGTCGGGCAGCACCTGGAAGGGGCTGGCCGAGCAGGTCGACCGCGCGATCGCCCGCTGGACCGAACCCGACCAGGGGATCTGGGAGATCCGAGGCGAACCGCAGCACTTCACGTCCTCGAAGATCATGTGCTGGGTGGCGTGCGACCGGGGCGCCAGGCTCGCCGAGGTCATGGACAAGTCCGACGTGGCCCAGCGCTGGCAGGCCGAGGCCGACCGCATCAAGGCCGACATCCTGGACAAGGGCGTCGACGAGCGCGGCGTGTTCACCCAGGCCTACGGGTCGAAGGCGCTGGACGCCTCGCTGCTGCTGGCGCCCCTGCTCCGGTTCCTGCCGGCCGACGACCCGCGGATCGTGGCCACCGTGCTCGCGATCGCCGACGAACTCACCGACGACGGGCTGGTGCTGCGCTATCGCACCGAGGAGACCGACGACGGCCTGCAGGGCCAGGAGGGCACGTTCGCGATCTGTTCGTTCTGGCTGGTCTCGGCGTTGGTGGAGATCGGCGAGCTCGACCGAGCCCGCGAGTTGTGCGAGCGCATGTTGTCCTACGCGAGCCCGCTCGGCCTCTACGCCGAAGAGATCGACCCGCGCACCGGCCGCCACTGGGGGAACTTCCCCCAGGCGTTCACCCACCTGGCGCAGATCAACGCGCTGATGCACATCATCCGCGCGGAAGAGGCGACGGGCGGGGCGGCGCTCATGGGTCCTCGTCCACTGGGCGGGTAGCGACCTCCTCGACTGCTGGGTCCGCCCCCCTGCCGGCGCCGCCTTCGATGTCGAGGTGGGGCAGGATCCGATCGAGGAACCGCGGCACCCAGAACACCCCCCGACCGAACAGCGTCAGCAGCGCGGGCGCCAGCGTCACCACCAACAGACCGGCCAGGGCGACCGCCACGGCCAGGCCCACCCCGAACTGCTTCACCGTGGGGTCGCCGTTGATGATGAAGCTCGAGAACACGCAGAACATGATCAGCGCCGCCGCGGTCACCACGTGCGCGCCCGATCCCAGCCCCGAGATCACCGCCCGGCGCGGCGGCTCGCCCTCGGCGTGGTGCTGCTGGATGCGGCTCACCAGGAACACCTCGTAGTCCATCGAGAGTCCGAACAGCACCGCGAACATCATCAGCGGCACGAAGCTCGCGATCGGCACGGTGCCCCCGGGCGCGTCCAGCCCGATGAACGACAGACCCCACCCCCACTGGAAGACCGCGGTGAGCACGCCCAGGGCGGCCGCCACCGACAACAGGTTCGTCACCGCCGCCTGCACGGGCACCAGCAGCGAGCGGAAGGCCACCATCAGCAGCAGGAAGCTGAGGGCCAGCACGGTGAGGACGACGAGCGGGAGCCGATCAGCGATCACGGCCGCCAGGTCGACGTTGCTCGCCGTGCTTCCGCCGACGTGGGCGTCGATGCCCGAACCGGCGGTCGCCGGTGGCAGCACGTCCTCACGCATCGTCGTGACCAGCGTCGCGGTCGCGGGCGAGGACGGCGCGCGCTCGGGGATCGCGCTCATGATCAGGGCGTCGCCGGCCTTGTTGAGCTGGGGCGGGAACATGCCGACCACGCCCCGGGTGCCAGAGATCGCGTCCTGCATCGACACGATGCGAGGATCGGTCCCCCGTGGATCGCCTCCAGCCTTCGTCACCATGGCGGTGAGCTGGCGCTTGAGCCGAAGCGCGACCTTCTTCTGCTGCTCGGCCTGCGCTTGCTGCCGCTTCAGGGCGTCGGCCTCGCGCCTGCAGCTCCTCGCCTTGGGCCTTGAGGGCGTCACCCTGCACCTGAGCGCATCACGCCTGCGCCTGCAGGGCCGCCGCCTGTCGCTCGAGGCGCTCTGCCTGCGCGAACAACGACTCCGCCTGGGCGACCAACGACGCAGCCCGGGATCGGTAGGGCGCGAGCCGCGCACGCGTGGTCGCCTCCTTGTCCTCGAGCCTGGCGAGGCGAGCGCGCAGCCGTCGCAGCCGGTCGGGATCGGTCGTCTGATCGATCTGGCGCTGGACGAAGCGCTCGCGTCCCAGGATCGCGGCCAGGTGCGCCGCGATCGGGGCCGCCTGACGGACCAACCGCTCGGCCTCCGCACGCAGGCGGGCCTCCTGCGTGCGCAAACTCGCCTCTTCGCGTTCGAGCTCGGCCTTGCGTTGCTGCAGGACCGACGCCTTCCGTTCGAGTTGCGCCTGCTCCCGTTCGAGCTCGGCCTGGCGCTCCTTCAGGGCGTCGGCCTGCGCCTGCAGCCGCCGCTGCTCGCGCTTCAGTTGCTTCTGGAGCGCGGTGGCACGGTCGTACTTCTTCGTGTACTCGGCGCTGGGTGCGGCCACCGGCTGCAGGGTGCTCGCGATCAGGAGCGGCCCGTTGTATCCCACGCCGAAACCCTCGGTCAGCAGGTCGTAAGCCTGGCGCTCGGTGGTGTCGGTCGGCGTGACGCCGATATCTTCCTGCCCGAACTCCAACGAGAACAGCGGGATGATCAACGGCACCAGGATCACCAACGATGCCACCACGGCGACCCACGGATGCCGGGCCACGCCGCGCGCCCAGGCATCCCACCGCCGCTCCCCCACCGGGCGCGGCTTCGGCCGGAGGAACGCGGGGACCTTCACCCGCCGCACCCAGTCCCCCAGCAACGACAGGATCGCCGGCAGCAGCGTGATCGAGGCGAGCACGGCCATGAACACGGCGATCGCCGAGGCGAACCCGAGCGAGGTCACCAACGGGATCCCGGCGACCGCCAGCGAGGCCAGCGCGATCACCACCGTGCTGCCCGCGAAGACGATCGCGCTGCCCGAGGAGGCGACCGCGCTCGCGATCGACTCCTCCACCTCCATGCCCTCGCCCAGCTGGTCGAGGTGCTTGGTCACGAGGAACAGCGCGTAGTCGATACCCACGCCCAGGCCGATCATCGTGGCAAGCGTGGGGGCCACCGAGGGGACCGCCATGACGTGACCCAGCAAGCCGATCGCCGAGAGCCCCACCGCGAGCGCGAAGGCCGCGGTCACGATCGGGGTGCCCATCGCGATCAGGCTGCCGAACACCAGCGCCAGGATCACCATCGCCGAGACGTTGCCGATGAGCTCGCTCTCGCCGGTGTCCGGCGACGAGAGCACCGAGCCGATCGAGCCCCCGACGGCAACCTGGATGCCCGCCTTCGTCGCCGGCCGCGTGGCATCCAGGATGGTCTGGGCGAGCCGGTCGGTGATGAAGCCTGAGTCGACCTTGAGCAGCACCGGCATGAAGGCGATCCGCTCGTCCTCGGACAACAAGCCCACCGTCTTGCCGTCCTTCGTGAGGGGGTTCACGACGCTGTAGACCTGCGGCGAGTTCTCGATCGCCTTGTACGTCGCAGCGATCGCGGCTCGGTTCGCGGGATCGGTGAGCTTGCCTTCCTCGACCGCGAACACGAACGGATTCGTGCCGTTCTGCTGCGGCGGGAACCGCTGGGCCAGGATGTCGAACGCCGCCTGGCTGTCGGTGCCCGGGAGGGTGAGGCCGTTGTCGGTCTTGGCGCCGTAGGCCTTCACCAGACCCAGCGCCAGCGCCGCCAGGCCGATCCACACCGACGACCACGGCGATGCGATGGCGGGCCGTGAGCCCCCCGAGCCGGAACAGGAACCCTCCCACCGTCGCCCCCTCAGGCCGTGCTGCAGCGAACGCAGAGCACGGCCCACGGCCGCGCCTCGAGGCGCTCGGTGGGGATCAGCGCTCCGCAGCGATCGCACAGCCCGTAGGTGCCGTCGTCGAGCTTCGCCAGGGCCCGCTCGACATCGGCAAGCTTCGCGGTGAGGGCGTCGGCCTGGCCCACCCGTTCGATGCGACCGATCGCCTCGTTCGTCCCTTCGCCGACGCGCTTGCCGAACCCGATCGTGGCCGCGGGGTCTCGCGTCACCGTCGTGATGTCGGCCAGCTCGGCGAGCAGGTCGTCGCGGCTGGCGACGAGCTCGGCACGGATCGCGGCGGTGTCCATCGAGCGTCCGATGTCATGCCCGACGCATGAGGTCGGGGTCGCCGCCCACCGCGTCGGCGAGATCGCCCTCGGACGCCCGCAGCACCTCGGGCGAGGCGACCCCGCGGCGCTGCTCGATCTCCTTGTACACCTCGGTGGCGTAGTCGACGCACAGGACCACCAGGTCGCCGGGGCGCGAGCGGTCGAGGGCCTGGCGCGCGGCGTCCATCTCGTCGAGCACCACCTCGACGCTGCCGGCGCGCGCGCCCCCTGGATCGCTTCGACCACTCCTTCGCGGATCAGCTCCGCGGTCTCCCCACGCTCGCGGCCGCGGCTCTTCGTGTCCTCCCGGACGATCACCTCGTCGAAGTAGCGCGCCGCCACGCGTCCGAGCTCCTTCATGTCCTCGTCGCGCCGGTCGCCCGCCGTGGCGACGACCGCCACGCGCAGGTTGGCCGACCACGAGGCTTCCCCCGGACGTTCGCCGGTCGCGGTGTCCGCCGCCAACCGCTCGACGAAGTCGCCCAGGGTCTCGAGGCCCGCCGCGTTGTGCGCGTAGTCGAGGACCACCTTCACGCCGTCGAGATCGAACACGTTCAACCGACCGGGTGCCTGATAGATCGAGGTCGTGAACGAGCGCAGTCCCTGACGGATGTCGTGCAGGTGCGCGCCGGCGACGTGGGCCGCCGCCGCGGCCGCCATCGCGTTCTGCACCATCATGCGGGCCTTGCCGTCGAAGGTGGCCGGGAGGGTGTGGACCCAGGCGATCGGCATCGTGCGCCGCCCCTCCTTGATCACCATCATCTCCCCGCGTTCGTTCCGCTCCAGGACCACGGCCTTGCGACCTCGCCGGACCCAACGGTCGACGAAGTCGTGCGACTCCTGCATCGTGAACAGGATCACGTTGCCGCTGCAGTGCCGGCGCATGTCGAGCACCAGCGGATCGTCGGCGTTCAGCACGCCCCAGCCGTTGCGGGGCACGGCTTCGACCACCACGCGCTTGACCGCCGCGAGCTGTTCCAACGTCTCGATCTCGCGCAGGCCGAGGTGGTCGCCGGTGACGTTGAGCACGACCCCGACGTCATTGCGTCCGTAGCCCAGGCCCTCACGCAGGATGCCGCCGCGCGCCACCTCGAACACCGCGGTGTCCACCCGTGGGTTCTGCAGCACCATCTGCGCGGACTTGGGACCGCTGGCGTCCACCCGCTTCACCAGCCGCTCGTCGATGTAGATGCCGTCGGTGGTGGTCATGCCCACGCGCCGGCCCATCCCGCGGAAGATGTGCGCCAGCATGCGCGTGGTGGTGGTCTTGCCGTTGGACCCCGTCACCGCCAGGATCGGGATCCGGCTCGGCGACCCCGGCGGGAACAACCCGTCGACGACGGACTTCGCCACGTACTGCGGCTCGCCTTCGGTCGGGATGGGTGTGCATCCGGAACCCCGGCGCGGCGTTGACCTCGACGATGGCCCCACCCGTCTCGCGCACCGCCTCGGAGATGTCGGGCGCGAGGAAGTCGATGCCGGCGACGTCCAAGCCCACGACGCGCGCCGCCTCTTCGGCGATCTCCACGTTGTCCTCGTGCGCGTCCCAGGTGCGGTCGATCGAGATGCCCCCCGTCGACATGTTGCCGGTGGCGGCCAGCAATACCTGTTCGCCCTTGGGCGGGACGTCTTCGAGCGCGAACCCCTGCTTCTTCACCAGGTCGCGCGCGGCATCGTCGATCTTGATGCGGGTCAGCACCTTCTCGTGGCCGATGCCACGGCGTGGATCCTGGTTGGCCTTCTCCACCAGCTGGGCGATCGTGCGCTTGCCGTCGCCGGTGACGTGGGCCGGGACCCGCTCCGCGATCGCCACCATGTGCCCGCCGATCACCAGCACGCGATAGTCGTTGCCGGTGACGTAGGACTCCACCACCACCTGACCGCGGCGCGCTTCGGACACGGCCCGCTTGAACCCGCCGCGTACGGCGCGCTCGGTGCGCAGATCCAACCCCACCCCGCGGCCGTGGTTGCCGTCCAGCGGCTTGGTCACCACGGGGAACCCGATCCGCTTGGCGGCCACGACGGCATCGTCCTCGGTGCGCACCACCTCGCTGCGCGGGACCGGCAGCCCGGCCGAGGCCAGCAGGCGGTTCGTCATCTTCTTGTCGCCGGCGACGTCCACGGCGAGCGCACTCGTCTTGGAGGTCATCGTGGCGCGGATCCGCTGCTGGTAGGTCCCCTGGCCCAGCTGGACCAGGGAGTGTTCGTTCAACCGGATCCACGGGATGTCGCGGGTGACGGCTTCGTCGATGATCGCCTGCGTCGACGGGCCGAACTGCCGGCGTTCGGCGAGCAGGATCAAGCGCTTCCCGCTCGGCTTCGAAGTCGAACCCGTCTTCGGCCTTGATCAGGTGGTTCAACAGACGGACGGCGAGGGCGCCCGCCGCCAGGCCGACCGTCTCCTCGGCGTAGCCGTAGATCACGTTGTACTGCCCCGGCGGGCCGGCGCTCCTGGTCTTGCCACGAGAGATGTGCGCACCGGTCTCACGCTGGAGTTCCAAAGCCACGTGCTCGGCGACGTGGCCCATCCACGTGCCGTCCTGGAGGCGCTCCTTGAACCCGCCCTTCTTGCCGAGCGAGCACGAGTGCTCCCCGACGCCCGGCAACGCCTTCAGGAGCTTCTTGTTGAAGCCCGGGATCGTGTTCGACGGCCAGAACTCGAGCGACCCGAGATCGACCAGCAGGCGGATGCACGGCTCGTAGGACCAGTAGTTCGGACCCCGGAACACGTGCGTCTGCACGACGGCGAGATCGGGTGAGAGCGGCGGCTTCTTGGCGGCGGGCTCGCGCTTGGTCTTCTGGCGAGCGGCGCGGGTCTTCGTGGCCCCTTTGCCCGGTGCAGATCCCCGGCGGGGGCTCGATCGGCGGCGGCGGTCGCTTCCCGGCGTCCGCCGTCACTCCGAGGCCTCCCGCTCATCGTCGAGCGCGTGCTCGGCCGCGAGCAACCGGCGACCCCGCAGGTCGTACCAGTAGCCCGACGGCAACGAGTGCAGCACCGCGCCCGACACCATGAGCGGTTTATACCCCTTCCCGCGATAGGCGTCCGTCTTGACGTGCGCCCCGTCCACGATCGTGACGGCCCCGCGCCCGATCACGTGCAGCGTCTGATCGCGTGAACACGACGGCGCAGGTGTCCTCGTCGATCCCGATCCCGAGCAGCGAGGGAGACTGCGCCACCAGGGCGAGCAGGCGCCCGATCCGGCCACGCTCGCCGAAATGCTGGTCGATCACCAGGCCCGACAGGATCCCCAGCCCCGCCGACAGCTGGACCATCCGGTTCTTCGGCGTGGGTCCGGCGTTGCCGAAGGCCACCATGTGGCTCGCCATGGCGCTCGCCCCGGCGCTGGTGCCGGCAAGCACCGCCCCACGGTCGTGGGCCAGGAACAGCGCGTCGCCCGAGTTTCGTTCCCGCCACCACCTGCGTGAGCCGCGACTGGTTGCCACCGGTGAGGTAGACCCCGGTGGCGTCCCGCGAGCGCCGCCGTCATGGCGGGGTCGTCGGCCTCGTCCCGATCGTCGGGCCGTACTCCGGTGACGGTGCCGATCCCCAGGTCGGTGAACAGCGCTCGATAGACCTCCGTGGCTTGATCGCCAAGCGAGGACGCCGTCGAGATGACCACCACGTGCCCGTCCTCGCCGCCGGCGAACTTCGCGAACCGGGACAGGATCACCTTGTCGCGGACCTTGTCCTCGGCACCGCCGATCACCATCACCGGTCCGGCTCCCAAGCCGGGCACCGAGGAGAGGTTGCGTCCGCCCTGGTCGGTCATCGCAGGGAAGTGTAGCCCCGCTGCGCGGCCGAACCGCAGAGCGAGCGCGGGTTCACGTCCGCGCCAGGAAGAGCGCGTCGTGCTCACCGGCGTCGACGAGCCCGTCGATCCCCTCGGCCACGTACACCTCGAAGCCAAGCTCGTGACGGACCGTGGCATCACCGGGTTCGGCGCGATCGGTGAGCTCTGCGCGGATGGCGGCGCCGTCGGTCACCAGCCGAACCCGGGCATCGGGGTTGAACCGCCGCGCCGCCGCATCGCTGCGAGCCAGCGCCTCGGCAGCACGATCCGTGAACTCGAGCATCCGCTCGATGCTACGAGGGAAAGGCCTCAACGAGGAGCTTCAACGAGACGGAACGGGTCACCGGCCGAAGGGGTCGCCGGGCGAAGGGTCGCGGGAGTCGGTTCCCCAGAACCAGGCTCCCACGCCCAGGCCCACGAACACCCCGACGATGCCCGCCCCCACCGCGACGGCCGGCAGCCACACCGCGGCGACCACCAGGGTGAGGGTGACGATCGCGGCGCCCATCTCCCACGCGTCCAGACGGTGGTTCATGACATCCTCCTGATCGGTTCGGGCCGTGCCCTCGTGCAGCCGGCGACGCGTTCTCCCGCGCCGATCAGCCTCGACCCCAGCATCCGGCGGAGCCTCCCCGGCCGCTCCCGGCGATGTCCGCCGTGCGCCCGGAGGTCCTCAGCGCGGATCTTCAACAGCTCCGGCGCCGTTGGTCCCAACATGTGCGGCACGTTGTCCACCTCCTCGATCGGAATCCGTAACCGTTCATCAGCTTTATATCGGTTTCGGGTGTAACCAGTCAAGTGGTTTTCGGAAGTTTCCTGCGGTATGATGCCGACCATGGGTGAGCGGATCGAACGAACGACCGTCATGAGCACGGCGCCGTGGGGGCACGAGGACAGCGGGGTCAACCCGGCGCCGGGCGACCTGGAAACCGTTCGCAGCTTCCTGTCGCTGCATGACCACACCCCCGGCATCGACGACAGCTTCCCGCCCACGCCCCCCACGCTCGAACGGTGGATCCGCGATCGAGGCCTGGTCGAGGCGGGCGATCCGATCACGGACGAGGACCTGGTGTGGGGCTTGGAGGTACGCGAGGCGCTGATGACCAAGATCGACGAGAACGCCGGCGCGCCCCGCGACCACGACGCGATCGAGCGCCTGAACCACGCCGCCCAGGACACCGGTCTGCAGCTGTGCTTCGGGTGCGACGAGAACCGGCTGCACACCGAGGTCGGCGGCATGCGCGGCGCGATCGGACGCCTGTTGGGGACGGCGTTCCTCGCCGATCTCGACGGGTCGTTCCATCGGTTGCGGCAGTGCCAGGACCCGACGTGCACCGCGGTCTTCTTCGACCACAGCAAGAACCACTCGGGCAAGTGGTGCTCGATGGCGGTCTGCGGAAACCGGAACAAGGTGCGCAAGTTCCGGGAGCGCGAACGAACCGCGAAGGCGGGCGAGGCCATCGGCCCGGGGACCGCGGCGCGGTGACGACGATCGAACTCCCCCTGGTCGGGGCCGGAGGCGAGCCCGTGGACCTTGCCCGGACCCTGAACTCCCACGGGTTCGTCGACCTGGCGCCCATGGCGCTCGACGAAGCAGCGCTCCTGCTCGAGTGCACGATCCGGGTGCCGGGAGGCTCCCCGCGCCGCGTCCGGATCGGCCAGGGCTCGCCGGGGAACGCACGGGTCGAGGTGTTGGGGCGCCGGCCCGGGGGCCGGCGCGCTCGAGGCCGTCCGCACCGCATTCGCGTCACGTGCTGCGGCTGGACCAGGATCTCTCGGCGTTCTACGACCAGGCTCGCGAGGATCCCGACCTGGCCTGGGCCGCCACCGGCGCCGGTCGCATGATCCAGAGCCCGACGGTGTTCGAAGACGTCATCAAGACGGTGTGCACCACCAACTGCACGTGGTCGGCCACCGTGCGCATGGTCGACGCGCTTGGTGTCCGAACTCGGCGACCCCGCCGCGGGCGGCGGCAGCCCGCTCACCAACGCCTTCCCCACTCCGGACGTGATGGCCTCCGCCCCCGAGGCCTTCTACCGCGACGTGGTGCGCGCCGGCTACCGCGGCGCCTATCTGATCGAGCTCTCCCGCCGGGTGGCCTCGGGCGAGGTCGACCTCGAAGCGCTGGCCGCCGCCGGCCCCGACGAACGCTCGGACGATGAGCTGGAGCAGCAGCTCCTTGCCCTGCCCGGCGTCGGCCCCTACGCCGCCGCCCACATCATGATGACGATCGGCCGGAACTCCCGGCTGATCCTCGACTCGTGGACCCGGCCCACCTACGCGAAGGCCCTCGGGCGGACCAAGCCCGTGTCCGATGCCGCGATCCGGCGACGGTTCCGCCCCTACGGCGAGCAGGCGGGATTGGCGTTCTGGCTGTTCGTCACGCGCGACTGGGTCGACTAGCGCTCAGGTGATCGGCCCCGGACCCGATACCTCCGACAGACCCCGGCACGGGCTCTCCCGCCAAAGGGCTTCCCGGCCAAGGGTTGCCCCGGCTCGGTGAGCGGGGGCATACTGCCACGGGCCGCCTGGCCCACTCCGTGAAAGGAACGACCGAACGATGAGCGTGCCGTTATGGCGTCCACGCGCCGCGCTTCGAGGCTGGTTCCGCGCCCCGCGCGCCGGCTCTACCGGTCCTGGCATGCAGAGCGTCGAACGCTCCGCCAGGGCTTGGTCGCGCTCACCCTCAGCACGCTCGCATCCTTCGTCGCGGGCCTGACGCTCGCCTCCATCACCGGCACCCTCGCGAGCCTCCCCGGCCTGCTCGTCCTGATCCCCGCCGCCGTCGGCATGCGCGGCACGATCTTCGGCGCCATCGGCGCTCGCCTGGGCACGGCCTCGGCAGCCGGTACGTTCGAGGCGAACCTGCGCCGTGGCGGCGTCCTCGCGCAGAACGTCGAGGTCTCGTTCATCACGACGTTCACGTCGTCGCTGTGGCTCGCCGGCCTCGCGAAGCTGGCGACCGCCGCGTTCGGCGAGGCATCGATCTCGTTCTGGGACCTCGTCACGATCTCGGTCGTGGGCGGCTTCCTCGGGCTCGGTGCTGATCCTGATCGTGACGCTGGGACTCTCGGTGGTGTCCTACCGGCGCGGCTACGACCTGGACTCGGTGGCCACGCCGATGGTGACGGCGCTCGGCGACATGGGCACCCTGCCGTTGCTGTACCTCGCGACGCTTCCTGGTCCGCAACGACGCGCGTGAACGCCGTCGTCGCGGCGCCTGTGCCTCGTGCTCTGCGTCGCTGGCCGCCGTCGCGCGCGTGGACGACGCGCGACGCCGCAGGTCCGCCGGATCGTGCTCGAGATGACCGCCGTGATCGCGCTGACGCCGCTGCTCGACATCGCGGCCGGCGCGCTGCTGCAGGCGCGCGAGCCGGGACTGGGCGAGCTCGCCGGGCTCTACATCCTGATCCCGCCGTTCGTCTCGCAGGCCGGCGCCCTGGGGGGCATCCTGTCCTCGCGGCTGTCCTCGAAGCTCCAGCTCGGCGTCATCACGCCGCGCGGCCTGCCCGAGCGCCCCGCCGTCCTCGACGCCTCGATCGTGGTCGCGCTCGGGGCGGTGATCTTCACGTTCATCGGCGTGGTGGGGCTCGGGCTGGCCGACGTGTTCGGCATGGCGCACCCCGCGCCCGGACAGATGGTGGGCGGCACGATGCTCGCAGGGCTGCTGGTGATGCCGCTCATCCTGGTCATCGGGTACTACATCGCCGTGCTCACGTCGCGGTTCGGACTGGACCCGGACAACCATGCCGTGCCCGATCATCACCAGCGTCATGGACCTCGCCGGGGTCGTCGCCATCTTCGTCGCTATGTCACTATCGGGAGTAGCGCATCCATGGATGACCAACCCAAGAACGTCAAGGACCTGCTCGTCGAGCTGAAGGACGCCTCCGAGCTCATGGTCGACCTGGCCTACGCGGCCGTCTTCTTCAACGACGACAAGGTGGCCCGCGAGGTCGGCCGGCTCGAGCAGCGCATGAGCGATCACCTCCGCCGCCTGCGCATCATGGCCATGCTCGCGGCGCGCAGCCCCGAGGACGCCGAAGGCATGGCGGGGGTGCTGTGGATCGCCGATGCGATCGAGGAGATCGGCGACGCCGCCTCCGACATCGCGCGCGTGGTGGCCGCGCGGCTGGGCATCCCCGACGCCCTGCGGCCCGACCTTCGCCACGCCGACGAGATGACGGCCCGGGTGAAGGTTCGCCAGGACGCGCCTGCGGCAGGACAAACCCTGCGCGAGCTCTCGCTGCCCACCGAGACCGGCATGTGGGTCATGGCGATCCGCAGCGGCATCGACTGGGAGTTCGACCCCGGGCCCGACGACGTCGTCAGCGCCGGCGACGTGCTGCTGATCCGCGGCCCCGAGGAAGGCGTCAACGAGGTCCGCGAGCTCGCCGGCGCCCCACCGATGCCGCTGGCTCCCGACAACGACCCGCCCGGCCCTCTCCGAGCTCGACCGGGCGGTCGACATCCTGGTGGAGATGAAGGACCTCGCCGAGGCCGCGGTCGGCATGGCCTACTCCTCGCTGCTGTTCAACAACCGCTCGCTCGCGGCCGAAGTGGGAGCCCTGGAAGCGCGGAGCGACCAGCTCCACGACGAGCTCGAGTCCTGGGTCCTGCGCGCCGCGCCGGAGGCCCGCGACCCCGACGAGCTGCGGGGGCTCCTTCGGCTCGCGGCCGCCAGCGAGTACATCTGCGACGCCGCCCGCGACATGACCTGGTACGTCGAACAGGGCGAGCCCCTGCACCCGGTCGTCCAGATGGCGCTGGAGGAGACGGAGGAGACCAGCGCCGACACGACCGTCCAGCCGGACTCGCCGGCCGCCGGGCCGATCGCTGAAGGACCTGCGTCTCGAGACCGAGACCGGCATGTTCGTGCTGGCCGTCCAGCGAGGTCCCCGCTGGATCTATCGCCCGCGGGGAACGTTCGCCCTGCGCGAGGGCGACCGGCTGATCTCGGTGGGGCCCGAAGAGGGCGAGGAGGCCCTGTGGGCGCTCACCGGGGCACCGGTGGCCGCCGAGCTGTAGCCCGCCGGCGCTCGAGCCTGCGGCCAGCGTCCTTGTGCCGCCTCCGAACGTGACCTAGCCTGCGGCCCATGGACGCCTACGTCTACCTGCGGATCGAGCCCGGCTCCATGGCGACGGTGCTCGCGGGCCTCTCCTCGAAGTCGCAGGTCCGCCGCGCGATCGCGGTCGTGGGCGACTGGGACGTCCTGGCCCACGTCGAAGGCCCCGACCTCGTCCACCATCGCCGTGCAGGTGCTCTCGGAGTTCCACCACGTCCCAGGGGTCGCAGCGCACCTTCACCGCGCCGGTCGTCCCGCCCGACCGCGTCGGCATCGCCGGCTGGGGCGCACCGCAGGCACCCGCGATCATCGGCGACGCCTGCTACGTGCACATCAGGGTCGCAGGCGGGCGCGGCCGGCGGGCTCGCCGAACGGCTGGGGGAGATGGCCGACGTCGTCCGGGGTCGCCGTGCTCGGCGGACCGTACGACCTCATGGCCTGTGTCGCCCAGCCCTGGGAGGTGGCGAGCGGGGTGGTGCTCGAGGAGATCCACTCCCTGCCCGGCGTCGTGTCGACCGACACGCTCGTCTCGGTGATCTACGAAGAGCCCGAGGAAGACCGGGACCAGTTCTCCGCCTGGACCTAGGCGTCAGTTCGCGCTGAGCGGGATCTCCCGCACGCCCGCCGGCAACGAGAACCGCACGCGCTCCTCGGTGAGCGTCACCTCTTCCACGCGGTCGAACCCTCGCTCGGCGAGCCAGCCCAGCATCCGATGCACGAGCCACTCGGGCGCCGACGCGCCCGACGTGAGCCCGACGGTCGAGGCACCCTCGAGCCAGGCGGGGTCGACCGCGGTCTCGTCGTCCACCAGGTGGGCCGGGGTGCCGAGCTCGGCGCTGAGTTCGGCGAGCCGGTTCGAGTTGGAGGAGTTCTTCGACCCGATCACCAGGACCACGTCGGCCCGGGGGGCCACCACCTTCACGGCGTCCTGGCGGTTCTGGGTGGCGTAGCAGATGTCGTCGCGAGGCGGCCCTTCGATCGCGGGGAACCGCTCCTGGAGGATGCCCACGATCTCGTTGGTCTCGTCGACGCTCAGCGTGGTCTGGGTGAGGTAGCGCAGGTTCTCGGGGTCGGGGACCTCGACGGTGCGGGCCTCCGCGGGCGACTGCACCAGGATCGTGCGCTCGGGCGCCTGGCCGCTCGTGCCCTCGACCTCTTCATGACCGGCGTGGCCGATCAGCACGATCGTGCGGCCGTCCTTGGCGAACCTGCGGGCCTCGACGTGGACCTTCGTGACGAGCGGGCAGGTGGCATCGATCACCTCGAGGTCGCGTGCCGCCGAATTGGCGTAGACCTGCGGGGCGACCCCGTGGGCGGACAGCACCACCACCGCGCCCGCGGGCACCTCGGTCTCTTCATCGACGAAGATCGCGCCCTTGGACTCGAGGTCGCGCACGACGTGCAGGTTGTGGACGATCTGCTTGCGGACGTAGACCGGCGCGCCGTGCTTGGCCAGCGCCCGCTCGACGGCGTCCACCGCGCGCTCCACGCCGGCGCAGTAGCCTCGAGGGGCCGCCGAGCAGCACGGTGCCCCCTGTGGGGGCGGCATTCGCGGAGTCCATGAGCTCCATGGTAGCCGGGCCTCGCGTTGTCCACCGGCGACATGACTTCGGGTCATGGTTCGGTTGTCGTATGTCGGTGGGCTCCCCTAGGGTGGTCGGGCACGACACGGACCGTCCGGTCCGCTCCTCCCCGGCGCGACGATGCGCAACCTCCTTCCCAAGGTTGGTGTGCGTATGCCTGCATGCGCCCGGGAGCCGGGGCTCGGACGACCGCGGTCGTGCGATAGGTCACACAGAGATGGATACCGACCCACAGGAGGTGATGTCCGCACCCACGACCTACCGCGGGGACGTCGGCGCAGCGGTGAAGAGTTCACCGCACAGCCGGACGACCTGAGCGCAGCGGCCAGTTCCGCTCACTGCGGGGGTGACTCGATCTATGACGTTCCGTACCCTTCGGCGCCGCCGCTTCCCGGCCGCGCTGGCCCTGACCGCCGTGCTCCTCATCGTCCCCGCCGCATCGCATGCGGGTGCCGCTACACCCGGAGCCGGCTACTCCGAGGTTCCTCGCAAGATCTGCCCGATCGACTGGCGCGACGGAACCTTCCACGTCAAGAAGCTCATCCGATGCGCCGCCGCGCGCTGGACCGTTCCGGGCGGGGCCACCAAGGCCCTGGCCATCGCGAACCGCGAGTCCAACTTCCGCCCGCGTGCCTACAACGGCTACAGCGGGGCCTCCGGCATCTATCCAGCACCTCCGTCGCTACTGGCCTGGCCGGGCCCGTACGTTCGGATTCCGGGGCTGGTCGGCGTTCAATGCCCGCGCCAACATCATGGTGACCATGCGCATGGTGCACCGCAGGTGGCTGGGGCCCTTGGGGCGGCTAGACCCCACGCTGACCGGACCGCCCGGGCGGGGCAGCCCAAGCACGACGCCCCGCACCTCCTCCAGCGAGGTGGCCACCACGGTGGCCCCGGGCGCGTCATGGTCCGTCACGATCCGCATCACCTGGAACCGCTCGCCGGACCATCGCGACCAGATCTTCGAACGGACCGAACGCCACCATCACGTGGGGCCGTTCAGCATCGATCTGGTCCAACGCACCGCGGAGGTCGGTCGCGCCCGGCGTGAGCTCCCACTCGGCCGACACCGTGGCGCTCTTCAATGCCATCAGCGATCCATCGTCGGGCGCGACGCACAGCACCTTCAACGCCCGGCACATCACAGCCACCGCTTCTTCCACTTGAACCAGGCGTACAGCCCGAGCGCCGAAGCCAGGATCGTGCCCACCGCGAGCGTAGCCGAACCGCCACTCGAGCTCAGGCATGTGCCGGAAGTTCATGCCCCAGATGCCGGCGAACAAGGTCGGCACCAGCAGGATCGTCGCCCACGCCGTCAGGCTCTTCATCACCTCGTTGACCCGGTTGGCCGCCTGCGCCACCCGCAGTTCCTGCAGCGACGTCAGCAGGTCCCGGACGTTGTCGAGCAGCTCGTCGGCCCGGATCACGTGGTCCACCACGTCGCGGTAGTACGGCGCGAGCTCGTCGCCCGCCAGCTCCTGGCGTCCGATCACGAACTCGATCCCCTCGCGCAGCGGCGAGACGAACCGACGCAGGCGCACCGTCTCG
This sequence comes from uncultured Actinomycetota bacterium, assembly GCA_963733635.1. Lineage (GTDB taxonomy): Bacteria > Actinomycetota > UBA4738 > UBA4738 > HRBIN12 > JAOUEA01. The sequence continues at coordinate 460,004 of CAVTEH010000007.1, read as the reverse complement.
CGCTTGAGATGGAACAGCCGCTCACGGATCTGCGGACTCTCCCCTTGCCCGTCCTCCTTCGCGAAGATGTCATCCTCGAGATCGTCCACCATCTCCTCGAAGCGCTCGACCGCGCTGAGGTAGCCGTCCACCACCTCGTCGAACAACACGTACAGCGGGAACCCGGCACCATGCGCCAGCAGCTGCGGCTGGCCCTCCCATCGACGCACCGTCTGCTCCATATCGAAACAGGGCGAGAATCGGAGGGTCACCAGGAACCCGTCACCGGCGAACACGTGGATCTCGGTCTCGGAGAGGTCGGCCATCACGCTGCGATCGCCGTCGTCGACGGCGGCCGCTCGCAGCACCACGAACACGTAATCGCTGAACAGCTCCACCTTCGGCCGCTGACGGCGATGGCGAGCGTCCTCCACCACCAGGGGATGCAGCCGGAACTCGCCTGCGAGCGCCCCGAGGGTGGCCTCCGTCGGGTCCTCGACATCGATCCAGACGAACACCCCGGGCTGTTTCGCCAGCGAGGGGACCCCGTCGATCGCCGTGCGTTCATCCGTGCGGACGCCGTCCCGGAACACGACCCCTTCCACCATGGCCGGAGCCTAACGGATGGTCGTCGCTACACTCCGGGCGATGACCACGCTCCCCGACCACGTGCTCCGGTTCTGGCGCGCGCTCGACGAGCGGTTCGGGTCGGTGGAACCGATGTGGTGGGGAGCCGTGGTCACTGACGCCCGCTTCCCCATGATCTGGGACGCGAACTACGCGCGGGTCGACGTCGCGGCCCCTGATCTTCGTGTCGCCGACATCGAGGACCACCTCGTGCCCGCGCTGCGCGATGCGAACGCCCCGGTGATGCACGTGGTGATGTTCCATCCGGACGAGGCGACGTCGCTGTTGTCGGAACTGTCCAGCCGCGGCGACCGGCTCGGGTGGGACCTGGTCATGGACCTCGACGGTGAGCCGCCGCCCCCGACCGAGGTGGCGGTGGTCCCGCTCGAGGGTCGCGACGACCTGTGGGACACGGTCGCCGATTCCCTGGTGCTCTTCGGCGCCGAGCCGGGGGAGGCGCTCGAACAGTTCCGCGCGCTCGAACGCGATGTGCTCGCGCCCGCCGGCAAGCGGTGGTTTGGCGTGGTGGACCAGAACGGCACGGTGCAGAGCCTCGGTGCGTTGGTGATGCTCGGCGACGTGGGCTACGTGGACAACATCGCCACGTTCCCGTCGTTCCGAGGCCGCGGGTTCGCGAGCGCCGTCACCGCCACGATCGCGCGGGAGGCGCGGCGCGCGGGCGCGAACCACGTGTTCCTGTTGGCCGATCCTGAGGCCTCAGCGATCGTCTCGATGTACGAACGCCTCGGGTTCGGTTCGGCGGGCAGCCTGGCGTCGGCCCGGGGGCCGATCCCCGGCGCGCGTTCGGGCTCCGGCGGCTAGTCCGAGGGACCCGGCGCCGACCCCGGAGGCGGCAGATACCGCGCCGTGGTGAACAGCCCGCCGTCGCGCTCGAGCACCCAGGTCGAGCCCTTCTTCCATTCGGGTGCGTCGACGAGTTCGACGCCACGGCGTGCCAGCGATGTCACCACCGCCGGGATCACGTCACCGTGGCTCGAGGCGACCACCCCGCCGCCCGTGGTGCGGAGCAGCTCGATCGCATCCCTCGCCGGCGTGCCTTCGGCCAGCTGCGGGACCTCCTCGACCGCGACCTTGCGCGCCAACGCGATCGGACGGACGGTCTGCACGCAGCGCACCGACGGACTGGAGAGCACGCGATCGACGTCGCGATCCTCCAATAGCCCCACCAGCCCTTCGGCTTGCTGCTTGCCCTTCTTCGTCAGCGGCCGGAGACCATCGTCCTCCGTCCAGGCATCGCGGTCCCCCGCCTTGGCGTGACGCACCAGGTAGATGGGCCGGTCGAACGCGATCGCGGCGTCCAGCACCACCCGGTCATGGCCGTAGGTCAGGAGTTCACGGGCCTCCTCGGCGGTGACCCACCGGAGCTCGTCCACCTCGTCGCCCGGGATGAACACGCCTTCGGCCGGATACATCAGCCAGTAGTGGACCACCTTGGGACGGCCGAGGTGGTCGGTGTAGCGAACGGTGGCGATCGCCGGTCCGAGCTCGCACCGGAAACCGGTTTCCTCCAGGACCTCCCGGCGCGCGGTGTCCTCCCGATCCTCGTCGTCCTCGGCCTTGCCCTTGGGCAAGGTCCAGTCGTCGTAGCGTGGCCGGTGGACGAGCGCGAACCGCACCCCGTCGGCTCCACGCCGGCGAACGACACCACCGGCGGCCTTGACCTCGGTCTTCATCACCAGAACCTCAGCTTCTTGCGGTCGAGCGCGGCCCATGCGTCGGGCCAGCGGCGGCGCGCCCGTCGCTGGAGGCGGGCCTCGATCGCGCCGAGCTCGCCCGCCGTGAACGCCACCCGTGCGCTGGTGCCGGCGGCCTGATCACGCAGCCACGCTGCGGCCACCACCGAATCCTGGTGTTCCCCCAGTTCGTCCTGCAGCACACCGGCCCGCTCGGCGAACCTGCGGGCCGGCTTACCCACCACAGGGGCCACCGCCTCTGCGGCATATCGGACGCGTTTCGGCGCGGATCCGTGCTGCATGCAGGTCGGCATCGGCCGATCCCGCATCCAGCGACTCGCACGCGCGCTGCAAGTGATCCCACGGCCCCGACACGAGCGAGTCGATCGCGTCGACGGCGGGCGTGGACGCCACGTCGTCGAGGACCGCCGGCGCCGCGGCGGCCGCGACGAGACGATCGAGCAGCACGGCGTACCGGTCCTCTCGCAGGGCCGACAGCATGGCCGCGCGTGCTTCGTCGCGTTGGGCGCGCAACCGATCGAGGAGCTTGCGCATCGTGACCGCGTCCTCGTCGGGAAGCATCGAGGTGTGCGCCCGCAACCGTTCGCCGAGCACGTCGAGATCACGGACGGCTCCGAGCTCGTCCCCGAGCCAGCGCAATTCGTCCCGGAGCTGGGCGTCCCATGTCGGCTCCAGCAACGTTCGGAACGTCCGGAGGTCCGAGCGGAGCCGACGGGTCGCCACCCGCGCCTGGTGCACGCCTTCCATGTCGCTGCCGAGCCGGACCGCGGCGTCGTGTCGGATCAAGCGGACCACCGAGGCCGACAAGGCGGTGCGGATCATCGCCTCGACGGTCTTGGGCCGCTTGCCGATCTGCTCCACCTCGGGCGGTTCGGCCGCCAGCGGCATGAGCGCCCGGACGTACTTCGGAAGGGCCGGTTCGGCGCGTTGTGCCCCTTCGGCCACCAGTCGCTTGATCACCGGGTCGATGATCGCTTCGTCGGCATCCTGGGCGAGTTCGGCTTCGAGCTCCCGGAAGCGCGCCACCACCCGTCGCCCGTCCAGGACCGAAACCTCGTCGTCCACCACCTCGGCGGCCGGCTTGGCCTCGGCATCGAGCAGCCGCGTGGTCCGACGGACCGTCTGCAGCCGCACGGCGAGCGACACCGGTTCTTGCCGCAGGTATCCCCGGAGCAGGTCGATCGCCGGAGCCGGCGGACGGCCCGGGCCCGCCTCGAAGTGATGCTCCTCGCGCGCCAGCGTGTCGGAGATAGCCGTGGCGGGGAGCTTGACGGTCCAGCCTTCGCCGGTCCGGTATCGCAGCGAGCATCCCCAGCGAGCCAGCCGGAGGTCCTGCGTGTCGTAGTAGCTGGTGACGAACCGCTGGACGCCCTCGCCTTCGGCGGAGAAGCCGTCGAGGACCTCGGACAGGTCCGGAAGATGGAACAGCGGACCGACGGTGAGCTTGACCTCGCGCTCCAGGTTCACCGCTCGCCAGCCCGCTCCACGGCGAGCTCCTGCAGCGCCCGATGGGCGTTCACGCCGCGGCTCGTCGGCACCTTGTGCCATCCTCCATCGGGATCGAGCTCCCATGCGAGCTCGTCGTCGGCGAGTTCGATGGCCAACACCTCGGCCAGGCGCTCCTGCAGGGCGCCGTCCTCCACGGGCGTGAGGGCCTCGACGCGACGGTCGAGGTTACGCGGCATCCAGTCGGCCGATCCGATCAGGTAGTCGAACCCGCGCGACGTGCTCCCGAACCGGTACACACGGGAATGCTCCAGGAACCGGCCCACGATCGAGCGGACCCTGATGCCCTCGGACAGACCCGGGACCCCGGGACGCAGACAGCAGATGCCGCGGATCAGCAACTCGACGCGGACGCCCGACTGCGACGCTTCGTAGAGGGCATCGATCAGATCGCTGTCCACGAGGCTGTTCATCTTCAGCACGATGGAGCCGTCGTCCTGCTCCATCTCCCGGTGGACCAGGGCCGCGAGGCCGGGGCGCAGGGTGACCGGGGCCACCAGCAGCTTGCGGTATTCGCGCTGCCGGCTGTAGCCGGTGAGCAGGTTGAACAGGTCCGTGAGATCCGCGCCCAGATCGGGGTCGGCCGTCAACAGCCCGATGTCTTCGTACAGTCGCGCGGTCGTGGAGTTGTAGTTGCCCGTCCCCAGGTGCGCGTACCGCCGGATGCCGTCGTTCTCCCGGCGCACCACCAAGCAGGTCTTCGCGTGCGTCTTGAGGCCCACCATGCCGTACACCACGTGCACCCCAGCCGTTTCCAGCGTTCGTGCGAACGAGATGTTGGCTTCCTCGTCGAATCGCGCCTTCAGCTCGACGAGGGCCACCACCTGCTTGCCGGCGTCGGCGGCCCGCACCAGGGAGCGGATGATCGGGCTGTCGGCCGAGGTGCGGTAGAGGGTCTGCTTGATCGCGAGGACGTCGGGGTCCCGCGCCGCCTGATCCACGAACGCCGCGACCGAGGATTCGTAGGAGTCGTAGGGGTGATGCACGAGGATGTCGCCGCGCCGCACCGCCTCGAAGACGTCGGGAGGGCCCTCTTGCGACTGGAGCTCGGGTGGCGTGACCGGTGTCCAGGGTTCGTCCTTGAGCAGGGGTCGGTCCATGCTCACGAAGAACCAGAAATCGCCGAGCGCGAGGAGTCCGTCGACCACGTACACCTGGGGTTCGTCCAGGCTCAACTCGCGCATCAGGACCTCTCGCACCTCGCCGCTCATCGTGTCGTCGATCTCCAGGCGGATCGGTGTGGCACCTCGTTGCCGACGTTGCAGAACGGTCTCGATGGCGGCGAGCAGGTCGTCGGCTTCGTCCTCCTCGACCTCGACGTCGGCGTCGCGCGTCACGCGGAAGAAGTGGTGGGACAGCAGATCCATGCCTGGGAACAGCTGATCCATGTGCGCCGCGATCACCTCCTCCAACGGCACGAAGCGCTCGCCGTCGGGCAGCTCGATGAATCGTGGCAGCAACTGTGGCACCTTCACGCGCGCGAACTTGCGCACGCCCGTCATCGGATCGCGCACGGCGGCCGCGACGTTCAAGGACAGGCTCGAGATGTAGGGGAACGGATGCGCCGGATCCACCGACAGCGGCGTGAGCACCGGGAAGATCCGTTCGGAGAACCGGCGGCCCAGGAACGCTCGGTCGTCCTCGCCGAGTTGATCCCAGCGGGCGAGTCGGATGCCTTCCTTCTCCAGAGCCGGGAGCAGCTCTGCGGACATCACGCCTTCGACCCTCGTCTGCAGCCCGTTCAGCCGCTCGCGGATCGCTTCGAGCTGCTCCGGTGGCGTCATCCCGTCGGGCGTGACCACCGCGACCCCGGCTTCGACCTGTTCCTCGAGCCCGGAGACACGAACCTGGAAGAACTCGTCGAGGTTCTGCGTGTAGATCGCCACGAACTTGACCCGTTCGAGCAGCGGCCGCGCGGGGTCCTCGGCGAGGGCCAACACCCGCGCGTTGAACTCCAGCCAACTCAGCTCACGATTCAGGAAGCGGGCTGAAGTGGCGGGCATCGCCTCGGGGAAGGTCTCGGCGCACATGGTGGGGTCGACATCCTAGAGAGTCCCAGCCTCGCAGGCAATCGTACGCTCGTCCAGGCGCTCGGATACCTTGCGGTGCACCTATGGTGGTTCGGTCATCAGACGAGAGGTTCCAACCTAAGGCACTCGGGTGCCCGAGTCAGTCGACGAACTTGTACCCGAGCCCGCGCACGGTGACGACGTGGGTCGGTTCGTGGGGATCGGTTTCGATCTTCTGGCGCAGCCGCTTCACGTGCACGTCGAGGGTCTTCGTGTCACCCACGTAGTCCGCCCCCCAGACTTCCTCGATCAGGAACAGCCGTGTGAGCAACCGATCCTTGCGTCGGAGGAACGCCTCGAGCAGTTCGAACTCCTTCGGTGGGAACCCCACCGGCGCGCCCCGCACCACGACCTCGTGCCGCGACACGTCCATCTCGATGGGACCGCCGCGGAGCACCTCTTCTTCGCGGCAGGGCGCTGTCGGCTCGCATCCCTGCACGACGCAGGTGCGCTCGGACCCGAGAGACCAATTCACGCACCGAGAACGGCTTCGTGACGTAGTCGTCGGCTCCCAACTCCAAACCGGTGACCTTGTCGGCCTCCGAGTCCTTCGCCGTCACCATGATGATGGGAACGTCGGACTCCGCCCGGATGGCGCGGCAGACGTCGAGGCCTGAGAGCTCTGGAAGCATCAGATCCAAGATCACGAGCGCGGGACGCTCGGATCGGAACCGGTCGATCGCACGGCGCCCATCGGTCGCGACCGACACCGAGAACCCTTCCCGTTCGAGGTTGTACCGGACCGAGTCGGCCAACGATTCCTCGTCCTCCACGATCAGGACGAGCGGGGCCGACTCCGGACGCTCGTCGGCGATGGAGAGATCGCTCATTCGATCGTGACCGGATGGGAAGCATCGGTGAACTCGCGGAACTCGCCCGTCAGGAGGAACCCGACCTGCTCGGCGATATCCACGGCGTTGTCGCCCACGCGTTCCAACGCACGTGCCGCCATGTTCATGTGCAGCCCCCAGTCGAGGCTTCGGGGATCGTCCGCAAGCTTGAGCGCTTCGAGGTGGGTGGATCGGTTGAGGCGGTCAACGGGGTCGTCCATCGTGGGCACCTTGAGGGCCAGCTCGAGGTCTCGCCGTCCGAACGCTTCCATCGCCGTTCGGAGCATGGTGACGACGAGGGTCCCCATCTCCTCGATCTGCTGGCGCATCGATTCGCTCCCGGACTCATCCTTGGTCCGTAGGTACAGCTTGGCGACGTTGACCGCTTGATCGCCGACCCGCTCGAGGTGCAGGTTGGAATGCATGATCGCCGAGATCAGCCGGAGGTCGGCGGCGACGGGCGATTGCAGGGCCAAGACGGACAGGACATCGCTGTCGATCTTCATGTAGAGCTCGTCGATCCGATCGTCGTCGTCGATCACGCCCTGCGCTTTCGCGTCGTCGTGCTGCACCAGCGCCTCCACCGAGCGTTGCACCGAGTTGCCGGCGATCTCACCCATGCTCAGCAGGTCCATCTCGATCTGCTCCAACGACTCGTGGAACGGGACCCGGCTGCTCATCCGAATCTCCCCGTCACGTAATCCTCGGTCCGCTGATCCGTCGGGTTGGTGAAGATCGATTCCGTGCGGTCGAACTCGACGATCGTGCCGGTCCGGCTGCCGTCGTCATGGACCTCCACGGTGAAGAAGGCGGTGCGGTCGCTGACCCGCGCGGCCTGCTGCATGTTGTGGGTCACGATGACGATCGTGTAGTCGGCCACCAGCTCCTGCATCAGGTCCTCGATCTTCGCGGTGGCGATCGGGTCGAGAGCCGAGCACGGTTCGTCCATCAAGATCACGTCCGGCTTCGTGGCGATCGCCCGCGCGATGCACAACCGCTGCTGCTGGCCACCCGAGAGCGCGAGGCCCGATTCCTTCAGCTTGTCCTTCACCTCGTCCCACAGCGCAGCCTTGTTCAGGCTCTCTTCGACGAGATCGTCCATGTTGCCCTTGTACCCGGCGATCTTCGGACCGAACGCGATGTTGTCGTAGATCGACTTCGGGAACGGGTTCGGCTTCTGGAACACCATCCCGATGCGCCGGCGAACCTCGACCGGGTCCACGCGCTCGTCGTAGAGGTCGACGCCGTGGTACAGCAGCGTGCCCTCGACACGAGCCCCTTCGATCAGATCGTTCATCCGGTTGAGGCAGCGAAGGAACGTGGTCTTCCCACACCCGGACGGCCCGATCAGCGCGGTGATCTCGTTCTTCAGGATCGGCAGATTGATGTCGCGGATCGCCCGGAAGTCGCCGTAGAACACGGCGAGGTCGGCCGTCGAGAAGACGACTTCTCGGGCGGCCTCATCGGCCTCGGTGACGCTCGAGGGTTTGACCATGAGTTGGGGCACATCATCGGTGACGTGGGTCGCCGGTGTCAGATTGGTCGTGTCCATCGTTTCACCACTTTCGGTCATAGCGGTTCCTCAGCAAGATCGCGGCGAGGTTCACGACGAGGATGATCACCAGCAACACGACGATCGCTGCGGCGGTGTTGGCCTTCCAGTCGTCGCCGGCCAGCCGGGACCATGAGTAGATCTGTGTGGGCAGCGCGGTGTATTTCCCCTGCAGGACTTCGAGCGGGGTCGCCGACGACGACGTGGAGAGGTAGCCGGTGACGGCCCCCACCAGCAGCAGCGGAGCGGTCTCGCCGAACGCCCGGGCCAGCGACAGGATCAGAGCCCGTGAAGACGCCGGGAGCGGCGTACGGAAGCACGTGGCTGCGGACCACCTCCCACCGTGTGGCGCCGACACCGTAGGCCGCCTCCCGCACGCTCTTCGGTACGGCACGCAGCGCCTCCATCGTCACGAGGATGATGATCGGGAGCACCAGCACCGACAGCGTCAAGCCCCCGGAGATGTAGCTGCGTCCGAACGTGTCGGGGCCGGTGAATGCCCTGAGCGCCTGGACGAAGACCACAAGACCGAGGATGCCGTAGACGATCGACGGCACGCCGGCGAGGTTGCGGATGTTCGTCGTGAGCAGGCGGTTCAAGCGGCTGTCGCGCGCATACTCCTGCAGATAGATCGCCGCTGCGATGCCGAGCGGCATCGCCACCACCGCGACGAACCCGATGAGGATGAGCGAGCCGACGATGCCCTGGCGAACCCCTGCGCGACTCGGCAGGCGGGAGACATCGCTCGTCACGAAGTCGCCGAGCCTGGTGGACAGCACGGGCCATGCGGCGGACATCGCTGTGCCCAGCAACACGATCAGGATCAGGAGCGAGAGCAGCAGGGAGAGCAGTAGTGCCCCTTGGAAGAAGCGGCCCGCCAGATCGCGTTTGGAGCCGCGGAGGGCGAGCTCGACGGTCCCACGGACCTGCGCCGTCGGGGCGATCGAGGCCATCAGTAGTCCCTCCGGACCCGTCGCACGAAGCGCTCAGACAGCAGGTTCAGCCCGAGCGTCATGGCGAACAGCAGCAGGCCGACGAGGTACAGCGCGTCGAACGCGTTGAGTCCGGTGGTGCTCTTGACCTGATCGGAGCCGATCGCCAACGAGGCGATCGCGCCGGTCATCGTCTGGCCGGGCTCCAAGGGGTTCCAATGCCGCGTGGCGGAGCCCGTCGCGCCCGCCGCGATCGCGACCACCATCGTTTCGCCGATGGCGCGAGAGAAGCCGAGGATCAAGGAGGCCATGATGCCGGAAACCGCCGCGGGGAAGACGACGCGAAGGGTCACCGTCCGGCGACGCGCGCCGATCCCGTAGGCGGCCTCCCGCAGCGCGCGAGGCACGGCGTACATCGCGTCTTCCGACACCGAGGCCACCAAGGGGACGGTGAGGATCCCGACGCCGATGCCGGCGGCCATGATCGTGAACGTGCTCGAGGTCGCGAACAGTGTCTGCACCAAGTCAGGGTTGATGACCTGCAGCGCGAAATAGCCGAGGACCACGCTGGGGATGCCCGCGAGCGTCTCCAGGATCGGCTTCAGACGACGCCGGGTCCTCGGGCTCGCATACTCGGACAGGTACATCGCCGCGCCGAGGCCGAGGGGTGTGGCGATCAGCATGGCGATCACCGACACCTCGATCGTGCCGATGAAGAGCGTCGGGATGTCGAACTCGCCCTGCCGCGGCGACCAACGGCCGCTCCAGAGCGCCGACGGATCGACCTGGGTCAGGAACGCGATCGCTTGGCCCAACAGCGCGAGCACGATCGCCACGGAGATGACCAGGGAGATCCCCGCAGCGAGGGTCAAGAGCGCACGGACGAAGCCTTCCTTACGCCGACGCTTGGAACTGCCTCGCAACGTCGAGATCGAGACCCCGGTCTCACCCGTCGTCATGCTCATGTGCGGCTACCCTACCCGTCGTTCCCGTGCACGGGTAGGGCCGAACGGCGGTCGCCGTCCGGCCCATCCGGCCACGATCGATCCGCTCAAGCCGACGCCGATTCCCAGGTGGAACGGGTCGCCTCGATCCGATCGGCGGGAAGCGCGATGTAGCCCACCTGCGTCAAGAGGCCGTCGGCCGCCAGCGAGTCATCCGTCACGTAGAAATCGACGTAGGCCTTGACCTCCGGCCGCGCCAAGGCGTCGGCACTGACGTAGATGAACAGCGAGCGAGACAACGGGTAGGAGCCGTTCGAGATCGTGTCTGCCGACGGCTCCACGCATCCATCGCCCCCGTCGACCTGGATCTCCTTGATCTGGTCGCCCGCCTGTTCGGCGAACGCGAAGCCCACGAAGCCGAGCGGGCTCGGCGAGCCTTCCATCGCGGTGATGATCACGTTGTCGTTCGGGGAGGGCTGGTAGTCGCCCCGCAAGGCTGCGGCGTCATCCTCGGGCACGCCCTGCGCGATCGCGGTGTCTTCGATGCCGGACAGTTCGATGAACGCATCGTAGGTCCCCGACTCTTCGCCGGGCGCGGTGATCTCGAGCGGCGCATCCGGGAAGCCACCGTTGCCGCCGACCTGGGTCGCGAGGGCGTCGGCACCGTTCCATGTGTCGATGCCGTCGGATTCGGGACCGAACAAGGCGTACAGGTCCCCGAAGTTCAGACACGACACATCGGCGTTCTCGGGGTTGGTCATCACGGTGACCCCGTCGAGTCCGACCTCGAGTTCGGTGTAGTCGATGCCGTTCTTCTTGCAGGCCTTGGCCTCGTCGTCCTCGATCGGACGGGAAGCGTCGGCGATGTCGATCTCCCCCTTGCAGAAGAGCTCGAAGCCATCACCGGTGCCGGGCCCGTCGACGCTGATGGCGACGTCCGGGTTCTCGGCGTTGAACTCCTCGGCCACCACCGATGAGATCGGCTCCACGGTCGACGAACCGGAGATCGTGATCGAACCGGAAAGGTCTCCGCTTCCGGTCGCGCCCGTGTCGCCCGACCCGCCGTCGTCGTCGCTGCCGCATGCGGCGCTGACCAGCGCGAGTGCGAGCACGGCCACGAGCACGCTCCCCAGCCTGCGGTGCTTCACCATCGTTCCCTCCTCCAAGGATGCCTACGCGGCGGAGCCTAGGCAGACGGGGTGGACGGACGATTGCGTGAAGATGAACGGCAAGTGAACGAACGGGAGGAGGAGAACGGACGATGAACGCCGTGGTGGGGGGCATGATGTCGGCTCCCACCCGACGATCTGTCGAACGTCCGGCGAACGCCAGGTGAACAGGCCCTCGGCGCTCCTACACTGCTCCTATGGCGTTCGAAGACCTGGCGGTCCTGATCGCCGGCGTGGTCAGCGGCGTCCTCGCCGGCGCCTTCGTCACCAGGAGGACCTTGTCCGCGCGAGTGCGGGGTCTGGAGTCCGACCTGCGGCACTCGTCCGAGGCCCTTTCCCGACAGGAGCACACCGCCCGGGAAGAACACCAGGTCCAGGACCTGATCCTGGGCTCCATGCAGGAGGGAGTGCTGCTGTTCGACGGAGCGGGGAACACCGCCTTCGCCAACGCCGCCCTCGAGCAACATCTCGGCGGACGGCCGGACGGCATCTCCCAGCTCTATCCCCCCGCCCTGCGCGAAGCGGTCCGCGGAGCCGGGACCGAACGACGGGTGGTGACCGTTGAGTTCGAACGCGGCGAACCGACCCGCTGGCTGCGCGCCACGGCCGCGCCCGCGGGCGGCGAGGGATCGGTCCTGCTGGTGGTCAGCGACATCACCGAGACCAAGCGCGTCGAAGCGGTACGACGGGACTTCGTCGCCAACGCGTCCCATGAGCTGAAGACCCCCGCGGCTTCCATCCAGGCGGCGGCCGAGACCCTGGTCTCCGTGGCGGCGCGCGATCCGGCCGCCGTGCCGCGGTTCGCCTCGCAGTTGGAGCGGGAAGCGCTGCGCCTCTCCCGCATCGTGGCCGACCTGCTCGACCTCTCGCGACTGGAATCGGGGAGCGAACTCGGCCAACCCGTCCGCCTCGACGCCCTGGTTCGCGAGGAGGCCGAGCGTTTCGAGGAACGATGCCGCGAAACCGGCCTGTCCTTGGAGATCGATGCCCCGGCGCCGGCCAGCGTCTCCGGTTCGGCTCGAGACCTCTCCCTGCTGGTGCGCAACCTCGTGGACAACGCCATCCGATACACGCGGCCCGGCGGCCGGATCACGGTGACCGTGGTCCCGGGCGGCGCGGTCGCTGAGCTCCGCGTGGCCGACGATGGCTTGGGCATCCCGACGCGGGACCTCCCCCGCGTGTTCGAGCGCTTCTACCGGGTCGATCGTGCGCGTTCCCGGGAGACCGGCGGCACCGGCTTGGGCCTGGCCATCGTGAAGCACGTCGCCGAGAACCACGGCGGGAGCGTCGAGGTCGACGAGCGAGCTCGGGCGGGGCTCGACGTTCACGGTACGCCTGCCCTCGATCGGGGCGGCGGCCGGCGACACGCGCGCGGTCGGCTAGCGGTTCACTGACGCAGGTTCGCCTCGTCAGGACCCGTATGCTGCTCCGCGATGACCACCCTGTTCCTGATCCGCCACGGGCTCACCGCCCAGACCGGCGCGAACCTGTACGGCCGCACCCGCGGGATCCCGCTCGACGAACGCGGCCGGCGCCAGGCGATCCACCTCGCTGAACGGTTCCGCACGGTCAAGCTCACCGCGATCTACTCGAGCCCGCTGGAACGCTGCGTGCAAACCGTCGAGCCGTTGGCGGTGGCCCAGCGCCTGCCGATCCAGGAGCGCGACGGCCTGATGGAGATGGACGTCGGCGCGTGGACGGGGCGCACGCTGAAGAGCCTGCGCCGCACCAAACGGTGGGGCGAGATCCAGGGATCGCCCTCGACCTTCCGCTTCCCCGAGGGCGAGGGATTCGCCGAAGCGCTCGAGCGCATCGAGGGCGAGATCCGGTCGATCGCCAAGCGGCACCCGCGAGGTCGCGTGGCGGTGGCCACCCACGGCGACATCGTTCGGATGCTCGTCGCGCACTTCACGGGCGCCCCGCTGGATGCCTTCCAGCGCACGGTCATCGACACCGCGGGCGTCTCCGTCGTCAGCCTGCACAAGGGCTCGCCGCACGTGCATCTGGTGAACGACACCGGGGGCCTGGATCGGTTCGGGCCGGCCGGTACGCCACCGCCCTGGGAGGTCGTCGCCGACCCCAACGAGCCACCCGGAACCTGACAGACTCATCGCCATGGAACTGGGTCCGGTCGACCGAATCACCGCCGACGCGATCGGCGAACCGGGTGATCGCGCGTTCTATCTCCAGGCCCGCGCCGGCGGTGAAACTGGTCACCGTCGCCGTCGAGAAGGAACAGGTGCAGTTGCTGTCCGCCTCGATCCTCGAGCTGCTCGCCGACCTGGAACTCGAGACCGGCCAAGGGCCCGGTGAGGAGGCGATGGCGCTGGAGGAGCCGTTCGAACCGCGGTGGCGCGCGGGCAAACTCTCGATCGGGTTCGACCAGGAGCAGAACCTGTTCCAGTTGGAGATCGAGGAGTTCCAGCCCGATGTGGAGGACGACGACCCGCGGTCGCTCCTGCTCGATGAGCCCCGAGACCGTGCGACTGTTCGCCACCCGCGAGCAGATGTTCGCGCTGTCCCGCCACGGCGCCGAGGTCGCACAACGCGGCCGTCCCACGTGCCAGTACTGCGGCAACCCCATGGACCCCGAAGGGCACGCATGTCCCGCGATGAACGGGCACTCGAAGCGGGACTGAGCGACCCGGCGGTGCCCCCCGCGCTCGCGCGGGGCGAGCTCGAGATCCTGGGTCTGCTCCCCCGCTCGTCCAACTACACGTTCCTGGTGCGCGCCACCGGCGAGGACGGCGACCAGGCGCTCGGCGTCTACAAACCCCAACGGGGCGAGATGCCCCTGTGGGACTTCCCGGAGGGGACGCTGTGCCGCCGCGAGGTGGCGGCCTACGTGGTGGCTCGAGCGCTGGGATGGCCGAACGTGCCGCCCACGATCCTGCGCGACGGTCCCGAAGGCCTGGGCTCCGTGCAGACGTTCGTCACCTTCGACCCCGAGGAGCACTACTTCACGTTGCAGGAGCGGTTCGTCGAGGACTTCCGTGCGGTGGCCGCCTTCGATCTCGTGGTCAACAACGCCGACCGCAAAGGGGGGCACTGCCTGCTCGGAGAGGACGGCCGGATCTGGCTCATCGACCACGGCGTCTGCTTCAGCGCAGAGCCGAAGCTGCGGACGGTGATCTGGGAGTACATGGACGAGCCGATCCCACCCTCGCTGCTGGCCGGCATCGAGCGACTCGGCATCGCGCTCGACGAGGGCGGGCCCGAACGCGACGAGCTCGGCGCCCTGTTGAACGAGGAGGAGCTGGTCGCGTTGCGACGCCGGATCGCCGAGATCGTGGCGCTCCCCCGTGTTCCCCGGCCCGGGCGGCGATCGTCCCTTCCCCTGGCCACCGGTGTGAGCGAGCTCGAACTCCTGGTCGGCGAGGTCGCCACCCCGCTGGGGGCCCTCACGCTGGTGGCCTCACCCCGAGGGGTCGTGGCGACGGCGTTCGACGACGAGGACCCCGACGCGACGGTCGCGGGGATCGAGGCCAAGCTCGACGCGCGTGCGCGTTCGGCGCAGCGGCGCCTGTCGACCGTGCGGCGGGAGGTGGAGGACTACTTCGAGGGCCGGATCCGGACCTTCGCCACCGCTCCCGACCTGGCGCTCGCCCCTCAGGGCTTCGGCCGGCGCGTGCTCGAGGTCACCACGACGATCCCCTACGGCGAACTGTGGACCTACGGCGACGTCGCCGAGATGGCCGGGAGTCCTCGTGGCGGTCGCGCCGCCGGCACGGCCCTGAGTCGGTGCCCCATGGAGCTGTTCGTGCCGTGCCATCGAGTGGTCCACGCCGGCGGCACGCTGGGCGGCTACGGGCGCTTCACCGAACGCAAGCGATGGTTGCTCCGCCACGAGGGAGCCGTATGAGCGCTCCGGCGAGCCGGTCGTTCGTCCCATCGTGCGAGAGGATGAGGGCGATGGCACGCATCCGACCCACCGCCGCGCTCGTCGTGTCGCTCGTCCTGACGGCTGCCGCCTGCACCGGCGGTGGGTCCGACACGCCCACGACCGGTGCGCCGACCACGAGCGCGGCCTCCACCCTCGCCGCGGAGATCGTCCCCGACGACTTCTCCGTCAACCGCCCGGAGCGCGTGCAGGTGGGGATCTTCTCGAGCACGCAGGACACCGGGGTCCAGGTGGTCACGTTCGGCGACATCTCCGTGGACTTCGCCTACCGGGGACCCGACGGATCCTCCGCGGCCCAGCCGGGGCCGTCCACCACCTTCTCCTACCTCCCGGCACCGACGACCGCCGCCGACGGCCAAGGCCCCGCCTTGACGAACCCGAGCGATGCCCGCGGCGTGTATCAAGGCGAGGACATCCGGTTCGACCAGGCCGGCGTGTGGACGGCCACGATCGACGCGGACATCGACACCGTTGGTCCGGTGACGCTGGAGTCGAACTTCGCCGTGCAGGAGCAGCCGGCATTGCCTGCCCCGGGGCAGAAGGCCCTGAAGACCGAGAACCTCACGCTGGACTCCAAAGGGGTGAAGCCGGTCTCGATCGACTCGCGAGCCCAGGGCGGCGAGCCGATCCCCGATCCTGAACTCCACGAGTGGACGATCGCGGACGCGATCGCCCAGGGGCGCCCGGTGCTCGTCCTGTTCGCCACGCCGGTGTACTGCATGAGTCAGTTCTGTGGGCCGACGGTCGAGGCGCTGGAGCAGCTCGCCGCCGACTATCCCGACAAGGCCGTGTTCATCCACGTCGAGATCTGGCGCGACTACGACAAGAGCGTGATCAACCAGGGCGCGGCGGATTGGCTGTATCGCAACGACAACCTCACCGAGCCCTGGCTGTACCTGATCGATGACAAGGGCGTGATCGCCGACCGGTGGGGACCGCTGTTCGACACCGACGAGGTGGGACAGGTCCTGTCGCAACTGCCCGACATGAAGGGCTGAGCCACTGAGCGACGTGCTTCGTCGTGGCGCCTCGGGGAAGGCTTCGTGAACATCGGCCGACGGGTGCCCCGGTGCCGGTGGCTCCGTCCTACGCTCCGGGTGTGACCTTCCCCGAGGCGACGAGTTCCCTCATCGCGACCGTGCCGGATCCAGCCTCGGCTTCTCACGCGGAGCCGGTTCTCCCGGGCCCGAACGCGGGGGCCACCTGGATGCGGTCCCTCTCCGAACACTACGCGCGCGTCCGCAGCCTCCATCCCGACGAGGACTTGTGCGTCGTCTTCGACATCGACGGCACGATCCTGGATATGCGCCACCTCGTCGTCCACGTGCTCCTCGCCTACGACGGGCGTCATGGCACCGACCATTTCCGAGGCCTGGTCGCCGATGACATCACGCATCACGAGGATGACGTCGACCGACTCCTCGCCTCGCTCGCCGTGCCGTCCGCCGCTCGCCGTGATGTCGCGATGTTCGCTCGAACCCATCTGTGGGATCGCGAAGCCATCCTGGCGTCGAGTCGACCGTTCGAAGGCGTGTTCGGCGTGATCAGGTGGTTCCAACTCCAGCCTCGCACCCACATCGCCCTGAACACTGGTCGGTCGCATCGCCTCCGCGACCAGACCCTGGCCTCACTGAACACGATCGGAGCCGCCTACCGGGTGCGATTCGACCAAGACATGCTCTTCACCGCGGATCCTGGGGCCGACGTCCCCGCGAGCAAGGTGACGGCGCTCGGACAGCTCAGAGACCGCGCGTTCCGGGTCGTCGCTGTGGTGGACAACGAACCGGAGAACCTCCGAGCCATGGCGATGAACGACCCTACCGGTGAGATCCTCTACCTCCATGCCGACACGATCTTCCGATCGCGGCGGATCCACCCGGACCCCCTGGTGTCCGGGCGCCTTTACCACCTTCGCGAGTTCGTCCCCGAACGCACCCTGCCCGGGCGGATCGAACTCGTCTGGCACGGCGTGAACGATGAGGCGAATCTCGCGCAGTTCCTGGCATCGGATGTGCGGTGGGCCGAGGTCGACGTGCGCCGAGACCCGGTCGGGCGACTGGTGCTGCGCCACGACGGATTCGACGAATCGCCCTGGAAACGGGACGAGGAGACGCCGTTCGCGCACGATGTGGTGCGCAGGATCGCGGCCGCCGCGCGGTCAGTGAAACTCGACATCAAAGAAGACGGCGCCACGTTGGAGCAATCGATCCAGCTCGCCGATTCCTTGGGCCTTGAGGACGATCGTCTCTGGTTCAACGCGGAACTCCCCGTCCTCGGGTATCGAGGATTCCGCGCGCTGCGTCGCCGGTTCCCCTGGATTCGACGATCTCCGCGCCTGTCGACCTCGTGGCTCCCTTGCTCCTCGCATCCGAGGCGACGGCTCACGCGATCCTGGATGAGTTCGCCGGATGGGGCATCTCTCGACTCTCGCTACCCTGGACGCCGCTCGCCCGCCGGGTGCTCGACGCGCTGGAAGCTGAGGGGTGGGAGGTCAATCTCTACGGGATCCCGGACCTCGAAGCGTTCCTCGAAGCCAGCCTGCTCCTCCCGACGTCGGTCACCGCAGACTTCAACTTCCCCGAGTGGCGCTACTTCGGTCGAGGGTCTGGCGCCGGAGGCGTCGTACATCGATTCGTTGACCACCGCTGAGTCGGTCCACCCACGCGCTCAACATCCGGTTCGAGCCAAGACCGGCGAAGCAGCCCGCTACGACACCAGGCTGTCGACGGCCCACGGGAATGACTCGGCTCCACCACGACCGAGCAGCTCGACAAGCCGGTCGTCGTGCCGCCGGTATCGACGGTGCAGTTCTCGCACGATCGACGGATCGGGTTCGGGATAGGAGCGCTGGTGGATCCGACCGAATGTCGTCCGTCCGTCGTCCGGGAGACCGAGGAAGTCGAGGACCCTGCGGTAGCTTTCACCGCCGTCATTCGAGAGGCGCTCGGAGGGGAGGACCAAGAGCTGCTCCCTGGGAACATGCGACAGCCATCGTTGCAGTTGGTCCGCGTACAGCCCTCTGCTGAAGTAGCTGCGGTGTTGATACGCGGGCGAACTCGGGAGTCCGCGAGCGAGTCGATGTTCCTCGCCCGCGATCATCGACGGCTCTTCGTCGAGGGCTCGGGGCAGCGGACGGCTCTCGAAGCCGAGCGAAACCTCGTGGTAGAAGTGCGAGATCGCCCTGCGCACGGGATCGCGGAGCATCACGATGAGCTTCACATCCGGCACGCACTCCGCCACCCTCGCCGGCACCCATGGGTGGAACAGGTAGAACGGGGTCGCCTCACCGGTGAGGAACCCCGAGCGATGCCAGGTCCGATCCGGCCGCCGGGGGAAGTGGCCCCGGTACCACCGCTCGCCTCGCTCGAAGTTCGTGTCGAAGTAGTGAACCTCCTTGGTGATGGCCGGACGCACGTGCGGGTGCTGGGCGAGGTATTGGTACAACGCCGTCGTCCCCGCCTTCTGAGCTCCGATGATCAGGAAGTCCGGGAACGGCCGATGCTGCTCCGTGGCCTCACCGAAGCGCTGAAGGCCCTCTCGAACGACGTGCCGCATCGACGGCGGCACCCTGCGTCGCGGATCGAAGTGATAGGACCTGGACACCGTCTGCTCCCCTCGATCGACGTCTCGAGGTCAACCTACGGCGGCTCCTGCGACCTTCTGCTGTCGCCACATCGAACGAACGGTGAACGATGGGCGGGTCGCGTGATGTTGCTCCGCTCGCACCACCCGCCCATCGAGGTAGACGATGGGATCGCCGGTGCCGACGAACTCAGCGGCCGGCGCTTCCAGATGTCGTGGCTCAGACCTCGACGAGGATCTCTGCCAGGAGTTCCTGGACCCGCCGGTCGAGTTCGTCACGGATCGGTCGGACTTCCGCGACCGACTTGCCCGCCGGATCCTCGAGCTCCCAGTCCAGGTAGCGCTTGCCGGGGTAGATCGGGCAGGCGTCGCCGCAGCCCATCGTGATGACGACGTCGGATGCCCGGACGAACTCATCGCTGAGAGGCTTGGGATATTCGGTGGAGATGTCCACACCCACCTCAGCCATGGCCTCGACCACGGCGCCGTTGATCTCGTCGGCTGGCGTACTGCCGGCTGAACGGACGTGGACCTTGCCCTTTGCGTGCTTGGCGAGAAGTCCCGCGGCCATCTGGCTCCGACCTGCATTGTGAACGCAAACGAACAGCACTTCGGGGTGCTCCTTCGCGATGGTCCCTTCAGCCTGACCGAGGGCGCGGAGGCGGTCACGCGTGAACCTGAAGGCGAGAACCTCGATGTGCGAGCGCGACCTTAGGGGTAGGCCATCGATCCAACGACTCCTGAACGAATCGGGCGATGGTCTCGTCCGCTGAAGATGCCGTCGTACTCCGCGGCTGAGGGCCGAGACCGTGCGGTTGAATTCGACCTCGCTCGAGCAATGATGCCGCACTTATCTGTCGCATGGCTCATTCGAACGTACCCCTCTCTTCGGCCACGTATCCACCTCCATCTATTCGATAGGAACGTGAACGCGAGGTGAACGGCCGAACATGCGATACCTCAGGGCTTGGTCGCCCGAACGTTTGCTCCGTAGATCTCGTCCGCCATCTCGTGGGTCAGATCGATGCCGATGTCGGTGAAGCCCGGCGCCCATGAGGCCATCCGAGTATTCGGAGATCGTCGATCGCACCGGCGATGCATCCGACGAAGCTGCCTCGTTTGCGGCGTTCCTCCTCGTTGAGACCGTCCGCAGCCGACGACGTCACTGACCCCCATGCGACCTCCCGGCCGGAGTACGCGGAAGATCTCGGAGAGCACCTTCGATTTGTCGGTCGAGAGGTTGATCACGCAGTTGGAGATCACGACATCGACCGAGGCCTCGGGGAGCGGGATGTCTTCGATGTAGCCCTCCAGGAACTCCACGTTCGTCGCGCTCGCTTTCGCGGCATTGGCGCGGGCCAACGAGAGCATCTCGGCGGTCATGTCGAGCCCGTATGCCTTGCCGGTCGGTCCGACGCGCTGAGCCGAGAGCAGCACGTCGATGCCACCGCCCGATCCGAGATCGAGCACCGTCTCCCCTTCATGGAGGTCGGCGACCATCAGCGGGTTCCCACATCCGAGGCTGGCCAGGACCGCTTCGTCGGGGAGCTCGCTCCGCTGGGTGATGTCGTAGAGCTCCTGACCAAGACCCTTCCCCGGCATCGCAGCAACCAGCTTCCCGGTCCCAATCGTTCGCCGCGTAGCCGTCCCCGACCGCCTTCGCGGCGGCGGCGTAGCGATCGCGGACCTGTTCGCGGAGTTCGCTCATCCCGTCTTCCTCCGTGGTGTGACGCTGTCGACCGGGCCAGCGAGCGCCGACCGCAGCAGTTCGATCGGCTCAGGTAGGAGCCAGTAGTAGACCCAGCGCCCGCGCTGCTCCCGGCCGAGGAGACCGGCATCGGTCAGCACCTTCAGATGGTGACTCACCGTCGGTTGCGACAGGCCCATCGGCTCGACGAGGTTGCAGACGCATGCCTCGCCCTCGGGGGCTGCCCCGATCAGGCTCAGGAGCTGGAGGCGGGCGGGATCGGCGAGCACCTTCAACGCGTCGGCGAGCCGATCGGCTTCCTCGCGGTCCAGCGGCGCGGCGAGCACCTGCGGGCAGCACTCCGCATCGATCGTCTGGATCAGCTTCATGCGAGAGATATTGACGTTCATCGATGGAACTGTCAACGTATCCACCACCATCGATATGAAGGAGGTGTTCGGGATGATGCTGCTCGACCCATGCTGCCCCGAGGGCTCGTGCCCGGAGGGTTGCTGCTAGACCCGAGCGAGCGGGGGCCGGGCTTCTGACCCGGCTCCCGTGATCGTCGTCGGCGGCGGGCAATCGGGACTCGCGGCCGCCCGAATTCTTCGCGAGTTCCGGGTGCCGACGGTGATCCTCGAGGCAGGCGATCGCGCAGTCGGATCGTGGCCGCTACTACTACGACAGCCTGGAATCATTCTCTCCGGCGGGATACAGCTCGCTCCCTGGGATGCCGTTCCCGGGTGCGCCGGATCATTACCCGAGCCGTGATGAGGTCGCCGACTACCTCGAGCGGTACGCCGCCGAGCTCGACATCGAGATCCAGACGAACACGACGCGTCGCAGACGATCAAGCAAGACGGCGCGACGTTCCTGGTATTCACCGAGGACGGAGCGGGTTCTGGCTGCGTCCGGCATCGTTGCCGCCAGCGGGTCATTCTCGAACCCGTATCGGCCGAGTTTCCAGGGAGAGGACACCTTCACCGGTGAACTCTCGCACGTCGCCGACTACCGCAATCCGGCGCCGTACGAGGGTCAACGTGTGATCATCGTGGGTGCAGGCGACTCCGCCGCCAGGTCGCGAACGAACTCGCGCCGGTCGCAACGACTTCGATCGCCAGGCGCCATCCGATCCAGTTCATCCCCCAGCACATCGGTGGCCATGACGTCCACTACTGGTTCCGCGAGACGGGCTTCGACACCCTGCCGCCGGCCTGGCTGAGGATGATCACCAACGGTAGCGTGGTCACCGACAGCGTCGGCTTCCGGCAGACGCTCGCCGAGGGCAAGGTCGGATCGACGTCCGATCTTCGTAGCGCTCGACGGGAAGCAGGTGGTTTGGAGCGACGGCAAACGCGAGGCAGTCGATGCGATCATCCTGGCCACGGGCTATCGACCCAGCGTGCAGCTACCTGCGAGAGCTCGGGGCTCTCGATGGACGATGGAGGACCGTTACACGTCGGGGGCATCTCGTCAACGCATGCCGGGCTCGTCTACGTGGGGTTGGAATACCAGCGTTCGTATGCCTCGAACACGCTCAGGGGTGTCAGCGAAGACGCGAGGGCAGTGATCGAACCGCTGATCGCGTGGATCCGCGACGCGCCCACGAAGGTTGGCCTTGAACCCTGATCATCATGCATCGTGAACCGATGGGGTCCGCCCGACCCAACCCGTTGCATGGGGTCAGCCCGACGGCGGGGAACGAACGTCAGGCGAACAGGAGCGAGCGAAGAGAAACCCCTGAGTCGTTGCAGGCCACGGCTGGTGGGCTCCGACCTCATGCATCCACGTCCGCGGGCCGTAGCATGAGGGACATGGAAGGCCAGGACCTTGACCCCCCGCCGCCGCCGCCCACCGACGATCGGTGCTACCGCCATCCCGATCGCGTCACGGGCGTGCACTGCACACGATGCGGCCGCCCGATCTGCACCGAGTGCATGGTGCCTGCCCCGGTCGGCCACCAATGCCCCACCTGTGTCGGCGGAAGCCCGCAAGGAGTTCGCGGCAGGGCCGGGGCGGCGGGTCGCGATCGCGAACGCGAAGCGCGTCTCGGTCACGAACGTGATCCTGGTGATCCTGATCGCGGTGTTCGTGCATGGAGGTGGTCCAGGGCGGCGTCGGCGGCTTGATCGGCGGCCCCAACGCCGGCACGTCATGGTCGATCTGGGCGCGGAGTACCCCGTGCTGGTCGCCGACGGCGAGACCTGGCGGTTGTTCACCGCGATGTTCCTGCACTTCGGATTGTTCCACCTCGCCGTCAACGCCTACTCGCTGTTCATCCTCGGCAACGTCCTGGAGCGCGAGGTCGGCCGGCGTCGGTTCCTGGCCGCTCTACCTGCTGTCCGGCCTGGCCGCCAGCGCGGCGTCCTACTACTTCAGCGCCGCTCGACTCGGTGAGCGCGGGCGCGTCGGGCGCGATCTTCGGCATCTTCGGCGCGGTGTTCGCCGTCAACTACCGGCGACGGCACACGGCGCATGGGCGCGATGGCGATGCGCGCGATGGTGCAGATCATCGTGCTCAACGTGGTCGATCAACGTGGTGCTCAGCTCGCTACCTCGATTGGCGGGCTCACCTCGGCGGCGCGATCGCCGGGATGGCATCGGGTTCGCCTTCGCCGTTCCCGGGGCGGGAGTCGAGGCAGCGACTGGATCGCGATCGTCGGGGCATCGCGGTCGATCGGTGGTCATCGTCGCGACGGTGGTGGTGCGCACCGATCAGATCCGCGACTGAGCCTGGGCTGAACTTCTGGACACGGCTGTCCCTGTCGACGCCGTTCCGCGGCGGATCGGCGATGCCGATACAGGTAGCCCTCCCGGGTCCCCAGGTAGAGCCAGCCGCGCCACACGGCCGGCGTCGACTCGATGCACCCCTCGAGGTCCATCGTCCACAGCAGCGGGCGGCTCGACGCCAGGTCGGCGATGTCCCAGGCGTAGAGATCGCCGAGGCAATCCCCCAGGATCAACACGCCGTCGACGACCACCGGCGAGGCGATCGACGGGGCGCCCACCGCGAGCTCGTGCACGATCGGCTCCCGAGCTGCGATCCACGAGCAGCACCCGCCCGGCAGCGGTCGAGAACACGACCGTCGCGACCGTAGAGCGCCGGCGTCGACCAGCTGCCACCCGCCCCCTCGAACCCGATCTCGCGCGCATCGATGCTCCACACGACGCGGATCGTCCGGGCTGCGTCGGATCGAGCTTCAGCAGCTGCCCGACCTCGCGGGAGCGTTCGTTGAACCGCTGGTACTCGGCCGCGACGTAGAGGAACCCCTGTCGGTCCATCACGATCGAGGCATCGACGTCGTCGCCCACCCAGAACCGGAAGACCTGCCGGTAGGAGGCCCCGCCGGCCAGCAGGTCGGCGATGTCCCAGCCCTGCACCAGCCCGCCCGAGTTCGCGAAGTACACGACCCCCTTGCGGAACGCGACCGAGTTCTCGATCGAGACCTCACTTGTCGCCGAGGTCGCCGCAGCAGCTCGTCGTCGAACCCCGGCGATCGTGGCGACGATCTCCGGGTCGACGGTGACCAGCCCCTGCTCGTCGTAGCCCCGGTTCAGGCGCACCACGTACAGCCATCCGTTCTCGCCGCCTTCGAGCAGGTAGTCGCCGACGATCAGCGGCGCGCCGTCCCAGTCGTTGTTGCGCAGCGGCAGCGGCACGGTGGTGTCGGCGTCGATGTCCCACAGCAGCGTCGGCTGCGGGTCGGTCCATCGCGATCACCCGGAAGTGACCGTCCCGCGACCCGCCGTAGTACAGCGGGAACCCGTCGGGGTCGGTAGTGGCCGAGCCCTTCGCCAGGTCGCGGGTCTGTAGTCGGCGTCGCGATCGGCTCGCCGGTCAGCGCCGTCCACGAAGTGGTAGTTGCCGTCGTAGGCGCCCTCGCGCACCTCGATCGCGCCGTCGGGCTGCTGGATCACGTTCGGCTGACCCGGTCCAGCCGGTGCCGCACCATTCGCTCACGATCGACGCCGACGATCGACTCCGAGCACAGCTTCTCCTCGGCGGGGCTGCGCCAGCGGATCACCGGGTCGCAGCGGCACCGGCCCCTCCCCGTAGTAGGAACGCGAGGCGTTCCCCCGGAACGTGGTGAGCCCTTCGATCGCGCGTGTTGATGGGCGGCGGCGTCTTGACCGCGGCGGCGGCGCCCTGGGAGGCTTCGCCGCGCTCGCCTTCATCGCCGCCGCGCCAGATCGTGGCGCCCACGATGCCCACGACGAGGGCGGCCGCGACGGCGAGCACCAGCGCCGACGCTGGGCTGGGCTGGGTCGAGCCCGGCGACTCGAACCGGTCGGCCATCGTCAGACCGGGTCGCCGGCCGACCGGT
Source organism: uncultured Actinomycetota bacterium (assembly GCA_963733635.1). Lineage (GTDB taxonomy): Bacteria > Actinomycetota > UBA4738 > UBA4738 > HRBIN12 > JAOUEA01. Next base: position 435,186 of record CAVTEH010000007.1, on the reverse strand, counting down.
AGGACCCCAGGACCCGGAGCAGGGAGGTGTGCTGCGGCGACCTCCTTGCAGCGCCGCCTCCACCTCGGGGTCGTCGACCGCCGCCATCAGATCGACGTAGAAGACGTACTCGAACGCCTTGCCTCGGCGGGGCCGCGACTCCAGCTTGTGGAGGTTGATGCCACGCTCGGCGAACGGCTGCAGCGACGCCAGCAGCGACCCAGGCTTGTCGAGCACCGCCATGACCAACGAGGTCTTGTCGGCCCGTCCGAGGTCGACCTGCTCGATCCCGATCGCGGCGAACTTGGTGAAGTTCTCCTTCTCGGTCTGGATGCGCTCGGCGAGGACGGCCAGGCCGAGGTTCGCCCCGGCCTCGACGCTGGCGATCGCCGCATCCTCGCGGCTCCCGCTCTCGGCGATCATGCGCGCGGCGCCGGCGGTGTCGTGCACCGGCACCGGTTCGATGCGCATCGACGACAGGAACTCCTCGCACTGCGCCAGCGCCTGCCAGTGGGAACGCGCGCGCTTGATCTCCTCCAGGCGAGCGCCGGGCACCCCGAGCAGCGCGTGATCCACCCGGACCAGGGCCTCGCCCACGATGCGGAGCATGCTGGTGTGCTGGAGCAGGTCATAGGTCTCGTTCACCGACCCGGCCTGGGAGTTCTCCAGCGGCACGACCCCGAATCCGGCCTCGCGACTGGTGACCCTGGAGAACACCAGCCGCACGGTCTCGCACGGCAGAGGATCGGCGTCGGGGAAGAGCGAACGCAGGGCCCGCTCGGAATAGGCGCCCGGTTCGCCTTGGTAGGCGACCTTCATGGGGGCAGAGCCTAACAGCGGCTCATGGCGCGATCGTGCGTGCCCCGGCGCCGGCCTAGGCTGTTCGGTCTCGGTCATCCGGCCCCAGGACCGATGCGCCGGGCAGCCAGACCTCGTAGCCTGATGGAGGGACACCCCGCGTCCCGAGAACGGACATCATGGCCACCACGAACGTCACCCCCATCAGCGACGACGTCTCCTCGACGCCGCCACCCCGGCGGCGTCGTTGGCTGCGCCGCATCGTCCTCGTGCTGGTCATCGTCGGTGGGCTCTTCCTGGTGTTGCTGGGCATCACCGCCCTGGCCACCCTGGGGGTCCGCAACGATCTCGCAGCCGGACGCAAGGCGATGCAGGAGGGGCGCCAGGCCGTCGCGTTCGGCCAGCTCGACGCCGCAGCCGACGACTTCGAACGAGGCGAGCGAGCACTTCGCCGACGCCTCCCGAGGGCGCCGACGGTGGCCTCGCGGGCCTCGCCGGCGCGATCCCGGTCCTGGGCCGGAACATCGACGTCGCCCGGGGGGTCGCCGAAGCGGGCACCGAACTCGCCGACGCCGGCACCCAGCTGGTGGACGCCGTTCGCACCCTGCCCGACGGGCTCGGCTCGCTCGCCCCGCAGGACGGGTCGCTCCCCATCGATGCGATCTCGAGCCTCGGCGACGAGGTCGTGGCGGCAGAGGATCACGCGCGCGCAGCGCTGCGGCGGGTCCGCGACACCCCGTCGTCGCTGCTGGCCGGGCCTGTGGCCGACGCGCGCTTCGAGGCCGAACGGCAGGTGGAACAGGCGGCCGACGCGATCACCGCGTTGCGCCTGACGCTGCAGGGGCTGCCCAACTTCGCCGGCGCCAACGGCGAGCGCACCTACTTCTTCGTGGCCGAGAGCCCGGCGGAGCAGCGTGGGACCGGCGGCATCTGGGGCGCCTACTCGATCGTGACGGCCAAGGACGGCCGGTTCGAGTTCTCGAAGTTCGCGCCGATCCAGCAACTCCCCGACCTCGATCCCGACACCCTGCCGCCGCCGAACCCCGACTACGCCCGCAACTACGACCAGTACGGCGGGGCCGGCTTCTGGCGGAACATGAACATGACCCCCGACTTCCCGTCCGCCTCGCGGGCGGTGCTCAACGCCTACGAGGCCCACACCGGCGAGCGCCTCGACGGCGTGATGTCGGCCGACCCGTTCGCGCTGCAGGAGCTGCTCGCCGTGACCGGGCCGACGACGGTGCCCGGCCTCGACCGACAGATCGATGCCGACACCGTCGTGCCGTTCACCACGAACGAGGCCTACATCCGGTTCAAGGAATCCCGGGAACGCAAGGAGGTGCTCGGCGACGTCGCCAAGGGCGTGTTCGAGCGGTTCCTGGGGATGGAGGAACACAACATCGGCCGCCTGCGAGCCGTCTCGTCGGCGGTGGCCGGGGGTCACCTCAAGGTGTACACCGACACCGACACCGTCGCTGCAGGACGCCTTGGTGCTGGCCGGCGCCGACGGCGGGCTCCGGGCCTCCGAGCCCGGGGACGTGTCCGCCGTCATCGTCAACAGCGGCTCCGGGAGCAAGGTCGACTACTACGCGAACCGCGAGATCGACTACGACGTCCAGCTGGGCGGCAGCGGCGAGGCCATCGCCACCACCGAGGTGCGGATCCGCAACGATTCGCCGACCTCGGGGGTCCCCGGGTACGTGATCAAGCCGCTCGCCGACGGCGACCCCGGCGACAACATCGCCCTCGTCACCATGTCATGCGCGCCGGGCTGCGATCTGCTGACCGCCGAACGCAACGGCACCCCCATCGACGGCCTGCGCTACGGCTCGGAGCTGGGCATCCCCTGGTACCAGGACTTCTTCACGATCCCTGCCGGAACGACCGGCTCACTGCGCATGCAGACCAAGCTGGAAGACGTGTGGGAAGGCAACTCCTCGGCGGGCACGTATCGACTGACGTTCCTCAACCAGACGACGGTGCAGCCCACCCAGGTGCGGATCGAGATCCAGGCGCCGGCGGGTCAGCGCATCACCTGGACCGGCACGGACATGGAGATCGACGGCGGGACCGCCGTGTGGGAGGGAACCCCGGGGCCACGCACCGAGTTGGAGGTCCGCTTCGCCGCTCCGGTCCCGCTGCGGTGGTGGCGGGACGTGGTCCGACCGCTCGGCGCTTGACGAGGAACCTCTCGCTCAGCGGGAGCCGATCAGGACGTGGCCGCCGCAGGCATCCGGGCGTGCGAACACCCCGGTCGATGACCGGGGTGCTGCGTTCAGGGGGTATGTCGAGTGGTCTGCGGTCTTTAGGCTTCCGTCGCGCTCCGGCGCCGAGCCACGAACAACGCAGCCACACCGAGCAACGCGAGGACGCCGACCACGATCACGGCGGTGGAGATGTTCCCACCCGTGAACGCGGTGCCGCCGCCAGAACTCTTGACGATGGTGGTGGGTTCGGGCGTGGGAGGGTAGGAACTCCCTGCCAGAGCCGTCCCCGCCATCACCAGTACGGCGACGAACGCAGAAGCGATGACACCAATGGCACGCTTCATCGGTCGGTTCCCTTCTTTCCTGGTCGTATGCCTTCCGGCTGTCGCCGGAACTACGGAGCGAATGATAGGCCGAATGGGCTACCCCTTGCAACTGCCGAAAGGCTCAATCTGTCAGGAAATCTGACAGAACCACCGGGGCCGGCTTCGGGCGCTGACGCCCGGTGCCGATACATCCTACGTGAAGCTCCGGGCCTCCACCCTCGATCGCATCGCCACCGCCTACGCGGAGGCGGTTGCATCCGGCGACTTCGAGAGCGCCGAAGGGTGGCTCGCGACGGCATCGTTCGTCGCCGAGCGTGAGGCCGAGCGCACCGGTTCGCAGAGCCCTCGGCCCCGCGTGCTGGTGCGTTCCCGTCGCCGGTCCCACGGCTGAACCGGTCGGAGCCCACTCGCCCGCCAACCCCCCGGAGGCTGTTGCCCTCCCGCACGACCACCTAGGACCGTGAGCGTTGACGCTTCGTGCCACCCCTACGCGCCAGCAGCGCATCCACCGATGCTGCGAATCGGGCGACCGCCTCGGCCGCCGGATCCTCGCTCGCCAGGTCGATCCTGAACCCCGCCTCCCCCGCTCCCGCGCGTTCGAGCAGGCTCGAGAACGTGGGCTGATCGGTGGCCAGGTGCACCTGGCCCGCCGCCGCCACCCGGGTGGCGAACCGCACCTGGTGATCGTCGACGTGTTCGCCCAGATCGCTCCTGCGCGGCACCACGATGGGGACGTGGCCGGCCTCGCGGGCGCCCATGATCGTGCCCGGACCGCCATGGCAGACGACCGCCGTCGCCTCGGACATCAAGGCCGTCAGGTCGCCCACCGGCAGGAGATCGTGGCCCTCAGCCGTGGTCGGCGGTCGCGAGGTGCCGTACTGCACGAGGACCCGGACCCCGGGGTGGGAGGCCGCCCACTCGTCGGCCCATCCCACGACCCGGTCGAACGGGTGGTGGTCCGTGCCGACGACCACGAGCACGAGGCCGGAGTTCGACTCGCTCACAGGAGCCGTCCGATCAGCAGCGAACCGGGGTAGAGGGCCTGCTGCTCGGGCCACTGGACGCAGAACAGGTCCGTGAACGGCGCACACAGGCGGCCCGTGAGGGTGCGCGAGTCGATGCGGTCGTACACCTCGAGGTAGACGGTGGCCGAGCCCAACACCTTGGCGATGACGAAGAAGGGCACCGCGACGCCGGCGCCGTCGGACACCACCACATCAGGGCGCTCCGAGCGCAGGAGGCGCCACGCGAGCCGGAGGTTGCGCAGGGCGTTGGGGATGTTCCGTGTCGTGGGGTAGTGCGCCCACGCCACCGTCTCGCCCGCCAGCAGCGATGTGGCATCGGCCGTGTCGAACGTCACCCATCGACGGTCGTGCTGCTCCCACCACGGCTTCAAGCGGTACAGCTGCGTGAGGTGCCCACCGGAGGAGCACACGAACATGACCTTCAACGTGGTCCTCGCGTACGGCTCAGTACGCCCCGCGCTGAGAGATCAGCACCGGGACCGTCTTGGCCAGGATGTAGAGGTCGTAGGCGAGCGACCAGTTCTCGATGTAGAACAGGTCGAGGCGCACGCAATCGTCGAACGAGAGGTCGCTGCGACCGCTCACCTGCCACAGGCCGCTGATCCCCGGGGGCACCTCGAGCCGGTCGAACTGCCAGTCCTCGTACCGGGTGACCTCTTCGGGCAGCGGCGGCCGGGGCCCGACGAGGCTCATGTCGCCGCGGATCACGTTGATCAGCTGCGGCAGCTCGTCGAGGCTGTACTTGCGCATGACGCGACCCACACGGGTCACCCGCGGGTCGTTCTGCAGCTTGAACATCAGGTCCTGGACACCGTGCTCTTCGCGCAGTGAATCGACCATGGCGTCGGCACCCACGTGCATCGTGCGGAACTTCAGCATCGTGAACGGACGTCCGCGATGACCGACGCGGGGCTGGCGGTAGAGCACCGGGCCGGGGGTGGAGAGCTTGACGGCCAGGGCCAGGGTGATGAGCAACGGCGAGAGCAGGATCGTGCCGACGCCGGCCACGACGATGTCGAAGGCCCGCTTCAGGGCGGCCTGGGTGCCGGTGAGCCGGACCGGACGGAGCGACAGCGCCGTCACGCCGCCGAGCGACTGGACCGCGACGCGAGACGACAGCACCTCCGGCAGGGTCGCCGTGACCCGCACCTCGACGCCTTCGAGCCGCACCGCTTTGGCGACATGCTTCATCTCGTCGATCGACAGCGCGGTGGCGGCCACGAAGACGCACTCGGCGCCCACCTGGCGGATCACCTCGCGCAGATCGGTCACCGAACCGAGGATCGGCAGGTCGTGGCAGGTCACCGTCACGAGCCTTGGTGGCGACCATGCCCAGCGGACGGAAGCCGAAGGACGGACGCTCCATGAGCGTCGACAGATGCACCGCCTCGGCGTTGGTGCCCACGATGAGCGTGGGGAACGACAGCTCACCGTCCGCCTTCAGGTGGCCGATGTGTGCGTGCCAGAGTCGCCGCGAGGCCAGGGCCGCCACGATGGCGAACGCCCACGAGAGGGCGAGCCATGAACGGGAGAACTCTCCCTTGGACCAGAAGGACAACGCCAGGATGCCCCCGACCCCGAGCGAGACCGCCAACAGGATCCTGCGGAACTCCTCGGCGGCGGTGTACCGGTAGGCGTCGTACAGGTGGAACATGCCGTAGACGACGAGCATCGCGAAGGGCGCACCGGCCAGGAGCAACAGGAAATCGCCGCTGGGCACCTCGATCCCGAAGCGAACCCAGTAGGCGAGCAGCAGCGCCACCGCGATCGACAGCACGTCGGTGAGGGCGATCAGGCGGTACAGGTGGGTGTAGCGCTCCCGAGCGGAGGTCCCCCGCTCGACGATGACCGTGACGTCGTCGACTCGGTAGGAGCGCGGTTCATCGGCAGCTCCCATGTCTTCGATGCGTCCCTGCACGGTCCGTCCCATCTCGCTTCACCGGTCCGCGGGTTGGTGGTCGTTTCGACCGGGGGACGCCTGTTGCCGACGTGACCCGCAGCCAGACCCGCGAAGGGGGAAGTGTTCCCTCCCCTGTCTGGGGGACGATAACCGGTCTAGCACGGGTGTGCTATACGGCGAAGGGGTCGTCTTTGGCCTACGTCACGGTCACGAAGACCTAGGACCGATGGGACGAGGCCCTGGCGCGGCGATCCCAGCCTTGCGGGGCTGGGATCATCGGCCGTTCGCCGGGCCAGGTCCGTCGCCGAGCACGCCGGCGATCGGGTTCGGATTATTTGAAGAGCTGGGTCACGATGCGGATGGCGCCGGGGCCCACGATCACGACGAACAGGGCCGGGAGCACGCACAGGACCAGCGGGAACACGATCTTGACCGGCGTCTGCTGCGCCTTCTGCTCCGCCCACTGACGGCGCTTGATCCGCAGCTGCTGTGCCTGGGTCCGCAGCACGCTGGCGATCGAGACACCGAACGCGTCGGCCTGGATCATGGCCAGCGCGAAGGCGTTGAGCTCTTCGACGTCGGTGCGGTCGGCGAGATGGCGGAAGGCCTCCGAGCGCGGCACGCCCAGCTGGATCTCCTGGAGCATGCGCGCGAACTCGGCCGACAGCACGCCGGGCACGTTCTGCACCACCTGGGCGATCGAGGCGTTGAGGGACAGCCCAGCTTCGACGCTGATCGTGAGCAGGTCGAGCGTGTCCGACAAGGTCCGCAGGATCTCCTTCTGGCGCTCTTCCACGCGGCGGTTCAGCGTGGAGTCCGGCACCACGAACCCGACGAACGCGAGCAAGCCGACCGCCACGAACGAGATCAACGGCGCGGGCCGGAGCATGACCGTCAGGGCGAGCCCCCCGACCACACCGACCACGGCACCGATCACCTTGAAGGCCATGATCCGCTCGGCGTCCCATCCGGGGGGAGCGCCGGCGAGCATGATCTTCTTCGCGATCCGGTCGCGGGTGTCGAGCGGGGTGATCCTGCTCGCGATGCGCCCCGCTCGTGCCACGATCGGCACGAGGACCCGCTGACCGAAGTTCTGGGAGAGCTGATGGTCGCGGAGGTTGACCGACTCGTTCGCGCTGACGTGGGACTCGAGGAGCCGCACGGCGCGCTTCTTGTCGGACATGCTCTGTTCGACGGCCAGGCCTCCAAGCACGACGGCGAAGAAGGCGGCCCCAACGGCGAGTACGAGCCAGATCTCAGACATCGATATCCACGATCTTCCTCATCCAGAAGACCCCGAGCACCAGCAGGATGACCGCGACTCCGACCATGAACAGACCCATGCGGGTCGTGAACAACAGGCCGATGTACTCGGGATTGACGGCGAACATGTAGGCCGCGATGCCGAGCGGCAGCAGGGTGAGCACCCAGGCCGACAGACGGCCTTCGGCGGTGAGCACCCGGATCTGCCGACGCATCTGCGCCCGTTCACGGAGCGTGTCCGCGACGTTGTCGAGGATCTCGGCGAGGTTGCCGCCGACCTCACGCTGGATGTTGACGGCCAGGACCGCCCACTTGAAGTCGCTGCTGCCGACGCGCTCGGAGAGCGCCTCCAGCGCGTCGTCGGTGGAGCGACCCAGGCGGATCTCGGCGACCACGCGCTGGAACTCGGTCGCGGCCGGTTGCGGGATCTCCCGCGCGACCGTGTCGAGCGCCTGCATGAAGCTGTGACCCGCCCGAAGCGAGCTCGCCATGATCGTCAGGACGTCGGGCAGCTGTTCGCGCATCTTCTCCGTGCGCTTGCGCAGCGCCGCGCGGAGCGCGGCCGTGGGCGCGAACCCACAGATGCCGGCGATCAACAGCGCCAGGAGCGGGCTCCGCATCAGCGCCGCACCGAGCACGCCGCCGACGAGGAACGCCACCACCGACAGCACCACGAATTCACCCGAGCGGACCTTGACCCCGGCCGCCTCCAGTTCGGCATCCAGCCGCTCGCTGAACCCACGGGATTCGGCGAACCGGCGACCGAAGTGCGTGACACGGTCGGGGATCCAGCCCTGCGTGCCTTCCGAAGCCTGCGACACCGGCTGCCGGGGAGCGCCGGTGACGGCGGACACGCGGGTCGCGATCTCGCGGTCCTTCCTGGCGCGAGCGGCGGTACCGAGCATGAGCCAGCCCAGCGCGAAGACCGCGCCACCCACCAGGGCGGCCAGCACGATCTGGGCGACCGGCGAACTCCAGAACGATGCGGCGATCGCGCCGATCATCGGCCCTCCTTCGGGTCGAGGGCGAAGGTCTCGGCGTCGAGGAAGACACCGCGCTCCGCCATCTTCTCCAGGAACATGGGCCGCAGGCCGGTGGCCTTCATGTGGCCCTTGAACTTGCCCTCTTCATCCAGCCCCGCGCTGAAGTCGAACACGAAGATGTCCTGCAACGTGATCACGTCGCTCTCCATGCCGGCCACCTCGGTGACGTGGGTGATGCGGCGCGAACCGTCCTTGAGCCGCGACTGGTGGACGATCAACTGGATCGCCGAGCTGATCTGCTCACGCACCGACCTCGGCGACAGGTCCATGCCGGCCATCAACGTGATCGTCTCGAGCCTGCTGAGCGAGTCGCGCGGCGAGTTCGAGTGGACCGTGCTGATCGAACCGTCGTGACCGGTGTTCATGGCCTGGAGCATGTCGAGGGCCTCGGGGCCACGACACTCACCGACGACGATGCGGTCGGGCCGCATACGCAGCGAGTTGCGGACGAGGTCGCGGATCGAGACCTGCCCCTTGCCCTCGATGTTGGGCGGGCGAGCCTCGAGGCGGACCACGTGCGGCTGCTGCAACTTGAGCTCGGCCGCGTCCTCGATCGTGATGATGCGCTCGTCATCGGGGATGAACGAGCTCAACACGTTCAAGGTGGTCGTCTTGCCGGCGCCGGTTCCTCCGGACACCATGATGTTGATGCGGCCGCGGACGCAGGCGTCCAGGAACTTGGCGGTCGACGAGCTCATCGTGCCGAACTCCACCAGGTCGTCGGCCTGGTAGGGGTCGGCGGAGAACTTCCGGATCGTCAGGGCGGGTCCGTCGATCGCGAGCGGCGGGATCACCGCGTTGACACGCGAACCGTCGGGCAGACGGGCGTCCACGTATGGACTCGCCTCGTCGACGCGACGGCCGACCTTGCCGACGATCTTGTCGATCGTGCGACGCAGCTGCTGCTCGTCGTGGAACTTCGTGCCGGTCCAGTACAGCTTGCCGGCGCGCTCCACGTAGATCGTGTCCCACTTGTTCACCATGATCTCGGTGACTTCCGGGTCACGCACGTAGGGCTCGAGCGGTCCCAAGCCCAGCACGCTGTCGCCGATCTGACGAACGATCAGCAGCTTCTCTTGCGCGGAGAGCGGGCCTTCCTCTTCATCGAGGAGCTCGCGCAGGCGCTGGTGGACCAGGCCTTCGAGTTCGTTGTCGGACAGGGTCGAGTCGTAGAGCCGTGGGCCGAGCACCTCCACCAGGCGCTCTTGCACCTTGACCCGGACCTCTGACATCCGGTCCTTCTGCTGGCTCTTGGCCAACCTGTCTGCGAGGGACATCTGGGGAGCCTCCTTGGGTCTCGTGTGCTAGCTCTTCGCGAACAGACGCTTCTTCTTCTTCGGATCGGCCGTCGGGCTCGAGGCCATCTCGTCGCCGGGCGTGCCGGCGAGGAAACGACCCGCGAGCTGACGCACCGCCACCGCCACCTCGGACGAGGGCTCGTCGAGCACGACCGGACGGCCCTTGTTCAACGAGGTCGGCACGAGCCGGCTGGACGGGATCATCGCGTCGACCTGGATCTTCATGACCCGCTCGACGTCGCTGGCGTCCAAGCCGACCTTGGAGTCGGCGCGGTTCAGCACGACCCGGAACCGCTCGCGCGGCAACCCGATCGTGAGCAACGTGTCGAGGGCCTTGCCCAGGTGCTTGACGCCGACCACGTCGAGGCCGGTGACCAAGCAGATGATGTCGCTGAGGTCGAAGCACACGAGCGCGGAGTCCGAGTAGTCGACCGACGCGTCGACGACCACGTGCGGGAAGTCGTTGCGGATCGCGCGCAGGAACTTGCCGATCGACTCTCCGGCGGGCGCCTCGGCCGCCGGGTCGATCGGGGCGCCGAACGCCCACAGGTGGTCGCCCACCTGCTGACCCACGCTGCGGACCTGTTCGTGGCTCGCGCCCTCGCCCAGGGCCATGAGGTCGGGGATGCCCGTGGCCGGCTCGGTGCCGAAGTAGGTGAAGACGTCACCCATGTCGAAGTCGAGGTCGACCACGGCCGTGTCCTGACCGGTGATCTCCGCGATGGCGCAGGCCAGGTTCGTGGTGAGGAAGGTCTTGCCGGCCCCGCCCTTGGACGAGAACACCGACATGATCCGGCCCTTCTGGGACTGGTGGCCTTCCGAGCGCGCGACGCTGACCGAGCGCAGGTTCGAGGCCCACACGATGGCGCGTTCGACGGCGTCACGGAGCTCCTCGTTGCCCTGGGTCATGTCCACGACGTCACGGATGCCGGCCCGCATCGCGGCGGGCAGCAGGCCGTTCCACGTGTGGTCCCGGACCAGCACGATCGCCGTGCCCGGTGCCTGACGGCCCACGAACTCGGCGAGCCCGAGCGCGTCGGGCTCCTTGACCTCGGGGGACAGCACCAGGACCTCGATCGGGTTGAAGGCGTGGATCAGGAGCTCTTCGGCCGCGGTGGCGGACTGAACCCAGCCCACCTCCTCGGGCTCGATCTCCAGCGCACGCGCCAGCTGCTGGCGGAACGACTGAGGGGTACCGACGGCGACAACACTCGGCTCATTCATGACTTCTGTCCCAACACGCGATCGAGGGGGATCACCGAGAAGGGAAGGGGGTGTCCCGCTTCCTCATCCGGTGGGAGCAGGCCGATCCAGATCCGGCCGGTCTCCTGGGCATAGACGAGGTTCTGTGCATCCTCCGGCGTGAGGTCGAGGGTCAGCGTGACCGGCTCGTTCGCCGACTGACTGCTGCCTTCGGCGGTCACGGGGTTGACGACCTCCAGGACCCGAACCGCCGGGATCAAGGTGGTGGTGAGGGTCGGGAGCGTGGCGGTCTGCACGTTGGTGGGGGCCTTCGCGATCTGCTGCTGCGGCGTGCCGCCCGGCAGGAACTCCGGAGACTCGAAGGTGGCGTAGACCACGATGGACGAGCCGCGCGTGATCGAACCGTTCACCGCGGCCTGATCGTCGACGCGGATCGACACAGCGACGTTGCCGTCGCTGATGCCCAGGGGGCCACCCGTGGGCGCCTCGCCGCTGGAGAGCCGCCCGACCGGGATCTGCTCGTTCGCCAGGATCGGCGCCGTGCTCGTGAGCCCTCGGAGCTGCGAGGGGTCGCTGACGGCGCCGTCGACGACCGCGTCGCTGGGCACCCGGAGCGTGGTGAACGCACCCTGGTCGACCAGCGGGCTCAGGTTCGTGTTGGCGGGGATGTCCTGGGAGGCCACGACGACCTCACTCAGGGATCCGCCCGTGACGGCGTCTTCCTTGACCCCGTTCGTGTAGAGGATCACCGCTGCGGACGCCACGATGGCGAGGACCACAGCGATGGCGACCACCAGACCGCGTGACCTCATCGCCCTTCGCTCCCTTCCATGATCTTCAGTTCTCCTCGGGGCAGGTACCGAGCTCGAGATCGCACAACGCGAACGCGCTCACCCCGAAGTCCTCGCCCTCGCCGATGGTTCCACCGGTGGTCGAGAATCCTCGCCATTCCGTCACCAGACAGATCGCGTTGGGGTCGCTCGGGTGGATCCCGCACGCCCCCGCTGTTCCGTTCATCGACCAGCCGTACGTAATCTTGAGGTTGGTCGTCGCGGCGGTTCGCCACGTGATCGTTCGAGTGGTGGCGTCGTACCAATAGGCGCACGTCGCCGACAGGTCCCCGGGCGCGCACTGCGTGTACCGGCCCCTCTCCTGGGGCGATGTGCACCGACGATGCGCCCACCGAATCCGGGGCGCCGGTCGGGCACCCACCGCCCGTGCCGTACGAGGACGACAGGCCCCAGGTCTGGCCCGTGGTGAACGCACTGATCGTGGGCGTGCAGGTGCCCGACGCTCCGGCCGATCCGATGGCCGCGGGGTCGTTGCCCTTGTAGACCTGGGAGACCAGCAACTTGGTGAACCCGATGATGTCGTACTTGTCGGGCGTGGACGGGCACGGCGAGACGTTGCCGCTCTTGTCCAGCTGGCCGTCGCAATCGTTGACCGGGAAGAGCTTCGTCTTGCCGATCTCGTCGTGGAGCGTGCTCCAGTTCGACGTGGAATGGCCGGTGTCGTTGCAGACGTAGGTGGGCTCGGTCCCGGGGGGGTTGCCGTTGAGGGTGCGGATGTCGGGATAGCCGTTGACGATCCAGTCCCGCCGATCCGAGGACCCGGCGTTGTGGCAGTTGGTGCCGGCGTCGACGTCCCACTGGCTGAGGTTCATGAACCCCCAGTTGGCGGCGCCGAGGCTCGAATCGCCGTTGTTGTACCAGAAGGCGCAGGTGTCACCGATCTCGATCCCATCGGGGACCTTGCAGACGCCCTGGAGGTAGCCGGAGTCCAGGACGATCGGCACGGCGTATCCCCCTGCGGCAGGTCCCCACGCGGCGGTCGCCGCCGTGGTCACCGACCCGTGGTCGCCGAACCCGAAGATCCCGGCGAAGAACAGGCTCTGGGGGTGGGAGTACTCGACGGTGACGTGCCCACGGCCGGTGTCACAGCCGACCACCTCGGTGATGCCACCGTTCTCGGCCAGGAGGCCGTCGACGTTGGCCGAGGCGTAGATGTCGGCGCGACCCTCGGGCGCGAAGGAATCACCGGTGTCGGCGCACGACTGGGCGGCGGCCAGGGCGGCCGCATCGGATGCGTTCACCATGGCGCGTCGCTTCAGGAGCAGGCCGCCCACATCGATCGTGAGCACGAGCATGCCCATGATGGCGATCAGGGCCAGCACGGTGATCACGACGACCGCGCCCGTCTCCTCGTTCGCGCGGGTCCGTGCAGAGCGCCGACCTGGGATCAGACCGGCTCGCACCGGAACGTCCCTTCGATCTGCGGGTTCAAGGTGAACGAGGGCAGCAAGGGGATGTCGATCGAGAAGATCTGCTGGATACCGGCCGGCAAGCTCGCGGGATCGATCGACACCGTGACCGACTGGTCGACGGCCGTGGCGTCCCCGGGTTCGGGGCACCCGCCGACGGGCGTGATCGTGAGACCGGTGTACCCCGCGGGGAGCGCGCCGGCCGAGGCGCCGACCACGGCGTCGCGGATCTGGGTCTCATCGCCGCCGACGGCCGCGACGCGGGCGCCCTCTCGAGCCGATGCACGCAGGCTCTGGAGCTGCCAGAAGGCGAGGCCGTACTCCATCATGCCGAAGATCAACATGGCCAGCAGGCCGACGATCAACGCGAATTCCACCGCCGCTGCGCCGTCTTCCCGCTGGGCATGACGGCGTAGGTTCGAAGGTCTCTCCATCTTCGTGATACCTCGCTCGCTCGTGCGCCGGTCCCTCACTCCCTCGGCATGGATCCGGGAGAGTGAGCGGCCGGCGTACAGCCGCTCGTGCTGTGAAACGTTGCGGTCTAGCTGCAGTTGGCTGGGTCGTCGACGCAGTCACCGACCGACTGGAACTGCTCGCTGGAGCTCGTGCCGATGAAGGCCACTGCCGCGATGATGACCACCGCGATCAGGGCAACCATCAGCGCGTACTCCACCGCGGTCGCCCCACCTTCCTCAGCGGCCCGAGCCTTGAGCCCGTCCCACCAAGAGGTCGCGCTCGTGTAGAGACGCAGGAACATGTGCTACACCCCCTTCCTCCGAAAGATCCGTCCTTGCTGGGAGGGTTTTCGACCTCTCAGCTGTGAAGCTTGAGTGCGGACACCACGGTAGATTCCGCGGTCTGACCAGGGAATTCCGTGTTTCCCGGAGGGTGGCTACGTAGTCCTACGTACGCACGTGCGTGGACTCCAGCGCTCGGGTTCGCGGGCCGATGGAATCGGGAGATGGCCCACGCGCTGCGACCCGCCCTCGACCGGCACCGGACCCGGGTCACGAGCACCACGACGCCCGTCCGGTGGCGCGCCGTCCCCGGTGGCCCACGCTCGACCACGTCTGGGCGGCGCTCCCCGTCGTCATCCCGATGGTGGTCTCGCTCGCGACCCGGATGGTGGCGATCGACCTGGCCTATCACGTGCGCGCCGGCGAGCAGGTCCTGGCGCGGCACGATCCCGGGGCGGAAACGTGGACGTTCACGGTGGCCGGCACCCCCTGGCTGGACCAGCAGTGGGGGGCTCAGGCGCTGCTGGCTTCGGCGCATCGAGTCGGAGGGTTCGCCGCGATCGCCGTGCTCCGAGCTGGGCTGTCGGCCTGACGTTCGCTCTGGTCTACCTGGCGTGTCGGGCCAAGGGGGCGAGCCCGCGGACCTCGTCGTTGCTGTCGCTCGGAGGATTCGTCGTGTGCCTGCAGACCCTGGCGATGCGCCCACAGCTCTTCGCCGTGGTGTTGTTCGCCGCCTCGCTGTGGATCGTGGCGGGCCGTCGCGATCATCCCGCTCGGCTGTGGGCCGTGCCTTTGCTGACCATCATCTGGGCCAACGTCCACGGGAGCTTCGTGTTCGCCCCCTTGCTGGTCGGCCTGGCGCTGGTGGAAGACGTGATCGTGCGGGACCCGCAACGGAAGCGGCTCGCCCTCATCGTCGGGCTGACCGCGATCGCGACCCTGGTCAACCCCTTCGGCGTCGGCGTCTGGCTCTATGTGAAAGACCTGAGCACGAACCCGGCGATCCGCGACACCGATCACCGAGTGGGCGCCGATGTCGGTCTCGACCTTCTCGGGGATCGCGTTCTTCGTCACCGCAGCCGTGATCGCCGGCTGGTTCGCCCGCGGGGTCCGTCGATCCCGTGGGGCGCGCTCCTGTGGCTGGGAACCTTCTTCGCGCTCGCCCTGCCCGCCAGACGCGGCGTGATCTGGTGGGCGTTGGTGGCGCCGGTGGCGGTCGCCGGCCTGATGCATCCGAACGAGGACCGCTTGACTCCGGGCGAGGACCGCGCTCCCCATGGGTCGCGGGCGCTCAACATCGGGGTCCTGGCGGCGCTGGCGGGCCTGGTGCTCGTGATGCTGCCGTGGTGGCGACCGCACGCGGATGGATCGTTGCTGGCCGAAGCCCCGGTGGGCCTGGCCAGGACCACGGCAGCGTTGCCGGCCGGTTCACGCCTGGTCGTGCCGCAACCGTGGGGCTCCTGGTTCGCGTTCGCCTCGCCGGACACGCCCGTCTTCGTCGATCCCCGCATCGAGCTCTACCCGGCCGACGTCTGGAACGACTACTACACCGTGCGAAACGCCGGCGCCGGATGGCGCGAGATCCTCGACCGGTTCGGCGTGGAAGGGGTGGTGGCCGATCGCCGGACGTGGGGGCCACTCATCGACGAGCTTCGTGACGATCCCGGATGGCACCTCGCCTACGAGGACCGCGAGGGCATGGTGTTCGTGCGGATCGACACGACCTCGCACCCCACGCCGTAGTGCCTACTCCGTGGCGCCGACGGTGACGAGCCCGGACTGGGCCGCCAAGCGGATCGCCGCCAGGCGGCTGCCGACCCCCAGCTTGCCGTAGATCCGCGCGAGGTGGGTGGTGACGGTGCGCTCCCGCACGCCGAGCCGGGTCGCGATCTCGCGCGCGGTCAATCCCTCGGCAGCCACGCTGAGGACCTCACGTTCGCGCTCGGTGAGCTTGATGTCGAAGTCGCGGCGACGCTGGAGGCCCTCGGCGATCTGGCCCACCGAACCCTGGGTCGGAGACGCCAGCACCATCTCGCGATCGGCCGCCCGCCGCAGGCCCTGCAGGAACTCGACGGGGTCGATGTTCTTGTCCACGAACCCGTCGGCGCCCATGAACAACACCCGGGAGATCGTCGTGGGGTCGGCGTTCGCGCCGCACCCCAGGATCGCATGGCTGGGGAACCGTTCCCGCATCGTGCGGATCAACCAGAACGCGTCCTGCTCGCCCCCGAGGCCGAGCCCCACCACGATCACGACGCGCGAGCGCCGCACCCGGCTGACGATCTCGATGGCCTCGGCGGCGGTGCCGGCTTCAGCCAGCACCTCCATGTCGGGACGGTCGTCGATCAGCAGGGCGATGCCGGCACGCACGACCGGCAGCGGATCGACGAGCACGACGCCGAGTCGGCGGCGGGCCCGTGCCGCGGTGGGTTCGGGACTCGTTCGGTTCACCATGAGGCTATCGGCAGGTTGAGGCGACGTCGTGAGCGCCTTCTGGCGCGTGCCCGACCGCTCAGAGCTCGATCAAGCCGAGCTGCGCGGCGCGTGAGACGGCTTGCACCCGCGTGCGGACGCCCAGCTTGCGGTAGAGCTTGGCGACGTGTGTCTCCACCGTGCGTGGCGAGATGCCGAGGCGCGTGCCCACCTGTTGCATCGTGAACCCGTCGCTCACCATCACCAGGATCTCCTGCTCCCGAGGCGTGAGCGATGCCTCCATCTCGGAGCCTTCGCGGGCCTTCCTGGCGAAGCTGCCCAGGGCCATGACGGCCGCCTGCTCCAGATCGGGGTCGATCAGGCGCTCGCCGTCGGCGATCCGTCGCACGCAGTCGCCCACCGCGCGCAGTCCGTCGGCCTTGCCGAGGTAGCCGCGCACGCCGAGCTTCAGCGCGTCGAGCACGGAGGCGCCGTCGGTGCGATCGGTCAGCACGAGCACGCCCGCGGCGACGCCTTCTTCACGGATCGCGCGGAGCGCCTCGAGGCCGTCGCCGTCGTCGAGTTCGACGTCCAGGACGATCACGTCGGGATGCTCACGGCGGCAGGCCTCGAGCAACCCATCGGCGTCGGTGACCTCCGCGACGATCTCGAGACCGCCTTCGGTCATGCACGAACGCCGCACGACCTCGCGGATCACCGGATGCGCCCCGGCGATGACGACGCGCGCCGCTGCCGCCTCGTGATCCGCTCGTGCTCCGTGGCCGGCCATCGGACGAAGGCTACCCCGGCCACCTAGGCGGTGCGGGTCGCCGACCCCAGGCCGTTGCGCCAAGCGAGCCGCACGGCCTCGACCTTCGAGTGCACGCCGAGCTTGGCCAAGATGTTCTTCACGTGGCTCTGCACCGTGAGCGGGCTGATCCCAAGCTCGCGCGCGATCTCGGGAGTGGACCGACCGTCGGCGAGCGCTCTCAGGATCTGACGCTCACGACCGGTGAGCGACGTCCACCCGTCGGCATGGTCGCGGTTGCCCATCAGGCGGTCGACCAGCCGGGGAAGATCGGCTGCCGGCAGGACGAGTTCGCCGGCGACGGCTCGACGGAAGACGTCGATCAGGGAGCGGTCACGCACCGTGGGCAACACTCCACAGGCTCCTGCCGCCAGCGCCGTGGCTGCCGTCTCGGGTCCGTCCTGGGTGCTGGCCGCCAGGACGCGGATCCGCCCAGAGCCGTCCCGGATCGCGCCAACGACCTCGGCGCCCCGGCCGTCTTCGCGGTCGAGGTCGACGAGCACGAGGTCGGCGAGGCCCTCTTCCAACGCCGCGAGGGCCTCGGGGGCGTCGGGCACCGGACCCAGGACATGGATGGGCCCGCGTCGGGGCAGCGCAAGGATCAGTCCCTGCGCGAGCCCCGGGCTCTCGTCCACCACCAAGACCCGGATGTCCTCATTCATCTCCGCACCCATCGGCATCGTTGGTGGGTGGCCTGAAGCAGCCGAGTGCATCTGGGCAGGACGCGAGACACTGGAGGCATGAGCGATCGCCCGGCGAACCGGCTCGCGGACCAGACCAGCCCCTACCTCCTGCAGCACGCGCACAACCCGGTGGACTGGTACCCGTGGGGACCGGACGCGCTGAACGCGGCACGCGAACGCGACGTGCCGATCTTCCTGTCGATCGGCTACGCGGCCTGCCACTGGTGTCACGTGATGGAGCGCGAGTCGTTCGAGGACGAAGCGACCGCGGCGTTGATGAACACATCCTTCGTCTCGATCAAGGTGGACCGGGAGGAGCGACCCGACCTGGACGGCATCTACATGGATGCGGTGCAGGCGATGACGGGTCACGGCGGCTGGCCCATGTCGGCGTTCCTCACGCCCGACGGGCGGCCGTTCTACGCGGGCACGTACTACCCACCGGAGCCGCGTCCCGGGATGCCGTCGTTCCGCCAGGTGCTGACGGGGATCGCCGAAGCGTGGGATGAGCGTCGCGACGAGATCGTGGCCCAGGCCGGCAAGGTGACGGAGTCGATCGCCAGCGTGGGGTCGCTGGAAGGATCGAACGATCCCTTGACCGGGGAGGTCGCCCGGGAGGCCATGCAGGCCCTGCGGCCCTCGTTCGACGGCCGCTGGGGCGGGTTCGGCGGCGCACCGAAGTTCCCGCAGCCGATGACGCTGGAATTCTGCCTGCGGCAGTCGCTGCGCGGCGTGCCCGACGCGCTGGAGATGGTGGTGATCTCGCTCGACCGGATGGCGGAGGGCGGGATCTACGACCATGTGGGCGGGGGGTTCGCCCGGTACTCCACCGACGGTGCGTGGCACGTTCCCCACTTCGAGAAGATGCTCTACGACAACGCCCAGCTCGTGCAGCTGTACACGCGGACCTGGCAGGTCACCGGCGAGGATCGCTACCGCCGCGTGGCGACCGAGACGGTCGAGTACCTGCTGCGGGAGATGCAGCATCCCGAGGGCGGGTTCTTCTCCTCCCAGGACGCCGACTCCGAAGGCGTCGAGGGCAGGTTCTTCACGTGGACCTGGAACGAGTTGGTCGACCTGGTCGGCGAGCCGGTGGCGGCGTGCTTCGGCGCCACGGTCGAGGGCAACTGGGCCGGCGAGGAGGGGCGCACGAACGTGCTGTGGCGTCCGATCGCGACCTCGGCGGTGGCGCGCGAGCACGGACTCGATCCCACGGACACTCGAGGCGATGGTGGAGGACGCGCGCACCGTCCTGTTCGAGGCACGGGACGCACGCGTCCACCCCGGCACCGACGACAAGGTGCTCACGGCATGGAACGCGATGGTGATCCGAGCGCTGGCCGAAGCAGGCCGCGCCTTCGACGAACCCCGCTACATCGAGGCGGCGAGGCGCTGCGCGTCGTTCGTGCAGACGCACCTGCGTGACCAGGGCGGACGGCTCCTTCGCTCGTGGCGGAACGGTGTGGCCGGAGGCCCCGCCTTCTGCGAGGACCATGCGCAGTTCGCGTCGGCGTGCCTCACCCTCTACGAGACCACGCACGACCTCGCATGGTTCACCGCCGCGCGCGAGACGGCCGATGCGATGCTGCGGCTGTTCTCCGACACGGAGCGCGGCGGCTTCTTCGTGACCGGGTCGGACGCCGACCCGTTGGTGGTTCGTCCCAAGGACCTGCAGGACAACGCGGTGCCCAGCGGCAACTCGGTGGCGGCCGAGGTGCTGCTGCGCCTGTCGCACCTCACCGGAGAGGCGTCCTACGAGGAGGCGGGCGCGTCGGCGCTCCGCCTGGTGCGCGACGTGATGGGCAGGGCGCCGAC
Source organism: uncultured Actinomycetota bacterium (assembly GCA_963733635.1). GTDB lineage: Bacteria > Actinomycetota > UBA4738 > UBA4738 > HRBIN12 > JAOUEA01. The sequence continues at coordinate 415,429 of CAVTEH010000007.1, read as the reverse complement.
GGGGTTCGGCCATGCGCTGTGCGCACTGGACCTGGTCCTCGGGCCCGTCCACGAGGTGGCGATCGTGGGACCGATCGATGCGCCGGCGACGCGCGCGTTGACGCGCGAGGTCACGGTGCGCCGGTATCTGCCGAACGCGGTGCTCGCGGTGGCCGGACCGGAGGACGACGGCGCGCGCGAAGCGGTCGCGCTGCTCACCGACCGCGAGCCCCGCGACGGTCAGCCGACGGCGTACGTGTGCGAGCACTTCACTTGCAAGCTGCCCGTCACCGCGCCCGAAGACCTGGCCGCCCAGCTCACGCCCGCCGGTTCCGACGGTCTCGGGTAGGGTCAAAGGATGTTGAAGGCTGCATCATGTTGAATCCTGCATCATGTCCTGGAAGTCCTGGAGATCCCGCACCCGCGTTCACCCTGAAGGATCAAGCGGGCAACGACGTGTCGCTCTCCGATTTCGCGCGGCCGCACGCTCCTCGTCTACTTCTATCCGGCGGCCGACACGCCGGGGTGCACCACCCAGTCGTGCGCGGTCCGTGATGCCCGCGAGGACCTCACCTCGCTCGGGGTCGACGTCGTGGGCATCTCCCCGGACGAACCGGGACCGCAGGCCGCGTTCGACGAGAAGTTCGGCCTCGGGTTCCCGCTCCTGAGCGACCCCGATCACGCGGTGGCCGACGCGTGGGGCACGTGGGGTGAGAAGTCGATGTACGGCAAGACGTACATGGGCATCATCCGGTCCTCCTTCCTGGTCGACGGCGACGGGAACATCCGGGACGCCTGGTACAAAGTCTCGCCCAAGGACACCGTGCCGAACGCGTTGAAGGCACTGCAGCAGGCCTGATCCGACGCGCTTGACGAAGGTGCCGGGTAAGCTGTAACTTACCGTAAGTGATGGCTTACCCACTTGCCGCCGACCTCGCCCTGGACGCGCTCGGAGATCCCACCCGCCGCCGCGTGATGGAGCTGCTCCGCGCCGGTCCACGCGCGGTGGGCGACCTCGCGGCCGACCTCCCGGTGAGCCGGCCGGCCGTGTCCCAGCACCTTCGCGTCCTGAAAGGCGCCGGACTCGTCACCAGCCGGCCGCACGGCACCCGGCACCTCTACGCGATCGACGAGGAGGGCCTGATCGCCATCCGCACCTACCTGGAAACGTTCTGGGACGACGCCCTCGCCGCCTTCAAGGACGCGGCCGAACGTTCCCCCACCGCACCATCTGAGGGAGGAGAACACCCGTGATCGACCCCATCCGCCGCACCATCACGGTCACCTGCGAGCCGGCCACGGCCTTCCGCGTATTCACCGACGAGATGGCCACGTGGTGGCCGCTTGACACCTTCTCCCGATCGGCCGATGAAGGCGGCGCCCCCGTGGCCTCCATGGTGTTCGACCACGAGGCGGGCGGCACGATCTGGGAGGTGCGCGCCGACGGTGGGCGGGCATCGTGGGGCCAGATCGTCGCCTGGGAACCACCTACCCGGCTGGTCATGGCGTGGAAGCCGCACGACCGCCCAGTCGGACCCACCGAGGTCGAGGTGACGTTCACGGCGCTCGAGGAGGGCGGGACACGGGTCGACCTCGAACACCGAGGCTGGGAACGCCTCGGCGACCTCGCGCTCGAGGGCCGCGAGAACTATGCGAGCGGGTGGCCGATGGTCTTCGATCAGCGCTTCGCCAACGCCGCGAACGGTGTGGCCGCCTGACGGATGTGACCGATCCGGCCTTCTTCGGCGCCCAGGTCGACGTGCACCAGCCCAAGCACACCGCCGAGATCGCCCGATCCGCGCCCGGTAGACTGGCCGCTTCCCGACCTCCAGGAGGCTGGCCCATGCCCAACGCCACCATCGTCACGAACCAGGGTTCGTTCACCGTCACCCTGATGCCCGAGCACGCCCCGAAGACCGTGCAGAACTTCGTCGATCTCGCCACCGGCGGACGTGAGTGGACCGACCCGAGGGACGGCCAGACCAAGTCCGATGCCTTGTACCCGGGCACCGTGTTCCACCGGGTGATCGACGGGTTCATGGTGCAGGGCGGCGACCCCACGGGCACGGGCATGGGCGGTCCCGGCTACACGTTCGAGGACGAATGCCCGCCCGACGGTCCCACGTTCAACCAGGTGGGGCGGCTCGCGATGGCCAACGCCGGACCCGGCACGAACGGTTCGCAGTTCTTCGTGACCGTGGCCGAGACGCCGTGGTTGAACGGACGACACACGATCTTCGGGCAGGTCACCGAGGGCTACGACGTGGTGGAAGCGATGTCGAAGGTCGCCACCAGCGGCCAGGACAAGCCCGCCGACGAGATCGTGATCGAGCGCATCGACATCGCCGAGTGACCGCCGTCCTCTGTTACGGGGACTCCAACACCTGGGGCTACGCCGCCTCGACCCGGCAGCGCCTGGGCCGGTGGGAGCGGTGGCCCGGCGTCGTGCAACGTGCGCTCGGTGAGGACGTCCACGTGATCGAGGAGGCCCTCAACGGCCGCACGACGGCGTTCGAGGTGCCGTTCGATCCGAGGCGCAACGGGCTGGCGTACCTGCCGATCGCGCTGGAGAGCCACGCGCCCCTCGATGTGGTGGTGATCGCGCTGGGCGTGAACGACCTGTTCGTGCCGGGGGCGCTCTCGGTGCATCATGCGGCGCGAGGCGCGATCACCCTGGCCGAGGTGGTGGCGACGAGCGGCACCGGACCCGGCGGCGAGGCGCCCGAGGTGCTGCTATTGGTGCCGCCTCCGCTCGCTGCCCTCGGCGTGTGGGACGCCGAGAGCCCGCACGCGGAGCTGGAGTCCCGCGGGTTCGCCGACGCCTACCGCCTCGTGGCCGAAGACGCCCAGGTGCCGCTGCTCGACCTGGGGGCGTTCGTGACGTCGAGCCCGGTGGACGGCGTGCACTTCGAGGCCGAGGACCACCGCGTGATGGGCGAGGCGATCGCGGCGGCGTTGCGTGACCTGATGGAGCTCCGCTAGCGCTCGGCCGTCGTCTGCCCACGTCACGTGGCCGGTCACGCCGGCGGGTCGAGCCGGTACACGAGGTGACCCCAGCCGGCGCGGATCGTCCCGCGCCAGATCTCGAACCCCAGCTTCTCGGCCACCCGCCACGAGCCGATGTTCTCGGGGCGGATCAACGAGATGAGGAACGCCGGCTGCAGTTCGGCGAACGCCCAGTCGCGGCAGGCGGCGCCGGCCTCGGTGGCGAACCCCCGCCCCTGCCGGTCGCGGCGGATGTGCCAGCCCAGCTCCAGCAACGACTCGCCGTCGACGTCCTGGAACGAGGGCCCGCAGTCGCCGATCACCTCGCCGGTCGCGCGTTCCTCCACCGCAAGGAGCCCGGTGCCGTCCGCCACGTACCGCTCGAGCTGGCGGTCGATCCATCGGGCGGTGGCCGCGCGATCGAACGGCGCCGGGTACCACCGCATCGACACGGGGTCACCCAGGACCGCCTGCAGGGCATCGAGGTCGGAGCCGTCGGCCGCGTACGGGCGCAGGCGCAGACGCTCGGTCTCCAGGGTGGGCGGACTCATCCGACGGACGAGTCTAGATGCCGTGGTTACCGCTCGCGGTTACCGCTCCCCCGGCGGTTCGGTCCATACTGCGGGCTCTCCACGCGCACGGAAGGATACCTCCTCATGAGCGAACGACCGAACATCCTGGTGACCCGGCCGATCATGGACGGGGCGACCGCGAGCCCTGCGCGAACGCGCCGACGTCACGATCCACGAGAACGAGTTCGGCATCCCGCGGGACGAGCTCCTCGAGGTGATCGCCGGCCGCGACGCCATCATCACGATGCTCACCGAGCAGGTCGACGCCGAGTTCCTGGCTGCGGCCGGGCCGAACCTGACGATCGTCGCCAACCACGCCGTGGGCTTCGACAACATCGACGTTGCCGCGTGCACCGCCGCCGGCGTGCTGGCCACCAACACGCCCGACGTGCTCACCGAGACCACCGCCGACACCGCGTTCGCGCTGCTGATGGCGGCCGCGCGGCGCCTGGGCGAAGGGGAACGCTTCCTGCGTGCGGAGCGGCCCTGGATCTGGGGTCCGCTGATGATGCTGGGCCAGGACGTGCACCACAAGACGATCGGCATCGTGGGGTTCGGCCGGATCGGGCAGGCGGTGGCCCGGCGCGCGAAGGGCTTCGGGATGGACGTGATCTACGCCGACGCGTTCCAGCTCCCCGCCGACGTCGAAGCCGAGACCGGCGCCCGGCGCGTGGAGCTCGAAGCGCTCCTGGAGCAGGCCGACTTCGTCTCGATCCACACGAACCTCACGGAGGAGACGCGGCATCTGTTCGACGCCGAAGCGTTCAAGCGCATGAAGCCGACCGCCGTGCTGGTCAACACCTCTCGCGGGCCTGTCGTCAACGAATCGGCGCTCGCCGATGCCCTGGAGTCCGGCGAGATCTTCGGCGCGGGGCTCGATGTGTTCGAGCGTGAGCCCCAGGTCGAACCCCGTCTGCTGGCGCTGGAGAACGTCGTGGTGATCCCGCACCTCGGCAGTGCCACCGTGGACACCCGCGATGCGATGGGCGCGCTGGCGGTGCGAGAACGTGTTCGCGGCGCTGGACGGCACCCGGCCGCCTACACTGCTGAATCCCGACGCGTTCAAGGAGTGACGACGGCGTGACCGCCCGCGCGGCCGCTTCGACGGGCCGCCGAGAGCGGCCCGCCTCCCCCGAGCTCCGGCGTGACGTTCGCCTGCTCACCACGATGCTCGGCGACGCGATCGCCGAGAGCGGCGGGCCCGACGCTGCTCGCCGAGGTGGAGGCGCTCCGCCTCGCGACGATCGCGTTCCGGGGCACGCCCACTGCGGCTCGCCGGGCCACGATCGTCTCCCTCGTGGATCAGCTCGATGTCGCGCGCGCCGAAGACGTGATCCGCGCGTTCACCTGCTACTTCCAGCTGGTGAACCTGGCCGAAGAGCGCCAGCGTCTGCGCGTCCTGGCGCGTCGCGCCCGTTCGGGCAAGCCGGTGAAGGACTCGATCGACGCCCTGGACGTGGATGCGTCCGCGTTCGAGGATCTGCGCATCACCCCGGTGCTGACCGCCCACCCCACCGAGGCCAAGCGTCGCGCCGTGGTCGAGCACCTGTGGCGGATCGGCGCCCTGCTCGAACAACTCGAGGACCTGCCCACAGGAGCCGCCGATGAGCAGGAGGTCCATCGTCGGCTGCGCGAGGAGATCGCCGGGCTGTGGCGTACGGAGCCCATCCGCCGGCATCGTCCCGAACCGCTCGATGAGGTGCGAGCGACGCTCGCCCTGTTCGACCAGACGATCTTCGTGACCCTGCCGGCGATCTATCGCGCGGTGGACCGCACCCTCGACCCCGAACGCTGTGGAGCGCGGCGGCCCTCGTTCGCGCCGTTCCTCCGATGGGGCACCTGGGTGGGGGGCGATCGTGACGGCAACCCCGCCGTCACCGCCGAGGTCACGCGGGCGGCGATGGCGATCCAGACCGACCATGCGCTCCGGGGGATGGAGGCGGCCGCTCGGCGGATCGCGCGGACGCTGTCGGTGTCGGAGCGTGACGTGCCGCCGAGCCGCGCACTGCGCCGGGCGCTTGGATCGGGACGCCGGCGAGCTTCCCGAGGTCGCGACCGAACTCGGACGGACGCTGTCCGACGCACCCCACCGACGGAAGCTGGGCCTTGCGGCCCATCGGCTCGCGGCGACCCGGCTGGGCATCCGCGGGGCCTACGCCGGCCCGTCCGAGTTCCTCACGGACATCGAGACGCTGCAACGCTCCCTCGAGGCCGGTGGCGCTCCCAGGCTGGCGTGGGGTGAGCTGCAACACCTGCGGTGGCAGGTGGAGACGTTCGGGTTCCATCTGGCGTCGATGGAGGTGCGGCACCATTCGAGCGTGCTGGCGACCGCCCGCGTGGAGGTCGCCGGCGCGCGGTCATCCCGGCCCTCCCCGCAGACACGCGAGGTCTTGGCGACGTTCCGGGCGATCGCCGACATCCAGCAGCGCCTGGGACCGGAGGCGTGCGAGCGCGTCGTGGTGAGCTTCACGCAAGTCGGCCGCGGACCTGGCCGGGGTGCTGGAGCTCGCGCGTGTCGCGGTGCCCGAGGGGCCCCCCGATGTCGTGCCCGTGCCGCTGCTCGAGTCGCGCCACGAACTCTCGACCGCCACCACGATCTTGGACGAGTGGACCGCGATGCGCGAGACCAGGGCGCTGCTTCGCCGCCGCGGCAACGAGCTCGAGGTGATGGTGGGCTACTCCGATTCCGCGAAGGAGGTCGGCATGCTCGCCGCCAACCTCGAGCTGTATGCGGCGCAGCGGTCGATGGCGGCGTGGGCGCGCGAGCACGGGCTGCGGCTCACGATCTTCCACGGCCGCGGCGGCGCGCTCGGCCGCGGCGGCGGACCGGCGAGCCGGGCGATCACCGCGGAGCCACCGGGGTCGATGGACGGCCGCTTCAAGGTGACCGAGCAAGGGGAGGTGGCCTTCGCGCGCTACGGGAATCCCGCGCTGGCGCGGCGGCATCTGGAACAGCTCACGAACGCCGTGGTACGTGCGAGCGAGGAACCCACCGGCGCTCACGATCCCGCCGACGGGTTCGCCGAGGAGATCGCCGTGCTGTCGGCGGCCTCGCGCGAGCGGTACGAGTCCCTCGTGCACGCCGACGGGTTCGTCGAGTTCTTCCGGCGCGTCACCCCGATCGCGCAGATCGGCACCCTGCCGATCGCGTCCCGGCCTGTCTCGCGAGGCCTGGTCGCCGGCGCCGTGCTCGAGGACCTGCGCGCCATCCCATGGGTGTTCGCCTGGGGTCAGAGCCGAGTGAACCTCACCGGGTGGTACGGGCTCGGCGCCGGACTCGCGGCGGTGGCCGGCCGGCGCGGCGGGCTCGGGCGCCTCCGCGCGATGGCGCGTGCGTGGCCCTTCTTCGCCACGCTGCTGGAGAACGCCGAGCTCTCGCTCGCGAAGGCCGACCCGGCGATCGCGGATCTCTACCTGCGCCCGCGGCGATCGCCCCGACCTCAGCGCCACGATCCGTGAGGAGATGCAGCGGACCACCGAGCTGGTCCTGTCCGTGACCGGGCACGACCACGTGCTGGACGCCAAACCCGACCTGCAGCGCGCCATCGAGTTCCGGAACCCGTACGTCGACGCCCTGTCGTTCCTGCAGGTGCGGTTCCTGGGCGAACGAACCGGCGTGCGCACCGAGCGCCTGGTCCAGGCCACGATCAGCGGGGTTGCGGCCGGCCTGCAGAACACCGGCTGAAGGGCGGCTCCTGACCGGCGGTGAGGCGGCCGGGCTATCGCCGGATCCGGCACCTATGCCATACTCCGGTCTTCCTTTGAACGCCCGTTCAAACTTCGGGCCCTGCCGTTCGCGGGGCCTCGTGAGGGAGGGACAGACATGAGCGAGACGCTCGTCACCAGCATCCCGGCGCTGCAGCCGGGCGAACGGCTCCTGTGCGGCCCCGGGCCGTCCAACGTGAACCCCAAGGTGCTCGAAGCGATGGGCAACCCGATGAACGGGCACCTCGACCCCGACTTCTGGGACATCCTGGTCGACCTCACCGCCGGGCTCCAGGCGCTCTGGCAGCGGGCCGACGGACTGTCGCTGTGCTTCAGCGCCTCCGGGACCTCCGGCATGGAAGCCGGCCTCGCGAACCTCACCGAACCCGGCGAGAAGGTCATCGTGATCCACGCCGGGTTCTTCGGGGCCAGGATCGCCGAGATGGCCAAGCGCGCCGGCACCGAGCTCGTCGAACTCACCGCGCCGCTCGGCCAGATCGTGCCGCTGGATCAGGTCGAGGAGGCCCTCCGCGCCAACCCCGACACGAGGCTGGTGGCGGTGGTGCACGCCGAGACCTCGACCGGTGTCCGGTACCCGGTTGCGGAGCTGGGCTCGCTCATGCGGGAGGCCGCGCCCGATGCGCTGCTGATGGTCGACGCTGTGACCTCGCTCGGCGGTGAGCAGGTCTCCCCCACCGACTGGAACATCGACTACGCGTACTCGTGCTCGCAGAAGTCGCTGGGCTGCCCACCCGGGCTGAGCCCGTTCACGGTGTCGCCGCGTGCGCTCGAGCGGGCCCGCAACCGCAAGGCACCGGTCTCGTTCAGCTTCGACATCGACCTGCTGGAGAAGTACTGGGTGGAGCGCCCGATGACCTACCACCACACGATGCCGATCCTGCAGTACTACGCGTTGTACGAAGGCATCCGGCTCGCCCTCGAGGAGGGCCTGCAGAACCGGTGGGCACGCCACGAGGATGCCGGCCGCTACTTCCAGCAGCAGATGCGCGACCGTGGGTACACGTTCCTGTCCGACCCGGACCATCAGCTGTGGGAGCTGAGCGCGATCGACGTGCCCGAGGGCGTGGACGGCAAGGACGTCCAGTCGACGATCCTGCGCACGTTCAACATCGAGGTGGGCGGCGGCCTCGGCCCCACCGCGCCCCCGATCTGGCGCGTGGGCCTGATGGGCGTGAACGCCAACCGTGAGACCGCCGACCGGGTGCTGGCGGCCTTCGACGAGGTCCTGCCCCGCTCAGCGTAGGAGCCCTCATGACACGCAAGGACCGGCTCCACCGAAGCGAACTCGCCGTTCCCGGCACGAACGTGCGCGCCATGGAGAAGGCCGCCACGCTCGATGCCGACGTCGTGTTCCTCGACCTCGAGGACGCGGTGGCGCCCGACGACAAGGAAGCGGCGCGCGGCAACGTCATCGAGGCGCTCGGCGCCAACGACTGGACGCGAACGGCCGTCAGCGTCCGCATCAACGGCCTCGACACCCACTGGTGCTACCGCGACGTCGTCGACGTGGTGGAAGCGCGCGGCGCAGATGCTCGACACCGTGCTGGTGCCCAAGGTGGGCTCGCCCGTCCGACGTCGAGTTCGTGGCGACGCTGCTGGACCAGATCGAGCAACGCAACGGCTGGAGCCCGGCCGCATCGGCATCCACATCCTGATCGAGACCGCCGCGGGCATGGCCAACGTCGAGGCGATCAGCCGGGCGCGGCCCGACCGGCTCGAGGCCATGGTGTTCGGCGTCGCCGACTATGCCGCTTCGGTCCGCGCACGCACGACGAACATCGGCGGGGCCAACCCCGGCTACTCCGTGCTCACCGATCCGCTGCCGCAGACGGGCGCGCGCGAGATCCACTGGGGCGACCAGTGGCACTTCGGGATCAGCCGCATGGTGGCGGCGTGCCGCGCCGAAGGCCTGCGTCCGATCGACGGTCCTTTCGGCGATTCAACGACCCGGACGGCTACCGCAGCGCTGCCAGGCGCGCCGCGGCGCTGGGCTGCGAGGGCAAATGGGCGATCCACCCGTCGCAGATCGAGTTGGCGAACGAGGTCTTCTCCCCTGGCGAGGAGGAGGTCGACCGCGCGCGCCGGATCCTCCAGGCCATGGAGGACGCAGCGAAGGAGGGCAAAGGGCGCCGTCTCGCTCGACGGACGGCTGATCGACGCCGCCTCGATCCGGATGGCGGAGAACCTGATCCGCCAGGTCGAGCAGATCACCACCAGGTCGTGAACCGACCGGCGCGACCGCATCCGGTCGCGCCTGAAGGACGCCCGCAGCCGGGCGCGCCGAAGGAGCAGCAGATGGATATCCACGAGTACCAGGCCAAGCAGCTGCTTCGCAGCTACCGGGTGACCACGCCTCGAGGCGAGGTGGTCTACACGTCGAAGGCGGCCGCTCGCGTCGCCGAGGAGCTCGGCGGCCAGCGATGGGTGGTGAAGGCCCAGATCCATGCGGGTGGCCGCGGCAAGGCCGGTGGCGTGAAGCTCGGCAACTCCCCCGGCAGGATCGCCGAGATCGCCGATCAGATGCTGGGCTCCACGTTGGTCACCGCACAGACCGGTCCCGAGGGCCAGCGGGTCAGCCGCGTGCTGGTCGAACGTGCCTCGCGGATCGAGCGGGAGTTCTACCTGTCGCTGGTGGTGGACCGCGATTCGCAGCGGATCGTGGTGATCGCCAGCGCTGAGGGCGGTGTCGACATCGAGGAGGTCGCCGCGTCCGACCCCGGCGCGATCCACACCGAGTACGTGGACCCTGGGGTCGGATTGCTGGACTTCCAGTGCCGCAAGGTGGCGACCGCGATCGGGCTGGGCAACCGCACCGCCTCGTTCACGCGGCTGCTCAAGCGCATGTACCGGCTGTTCCGCGACCTGGACTGCCTGATGCTCGAGGTGAACCCCTTCATCGAGACCGAGGACGGCGACCTGGTCGCCCTGGACGCGAAGATGAGCTTCGACGACAACGCGCTGTTCCGCCAGGGCGACGTGGTGGAGCTGCGCGACTTCGAGGAGGAAGACCCCAAGGAGGTCGAGGCCACCGGCCACGGGCTCAACTACATCGCGCTCGACGGCTCGGTGGGCTGCATCGTGAACGGCGCCGGCCTGGCGATGGGGACGATGGACGCGATCGTTCACCACGGCGGGCGCCCGGCGAACTTCCTCGACGTGGGCGGCGGCGCGAGTCCCGAGAAGATCGCGAACGCCTTCCGGATCGTGCTGCAGGACCCGAACGTGAAGGCGATCCTGGTGAACATCTTCGCGGGCATCAACCGATGCGATTGGATCGCGCAGGGCGTGGTGCAGGCGACGCGCGACCAGGCGATCGGCGTCCCGGTGATCGTCCGGTTGGCCGGCACCAACGTGGAGGAAGGCCGGAGGATCCTGGACGAGAGCAACCTGGCCCTGATCCAGGCCGACGACCTCGACGACGCCGCGGCCAAGGCCGTGCACGCGGTGAGCGAGCGAAGGGGTGCCGGCATGAGCGTGTTCGTGGACAAGGACTCGAAGGTCATCATCCAGGGCTTCACCGGACAGCACGCCACGTTCCACGCCGAAGAGGCGATGTCGTTCGGGACGAAGGTCGTGGGAGGCGTCACCCCCGGCAAGGGGGGGACCACCCACCTGGGGTTGCCGGTGTTCAACAGCGTGGCCGAGGCGGTCGAGGAGACCGGCGCCGATGTGTCGGGCATCTTCGTGCCGCCGGCGCTCGCGACGGACTCCCTGCTGGAGGCGGCCGAGGCCGGCGTGGGCGTGGCGGTGATCATCGCCGACGGGGTCCCCGTCCAGGACATGGTCCGCACCAAGCGCTACCTCGCCGGGCGCTCGACGCGCATCATCGGACCCAACTCCCCCGGCATCATCACGCCCGGCGAGTGCAAGGTGGGCATCATGCCGAGCCACATCTACCTGCCGGGACGCGTGGGCGTGGTTTCGCGAAGCGGCACGCTCAACTACGAGGCCGTCTCGCAGATGACCGCCCGCGGCCTGGGGCAATCGACCTGCGTGGGCATCGGCGGCGACCCCGTGAACGGCACCGACTTCAAGACCGTCCTGCAGGCCTTCGAGAACGACGACGAGACCGACGTGGTCGTGATGATCGGCGAGATCGGCGGGCAGCAGGAGGTCGAGGCGGCCGCGTGGGCGGCGCAGTACATGTCGAAGCCGCTCGTGGCCTTCATCGCGGGAGTCTCGGCGCCGCGCGGCCGGCGCATGGGACACGCGGGCGCGGTGATCGCGGGCGAGTCCGACACCGCGAACGCGAAGCTGGACGCCATCGAGGGCCACGGCCACCGGGTGGTGCGCAACCCGGCCGACATCGGCGAGACCGTGTTCCGCGCCGTCAAGGAGGCCGGCGACCGGCTGGGAGCCGCATCGTAGCGACTCAGGCGTCGAACAGCGCCCGCTCCACCATCTCGTGATCCGATGCTAGCGGAGCGCGCAACGGCGGGCGCATCCGAAGCATCGAACGGTCGACGCTCACGGAAGGGGGCGAAGACCATGGCCGTACGACGTCACCGCCGTTCCACCGCCGGCCCGCCCGACGCTGCGCGACCGGTTCGAACGCGACGGGTTCGTCCGGATCACGGGCGCGCTCACGGACGCCGAGGTGACACGGTACCGGCGAGCCGTTGACCGAGTTGCGGCCGAACACGGCTCCGAGGGCACGATGCTGCATCGGTTGGCGTTCCTCGGCGACGATCCGACATTCGTCAAGCTGCTTGACCATCGCTGCCACGCTGCCGTTGGTGCGGCAGGTCCTGGGCGACAACATCCACTGTTACCACTGCCACCTGGACGTACACCCCGGCGCCGAGACGCCCCGGGATGTGTGGCTGTGGCATCAGGACGGCGGCGTGGTGAACCGGGACCTGGAGACTTCACCCAGGCCGCGGCTGTCGGTCAAGGTGGCGTTCTTCCTGTCCGACGTGTCGATCCCGGGCCGCGGAAACCTGGTGGTACTCCCCGGCTCGCAACGGACCGACCGGATGGAGCCGCCCGCCGACGGATCGAACGACCTGCCGGGCGCCCAGCCGATCCTGGCGGCCGCGGGCGACGCCGTGATGTTCGATCGCCGCCTCTGGCACATGCGCAGCCCCAACACGAGCGACCGTCACCCGGAGGGTGCTGTTCCTGGCCTACACCTACCGATGGATCCGGCCGCGCGACGACATGCCGATACCCACGGACGTCGTGGCGGCGGCAACGACCGTCCAGCGGCAGCTCCTGGGGATCCCCGACGCCGCCGTCGACCACTGGTCACTGGGCGAGCCGCCCGCGCTCGCCGTTCGGTCTCACGCGACTCCTTCGTCGGGACCGGCGCGGTAGCGGATGCCGCTCGGCCGGTGCCACGTGACGTCGCCATCGTCGGTGCGCGCGATCGACCATCCGTGCTCGTGCACCAGCTTGTGATGGAACGAGCAGACGAGGATGAGGTTGTCGAGATCGGTGGTGCCGCCGCGCGACCACCATTCGATGTGATGGGCCTGCGTGAATCGCCGGGCGTCGCACCCGGGGAACCGGCAGGCGTCGTCGCGATGCCGGAGCTGGCGCATCATCCACGCCGACGGTTCGCGGGCGAGTCGCCCGACCCCGGCAACCGTGCCGTCGGGTCGTTCGAGCACCATCTGGACGCGCGCGTTGCACAGCAGCCGCTGCGCCGTGGAGCCGCCGATCACCGGCCCGTCTTCGATCAAGGCGTTGGCGTCGACACCCTCGAGCACGTCGATGTCGGCATGGACCACGATCGTGGCCCGGTCCTGATCCTCGTCACCGGCGAGGCGGGCGGAGCACAGCGCGACGAGCGCGTCGGCCCGGCGGCTGCCCACGAACCGGTCGGACTCCTCCCCGGGCATGACGGGGATCTGGTCGCCGAGCCGATCGAGCGCCTTCGCCACCACGGCCCCCTGCGCCGACGGGAGTTCGCCGTCGATCACGAACCGCTGGCCCTCGTCGGCGACCTTCCACTGCAACCAGCGTGTGCGTTCGGCTTCGGCGGCCTGCTCGTCGCGATGTGCCACCTGCAGGTCGCCCGCTCGCCTGATCGCGCCCGAGGAGACCCCTTGGGCCCAACGCACGAGCGCGTCTTCATCGTCGAAGGAGGCGAACCGGGTGAGCTCGACGACCTTGTCGATGCCGAGATCGCCACGCGCGAGCGCGTGGGCGGTGGCGGGCAGCGTGGGGAGCGCCCGGCCGGCGCCGAGCAGCCGATCGGCCTTCCAGCGGGAGACGTCCAGCGCCATCGACGTCCACTGAGCCATGTCGTGGGCGCCGTCTTCGACCCAGGCCTCGCCGGGTCTCGAGCTGGGCGAGGACCTCCGAGCAGTTCGCGCTGACGTTCGGCGATCTCGCGGTGCAGGGTCTGGACGCGGCCGATGAGGTCCTGCGTGTCGGCGAGCAGTGGATCCACGTGCATCCGTTCCGGGGGAGGACCGGGTGGTGGACGACGCTCCATGTCTACTCGAACATATGTTCGGATGTCAAGCCCACGGCGCCGGGCAGGTAACGTGGCTCTCCCATGGCGACACCGGCGACCTCCATCGAGGTGCAGGGGCGGGAGATCCGCGTCACGAACCCCGACAAGGTGTACTTCCCCGACGCCGAGGGTGGCCCGATCACGAAGCTCGAGGTGGTGGAGTACTGGGCCACGGTGGCCGAAGCCGCGCTTCACGGCTGTCGTGACCGCCCGGAGATCCTGCACCGCTTCCCCGCGGGGGTGGCCGACGACGGCGAGGGCTCCTTCTATCAGAAGCGCATCCCCAAGGGGTCGCCGGAGTGGGTGAAGACCGCCACCGTGATGTTCCCGAGCGGACGCACCGCCGCCATGCCGGTGATGGCCGACGAAGCGGCGCTGGTCTGGGCCTCGACGCTGGGCTGCCTGGAATGCAATCCCTGGCCGGTGCGTGCCGACGACGTCGCTCACCCCGATGAGTTGCGGGTGGACCTCGACCCGACACCCGGTGTGCCGTGGGACGACGTGCGAAGGGTGGCGCTGATGTCGCGCGACGTCCTGGCCGAACACGGAGCTCACCGGGTTCCCGAAGACCAGCGGCAAACGGGGCCTCCACATCAACGCCCGGGTGGAGCGCGGGAACGGCTTCACGGCGACGCGGCGCGCGGCCCTGGCCTTCGCACGCGAGGTGGAGCGGCGCATGCCGGGCGTGGCCACCACCGCGTGGTGGAAGGAAGAGCGTCAGGGCGTGTTCCTGGACTACAACCAGAACGCGCGCGACCGCACCGTGGCGAGTGCGTATTCGGTCCGGCCCATGCCTGACGCGCGCGTGTCGACGCCGCTCGATTGGGGGGAGGTGGCCGATGTGGATCCGTCGCGCTTCACGGTGCGCACCGTGCCCGACCGGCTGCGTCAGATCGGCGATCCGGGCGCCGAGATCGATCAACACGTGGGCACCCTCGACGCCCTGCTGGCGCTCGCCGAGCAGGACGCCGCCGGCGGCCTGGGTGATGCGCCGTGGCCACCGCATTTCCCGAAGGGCGACGACGAACCGGTGCGGGTGAACCCCTCGCGCGCGAAGAAGATCGCCGAATGGGAGGAGATGAAGCGCCAAGGTCTGGGCGGCGATCGAGGCCAGGGAAGCCAGGGCCGTCGCCGGAAGGAGCCGGGTTCGGCCTAGCCGTCCGTGGGTTCTGGCCACGCGGGCGGCTCGGCCCCCGGGATCTGGTCGAAGGTGCAGCTCGCGGGCTCGCGGTCGTCGCGCCAGCGGACGAAGCTCGCGGCGTGGCGGAACCGTCCGTACTGCACCCGGTCGATCGTGACCTCGCAGACCAGCACCGGTTGCAGGGTGATCCACGTGGTGTCCTTGCCGGCGCTCCACCGGCTCTGCCCGCCCGGCGCGCGACCACCCTCGAAGCTGTCGCCGCCTTCGAGCGGTCGCAACTGTTCGAGGATGTCCCGTCGCTCCTTCGCTTTGAATGAGGACGTGTGTCCGACGTAATGGAGCGTGCCGTCGCCGTCATACAGGCCGAGCAACAACGCGCCGACCCCGTCGCCGGTCTTGGAGAGTCGGTAGCCGCCCACGACGCAGTCGAGCGTGGAGCGATGCTTCACCTTGATCCAGCCGCGCTCGCCCGACAGGTACTGCTGCTCGGCACGTTTGGCGATGATGCCGTCCTGCCCTATCCCGGCGTCATCGGCGAACCACGCGCGCGCCACGTCGGGATCGTCGGTCCAGGGCGCGGCCAGCACCGTGGGACCGGTGGGCACGTCGTCCAGGGAGCCGGGTGCGTCTTCCCACCCCATCGCCGAGGCCAAGGTCGCGAGTCGCTCGCGCCGTTCGGCGAGCGGGACCTCAGCCAGCCCTTCGTCCTCGAGCCAGAGCAGGTCGAACACGATCAAGGTGGCGGGTATCTCGCCGGCGAGCTTGCGCACCCGCGACTCGGCAGGGTGCAGCCGCAGCTGCAGTTCGTCGAAGTCCATCCGGCCCGGCGCCACCCGCACGATCTCGGCGTCGGCCACGAAGGGTCCGTGGCTCGCATCCCGTTCCAGCAGCTCGAGCAGCTCCGGGAAGTACCGTCCCAGGGGTCTGCCGTCGCGGCTGGCGAGGCGGGCTGCGCCGTCGGTGTCGACCGCGACGATCGTCCGGAACCCGTCCCACTTCGGCTCGTAGGTCCAGCCATCACCGATGGGCATGTCCGGTTGGACCCTGGCGAGCATCGGCGCCGGAAGATCACCGGCGATCGTGCGCTTCGGCATGGGCCGACCCTATCGCGCGCCGGACCACGACCTCGTGCGGGCCGCAGCGCCGAGCCCAGGGTTGCCCCCACGCGCACCACGCCGGTCGTCCTCGCCCGCGAGATGGCGCCCATGTCACCATCCGGTGACGATTGGCGATCTTGCGGCCAGTGGGGGATGCTTGCGGCCGCGGAACGTGCAACGGTGGAAGCGCTCCACCCCCGCGAACGAAGGAGCTCCCCCGTGTCGGTACGTCATGCAGAACAGACCGTGATCATCGACGAGGGAACCGACGACGCCTTCGCGCTCGCCCAACGGGTCCTCGATGAGATCGGCACCGTCTCGCACGTCGACCTGGAAGGCCGCTTCCTGCAGGGCACCACGCGCTCGGGGTTCCAGCGGGTCCGGGTGGGGATCACCGCCCGGCCGACGAGCCGCGGCACCGCGCTGGTGGTGGAGGCGTCCTCGCACGGCACCCGCAGTCAGGCCCGCAAGGGCCTCAGCCGGGTGGTCGGCGCGCTCGGCGTCGTCTGAGTCCGCTAGTCCTTCGCCGGCTTGGCGCGTCGCCCGGCCTTCACGCGCCCCTGCTGGTCGAGCAACACCTTGCGCAGTCGCACGTGGTTCGGGGTGACCTCGACGCATTCGTCCTCGCGGATGAACTCCAGCGCCTGCTCCAGTGACAGCTGCAGCTTGGGGATCAGACGGACGAGCTCTTCGGCGTTGGCCTTACGCATGTTCGTGAGGTGCTTCTCCTTCGTGGGGTTCACGTCCATGTCGTCGGCCCGCGCGTTCTCGCCGATGATCATGCCTTCGTAGACGTCCTCGCCCGGTCCCACGAACATCGCGCCGCGCTCCTGCAGGTTCAGCAGGGCGAACTGCGTGGTGACGCCCGTTCGGTCGGCGATGAGGGAGCCGCTGGGACGCGTGCGGAGTTCGCCGTGCCAGGGCTCGTAGCCCTCGAACACGTGGTGGAGCTGGCCGGTCCCGCGGGTCTCGGTCATGAACTCGGTGCGGAACCCGATCAGCCCGCGGGCCGGCACCAGGTACTCCATGCGGATCCAGCCGGTGCCGTGGTTCACCATCTGTTCCATGCGCCCCTTGCGCAGGGCGAGCAGCTGGCTGATCACCCCCAGGTAGTCCTCGGGCGCGTCGATCGCGACCCGCTCCATCGGCTCCTGCAGCTGGCCGTTCACGGTGCGCGTGACGACCTGGGGTTTGCCTACCGTGAGCTCGAAGCCTTCGCGGCGCATCATCTCCACCAGGACCGCCAACTGGAGTTCCCCGCGGCCCTGCACCTCCCACATCTCGGGTCGTTCGGTCTCGAGGACGCGGATCGACACGTTGCCGACCAGTTCCTGGTCGAGGCGGCCCTTGAGGAGGCGGGCCGTCATCTTGTCGCCGTCGGTGCCCGACAGCGGCGACGTGTTGATGCCGATCGTCATCGACAAGCTGGGCTCGTCGACGCTGGTGACCGGCAGCGGCCGAGGATCGGCGGGATCGGCCAGCGTCTCTCCGATCGTGATCTCCGCGATCCCCGCGACGGCGATGATCTCCCCGGGACCGGCCTCCTCCGCGTCGACGCGATCGAGAGCATCGGTGACGTAGAGCTCACCGATCTTGGCCTGCTCGATCGTGCCGTCGGCGCGGCACCATGCCACCGCTTGACCGCGAGTGATCGATCCGTTGCGGACGCGGCACATGGCCAGGCGACCGACGTAGGGCGAGGCGTCGAGGTTCGTGACGAGCGCTTGGAGCGGGTGGCCCTCCTCGTACTCGGGCGCGGGGATGGAGGTGAGCAGGGTCTCGAACAGCGGCTTGAGGTCGGCCGCGAGCGTCTCCGGGTCCTCCCCCGCCTGGCCGGACCGGGCATTCGCGTACAGGATCGGGAAATCGATCTGGTGTTCGTCGGCGTCCAGGTCCAGGAACAGCTCCTCCACCTCATGCACCACTTCACCCACGCGGGCGTCCGGGCGGTCGACCTTGTTCACCACCAGGATCACCGGCAGGCGCGACTCCAACGCCTTCCGAAGCACGAAACGGGTCTGAGGCAGGGGACCTTCGCTCGCGTCGACCAACAGCAGGACCCCGTCCACCATCGTGAGTGCGCGCTCCACCTCACCGCCGAAGTCGGCGTGACCGGGCGTATCGACGATGTTGATCTTGATGTCGCCGTAGCGCACCGCCGTGTTCTTGGCCAGGATCGTGATGCCCTTCTCGCGCTCCAGATCCATGGAGTCCATGACGCGCTCGTTCACGTCCTGGTTCTCTCGGAAGGCGCCGGACTGCCAGAGCATGGCGTCGACGAGGGTGGTTTTTCCGTGGTCGACGTGGGCCACGATGGCCACGTTGCGGATGTCGTTGCGGGTGGGCATGGCGTTCGTCACTCCGGGATCGAAGGAGGGAAGGGATCAGGCGCGCGGACCGCGCGGCCCGGTCCGAGTCTACCCGCGGGCCTGACCCCGGGACATCGCGCAACCCCCCGCCCGCGCACGCCGGACGTGTCAGGGGTGTAGAAACAGGCCACAGCGACCTGCCGACGAGAAAGGTTCGACCATGGCGCATCCGAAAGACCGCCCCCGACCCATCGACCGGCGAGCGTTCCTGCAGCGGGCAGCCGCTGCCGGTATCGCGTTGCCGAGCATGGCCGCGATCCTGGCCGCGTGCGGAGATTCCGGCTCGAGCGGAGGGGATGCCAGCGCCTCGGCGGCACTCCAGCTGGCTCGGCCCGACAACCCCGTCACGCTGCCGATCAGCGCCGACAACCCGGCCATCGCCGATGGGCTCGATCCGGAGTCCGGGCCACTGAAGATCTTCGGCTACAACGACTACATCTGGAAGAAGGTCCTCAACGGGTTCGGCGAACGGTACGGCGTGGACGTGGAGTACACGGTGTTCGACACGCCCGACGAGATGGTGTCGAAGATGCAGTCCAACGGCGCCGACTTCGACGCGGTCGTGACCGTCACCCTCGAGAACATCGGCAAGCTCGCGCAGGGCAACCTGATCCAGCCGCTCAACAAGACCTACCTCACCACCGCCACCGACCAGCTGTCGCCGGGGATCCCGGACTTCTACGACGTGGGTCGCCAGTACTCGATGCCCTACGTGATCTTCACCACCGGGATCGCATGGCGCAACGACGAGGTCAGCGAGGACATCGCGGCGCTCGACAACCCGTGGGACGTGTTCTGGGACCCGAAGTACAAGGGCCAGGCCCACCTGTTGAACGGCTCGCGCGACACCTTGGCGGTGGGGCTGTTGCGCAAGGGCTACGACCCGAACGAGAGCGACCAGACGATCCTGGACGAGGTGAAGCAGGACCTGCTGGCCGGCGCCGACGAGATGGGTTGGAAGTACGACCACGTCGACTACACCGAGCTCAGCACGAACCTGTGGCAGGTGCACAACACGTGGTCGGGGCAGATGGCCTACTACCAGTACTACCTGCCCAAGGGCCTGGACATCACGGCGCTCAGCTACGCGTGGCCGCCGCAGGGCCAGGGAGGACAGAAGGGTCTGATCTCGCACGACCTGTTCGCGATCCCGAAGGGCGCCGCGAGCCCGGTGCTGGCCCACGCGCTGATCGACTACCTGTACGACCCCAAGAACGCCATCACCAACTACTCCTACGAGGGCTACCAGCCCACGGTGAAGTCGTTCAACGAAGACGTCGCGGTCTCCGACGGCTACCTGCCCGAGAGCCTCACGTACACGATCGTCACCGAGGACATGGTGCCGATGGGCGTGTCGGAACTGGAGCTGGAGCCCGCGATCAACCAGCTCTACCAGCAGATCTACCAAGAAGTGACGGGTGGCGCGTAAGGACGACCGGCCCGGGGGGGTCTGGTACCCCCGCTGGTTCTGGCCGTCGTTCGCGGCACCGGCCACGATCTGGCTCCTGCTGTTCTTCGTCCTGCCGTTCTACGTGGTGCTCTCGGTGGCGTTCGGGCGCCTCGACCCGATCTTCCTGACGGCCGAACCGGTCTACAACCCGGTCCGGTGGGACACCACACCGTTCCGCGGGGTGGTGACCAGGCTGTTCACCGCCGGGTCCATCGAGCAGGAGACCCTGGTCCGAACGCTGGTCTACGTGGGCATCGCGACGGCCGCTTGCCTGCTGATCGGTTACCCCGTGGCCTACTTCGTGGCGCGGCACGCCAAGCGCACGAAGACCTGGCTGCTGGTGGCGTTCATCGCGCCGTTCTGGATCAGCTACATGATGCGGATGTTCGCCTGGGTGAACCTGCTCCAGGAGGACGGCTACGTGAACCGGTTCCTGGAGGCGATCGGGGTGATCGACCATCCCGAGCAGTGGCTGAGCGGGAGGGCCTCCACCGTGGTGTTTGGCCTGATCTACGGCTACATCCCGTTCATGATCCTGCCGTTGTTCGGCACGCTCGATCGCATGGACCGCTCGATGATCGAAGCGGCGCGAGACCTGGGCGCCGGCCAGGTCAGGACGTTCTTCCGCGTCACGTTACCCCTGTCGAAACAGGGCATCCTGGCCGGCTGCATCATCGTGGCGTTGCCGATGTTCGGCGACTACTTCACGCAGACCTTGCTCTCCAGCACGCGCAACACGGCGATGTTCGGCAACCTCATCGTCAGTTCGATCCAGAGCTCGCTGGTGAACACGGGCGCCGCGCTGGTGGTGGTCATGGTCGTACTGCTGATCGTGCCGATGCTCTACTACCTGCGCAGCACGAACGTCGCGAGGGAGCTGGCGGAACGATGAGCGGCCCGCTCTCGGTGCAGGCCCCTCACGCGGGCCGTCGATTGACCTCGTGGGTCGCCAACCCGTGGGCCCAGGCGCGGTTCCTGTGGGTGGCGGTGTTCGGCTACATGGCGTGGTCGCTCGTGCCCGTCTTCATCGCCGTGGCCTACTCGTTCAACGCGGGGAAGGCACAGACCACCTGGCAGGGGTTCTCGGCGACGCGCTGGTTCATCACCGACGTCAACTCCGTGTGGCAGGACGAGACCTTGCGCTCGGCGCTGTTCCAGAGCCTGAAGCTGTCGGCGCTCACGGTGCTGATCGCGGTGCCGCTGGGTGTAGCCTTCGCCATCGCGCTCGACCGGTGGCGCGGTCGCGGAGCGGGCACGAGCGACTTCGTGATGCTGTTCTCGTTCATCACTCCGGAGATCGCGATCGGCGTGGGCCTGTTCTTGATGATGACCAAGCTGGTCGAGCAGATCGGGCTGGGGTTCACGGCGCAGGTGCTGGGGTTGTCGATGTACGAGCTGGCCTTCACCGTGATCATCGTGCGGGCACGGTTGCTGTCGGTGGGCAAGCATTACGAGGAAGCGGCCATGGACCTCGGCGCCTCGCCGACCAATGCGATCCGGCGTGTGCTCCTGCCGCTGCTCTCGCCCGCGATCTTCGCGAGCGTCGCTATCGTGTTCGCCTCGGCCATCGACAACTTCGTGATCTCCCAGCGCCTGTGCGCCGACGCCTCGTGCCAGACGATCCCGATCGTGATCTATTCGTCGGCGCGCCGGTCCCCGTTGCCGTCCTTGAACGCCCTTGCCACGATCGTGCTCGTGCTCTCGACGGTGTTGATCGGTGCGGCCGTGGTCGGCTACCGCGCGATGACGAGGGGCGAGCGCGCCGCCAGTGAAGAGCCCGTGCTAGCGTCCGGCGGATGAGCGTACAGGCCCGCGTCCGCGACCTCCTGCGGGCGGGAGGCGACGGCAACGCCATCCTGCCGGGGATCGACCCGCGTGACACGCCCGGTGTCGACGATCGCGAGACGGCTGAGGCGGCGATCCCCGACCTCGCCGATCGCCTCGACCACCTTCAGGAGCGGCTCTGGGTGGAAGGGAAGCGCTCGCTGCTGGTGGTGCTGCAAGGCATGGACACCAGCGGCAAGGGCGGCACGGTCCGTCACGTGTTCGCATCGATGAACCCGGCCGGCGTCGACATCGCCTCGTTCAAGAAACCCACCGACGAAGAACTCCAACACGATTTCCTCTGGCGGATCGAGCGCAGGCTGCCCGCTGCGGGCCAGGTGATGGTGTTCGACCGGTCCCACTACGAGGACGTGCTGATCGTGCGGGTGCGATCCCTGGTGGCCGAAGCGGTGTGGCGGCCGCGCTACCGCGAGATCGTCGAGTTCGAGGAACGGGTGGCGGCCGCCGGCACCACGATCGTGAAATGCATGCTGCACATCTCCTACGACGAGCAGCGGGAGCGACTCCTGGCGCGCCTCGACGACCCCGAGAAGCACTGGAAGTTCCACGAGGGCGACCTCGAGGAACGTCAGCGCTGGCAGGACTACCAGGCGGCCTACGAGGAGGCGATCCGCGAGTGCTCGACCGATGCGGCGCCATGGTTCGTCGTGCCCTCGGACCGCAAGTGGTATCGGAACTGGGCCATCTCCTCGCTCCTGGTCGAGGCCCTCGAGGCCATGGATCCGCAGCTGCCCCGCCCCGACCTGGACGTCGATGCCCTGAAGGCGCGCCTCCAACCGCCGAACTGAGACGGCCGTTGCACCGAAGGGCCTAGGGCATTGGGTCGCATCCCATGGTGTTCCTGCGTCCGCCGAGGATTCATCCCTTCGGAGTAGGACACCGACCCCCTGCGTTCCCTATCCTGGGGACACCCCGTATCCCCCGAGCGAAGGAACCCCCCGAATGCGTCGAACCACCACCCTGGTCATCGCGCTGTCGATGGCCGTGTCCGGACTGAGTCTGCTGCCCGCCGCGCCGGCCGTCGCAGCGGGCGCACTCAGCACCGCGCAGCCCACGTTGGTCTCCGCCGATCCGGCCGACTGGACGCCCAACATCCAGGACGGGCAGGTCAACGCGATCGTCCAGGTGGGCAACCAGGTGATCGTCGGCGGTCAGTTCCTGCAAGCCAAGAACATCAGCGGCAACCTGCTCGACGTCTCGAGCATCCTGGCGTTCGACGCCACCACCGGGACGATCAACAAGCACTTCATGCCCACGTTCGACGGCGAGATCCTCGCCCTGGGGACCGATGGCACCAGCGTCTACGTCGGAGGCCGTTTCGCCACCGTGAACGGGCAGACCGGGTACAAGCGCCTGGTGAAGCTTGATCCGGCCAACGGACAGATCGTGACGCCGTTCAAGGCGAAGATCGGCGCCGGCGAGGCCGTGCACGACCTGTCGTTCGCCAACGGCAAGCTCTACATCGGCGGGGCGTTCTCGGCCGTCCAGGGCGTCGCCCGCGAGAAGTTCGCGGCGCTGAACCCGGTGAGCGGCGCCCTCGACCCGACCGTCGACGTGGCGTTCACCGGCAAGCACAACGGCGGCACCGGCCGCATCCGCAAGTTCGACATCACGCCCGACGGCACCAAGATGGTGGCGGTCGGCAACTTCACCCTGGTCGACGGCCAGGATCGTGACCAGGTCGCCATGGTCGACCTGACCACGGACACGGTCGCCAACTGGCAGACCAACCGCTTCAAGTCGGCCTGCTCCTCCTTCTTCGACACCTACATGCAACGACGTCGACTTCTCCCCCGACGGCTCCTACTTCGTGATCGGCACCACCGGCGCCTTCATGGGCGGCGCGAACGCCGGGGTGCTGTGCGACACGACGTCGCGCTGGGAGATCAACGCCACCGGCACGGCCCTGCAGCCCACGTGGGTCGACTACACCGGCGGGGACACCACCTTCAGCGTGACCGCCACCGACACGGCGGTCTACGTCGGCGGTCACCAGCGCTGGTGGAACAACCCGTACTCGGCCAACGGCGACTCCGCGGGACCAGGGGGCGATCGATCGCATGGGCATCGCCGCGCTCGACCCGATGAACGGCCTGCCCTTCAGCTGGAACCCGATCCGCGACCCCCGCGGCCTGGGCGTCCAGATGATGCTCGCCACCCCCGCGGGCCTGTGGGTGGGCTCCGACACCTCGGGCATCGGCGGCGAGTACCACGGCAAGATCGCCTTCATGCCGCTGGCGGGCGGCGCCTCGGTGCCGTCACCGTACGTGGCGACGCTGCCCAACGACCTCTACACCGTGCCGCAGAGCGGCTGCCTGAGCCAGGACCCCTCCGTCCTGTACCGCGTGAACGCCGGTGGCTCCCTGGTGCCGAGCGGCAACTGCCAGATCGACTGGGCGGTGGACACCGCCGCCGCACCCGAGCCCGCTGCACAACACGGGCGCCACCGCGGTGACCGGCGGCACACCGACCTTGAACGGCACCGTGCCGGCGGGCACGCCGATCGGCATCTTCTCGGCGGCCCGCGAGGATCCGAGCGGCGGCAACGAGATGCAATGGAACTTCAACGTGCCCGCGGGCAAGCAGGTCAAGGTGCGGATGTACTTCGCGAACTTCGCCGGCAACCTGAAGCAGACCGGCCGGCGGGTGTTCAACGTGTCGATCGACGGGGCGACGGTGCTGCCGAACTTCGACATCAGCGCCTCGATCGGCTTCCAGGTCGGGGGGATGCGCGAGTTCACGGTGACGAGCGACGGGCAGGTCAACGTGCTCTTCTCCCACCTCGTGAACAACCCGATCGTCAGCGCGATCGAGGTCATCGACCCGAGCATCGTGCCCGGCGGCGGTGGCGGCGGCCTCGAATACCTGGCACGCAGCTCCTTCGACGGCTCGGCGACCGGGACGGCGACGACGCTGCCCACGCCCGGCACCGACTGGTCGCACGCCCGTGGGGCGTTCGTCACCAACGGCAAGCTCTACAGCGGCTGGGACAACGGACTCTTCTACTCCCGTCCGTTCGACGGCACCACGGTGGGCGCGCCCACCCCGGTGGACCTGCACGGGCTCACCACGTCGAACTTCCCGGTCGCCAACATCACGGGCATGTTCTTCACGAACGGCCGCATCTACTACACGCTGGCCAACGACGCCCGGATGTACATGAAGTACTTCACGCCCGAAGACGACGCCGTGGGCCGCAGACCTTCACGGTCAGCGGCGTCACCGACGGACTCAACTGGAGCGCCGTGAGCGGCATGACGTTCGCCCAGGGCAAGGTGCTACTTCGGGCGCACGAACGGCAACCTCTCCCGCATGAACTTCGCCAACGGCGTCCCCACCCCCGGCACCGAGACGCTGATCAGCGGCCCGGCCACCGGCGACGGCAAGACCTGGACCTCGCGCGGGATGTTCATATACGGCCAGGCCGTGGACGGGTTCGCCCCGACGATTCCCGGCAAGGCCGTCGGGCATGAGCAACAGCACCAGCTCGATCGACCTGACGTGGGCGGCGTCCACCGACAACGTCAGCACGAGCCTTGGACTACCACGTGTTCCGCGACGGGATCGACATCGCCACCGTGCCGAGCGCCTCCACCACCACGGTGTCTTACACCGACGCCGGGCTGGCCGGCGGGTCGCAGCACACGTACCGCATCACCGCGGTCGATGCCGCCGCCAACGCGAGCGGTCAGTCGCCCGACTCCGATCCGATCACGGTGCAGACGCCCGGACCTGACGCCGCCCAGGTGCCGGGGGCGCCGACGGCCACGGCCAACGGCAAGACCAAGGTGGACCTCGTGTGGCCCGCCACCACCGACGACCGTCCGGGTCAGATCACGTACCGGATCTACCGCGACGGACCCAGGTCGGCAGCGTGACGAGCGGCTCGAACACCACCGTGTCCTTCACCGACACCGGCCTGAGCCCCGCGACGAGCTACACCTACACCGTGGACGCGGTCGACGTGGCCAACAACCCGAGCGCCCAGACCGAGCGTCCAACACGGTGACGACCGCCGGGGTGATCTTCGCCGACGGCTTCGACGGTGGGAACTTCGCGAACTGGACGTCGAACACCCGGGTCACATCGACGGGACCAAGGGCGCCACCGCGACGCCGAGCGCGCTGGCCAGCCCCACGTCGCAGAGCGCCTTCCTGGTCAAGGACCTGCCGGCGGAGTTCGGGTCGATCTGCATGAGCACGGCCGTGATCCTCACCACGCAGAACGGCACCGCGCTGGACCTGTTCCGGCTGCGCACCGGCGCGAACGGTCGGCATGAACAAGGTGTTCCTGAACGCCAGCGGTCAGCTCGTGGTGAAGTCCGACGTCACGAACAACACGAAGAACTCCGGCGTCGCCCTGCCCGCGGGGTGGAACACCGTCGAGCTGTGCACGACGGTCGGGACGACCGGCACGGCCGACCTGTATCTCAACGGCGCGAAGATCGTGAACGGGTGGGTCCAGGACACGGGCACGACGCCGGTGGCCAAGATCAACCTCGGCGAGAGCGCCGACCGGACGTTCACGGTCAACTTCGACGACGTGGTGGTCGACGCCTTCCCAGGCTGATCGAGCCCCGCAACGATCTCCCTGCTCGGGGAGGGGCTCACGGGGGCGCGGCCGCGCCCCCGTGATCCATATCTGGGCTCGCCCACCGCCGCCCGGCGGGATCAGTCCTGCCGCGATCGCCAGGCCTCGAGGAGCTCACGCTCGCGGTCCGCCGGGAGGCCACACGCGTTCGCGGCGTCCGGGTCTCGCCGGCGTGCTTCATCCCAGGCAAGGGTGTCGCGCACGGTGTCGGCGACCGGCCGCGTCTCGAGTCCGGCCGCCACCGCGGCCCGCGAGTCGTATCGGTGTGCGCCCGCATCCTCGGGTTCCCAGATCGGGAGCTGGGTGTGCCGGTCGTCCCCGAGCTGGCCGAGGAGCCAGTCGGCGTCGACCCACTCGATCCGCGTGTCGGCGCCGGACACGGTCTTCGCTGCCTCGAGGATCTCGCCGATCGTCGTCGTCCCCGGCGGGTGCACGACGTTGAAGGTGCCGCCGGTGCGCGTGGCGGCCAGGTGCAGCACGAACGCCGCGAGGTCACGCGCATCGACGAACTGGATCGGCTCGTCCGCGGGGCCGGGCGCCAGCATGACCCCGCCTTCAGATGCCCGACGCAGCCAGGAGGTGAACCGATCCGTGGGGTCGAACGGGCCGACGATGTAGCCCGGTCGGATCACCGCGCCACGGTCACCGAAGCCCTCGCGCACGACCTCCTCGCATACCGCCTTGAGGGGACCGTAGGACTCCCAGGTGATCTCCTCGGAGTCGGGCCAGGGCGGCTGGTGCGTGGGCGAATCCTCCGTGGCGCCCGGCGGCAGCCCTTCGAGATGGGCCGAGATCGAGGAGATGTAGCCGTACCAGGCGCTGTCGGCCAACAGCTCGGTGGAGGCCCGGACGGCCCGGGGCACGTATCCGCAGGTGTCCACGACGGCATCGAAGGTCCGGCCCCGGAGGGCATCGACCCCTTCGTCGCGATCCCCGTGCACGTGCTCAGCTTCCGGATAGACGTCGTCCGTTCCCGAGCCGCGATGGAAGATCGTGACCTCGTCCCCTCGTTCCAGCGCCATGCCGGTCAACGCCCGGCCCGAGAACTGCGTTCCCCCGATCACCAGCAGCTTCATCACGCCCCCTTTCCCGCGAACTCTACGTGGACGTCGGAGATCAGGTATCGACGGTCGGCGCGGTGACGCCGTCTGAGGCCGCTCGGCTAGGCGCCCCGCCGGTCGGTCGAGGCCCGCGCCATGATCGTGGTCTCCACGAAGACCGGGGCCACCGGCGGTGGCAGGCCCGCGAGCAGATCGGCCAGCACGCCCGCCGCCGCCGCGCCGAGCTCACGAGGGTGCAGTTCGAGCGTCGTGAGCGACGGTGACGCGACCTCGGCGCGGCCCCGATCGCTGATCGAGCTCACCAGGAGATCGTCGGGGACACGGATCCCGCGTTCGGCGCACGCCCGGAGCAGGGCCAACGCCATGACCTCGTCGAGGCAGTGCACGGCATCGGGCAGGTCGGCACGGTCGAGCGCGAGCGCCACCTCGCGCCGGATCGAGGCATCGATGTCGGTCCAATCCATGGCTTCGATCAGGTGCAGCCACGGTTCCTGCGTGGCGGCCATACACCACGCGCGATAGGCCTCGACGCTGTCCTGTGCGTAGGACTCCCGGCCCCCCGCGCCCATCACACCCACCCGTTGGGCACCCCGTTGGCGGAGATGCGCCAGCACGGCGTGCGTCCCCTCCACGAAGTCGTTGTCGACGTAGTCGGTCCACGCCAGGCCGGGGTCGGGCTCGGTGATCCGGCCGATCGTGACGACCGGGACCCTGGCGCGGGCGAGTTCGTACATCGCCGGATCGCCGGGCGAAGGGTCGACGACGATCGCACCGTCCAACGGGAGCCGCTGCCAGATGACGCCGCCCCCCGAGGGCACGATCACCAGGGCGAGTTCGCGTCGGGTGGAGGCACCGGCGGCGCCTTCGATCACGGCGGCGTTGTGCGCGAACTCGGCCACCGGGGTACGGACGCTCGTCGGCACCGATACCGTCAGCGCCACCAGCCCGGTGCGTCCCGACGCGAGGTGGCGTCCCCTCGGATCCGGGCGGTAGCCGAGTTGGTCGGCGACCTCGCGTACGCGCCTGCGGGTTCCTTCGGACACCCCCGACTTGTCGTTCAAGGCGTGCGACACGGTGGTGATCGACACCCCCGCGGCCCTGGCGACGTCGCGGATCCCGACGGAACGGCCTCCAGGCATTTCCTGATGATAGAACCCCTACGCGGCGGTGCCCTCCAGATCCGGGGTGTAGCGACCGTCGCGGGCGAGGCCGTTCATGCGCGCCCGGTGCGCCAGTGCCGCCTGGGCCGCTCCGACGTTGGCGTCCTCGCCGCCCCAGGCCCGCAACGAGGGGGCCTGCAACGCGCGGCCGTAGCTGAAGGACAGCGCCTGCCCCGTGGCCTCGAGACCCCCTTGACGGTGCATCTCCTGGAGACGGCTCGTGGCCTGCTCATCGCTCATGCCGCCCGACAGGAACACCACCCCGGGGACCTCGGCGGGCACGTGCGTCGCCAACGTGCGGATCGTCGCGGCCGCGATCGTGGCGTCATCGTCCTGGATCGCGCTCCCCGCGCCCGGCACGACCATGTTCACCTTCAGCAGGGTGCCCTCGAGGTCCACGCGGTGGTGCGCCATCTGGGCGTACAGCGCATCGAGGGTGTCGGCGGTGGCCGCCTCGCACGCGGCGAGATCGTGGTCGCCGTCCATGAGGATCTCGGGCTCGACGATCGGCACGATCCCGGCCTCCTGGCAGAGGGCGGCGTAGCGTGCCATCGCATGGCCGTTCGCGATGCGGGCGAAGGCCGTGGGCAGCCCACCGCCGATGATGATCGTGGCGCGCCATTTCGCGAAGCGCGCGCCCAGGCCGTGATACTCGGCGAGGCGCTCCCGCAACCCGTCGAGGCCCTCGGTGATGGTTTCGCCGGGGAAGGCCGCGAGCGGCTTGGCGCCGGTGTCCACCTTGATCCCGGGAATCACCCCCGACCGTTCCAGCACCGTTACGAACGGCGTGCCGTCCCCGTCGGCCTGGCGGATCGTCTCGTCGAACAGGATCACGCCGCTGATGTGCTCCCCCAATCCCGGCGTCGTGAACAGCAGCTGGCGGTAGCGCCGGCGTGTCTCTTCGGTGGAAGCGACCCCGATCGAGTCGAACCGTTTGCCGATCGTGCCGGTGGATTCGTCGGCGGCCAAGATCCCTTTCGCGGGTGCCACCAGGGCGCGGGCCGTCTCCTGCAGAGCGCTCATGTTCCCTCCTGTCGGCCCACGGTTCGGGCCTGCGGAACCTCAGCCTAGCGGGCCGGTCCACGAGGCCGTGAGGCGCCCGTAGACTCGCAGTCGTGATCACCTGTCCCCGCTGCGGTGAGCAGAACCCGGCCCACGCCCGGTTCTGCCTGCACTGCGGAGCACCGCTGTCGGCGCCCGCGGGTCAGGAACGCCGGCTGGTCACGGTGGTGTTCTGCGACCTCGTCGGGTTCACGCGGCGATCCGACCGGGCCGACCCCGAAGACGTGCACGCCACGCTCCGTGCCTTCCACGCCCCGATCAAGCGGGTGGTGGAGCACTACGACGGCACCGTCGACAAGTTCATCGGCGACGCGGTGATGGCCGTGTTCGGCGCGCCGATCGCCCACGAGGACGATCCGCTGCGAGCGGTGCTGGCCGCCCGCGCGATCCAGGAGGCCATCGAGGACCAGCGGACCGATCGCGAGGACGAACCGCTCGCGGTCCGCATCGGTATCGACACCGGGGAAGCCGTCGTGGCCTACGGCGTGGGTCCCCAGATCGGCGAGAGCATCGCCGGCGACGTCGTGCACACGGCTGCGCTGCTCCAATCGGTGGCGCCGCCGGGCGGGACGGTCGTGGGCGAGGCGACGCATCGGGCCACGCGCCATGTCGTGCGTTACGAGCAGCTCCCCTCGGTGGAGGGCCCTGGCGGCCGAGGCTCGATCGGGGCCTGGCGCCCGATCGAAGCCCAGGCCAGGACCGGGCAGGAACCCCATGGTCGCGACACCCCGTTCGTGGGCGCGATACGACGAGTCGGCCACGCTGCGCCAGCTGTTCCGCCGGGTCCGCACGGCGGCCAGGGCGCCCGATCACGTCGAAGGCGCCCTGCAGCTCGTGACCGTGGTGGGCGAGCCGGGCATCGGCAAGTCCCGGCTGATCGGCAACTTCGCCGACCACGTCGAAGAGCTGTCCGATCTGGTCCGGTGGCGGCAGGGCCGATGCCTGCCCTACGGCGAAGGCGTGAGCTTCTGGGCACTGTCCGAAGCCGTCAAAGCCGAGGCCGGCATCATGGACGACGACGACCCGGTCGAAGCCCGCGCCGCCCTGGACGCCGCCATCGACGCCGCCGTCCCCGACGAACAGGAGCGCGGGTGGTTGCGGCCTCGGCTCGCCGCGCTCCTGGGCCTGGGCGAAGGCGACGACGATGCGCCGCGCGACGAGCGCTTCCGGGCGTGGGCCCGCTATCTGGAGGCCCTCGCCCAGCGCGGCCCGTTCGTCCTGGTGATCGAGGACCTGCACTGGGCCGACGACGCGATGCTGGAGTTCATCGAGTACCTGGCGCGACAGGACCGCGACTCCCCCATGTTCATCCTGTGCGCCACGCGGCCCGAGCTGCTCGACCGACGTCCCGACTGGGGAGCATCGGTGCCCGGCTGCACCACGATCCTGCTGCCTCCCCTGTCGGAGGGCGAGACCGCCAGCTTGATCGCGGCGCTGCTCGAACGCGCCGTGCTGCCCGCCGAGACCCAGGCCAGCTTGATCGAACGGAGCGGTGGCAACCCCCTGTACGCCGAGGAATTCGTGCAGATGCTCACCGACCGCGGCCTGCTCGCCGCGGACGGGACGCTGACCGAGACCGCGCAGGGCGCGATCCCGGTGCCCGATTCGCTGCAGGCGGTGATCGGCGCGCGCCTCGACGCCCTGCCGCTCGACCTCCGATCGCTGATGCACGATGCGGCCGTGGTCGGCAAGGTGTTCTGGTCGGGCGCCGTCGCACGGATCAGCGGACGCGAGGAGGACGAGGTCCGTCGGTTGCTCGAGCTCGCCGTGCGGCGGCAGTTGATCCGGCCCGCGCGAACGTCGAGCCTCCGAGGCCAGGCCGAGAACGTGTTCTGGCACCTGTTGGTGCGCGACGTCGCCTACGGACAGATCCCGCGGGCATCACGTGCCACGAAGCATCTGGCGTGCGCGCGCTGGCTCACCGAGGTGGTGGGAGAGCGGGCGCCCGATTTCGCCGAGGAGATCGCCTTCCACTACGGCGAGGTGCTCGACCCACGCGGCGTCCCGCTGCCCGCCGATGCCGATGACGCCGGACGCATCCGCAGCGAGGCCGCCACCGCGTTCATGCTGGCGGGCGAACGCGCGCTCCGGCTCGACGCCCGCCGGGCCGACGAAGCCCTGCACCGCGCACTGACCCTGATGGACGCCCACCATCCCGGTCTGGGCCGGGCCTCGCTCGATGCGGCGCGAGCGGCCGGACCTGCTCGGCCACGTCGAGGAAGCCGAACAGCTCTACCTGTCGGCGGTCGTGGCCACCCGCACCGCCGGCGACCGGCGTGCCTTGGGCGAGGCCCTCGGGCTGCTCTCCCGCCACCACTCGAAGTGGGGCGATCCCGAGCGCGGCCGCCACGAGCTGGCCGAGGCGATCGAGATCCTCGAGGCCGAGGGCCCGAGTCCCGAGCTCGCCCGCACCTACAACCGCCGGGCCAACGAGGCGCTCCTGCTCGACGAGTACGACTCGTGCATCGCGTTCGCCGAGAGACGCGTTGGCGCTCGCACGCACCCTGGACATGCCCGGCGAGATCGTCCGCGCGCTCCAGGCCCGCGGGGCGGCTCGCATGCGAGCTGGGTGACGACGCCGGACTCGACGACATGCGCGAGGCGATCCGCCTGGGCCTGGAACTGGGCCTGCTGGAAGAGACGATCGTCAGCGTGGGCAACCTCGCCTACCAGCTGTGGTTCCGCGAAGGTCCCGCGATCGCGTACGAGACCTGGCGCAGCATGGAGGAGCTCGCGTCCGCGCGCGGGTACGCCTCACACGTGCAGATGGCGAGGATGGGCCAGCTGGAGACCCTGTTCGACCTCGGGGACTGGGACCAGGTGCTCGCGATCGCCGAGGAGATGGGCACGTGGGACCTGCCGCAGGAGCGGCGATCGGTGATCGGCGTGTACGCGCAGATGTTCGAGGCGTGGATCCACCTCCGGCGGGGGCAGCTCGCCGGCCTCACCGCCGCCGCCGAGACGATCGCCGAGGGGGCGCGTCGCGTCGCCTACACCGAGTACGTCACGCCCGCGCTGGTGCTCCTCGCCGAGGCCCGGCGCGCCGACGGGGACCTGCAGGGCGCGCAGGATGCCCTGGACGAGTTCGCGACCCTCACGGCCGAGGTCCCGAACTACCGGGTGTTCATGCTGCCGGTGGCGGTCCGCGCGTTCCTCGCCATGGGCAAGCTCGAGAAGGCGCTGGCGCTCCAGCCGCTCCAGGCCGACGTGCGCACGGAACGGCACGCCCTCTCCTTCCTGACCGCTCAGGCCGCGATCGCCGCGGCCCGCGGCGAACTCGACGTCGCCGCGCGGATGTTCGCCGAGGCCGCCGCGCGATGGGAGCGGCTACGGCTTCGCGCTCGAGGCGGGGCAGACGCTGCTCGACCTTGCGCAGTGCCAGCAGGCGCTGGGACGCCACGACGAAGCGGAGGCGACCGCGGCGCACGGCCGGGAGGTGTTGGCGCCGATGGGCATGCCCGCCACGTCGGCGCCGTCGAACGAACTCCCCAGGTCGGGCTAAGGACACCGGGGTAGCCCGCCGATACGGCGGGTATGCGGCACGATCGACTTCGCGCCTCGTGGATCGCCACCGCCTTCGCGGCCGTGCTGGCGCTCGGCGCACCGGTGGTCACCACCGTGGTCGAGCACGACCGTGCTCCCGTCGTGCATCGTGCCGCTCACCGGCGCCCACGCCGCCCACCATCCGTTCACCGACCGAGCCCCCGTCCCCACGCTCAGTGCGCGGGTGATGGTCGCCGCCGCGGCCGACGTTCGCTCACCGAGGTCGAAGCCGAAGCGGACGCACGAACGGCCGGTCTCCCACCTGCTGGTGCGGGTCCCGAACGCGATGACCGTGCGCGCCCGCCCCGATGCCGATGCGGCCGCCGTGGGCACCATGCCTTCGGGCTCGAAGTACTACGGCGTCCCGATCACGGCCTGGGTCGTGGAGACCGCCAAGGACGGCCGGTGGGGACGCGTCGAGATCCCCTACGTCTGGCCGCGGCGCGACGGCTGGATCCCGCTGCGCGGCCTCGCGCACGACCACACGTTCGTCGAGGTGCACGTCGACCTGTCACGGCACTGGGTGAGCGTCTCGAAGTTCGGCCACGTGCTGTTCGGGTTGCGAGCGGCGACCGGCGCGGCCGCGAGTCCCACCCCCGAAGGGGAGTACTTCGTGACCGATCGCATCCCCTTCCCGGCGGGCGGTTCGCTCGGATCGTTCGCGTTCGGGATCTCCGGGATCCAGCCGCGCCTGCCCGCCGGCTGGAGCGGCGGCAACCAGCTCGCGATCCACGGCACCAACGACCCGTCTTCGATCGGCACGAGCGCCAGCGCCGGATGCGTCCGCGTGAGCGAACGAGGCCTGGACCGCCTGATGCCGCTGCTGCGACTGGGAACGCCGGTCATCGTCGAACGCTGACGCGGAACGACCGTGCCGTCAGCGGCCGTGCCGCTCCACGAACGCTTCCAGGTCCTTCAGGTGCGCCTCGGCATGACGGAACGGCCCCGCGGGCCCGCCCAGCAGACCGCCCAGACGTTCGCCCACGGACTTCCGGCCTCGCCTGGTGCCGGGCTTGCGCCACCGCTGATCGGTCATGGCCTCGAGCCGCGCGATCAGGGTGCGGTGGGTGGCCTCGGCGTGACGCCGCATCTCCGGGCCCGAGCGCGAGGCCTTGCGCTCGACCGCCTGGCGGTTGACGGTGGCGGTGGACTCGGAGCGGAAGACCTTGTCGATCTCGGGGCCGTGGCCGGCCTCCCATGCATCGAGGGCCTCGAGCGAGTACTCCTCCCAGCTCTCGAGGTGACCGACCAGGTCCTTCGGCGACCACTCCCCGCCCCCCAGCCCGCCCGTGATGAACGCGCGCTTGGGCAGACGGTCCAGCAGCTGCCCCACCTCGTCGTGGCCCTGCTGCAGGAGGCGGATCGCCGCCTTGCGGGTGGGCCCCTTGTCGCGCTTGGTCACCACGTTCGTCCCTCGTTCCACCAGGTCGCCGCGATCAGCTCCGCCACCAGGACCTCGGTGAGCAGCGCCACGTCGGCGTCGTCGTCATGAACGTATCGAACGGCGGCGACAGCGCCTTCCACGTCGGCTCCCACGGCCACCACCGTCGACCCTCGCTGCGCGACCCAATCCATGATCTGCGCGTCGAACCGGGAGCCGGCGAACAGCAGAGCCCGGTAGTCGAGCGGCTTCGTGAGGTAGACGTCGACATGCAGCCAGTCGCCGGACTCGCACGCGTCGGCGGTACGCCGCGGGCCCTCACGGAACATCAGCGCCGACTGCTCGGCCGAGGACAGGCGCTCGGCCGGCGCGATCGCGAACGTGGCAGGACCCTCACCGAGGATCCCGGCCACGGTGGGCAGCCAGGCGTCGCGTCGCTCGAGCAGATCCTCGGTGGCCTCGGCCGCGCGCCGGATCGTGGCGACCATCCGATCGTCGGCCTCCCGTCCGGCGGTGGTGGCGTCCAGCATCAGCAACAGCGCCAGCGTGTGCTGG
The DNA here is from genome assembly GCA_963733635.1 of uncultured Actinomycetota bacterium. Lineage (GTDB taxonomy): Bacteria > Actinomycetota > UBA4738 > UBA4738 > HRBIN12 > JAOUEA01. The sequence continues at coordinate 380,450 of CAVTEH010000007.1, read as the reverse complement.
AAGGTCCGGCACGCCACCCCGCCGGCCTCCTCGCCGGCGAGCAACGGGACGACCACGTCGGCCGCTTTCGCGATCGGCGAGTCCACGTGGTTGGTCAACGCGATCGCCGGCCGGCCGACGCATCGCTCCATCGCCTCGATCGTCTCCGGCGTGGCGCCGCTCGCGCGAGATGCCCACCGTGGTGGGAGGCGGCTGCACCGACGTCATCGCCCCGGTGGCGATCGCCGACGGTGGCAGCGGGTCGGTGGACGCGTACTCGGCGGTCACCGGAAGGCGATGGGCTCGGAGGCGGCGGGCGACCGTGGACGCGGCGAAGCGCGAGGACCCCATCCCGAGCAGGAGCACCGGCGGCTGGAGCGTCACCTGCTCCCTCCACGGGTTCCCGTGCGCGAGGGCGTCTGCCAGCGCCCGGAGCGAGGCGGGCTTGGCCTCCAGGTCGGCGAGGAACAGCGTGGCGTCCATGGCATCGGTCCTTCGTCGCTAGGGGAACATCGAACGCATCGCGAGGTCGGGAACGCTCACCCACGACGGGAGGTAGCGGACGGCGTAGGCGAACTCATGGCACTCCTGCGCCACCTCCAGCGGGAACAGCAACCGGGGGTCGTACAAGGACCGTTGCCGCCAGGCATCCAGCGCTTCGAGGTAGGCCCTGAGCAGGTCCTCACGCGACCGCGCGATCCAACGTTCGATCGCCTCGAGGGCGCCGGCGTCGCGACGCTGGGCGATGCGTCCCAGATGGTCGATCGACCGCAGCAGGGCGGCGACGTCGCGAACCGGCGTGTCGAGCGCCACCCGGTCATCCGCCGGCGCGAGCGGGTTCCCGTCGAAATCGGCCACCGCCATGCCGCCGGACCATCGGAGGAACTGCCCGACGTGCAGGTCGCCGTGGATCCGCATCGTCGATACCGCCTCCACCTGGTCGAACACCTCGAACGCCGACCGGGCACGGCCCTGGCGCGCACGGAGCCGCTCGCCGGCTTCGCCGTCGGTGAGCGCGACGGCCTCGTCGAGCCAGCGCTCGGCTCGGCGACGCCATCCGGCGATGACGGTCCGGTCGGCCATCCGTACCGGCGACGGGAGCGTCCGCGACGGCGTGGCGAGGGCGGCGTGGAGGTCTCCCGCGAGCCGGCCCAGCGTCGGCGCGGGTGCGAACGCCTCGTCGTCCCCGGCGTCACCTCGGAGCCAGGCCAGCACCAGCTCCAGGTACCACTCCCAGCCGTCCGTGGCCTCCGGCAGGAACGCCGCCGCGGTCGCCACCAGGACCGGTCCACGGTCGTCGCCACGCCAGGTCACCGACCCGAACGGGGCCGGGATCGGCGCGAACCCCACCGCGGCGAGATGCACCGGCAGGTCCAGGCCCGGTTGCGGACCGGGATCGACCCGCGGGTAGAGCTTCAGGACCGTTCGCTCCCCCACCACGACGGACTCGTTCGACTGGTCGACGTCGATCGCGCGTTCGCCGGCGGCCTCGGGCACCGCCCCGATGGGCTCGAACGAGAACCGGCCCTCGGTGCCTCCCGCGGCGAGCCGCCGCACCAACTGCTCGAACATCCCGTCGCCGGGCTCGGCGCGGCGGATCGATGCACCGGCTCGCACCACCAGCGGAGCCACGACGTATCCGTTGCCTTCGGCGAACACCGCGAGCACCAGATCCTCGCGCAGGACCAGCGCGTCGCGGACGGCGACCGGCGCGAGCGGCGACGAGTCCAGGCGGCGACCGGGCACCAACGTCGGGGCCGCGACATCGGCCAAGCGGGAGAGCAGGCCTCGCCGTCGTTCACGGGAGCGGCCGCACCATCAGGACCGGCGTGTCGCCGTCCTCCCCCCAGTAGCCGGCGAAGTCCCGTGCCTCGACGAACCCGGCCGACCGGTAGAACGCCCGCGTGGCGTCGTAGCCGTTCTCGATGTCATCAGGGCCGTCGCTCGAGGAGACCGTGAGGGCGATCAGCAGGCGCCGGCCTCGGCGTGCATCCTGCTGCGCGAGTTCCTCGACGAGCCTCGTGCCCACGCCGCGCCCCCGCCGCTCGGCGTGGACGGCCAGCCAGGTGATCTCCGCCGACCCGTCGAAGCGGCGGGCGAACGTGCAGAACCCCACGACGGCGTCGTCCTGTTCGGCCACCAACCCGGGTTCGCTCCGCACCGCGACGGCGCAATCCGCGCGTCCCTGCTCCAGGCCGAAGTGGTAGGGCAGGCTCAGGACGATGGCGTCGCACGCATCGGCGTCACCGGGCGCGAGGTCGCGGATCAGCCAGGCCTCAGCGTGTGATCGGCTCATCGTGTGACATCGCTCACCGCGTGACCGGCTCGCCGGTCATCGCCACGCGCTCGATCAGGTCGGCGCCCTTGACCCGCCCAGGGTCGGCCCGGATCACCTCGGCGTTGCGTGCCATCGTGGCGTGCAGCGCGTCGTCGTCCGAGCAACCGGTTCACCGCGGCCACCAGTTCCTCGTCGGTCCAGTCGTAGGTGGCGAGCCGCTCCCCGAAGCCGGTCTCCCGCAGGCGTTGGGCGTTGTCGTACTGGTCCCAGAACAACGGCAGCCCGATCATCGGCAACCCGAAATGGAACCCCTCGCACACCGTGTTGTTGCCGCCATGGGTGATCAACAGATCGCACTGCGGCAAGATCGAGGGCTGCGGCAGGAACTGATCGCCGTACATGTTCGGGCCCAGCGACATCTGGTCCTTCAGCGGGCCCATCGACACGATCGTGCGGTGCTCCGTCGTGGCCATCGCATCGATCAGGCGCTGCATCAGCCCGACGTCCATGCACCCGAGCGAGCCCAGCGACAGGTACACGACCTTGCCGTGGCCCGGCACCATCGCGTCGACATCGAACGGCTCCTCGGTCGTGCGCACCGTCGAGTTCAGCCGGTGCCAGGTGGGATCGAGCGGGACCGACCGGGGATAGTCGGCCGCCTCGGGGAACAGGTAGAGGTTGCACCAGGGGGAGTTCGTGTTGAACTCATCGATGGGACACGGCGCCACGCCCACCGAGGCGCGGAAGTCGTTGTGCTCGGCCAGCAGCGACTCGTGTTGGCGGTGGTACTCCTCCTTGAACGCCTGCCACTCGCTCCGATCGTCGATCGGCAGCCCGCTCAGCACGGGGGGCAGGTCGGCATCACGCATCTCCAAGGGGTTGGCCGAGACGAACCGTACCCACGGCGCGCCCGCCAGTTCGACCGAGGGATAGCCGGTGACGTTGTCGGTGCACACCACGTCGGGCCGGATGTCGTCCCAGATCTCCATGATCCGACCGTGCGAGTACTGCTCGCCGGCCACCAAGGCCTCCCAGATCGGCTTCGTCACCGTCTCGATCTGCTCGATCGTGGGCTTGCGGAACTCCGGCGCGGTCACCCGGATGAACTCGGCCCAGGGGTCGGCCGTGGGGTCGGCGTTCTCCTCCGGCGGCGCCATCCGCATCATGCGTTCTTCGAACCCGCGCTTGACCAGCTCGCCCTCGAACGATTCGTCCACGACGAACACGATCCGGTGGCCGCGTTCGGCCAGCACGTTGGCGATCGCGACGCAGTTGTTGGTGGGGCCCCAGGCGCCGGGTTCGGGGAAGAAGGCGATGGTCTTGGGATCGCTCATGCCGGGTGGCTCCTCTCGTTCTCGAGGCCGATGCGCGCCATGCGCCGGGACTATGCCACAGGCGGTGTGAGGGCGCTTCGGGTCGCGGCCGCGCTCACGCTCCGGCGAGGATCTGCGCGGCGGCGCGTCGTCCGCTCTCCACCGCGCCTTCGACGTAGCCGCACACGGTGGCGACGTGTTCGCCTGCCAGGCGCACGCGGCCGTGCACCGCTCGCAGCGCACGCCAGTAGGCCGTGACCTGGCCCGGGTTCCAGACCGAGAACGACCCGCCGATGTAGGGCTCCAGGCACCACGCCTGCGAGGATCCGTCGCCCAGGCCCGGCGCCATGGACGGCACCATCGCCGCGACCTCGCGTCGGACCTCCGCCACGCGATCCTGTTCGCCCGGGGCTCTGCGGACGAGCTCGCGGGCCGCTTCGCCGCCGACGTACGCATCGAGCACCGCCGATCCTCCGGGTTGGTCCTCGGTGGCGTCGTAGAGCCGCTGCAGGGACCGATGCGACACCGCCCACACGAACGGCGGCCTCGACGAGGCGCGCACGAAGGTCTTCACCACGGCCCCCAGTCCGACCTCGGCGATCCCCCGTCCGAACGCGCCGTCGAACGCCGGCGTCACCTCGACGTCACGCAGCGACGGGAGCGGGCAGGCCAGCACCGCCTCTGCCGCCTCCACGGTGCCGGCGGAGGTGATGACGCGCACCGAACGATCGTCCTGCTCCAAGCGCACCAGCGGTTGATCGGTCCGCAGGACCTCACCGAGGTCGCCCGCGATCGCCTCCACCAGTCGCGACAAGCCACCCTCGACCCGCTGGGAGCGGACCTCGGCCACCCGGGCCTCGTCGGCGAGCGCCACGGCGTGTTGCTGCGCGATGAACAACACCGAGGCCTCGTCGGGCCGGCACGTGTATTCGAACGCCATCTCCCGATCGAGCAGGAACCGTGCGGTCTCCCCGAGGTCGGCCTCGTCGAACAGGTCGGCGATCGAGCGGGCGTCCACCGCGGCGGCCTCGGGGTGGGCCGCCGGATCCGCCGGGTCGGCGATGCCCGCCGCCACCGTGTCGATCAGCTCGTCGAACCGGGCGAGCTCGGCCGTCACCCGGTCGTCGGCCGCCCATGCGTCGACCGCTGGATGCAGACCGCCCTCGTCCTCGACCCAGCCAGCCTCCCTCGCCCACCAGGGCGCCCCGTCGCCGATCGTCTCCAGGCCGAAGCGGGCCAGGAGGGCATGCACCTGGTCGTGCGAGGTGTCGATCCACTCGCCACCGGCCTCGACCCACCGCCCATCGGGGAAGGTCAGGGTGCGGACCCGGCCGCCGGGGCGGGAGGAGGCCTCGACCAGGACGACGTCGGCCCCGGCGTCACGGAGGTCGAGCGCGCACGAGAGGCCCGCCATGCCCGCGCCCACGATCACCACATCCGCCATGTCGGCGCACTGTATCGGAGGCGCAGCCTCGAACGACGTCCTCACGCACCGCCTTGCGAACCCGTACCATGGGCGGGTCGTTGCCCACCCCCCGTCCCCCGCAGGAGGCTCCGTTGCCCGCATCCATTCGTGCCCTGACGCGTCGCCGTGCTCCGTTGGCTCTGGCGGTGGTCCTGGCGACCATGGCGATGTCCGTCACCCTTCCGCATGCGGGCGCCCAGACCACGGCCACCGCGGCGATGGAACCCGCCACCCCCGACCTGATCGCGTCGGCCGTCGACCGCGGCGAGATCAGCGAGGCGCAGGGCGCGCTGTTCCTCTCCTACGCCTTCACAGCGCCCGACCAGGCTGCCGGCCGACTATCGCAGTTCGACCCCGTGGAGCGGCACCCTCCCGCTGCTGGAGTTGGAGCAGACCCTCGAGGACCTGGGCCGGGCACCGGCGGCGGTCGAGGCGCGGTCCGCGCTGCGCGCAGCCTCGTTCAACTGCGGCGGGTTCGACGCCAGCAAACCCGATACGAAGGCGACCCGCCACTTCTACCTACAGTACGAACGCTCCGCGATCAGGAAGCTGTCGGTGAAGGGCTATGCCGCTGCCCTGGAAACCACGTGGAAAACCGAGATCACCCGGTTCGGCTGGGCCGCTCCTCCGAAGGACGCCGTGTCGAACCCGCCGGGCGGACGCTACCCGGTCCGCATCGAGTACCTCGGCTCGGCGGCCTCTACGGGTTCGTGACCGGCACCCACTACGCGGCACACAGGAACAACCCCGCGACCCCTTGGAACGAACACGACGCGATCGCCTCATGCATGGTGCTGAACCAGAACTTCGGCCCCTTCCCGGGAACACCGACGGACGCGATGCGCGCTACGGTCGCGCACGAGTTCAACCACTCGATCCAGTTCGGCTACGGAGCCCTCGGCGGCTTCGGCAACGTGGACGACGTCTTCGTTGAGGGCGGGGCGACGTGGATGGAGGACGAGGTCTTCGACACCTCCAACGACAACTACAACTACCTGTGGCCCAGCTTCACCACCCCGATGGGCAAGTACGCCAAATTCCCCTATCCCTACTGGATCGTGTTCCGCGCGATGACCGAACCGATTCGGCACGGGGACCGCGAACGGTGGATCGACGATCTTCCGCACCTTCTGGGAGCAGCTCTCCAAGGACGCCTCGACCAACCTGGCAGCGCTGGACGCCGGCTTCGCAACGAAGGGTTCGTCGCTTGCCGAGGCCTATCACGATGCGTCGATCGCCCTACGGTTCCTCCGCAACTGCGCTGCGACCGCCGACCGTATTGCCTGGAGGAAGCGAAGGCATATCGCAATCGCGACCTTCGCGGAGCGTCGAGGACCTGTTCAGCCTCAGCGCATCCGAGCACGCGAACGGGCCGTCAGATCGCCAACGACTTCGCCCTCAACTGGGTGGGCCTGCCGACCGTGAGCGGTCTCGACCTGTCGGTGACCCACCAGGGCGGCTCGGGCTTCCTCGAGGTCAGCATCGCCTGCCGAACCGGCAACGCGGTGACGGTCACGTCCGTGGGTCGCGCCACCCCCGACGATCCGGTCACGTCGGTGACCGGCTACGACGGGTCGGGCTGCGACGAGGTCTCCGCGGTCATCTCGAACGTGAAGATGACGTCGGCCTCACCGTCGTCGGTGACCAAGACCACCTACGACATCGAGACCAGCTGAGGCGATCCGCTCGGCTCAGGCCTGTCCGAGGGGATCGTTGGACAGATCGCCGCGGACGGGCCCGAGCGGTTCGCCGAGCCGGGCGGCGACGCGATCCAGCCGCTCCAGGTGCGTGTAGATGTCCTCGCGCTTCTGCTTCGCCTCGTCGCTGAGTCCCTCGATGTCGGCGAGCCGCCAGTGGTTGTCCAGCACCGGTCGCAACACCTGGTCGAGGTGGATGCGGAGGTTGTAGATGCCGGCCTGAGCCATGGCCTTGGCCTTCTCGCGGAACCCGGGGATCCCCGCCCCCGGCATCGCGAAGTTCGTGATCTGGCGGTGCATCGCCTCAACCATGGCCGAGGGGTTCATCTGGATCGCCTGCACGGCCATGTCCCGGTAGAAGACGTAGTGCAGGTTCTCGTCGGTGGCCACCCGCGAGCACAGCTTCTCCGCCGTCTCGTCGTCGGTGATGGCACCGGTGTTGCGGTGGGAGATGCGGGTCGCAAGCTCCTGCAGCGTGGTGAACACCACGCCGTCGAGCGGCCCTTGCTCGGCGAACTCCGGGTACCACCCGCGCAGCGCCTGATCCATGCGCCCCTGTTCGAGCGCCTTGGGATCGCATCCGCGCGTCACGGTGAGGTAGTCGCGGATCACGATCGCGTGACGACCTTCCTCCGCGGTCCAGCGGCGGACCCACTCGCCCCACGCCTCTTCCTCGCCGAAGGTCCGCCACAACGCCAGGTGGTAGTACGGCAGGTTGTCCTCGGTGAGCAGGTTGATCTCCAACGCCGTCTGCGCGATGTCGGGCAGCCGCGAGTCCTCGGGGCGCCATGGCTCCTTCACGAAGTTCCGCCCCTCTTCGTACGGGACGTAGTCGTGCGGGAACCATTCGTTGGCGGCACCGACGTGCCGATCGAGGGACTTCTCGACCAGCGGCATGAGCTCATGGAGCACGACTTCGTCAGATACGGGGCGGGATTTCGTCATGTGCAGATCTCCTCGGTGTGTCCGACCCAAGGTCGGTCCGGTTGCACAGGTTCTGCACCGGAACCTCTGCACGTCCTCTGGCAGGCTTGCGAACCGGCCAAATGGGCCAGGCTGCGCCCTCTCCAGGGTACCTCGCCGGAGACCGTGCCGCCGCAGGTGTGCACACGACGGCGCGAGCCATCCAGGACCGGGCAGCGTGCGAACAGGTGGGGATGGGAGCGAACCGAACGTGAAGATCGCGGTGATCGGCAGCGGCGTCTCGGGCCTCGGGGCCGCGTGGGCGCTCTCGCGCACGCATGATGTCACCGTGTTCGAGGCCGGCAGGTCGCTGGGCGGTCACGCCAACACGGCGACGGTCACCGACGGCGACCGGGTGGTCCCGGTGGACACCGGGTTCATCGTCTACAACGAACGGAACTACCCCAATCTCGTCCGTCTGTTCCGCGCCCTGGACGTTCGGACCGAGGCCAGCGACATGTCCTTCTCGGTGTCGGTCGATCACGGGGCCTTCGAGTACCAGGCGCGCGCCACCGGCCTGCTGGCGCAGCCGTCGAACCTCGTGAGGCCCTCCTACCTGCGCATGGCCGCCGAGATCGTCCGCTTCACGCGTGAGGCGAAGGCGCTCGCGGGTTCCGGCGCGACCGGCTCTACCGCCGAGTTCCTCGAGCGTGGCGGGTACTCCCGCGCCTTCCGCGATGATTTCCTCCTGCCGATGGTGGCGTGCATCTGGTCCTCACGGCTCGACCAGATGCTGTCCTACCCCGCCGCCACGATGGCCGCGTTCCTCGACAACCACGGATTGCTCGATCTGCGCGACCGGCCCCAGTGGCGCACGGTCGCCGGTGGCAGCCGCGAGTACGTCCGGCGCATCGAGGCCGGCCTTGCCGACGTCCGGCTCCGCACACCCGTGGCATCGGTGCTGCGGATCCCCGACGGGGTGATCGTGCGCACGGCCGGCGCCGGTGAGCGGTTCGATCACGTGGTGATGGCCACGCACGCCGACACCACGCTCCAGCTGCTCGGCGCCGACGCCTCGGCCGATGAGCGGAGCGTGCTGAGCACCTTCCGCTACCAGGAGAACCGTGCCGTCCTGCACCGTGACCCCTCGCTGATGCCCGTGCGCCGCCGGGCGTGGTCCAGCTGGAACTACCTGGCGCAGGCTCGTCGCACGCCCGATGCCGAGCACCGGGTGTCGCTCACCTACTGGATGAACCGGCTCCAGAACCTTCGGACCGACCGCCCGGTGCTGGTGACCCTGAACCCGACCCACGAGCCGCGCGACGCCACGGCCGAGACCGTCTACCACCACCCGCAGTACGACGGCGACGCGGTCGAGGCGCAACGGCGGATCCCCGCGCTCCAGGGCGTGGACCGAACGTGGTTCGCCGGCAGTTACACGGGGTTCGGGTTCCACGAGGACGCGCTCCGTTCGGGGCTGAACGTGGCGGCCGCGCTGGGCTCACCCGCACCATGGTGGCGAGACGAGATCGAGCACAGCACTCCATGACGAGCGACAGCCCGTCACGATCGGAGGCTGAGCCGGCGATGGGTGCGACCGTCGATCCCGGGACCGAGCGAGGCGGCGGCTTCCGGCTGCCCCTCGGCGGCGCCTCCGGGCTCTATCGCGGCCGGGTGATGCACCAGCGATCCTTCCCGCGGAGCCATCGCCTGTCCTACGGCGTCTGGTACCTGCTCGCCGACCTCGACGAGCTGCCCCACCTCGACCGCGCGCACCGCCGGCTTCACCTACAACCGTCCCGGCCCGGTCAGCTTCTGGGACCGCGACCACGGAGCGCGCGACGGCTGCTCCGTTGCGTCCGTGGATCGAAGGGCGCCTGGCGGAGGCCGGCGTCGACCTCGAGGGCGGACCGATCCGCGTGCTGTCGTTCCCGCGCGTGTTCGGCTACGGCTTCAACCCGATCTGCGTCTGGTGGTGCCACGGTCCGGCCGGCGACCTGCGCGCGATCCTCTACGAGGTCTCGAACACGTTCGGCGAGTGGCACGACTACCTGGTGCCGGTCCGGCCCGAGGACGTGATCGGAAACGGGCGGGGCGCTTCGGTGCGCACGGTGTTCGCGAAGGAGCTCTACGTCTCGCCGTTCATCGACATGGAGGCCACGTATGACTTCACGACGCGCGAACCCGACGAGCGGGTCTCGGTGGTGGTGCGTGAATCCACGCCGGGCGGCCGGGTGCTGATCGCCACGCTGGGCGCGCGTCGGCTTCCCCTCACGGGACGCACGCTCCTCACGACGCTCCTGCGGTTCCCGCTGGTCACCCTGAAGGTGATCGGCGGGATCCATTGGGAGGCGTGGAAGCTCTGGCGCAAGGGCGCTCCGTTCCGACGGTCGCGGCCTGCCGCCTGCCGCCCCGGTGTCGATCGTCGGTCCGCGGGCTCCGGAGGTGACCGAAGGGGCTACCGCGCAAGTCCTCTCCAGGGGTAGGGTTCGGACATGAGCGGCACGCTGGGCGGCGCCCTCGAGCGCCGGTTGCTCTCCATCGTCGGCGGCACGATCCGGGTCGGCCGCCTCACCGTGACCCTGCCCGACGGCTCGGAGCGGGAATTCCGCGGCCGCTTCGACGGGCCCGAGGCCCACGTCGATCTCCACGACTGGCGCCTGCTTCGACGGCTCACGTCCACCGGGGCGATCGGACTGGCCGACGGCTACGTCGCGGGCGAATACGACTCCCCCGACCTGTCCGCCTTCCTGGAACTCGCGGCGTGGCACCTGGAACCCGCCTACCGCTACGAGGTGCCGGGGTGGCTCCACGCCGTCGGACGAACCGCGTGGAAGCTGCTCGGTGCATCGGCGAAACCGCGTGGCCCGCTGCAGGACATCGTGCAGCACTACGACCTGGGCAACGACTTCTACGAGGCCTGGCTCGACGAGACGATGACCTACAGCTCGGCCATCTTCGCCGACGAGCGCATGACCCTGGCCGAGGCGCAGGCCGAGAAGTACCGGCGGCTCGCCGCCGCGACGGGGATCGGGCCCGAGGACCACGTGCTCGAGATCGGGTCGGGCTGGGGTGGGTTCGCCGCGGTGCTGGCCGACGAGATCGGCTGCCACGTCACCACGATCACCGTCTCCAAGCAGCAGCATGACCACGTCGAGAAGCTGATCGCCGATCGCGGGCTCGCCGATCGCGTGCAGGCCCAGCTCCGGGACTTCCGGGACGTGCGGGGCCACTACGACCACATCGTCTCGGTGGAGATGATGGAGTCGATCCCCGCATCGTTGTGGTCACCCTTCTTCGGACAGCTCCGGTCGCTCACGAAACCGGGAGGCACGATCGGCCTGCAGCTGATCGAGGTGGCCGAGCATCACTGGTCGATCTCGGACACGAACCTCGACTTCGTGCGCCGCTACATCTTCCCCGGCGGCCAGGTGCCGTCCGAACCGGTGCTGCGCGACCTCGCCTCGGCCTTCGGTCTGCGCTGGCGCGCGAACCGGGAGTACGGCCAGGACTACGCGCGCACCCTCCGCGCCTGGCTCGCCGGTTTCGACGCCGCGTGGCCCTCGATCCGAGGGATGAGCGCCGGCTTCGACGACCGGTTCCGGAGGATGTGGCGCTACTACCTCGCGTATTGCGGCGCAGGGTTCGCGGTCGGGCCGGGTCGACGTCAGCCAGATCGTGCTCGAACGCCCCTAGCCCGAACGGACGCACCCGGACGGCCGAACGGCAGTAGTCACTCCTGGGGGGTCAAGTTGGACCACCCCTGGCGACCGATAGAACCCTCCATGAGGGGGACATCCGCACCATCTGCTGGTCTGGCTGCGGGTCTGGCGACCACGACCTATCCACGCCGTACGTTCGTGCGCACCGCCGGGATCACGGCCGCGCTCGCGAGCACCGGCATCGCCGCCGACCTGTTCCGGGCGCTACCCGCCTCGGCCGGCGGCACCGTTTCGTTCGTACCGACCGATCCGGATCTGCACCTGCTGCGCCGGGCGACCTACGGCATCACGCCGAACCTGCAGAAGGACATCAGGCGCCTGGGACGCAACCGGTGGCTGGAACAACAGCTCGATCCGACCTCGATCAACGACGCCTTCGTCGAGGACTACATCCACGACCGCATGCCCAACCTGAACATGGGCCTGCAGGAAGCCTGGGACACCCTGGGTGGGTCGTGGGACCTGATGGTGGACCTGGGCAAGGCCGCGATCCTTCGCGCGGGATGGAGCAAGCGCCAGCTGTACGAGGTGATGGTCGACTTCTGGTCCAACCACCTCAACATCACGAACCCGCACGAGTCCTGCTGGTGGTCGCGCCACGACTACGACCGCAAGGTGATCCGCAAGCACACGTTCGGCAAGTTCTCGAACATGCTCCGCGACTCCGCCCTGCACCCGGCGATGATGATGTACCTCAACAACGCCGACTCGACCAAGGACAACCCGAACGAGAACTACGGCCGGGAGATCCTGGAGCTGCACTCGGTGGGCGTCGACGGCGGCTACGACGAAGACGACATGCGCCAGTCGACGTTGGTGCTGACGGGCTACGGCATCGACTGGGACACCGGGTCTGTACGAGTACCACGACTGGGCGCACTACACCGGCCCGGTGAGCGTGATGGGCTGGTCGCACGCGAACGCCAGTGAGAAGAAGGGCTACGACGTCGCCCTGAAGTACATCGACTACCTGGCCCACCATCCGTCGACGGCCACGCGGATCGCCACGAAGCTCTGCCAACGCTTCGTCTCCGATGTGCCACCCGCCGCCCTGGTGGACGCCCTGGCGGAGACCTACCTCGACCACGACACCGCGATCGTCCCGGTGCTGCGGAAGCTCTTCGGTTCGTCGGCCTTCAAGAACTCGGTCGGAGAGAAGGTCCGCCGTCCCTTCCAGGACGTCATGGCCACGGTCCGCGTGCTCGGCATCAAGACCGAGGCGAGCGGGACGGACGGACTCCAGGCGATGTACTGGATGCTCGACGGGCTCGGCGACCTGCCGATGGGATGGATCCCACCGAACGGCTACCCCGACTACGCCGACGCCTGGCGCTCGGCCGGGATCACGCTGGGCCGATGGAACATGCATCGGAGCGCCGCCGGGGGCGGCTGGCCCTTCAGCGAGCTGCGGGTCCCCGACATGAAGACCTACCTCTTCGGTTCGAAGCTCCCGAAGACCTACGGCGCCCTCGTCGACGTGATGGCGAAGACGCTGTTGTTCCGCAAGCTCGCACCCGCCCACCGCGCTGCGGTCCTCGCGTTCGTCGAGAAGGCGGACACCGACACCGTCAACGCGAACGATTCCTTCCTGCAGGACTGGCGCTTCCCCTATCTGGTGGCGCTGATCCTCGACACCCCCTACCACGGGATCCGGTGATCACATGACGACGCTCGACGCCACACCAGCCACGAAGCCGTGCGGCTGCCCGGAACTCCCCGAGATCTCCCGCCGATCGTTCATCAAGCGGGCGGGGGCTGCCGGCGTCGTCGCCGGCCTGGCCACCGAAGGGATGTTCACGCGTCTCGCATTCGCTGGTGGCGCGTACTCGGGTGACGTGCTCATCGTGCTCTCGATGCGGGGCGGCATGGACAGCCTGCAGGCCTTCGTGCCGACCGGGCGATCCCGACTACGAGGCCTGGCGCCCCAACATCAAGATCCCCCAGGGACAGCTCCTGCCCATGGGCGGCATCTTCGGGATGCACCCGTCGCTGGGTTCCCTCAAGCCCTTCTACGACGCCGGTGACTTCGGCGTCGTGCAAGCGGTCGGCATGGCCGAGCCCAACCGCTCGCACTTCTCGGCGATGGAGGAGATGGAACGGGCGGCGCCCGGCTCGTCGCTGAGGACGGGGTGGCTCGACCGCGTCCTGGGCCTGCGCCCCGACGGCGAGCCGTTCCAGGCCACGCAGCTCGGCTCGAACACCGCGGCGAGCGCCTTCCTGGGACCGGCGCCGGAGCTCGCGATGTGGTCGATCGACTCCTTCAACCTGGACGGCGCGTGGAACGACACGGAGTTGAACCGCTGGGACACGGCGCTGCGAGCCGTGAACGAGGGGGCGCCGGGCGTGATCACAGGCGCCGGCGTCGACGGCGTTGAGCGCATTGTCGACCGCCGGGACCCTGGGCGATGCCGACGACTACCTGCCGGCCAACGGTGCCGTCTATCCCGACGCCGGCCTCGCCGACGCCCTCCGCGACGTCGCGCGCCTGATCAAGGGGAACGTGGGCCTGCAGGTCGCCGCGATCGACTACGGCGACTGGGACATGCATGCCGACCAGGGGTCGGTGGACGCCGGATGGATGCACGATCACCTCGGAGAGCTCTCGGATTCCCTCGCCGCCTTCGCGACCGACCTCGGCCCGTTGATGGGCGGCGTGACCCTGGTCTCGCTCACCGAGTTCGGCCGCACGGTCCGCGAGAATGGATCGGGCGGCACCGACCACGGCTACGGCCACGCGGTGATGATGCTGGGCGGAGGCGTCAAGGGCGGTGAGGTCCACGGTCCGTGGCCCGGCCTGGCCGACGACGACCTGGTCGACGGCGACCTCGCGGCCACCACCGACTACCGGAACCTGCTGGCGGAGGTCCTGGAGAAGCGCTGCGGTGCGAATCCTTCCGACATCAACGGGATCTTCCCCGGCATCACGAACGACCGACCCGACGTGGTCGACACCCTGACCTGAGTTCTCCTCCCGAGCATCTCCCGTTGACCCCGGGGCGCCGGTCAGCCATTGTTGCGGCGGCCTCCGCGAGGGCGGAGGAGAAGAGAGGGAGGCACCATGTCGAGCAACCGCAGTAGCGGGGCCGTCGGGCTCACGTACTTCGCCGCGTTCATGTTGATCATGATCGGCTTCTTCCACGCGATCGCAGGGCTCTCGGGCATCCTGAAAGACGAGTTCTACGTCAAGACGCCGAACTACCTCGTCAACCTGGACACATCCGCGTGGGGTTGGATCCACCTGATCGTCGGCATCATCATCCTGCTCGCCGGATTCGGGCTCTTCAGCGGCGCGGTGTGGGCACGCACCGTGGCTGTGATCATCGCTCTGATCAGCGCGATCGCGAACTTCGTGTTCATCCCGGTGTACCCGTTCTCGGCGATCACGGTCATCGTCATCGATGTCCTCGTGATCTGGGCGCTGACGGCGCACGGACGCGACGTGGTCGAGTAGGCCCGGACGGCAACCGGAGGTTCGAAGGATCCATGACCACTCGCAGAGCGGAGCCCGCCACACCCAGCGAACGGCGGGCACGGGGGAAGGAAGCCCGCGCGCAGACGCCTCGCTCCAGCCACGAAGGCTGGACGGCGTCGGCCGAGCGTCCCGACCCCGTCGCTCTGCTCGAGCAACAGAACACCACCCGAGAGCCCGACCTGGTGCCGGTTCGTCACGGACGGATGATGGTCTCGCCGTTCACGTTCTACCGGGGCGCGGCCAAGATCGATGGCCGCCGACCTCGCGGGGACCCCCACCGCCGGGCTCGACGTCCAGCTGTGCGGTGACGCGCACCTGTCGAACTTCGGCGTCTTCGCCTCGCCGGAGCGCACGTTGTTGTTCGACCTGAACGACTTCGATGAGACGCTGCCGGGACCGTTCGAGTACGACGTCAAGCGCATGGCCGCGAGCTTCGTGATCGGCGGGCGGAACAACGGCTTCTCGGCGGCCGACGCGCGTTCGGCAGCCGGCGCCAGCGTCGCCGCCTACCGGAAGGCGATGACCGAGTTCGCCGAGATGGGGACGCATGGACGTCTGGTACGCGCGCCTCCCGGCCGACCAGATCCTGTCGGCCGTTGGAGCGGGCGCCAAGACGAAGCAGGAACGCAAGATGGTGATCGCAAGCCGGCAAGGCCCTGGCGAAGGCGAAGACACGCGACAGCTTGCAGGCGTTGTCGAAGCTCTCCGAGGAGGTCGACGGGCAGCGCCGCATCATCAGCGATCCGCCGGTGCTCGTCCCCGAGCGCGAGCTCGGCAGGCGCTACGGCCTCTCGCCGAGGAGATGGGGAAGGTGGTTCGCGCACAGTTCCGCGCCTACCGCTCGACGCTCCCCGACGACCGCCGCAAGCTCCTCGAACGCTTCCACCTGGTCGACATGGCGCGCAAGGTCGTGGGCGTGGGCAGCGTGGGCACCCGGGCATTCATCGCGTTGATGGATGGCCGTGACGGCCAGGATCCCGTTGTTCCTCCAGGTGAAGGAAGCCACGGCCTCGGTGCTCGAAGACCACCTGCCGGCGAGCAAGTACAAGCAACCGGGCGAACGCGTGGTCCAGGGTCAGCGGCTGATGCAGGCCGCGAGTGACATCTTCCTGGGCTGGGCTCGCGGCGCCGAGGCGAACCGCTACTTCTACTGGCGCCAGCTCCGTGACATGAAGGGTTCGGCCGCTGGTGGAGACGATGACCCCCGTCGCGCTCACCTTCTATGGCGAGCAGTGCGGCTGGACCCTTGCGCGGGCCCATGCTCGTTCTGGAGACCCCGTAGCGATCGCCGCCTACCTCGGCGGGAGCGACCGTTTCGACCGCGCGATGGAGGACTTCTCCGAGCGCTACGCCGATCAGAACGAGCTGGATTACGCGGCATTCATCAAGGCCGTCGCCGATGACCGGATCGCCGCGACCGAAGGCGTCTAGCCCGGCCCCCGATGTCGACGATCGGCGGCCCGTTCCGATCGATCGCGTGGCAGACTGACCTCGTGGACGACGAAGCACTCCTCGCCCGAGCCGAAGCGGCCCTGACCGAGATCAAGATCGGTCAGGGACTCTCCGAACACCACGCTGCGGTGCTCGCTGCCCTGCGCATCCGGTTGAAGGGCAGCGAAGGGAAGTCGCTGGAGGAGATGCTCGAAGCGGCCGACGATCCGGGGCCCGACATCCTCGCCGAGAAGCTGGCGGAAGCCGAGCGGACGTCCAAGCCCACGCTGGACGACCTGTTCGCTAAGGACCCCAAGCCGAAGCCCGACTGGCCTTCCTGATCCAGGCCCGTCCCTCAGGCACTCCGTGCATGGTTTTCGAATCCTTGCGCATGGGTACCGGCAATTCGAACGCTCCCCGAGGGGCCCCGAAACAGGGAGGTGGGCATGCTTCGACGCATGCGTTGGTTGCCGGCAGCGATCCTGCTGGCGTCACTGTCCGTACCGATAGCGGCCGCGAGTGCCGCGCCGGGCGACGCTCGCGCGGTCGTCACGGCTGCAGGAACGTTGTCGCCCGACTACAAGTTGCCGCCGCTCGCGACGCGCGACGCGCGGGCGCTTGCCGCCCAAGAGCGGGCGAGCGCAGGCGAACGATCGACCGTCGGAGACGAGAAGCTCTGGCTCGCCCTCGATGACGCCACCGGTGAGTTGTTCGTCAAGGACTACACCCTGCGGGGCGTCGGCGAACACGCTGAGGTGTGGGTCGCGAGCGACCAGGACGAGATCTCGTCAGGCACCAGGTTCCCGGCGGGAGATTGTCGCAATGGGATCCGCACCAGGATCACGGACGCCCAGGTGCAGTACCTGATCGGCCAATTCGACGAGAACATCTATCCGAAGGAAGCGCGCGTCTTCAGCACGCCGCCGGACCGTAACGGCCGGGCCGCGCCACTCGCCGAGATCCTGGGCCTGCCCGCCAACTACTACCGAGGCGATGGCGACGATATCGCCGTCCTGATCGACAACGTGCGTGACGCGAACTTCTACGACACCGACAACCAGTCGAACCTGACCTACATCGCCGGATTCCACTCGAGCGGCTTCAACGAGCTGCTCAACCGCAACGTCATGACGATCGACTCGTTCGACTGGCTGCACCGCACCGGCGCGAACCCGCCCCACGAGCCGACCGACGATCCGTGCACCAGTGCACCGGCGCGGCCGTCCCTGTACGAAGGCGTGTTCGCTCACGAGTACCAGCACCTGCTGGAGTACTACGAGGACCCGGGCGAGACGATCTGGTTGAACGAGGGACTGGCCGACTGGGCGCAGACCCTCACGAACTACGTCGACCCTAGCGTCCCCATCGACCAGCTCGGCTACGACAGTCACATCCAGTGCTTCCTCGGATATCTGGGTATCCAGACCCCGTTCAACCCGATCCCCAGGGAGGGCGGTTCGGAGAACTCCCTGACGTTGTGGGGCGACCAGACCGACCACGAATCCGAGATCCTCTGCGACTACGGCGCGGCCTACACGTTCATGGAGTTCCTCGCCGACCGGTACGGCAAGGGGTTCATGGGTGACCTGCATCGCGACGACCGGCCCGGGTTGGCCAGCCTCCGCAAGAACCTGCAGGCGATCGGCGTCGACCTCCCCATCAAGACCCTGATCGGCCGATGGGCCGCATCGATGGCCCTGGACGGGGTGCTCGACGATGGCGCGACGCTCCAAGGTGGCAAGGCCCAGCAGTACCGGGTGAAGACGCTGGACGCTTCGATCAACTGGGAGACGCCGGACAGCTACAGCAGCCCCGGCGCCCCACCCAACGGATCGGACTATGTCCGGCTCACCGACGCATATGCCGGCAGCATCGACCGCATCGCCTTCAACGGGGCGGAGGAGTTGCCGATGCTCCCGATCGAGTGGACGGTGGACCCCGACCCCGCCGGACCCACGACGGACCCGGCGCTGTACTCCGGGACCGGGGACAACCTGAACCGGGCCATCGTGCGTGAGGTCGAGGTCCCCGCAGGGTCGCCGGAGCTCACCTTCGACGGCATGTGGAGCCTCGAGGACGGGTTCGACTACGGCTATGTCCAGGTGTCCACCGACGGTGGCGTGTCCTACGACACGATCCCCTGTTCCGATCAGGAAGAGGGGCCGCTCGGCTCGGCGTTCAACGGTGAGTCCGACGGGTTCGTCGGGGTCTCCTGCGATCTGTCGGACTGGGCCGGACAGACCATCGTGATCGCGTTCCGCCTGGTCACCGACTCCAGCGTCTCGCAGGACGGCCTGTGGGTCGATGATGTGGCGATCGACGGGACCGTCCTGTCGGATGGATCCACCCTCGACGGGTGGCAGTCGCCCACGCAGTTCAACCCGATCGATGTGGCTGGGTACACGCTGCGGCTCGTGGCGTACACCGACGACCACTCGCGGGCTTGGACGCACGTCGTTCGGTTGGGCTCCGGGTTCAGGGGCGTGATCGAGGGCGACGCGCTCGACCAGGCGATCGGCCAGCGCGCCGACGTCGTGGCGGCGATCGTCACCTACCACGACAAGACCGAGACCGTGCAGCAGTACGCGCCGTACACGCTCCGCGTGGATGGCGAGCTGATGCCGGGGGGCGGGAGCTGACCCCAGGGCAAGCATCAGGCAGCGAAAGGGGCGGCCCGTTCCGGGTCGCCCCTTTCGTGTGTCGATCGAGTGCCCGGGGTGGGATTCGAACCCACACGCCTCTTTCGAGGCAGGCGCTTTTAAGGCGCCGTCGTCTACCGGTTCCGACACCCGGGCAGGGACCTTGATGCTAACGGCCATCGTGCCGAAGGGATACCGCCTTCAAGGTAGCTAGTCATTCGGGACTACGGCCGATAACTCCGACATGCGGTGGACGGAGAGACACGCCGAAGACGGCTTCACCTTGATCGAACTCATGGTGGTCGTGCTGATCCTGGGCGTGTTGATCATCATCGCCATCCCCACGTTCCTCGGTGCCCGTCATCGTGCGATGGATCGCCGGGTACAGGTCAACATCCGCAACGCGTTCCTGGCCGAGAAGGCCTATTACACGGACGCCGTGGCCTATACCGACGTCCCCGCCGACATGACCGCCATCGAGCCGGCGCTGAACTACGTTGCCGGCGACACCCCCCTGATCGCGAACACGGTCTACCTCTACTGGCTGCCGGGGCCGGACGAGATCTACATCTCGTCCAAGAGCGAGGCGGGGATGTGCTTCTACCTGATGGAGGCCGCCGCGACCGGCGCGCGGTATGCCACCGCGGCCGACCCGGCGTGCGGGCCCGCCGGACACGCAGACCTACGGCGACGGCTGGTAGGCGCTCACAGGAACCCCAGGTCGCGCTGCTCGGCGTACCAGCGCACCGTGCGTCCGATCGCTGCTTCGAAGTCGTACTCCGGCGAGTACCCCAGGACCCGTTCCGCTGCCCGGACGTCCGCGTGCGATGCACCGATCTCCCCGGCGCGCGCGGGCGCGTGGACGGGTGATGGCTGATCCCCCGGCACGATCCGTCTCACGAGGTCGGCGAGGGCGTTCACCGTGTGCCGATCACCGAGGGCCACGTTGTACGCCCGCCCCCAGGCATCGGGCGTCGAGTCGACCGCCAACAACATCGCCTGCACGACGTCGCCCACGTACACGAAATCGCGTGATTGCTCCCCGTCCCCGTCGATCGTCATCGGCGCACCCTCCAACGCCGCCACGATGAACCGCGCCACCACCGAGGCATCGGGCGCATCGGGATCCTGCCGCGGCCCGAACACGTTGAACGGGCGCACGATGACGGTGGCGAGGTCGTACTGCGCGTGGAAGGCGACGGCGGAAGCCTCGGCAGCGATGCGGGTGGCCGCGTAGACCGTCGACGGACGCGGCAGGAGCTCTTCATGGAGCGGGAGACCGTCCTGCACGCCGTAGATCGCGGCGGACGACGCCACGATCACCCGCAGGCACCCCGCGTCACGCGCTGCCGTGAGCACATGGTGGGTGCCCGTGGCGTTCACGCCGTGGGCGTAGCCGGGGTCGAGGGCCGCCCGTTCGGCCGAGGTCATCGCCGCCAGGTGGAACACCGTCGTGCATCCCTGCGCTGCCGCCCACACGGCTTCCAGGTCGCGGACGTCACCTTCGACGAACTCCGCTTCCCCGACGAGGTCTTCCAGGTTCACGAGCGAGCCGGTGGACAGATCGTCGAAGACCCGGACCGCCATGCCCTGCCGGACGAGCGCATGCACCAGGTTCGATCCCACGAAGCCGGCACCACCCGTGACGAGGCAGCGATCGCCCAGCGGCAGGTCTCCCCGACCGAGCACCTGGCGGTGCCCCGGCTCGCCCATGGGGACACGCGGGTGGGTGCCTTCCATGCTGGGCGAGCCTAGTCCACTCCGCCGCCGGAACGGAGATCCGATCTGGCGACGTGCGTTCATCGGTCGGCGCGGGCGCGCGACGAGCGCGGCGAGCGCCCGCACGTCGTCGGCGTCCAGCACGCCCGAACCGGAGACGGCCAGCACCAGGTTGTCGTCACGCCATACGACGATCACCAGGTGCGACCCGCCCGAGGTCCCCTCCAACGCGAAGGACTCCTGGCCCAGGTCGGGCGCCGGGAGCTCCTCGGAACGGTCGAACTGTCGCGTCCGCAGATCCTGGCCGAACCGCCCGTAGGCACTGGCGGCGCCGTCGGCGGTCGTGAACAACCCGGTGATGCCCTGGGCGAACGGCGCGTCGAGCGGCAGTTCCCCCGACCCCGGACCCGACCACCCCGCGGGACCGAACAGCGACACGTGACCCACCACGAACCCGTCGTCGACGAGGTCGCTCCGCTCCTGTGCGTCCTTCGCGAACGCGTCCAGGTCCTGGAACCCGGACAGACGCCTCGGCGTAGCCCGTGCCGGGCGGCGCATCGTCGGGGGTGAGCACGATCGCGTCCAGGTCCTGGCGGTGGAACGACCCCGGAGCGCTCGACGCCGCCTCGTCGGATTCCCAGGTGCACCGTGCACGAGGCCAGGAGCATCGAGCACGCGATGACGCTCGACCGAACGATCCCGCGGGCGCGGTGCATGGAGCCGACGCTACCATCCGTGGATGCGAGACCTCCGTGCGCTCCCCAAGGCCGAACTCCACATCCACATGGAGGGAGCGATGCGGGTCGCCACCGTGCTCGAACTCGTCGAGCGCAACGGCGTGCCGGTACCGTCGGGCCTCACCGAGACCGGCTGGCGGTTCAGCGGACCCGAGCGATTTCATCGCGCAGTACATCGCCGTGTGCGGCCTGATGACGCGGCTGGAGGACTACCAGCGTCTGGGCCGGGAGGTCGCCGAGGACCTCGCCGCCACCGGGGTGCGCTACGCCGAGGCGGTCTTCACGCCCGTCGGCGCATGCCGCCACGATGGGCGAGGACTGGTTCGGGCCCATCGAGGCACTGCTGGACGGGCTCGCCGCCGGCGAACGCGCGACCGGTACCGCGGTGCGGCTCACCCCCGACGTGGTGCGCGATGCCGGGATGGACGCGGGACGCCGCACGCTCGAGGTCGCGCGGAAGTTCGCCGGCCGCGGCGTGGTGGCGCTCAACTGTGCGGGCAGCGAGGTGGCGGCGATCGCCCCGTTCGCGTCGCTGTTCGTCGAAGCCAAGGAGTCCGGCCTGGGTTCGGTTCCGCACGCCGGCGAATGGGCCGGGCCCGAGAACGTGTGGGAGACGCTCGAGCACTACGCGCCGGACCGCATCGGACACGGCGTTCGTGCGATCGACGATCCCCGGCTGGTGGAGACGCTCGCCGAACGACGAGATCCCCTTGGAGGTCTCGCCACTGTCCAACGTGGCCACCGGCGTCTACCCCTCGCTCGAGGCCCATCCGTTCCTTCGGTTGCGAAGCGCGGGCGTGGTGGTGACGCTCAACTCCGACGATCCGCCGATGTTCGGCGGCGGATGGCTCACCCCGGTGTACGAGGCCGCCCGCCGGGCATGGGGCCTGAGCGACGAGGAGCTCGCCGCGATCGCCCGGACAGGGGTGGACGTCTCGTTCGCTGACGACGAGCGCAAGGCCGAGCTGGGCCGCGCGATCGACGCCTGGCTCGCCGATCCGGGTGCTTGATGCCGGGCGGACATCGCCTAGGCTCGGAACGCACGCGTCCCCCGGAGTGAAGGGCGGCGTCTTCCCGGCCGATAGCGAACGAGGACATGCCCACCGACCTCACCGAGTTGCACGTGGATCCACTCGACGCGCTCGCCGCGAAGATCCGTGAACGCCAAGCCACCGCCGCGGTGGTGGGGCTCGGCTACGTCGGTCTGCCGTTGCTGGTGGGGATCCATCAAGCGGGGTTCGCCTCCCTCGGGATCGACACCGACCAGACGAAGATCGACGTGCTGACCGCCCGGCGATCGCATGTGGTCGACGTCGCCGATTCCGAGATCGAAGCCATGGACCGAGCCACGTTCAGCGCCAACCCGGGGCCGCTGGGCGATGCCGACGTCATCATCCTGTGCCTGCCCACCCCGCTGCGCGACGGGGCGCCGGACCTCACGATGGTCCTGACCGCCGCCGAAGACGTCGCGCGCTATCTCAAGCCGGGCGTTCTGGTGGTGCTGGAATCCACGACCTATCCCGGCACCACCGAGGAGCTGCTGCGTCCCATCCTGGAGGAATCCGGCCTGGTGGCCGGTCAGGATTTCGCCCTGGGGTACTCACCCGAGCGCATCGACCCGGGCAACCGCGACCACGGATTGGACTCCACCCCGAAGATCGTGGCCGGGCTCACCGACCGCTGCCGAGAGCTCGCGGTCTCGTTCTACTCGGCGTTCGTGCACACGGTGGTGACGACGACCTCGCCGCGCGAGGCCGAGATGGCCAAGCTGATCGAGAACACCTACCGTCAGGTCAACATCGCCCTGGTGAACGAGCTGGCCGTGCTGGCCCGCGACCTGGGCGTCGACATCTGGGAATCGCTGCAGGCCGCCTCGACGAAGCCGTTCGGCTACCAGGCCTTCTGGCCGGGTCCGGGCGTGGGCGGACACTGCATCTCGATCGATCCCACGTATCTGTCGTGGCGCGCCGGCCAGCAACTGGGCTATCGCGTCGAGTTCATCGAGCATGCGAACGAGGTCAACAACCGCATGCCCGACTACGTGGTGTCGCGGATCGCCGAAGCGCTGAACGACGCCGGCAAGCCGATCAACGGCTCGAAGGTGCTGGGCATCGGTGTGGCGTTCAAACCGGGGGTGGACGATCTGCGCGGGTCGCCCGTCGCTCGGGGTGCTCGAGCGGCTCCAGCGCAAGGGCGCGGTGGTCTCGTATCACGACTCCTTCGTGGACCGCTGTGTGATCGGCGACGACGAACAGGGCTCGTTGCCGCTGGACCCCGAGACGATCGGCGCACAGGACCTGGTGGTGATCTTGACTCCCCATCCGGAGGTGGACATCCACGCGCTGGTCAACACCGCGGCGATGGTGTTCGACACCCGAGGGGTCACGGTGGGGATGGATTCGCCGAACGTGGTCCGGCTGTAACGCCTAGGACTCGGCGATCGTCACCGAGTCGATGTAGACGGGGACCAGCGGAGCGCTCTGCGCGCCGGAGGCATCGGGGCCCACGGGCTGCGCGCCGATCTTCTCGCACCACGTCCATGCCCCTTCGTGACGGTGCCGAAGATCGTGTACTGCCTGCGGCGGATCCAGGTTCGGGCGTAGGAGCCAGCGTGATGAAGAACTGGCTGCCGTTGGTGTCGGGACCGCTGTTCGCGTAGGCCACCACGCCGGGAGCGTCGAACGTTGCCTTCGGGGAGGTGTCGGTCGGGAACTGATAGCCCGGCCCACCGGAACCATCGCCCGTGCGGGTCGCCTCCCTGGATCACGAACTCGGCCACGATCCGGTGGAACGTGAGCCCGTCGTAGAAGCCTTGTTTCGCCAGGAACACGAAGTTGTTGACCCCCTCGGGAGCGATCTTCGGGCAGCAGTTCGATCTCGATCGTGCCGCACGAGGTCACCATGGTGGCCGTGTAGGACGTCGACGGGATCGATCGTCGATCTTCGGCGGCGCGTCGAACGTGCGGCTTCTGCCTCTTCGGCCGTCGACGGGGACCTTGGCATCGCACGCAGTCCCCTGTCGGTGCCGGGCTCGGCCGACACCGAAGGGCTCGCGGCGTCGGTCTGGTCATCGCCGCCCCCGAACAGGATGAACGCGCCGACCACCACCAGGATCAAGCGCGATGCCGCCGGCGACGAGCCCGATCGTGAGATCGCGGCGTCGCTTGGCGGCGCGGCGCTCGGCCTGGCGTCGCTGCGCGAGTTTGGCGAGTTGCTTGTCCCGGGATCGCTTCGGCATACGGCCGATGAGGTTACCGGATGTCGAGCATCTCGAAGGCGAGACCGTCCAGGATGTCGGTCTCGCTCACCAGGGCACGGTCGAACCCGAAGGAGCGCATCGTTTCGACCAGCACCACGCCCGCCGGCGACGATCACGTCCCCGCGCCCTGGGGCCATCACCGCCATGGCGGCACGCTCCGCGTCGGTCATCGCCGCCAGATCCACCGAGCACCCGTTCGGCATCGGCCAGGGTGAGCGTGGTGCGATGGATCAGGTCGGGGTCGTAGCGATCCAGGCCGAGCGCGATCGCCTGCATCGTGGTCGCGGTCCCCGCCACGGCCACGAAGGTTCGAGCCTCTCGCACCGGCACGGCGGCCTCGACCTCGATCAGGGTGTCCGTCGCCTCGGTCGCCAGCGCAGCGAGTTCCTCCCGCGAGGGAGGGTCGAGACGGACATGGCGCTCGGTGAGGCGCACGCTCCCCATCTGCGTCGAGATGCGCATGCTCCGCGCGGCCGGGTTCGGTCCCCACGACGAACTCGGTCGAACCGCCGCCGATGTCCTGAACCAGGAACGGGCCCGTCGCCCGGATCGAGTCCGTGCGTGCCGCCCAGGAACGACAGCCCGGCCTCCTGCTCACCGGTGATGATCTCCGGGGCGCCGCCGCTGTGCCGGCGCACGGCCTCGACGAACGTCCTCGCGGTTCTCGGCGTCTCGCACGGCGCTCGTGGCGCCCACGCGGATCCGCTCGGCCCCGAGCGCGCGCGCACGGCGACAGAACGTGGCCAGCACCTCCACGGTGCGGGCCAACCGCTCCGGGTCCAGGCGACCGGTGCGGTCCACGTCCTTGCCCAGCCGGGTGATCACCATGTCGCGCGCGAGCTCGGTGGGCGGCGTGCCCGGTTCGACCACGAGGAGCCGGATCGAGTTCGTGCCCTGGTCGATCGCGGCCACGCGTCCCGGTCGCTGCTCGGGATGGACCGGCTCGATCTGTGCGGCGGTCCAGGCCGCCGACAGGATCCTCGCCACCCGCCACGTGGTAGGCGTAGTGCGCGTGCAGGCACTTCACGCCCGTGCGCGTGCCCGCCACCCCACCCCAGCCGCGCGCCGTCTCGAGGTCGGTGGCGCGGTCGGCGGCGTAGGCGCGATGGGCGGCCTCCACCGCCCGATCGAACGCCTCGTCCACATGGATCCGGTCGTTCATGCGGGTGATCGCACCGCCGGACTCCACCCGGGCGACGGCCTTCACCGCGGTGGGGCAGGTGAGCCAGTACGTGGTCGGGAACGGATCGCCGTGGGCGTCGATCGGCGCGTTGCGGATCACGAGCGGGTGTCCGCCCGTGCATCGCGCCACCACCGTGAACGGGGTCGTGGGCTCGCGCCCCAGCTGCTCGGCCACCGCCACGACGTCGGCCGCGCGCAACGATCGCTGGGCGGTGGGCAACGGTGCCTGCATGGGCCCATGGTGGCAGAGGCGACGACGACCGGCCGGTAGCATCCGGACCATGCTCTTCGCATCGAGGCTCGCGCCCGGGATCGCCGACGGCTCGGTGACGCTCACGTTCCGCCGGTGGAAGACACGGCAGGCGATCGTCGGTCATCGCTATCGGACGATCGCCGGCACGCTCGAGGTCGACGAGGTGTCGACGGTGGAACCGGGGTCGATCACCGATGTGGAGGCGAGGTCCGCGGGGTACGAGGACGCCTCGGCGTTGGTCGCCGATCTGCGCGGCGACCCGTCGACACCCGTGACCCGGGTGCGCTTCCACCTGGTCGACGAACCCGACCCTCGCGACGTCCTCGCCGGCGACGACGACCTTTCACGACACACGACGTGGAGACCATCGATGCGAAGCTCGCCCGCATGGACGGGCGCAGCGACCACGGACCCTGGACGGCGGCGACGCTCGCCATGATCGCCACCCGTCCAGGCGTGCGCGCCGCCGATCTCGCCGCGTCGGTCGGTCGAGAACGCCTGGCGTTCAAGGCCGATGTTCGCAAGCTCAAGGCGCTCGGACTCACCCTGAGCTTGGAGATCGGCTACCGGCTCTCGCCCAGGGGACGGGCCTACCTCGCGGCGATCGCAGGGCGGCATCATGGCGCGTGACCCCGCGTTCACTTCGATCGAGACCGAGCGGCTCGTGCTGCGGCGGTTCGAGCGGGACGACGTGGAGGCGTTCGCCGCCTATCGAGGGGATCCCGACGTGGCTCGGTACCAGTCCTGGCAGGACTACACCCATGCCGAGGCGGAGGCGTTCGTCGCAGAGATGCTGCGGCACCGACCCGGCGTGCCCGGCGAATGGTTCCAGTTCGCGATCGCCGAACGCGCGACCGACCCGGTTGCTGGGCGACTGCGCGCTGGTGCTCGACGCCGGCGATCCACCCACGGCCGAGATCGGCTACACCCTCGACCCCGGCGCCCGCGGTCGCGGGTTCGCCACCGAGGCCGTTCGCGCGCTGATCGACTACGCCTTCGACCGGCAGGGTGCGGCGAGGATCCGCGCGGTGACCGACACCGAGGAACGCGCCTTCGATCGCGGTGGCGGAACGTCTGGGCATGCGGCGGATCGCGACGGTGCGCACGACGTTCAAGGGTGCGGCGTGCGACGAACACACCTACGAACTCCGGAGGGACGATCGCGGGTGAGCGGCGTTACTTGCGCTTGTGCTCGACCGCGCGCTTGACGTCGACCAGCCGCTCTTCGCTCTGCTTCATGAACTTCTTCAGCATGTGCTCGAACTCGGGATCCGAACCGCGGCGGGGGCGGCGTTCGGCCGGAGGGTCCTGCAGCGCCTTGATCGAGAGGTCGATCTTGCCGTCTTCCTTGATCGCGCGAACCTTCGCCTGGACGACGTCTCCTTCGCGGAGATGGTCGTGCACGTCCTTGACGTAGTTGCGGTCGATCTCGGAGATGTGGACGAGCCCCAGGCGTCCGTCCTCGAGTTTCAGGAACGCGCCGTAGGGGGTGATGCGCTCGACGGTGCCGTCGACGGTCGAGCCGATCTCGATCTCTGCGATGTCAGGAACCTCTTCTCCTTCGTGGTGTCCGGCGCTTCACCGGACGGCAAGATGCCAAGTGTGCGGGAATCGCCGCAGCGCGTCAATCGGAGGCGCCCGCGCACAGCTACGGTGCCGTCGAGATCGAAGGTGACCTCGACCGATGCGCTCACCTGGAGCTCTCCAGAGCGACGTCAGTTCGGCATCGCCGCTGAGCGCCATCCCGACCATCATGCGGTCCGCCTTCGGCGTCCCCGGGCGCTCGCACCCGCATCGACGATCGTGACCAGGGTCCCCAGCCGCGCGCCCGCCGCCTCGGCGTAGGCCTGGGCACGCGCCCGGGCATCGTCGACCGCCAGCCGGCAGGCCTGGAGCCGGGCGGGATCGTCGGGCGGGATCCGCCACCACGGGCCCTGGACCTGGGCACCGATCGAAGGGGCGGTGGCCTCGCGCATCAGCGGCCGGCGTCCGCCTGGTCGCCGAAGCGGACCGACGTCACCGCGTCGGCTCGGTACCCGAGGACGACCTGCGACTGGGTGGCCTCGTCCCAGCGGGTCACCGCTTCGACGGACGCACGGGCGGTGGTTCGCGCCGGCGCAGGGACCCCCAGGTCGTCCAGCAGCGACCGGAGCTGTGCGTCGCGTCCGGCGACACGATCGAGGGCCGCGCCGGGCGCCGACTCCTGCGCCCAGAGTCGCAGCGTCATCTCCATCTCGGTGGGCACGGCCATCGCGACGCCGCGGCCCAACGTGGTGACGGTTGCCATGCGCCGACCGTAGCAGGGATCGGTGAACCCGTATCCTCGGGCGATGGACGCCAGGCGCCACGACGACGTCGAGCACGTTCCGCGCGCTCGCGGAGCCCGTTCCTGATGCGCGAGCCGGCTCGCAACCAGCTGCCGATCATGATCGTGCACACGCTTGGCGACGCAGTCAGAGGTCTATCCCGAGTTCCGGCTGTGGACCGTCCTCGAGGACGAGAGGTCGTCGCGGCGGCCGTGCGCACGCCGCCGCACAACGTGGCGCCCTGGCCGACCCGACCGACGAGCCCGCGCTCGACGCGCTGGTCGACGCCATCGCGAGCGACGACCCACTCGCGCCCGGCGTGGTCGGCAACCGTCCGTGGGCCGGCCGCTTCGCCCGGCGCTGGGCCGCCGGGACCGGCCAGATGCCGAGCGTGTCGGTCGCCCAAGGGGTGTTCGAGCTCACACGAGTGATCCCTGCCCGTCGGACGTTCCCGGCTCGCCGCGGCGGGCCGGGCCCGCAGGACCGCCCCCTGATCGAAGCCTGGAACGAGGCCTTCGCCGACGAAGCGCTCCCGCCCGAACTGGCCGAGCGTTCGCGGCAGCGCTCGCGGCTCGACGGCAGCTTCGGCGAGGGAGACGACGCGGGATTCTGGTTGTGGGACGGACGGCGGACGCCCTCGCTCGATGACCGGGTTCTCGACGTTCCCGGCTGGGAGCGCGGATCGGGCCCGTCTACACCCCGCCGGAGGAGCGCGGTCGCGGGTTCGCCTCGCACTTGGTGGCGTCCGCGAGCCAGGCACTGTTGGACGCCGGCGCGCAGGCCTGCTTCCTGTACACCGATCTCGCGAACCCCACGTCGAACAAGATCTACATGGACGTGGGCTACGTGCAGGTGTGCGAGTCGGACAACATCGAGTTCGACGAACCGGGCGCGTGAGCCACTAGCACTGCGGCGCGGGCAGCGCGCCATGCTTCGGGATCAACACGAACGCGGTCTCGCCCGGTTCGATCATGCCCAGGCATTCGCGCGCGATGCGCTCGAGATAGACCGGAGTCGTTGAGCTGGGCGATGCGTTGCTCCAACTGCGGCGTTGCGGTATTCGAGTTCGGCCGTCTGCTGTTCGAGCTTCGTCAGCTGGCCGCGTTGATCCAGCAGCGTGCGCAGTGGGGCCAGGGCCAGCGTGAGCAGCACCAGCACCACGATGCCGAGCACGGTGGCACGCGCCGTGAACCGCACGCGCCGAGCGCGCGAGGCACGCGCCTTCTTCTCGGCGGTGCGCACCCTCGACGCGATCTGGGGCGGTCGTCGCGTCGCGGGAGCCGGGGAAGGGACCGCGGAGCTCATGCCCTATCCCGCTCCCGCCATGTACGAGACGCCGGCGTAGCGCGCCTGTTCGCCCAGTTCCTCCTCGATACGCAGGAGCTGGTTGTACTTGGCCGTTCGCTCGCCGCGGCTGGGCGCGCCCGTCTTGATCTGCCCCGCGTTCGTGGCCACGGCGAGATCGGCGATCGTGGTGTCCTCGGTCTCGCCGCTGCGATGGCTGATCACCGTGGCGTAGGCGTTCCGGCGGGCGAGGTCGATCGTGTCGAGCGTCTCGGTGAGCGTGCCGATCTGGTTCACCTTGATCAGGATCGCGTTCGCGGCGCCCTCCCGCAGTCCGCGCTCCAGGAACTCGCTGTTCGTGACGAACAGGTCATCGCCCACCACCTGCACGCGCGAGCCCAGCGCGACGGTGAGCGCCGCCCAGCCCTCCCAGTCGTCTTCTCCGAGCGGATCTTCGAGCGAGACGATGGGGAACCGGTCGAGCAGGTCGGACCAGAACGCGATCATGTCCTCGGCGCTTCGATCGGCGCCTTCCAAGCGGTAGCGTCCGTCGTTCGCGAGTTCGGACATCGCCGGGTCCATCGCCAGGGCGACGTCGTCGCCGGGGGTCAGGCCCGCCTTCTCGATCGCCCGAAGCAGCCATTCGAGGGCCTCGGACGCCGTGGCGATCTCGGGCGCGAACCCGCCTTCGTCGCCCACGCCGGTGGCCAAGCCCTTCTCGTGCAGGATCGCCTTCAGCGCGTGGAAGACCTCGGCACCCCAGCGGAGCCCTTCGGAGAACGACGCGGCCCCGACGGGCATCACCATGAATTCCTGGGGCTCGAGCTCGTTGTCGGCGTGCGCGCCGCCGTTGATCACGTTCATCATCGGCGTGGGCAGCACATGCGCGTTGGGTCCCCCCACCCATCGCCAGAGCGGCTGGCCCGCCGAGTCGGCGGCGGCGCGAGCCACCGCGAGCGAGGCGCCGAGCACCGCGTTGGCGCCCAGCGACGACTTGGTCGCGGTGCCGTCGAGCGCGAGCAACGCGTCGTCCACCGCGCGCTGGTCGAACGCGTCCAGTCCCATGAGCACGCTGCTGATCGAGGTGTTCACCGCGTCGACCGCCGTGCAGGACCCCCTTGCCGCCGTACCGCTGGTCGCCGTCGCGCAGCTCGAGCGCCTCGTGCTCGCCCGTGGAGGCACCGGAGGGCACGCCGGCGCGCCCGAACGCGCCGTCGTCGAGCCATGCGTCGACCTCGACGGTGGGGTTGCCGCGGGAGTCCAGGATCTCGCGGGCGTGAAGGGATTCGATCAGCGACATCGGGGGACGATGGTACCGGACGACGTTACGCGTCCTGGGATTTCGACGGGTCCGCGCGCTCCCCTTCCGGCAGGCGGGTGAACAGTCGTGACGGGCCGAGCACATCGAACCCCAACCGCCCGTAGAGATGCTGCGGCCAGTCGTTCGCGTCGGCGAACAGGAACACCAGCGAGGCGCCCGCCGCCCGCGCTTCGTCCACCGCGCGCAGCACGATGTTGCGTGCCACCCCCTTGCCACGGAACTCCTCGAGCGTGCCGACGTCTTCGATCTGCGCGACGTCGCCGTGCACGTAGAGCTCGCACGAACCCGCCAGCGTTCCGTCGATGCGCTGGGCGAAGATCCGCGCATCGATGCTGGCGACGAGGGCGTCGCGGTGATCCACCATGATCTCGGCGATCCCGGGTTCCTTCGCCCCACGATTCGCGCCGGGTGATCTCCATGTGCAGATCCCGGACCGCGGCCACGTCGACCTCCTCTACCTGGTCCGCGGACTGGCTCGCGATCGGGATCGCGACGGTGGGCCATGACCACCAGGGACTCCACCGCGTAGCCGCGTTCGGCCAGGCCCATCGCGAGGCGGCCGGCGTCCTCGTCCGAGCGCACCTCGATCTCGCGGTGACGGAACCCCGCATACAGGTCCTCCATCACGTCGTCGACCGCTGCCACCGACGAGCGTCCGCCGAGCGGCCGGTCGAGCAAGGCGAGGTTGGCGTCGTACTTCAGCGGGAACTCGTCGTGGAAGAACGCCGTGCCCCATGGGAGGTCGACCGTCCGTGTGGAACTGGTCTCCAGCACCCAGCGCTGCAACGCGAAGGCGCGGTCGAAGTCGGTGGCGTTCGCTCACGGCCGGTGAGCCTACTAGCGGGTGGCGCGCTCAGACGCCGAGCACGGGCGCAGGGTCGCCGTTGGCGCCGCACACCAGGACGACGATCCGTTCGCCGCTCCGGGGGCGATAGGCACCCGCCATGAGCGCCGCCAGGGCGGTCGCCCCTCCGGGCTCGGCGATCAGGTGGAACTCGCGCCAGATCGCGCGCTGCGCCTCACGGATCGCGTCGTCGGTGACCGTGACCGCCGTCCCGACGTGCTCACGAGCCACGGCGAAGGCGATGTCGCCGACCATGCGGGCGCCCAGCGAGTCCGCCGCGATGCCGGCGACCTCCACCGGGACGGGTTCGCCGGCTTCCAGGGCGCTCCCGAAGACACGTGGAGGTCACGGGCTCGACGGCCACCACCGCGACCTCGCTCGCGAACCAGGCCGCGATCCCGCCGATCAGTCCGCCGCCGCCCACGCTGACCACCACCGTGTCGGCGTCGGGTACCTGCTGGGAGAGCTCGAGGCCGATCGTCCCCTGGCCGGCCACCACCTCGGGCTGATCGAAGGGATGCATCCACACGGCGCCGGTCGCTTCCTGTCGCGCGGCGGCGGCCTGGGACGCATCGTCGTAGTAGCCCTCGACCACGCGCACCTCGGCACCCGTGGCTCGCACCACGGTCGATCTTCGACACCGGCGACGTGGACGGCACGAAGATCTCCGCGCGGTGGCCCAGTTCGCGCGCGGCGTGACCCACCGCGAGGCCGAAGTTCCCGCCGCTCGCCGCCACCACACCGCTCTCCCCCACCTGGGCCGTGAGCATGCGGTTGAACGCGCCGCGCGGCTTGAACGACCCGGTCACCTGCAACAGCTCGAGCTTCAGGACGAGCGGGGCCTCGATACCGAAGGTGCCCGCCTGCACGTCGAGCACGGGCGTCCGACGCACGTGGGGCGCGATGCGTTCCGCGGTGTCCTCGATCTGGGTGCGGGACGGGATCAACGCGGTATCCATCGAGCCGATGCTGTCACAGCGGCAGCGTCCACGACCTGCCCACCAGACCCAGAGACGCCAGGATCGCCTGCGAAGTCGCTCGCGGGACCGCGGCTCCCAGTCTTCGCGCAACCGGTCGTGATACCAGGCCCGAGCCAGCGCCCACGTGGTGGCGAGGTCCAGCGTCTCCCCCGGCTCGACGCCTTCCCGCTCGCACCAGGTCCGGACATGCCCCTCCGACCGGAAGGCTCGGATGGTGCGTCAGGTGAAGACGATGTCGTCCCACCACCTGGATGCCGGCACCAGGAAGTGGACGAGGGCGTCGGCGGCACGTGCCTCACCCGCACGGATCTCCAGCCGCATCACCTCGCCGCAGTCGGGACAATCGGTGTCGATGACGGCGTCCTCGACGCCGAGCGCGGCAGGGATCGCGTAGGCGTCCCACGCGCAGTTGGCCCACCATCGCCGGTCCCCCACGTGGACGGCGAACGGCGTGGCGCGAGCCGCGAAGGGCAGCGCCATCCGCACCTCGGTGGTGCCCTCGTACAGGACCAGCACGTGTGCCTCGTGTAACCGCCGCGAGCGACGCTTCGACGTCGCCGATCCCGATCCCGAGGGCTCCGGCGATCGCGGGGGTCGTCGGGACCGCGGACGTGTCGCGCAGGCCGGCGTAGATCCGCCATCGAACCGCTCGATCGATGGCCGGGGCGTCCACCCCGCTACGGCTCCTTCGTGAGACGGAACAGCGCCCGGACCTCGTCCTCGTCGGCCGCCTCGACGTCGATCCCTCGCTCGGCGGCCAGGGCCTCGAAGCGTTCGTACCGTTCCGCGAACCCGCGGACGGCTCGGCGCAACGCGGTCTCGGCGTCAACCCCCATCGCGCGAGCCACCGCCACGGTCGCGAACAGGACGTCGCCCACCTCGTCCTCGATGTCGGCGGGTCCTCGGCGTTCGCGAGTTCCTCGACCTCCTCTCGGAGGGCGGCGAACGCACCGTCGGGGGTGCGCCAGGCGAACCCCCGCCCGGCCGCGCGCCGCTGGACCTTCGAGGCGCGTGCGAGCGCAGGCAGCGACGCCGGGATGTCCTCGTCGACCCGCGGACGACGCGTGGGCTCGACCTCGCCGGGACCGTTCGCGACGCGGGCTTCGGCCTCGGCCGCCTTGAGCTGCTCCCAGTTCACCAGGACCTCGTCCGCCCCGGTGACGTCGACCTCGCCGAACACGTGCGGATGGCGGTAGATCGAGCTTCTTCACCAGACCCTCGGCGACGTCGTCGACGTCCCACCGGCCGTCGTCGGCCGCCAGCTGCGCGTGGAAGACCACCTGCAGCAGCACATCGCCGAGCTCATCGCGCATCGCATCGTCGTCGTCGGCTTCGATCGCCTCGATCAGCTCGTGCGTCTCCTCGAGGAGATGGCGAGCCAGCGTTCGATGGGTCTGCTCGGCGTCCCACGGGCATCCGTCGGGCGCGCGCAGACGCGCCATCACGCGCACGACGTCGAGCAACCGTTGGCCGTGCTGGGAGGACGGGACGGGCCCTTCGGGCACGTGCGAGAGCAACTCGTCCGCGCTCGGAGGTCCCGGATCCACCGGCGTGGAGCTCACGGCGTGGGCGAGGCCACCGTCGGTGTCGGCACGCCCGTCGACGCGGTCGCGCTCGCGGTGGCGCTGGGGTCGGTGCTGTCGATCGCCACCACGGTGAGGGTCTCCTCGTCGAACCGTGCCGTACTTCGGGTTCACCTCGAGGTTGCCTTCGTCGAACTGCGTGCGGAGCCAGTCGCTGAACACGGTCGAGGCCTGGGTCTGCATCAGTTGCGCCTTGGCTTCCTCGAACGGCGTGACGTCCTTGCTGACCAGCTTGATCACGTGCCAGCCGAACTCCGTCTGCACCGGCTGGGAGATCTCACCGGGCTCGAGGGCCGCCGCGGCTTCGCCGAACTCCGGCACGTAGGTGGAGGCCACCGCGCTGCCGAGGCTGCCGCCGTTCTGTTTGGCGCTCGGATCGGTCGAGACCTCCTTGGCCAGGTCCTGGAAGTCCTTGTCGGTGGCGCCGGGTGCGGTGACCTGCTGGTAGACGTCCTGGGCCTCGGCCTCGGTCTTCACCAGGATGTGCTCGACCTGCACGGTCGTGTACTGCAGGATGTCCTTGTCGTACTGGGCGCGCAGCACGTCATCGCCCAATTCCTGCTCGACCACCTTCTTCTGCACGTCCTGGAACACCAGGACCTGACGCGCGAGCTGGTTCAGATCATCGCGGGTGAGCTTCAGCGTGGTGAGCTGCTCGTCCACCGCGTCGGCGCCGAGCTGCTGGTCGAGGTTGGCGACGATGTCGCTCACCTGCTTGTCGGTGACCGCGACGTCATTGGCCTCGGCGAAGTCGGCGACGACCGTTTGCTGGATCGTGTTCGTCAGCGCGAACCGGTTGCAGACGGTGTCCTGGGACTTCGCCCTCGGGGCCGGGCCCGCCGCAGGGCTGCTGGTTCAACGCGGCCAGGAAGGTGAAGAGCTGCGCTTGCTTGGCCAGCTGGGCGTCGGTGATGTCGGTGCCGGAAACCGAAGCGGCGACGCCTTCGGACGGGGAGGGTTCGGCGTCGCTGCAGGCAGCGAACACCACGACGGCGACGGCGGACACGGCGATGAGGCGGAGCGTTCGGGGATTCACGAACGCTCAAGTCTACGCGGGCACCGCACGCACGCCCCGGGCCGTCACAGAACCGTCATGCGGGGGCGACGTTGTCGCCGGTGGCCGCTTCGAGCAGCCATCGCTCCACGAATTCGGCCAGGTCCTTGCCGAACACCCGCTCGGGCACGAGGTTCAGGGTCTGGGTCTCGGGATGGAATCCGGCCTTGTAGACCCGTTCCTCCAGGTCGAGCTGCAGGGCCTCGGGGATGGCGACGGGCTTGAGCCGTACCTGTTCGCGGAACGTCGAGATCTCCTCGACGCCCAGCGCGCGCGCCGTGATCCGCAGCGAGGCGATCGCGAACAAGCGTCTCGACCTGCTCGGGGAGCGCGCCGTACCGGTCGACGGTCTCGGCGCGGATCTGCTCGAGCACGGTGTGATCGGCCGCCAGCGAGATCCGGCGATAGAGCTCGAGCCGCAGCGCTTCCTGCGCAACCCATCCGGGCGGGATGAACGCCTTCACCGGCAGGTCGATGCGCAGCTCCTTCTCCTCGACGATCGGCTCGCCCTTCATCTCGGCCATCGACTCCTGGAGGATGCGGGCGTACGCGTCGAAGCCGACCGCGGCGATGTGGCCGGACTGCTCGGCGCCGAGCAGGTTGCCGGCACCGCGGATCTCCAGGTCGCGCAACGCGATCTTGAAGCCCGAGCCCAGCGCCTGGTTCGCACTGATCGTGGCCAATCGCTCGCGGGCTTCGTCGGTCATCTCCCGTTGGGGCGCGAAGAAGAAGTAGGCGAACGCCCGCTCGGTGCTGCGGCCCACGCGACCTCGCAACTGGTACATCTGCGACAGCCCCAGCGCGTCGGCGCGGTCGACGATCAAGGTGTTCGCGTTCGGGACGTCGAGGCCGCTCTCGATGATGACGGTGCTCACCAGCACGTCGGCCTCCCGGTTCCAGAACCGCATCATCTGCTGCTCGAGCAGGTCCTCGTCCATCTGCCCGTGCGCGGTGACGACGCGCGCGTCGGGGAGCTGCTCCTGGAGCCACGCCGCGTGACGGTCGATCGTGGCCACCCGGTTGTGCACCCAGAAGACCTGGCCCTCACGCAGGAGTTCACGCCGCACGGCACCGAGCGACAGCCCTTCGTCATACGCCCCGACGTACGTGAGCACGGGCTGGCGGTCCTCGGGCGGGGTGTCGATCGTGCTCATCTCGCGGATGCCGGTGAGCGCCATCTCCAGCGTGCGCGGGATCGGCGTGGCCGTCATCGTCAGCACGTCGACGCTGGCACGGAACTGCTTCAGCCGCTCCTTGTGGGCCACGCCGAACCGCTGCTCCTCATCGACCACCAGCAGGCCCAGGTCCTTGAACGCCATGTCCTTGCCCAGCAGCCGGTGCGTGCCGATCACGACGTCGACCTTGCCGTCCTTGGCGTCCTGCACCGTCTCGGCCTGCTGAGCCGGACTCACGAACCGGCTCAGCATCCTGACGGTGACCGGGAAGGGCGCGAAGCGCTCGCTGAAGGTGATGAAGTGCTGCTCGGCCAGCAGCGTGGTCGGCACCAGCACCGCCACCTGCTTGCCCTCCATCACCGCTTTGAACGCCGCGCGCACGGCGATCTCGGTCTTGCCGAACCCCACGTCGCCGCAGATCAGCCGGTCCATGGGCTTGGCGAGCTCCATGTCGGCCTTCACTTCATCGATCGCCGTGACCTGGTCCGAGGTCTCCTCGTGAGGGAAGGCGTCCTCCAGCTCCTGCTGCCAAGGCGTATCGGGGCCGAACGCGTGGCCGGGCACCGACATGCGCACCGTGTAGAGGCGCACGAGTTCGCCCGCCATGTCGCGGACGGCGCGCTTGACCTTGGTGGTGGCGCGTGCCCAGTCGCTCCCACCCATGCGGTGCAGACGGGGCGCGTCGCCGCCGATGTAGCGCGCCACCATGCCCACCTGGTCCGAGGGCACGAACAGCTTGTCGCCCTGCGCGTACTCCAGGATCAGGTAGTCGCGTTCGGCCCCGGCGAGCTCGCGATGGGTGATGCCCACGTAGCGCCCCACGCCGTGGATGCGGTGGACGGCGAAATCCCCCGGTTCCAGCTCGTCGGCGATCGACTCGGTCTTGCGCCGGGTGAAGCGCGGAGCGGTCCGGGTGTGGCGGCGCGAACCGAACAGGTCCTCCTCGGTGGCCACGGCCAGCTTCGCCGCTTCGAACACGAATCCCGAGGCCAGGGGCGATTCGACCGCGTCGTCGACGGCGCCCACCACCTCCTTGGCGCGCTCGAGCGACCCGTGCCCGTGCGCCGTGACCACCACGCGGTACCGACGCTCGCGGAGTTCGCGGAAGCGCTCGGCGAGCTCGGCGGCATTGCCCTGGGCCGTGCCCCAGGTGCGCACGCCGAGGTCGAGACCTTCGGCGAACTCCGTGAGCCGCAGCTGCACCCGGCCTTCGAGCGCGTCGTCGAGCGAGCGCAGCGCCCGCGCGCTGGGCCACTCGATCGCCTCGGCGAGGGCCTCGGCTTCCTGGTGTGCCTGACGCGCCCGGTCGAACGAACGATGCGAATCGGCCACCACCACCCAGGCGCCTTCGGGCAGCAGCTGGGCGGGCGTGGGCATCTCGTCGAACAGCAGCGGCGCCAGCGATTCCGCGCCTTCCACGAACAACCCGTCCGCCAGCCGCTGGAGCCCGTCGGCGAACCGGTCCGCATGCTCCTGTGCGCGCTCGAGCGCCCGGGCGCGCAGGGCGTCGTCGGGGATCAGCTCCCGGACGGGCGGCACGTCGACCGAGGCGACCTTCTCGGTGGACAACTGCGTGGACGGGATGAACTCGCGCAGCGACTCGATCTCATCGCCCCAGAACTCCAGTCGCGCGGGACGCCGGGCGGTTCCGGGGAAGACGTCGACGACGCCGCCCCGAACGGCGAACTCGCCGCGGTGCTCGACCACGTCGGCCCGCGTGTAGCCGAGCTCGACGAGCCGCTCGGCAAGGTCGTCGGGCGCGAGCTCCCTGCCGGTCACCAGTTGCAGCGGCGGGACCGTGCCCAGCGTGGGGATGACGCCCTGCATCGCGGCGAGCGCGGGTGCGACCAGCACGAACGGTCCCCGCGCGGCGCGGAGCCGGTGGAGGGCGTCGGCCCTTCGGGCCGCGACCTCGGGCGAGGGAGAGATCTGCTCGTACGGCAGGGCTTCCCACGCCGGCAGCATGGCGACGCGTTCGTCCCCGAGGAAGGCGGCGACGTCGTCCTCGAGCGCTTCGGCTTCCCTGGGCCCGGCCGTTACGGCGAGCACCGGAGACTCGAGCGCCGTGGCGATGCCGGCGATCACGAAGTCCTGGCCCGCCTCGGCCCGAGCGAGGATCGGCCGGGCGCGTTCGAGCAGCATCCGCTCGAACGGTTCGGAGGCGACCAGGTCTCCGAGGATCTCCTTCAGACTCATCCCATGCTCCCCGCCACACCACGAACAGGCCTCGTCGCGGCGCGACGGGCCTGGTGCAGCGAGGGGACAGTCTAATGGCGCCTCACACGACGCGGAACCGGCCTCGAGTCAGCGAGCCGGGCCCTGGCCGTGGAACCGGTCCTGCGTGGCGGCGAGGCCGTCGGCCACCAGGGCGCGGACGGCGTCGGCCGCGATGTCGACCCACGCGGTGAGGTCCTCCTGGACCTTCTTGCCGGTCGGCTCCAGCACGAAGTCGGCCGGGTCCTGCCGGCCGGGCGGACGCCCGATGCCCACGCGCACGCGGAGGAACTCGGGGGTACGCAGCGCGCGCTGCAACGACTTCAACCCGTTGTGACCGCTCGTGCCGCCGCCGAGCTTGACCCGGAGGGTGCCGGCGGGGATGTCGAGTTCGTCGTGGACCGCGATCACGTTCGCGGGTTCGATGTCCTGCTTCTTGGCCACGCCCGCGAACGAGGGTCCCGATTCGTTCATGAAGTGGGTGGATCTCACCAGCAGGACGCGTTCGCCGCCGTGGTGGATCTCGGCGATCTCGGCGGGCAGGAACCGGGCCTTGCGGAAGCGCTCACGCTCTTCGCGCGCGAGTTCCTCCGCGACCATGCGGCCGAGGTTGTGACGACTGGTGGCATACCGGTCGCCGGGATTGCCCAGCCCGGCGACGAGCCAGGCCATGGGTCAGGACTCGCCGCCCTCCTCGGCGGCAGGAGCCTCGGCACCCTCGCCTTCGGCGGGGGCCTCTGCGCCCTCTTCGCCTTCCTCGCCCTCGGCCTCTTCAGGAGCGACGGCCTCCACGCCTTCCTCGCCGGGCACCGACAGGTCGGCCTCGACGCGGAGCACGGCGGGCGTGATGATCGAAAGCACCGCGTCCTCGGGGTTGGTGAGGATCGTGACGCCGGTGGGGACCACGAGGTCGCTGACGTGGATCATGCCGCCGAGCTCGACGTTCGTGATGTCGACCTCGATCTGGTCGGGCACGTCCTGGGGCAGGCACTCGACCTGCAGCTCGCGCAGGTGGTGCTCGACGACGCCGCCTTCCTTGATGCCAACCGCCTCGCCCGTCTCGACCACCGGCACGCTCACGGTGATCGTCTGGGTGCGGCTGACCGCCAGGAAGTCGACGTGCACGAACTTGGCGTGGATGTGATCACGTTGGATCTCACGCGGGATGGCGAGGTGCTCCTCGCCCTCGACCACGACGTCGACCAGCACGTTGGAGCCGGCGCCGGAGTGGAGCAGGTGCTGCAACTCGCGGGCATCGACCGTCAGCGGGGTGGCTTCGATGCCCTGGCCGTAGAGCACGGCGGGCACCTTCCCGGCGGCGCGCAGCTTGCGGGCGACACCCTTGCCGGCATCGGAACGTCGTTCGGCGTTGAGCTTCGTTTCCATGGCTACACAAGGTCCTTGTGGTCAGGGGAGGCTAGGGGCGAACCCGCCGATTGTA
Source organism: uncultured Actinomycetota bacterium (assembly GCA_963733635.1). Lineage (GTDB taxonomy): Bacteria > Actinomycetota > UBA4738 > UBA4738 > HRBIN12 > JAOUEA01. The sequence goes on along the minus strand of CAVTEH010000007.1, from coordinate 340,199 downwards.
CGGAAATCAGGCCGAGGCCGCCCTCGAGGCCCTGGAGGGTCCGAGGACGTGACAGAACCGCGATACCTTCCGGCCGTGCCCCGCGTCTTGAGGGGTGAGATGCATGAGGGGAGCGAGTTGACGGTCGATCGACCCCATGATGAGACCGAGGCGCTCGGCGACGGCGGGATCGAGGAGCTCTACGCCCGGCACATCCAGGGTGGCGTGCGCCTCGCGTACCTGTTGACCGGGGATCCGGTGTGAGCACGATCGAGGGTGGTGGGTTGGGTCTGCACTGGCGCGCGGCGGCCACCGCGGAGAACGGGAAGGCGTGCATGGTGGCGAGCGGCGAACACGATGCCGGGTCCCCTTCGCGATAGCGATCCCGGCGGCCGCGATCCCGAACGACCATGGGCAGTTCGTCGTCCGGTTCCTTGGGGCACGACACCGCCGCCTATCCCGAAGGGCGCACCGACTTGCCGAACTAGCAAGGACGGTCTCCAGCTGATCGACGTAGACCGCGATGGATCGCGCCCACTGCGCGTCTTCACCCTGGAGGCATGGATAGGGTGAAGACGATCGTGGGACCTGACAGTGAGGAGCGCATCCAGGCGACGCCGCTTGGCGACGTTCCCGACGAGGCGCCTGGGAGCCTGGAAGAGCGTTACGTGCGCCATGCCCCCGAAGCAGTGCGGCTGGCGTACCTGCTCACCGGGGATGCCGCCACGGCAGAGGACCTCGCCCAAGAGGCCTTCATCAACGTGGCGGGGCGGTTCCACCATCTCCGCAACCCGGAAGCGTTCGCCGCCTACCTCCGAAAGACCGTGGTGAACCTCTCGATGAGCCACCACCGACGCAAGCGCGTGGAGCGGGAGCACCTTGTGCGGGAATCCGCTCGGCCAGCCGCGCCCTCGATCGACCCTCCCGACGTGGAAGGTCGCGACGAGCTGCGAACAGCGCTTCGGACCCTTCCGGAACGCCAGCGGGCAGCGGTCGTGCTCCGCTACTACGAGGACCTCCCCGAGCAGCAGGTCGCACAGGCGATGGGGTGTTCGGTCACGGCCGCGCGCTCCCTCGTGTTCCGCGCTATGGAGACCCTTCGCACACAGATCACCCGAGGTGAGGACGCATGAACGACCTGGAACAGCGACTGAAGGACGTGCTGGAGACGGATGCGGCGAAGGCGCCTCGTGTCCCAAGGGCACCGGAAGGGCTCAAACGGCAGGTTCGTCGCCGGCAGTTCGGGACCGCGCTGGTTGGCGCGGTGGCGGTCGTGGCCGTCCTCGGCGTTTCGGTCGTGGGAATGCGAACCCTCGACCGGAGCCAAGGCACCACTCCAGTCGACGACCCGTGGGCCGACTACCAGGTCTTCGAACGGACCGCGCGCATCGAGAACTTCACCATCACCAGTCCCAGCGATGTGTACCTCGTCAACCAGTGGCCATGGTCGATCGACACCCGCGAGAACCTTCGGAAAGCGGCCCTACGCGCCAGGGATGACTGCATGACACAGCCCCGCGGTCAGGCTCGCAGGGAGTGCGTCGACGCAACCTTCGGCCCGGGGTCGGGAACCGTGGTGCCGATCTTCCAACTGAGCAACAAGGACCGTGGACTCCGAACCTCACCATGCATGGATACCGCCGCCATCGCACCCGACGAGATCGTGATGACGATCTCCTACGACGACTTGAGCACGGCCACGAACTTCGGGGCCGGCGATGAACCCGTGTGGCCGGTGGCCTACACGGAGGATGCCGACTTCGACCGCACACCCTGCGGCCCGGGCGTGTACGTGCCGTTCGCTTCACCGGATGGCGAACTCGGCTCCTACCCGTACCTCGCGCACGTCGTGGCTGGCGACGACGTCTCCGAAGATGACCGGCAAGAGCTGATCGATGCCTTCAACTCGATGGACGTCGTCGGCCTCGAACGATTCGACGCCGGCGATCAGCCGAACGAGCCGGCCTACGTGCTGGCCGGAGGCGAGAACGCCGCTGGGCCCTGGACCCTGCAGCTCCGGACGGGCCGATCGTCCGACAGCGGCTTCGAACTCTCGTTGATCAGCGCTGAGGGTGGAACCACGCTCAGCGATCCCCGCGTGTCCGAGGGCTCACCGATCGTGCAGGCGGGCGGAGATCCGGTGTACGGCGTGGTGATCGAGGCCGCCACGGGCGTCGAGGTGCGCTCGGCGAGCGGCCCACGAGGCGAACCGGCCCAGCTGATCCCGCTCCCGCCCAGCCTGCCGTTCGACTTCGATGTGTTCTTCGGGCCGAACGCCTCGGATGAGCCAGCGACCGCCTTCCCGGTGGGTCTGAACGAGCTGGTCTCGGGCTAGACCTGGTTGGCGCCGCCGAAGATCTCGCTGACGCTGCTGTCCTCGAACACGGCGCGCAGACCGCTCGCGATCAGCGGCGCGATCGAGAGCACCTTCAACTTGTCGAACATGCGCTCCTCGGGGATCGGCAGCGTGTTCGTCACGACCACCTGTTCGATGGGCGCTTCCTCCAGTGACTGGCGAGCCTTGCCGCTGAAGATGCCGTGGGTGGCGCCGACGTAGATCGGGCCCGGCGCCCATCTCGGCGAGCACGTGCACGCCCTTCGAGATCGTGGACGCGGTGTCGATCATGTCGTCGACGATCACGCACGGGCGACCCTTCACTTCACCGACGACCGCCATCTCCTCGATCTTGTGCGCCTCGTGGCGGCTCCGCCGCTTGTAGAGGAACGCAAGGTCGGCGTGCAGGTATTCGCGGAGCTTCTCCGAGGTCTTGATGCGGCCGGCGTCGGGCGCCACCACGACCAGGTCGTCGCCGTGCAGACCCAGCGTGTCCTTGAAGTGGTTCGACAGGATCGGCAGCGCGGTGAGGTGATCGAACGGGTAGTCGAAGTAGCCCTGGATCTGTCCGGAGTGCAGGTCGACCGAGATCACGCGATCGGCGCCGGCCGTGGACAGCAGGTCGGCGACCAACTTGGCGCTGATGGGCTCGCGCGAGAGCGCCTTGTGGTCCTGGCGTGAGTAGCCGTAGTACGGGATGACCGCCGTGATGCGCTTGGCCGAGGCGCGCTTCATCGCGTCGATCATGATCAGCTGTTCCATCAGGGCTTCGTTCACCGGCTCGTAGTGCGTCTGCACCACGAACACGTCCGCGCCACGGACGCTCTCTTCGGCACGGAAGTAGATCTCCCCCGAGGCGAACCTGCGGAGCTGGGACGGGCTCACCGGGATGCTGAGGCAATCGGCGATCTCGTGCGCCAACGCCGGGTGGATCGTGCCGGTGAACAACATCATCCGCTTCTTGGTGATGATCTCCACGGTCCCGCTACCCCTTCTGATCCCTGGCCCGGCCGGTGGCCGCGCGCCCACCCTTGCGTCGGGAAGCCTTCTGCTGGGCGTCCTTGCGTTCGCGGTAGCCCTCGACGATGCGCTGCTCCCCTCGCGCCACCGCCAACGCTCCTGCCGGGACGTCCTTCGTGATCACCGAACCCGCTCCCGTGACGGCGCCGTCACCGATGGACACCGGCGCCACCAGCATCGTATCCGACCCGATGCGCACACCGTCGCCGACCTTGGTCCGATGTTTGGCGTAGCCGTCGTAGTTCACGAACACCGTGGCGGCACCGATGTTGGTGTCCTCGCCGATCGTGGCATCGCCCACGTACGACAGGTGCGGCACCTTCGAGCCGCGTCCCACCGTGGAGCCCTTGATCTCGACGTAGCTGCCCACATGGACACCATCGGCGAGTTCGGCTCCGGGCCGGAGGTAGGCGAACGGTCCCGCGTCGACGTCGTCGCCCAGCACGGCGAGGTTCGCCACCGCGAAGCTCACCCGGCACCGGTCCCCCACCTCGGTGTCGATCACGCGGGCCGACGGACCGATCTCGCAGTTCGAGCCGATCGAGGTGGCTCCCTCGAGGAACGTCATGGGGCGGATCACGGTGTCGGATCCGATCGAGACGTCGATGTCGATGTAGGTGGTGGCTGGGTCGACGATCGTGACGCCGTTCGCCATGTGCGCGGCGTTGATCCGATCGCGCATGAGGGCTTCGAGGCCCGCCAGGCCGGTGCGGGAGTTCACGCCCATCACGCCGCCGGTGTCGGCGCGCACCGCGTCGACCCGTTCCCCCCGTTCCCGCAGCAGCGGGTACACCCTATTGAGGTAGCGCTCGCGTTGCTTCGTCTTCGCAGTCGACCAGCGGCAGGGTCGCGAACAGCGGACTCCGAGCGAACGCGATCCAGTTCGTCCCCACCTCTCGGATCGCGTCGGCGCCCGGCGTGTCGCGGTCCTCGTCGATCTCCACGAACCGACCGCGGGAGTCACGGATCACGCGCCCGTAGGTGCCGGGATCATCGAGCTCGGTGGTGAGGAGGGTGGCGGCGGCGCCGGTTCGCCGGTGCGAACGCAGCAGGGCCCGCACGTCGTCCTGGGAGACCGGGTCGAAGTCGCCGTTCGCGACGAGGACGTCCGTGGCGCGGCCCACCGCCGACTTGGCGACCTCGACCGCGTGCGCCGTGCCTCGCTGCGGTCGCTGCACGACGAACACGGGCTTGGGCGTGAGGCCCCACGACCGGACCTCGGCTTCGACCTGAGGGGCGTCGTGGCCGACCACGACGACGATCTTCGTGGGCTTGGCCGCCAAGCCTGCCTGGACCACGTGCCAGAGGGCCGCGCGGCCGGCGATCGGATGCAACACCTTCGGTGTCGCCGACCGCATGCGCTTGCCCTTGCCGGCGGCGAGCACCACCAAGGCCAGGGATCGGGGCTTTCGCTTCGTGGTCTCGGCCAAGCTGCGGCTTCCAGGGTCGAGGGCCAGCAACGACGGAGCCCCATGCTCCCACATCGACGGTCGCGTCGCCGCGAACGCGTCAGTCCGGTGGAGGCATCTCCGCCTGGTCGACCTGGATGTCCGCGAGGCGTTCGGCGACGACGCCGGCGTGCGGGACGTGAGCTTCCACACCTTCGTGCATGAGCACGAGCACGCAAGCGCCGAGCGCTGCCCGGAGCGCACGAGCTTCGAAGCGCGCCGACGTGGGTCCCTTCGAATCGGGCCAGGCTCTCCGCGGAGAGGTCGTCGTAGGCTGCGCGCCTGCGCGGCGCGCAGCTCCTTCTCGGAGGCAGGCGATGGCGAGAGCGTGATCGCGCACGGCACCGACGTAGTGCTCCGCCTGCCATAGGCGCCCGCGCTCGATGCACGCGCGGGCGTGCACCGCGTAGATGACGCCCCACCCGAAGACATCCTCAGGGACCGACGGCGTGGCGATGAAGAGGTCGCCGACGACCGGCGGCGCGGACGCCTCGGGCCTTTCGGCAGCCGTCTCGCCGAACACGAGCCGGAACCGCGGCCCGGCGGGACGGAACTGCGCTGCCGGACTCATCGACAGGTCCAACTGCAGCGCATCCGGCAACAGGAACACCCGGTAGGTGATCGGCCCGCGCTCGAGATCGACGAGCGGCACCGCGTCGAACTCCTCGACGAGCGTTCGCGTCCAGTCGTGAAGGACGTCAGCGACCCCCAGGTGATCGGCGACGCCGAACGTCAGGTCCACGTCGGAGAAGCGGTCGCCACTCATCGAACGCCAGCGAGCCCACGACGGCCCCGGCGACGACGCGTTCGTCCTGCTCCCCCAGGCCCAGGACGCGATCGCGGAGCGCATCCCGCTGTTCGACGGTGAACATGGACACGATGCTAGCCCCGCAACCGCCGCGCTCGGGGGAGCTGCACCGTCAGAGGGTCATCAGGACTACGCTCGGGTGATGCGGCATTCCCGCTCCGAGGCGGGCTGCGCGTCGTCGCGGTCGCCACGCTCATGGTGTGCGGAGGGCTTCCGGCCGGCAGCCTCGCAGCCACCGATTTCACATCGATCTGGGCGGGCGTCGACCACACCTGCGCCGTCACGCCCGCTGGTTCCGCCGAGTGCTGGGGACAGAACGACACAGGCCAGTCCGAGGATCGGCCGGGACCGTTCTCGCAGGTTTCCGCCGGTGGGCTCCACAACTGCGCGCTCACCACGGGCGGAGCGGCCGAGTGCTGGGGTGACAACGGGTACGGCGAGTCCGACGACCACGCCGGCCCCTACGTGCAGGTGGTAGCGGGCTGGATGCACAGCTGCGGGTTGACGACCGACGGCGCCGCCGACTGCTGGGGTCGCAACGACTACGGGCAGGCGCAGGATCAACCGGGGCCGTACACCGAACTCACGATGAGCGGCGCGCACAACTGCGGCCTGACGCCCGCCGGCGTCGCGGACTGCTGGGGTCGCAACAACGCCGGGCTCGCCGACGACCACCCGGGCCCGTACATGCAGGTCTCGGCGGGCGACGGTCACAACTGCGCGCTCACCACGAACGGTGCCGCCGATTGCTGGGGTCTGCCCGACGACGGCCAGGCGAACGACCGGCCCGGTCCGTTCACGCAGCTCTCGGCCGGTGACCACCACAACTGCGGCCTGCGCCTCGACGGATCCGTCCGCTGCTGGGGACACAACGACTTCGGCCAGGCCGCGGATCGGCCGGGGCCGTACGTCGAGGTGTCGGCGGGCAGCTACCACACGTGTGCGATCACCGCGGCGGGCGACACCGACTGTTGGGGCGACAACCGCGACGGGCAGCTGGGTCGGCGCCTCACGATCTCGTCGCCGAGCGCGGTGACGGTGGGGTCGCGCGCCCACATCACGGGGCGCCTTCGGTCGATCGATCCGGCGTGCATCGCCTCGCAGACCGTCGCGCTTCGAGTGCTCCGACCGGCCGGCGTTCCCAGCCGCACGACGATGACCTCGATGGCGGGCCGCTACACGTTCAACGTGAAGATCACGCGCGAAACCGTCGTCCGCGTCGAGCACGCACTCGTTCGGGGTCATGCGAACGGGTCCGTTCGGCGCGGCGCACGATCGCAGCCACCTGACCCGATCTCGTTCCCTGAGTGCAACGCCGTGTTCGCTAACCGATCGGTTCCTTCGGCTCCCACAGCTGGATCGCGTTCCCCTCGGGGTCGTTCAGCTGGGCGAACCTCCCGTTCGGATAGTCCGTCTCGTCGACCTCAACGTCCACGCCCGACGATCCAAGCTGCGCAACGATCGCGTCGAGGTCACGCACTCGGAAGTTGATGCCCCAGCCGCCTCGCCCGATGACCGGGCTCTCAGCGGCATCCGGTCCGAAGGGCGCGAAGACGGTCGGGCCCTCGCGCTGGGTCCACACCGTTGCCCCGTAGGAGGTGGGAACCGGGTCGATCCCCAAGTGCTGCTCGTACCACGCGGCCAGCCCGTCAGGGTCCGCCGCCCTGAAGAAGAAGCCCCCGATGCCGTCGACCCGCTCCATCCGGGGGCCATCCTCGCACGTTCCCCGGAGCGGAGCCGACCCCGCTGGATCGTGGTTCCGGGGGGAGGAATCGAACCTCCATTCCAGGCTCCAAAGGCCCGTGTCTTGCCGTTAGACGACCCCGGAGCGGGGCGACCTGCGCGCCGCTCGCCCAGGGATTATCCCGCGGCGGTGGGGTCGGTGGCCGGTGGCCCGGTCGAACGCCACACGACTCCCCGATCGCCGCCGCTTCCTTTGCGTTTCCCTGGCCTTGGAACTCGGAGCCGATCACCCAGGTGAGCGAGCATCATCGCCCTCGACGGTGGCCTGGACCGTTCCGTCGGGTGAGCGGCCGCGGCGGTGATCACGCGGGCGGACCGCTCACGACGATGGCGCCGCCCACCGCTTCGGCCAGCCGGTCGGCGTGGCCCATGTGCGAGGCGAGCGCCGCCACCGTGGGACCGCTGCCGCTCATGATCGCGCCGAGCGCGCCGGCCTCCATGAAGGCATCGATCGCCTCGCCGACCTCCGGATGACGGGCCACCACGGGCGCCTGCAGGTCGTTGAACAGAGCGCTGCCGAGCAGCGTCGAGATCACCGGTCTCGAGCGCCGCGATCAGCACGCCGGGGTCGGGACCGGTCGACGGGATCGTGGTCCCACCACCCGTAGGCGTCGGCGGCCGTCACGGCGACGTCGAACGGCTTGAGCACCCACCAGGTGGTCACCGTGTGGACGGGGGTGAGCGCCTCACCGCGCCCGGTCACCATCACCGGGCCGCCGGCCAGCATGGCGGGGACATCCGATCCGAGTTCGGCCGCGATGGACGTCAGGGTGGAGGGGTCGCCATGGCCGCCGTCCACCTCGGCGAGCTGATCGGCCAGGCCGACCAGGGTGGCTGCCGCGTCGGCGCTGCCCCCACCCAGTCCGGCCGCCACCGGGATGCGCTTGTGGATGTCGACCCGGAAGCCGCCGGGGATCGCCGGCGCGCTTCGACAGTTCCCGCACGGCGGCGATCACCAGGTTGTCCTCGCCCGTCGGCACCCGTCCGGTGAGTTCGGGGACGCCCTCGACCGTCACCGACGGACCCGATCCCGCCGTCGGGCGACACCGTGACGAGGTCGTGCAGGCTCAACGGCAGCACCACGCTCTCCAGGTCGTGGAACCCGTCCTCGCGCCGGCCCAGGACACGCAGGAACACGTTGATCTTCGCGTGCGCCCGGCGGGTGATCGGCTCGGCGCTCACGCCGGGACCGCCGAGGCGATGGCGGCGAACGTCTGCAGGTCGAGCTCCTCGGGGCGGGCACGAGGCCGACACGCCGGTCGCGCTCAGGATCGCGTCGGCCTCCGTGGCCGGCAGGTCGAGGCGGCGCAGCGCGTTGCGCATCGTCTTGCGGCGCTCGGCGAACGCGCCGTCGACCACCCGCCACAGGGAAGCGGCATCCACGTCGACCGCCGGGGAAGGCAGCCGGTCGAGCCGCACCACCACCGAGTCCACCGACGGCTTCGGCCAGAACACCGTCGACGGCACCCGGCGGGTGATCGTCGCCGCGGGCGCGGTAGGCGACCTTGACGCTGACCGCGCCGTAGTGCTGATCGCCGGGCGTCGCGGCGAGCCGTTCGCCCACCTCTCGCTGCACCATCACGACGAGGCGCTGGACCGCGGGCGCGGACGCCAGCACCTCCATCACGACCGGCACGGCGACGTTGTACGGCAGGTTGGCGCACAGCGTCCACGCGCCGGCATCGCCCGAGCGTGGAGGCCCAGTCGAGCTTGGTGGCGTCGGCGTGCAGGATCCGGACGTTCCCGGCGGAGCCCACGACCTCGGTCAGCGCCGGGATCAGCGCCCGGTCGAACTCGATGGCGAGCACCTGGGCGCCGGTGGCGGCCAAGGCCATCGTGAGCGAGCCCAGGCCCGCGCCCACCTCCACCACCCGATCGCCCGGTCCGACGCCCGCCTCCGCAGCGATCGCTCTGGCCAGGTTCGGGTCGATGAGGAAGTTCTGGCCCAGGGACTTCGTGGGACGGATGCCGTGACGGCGGGCGACCGCTCGGAGGGCCCCGGCCCCCAAGGAGCCGGGGAGCGAGGTCAGGCCCTCGCCGGGTTCACCAGCTGAGCTGGACGTCGATGACGCCGGTGCCGAGGGGGCGGAGGACGGCGAAGGCCTCCGGCGAGAGGTCGATGATCTTGCCCGGGGCGAACGGTCCTCGGTCATCGATGACCACGGTAACGGAGCGACCGGTCTCGACGTCGGTCACCGTCACCATCGTGCCGAACGGCAGGCTGGGATGGGCGGCGGTCAGGCCGGACCACGGCGGGTCGTACCAGGACGCCAAGCCGGTCTGGGACGCGCCGTCGGTGCCGGGCACCTCCGTGGTGCCGCCGTACATCGACTCGGGCGCCGACAGCCGCTCCTCGTCGACCGGATCGCGCTCGATCCAGCGGCCGATCAAGCGCCCGTTCGACCTCCTGGCCGTTGACGACGGTGACGCGGTACGTGCCGACCGCGCGCCCGTCCTGGCCCTTCTGGAGGACCTTCACGTTCCCCGGCACCATGCTCGGGCGTGAACCGGGTGTGGACGTCGAACGGGATCGTTTCGGCTTCGAGCTCGGTCGTGACCTGCACCTGGTCGTAGGTGAGGGTCGCGCCGGATTGAAGGGGGGTGCTGGGTGATGGCGTCACGCGGTCATCAGCGTCGGCGTTGATCCCCATGGCCGAGAGGAGTTCCCCGGTCGAGCCCGCGTTGGTCAGGACGTCGCGCACCTTCCCCAGCACGACGGCCCGCACGGACACGACCGGGGACGACCCGACGCTCGATGCGGAGAAGGAACTCTCGACGAGCTCGTTCGCGAGTCCCGCGATGTTCGAGTTCGTCCCAGCCATCACCCAGACCCCCACATCGGTGGGGCTCTGATAGACGGTGGTCGCATCCGAAGCGATCAGATCGCGAACGCCCGGCGCGGCCGGCGCCGGACTCACCACCACCGTCATGCCGTCGGCCAGTTCGGTGGCCGGCGGCGGATCCACCTGCACGCTCGACGTGAGCGAGATGCCCTCGCCGGCGAGCAGTTCGTGGACGTTGGATGAGGTCGTCTGGACGGCTTGCGACTTCCCGTCGACGACCAAGGTCACGTGCTTGCGGAGCGCGAAGTGGACGACGCCCGACAGCAGGAGCAAGCCGACCACGACGGTGATCGCTTGAACCGCTCGATGGGCTCGCAACCTGCGAACCCGGGTGGGGCGGACCGCCAACCTTCCTCCAACTGTCTGAGGAAGGCTTCAGGGGGAAGCGGCTCAGCCGGACCGAAGCCTTCATGCGCGTGAGAGCGCACCCTAACAAACCCTCAACCCTCACTGCAATCTTGAGACCGAACGTATGTTCGGGCGTTATCGGAGCCCCGGGAAGGCGGCTTCGCGCGTTCTCCGAGGTGGCTGTGACGATCTTTTCCACATCGTCATCGCGCACACGTGCGATCTCGGCGATCGTCAACATGACGTTCGACGGTTCGTTGTTCGAGCCACGCAGCTTCTGCGGCGACAGGAACGGCGAGTCGGTCTCGACGACGATGCGATCGAGGTCGACCGCGACCGCGGCCTGTCGAAGGTGTTCGTTCTTCGGGTACGTCACGTTGCCGGCGAAGCTGATCCAGTAGCCGCGCGCGGCGCACTCACGTGCGATCGCGGCGTCGCCGCTGAAGCAGTGGATCACCACGCGCTCGGCGGAACCCTCATCGAGGACTCGAAGGACGTCGGGCCACGCGTCGCGGACATGGACCACCATCGGCTTGCCCGTCTCGTTCGACAGGGCGATGTGGGTCTGCAGCACCCGGATCTGATCCTCGGCGGGCGAGTGCATCCGGAAGTAGTCCAGGCCGCACTCCCCCACACCGATCACGCGTGCGTCGTGCAGCAGTTCCTCGATCCGGGCCGAGGCCGCCTGATCGAAGTCGGAGGCGTCGTGCGGGTGCATGCCCGCCGTGGCGAACACACCCTCGAGGGAATCGGCCAGTTCGGCGGAACGGGCGCTCGTGGCGGGGTCGACACCGACGCAGATCAGCCGGTCGACGCCCGCGGCCTTCGCGGTCTCGACCACTTGTGCAGGTTCGTGGTCGAGCAGGAACAGGTGGCAGTGGGTGTCCACCGCCCCGGTGTCAGTCCCTGGTTGAAGGTTCTGGTCGCTCACGAGCGGCGAGCTTACAAGGGTCTCCACATACGGTCGATGCGGGGAGCTTCACGTGAAACACGATTCCGGCAAGCCTCACCCCCGAGTGAAGGCGTGGTGGATAACTCGGGCGCGGCCGGAATCGGCCGCGAACGCCTCAGTCGGCGTCCAGGCGGGGGAACAGCGACTCGCCTTTGGTGGTGGAGGTACCCACCTCGAGGCCTCCCCACTCCACCGAGCGCGGGCACCCGCTGACCCTCGAGCGAGGCCGTCTGGCCGAGCTGGCTCCACAGGCGGCCGGCGGCCGCCGGCATGATCGGGAAGATCAGGACGGCGAGGATCCTGAGGGTCTCGGCGCTGGCGTACAGGACGCTCGCGAGCTCCTCGCGCTTGCTCTCGTCCTTCGCGAGCTTCCAGGGCTCGGTCTCCACCAGGTAATGGTTGGCGCGATCGACGATGTCCCAGACCGCGATCAGCGCCGGCTGCAGATGGACGGCCAGCATGTGCTCGTCGTAGCGGGCAACGGCGTCGGCCACCACGCTCGGACAGGTCCGACTCGGCACCTTCGACCACCGGCGCGGGGACCGTGCCGTCGAAGTAGGAACCCAGCATCGCGAGCACCCGGCTGGCGAGGTTGCCCAGCCCGTTCGCCAGGTCGGCGTTGTGACGCTCGACCATGGATTCGAAACTGAAGTTGCCGTCCTCGCCGAACCGCATCTCGCGCATGAAGTAGTACCGGTAGGAATCGATGCCGAACTGGTCCAGCAGCTCGAACGGATGGATGCCGGTGAGGTTGGTCTTCGACATCTTCTTGCCCACCCACCGTGAGGAACCCGTGGGCCCACACCTGCGTGGGCGGTTCGACGCCGCCGGCCATCAACATGGCCGGCCAGTAGATCGCGTGGAACCGGAGGATGTCCTTGCCGATCAGGTGGATGTTGGCGGGCCACACCCGGGCGAACCGATCGGGGTCGGAGGCGTAGCCCGCGGCGGCGATGTAGTTGGTGAGCGCGTCGAACCACACGTAGCAGATGTGCTTCGGGATCCCAGGGGATCGGCACACCCCAGCTGAACGACGTGCGGCTGATCGAGAAATCCTGCAGGCCGCCACGGATCAAGCTGAGCACCTCGTTGCGGCGCGTCTCGGGCTCGACCGCCGAGGGGTGCCGCTCGTAATGCTCCAGCAGCCGATCCGCGTAGGCGGAGAGCCGGAAGAAGTAGTTCTCCTCCACCAGGTGCTCCACGGGGGTTTCGTGGATCGGGCACAGGCCGCCCTCGAGGAGTTCGTCCTCGTTGTAGTAGGCCTCGCACGAGACGCAGTAGAGCCCCTCGTAGGAGCCGAGGTAGATGTCATCCCGGCCGTTGTCGTGCACAGCGTTCAGCAGGGCGGCTACGGCGTGCTCGTGACGTGGCTGGGTGGTGCGGATGTAGTCGTCGTAGTCGATGTCGAGCCGCGCCCACACCTCGCGCCACTTGGGCTCCATGTCGTCGACCCACTGCTGCGGGCTGACCCCCGCGCCTTCGGCCGCCCGTTGGATCTTCAGCCCGTGCTCATCCGTGCCGGTGAGGTGGAAGACCTCCTCGCCGCGGAGCCGGTGATAGCGCGCGATGAAGTCGTTGGCCACCGCGTTGTAGGCGTGCCCGATGTGCGGCACGTCGTTCGGGTAATAGATCGGCGTGGTGATGTAGAAGACGTCCCTGCCCATGGTCGGGCCATGATACGGGAGCCCGCCACTAGTCTGAGACAGACTAGTGCGCACCGCTCGTGGATCTACTTCTTGCCGAAGAGGGTGCCGAACACCGAGCGCAGGGTCTTGCGCCCGTCGGCCGTGGTGAGCATGTCCTTGGCGAAGTCGACCGCGACGCCCTTCACCTGGTCGCCCACCCCGTCGCCCTCCTTGGACTTGGAGCCGGACGTGGCGTTGGGCTTCGACTCGGCCTTCGGTCGGGGCTTCGGTGCCGGCGTCGGTGACGCCGGGGGCGAACCGGCAGGTGGAGGGGGCAGCGGCACGGACCCTGCCGGCGCCGAGGGGACGCCGGCAGCTTCCTTCGCCGTTCCCAGACGCGCGCTGATCATCTCGTGGGCGCTCTCGCGGTCGACGGCCTGCGCGTACTTCGCTCCCAGCGCGCCGTCGGCCAGCAATCGCTGGAAGGACGCTTCGTCCACCGCATCCATCAGGGAATCGGGCGGCACGAGCCGGGTGGCGGCCAGCGGGGTGGGCACCCCCTTGGGGGTCAGCAGGGTGACCAGCGCCTCGCCGATCCCGAGCGAGGTGAGCGTGGCCCCGACGTCGTAGTGCTCGGTCTTCGGGAAGGTCTTCACCGTCTTGTTCAGCGCGGTCTCGTCGTCGGGCGTGAACGCGCGCAGAGCGTGCTGGACTCGATTGCCCAACTGGGAGAGCACGGAGCTCGGCACGTCCGTCGGCGACTGCGTCACGAAGTACACGCCCACGCCCTTCGATCGGATCAGGCGGGCGGTCAACTCGATCTGGTCGAGCAGCGCCTCCGAGGCATCGTCGAACAGCAGGTGGGCCTCGTCGAAGAAGAACGCCAGCTTGGGCTTGGGCAGGTCGCCTTCTTCCGGGAGCTCGGCGTAGACCTGGGCCAGCATCCACAACATGAAGGTGCTGAACAGGCGGGGCCGGTCCATCACGTCGCTGATCTCGAGCAGGCTCACCACGCCCTTGCCCGTCGGGCGTGACGCGCAGCAGGTCCGCGACGTCGAACTGTGGCTCGCCGAAGAAGTCGCCGGCTCCGGCTTCCTCCAACTCGACGAGCGAACGAAGCAGCACGCCCACGCTCGCCTTCGAAACACCTCCGTATTCCTCGAGCACCGGCTTGCCGTCGTCCGAGGACAGGAACTTCAAGGTCGTCCGCAGGTCGGCCAGATCGAGCAACGGGTAGTTCTCGTCGTCGCAGTATTTGAAGACCAGCGAGAGCACCGAGGTCTGCGTCCTGTTGAGATCGAGCACCTTGGCCAGCAGCAGCGGCCCGAACGAGTGGATCGTGGCGCGAACCTGCGCCCCGAGGTCGCCGCTCAGCGACAACAGCTCGACGGGATGGGCCTTGGGTTCGAACGTCCAGCCCAGCTGCGCGCACCGCTCGGCCACCGGAGCCGCGGTGGCGTCCCCCGGCTGGGAGATCCCGGTGAGGTCGCCTTTCACGTCGGCGATGAACACCGGCACGCCCGCATCCGAAAGCTGGCCCGCCAGGATCTGCAGCGTCTTGGTCTTGCCGGTGCCGGTGGCGCCGGCGACGAGCCCGTGGCGGTTCACCATGGATAGCGGCAGCTGGACCCTGCTGCCCAGGTCGACCTCGCCGTCGAGCATCGGCCCGCCCAGCACCACACAGGGCTCATCGAAGGCGTAGCCGGCCGCCATCTCCCGGGCGAAGCGCTCGTCCATGCGCGGAGCCTAGTGCAGGCCCGACGAGCGCGGGACTCAGCCGCGCTTGAGCAGTTGGCGGTACACATCGTTGGCCGAGACGTGGTGTCGCTCGGCGACGGCGTGGGCCGCGTCGCGTTTGCGCATGCCCTCGTCGACGAGCTCCTGTGCCTCGTCGGCGCACGTCTCGAGATCGGGGGTCTGGGGCGTGTGCTCGCCGTCGATCACGACGACGACCTCGCCCTTGAGCTCGGCGTCGCCGATGTGCGACAGCACCTCCGAGATCCGCCCGCGCATGACCTCTTCGTGGAGCTTGGTGAGCTCACGCGCGATCGCGATGCGCCGGTCGCCCAAGGCCACCAACGCGTCGCGCAGCAGGATCTGCACCCGTCGCGGAGACTCGAAGACGACGAGCGTCCTCGGGTCGTGGCGGAGGGCGTCGAGCCGGCGCATACGCTCCCCCGGCTTGCGCGGCAGGAACCCCTCGAACGTGAACCGGTCGGTGGGCAGGCCCGAGAGCACCAGCGCCGCCAGCGCGGCCGATGGCCCCGGCACCACTTTCACGTCGATCCCGACTTCGATCGCGCCGTGCACCAGGCGGTAGCCGGGATCGGAGACCGAGGGCATGCCGCCGTCGGTGACGAGCGCCACCGAGCTCCCCGACCGGAGGCGCTCGATCAGCTCCTCGGTGCGCTCGCGTTCGTTGCCCTCGAAGAAGGACACCATCGGCTTGCGGAGATCCAGACCGTGGAGCAGGCGGCCGGTCCGGCGGGTGTCCTCACACGCGACGAGGTCGACGTCGGCCAGGACCTCGCGAGCCCGGGGCGCGAGGTCGCCCAGGTTGCCGATCGGCGTGCCCACGAGCCACAGCGTTCCCTCCACGGTTCCAGGGTGACACGATGAGGTCGCTGCGACCATGCGTCGAAGGACCAGGATGGAAGGACACCGGTGGCCGACGGGCACAAGGACTACTCCACCACCCCCTTGTGGAGGAAGCTCGGGATCCGTGAAGGCTCCAGGGTCCGTCTGCTCAACGCACCCGACGGGTTCGGCGAGGCGCTCGTCGCGATCGCGCCGCTGCCGAACGCGGTGGAATTCCTCCGCCGCTCAGCCAAGGGCATCGACGTCGCGGTCCTGTTCACTACCGAATGGAAGGCGCTCGAACGCCGGTTCGGCGCGCTGGCGACCACGCTGGAGCCCGACGGCCGGCTCTGGGTCGCCTGGCCGAAGAAGGCCTCGAAGGTGGCGACCGACCTGACGTTCGGGATCGTGCAGTCCCACGGACTCGCCGGTGGCATGGTCGACAACAAGTCCGCCGCGATCGACGAGGTGTTCCAGGGCTTGCAGTTCGTCTACCGGGTGCAGGACCGACCCGGTCGATGAGTTCGCGGTCGGGATGTTCGGACCCGGCGCGGATACCCTGACGCGATGTCCGCCCTCCTGCAGCGCCTGAACCGGCCGATCGTGGCGATCCTCGCCGTGGCCGCCCTGGCTGGCATCACCCGTGGGTGGGCCCTGGCGAACCCACCCGACCTGGTCTTCGACGAGGTCTACTACGCGAAGGCGGGCTGCCTGTTCGTCGGGGGTTCGGACCAGACGTGCTTCATCGACGAGGACGCCGAGCACTACTGGGTCGAGCACAAGTGGGACGTGGGCTCGTGGGTCCACCCCCCGCTGGGCAAGTGGATGACCGGCATGGGCATCAAGGCGTTCGGGATGGACGCCTTCGGGTGGCGCTTCCCGTCGGCCGTGGCCGGGACGCTGATCGCGGTGATGGTGGCGTTGATCGCCCAGTTGCTGTTCGGCCGGCCGTTGTGGACGTTCGTCGCCGGTGGGCTGATCGCCCTCGACGGTCTCAACGTGGTGATGTCGCGCGTCGCGATGTTGGACATCCAGCTCGCGTTCTGGGCGGTGCTCGGCTTCCTGTGTCTGGTGATGGACCGGCGATGGATCGACCGTCGCACCGAACGTGCGCTCGCCGATGAACCCGTTCAGACGGTGACCGTGGTCGGTGAGGACGGAGCCACGGTCCTGGTCGAGGGGCGCGCGGGGACGGCCGGGCGCGGGCGGACACGGGTCCCCTCACCGTTGTGGCGGCCGTGGCGGTTCGCCTCGGGCGCGGCGATGGGCGCCGCCTGTGCGGTGAAGTGGTCGGGGCTCACGGCGCTCGCGGCCGCCGTGCTGGTCACCGTCGTCTGGGAGACCACCCGGCGACATGTCGCAGGGGTGTCCCGCTGGCGGGCGTTCTGGCGGACCGTGGGCATGGAGCTGCTCGGTCTGATCCTGGCCTTCCTGGTGGTGCCGGCGATCGTGTACATGGCGACCTGGCTGCCGTGGTTCAACCACTTCGGGTGGAGCCTGTCCGCGTGGTGGGAGAACCAGAAGGAGATGTGGCGCTACCACGCCAACCTCACCGAATTCGCCTACGACTCCAAGACCGACACGTTCACGCCCACCCACGGTTCCTATTCGAAGGCATGGTCGTGGATCTTGATGAAACGTCCCGTCAGCTTCTTCGTGGAGAACACCACTGGCCACGTCCGGCAGATCCTCACGATCGGCAACCTCGCCCTGTTCTGGGGCACGGTGTTCGCGATCCCGTATGCGGTGTGGTCGTGGGCGAGGACCCGCGACTGGCGTGCGGGCTTCGTGGTGATGCCGTTCCTCGTGATGTGGCTGCCCTGGTTCGTGGTGAGTCGTCCGCAGTTCTTCTTCTACGTGTTGCCGATGACACCGTTCATGGCGCTGGCGGCCGTCTACACGCTCCAGGCATTGTCGGATGCGAGGCTCGTGCTGCACGACGAAGCCGGTGACGTGGCGATCGATCCGGAGACCGGACTGCCCGCCATCTCCACGCGCCATCCGTTCCGTCCGGTGGTGATGGGCTACCTCGCGATCTTCGTGGTGCTGTTCGTGTGGTTCTGGCCTTTGCTGGTGGGCGATCGCCTCACCACGTCGTTCCGTGCGCTCCACATCTGGATGCGCAGCTGGAACTGACCAACGGTCAGCGTCCGCGAAGCCGGGCGCTGCGCGCGCGGCGGAGCCGCCGGTACCCTGCCCCGCATGACCCGCCGCGAGCACGTGTGGATCCCCATGGACGACGGCGTCCGTTCTGGCCGCCACCCTCTATCTCCCCGACCCAGGTGATGGTGGCGACGGCCCGTGGCCCGCGTTGCTCGAGGCACTGCCCTACCGCAAAGACGATGTGACCGCCTCCTACCGGCCGGAGTACCAACGGCTCGCCGAGGCCGGCTACGTGATGTGCCGCGTCGATGTCCGTGGCACGGGCACCAGCGAAGGGATCGCCGAGGACGAGTACCCCGCGATCGAACGCACCGACCTCGTGACCGTGATCGACTGGCTCGCCACCCGCGACTGGTCCACCGGTTCGGTGGGGATGTACGGCACGTCGTACTCGGGGTTCAACTCGATCCAGCTCGCCATGGAACGGCCGCCCGCGTTGAAGGCGATCATCCCGATCTTCGCCACGGACGACCGGTTCGGCGACGACGTGCACTACTTCGGCGGCGCGCTGAAGGCGCTCGACCTCGTGGACTACCCCACCTACATGGTGGCGATGAACGCGCTGCCGCCGGTGCCCTCGATCTTCGGCGACGGCTGGCGCGAGGAATGGGAACGTCGCGTACTCGAGACCGAGCCCTGGCTCCTCACCTGGCGCGCGCACCAGCGACTCGATGACTACTGGAAGTTCGGTTCGCTGCGGTTCGACATCGACGCGATCGAGTGTCCCACGATGATCATCGCCGGCTGGGCCGACGGCTATCGCAACAACACCTTCCGCACGTTCGAGGCGTTGACCTGCCCCAAGCGCATGATCATCGGGCCGTGGTCGCACGCCTCCACCGACACATGCCGGCCCGGACCGAACCACGACCTGATCCCAGAGCACCTCAAGTGGTGGGATCACTGGCTGAAGGGCATCGACAACGGCGTCGAGTCCGAACCGCCCATCATGGTGTACGTGCAGCGCTCCACGCTGCCTGCGCCGGACCGCGCCGAGGTGCGCGGCGCGTGGCGGTACGAGCCGACCTGGCCCGCCGAGCGCCTCAGCCCCACGACGTTGGCGCTTGCAAAGGCGGAAGCCGACCACGACGGCGACGGACCCGACCGGTTCGACGTGCGCGGTGACGTGGGCTGGACCGCGTGGATCTCGTGCGCGGGCGCGATGCCCTGGGGCCAGTCGGCCGATCAACGACCGGACGAGATCCATTCCCTCACCTACACCTGGGAACCGCTGGAGGACGAGCTGGAGATCATGGGACAGGCCCGCTTGTCGGTCCGCGTCACGTCGAGTGCCCCCGTGGCCTACCTGTCGGCCAAGCTGTGCGACGTGTTCCCCGACGGCACGTCCTCGATGGTCACGCGCGGCATGCTCAACCTCACGTGCCGCGACTCGCGCGAGGATCCTACGGCCCTCGAGCCCGGCACCACGTACGACATCGAGCTCGAGCTCGAAGCGATGTCGTGGGTGTTCGAAGCCGGTCACCGCATCCGGCTGGACCTGGCCGGGAGCGATTGGCCGAACGCGTGGTCGCCCCCCGAACCGGTGACGCTCACGATCGAGCGGGCCACCGCGACGCTGGAGCTGCCGGTGCTGGACGGGCCCGGTCCCGTCGCCGAGTCACCGCTGGTCCCGCCGCCCAACCGGGTTCTGGCCAACGCCTCTCCCAAGGAACTCCCCAAGGATGACCCGGAGAAAGGGTGGGTCGTGTGGGACGTGGCGCACCACCTGCTGCGGCACGAGACCGTCGCCAGCGCCGGGAGCATGGGCAACTACGACGCCGATCCGGGGTCCGGCACACCGTCGTTCCAGGAGCTGTACGGCGGCGAGGTCACGGTCTCGACCGACGATCCTGGGATCGCGTCGGTAACGAGCCGGGGTGCCTTCGATCTGCGGTTCCCCGAGGCGACGTGTTCCTCACGGGTGGATATCACGGTGACCAGCGATCGAGGCCACTACGACGTGGCGATCGACCTTCGGGTGAGTGAAGACGGCCAGGAGCGGTGGCGGCGCCGTTGGGATCAGCGGTTCCCCCGCGACCTCGCCTGATCGAGGGGGTTCCGGCTCCCTGAGGGCCGAACCGACCCCAGAAACACGAAGTCCCGGCGCGCTGGCCGGGCTTCGGTCTTGATGGGATATCCCGCCATCTACGGTACGGGACCCTGGGCGAAACGACAATCAGTCGGGGTTGGCGGCGGGTTGCGGCTCGCTGCGAACCGCCCACAGGTTGCCCCGCCGGGTGCCGACGGGCTCGGCCGCGAACGTCTCTGCGGTGAGCGATGTGATCACGACGGGATCGTCGCGGAAGAGCTCCTCGGTCTGGATGCACACGAGCGTGCCGGGCTTTCCCACCGGGAAGACCACCTGCTCACGATCCGCCACCTCGCGATCGACGAACGTCGGCATCAGCAGGAACAGGCCGAGCGGCGGCCATACGTCGACCTCGAACTCGGGCATCTTCTCCTCGAGCTCGTGGTCCAGCGCTCGCTGGGCGTTCGGGTCGTTCATCGCGCGGCGCGCCAGGGCCAGGTCGAGCTGACGGTTCCACGGCACCACCATCAATGCGAGGCCGAACCGGTTCGACATCACGATCGTGCGGACGAGCTCGTCCGTGGGAACGTTGTGGCGTTCGGCGGTCTCTTCGGGCTGGGTGGCGTCGGGATCCGGCAGGACCAAGAACGGCACCCCACGCCCACGCAGGTAATCCAGCACCGACGACAACGCCCCTCCTTCGCTCGACGACGGCTCATCGTAGCCAGCAAGCGATCCGGAACGGAATCCTCCTTTCGGCTCAGAATCCGGGGAGATGATCCCGGAAGAAGACGTAGCCGAGGCCGGCGGCGACATCGAGCAGGCAGTGCGCGATCACGAACGGCCAGGTGCGCCGCCAGCGGATGAACAACACGCCGAACAGCACACCCATCGCGAGGTTGCCGGCGAACCCACCCCAGCCTTGGTACAGGTGATAGGACGCACGCAGCAAGGCGCTGGCCGCCACTGCCGCAAGCGGTGACCACTCGAGCTGGCGCAGCCGGCTGATCAGGTAGCCGAGGACGATGATCTCTTCGACGAGCGCGGCTTCGGCCGCGTTCATCACCAGGACCGGCACCGTCCACCAGTGGCCGAGCGGAGGCGCCGGGCACGACGAACCGGTTCACGCCCAGTTCGACCGCACCGAGATAGAGCCCCAGGCCCGCGAGGCCGACGACCGCGAACAACGCAACGCCACGCAGGACGTCCTGCCGCGGTCGGTCCCATGCGAGGCCGATCCGAACCGACGCCCTCGCCCGAACGACGCACGAGGTACAGCACCAGGAACACCGGCGCGAGGCCGAACACGAACCCCGCAACTTGTCGCGCGAGCTGCGTGCTCTGGTTCGCCGACGCGACGACCGTGCCGCGAACGGGCGCCTCCAGGAGGCTGAGCACGGCGTACACCGCACTCGCCAGGAGCGAGAGCATCAGGACGACGAGGATCTCTTCGTACGCGAGGCGACGGTCGGGTTCGGCCTGCATCGGCGTCACTGTACGCATGACCGGCGCGCTGATTCCCTCCTCTAGACTTCGACCACTCCAGGGAGGGTCGGGTGGCGAAGGGCGAGTCTGCAGATCTGGTGGTGGTGGGCGCCGGGACCGTCGGAGGGTGGGCGTCGGTGTTCGCCTCCGAGGCCGGCCTGACCAAGGTCGTCGTCCTGGAGCGCGACGTGGTGGGTGGCGGTGCCTCGAGCCGCGCGGCAGGCATGGTGCGGGCCCAGGGTGGGACCCCCGACACCGTTCGCCTGGGCGCGTGGTCGATCGACTGGTACCGCGGCCAGGACGCTCGGTACGGCACCGACTCTGGGTTCCAGGGTCGCGGATACGTGATCCTCGCCGTCACCGCCGCCGACGAGCGCGCGGCGCACGAACGCATCGCGATGCAGCGGGCGACCGGCCTCGACGCACGGTGGGTGGATGCCGACGAGGTGCGCGCGCTGATCCCGGCGATGGGATCCACGGGGTTCCGCGGTGGGTCCTACGTCGCCACCGACGGATGGGTCGATCCACCGCGCAACGTGCGCGCCTACTCCCTCGCGATGCAGCAGCGGCGGCGTCGAGGTCCGGGAGCGGACCGCGTTCGTGGGTCTGCGCACCCGCGCCGTCGGACGCGGGACGGCGCGAGGTCACCGGGGTACGCACCAGCGACGGGACGATCGCCACCTCACGGGTGCTCGCTGACGGGAGGACCGGCGATGCAGGCGGTCGCCACCGCCGCGGGAGCCCGGGCGTGGGTGGGCTACGCACGCCACCAGGTGGTGGTCACCGAGGCGAGCCCGGACCTGCACGCCGACACCACGGCGATGGCGTTCGACATCGGCGCCGGCATCTACTGGCGGCCCGAGGAGGGCGGGCTGCTCTGGGGCATGTCCAACCCCGACGAGGAACCGGGGCCGGGACGTTCGATCGACTGGCCGTACCTGCGACGCATGGAGCGCCGGCTCCACCGCCTGGTGCCGGTCACACGCACTCTCGGCATCAAGAAGGCATGGGCGGCCACGATCGAGTACACCCCGGATCATTTCCCGCTCACCGGTCCGCTCGTGCTCCGCGACGGCACGGAGGTGGCCGGCGCGTCGATCGCCAGCGCGTGCGGTCACGGGATGATGTGGGGGCCGGCGGTCTCGCGCATCGCCGTCGACCTCGCGCTCGACGGTGCGACCGATGTGGTCGAGGCGGCCGAGGACTTCCGCATGGATCGGTTCGACGAAGACGGCACCCCGCCGTCCGTCGATCCCGTCGCCCTGCCCTTCCCGGTTCACGTGGACGACGCCTGACCACTGCCGCAACGGGCGTCACGGCGCAGGGAGCGTCTTCGGGCACGTCGCGATGATGCTGCCGTCACCGGCGTGCCCCACCGTGATCCCGGTGTCGCCGAACGCCACCGAATCGTCGGGTCCCGCGTGCCACAGGTCGTAGACCTCGTCGTGACACCGCATCTGGTCGCCGGGTCGCAGCACCCCAGGCGCCCAGTAGCGCCGGTCCCCCGCCGCCACGTCGAACACCCGCGCGCTCGGTTCCGTCTCGCCGGCGGCGATCAACGCGACGGTGACGGCGGCGAGCGACAGTCCGGCCGCCACGAGCACGATCAGGGTTCGGCGTCGCCTGGGTGCGGGCTTCGCGGACGGGATGGATGGTCCGGGGTCGGACATCGACCGACCCTAACGCGCGAGCCTGTCGAGGTGGACGACCCGATGCTCTACAGCTGGAGGACGGGGCAGGTGAGGGTTCGGGTGATGCCTTCGAGTTCCTGCATGGGCATGACGGTGCTCTTGGCGAGCTGATCGAGGTCATCGGCCTCCACGCGGGCGACGACGTCGTAGGGGCCGGTCACGGGATCCACGGCCACCACGCCTTGCACGCACGCGGACCTGCTCGGTGACCTGGGCCGCCTTGCCGACCTCGGTCTGGATCAGGATGTACGCGTTGACCATGGAGACCGCCTCTCGAACTCGTGGGGCCTTCAGCTCAGCTCTTGCTGCCGCCGCCGAACAGTCCTTTCACCTTGTCGAGCAGACCGCCGGCGGTGTCCTTCGCCTTGCCGGCCACCGGGGCGGCGGCGTCCACGGTCTTCCCGGCGAGTCCACCGGCCGCTCCCACCGCTTTCCCGGCGACCTCGCCGGCGGCGCCCTTCGCCTTCCCGCCACGGGGGCGGCGGCGTCCACGACACCACCGGCCGTGTCCTTGGCCTTGTCCACGGCCGGACCGGCCTTGCCCGCCAGGTCACCTGCGGTCTCCTTGGCCTTGCCGGCGAGATCACCGGCCGTACCCTTCGCCTTGTCGATGAACCCCTGGTCGTCGCTCACGTCGGACGTTCCTCTCTCCTGGGCCCTCCATCGTTTCGGTGGGGGCGTGCGACCGCAACCCTGCAGGTCACAGGGATGCTACGCGTGATCCGGGAAACTCGCCGCCGAAGGCCTGACTGCCGATGCGTGAAGTTGTGCGTTTGATGCCTGTCTGCAACACTTCCGCGCATGGCGAAGGTGACCATCATCGGCGCGGGCAGCGTCGAGTTCACCAAGAACATCCTCGCCGACCTGTGCTCGTTCACCGAACTCCACGGCACGTTGACGATCGCCCTGCACGACATCGACGCCGAACGGCTCGCGTACGCCGAGCGCGCGGCGAACCAACTCGTGAAGCGGTTCGACGCCGGATACCGCGTCGGCGCCCACGCCGACCGCGCCGGTGCGTTCGACGGCGCCGACTACCTCATCAACGAGATCCAGGTGGGCGGCTACCAGGCGACCGTCACCGACTTCGAGGTCCCGTCACGGTTCGGGGTGCGACAGACGATCGCCGACACCATCGGCATCGGCGGCATCATGCGCGGGTTGCGGACGATCCCGGTCATGGTGGAGATGGCCGACGAGATCGCGCAGCGATCGGCCGACGGCTCGCTGCTGCTCAACTACACCAACCCGATGGCGATGGTGCCGTGGGGCATCTGGGCGGGGTCCTCGCTGCCCGCCGACCGCGTGATCGGCGTGTGCCATTCGGTCCGCGACACGCACACCTTCCTCGCCGAGACGGTGGGTGTGCCCGAGGCCGACATCCGCTTCGTCACCGCCGGGTTCAACCATCAGTGCTTCGTCTACACGTTCGAGGATCGTCGCACCGGCGAGGACCTGTACCCGCGCTTACGCGAGATCGTCGAGGCCGATCCCGAGGGCCTGGGACGGCGCGTGCGTGTCGAGCTCTTCCGCCGGTTCGGCTACTTCCCCACCGAGTCCAGCGAGCATTCGAGCGAATACGTGCCGTGGTTCCTGCATCTGGACGACCAGGTGGCCCACTTCCGATGCGAGATCGACGAGTACATCCGCCGGAGCGACGAGAACCTGGTGGAGTTCGCCGACACCAAGCGGGCGCTGGATGCGGGCGAGGAACTCGAGGTGGAGCTCAACGACGAGCTCGCGTCGCAGATCGTGCGGGCGATCGAGACCGGCACCGAACGCGACGTCTACACCAACATCCGCAACGAGGGCCGCATCGAAGGCCTGCCGGCCGAGGCGTGCGTCGAGGTGCCGACGACGGTGGGCACCGAGGGGGTACGGCCCCACGCGCGTCGGGGCGTTGCCGGTACAGACCCTGGCGCTGAACCGCACGTTCCTCAACGTCGTGGAGCTCACGGTGCGAGCGGCGCTCGAGCAGCGGCGCGACCTGGTGGAGGCGGCCGCGCTCCTCGATCCCAACACCGGCGCCACGCTGTCCACCGCGGCGACCCACGAGCTCGTCGATGCGCTCATCGCCGCCCACGGCGACCTGATCCCCGAAGGCATCCGCCGAGGGTGACCGCCGCGGCGGCCGAGGCCGAACTCAGAACCGTTTGAACCACTGGGTGAGCGGATCGACGAAGTGACGGCCGGGCACCAGCGGGTCGCTCCACCCCCCGAGGAAGACCTCGCCACGATCGACGTAGCCCATCGAGCGGTAGAGGCCACGTGCCTCGGCGAAGGACTCCTCCGTTCCGGTGTCGAGCGCGACGCCGGGCATGCCCGCGCCGAACGCCTCCGCCTCGAGCGCCTCCATCAACGCGCGGCCGGCACCGAGACGCCGGTGCGACGGCATCACCTCGAGATCGCTCACCAAGGCGAAGCCGCGCCATTCGCACACGTCTTCGATCCGGCGATCGTCGACCAGGCCGAGCCCGACGTGGCCCACCGGCCTCCCATCGATCCAGGCGATCAGGTAGCGGAACCGCCCGCGCGTCTGGAGCTCCGCTCGCCGTCGATGTGTCGCCGCGGGCCGGTCCGTCAACGCGTCGATGACGTCCTCGAGTTCGCCGGGTCGGAGCGGACGGACGTCGATCGTCGTCATGCCGGGAATCGCTCGCGCAGCCCCTCGAGACCGCTCGCGACGAACGATGGCTGGCCGGTGTCGAGCCCGTGCAGGACCTCGTACCACGGCGAGATCGCATCGTAGAACCGCGCGCGTTCCACGAACGTGGCATCGGGCGGTCCCCCGTACGCCGCCAGCGCACGGTCGCCGATCGCGGGGGCGTGATGCAGCACCCAGGCGAGATCCATCGCGGGGTCGCCGGGCGCCGCGTCACCCCAGTCGATGACGCCTGCGAGATCGCCGGTCGGTGTCGCCAGGATGTGAGCGGGCCCGAGGTCGTTGTGCACGAGCGCAGCCGGGAACCGGAAGTTGTCGTCCTCGCCCATGAACCGGTCGAACATCGCGCCGGCGTGCTCGCGCTCGTCGTCGCGGAGGAGCGGGAACACCCGCGCTCGGAAGCCGTCGAGCACCTCGCGGTACTCGCGCCGCCAGCCTTCTCCCCCTTCGCCCCGGAGCCCCACGAATTCCAAGGGCACCGTATGCAGGTCGTAGAGGAACCGGCCGAGCCGTTCGGGCAGGATGGCGTTCGGGGACAGCTCGATCTCGAGCAGGGACCGGCCTTCGAGCGCGCGGTACACCATCACGGTGGGATCGATCGACACGTGCACGGGGACCGGGATCGCCGCCGACACCTCTCGTGCCAGTTCGGGCAACAGCGCGATCTGCCGGCGCAGCGTCGCCACGGTGGCCTCGGTTCGGGGGATCTGCACCACCCACTCGTCGTGCGCCAGGTAGGTGAAGCAGTCCCAGCCGTCCCCGATCGGTGCGAACGGGTCGAGTGCGAGCGTGGGGAAGCGTCCGGCGACCAGGTCCCGGTGCGCGGCAACCTCGCTCGGGTCGCTCACCCCAGCGGCTCCAACGGCGCCGCGCTCGTGTCCGCCGGTGGGTCGTCCGCGTCGGTGACCGGTGCGTCGAGCACCGGCACCGCCAGGGCGAACCACGCGGTGATCGCGCCGGCGACGGCGCACGCGGACGCCAGTGAGTACAGCGTCACCGCGCCGGCATGCTGGTAGATGAAGCCCGCCCAACCCGGCGCCGATGATCGGCCCGAGTCCGAACCCGACCATCTGCGCCACGGAGTTCCCGCTCGAGTACAGCGACGACGGCAGGAGCCGTCCGACCACGACCACCCCGGTCGTGAACAGCAGGCTGAACGCCATGCCCTCCAGGACCGTGAGGAGCGAGACGATCGTCGGGTTCGGCACCAGGCCCCACAGCAGGAACCCCGTGGCGTAGATCATGCACCCGAGCGCGTACACGCGGCGCAGCCCGAACCTCGCTTGCAGTCGTGAGGACGAACGCATCATCGCCACCTCGACCAGCCCGCCGAGCGCGGTGCCGAGCCCGACCAGCCACGGTCCGCCGCCCTCGCTCGCGATCTTCAGCGAGATGAAGTTCCATGCCGCGTTGAACCCGGTCCACACCAGCGAACAGCGCCGCCAGGAACCCCCAGAACCGTGGCGCCGCCCGGAACACCGCGCCGACCGCGCCGAGCTTGCCGTCGCCCGTGGATTCATGCTTCGGCGCGTCCCGCGCCACGATGAACGACCAGGCAAGCACCACGAGGCTGGCGATCGCGTAGATCGGCATCGCCCACTCGCACGCCGATGGAGCTGGAACATCGCGCCGAGCACGAAGCACCCGATCGCGTAGGTGAAGCTCTCCCACGACCGGATCCGGCCGTACTCCGACATCTGCTCGGCGCCCAGGTGCTCCAGCGTGATCGCGTCGATGTTGGGACCGAGCGTCACCATGGCTCCGGCCAGCAGGAACCCCGCCGCCGCGATCGACCACAGGTCCCGCGGCGCTCAGCAACAACGCGCACCCCGGCCGCCAGCACCAATCCGATCTGCAGCGAGGTTCGCCGGCCGAGCACGCTGTCGGACACGTGGCCCCAGATCGGGTTCAACACGATCCGGGCCACCGCCATCACCGCGATCACCACGCCGATCTCGCTCTCGCGACAAGCCCTTGCCGTCCAGGTACAGCGCCAGGAACGGGAAGAACGCGGCGATCACGAATCCCGACGTGAGGAACAGCCCCCGGACCGCGGCGTCGGGTCGGACCTGCGGGCGGGCCGCGCCGATCACGGCCACGGGTCGATCCCGGGGATCAACGCGCAGCGCGTTGTCGCGATAGACCGCCGCGAGCACGTCGTCCGGCCAGGCCCAAGCCCGAGATCGTCCACCGGCCCTGCGGCGGAGGGTCCTCGGTCGAGTACGCGAACGACTCGTCGGCCGTCTCCAGGAACCGGAAGTGGATCGCGTAGACCTCCTGCGTCGGGCGGGAACTCGTCGGTCCCGAACAGTATGCGCGTCGGGTGTCGCTCGAGAGGGCGCGTGCCGCCGCGGCCGGCGACCCAGCTCGGCGATGCGCGCCGCGATGTCGGCGTGCAGGTTGGGGTAGGTGGTCGAGCATGCGCTCCGACCCACGCCAGATCTTCCGCGGCGCCGGCGACGTGCGCCGCCGATGAACGTGGTCCGCGGATGGCTCGGCCACCAGCCGTTCGAACGCCCCCAGCAGCGTCGTCGAACCGCCGGGAACCGCGCACGGTCGCCGAACCACCACTCGGGATGCTCGCAGCAGCTCCTCGAGCCGCTCGTTCCGCTCGTCCATCGGTTCGAAGAACGCCAGCGGATCGCCGCGTGTGGATCAGTCACCGGCAGCCCCGCGTCGCCGGCCGCCTCCCACACCGGTGCGAAGCCGCTCGTCGTCGGGCGCGAGCCGATCGCCGGCGTCGTCGCGCGAGGTGCAGTCCGAGGTCCTTCCAGACCTTGAGGCCTCGGGCACCCGCGTCGGCGGCTCGACGGACCTGGGCCGCGAGCCGATCACCGAACCCGGCCTCGGCCGTCACTCCGCCAGTCGAGCTGCGCGAACGTCGCGAACCGGCCCGGATGCGCACGGTCGTAGCGGTCGAGATTGGCCCGCAGCTCATCGCCCCATCGGCCGTCGAGGTTCACGATCGCGGCGACGTTGGCCGGTCCATCAGCTCGAGCAGCGCGGCCCACGTCGGGCGCGCCCAGTCGCGCGGTGAGCCACCGCCCCAGGTGGTTGTGGGCATCGATCGCGGGGAACCGCGCGGGACGCGGTGTCGCGGTCCGGCGCCGCCACGGGCCGGAATCGGCGCAGCCGAAGCTCCCGGAGGTCCACGTAGTCGGTCACACGGTCACCACGGCGACACCGGCCTCGCGGAGCTCGGCCGATGCTCCGCGATCGACGCCCGGCGTCCGTGATGACCTCGTGCACGCGATCGATCGGACAGATCTGCGCGAACGCCACCAGGCCGATCTTCGAGCTGTCGGTCACGACGACGACGTGGCGAGCGCGTTCGATCAGGGCGCGGTTCGTGTGCGCCTCCACCTCGTGGTGGGTGGTGATGCCGGCGGCGGTGCGAGATGCCGTCCACGCCCGAGGAAGACGACATCCAGGTTGAGCCCGGCGAGCGCTTGCTCGGCGAGGGGGCCCACCAGCTCGTAGGACTCGCGACCGCGCGTAGCCGCCGGTGACGACCAGCTTCAGGTTGGGCCGCACCGCCAGCTCGCTGGCGATGTTCAAGCGCGTTCGTGACCACGGTGAGTCGTTGGCGATCGATCACGGCGCGCGCCACCTCGGTGGTGGTGGTGCCGCCGGTGAGCCCGATCGCCGACGCCGTCGGCGACGCGCGTCGGCCGCCGCGGCGGCGATGCGCTTCTTCTCCTCCTGGTGGCGCGCGCTCTTGTAGCGCAGCGGCAGCTCGTACAGCACGCCCTGGGCCACCGCGCCACCGTGGGTGCGGGTGAGCAGGCGCTGCTGCTCGAGCAACTCGAGGTCGCGCCGGATCGTGGCCGCGGAGACGTCGAGCCGGGTCGCTGAGCTCGGCCACCCCCACCGACGCCGTCGCTCGCAGAGCTCCTCCAGGATCGAGCGCTGAGCCGTTCCGCCTGGCGCATGAGCGCGGAGTATAGGAGCGTCGCATGCACGTTTGGATTGCGTTCTTGCTCGGTTGTGGCGTATGGTGCGCATGATGAGCGAGATCGCAGCGACGAGATCGCGAGCCAGCCGGGTGCTGGCGAGCGGGCCGCCAGACCCTGGAAGGCGCGGGCGACGACCTGCCCACGGCTGCCCGCGCACGGCGAACGCGTCGCCGCGGTGGGCTGCGGCACGTCGTGGTTCATGGCCCAGTCCTACGCGGCGCTGCGAGAGGATGCCGGTGTCGGCGAGACCGACGCCTTCGCCGCCTCGGAGTTCCCGGCGGACCGCGCCTACGACCGCGTCGTCGCGATCAGCCGCAGCGGCACCACCACCGAGGTGGCTTCGGCTGCTCGAGCGGTGGACGGTCGCCTCCCGACGACCGCGATCACGGCGGTCGCCGGCTCGCCGATCGCCGGACCTCGCCACCGAGACCGTGATCCTGGACTTCGCCGACGAACGGTCCGTGGTGCAGACCCGGTTCGCGACGTCCGCGCTGGCGTTCCTGCGTGCCTCACGTGGGCCAGGACCTCGACCGCCGCGATCGCCGACGGCGACGCGGTCGCTCGTCGCCGACCTGCCGGTCGACGTCACCGCGTTCGACCACTTCGTGTTCCTGGGGCACGGGTGGACCGTCGGGACTCGCCAGCGAGGCCGCCTTGAAGATGCGCGAAGCCGCGCAGGCCCACACCGAGTCCTACCCCGCCATGGAGTACCGGCACGGCCCGATCAGCGTGGCGGGGACCGGTCCGCTCGTCTGGGTCCTCGGCACGCCCGACCCGACGGCGGTCGCCGACGACGTGCGGGCGACCGGCGCCACGGTCCTGGAGGCCGATGCGACCCCATGGCCGAGCTCATCCTGATCCAACGCGCCGCGGTCGCCCTGGCCGAAGCCAAGGGCCTCGAACCCCGACCGTCCCCGCAACCTGACCCGATCCGTCGTGCTGTCCTGATGACGTACCCAAGGGATGATGGAGGAGCAGATGAAGCGTCGAGCACTGTTCGCGATCCTCACCGTGACGGCCCTGATCGGTGTCGCATGCTCGGGCGGCGACGATGGCACCACCGACGCCCGCGGACTCCGGCGGCGCCGGCGGCGAACCGGTCAGATCACCTTGTGGCACGGCTACGGCAAGGTCGGCGAGCAGAACGGCGTCGAGAACTTCGAAGCCGAGCTCGATGACAGGCCTGATCGACGAGTTCAACGCAGACGCACGACGGCATCGTGGTCGAGAACGTCTTCTGCTGCTCCAACGACAACGCGCTGCAGAAGGTGACCGTGGCGCTGCAGGGCGGCCAGCAGCCCGACATCACCTACCAGTACGGCACGTCGCTGCCCCAGCTCGCGAACGCGCCCGGCATCATGGATCTCACCGAGCGGGTGCAGGACGAGGGACTTCGCTGGGACGACTTCTTCCCCGGCTCGCGGGCGGCCGCCACCGTCGACGGCCGGGTGCTCGGCGTCCCGGCGCTGATCGACAACCTCGCGATCGTCTACAACAAGGACCTGTTCGCCGAAGCCGATATCGACGAGCCCACGCGCGGACTGGACGTGGGAGGACTTCCGCACGGCGGCGGAGGCGCTGACCGACCCGGCGAAGAAGCAGTACGGGTTCGCGTTCCCGGGCGACGCCAGCGAGGACACGGTGTGGCACTACGACGCGATGCTGTGGCAGGCCGGGCGGCGACATCCTGAGCGAGGACAACACCCAGGCGGCGTTCAACTCCGAGGCCGGCGTCACGGCGCTCGACACGCTGCACGACATGGCCGTCACCGACCAGAGCGTGTACCTGGACCTGCAGAACTCCAAGATCGACGACCTGTTCAACACCGGCAAGGTCGGGCATGCTCATCACCGGCCCGTGGGCGCTGTCGGGCTACCCCGACGTCGACTACGGCGTGCAGGTGCATGCCCAGCTACGACGGGCACCAACCACGAGACGATCGCCGGGCCCGACATGTGGGTGCTGTTCGACAACGGCGAGGAGCGCGCGGACGCGGCGTGGGAGTTCGTCAAGTGGTTCACCGCGGCCGAGCAGGTGCAGAAGCGACTCGATGGCGACCGGCCACCTGCCCACCCGGCAGTCGGTGCTCGACACGCCGGGGTTCACCGAGGACGTTCGGCAAGAAGTTCCCCGGCAACGACGTGTTCGCCGAGAACCTGGCCAACGTGCAGAAGGCGCGGCCCGTGCTCGCCAGCTACGACCAGATCTCCCAGGCCATGGGCCAGGCGATCGTCGTCGGTGCTGCTGGGTGAGTCCGAGCCGCAGGCAGGCGCTGGACGAGGCCGCCGAGACGGTGAACGGGATCCTGGCGGTCGCCGGCGTAGCCGTCGCGGCGCGACGGAGGCGCGCCGGATGGGTCGGTTCCGCCGGTTCCTGGGCTCCGACCACGTGGCCGGGTGGGCGTTCATCCTTCCCTCGGTCGCCCTGATCCTGCTCTTCGGCCTGTTCCCGATCGTGTGGGGCTTCGTGCTGTCGCTGCAGAAGGCGTCGCTGCTGAACCCGGTCCGACCGTTCATCGGGCTGGCACAACTACGAGGCGATCCCGAAGGACCCGCTGACGCGCAAGGCGGCGCTGAACACGCTGATCTACACGATGATGTTCGTGCCGATCTCGATCGTGCTCGCGCTGTTCGTGGCCAGTCGCGCTCAACCGGAAGATCCGGCTGATCCGCTTCTACCGGCTGGCGGTGTTCATCCCGGTGGTGGCCTCGACGATCGCCACCGGCGATCATGTTCCTGTGGCTGCTCGACAAGGACTTCGGGCTCGCGAACTGGGCGCTGGGCAAGGTCGGGCTGGGGCCGTTCGGATTCTTCGCCGACCCGTCGCAGGCGCTGCCGTCGCTGGCCATGATGACGGTGTGGGGCTGGCTGGGGTTCGACACGATCGTCTACCTCGCCGCGCTCCAGGGCGTTCCGCACGAGCTGGTCGAGGCCGCGGCGATCGACGGCGCGGGCCGGTGGAGCACGTTCCGCAACGTCACGCTGCCGCTGCTGGGCCCGGCCACGCTGCTGCTGGTGGTGTGGTCCACGATCTCGGCGCTGCAGCTGTTCGACGAGGTGTACTTCGTCACCAGGGGCGGGCCGCTCGACTCCACGAGCGTCGTGGTGTATCCGCGTGTTCCGGCTGGCGTTCACGTCGGGGGTGCCGGCGGCGGGATACGCGGCGGCCATCGCGTACGTGCTGTTCGTGGCGATCCTGATCCTCACGCTGGCCCAGTTCTGGCTGGGCAACCGGGTGGTGCACTACCAGGCATGAGCGCGACCACGGCGGATCCCGCGCATCGCCGCCGCCCGGCGACGACCGAGGAGGGCGAGGTCGGAGCGAACCCGCGGCGGCGGTGGTTGCCGTTCAGCCCGTGGCACCTGGTGCTGATGCCGATGGCGCTGATCATGCTGGTGCCGTTGGTGTGGATGGTCATCACCTCGCTCGAGACGCTGGACCAGACGCGGCACTTCCCGCCGATGCTGTGGCCGGGCAGCTGCAGTTCCAGAACTATCCCGAACGCGCTGCGGGCGGCGCCGTTCGCCGCGCTGGTTCTGGAACACGCGGTGGTCACGGTGACGGTCGTGGCCGCCAACCTGCTGCTGTGCTCGCTGGCCGCCTACGCGTTCGCGCGCATGCGCTTCCTGGGGAAGAAGGCGGTCTACTTCGTGCTGCTGGCGACGCTGATGGTGCCGCTCCAGGTGGTGCTGGTGCCCACGTTCCTGATCGTGAAGGAGCTGGGGCTGATCAACCACCTCGGGCGCGCTGATCGTGCCGAACCTGGCCAACGTGTTCGGCATCTTCATGCTCACGCAGTTCTTCCGCACGCTGCCGATCGAGCTGGAGGAGGCCGCGCGCATCGACGGCGCGTCGCGCCTGAAGATCCTGTTCACGATCGTGCTGCCGCTGTCGGCGCCCGGCGCTCGCGACGCTGGCGGTGATCCAGTTCATGTGGACGTGGAACGACTTCCTGTGGCCGCTGGTGACGATCTACAACGAGCCCGCCTACACGTTGCAGCTCGGCCTGCAGTCGTTCCAGGGCTCGCACCTCACCGAATGGAACCTGCTGATGGCCGGCAACGTGATGAGCATGGTGCCCATGCTGCGTGCTCTTCCTGGTCGCGCAGCGGTGGTTCATCCGCGGCATCGCGACCCAAGGCCTCAAGGGATGAACGGGAGATGACCGCGTGGCTCGGTGACGTTCGACCACGTCTCGAAGGTGTTCCCCGGCGGGACGGTCGCCGTCGAGGACCTCTCGCTCGAGGTCGCCGACGGCGAGTTCCTGATCCTGGTGGGCCCGTCGGGATGCGGGAAGTCCACGGCGCTGCGCATGGTCGCCGGCCTGGAGAAGATCAGCGCCGGCGAGATCCGAGTGGACGGCGCGCGCATCAACGACGTGCCGCCGAAGGATCGCGACATCGCGATGGTGTTCCAGAACTACGCGCTGTACCCGCACATGACGGTGGCCAAGAACCTGGCGTTCGGCCTGAAGCAGCGCAAGACCGCGCGCGAGGACGTGACCAGGCGCGTCGCCGAGGTGAGTCGATGCTGGGTCTCGACGACGCTGCTCGCAGCGGCGGCCCGGTCAGCTCAGCGGCGGACAGCGCCAGCGCGTCGCGATGGGCCGCGCGCTGTGCGCGAGCCCGCGGTCTTCCTGCTGGACGAGCCGCTGTCGAACCTGGACGCGAAGCTGCGCGTGCAGATGCGCGCCGAGCTGAAGAAGCTGCACCACCGGCTGGGCATCACCACGATCTACGTCACGCACGACCAGGTCGAGGCCATGACGCTGGGCGAGCGCATCGCGGTCATGAACGCCGGCGTGCTGCAGCAGACTCGGCGTGCCGCAGGACGTCTACGACCGGCCCGCGAACGTGTTCGTGGCGGGGTTCATCGGCTCCCCGCCCATGAACCTGCTCCGCGGCACGGTCGGCGGACGGCGCGGTGAGCGCCGGCGCGTTCTCGTTCGATCGGGACGGGCTCGCCGAGGGGCCCGTGACGATCGGGGTCCGGCCCGAGAGCGTTCCGGCCGGCGACCGCGTGCGCCGGCGGGTCCGCGGATCGACCTGCAGGTCGACGTCGTCGAGCCGCTCGGCGACGAGGTCCTGGTGCACGGGACGATCGATGCGCGAGCCGCCGAGAGCGGCGCCGAGGAAGACGACGCCGTGCTGCTGGCCGATGCCGAGCACGCGGGCGCCGGTGACGGTTCGGCTGGCACCCGACGCTCGACCCGCGCCCGGCGACCCGATGCCGCTCACCGCCGAACCGAGCGCGGTCCACCTGTTCGACGCCGCAACCGGCGACCGCCTGAACTAGTCGGGCTCGGCGGCGGGGGTGGCGACCCCGTAGACGAACTCATCGCCGGTCGTCGCTGCGTCGACGTGCCACCCGAGCGGGGCCAATTCCTCCACGATGCCTTCCGGTGTGTAGAAGATCTTCACGATCGTGAACTCGCGGCCGTCGTGGAGCTGGCGGACGTGCGCGAACTCATGGCCCTCGGAGGCTTGGATGCCGGGGTTCGACGGACGCGTCTCGACCCTCGTGCCGGTCGTCGGCGAAGAACACGCGTCCGTCGGGCTTCAGCCAGCGGGCGATCCGCACCCAGAACTCCGCGAAGCGCTGCGGCGGCACGTGCGACAGGAGGAACGTGAACACGATCTCGTCGAACCGGCGCCCGCCGGGCGGCTCCCACTCGTAGATGTCGGCCTGCACGTACTCGACCGATGGATCATCGCCGATCCGGGCCCGGTTGATCTCGAGCACCGATGCCGACGCGTCCATGGCGATCAGCGACGTCGCGCGAGGGGCGATGCGCTGCGTGATCAATCCGGTGCCTGCAGCGAGTTCCAGCACGTCGCCCGAGGCGTCGAACTCGTCGATCGCCGCTTCGAGCCTGGCGACCTCCTCGAACCACCGGGCGTTGGCTTCCGGCCCCATGTCGAACGGACCTCGCCGGTACCAGACGTCGTCGTACTCGGACGCGCGTGCTTCGTAGTAGTGGGCCTGCTCCTGCAGGATGCGGTCGATGTCGTCGTTCATAGCAGTTGCACCTTTGCATGGTCGGCGAGCGCTGCGGCGCGGGACGGATCGAGCGTACCTGCACCCGGCAACTCGGCGTTGGCGGTGGCGGCCCCCAGGGCCAAGCGCAGGGCATGTTCCCAGTCGCCGCCGCGATCGAGCGCGGTCACCAGCCCCGCGAGGAAGGCGTCGCCGCTGCCCACCGGATACCGGCCGCGCTCGTACAACACGCCTTCGTAGAGCGAACCGTCGGGCGCAGCGAGCACGACGCCGTCGGCGCCGCGCGTGACCACGCCGGCGTGTCCGTCGGCACCGGCGAGCGCGCGCAGCTTCTGCGCGGCGGTGAGGGCCTCATCGCGGCGCGTGGTGGGGATGCCCAGCAGCCCTCCGGCCTCCGCGGCGTTCACCTTCACGATGTCGGGGTGCGCTTCCAATGCCAGGCGGAGGCGCTCGTCGTCGGCGTCGAGGGCGACCCTGACGCCGGCGTCACGCGCCTCGAGGACCAGGTCGCGGTATCCGTCATCCGGCGCGCCCTGAGGCATCGATCCGCTGATGGTCAACCAGCTTGACGATATCCACGTCCGGGAGACCGCCTCGACCAGCTCGGTCCAGGCCGCCGACGGCACCTCGGACCCGTGTTCGTAGAACTCCGTGAGTCCGCCGGTCTCACGATCGGCCACCGAGAGCGACGCCCGGTTCTCCCCGTGGGTCCACACGGGCACCGACGGCACGCCTTCTGCGGCAAGGGTCTCGGCGAGCCACTTCCCCGTGTGCCCCGGAACAATCCGACCGCCTGCACGTCCGCCCCCAACGCGTGCGCCGCCCGGGCCACGTTCAATCCCTTGCCGCCGGCGGTCTGCACGAACCCGTCGGGGCGGTGGATGTCGCCGCGCACCAGACGGTCGATCGCGAACAGCTTGTCGATCGACGGATTGGCGGCGAGGCACACGATCATGCGACCGAACCCTCCGCGATCGCTGGCGAGCGCCTCATCCATCGTGGGCTGACCGTCGGTGCCTCCCGAGGTGCGAGCGGAGAGCGCGCCGCATGCGTTGGCGAGGGCGAGCGCTTCTCCGAGCGGCGCCCCGCGAACGAACGCCGAGAGGAACCCCGCATCGAAGGAGTCGCCGGCGCCGGTGGTGTCGACGACGTCGCCGGGGATCGCGGGCTGGCGCAGCACCTGCCCGCGGCCGGCGGCGATCGCCCCACGGCCTCCCGCCTTGACGACGACGAGCCCGGCGCGCGCGCCCAGCCGTTCCACCGCCTGATCCAGATCGGAGATCCGCGCGAGCCGCATCGCCTCCATCTCGTTCGGCAGGAACACGTCGACCTGCCCCAGCAGGTCCATCAGGCCGCCGTCCCACTCCCCCGATGGATCCCAGTTCGGGTCGACCGACGTGGTGAGACCCAGGTCGTGGGCTTCGGAGAACAGGCCAGGCAGGTCGGGCGCCAGAGAACGTTGCAGGAAGTAGGAGCTCACGTGGACGTGCGCAGAGGCCCGCAGCAGATCGGGATCGACCAACGAGCCACGGAGATCGCCGATCGTGCCGGTCGCGGTGAGCATGGCGCGATCGTCCGGCGACGAGAACACCACCGTGATGCCTGTGGGGCGATGCGCGTCGACGGCGATGCCGCGGGTATTGACGCCTCGCTCGTCGAGTTCCCGGCGCATGAACGAACCGAACAGGTCGTCGCCCACCACGCCGGCGATCGCGACGCGCATGCCCAGCCGGGCCGCGCCGCACGCCAGGATCGCGCCCGAACCTCCGAGCGTGAGGCGCGCCTCGTCCACCACACGCTCGGCCTGGCCGAACGCCGGCTCGACGTCGCCGCCGCGCAGCACCAGATCGGGGTTCGCGTCGCCCAGCACCAAGAGGTCGAAGTCCGGCACGCCCCCACGATACGTGAGCCGGCGGAGGCGAGGCTACGATGGCCTCGATGGGCGGCCCTCGCATCGAGATCGTGCGCGGCGACATCACCCACCAGACCGTCGACGCCGTCGTGAACGCGGCGAACACCGCGATGGAGCCGGGCGGAGGCGTCGACGGCGCGATCACGCGCGCCGCGGGCGCCGACTGCCCTCGAGCAACGACGCGCGGTGGCGCGCGAACGCGGCGTTCCACCGCTCGCGACGGGGGATGCCGTCGCCACGGATCGCGGGCGACCTTTCCGCTCGATGGATCATCCACACCGCCGGTCCGGTCTTCTCGGGGAGCGACCGCGACCCTGAGCTGCTGGCGTCGTGCCACGTCGACTCGTTGGAGGTCGCCGATGCGCTCGGGGCGCGCTCGGTCGCGTTCCCGGCGATCTCGTGCGGCATCTACGGATACCCGGCAGACCTGGCAGCGCCGATCGCTCTGTCATCCGTAGCCGGCGCCGACGCGCAGGTCTCGGTGGTTCGGTTCGTGCTGTTCGACGAGGAGACGTACGGCATCTTCCGGGTGGCCGGCATACCGTTCGCGGTAACCGATGACGCCTGAGGAGCGCCGGCACCCGTTCGATATCGGACACGAGATCCGACGACGCCGCTGGTAGCATCGCCTCTGCCCATGAGTGACCTTCGAACGTCAAGAACGTCCACGAACGGCTCGAGCAGATCCAGTTGGTCGACTGCCGCGAGCCCTACGAATGGGAAGCCGGCCGCATCGACGGCGCCGTGCACATCCCGCTGAACGACATCATGGCCGGGGCCGGCAGCGAACTCGACGTCGCGGTCCCCGTGGCCGTGATCTGCCGCAGCGGCAACCGCAGCGAACTCGCCACGATGATGTTCCAGGCCCGCGGCTACGAGGCCACCAACGTCGAGGGCGGCATGGAGGCCTGGGCCGCCGAGGGCCTGCCCTTCGCTGCTGCCGACGGTTCGCCCGGCCACGTCGCCTAGCGACGCCGCCGCACCTCGCACGCACGCGACTACCCTGAGCGGCATGGCCGACATCGAAGCCGCTCACCGCGACCTGGTCGACGCGCTCGACGCCGACCGCGTGCTCGCCGATCCCCTCGCCCTGCGCCTCTACGCGCGCGACGCTTCCATGGTGGAAGGCGGCTGCGCGCTGGTCGCGTTCCCCCTCACCACCGAGGACATCCGGTCGTGCGTACGCATCGCGCGTGCACACGGGCTGCCGATCGTGCCCCGCGGATCGGGCACCGGGTTGGCGGGGGCCGCCACGCCGACAGGCGACGCGCTCGTCGTCGTCACCAGCAAGATGACGCGCATCCTCGAGATCCGGCCGGAGGACGGCCTCGCCTGGGTGGAGCCCGGCCTGCCCAACCTGGACCTGTCGGTGGCACTCGCGCCGATCGGGTTCTCGTATGCGCCCGACCCATCGAGTCAGCAGACGTCCTCGATCGGCGGCAACGTCAATACGAACGCAGGCGGACCGCACTGCCTGGCCTACGGCGTCACCAGCGCGCACGTCCTCGCGCTCGACGTGGTGCTCCCCGACGGCTCGCGAGACGCGCGTCGGCTCCGAGGCACCGGAGGCCGCGGGCTACGACCTGCGTGGCGTCGTGGTCGGCAGCGAAGGCACGCTCGGCATCGTCGCACGCGTGTGCGTGCGCATCCTGCCGAGGCCACCCGGCCGTCCGAACGATGCTGCTCGATTTCGCGAGCGTCGAGGCCTGCGCGCAGACGGTGACCGACATCATCGGCGCGCGGGGTGGTGCCGGCAGCGGTCGAGATGATGGATCAGGGCATCGTCCGGGCCGCAGAGGCCTTCGCACATGCGGGCTATCCCACCGAGGCCGCCGCGATCCTGATCGTCGAGGTCGACGGCACGCCGGGGTCGGTCGAGGCGCAGTCGCTCCAGGTGGAGGAGGCCGCGGCCGCCAACGACGTGGGCACGATCCGCATCGCCGCCGACGACGCCGAGCGCGCGCTGCTGTGGAAGGGCCGCAAGAGCGCCTTCGGGGCGGTCGCGCAGATCGCTCCCCACTACCACCTGCACGACTGCGTGGTGCCGCGCACCAAGCTCACCGAGGTGCTGGTCGGCGTGTACGCGATCGCCGAACGGCACGGTCTGATCGTCACCAACGTCTTCCATGCCGGCGACGGGAACCTGCACCCGCTGTTCTCGTTCGACCGGACCGTGCCCGGCACCCTCGAGCGCGTGCTCGAGGCGAGCGACGAGGTGGTCCGCCTGTGCGTCGACGCCGGCGGCGCGCTGTCCGGCGAACACGGGATCGGCCTGGAGAAGCGCGACTTCATGCCGTTGATGTTCAGCGAGGACGACCTGGCGGCGCAGGCGTGTGTGCGTTCGGCGTTCGATCCCGACGGCATCATGAACCCGAGCAAGGTGTTGCCCGACGGGGCGCGGTGCGGCGACTTCGCGATCGCGCGCGCGGGAACCGACGACGCCGCCGAAGCCGCCGCGAACCTGCCGGAGGGCTCGTGGCTCTGATCGCCCGGCCCAGCCGTCTGCGACGGCGAGACCTGCAACTGCTGGCCAAGATCGGCCTGGCCGCGATCCTCGCGTGGTGGATCAGCGACCTGCTGGGTGCCGACCGGCCCGCGTTCGCCGCCATCGTGCCGCTGGTGGCCCTGCGCGCCGACGACCCCTACGGCGCGCTGGGCCTGTCGCTGTTCCGGGTGGCCGGCACGGTGCTGGGCATCCTCCTGGGCATCGCCGCGTTGGCGATCGACCCGAGCGCGCCCCTGTGGCTGGTGGCCGCGACGATCGTGGCCTCGCTCCTGGTGGGCCTGTTCGTACGGTCCTCGAACGAGCCCATCAATCCCATCGCTGCCGTCACGGCGGTCGTCGTGATCTACGTCGGGAAGGGGCGGGCCGACGCGTACGGGTGGATCCGGATCTGGGAGACGTTCCTCGGCGCCGTGGTCACCATGGCGGTGGCGGCCTTCGTGTGGCCGCCCGACCCGATCGCTGGGTTGCGCGAGATGCTGGGTGACCTGCGCGAGGACGTGGCCGCCGACCTCCGCGATGTCGCGCGGTTCCCCGGCCTGCCGCTCCACGAGGCCGACATGCTGCTCGACGAACGCCTCCGCCGGTCCATGGACACCGGCGACACCACGCGTACGATCGACCGGGCGAACTCCGGACTCCGCTGGAACCCTCGGCACCGCGGCCGCCGGCCCGAGCTGATCACGCTCGCCGTGCCGATCCGGGAACTGGCGGCCATGTCCCGGTACTCCCGTTCGCTGCTGTGGTCGTTGATGGGCGATCCCGTCGAGGATCGGATCCGCACGTGGCCCGAGGAAGGCCTCACCGCGTTCCAAGCAAGCCCTTCAACACGCCGACGCGGCCGCCGGAGACGTGGCCGATGCCCGCGATCCCAGCGCCGAGATCGCCGCAGCCGACGAAGCCCTGGAACGATTCGCCTCGCATACCGGCGGCGGAGAAGGCCGCGCGGCTCGCGGTCGATCTTCACGGCGGCGCGCGCGCCATGATCCGCGTGCTCAAGCCCGAGACCACAGCGCGACTCCGCGCCTTGTCGTTGGAGCGCTACGGGCCCGAGGGCGCGCGATGACCACGGACGATGTTCCACCCGAGGACGCCCGCAGACGTCGTGGAGATCGTCCGCGGCGCCTCGGCGGACGGGCGCACGCTGCTCCCGGTGGGCGGTCGCGCGCCACATCGACCGCGGTAACCCCACCGAGCCCGACGCCGAACTGTGGACCACCCAGCTGGACGGGATCGTCGCCTACGAACCGGCCGAGATGCTGGTCGTGGTCGAGGCGGGGATGCGCTGCGGCGAGCTCGCGACCGCGCTCGCCGAACACGACCAGGAATGGCCGGTCGACGCGCCGGCGGAAGCCACGGTGGGCGGCGTGATCGCGGCCGGCGCCTCGTCGTTCCGCCGCCGCCGGGTTGGGCACGTGCGCGACACCGTGGTGGAGATGACGACCGTCACCGGCGACGGTCGCACGATCACCAGCGGCGCCCGAACGGTGAAGAACGTCTCCGGCTTCGACGTCCATCGGCTGATGACCGGCTCGCTCGGAACGCTGGGAGTCATCGTCCAGGTCGGCGCTGAAGATCCGGCCGCTTCCCCGCGCCCGAGCGGTGCTCCGGGCGTCGGCCGGACGACGCGATGGCGCTCGCCGACCAGCCTCGCCACGGCGGTGCCCCAGGCGGCCGCAGTGCTGGCGTCGCCGGGCTGCTGTGACGCTGCATCTCGAAGGTTGGCCCGACGAGGTGTCGGAACTCGAGGCCATGGCGGGCGCGATGGCCATGCTCGAAGCCGTCGACGATCCCGAGGGTCTTGCCCTCCCCGAGGCCACGACCGTGGTCGAGGTTGCAGTCGTACCGTCGCGCCTGCCGGAGGTGCTGGCGCGGCACGACCGTTGGCAGGCGCTCGCCGGCGTCGGGATCGCCTGGGTCGGCGTGGACGGGCCGGAGGAACTCGCGATGCTTCGCGCCACGGTGGCCGAGGCCGGCGGGATCGCCCCCGCGATCCGCGGACCGGGCGGGCTGGGAGCGTCGGCTGTTCCGGCACCGGAGGTGCACCGCCGGCTGAAAGCCGCGTTCGACCCATCCGCCGTGCTCGGCCCCGGTCGCTTCTGGGACGGCGGCTGAACCGCTCGGGAACAGGAGAACCCGGCCGTTCCGCGCGTCCGCGGTGAGGCCGGGTTCGGTCGAGATCCTCAGCAGCAGGGACCCTCAGGGCAGCAGTCCGAAGGGCAACACGGATCCAGGTACGCCACGGGACACCTCCTTTCATATGAGTGCATCATATCGAGTGCGGTCGATACGTTGGCAGATACATCGATGCGTGTCAATATATGGCCATGGTGATCAGGGAGATCGGCGTGATCGACGAGGCGTGCTGCACGCCCTTGGTGGAGGCCCCGCTGTCCGAAGACGACGCGGAGCACCTGGCCTCGGCGCTTCGTGTGGTGGCCGACCCCGCCCGGCTCCGCCTGCTCAGCCTCATCACGGCGTCGGGCGAAGCCTGCGTGTGCGACCTCACGGAGCCGCTCGGGCTCTCCCAGCCGACCGTGAGCCATCACCTCAAGGTGCTCACCGACGCCGGCCTGCTGGCGCGCGAGCAACGCGGTCGCTGGGCGTTCTTCCGCCTCCAGCCGCACGGCTTGGATCTGCTCCGGGACGCACTGGCACCGAGCTAGTCCGAACTAGTACCGTGGAGCGCTCTGAGGCGTTTGCCGGCCGCTTCCAGCGTCGCCAGCGTCTTGCAGAACGCGAACCGCACCAGGTGGGCGCCGTCCTCGGGCTTGGAGAAGAACGACGAACCCGGCACGGTGGCCACGCCCACGTGTTCGACGAGGTGCCGGGCGGTCGCGACGTCGTCGCCCAGCCCCAGGTGTGAGCAGTCGGCCATCACGTAGTAGGCACCGGCCGGCGAGGCCGCCTCGAACCCCGTTTCGGCGAGGATCGACATCATCAGGTCGCGGCGTTCGGCGTACTCGGCGGCACGCGTCCGCGTAGTAGCTGGCCGGGAGTTCGAGCGCGGTGATGCCCGCCACCTGCAGCGGCGCCGCGGCCGCAACGGTGAGGAAGTCGTGCACGGAGCGGATGCCTCCCATCAGCGCCGGAGACGCGATCGCCCACCCCACGCGCCATCCCGTCACCGAGTAGGTCTTCGACAGGGCGCTGATCGTCACGGTGCGCTCGGCCATGCCGTCCAGCGTGGCGATCGGGACGTGGCTCGCGCCGTCGTAGGTGATGTGCTCGTAGATCTCGTCGGTGATC
This sequence comes from uncultured Actinomycetota bacterium, assembly GCA_963733635.1. Taxonomy (GTDB): domain Bacteria; phylum Actinomycetota; class UBA4738; order UBA4738; family HRBIN12; genus JAOUEA01. The sequence continues at coordinate 296,872 of CAVTEH010000007.1, read as the reverse complement.
GCGATCGCGTCGTGCTGCATGCAGAGCTCGGCGATCAGCGACAGCTCCTCGCGGGTGAACACCTTGCCGGTGGGGTTGTTGGGCGAGTTGATCACGATCGCACGGGTCCGGTCGGTGAACGCCGCGCGCAGCTCGGCCTCGTCGAACGTCCAGTCGGGCGGACGCAGGGTGACGAGCTTCGGCACGGCGCCGGACAGGATCGAGTCCGGACCGTAGTTCTCGTAGAACGGCTCGAAGATCACGACCTCGTCGCCGGGATCGAGCACGCCGAGCATCGTCGCGATCATCGCCTCGGTGGACCCGCACGTTACGCAGATCTCGGTCTCGGGATCGACCGTCATGCCGTAGTCGCGCAGGTACTTCGCGGCGATCGCTTCGCGGAACGCAGGCACGCCCCACGTGATCGGGTACTGGTTGTGATCGTCGGCGATCGCCTGAGCAGCCGCATCCTTCAGCGGCCTGCGGCGCCGCGAAGTCCGGGAACCCCTGCCCCAGGTTGATCGCCCCGTGCAGGTTCGCCAGGCGCGTCATGTCCCGGATCACCGACTCCGTGAACGACGACGCCTTCGCCGACGCATGCAGCTTCGAGGGGCCCATGGGCCGAGAGCCTATCCGGCCAACCAGGTCGCGAGATCGACGACCTCTCGTCGATCCTCCGGGTCATCGGATCCGACGATGATGCTGGTCACCATCCGGTAGATCGCGGCGCGGACGAACAGCTGCGGGAACTCCTCGAGGTGTGCTGTCGCGGCGATCAGCGGTTCGGGGTCGGCGGACCACCAGCGAATCGCGTCGTGAACCACGATGGCGCTGGCGAACGCGGCAGGTCGCCAGTAGGGCGTCGGGTCGATGATCGCGGGCGCCAGCTCGTCGTCGAACAGCACGTTGTCGGTGAGATCTCCGTGGATCGAGCTGCGACGGCAGCGAGATCGGACGGCGCAGCGCGAACAGCCGGTCCAGCCAGGGATCCGGCGTCGGCATGGCTCCGCCTCCTCCCACGCGACGCGGTCACCGATCGCCCAGGCGTGGGTTCGCTCTTCGATGAATGACGGCCGAGGCAGGTGCCCGGACGCCCGATGGAAGCGTTCGCACGAAGCGAGCACCTCCAGCCATCGTGGTGCTATCGGGCGCTCGCCCGCCAACCACGTCTGCGCGCACCAGCCATCGACCACCCACCGCCCGTCGCTCGCCGGAACGGGCAACGCCAGCCGGAACCCGTCATCCCGCACGGTCGGCAGGTACTCGCCGAGCCACGACCACTCATCGACCGCCGGCGCCGCCTTGAACACCAAGTCCCCGGCCCGCCACGAGCCGCCTTCTCCGCCCTCGAGTGCCTCGGGCTTCTCGCGTGACCCCGAACGCCCGCACCACCGCGTTCGGTGGCCGACTCACAGGTGGCTCCGCAGACCCCACAGTTCGGGGAAGAACCGCTTGTCCAGCGTCGAGCGCAGGTAGCCCACGCCGCTGGATCCTCCGGTCCCCCGCTTCGCGCCGATCTCGCGTTCGACCATCAGCACGTGGAGGTAGCGCCACTCGCGCGATCGATTCGTCGTGGTCCAGCGAGACCTTCGCTGACCGCGAACAACTCGCGGATGCTCACGCGCCATCGCCACCAATGAGACCATGCGTGCGTCCTCGTCATCGGCGCGGCATCGGCAACCCGCGGGCGCTCCATCAGCGCACAGAAGCCGTCCCACAGCGTGGGTTCGTCAAGGCGCTTCACCAATCGGTCGTGCTCGGGCTCCGACGTCGCCATGTCCTGCAGGAAGCGTTCGTCCTTCAACCCCGAGACGAACTCCACCTCGCGGAACTGCGCCGACTGGAACCCGCTGGCCGGCGTGAGCACCGCGCGGAACTCCAGGAAGTCCTGCGGCGTCATCGTCTGCAGGACCGCGATGTGCTCGATCAGCACCCGCTCGATCGCATGCACCCTGGTCAACAGGTGCCGCGCCTGCTCCGGATGGCCAGCGAACATCTCGTCGCGGATCGACTCCAGCTCGAACAACAGCTGCCGGAACCAGAGCTCGTACGCCTGGTGCACCACGATGAACAACAGCTCGTCGTGCACGGTGGGATCGGACCGCACCTGCTGCAACGCCAGCAGTTCGGGCATCTTCAGGTAGCCGCCGTAGGTGAGGAGCCCTTCCTCCGCCTGCTCGGTGAGCCGGCCGAAGCGTCGCTCACGTCCCTCCGGCTCGGTCATGAGCGGCACCGTAGGTGCCGGACGAGCCAGGGTCAAACGGGCGGCCACTGCACCGCCGGCGTGTGAGGATGGGAACGTGCCCACCGACGACCTCCCCGTGACCCCGCTGGGGACCGAGATGCCCGAAGGCACCCGGTTCATCGGCCGCGAACCGGGCTCGACGGCGAACTGGCGCGCCACCGACCACCCCGCCGACGTCGACCTCGACTCGTGCGTGGCATGCGGGCTGTGTTTGCCCCATTGCCCCACCTACCGGCTGACCGGCGAGGAGTCCGCCTCGCCCCGAGGCCGGATCGCCGCGATGCGCTCGGTGGCCGACGGCGTCGCCGAGGTCGACGACCACGTTCGCCTCGTTCATGGATCTGTGCCTGGTGTGTCGTGCCTGCGAGGACGTGTGTCCGTCGCACGTGCCGTTCGGCCGGATGATGGAAGCGGCGCGGGTGCAGATCGAACCGATGCGATCGCGCCGAGCGCGCTTCGTCCGTTGGCTGGGGCTGGACGTCGTGCTGCCGCACAAGAAGCTGCTGTGGATCGCGGCGTTCCTCCAACCGGTGGCTGCGCCCGTTCATGCCGCGCCGCATCCGCGCGCTCACGCCGAAGCCCAGCGCGAGGTTCCGCCGGCTGCCCGCCGTCAGGACCGAGCCGCCCGACGGCGTCGCCCTGAGGGGCACCGTCGCGATCCTGTCGGGCTGCGTGCAGGACCGGTGGTTCCGCGACGTCAACGAGGCCACGATCCGCGTGCTGGCGCGCAACGGATGGCGCGTGATGGTGCCTCGCCGTCAGGTCTGCTGCGGCGCGCTGCCGGCGCACAACGGACGGCTGGACACGGCCCGGCGCCTGGCGCGGCGCAACGCGGATGCCTTCGCCGGCGCGGACCACGTCGTCGTCAACGCCGCGGGGTGCGGCGCCCACATGCAGGACTACGGCGACCTCGTGGACGACCTCGCGCTGCCGGTGCGCGACCTGATGGCGTTCCTGTACGAGGAGGGACTGACCTCGGCCACCGAACGACGGTGACCGGTCACGGTCGCCTACCACGACGCCTGCCATGCCCTGCGCGCCCAAGCACGTCCAGGCGGAGCCGAGGGCGCTGCTGCGGCAGGTCCCCGGGATGGAGGTCGTCGAGATCGCGAACGGGGACCGCTGCTGCGGCGCCGCCGGCCTCTACAACGTCACCGAGCCGGAGATGGCCGGGGCGCCTGATGCGCGAGAAGGCCGAAGCCGTCCGGGACACCGGCGCTGCGATCGTCGCCAGCGCCAATCCAGGGTGCACGCTGCAGACTCCGTGCCGGCCTGCGTGCAGCTCGGCGCGCCGACGTCCAGGTGGTGCACCCGGTGCAGCTGCTCGACCGAGGCGGGGATATCGACGGGCCGGTCACCCCCGTCGTCAGGGCCATCGCACAGGCCGTCGCCGTATCCCTGCTGACTAGTCATCGGGCTCGGGGCGTCGACTGTACGAGGAAGCCCTGCGACGCAGCGATCCTTGACGCGTGGCTTGACCTTCCTGGCCACGGCTCCTACGGTCGGAAGCGTCGAAGCGGCTTCCCCGGTTGGAGGACACCCCCATGAGGTTCATCAGCGTCGGCCGTCGGTTCGCCGCCCTGCTGCTCGACTGGATCATCCTGCTCGCGGTGGCGATCCCGTTCGCCGAGATCCGTTCCGGCAACGGCACCGTCGAGATCTCGTGGCTGGGCTGGCGGTTCGCGCGGCTGGATCGTGGTCCCGCCGACCTACGTCGTGCTGTTCGAATGGCTCGCCAGCGCCACGCCCGGGCAAGTTCATGGTGGGCATCAGGGTTCGCAAGGACACCGGCGGCAGGATCGGGTTCGGCCAGTCGCTGGGCCGGAACTCGCCCGCCTGATCGACGCGTCTCCCCTACGTGATCCCCTACCTGGTCGGCGGCCTCGTCGTGCTCGGGTCGACACCCGGCAACGGCTCGGCGACCGCTGGGCCGCGACCGTGGTCATCGCGAAGGGAACGGAGCTGCGGGAGTGATCGCACCGCCGGTGCCGATGACCGACGAGCCGTGGACCGGACTCACTGCCGCCGGCACCGCCGGTTGCTGCCGGGTTCGCAGCCGACCGACCCGCACGTGGTGCGACGCCGACGCCGCCTCCCCCGCCGGAGGTCTGACTACCAGCGGGTGTCGGAGGCCGTGAGCGCCGCACGCGCGGTGCACGTGGTGCCCACGCCGTAGAGCGGGCTCTCCTCGGTGGTGCGTCGATCCTCAGGTAGAAGCAGGCGCCGGGGCGGGCGCTCACGGCCGCGGCCCAGGTGTCCTCGTCGGCGTACACGCTGATCTCGTTGACCCCGTCCGACTCCTCGTCAGGTCCGACCGCGACGAGCCGGCCGTCGTCGAGCCGGCTCCAGGTTGCATGCCGTCGGCGTTCGGCTCCGGCGAACGAACCGTGACGTGCTGCTGATCTTCAGCGCGGCGGTCTCCGCCGCCCGGAGGTCGAACTGCGCGTGGCCGATCGTGTTCGGCGATGGGCCGGTTCGCGAAGATCTCCACGACCAGCACGATCGACCAGACCAGGATCGAGCCCGCCACCAGCCAGAACCCTCGGTTCGACCTGCGCGGGGCCGGGTTCGGCGTCGAACTCGAACTCGTGCTCGTAGGTCTCGAGGATCTCGTCGTCGTCATCGCACGCGATACAGCCTACCGCGCGTCCGAGGCGCTGCTCCGCGCCGAGGACCCGGCCCAGGTGCTCGAGGCTCTCCAGGTTGTGCCCGGACAGGAACACGTCGACGCTGGGCAGCGCGGCGGCCATGCCGCGGGCGAGGGTTCGTACCGCGGCGAGCCCTTCAGCGGGTTCACCCAGACGACGCGGTGCGCGAGCCGTCGCATTCGGGCCATCTGTTCGCGCAGCATCTCCGGGTCGCCGCGTTCCAGTCCGTCCGAGCACAGCACCACGACTGCGCCCGCGCAACGCCGCCCGCTGGCTCCACCCGTCGAGCAGCGTCTTGAGCGACTCGCCGATGCGCGTGCCGCCCTCCCAGTCCTCGACCTGTCGGCCGATCTCGTCCAACGCCCGGTCGGGGTCCTTCGTGCGCAGCGTGCGCGTGACGCGGGTGAGGCGCGTGCCGAACACGAACGTCTCGACGCGCCTGCCGGCGGCCATCGCCGCGTAGGCGAACTGCATCAGCGCACGCGAGTACGGCGCCATCGATCCGCTGATGTCCAGGATCAGCACCAGCGGACGGTTGCGGGTCGTCTTCGCCGCCAGGCCCGGTCGAACGGCTCACCCTGGGTGCGCAGCGAGCGACGCAGCGTCCGCCGAAGGTCGAACGCCGCGCCTTTCGACGACGGCCGGGTCCGTCTCGTGCGCTCTCGCGGCACCGCGATCGTCAGGGCGCGGACCATGCGCCGCGACCCGTGCCCGCTCCTCGTCGGTCAGCTGGCCGAACGACTTCGACCGAAGCACCTCGGCGCCGCTCGCGATGATGCGGATCGACGCTCCTCGTCGGGCTCGACGTCCTCGTCGTCATCGTCCAGCCCGTGCCATTCGGCGGCGGTGGCGCCGGCGGTCACCTCGAGGTTCTCGGGCTGGTCCCCCCAGTCGAACTCGGGTCGCTCCGCCGGCGCGGGCAGGGTCAGCTCGATCTGCAGCTCGCCGGTGGCGCCCAGCGATCGGTACCACTCGTCGAACGCCTCGTCGTAGGTCGCTGAGTCGTCGCGGCGGGCGATCAACGAGCTGCGGCCGGCCCAGTAGAGGGAATCGCGGTCGGTGAGCCCCAACGCGGCCACCGCGCGGACGAACGTCAGGATCCGCCCCGTCCCGACCGGCAGCCCCCGCGAGCGCAGCTGCACGGCCGAACGCGACGAGCGGCGGGACGGGGCCGCCCGGAGTCGATGACGGTGTCAGCCATCGCCGCCGGCGGCATCGGCGCCGACGACGGCTGCGAGAGCCGGCTCGCGACCAGGTCCTGATCCTCGTGGTCCTTCACGACGGCGCCGAGCGTGTCCGCCGCCAGCGGCTCGGTGAGGTGGTCGGCCCCCAGGAAGGCCAGCGCGTTGGCCCAGTCGATCGTTTCGGCCACGCCCGGCAGCTTCGCCAGGTCCATGTCACGGACGCGGGCCACCGCCTCGGCGACGTCGCGAGCGAGCTGCTTCGCTGACGTGCGGCGCGCGCGCCCGGACGATGGCGATCTCGCGGTCGAGCTGCGGGTGATCGATCCAGTGGTACAGGCATCGGCGCTTCAACGCGTCGTGGAGCTCACGGGTGCGGTTCGACGTGACGATGACCGCGGGCGGCGTCTCGGCGCCGACCGGTCCCACCTCGGGGATCGTGACCGCGAACTCGCTGAGGATCTCCAGCAGGAACGCCTCGAACTCGTCGTCGGCGCGATCGAGCTCGTCCACCAGCAGCACCGCGCGGTCGCCGGCAGCGGATCGCCGCCAGCAGCGGCCGCTGCACCAGGAACTCCTCACCGAACAGGTCTTCGACGTGCGTCTCGGCGTCGGCCGCGTCCATGGCGCGAACCGCGATCAACTGGCGCGAGTAGTTCCATTCGTAGAGCGCCTGGTTGGCGTCGATCCCCTCGTAGCACTGGAGCCGGATCAGCTCGCGGTCCAGCAGCGTCGACGAGCGTCTTGGCGACCTCGGTCTTGCCGACCCCCGCCTCGCCCTCCAGCAGCAGCGGCTTGCCCAAGCGACAACGACAGGAAGATCGACGTGGCGAGGCCACGGTCGGCGAGGTAGGAATGCTCGCCCAGCGCGGCTGCAGCTGGTCGACCGAACCAGAGGCGAAGGAGGCTCGGGCATCGGCTGCATGCCTACCGTGGGCCGTGCGACGGCCCCGGCGCGGCGAGCCGACCACGTCGGTGTCGGCGACCTGCGTCGCGTCGGAGGCGCCCCCGCGATCGGCGGCACCGCGATGCCGTTCTCGGTCATGCAGGCCGCGGCACGCGAGCGCGCAGCATGCGCTCGACGTCGAGACGATGGTTGGGCAGCGTCTCGGCGACGGCGCGGATCACCTGCGCGGTGTCGGTGAGCTGCGTGACGCCGAGCACCGTACGGCGGTTCGCGGAGCCATCCCTTCATCGGCTCCTGGGCCATCTCGACGAACAGCGCCTCCAGCACCGTGCTGACGCGCTCGGGATCCTCGGTCAGCGCGACACGCACGTCGACGATGGCACGTCCCCATCCCCTGCGTCTTGTTGCTGGTGACCTGGATCGACCCGTTCGGGATGGTGCTGAGCGTGCCGTCGAACTGGCGCAGCGTCGTGACCGCGGAGGGTGAGGCCCTCGACGCTGCCGGTCACCAGTCCGCCCTCGGTCTGCAGGTCCAGCACGTCACCCACGTCGAACTGCCCCTCCATGGCGATGAACAGACCCGCAAGGGTGTCCTTGACGACGGTCTGTGCGCCGAAGCCCAGCGCCACGCCGGCGATGCCCGCGCTGGCGAACAGTGGTCCCAACGGCACGCCCAACTCGGACATCACCACCAGCAGCACGGTGACCCACGCCACGATCTGCAGCGTGCCGGCGATCAGTCCGATCACCGTGGCACGGCGGCGGAGTGCCCGCCGCGCCGGGTGCTCCTCCTCGGCCTCGTTCGCCTTCCGCCGGGCTCGCCCGCGGCCCACATGCTTGGTGGCGACGGTGACGACGACAGCCAGGCCGACGCGATGCCGGTGCCGATCGCGACGTCGCGGAACCACTCGGCTCGAGAACCGCTCGCCTGTTCGGCCCCTGCGCCACCGATGTGAGGTTCATGCGCGCGACGATATCGCCTCAGGCAGCCGCTCAAGGCGCGGATCGACGGGCTAGCCCAGTGCCTCCTCGAGCGCCCGCCGCACGAGCACCTTCGACAGCTCCCGCCGGTACTCGGCGCTGCCGAACGCGTCGGACGGCGGCGCGGTGCCCTCGTCGGCGCGCTCGGGCCGTGGTCGCGGGTCGGCGCCCCCGGTCAGCGCTTCCTCCACCCCGGCGGCGCGGATCGGGGTCTCCCCCATGTTCGTGAGCGCGACCGCGGCCGAGCCGTTCTGCTGCACCGCCGCCACGCCTACCAGCGCCCAGTCGATCGCGCGCCGGTGGAACTTCAGGTAGCTCCAGCCGCCGCTGGTCCGCGGCATCGCGCACCTCGGTCAGGACCTCGTTGGTCGCCAGGTCGGGCGTGAACAATCCCTTGAAGAAGTCGGCGGCCGCCACGGTCGGCTCGCTGCCTCCCGGCACCGCGGACCACCATCTCGGCGCCCAGCGCGACCATGACCGTTGGCATGTCCGAGGCCGGGTCCGAGTGGGCCACCGCCCCGCCGATCGTGCCCATGTGCCGAACCTGGGGGTCGCCGATCTGCGACGGCTGCGTCCGCCACGATCGGACACGACGACTGCAGCAGCTCGCTGTTCGCCACGTCGTGATGCCGGGTGAGCGCGCCGATCGCGATCGATGTCGCCGTCCTCGCGGATGTAGGACAGATCGCCGATCCGGCCGATGTCGACCAGCATCGACGGCTGCGCGAACCGCACCTTCATGAGCGGCAGCAGCGAGTGCCCGCCGGCGAGGACCTTGGCGTCCTCGCTCGAGCTCAGCAGGTCGATCGCGTGGTCGACCGAATCGGCCCGTTCGTACTCGAAGGCAGCCGGGATCATGCCGCACCCCCGTTCGCCTTGGCGTCCTGGATCGCTCGCCAGACCCGCTCGGGCGACGCGGGCTTGCCAACCTCGGTCACGCCGAGGTGGGAGAGCGGCGTCGATCACCGCGTTGACGACGGCGGGCGGCGAGGCGATCGTGCCGGCCTCGCCGATGCCCTTCACGCCCAGCGGGTTCGTGGTGGACGGCGTCTCCTGGCTGTTGTCGGTGATGATCGTGGGGATCTCCATCGCCGTGGGCACCAGGTACTGCGTCATCGACGACGTCGTGAGGTTGCCGCCGTCGTCGTAGATCGCCTCCTCGTAGAGCGCTTCGGCGACGCCTTGGGCGACGCCGCCGTGCACCTGGCCCTCGACGATCATCGGGTTGATCACCGTGCCGCAGTCGTCGACGGCGACGTACTTCACGATGTCGGTGGCGCCGGTCTCGGTGTCGACCTCGACGACGCAGACGTGCGCGCCCGCCGGCCAGGTGAAGTTGGGCGGGTCGTAGACGGCCGTGGCGTTGAGGTGCGGCTCGACGCCGGCCGGCAGGTCGTGCGCGTGCCACGCGCTCACCGCCAGGTCCGGGATCGTGCGCGCCTTGTCCGGCGCGCCCTTCACCCGGTAGGCGCCGTCGCCCACTCGAGGTCGTCCTCGCTCACCTCGAGCTCGTGCGCGGCGATCGTGCGGGCCTTCTCCTTGACCTTCTCCATCGCGAAGTGCAGGGCCACGCCGCCCACGCTGACGCGAACGGGAGCCGTAGGTGTCCATGCCGAGCGGCGTGATCGTGGTGTCGCCGTGCAGCACCTCGACCTCGTCGGGATCGACGCCGAGTCCGTCGGCCACGATCTGCGACCAGCTGGTCTCGTGCCCCTGGCCGTGCGGCGACGTGCCGGTCTTCACGATGACCTCGCCGCTCGGGAGTGCATTCGATCGTGGCGCCGTCCCAGCCGCCCGCGGCGTAGCGGAGCGCGCCGAGGATGTTCGACGGCGCGAGGCCGCACATCTCGATGTAGGTGGACAGTCCGATGCCGAGCTGCTTCGTGTCGCCGCGGTCACGGCGCGCCTGCTGCTCCTTGCGGAGCTGCGTCGTACTCGACTGAGCTCGAGCGCCTTGTCGAGCAGCGGCTCGTAGTTGGCCGCATCGACGTTGAGCCCCATGATCGAGGTGGTGGCCTCGTCGAACGGCGGATGGAAGTTCATGCGCCGCACGTCGGCCGGGTCCTTGCCGATGCGTCCGCGCGAACGCGTCGACGAGCCGCTCGATGACGTAGGTGGCCTCGGGCCGGCCGGCACCGCGGTAGGCATCGGTGGGCGTGCGTTCGTGACGATGCCCCGGAACTCGTACCAGTATGCCTCGGGCTTGTACGGCCCCATGTAGACCCAGCCGCCCAGCTCGGGGATGCCCGGGCGTGAGCAGTTGGAAGTACGCGCCCATGTCGGCGAGCTCGACGAACTTCAGCCCAGGATCTTGCCGTCTTCGGTCCCGGCCAGCGTGCAGTCGTGCGTCACGCCGCGACCGTGGATCGTGGCGACGTAGTTCTCCTGGCGGCCCTCGATCCACTTCACCGGGCGGCCCGACCGCTTCGCGAGGGCGCAGTGCGAGCGCTTCCTCGGCGTAGACGTTCAGCTTCGAGCCGAACCCGCCGCCGACGTCGGGAGCGATCACCCGGAACTTCGGCTCCTGGATGCCCACGACGCCCGCCAGCGTCACCTTGGCGATGTGCGGGATCTGGGTGGCGCTGACCAGCGTCCACTCGTCCATCGCCGCCACGCCGTAGCGCGAGGCACCCGCGGGGCTCGATCGCGTTCGGGATCAGTCGTGGCTGGTCGTAGGTCTCCTCCACGATCACCGGCGCCGAGTCGAAGACTGACTGGTCGCCGCCGCCGCCGTGGCTCCAGTGCACGACCACGTTGGTGCCGAGGTCGTCGTGGATGATCGACCTCGTCCTTCGCGGCCTCGCGCAGGTCGGTGACGGCCTGGAGCTCGGTGGCCTCGACCGAGACCACCTCGGCGGCGTCCTCGGCCTGCTCACGTGTCTCGGCCAGCACGACCGCGACGGCGTCGCCGGCGAACCGGATCTTGTCGGTGGCGAGCGGGTAGTGCACCGGGATCTTGATGTCCTCGGTGATCGGCCACACGAACGGCAGCGCGCCCAGGCTCGAGGTCCTTGCCGGTGTAGACGCCGACGACGCCCGGCATCGACGCCGCCGCGCTCGTGTCGATCGAGTCGATGGTGGCGTGCACGTACGGCGGACGGACCATCGCCATCCACAGCATGCCCGGCATCGTGAAGTTGTCGATGAACCGTGCCTGGCCGGTCAGCAGGTCGCCGTCTTCCTTGCGGAGGACCGGCTGGCCGATGAACGTCTCGGTTGCGACCATCTCCGCTCCTCCCCTCAGCGCTTGCGCTCTCTGGCGCCGCTCATGGAACCGGCGGCGTCCAGGATCGACTTGACGATGTTCTGGTATCCCGTGCACCGGCAGAGGTTGCCCTCGAGCGACTCGCGGACCTCCTCCTCGGTGGGGGCGGGGTTCTCCTTCAGGTAGCTCGCCGCCGCCATGATCATGCCCGGCGTGCAGTAGCCGCACTGCAGACCGTGGTTGCGGTGGAACGCGTCCTGCAGCGGGTGCATCGTGTCGCCGTCGGCCATCGCCTCGATCGTGGTGACCGTCACGGCCGTCGGCCTGGGCGGTCGAGCATCGTGCACGACTTCACCGACTCGCCGTCCAGCATCACCGTGCACGAGCCGCATGTGGACGTGTCACATCCGACGTTGGTGCCGGTGAGCCCGAGGGTCTCTCGGAGGAAGTAGACGAGGAGCGTGCGGGCCTCGACGTCGGCCTCGTGCTGCTCCCCGTTGACGGTCACGGAGACATGCGTCACGACGGAACCCTCCTTCGCGCAAGAGCGCGGGTAGTCCAGATGAGGCGGGAGTCTAGTCCCGGTGTGGGGAACGCGCGAACCGATGTGCCGCAGCGTCGGCGAGCGGCTCACGTCACCACGCGGCGTCGTCGGCGACAGAGCGCGGCGAGACCGGTGCACAGCTCGCCGGAGCCGAACGTGGCGCCGGTGGGACCCAGGCGGACCCAGTAGCAGGTGCCCGAGTCGCCCATCACCGCCCCGGCCCATCGGCCACCCGATGAGGCGACGCTCACGATGCCCGGGGCGGGCGACGGACCATCGGTGAAGATCAGCGATCGCTCGAGCGTCGCTGAGCTGGCCGGGCCCGGCGTCGGCGAACGTCGAGCGGCCGCGCGGCGCGCCTCGCGGGCGGCCGCCAGCGCGGTGCGTGCGTCGGCTCGCGCGGGAGCATCGACGCAGGCAGGGCAGGCACCGCGGCGGCCGCCTCGGCGTCGATGCCCTCGAAGTGGCCCACCAGCGGCGCTTCCGCGGCGCTGTCCGGACGCGAGCGCCTCGCTGCGCCGCTCGCTGTCGATCACCCACCGGTGAACAGCGCGCAGCAGCGACACCACGACACGACGCCACCACCACGAGCTTGACGATCCTCGCAGGTCGATGCGGCGACGCAGCGGCAGCGGAGCCGCGCGGTAGCTGAAGGTCTCATCCATCCCCAGCCGCGGTATCGGCGCGTGAACGCCCGACCTATACGCCCGGCCGTCGAACGTGCCCGTTCGTGGCCGCCGGGCTACCATCGGCTCCATGAGCGAGATCACCGACGTCCTGGCCGCGATCGAGTCGATGTCGGCCCAGGGCCAGACGGATGGCGCTGGCCACGATCGTCGCTGTGCGCGGTTCGACGTATCGCCGCCCCGGCGCTCGGCTGCTGGTCCCCGAAGAAGGCGCGCCGATCGGCAACATCAGCGGCGGCTGCCTCGAAGGCGACGTCGCGGACATGGCCCGGGTCGTGATGGACGAGGGCACCGCCCGGCTCGCCGGCTGGGACCTCACCGCCGACGACGACGCCGTCTGGGGGCTGGGCCTCGGCTGCAACGGGGCGATCGAGGTCTTCATCGAGCCGGCCGAGCAAGCCGCGCACGGTGGCGGGCGCGCTGCGCGCGGCGCTGGAGGAAGAGCAGCCGATCTGCGTCGTCACGGTCGTCGAGTCCGAGGACGCCGCGGTCGAACCCGGAGCCCGGATCGTCGTGCGCCCCGACCCCGATGCCGGGCCCGACGGATCCCTGGGATCGGCGACGCCTGGACGCCGAGGCCGTGGCGGCCGCGCGCGAACTGCTCGGCCGCCGAGCGCTCGGAGGTCCGCACGCTCACCGGCGGCGTCCGGGCGTTCGTCGAGGTGCTGGAACCCCCGCTTGCGGCTGTTCGATCTGCGGGGCCGGCCACGACGCCATCCCGCTCACCCGCGCCGCGGCCGGCCTCGGCTGGCAACGCCATCGTCGTCGACGACCGTCCGGCGTTCCTGACGGCCGAGCGCTACCCGGACGCGGCCGGGTTCGTGCACGTCGAGGCACCCGAGCTCACGGCGAAGACCACCCCGATCGACGACCGCACACGTTCGCGGTCGTGATGACCCACAACTTCCTGCGGGACAAGGAGTACGTGCGCTCGCTGCTGGATTCGCCGGCCGCCTACATCGGCATGCTGGGTCCGGCCGCCCGCACCGAACGACTGCTGATGGAGCTCCGCGACGAAGGCGTCGACATCACCGACGAGGATCGGGCGCGCATCCACGGCCCCGCCGGGCTGGACCTCGGCGCCGAAGGTCCGGAGGAGATCGCGCAGTCGATCGTGGCCGAGATCGTCGCCGTCAAGCGCGCCCGGGCGGGCGGCTTCCTAAGGAACGGCCGGGTCCCATCCACGACCGGCCCGCACCGGGCACCGAGGCCCGCTGGAACGCTGAGTTGCCCGTTCTCCCCACCCATGCGATAAGTGAATGCTGCCACCGTGCTGACGGCGACAGCCGAGATGCCAACCGAGCGAGGAGGGTCCACGATGTTGCCTTCCAGCTTCGAGTACCACCGGCCGGCCACGCTCGGAGAGGCGCTCGATCTGCTCGCCGCCCTCGGCGACGAGGCGAAGGTCCTCGCCGGCGGACAGAGCCTGATCCCCATGATGAAGCTGCGGTTCGCGTCGCCGGGGCATCTGGTCGACATCAACCGGCTCGAGGGCCTCGACGCGATCGAGGAGCGCGACGGCGAGCTGCGTGCTCGGCGCGCTGGTCCGACACAACCAACTCGCCGGGTCCGAGCTGATCCGCTCGAAGTACCCGATGATCGCGGCGGCCGCGCCGCAGATCGCCGACCCGTTGGTGCGCAACCTGGGCACGATCGGCGGTTCGCTCACCCACTGCGACCCCAGCGGGGACCTCGGCGCGGTGATGCTCGCCGCGAACGCCCGCGTGGTCCTGAAGTCCAAGGACGCCGAGCGTGAGGTGGCCGATCACCGACTTCCTGGCCGACACGTTCCAGTCCTCGATCGAGCCGGACGAGATCCTCACCCACGTCAAGGCGACGTCGCCCTCCGGCAGCTACGGCGGCACCTACCTGAAGCTGGAGCGCAAGGTCGGCGACTACGCCACCGTCGCCGTGGCCACCCGGCTGGTGATGGACGGCGGCACGATCAAGACCGCCGGCATCGGCCTCACCAGCGTCGGGCTCACGAACATCAAGGCGACCGCCGCCGAGGAGTCCCTGGTGGGCCAGGCCCCGACCGAGGAAGCCTTCGCCGAGGCCGGGCGCCTGGCGGCCGCGGCCTCGAGCCCCGTGGACCGACGTGCGGGGCAGCGAGACGTACAAGCGGCACATGGTCGAGGTGTACGTGCGGCGCGGACTGGCACGGTCCGCCGAGATCGCCGGCGCGGCCTGAGTCCCAGGGAACCGGAGAGGACACACGAGATGGAAGTCACGATCACCGTCAACGGCACCGCCGAGACCCTCGACATCGAACCGCGGCAGCTCCTCGTCCACGTCCTGCGAGAGAACCTGCGCCTGACCGGCACCCACATCGGTTGCGACTCCACCAGCTGCGGCGCCTGCACGGTGCTGGTACGACGGCACCCCGGTGAAGTCGTGCACGCTGTTCGGCGTGCAGGCCGACGGCGTCGAGGTCACCACCGTGGAAGGCCTGCTCAGCGCCGCCGGGCTCGACCCGATCCAGGCCGCCTTCAAGGAAGAGCACGGGCTGCAGTGCGGCTACTGCACGCCGGGCATGATGCTGGTCGGCAAGGCGCTGATCGAGCAGAACCCCGACGCCCAGCGACGACGACGTCCGGTGGGCGATCTCGGGCAACATCTGCCGCTGCACCGGCTACATGAACATCGTCAAGGCGATCCAGGCCGCCGGCCAAGACCCAGCGCCGCCGCGACGCTGACGCCCGCCGAACGCCTGATCCCAGCAAGGCCTGCGAGAAAGAGAGCGACACATGGCACCGAGACCGAAGAGATCCGCGGGATCGGCCACAGCGTCAAGCGCAAGTGAGGACGACCGGTTCATCCGAGGCCGGGGCAACTACATCGACGACATCACGCTGCCGCGCATGTTGCACATGGCGATCCTGCGCAGCCCGTACGCCCACGCCAAGCTGAACGGCATCGACGCCAGCCGCGCGCAGGCGTTGCCCGGCGTGGTGGCCGTCGTCACCGGGGAGCTCATGGCCCAGCACAACCTCGCGTGGATGCCCACCCTCTCCGGCGACACGCAAGCGGTGTTGGTCACCGACAAGGTTCGCTTCCAGGGCCAGGAGGTCGCGGCGGTCATCGCCGACGATCCCTACGTCGCGAAGGATGCGCTCGAGCTGATCGACGTCGACTACGACCCGCTGGACCCGGTGGTCACGCCGCAGCGCGCGCTCGAGGAAGACGCACCCACGATCCGCACCGACAAGGAGGGCCAGGAGGGCAACCACATCTACCACTGGGAGGCCGGCGACAAGGAGGCCACCGATCGCGCGTTCGCCGACGCCGAGGTGGTGGTCTCGCTCGACACCTTCTACCCGCGCTGCCACCCCGCCCCGCTCGAGACGTGCGGGTGCGTCGCCGACGTCGATCCCGCCACCGGCCAGGTGACGATCTACATGACCTCGCAGGCTCCGCACGCGATCCGGACCGTGTTCGCGCTCGTGGCCGGGCTGCCGGAAGAGAAGATCCGCATCGTCAGCCCCGACATCGGCGGCGGCTTCGGCAACAAGGTGCCGGTCTACCCCGGGTACGTGGTCGCCACGGCCGCCTCGCTGTTGATCGGGCGCCCGGTGAAGTGGATCGAGGACCGCACCGAGAACCTGATCTCCACGGGCTTCGCGCGCGACTTCCACATGACGGGCGAACTCGCGCTCAAACGCGACGGCACGATGCTGGGCCTGCGCTCCAGCCTGCTCGCCGATGAGGGCGCGTTCCACGCCGACGCGCAGCCGTCGAAGTTCAAGGTGGGGCTGTTCCACATCGTGAGCGGCAGCTACGACCTGCCGGCGGTGCACGTCGAGCGCCGACGGCGCCTACACGAACAAGGCGCCCGGCGGCGTCGCGTACCGGTGCTCGTTCCGCGTCACCGAGGCCTCGTACATGATCGAGCGCCTGGTCCCGAACGCGGCGTACGAGCTCGACATGGACCCGGCGGAACTCCGCCGGAAGAACTTCGTCGCAGCCCGACCAGTTCCCGTACGAGTCGGCGACCGGGTTCGTCTACGACTCCGGTGACTACGAGACCGCGATGAACCTGGCGCTCGAGCAGATCGGCTACGGCGAGCTGCGCCGAGGAGCAGGAGGAGGCACGCGCCGACGGCAAGCTGTACGGCATCGGACTGGCCTCGTTCACCGAGGTCGTCGGCGCCGGGCCGGCGAAGGACTACGACATCATCGGCATCAAGATGAACGACGGCGCCGAGCTCCGCATCCATCCGACGGGCAAGGCGATCCTGAAGATCAGCTCCAAGACCCAGGGGCAGGGGCACGAGACCACGTTCGCCCAGATCGTGGCCGAGGAGATCGGGATCCAGCCCGAGAAGATCAAGGTGATGCACGGCGACACGGACAACACGCCGTACGGGCTGGGCACCTACGCGTCGCGCTCCACGCCCACGGTCGGCGCCGCCACCGCGATGGTGACGCGTCGGGTCCGCGAGAAGGCGCACGAAGCTCGCCGCCCACCTGCTCGAGGTCTCCGAAGAGGACATCGAGTTCCACGCCGGCAACTTCACCGTGCGCGGCGCGCCCGACCGCGTCAAGACGATCCAGGAGGTGGCGTTCGCCGCCTACACCGACTTCCCCGATGGCATGGAGGCCGGGCTGGAAGCCGTCTACTACTACAACCCGCCCAACCTGACGTTCCCGTTCGGGACGTACGCGGTGGCGGTCGAGGTCGACGAGGACACCGGCGTCTGGAAGGTCCGGCGCATGGTGGCCGTCGACGACTGCGGCGTGCGCATCAACCCGATGATCGTCGAGGGCCAGATCCAGGGCGGCCTCACCGAGGGATACGGCATCGCGGCGATGGAGCTGATCACGTTCGACGAGAACGGCAACTGCATCGGCTCGAACTTCATGGACTACCTGTTGCCCACGGCCTGGGAGACCCCGAAGTTCGAACTGCACGAGACGGTGACGCCGTCGCCGCATCACCCGATCGGCGCCAAGGGCGTCGGCGAGTCCGCGACCGTCGGTTCACCCGCCGCCTACGTCAACGCGGTGATCGACGCCCTGCAGCCGCTGGGGGTCAAGAACATCGACATGCCGCTCACCTCGGCCAAGGTCTGGGACGCGATCCAGACGGCGAAGGCGGGGGGTGCGGGGGGCTCATGAAGGGAGGCCGAAGGCCGACCGTAGCCCCCCGTTCGAAGGCGGGAGCAGGCTCGGCGTGAAGCCGGCACTGATCCGGCTCGCGGCCGACCTGTCGGCGAGGGGCGAGCCGTACGTGCTGGCCACCGTCGTGTGGCGGCGCGCGCCGTCCTCGGGCAAGGAAGGCGCCACCGCGCTGATCACGCCCGACCGGGCGGTGCGCGGGTGGATCGGCGGCGCGTGCGCCGAACCCACCGTGGTGCGCGAGGCGCTGAAGGCGATCGAGGAGGGCACGCCCAGGCTGCTGTTCCTGGGCCCGGCCGACGAGCTCGACCTGCACCGGCGCGACGGCGTCGTCGCCGTGCCGATCGCGTGCCAGAGCGAAGGGGCATTGGAGGTCTACGTGGAACCGGTCCTGCCACAACCGCAGCTCGTCGCGATCGGACGTTCGCCCGCGGCACAGGCGCTCACCGCGCTGGCCTCGGGGCTGGGCTGGCGGACGGTCGCGGTCGACGACGGCGGCGACGCCTCGGTCCGCGAGGATGTCGACCGCGTGCTGACCTCGCTCGACCTCGATGCCGCCGCGATCGACGAACGCTCGTTCGTCGTCGTCGCGACGCAGGGCCACTACGACGAGGACGCGCTCGAACGCGCGCTGGCCACGCCCGCCGGGTACGTGGGGCTGGTCGCCTCGCGCAAGCGCGCCGAGTCGGTGCTGGGATACCTGCGCGACCGGGGGGTCGCCGACGAGGCGCTCGCGCGCGTGCACGCCCCCGCCGGCCTCGATCTGGGACACCTCGCCCACCGAGGAGATCGCGGTCGCGATCCTGGCCGAGATCGTGCAGCTGCGGGCCGCGGGTGCGCTCGACGCCGGGCCCGGCCCGACGACCGGCGCGACGGTCCGGCACGAGGCGATCGACCCGGTGTGCGGCATGACGGTCGACGTCGCCGACGCGCGCTACCGCACCGTCGCACGGCGGCACGACCGATCTACTTCTGCTCGGCGCGGTGCCTCGAGGCCTTCGAGGCCGACCCGGCGCGCTACGAAGGAGTCAGCTCATGAGGCGGGAAAGGTCGCTCGCCGGCGCGGGTAGGCTGCCGCGATGCTGATCGAGAACAATTCACCGTCACCGCGCCGCCGGACGACCTGTGGGACTACCTGCTCGATGTCGAGAAGATCGCGCCCTGCATGCCGGGGGCCGAGCTCACCGAAACCGTCGACGACACCCACTGGAAGGGCAAGCTGAACATGAAGTTCGGCCCGGTCTCGATGTCGTTCGCCGGCGAGGTGAAGATGGCCGAACGCGACGACGAGGCCAAGCGCGTGGTGCTGACCGCCAAGGGCATGGAGCAGAAGGGCAAGGGCGCCGCCAACGCGACCGTGACCTCCTGGCTCGAGCCCGGGGCCACCGACGCCGAGACCACCGTGAAGATGACGGCCGACATCGCGCTCACCGGCGCCGCGGCGCAGATGTCGCGCGGGCTGCTGCCCGAGATCTCCAAGAAGCTCACCCAGCAGTTCGCCGATTGCCTGCAGGCGTCCATGGCGGCGGAGCAGACGGCGAAGGCTGCTCCTGCGGCGCCTGGTGATGCTGACGTGGGTGCCGGCGGTGCTCCCGCCCCGCGGAAGGAACGCCCGATGTCGGGAGCACCGCCGCCAAGACGACTGCGAGCACACCGCCGGCGGCATCCGCGCCGCGAAACCGGTGGCCAAGCCTGTCGGCGGGATCGGCTTGGGGTTGGCGGCGGTGTGGGCGTTGATCAAGAACTTCTTCCGGCGACTGTTCGGGGGCGGGTCGAAGGCGTCGTGATCTCGGGGGTCGTGCTGGCGGCCGGTGGGGTCGCGGTTCGGGGGGACGAAGCAGCTCGCGTCGATCGACGGCAAGCCCTTGGCCCAGCACGCGGTGGACGCGCTGGACGGAGCCGGGGTCGACGAGCTGCATCGTGGTCACGGGCCACGATGCCGAGGCCGTCGAGGCGGCGATCGATCTTCCGAGCGGTGGACGGTTCGTGCGGAACCCCGCCTATCGCGACGGCCAGGCCACCTCGCTGGCGGCCGCGTTCCATGACATCGCCGACGACAGCGAGGCGCGCCGTGATCCTGATGGCCGATCAGCCGGGGATCACGTCGGAGGACGTTCGCGCGCTGGTCGATGGGTTCCGAGCCACGCGGAACCAGATCGTGCGCCTGCGCTTCGAGGACGGGCCGGGTCCCGCGCTGCTCTCACGCGAGATCTACGCCGAGGCCGGCCACCTCCATGGTGACGTCGGCGCGCGGGTCTTGATCGCGAGCCACCCCGAGTGGGTCGCATGAGGTGACGGTGCCGAGGTCGGTTCCCCGCGACATCGACACCCCGGACGACGTGCCCTCGGACTGAGCGCTCACCCGGAGCCGGGCGCGGCCGGCACCCGATGGTTCAGGGCCGGGGTCGAGCCCGGCGCATCATCTGGCGTTCGAGGTCCGGCGGGCCGAACCCGAACCGCTCGTAGAGGCCGTGCGCGTCGGTCGTCCCCAGGTGCCACGGGAGATCCGCGTGCGGACCGCGCTCGACCGCTTCACGCACCAGCTCGACGCCGAGCCCGTGCCCGCGGTGCTCGGGCAGGACGAACACGTCGAACAGGTACGCGAACGTGACGTCGTCGCTGACCACGCGGCAGAACCCCACGGTGGCCCCGTCCGAGTACAGGCCGACCACCCGCGTCGCGTCCCGCATCAGCCGTTCGACGGTCTCCCGCGTCCGGCCCATGGCCCAGTACGACCGTCGCTGAGGTAGCGCGTGCACGGCGTCGACGTCGACGCGCGCCAGGTCGTCGTCCAGCTCGTAGCCGCCCTCGAGCGTCCGGCGCATCAGCAGACGGCGCCCAGCCGGCGGTGCCGCAGCACCGGGAACGACTGGCGGAGCGCCGCGAGCGCCGCCAGGTCCAGGTCGGCGAACCACACCCCGGTGCCCTCCTCGGGCGCTTCGACCAGGATCCGGCCCCACGGATCGACGACCAGCGAGTGGCCGTAGGAGCGCCTCCCCTCGGCGGGTCGCCGAACGGCCCCCACTGCCCGGGCGCCACCACGAAGCACTGGTTCTCGATCGCGCGGGCCCGCAGCAGCGTGTGCCAGTGGTCCTTGCCCGTCGTGTGCTGGAACTGCGCGGGCACGGACAGCACCTCGGCACCCGAGGCCATGAGCCCGCGGTACAGCTCGGGGAACCGCACGTCGTAGCAGATCGACAGCCCGATGCGGGCGTGCTCCGTCCGATGCGACACGAGCTGGTCGCCGGCGCGTGATCGTGTGCGGACTCCTGGATCGGCGGCTGGTCGGGCAGCGCCACGTCGAACAGGTGGATCTTCCGGTAGCGCGCGACGAGCTCGCCGTCGCGATCGAACAGCAGCGACGTGTCGTGCACCTTCGCGCCGTCCGCCTCGAGGACGCCGCCCGCCAGCACCCAGACGCCGCGCTCGCGCGGCCACCGCCGCGAGCCGATCCGACATCGGGCCCGGGGACGGGCTGGGCCACCGCCGGACGCTCCGAGGCCGGTCCCATGAACTCGAGGTACTCCGGGAGGGCCGCCAGATCGGCGCCACCGTCGGCGGCCTCGCGCGACCAGCGCCTCGGCGCTCACGAGTTGGCCTCGACGTCGGGGCCGGAGTTCATCTGGCAGATCGCGACCCGCATGCGGTCAGCTGCTATCGAGCCGCGCGCGCCTCGATCGGCTCGTCTTGCGGCGCGCCGCCAGAGCGGGATCGCCGAACCACAGGCACGACGATGACCACGGCCGAGATCGCGGCGATGACGTTCGCGATCGCCTGCGTGAGCACCAGCTCGCTCACGAGCCAGATCGCCGACACCATCGCGACCGACAGGCTCACCATGCCGGCCAGCGGTGAACCGGTTCGCCATCTGCAGCAGCGCTTCCTTGTCGCCTTGACGGAAGCGGATCCGGTGGAACGTGGTCGGCGTCATCAGCAGGACCGATGTGCATCGGCGGTGGTGAAGAACGCGACCAGGTACGTCGCTCGTCTCGACGTCGTCGATCGTCTCGAACTTGCTGGTGAACGGGAGCGTCAGCAAGAACGCGAACAGGACCTGGACCCCGGGAAGCACGACGCGCAGCTCGTTGAGGAGCTCGATGAGCTCTCGGTTCTCTTGTTCGTCCTTGGTCTCGTCCTTGTCGGTCACGCGGGCACCTTACCCAGGTTCGCCGGGCCGCACGCTCGGAGCGCGCTGCGCGATCGCCTCGAGCGAGGCCGGGTTCTCCACGGTGGAAAGGTCGCCCGGGTCCTCGCCGGTCGCGACAGCTCGGATCGGCACGGCGCACGATCTTGGCGCTGCGCGTCTTCGGCAGCTCGGGGACGAGCACGACCCTGGACGGCGCGAACGACCGCCCGAGGTGCTGTGCCACGACGTCTCGCAGCGTCGGCTTCGAGCTCGAGTCGTGGGTCGAGCCGGGCTTCAGCACGACGAAGCACCAGATCGCCTCGCCCTTCACGGGGTGGGGCACGCCGACCGCCGCCGACTCGGCGACCGCCGGGATGCGACGCCGAGCGCGGCTTCGACCTCGGCGGGACCCAGCCGCTTGCCGGCCACGCTGAGCGTGTCGTCGGAGCGCCCGAGCAGGAACCAGGCCGCCGTCCTCGTCGACGCGCGCCCAGTCGCCGTGCACCCACACCCCCGGGAACCGGCGCCAGTAGGTGTCGAGGTAGCGCTCGTCGTCGCCCCAGACGCCCCGCGTCATCGAGGGCCACGGCTGGCGGCACACCAGCTCACCCACCTCGCCCGGCGGCGACCGGCCTCCCGTCCGGCACCCCACACATCGACGTCCATGCCGAGCGCCGGTCCGCCGACGCTGCATTCGGTGATCGGCACCACCGGCATGCGGCGAGACGAAGCATGCGCCCACCTCGGTGCCGCCCGACAGGTTGATGACCGGGCAGCGACCCTGCGCGACGCTCGGCGATACCACCGGTACGGCTCGGGGTTCCACGGCTCGCCGGTCGAGGCCAGGATGCGCAGCGACGACAGGTCGTGCGCCCGGACCGGCTCGGTGCCGTGTGGGATCGAGCGCCCGGATCAGCGTGGGCGAGACCCCGAGCGTGGTGACGCGGTGCCGCTCCACCACGGCCCACAGCCGATCGGGGCCGGGATGGGTCGGCGCTCCCTCGGTGAGCAGCACCGTCGAACCCGAGCGCCAGCGCGCCGACGATCTCCCACGGGCCCATGATCCAGCCGAGGTCGGTGACCCAGTGCAGCACCTCGCCCCGGTGCAGATCGACCTGGTAGGCCACCTCCTCCGCGATCTTCACCAGGAACCCGCCGTGCACGTGGACGACGCCTTTGGGCCGGCCCGGTGGTCCCGCTGGTGTAGCCGATGAACAGCGGGTGCTCCGCCTTCGAACATCGGCGTCGCGAACCGCGGCGTCCTGGCCGTCGACCACGTCGTTCCACCAGCGGTCGCGCCCGGGCGTCATCGGCGTCTCATGGTCCGGCAAGCCGGTCCCAGACCACGACGTGACGCACACCGTCGACCGTGTTCGAGCGCACGGTCGACGACCGCCTTCATGTCCACCGGCGCGCCCTTGCGCAGCGATGCGTCGGCCGTGATCACGATCGTCGCGCCGGCGTCGGCGAGGCGGGCGGCCACCGCATCGGGACCGAACCCGCTGAAGATCGGCACCCAGATCGCGCCGAGCTTCGAGCAGGCCATGACGGCGGCGACGGTCTCGATCGCCATCGGCATGAAGATGCCCACCGTGTCGCGCGGCCGGACGCCCAGCGTGCGCGAGCCCGTTCGCGAGCCGATCGGTGAGCCGCCCGCAGCTCCGGCGTAGGTCGACGCGCTGGATCTCGCCGTCCTCGCCCTCCCAGACCACGGCGATCGGCTCCGGGGTCACGGTTCGCCCAGCGGTCGACGCACTGGTGGGCGAGGTTCATCGTGCCGCCCGCGGAACCAGGTCGCCCATTCCGGTCCGCGCGACAGGTCGAGGACGTGCGTGTACGGCGTCGGCGAACTCGATCTCGAGGTCGCTGCACCACGGCGTCCCAGAACCACGCGATGTCGGCGACCGAACGCGCGACGCAGCTCCTCGAAGGTCCGATGCCGTGCGCGCGCATCAGCCGCGTGACGTTCGCGCGCTCGATGTAGTCCTGCGTGGGGGTCCAGGCGACGTCCACGCGATCCACGGTATAACCGTGTGCGTGGAGCCGCGGGTAGGGATCGTGGGCATCGGCTGGTCGGGGTTCGCCCCCACCACGGGCGATGTCTCCTACAAGGAGCTGATGTTCGAGGCGGCCGGCGCCGCCTACGCTGGAGGCCGGCCTGGACCCGCGGACGCGAGATCGACTCGTTCGTCTGCGCCTCCGAGGACCTCGAAGAGGGCACCAGCATCTTCGACGAGTACGTGCCCGACCAGCTCGGCGCCGTGCAGCGACCCGTCCAGACCGTGACGCTCCGACGGATTGTTCGCCCTGGCGACGGGCGTGATGCTGATCCGCAGCGGCATCGCCTCGACGGTGGCGGTCGAGGCGCACTCGAAGGCCTCGAACGTCGTCTCGCACGGCCGGGTCGCTCGGTTCGCGCATGGACCCGGTGCTCAACCGCCCGCTGGGCGTGCCGGCGATCGCCGTCGCCGGCCTGGAGATGCGGCGCTACCTCCACGTGTCGGGACGCTCGGCCGCCGAGTGCGACGAGGTGGCGGACCGCAACCGCGCTCACGCGCGCCTCCAACCGTGCGCGCATCCCACGCCGTCGGCGCCGCGCGGACGCCGCGTCGCCGCTCTGGGAGCCCCTGACCGTGGGCCAGACCGCGCGACAGCGTCGACGGCTGCGTCGTGATGGTGCTGGCGCGCCGAGGACCGCGCGGGCCCCGATCCCGTCTGGGTCGACGGCGTCGGTTGGAACCAGGACGCGCCGTCGTTGGAGAGCCGCGACTGGGACCGGGCGGCGGCGACGGCGCGAGCCGCCGAGCACGCGTACGCACGCGCGGGCGTGACCGCCGCGAGCGTCGACGCCGCCGAGGTCGACGACACCTTCGCGTACAAGCAGCTCCAGCACCTGGACGCCCTGGGCCTGCAGGGGCTGGATCCCGCCCGCGTCAACCGCTCGGGAGGCGCGATCGGCGAGGGCCACCTGCACGAAGCGAACGGCCTCGCGCGCGCCCTCGCCTGCGTCGAGCAGCTGCGGGCGGGCGAGGCCATCGACCGCCGTCGTGCAGTCCTGGCGCGGCGTGCCCAGCAGCAGCGCCGCCGTCGCGGTCCTGCGCCGAGGAGCCGGCTGAGATGGCGCGACGGGTCGCGGTGATCGGCGCCGGCATGACGAAGTTCGTCCGCCGCGCCCAGGAGACCGGCAAGGAGCTCAGCTGGATCGCGGGCACGGCCGCGCTGGACGACGCGGGCGTCTCGCTCGCCGACGTCGACGCGGTGTGCGCCGGCACCGCGCCCGACGCGTTCGACGGCGTGCACCGCAAGGGCGACTACCTCGCCGACGGTTCCGGCGCGTGGGGCAAGCCGTACATCCGCACCTTCGTCGGCGGCGGCACCGGCGTGTTCGTGCCGATCCAGGCCTGGTACACGATCGCCTCCGGCATGGCCGACGTCGTGCTCGTCCTGGCCGAAGAGAAGATGTCGAGCTGCCAGCCGCACCCGCAGGGCGCGTTCCTCACGATCTTCGACAACCTCATCGAACGGCCGCTCGGGCCGAACCTGCTGTGGATCTTCGCGCTCGAGATGCAGCGGTACATGCAGGCCTACGGCCTGGACAAGCGCGACATCGCGGCCGTCGCCGTGAAGAACAAGCGCAACGCCGCCGACCACCCCAGCGCCCTGCTGGGCCAGGCCGACATCACGGTCGACGACGTCCTGGCCTCCGAGGTCCTCGCCCATCCGGTGCAGCGGCTCGACGTCTCGCCGATCAGCGACGGCGCCGTCGCGCTGGTCATGGCGAGCGAGGAGGCCGCCGCCAAGCTCACCGACCGCCCCATCTGGGTCCAGGGCGTGGGCTGGAACCTCGACTCCACCTACTGGACCAACCGCGACCTCGCCTACCCCGAGTACGTGGAGAACGCCGCGCGCATGGCCTACGACATGGCGGGCGTCACCGAGCCCCGCAAGCAGATCCACGTCGCCGAGCCCTACGACCCGTTCGACTACAAGGAGCTGCACCACCTCGAAGGACTGCAGCTCTTCGACAAGGGCAAGGCGCCCGAGGCGGCCGCCGCGGGCGTCACCGCGCGCGACGGCGACCTGCCCTGCTGTCCCAGCGGCGGCCTGCTCGGCGTCGGCAACCCGATCGCGGCGGCCGGCCTGATGAAGATCGCCGAGCTCTTCTGGCAGCTCCGCGGCGATGCTGGAGCGCGTCAGGTCCCCGGCACCCCCGAGCGCGGCGTCGCGCAGGCGTGGGGCGACCTGATGCAGGTGGGCACCGTCGTCGTGATGGGCACCGACGGCGGCCCGGTCGACGACCGCGACACGCCAGGGGCACCCCGCCGATCGGCTCCTCGCGCCACGCCGCTGTCCGACGAGGCGTTCCGCGCGCGCGCCGGGAGCCGTCGACGAACGGCTCGACGCTCGCCTACGAATGGGACGCCGGCGAGGCGATGGGCGCGTTCCTCGACGGCATGCGGGACGGACGCGTCGTCGCCACGACGTGCGACGCGGTGCGAACGCACCCTGGTGCCCCCGCGCGTGTTCTGCGAACGGTGCTTCCGGCCCACCGACGGGTGGACCGACGTGCCAGGCGACCGGCACGGTCGAGACGTTCTCGATCTGCCATGTCCGGTGGGACATGGTGCCGCTGGATCCGCCCGAGATCCCCGCCGTGATCCGGCTCGACGGCGCGAGCATCGGGGGGTTCCTGCACAAGCTCGACGAGGTCGAACCCGGCGACGTGCGCATCGGCATGGCGGTCGAGGCCGTGTGGAAGCCCGGCCGAGGAGCGAACGGGCTCCATCCTGGACATCGCCTACTTCCGCCCTCGCGCCGAGGAACGAGGGCGAGGGCTGATGGCGCGCACGATCCACGGCGACCTGCCGGTCGGGTTCCGCTACACGCCGGGCGTCGCGAACACCGTCGTTCTTCGAGGCGCTGCGCGACCGGGGCGTGCTGCTGGGCTCGCGGTGCGACGGCTGCGCCGTCACCTACCTGCCCGCGCGGATGTTCTGCGAGCGGTGCTTCGCTGAGCTGGCGCCCGACACCGAGTGCGGGCCCGGCAGGCACGCTGGAATCCTTCACGCTCGGGCACGTGGACATCGACGGCGAAGCCGCTGGAGGAGCCCGTCGCCATCGGCCTGGTCCGCTTCGACGGCGCCGACACCGTGCTGATGCACCGGCTGCTCGGCGTCGATGCGCCGGCGATCGGCATGCGCGTGACGGCACGGGTCCGCCCGCAAGCCGAGCGGACCGCCTCGATCCTGGACCTCGAGGGCTTCGAGCCCGCGTAGCGCCGCCCACGGGTCAGCCGATGACCCAGAACTCCTTGAACGGCGGCGTGACGTGCCATGTCGTCTCGGTGCCGGCGGGGATCGAGGCGAGCACGCCAGGCCGCAGTTCCAACGTGGGACCGCCGGTGATCTCGACGCGGGCCTCACCTTCGAGGACGATCAACGTCTCCCTGCGACGGCGGCGTGTAGACCACCGGCTCGGACGGCGTCGCGCCCGCGAAGCGCGACATGCCGGCGTCCATCCCGACGTCGGTGCACAGCACATGGAGGTCACCGCCCACCTCGGGATCGAACTCCCACTCGTCGGTGTCGGTGTGCGACAGGAACACGCCGGGGTGGATCTCAGCCATCTCTCGTCCTCCTCGTTCCGCGGTCCCGGCACCCTAGCCCAGCGGCCGAGACGACGCGCGGCTCACCCACCTCGCGAGGGTGCCGTAGGCTGGCCTTCCATGGACTTCGAACTCACGGCAGAGCAGCAGGAGCTCCGCGCACCGCTCGCGAGTTCGCCGACGAGGTCGTCGCGCCGGCCGCCGAGGTGCACGACCGCGAGGGCTCGTTCCCGCTCGAGGTCGTGCGAGCAGATGGCGGAGCTCGGCTTCTTCGGGCTGACCCTCCCCGAGGCGTACGGGGGTCCGACGCCGGCACGCTCACGCTCCGCCATCGTGCTCGAGGAGCTCGGCCGCGCCGACCAGTCGGTGGCGGTCACCGTCTCGGTGTCGGGCACCCTCGCCGGCGGCATGATCGCGCGGCTGGGCACCGACGCAGCAGAAGGACCGGTGGCTGCCCGCGCTGGCGGCGGGAACGCGACCCTCGCCTCGTTCGCGCTGACCGAGCCCGGTGGCGGCTCCGACGCCGCCGCTCGCTCGCACCACGGCCCGACTCGAGGACGGCGCAGTGGCGTGCTCGACGGCACGAAGGCGTTCATCACGAACAGCGGCACGCCGATCACCGGCATGCACGTCGTGACCGCGGTCACCGACCCGGGACAGGGGACCACGCGGCCTCAGCTCGATCCTGGTCCCTGCCGGCACCGACCGGGCTCACCGTCGGGTCCCTCCTACCGGAAGATGGGATGGCACGCCTGCGACACGCACCGAGCTCGCGTTCGACGGCTGCCGCGTGCCCCGAGGATCACCTGCTCGGTGAACGCGGACGTGGCTTCTCCCAGGCGCTCTCGTCGCTGGACGGGGGACGGATCGGCATCGCCGCCATCGCCACGGGCCTCGCGCAGGCCTGCCTCGATCACAGCCTCGCCTACGCGTCCGAGCGCGAAGTCGTTCGGCAAGCGGATCGGCTCCTACCAGTTGATCCAGGCCAAGCTGGCCGACATGCGAGCCAAGCACCGAGGCGGCGCGCCTGCTCACCCACCGCGCGGCGTGGCTCCGAGATCGGGGCGAGCCCCACGTCGCCGAGGCCGCCACTCGCGAAGCTGGTCGCCAGCGAAGCCGCCGTCTGGTGCGCGCGCGAGGCCGTGCAGATCCACGGCGGGCTACGGCTACATCGAGGAGTTCCCGGTCGCGCGCTTCTACCGCGACGCGAAGGTGCTCGAGATCGGCGAGGGCACCAGCGAGATCCTGCGGCTCGTCATCGCGAGGGATCTCGGCGCGCCCTGCGGCTGAGCGTGAGCCGCCCGTGCCCCAGGGGACGTACACGGTGCTCGGCGACGACGGTTCGCCGGTCGGCACCGAGTCGTTCCGGTGCGCGCCCGGTCCGATGGGCTGGCGGTACGTTCAGCGAGATCGACACCGCCGACCCTTCGCCTCATCGCGAGATCGTCGACGTCGCCGTCGACAACGAGACTGGCGCATCGCGCGGGTCCGGATCGACACCGGCGAGCACGACATCCTGCTCGAGCCGCACGGCGACGTCGCTCACCGGCTTCCGGGACCGCCGAGCCGATCGAGATCGCGTGGGGACCGCGATCTGCACCTCGACTACTTCACGCCCACGACCAACGCCGTCACGACGAAGCGGCTGGCGCGGCACCACCGAGATCGACGTGGTCTACCTCGAACCGGTCGACCCTGGAACCGTCACGCGTGCGCGCAGCGGTACGAGCTCGCTCGGCGACGAAGCGCGTCGAGACCCCGGCGGGTCGGTTCGCCGCGACGCGGTGGCGGTTCACGGCATCGGGACTCGGGCTGGACCAGCGACCTGTGGGTGGCCGGAGACGTGGTGGTGCGCTACGACCGGCTGTTCACCCTGGAGGCCTACGAGGCCGGCGCGTCGGGCGCACCGCTCCTTCCATGACGGAAGCCGGCCCCATCGGGACCGGCTTCCGCACGGGCATGTCCGGAACGGGATCGATCAGACGACGTCTTGGCCTCGATGTCGATCACGATGTCGATCTTCTTGCTCACCAGCCACCCGCCGGTCTCGACGGCCATGTTCCAGGTCAGGTCCCAGTCCTCGCGATCGACGCTGGTCTTGGCCTCGGCCGCGATGATCGTCTTCTCGAACGGGTCCTGTGCCCCAGCCCAGGAACTCACCGGTCGAGGGTGATCGGCTTGGTGATGTCCTTGATCGTGAGGTCGCCATCGAGCTCGAACCCGGTGCCACCCGTGTGTCGGATGGCCGTGCTGTGGAACGTCATCACCGGGTACTCGTCGGACTCGAAGAAGTCGGCGCTCCGCAGATGGTCGTCGCGCTGCTGGAAGTTGGTCTGTCACGCTGCCGGTCTTGACCTCGACGTCGACGCTGGAGTCCTCGGGCGTCTCCCCGACGACGATCGTGCCGCTGTACTCCGTCGAACCGACCGCGAACCTTCGTGAGGATGTGCCGGGCCTCGAACCCGATCACCGTGTGGCTGGCGTCGAGCTCGTACTTGCCTGCGGGCGGAAGGGTGACGCCGTCGATCTCGCGCTGTTCCGTGTGCCATGGTTCCGACCTCCTGGTGCTCGGCCCGTCGCCCCTCGCGACGGTGCTCATACGTTGACTAACAGAACCGGAGTACTCTCTATTCCAGAGTTGCTCAGGAATCAAAACCCTGCATCCGATGGTTGCTGATGGAAGGATGGAGAACGCGATGATCGAACCCGCGGCGGAATCGCCCGATCTGCGAGCACTTCCAGCGCGCTGCCGACCTGATCGGCGGCGGTGGAACCCGCAGATCCTGCGGGCCTGCTCAGTCGGGCGTCACCCGCTTCTCCGACCTGAAGACGGCGATCCCCCAGATCAGCGACGCGATGCTGTCCGAGCGCCTGAAGGAACTCGAAGCCGAGGGCATCGTGACCCGGGTGGTCACGCCCGCCACTCCCGTGCGGATCGACCTACCGGCTCACCGAACGCGGCATGGACCTGTCCAAGGTCATGGACGAGCTGGGTCAGTGGGCCGAGCGCTGGGCCGACGCACCGGCCGCCACGGCCCGGTAGGTTCCTCACGCGATGGCCGACCCCTTTCAACTCTGGGAGATCCGGAACCCCGATGGCGGCCCGACGGGCCTGGAATGGGCGCGCGCCAAGATCGGGATCGTCGACCGGGTGCTGCTCCACGCGGCGCCGGAGCGGGTCGACGTCCAGATCTACGACGAGGCCGGCGCGGCTCGTCGCCCAAGGCCGTGACCTCGCCGCCGAGGGCGCCACGCCGATCTCGCGGCTGACGGTGGACGAAGGACGCTTCGAGCGGGAGAACATCTGGCCCACCGAGGCCGATCTCGGCACCGTCGTCATCCTGCCCGGGCGGAGAAGCCGGGATCCTCGATCGGCCTGGTGGCACGCCGACGACGAACGCTCGTGGCGATGGAGCATCGAGCTGTCGAACTCGCTCGACTAGATCAGCCGCCGGCTTCGCGTTCCAGCTCCGCGAACAGCCCGGAGTGGTCGCGGTCGCCGTCGCCGGCATCGACCGCCTTCTGCAGCTGCTCGGTGACCACGGCGAACGACGGGATCGGTGAACCCGCCTCGGCCGCGGCGCCTTCGACGATGCGAGCGTCCTTGCGGTGCAACCGGATCCGGAACCCTGGGTCGAACGTGCGGTCGAGCATCCGCTGACCGTGCACCTCCAGGATCTTCGAGCCCGCGAACCCACCCGAGCAGCGCCTCACGCACCTTGGCGGCATCCACGCCTGAACGTTCGGCCAGCAGCAGCGCTTCGGCGACGGCTTCGATCGTGGCCGCCACCACCAACTGGTTGCACGCTTTGCACACCTGTCCTGCGCCGCTCGGTCCGACGTGCACGATGTTCTTGCCCAACGCCTCGAACACGGGCGTGGCGCGGGCGAACGCATCGTCGGTCCCACCGACCATGATCGAGAGCGCCGCATCGATCGCGCCCTTCTCCCCGCCGCTCACCGGGGCATCCAGCATCGCGACGTCCTTCGCGGCGAACGCGTCCGCCATCACGCGCGTCGGACCGGGATCGATCGAGCTCATGTCGACGACCAGCGACCCGGATGCGGCGCCTTCCAGCACGCCCCCACCGCCGGTGAGGACCTGTTCGACGTCGGTCGTGTCGGGCAACATCGTGATCGTGATGTCGCTCGCCTCGGCCACGGCGGCCGGGCCCTCGGCCCTGGCGGCACCGGCCTCGACCAGCTCGCTCGACGGGGCCGCCCGAGCGCGAGTACACCGTGAGCGGGAAGCCGGCGGCGAGCAGGTTCCGCGCCATCGGCTTGCCCATGATGCCCAGGCCGATGAACCCGAGTGCGATCGACCCATCCTCAGGCCTCCATCGCGGCGTCGGTGATCTCCAGCGCCCGGTCGATGATCTCGAACCCTTCGCCCAGCTGCTCTTCGGTGATGCACAGCGGCGGGTTCGTCATGACGTTCCACCAGCGGATGAACGTCGCGAGCCCGTTGTCGATCAGGAACCGGTTCAGCTGCTGCATCGTGTCGTTCATCTGGTTGTAGGGCGACATCGGCTCCATCGTCTCGCGGTTCTTCACGAGCTCGATGATCCCGAACAAGCCGATGTTCCGCGTCAGACCGACGCTGGGGTGCTTGGCGGCGAGGGCCTCGTGGTGCGCACGCATCACCGGATCGAGGCGCTTGGCGTTGCCGACCAGGTCGTCGTCCTCCAGCACGTCGATCGCGGCGATCGCCGCGGCCACGCCCAGCGGGTGGGTGTTGTAGGTGAGGCCGCCCCAGAACACGTTGTCCTCGAAGTGCGCCGCGATCTCGGGGGACAGCCCCACGGCGCCGAGCGGCGCGTACGACGAGGTCAGCCCCTTGGCCGTGGTGATGAGGTCGGGCACGACGTTCCAGTGGTCGACGGCGAACCATTCTCCGGTCCTGCCCCAGCCGCACATCACCTCGTCGGCGATCATCACGATGCCGAACTTCGTGCAGAGCTCGCGGACACCCTGCAGGTACCCGTCGGGCGGGATCAGGATCGCCGTTCGTGCCGACGACGGTCTCCAGGATGAAGGCCGCGATCGTCTGCGGCCCTTCCAGCTCGATCGTCTCTTCCAGGATCGCGAGCGCGGTCTGCGCGTCGTCGAACCCGCGCTGCGGACCGTGGTAGGGGTCGAGCACGTGCACCACGCCGGGCATGGGCGGCTGTTCGTTCGGCCAGCGACGCGGATCACCCGTCAGCATCATCGTGCCGTAGGTCGAACCGTGGTAGCTGCGGTAGCGAGCCATCACCTTCTGCCGTCCGGTGACGAGCTTGGCGATCTTCACGGCGTTCTCGTTCGCCTCGGCCCCCGCCAAGGTGAAGAACGTCTTCTCCATGTCGCCGGGCCACAGCCCGGCGAGGCGCTTGCCCAGCACCGCGCGTCCCTCGAACGCCTGGAAGGGCGAGATGTAGGGGAGCTTCTCGGCCTGACGTGCGATCGCTTCGGTGACGCGCTTGTCGCCGTGCCCGATGTTCACCCCCATCAACTGGGAACTGAAGTCGAGCCAGCGCCGGCCGTCGGCGCCGTACATGTACACGCCTTCGGCGCGGTCGATCGCGAGCGGCGACGCCTTCGACTGCGCCTGCCAGTCATACAGCGTGTAGCGCTTGGAATCGGCGACGATCTGCTCGGCGCTCATGGAGCCGATGTCGGTGGCCATGGTCGCTCCCTCTCTCGTTCCGGTCATGCGCGCGCCTTCACGCTCCTGCGCGCGCGGTCGCTTCCGTGTCGTTCGCGGTGGTGTCGGTCTCCGGGGACGAACCCACGACGTAGCTGTGCTCGGCGGCCCAGTGCAGGGTCACCTGTTCCCCGGGCCGGGGATCGGCGGAGCCGACCTCGTCGTTGAGCCGGTGGACGGTGAGCTTCTCGCCGGTGCGCAACAGCACGATCAGCTGCGTCACCGACCCGAGGTAGACCACGTCGATCACGGTGCCACCGACGTGGGAGGCGCGCGGTCCCGCGTCGCCGCTCACGAGCTTGATCCACTCCGGGCGCACGGTGATCGTGGCCCGGTCGGCGGCTCCCGCGCCGGCATCCGGTTGCACCGCCATGATGCGCTCACCCTCGCCGACGTCCATCACCAGCAGGCCGTCGTCGCGACGGTCCACCCGCAGTTCGATCAGGTTCGAGGTGCCGATGAACCCCGCGACGAACGCGCTGGCGGGGCGCTGGTAGAGCTCGCGCGGCGTGGCGAGCTGTTCGACCACGCCGCCGTTCATCACCGCGATGCGATCGCTCATCGTCATCGCTTCTTCCTGGTCGTGGGTGACGTAGACGAACGTCGTGCCCGTGCGCTGTTGCAGGTCCTTCAGCTCCAGCTGCATCTCCTTGCGCAGCTTCAGGTCGAGCGCACCGAGCGGTTCATCCAGCAGCAGGGCGGCGGGCCGGTTGATGAGCGCTCGACCCAGCGCCACGCGCTGCTGCTGGCCGCCGGAGAGCTGGCCCGGCCGGCGGTCCTCGTAGCCCTCCAGCCGCACGACGCGCAGGATCTCGGCGAGCCGCTCCGACGTCTCGGTCCTCGACAGCTTCTTGATCTTGGGCCCGAACGCGATGTTCTGGGACACGGTCATGTGCGGGAAGAGCCCGTAGGCCTGGAACACCATGTTCACGTTCCGCTTGGCCGGTGGCACATGCGTGACGGGCGCGCCCTGCAACAGGATCCTGCCCTCGTCGGGGGTCTCGAAGCCGGCGATCATGCGCAACGTGGTGGTCTTGCCGCAGCCGCTCGGCCCGAGCATCGAGAAGAACTCGCCGCCCGGGATCGTGATCGAGATGTCGTCGACGGCGGTGACGTCGCCGAAGCGTTTCGTCACGCGTTCGACCTCGATCTCGCCTTCGCGGCCCGCGTCGGTCGTGATGTCGCCGTTGGCACTCATGCGTCGATCCTGTTCAGTCGGGCGAGCCGGTAGGCGACCAGGGACAGCACCACCGACATCGCGAGGAGGAGGAACGTCAACGCGGAACCGGCACCCCAGTCGCCCTGCTCGAGGATCAGGTCCCGAACCCGCTGGCCCAACATGAAGGATCCGGCCCCGCCCACGATGTCCGAGGTCACGAAGTCGGTCAGCATCGGGATGTAGACCAAGATCATCGCGACGAAGATGCCGGGGGCGGCGAGCGGGATCAGGATCTTGCGCGACTGTTGCCACCACCCTGCACCCAGGTCCGTGGCGGCTTCGAACATCGACGGTTCGATCGCCTTCATCGCGGCATAGATCGGGATCGTCGTGTACGTGATGTAGGTCGTGGCCAGCGTGAGGATCACGGCGAATCGGCTGTACAACAGCCACTCCACCGGTGGACCCGGGATCAGCCAGTTGAAGATCCCGTTCCGGCCGAGGATGACCTGCCAGGCGTAGACCTTCACGACCGGCGCCAGCTCATCCGCCAAGACCAGGGACAACAGCAGGAAGAGCTCCCACTTGCCGGCTTTGAACACCATGAAGTAGGCGAGCGGCAGGGCGATCACCAACATGATCGCCATCGCCGTCGTCGCGATCGTGAAGGTGGTCCAGGCGATGTGGGGGTTGAGATCGTTGGTGAGCACCTCGGTGTAGTGGCTGAGCGTGTACCCGCTGCTCACCAGCGGCGGGAACTTGACCACGCTCATCTGCACCATGATCAGCAAGGGCAACAGGAAGAACAGCACCAGGAGGGTGACCGGCGCGAACAGGATGCCCAGCGCCCCCCGGCTCTGTCGCGTACCCGAGCCCCTCGGACGCTTGCCCTCCGAACCCTTCGGGATCTCCAGGACCTCGCCGACGGTCGCCATCAGGTCTTCGCTCCCGCCGCGACCGCCTCGGTGCCCGCGATCAGGCTCTTCGTGCCTTCATCGCCCGAACGGGAGCGGAGCAGCCACAGCGCGAACCAGATGATGACGATCTGCGCGACCGAGATGATCGTGGAGATGGCGTTCACCACCGCGGTGTGATCGGGGTTGCGCACCGACGAGTACACCCACACCGGGAACGTCTGCTGGAAGCCCAGGGTGAACGCGCTGATCTCGTAGTTGTTGAACGACCAGGTGAACGCGAAGATCGCCGCCGCGGCGAGCGCCGGGAAGATGTGCGGCAGGATGATGTGGCGCAGCACCTGCAGGCGCGAGCACCCCAGGTCGATCGCCGCTTCCTCCTGCACCTTCTGGAACCGGAACAGCTGCGCCGCCACGATGGCCGTCACCAGCGGGAACGTGCAGACCGTCTGGGTCGCGATCACGGTGCGCAGGCTGAGGTTCACGTTGACTCGCGCGTAGGCCATGAGGGCCGCGATCCCGATGATCAGCCACGGCAGCACCAACGGCGCACCCACCAAACCGCCGATCGCCCCTCGCCCCCGGAAGCGGAACCGGGTCAGTCCGAACGCCGCCAGGGTGCCCAGCACCAGGCAGAGCGGGGCGACCACGAAGGCCACCACGAACGAGTTGGCGATCGCCTCCCGGAGGGTGGGGTCGGACAACGCATCGGAGTACCAGTGCAGGGTGAAGCCCTCGAACGGGAACGCCAACACGCTCGAGTCGTTGAACGAGAACAGCACCAGGATCAGGAGCGGGCCGAACAGCGCGAGCATCACGATGCGCCAGGAACGACCGCCAGCCCCAGGCGTTCGCCGCGCGGCGCCGCCGTGCCCGGGAGGCACCCTCGACGTCGGTGACCGCGAGGCCGTTCCGCTCCCCGACCGCCTGGACCACTACGACGCCTTGACCTCGGTCCAGGCCGCGATCCACGCCTCACGGTTGTCCGGCGGACTCGCCGGGATCGCGTTCTCCAGGGTGAACAGCGAATCCAGCGCGGCTTCCTCGACCACCTTCGGCGGCACCGCGTCGATGATGCCCTGGTTCGATGTCAGGTAGTTGAAGTTGGTCGCCGCGTAGATCTGCGGCGGCAGCGACGTGTACCAGTTGAGCAGCGCGTAGGCGGCGTCCAGGTTCTCGTCGGCGATGTCGGGGCTGATGCCGTATCCGCAGGTCCACAGCATCTGGCCCTCTTCGGCGGCCGCGAACTGCACGTTCGTGCCGTCGCGCCGCATCAGCTTCGCGTCGCCGGGATAGCCCGAGGAGATGATCGACCTCGCCCGACTTGAACTGGGCGCGGATGTCGGCCTGGCCCTTGTAGAAGGTGCGGAACTGGTCTCGATGGTCCTTCAGGTACTGGGTCACCATCTCGAGTTCCTCGTCGGTCATCTCCAGCGGGTTCTCGATCCCGTTGGCGAGCGCGCCCACGTCGAGGGCGGTGATGGCGAGGTCCTCGAGCGAAGCGCGACCGGCGTACTGCGGATCGAACAGGTCCTTCCATGACGTGGGCGGCGTGGTGATCTCGTCCGCGTTGTACATGATGCCCGCGGTGCCCGCGTCGACCGGCACGATGAAGACCTCGCCGTCGACCTGGACCCCGGGGAGCTCCTTCATGCCGGGCCAGATGTCGTCCCAGTTCTCCAGCCGAGCGGCGTCGAGGGGCATGTACATGCCCTTGTTCACCATCTCGAGCGTGGCTTCGTCGACGCAGCTGTTGATGACGTCGGCTTCGAACCCCGCCTGGATCTTGGCGACGGCCTCCTCGTTCGAGCTGAACGAAGCCGTCTCGAGCTCGATGTTGGGGTAGGTCTCGTAGAACGTCTCCATGTACTCCGGGTCGAACCCGTCGGAGTAGGAGTACAGGCGCACCGTTCCCGTGATCGAGGCCGGGTCGCCGGGTGTCCCACCGGCCCGCGCCGAGGCGCGGGATCGCTGTCGCCGCACGCCGCCGCGACCAAGGTCAGCGCGACCAGCACCGATGCGCCTCGTAGGAACCGTGACATCATGGACCCTCCCCGTGCTTCGTGTGGTTCGAGGCCCTGACCTTCGAACCACGGCGCCGAACCTAGGTCAAGGCAGGTAGATTGTCAACCGTCAACAAATGGCGAGGTCGGGCCAGGGCTCGAACGGGCTAGTCGGCCGCCGCTTCGTTCGCCGCAACGACGCCAGCGATCAGCTCACCGGCGTGTTCGGCATGCTCAGCCAGCAAGCGAGCGGCGTTTCCTCTTCGCCGGACTCGATGGCATCGACGAACGGACGATGCTGATGCGAGACCTCGTCCAACGAGCGCAACACCCGCTCGTCGAGTCGCAGCAGCGCCCGGAGCGTCGGCACGTAGCGATCGAACACGTCGAGGATCCGGGAGTTGCCGCACAGCGCGCAGAGCCCTTCGTGGAAGGCCAGATCGGCTCGCGACACGGCGGCGGCATCCCCCGTGGCGACCGCGGCATCGATCTCGTCGGCGAGGGTGCGCAGCTGCTCGATCGTGGCGGGGTCATGGGCGCGGGCAATCAGTCGCGCAGCGCGACCCTCCAACGCGGCACGAAGGCCATAGATCTCTCGGACGTCGTCGGCGCTGAGGCTGACCACGAAGGTCCCGCGGCGTGGTTCCTCGTTCAGCAATCCCTCGGCCCGGAGCAGCTTGAACGCCTCGCGCACCGGTCCACGGCTGATGTTGAGCTGCTCGGCGATCTTGGCTTCGACCAGGTGCTCCCCCTGGGCGAACCCGCCGGCCAGGATCTGCTCTCGGATCCGGTCGGCGGCATCCTCGGCGAGGGAACGAGGCGCCTGCAATGGTTGCAGCGGCGCCGAGTCGCGGATCTCGCTCATGCGCGTACCGTAGCATGCGGTTGTCAACTGTTGACCGATGACGTCGGGGTTCCCAAGGGCCTCGGGAAGGAGGAGCCGCGCGGGTGTCGAAGATCGCATCGATCGAGGTCCGCGCACTGGCTCCCGACGTGGAACGGTTCCGGTACACCGCGATCCAGGACGAGGTGTTCACCACGACCACCCTGGTCAGCATCGAGGACCAGGACGGCGCGAGCGGGATCGGCGCCTACGACTCCGACTCCTACGGCGACTGGGACCGCGCGCCGCTGGAAACCCTCCGAACGCTCGTCCCCACCCTGGTGGCGATGGACGCGCTCGACCACGACGCCGTGGCCGCAGCTGCTCACCGAGGACGGCTCCTCGCCGTTCCCGCCCGCGGTGCGCTCGACGATCGACATCGCGCTCTGGGACCTGGCCGCGCGCGCGGCGGCCCACCGCTCCACGTGGCCTTGGGTGGCGACCCCGCGTCCACGTCGCTCCCGTCCTACGCATCGGTCGCGCTGATGGACGACGAGGCCGCCTACCTCGAGGCGATCGAGGGGTGGGTGGAGCGCGGATTCAGCGCCGATCAAGCTGCACGCGTGGGGCGACCCCGAGCGCGATGCCTCCCTGCATCACGGCCGTCCGAGGACGCTTCCACTCGCTCACGCTGATGCATGACGCGGAGTGCCGATACGACCGCGAGGGCGCCGAACGTGTCGCTCGAGCCTGCGCCGACGCCGGCGTACGGTGGTTCGAGGCGCCCCTGCCCGACTTCGATCTGCAGGGCTACCGAGACCTGCGCCGACAGGTGC
Organism: uncultured Actinomycetota bacterium; assembly: GCA_963733635.1. Lineage (GTDB taxonomy): Bacteria > Actinomycetota > UBA4738 > UBA4738 > HRBIN12 > JAOUEA01. Next base: position 258,229 of record CAVTEH010000007.1, on the reverse strand, counting down.
CCGGCGTGCCGATCATCGCGGCCGGCGATGCGTTCTGGGACCCCCGCCTGATGGCCGAGGTGCTGCGCGACCCTCCCTGGGACGCGATGCGCTTCGACGTCTCGTTCGCGGGCGGCGTCACGGCGGCACGAGTCGCTGATGGCGGTCGCGGCCGAGGCCGGGATCGACGTCGAACTGATCAGCTACGGCCACACCGTGATCCAGGCCGCGAACCTGCACGTCGCGCTGGCGTTCGGGCGGACCACCTACTTCGAACAGGCGGTGCCCGTCGAACCGTGGGAGCACGGCGTGCGGAACCCGATCCACACCGGTCCGGACGGGAGGGCTCACGTGCCGCACGGCACGGGCCTGGGGATCGAGCTGACCAGGACATGGTGGAAGCAGCCACGATCGCGCGGTCGCCGTCGGCGATCCGCGATGACCATCGGCACCGACGACCAGGAGGGGCGAACGCGACGATGCGGTTCGAAGGGCGAGGAGTGCTCGTGACGGGCGGCTCCCGCGGGATCGGGCGCGGCATCGTGGACGCCTTCCTGGACGAAGGCGCGCAGGTGCTGGCGACCGACGTGCTGGATGAGGACTCGCGCAGTGCGCGACGCCCATCCCCATGTGGATCGGCTGGCGGTCCACGCAGCCGATCTCGCCGATGCCGATCAGGTGCGCACGGTCGTCCCCGCGGCCGCCAACCTGCTGGGGGGGGTCGACGTGCTGGTCAACAACGCCGGCCTGCAACCCGATCAGCACGCGCTCAGTCTCCACCAAGCACATCGACGCGACGTTCGCGGTGAACGTTCGGGCGCCGATGATGTTCATGCAGGACGTCGTCCGGCTGTGGATCGAGCGTGACACGCCCGGATCCATCGTGAACATCGCCAGCGCGAACGCGTTCCAGAACGAGTCCCCGGAGTCGATCTACAACGCCTCGAAGGCGGCGCTGGTGGCCCTCACGAAGGCCTACGCGCACGAGTTCGGCCATCACGGGATCCGCGCGAACTGCGTGGCGCCCGGCGAGACCATCACCCCCGAGGCCGAGCAGGACATGGCACAGGATCCACGCGAACGGGAGCTGGTCCGTCGCTACCTGACGCAGATCCCCCTCCACTACGCCGGCACCCCCCGCGACCAGGCGATGGCGGTGCTGTTCCTGGCCAGCGACGACGCGCGGTTCATCTCGGCGCAGACGTTGATCGTCGATGGGGGAGAGCTCGGTGGCGGCAGATGGTACGACGACGCGGACGCACCACCGCCGCCCCGCGAGGACCGGCCGGTGACCGGATGAGCGAGACGAACGTCGCACCACCCGACGTCCCGGTCGTGCGGACCGAGCTACCGGGGCCTCAGGAGCCAAGCGCTGTTCGACCGTCTCGACCCCGTCCACATGGGCACGCTCGATCACCGCGAGGTGCCGTTCGTCGAGGCCCGCAAGGTCGACTGGATGATCGAGGATGTGGACGGCAACACGTTCGCCGACCACTGCTCGGCCTGGGGCTCGACGCCGCTCGGCGCCACGCCCGAGGCGGTGCAGCGAGCCGTGACCGAGGCCCAGCTCCGGTACGGCATGGAGATCAGCAACTACGTCGCCACCGAACCGGTCGTGGCGCTCGCCGAGCGATTGGTGGAGATCGCGCCACCCGGGCTCACGAGGATCTCGATGGGGGTCAGCGGCACCCTGGTCGTGGAAGCCGGCGTGAAGCTGGCGCGCGAAGCCACCGGACGTCCCATGATCCTGTCGTTCTACGGCCAGTACCACGGCGAGTCCACCTACCTCACCGCAGGCATGTCCACCGATCTGTCCGAGGTCCCCACCCAACACGCCCAGTACGTCGCGGGCCTCGTGTTCGCGCCCTACCCCAACCGGTTCCGGGCTCCCGTTCCATTCAGGCCCAGGCCCCTTCGACGACCAGTGGTACCTCGACTACCTCGAAGAATGGGTCCTGGTCCACCAGGTGGAGCCGACGCAGATCGCCGGCGTCCTGATCGAACCGGTGCTCGGCGAAGGCGGCATCCTGATCCCGTCGCAGGGGTTCTGGGACCGGCTCACCGACATGTGCAAGCGCTGGGGTTGGAAGCTGATCCTCGACGAGGTCCAGACGTGCATGGGCCGCTGCGGCACGATGTTCGCCGCCGAGCGGTTCGGGCTCGAGCCCGACATCCTGCTGTTGGGCAAGGGGTTCGCCGGCGGCGGCCAGCCGATCGCCGCCGTGCTCGGCACCGAGGACGTGATGGCGGGCTCCTCGCTGCACCTGGGCGGCACGTTCGCGTGGACGCCGGCCGCGGCGGCGGGCGCGCTCGCCAACATCGACGCGATCCTGGACACGGGCGCGCTGGACAACGCCATGCGGCTCGAGGCCATCGCCCTGGAGGAGCTCGCGCCCGCGGTCGAACGTCACGCGCAGGTGGGCGAGGTCCGCGCCGCCGGCGCGTTCGTGGGGATCGAGTTCGTGCAGGATGCCGAGACGCTGAGGCCGGCGCCCGCCTTCCACCGCGAGGTGCATCTCGCCGCCGTGCGCCGGGGCATCCTGGGCATCACCCAGTGGGGCAAGTGGATCTATCGCCTGCAGCCGGCGATCGACATGCCCGAGGACCTGTTCCGGTGGTCATGCCGGCAGATCGTCGATGCCATCGACGAGGTCGCCGCCGACCCACCCGCCGAGTCGGCATCGCTGCTCGACCGCGACGGCCCCTGAGCGCCTACGGGACCAGCGGCCGGCGGAGCGGGCTCCCCTGCACGCCGAGGTCGGCGATCGCGAGGAACTCCTCCCCGACGCACGCCGCGGCCACGAACTCCAGGTTCGGGCCACAGAACGCGATGTTGGTGGGAGCGTTGAGGTGGACGGCCTCCCAGTCCTCGACCACGGTCTCGACGGTGCCGTCGGGCAGCATGCGGTCGAGCCGGTCGGGCGTGTAGTGAGCCACGTAGCAGCGGCCCTCGGTGTCGTACGCCACACCGTCGGGCACGGTGTGGAACAGCTCGGCCATGACGACCGCCTCCCCCGCCGAGCCGTCCGACTCGATCGGGATGCGCCAGACCCTGCCGCCGTCGAAGTCGTCGGGGTGGGATTGGGCACGACCACGGCGGATCCCGTCGGGGGTGAGGGTGATGCCGTTGGGGTACCCGCCGACCTCGGTCGTCCAGACGGTGGTCTCGCCGCCGGGCGCGCACACGGAAGATCGCCGGGTTCTCCGACCCGGTGACGTACATCGTGCCGTCGTCGGCGAACACCGGCGAGTTCGGGTCGTCGATCGGCAGGTCGGGCGCACCCTTCGTGTAGGCCTCGACGGTGCCGGCGGCCGGATCGACCCGCACCACTTCCTCGCGATGCCAGTCGCACGCATAGACGCGGCCGTAGGCATCGACCGCCATCCCCAGCACGCTGCCGCCCGTGTTCGCGACCTCGTCGATCGATCCGTCCAGCGTGACGGCGTAGATCTGCCCGCCCTCGCCGCCGCAGTAGATGCGCTCGGTGAGGGGATCCCAGCAGAGCGCCTCCGGATGCTGGAGCGGCCGCGCGAGTTCGCGGAACACCTCGCTGCGGGAAGACGGGCTCCGTGGGGTAGGCTCATCTCTCGCCCCTGGCGCGTTTCATCGCATCCTTCACGCCGTCCACGTCCAAGGTCATCTCGAAGAAGCCGATCTGCTCCTCGTAGACGCCGTCGTCGGCTTGCTCCTTCACTTCGTCTTCGAACACGTGCAGCACGGGGAGTCCCAACTGAACCCCCGCCAACGGACCCACCCAGGCCGGATCACCGTCGCGGACCGTCTCGGCGGCCACCTCGACGGCTTCCGCGTCGGCCGCTCCGAGCATCACCACGATGTCCGTCACCGCCGATCTCATCGACGATCCGCTTGATCAATGCCTGGTTGTCCGGGTCCATGGCGCCGGACGCCGTTCAGACGAAGCACTCCGTCCTGATCTCGATCACGTCGGCGCCGGCGCTCCGCGCCACCTCGGCGATCGCTTCGCCGGGCACGCTGTCGCGTTCGCCGAGCGCGATCACCTTCTTGCCTCGGAGCTCCATGTCGGTCCTCACCCCCTCAGATGCTCCGGGACCGGCGGGCCCACCGCGGGCGCGCCGTTCATCAAGCCGACGATCAGCTCTTCGATCTGTTCGGGCGTCGTCGCGTTGCTCGTGAGCCGCTCGACCTCGACGCCGTCGCGCAGCGTCAGGTAGGCGGGCAGGCCGGCCACCCGCAGGTCGCGGCAGATCTTGCGGTTGTCGGGCGCGTTGACCTTCAGGAACCGCACCCGGTCGCCGTAGGTCTCGGCCAGTGCCTCCACCGCCGGCATCAACGCCAGGCACGGCTGGCAGTCCGGTCCCCAGATGTCGACGAGCACCTCGCCCTCGCGGCCGAGGTCGTCGAACGTCTCCACGGTGGCATCGATCATCGGTCCTCCTCCTCATGGTCTTCGGTCACGCTTCCAAGGTCACGGACACGCCGTCCCACAGCCGCGTGAGCCGGCCGAGGAACAACGAGCCCTTCGCGATCAACATCGTTCGGTGCAGCTCGCCGGCGCGCATCGCCGTGAGGGCGTGCGGGATCCACGGCACCGCGCTGGCGATGTGGCCCTGCGTCGGCGAGAACCCCGGCATCCCGTGCGCACGCGAGAACCCGGCGATGTCGCCTCGCTCCATCTCGCCGCGCACCACGCCGAGCCCCGCGAGCATCTTGTAGTTGCGGTCGGCGACGTCGCCACCGCCCTGCGGCTCGGTGATCTCCGGGTTGTGGATCTCGGTCGCGTACGTGTCGATGTCGCCGATCCCGATGCCCGATCGCATCGAGCGGCGAACCCACCAGGGCTTCGAGCTGCGCCTGCGGTGCGCCGCCCGGCATCGACCGGCATACGCCCCACCGCGTCGGTCCGCACGATCGGACCGTTCGAACCGTCGGCGAGTTCGAGCAGCACCGCCATGCCGGCCAGCACGTCCTCGATGACCGGGAAGCCCTTCGACAGGGCTCCTTCGAACTTCATGCCGAGCTTGCCCATCGATCCACCGGCCACCACGACGACGCGTTCCTCGATGCCGGCCTCGATCAGGGCGGCCGCCACCACGAGGGCGTGCACGGGGGCCGCACAGAACGACTTCACGTCGATGCCGCTGGCGTTCGGCAGACCGCAGTGCTCGGCGATCGCCTTCGCGACGTTGCCGCCGCCGCGCTGGTAGCGATCGCCCACCGCCTCCTCGCCGCATCCGATCGCATGGGTGATCGACGCCGGATCGACGTCGCCCTGCTTCAGCAGGTGCTGCAGCGCGTGGACGCCGCTCGCCTTGATCGCCAGGTTCTCCAGCAGCACGCCGGGCGTGAGCGATTCGTCCGGCTCGTGGTCGCCCGCGAACGCGCCCACGAGTCCCGGTCCCCGGTAGAGCGGCGAGCTGCGCCTGGGTCGGGCTCGGCGCCCATCCGCACCAGGTCGAACTGGTCCACCTCGGCGAGCAGTGAGTAGAAGCGCGTCCTGCGTCCATCATGTCGCCGATGCGGTCCGGCGATGCTCGCCCCGTCGACCGGATGTGCCCACCAAGTCGCGAGGTCGTTCCCACAGATGCGGCCGGCGCGAGGTTGCCGATGAACACCTGGTTCGGTGGATACGCGACGGCGTCCTCGAACGAACGCAGCGCTCCGCCCAGCCGCTCGAGCTGATCGGTTCCCTCGCCGGCTTCGACCCGTACCGCACCAGATCGGGGACGTGCTCCAACACGAACGACGCCGACACCACGGCGGCGCGGCGCCGGTCCGGTCATGCCAGCTCCCAGATCGTGGTGGGCCCGACCTCGGTGGCGAGCATCTCGAGCGCGCGCTCGACGATCGCCACCCGCAGTTCGTGCTCGTCGCCCGCCGCCAACGACGGGTCGCCGGTGGGATGAGGTGATCGAGACGCCCCGCAGGATGCGGTTCGTCCCCACCATCTGCGCGATCGTCGGCAGCGCCGTGATGAACACCGTCGGTGATCCCTTCCCGTCTCGAATTCCTTCGCCAGCGTTGCCCCGCAACGCGTGCCTGTGCCTCAGGTGCCGGTGAGGACGACCGCGCCCGACCTTCGCCTCCCGCAGCTCGGCCGCGATCTCCTGGCCGAACTTGGCGGCGGTGGCCACCGGCGTGTCGACGCCGGAGGTGGTGTAGAACGCATCGTGCAGCGACCCGAACGCCCCACGGCGCTCCAGCTCGCGAGCGGCGTCGAGCGGCACCAGCCGGTTCGGATCGGCGTTGCCCGCCGTCGTGTCGAACCCGGCGTGGACGGATTCGTAGGTCCCCGCCGCGAGCGAGTCGACGCCGCCGATCGGGTAGCGCAGCCACACGTTCGCGTGCCGGGTGGGCAGCTGATCGGGGTTGCCCTGCGGCACGCACCCCGCTTCGGTCACGAGCGCCAGCCGGACGGACGACACGTCGGCCACCGGCGGCGCGGGCGCCACCCGGTCGCCGGTGGGTCCCGACCTCCGTCCGGACGTCGCCGGCCAGCTTGGCCAACAGCAGGTCGATCGCGCGCACGGCGCCGGTCCGGTCGGATGTCGATGTTCGACCGCAGGCCCCGAGGCAGGTAGCCCTCGTCCTCCGGACCGCCGACCGGCTCCCCCGCCGCGAGGCGCGACCGCGAGCCCGGCCATGACCGGCACCACCGTTCGCATGGCGGCGACGTTCGATCCGGTCGGCACGATGAAGGCGGCTCCCTCCGCCGCCATCACGCCGGGAGAGTCCGGCGTCATCGCCGCCACCACCGGGATCCCGCGGCGGCCGGCCTCGCGCGCCAGCACCCCGCACGCGTAGCCGTACCGTCCCGACCCGAACGACGGACCGCAGATCAGCACGTCGGGCCGGAGCTCCTCGAGCCAGGCGAGCAGCGTGGCGAGGGCCTCGGCCTCGTGCTCGCCGAAGTGGTCGTCGCCGCACGCGAGCGTCACGTCGGGCGCGGCCCCGGCGGCGGCCAGCGCCCGTCCCGGACCCTGCGGCCCGTCGAGCCGGACGGGCTCGTGGCCGGCGGCCTCCTCGCCGCCGAGGCCGGCGAAGAACTGGTTGAGGTAGTGGACGATCGTCATGCCGGCACCGCCGTCCAGGCCGCGTCCCCGGTCTCGACGCACGCCGCGACGTAGGCCCAGGTGGGCACGGGCTCGCCGACCCGCGCCGCGCTCGTCGATCCGATCACCGTTTCGGGCGTCCACGGGCTCGACCAGCTCGTCCTCGTTGCCGGTGCTCACCAGGCAATCGGCCTCGGGAACGTGATCGGTGAGGCCGCCGTTCGTCTCGCACACCAGCGCCGTCGTGGCGATGCCGGCCTGCTCGCACGCCCGCACCGTCAGCATCGTGTCGGTGTGGGAGTTCCCCGACGAGAACGTGGTGCAGATCACGCCGTCGGCGCCGAGCGAGGCGGCGAGCTCGGCGGAGGCCAGCGCCGACCGCTGCTTCTCCTCGGCGGTGTCGAGGTAGCCGAGCGCGATGATCAGCCCGGCGAACCGGAGCCGTTCGCCGTGACCGGCGAACAGCGCTCGCAGCAGCGCGTTGTCCTGGTAGGCCGCCGTGACGTTGCGAACGCCGGCCCAGTCGTAGGCCCCGTTCGTCAGGGCACCGTCCAGGATCGAGCGCGGATCGAACGCCGTGGGGTCGAGATCGTCCATCGGCTCCCCTTGGAAGAACGTGTCGACGAGCGTCCCCTCGGAGGCCACCTGCAGGATCGGCACGATCGCCGGCAGATCCGCCGAGCGGAGGGCAACGGGCCAGGCGTAGCGCGCCACGTCGTCCGGCTCCTGACCGATCGTGGTGGCGGCGAGCTCGCGCGCGACCCGCAGCCGTCTCGCGCCGGATCGCGGCGTCGACCTCGGCCATCGGCGCGCCCTCGGCCGGTACGAAGCGCAGCACCACGTTGGCGGTGGCGCCGTACGGGCTGCGATCGGCGCCCGGCCCCGACATGTCGACGAGCGAATCGGGGAACTCCTCGGGGATCACGTAGCCGGCGGTGAGCCAGTCACACGAGTTCACGACCGCGACGCCCGTGCAACCGGTTGGTGCGGCCGGTGCCGGCGTCGGTGGCGGGACCGAGGACCCGGGGAACGTCGACGCCGGATCGTCCGCCTTGACGGAGGGCAGCACGACATCGAGGACGTTGGAGATCCGAACGGGCTCGCCGGGGCGGACGACCTCGACCGTGGCCTCCGCCAGCGCGGGTTCCCCCGCTCCGACCGCGAGCTGCGATGACGACACCGTGAGCGTGGTGGCGTCCCGCCCTGTCTGCGTCCCCTCGACGATCCTGTCGATCCCGAACGTCGCGATCTCGAGATCCGCGACCGTCGATGACACTGTCGACAGTCTACCGCGTTTCGTCGGCCGGAGGGAGCTCGCTCGGGTCGGACGCGGGCGGCAGCGACGTAGCCCCATTCCGGCAACCACGACGCCCATGCCTGGACGCCCGCGTGGACGTCGGCGCGTTCGTCCAGCGGCACCAATGCCGACAGACGAAGGTCGCCCGGACCCTGGAGTTGGTACCGGACCACCGAACCCTGGAACACCTCGTCCAGCACGGTCACGGGAACGCCCGGCGTCTCCGGCCGGCGGCTCCGTCGGGGAGAGGCGGACGTGCTCCGGCCGGACCACCACCACCGCTCGGGGAGCCGACCGTGACCCTCGGGTCGACCCGGGCACTCCGTGAGCGGTGTCCCCCTTCGATCGACACCTCGGCGCCATCGGCCCCCACGGACTCGACCCGCCCGGACAGGAAGCTGGTCTGCCCGATGAAGCCCGCGACGAACAACGACGCCGGGCGCAGGTAAACCTCCTCGGGCGTGCCGAGGTGTTCCACCACCCCGCCGTTCATGACGGCGATGCGATCGCTCATCGTCAACGCCTCGCCCTGGTCGTGGGTGACGTACACGAAGCTGATCCCGACCTCGCGCTGGATGCGTTTGAGCTCGAACTGCATCTCCTCGCGCAGCTTGAGGTCGAGGGCACCGAGCGGCTCGTCCAGCAGCAGCACCGACGGTTGGTTCGCCAGCGCTCGAGCGAGCGCGACGCGTTGCGCCTGACCGCCCGAGAGCTCGCGTGGGTACCGCTTGCCATAGCCCTCGAGCCGCACCGCCGACAGGGACTCCTGCACGCGCTGTTCGACCTCTTTGCGGGCGAGCTTCTTGCGCTGCGGGCCGAACGCCACGTTCTGGGCCACGGTCATGTGCGGGAACAGGGCGTAGGACTGGAACACCATGTTCGTGTCGCGTTCGTGGGGCGCCAGGCGCGACGCGTCTCGTCCGTCCACCAGGATCCGGCCCTCGGTCGGGGTCTCGAACCCGGCGAGCATCCGCAGGGTCGTGGTCTTGCCGCACCCGCTCGGCCCCAGCAGCGAGAAGAACTCCCGGCGACCCACGTCGAAGCTGATGCCGTCGACGGCCACGACCTCGCCGAAGCGCTTCACGACGTGGTCGAGGGACAACGCGACGCCGTCGCCGGCGCCGTCTTGGACAGCGGCCGCATCCCCTCCGACGTGCTCGGTCTCGGTGCTCACGTGTTCCTCCTCATGACGTCGCCTGCAGACGACGGATCTTCGCCATCCGGTAGCCGATCCACGCCACCGCGCCGGACAACACCAGCAGCATGAAGCTCATCGCCGACCCCACCCCGCGGTTGCCCGATTCCAGGATCGCTTCCTGGATCGCGTTGCCGATCATGTAGCCGCTGGTACCGCCCACCAATGCCGGCGCCGCGAACTCCGAATAGAGCGGGATGTACACCAGGATGATCGCGACGAAGATGCCCGGCGCCGCCAGCGGCAGGAGGATCTTGCGGCATCGCGTGAAGAACGACGCGCCCAGGTCGTCGGCGGCCTCGAGCAGATCGGGGTCGACCGCCTTCAGCGCGGCGTAGATCGGGATCGTCGTGAACGAGATGTAGGTGGTGGACAGCACGATCACCACGGCGGTCGAGCTGAACAACAGCGAGTCGATCGGTTTGTCGATCAGCCCGATCGTCTGCAGCGTCCAGTTGATCACCCCGCCGCGTCCCAGGATCATGCGCCAGGCGTAGATCCGGATCAGCGGGTTGAGCTCCTCGGCGATCACCAGCATCAGCAGGAGCAGCAGTTCGAACCGCGGCGGGGTCCGCATGGCGAGGATGTAGGCGAGCGGCAGGCCGATCGCGAGCATGATCAGCATCGAGATCGTGCAGATCATCACCGTGGTCAACATGACCTTGCCGTACGTGGGATCGGTGAGGATCGACGTGTAGTTGTCGAACGTCCAGCCGCCGGCGCCCGCGAGCGAGGCCTTCTGGAAGCTGTAGTACAGCAAGATGACCATCGGCCCGAGGAACAGCGCCAGCAGCACCATGGTGGGCGCGATCGAATAGATCGGACCCGCCCACCGGCCCTTCGGCCGGGCGCGTGAGGTGTCCTCGGTGGACGGCGAGACCGGGGGCGCGGTCGCTACCACAGCATGTCCATCGGGTCGTCGTTGGCGGCCATCTTCTTGGAGCGGCGGCGCCACAGCCGCCACGCCACGTACACGATCAGCAGCTGCGCGAGCGAGACCAGCGTCGAGATCGCGTTCACGATGGGCACGTTCTGTGCGTGCCGCAAGGTGGAGAACACCCAGATCGGGAAGGTCAGCTCGAACCCACCCACGAAGAAGCTGATCACGAAGTTGTTGAACGAGTAGCTGAAGGCCAGGATCGCCGCCGCGGCGAGCGCCGGCACCAGGTGGGGCAGCGTGATGTAGCGGAGCACCTCGCGGTTCGTGGCGCCCAGGTCGCGCGCCGCTTCCTCCATCCGGTGATCGAAGCGGACGAGCCGCGCCGTCACGATGGCGGCCACGAGCGGGAACGCCACCACGATGTGCATCACGGCGATCGTCCGCAGGTTCAGCGGCACCTTCAGCTTCGAGAAGAACAGCAGCGCCCCGACCGCCAGGATCAGCCACGGCACGATCAGCGGACCGGCGCCCAGCGCCGCGACGCTGCCGCGGCCCTTGTAGCGGAACCGCGTGGTCGCGAACGCCGCCATCGTCCCCAGGATCAACGCGACCGGGGTGACCACGAGCGCGACGGCGAGGGAGTTCTTGAGCGACTCACGCACCAGCGGGTTCTGGAGCGCCTCGCGGTACCACTCCAGCGTGAAGCCCTTGAACGGCAGCGCGATCACGATCGAGTCGTTGAAGGAGAACAGCGCCAGGATCAACAACGGACCGTAGAGGATCACCACCACGATGGCCAGGAACACCCAGCGGGTGATGGCTGCGGCACGCGCCCGTCCCTCGCGGCCGCCCATCGAGAAGCCGCGACCCCCTGGTCGCCGGCCGTGGCCCCGGGTTCGATCTTCGTCGTGGTGGCGCTCACCGGCCCCCGTCATGCCGACCTGATCTGGTGCACCCGTCCAGCCGACCGCCACGCTCACGCTGCTTTGAACTCTCGGTAGGCGTCGAGCCACAGGTCGTAGTTCTCCGGCAGCTGCAGGGCGATCGCGGCATCCAGCTGGCTGGGATCGTCCAGACCCAACTCCTCCACCAGCGCCGGCTTGAGCTCGTCGAGCGTCCGCTGATCGGAGACGAGGTAGGTATAGGTCTCGGCGTAGAACGACTGGGTCTGCGGAGAGATGTAGTGGTTCATCGCGGCGTAGGCCGCGTCCTCGTTCTGCGTGTTGGCCGACAGGGACATCCCGCAGATCCAGGCGAGCGACCCCTCACCGGGGACGAACTCCACCGGGATCTCCTCGCGCGTCATCGCGGCGCGGTAGTCGTGGTAGCCGAACCCAGCGATGATCTCGCCGGTGCGATACAGGCTCAGGAAGTCGGCGTCCCCCTTGAACAGGGCCCGGATCGCCGACTTGTGCTCGATCAGGTAGTCCTTGATCTCGGTGATGTCCTCCTCGGTGAGCGCGAACGGATCCTCATGGCCGAGGGCGAGCGCCGTGATCGCGATCACCGTGGCGGCGCTGTCCTCCAGCGTCACCTGGCCCGCCAGCTCCGGATCTTCGAACAGGTCCCGGTAGGAGTCGACCCCCTGCGGCACCTCGTCGGGGTTGTAGATGATGCCGGACGTGCCGCCGACGTTGGGGATCATGTAGACCTCGCCGTCCACCACGACGCCATCCTGCTCCTTGAGAGACGGGAACAAGGTGTCCCACGCATCGATGCGGCTGGTGTCGATCGGTTGCAGCAGTCCGAGGTCGACCATGCGCCCGGTCTCCTCGGTGCAGACGTTGATCACGTCGGCCTGGAAGCCGTTCTGCAACTTGGTCACCGCTTCGTCGTTGCTGCCGAAGACCGCCGTCTGGACGTTCAGGTCCGGGTTGGCCTCCAGGAACGGATCGATCACCTCGGGAACGAAGTTGTCCTCGTAGCCGAACAACGTGACGGTGCCGGTGGGAGGACCACCGCTCGCCCCCTCGGTGGGCTCGTCATCGCCGCCGCTGGAACACGCCGCGGCCACCAAGCCGAACACGAACACCAGCACGACCAGCCGACGACGCATCGCTCCTCCTCTCGCTTTCCCCTGTAGGTACGCACGCACGATGCTCCGCAGATTGAAAGCTGTCAACGGTCAACAATCATGCAACGGGGGCACCGGCGGCTCGTCGGCGCGGTCGTACCAGTCCCCGCCACCGAGCTCACCACCGTCGACGATCAGGGTCTGACCGCTGATCGAAGGCGGCGTCGTCGCTGGCGAGGAAGAGCACGGCCATGGCCTGGTCCCGTGGCACCCCGGCCCTGCGGAGCGGGATCTTGCCGCAGGTAGTCGTGCTGCAGGCGCCGCATGTCCTCGTCCGTGCGCATGAGCTCCTCGGTCTCGGGGGTGACCGTCTGGCCGGGAGCGACGCAGTTGGCCCTGACGCCGAGATGGCCCAACTCGTGGGCCGCGGCATTCGTGAGCGCCACCAACGCCGCCTTCGAGGCGTTGTACGGCGCCTCCGGTGATTCGTTCTTGAAGGCGTTGGCGCTGGCGATGTTCACGATGGCCCCGCCGCCGTGCTCGGCCATGTGCGGCGCGATCGACCTGCATCGTCGCCAGCGGCGCGCGCGCGTTGACCGCGAACGCCAGATCGAACGTCTCGCGGGTGACATCCATGCAGCGGTCCGCCCGGCATCACGCCGGCGCAGTTCACCAGGGCGTGGACGCGACCCAGGTGGTCGATCGCCGCGCGCGCCATCGCCTTCGCCGCGTCGAAGTCGGCGAGATCCACGGCGTGGGTCGCGACGCGGTCCGGTGCCAGCGCTCGGGTCTGCCGGAGCCCGTCGTCACGAACGTCGGCCGCGAACACCCGCGCGCCCTCGTCGAGGAACGCCTGCACGATCCCGCGGCCGATGCCTTGGGCGGCGCCGGTCACGACGACGTTGCGATCGGTGAACCGCGCCATCTACGGCACCTCGGGCAGTGGAGCGGATGCCCGGCCACGCCGAGGTCGGCGATCGACAGCAGTGGTCCCGCCGACGTTGGACGACCACGACCCGGTCGAGATCCGCGCCGACCCACGCGATGTTCGTGGGCGCATCCAGCGTCGACGCGAGGTGGTCGTCCACCACGAGCTCGCGTCGCTCCGTCGGGGGTGATGCGCACGAGCCCGTCCGGACGATAGAGCGTGACCCAGTAGTTCCCGTCGGCGTCGAGCGCGATCCCGTCCGCGTCGGTGTCGGGCAGCGTCGCGATCGTCTCGGGCTCGCCGGCCGAGCCGTCGGCGAGCGATCGACACGCGCACGATGCGTTCGGCCTTCGCCTCCACGACGACGAGCGCCGCCCCGTCCGGCGTCACGAGACACGCCGTTCGGATAGGCGGGCACCGCGGTCGCTCCAGCGTTCGGCGTCCCCGCCGCCCGGCGCGATGCGCACGATCTCGGGCCGGCCCTCCTCGCCCGAGCACGTGACGTACAGCGCGCCGTCGGGACCGAACGCCGCGACGTTCGGACATTCCATGTCGCCGCCGTCCACCCCCCGCGCGTACGTGTCCACGGCACCCGTCGCCGGATCCAGCCGGGCGATCTCGCCCTTGCCCGCGTCGCACGCGTAGACGCGACCCTGCCCGTCCACCGCGAGCCCCAGCATCGATCCGCCGGACGAGCCCACCTGCTCAACGTGCCGTCCAGGGTCACGGCATAGAGCTCGCCACCCTCCCCGCCCGCATAGACCAGGCCGTCGACGGGGTTCCAGGTCACGCCCTCCGGGTGGTTCAGGCCGTCGACGAGCTCGTCGAACCGGTCGAGCATCTAGCGCCTCCTTCTCGGGTGCTGCCGGCGTCCCGAAGGACCTCGCGTGCACAGTTGCGACCGTTCGCGCCGGTGACGCCCGCCGCCGGGGTGCGTGCCGGCGCCGCACAGGTAGAGCCCACGGACCGGCGTGCGGTAGTCCGCGTATCCGCGCACCGGCCGCAGGAACAGCAGCTGGTCGGGCGCCATGTCACCGTGCAGGTGGTGGCCGCCCGTGAGCGCCAGCCGTCGCTCAAGGTCGAGCGGCGTGAGCACCTCGCGATGCAGCACCGATCCCGGGCAGGTTCGGGGAACACCTCGCCGAGCTGGGCGATCACCCGGTCGGCCACGACGTCGCGGTGCTCGTCCCATGTCCGCTCGCGCAAGCCGTAGGGCTGCGATCGGACGCCGATCGTGACGACGTGCGTGCCCTCCGGAGCGCAGCGACGGATCGTGGACCGATGGGGACGCACAGCTCCATGTGCGCGTGCGTCGGCGCGGGATCGCCGGCACGCGCCGACGCCTGATCGGCATCGAGGGCCAGGAGCGGCTTCGTCGAGCTGGACGAGGCCCCGGTGATAGGGCCGAACCCCGTCGCCTTCGTCGTAGCCGCGCACGCGGGGAGCTCGGCCACCGCGAGGTTCATCTTCATGCTGGCGCCTTCACAGCGGTAGGCCTCGATCGGCCGAGGAAGTCGGCCGGCAGCGCGGACGGGTCCACGAGCCCGAGGAACGTGCGTTTGGGATCGGCGTTCGACAGGACACGCAGGGCGCGCACCTCCTCGCCGTTGGCCATGACGACCCCGACGGCGCGATCGCCGCGGACGTCGACGCGGGCGACCTCGGCATCGGTGCGGATCTCGGCGCCCGACTCGCGCGCGGCGTCGGCCATCAGCGCCGTCACCGTGCCCATGCCGCCCCGCACGAACCCCCACCCGACCCCGCCGCCGGTTCCTCCGGAGGCGGCCTCGTGCAGCAGCCCGTATGCGGTCCCGGCGGTGCTGACGGCCCGGCCAGCGTGTTGCTGATCGACTCCCAGCCCAACGCCGACTTCAGCATCTCGTCCTCGAAGTGCTCGTCGAGGTACTGGCTGGCCGACGTCGCGAACAGGAACGCCATCTCGTCGAGTTCGCGGCGGTGGCGAAGCGCGAGCAGCCCGAGCCTGGCCATCCCCGTCAGGTCGCCGCGCTCCCCGTCGCACGCGGATCGGGAGCCGTCATGTCGAACATCGGCAGCAGGGCCTTCGCGATCCGGCCGAGCGCCGCTTCGAACCCGGGGAACGCGCGCGCGTCGGCCACCGACCGGGAGCGGATCGCCTCCATCGCCGCGGCCGGGTCCGCATCGAGCACGAACGTCGAACCGTCCGGGTACACGTTCAGCGACGGGCCCGCCTCGTCCACGATGAGGCCGCGCTCGCGCAGGCGGAAGTCGCGCCAGATCGCGTCGCGCAGCATCGACAGCACGTAGGCGCCCGGGGACGCGCGGAACCCGGGCGCGAACTCCTCGGTGACGCACGCCCCACCCACGATGGATCGCCGCTCGAGCACCAGGTCCGCAGTCCGGCGCGCGCCAGGTAGAACGCGGCCACCAGGCCGTTGTGACCGCCGCCGATGATCGCGACGTCGTAGGGCTCGGTCACCGCTGAGCCTCCGGGAGCCAGCCATGGGCGGCTTCGATCAGTGCCGCGAGCGCCCGGGCGCACCGGACGGTGTCGTCGATGTCGACCCATTCGTCCTCGCGGTGCGCGTTGCGCAGATGCCCCGGGCCGAACACGACGGCCTGCGACCCACCGAGGTCCACGAAGTTGTGCGCGTCGGTCCAGGCCACCATGCCCGGTGGGAGCGGGCCTCGGCGCCGGTGGCGGCTTCGACCGCGTCGCCGAGCGCCGTCACGACCTCGGCACCGGGATCGGTCTCGAACGGTTCGATGACCTCGACGAGCTCGACCTCGCCGCCGGCGTCGGCCGTCGCCTCCTCGAGCCAGGCCAGGAGCGAGGCGGCGGATGGTCCCCCCGGCGTGACGCGCCAGTCCAGGTGGAAGGAGCATCGGTCGGGCACCACGTTGAGGCGCTGCCCTCCACGGATCTCCCAGATCATCGGGATGTTCCGCCCCGAGCAACGGGTGTCCGTGCTGCGAACCGGGATGCTCGAGGATGCGTCCGATCAACGCGTGCGCGGCTGTCTCGATCGCGTTCTCGCCGAGCTCGCGGAGCGCCCCGTGCACGGCGACGCCGCGCAGGTCGACACCACACCTCGACGAACCCGGCCTCGGCGGTGCCCAGCTGCAGCTCGGTCCCCTCCAGCCCCACGACGAAGGGCGGCCGGAGCGTTCGCGCCATCGCGATCGACCCCGTCCCGCCGCATCTCCTCGTCGACGCACAGGCCGATCCCTACCGGCAGCGTCTCCAGCGGGACCCCGGCCTCCCGGGCCATGAGCAATCCATGGAGGGCCGCGACCACGCAGGCCTTGTCGTCCTGGGCGCCCAGCCCGATCACGCGCCCGTCGCGCACCTCGGCCTCACCCGACCACTCCCACGTCGGCCGGATCGTGTCCACGTGCGCCGTGATGAGAAGCGAGGGTCGTTCGTGCCATCCGATCAGCAGGTCGTCGGCCCCGCCGTCGACCGGCATCCGGCGACACGGCAGACCCAGCTCGGCGCACCGGCGTTCCAGGTGGTCGACCACGGCGTGCTCCTCGCCCGAGACCGAGGAGATCTCGACGAGTTCCACGAGGTCGCGCTGCACGGACGCCGCGAGGTCGTCCACGTGCCCGGTGGACACGGACGTCACGCCACGACCGCTTCGGCGATCGCCTCGTCGAGGATCGCCATCGCGGTGCCCATGACCTCGACGGGCATCGTGAGCGAGGGCTGCAGGTTGAGCGAGGTCGTGGACGGGTCCACCAGCAGGCCACGGCGCAGGCATCCCCACGCCACGCGCTCCTGCAGGTCGAGGTCGCGCTCCTTCGTCGCCCGGTCTTTCACGAACTCCACGGCCAGGAAGCATCCGACCGCGCGGACGTCGCCGATGGCCGGATAGCGATCCATCAACGCCTCGAGCGCCTGCAGGCCAGCGGCCTCCAACACCCGGACGTTCTCCAGCACCGGCTCGCGTTCGAACACGTCGCAGCGTCTCGAGCGCCGCGGCGCAGGCGGCCGGCAGCCACGACCACGTGGAGCCCGTGGAGACGTCGTCGAAGTCCATCGAGCGCTCGGTGCCGAGCACCGCGCCGATCGGCATCACGCCGCCACCCATCGACTTGCCCAACGCCATGAGGTCGGGCTCCACGCCCCAGCGTTCCACCGCGAACATGTGGCCCGTGCGACCGAATCCCGTCTTCACCTCATCGGCGCACAGCAGGAAGTCGAACTCGCGGCACAGGTCGGTGAGCGCCGACCAGAACCCGTCCGGCGGCGCCACGCACCCCCGGAGCCCATGACGGGCTCGATCACGAACCCGGCCACCTCCCGAGGGTCGACGGCATGGTGCAGCACATGGTCGCGCAGGTAGTCGATCGTCCCGTCACCGGTGCCGCCCGCGCGCGCCATGAACGGCGTGCGGTACGGGTTCGGGTAGGGCACGTGCACGAACCCGGGCATCAACGCGCGGTACCCGAACGAAAGGTCGCTCGACTCGGCGCCGATCGCGCCGGCGGTCCCCGCCTCCCCGTGGTAGCCGCCCATGAACCCGATCACGATCGGGCGGCCGGTCGTGCGGCGCATGAACCGCACCGAGGTCTCGACGGCCTCTGTGCCGTTCAGCGCGATGTCGACACGGCTGAGCGCCCCGGGCGCGATGGCCACGAGACGCTCAGCCAAGGGCAGCACGTACTCGTTCGAGTAGAAGTGCGTGTCCTCGTTGCCGTAGCGACGCAGCGCGTCGACCGCTGCGTCCGTGATGTCAGCGCGAGCGGCCCCCGCGGGCACCGAGGCCATCGCGCTGATGAAATCGAGGTAGACGTTGCCGTCGACGTCCTCGATCTCGTGACCCGACTTGCGGCAGATGACGAACGGTCCGACCTCGTCGGCCAGCCCGCGGTACAGGACCGCGGACTGGCGCTCGAGGATGGCACGCGTCTTGGGACCGGGCGGCGTGGTGACGATGTGCGGCACCACACCGCCCGACGCTCCGTCATGGCTCACAGGCCGAGGCTTTCCCAGTCCCCGGTGATCGCGCAGGTGATGCCGGGAACCTGGATGTTGACGAACAACCACTCGCCGTCCGGCGAGAACGTCGGACCGGCGAACTCCGAGAAGCCGGTGCCGTCGCCTGCCGAAGGCCCGTCGTCGGGAACCGTCGGGTCGTAGACCTTGCCCGAGGCCTCGATGTAGTGACGCTGCACCGCAACCAGGTTCTCGGCGATCGGGAACATCGTGCCGTTGGGCAGCAGGCCTCGCACGAAGTTGCTCTTGAGGTTGCCGTCCTCGGCGATCACGATCGCGCCCCCGGGACTGGTCGTCATGTTGTCCGGGCCATCGAGCGTCTGACGCCCGCCTGACTCGAACAGGAGCACGAGTTCCCCCTGTTCGTTCAGCTCACCGATGTTGTTGGTCGGCGTGTACTGCCAGACCTGGCCCAGGCCCTTGTCTCCGCCGTCGGACGATCCGAAGACGACTCCGCCGTCGCGGTAGGTGCAACCCTCGCCGCCCAGGAACTTGGCGCCGCCCTTCGAACGACCCTCGTGGAAGACCGCCGAGGCGTTGTCCTCCGCGTCGGAGGGGTCGGGGGTGTTGATGTTGACCCAGTTGCTGACGAGCACGGTCCCCACCGTCTGGCCGACGATGGTGTTGTACTTCGGCTGGCCCTTCACGCGGAGCATCTGGAGCTGACCCGACGTGAGGTCGCCCGAGGTCTCTGGCACGAATCGGTAGAACCCGTCGGGGCCTTCGTCCTCGGTCATGTACACGACCCCGGTGTCCGGGTCGACCGCACCGGCTTCATGCAGGAACCGGCCGAGCTTCTTGTAGGGCTTGGTCAGCACCGACTCATCGGCCAGCGGATCGACCTCGAACACGTAGCCGTGCGGCTTCTTGTAGCCGGCGTCGACGCCGATCGTGGTCTCCTCGCAAGTGATCCACGTGCCCCACGGGGTCGGCATACCGGCGCAGTTCGTGTCGGTGCCGTTGAGGCTGATCCACGATCCGAGGTACTCGGCGGTCGTGGCGTCGACCTCGATCGTGGTGGTGCCGCCGGGGGCACGCTTGTCCCACGCGGTGGCCGGGTCGCCGATCACGGTGCCCGGCGGGATGTCGTTGCCCTCGCCGAGCTCGTGGTTGCGCACGATGCGGAGCTTGCCGCCGCCCACGTCGAACGCCGCCATCCCGTCGTGGATCGGCGGCGTGATGAACCCGTCGCTCATCGCGGACCCGAACGCCCCGAACGTGTGATAGCTGAACCCCGGCGGCAGCGCCAGCTCCGGGCCCGCTTCCACCAGCCCGGAACCGCGAGGCGTGGCCTTCTTCGTGCTGCGCTTCAGCATCGCGGCGCCGGCCGCGAGGTCGCTCGTCATCAAGGCCGAGCTGGCCATCGCGGTGCCGAGCACTCCCGCCCGGATGAAACTGCGCCGGCCGACCTGCCCCCGGCGCCCTTGCCCATCCGCATAGGCGTCGAGCTTCTCTTTGCGATCCACCACGTGTACCCCCCTGGTCAGGAAGCCCCACGCCTCCCAGCCGATGGGGCCCTCATGTGAACTGTCGACAATCTACGAAAGTGCGGACGAGCGGTCAAGCCGTACGATGGTCCTATGCTGGAGGCTCGCCGATGACCGGGGATACGCAGGAACGTGCGCTGTTGGTCGGCATGCCACTGGTCCATCTTCGGTCGGCGGCCGAGATCTGCGAGCGCCACGGCCGCGTGGTGCTGCCGGCAGGTGAACCAGGCGATCTCGATCGCGCCTCGCCGGGTGCCCTGGTCCTGTTGATGGACACGAGCGTCGAGGAGGACGCGGCGTCGGCGGCCACGTGGGCAGCCCGGTTCGTCGGGAGATTGGCGTTCGATCTCGACGATCCTCTGCCGTCGCTCGCCCCGCCGTCCTGGATCGAGGAACACGAGGCCGACCTCAAGGGAGCGCGCGACGCCAGGTCGGCTGTCGAACCGGGCGACGCCGACGACGAGGACGATGACGAGGCGATCGGCCCTCAGGCGTTCTTCGTCGTCGAAGACCTCCGCGAGCTCCCGATGCAGGAGTGGGTTTTCACCAACGAGCTCGTGGGCAAACAGCGCCGCGGGGGGCGAACGTTCTTCCCGCGGGTTCCCACCCTCGTCCGACCGCCCGCATGACCGACGATCACGTGCTCGACCCTCTGGCTTGACAGTGAATCCGACCGCTGCGATAGGATTCAGCCGTTCAGATGGGTGGACAACCACTGTTAGGCGGACCGAACATTGGGGGCGACAACGTGGCGATGGTGAAGCGAGGACGGTTCCGCGTTCCGGCGGCGATGGCCGTGGCGGGGGCGCTGATCCTGTCGGCCTGCGGATCGAACGACGACCCACAGGCGGGTGAGGGCGAGAACGCCGACGAACAGATCCAAGTCGTGGCGGTGCAGCTGACCGACCAAGGGTGCTCCCCCACCACCGCGGAGGCCGCTGCCGGACCCACCACCTTCGAAGCCACGACCGATCGCACCGACGAACCCGAGCTCGAGATCCTGGACGGCGATCTCCTCCTGGGCGAGGTCGCGAACCTCGCGCCCGGACTCACGGGCACCTTCAGCCTCACGCTCGAACCGGGCGAGTATCAGATGCGGTGCGGGCGCCACAGCGATCCGGTCACCGGCACGCTCACCGTCACCGGCGATGGAGGCTCGGACGACTCGGAGGCCGATGACGAGGCGGTCGAGACCTATCGTGCGTTCGCCCTCGGCGAGACCAAGATCCTGATCGCTCGCACCCAGGAGTTCGCCGACGCGGTCATCGCCGGCGACATCGCCGAGGCCAAGGACCTGTTCGCCTATGCGCGGGAGCCCTACGAGCGCATCGAACCGATCGCCGAGGCGTTCGGCGACCTCGACCCCGCGATCGACGCCCGGGAAGGCGACGTCCCCGAGGCGAAGTGGACCGGCTTCCATCGCATCGAGAAGGCGCTCTGGGTCGACGAGGACCTCGCCGGCATGACCCCTGTCGCCAAGAAGCTGGTCGCCGACGTCCGCCTCCTGCAGGAGCTCACCCGGCAGGTCGACCTCGAGCCCGCCCAGGTCGCCAACGGGGCCAGCGAGCTCCTGGGCGAGGTCGCCAACTCCAAGATCACCGGCGAGGAAGACCGCTACTCGCACACCGACCTGTGGGACTTCGAGGCGAACGTCGAAGGCTCGAAAGCCGCCTTCGACGCCGTGAAGCCGTTGATCCCGGCCGACCAGGCAGCGCTCGTCGCCGAGATCGAAGCGGGCTTCCTCGACGCGGTGGCCGTCCTCGACCCCTATCGCAAGGGTGACGGCTTCGTCCTGTACACCGACCTGACCGAGCAGGACACCACCACGCTGGCGCAGACGATCGACACGCTGGCCGAGCCGTTGTCGCAGGTGGCGGCCATCGTCGTGGCGCCATGACCAACGAGAACGACCGGGAAGCCGCCCCGAGCGGTGACCCGCACGACCCCGCCGCGATCTCCCGGCGCCGGTTCCTGAGCACCGTCGGGGCCGGCGTCGGGGCGGCGGCTACGATCGGCGGCCTCAGCGGATACGCACTCGCCTCCGAACGCGAGGCGACCGCCACCGCGCCCATCACGACGACCGTGCCGTTCTTCGGGCCGCATCAGGCGGGCGTGACGACGCCGGCGCAGGCGCACATGGCGTTCGTGTCGTTCGACGTCATGCCCACGGCAGATCGAGGCGAGGTCGAAGCGCTGCTCGCCACCTGGACCGCGGCGGCAGCCGCGATGTGCGCGGGCGAACCCGTCGGCACCACCGACGAAGGGGCGAGGCTCGCGCCGCCCGAGGACACGGGCGAGGCGGTGGGCCTGCCCGCCGCCGCGCTCACCGTCACGTTCGGGATGGGACCGTCGCTGTTCACCGGCGAGCTGGGCCGGCGGCTCGGGCTCCAGGACCGCCGGCCCGGATCGTTGATCGACCTGCCCCCGTTCCCGGGGGACGTCCTCGACCCGCGCCGCAGCGACGGCGACCTCGGCATCCAGGTGTGCGCCGAGGACCCGCAGGTCGTGATGCATGCGGTGCGGAACCTGGTGCGGATCGGACGCGGCACCGTGCTCGCGCGCTGGATCCAGCAGGGCTTCATCCCGGCGACGCACGACGAGACGCCGCGCAACCTCATGGGCTTCAAGGACGGGACGAACAACCCTGACATCGCGAGCGATGCGGCGATGGACGCCGCAGTCTGGGTGCCGCAGGAGGAACGGCAGGCATGGATGCGCGGCGGCACCTATCTGGTGTTCCGACGCATCAGGATCCTCGTCGAGTTCTGGGATCGCACGATCCTGGACGAGCAGGAACGCACGATCGGCCGGCACAAGGGCAGCGGCGCGCCGATGGGCGCGGCCGCGGAGTTCGACCCGCTGCCCCTCGAGGCGAAGGACGCCGACGGCGAGCCGGCGATCCCCATCGATGCCCATGTCCGCCTCGCGGCGCCGGCGATGAATCGCGGCGCGACCATGCTGCGGCGCGGGTACTCCTTCGCCGACGGCCTCGACCCGGTCACCGGCGAGATCGATGCCGGGCTGTTGTTCCTGGCCTTCCAACAGCACCCTGAGACCCAGTTCGTTCGCGTGCAGAACGCCCTGGCCGGGGTCGACGCGCTGAACGAGTACATCAAGCACGTCGGGAGCGCGATCTTCGCGGTGCCCGGCGGGATCGCTCCGGGCGCGTCGGTGGGCGACGCGCTGTTCGCCTAAGGTCTCGGCGCTGCCCGGACGACGGGACGGTCGCGACCCGCCCGCTACCATGACTCGATGCCCACCTACGCCGCGCCGCTTCGTGGGATCAACGTCGGCGGCAAGAGCCTGATCCGCATGACCGACCTCAAGGCGTGCTTCGAGGACGGCGGGTTCGACGACGTCGCCACCTACATCGCGAGCGGCAACGTCCTGTTCGGCTCCACGGAACGCGGCGCGGCCGCGCTCACCCGGCGCATCGAACGGATGCTGGCCGACCGCTTCGAGCTGGACGTGCCCGTCGTGCTGCGCACGCGCGCGCAGATGCGCTCGGTGGTCGAAGACGCGCCGCGTGGCTTCGGCGACCGACCCGAGCCGATACCGCTCCGACGCGATCTTCCTCAAGTCGCCGCTCACCCCCGCGAAGGCGATGGAGGTCGTTCGCACCCGTGACGGCGTGGATCAGGCGTGGCGCGGTCGCGGGGTCCTGTACTTCTCGCGGCTCACGAGCCGGGCGACACAGAGCCGCATGAGCTCGATCGTCGGCACACCCGCCTACCAGCTGATGACGATCCGGAGCTGGAAGACCACGACTACCATCGCGCAGATGATCGGCTGAGACCGATGGCCCGGAAGGCCGTTCGCCCCCTCCCATCCATGCTGCAGGCGACGACGAAGTCGAAGCCGATCGTCAGCGGCCGGCACCGTTGCGTCCGCGCTTGCCGGCGTCCTTCAAGACCTCGCGGACGGCGTTGCGACCGTTCGCGCCGGTGACACCGCCGCCGGGATGCGTGCCGGCGCCGCACAGGTACAAGCCGCGGATCGGCGTTCGGTAGTCGGCCCACCCGCGCACCGGGCGCAGGAACAGCAACTGGTCGGGCGACATGTCGCCGTGCAGCGCGTGGCCGCCGGTGAGGCCCATGAGCCGTTCCATGTCGAGCGGCGTCACCACCTGCCGGTGTTCGATCAGGTCGGGCAGCTTGGGGAAGTGCTCGGACATCTGCGCGATCGCGCGATCGGCCCGCGCTTCCTTGATGTCGTCCCACCGCTCATCGCGCAGGTGGTAGGGCTGGGAGTTCACGTCGATCGTCATGATGTGTTTGCCCTCGGGTGCGAGCGAAGGGTCGTGCACCGTGGGGAAGCACACCTCGATGTGCGCGGGGTCGGCGGGGATCCCCTGCACGGCCTGCGCCTGCTGGAAGTCCATGTCGGCGATGAACGGAGTCCATCTCCATGATCCCGGTGTGATACGGCTGCACGCCGCCCTCGGGAAGGCCGCGCACGTACGGCAGTTCGCTGACGGCGAGGTTGATCTTGATGCTGGTGCCCATGCAGCGGTAGGCCTCGATCCGGGCGACGAACTCGGCGGGCAGCTCGGCGCGATCGCACAGCGACAGGAACGTGCGCTTGGGGTCGGCGTTCGACAGCACGCGGGCCGCGCGGAGTTCCTCGCCGTCGCCGAGCCGCACGCCCACCGCGCGACCGCCGCGGGTGAGGATCTGATCGACCTCGGCGTCGCACCGGATCTCGCACCCCACCTCGCGAGCGGCATCGGCCATCGTCGCCGTGAGCACGCCCATGCCGCCCCGCACGAACCCCCATTGGCGGACGCCGCCGTCGGCCTCCTCGCTCGCGTGGTCGTGCAGCAGCACGAACGCGGTGCCCGGGGTGGACGGGCCGGCGACGCTGTCGTTGATCGCGTGCCAGCCCATCGCCGCTTTCACGTGGTCGTCGGTGAAACGCTCGGACAGGAGTTGGTTCGCCGAGGTCGAGAACAGGAACGCGAGGTCGGTGAGGTGCTTGCGCTGCTTGAACCCGATGCGCCCCCACTTCGCGAGCTCCAACAGATCGTGCAGCGATCGGATCCTCGGGTCGGGCGCCGTCCAGTTGAAGGCGGGCAGCACCCCCTGGACCAGTTCGGAGAGGTGGTCCTCGAACGCCGGGAGGGCGCGGGCGTCGGCCGCCGAGAATCGCTTCGTCTCCTCGATGTTGGCCGCCATGTCGTCGCCCAGGTAGTAGTGGGCGCCGTCGGGATAGAGGTTGAGGGTTGGCCCCGCGGCATCGACATGGATGCCGCGACGCTCGAGCTGCATGTCCTGCCAGATCGACTCGCGCAGCATCGAGAGCACGTAGGCGCCGGTGGAGGCGCGGAACCCGGGCGCGAACTCCTCGGTGTTGCAGGCGCCGCCCACGAAGGACCGGCGTTCCAGCACCACGGTCTTCATCCCGGCCCGGGCGAGGTAGTAGCCGGCGACCAGGCCGTTATGGCCCCCGCCGACGATGACGGCGTCGTACGAACGGTCGCTCACGCGGCGGACTCTAGGCGGGGAGATTGTTGACTGTCAACCATCTGGACGTGCGAGCGACCCTCGGAAGGGTCACGCCTTCACGACCTCGCCGCCCTTCATCACGAAGGCGACATCCTGGAGGGCGGCGACGTCCTCGAGCGGATCCGCCTCCACCGCGATCAGGTCGGCGTAGCGCCCGGGGGCCACCGCCCCCACCTCGTCCCACTCCAAGAGCTCCGAACACCGGATCGTCGCAGCCTGGATGGCCTCCATCGGCGTCTGTCCGTGCTCCACGTGCTTGACGAACTGGCGAGCGTTCAACCCGTGGGGATACACGCCGCTGTCCGTGCCGTAGGCGATCTTCACGCCGGCCTTCACGCACTTGCGGAACCCGTCGCGCTGGGCCTGGGTGGTCTCCTCGTTCTTGCGGAGCACCTCGTCGGAGTAGCCCATGCGGGGTCCCTCCTGGCTGATCCAATCGCCGTCGTAGATGTCGGCCACCAGGTACGTGCCGGCCTCGGCCATCATCTCGATCGACTCGTCGTCCATCAGCGATCCGTGCTCGATCGACCGCACGCCGGCGCGCACCGCGCGCTTGATCCCCTCGGCGCCATGCGCATGCGCCGCAACGAACGTTCCCGACAGCGCGGTTTCCTCGACGGCCGCCCGCAGCTCGTCCTCGGTGAACTCCGGCGCGCCCGGGTTCGTGCCGCTGGTCAGCACCGCACCCGTCGCGATGATCTTGATGAAGTCCGCGCCGTACCGAAGGATGTTCCGCACGTTCGAGCGCATCTGGTCGACCCCGGACGTCACACCGAATCGCAGCTCGCGAGGGATCACCGAGTCGACGTCGACCGCGAGCCCGGTGAGGTCGCCACCGCCGCCCGGGCACGTCACGTACGCGCCTGCGCAGCGCATCCGCGGACCCAGCACGTCGCCCGCCTCGATCGCATCGCGCAACGCCACATCGACGAACGCCCGGAACGTCCCGATGTCCCGGACCGTGGTGAAGCCCGCCATGATCGTGCTGCGCGCGTTGCGCACCCCGCCGAACGCGTCCTGGGCACCGGAGCGCATCACCAACGACGCATAGCCCTGGCCGTCCTCCTCCAGCCCGACCAGGTGGGCATGCATGTCCATCAGGCCGGGCAGCACCGTGGCGCCGGACAGGTCGATCACCCTCGCGCCCTGCGGCACCGATCCGTCGTCCTCGCCCACGGACTCGACCCGGTCGCCGCGCACGAGCACCGCCTGGCGCGCTCTCGCCTCGCCCGACAGCACGTCGATGAAGCGTCCGGCACGGATCAGCACGAGTTCGTCGGCAGCCATGGCGCGGAGCATAACTTCATCGGTCGAATGGCTGACGGGAGGTATGGACCTTCGGTCGATGCGCCGTAGGGTCCCGCGGGCCGATACCCGAATCATGGTATCCCTACGTGCCGCGTTCGCGGCCTCGCGCAGAACCGCCGCGTTGCTGGCGATCACGGCGCTGGCGGTCTCCATCCTGGCGGTGCGGTCACCGGTCGCACATGGAGGCCCGACCCACGAGGTCACGGAGTTCACGCTGCCCGTCGACGGCTCCTCGCCCTTCGGCATCGCGACCGGACCGGACGGCGCGTTGTGGTTCACCGCCCGAGGCACCGACTCGATCGGCTCCCTGGCGACGGATGGGACGTTCGGATCCACGACGGCGCTGGCATTGACATCGGACCCCACCGCGATCACGGCCGGGCCCGACGGCGCGGTGTGGTTCACCGAGCAGGGGTCCGGCCTGATCGGTCGCGTCACGACGGACGGAACGCTGACCGAGTTCTTCCTTCCATCCGACGGTGCGGGACCCGCGGGGATCGTGACCGGACCGGATGGGGCCTTGTGGTTCACCGAGCGCAGCGCTCATCGCGTGGCGCCGGATGGCGACCGACGGCACCACCGTGGAGTTCGAGCTGCCCACCCCGGTCGCCGGTCCGGTGGGGATCGCACTCGGGTCGGACGGCAACCTGTGGTTCACCGAGCAGCGCGCGAACCAGATCGGTCGCATCACCACCGACGGCGAGGTGACCGAGTATCCGGTGCCCGTCGCCTCCAGCCTCCCCACCGGGATCGCTGCCGGTCCCGACGGCGCGCTGTGGTTCACGATGCGCGCCGCCAACCGCATCGGACGGATCGACACCGCTGGCAACGTCACGACGTTCGCGATCCCCACCGAAGCGAGTGACCCCACGGGGATCGCTGCGGGATGGGACGGCGCGCTCTGGTTCACCGAGCCTGACGCCGACGCGATCGGACGGATCACGACCGGCGGCACGATCACCGAGTTCTCGTTGCCGAACGTCGGCTCGTCCCCGTTCGGGATCACCGGCGGACCCGACGATGCCGTGTGGTTCACCGAAGGCAACGGGAACCGCATCGGCCGGCTGAGCGCGGTGGATGCCCCGATCGACACGACGGCTCCCACGATCTCGATCACCTCCCCCGTCGAGGGGAGCGTGTTCGAGCAGGGGCAGCAGATCGTGGCCGGCTACGGCTGCGCCGACGAAGCAGGCGGCTCCGGCCTGGCCACGTGCGCCGGACCGGTGATCGATGGAGAGGCGATCGACACGTCGATCGGGTCCCACCGCTTCGAGGTCAACGCATCGGACGTCCAGGGGAACACCACGACGGCCTCGACCGGCTACATCGTGTTCTCCGACCTCGCAGGGTCGCTCGCCACTCCCACGACTCGGCGCGCCGGGTTCTGGGAGACGCTGGATCTCGGGCTCGGGCTCACCCGCCCGGCCGATGCCTTGCTGTTCGTGGCGCCCGGCTACCCATGGTCCCAGCAGGTGAGCTGCGCGGATCCGTCGCAGGCCATCGGCGAACCGGAACCCGCGGACGTGAAGCTCCAGCTGAAGCAGGGAGGACTGGACGTCCGCTGGCGAACCGATCGGGCATGGACGGGCAGCTGCCGTGCATTCGTGCTGCGGTTCACGCCGGCAGGGTGGAGCGGCACCGACGCCGTCTTCCTCGCCCGATTCGGCACCGCGCAGTCGAAGCGCTGACCACCGGACTGCACGCCTAGTGGGTCGCCGGCCCCGCGGCCACCACCTCGTCGATCAGCGACACGAACTCGTCACGCTCGATGCTGCGCCCGTGCCCCGGATGCACCAGCGTCACGGGCAACGCCCGGAGCCGGGCGAGTGAACGTTCCGTGGCCTCCCAGTCGTCGAAGGAGAGCCGGTCGTCGGCGTAGACCATGTCCCCGGTGAACAGGAGCCCTGTGGCCGGTTCCCACAGCGCGATCGACCCCGGCGTGTGACCGGGGACGTGCAGGATCTCCACGGTTCGGTCCCCCAGGTCGATCACGTCCCCGTCGGCCACGAACGACGTCGGGTCACACCCGCGGATCGTCCACCCGGCGACGTCGAAGCCTTCCCACGGCACCGCGGTCACCAACACGTCGGGCGTCTCGTACCCGTAGTAGGCGAAGATCTCGTCGAGGTCGTCGGGGTAGCGTTCGCGCACCAGCGTCAGGGGATACGGCTCGCGGACCTCGCCCGCGTCGGCCTCATGGCAGCGACGGTCCTCGAACTCCGCCATGCCGCCCGTGTGGTCGAAATGCCCGTGCGTCGCCACCGCGATCATCGGCTGTCCCGGAGTGGAACCGCTCCAGCTGCGGTCGCAGCCGCCCGATGCCGTTGCCGGTGTCGATCACCAGATCGGCCTTTGCCCCTCGCACGTGCCAGACGTTCGACTCGAGCATCCGATCGATCCTGTGCTCCTGCAGCCTCGCCACATCGTGCTCGCCGCGATTCAGCTCGAACCAAGCGCCGGCGACGGGGAGCGGGGCCACCGCGCTCACGCCCGCTCCGGGAACGCGATCGACGCCGCCGGCCCACGGAGGCAATGCGCGCTGGACATCGAGGCGTTGTAGCTGCCCACGTTCGGCAGCGCCACGATGTCTCCCTCGCGGACCTCGGGCATCGGGTGGTCCTCGGCGAACAGGTCCGGACCTTCGTTGATGTGACCCGACACCGTGACCCGATGCGCCGGTTCGGCGTCGGCGGCACGGCACACGATCGGGAAGAAGGGGATCCGGTACACGAAGTGCTCGTTCAGCACGTTCCAGCCGGTGTCGAGTCCCACGAACGTGGT
The DNA here is from genome assembly GCA_963733635.1 of uncultured Actinomycetota bacterium. GTDB lineage: Bacteria > Actinomycetota > UBA4738 > UBA4738 > HRBIN12 > JAOUEA01. The sequence goes on along the minus strand of CAVTEH010000007.1, from coordinate 228,843 downwards.
GCCGTCTCGATCCTCCACCGTCACGACCTCGGCCAGGTGCACCCCGGCCTGCTTCGCGATGAACTCGCCGGGCTCGGTCGCGACGGTGACGCCGAGGGGCCCGAGGTGGCGGGCCATGATGCCGGCCCAGCGCTCCAGGTCCAGCGGTTCGTCGTCGGGACGGAAGGGCACACCCAGGCCGCCACCGGTGTTGACCTCGGTGATGGGACAGCCGCGGTCCTGCAGGGTCCGGGTGATCGAGGCGATGCGTCCGACCATCTCGTCCACCACATCGAGTGAGGAGCTGAAGTAGAGGTAGCCCGAGTGAACGTGCACGGTGTCGATCGTGAGGTCGTGGCGTCGCGCGATCTCGATCGCATCGTCCAGCCGCTCGGGATAGATGCCGAACTTCGTGGGCTTGGACCCGGCGTAGGTGCTCTCGTCCCCGCCCGCGTGCGTGGCGCCGATGCGAGGGTTCACCCGGATGCCGACGCGGCGCCCCGGCTCGGCCCGTCCCACGCGCTCCAACTGCGAGAGCAGGTCCACGTTGAGATGAGCGCCGGTCGGCAGGATCTGGGCGAGGTCATCATCGGACAGGTTCGTACCGGTGTAGCTGATCTCCTCGGGCGCCCACCCATGGTCGAGCGCCCAGGCGAGTTCGCCCGGTGAACACACGTCCATGCCCACGAAGGGCGCGCGCTCGCGCAGGAACGCGAGGAACGCGGGCTCGCGCTGCGCCTTCAGTGCGAACCGCACGATGGCCGACACACCGGCGCCGTCGAAGGCGTCCCGCAGCAGCGTCGCCTGCTCGCGGGCGCGCTCGAGGTCGTAGACGAACAACGGTGTGCCGTGTTCGCGCGCGAGCTGCTCCGCGTCACGGCCCGCGATCGTCAGCCGACCGCCACGGTTCTCCAGTCCCTCGCGGGCCCACCACGTTCGCGCTTGCACGGATGCGTCAGGCATCCGCACAGGCTAGCGGCCGTCCGCCCCGCCGTCGCGGTGGTTCGATTGGCTACGAAGCGGCTTCGGCGTTGACGGGGTCGGGCTCGACGATGTCTTCGTCGACCGGAGCGTCCTTCAACGTCAGCACGCCTGCGCCGATGCCGAGCACGCCGGCCAGGCCGGTGAGCCACAGGCCCATCTCGACGCTGGCGCCATCGGCGCGCGTGAGGCCCCAGACCGCAGCCAGCGTCAGGACGACGGCGGTGACGATCATCAGCGCCGCCATGGAACGACGGATCCGGGCGTCGGCGATCAGCACGTAGGCCGCCGAGAACGCGAACAGCGCGACCGACATCGCCAGGGCGAGTTTGCCGCTGGCGTCGCTCGTGCCCTTGATGGTCAGGGTGCCGCCGGCCACGGAGACCGCGTACCACTTGGATACCGCACCCAACAGTCCGAGGACTCCCGCGACCGCCCCGGCGATCCCCGCGTACGACAGCTTTGCCGACTCCATCGAAGCTCCCTTCGTCGCGCCTCGTGCGCACGCGAGCACCCAGTGAGCGCTCACTCTCGAAAGGGTTGTCGGCAGGAACCACCCCTGGGCTTGAACCCGCGTTCCGCCAATCGCATATGGAACGATGGGCCGATGCGTGCAGAGATATCACCGGCAGGCAGGATCGCCGGCTTCGTCACGGCCGGCTGCATCATCGTTGCGGGGATCGCGTTCATCGCGACGTCGTGGGACGAACTCACCTGCGCGAAGGGCCCTCGTGCGAGGACTGGGCGGGAGCCGCCGGGCTCGTCTCGCTGGTCTCGCTCGCCGCGATCGGCGCCGCCCTGCGGATCGCCTGGACCGTGTGGCGCCGGCCGGTCGACCCGGAAGGATCGAGCCTGTGGATCTGGGGGCTTTCGGTGCTGTTCATCCTGGCGGCGCTGGCCGTCGCCCTCTTGATCCCGGTGGCCACCTGCCCCTCGGGCACGAGCCTCGACCCGGTGTTCCGGCTGTGCATCCGCGGCTCGGAACGGGCCCCGGCCACGCAGTGGATGTGGGCGAAGTGGGCGATCGCGCTCGGCGGCATCGGGCTGGGGATCGCGATCGGCAAGCTGCCGGCGCATCGTGGTGGGCTCGGCGATCGTCACCGTGCTGGCCTGGGTGTTCGCGCTCACCTGGCTGCTGCGGGAGACCTTCGCCACGATGCACTCCTGAGCGCGAACCACGGACGGCGCCCGACACGGTTAGCATGGCGGTCCGCACCGTTCCGCTCGCACTCCGAGGAGGCCCGGCATGATCGACGACCAACCGCAGGACGTTCTGACCGACGACGAGATCACCACGGTGATGGCGGGCGGCGGGTCATCGTCGGCCTCGCCGCCGCCTCCCTGCAGGACACGGACGGGACCGACACGAGTGACGCCGACGGCACGGACGGCGACGCGACGGACGGCACCGATGGAGACGCCAAGGATGCGGACGGCACCGACACCACGGATGCCGACGGCACCGATGGTGACACCACGGACGGTACCGACGGAGACGCGACGGACGCCGACGGCACGGACCAGTGACCCTGCGGGCCGTCCCGCCCGAACCCGAGTTCACCTCAGCGGAACCCTCCGCGCTGGCGCGCGTCACGGGCGATCCTGCGGGGTTCCTCTCAGACATCTGGTCCCGGCGTGCGGCGGTCTTCCCGGACGCCGACGGGGACGGCTTCGCCGACCTCCTTTCGCTTGATGACGTCGACCGATTGCTGACCACCACCTCGCCACGCACGCCCACCTTCCGGTTGGTGAAGGCCGGCTCGCAGATCCCGGAGTCCTCCTACACGCGGTCGGGACGTACGGGATCCAAGCCGGTGAGCGGCATGGCCGATCCGGCGCGCATCTTCGCGTTGTTCGACGACGGCGCCACGATCGTGCTGCAGGGCGTGCATCGCTATCACGAGCCGGTGGCGCGGTTCTGCCGCGGCGCTCGAACTGGAGCTGGGCCATCCCTGTCAAGCGAACGCCTACATCACCCCGGCAGGCGCCCAGGGCCTGGCCCTGCACGCCGATCCCCACGACGTCTTCGTGCTGCAGGCGTTCGGTCGCAAGCGGTGGGAGGTGCACGGCGCCCCGGCCGAGCCCGAGCGCGATCCGCTCGAGGCGACGGTGGATCCAGGCGACGCGATCTACATGCCGAAAGGCACCCCGCACGCCGCCTCGGCCCAAGGCACCGCCTCGGGCCACCTCACGATCGGGGTCCACGTCACCACCTGGCGCGAGGTCCTGGACGGAGCCTGGCGCGAGGTCGAGCACGACCCGGTGCTCGACGAACCGGTGGCCGCCGGATGGCACCGCGATCTCGACGCGTTCGCCGACGAGCTCCGCGATCGGCTCGCCGCCGCCTCGTCGGCCCTCGCTTCCGTGGACGCCGGAGCCCTGGCCGACCGACGCGAGCGACGGTTCCTCTCATCGCGGGCGCAGCTGATGCGCGGGGCGCTGCGGGCGCAGCTCGAACTGGACGCGATCGACGACGCCACGCTGATCAGGAGGCGCGCCGGCTCGGTGTGCGAGATCCGCCCGCGTGATGACCGGTTGGAGATCCTCCTGGGCGATCGTGCCCTGGAGATGCCCGCCTGGCTCGAACCGGCGCTGCGGCTCATCGCCGCGTCCGACCGCTTCAGGCCGCGCGACCTCGCCCCCGAGATCGGCGACCCCGCGAGCCGGCTCGTGCTGATCCGGCGCCTGGTGCGCGAAGGCCTGCTCGTGCCCGACGACCTCGGCATCCGGTAGCGGCGGCGACGGCGTCCGTGCCCACGTCAGCGTTCCGTTGTTCGGCCGAGAGCCTCGCGCGGGGCGAGTCGATGGCCGGCACCGCCTCGACCGTCTCGAACTGGCTGCTGCTCGAACATGCCGGACCCTGGGGACGGCACGCGCTCCATGACGCGCGGCTCCCGCAGGATCTGGGGCGCGAACTCGACCACCTGCAACGGCGACACCGAGTGCGCATCCTGCTGATCCGCCGGCCCGACCGGCGGACCCAGGGTGGGGTCACCGTCTTCGCGATCCACTCCGGCCCTGACGAGCCCTGGATCGAACACACGGTGCTCGATTCGATCGGAGAGGCCGCCGGCCTGGATCTCGAGCGGCTCGGTCACGCGGAGACGGCCCGGTTTCGAACCCTCTCCCGGGCCCGCTGTTCGTGGTGTGCACCCACGGCCGCCGCGATCCGTGTTGCGCCGAGCTCGGGCGGCCGCTGGCCCGGGCGGTCGGGAACGCGCTCAGCGACGCGACCTGGGAGGGCACGCACATCGGCGGCGACCGGTTCGCCGGCAACATGGTGGCCTTCCCCCACGGTCTGTACTTCGGCCGCCTCGACCAACGCAGCGGGGTCGAGGCGGCCTCGGCGTACGAACGCGGGACGATCGACCTCGAACATCTCCGCGGCCGGTCGTGCCGCCCGATGGATGTGCAGGCCGCCGAGCTGTTCCTGCGTCAGCGGCTCGATGCGACCGGGGTCGAAGACGTCACCGTTGAACGATGGGGACGACGGGAAGCTCCACCACCGTCCGGGCCTCAACGCCGGACGGCCGTTACGACGTCGTGGTCGAGCGCAGGACCGGCGACGCTCATCTGCTCACGTGCCACAGCGAACGCGCCGAACCACCCACGTCGTTCGAGCCGGCGTCGATCGAACGGATCTGAAGGTCCGGCGATCGCCCGCCGGACCTCCGCTAGGTCGGATCGTTGTCGTCGGCGAGGTCCGAGATCAGCATGAACTTGCTCTTGGTGATCCTGGGACCGGCGTTCCTCGTCGCGCCCGGGCCGGGCAGGCCCACGCCGTAGGAGTGGATCGCGGCGCCGCACGGTCCGCACGTGCCCCTGTTGGGGACGAAGACCGGCGACCCTGACTGCCCACCCGCCGTGTCGATCTTGTAGTAGGCCATGTTCTTGTTCGAGGCGGAGATCGTGCCGTTCATCCTCCACTGGGTGCCGGACGGCTTGTCGCCCGGGTAGCCCTCGACGCGGACCTTCAGGCCCTTGAGCCCGTCGGCGCCGGCCTTCCAGAAGTAGCCGAGCCAACCCACGGTGTCGCCGATCGCGCAGTCGAGATGCATCAGGGACCAATCCGCCGTGAACTTGCCGTTGACGCGCCAGCCCGCCGGCGAGTATGCCTGCAGGACGTTGCAGCCGCCGAAGGGGTCAACGCCGCCATCGCGCCCTGGGTAGAACACCGCGCTCTCGACGATCGCATCGCCGGTAGCGATCGGCTGGTACGCGCAGTGGCCCGAGGACAGGATCGTGTTGGGGTCGATCAGCCAGCCGGTGCAGATGAAGTCTCCCGGCTCGGGGGCTCCAGCGCCGAACGTCAGCTCGATCTGGCCGATCGCGCTCGCGGGGTAGCTCTCGGTGTCGTTGACCCGGACGCGACCATCGGGGCCGATCACCGATTCGATGCCGGCCGGCATGCCTGCGGACCCGTCATTGATCTGCGGGTTCATGGATGTGGACGTCCCCACGAAGCTCGGACTGAACCGCCGGCCATGGAACTCGGGATCGATCACCGGTGGGCGTGCCAGCGCGGCCACTCTGGGCGCGGCCTTCGCCTCGGTGCGGCCCGAGGCCGCCGGACTCAAACCGGCGATGAGTCCCACTGCCGCCAGGATGATCGCGCTGCGTCGGATCGTTCGCGTCATGCTTCCGCCCCTTCAGACCGTCGAGTGGCGAAGGTTGTATCACGGGTCACCAAGTGAAGAAATCAGCCGGATGGCGGAATCTCGGTCGGCCGATGCGGTCAGCGTTCCCAGACATCTGGGTCGTGGGCGAAATGCACGCGGACCGGGTCGAACGAGCGGAGACGCTCCACCGAATCCGGGTAGGCGGGATCGGTCGCGGTCGAGGCGCCGGACGCCGAGGGTTCCGTCGCACCATCCCACTCAGCGCGCGACTGGAGCGCCTGGCCGGCGAGCACGACCATGCCGTCGTCGGCATCCAGCACGAGGGACTGGTGACCCGCGGTGTGTCCCGGCGTGGGGATCAATCGCAATCCGGGCGCGACCTCGATCTCGCCGTCCAGGACCTCGTAGGTCATGCCCGGTGCATCGATCCATTCCGGGACGGTGTACTCGGGTTCGTGCACCTTCGCCCATTCGGCTCGCTGCACGAAGATCGGCACGTCCGTCGGGATCCGGACGTTCTGACCACTGTGGTCGAAGTGCAGGTGACAGTTCGCTGCGCCGGTGACGTCGGCGAACGAGATCCCGTGGACGGCGAGGGCGTCCTCGATGGCCGTCACCCGCGGTGTGAAGGTCGACTCGACCTCGGCGTTGCCGAACCCCGCCCCGTTGTCGAACAGGAAGATCCCGTCGCGATGCACGACGGCGTGGGCGTACGAAGGCCACCACTCGCGCTGCAGCAACTCCTGCTCGTCCGCCGGCAGTCGCAGCTCTGAGACGAGGAACGGGATGACACGGACGTCGGCCATGTTGTCGATGCTAGCGTCGAAACCGCGTCCTGCGCACCGTCAGGAGTTCGCCAACGAGTTCCAGTCCGCGAGACGCCGCTCGATGAGTGCCGCCCTCCCGGTGGCGTCATCGCCGTCCAGCGCGGCCTTGTCGCCCGGCTCGGCACGGAGGTAGACGCCGGAGGTCTTCGCGTGGAAGGGGTCGGCGCCGACCGAGCGCGTCGTGAAGTAGCCGGCGGCGCGATCGACGCTCTCGAGCTTGATCTCACCGGTGCCCTCGAGCTCGGGAGCATCGGGGTGACGAGGTCGCTCGCCCTTCCAGAAGTAGAAGATGCCGGCCGGATCCGCTCGTTCCTTCGAAGCCTCACTCCAGTACCGGGCGGACAGCGTGCCGTCGGCCTGCCAGGACCGTCCCGCCACCTCGAGCGCACCGGTGCGATCGCGGCTGATCGTCAGGAGCGAGATCGCCGACGGCTCCAGTTCCGTCCTCGCGGTGAGGGACAGTTGCCACCAATCTCCTTCCAGGCGGTTGATCCGGCCCTCGGCGTCGATCGCGTTCCGCAGCTTCTGATTGATCTGGCGCACGATCGCCGGCGTGGTGTCGGGGTCGTACCGGATCGCCGTCAAGCCGAGGAGATCCGAGGGGAGCTTGGCGCCGTCCGCGTGGAGGATGAACGTGCGGCGGATGCCGAGCGCACCGCCGAACAGGCCGGCTTCGAACACCACGTTGTCGCGCGGGGATGCCTCTCAAGGTGTCGCGTCAGACGCCGCACCCTTCGTCGTCCAATCGTCGCGCGCGAACACGAACGCGGCGAAATCGACCTCATGGGTGAGCTCGACGAGCCGATCGAGGGTCGAGACACCCGGGTTGAAGACCGTCGTCCACGGGTCGACGTCGGCGATGTCCTGGAGCCCCCGGGTGAGCGCCTGGAGCAGCTTCTCCTGCTGCCCGGACGACCCGAGGAAGATTCGCGGCTTCATCAGTCGAGAAGGCTACCGCTGCAGGCGCCGGGGGTCGATGGCACGGCTCAACCTGGTGGAGGTGAACGGATTCGAACCGTCGACCTCTGCCGTGCGAAGGCAGCGCTCTACCGGGCTGAGCTACACCCCCAGGGATGCGGCCATGCTAACAAAGGCCCCCGACGGGCCGGAGGTGAGGATCAGGCGCCGGCGAGGTCGGCGGCGGTGCGGACGACCACGTGGACACGGTCGCCTTCGCCCACGGTGCCGAGCCCGTTGAAGGAGGGCCTGGCCCAGGTGCTGCGGCCCTCGGCGACGTAGCGGTGCGCGGGGGCGGCGGCACGCGTGGCGGGCTGGCGTGCCTGCTGGCCACGGGTGCGCGGGTCCGGCGTGGTGCGGATCATCGCGGCGCGGTGCTTCACGGTGAGCAGCAGCCAGACGTAGACGGCGAGCAGGAACGTGAAGGCGGCAGTGACGCCCCACACGACGCGGAGCGGCGGCACGAGCCCGATGAGGAACGTGAACCCGATCGCTTCGAGGAGGAAGGTGAAGACCTGGCGACGACGCTCACGGACGCGTGCCCGCTTGCGTTCGGCCTGGCCCATGAACCGCATGCCCTTACGTGGGGTCACGATCCAACGGCCTTCGGTTCCATGAATCTCTGCTTGGGCCAAGAGCTCCATCCTGCGCTCGTGTTCGCCCACACTGTGGTGGGCCTTCCTCCCGCGGCGACCGGTGGGGACCAGGAACGCCACCCACATGATGCCTAACGCGGCGAGGAGCAACCAGTCCAACACGAGCCTCCCGTGGGGTCGGAGCGCCGGGACGGCACAACATCTGGGCTGGACCGGGAAGCTAGCACCACATCTAGGGGCTCACAATCACATCCATGTGATTCGGAGAACTTTTTCACAAGCCGCGTTCTGGACGCCCTGCGTTCATGTTGGTGCTGTGGGCCGGTTGACGGACGTCGAAACCGTTTGCGCTCGTCGCCGGGGTGTTGCGTCGGGCCGGATGCCGGTGGGCACTCCGAGGCGGCGACCGCCGAGGGGTGCGCCCAGCGGATCGTCAACACGTGTCCATGTTGCAACCTAGTACGGAACCCGTACGCCGTTGACGATCCCCGGAGGGGAGGTCCGAGGGATCCCGAAAGGAAGACCAGCCAGCGCGCGGGACCTAGTCCGCCCGGTAATCCCCGCTCTTGCCGCCCGACTTCGCCAGCAAGCGCAGCCCGTCGATCCGAGCCGCCCGGTCGAACGCCTTCGCAGTGTCGTAGAGCGACAGCGCCGCCACGGCGGCCGCGGTCAGCGCTTCCATCTCCACACCCGGTACGGTCCATCGCTCGAACGGTCGCCACCACGCGCAGCGATCCTCCATCGGCATCCGCCTCGATCGCGATGTCGGCGCCGGTCACCCGGATCGGGTGGCAGTGCGGCAAGAGCCGCGGCGTCTCCTTCACCCCGATCACGCCGGCGATCTTCGCGGTCGCGATCGGGTCACCCTTCTTCGTGCCCGCCAGCAGGTGACGCACCGCCTCCGGTTCCATCGACACGAAGCACTCCGCGATCGCCTCGCGCGCGGTCTCGGCCTTCTCGCCCACCTCGACCATCCGCGTGACGCCGTCCGCGCCCGCCTGCGAAGGCCCGGCCACCGCTCTCAGTCCTCCGCAGCGCGGAAGAGCATGACGCGCACCTGCGAGCCCTCCGGCGCCAGCTCGACCCCCGGCGGGATCATCGCCAGCCCGTTCGCCCGCGACACCGTCGAGATCAGGTTCGAGCCGCGAGCACCGGTTGGCGTGGCCTTCCACCCGTCGGACCCTCGCGCCACCACGACCCGCGCGTACTGCATCTTCCCCTTGGGCCCGGTCACGTCCTGGGTGAGGCGGGCGGTGATCTCCGGTCGGCTCGACACCTGCGAGCGACCCATCATCTTCAGCAGCGCCGGCCGCACGAACAGCTCGAAGCTCACGAACACGCTCACCGGGTTCCCCGGCAGTCCGAAGTAGGGCTTGCCCTCGATGTGACCGAACCCCTGCGGCATGCCCGGCTGCATCGCCACCTTGTAGAAGCTCACGTCCCCCCGCTGGAAGAACGCGGCCTTCACGACGTCGCGCTCCCCAACCGAGACCCCGCCCGAGGACACGAACGCGTCGGCCTGGACCAGGTAGTCGAGCACGGTGTCCTTCAGCGAGTCGACATCGTCGCGCACGATGCCCGCCAAGACCGGCATGGCGCCCGCCTCGCGCAGCGCCCCGAACAGCGTGTACGCGTTCGAGTCACGGACCTGACCGAAGTCGGGATGTTCGGTCGGCGCGATCAGCTCATCCCCGGTCGAGAGCACCACCACCCGTGGCCTCGGGTGGACGAGCGGCGTCCCGTGACCCGGCGTTCGCCAGCAACCCCAACTCGGGCGGTCCGAGCCGCTTGCCGCCTTCGACGAGCACGCTGCCCTCCTTCACGTCCTCGCCCGCGGGCCGGACGTGACGGCCCTCGCTCGCGGCCTCGAAGAGCTGCACGGTCTCGTTGTGCACCCGGCTGTTCTCGACGGGAACGACGCAGTCGGCTCCGGCGGGGATCGGCGCGCCGGTCGCGATCTGCACCGCCTCGCCACCACCCACGGTCGCGTCCGGTCGATGTCCGATCATGGCGCGGCCGACGATCTTCAGCTCGGCGGGATGGTCGGGCGAGGCATCGGCGACGTCGGCCGCTCGCACCGCGAACCCGTCCATGCCGCTGGAGGCGAACTCCGGAAGCGAGATCGTGGCCACCATGTCCTCGGCCGCGACGCATCCGTAGGCGTCGGTCAGCGGTAGCGCCAACGGGGACAGCGGCGAGATCGACGACAGCACGCGTTCACGCGCATCCTCGACCGAGATCAGGCCTTCAGCGGAGTCGTGATCGTGGACACGGGGAAGCGAGTCGGCCATGGGCGCAGTCTACCGCCGCCCGTCGAACCCCCCTCAGACGAGCTTCTTGCGCTGGACGAAGTCCGCGAGCCAGCTGCTGAACTCCGGGCCGAGGTCGTCGCGTTCGATCGCGAACTCGACGGTGGCCTTGAGGTAGTCCAGCTTGTTGCCCACGTCGAAGCGGCCGTGGTCGAAGATGTAGGCGTAGACCGCCTGGTCCTGGGCCAGCAGGTTGATCGCATCGGTGAGCTGGATCTCGTCGCCCTTGCCCGGCTTCGTCTCACGGATCGCGGTGAAGATCTCCGGGGTGAACACGTACCGGCCGATCGCGGCCAGGTTCGACGGCGCATCCTCGGGCGACGGCTTCTCGACGATCGACCGGACGCGCGCCAGGTTGTCGTCCACCGGCTCGGGCGTGATGCAGCCGTACATGGAGATGTCGTCCTCGGGAACCTCCTGGGCCGCGATCACGCTGCGGCCGTACTTCTCCACGACCCGCAGCATCTCGGGCAACAGTGGCACCGACGGGTGGATCAGGTCATCGCCCAGCAGCACCGCGAAGGGCTCGTCGCCCACATGCGGTTCGGCGACGGCGACCGCGTGTCCCAGGCCCGCGGCTTCGCCCTGACGGATGTAGTGGATCGTGGCCATCTCCGAGAGCTCACGGATCTGCTTCAGCTCGTCGAACTTGCCGCGGGCCTCGAGCAAGGAATCCAGCTCGGGCGAGCGGTCGAAATGGTCCTCGATCGACGCCTTGCCCCGAGCCGGTGATGATGAAGATGTCGGTGAGCCCGGCGCGGACCGCTTCCTGGACGACGAGCTGGATCGACGGCGTGTCGATCAGCGGCAGCATCTCCTTGGGCAGCGGCTTTGGTGGCCGGCAGGAACCGGGTGCCGAGACCGGCGGCGGGGATGACGGCCTTCCGCACCTTCATGGCGTCACCTTCATGACCGACTCCATTCCCAGGGGACGGCGAGTGTACGCGTGAGGTCTGCCGCTTCGCTAGTCGTCCGTTCCGGGTGGTCCATCCGGAGTAGTCCTCCTCGAGATCGGCCGGGTCGAGCCGGACGAAGTGGCCGGACCCGGCGGGGGGAGCCGCCAGGCCCGGCATCGCCTCGTCCGTGGGGACGGGACGCATCGAGGGTCGCACGTGCGGGCGCGCCCCCCGTTCAGGGGATGACCGTAGATGGCGGCGGGCGAGCGCGCATCGGGCAGATGGCCCCGTGCATCGCCATCGGTCCACGGCCGAACGACGCAGCGGTGCGCGCGCGGAAGTGGCGGTCGGGGAGCCGATACACTCATCCGGCCATGCCCACCTACGAATACGTCTGCAAGAGCTGCGGACACATCTTCGAGATCGTGCAGTCCATGAAGGACGACCCGCTGACCGAATGTCCCGAGTGCGGCGGCGAGCTCCGCAAGGTGTTCGCGCCCCCCGCGATCGCCTTCAAAGGCTCCGGCTTCTACGCCACCGACCACGGCAAGAAGTCCAAGCAGCCCGTCGGGCAAGACGGAATCCGGCGAGTCGAGCTCCGAGGGCAAGGGTCGGAGCGACGGGCGGCTCCGGCGGCGAGTCCAAGACGCGACAAGCCCGCCGAGAGGCCGAGGAGTCGCCAGGCGAAGGAAGGCCGAGTCGAAACCCGCCGCGTCCGGCTCGGCGAAGCTCGAACGGCTCCGGGATCGGAGAGGGTCGTCATGACCACGGCGGAGATCGGTGTGTTCGGCGGTTCGGGGTTCTACTCCTTCCTGGAGGACACCGAGACGATCGAGATCGACACCCCGTACGGCGCCCCCAGCGCGCCGATCACCCTCGGTGACGTGGGCGGACGGACGGTGGCGTTCATCCCACGGCACGGCCTGAAGCACGAGTTCCCGCCCCACCGCGTGCCCTACAAGGCCAACGCCTGGGCGATGAAGGAACTGGGCGTCACCCGCGTGCTCGGGCCCGAACGCGTGCGGCTCGTTGCAGGCGGGCGTGAAGCCCGGCGACTTCGTGATCTGCGACCAGTTGGTCGACCGGACCCGTGACCGTCCCAACACGTTCTACGACGGCCCTGTCACCACGCACATCTCCTTCGCCGACCCGTACTGCCCCACGATGCGGGCGGCGGCGATCGACGCAGGGACGCGCCCTCGGCATCCCGCTGCACGATCGCGGCACCGTCGTGGTGATCGAAGGACCGAGGTTCTCCACGCGCGCCGAATCCACGTGGTTCTCCGGCGCGGGCTGGGAGGTCATCAACATGACCCAGTACCCCGAAGCGATCCTGGCTCGCGAACTGGAGCTCTGCTACATGAACATCTCGCTCATCACCGACTACGACGTCGGCGTGCTGGGCGTGCCTCCGGTGACGCATGAAGAGGTCGTCCGGGTGTTCACCGAGAACAACGAGAAGCTCCGCGACCTGTTGTTCGCCGTGATCCCGGCGCTCCCGGACGCGCGCGACTGCCCGTGCGCCACGGCCCTCACGGGCGCGCGCTTCGAGGCTTGATCAGGAAGCCCGTATCCTGCCTGGCATGGCGAACGAACCGGAACTGGTGCGCATCGAGCTGGCGTTCCGCTCGGACCAAGGTGAGGACGCCGGGGCGCTCGGCGACCGCATCCGGGAAGCCACCGCGTTGATCGTGGGACGCGACAACCTCGAGGAGTTCCGGGTCAGGACCCTCCCGCTGGTCGAGCCCAAGCGCAAGGGCGGGCTCCGTCCGGTCGACTGAACACAGTGTGACCGCGGTCACGGCGGCACCCTCGGTGCGCCGATAGCGTCGCGGCATGGACCTGCTTCGACGTCGCCCACCCACGTCCGCGCTCGTGTATTTCGGCTTGGCGGCCGTGTGCGCGGTGGCCGCCATCACCTTGATGGATGCCTATCGTCAGCACGTGGAGGCCACGCGTCCCGACGTCGGTCCGGCCGTGTCCGTCGTGGTCGCCGGGTCCGACCTGGTGCGCGGCACGGTGCTCGCCGAACCGGCGCTCACCCTGCGTCCGATCCCCTCGTCCCTGGTGCCACCCGGCGCCCTCACCCTTGTCGACGACGCGCTGGGTCGGACCCTCGTCGCCGACATCGCCGACGGCGAAGTCGTGACCCGAACCCGCGTGGGCAGCTCCGAGGCCGGGCCGGTCGCCGCGCTGGTACCGCCAGGGCTCCGGGCGTTCGTCCTGCGTTCGGGGGTGCCCGCCGGCACCCTGCGATCGGGTGACCTTGTCGATGTGCTCGCCACCTACGGCGCCGGCGGTGGGCGGCCGTACACCGACACCGTGGCCACCGAGGTGCAGGTGCTCAAGGTGCTCGCCACCGCCGATAGGCATCAGCGCCTCGGGAGCGGACACCGGCGCGCAGATCGTGGTGCTCGCCGACGCCGCAACGGTGGAGACGCTGGCGAGAGCATCGGCCCTCGGCGTCGTCACGGTCTCGATCGCCGGGCCCGATGAAGTCGGGTCCCCCGGCGCGGCGATGGGGGAAGCATCGCCCGCGCCGGGGTACCTCGACGGCTAGGCCGGGTGGGCGTTCGCCAGTAGCTGTCGAAGCCGCCGCGCCCTCGGTGTCGATCCCGTGCCACGGCGGCACCCGAACGGTGCGGTGGCCGGGCCTGCCGCCCAGGATCACCTTGCGCAACCGAACGTTGTTGGCCATGTTCGACTCGTACAGGTGGCCGCCCGGGTTGGCCTGCACCTTCACGTAGTAGGTCCCGTTGGGCAGGTCCGTGACGTCGAACGACTGGCCGGGCAGTCCCTGGTAGTAAGTGTCGCCCCAGCCGACGGGCAGCACCTCGCGCACCCACAGCGCTTCCGGACCGCCGCACGCGGTACTCAATCCCTCGAGCCAGGGCCGCCACTCGGCGTTCTCGGTCAGCAGGTCGATGGCGTCGGTGGGAGCGAGGCAGAAGGCTTCCTTCTCGCTGATCACGGCGGTGGTCTTGTCGGCTTCCAACAGCTCGTAGGTGGCGAACTGCTTGAAATGCCAGTGGGTGTGCCCGTGCCGAGCGTCGTACTCGAACGAGCCCACGCGGGCGCGCGCCACCTGCTGATCACCGTCGTAGAAGTACTGATAGGCATCCATCAGCGGTTCGTCTTCGCGGCGGAATCCCTCGACCACCAGCGGCGACGGGCCGTCCACCCACACGTTCGCGCCGAAGGACAGCCAATCCCCCGAGTTCCGGTGACGGACCCCGATGCCGAACGAGGGCAACGGGATCAGGTCGGGCACGATCGAAGGATCGGGGTCCTCGTCGATCGGCACCTTCGGGTTCGGTGAGCCCGTGTCGCCGATGGTGCGCGGCGCCGACCGTGGATGGGATCCGGCGTCACGACGGTCGCGAACGACGAGTGTCACGGTCGTGTACCCGTCCTGCGGCGTCACGTCGAACAGGTCCGCGTAGAGCGGAGCCACCGAGAAGTCGACGTGGTAGCGCCCCGCCGGAAGCTTCATCCGCATCCAGTACCCGATGATGCTCGAGTGCCCAATCACGGTCGATCCCCCACACCAGACCGAGCGAGAACGGGTTCGCCCAGCAGTCGTCGGGGAACGTCGGCGTTACCGGTCCGCCGTCGGCGATGCGCTGACGGTCGTAGCTGTTCGGACAGAACGGCAGCAGACGGTCGGCCCGCACGTCACCCGCCCGATCCGTGACCGTCATCCGCGTGAATCGAGGGAGCCCTTCATAGGACGAGACCTCGAACAACGAATCCGGCAGCGATCGGGTCCCGCCGCCCGGCATCACCTGATCCACGTGAAACGGGGAGTCGTAGTCCTCGCGCCCGATCTCGAGGGAGAACGCGGCATCCATCGACGCCACGTAGACACCGGGGTTGAAGGAGAACGGCCGGCCTTCCCGGCGTGTGACGGTGATCTCGCTGCTCGTCCGTCGGAGCACCAGCCGAGGCCCCGCGGCCCCGGCGGTGGCACGGGGCCCAGTCAGGGCCATCACGGAAATCGCGAGCGCCGCGGCCAACAGGCCGCTCAGGGCGCGGCGCGTCGTGGTCATGATTTCCTCCCACGTCGTGGTGCGTTGGACCGAGGAAGCCTCATCGGTCATCTCCTAGACGCGCGAGCCCGCGTCCCGGTTGCGAAGCTAGGCGCAGTTGCCACCCCGACGCAACCCAACGTTCGCTCGGTTCCCGTGGGTTCGGGCCGCTAGCATGTGCGGGCCTCCCGACCGAAAGGGCACGACGCCCGTGAGCATCCTGCAAGCGATCATCCTGGGCATCACCCAGGGACTGACCGAATACGCGCCGGTCTCCAGCTCCGGGCACCTCATCCTGGTGCCGTGGGCGTTCGGGTGGACGATCGTGAACGACCCGGCACTGAACAAGACGTTCGACGTGGCGCTGCACATGGGCACGCTCACCGGAGCGCTCATCTACTTCCGGCACGACGTCGTCCGCTACGTGCGCGCCTGGATCGAGTCGCTCCGCGCCCGCGCCATCGAGAACGCGGACCAGCGACTCGCGTGGGCCCTGGTGGTGGGCACCATCCCCGGCGTGATCATCGGCGCGGCCTTCGAGGGGTTCATCTCCGACACCTTGGGCCAGCCATGGTTGATCGGCGTGATGCTCGTGGTGTTCGGCGTGGCCCTGTGGTGGGTCGACAAGGTTGCCGCCAGCGACCGCGGCCTCGATTCGATCACCCCCAAGACGGGGCTCGGCCTGGGGTTCGCCCAGGCGATGGCCCTGCAGCCCGGGGTCTCGCGGTCGGGCGTCACCATGACCGCGGGCCGATGGATCGGGCTCGACCGCGAATCCGCGGCGAGGTTCTCGTTCCTGCTGGCGCTGCCGATCACGGCGGGCGCGGGCCTCTACGAGGCGATCGATGTGGTGCAGGGTGGGTTCCAGGGCTACGCCGCGCAGTTCTTCTGGGGGTTCGTGGCGTCGGGGATCAGCGGCTTCCTGGTGATCTGGGGCCTGCTGAAGTACCTGCGCACCCACAGCTTCGCGGCGTTCATGTGGTATCGGTTCGCGGTGGCGGGGATCATCTTCGTGCTGATCGCGAGCGGAGCGCGGAGCGCAACGATCTGACCCGACGCTGAACAGGAGGCGACCATGGATCGACGCAGTGTGCAGGCTTGGCTCGACCGATACATCGAGACCTGGCGGTCCGGGGATGCGGCCGAGATCGCGGCCCTCTTCAGCCGCGACGCGGAGTATCGCTACCACCCGTCCGACGATCCCATCCGTGGTCCGGAGCAGATCGCCGCCTCGTGGCTCGAGACCCCCGACGAACCCGGCACGTGGGATGCGTGGTACCGACCGTTCGTGGTGGAGGGCGAGCGCGCGGTCGCCACCGGCGTCAGCACCTACTTCCATCCCGACGGGAGCGCCGACCGCGTCTACGACAACGTGTTCGTCATGACCTTCGACGCGCAGGGCCGGTGCAGCGAGTTCACCGAGTGGTTCGTGCAACGACCGTCGGACCGACTGGATGCCGCCGTTCCCGAGCCGCTGGTCCCGGAAGGCTGACTCGCCTCACCCACCTGGACCTCGACGCGCTGGATCCCGTTGTGCGCGTAGCCCCCGGCGTTCCACTCGGGTTCGTCCGGTTGGGTGTTGCCCTGGGCGTCGGTGGCGCGACAGCACACGACGTGCGAACCCGCGTGAGCGTCCCACGGGTGATGCCACCCTCGCCATGCGAACCGTCCGATCGACGGGCTCCAGGGTCGCATCGGTCCACGACCTGCCGTCGTCGGTACTCACCTCGACGCGTTCGATCGGCGCATGCCCCGACCAGGCACGCCCGTGCAACGTGGTCGCACCCGCCTGCAACGACCGTGCCCGCGAGGGGAACGCCGGGATGCCCGGCGGCACGATCAGCGCCCGAGGGGCGATCACGGTGACGGGCGTGCCGGGATCGTCGTCGGACGTTCGCATGCGGTAGCCCACCCGCTGCTGATAGCCGTCGAACGGTTCGGTGGCCGCGGTGATCGACGCGAGCCACTTGACCGCGGTCATCCCGTACCAGCCGGGCACCACCAGGCGGAGCGGGCCCCGTGTTGCGGAAGCAGCGGGGCTCCGTTCATCTCGTAGGCCAGCAACACCTCGTCCCGCTCGAGTTCCGCAGGCGGCAGGCTCCGGGCGTAGGCCTGCTCCTCGCCGCCTTCCACACCACGATCAGCACCGGTGAAGACCACATCGACCGCGTCGTCGCGGAGGCCGGCCCGCTCCAGCAGCTCGGCGCACCGGCACCCCCGTCCACTCGGCGGTGCCCACCGCTTCACGGATCCACGGCTGGGATTCCGGACGTCGCTCGTAGAGGGTCCGGCCGTTGCCGGCGCACTCCAGCGTCACCGGCACCGTGACCGATCGCATGGCCCGCAGCTCCTCGAGCGTCCACGACCCCGGTTCCTCGACGGCGCCATCCACCGTCAGGGTGAAGTTCGGGTCCACCGGCGGGATGTCGTAGTGGATCAGCAGGTAGTGCAGCCCCACCGGCGTGAGGTCGTAGCGCATGGCCTCCAGCGGCATCCCGTGGTTCCGGGTCGCCTGCGCCAGTTCGACGTTCGTGAAGTCGTCGCTCATCGGTGTCGTCGCGCCGGATGGCGCGCTCCCGAGTCTACGCCCGAGGTCTTGGCGCTCGAGCTAGATGCCGGCCAGGGTCATCTCGCCGATCAGGATCGACGGCGTGCCGACGCTCGAGAAGAAGCGGAGGTCGTCGCCCACGCCCGGTGATGCCGGCCAGCATCTCCGGCAGCGTCGAGGCGATCGTCATCTCGCGCAGCGGCTCGCCCAGGGCTCCCCCGGCGATGCGCAGCCCCGTCGCGCCGACGCTGAACTCGCCGCTGATCGGGTTCGCTCCCGAGTGCACCCCGCTGACGTCCTGGATCAGGACCCCGCCCTCGGCCCGCTGCAGCAGCTCGTCGAACGAGGTCTCGCCCGCATCGAGGTAGAAGTTGGAGGTGCCCACGCCCGGCGCGCCCTTGTACGAGCCGCGCTTCGCGTTGCCGGTCGAGGCCTGCCCGTCACCGGTTCGAGCCGCCGTGTAGGTGTCGTGCAGGAACCCGTTCAGCGTTCCCCGCGTGAACAGCTCGGTGCGGCCGCTGGGCACGCCCTCGTCGTCGAAGGGGCAGGCGCCCGGTCCCTGCAGGATCGTGCCGTCATCCACCAGCGTGAACAGCTCCGAGCCCACCTGTTGGCCCACCATCGAGGCGAACAGCGACCGCCCCTTCAGCACCGATTCGGCGTTGAGCGCGCCCGCGAGCACGCCCAGGAACGACATCGCCGCGAACTGATCCAGGATCACCGGCACCTTCGCGGTGGGCGGCTTCACCGCGCCCAGCATGTCGACCGCGCGCGTGATGGCTTCGTCGGCGATGTCGTCGGGCCCGACGTCGGCGAGCGCCCGGGCGATGCGATAGGAGAAGCCGGTCTGGGTCTCGTCGCCCTCGACGGCGAGCGCGACGGCCACGCACCACGCATCGGTGCGGGCGTACTCGGCGTCGACCCCGGCGGTGGAGGCGATCGCCACCCTCGTGACCGCGTCGCCCACCTGCGCCAGGTCGATCTTCGTGACCCGCGGATCGCTGCGAGACCAAGCGGGACTCCAGGTCGAGCGCCATCTGCACCTTGTCGGCGGTGGGCACGTCGGCCGATGCCGCGTCGAACAGCTCGGGCAGCGCCGTCGACCTCGGCGGCGTCCGGCAGCACGTTGAACTCGTCGGGCTCGGCGAGCGTGGCGTTCTCGCGCGCGCTTGACCACGGCTGCCCGGACCTCGTCGACCGTGGGATCGGCGGCGAACGCGTAGCCGAGCCGGCCGTCGCGGATCAACCGCACGCCGAGCCCACGGGACTCGGCGAACGTGCAGCCCTTCGACCTCACCGCGGAGCGCGCTCGCCTCCGTCTGGCGCGACTCCTCGGCGTAGGCCTCCACGGCCTCACCGTCACCGGCCGCTTCGACCGCCGCGCGTACGAGATCGCCGAGGTCAGGCACCGGTGCCTCCCACCGTGATCTTGGAGATCCGGAGCGTCGGGGAACCGCTGCCCACCGGCGCGTTCTGTCCGTCCTTGCCGCAGACGCCCTCCCAGGTGCCGAAGTCGTCGGCGATCGCATCGACCGCGCTCATGACCTCGATCGCCCGGCCGATCAGGTTCGCGCCGCGCACCGGGGTGCCGACCTCGCCGTTCTCGATCAAGAACCCTTCACTGACCCCGAACACGAAGTCGCCCGTGGCGGGGTTGACCTGGCCGCCGCCGAGCGAGGTCACCCACACGCCGTGCTCGGTGGACGTCGAGGATGTCGCCGGGCTTCGACGCACCGTTCAGGATGTTCGTGTTGGTCATGCGCGGCACCGGCGGGAAGGCGTAGGACTGGCGCCGGCCGTTCCCGGTGGAGCGTCACGCCCTCCTTGTCGGCTCGCAGCCGGTCGTAGAGGAACCCCTGCAGCACGCCGTCGGTGAACAGCACCGTGTTCTGCGCCGGCTCGCCTTCGTCGTCGAACGTGAACGAACCCCAGCCGTTGGGGATCGTGGCGTCGTCCACGCCGTTGAGCAGCTTCGCTGCCGCACCGTTGGCCCACCAACCCCGCGTACACGCTGGCCTCCTTGTCGATGGCGTCGGACTCGAGCGGATGCCCGACCGCCTCGTGGAACAGCACGCCGCCCATGCCGGGCGCGAGCACCACGGTCATCTCCCCGGCCGGCGCCGGGATCGAGTCCAGCATCGTGACGGCGCGCTTGGCCGCCACGGCTCGGCGGTGGCCGCCGGCGTGTGTTCGTCCACGAACTCGACGCCGGCACACGCCGCCGGTCCGTGGAACCCGGTCTGGATGTTGTCGCCGCGCTTGGCCACCACCTGTGCGACCAGGCGGATCCGCGGCCGCGCCTCCTCGACCCAGCGGCCATCGGAGGTCGCGATCAACCGGCGCTGCAACGAATCCCCGTAGACGCCCACCACCTGGATCACCTCAGGGCTGAACGAACGGGCGACATCGTCGAGCTCCCGCAGCCACGCGACCTTGTCCGCGGCCGGGACCGACGCGGCCGCTCGCTCGCACGCGGTTCGTGTCGGGGCCCTCGAGCGTTCGCAGATCGACGACGTCGCCGCCCTCACCGTCGCGCAGCGCGGCGCTCGCGGCTTCGGCGGCCTCGAGCAACGCGTCGCGGTCCAGCCGGTTCGAGTAGGCGTAGCCGTACGACGTGCCGTGGGCGACCCGGACGCCCGCGCCGCGATCGAGGCCGGTCGTGAGTTCCTCGACCTTGCCGTCGTCCAGCCGGATCGATGGTGTTCGTGGTCTCCTCGACGAAGACCTCGGCGAACGACCCACCGCGCCGACGAGCGGCGCGGAGCACCTCGTGACGAGCGAGCGATCGAGCATGACCCGCGATGCTACTAGCGCCGTCAGGCGATGCCCGGGGCGATCCGGTGCGTCCCTTCCCGCGAATCGGTGCAGTACAGTCAGCCACGCGAACACGGCCGGGACGCAGCAGCGCCGAGCGCCGACCGGTCGAGAACGAGGCCGAACACTGAGGCCAGAACACTGAGGCCAGAACACTGAGGAAGGTCACGCGCGCGATGCGAACCAGATCCACGGTGGTCACGATCCTGTTGCTCTCGGTGCTGGGTGCAGCATGCCGAGGCGACGAGGAACCCCCAACCTTCTCGTTCCGCCATCCCGCCGCCGGTCACCGGCCCCGCGGTCACCGGCCCCGCGGTCACCGGCCCGCGACCGGCGCGACCGGCGTGACGGGGGCGACCGGGAGCACCACCCGACCGGGCTCGCCCGGGGTGACCGGCGCGGTCAACACCGGCACCGCTTCGGTCTCCACCACCGGGGTCGTTGCACGATCACAGGTGACCTACACCACGCTCGCGTCCCGGCGATCTGGGCCCCGCCCCCGGGCGGTGATCGCCCTCAACTGGACCGCCACGCGCAACCAGGCGCTCGGCATCTCCGGCGCCTCGTTCACCGCTCAGCAACCCACCGCGCCGGAACGACTCCTGCAGTTCTCGGTCCAGGGGCCGGACGGCCTCGTCCTCTTCCAGTCGAGCGCCGGCGAATGCCTGGTCACGATCACGCCGGCGCTCGCCGACCAGATGGGCGGCACGTTCCTGTGCACGGGCATCCAGAGCGAGGACGGGTCGATCACGGTGAACGCCCAGGGCTCCTTCAGCGCGGCGGGGTAAGCGCACGGACGCCCCGGCCGGCCACGGGCGTCGAGATCTCCTGTGGCTCCTCGCGCTGGTCGCGGTCCTGCTCGGGTTCTTCCTGTGGCCCACGTTCGCCTATCGCTGGCCGTTCGGCGTCGGACCCGACGAACCCGTGTACCTCTGGTGGGCGCGCGTCGGCGCGGCCGAGGGCTCTCGCTCGTCGGGAGCCCGGCCCGGCACCCCGGCGTTGATCCCGACGGTGGCCGGCGCCGCTGCACATGGGGCTCGTCCCGGCGTTGGCAGGACTGCAGTACGCGTTCGGGGGCAGCGATCGGGACCGCCAGCGATCGCGCTGGTGCGTGGGCGCTCGCACGGAGGACGGCCCGCGGTGGCTGCTGGCGGGGTTGCTCGCCGGCATGTTCGGGGTGCACCTGGCGGCCGGCTACCTCGCGAACCTCGCCTACGCGCTCCCCTTCGTCGCGGCCGCCGCGGCGCTTGGCGCGTCGCAGCCGTCGAGGCACGATCGGCGCAGGCCTGCTGCTGGGCGGCGGAGGACTCTCCCATCCCCAGTTCTTCCTCGTGGGCGCGCTCGATCCTGCTGGTGTCGGCCGCCGTGGCCTGGATCCTCGAACCGGAGCACGGGTGGCGCTCGGACGCGGGGCGGGTGCCTGGCCGCGCTCGGCGGCGGCGGCGTGGTCGTGGCCGCGGGTCTGCTGTCCATGGTGATCGGACCCCCGCAGCTGTCCGTCGACACGTCGAAGGACGGGTTCCTGCGGCGCGCCGGTCTCGCCGACGCCGTTGCACGAGACCTACCAGTTCCGGTTCCGGGAGAACGTCGCCGGTACGCGCCGTGGGTGACGCTTGCCGCTGGCGGCCGTCGGCACGCTGCAGGTGCGCGGCTTCACGCGCCGGTTCCTGGTGGCCTGGCTCGCCTGCACGATCGTCGGCGTGCCGTTGGGCATCGCGACGGGCTGGTTCCCCCCCGAGCGGCTGATGACGTTCGGGTTCGCGCTGCCGATGCTGGCGGCGCTGGGGGTGACGCTGGGTCTGGGAACGCACCGAACCGCGCCGCTGGCTCACGCGTCGTCGGCGACGGGCGTCCTCGTGGCGCTGTTCGCGTCCCCACGATCGATGCCCAGCGCGATCAGCAGACCTTCATGTCCCCCGAGGACCTGAGCTCGGGCGCCGAAGCGGGACGGATCGCCGCGACCGCTGCCGCCCGGCACGCCGTTGGTGTTCGTGGTCGACGACCTGGACACGTCCGCGACGTTCCTGGCGACCCACGTGGCGAACATCGCACGGGCCACCGTCCCCCCGGACCGCGTGGGGGACGTGCACGTGTTCGTCGGGGCGCGTGCCCGACTACTTCCTGGGGCGGCCCACCGTGAAGGGCGCCGAGGAATACGACGCCCTGTCTCGGCGATCACGCTGGCCGACATCTGCCCCGAGGTCCGCGGTGCCCTCGTTCGTGGTGCACGAGTTCGACCGCGACTCCGGCCGCCTTCGCCGACCCCCACCTGTACGCCATGGACCGACGGGGTGTGGAGCGACGTGCCGGCACCCCGGCCGCTGCCGGCGCTACCCGGCGAGCTCCGCGCATCGGCGCCGTGGCCGATCGCGGGCGCGACCGTGGCGGTCCTGGCGTTGCTCTGGCTGATCGGAGCGGGTTGGGCGTCGTGGACCGTTCGGCGATCCGGTCGCGGCCGCAGCCGCCGCGCCGGCGTTCGGCGTCGCGACGCTCACGATCGTGGCGACTCGCGCTGGAGCGGCTCGGGGTACCCCTCGACGGGGTCGTGGGGCCCGACGATCGCGCTGCGCGCCTGGCGGGCCTCGGCGGGTATGGGCTCCGATTCCTCCAGGGGAAGGCGCGCGTGGATCCTTCGTCGCAGATCGACCAGTGACCAGATCACCATGCGCGAACATCACCGGCGTGACCACCCAGTGCCCGAGCCACAGGTTCAGGTTGAACGCATCGGGATACCGCAGGGGTTCGGTCGACCATTGCGCCATCGCGAGGGCGGCGCCGGCCGTGCAGCACCGTGGCGCGTGGCGCGCGAGGCAACAGCCACACGACCGGCAGCGCCCACACCACGTACCACGGCAGCAGCACCGGCCCCAGCAGCATCAGCAACACCAGCGACCACCCGATCGCGGCGGTGAGCTCCTCGATCGCATCGCCCGCGGACGCTCGCGCCGCCACCGTCCTGGCCAGTTCGACGATGCTCACCACCAGCGTGATGCGCGAACCCGATCCGCGCGAGCCAACCCAGCGTGCCGAAGCTGAAGAAGTCGACGACCTTCTCGACGAACACCGACGGCGCGAGCCATCCGGTGTGGCCCGCGAGTTCGAGCATGCCGAGCGTCGGATCGTGGGTCTGGAGGTACGGCACGGCGAACACCAGGCCGATCGCGACCGCCAGCCCGGCGTGTGAGGCGAACGCCCGCATGCGCTCACCCTCGGGCCGTCGCGCGACGCACCAGACGATCGACCAGCACCAGCGGCAGCACCGCCGTGGCCTTCACGAGCGCGCCCAGGGCGAGGACCGCCACCGCCCACATCTCCCGCCGCGACGTGAGCAGCGCCACCGCGCCGATGATCGACGAGCGCGACGAGCAGGTCGTTGTGACCGCTGCCCACCGCCAGGAACAGCACCACCGGGTTGAGCCCGTACGCGGCCGCGGCGAACGTGACGCGCCCGGGCCGCACGCGCTCGGCGGTCACGAGCGATCATCGCCAGCGTCGCCAGGCTCGCCAGCACCGTGAGCAGCCGGTAGGCGGTCACCTGCGAGGACGGCGAGGTGGTGAACGCGGGCGATGCCGCCCGACAACGACGTGAACAGCGGGCCGTACACCGCGGGCGTGTCGACCCACTTCGGGCCCACCAGCGGCCACAGCGAATCGCCGGCGAACTCCACCGGCGTGTGGACGTAGGGGTTCTGGTGGTAGATGCCCACGATGCGGCCGTAGAAGGCGTAGGAGTAGACGTCGCGCGAGAACAGCAACGGCAACAGGAAGACCGCGACGTGATAGGCGACCGCCAGCACGCGTCACGGTCCGCAACGAGATCGTGCCTCGGTAGGCCTCCCGCAGGACCATCAGGAACCCCACGACCGCCAGGATCGTGGAGGCCACCCCAGCCGCGATCAACCAGTTGCCCGTCAGCGCGTCGAACCCGATGAACTTCGCGAGCCATGTGAACGGACCGTGTGGCTGCGCTCCCTGCGGCAACACCGGCTGGAAGGGCGAGCCCGGCGTGGCGGCGAAGGTCGCACACACGACGAACCCGACGACCGAAACGATCACGGCCCGGGTCGCGGATGCGGTGGGGCGGCGGGGTTGCACGGTGGTTGAACGTACCACCGCGGGCCGCCCCGATGGTTGGCGCGCGTCGCGGCCCGACACCCCTCCTGGCCTGGGCGTTTCTGGGGCGTTTCCGGGCTTCAGGCGCGATCGCGCTTGGCCGGCCGAGGGCGTTCGAACCGCCCGAAGATCGCCACCAACCCCGCGAGGATCAGCGCAGATACGCCGATCCACAACGGGCCGTTCCAGCCACCACCTCGGGGTGCTGTCGTGGTCGTGGCCGAACCCGAGCGGCCACAGCAACAGCACGGCCAGCAGGAACGCGGTCATGTGCCACAGGAACAGCGTCATGATCACGCTGTTGACGGCGATCGTCGCGGCTTCCAGAGCGCGGGTTCGCTGCAGCCATCGTGCAGCACCGGCCGCAGGAGCATCGCCGCCCCGATCGACCAGATCCCGCCCAGCAGGAAGCACACCGTGGGCGGATAGGCGTTGGAGACCCGCTCGACATCGGTGCCCAGCAGGCTCTTGGGGTAGTGCCCGATGCCCGGGGAACCAGTCGAAGCGTGCATCGCCCGCCCAGCTGGAACACGTCGGGCGTGGTCGAGCACCACAAGACCGACCAGGCCGACCACGAGCATCGCCCAGAACACCGCCCGGGGCCAGACGCAGCATCGAACCGTCGCCGTAGAAGTGCCCCAGTTGGTGTGGCAGCAGCAGGACGAACGCCACGTTGGCCCACCGGCACCAGCGGTCGGTCGATGCCGAACCCGATCGACGTCGCAGACCGACCGCGCCCGCCACCATGACGGCAGGCACCCACCAGGCCGAACCGCCGGTGGAGCGCGATCGTCCACGGCGACAGCGCCACCACCACCAGATAGACGGCCAAGAACCACAGCGGACCGAACGGCACCGTCGCTCCGGGCGGCAGGATCAGCCGCGAAGCAGGGTCGTCTCGCCCCACAGCGTCGGACCGGCCGGCGCCGCCGTGTCCGTGAGGTGCAGCACGACCAGGACCGCGGCCCACACCGCGAAGAACACCAGCGAGGGCCGGAGCAACCGAGCGGCTCGAGATCGCACGAACTACCCCACCGGTTTCGCCGCGTTCGCGCATGGCGGTGTACGTGACGTAGTTCGAGAACCCGCCGACGAAGAAGAAGATCGGCATGACCTGCAGCAACCAGGTACCGGCCACAGGTAGGACGTGACGCCGACGGCGCTGGTGGTTCGGATGATGCCGCCCTCCCACCAGATGATGCCGATGAACCAGTGGCCGAAGACGACGGCCAGGATGCTGATCGCGCGCAGGAAGTCGACGACTCGGTCACGCGTCGCGGGCGTCCGTTCGACGAGGTCGCTCAGGGTGGTGGCCACTCGGAGCATCGTGGCGCACCCCGGGGGTCGACTCCAGCATCGCGGGCGAGCCGCCCGGCTGCGATACTCCCCTCATGGCAAACGGACCCTGGCCCGATGACGAGGTCGACACCGGCAGCGTGCGTGACCCCGGCGGCGCGATCGAGCCAGGCGAACTCGACCGCTTCGATGACGAGGCCGCCGACACCCCGGCCGGCTCGAGAGGCGTGTCGCTCACCATCGCGGGGGTCTCGGTCACCTTCCACGTGTTGCTCGCGTGGCTGCTGGTCGGCGGGATCTACCTCTTCCTGACGATCTATGCGTTGGTGAAGGCCTTCGGCTCGGCCCCCGACGAACCCAACGCCACCGTGGTCGTGCTCGGCATCGTGGGACTCGTGACCGGGCTGCTGCTGGTCTTCGCCGTGGCCGTCGGTCTGCTCGGACGGGCCGCCAACCCGAAGAAGCGCCGCCGCTAGGAAGCGTTCCCCACCCGGGGCTCCCGTTCCTGGGCGAGATCGCCGCCACGCCGCCAGCGAGCCACGAGGTCGCTCGCGGGTTCGAAGGCCAGCACCAGGACGATCGGCGCCAACACGTAGTTCGCCCATCGGGCCGTGAGCTGGAACGCGTCCGGGAACGTCACCGCATCGGCGGCGAACAGCGACGCCATCGCGAGGACCGAGACGACGAGCATCGTGCGGCGGGCCACGCGCGGTAGCGCCCATGCGACCGGCAACCCCCACGCCACGTACCACGGCAGCAGCACCGGACCGAACAGCATCACCGCAAGGAACCCCCAGCCCCACGATGCGCCGACGTCCTCGGGTTGCACCGATGATCTGACCGACGCGCCACGTGCGACCCTCGCCGCCACGATCGCGATCACCACGAGCGCGCCGATCAGGACGGCAGCGAACACGAGCCGGACGGCATCGCTCGCGAGATCCCCAGCCGACGCCGAGACCGCATCACCGATGCGCTCGAACAGGACCCGCACCACCCGCGCCGGTGCGAGCCAGCCCTCATGGTCGGCGAGCTGGGTCTGCCCCAGCGCTGGATCGCCTCCGCGCAGGAACGGCAAGGCGGTGAGGATCGCCACGCCGATCGCGGTGCCCAGGTGCAACGCGAGGGCGCGCCGGCGATCGGCGCCCCGGCGGCGCACCGACCACGACGACGATCCAGAGCACCAGAGCCACGGCGCACGTCGACTTGATGAGTGTGCCCAGCACCAGCGCCACCGTCGCCGCCAGTTCCCGGCGCGAGGCGACGAAGGCCATCGCCGCCGCGATCGAAAGCGCCACGAACGCATCGTTGTGCCCGCTTCCGGCCGTCTGGAACAGGACGGCGGGGTTGAGCGCGAACGCGGCGACGGCGAACGCGGCGATGCCGGGGCGCACGCGCAGGCAGGTGCGCGCGACCAGCGCCGCGGCGCCCAACACCGAGAGCAGGGCCAACGTGCGGAACGCGGCGACCACCGCCGCGGGACCTTCGAACACACGGGTCAGCGCGACCGAGAGCATCGTGAACACCGGCCCGTACACGGATGTGGTGCTTCGCCATTGACTCCCTACCAGCGGGAAGAAGGGATCGGTGCTGACCTCGGCGGGCGTCACCACGTACGGGTTCGCGTGGTGGAACGCGGCGATCCGTCCGTACAGCGCGTAGCTGTACACGTCGCGGGAATACAGCAGCGGCATCGCCAGGACCACGACGCACCCGATCACGGCGAGCACGAGCGTCGCCCGCAGGGAGAGGTCTCCGCGCCACGCCACCCGCGCCACGAGGCCGAACCCCACCACGACGAGCGCGATCGCGAGGACGCTCGCCACCACCGCCGCAGGGTCGTCCGAAGCGATGCGCCCTCCGAACGCGGCGCGCATCAGTGCGGCGAGCGGACCGGCCCCGGCATCGCCGGCGGGCAGTGGCGGTTGGAGCGGCGAACCGGGCGCCGAGCCCACGAGGGCCATCGCCGCGACCCCCGCGAGCCAGGTCGCGACCGCCACCCGTGCCGCGCGAGTTCCCATCTCGGCGACCGTAGCAGCAGGGTCTTTCTCCACGGCGCAAGGACCCGGGCGAAGCCACGGTCCGGACGGCGCGTTCGGGACCCAACCGGGCAGGTGATACGTACGTAGCGCTCAAGAACTAAGTACGTACGTGCCGATACGGCCGGCATGGAGGCTCCGAAGCGGCTGCTCGCGCTGGCGATCTCGCTGGTCATCCTCGCGCTCATCGCCACGATGAGCCTGGCGAGCACCCGATCGGTCACCCACGATGTGCCGGCTGGGGCCGACACGCTCATGTCGCCCGATGAGCCGAACGAGGGCGATTGCTCCTCGGACGACTCCGCGTGCGTGGAGCTCACCGACGAGGATGCGGACACGACGGGAGACGCGGGCGAGGCCCCGGATCCTGTGGCCGATCCCGACCGTGAGGCCGCGTGCACGACGGCTGCGAGCATCGAGCCCACCGACGGCTCGGACGACGCCTCCGACACGAAGCTCCACGGCGTGGAGAACGCGATCGCGCACGTCCTCGCGAACTGCGTGAAGAACCCGCAGGCGCCCGGGCTGCTCAACGCCCTGGAGCACCTCGCCGCGAACCAGGCCAAGCACGACGCGCACGAGGCCGAGAAGGCCGAACGGAAGGCCGCGCACGACGCGGCCAAGGCACAGAAGCACGCCGGCGGACCGGGTCACGGCAAGGGACACGGTTCGAACGGCGAGCACGGGAACCCGCACGACGGCGTCCACGAGCACCCCCACGGGGACGCCGGGCACGGGCACGGCGGGTCCCACGGCAACGGCCACTAGGCCGGGCAGGAGGAACGGCGGCGGGCCCGTGCGGGCGTGGCCCGCCGCCGGACCTCACACGGGGTGCAGCGTCAGTTCATCGTGATCACGCCGGAGCTGACCGCACGCCGCTTCGATCCTGCGGCCCCGCGTGTCACGGACCGTGACGTTCACGCCTCCGGCGCGCAGGACCCGCACGAACCCCTCGATCCGCGCGGTCGAGCTCGGCTGTGACGGCCATCCGGGCGTGGGGTTGAGGGGGATCAGGTTCACGTGCGCGCCGAGCCGGTGCGCGATGGGCGCGAGCTTGCCCGCCTGCTCATCGGCGTCGTTCACGTCGGCGATCATCGCCCACTCGATCGAGGGGCGACGGTGGGTCCGGTCGCGCCAGGCGGCCATGGCCGCCTCCAGTCGCGCCAGCGGATAGAGGCGGTTCGGCGGCACCAGGTCGTCGCGGAGCTCGTCGTCGGCGGCGTGGAAGCTGACCGCCAGACCCACCTGTGGGTGGTCCTGACCGAGTCGCTTGATCCCCGGCACAAGGCCCACGGTCGAGACCGTGATGTGCCGGGCGCCCATCCGGATGCCCGCGGGGTCGGTGATCCGGTCGATCGAGCCGCGCACCGCTCGATAGTTCGCCATCGGCTCGCCCATCCCCATGAACACGACGTTGGAGAGGCGCTGCGGCGTGGTGTCGGGCAGCCGGGCCGCCTCGCGCCGCGCCCACACCACCTGCGCGGCGATCTCGCCTTCGGTGAGGTTGCTCTCCAGCCCCATCTGACCCGTCGCGCAGAAGCCGCACCCCATCGCGCAGCCGGCCTGGGACGAGACGCACACCGTGACGCGGTCGCGGTAGCCCATCGAGCACGACCTCGATCACGTGGCCCTTGTCGCCGAGCTTCAGCAGTGCCTTGCGCGTCGCGCCCTTGTCGGCGGCGCGCTCGTTCAGCAGTTCGACCTCGATCGGCAGTTCGGTGGCCAGCCGTTCGCGCAGGCTCGGCGCGACGTCGGTCATCTCCTCGTAGGTGGCGCCGCGCTTCCAGAGCTGGGCGTACACCTGCTTGGCCCGGAACGCCGGTTCCCCCCACGCCGTGAGGCGAGCCGTGAGCTGATCGAGGGAGAGGTCGTAGACGTGCACGCTCACGAGCCTACGCGGGCGGGCGCTAGGCTGGCCGCGATGCTGGTGCGCGAGATCCCGACCGAGGTCCCGGTGGATCTGGCCCGCACGCTCTTCCCGCTCCGGCGCGGCACGGGCGATCCCACGATGCGGATCGAGCCGGGGTCGGTCTGGCGTGCGACGCGTACCCCGGACGGCCCCGCGACGATCCACCTGGCGCTGTCGGCCGCCACCGCCGCGCTCCACGCGGAAGCCTGGGGCGAGGGCGCAGATTGGATCATCGAGCGCGCGCCCGGCCTGGCCGGCCTCGAGGATGACGCGAGCGCGTTCCATCCGCGCGATGACGTGATCCGCGATCTGCACCGGCGCATGCCCGGCGTCCACCTCACCCGGACCGACCGTCTGATCGAGGCCCTGATCCCCGCCGTCCTCGAGCAGAAGGTGGCGGGCGTCGAAGCCCGCCGCGCCTATCTCCGGATGACCCGCTCCCTCGCCGAACCGGCCCCCGGCCCCGCGGGCCTGCTCCTGCCCCCCGACCCCGCGAGGGTGGCGACGCTCCCCTATCACGCGTTCCATCCGTTCGGCCTGGAACGTCGGCGTGCCGAGACGTTGCGGTTCGCCTGCGCGAAGGCGCCCGCGATCGAAGCCCTCGCCGAGCGACCTCCCGCGGAAGCCCGGGAGTACCTCGGACGGTTCCCGGGCATCGGCGTGTGGACCACCGCCGAGGTGGCGCGCCTCGCGCTCGCCGATGCCGACGCCGTATCGGTGGGCGACTACCACGTCCCCAACATGGTGACCTGGGCCCTGGCGGGCGAACCTCGGGGCACCGACGAGCGCATGCTCGAACTCCTGGAGCCCTATCGCGGACAGCGCGGCCGGGTGCAGGTGCTGCTGGAGGCCGGCGGGATCACCGCCCCCCGTTTCGGCCCGCGGATGCGCACGCGAGCCATCGAACGGCTCTGACCGGCATCGTAGCCCTCGCCAGGCACGCTAGGGTTGGTCGATGGATGCCGAGAGCTTGCTTGCCTTCGTCCGGTTCCATGCATGGGCGAACGACCGCATCATGACGACCGCTGCCGGCCTGTCGGAGGAGGAATTCCGTCGTGCGGCGCTCCTCGATCATGGCACCGCGTTCCAGACGCTCCGCCACCTCGTCGACGTCGACTGGAGCTGGCGCGAGTTCTGCACCGGCAACGACATCGGCCAGGCCTATGTGTGGGACCTCGGGTTCGTGCTCGACGATCTGCCGGCGATCCACGCGTTCAGCCTGGAGGAGGACGACCGCCTGCGGAGGTACGTGGAGTCTCTGGGCGATGCAGGGCTGGACGAGCAGATGAAGTTGAGCGAAGACCCGGACGACGTGGTTCCGCGGTGGTTGATCCTCGCGCACGTCGTGAACCACGGGACCCAGCACCGCAGTGAGTTGGCCCGATACCTCACCGAATGCGGGCACTCGCCGGGCGAGCTCGACCTCGTGGACGCCCCTCGGCTGCCATGGCCGGTCGAACGGTAGGCGCCGACCCGTTGGCCGACGAACCCGCCGTCGAAGGCGTCCAACCGGCGACCGAGATAGCCGTCACCGCCGTTCGTCGTGGGCTCGACCTCGCCCTGAGCCGTGTGGGCGCGGACGAGATCACCTCCAAAGGCGGCCGCGATCTCGTCACCGCGGCCGACATGGCCGTCGAGGATGCGATCCGTGCGCATCGTCGAAGGTGCGATCGCCGCATCGGGTCGTGGGCGAGGAGCGCGGCGGAGAAGCTCCGGTCGACGGGTCCTCGTACTGGCTCCTCGATCCCATCTGCGGCACCCGCAACTTCGCGTCCGGGATCCCCTTGTACTGCGTCAATCTCGCGCTGGTCGAGGTCGATGAGATCAGCCTCGCTGTGGTCGGGGATGCATCGGCGGGCGAGATCCTGGTCGCCGAGCGTGGTCATGGAGCGTGGGCGATCGGCCGCGAAGGCCAGCGTGGGCTGAGCACCAGCGGAGCAGAGCCAGACGATCATCGTTGAGTCGGGCACGGCAGCTGGCCCAAGCCGCGAACATGCCGCGCGGTTCGCGCATGACGCCATCCGAGGGGATCGATGGGACATCCGCAACCTCAGCAGCACGCTGTCGTCGGCGTACGTCGCCGCCGGCCGGATGGCTGCGTATGTGCTGTTCTCCGGCTCGGCGCTCCACACGGGGGCGGGCACCCTGCTCGTTGCCGAAGCGGGAGGAACCGTCTCCGACATCGAGGGCGCGCCGTGGACCGTTCGGTCGGACTCGCTCCTCGCCAGCGCGAACCCGGAGCTTCATGCGGAGCTCCTCCATATGGCGCACGCGACCGCGGGGGACGCATCGTGACCCACAGGGTCCTCCTCGATGTCTCGAGCTTGACGTACCGGGCGTACTTCGCGATGAAGGACGCCGGCATCGTCTCGCCCGCCGGGGAACCGATGGGAGCGGTGAGCGGCTACCTCGACATGGTGGCGCGACTGCTCCGTTCGCGGCATCCCGACGAGGTGGTGCACGCCTACGACCACGACTGGCGCCCGGTCGCCCGCACCCAGATCTATGCCGGCTACAAGTCGGAGCGTCCGCCCGAGCCCGAGGACCTCACGCGGCAGTTCGCGTTGTTGCGCGAGGTGCTCGACTTCACCGGGATGACCCAGGCGCACGCCCCGGACTGGGAGGCCGAGGACGCGATCGGCAGCTTGATCACCGTGTCCGATCCCGCCGACCGCAACGAGATCGTGAGCGGCGACCGCGACCTACTGCAGCTCGTGCACGACCCCGACGTGAAGCTCCTCTACACGCTCCGAGGCGTCAGCGAACTCCACGAGTTCGATGAAGCGGCCGTGCTGGAGAAGTACGGCGTCCCGGCATCTCGCTACGCGGAGTTCGCGATCCTGCGGGGCGATCCTTCCGACGGGCTGCCCGGCGTGCTCGGTGTCGGCGAGAAGACGGCGCGGGCGCTCGTGCAGACCTATCCCGACATCGATGCGATGATCGCCGACGCGGCGAGCGATGCCCCCGCACCCGGTCCGATGAAGGGGAAGCCGGCGCTGCGCGCGAAGCTCCGCGAGGCCGCCGACTACCTCGCGTCGATGCGCGAACTCGTCCCGATCAAGACCGACGCCGCACTCGACGTGTGGGCCGGCGACCGATGGGACGAGGCGTTGAAGGGACTGGCCGAGGAGCAGGGCTTCAAGGGTGCGGCCCAGCGACTGCTGGCCGCGCTCGACAGCTACCCGTAGAAGGCGCCCTCATCGTCGCCTCCGCGCTGCCGCTTGCGGGCGGCCGTCCTGGCCAACCGGCTGCGCAAGCTCGGCTCGGCCGCCGGCTGGGCCTCGGGATCGGCCGTCTGCCTCCTCGGACGGACCGCTCGGGTCACGCATCGCCGGTTCATCCGGTGGCGCACTCGCGCGAAGGCCGGTCTCCGTCGAGCTCGACCCCATGGCGCATCGCCGTGAGATCGGCTTCGAACCTCGCAGCTCGTTCCTGCGCGTCGTGCATCTTCGTCATCGTCGAGGCGAGCTGCGTGCGGAGCCTCTCGACCTCGTCCCGGAGCTCCAGCTCCTCCGGCGTTTCCGACGGGAGCTGGCCGTGCTGTCGCGCCGCGGTGACGAGCGCCTGCGCGGATTCGGTCTGGGCATAGGCGTGGCGGAGCCGTTCCGACATCTGGTCGAGCTGCTCCCGAAGGCTCTCGACCTCGGCATTGAGCCCAGCCGCATCCTGC
This sequence comes from uncultured Actinomycetota bacterium, assembly GCA_963733635.1. GTDB lineage: Bacteria > Actinomycetota > UBA4738 > UBA4738 > HRBIN12 > JAOUEA01. The sequence continues at coordinate 195,262 of CAVTEH010000007.1, read as the reverse complement.
CCGCCGCCCTCCGGGGCCGGGCCCGACAGCAACCCTTCGGGCTCGGAACCAGTCTTGCGGCGCACCGCGTCCACAGCGGCAGTACGCGCCTCCTCGACGGCCGCCTCGGCCTCCGATCGCGCCTTCTCGATCGCGTCAGCCGCCTCTGCGACCGCGGTTTCCGCAGCGGCACGGGCCTCCGCCGCCTCGGCTTTGAAGGCTTGCGCCGACGCCGTCGCCTCGGCGGCGCGCATCTCGAGGTGGCCCATCGACCGCTCGAACTCCTGCAAGCGATTCCTCCGCGGCCGCCGCGCGGGTCGCCGCTGCGGAGGCGGCGGTCTGCGCCTCAGCGATCGCGGCATCGGCCTGGGCGGCGGTGGCCTGCGCGGCGTCCAACGCTTCCTGCTGCTGGTTGAACTTGACTTCGAACGCCCTGGCCCGGCCATCGGCTTCGGCCATCTCGGCTTCGAGCGCCGCGAGACGTTCGCGAGCACCGGTTCGTGCCTGGTCGACCTGGGCTTCGGCGGTCTGCTGCAGGGCGGCGCGGTGCGACTCGATCTCCCGTTCGGCGGCGCTCGCCCGCGCCTCGGCGGCGGCGATGGCGGCCTCGGCCCGGTCGGCCCGCGCGCGCTCGAGCACGAGCGCTGACTCGGCCCGTTCGGTGGCTTCGCGCACGGTGGCCTCGCCCCGCTCCGTCACCTCGCGCGCGGTGGCTTCGGCGGCATCGAGGGCTGCTTGCAGATCGGCTTCGGTGGAGGTGCGCACAGCGATCTCGGCGTGGAGTTCGGCAACGCTGCTCTCGAGCGCGCGTTGCTCGTCGGTGGCGGCCTGCACCTGTCCGCGGAGCGTCTCGGACGCTGCCTGCGCCGATGCCGCCTGGGCGAGCGCCGCGGTGACCTCGTCGCGAGCGGTCGCGAGTTCGCCGCGGAGGCTCGACCGTTCCTCTTCCGATGCTTCCAACCGCTGCCGGACGACGGCGGCCTCCTGGTGAACGGCGCCGACCTCCTCCCGGTGGGCGGTGGCCACCTCGCGTTCCGCGGCCTCGGCCTCCGCGCGGATGGTCTCGGCCTCCGCACGGATGGTCTCGGCCTCCGCGCGAGCGGCATGGAGCTCTCCACGCATGGCTCCGATCTCGACGCGGATCGTTTCGGTCTCCTGTTCGGCGGACTCGGCAGCAGCGCGAGCGGCCTCGATCTCCGCTCGCGCGGCCTCGGCCTCGCGCCTGGCCCGGTCGGACTCTTCGCTGGTGAGGCCGACCTGTTGCCGGGCCTGCTCCGCCTCGAGCCGAAGCTCAGCGAGACCCAACTCGTAGCGTTGCCGGACCTGCTCGATCTCGGTGCGAGTGTCCTGGGTCTCGGTGCGGGCGGACTCGGCGTCGGCTCGAGCGATCTCGGCCGACTCCACGGCGGCCTGGAGTTCCTCCTGCGCAGCGTCGCGCTCTCGCTGCGCGGCCTCCGCCCGCTCTCGGACCGCATCCGCGTCGGCGCCCACGCTCTCCAGCTGGGTCCGCATCGCGTCCGATTCACGTCGTGCGGCCACCACCTCGGCGCGAACGGCCTCGATCTCTGCACGGGCCACTTCGGCCTCGGCACGGGCGGTCTCAGCCTCGGCACGGGCGGTGGAACCGGCAGCGTCGGCCTGCGCGCGGGCGGACTCGGCCACCTCGCGCAGGGCGGTGATCTCCGCGCGTGCGGCGTCGGCCTCCTCATACGCGGTCGTGGCCGCTGCACGGGCCATTTCGGCGTCGGCGCGGGCGGTCTCGGCCTCGGCACGGGCGGTGGAACCGGCAGCGTCAGCCTCCGCGCGGGCGGACTCGGCCACCTCGCGCAGGGTCGCGACCTCTGCGCGCGCGGCGTCGGCCTCCTCGCGGGCGGCCTCGGCCGCCTCACGCGCGGTGGCGGCAGCTCCACGTGCCGCTTCGGACTCTTCGCGTGCGGCGACCAGCTGCTCGGTGGCGGCCTCGCTCCGGCGACGAGCATCCTCCGCCGCCTCCGAGGAGCCTTCCTTCGACGCGAGCGCTGCGGTGAGCTCGGCCTCGAGCTCGCCGACCCGATCGGTGGCTTCCCGGGCGAGCGTCTCCAGGTCCTGCGTGCGCTCGGCCGAAGCGGCGAGCTGAGCGGTGAGCTCGTCGGCGCGCTCGGCTCGCGACCGGGCCAGCGCCAGTTCCTTCTCCAGTTCGGCGGCTCGGTGCTCGGCTTCGCCGAGGCGGGTGTCGCGGGCGGACAACGTGGCGCCGGTTTCCTCGGCGGTCGATTCCGCCCGGACCGCGCGTGCTTCCAACTCTTGGATCGTGCGCTCCGCCTCGGTGGCCCGTGCCTGTGCCTGGTGCGCGCTCGTCCGCAGCTCGGTGGCTTCACGCTCGGCCTCGGTGGCACGGATCTTCGCTGCGCCGAGTTCGACGTCGCGTTCGGCGGCACGCCGCTCGGTCTCATCCGAGGATTCGAGCGCCCGGGACGCGCGGTCATGCTGCTGTGTCAGTTCGGCTTCGAGCTCGGCGGTGCGGCCGCGTTCCTCCATGAGCTGGCCTTCGAGCTGGGCGATCAACGTCGCGGCGTTCGAATCAGTCGCCTCGACCTGCCCGAGTCGCGTCTGGAGGTCCGCCGCCTGCTCCTCGGCGACACGGGCGCGTTCCTCCGCGTGTCGGAGCGCTTCGGTGTTGGCTTCGACGTCGGCTTCCGCGTTGCCGGCTTCTGCTTGGAACGCCTCGAGCTTCGCGTTGGCCTGCGATGCGTGCGCACGGGCGTTGGCGACCGCCGTCTCGAGCTCCTGCACCCGTGCCTCGAATCCCAAGAGCTTCTGCTCGGTATCGGCGGCCTTACGCACCTCCTGCTGCGCGCGATCGTTCGCCTGGGCGAGCTCGGTACGCAGTGCGACCAGTTCATGGGCGTCGACGGCGGGCGCGGCATCCGCGGACAGCGCGGCGGCCTTCGTCGCTTCGAGTTCGCCCACCTTGGCTTCGAGATCGCGGACCCGCGATCGCGCCTGGTCGGCCTGTTCCCGCTCCTCGCGCGCCTGCTGCTCCAGCTCGCGGAGTCGTGCCGCTGCCGCGGGGTCGTTGGCGGGTGCGGCTTCGGCGACCGCCTTGCCCACGCGGGCTTCCTCGAGCGCGGCTTCGAGTTCGGCGATCTTGCGACCGGCGTTCTCGTCGGAGCTGGAGACCTGGGTGCGGAGCTGACCGATCTGCCGCTCGAGCTCGTCGCGCTTGGTTTCGGCATCCTCCGCCCGTGTCTCGGCACGGGCGAGTTCCTTCATCGATGCCGTCGCGCCACGGCGACCTGCGCCGTCACCGGACGCGGCTTTGGCGGCGCGGCGGCGTCCGGCCGAGACGAACCCACCGTCTCGGGACACGCCGATCGGCAACGTCGCCACGACCGCCAGCAACAGGAACAGGATCGCTCCGGCGATCGCGACCATCCGGAGCAGCGACCACGGCGAAGCGACGCGTTGAGCGATCGGCTGGTAGCCCTGATCCACCTGGACGGCCCCGAGCGCGTCGGGTCCGCCGAGACGGAGGGGAACGTAGGTCTGGTAGATCTCGCCGTCAGCGCTCAGCACCGAAACTGGCTTGCCGCCTCCGGTGGTGGCGACGGCGATCGAAGGGAAATCGCCCAGGAGCTCACCGGGTTGGTCGGCGGCGTCGGTCGAGAACAACAGGTCGCCTTCGGGCGACCACACGCGGATACGGAACACCGTGCCGTCTGCCAACACCCCTCGCTGCAAACGGTCGAGCAGGTCGCGGCCCTGGCCGCCGTCGATCACCGCTTCCGTATCGGAGGTTTCGAGCACCGAAGCGACGCCGGCCGTGGCCAACCCCCTCGCCGTGGCCTGGGCGTCGATCCGGCTCTGTTCCAGGGCCTTGGCGCCGAAGACCCCCACGGCGAAGAACGCTGCGACGCAGACCACGGTGAGCACGATGAACGTGCCCCGTCGTCGGCGGAGTGCCACCATCGCGAAACCGCTACTCACGCATCCCTCGGTTCATGCCAGGCCGGTTGCTCGTTGCTCTCACGGTGTTCTTCGGCCTATCCGGGGGTGACCCTGAGCCCTAGGTTCGTTGCGATGGGCCGGATGCCCACCTAGGCTCGCCGCGGGTTGAAGCGCTCACGAACGTCCCGCCGGAACCTGCTCGCCGTCTCCGCGGTGATGTTCCTGCTCGCCACGGCCTGCGAGACGCCCGGGACCGCGTCCGGATCGGCGACCTGCAAGCAGGGAACGACCAGGGTCACGGTCTTCCAGGGCCCCAGCGGACACTGCCTGCCGCGGGACCGGTTGGTCGAATACCGGTGCGACGGACAGGCGCCCGAGATCGTGATCGACGCGGGCAGCGCACGCGAGCGCCGCTTCCTCGGGGGAGGGTTCGCGACGCGGATCAGCCATCTGCCGACCGGCGCGCAGGTGCTGGGGGTCGGCGACGGGACCCAAGCGGTCGTGCTGCCGGATGCCGACCAGTGGCTGTTCACGGTGAAAGGGACCGAGGTGCAGCGCTGGCTGGCCTTGCCGCCGGCCGAGACCGTGACGGGCGGCGGCCCGACGGCGTTCATGATGGGCGACTCGATCCTGGACGGAGGGCAGTACGCGATCGTGGCAGCCCTGCCCGATTGGACGCTCGGCGTCGACGCCCTCAACGGCCGTGGATCGGTCTCGGGGGTCTCGATCGCCGAGGCGCAGGCAGGGGCCGGCAACGACGCCGTGGTCGTCGAACTGGGCACCAACGATCAGTCTCCCGAGGCCTTCCGCGAGCACGCGCAACAGATCCTGTCCGCCTTGAAGACGACGCCGTTGGTGCTGTGGCAGACCGTGCAGGGTCCGGTCGGCGTGGTGCAGGCCGAGGGCGTCAACGCCGCGATCCGCGAGCTGGTCGGCTCGCGGCCCACGGCGGCGATCGCCGACTGGGCCGGGCTGGTGGGAGAAGAGGAGCTGTCCTACGACGGCGTGCACCCCGACCTCGGGCACGAAGACGCCATGGCCAGGGTGGTGGCACCGATGCTCACCCGTTGGTGGAACGCCACCACCGCCGACGAGCCCGGCTGCATCTGAGTTCGTCGTTCAGCCCGTCAACCGGTAGAACCGGAAGCCGTCGTGCTCGATCGGGAGGACCTCCATGTCGCTGAACCCCGCCTCGAGCGCGTACAACCGCAGGGTGGAGGGCCGCATCACGGTTCCGGTACCGGTCGCTCCCTCGGACGACATCGCATCGATCAGGCACACCGTCGTCGAGAAGCCATAGAGGTAGCGCTCGACGTCGTCGCCGATCGCACCGAAGGTCTCCGCGGAACGCTCGTCCATCACGACGACCGTGCCGTCGGGCCTGCGGAGCCGCCGCATCGACCGCAGGACCTCGACCGGGTACGGCAGGTCGTGGATGCATTCGAACGCGGCGACGAGGTCGAAGCGCCCCTCCCCCTCGACCAGCGCCGCGTCATCGACGTGGAAGCGCACGCGATCCTGCAGGCCGAGTTCGGCCGCGTTCGCGCGGGCGGTCTCGACCGCGGGTCCGTCAGGATCGAACCCGTCGACGGACGCCTCCGGGTACGCCAGAGCCATCGCGATCGACGACCACCCGTGGCCACATCCCACGTCGGCGACCCGCCCACCCGCCTGCAACGCGGCATGCACATCCGGGATCGCCGGGAACCAGTCGCTGCCCAGCAGCCGGAGGAACGTGGCCCGGTTGACGTCCCCCTGCGATTCGCGCATGTCGGGGCCGAACTCGTCCCAGCTGACGCCGCCCCCCGACCGGTAGGCCTCGACCACCTCGGGAAGTCTCGTGCCCGCGGACGCGACCTGCCGGGCCGCCGGCGCCAGGTAGCGGAGGCTCTCGGTGTCCGTGAGCACCTCTTCATGTCCGGGCGGAAGGGCGTAGCGGCGGGCGGTGGGCTCGGCTCCGACATCGTCGACGGACAGGTAGCCCGTGGTCACCTGTTGTTCGAGCCATTCACGGGTGTGCCGTTCGGCGGCCCCGACCCTGGCGGCGAGCTCCACCGACGTCGCCGGGCCGTCGGCTGCGAGCGCCCGGTAATAGCCGAGGCGGTCTCCGATGTAGACGGCATAGACGTCGAAGGTCTCCAGCACGGCCCCGAAGATCCTGCCCGCAAGGGCGTCCGCCGCCGCGTCACGATCGGTCATGTCTGTTCCTTCCTCCCGTCGTTCGGACGAGCCTAGTCGGCGAGCGCTCCCGGGTCTCCTCAGGTTCGGGGGAGGCCGGCCACGGTATGTGCCAGGATTCGGGCATGCCGGCCAAGCGTGTGGAGGAGCTGCTGCAGGATGCCCGCGCACGGTTGCAGCGCATCACCCCCGAGCAGGCACACGCCGAACAGCGTGACCATGGCGCGTTGATCGTCGACACCCGCACCTTCGAGCAGCGGCGCGCGCAGGGGTCGATCCCGGGGGCGCTGCGTGATCGATCGCACGGTGTTCGAGTGGCGGCTCGACCCCGCGGGCGAGCACCACGTGGCCGGCGTCACCGACCACGACGCGCGCATCATCGTGATCTGTCGTCAGGGCTACAGTTCATCGTTGGCCGCGGCCTCGCTGCACGATCTCGGTCTGGTCCGGGCCACCGACGTGATCGGCGGGTTCGACGCCTGGCGAGCCGCCGGGCCTGCCCGTCGAGGCCTTCGATCCGGACATCTACAGACCCTCGCCGATCGACACCGACTGACGGCCGGCACGGATCATGATGGCCGCCGTCGCCGCCACCACGACGAGCCCGCCGGCGATCGTCAGCTCCGTGGGAGCCTCGGACAACAGGATCCACCCCGCGGCGGTGGCGATCACCGGCTGCAGCTGGGTGATGAGCGAACCCAGCCACGCTTCGAGATGGCGATGCGACCACGAGATCAACGAGTGCCCGATGAAGCCGGGGAAGATCGTGACGAGCCAGATCCATCCCCAGTCGGCGCGCGAGGGCCACGACAGCGACTGACCGAACGCCAGCGCCAGGAACGTCATGATCACCGCGGCCACGGTCATCACGCACGCCATGTACTCGAGGGCGCCGACCTCGGTGCGGGCACGCGCCCGCTTGGAGAAGAGCCAGTAACAGGTCCAACTCAGCACGCTCGCGGCGGCGAACGCATCACCGAGCGGGCTCCACGTGGGCGAGCCGGCGGAGCCGAGCGCCACCATGGCCACGCCCGCGAACGACATCCCCACGAACAGCAGGTCGCGTCGCTCCACGCGTTCGCCGAACCACCGCGCCGCTCCCAGCGTGATGAACACCGGCGCCAGCGCCCCGATGATCGTGGCGTTCGCGATGCTCGTCAGCCGGAACGCGCTGAACGTGAACGCGATGTCGAAGGCGAAGAACACCCCGCCCAGCGCGCACACCCGCATCACCGACCAACGCACCCGCCGTCCCGTGAAGGCGAACACCACCGCGTAGACCAGCACGCCCATCCACAGTCGATAGGTGGCGAATGCCAGCGTGGGCATGTCGGTCTCTTTGAAGACCAGCGGCACCAGTCCCCAGATCACGGTGGTGATCGAGACGGCGACGATGCCGCCGCCGCGATGGGTGAGTTCGGCGGAGGCCTCGTCAGCGCGGGATGACGGAGATGCCATGCCGGGGACGCTATCAGCGACTACGGTTACGCCCATGCCCACGCCCCGAACGCCGCAGTACCTGTCCGTCGAGGAGCGCCGAGCCCAGGGCAAGCGGGCCCGCGAACGCGCGCCCCGCTCCAGCATCGGAACGTGGCGACCGGCCCCCGATCGCCCCGACCCCGTCGCGACGCTGACCGCGCAGGACGAGACGCGTGAACCCGACCTGGTGCCGATCCGCCACGGCCGGATGATGGTCTCGCCCTTCACGTTCTACCGGGGCGGGGCCAGGATCATGGCCTGCGGATCTGGCGACCGTGGCGACGTCCGGGCTGAAGGTCCAGCTCTGCGGCGACGCGCACCTGTCCAACTTCGGCGTGTTCGCCTCACCGGAGCGCCAGCTGCTGTTCGACATCAACGACTTCGACGAAACGCTCCCCGGCCCGTTCGAGTGGGACGTGGCGCGGCTCGCGGCGAGCTTCGTCATCGCCTCGCGCAACAACGGGTTCACCGAAGAGGAGGCGCGCGTCTCGGCCGTCGCCGCGGCCACGGCCTACCGGGAGGCGATGGCTGGCTTCGCGCAGATGCGCACGCTGGAGATCTGGTACGCGCACCTGCCGGCCGAGGAGATCCTCGCCTCGGTGCGCACGCCGAGACTGCAGAAGTCGATCCAACGCGGGTTGGACCACTCGAGGACGCGGGACAGCCTCCAGGCGCTCACGAAGCTGGCCGAGATGGTCGACGGGCACTACCGGATCGTGTCGCGGCCCCCGGTGGTCATGCCGATCCGCGACCTCGCCCACCTGAGTGAGGAAGAGGTCCAGGCGGGCATCCACGAGATGCTCCACGAATACCGTCGGTCGCTTCCCGACGAGCGACGGCACCTCCTGGAGCGCTATCGCTTCACCGACGCGGCGCACAAGATCGTCGGTGTCGGCAGCGTGGGGCTGCGGGCGTTCATCGCCTTGCTGCAGGGGCGCGATGAAGACGACCCGTTGTTCCTGCAGATGAAGGAGGCACGCCATTCGGTGTTGGAGGAGCATCTGCCGAAGTCACCCTTCCGCAACCACGGGCAACGTGTGGTGGAGGGCCAGCGGCTGATGCAGGCCGCCAGCGACATCTTCCTCGGGTGGACGAAAGGCATCGACCGACAGCGCAACTACTACTGGCGGCAGCTCCGCGACATGAAGGGTTCGCTCGACGTGGAACACGCGCCGCCCGGCGTGATGACGCTGTATGCCCGCACGTGCGGATGGACCCTGGCCCGTGCGCATGCGCGCTCCGGTGACCCCGTGGCGATCGCCGCCTACCTCGGGGTCAGCGATCGGTTCGACCGCGCCATGGGAGACTTCGCCGAGCGGTACGCCGACGTGAACGACGGTGATCACCGACGAGTTCTGCAGCGCGATCGCGGCCGGGAAGCTGACGGTGCGCGAAGGCGTGTGATCACCGGCCTCACAGCTCGGCCAGCGATGACTCCAATCCGCGGATGAACGTCGGATAGGGGTAGATCAGATCCTTCAGCGTCTGGATCGGCACCTGGGCGCGCACCGCCAGCATCACGATGCCCAGCATCTCGCCGGCGGCCGGGCTCATGATCGAACCGCCCACCAGGACGCCGCGATCGGCATCCGCGATCAGTTTGATGACGCCGTGCTCGGCGTTCGTCCCGTGGATGGAACCGCGGGTTGAGTAGCTGGTGTCGGAGACGCCGACCCGCACCTGGATCCCGGCATCTTCAGCTTGCTGCTGGGTCAGCCCCACGCTCGCCACCTCCGGATCGGTGAACGTGACCCGAGGCACCGCCGAGTAGTCGGCCGGTGCGTGCGGTTGGCCGAGGATGTCGGCGGCCGCGATCCGCCCCTGATAGGTGGCGATGTGGGTGAATCCGCCCTTGCCGGTGATGTCGCCCACCGCCCAGAGGCCGTCAGCCACGCGCATCCGGTCGTCCACCTCGATCGAGCGAGCCGAAGGGTCGAGCCCGGCGGCGGCCACGCCGACCGCCTCGAGATCGCTGCGCCGTCCCGTGGCGACGAGGAGCCGGTCGCCTTCGACCCCCGAGCCGTCGGACAGGACCACGCGCACGCCGTCACCCACCGACGAGACCCGTTCGGCCCGGACGCCGAGGAGGAGCGTGATCCCTTCATCCGACAGGACGCGGCCGAGCGCCTCGCCGTTCTCGGGTTCCTCGAGCGCGAGCACGCGGGCGGCGGACTCCACCACGGTGACGTCGGCGCCGAACCGGAGGAACACCTGCGCCAGTTCCAGGCCGATCGCGCCACCTCCGAGCACGATCAATCGGCCGGGCACGTCGGTCGCCTCGATCGCGCCACGGTTGGTCCAGTACGGGGTCTCGCTCAGTCCTTCGATGGGTGGGATCGCGGGTTCGCCGCCGGTGGCGATCACGACCCCGCGTTCGGCCTCGTAGACGGCGCCGTCGACCTCGACGGAACGTGGCCTGCGGAGCCGGGCCGTGCCACGCACGATCTTCGTGCCCTTCGCCTCGTGCCGCTCGACGGCCGCTTCATCGTTCCAGTCGGCGGTGAATTCCCGGACGCGCGCCGCGACCTTCGCCCACTCGGGATCGATGCGCAACGAACCGGCCAGCCCGATGGCACGCGCCGCTTCGGCGAGGGAATCGGCGGCCCGCACCATGACCTTCGAGGGCACGCAGCCCCAGTAGGGGCATTCGCCTCCCACGAGCTTGCGTTCGATGCCCAGGACGCGGAGGCCACCGTCGGTGCACCGACCGGCGACCTCCTCGCCACCGGGGCCCATCCCCATCACGATGACGTCGGCGTCGCTCACACCCTCATCCTTCCGCTCGGGGGCCCGTGCCCACGGTAGGGTCGCATGATGGGCGTTCGTCGGTACATCACCCTGCCGCCGCGCGGCCTCGGCGGTCACGAGGCCCCCCTGCGGGTCGGCCGCTGAGTGGCCGATCCCGCCCGCCTGCGCAGCTTGACGCTCGACCGACCGTGGGGACACATGCACGTGTGGGAAGCCGGCCCCGACGACCCGAGCGCTCCCACGATCCTCGCCGTCCACGGCCTGGGCGGGTCGGGCCGGTACTGGCAAGGGTTGGCCAACCGGACGGCCGGCACCCACCGGCTCATCGCGCCCGACCTCGCCGGGTTCGGCCGCTCCGAGGAACCGACGCTCGACGCCGACCGCGCACTGCACCTGGAGGATCTCGACGCCGTGATCGAGTCCACCGCCCCTTCCTCGCCGGTGTGGGTGCTCGGACATTCCCTGGGCGGCGTCCTGGCCGCGCTGTGGGCGAGCGACCGGCACGATCGCGTGGCGGGTCTGGCGCTGGCCGCCGCGCCCTTCCCCACGGGCGAGGCGATGGACTTCCGATCCCGGGCAGACCTGCAGGCCTCACCGATGCGGCGAGCGATGGGCCGGGGCGTTCGCACGATCTGGCCGGTGATCGCGGTGCCGGTGGGCCTGGCGCGCGGCTACCCGCCCGCCACCGTGATCGACTTCGGCCGGCAATCGGTCCGCAGCCGGGCGTGGACGCTGTGGTCGCTGTGGTCCGACCCGTCGTTGGTCGAGGAGATCCAGCGGGTCGGCACGCTCGAGGGGACGCTCCCGGCGCTGCTCGCCCACGCGCGCGATGACCGGACGGTGCCGCTCACCGCCCACGGAGCCTGGACGCACCTGCTCCCGCACGCCGAAGAACACGTGATCGAGACCGGCGGCCACCAGTTCCTGCTCCGCACCGGCTTCGAGCCGGTGACGAGCTGGCTCAGAACATCTTCTGGAACTTCGTGAAGCTGCCCGCCGCCGGGTTGCCGGCGAGGTCCTTGATCGAGGCGGCCGGCACGTACACGATCGTGACGTCGCCGACCGAGGCCAACGATGCGCAGCCCGTCCCGGTGCACGAACCCGCGATGCGGACGGTCACCGTGTCCTGCGCCGCTCCCCCTGGAGCAACAGCAACGACGACGCCCACGAGGCCGTGCCGGTGTCGAGCATGACGTAGTTGTTGGACTTGATGTCCATCGAGCCCTGGATGAAGTTGCTGACGGTCAGGAGGTCGTTGCCCGAGCCCGCCGGGTCGGTGATCGTCAGGTTCGCCGTCGACGGGATCGACGACGGCAACAGTGCCTCGCTCCACTCCGACGTCAGCTCATCGCACGGCTCGGCCACGCCGCCGTTCGACGACGCACCGCTGCACACCCCGCTGGAGTTGTGACCCTTGCGGAACCCGACCGCGACAGGGCTCGCCTTGTCGGTGGGCGCCACCGCCGAGAACACGGCACGGTTGCCGGCGGCGTCCTGGATCTGGTTCGGCGTGGCCAGTTGCACGCGGAACAAGCCCACGGCGGTGTCGGGCTGGTTCTGCTCATTGCCGATCGACAGGATGGCCTGGTTCCCGGCGATCGAGACCGACTGCAGGGAGCTTCCCGAGGGCACGTTGGTCAGCGCCCAGCCGGACGTGCACGGAGCGGGACACACGGCGAGGTTCTCGCTGAACGTGACGACCACCTGATCGACGAACCCGTCCGCATCGACGTCCAACATCTGCGTCGCGGTTCTGGACGGGGCCGTGGTGTCGCCACCGAGGGCCGGGTCCTTCACGGCGTTGAAGCGGACCACCTCGTCATCCCCGTGGTCGGGGTCGTTCGCGAGGCCATCGACGGACGCGATGTTGACCACCGTCTGCGGCTGCGCCGGGGCGGTGACGGGGATCGTGATCGTGGCCACGTCGTTCGCGTTCATGGCACCGAGCGCACAGGTGACGGTGGAGGTCCCGGAGCACGAGCCCGATGTCGTGCTGGCCGCCCCCGCCGGCGTGACGTTGCCCGGCAGGGTGTCGGTGACGGTCACGCTCGGGTCGCTGTCCGGGCCCTGGTTCAGCACGGTCAGCACGTAGGAGAACGTGCTGCCCTGGTCGATCTTCGCGGCGTTGGCCGGCGACATCGTGAGGTTGAGGTCGGCGCCTGCGACGGCGTTCACCATGGTGCTGGCGCTCGAGCTGTTGTTCGCCGCGTTCGGGTCGTTGCCGACGGCCGTGACGTTCACGGTGTTGTTCAACGAACCGGCGCTGCCGGGCGTCACGGTGATCGTGGGGGCCGTGGAGCTGCCGGCCGCGATGGTGCCGAGATCGCACGAGACCGAGTGCGTGCCCGACGCGTAGGTGCAGCTCGGAGACGCACTGACGAACGTCGCTGAGGCGGGGAGGCTGTCGGTGAGGGTCACGCCGGCGGCCGCATCGGGTCCGGCGTTCGTCACGGTCGCGGTGTAGGTGAGGGACGACCCCGCGTCGACGGGATCGGGTGCGTCGGCCAGGGACACACCCACGTCGATCGATGCGGAGACCGCGCTGTCGGTCCACTGCGCGAAGTTCAGCTGCTTCGACTGCGCCACACGCGTGAAGTCCCCGCCCACGTACAGGTTGGCGTTGAAGCCTCGCACCGCGAACACGCCGAGGAAGCCGGCCGTCACGTTCGGCAGCCACGACTGGTCGAGCACACCGGTGACCGGGTCGGTCCTGACGAGCTGGTTGACCGCGATCGACGTGTACTTGAAGAAGTGCCCGCCGAAGTAGGGCACGCCGTTCAGCGTGCTGACCGCCTGCACGTTGCCATCGGTCTTCTTCTCCCAGAGCTTCGCGCCCGTGGAGGTGGTCAGGGCGACCGCCTTGCCACCGCCGCCACCGCCGGCGAGGTAGATCCGGTTCGGACCGGCGTCGATGTCGAGGATCGGGTACGTCGGGTGGTAACACGTGGAGCATGCTGAAGCGCCGCTGCTGACGTCGAGTCCGGCGAACCGCCGCTGGTCGGTGCCGTTCACCTGGACGAAGTTACCGCCGATGTACACCCGCGTTCCCTGCACCACGAGGTCGCGCACCAGGCCGTCGGCGGTGGGCATCCACGTGGTCGAGATCGAGCCGTCGACCGGGCTCAACGCCGCGAGCTTGGCGCGGGGCGTCGACCCCAGCGTGTTGAACGAGCCGCCGATGTAGACCTTGTCCGAGGTCACAGCGACCGCACGCACGACGGTGTTGGGCGATCCCGCCGGCTTCCAGTTGGAGAGGGCGCCGGACGGGAGGTCGAAGGCCGCGACCATCTTGCGGGCCTGACCGCCCACCGTGGTGAAGTTCCCGACCGCGTAGAGACGGGAACCGTCGGGCGAGGCGGCGAGGCCGAAGACCGAGCCGCTGACGTTGGGGTTGAAGGAGGTGGGTTCACCCGTGGCGGCGTCGATCGCGGCGAGGTGGTTGCGGGCCATCGTGGCGCCGTTGTCCGCCTCGAGCGCGGTGAACTCCCCGCCCAGGTAGATCGTGCCACCCACACGCAGGATGACGCTGACCTGGTTGTTGGTGCCCCAGGTGTCGTCGGGCAGGAGCGACAGGGTTGCGCCGGCGGGGACCATGCCGGCCAGATCCGATAACGATAGCGAGCAGCGAGAAGAGCGAGATCCTTCGAAGGTTGCGCCTCATGATGTTCCGCCCCCTCCCAGGGCGAATGCCTTCCGGGGAGAATCCCGAGATACTACTCCGAACGCACTAGGGAGCAACCCCCACGCCGATAATCGACCCGTTCGCCCTAGTGCTGATGCGTCGAGAAGGCATCTTCGAAGCGGGCAACGAACCGGAAGCATCTCGCGACCGGGGTCCATAGCCTTCCTGAGATGGATGCGCGCAGCTTCGATTTCTGGCTCGGGACGTGGCGATGCACCTGGGACGGCGGCGAGGGCACCAACACGATCGCGCGTACCTTGGACGATCACGTCATCCTCGAACGGTTCACGGCGGCCGGCCCCGAACCGTTCGAGGGCATGAGCATGTCGGTGTTCGACCGCGGGCAGGGATGGCGGCAGACCTGGGTCGACTCGAACGGGAGCTACTGGCACTTCGTCGGTGGCCACGATGAGATCGGGGGACGTCTGCTTCACCACAGCGGGGCCGGTCGATGCCGATCGTCTCGTCAAGCGCATGGTGTTCGGCGACATCACGCCCGATGCGTTCGCCTGGCGCTGGGAGTCCTCACCGGACGCGGTCAACTGGACGCAGCGATGGGCGATCGACTACCGGCGAGTTGCTCCCTGAAGAGCGCCTCCGAGGCAGAGCGCCTGAAGGCTCATGACGCCCGTCCGATCAGCGGGATGGCCGGTGTCGCGCCCTTGCCCTTGAGCTCCATCACCCGCCGTGTCCCCAGGACGTACCGGCCGGCCAACAGCGCCGCGGTGGGTTCCGACACGAGGATCTCCCCGGGGGTCCCGGACGATTCCAGCCGGCTCGCCAGGTTCACGGTGTCGCCCCACAGGTCGTAGGCGAACCGATGCCGGCCGATCACCCCGGCCACCACCGGGCCGGTCGCGATGCCGACACGGACCTGGATCGGTTCACCGGTCGGCCACCGGACCTCGGCCATGCTCGCCCGGATCTCCAACGCCATCTCGGCGGCGGCCCGCGCGTGATCGGGGCGCGGCTCGGGCGCACCCGCCACCGCCATGTAGGCGTCGCCCACCGTCTTGATCTTCTCCATCCCCACGCGCTGCGCGAGATCGTCGAACATCGTGAAGACCTCGTCGAGGACCGCCACCAGGGGCGCCGGGGCGATGCGTTCGGCGTGCTCAGTGAACGAGACGAGGTCGGCGAACACCACCGTCACCTGTTCGTGGCCGTCGGCCAGGAGTTCGACGCCGGGTTCGGACCCGCGCGCCTTCAGGCGTTCGACGATCGCGGCGGGCAGGGTGTTGTGCAACAACTCGTCGGCGCGAACGCGCGCGGCGTCCAACTGACGCTCGCGCAAGAACAGCAGGCGGGCGGACCGGTCGAGACCGTATGAGGCCGCCATCCCGACGAACGCGAACGTCACCAAGAAGTAGTTGGCGACCAGGAACTGGGTGTTGGTGTCGCTGGCGAACGCGATCGTGAGCACGTCGTAGATCACGATCGACACCGCGCCCACGACCGCGGCGTACACGAACTGCAGGCGTGACAGCACGTAGATGAACGCCAGGATCACCATCATCCCCGCGTACCCCCAGTCGGTGGGCGCGCTGGCGGGCAACGCCACGCGATCGACCGACCAGATCAGGGCGTTCGCCACCAGCACGAACGAGATGGACACCTGCCAACGCCGGCCCCACCAGGCGGTGTACGTGCACGCCAGCGCCACCAGGGTGAGCGGGACCGCCACGCCGTAGCGGAGGATCGTGTCGACATCTCCGCCTTCGGGTACAAGCCGTCGGGCGAGGAACCCGAACAGGACCCATCCCGCCACCCCGAGGACGAAGGCCAGCCGGACGT
Organism: uncultured Actinomycetota bacterium; assembly: GCA_963733635.1. Classification (GTDB taxonomy): domain Bacteria; phylum Actinomycetota; class UBA4738; order UBA4738; family HRBIN12; genus JAOUEA01. The sequence continues at coordinate 179,475 of CAVTEH010000007.1, read as the reverse complement.
AGGGCTGGGTGTCACGCTGATAGCTCCGTTGGAACGCCCGTTCAGTGTCGCCCTCCACGAACCGGAGCGTGAACTGATCGATCTCGGGCGCCTGCTCCAGGAACGTCCGGAACAGCCGAGGGATCGAGCGCCCGGTGTCGGGCGTCGGGCTGAGGCGGGTCGGCTTCGGGCGTGCGCTGGTCCATCCGGCTGGATGTTCCCATGGGCGAACCGCGCGTCAGGGCAGGCGAACCGGCCGGATCACGGGGAAGAACGGCGGCGGCGGCGCGGCGGAGGGCCGGTCCAGCAGCGGGTCGAGCCGGTCGGCGGGCAGCAGGTCGACCGCGTAGGCATCGAGCAGCCGGGCCTGGAGCCGCGCGGGGTCGATGCCGGTCGGCGTGGTGCGCCGGCCGTCCGGGAGCTCGATCCCCTCCCGATGGTTCCGACACAGGACCGAGGCATGACCGTCGAACACGTGCACGACGGCCGGTGTGCCCGGGCCGGGCTCGACCCAGGCACAGAGGACGCACACCAGTCGCAGGCGGGCGGGGTAGGCGTGAGCGGCGCGCCAGCCACGTTCGTGTTCGATCACGCGCCCCCACAACGCCACCGTTCCCACCACCGAGGGCGGTGGGTACGCCGGCACCGTGTCGCGGGCGAAGTCCTCGAGGGAGCGGTGCGCGTAGATGCCGCATCGGCACCGCTCGCCCGGGCTCTCGTGGACGGGGCGTCCGATCGAGAGCAACCGGTTGAGACCGCACCGAGCCGTGGTGGCGGCGCGTGGCTGCCAGGTGTCCGACCCCACGCCGGCGCCGGCCGGAAGCAGCCCCGGCGCCCCGGGCGCGAGGTGCCAGGCGCGCCAGCCGACGATGGGCTCGTCGGTCGGCGCGACGACCTCGAGGGGCCGGGCTGTACCCATCGTTCGAGGGTGCGCCCCACCGGCGGGAACCGCAAGGGAGCCGCCGGGCGCTAGGCTGCGCCGCGATGGCTCCCGACGACAGCCCCACGCCCGCCACTGAGGCGCTCGAAGGCTCAGGCCTCGCCTTCGAGGTGGTGCGGTTCGAGCCGCCGTCGAGTGCACAGGAGAGTGCGGACCGCCAGGGGATCGACCTCGCCTCGTTGCTGCGCACGATCGTCGTGCGGCGCGGCACCGGCGACTTCGTCTTCGTGCTGGTGCCGGGAGGACGGCAGATCGCCTGGCCGAAACTCCGGTCGCACCTGGGGGTCAAGCGCATCTCGCTCCCCGACGCCGAGGAGGCCAAGACCGTGACCGGCTACGAACGGGGCGCCATCACGCCCTTCGGCTCCATCCACCCGTGGCCGGTGATCGCCGATGCGACCGTGGCATCGCTCGGCCGCGTCGCCATCGGCGGCGGCGCCCGCGGGGTGAACCTGCATCTCGACGCGAACGATCTGATCGGCGCGACCCACGCCCAGGTCGCGGATGTCACGATCGAAGCGGCGGGGTCGGACTGAGCTCGCCGCCGCCTCAGGAACCGACCGAGCCGCCCACCGACGTGGGGGGTCTGGTGAGCGATCGGATCAACTCGATGCGGGTGCCGTCACCCTCGCGGTCGACCACGACCTCGTCCATCAGGGTCCGCATGATCAGCAGGCCGTTGCCCCGGACGGGATCCGGATCGCGTTCGGACCACCGTCCGTCGTCCGCCACGTGCACCACGACCCGGGCGCCGTCGATCCAGCCGTCGAACTCGATGGAGCCTTCGGGCGTGGGGTGGGCATGCTCGACCGCGTTCGCGAGGGCCTCGCTGCTCGCGAGGATCAGTTCCTCCACGATGCCCTCGGGGACCTGGTGGCCGTCCAACCAGGTCCGGAGCGCGGCTCGCGCGGGAGCGAGGGCACCGGGGTCGCGCTCGATGATGTGGTGGAAGCTCGGCCGCAGCGTCACGGTGAGGATGGCGACATCGTCGACCGACGTGCCCTCGTCGATCAGTTCCGCCGCCAGGGCATCGCCGAGGCGGTCACGGTCCGCGTCCCGTTCCGCCACACGCTCCGCCGTCTGACGCAGACGTTCGAGGCCTTCGTCCAGGGACTCGTCGCGGCGCTCCACCAAGCCGTCGGTGTAGAGGACCACCGTGTCGCCGGGTTCCAGCGTGGTGACGGACTCTTCTCGCGGGGCAGGATCCACCACCGCGAGCGGCACCGACCGGCCACCTTCGAGGAACCGCGCCTTCCCGAGGCGGTCCACGACCATGGGGGGAAGGTGTCCGGCGGAGGCGTACCGCAACGTCCCCGTCGAACACTCGAGCTCGGCGCTCGCCACCGTCGTCACCTCGGCTCCGGGCAGGTCCCGGGAGAATCGGTCGAGCAGCATCAAGAGCGAGGCCGGGCCGTGCGCCTCCTGGGAGAGGGCGCGCCAGGCGACCCGCAGTTGTCCCATCGTCGCCGCGGCGGCGAGTCCGCGACCCACGACATCTCCGACGGCCATGACCAAGCTGTCCTCGGAGAGCTCGAGCGCGTCGTACCAGTCGCCGCCGACGTCGAGGATCTGGGCGGCCGACCGGTACAGCCCGTGGACGGACGCCTGCGCGAGGACGGGAAGATCGGCCGGCAGCATCGCCCGCTGAAGCTCCTCGGCGGCCGCCCTCGTCTGATCGGATGTCTGGGCTCGACGCAGGGCCTGCGCGACCTGCGCGGACAATGCACGGACCGCCTCCTTCACGTCGCGAGACGGGAGATGCTCGGCATCCAGGACCAGCACGACGGCGCCGATCGGTGCTCCCTGGACCACCAGCGGCAGCGCCCACACCCCGCGTCCTTCGGCGCCGGAGATGCCGAAGCCGGCCGGATACCGGGATCGGAACGCCTCGGTGGTTTCGGCCAGGACCTCGCGACCGGTCCTGAAGGCCTCGCTCGAGGCCGCCGCGTCATCGATCGCCAGACGGGGCATCTGCGACGCGTCATCGTCGGCCAGCCCGCGGACGGCCACGAACTCCAGGTACCCGTCTTCGTGGGCCAGGGCCACACCGCCGGCGATGGCCTTCGCGATCGCGATCACCCTGGTGAGCACGATCCCGGCGGCCGCCTCCGCCGTCGAGGCCCGCGACAGTTCGACGGACAGCCGCCGCTGCGACTCGACGCGGGCGCGCTCTCGCACCGCCGTCGCGCGGGCCTCATCCACCGCGGCGAAGAGCCTCGCCTGCTCCAGCGCACGAGCACCGGTCGAGGCGAGATCCTCCAGGAGCGTGCGGTCGTCTTCGTCGAGGCGTCGGGAGGGCGGGAAGCGGAACGCGAGCGCCCCCAGCGTGGCTCGTGGCACGTTCAGGGGTACGACGCCGGTGGGGCCGTCCGGGGACTCGGTTCCCTCCGTGAAGACGCTGATCCCACTCGTGGCCACCCGCACGATCGCGTGGTCGTCGTCCAGCGGAAGGCTCCCGAGCGCCGTGGTCGTCTTGGCTCCTTCGATGGTGTCCTCCGACGCGCCGCCACCATCTCGCACCGGGACGATCTCCAGGGCGGAGCCCTCCTCGTCGAGGAGCCCCAGGGTGACCGATACGGCGCCGGTCGCCTCCTGGGCGCACCGCACCATGGACTCCACGACTGCGTCGACGTCGTGCGCATCGAGCAGCGCGGCAGCCATCGTCTGCATCGCCTCGCTGCGTCTCGCGTCGGCCCGCAACCGCCGGCGCGACGCCTCCAGCGCCTCCTCGCGGCGCCTCGCCAGGCTGATCGCCAGCTGCACCAGGCCGGCGAGTGCGAGCGCCGCCAAGAGCAGACCGAGCGGGCCCACGAGATCGGTGTTCCCGGGAACGACCACACCCACCAGCCAGCGTCGGCCCCCGACGGACACTTCCCGGGTCACGGCGTCGGGCGCAACCGCAGGGTCGCCGTACAACGCCTGGCCCCCGTCCAACACCACCAGTTGGGTGTCGGCCGGGAGCTGATGCTGCACCAGGGAGACGAGCTCGTCGGTGCGATAAGCGGCCGTCACGAAGCCGACCTGGGCAGCCGTTCGGTCCTCGGTCGTCGCGAGCGGGACGCCGTGTCGGTACAGGGGGGCGATGACCAGGAACCCGGGCTCGCCGGTGGTGGACAGCTGCAGCGGAGGGGTCAGCTGCGACACGCCCGCAGCGAGCGCGGCGATCGTGATGGGCCCGCGCGCCGGATCGTTGCCCACATCGAGCCCGAGGACCGACCGACTCAGCCGGTTCGACGGGGTCACGGCGATCACCGGGTAGTAGCGCGCCCGATGGGGGGCTCGTACGTACTCACCGAGTTCCACGCGATCGACGATCGCCAGCCCGCTGTCGCGTTCGAATGCGCGACGGTCGCGATCGGTGACGATCGTGCCCAGGCCCAGGGCGGAGATCCCGGGCTGCACGCGGACCCCGCGGGCGAACGAGGCGAAGCGGCGGACGCTGACCTCGCCGTCGCGGCCCACCACCGCTCCCGCCCCTCGGAGCCCTGCCAGGAGCTGCTCGACGGTGGACCCGAGCGAGTCGGCGGCAGCGTCCGCGACCTCCCGTCGCTGACCCTCGACCTGCTCGCGTCGCAGGAGCGCCGAGGAGACCGAACTCACCACCGCGAGGACGATCAGCGCACAGACGAGGAGCGTGCTGGGCCATCGCCGAACCAACCAGGGCCTGCCTCGGCCTTCGCCGACATCACGGCCGATCATCCGGGAAGTCTGTCACACGGCCTTCCTCCCGGACCCGTACGGTTGCGTACGGACGGTGCTGCAGGGCGCGAGTACCGTGATGCCCTCGCGAAGCCCTGTCTTCGCCGATGGAGCATCCGAGATGAGGTTGGAGATCATCGCCGGCGAGTCGCCCGATGCCGAGCTCGCCGTACGGGGCGAACTGGACCTGGCCACAGCCGGGCGGCTGCTCGAGGTCGCGCTGACGCTGCCGCGCGGATGCGACGTCCGGCTGGACGTCAGCGAGCTGCATTTCGCCGACAGCAGCGGGATCCGAGCCATGCTGAAGGTCGTCGATTCGATCAGACCGGGGACCCTGATCCTGGTCCGGCCCACCCGCTCGGTGCGTCGGGTCCTGGAGCTGTTGGGCATCGATCAGGGCGCGGGGATCGTGCTCACGAACTGAGCCCGTTCAGCCCTTGGGTTCCACCACCAGGACCATCGAAACCGCGTCGCCGTCCCACCGGAGCTCCGAGGCGATCGCTCCGAGCAGGCGGAGACGCAGGTCGTCCTGTTCCGAGGCCGCGGGCGCTCGCACGCCGAAGGACCTGATCCGGATCGAACCCGCATGATCCATCTCGAGCGACACCCGGATCCGCGGCCCGTCCGCGAAGGCGAGGAGTTCGCTCACGGCGAGCTTGCTGTCCTCGACACGCTCATCGTCGATCGCCCACGCGGTGCCACAGGCGCCGATGAAGGTTCGGATCATGGTGTGGAGGGCAGGATCCGACGGCAGATCCAGGGTCGCCGAGGACGGCGAGGATGCGTTCACCGTTCGGGGAGATCCTCGACGCGCTCCACGACCGTGAGCACCGTGTCCAGACCCGTGAGCGCGATCACCTTCATCGGGGCCGGTTGGAGACAGGCCACCGCCACGCCGCCACCGTGCTCGCGCGCCCGTTCCGATGACGCCACGATCACCCCGAGGCTGCTGGAGTCCATGAACGACACCTGCTGCATGTCCACGGCCACCCACGGCGTCCCCGCATCCATGGCGGTCGCGAGCTCCTCAGCGAGCTGAGGAGAGGTGTGGAGGTCGAGTTCGCCGGCCACGGAGAGTATCGTCCAGCCCTGCTGGGTATGACGTTCGAACGCGAGATCCATCGAATGCTTCCCTCCGGGGTGCGGTCGGCGACTCGCCGGGATCCATCAGACGACGCCACGATACAGGAGGCGACCGTGCGACCAGGGCCGACCACGATCTCACTGACCGTTCCTGCTTCGCCGTCCTCGATCGCCATCGTGCGAACCGTGGCGGCGACGGTGGCGGGACGGCTCGAGGTTCCGTACGACACCGTCGACGACCTGCGGATCGCGGTCGCCGAGGCATGCAACCGCATCCTCACCTCGGCCCCCCATGCAGCCGAACTCCGGCTCGACGTTGAGTGGGACGAGGCCTCGCTCGTCGCGACCGTCTCCACGGCGGTCTCGCCCGGTGACCAACCCCCCGAGCACGCGACGGCGTGGGAGTGGCGCATCATCGAAGGACTCACCGACCACGCATCAGAAGCGATCACCGACGGGCGACTCGCGATCGAACTGCGGATCGGCATCGGCTCCCGCGTCGTATGACCGATCACGCGTCGGCAGGTGAAGCCCGGGAAGCGGACGACCGTGAGGTCGCCGCGTGGTTCGCTCGGCTCCCCGATCCAGAGGCCCGAGACGCCCTCGCCGAGCAGTTCCGTCCGCTGGCCGACTACCTCGCCCGGCGGTTCGCCGGCCGAGGGGAGAACGTGGAGGACCTTCAGCAGGTCGCGGCGATCGGATTGCTCAACGCGATCGACCGCTTCGACCCTGGCCGTGAGGTGCGGTTCTCGACCTACGCGTCGGCGACGATCGTCGGTGAGCTCAAGCGCCATTTCCGCGACAAGGGATGGACCATCCGCGTGCCGCGGCGGCTCCAGGAGCTGGCGACGCGGTTGAACCAGACCCTCCCGGAGATGACCGGGGCTCTCGGCAGGACGCCGACCATACCGGAGTTGGCCGAGCGGCTCGACGTGGAACCCGAGGACATCGTCGAGGCGATGGACGCCGCGCAGGCGTACTCGGCCACGTCGCTCGACGCCCCGTTCGGTGAAGAAGGACTCACCCCGTCCGACACGCTCGGGGACGAGGATCCATCCATCGCGATGACCGATGAGTGGGCCTCGCTGGCCCCCGTCGTCGAGGCGCTGCCGCCCCGCTCGCGACGCGTCCTCTACCTCCGCTTCTTCCGGGGGCTGACGCAGTCGGAGATCGCGCAGGACATCGGCGTCTCGCAGATGCACGTGTCACGCATCCTCGCCCAGACGATCCAGCAGCTCCGGGAAGGCGTCGGCGCCGACGACGTGGATCAGGCGATCGAGGCCGACGACCCCGAGCCCTAGGAGACGGCGCCCGACGGTTGACGAGGCCATGTTTCACGCCTCTCACGGACGGGAACATCTTCGGCAGCCGAACGATCAACAGCCGGAGATCAACGGGAGGAACGAGATGAGCGGTGTCGAGGACCGGACCGAAGGCACGATGGACAAGGCCAAGGGCAAGGCGAAAGAGGCGGTCGGCGATCTGACCGACAACGAGCGCCTCGAGCGCGAAGGCAAGCGCGACCAGGCCGAAGGCGCGGCCGAGAAGGCGAAGGGTCACGTGAAGGACGCCGCGGATGACGTTCGCGACGGGATCGACGATCTTCGCAAGTAGCGCTCGGACGCCACCAAGGTCGACCGAAACCCCCGGCGTCACCGCGACCCGGGGGTTTCGGCTCGTCATGGGTGGAAGGGTGGTGTCATGCCGCGCCTGAAGCGAGTGACCGATTCCCAGCCGGGCATCCGCCGGGTCGCACGCGGCAAGGGCTTCTCCTACCTCGACCGCCGGGACACACCGGTGCGCGACACCGAGACCCTGGCTCGGATCGAGGCGCTCGCCATCCCCCCGGCCTGGACCGACGTCTGGATCTGCCCGCAGGACAACGGCCACATCCAGGCCACGGGGACCGACGATGCCGGGCGTCGTCAGTACCTCTATCACCCGGCGTGGCGCGAGCGACGCGACGTGGAGAAGTTCCGACGGGTGGAAGCGTTCGCGCATCGGCTCCCCGCCGTTCGACGGCAGGTCACCCGGGATCTGCGCAAGCCGGACCTCGCCAAGGCCACGGTGCTGGCCTGCTCGATCCGCCTGCTGGATCAAGCGTTCTTCAGGATCGGGCTCGGAGGACTACGCGGCACAGAACGGCTCGTTCGGCCTCGCCACGATCCGCAAGAGCCACCTCTCGATCGACGGGGACGAAGCCACCTTCGACTACACGGCCAAGAGCGGCAAACGACGGATCCAGGTCGTGCGCGACCCCGACCTCATGCCGATCCTCCGCACGTTGAAGGAACGACGAACGGGCCGGGAGCTCCTCGCCTACCGCCTCGACGACCGGTGGCGCGACCTGCGGTCCGGGGAGATCAACGACTACCTCAAGACCCTCGCGGGCGAGGAGTACTCCGCCAAGGATTTCCGGACCTGGCACGCCACGGTGCTCGCGGCGGCCGAGGTCGCGGCGTCGCCGCCCGCAACGTCCGTCACAGCAAGCCGGACGGTGATCACCGGGACGGTGAAGGTCGTCGCCGGCTACCTGGGGAACACCCCCGCGGTGGCACGCGCCTCCTACATCGATCCGCGGGTCTTCGATCGATACCGCGACGGCATCACGATCGGGTCGGTGGGCAGCTCGTTCGACCTGTCCAGCGGGGAGCGCGTTCGGGCACGGGTCGAACGCGCCGTGCTCGAACTCCTCGACCACGACGCGCCGGCCGCCGCCGCGGCGTGAACAACCCGCGATCAAGCGGGGACGTGTAGATCACCGCTCGATCGGGAATGCGTCCCTTGTAGGCAGGCCCGGGACAGACCGGGGTAGGCCAGGAGGTGCAGTCATGGAACGAACGGTCACGAGAACGCGGAACGACACGGCTGATGATGTCGTCATGCTGGGCGATGCCGCGGCACCACGATCCCGGATCCGATGGGCCGCCGTGTTCGCAGGGATGGTGCTGTCGGTGGGCCTGTTGGTCTTGCTGTCCTCGCTGTGGTTGGCGATCGCCTACGGGTCCGACGAGGCCTTCGTCGTGCGCAACCTCGAGTGGTTCGTGGGTGCCAGCGCCGTCGGCTGTCTCCTGATCGGCGGGTTCCTCGCCGGGCGATTGTCCGGCGTGCCCGGAGCCGGAACCGGCCTCGCGCACGGACTGACGCTGTGGGCCCTGACCCTGTTGGTCGTCCTGGCGATCGGGATCCCGTCGGTGATCAACGTGCTGAACCTGGGGCGCGTGGCCACCGAGCTCCAGCCGACGACCAGCGTGATCGCCTCGGGTGTGGACAGCAGCCTGTGGGCGACGTTCATCGCGATGGTCGGTGCGCTCGTGGCGGCGGGGATCGGCGGCATGATCGGCGGCGCGTCGCAGCGCCGGCGCGATCACGTCGAGGAGCTCGATCGGCGATGAACACGCGGGCCGAACGGACGACGGACGACCGGAACGAGCGGATGGACGCGATCGATGACGCCAGGGCCGCCCGGCTGCGGGACCGCCTGAAGCGCCGGCTCCTGGTCGCAGCGGTGGCCGGGCCCATCATCGGCGTGGTGATCGGGCTCCTCGTGGGCTCGGTCGCCTTCCAGGTCGGTGGGCTCGGCTTCGTGATGGTGCTGGTTGGGTGCGTCATCTTCGCCACCGCCGTGGCGCTCCTGGTCGCGAGCTACTCGTCGCTCGAATCCCCCGATCCCGGCCTCGAACCGTCGCAGGTCGAGCGCCCCATCGCGGACCGGCCCGGGCCCACGAGGCCCGAGGCAGAGGCGCCTGACGACGCCGTCCGGGGGGGCTGATGACCTCCGAGGGACCCGAGACGGACGCGAAGCGATGCCCGATGTGCGGTCGTGGCGTCCTGGTCGACATCGGGTTCGATGCCGATCCCCCCGACGGTCCCGAGGTCCCGCAGCAGCAGCCGGACGCACGACAGGTGGAACGCTATTCCTGCGGCCATGAGGTGGTGGGCGCGGCCCTGTCGACGGCCGATGGAGACCTGCTGGACGTCGAGCGCCGGGACGCCTCCGACGTGGTCGATCCCGGACCGTAGCGCGGTTGGCGGATCGCCCGACGGTGGCGTCCACCCGCGTTTCTCGTAGGCTGGGTCCATGCCGGACAGCATGGGCAAACGCCAACGCCGTGATGTGAAGGCCAAGAAGGCCGCAGCCATCGAGGAGCGCCGTGTCGCACGCGCGCAGCGCCGTGCCGACCGCGAAGCCGGCCTGATCCAGTCGGGCACACCGTTGGCCACCGAGTACGGCGGCACCGACCTCAGCAAGGACCCCGAACCGGTCCCCGAGGATCTCCTCGAAGCCGACGCCAGACGCGACGACCGGTAGCGTCGTCCGCGGCGATGGCCGTCCACCAACCCGCGATCCCCGACCGCCCTCCGGCATGGCGTGAGGTCTTCCATGGCCGTCGCGGACGCCTCACCGCGGGCCTGCTGCTCCTCGAAGCGCTCGTCGCCGTCCAGGTCCTGATCGTCGCCACGATCCTGCCCGATGTGCGCCGTGATCTGGGCATGGTGCAGCTCTACGGGCTCGCGTTCACCGCCTCGAGCCTGGCCACCCTGGCGGCGATCCCGATCGCAGGGCGCGCCGTCGACCGGTTCGGAGCCCGCGCCTCCCTGCCGCCCGTGCTGTTCGCCTTCGTCGGCGGCCTGGTGGTGGCCGCGATCGCGCCCTCGATGCCCGTCCTGCTCATCGGCCAGTTCCTCCAGGGCGCCGGGGGTGGAGGTCTCTACGCGCTGTCGCTCGGCACCGTCGCCAAGACCTATCCCGACCGGCTGCGACCACGGGTGATGGCGTTGCTGGCCACGATGTGGATCCTCCCGGGCCTGGTCGGTCCCCCGGTCGGGGCGCGTGATCGCCGGCACGGTGGGGTGGCGCTGGGCCTTCCTCGCCCCGATCCCCGTGCTCGCGCTGGGGTGGTTCCTCATCGCGCCGGCGCTCGACCTCGTGCCGGAACCGGACCTGAACGCCGATCGGCTCGCGGTGCGATGGCCGCTGCAGCTGATGGTGGGCGCGGGCCTGGTGTTCACCTCCCTCACGATCGTGCGCCCGTGGGCATTGGCCGTGCTGGCGGCAGGGCTCGTGGTCGGGCTGCCGGCACTGCGCCACATCGTGCCGCCCGGCACCTTCCGGGCACGTCGCGGGATCCCCGCGACGGCGATCGCGGCGTTCCTGCTGTCGATGGGGTTCCTGGCGATGGACGCCTTCCTGACCCTGATGCTGACGGGGGTGCGGGGCGTCTCGTTGGGGCAGGCGAGCCTGGCGATCACGGCGGCGACGCTGACGTGGGCCGCCGGGAGCGCCTGGCAGTCGGGCCGAGCCGACCGCGTGGCCCTCCCGAAGCTGGTGCTGCTGGGGACGATCGCCGTCCTCGTGGGTCAGGCCGCGGTGGCGAGCGCCCTCTTCCTCGAGGTCCCCGTGGTGCTGGCCTACGCGGGGTGGGCGGTCGCAGGTGGCGGGATGGGGGTGGCCTTCCCGACGATCCCACTGGCCACGATGCGTGTCGCCGGCGTGGGCGGGGAGGCCGGGGTCCTGTCCTCGGTGCTGCTCATGGACATGCTCGGGGTCGCGACCGGGGCCGGCCTCGGAGGGGGCGCCGTCGCCGTGGCCGAGGCCTTCGATGCGCCGCTGGCCGCCGGGATCGGTGCGTCGTTCGCGATCGGGTTCGCGGCGCTGATCGCGCTGGCGTTCGTCGCGCGGCGGATGACGCCCGAGGCCTGAGCCGTCAGGACCGGGAACGCGCGGGACGCTTCGACGATCCCGGCTTCGGTGCCGCCCGGTACTCGGCCGGGGTCGCGGGCATGAAGAGCACCACCACCGCAGCAAGCGCGAACACCCCGCCGAGCAGCACGAAGATCCACGCGCTGCTGCCGACATGCAGGTCCGAGCTGAGGGTCGACCCGAGCTTCTGATAGACGTCGGTGAGCTGGTCGGCGCTGAGCGCGTTGAACGTGCTCCCGCCCGTCCCGTCGGCGATACGCAGCATGAGGTCGTCGTCGGCGCTCGCCGTGGAACCTCCCTCGGTGGCGTCGCCCAGCGTCACGGTGAACACCGGGATGCCCTGCTCCTGTGCTCGCGCCGCCGCTTCGTCCGGCGACACCACGCTCCCGGTGTCACGCCCATCGGACAGGAGCACGATCGCCGCCGGTCCGCGGCCCCCCTGAGCCCATGTGGACTCGATCGCATCGAGGGAGGCCGCCATCCCGTCCCCGATCACGGTTCCTTCCGACGACGCGCTCGACTCGAGGGCGGCGCCGGCTTCCTCACGGTCCTTCGTCGGCTCGACGGCGAGGGTCGCCTCGTCGGCGAACGTGACCACCCCCACCTGGAAGTCGCCGGGCAACCGCGACAGGAACGCCTCGGCGGCGTCCTGGGCGGCCGCCAGTCGGTTCGGCGCGACGTCGGTCCGTTGCATCGACTTCGACACGTCCATCGTCAGGATCACGGTTCCCTGGGTGCTCTGACGCTCGATCCGGGTTTGGGCGAACGCGATCACCGCGCAGGCGAAGCCGGCCACCATCAGGACGACGGGCAGCCGCTCTCGGAACCGGAACGGCCTGCGTCGCGATCCGACCGCTGCGGCGCCGTAGCGGGCGATCAGGACCCGTCGCTTGCGCCACCGGACGAGCGCCGACACCACCACGGCCACGAGCGCGACCGCGGCGACCGCGGCGATGACGAGGACGGGATCCATCAGCGGGACGATCCTGGGTACGGCGAGACGCCAGCCATAGATGACCTATCGACCGCAAGCACGCCCCTGTTGAGTGGCGAACCGAAGGAAGTGCCTCAGGTCCTGGGACGGAGGCTGGGCCTCAGGTCTCGGGCCTCAGGTCTTGGGACGGAGCTGCACGATGCCGTCGGCGACACGGGCATCGAACGACGGCTCCGGTCGTGCGGCGGGCCCCCTCGCCACCTTGCCGTCCTGGAGGCGGAACACGCTCCCGTGGGCTGGGCAGGTCACCGTGGGATCGGATCCGGTGAGCCGGAGCAGCCCCCGGTCGAGCGGGGCTCCTTGGTGCGTACAGCGACTGCCGATCGCGTACAACTGCTCCCCGGATCGCACCAACAGGACGCCGACATCGTCCACGGTGACGCGAACGCCCGTGCCGTCCACGAGGTCATCGAAGGCCACCGCGCTCGTCCAGCCGTCGTCGGTCATCGCGACACGGTCGGACACGTGGAGGGCACCTGTCAACCGCGTCGCGGGCGATGGCGGGCGGGATTCCCGTACTGTGGGTGCATGGGTCAGCAGCCGCGCGCGGCACAACGGTCCGCGCCGACGGCTCTCGCCGCCTCCGCGATCGCCACACGTCCGTTCACCGAATTCGGCGTGTCCGCACCTGTCGTCGAGGCACTGCGGATGCGGGGGATGAGCGAAACCTTCGCGATCCAGTCGTTGGTGCTGCGTGATGCGATCGCGGGCCGCGACATCCTCGCGAGATCGCGCACGGGATCGGGCAAGACCCTGGCGTTCGCCGTGCCGATGGTGGAACGGCTCACCCCGTCGGGCCGCAGCCCCAACGCGCTGATCCTGGTCCCCACCCGCGAGCTCGCGAGCCAGGTCACCGAGGAATTCCGCGCGATCGCCGACGTGCGTCACCTCACGATCGCGGCGGTGTACGGCGGCGTCGGCATCGGTCCACAGGCCAAGCGCGCACGGCACGCCGACATCGTGATCGCCACACCCGGACGCCTGCTCGACCTGGTGTCGCGCAAACTGCTCCGGCTGGACAAGGTGCGGATGGTCGTGCTCGACGAGGCCGATCGCATGCTCGACATGGGCTTCCTGCCGGACGTGAACCGGATCCTCGAACAGCTCCGGCCCGAACGGCAGACGATGCTGTTCTCGGCGACGCTCGACGGCGAGGTGGGTCGGCTCGCGAAGCGCTTCACCACCGACCCGGTGCTGCACGAGATCATCGACGACTCCCCCGCGGCGCCCGACGCCCTCCACCGCTTCATCGCGGTGAACCAGCCCGACAAGACCCGCGCCCTGGTGCGGGAGCTCGCCGCCGAACGCGGCCTCACGTTGATCTTCGTGCGCACCCAACGCGGCGCGGACCGCCTGTCCCGCAACCTCAAGCAGTCAGGGTTCCATGTGGGGTCGTTGCACGGAGGCATGAGCCAGCCGCAACGGGAACGCGCCCTGGGACAGTTCGCTTCCGGGAACAAGGATGTGCTGGTGGCGACCGACGTCGCCGCCCGCGGTCTCGACCTCGAGGACATCACCCACGTCATCAACTTCGATGCTCCGGCCGACGACAAGGCCTACGTGCACCGGGTGGGCCGTACGGCCCGCGCGGGCCGCGGTGGCGAAGGCATCACGTTCGTCACGCCCGAGCAGCGCCGTGACGTGCAGCGCATCGCCAAGGATCTGGATCTGCACGCGGAGTTCGTGGAGGCGGGTTTGTCCGTGGAGCCCAAGGCCAAGGAAACGAAAGGCCAGGCACCGAAGCAGCACCATCCTGGTCAGCGACACCGGCCCGCCGCAGGCAACCGGTCGCGCTCGAACCAGTCCCGGCGGTCCTCGTCGGGCCGCAAGCAACCCCGACGGTAGGAGGACACGCGCCATGACCAGATCCACGAACGTGCGTTTCGGAAGCCCCGATCGCGGGAAGAGCGTCAAGGCGAGCTCGGAGCAGGGCCGGCACTGCGATCACCCAGGATGCCCCACGGTCCTGTCGGCCTACAACGCCTCGAGCACGTGCTGGACCCACACCGTTCCCACCTCGCGTCACCCGCTCGCAAGGAGCTGACCCCGACCACATGCACGCCGTCGCCCCACCGCCTGCGGGCGTGATCTTCCGGGCGGTCGACGAGGTCACACCCGGCTCCAAGCTCCGTTCCCTCTACGAACGCCGCGCCGACGCCTATCTCCAGTGGTACCTGCGGGACGGCGATGCGGCCAGGCCGTCCCTGGACGAAGGTATCGCGGCCCTGCGGGAACACATGCCCGAGCTGGTCCCGGTGCACGCCGAGATCAGCGCGATCGTCGCCGACGACGACCCGGTGGCGGCGCGCATGTTCACTTTCCTGCGGCCCCCTGCTTCGTTCGTCGCCTGCTCACAAGGGGTGTGGGCCGAGGGCGACGCCGGCCCCGTCCTGGTGCGCAACTACGACTACCCCCCCGAGCTGATGGACTGCGTGATCCTGCGGTCGCGTTTCCTCGATCGCCTCGTGGTGGGCACCGCCGACGGCGTCTGGGGGCTCTGCGACGGCATGAACGATCGCGGGCTCGCGGTGTCCCTCACCTTCGGTGGACGGGTCGCGGTGGGAGACGGGTTCGGGATGCCGCTGGTGATCCGCTACCTGCTGGAGACCTGCGAGACGGTGCAGCAGGGACGCGAGGTGTTGACGCGACTCCCCTACGCCCAGCCGTACAACCTCACGCTCGCCGACGCCTCGGGCGACGTCGTGACCGCCTACCTCGGCCCCGACCGCCCGGCCTCGTTCCGCCGACTGCCGGTGGCCACGAACCACCAATGGGCGGTCGAGACGTTCGATCCGATGCTGGCGGCCAGTTCGGTCGAACGCGAGTGGTGGCTGCTCCGCCTCCTGGATGACCCCGACGTGGACGCCGCGATCTTCTCGGATCGGTTCCTGCAGGCGCCGCTGTACAGCTTCGGGCACGCCGAAGGCGTCGGGACGGTCTACACCGCCGAGTACGTGCCGAACGCAGGCACCGTCCGCCACCGCTGGCCGGACCAGGATTGGGTCCAGTCACTGGAACGGTTCGATGAGGGTGAGCGCGCGGTGACGTTCCCCGCGCCGCTCCTGGTGCCCCCCGCGATCTGACCTACTTCTTGGCGACGCGGTGCTGCGCCTCGTCCTTCGGGAGTTGGCTCCGCAGCTTGTAGTAGCTGCGTTCGACCAGGAAGCGGGCCCCCGGATCGTCCGGATCGGCCACCACCTCGCCGAGCCACTTCTTGACCTCGTCGATCTCCTCAGCCTCGGGCGTGGAACGACCGCCTCGGATGGATCGCTTGCCGCTGACCATGGGGCCAAGCCGGTTCGCGGCCTGGGTCAGATCACCGGCTTCGATCAGCTGCACGACCTCCTGGATCCTGGAAACGTCGATCGCCGTTACCTCCTCGTTTCCCCCATTCTCCCTCGCGGGAGGGCGAACTGCACATCGAGGTGGCCTCAGCGGCCTGATGCGGTGATGGGTGGGGGAACGGGCGGGGGCGCGGGGGTCGGGCCGGGGGCGGGCGTCGGACCGGGTTCGGGCACGGGGATCGGTTCGGGATCGGGTGGTGAGGGCGGGCTGGGCGTCGGTGTGGGCTGAGGTTCCGGGTCGGGCTGGGGAACGGGCGGGGTCTCTTCGGCGGTCATGGAACCTCCTGATCTGGATGGATTCAGGCGTGGCCCTGATCGGACTTGGGTCGACGGTACACGTGGTTGACGAAGGCCTCCGGCGTCCGGTGCTGCCAGCAGTGGTCGTCGTTGTTGTACATGGACAGGGCCGTGTCGCACCCGTCGGTCGCGCATCGGCGGCCGGACCCGAACGTCCGGCTGGGCCGAGATGCGTCGGCACCTCCGGCGGTCCTCACCGCATCCAGTTCACTTCGCCGTGGGATCGGCATCCCTCACCTCCCGCGCTTGCGGTCGACGGCGCGCTCGAGCTGGGCCTTGTTCATGCGCGAACGGCCCGGAACGCGCAGATCCTTCGCCTCCTCGTAGAGCTGATCGCGCGTCCGGCCGCCCGGTCCGTCATGGGAGCGCAGACCCCCACGCCGGCCGGAGGAGATGTCCTCCTTCGAGAGGCGGGAGGACTCCCTCGCCTCCCCGGCACGGGCTCGCTCCTTGTTCACGGTTCGGGCCGCGATCTCTTCGGCGGTGTCTGCGGAGCGGCCGCCCTGGCGCAGGCCCTCCTTGATGTGTTCGTACTGACGCTCCCGCTTCGCACTCCATGCTTGCTGCGGCATGACGTCTCCTCCTGGTCCTCAGGACGGGCGTGGTCGGGTCAGCGGTCGATCACGGCGTCGGGCGCCACGTTCGGGGGTTCGATCTCCGTCGAGGCCTTCACCGCACCGTCTCCGCCGTCCTGACGGACGCGCTCCAGCATCGAGTCCCAGCGCTCCCGGATCTCCTCGTAGCGGGCCCTGCCGGCCTTGGCGCCGAACACGTACGCCGAGCCCGCGGCCGCGGTCAGGACGAACAGAGTGCGCATCCGGTGTTTGCGGGGCTTGGGCCGGGGCGCCGTGCGAGCGGTGAGCTCGTCGACGGATCCCAGGAGCCGTTCGCGTTCTTCGTCGCCCCGAGCCACCCGGCTGCGGAGCACCTCGTTCTCGACCTTCAGGCGGTCGCGTTCCCGCTCGCTCTTGTCGAGGCCGTGGGACAGCCGCTTCTCGGTGACATCGGATCGGATCGATCGTGCTCGTTCCTGGACGCTCATGTGGTTCCTCCTTCGGATCGCTACCGTTCTGCCGGAGACCGTCCGGCCTTCCAGCACGAGGCAGTCCTACCCAGTCAATCCCCGATCCATGCATACGTTCCCGGGGCGTCTTCGCCGGGTCCGCCGGTGGCTATCCTTGGTCCATGCCAGGCCTCGAACGTGTCCCGCCCAACGTGCGAACCACCTATCTGGGCGAGTTCACGGCCGAGCACGCCGGGCTCATCGCCCGAGCGCTCGACGAGGAGGACATCGTCTGGTGGTCGAAGGAACCCGGGTACCTCAGCCGGATCTGGGAGCACGGCGTCCGGCTGTTCGTGGACCGGACCGAGGTGGAGCGCGCTCGCGAGGTGGCGCGTGGTGTGATCGGCGGCGAGCCTTAGGTCGGCTCAGTCCGGCGGCGAGGCCAGGCGCCGCTCGCCCACAACGCCCACAGCACCAGCACCGGCTGGAAAAGGAGCCGGATCCACCGGGCGGCCGGTGAGTCCAGGCCGAATGCATCCGTGCCCGCGATGGCCTGGTAGACGTTGGCGGGGAACACCAGCACGAACAGCACGGCCAACGCGCGGCCTACGGTGGCCCGCCACCGGGCAGGCGAGAAGGCCAGCGCGAGCCCAAGGGCGATCTCGACCGCGCCGCTGACCCAGATCACGGCGGACCGGGCCGGGGTCCACGACGGGAGCTGTCCGAAGAACGACGAGGTCCTCACGAAATGGACCGTCCCGGTGAAGACCATCAGCGCAGCGAGCGCCCAACGAGCCATGTTCCTGGCCAGACCGTCGCTTGCTCGCATGCCGGGCACCCTAGCGGGCACGGACCGCTTCAGCGACGTGCCGGGGTCGCCGATGCCTCCAGCACGCTACCCTGAGGTCCCTTCAACCCGATGCCCATCCCTTCCACCAACCCCCGGTCCCCGTCCGTTCGTCGTCGTGCGGTCGTGGCGCTGACCCTTGCGGCCTCGCTCGTGCTCGCCCTCGCCGGGCCCGCGGCGGCGAGGCGGGGCGACGGTTCGGCCGGGACCTCGGGCGAGGCCGGCGACGACATCGAGGTCCCGATCGACCCTCGCCTGGGGCCCACGGTTCGCGGCATCGACGTCTCCCACTGGCAGGGCAACATCAATTGGACGAAGGTGGCCGGCGCCGGCAAGCGGTTCGTGTTCCTGAAGGCGACCGACGGCCAGAACTACATCGACCCCACCTTCGCCACGAACCGCGCCGGCGCGCGCGAGAACGGCCTGATGGTGGGCGCCTACCACTTCGCGAGGCCCGACGATTCCGCGGGCGATGCCACCAAAGAGGCGCAGTTCTTCGTCCAGGTCGCCGACCCGAAGGCCGGCCATCTGCTCCCGGTGCTCGACATCGAGACGAACGATGGTCTCAGCCACGACGAGATGACCGCATGGGCGCACCGGTTCGTGATGGAGGTCCGCGATCTCACGGGCGTCATGCCGTTCGTCTACACGAGCCCGTACGGATGGCTCGATCGGTTCGGAGATTCCCGCCGCCTCGCCCGTGACGGCGCTCCGTTGTGGGTGGCGCACTGGGGCGTCTCCTCTCCGACGCTGCCGGCCGGGGACTGGGACGGCCGGGGCTGGGTCGTGTGGCAGCACAGCAGCACGGGTCGTGTGGCCGGCATCAGCGGTGACGTCGACCTGGACGTCTTGGCCGGCGCGTCACTGGGGCGCATCGCGATCCGCCGCCTCACGGTGCAGGTGGACGGCGGCGCCGGCGGCGTCACCACGGCGCCGGTCGGGTATGGCTGCCGCACCACGTGCGAGCGCAACGTCGACCCCAGTACGGACGATCACGCTGACGGCGAGTCCCGACGAGGGCGCCTACTTCACGGGATGGGGCGGGGACTGTTCGGGAACGGGCCCGACCTGCACGATCACCACGAACGGCAACCGCACCGTGACCGCGGGCTTCGTGAACGACATCACCCCGCCCGTGGTCGCGCTGGCCACGCCGAGTGGACTCTCCGACCCCACAGTCGTCAGTTTCGACGAGCCGGTACGAGGCGTGAACCCCTCGAACGTGGTGCTCCGAGCGCCGGGCCAACTGCGCGTGGATGCGACCCGCCTCTGCCGCAACGACGATGGCGAGGTGCGCGACTGCGACGCCAACGTCACCCGGACGGTCCGGCTCATCCCGAAGGCGCCGCTGGTGCCCGGACGCGACTACGTCGTCGTCGTGAACCCGGACAGTGCCAGGTTGATGATCAAGGACCGGGTCGGCAACGTCGCGCCCACCACCTCGCAGACGTTCGAAGCAGCGCGGATCGTCGAGCAACAGTTGGCCTCCGTGGAGCGGCGCCCCGCGAGCGCATGGCACCGGGTCGAGGCGCCTGCCGCGTCGGGAGGCACCTTCATCACCTCGGACCGGGCCGACGCTGCCGTGCGGCTCACGTTCGATGGCACCGGGGTCACCTGGCGCACCGTCACCGGCCCGAACCAGGGACGGGCCCGGGTCTACGTCGACGGTTCGCTGGAGCGCACGGTCGACCTGTACGCCGCAACCCGGACCGTGGGGTCGACAGTGACGATCGGCGGCTTCACCGACCGCACCCACACGATCAGGATCGTCGTGACCGGCAACAAGCGTCCGGCATCATCCGGCCGCTGGGTCACGGTGGACCGGTTCGACGTCCTCTAGCCCGCGGACCCTAAGTCTGCGGGCAGCCCGTTGCCTTCTTCCATCCAACGAAGTACCTGAACGTATCGCCGAGTTCCGCCGATGCGAGTCCGGAGCCATTCTGGAACGAGAACGGATCGGCAGGGTCGCCGTAGATGTCATTCTGGCGGTCGGCCACCTGGAAGGTCGTGAAGCAGGTGTCGAGCACCCTGGCCCACTGGCGAACCTTGAACATGTTGCCGGTCATGCACTTGGCGAACCGCGTCCACTCCGTGGCGTTCTTGGGCGAGTTGTTGCAGGTGTTCAGATCGAGTCCCGAGCCCAGGAGATCGCTGGGAGCCACCGAGCTCGGCTCCAGGGCGGTCTCATCGCTCGAACCGGCCGCGTTCACCAGGGTGGCGGTGCACAACACGGAGACGATGATGGTCAGGATGAAGGGGACGGACTTGCGCATCGGTTGGGGCTCCTTTCGTTCCCGCGCTCGGGGGTGAACGCGGCTAGTCGCAGAAGGAAGGGTCGGGGGCGGTGCATTCATCCGGCGGTGGTGGCGGAGGCGGGGGGTTGTTGTGCGTCGGGGAGGTGCTATCCGTCGGCTCCTCGACCGGCGGCGGCGGAGCCGGGACCGGCAGAGTCACCGACCGTGAGCGCGACGTCGTCCGGGTGCCATTCTCACCCACGGCGATGATCCCGAAGAGGTAGGTGCTGCCGGGGGTGAGCCCTCCGACGGAGTAGGTCGGCCGCCCTGCCCGCCGCTCGCCGATCTTCACCCCGTCGCGCCAGATCTCGTAGTGGTCGACCTTTGAGCCTCGGGTCGGCGCCTGCCACGTCAGGGTCACGCTCGAGGTGGACTTGGTGAGCCGAAGATGCTTCGGCCGCCCGACGTCCTCCGGAGCGATCGCCACCACCAGGGTCACGGTGGCACCCGGCTGCAGCACCGTGCCGGCGGCGGGCCGCTGCGCGAGCACCGTGCCCGGGTCGGCCTTCCGGGACTCCTGCGTGCGAACCAGCGGGACGAACCCGTCGTCGCGGAGCGACCGGACGGCGGCCTCACGCGTGAGCCCCACGGCGGCCGGCGCCGGCGGAAGCACCACGGGAGCACTCGCTGCGACCAGTGAGGGCACGACCGGCTTGGCGGTCACGGCCTGCGGCTGGGGCCCACCTCGCGTGAGCACCACGATCGCGGCCACCGTGGCCACCACGAAGGCCAGGAAGCTCAGGGAGAAGGCGTGATCCTGCACACGGAACGGCCGGCGAGGTGGCGGGATGTACGCGGGCGTGGCGAAGACCATCCGGCGCTCCTCCACCGCGAGGGCCCATGCCCAGGTGTCAACGGCCCAGCGAGCATCGGATTCGGAGACCTCGCGGCTGTTGGCGAGCCGGGCGGCGAGTTCGTCGAACCGGCCGGGCAGCACCCCCGTGTCGCGTTCGTGGATCAGGTCCCGGGCGATCCCGAGTTCGGCGGCGGCGACGAGCAGATCGACCTCGTCGTCATGCTCGCCCGCGGCAGCCCGCAACAGCGTCCGCAGTCGGGTCGGTTCGTCGACGATCCAGGGACCCTCACGGTCCAACAGCTCGGCCAGCCGGCCGGCGACGCCCTCGGGGGAAACCGGTACTTCGATCAGGGCTGGGTACTCCTTCCACGCCCGCGGAAGGGGAAGGCCTCCGTTCATCGGCGAGGCTACCGCTGACGTGGCCTATCGTCCAGCAAGGTTCGTATCGTGTTGCGATGACCCGCGACCCGATCGTTGCGCTCGAGGACGTCACCGTGAGGGTCGAGGGCCGCAGGATCCTCGGACCGGTCTCGGTGCGCATCGGCGCGGGAGAACGATGGGTCCTGTTGGGACCCAACGGCGGAGGCAAGACGACGCTCCTCGGCGTGGTCGGCGCCAGGCGTCAGCCGTCGTCGGGATCGGCCCAGGTGCTGGGCATGACCTTCGGGCAGGGCGACCTCCGAGATCTTCAGCGCCGGATCGGCCACGCCAGCCATTCCCTGTCGGACCTGTTCCCCCAGGGGCTCCGCGTGCTCGATGTCGTGCTGACCGGCACACGCTCGGTGCTCTCGCCGTGGTTCCAGGACTACGACCCGTCCGAGCGGGCCCGGGCCGAGGCTCAACTCGCCGCGGTGGGATGCGGCGAGCTCGCCGGGCGCGGGTTCGCGACCTGCAGCCAAGGGGAACGACAGCGGGTGCTGCTGGCGCGCGCCATGGTGGCCGAGCCACGCCTGTTGGTGCTGGACGAACCCTCGGCGGGACTCGATCTGCCCTCCCGAGAGGCCTTGATCGCCGCGCTGGAACGCTCGATCCGCGAACGCCCCGATCTCGCGGTCGTGCTGGCCACCCATCACCTGGAGGAGATCCCACCGTCGGCCACCCACGCCGCGCTGCTCCGCGATGGGTGCCTGGTGAGCTCTGGCCCGATCGAGGAGACGCTCACCCGCGAGCACCTGGCCGGATGCTTCGGGATCGAGGTCGAGGTGTCGCGCCGCGGGGGCCGATGGTTCGGCACGGTGCGGACGAACGGGGAACCCTAGGCCGGCGCGAAGCGCAGGTGGAGCTCCACCGTTCCGTGGTCGGCGATCGACAGGACGAAGAACCCGGTGGGTGGGTCGATCCCGTAGTCGCTGAGCGCCACGTCGAAGCTCGCGAGGGCCTCGATCGCATCGCCGTCCCACACCGCTTCGATGGGCACGGTGACCTGCTGGGTGACCCCGTGCAGGGTGAGCGCACCGTTCGCGTCCACGTCGATCCTCTCCCCCCGCTTCGGGGCTGAGCCGAGGTCGATCGGTTCGGTGATCGAGAACGTCGCGGTGGGGAACGCGTCGGTCTCGAGCCCGCGGTCGCGGAGCTGGTCGTCCCGGCGGTGGTCGTCGCTCACCAGCGTGGTCATGTCGACCTCGATCGAGAGCTCGGAGATCGTGGTGCCGTCGATCACCATCTGACCGGTGACGTCCTGCGTGCGGCCCACGGCGGTGTTGGCGCCGACGTTGCCCAGCTCCTCTTCGATCCGGTAGCCGGCGAACGTGGCCGTGCCGTCGTCGAGCGAGCCCGACGTGGACTCGACCGTCCACGTGCCGTCGGCACCGTCGGCGTCGGCGGGATCGCTGCCGGTCGACGGCGTGACGGAGGCGGACGGTGAGGCCAGCGCCGCGGGCGGCGGCGCGTCACCACCGAACACGGTGATCGCGATCGCGACCCCTCCGGCTGCCAGCAGGAGCACGGCGACGCCCACGGCCACCCAGATCCGCGTCGTCCGTTGCATCGCGCCCCTTCCATGCATGCTCTCGCCGGGCAGACACGGTACGGCAACCGAAGGTCAGGTCAGCGTTCGAGTTCGACGCAGGCCGTGATCCCGAGGTGCAAGGCGAGCGATGTCAATCCCGCCCAGAGCAGCAGCGCGATCACGGACAGCAGGGGTCCGTAGGCCTGATCGGCTGAGTTCGACATCGCGAAGTACAGGCTCAGCAGGCCGGTGAACACGCCCCACAGGATGACGGCGATGGCCGTGCCCGCCATGAGGTGCCGGGTGGAGCCGAGCCGACGGGCCGGCGCGACACGGAGCAGGAGCATCAAGGCGGCCGCCGCCACGAGCAGGCCGAGCGGCCAGCGCGCGACCTCCCAAATGACGCGGGCCTCGCCTTCCAATCCGAGCCCGTCCACGACCGGGCCGCCGGCACCGATCAGGAGAACGGCGGCAGCCAGCAGCAGCCCGACCGGGATCGCCAGCACGAACGCCAAGAGGTACCGCTTCGCGGTCGGCCGGTCGCGGTCCAGTCCCATGAGCCGATTCGCGCTGCGTTCCACCTGCGCCACCGCGAACATCCCGGCGAGCAGGGCACCGACGAGCCCCACGATGGCCGCGGTCGCTCCGCCGCTCGCCCCCTGCGCGGCGGCCTCGGTGAGGAGCTTGCCGGAAGGACCGGGGGACAGCATCTCCACGAGATGCTGCACGGTGCTGCGGACCTCCGCGATGTGCAGCATGCTCGCCAGCCCGACGAGCGCGATCAGGCCCGGGATGACCACCAGCATGACCTGGTAGGCGAGGCCTCGCGTGTGGCTGGTCCCATCCGCGCGGCGGAAGTGCCGGACGACGTCCTTGAGGAACGAGCCCGCGCTCCTGGCGGGCGCCGCAGGCAAGGTGGTGGTGAGGTCTTCCATGAGGGTCGGCATGCCGGGTCCCTCCCCGGCACCCGAACCCTTCAAACGTCCGGGGCGAGCGTCCGTCCGGCGCGTTAGGCTCGCCGACGATGAGCGAGGACGAGATCAGGCGCGCGTGGTTCCTCGATCCGTCCGAGCGAGGGAACACCTCCACCGCGATCGACCGGCGCCGTGGTGACGGGCTCGCCTGGTCGGTCGGCAACCGTGTCGAGCTCCTGGTCCACGGCCGGCCGTACTTCGAGCAGTTGCACGCCGCGCTCTGCGACACGAAGGAGGGCGACTCCGTCTCGTTCACCGACTGGCGAGGCGACCCCGATCAACAACTCGTCGAGTCGACGGATCTGGCTCACACGCTCTGCGACCTCGCGGCCCGCGGCGTGAAGGTCCGAGGCCTGGTGTGGCGCTCACACTCGAAGCTCACCGGCTTCCACATGGAGCGACACGTCGAGCTCGCCCAGGACGTGAATGCCCGGGGGGGCCTCGTGCTCCTCGATCAGCGGGTGCGAAGAGCGGGCTCCCACCACCAGAAGTTGGTCTTGATCCGCCACGTGGACGCACGGCGCCCCGACGTGGCGTTCGTGGGGGGGATCGACCTGTGCCACGGCCGCCGGGACGACGAGCGCCATCTCGGCGACGTGCAGCCCGAGGAGATGGACGACCGGTACGGCGACCACCCTCCGTGGCATGACATCCAGGTCTGCATCCGGGGCCCTGCGGTGGGCGACCTCGATCACACGTTCCGCGAGCGCTGGGAGGACCCCACGCCGCTCGAAGAGCACCGCACGCCCCTGCGCGTCCTCGTGTCGCGGTGGTCGAAGCAACCGGAGCTCCGCGACGAACTCCCCGATCAGCCACCGGATCCGGCTCCGGAAGGGACGCAGGCGGTCCAGGTGCTGCGGACCTACCCATCGAAGCGTCCGGCGTTCTCCTTCGCCCCGGACGGGGAGCGGAGCATCGTTCGTGCCTATCGGCAGGCGTTCGAGCGGGCACGATCCCTGATCTACGTCGAGGACCAGTACCTGTGGTCAGACGACGTGGGCGCGCTCTTCGAGGAGACGTTGGAACACCGGCCCGACCTGAAGCTGATGATCGTCGTGCCCCGCATCCCCGACCGCAACGGCGTCTTCTCCGGTCCTCCGCATCGCCTCGCACAGTTGGAACTCGTCGACCGGCTCACCAGGTTCGGACCGGATCGGTTCCAGATCTTCGACCTGGAGAACGAGGCCGGGACACCGATCTACGTGCACGCCAAGACGGTCGTCGTCGATGACGTGTGGGCCGCGGTGGGCTCGGACAACCTCAACCGCCGGTCGTGGACCAACGACTCCGAACTCTCCTGCGCCATCCTCGACGAGGAACGCGATGAGCGGGAACCCCGCGATCCCGCGGGGATGGGCGATGGGGCACGTTCGTTCGCGCGATCGCTGCGGCTGACCCTGCTCAGGGAGCACCTGCAGCTCGACGATCCGGGCGAACTGATCGATCCGGCGGCAGCGTTCGATCGAGCTCGACGGTCCGCCGATGCGCTCGATGCCTGGCACGCGGGCGGCGAGTCGAGGGCCACGACCCCCCGGGCGCCTTCGACACCATCGCCTTCCGGCCGTCCACTGGTGGGAGCGGTGGTGGACGCGGCCCGTCTATTCGTGGCTCGTCGATCCCGATGGTCGTCCGCCGGATCTGCGTCGGGCCGGACGCTACTGAGTTCGACCGCGACCCAGCACAACGCGCACCAGCCCCATCCCAGCGCCAGACCGGCGATGACGTCGGAGTACCAATGGACGCCGAGCAGCACCCTGGACCACGCGACCACCATCGCGACCGTCACCGCCCCGATGCACACGGCCCGCCGGACCGGAAGCGATCGGTCGCGCGCCAGCACGATCGCGAGCGCGGCGAACGCCGCTGCGGCGGCGGCGGAGTGCCCGCTGGGGAACGATGAACCGGTCGGCGTGATGATCTGCGAGATCGCCGGGCGCGGCCGCTCGACCACCGCCTTCACGAGGTTGTTCAGCACGACCACGCCCACGGTGGTGGCCAGCAAGAAGGCCATCGGCCGCGGGCTCCGGGTTCGAACCGAGAGGAAGAGCCCCACGGCGCTCGCGAGCACCAACACCGTCGTGCTGGCGCCGAGCTGCGTGAGGGAGCGGAAGATGGCGACGCGTTCGCTGCTCAGGGCGGCGGCCCGGGTGGCGATCGGCACGTCGAACCCCGCGGTGCCGTGGTTCGACACCGCGATCCCCAGGGCGATCACGATGCCGGCACAGGCCACCGCCGCCCCGACGACGACCTTCGACACCGGCGAGCGCACGTCCCGATGTTTGCCGCTCGCTGAGGAGGAGAAACCTCCCCCATGCGAACGGACGACACGGCTCATCGGCTGGGCAGGCGCTTCCAGGGCCATCATCCGGCCACGGTCGCCGTCGGGATCGCCGTGACCGGCGCCCTGCTGCTGACCTTGATCGTGGTGGGCATCGGGCTCTCCCTCACCGAAGGGCTCTTGAGCGGGCCGCTCGGACGATGGGACGAGCGGGTCAACGACTGGTTCTTGGCGCACCGCACCTCCGGACTCGACCCGTGGGCCCACCTCGGCTCCACGATCGCGATGACCGGCAGCGTGGTCGCGGTGCTCGCCGTGGTGGTGATCGTCCTGTTGATCGCGCGCCGATGGAGCGATGCCGCGTTCCTGGTCGTGGCGCTCGCGGTCGAGGTATCGGTGTTCCTCATCACCACGTTGCTGGTCGCCCGGCCTCGGCCGACGGTTCCCCAGCTCGAGCCCGCGCCGCCCACCTCGAGCTTCCCGTCCGGCCACACCGCGGCCGCGATCGCCTTGTATGTCGGCCTGGCGATGCTCTTGAGTCCGCACGTGCGTTCCACTGCCCTCAAGGTCCTGCTGTGGGTCGTGGCGATCTCGATCCCGGTCTTCGTGGCGATCGCCCGCGTGTACGCGGGCATGCACCACGTCACCGATGTGTTGGCCAGCGTGATCGTCGGGGTGGGAGCGTTGATGGTGGCGTCGCTGGCCATCCGCACCGCCTTCGTCGTCCGGGACGCGCATGAGGTCCGCGACGACGCGACCGACGATCGCGTCCTGGTCAGTGGGGAGGTCGCACGATGAGCACGGTCGCCGTGATCGCGCACACCGGCAAGACGATGGGCGGCGGACTCACCGAACTGCGGAGCACGCTCGCCCTCGAAGGGGTCACCGACCCGCTCTGGTACGAGATCCCCAAGAGCCGGAAGGCCCCGAAGCGCGCGAAGCGCGCCCTCGAGGAGGGTGCGGACCTCGTCCTGGTGTGGGGCGGCGACGGCACCGTGCAGCGATGCGTGGACGCGCTCGCAGGCTCCGGCGTGCCGATCGCGATCATCCCGGCCGGAACGGCCAACCTCTTCGCGAGCAACCTCGGGATCCCGAAGGACATCGCCAAGGCCGTTCGGATCGGCCTTCACGGCGAGCGCCGCCCGATCGACGTGGGCCGCATCAACGGCGAGCGGTTCGCGGTCATGGCGGGGACAGGCCTCGATGCAGTCGATGATCCGCGACGCGGATGCTGGGTTGAAGGACCAGGTCGGACGCCTCGCGTACCTCGTGACCGGGGCGCGGCACCTCAAGGACCGCTCGCTCGAGGTCCGGATCCAGGTCGATGGAACCCACTGGTATCAGGGCAAGGCCGCCTGCGTCCTGTTCGGCAACGTGCCGGACATCCTCGGCGGCATCACCGCCTTCGCCGATGCCCGGCCCGACGACGGGCGGTTGGAGATCGGCATCGTGACCGCCGACGGGCTCCTGGAGTGGACCCGCACCCTGGGACGGACCGCGGTCGGTCAGGTCGAGCGGTCGCCGTTCGTCGACATCACCTCGGGAACCAGGTTCGTGGTGAAGCTGGATCGCAAGGCCGCGTGGGAACTCGACGGTGGCGACCGCGAGCCCGACGAAGCGCCTGGAGGTCGAGATCGAACCGGGCGCGATCACCGTCTGCGTGGACCCCCGCGTCCAGGGATGAATCCGGATCGGGTTCAGACCCGTTGCCGGTCGTGCTCCTCGCGGGTGATCTCGTAGCGAACCCCGTGCCACATCTCGCCGTCGTGCATGCGCTCGATCCGCTCGACCAGGCGCATCCCGGCCTTCTCGGCGAGCCGGATCGACGGGATGTTCGCCGCGCTGGCGTAGGCCCGGACGATCGTGGCGCCGATCGTGTCGAACGCGTAGCCGATCAAGGCCCGAACCGCCTCGGTGCCGTAGCCACGGCCCTGCGCGTCCGGCGACATCGTGTAGCCCACCTTGATCACGCCGGGATCGTCCTCCGCCGGGCTGAGTCCCACGTCACCGACGAGACGGCCCCCGTCGCGTTCTTCGACGGACAACTGCACCCAGCCGCCGGACTGCCCGGGTGCCCGGCTCGACATCTGCTCGATCTCCTCGCCGCACCCCTGCAGGATCGGTCCGGTCCCATCCCTGGTAGCGATGGACCTCGGGATCGCTGCGGTAGGCCGAGATCGTTTCCGCGTCGTCCGGCTTCGATCGCCGCAGCAGGAGCCGCTCCGTCTCGATCGGCTGGAAATGGTCGTCGGGATGCATCGCGCCCGAAGCGTAGTCGTCGCGGTGTCCGCCCACCATGAGGAACGGGTGACGGGAACGGTGACGCCGGCGCGGCCGACGGCGCACACTGTCGTGCGATGACTGCGCTCCCCGATGAGGCCGCCGAGGTCTTCCGCGCCGATCCCGACGGCTTCGTGGCCGCGCGCAACGACCTGGCCGCACGGCTCGCCGCCGAAGGCCGCACCGACGATGCGGCGGCGGTCAAAGCCCTGCGCAAGCCCACCGTCGCCGTCTGGGCCCTGAACCAACTCCACGAACGGGACGCCGAGGGCGTCACCGCGTTGCTCGACGCCGGCGCCGAACTCCGGGCGGCCCAGCAGGCTGCGCTCTCCTCGTCCAAAGGTGGCGCCGATCGCCTGCGAACGGCGACGGTGGCTCGACGCGCGGCCGTCGCGCGGCTCGTCGAGTCCGCGTCAGGGGTCCTCGCGGACGCCGGGCGCAGCGCCGACAATCAGGTGGGCGCGATGACCAGCGCGCTCGAGGTCGCATCGTTCGAGGCCGAGCCCGGTCGCGAGCTCGCGACCGGCACGATGCAACGCGTGCCCGACGCGCCCGGGGGGTTCGGCGAGGTGTTCGGGCTCACCGCGGTCCCCGACGACGGAGAGGAAGCCGCGACCACACCCGCCTCAAAAGCGAAAGGGAAGGCGAAGGCCCGGGCGAAGTCGTCCGCCCCCGACCGCCGCGAGCTGCAGGCCGACGTCGCGCGATTGCGGCGCGATCGTGACGCCGCCGAGCGCACCGTGCGCAAGGCGCGCCAGACCGCCGACGGGTTCGCGCGCGAACTCGAAGGCATGCGGGAGCGCCTGGCGAAGGTCGAGGCCAAGCACGCCGACGCCGCCGCGAAGGCGAGCGCCGGCGAACTCGACCTCAAGCGTGCCGAGCGCGACCTCGCGAAGGCGACCGCCCGCCTCGAGGACGCCTGAGCGATCGGTCACGCGGGCCACGCACACCGCGAGATGGTTTGAGATGCAGCGAACCGGGGCATAGATGCGTCCGGGCGCTCCTGGAGGGTGCCCACCGACGTTCGCGCCAGCCTCACGGCGCCGGAAGGAGCATCATGCAACGCACAACCGGAACTGGATTCATCGGATTCGGTCTGGTGTTGATCGTGGTAGGTGCGATCTTGAAGTTCGCCGTCACCGCCGACGCCAACGGTTTCGACATCGAAGCCGCCGGCCTGATCGCGATCTGGGTCGGGGTGGTGTCCCTGCTCCTCGGCATCCTGCTCGTGGTGATGGGTGGCCGTCGCCACACGACCGTGCGCGACAACGTCGTCCAAACCCCGAGCGGCACCGAACACGTCCAGGAACGCGACGACTACAACTCCGCGATCTGACGATCCTCGATCCAACGATCGGCGCCCTCCGGTGACCATCGCCGGGGGGCGTCGTCGTATCTAGGCGCCGGCCAGCCGCTCCACCATGGCGCGTTCATCGGCGTCGAACACCCGGCCGTCTCCCGCCGCCGCGTTCTCGGCGGCGTGATCGGGACTGCGGGTGGCGGGGATCGGCACGTGCACCCGCGGATCGGACAGGCACCAGCGCAGGAGCGCTTCCGCCCACGACGCGACGCCGAGCGGTTCGAGGTCCTCGGTCGCGGGAGTATGGCGGAGGAGGTCGCCTTCGCCGTACGGCCGCATCGCGAGCACGCCCAGCCCCAGGTCTTCGGCCAGCGGCAGGATGCGCTGCTCGGCCTCGCGTTCGAGCGGGTTCCACGGGATCTGGATCGCGACGATCCTGCCGGTCTGCATCACCTCGGCCAACTCGCCGAACGCCGACGGGTTCCAGTGGGTGGCGCCGATCATCCCGATGCGGCCGGCGTCACGTTCGGCCTCCATCCAGGTGAGATGCTCGCGCCAGGCCACCAGATTGTGCACCTGCAGCAGATCGATACGGCCACCGTAGAAGCCCAGTTGCGCCGCGAACTGCGCGCGTCCCTCTTCGACCGAGGACGACCAGATCTTGGTGGCGACGATCGCGTCGTCGCGACGATCGCCCAACGCGCGGCCCAGCACCCCTTCGGCTCGCCCGTACATCGGCGAGGAGTCCATGACCCGGGTGCCGGCGTCCAGGGCCGCCTGGACCACGAGACGGGCGTCGGCCTCCTCGGTGCGTGGGACGTCGAACGTGGACCAGGTTCCCAAGCCGACGGCGGGGACCTCCAGCCCGGTGGTACCGAACGCCCGTGACTCCAGGGAGATCAGCTCGCAGGGGGTTCGACCGGCGTCCCCGCGTCCGCGACTCGCCGTGGTGGTGAACGCCGGCGTTGAGGGAATCGATTCGCCGCCGGCGTTGACGGCGATCACCCGGTAGGCGTACCCGGTCCCGGGGGTCAGTCCTGCGTCGGTGAACGAGGTGACATCCTGGCCCGCCGTGCCGACCGTGACCCAGCCGGTTCCGCCGTCATCGGAACGCTCGATGCGATACCCGGTCTCCGTCGCGACATCCGTCCACATCAGGGCGATCTCGGTTGAATGCGCCTGGACGGAGAGCGATGGCGGCGTCGCCGGCGGGTCGAGGATGGTCGTCGCCGACGCGACCGCCGAGGGCACCGAGTCCACCCCGTCGCGAACCGCGATCACCCGATAGAAATAGGTCGTCGCCGCCGACAAGGCCGAGTCCGTGATCCCCGTCACGTTCTGGCCGATGGTCGCTCACCTGCGCCCAACCGCTCGCCCCACCGTTGGTTCGACCGCTCCACCCGGTAGGCCGATTCACCCGCCGTGTTGCTCCAGGCCAGTTCGATCGTCGACGCCGAGGTCGGGGTCGCGGTCAGCATCGACGGCCCGCCGGTTGGCGCGACGCCGGCCTGGTCCGTGGTGGTCGGGTCATCGAACGGCGGATCCGTCTGCGCCGGCTGGGAATGCGCCTGCGTGCGTTGGACCGACTCCCGGGTTCGAGCGCTCCGGAACACCGCTCTGGCTGTGTTCGCGAAGTGGACCGGCCGCGTCCTCCGACACCGGCTCCGCCACGACGGTGACCTGTCGATCGGGGCCGATCCCGAGGCGTGAGGCGAGGGTGTCCAGCGCGGAGCCCACGACGTCGCGCGCCCCGTCGGTTCGCCATCGCGGTGCCGGCCAGGATCACGGTCCCGAGCACCACCGGCGCGATCACACGCCGACGTCGCACCCGGCGCCGGGCCCACGGGTAGGACGACGCATGTTGCGGCTCGCCATGCCACATCGCTTCGAGGTGACGGAGCTGCCGCAGGCCTCGATACCGGTAGCCGGCGGCGCACGCGGCGAACACGCCGGCGATGACGATGTCGAGCATGACGATGCCCGCAAGGGTCCACAACACGATCCTCAGCACGCCCGAACCCTACCGGGAAGGGCCCCTCACGCGCAGACGGTCATCGTCCCTACAGAACGGCCGCGCCCGCGGTTGCGCGCTCACGCGCCGCCCATGCCCTCGACGAAACGTTGCAGGGCATGGAACACGGGCCGTAAGGCGTCGGTGCGAACCAGCCACCATCCCAATGCCGTCAACGCAACCGCCACCACGATCAGCAGGAACGTGAGCGCGATGATCGCGTCGGTGCGCGAACCGGGTTCGGGCTCGCGGGTTCGCCCTTCGAACAACTCCCATCGCGGGGCCGGCTCGCTCCACATGCGAAGAGCGTCCCCCTTCCGGGGCGCGAGCGAACCAGACGTTCGGCTCTTTGCGCCGCCGGAAGCCCTAGGTCGTTCGGACGCTTACGGCGATCTTCACCAGGTCGACCTGGCACGAAAGGTCAGAAGGTCAATAGGTCGTCATGCGCCCGGCGATCGTGTCCTTCGCCGCGGGTTGATGCCCCGAGCTGATCGTGATCGGACACCGATACGTGACACCTTCGGCCGTCGTCGGCGCGACGATGTTGACCGTGAGCTTGACCTGCTTGTTCGGCTTGGACGCCGGGAACCGGAACTTCAGCGTGCCGTTCTTGAACTCGGAGGTGTAGATCGCCGGCCCGAACCGAGGCCGCTTCTGGAACCCGGCGACCACCGCGTTGACCACGAACCTGGGCGTGCCGCGGCAGCCGTCGACGTGGATCACGTCGGTCCGGCCCACGCCGTCGTTCTCCAGGATCAGCCAGAACCGCACGCCCTCGCCGTCCTCCATACGAACGCTGACGGTCTGCTTCCTCGCGGTGCTGTTGTAGATGTTGTTGCCGTGCCACGGGTGAGGCGGGGGGTTGATCGTGCACCCGGTGCTGAGGCCGCAGAGCTTGATCCACGCATCCGGCCGGTAGGCTCGGGCGAACACGGCCCGCACCGAGTGAGCGGTGTCCATCGTGACGTTGCAGTCACCCGTGCCGGAGCAGTCCCCCTTCCAGCCCACGAAGCTCGAGGTGAGGTTCGGCGTGGCGGTGAGGGTGACCGTCGTTCCGCCGGCGAAGGCCGCCTGGCACGTCGATCCGCAGTCGATCCCCACCGGGTTGCTGGTGACGCTCCCGTCGCCCTTGCCCGCCTTGGACACCGTCAAGGAGAGCCCACCTCCGGCCGTCGCGGCGGGGAAGGCCATCAGCGAGGCACACACGGCGAGGGCGAGCAGGACCACGATCGATCGTTTCGTCATGGGTTCGAGTATGGCTGCGCAGACGCTGTTGCTCAAATGCCGGTATCAAGGGGGTCTCGGGTTGCGTCGATGGGCAAGGACATGAACGCCCCAGAACGGTTCCTCCGCGACCGATCTGCCATGGCCATCTTCGTCGTGGCGATGATCGCGGTGGCCGCGATCGGCTGGCTGGACTTCGTCACCGGGGCGCGCCTGAGCTTCGGGCTCTTCTACCTGGTCCCGATCGCCGTGGCGACCTCGTACGCCGGCCGGTCGTGGGGCATCGCCGTGGCCATCGCGTGCACGGTGGTGAGCCTGATCGGCGACCTCGCGATCGAGACCGGCGTCGGCGTGATCCCCTTCTGGAACGCCGCGATGCGACTCGGCGTGTTCGTCGTCGTCGTGGTGGTGCTGGCGAAGCTGCGCGCCGCCCATCAGCTCGAACGACGACTGGCGCGCACCGACCCACTCACCGGCGTCGCCAACTTCCGATGGTTCGAAGAAGAGGCCCAGCGCGAGATGTACTCCTCGCGGCGCTACGGTGGCCCGCTCTCGCTCGCCTACCTGGACCTGGACGACTTCAAGCGCATCAACGACGAGCGCGGACATGCCGCCGGTGACGAGGCCCTGCGGGCGGTCGCCGATGCGTTGCGCACCCACTTGCGTCCCACCGACCTCGTGGCCCGGATCGGCGGCGACGAGTTCGTCGTGCTGTTGCCCCACACCGATCGCAGCGGCGCGGAGGATGCGCTCGGCCGTGTGCACCAGGACCTCGTGGCGACGCGCGAGATCTCGTTCAGCGTCGGGGTGATCCAACTGGATCGGGCGGTGGGCTCGATCGACGACCTGCTCGGTCGGGCCGACGAGAAGATGTACGCCGCCAAGCAGGCGAAGCAAGCGCAGCACGACGTGCCCGTCGACGTGTCACGGGTTGAACCTCGCGAGCCCTATGCTCGGTCGATGGATCGCGATCCCGTCCGCCGGCCTCGCATGCGTGGCATCTGGGCGCTCGTCCAGATCGGTGAGTTCATCCTCGTGCTCGGCCTCGCCGGCCTGCTCTTCGGCCACGCGCCCGGGCTCCATCCGATCGCGCGCGCCGGGCTCCTGTTCGGGGTCGTGCTGCTCCTGGGCTCGTTGAACGTCACGATGGCGGGGCGCTTCAGGGACGACCGGTAGACGACCGTTCGAAAACGGATCCGGCGTTTCAGGTTCGGTGTCCCCGCTGCCGATGTCCTTCGGGACATCAGTCGAACGATCCCAGGAGGATCCCCCTTGCACGCACACATGGCCTGGCGCACCGATGCTCCGAAGCGAGCCACGATCGCCCTCGTATCACTCGCCCTCACGCTGCCCCTGCTCATCGCGCGTCCCGCGAGCGCAGCGATCGCCGAGCCCAACCAGACGGGTCCTTCGGACGGCACCACGCTGTCGTTCCCGACCGAGCCGCCCTTGTTCCAGTGGGACGCGGTGGCGGGAGCCACCAGCTACCGGATCGAGATCGACGACGCGTCGGACTTCATCGGCGCCACCACCGCGACCACGGTCAACACGGCCTACACCCTCACCGAGCCCCAGACGATCGGGCAGTCCTTCTACTGGCACGTGCAGGCACTGTCGTCGACGGGCGGAGCATCCTCCTGGTCTCCGACCTGGTCCTACGACATCTCCTGGCCCGGGAGCAGCCCCGACCTGTCGACCCCCGCCGATGGCTCCACCGTCGAGGACGTCCTGTTCTCCTGGGATCCCGTCGCCGGTGCCTCGACCTATCAGCTGCAGGTCAGCCCGAACGCCGACTGGGCCAACAACGTCGACGTCGACGTCATCGTGAAGGGGACGTCCTACGCGAAGCCCGTCACGCTGGACAACGCGTCGTATTTCTGGCGCGTCCGGGCGCGCGATGCCGCCTCCACGCCGAACCTGGGCGCATGGTCGCAGGAATGGCAGTTCACCCGTTCCTGGACCGACACGCCGACGCCGGTGACGCCGGCCGACACGGTCGCCAACTCGGTGACGACGCCGACGTTCTCCTGGACACCGATCGAGCACGCCTCGACCTACGAGCTCCAACTCGGCGACGACGTGAACTTCTCCCCCGACACCTACTCCTCATGCTTCACGAACCACACCGAGCTGACCTACTACGAGATCGTCTCGAGTACGGGCCCCGGCCCCGCCGGTTCGTGCAACGGCTCTGAGTTCGAGACCGCCCCGGGCAGCGTGTCGTACTGGCGCGTGCGCGGCGTGGACAACACGGGTGGCGTCGTCGCGCCGTGGTCGGACGTCTCGCGGTTCCTGTTCCGAGGTGACACCGGCGACACCCCGCTGCTCGTGTCGCCGGTCGACGGCGCCACGGTGGAGAACCCGGTCCTGGTCTGGGAGTCGGTGCCCGGCATCGGCAAGTACAAGGTCACGATCGACAAGCCCGGTGGCGGGACGGCGACCGTGACCACGGCGGCGACGTCGTGGACGCCGATCTCCGAACTGTCGAACTCGCTGCCCGACGGCCCGTTCACCTGGCGCGTCCAGACCGTGGACTCCTACGGTGAGCTCAGCATCATCGGCGACGAGCGCACGTTCAACCTCGACCCCGCGACCACCGCGGGCTCGGTCTCGTTGCTCACACCGGCGGACGGTGCCGGTGACGTGGTGATGCCGTCGATGACATGGACGCCACTGACGGGCGCGGAGTACTACGAGGTGTGGTACTCGGTGGCCGGCTCCGGCGTCGAGCAGAAGCTGAGCGGCACGGCGGAGCTTCCCGTACGGGGGTTTCACCTACGCGGGCGACCCACTGACCACGGGCGACTACACGTGGCGCGTCAAGGCGTTCGACGGCGTGTCGGGGACGCCGATGGCGATCAGCGCCAGCCGGGACTTCTCGGTCGACGTGATCGGCACGGCCTCCTACGTGGGCCCGTGCTCCTCGGCGCTGACGCCGTGCACCGTGAAGGACACCCCCACGCTGGAGTGGGACGAGGAACCCGGCGCCGGCCTGTACCTCGTGTACGTGGCGCAGGATCCGAACTTCACGAACGTCGTGAAGACCTACCGCACGCAGTACACGACGCTGACGCCGCGCGAGTCACTCTTGGACAACCAGGCCGGCAACGCCTACTACTGGTTCGTCCGGCCCTGCGTCACGGCGAACCGGTGCGGCAAGTTCGACGCCACCGTGTTCGACGAGGCGTTCGCCTTCCGCAAGTTGTCGAAGGCGGTCGAGCTCGACAGCCCCGCCGACGGCTCGAGCGTGGCCGATCTCGTGACGTTCACCTGGGACGACTTCCTGGCCACGAACCTGGCCGACGTCGACGCACCGACGCAGGAAGCCCGTCAATACCGGATCCAGGTGTCCACCGTGAACGACTTCGCGACCCTGCTCGACGACAAGACCGTCGATCAGACCAGCTACACGCCGTACGACAAGACCTATCCGGAGGGCACGCTCTACTGGCGGGTGCAGGCGATCGACGGTAGTGGCAACGCGCTGACGCGGAGCCTCGTGTGGTCGGTCGTCAAGTCCTCCCCGAAGATCTCGCTGCAGGCGCCGGGCGCCGACGTGGAACTGGTCGGCAACCTGCCGGACTTCACCTGGACGCCGCAGGACTACGCCGCGAAGTACGAACTGGAGGTCTACGAGAACGGCGACCTCGCGTTCTCGCCGGCGAACAAGGTGCTGAGCCAGACCACCAAGATGTCGGCCTGGGCGCCTACGAAGGCCCTGGACCCCGGAGTGTTCGCGTGGCGGATCCGCCGCCTGGACGCCGACGGCAAGCAGGGCCCATGGTCGAACGGTCGGAAGTTCACGCTGTCGAAGGCCGACACCACGACGACCGTCAGCGTGACGAAGACGGCGTCGAAACTGAAGGCGTCGGGTACGCTCACGCCGCCGCTCGAGGGCTCGGAGATCTCGCTGGTGCTCTCGCGCAAGCAGAGCGGCAAGTGGGTGAAGGTGGCGGAGAAGGAACCGTCGGTCAAGGCCGGCGGCGGCTTCAACACCTCGTTCGCCCGGCCGAAGTCCGGCTCGTGCAAGGTGGTGGCGAAGTTCGCCGGCACCGGGCTGTATGCGGCCAGCAAGGACACGACGCAGTTCCCCTGCTGATCGACGACCGGCTTCGGGGCGGTGCGTGATGGAGCGCAGGAGGTGCGCGGCGTGAAACGCATGGGCTCGGTGGTGACGCTCGTGGTGCTGGTGCTCGCCCTGTTCCCAGGGATCGCCCGGGCAGGGGTGCCCGATGCCGACGACACCGACGGTCCGTTCGACCTTCGTCAGGTCGATGTCAGGCCCAAAGGCCAGGACCGATTGATGCTGACCGTGCGGTTCTGGCCGGAGTTCACGTCATCGGCTCTGCGATACGGCAGCACCTTGGACCCGGACCGCCGGGTCTACGCCGTCGATCCAGGGCGCGCCCGACGGCGACTTCACCAACGGCGCCTACCAGCACGACGGATACTTCTTCCGTCGTGCGGGAGCGATCTGGTTCCGCAACGGGAGTTCGCCTCATCGCCGTGCTGTTGGACGAGCAAGGTGGCGCGCGTCGATCCGACCACCCTGCGCGTCCGGTTCATCCCGTGGTGGGTCCGGCTCGAAGAGGCGGACAACGACATCCCGCTGAGGGTGCGCGTCGCCACGACGTGGTGCGCCGATGGGACGTGCGCGCGAGACCACACCAGGTGGGGCTACTCCTGAACCTCGGCTCCTGCCGGCCCGGGAGCTACCGACATGCCCTCAAACGCGGTTCAGCAGACCGCCTTGATCGCGTCGGTCCCCGACCAGAGCGCACCGCCGGCCAGCGTGCCGCCGATCGTTACCGACGTCGACGAGCACGTCAGGCCCGGTCTGGCTGGGCCGGAAGAAGTAGAGACGATCCTTGCGACCGTCGCCGGTGTGAGATCGTGCCGGCTTGCTCAGCACCGAGAACACGCCACTCACCACCGGTGAGGCGTTGCCGACCTTGGCCGTGGCGATCTTCGTGACGTCCAACGTCGCGCTCCCCTTCACCAGGATGACGAGCGTGGGCTTGGTGGACGAGATCTTCACCGGGTTGCTTGACAGACCGGGCTGGGCGTCGATCGCAGGCGACCACGTTCGTCAGGCGGCGTCGTGCAAGTCGACCACGCTCAGGACTCCCGGAGCGCGGCGCCGACTCAACGGCTTGATCCCGAGGGTGAACCGACAGGCGCCGCAGGGGCTGATGGTCTTCGTTGAAGGGGATCGTGCTAGTAGATGAAGAGATCCCCCTGGTTGGGGTCGGCCTGCACCAGCGGCCCACCGGGGATGATCACGCGTGGGGCGGTCTCGAAGGCCAGCACCCGCGGCACCGTCTCGATCACGTTCCCGTTGCCGTCGACCTGTGACGTAGGAGCCCTCGAACGTGTTCGGGTCCTCGATCGAACTGGTAGTCGGACGGAAGGCTCCCCGCCGGGAACTGGAACACCTCGTATTTCGTGGTGCGGGTCACCGTGTCGATGACCGCCGGGTCCGTCGTGTCGAGGTCCCCGAAGTACTGACCCCGAATGCCCGCGACGCCCGGAGATGCGGTTCCCACAGGTGTTGAACTCGCTCGCCGTTCACCACGTCGGTTTCGTGTGATGTCGGCGCCGTTGTGGCGTCGTGAACTTCGCCGAGGCCGAAGGGGCCAGCAGCGCGATGGTCAATGCCACCACGGCGATCGCGAACGGTGATCCGGGCTCGAGACATGACGGTCCTCCGTTCGTTCGGGGGCGGAGTGGTCAGGATCGCGAAGTCTATCCTGAGCGCCATGACGCTCGTCTCCTGAGCCACCAGCACGGGGAGCACGCCGCCGATGATCGGGAAGTCCGGATCCCGCCAGTGGCGCTCGTTCCGGCCGGGATGTTCCGGGCCGCAGATCTCCCTGAGGTCGCGCCCGGGCGCGATGGGTCGGTTCGGCGGGCGCGGCGCTCTTCCTCGACGTCAGTGGGTTCACCACGCTCAGCGAGCGGCTGGGGCGACTGGGGACATCCGGCACCGAGGAACTCGTCCGGATCCTCAACGGTTTCTTCGAGCCGGCGATCGACACTTGATCGGTGCGTCCGGGGGCGAGGTCGTCGCCTTCGGAGGGGATGCGATCACCGCCGTCTGGGCCGGCGCGAACGGCGTTCGTCGACGCCGTCGGCGTGCGCAGCAGGCGCTGGCCCGAACCTCTGCGGGCGCGGGAAGCCGCTCGACCACCTCGATCGGCGACTTCGGGTTCGCGGTGCGCATCGGCGATCGCCGACCGGCATCGGTGGATGTGACCGTGGGCGGAGGACCCGATCGGCTACTGGTCCTGACGCAAGGGGACGCCATCGATCGGAGCCGTGGCGTGCCGAAGCGCGAAGCCGAGCCCGGACGAGGTCGTGACCCGAGATGGGTCGACGACCGTCCGAGCACGTCGACCAAGTACCGGCGGGCGTCGACCTCGATCGAACTCGAGCTGCCTGGCACGACTCGACTTCGGGCGCTTCGCCCATCCGGTGACCGTGGAGCGGATCCGGCGCGGCGACACCACCTTGATCGACGGCCATCGGCGGGTGACGACGCTCTTCGCCCAGGTGCCGTTCGAGCCGCCGGCGATGCGCGCTCACACCGCGGCGGCGGAGCGTACCGTCGAGGTTGCGATCCGGTCGCAGATCGTCGACGTGGCGCTCGACCCTGGGCGGGTAGATCGATCCAGATCACCGGCGGCGACAAGGGGACGGTGGCGCTGCCTGACCTTCGGTGCTCCGACGTCGAGTCCCGACGACGGCTGCCGCGCGGTGGCGGCAGCGTCGCGTCTCACACGGTCGCTGCCCGGTTCATCGATCGGTGTCGGTACCGGCACGGTGTTCGCGGGGCTGCTCGGCGGGCCATCTCGAAGCGTGTACACGGTGATCGGCGATGCCGTGAACCTGGCGGCTCGGCTGATGCAGCGCGCCGAGCCCGGACGCCGTGCTCGTCGATGAGGCCACCGCCCAGGCGGCCGGCACGATGTTCGACTTCGATGACCGGCGCACGGTGCGGGTGAAAGGCAAGGATGAGGGTGTGCGGCGTGCGTCGGCTGGTGGGCCAGCGTACACCGGCCCTGGCCCACCAACCGGCTCGCAACCGATGGACCGATGCTGGCGCGCACGGACGAGCTCGCCGACGCGGAGCGAGCGTTGGACCCCGGTGTCCCTGGTCGTGCGCAGGGTGGTGATCCGGGGGGCGGCCGGTATCGGCAAGTCACGGCTGACACGAGCCGTGGCCGAACGCGCGGCGGCCCGTGGGTGGCACGTCGTCGGGAGGTGGGTTCGCCGGGCTCGGCGATCGCCACGCCGTACTCGGGGTGGCAGCCGGTGATGCGGTCGATCGTGCACGACGACGAGGACGTGGCGGCGGGCGCTGGCGTCGCTGGTGCCCGGCGCCGGCGACCTCGCGCCGCTCCTCGGGTCCCCTTCATCGGACGCCGGCTCGAGGAGACGCCGACGGTCGGCGACGCATCAGCGGCGAGGTACGCAACGAGGTGGCCGAGGACCTGGCCGCTCGCGCGATCCTCGAAGCCTCGGCGCGCGAACAGCCCGCTGGTGATCGAGCTCGAGGATTGGCACTGGGCGGACCGCTCATCCGCGCGACTGCTCGATCTCGTGACGGTATCGTCCCAGCGATGCGCCGATCGCGATCGTGGTGACCCAGCGCCTGCCGCTCAGAAGGTACCGCCGTTCCCGGTGCGCGAGGACGACATCGTCATCGACCTCGGCGAACTCGACGACGACGAGGCGCGCGAGGTCGCCGCCACGGTGGCTGCTCGCACGGATCGGGATATCGACGATGCACGGCTCGCTCGCATCGTCGAACGTGCCGCCGGCAACCCGCTGATGATCGAGGCGATGGTCGATCTCGGCGACGACGCCCTGCTCGCGACCGGTCTCGCTCCACTCCTGCAGGCCCGGCTCGACGGCCTGCCCGACGAGGACCTGCGGCCGCTGATCTGGGCGAGCGCGTTCGGCCGCCCGATCGTGGTCGATGAACTCGACGCCGCGATGACTCGAGGCGATGAGTCGGAACCCACGTTGGCCAGCCAGGCTCGAGGACCTCGTGCACCAAGGATTGCTCGCCGTGCAGACGCAGGACGGGATCTCCCTCGGTTCCGCCACGCGTCCGTTCGCGAGGCGGCCTACCAACGCCTCAGCCACGGGTCACGGCGCATGGTGCACGGCAGCATCGGACGAACGCTCGAGCGACGCGATGCACAGCCCGTGGAGATCGCTCGCCACTTCGCGCTCACCGACGATCTCGACCGGCAGCGAACCTGGTACCCCGCGGCCGGCGTCCAGTCGAGCGCGGCGTGGGCGGTCGAGGACGCCATCATCTGGTTCGACCGACGCGCGGGACATCGGCGATCGATCCGAGGAGGTACGCATCGGCCTCGCCTCGATGCTCATGGTGCAGGGCGACCTCGGCCGGGTAGGCGCCCTCGTCGGAGACCCGTGCATCGATGCCGACCTCGATCGACGCCGAGGGATGCTGGCCGGCGAGACGCTGGTTGATCGGCGGGGCGAGCGAGGAGGCCGTCGAGACGTTGACGCAGGTGCTGGCTCGTACCCGGGAAGCGGGTTCGACGACGGACACGGTGGCCGCCGCCGAGCTGTTGAGCCGGGCGCTCGTCGAGGTCGGCCGCTTCGACGAGGCAACCGACGTCGCCAGGTCGGCGATCCAAGGGGTCCCGGCGGACGATCACGACACCATGGCGCGCGCCATCGGCGCCTTCGGCACGGTGCAGATCCATCGATACGCCCTGCAGAGCGCCGTCGAGGCCCTGCGACGGGCGGTAGCCGAAGCGGAACTGGGTGAGGACCGGGTCCGGCTCGTCCATCTCCGGAGCGACCTTGCCACGGCGTGCGCGATGGCGGGCGACGTCGCGCAGGCGTTGGAGGCGATGCTCGCCGCGCGCGAGGTCGCGGTCGAGATCGGCTACCGCCGGCACCTCGCGCTCAGCGTGAGCAACGAGGCCGAGCTTCGGCTCCTCCTCGGCGATGACCGCGCGGTCACCACGTTGTCCCTGCGCGGGCTGCACGCGGCGACCTCGCTCGGAGACATCGGACTGGCCTGCGACAACCTGCTGCGCCTGGGCGCCGACCCCGACCTGGAGCCGGCGGACCGGCGCGCGATCCTGCAGGCCTCGATCCCCATCGAGGTGGCGTTGCATCGGCCGCACACCCTGATCGAGTTCCGGACGGTGGCGGTGGAGGTGGACGCCCTCCTGGGAGATTCGATGGACGACGCCGGCGATGTGCTCGCCGAAGCGCGGAGCCTTGGACGCCCAGACCTTGAACTACGGGTGCTGTCGGCGCTGGGGTCGAACGCCGACCGTGCCGACCTCGACGATCTGAGCGCCCGCGTGGATGAGGCCGGCGACCGGTTCCTGCTCGACGTGGAGCTGCACCGGATCACCGGGAACCGATCGCAGAAGGCCGTGCTCCGCACGCGCGGCCTCGAGCTCTATCGGAAGGCGCCGTACGCCGCCTACCGCGATGCGCTGGCCGAGCTGGGTGCCACCGATCCACCCACCGACGTCGTCGTTCCGCCGATGGTGACGCAGCCCGATGATCCGGTCTACTCACGCGCCTCGGTGCTCGAGGTCATCGGGTCGCTGCGCGAGCCCGCATGACGGCTGCGCGTTCGCGACCACACGCGCTGGGGCTACACCTAGTCGTCAGGCGCCCAGGAGTCGAAGGGTCGCGAAGGTCGCGGATCGGATCCCGGCCCTGCCGACGATGACGACATCGCCGTCGGGCTGGATCGCGACGTCGTTCGCGATCCGCGCTGCGGCTGGATCCGTGAGCACCCTGCCGTCGCTGAACGTGTGATCGAGATCCCCGTTCGGTTGGTAGCGCACCACCCATGCTCTCGGCAGGAACGGGCCGCCGGCTGCCGAGACGCCCGCCACGACGATGTCGTCGTCGTCCTGGATGACGACCGAGGTCGCCGTATCCGGCCGGTTCGTGACGTTGAAGCTGCGGGTGCCCGAAGTGCTGAAGCTCGGATCGAGCTGCCCAGACGGATCGAGTTGGATCACCCCCGAGCGGGTGTCGGTGTCGAACCCCCCCACGCCGATCGTGCCCACCACCAGGATCTGACCGTCGTTGCCG
This sequence comes from uncultured Actinomycetota bacterium, assembly GCA_963733635.1. Classification (GTDB taxonomy): domain Bacteria; phylum Actinomycetota; class UBA4738; order UBA4738; family HRBIN12; genus JAOUEA01. Next base: position 136,373 of record CAVTEH010000007.1, on the reverse strand, counting down.
ATCGCCACGTCGAAGGCGACGTTGCCGTAGCTCGACAGTTCCTCGATACGAACGCCGTCGAGATGGAAGGTGTCGTCGAGTTGCCCGCTCTCCTCGTACCGCACCTCCGCCCAGCGCTGGCCGGCTCCTCCTGGTTCGAAGCGTGCCGTCCCGACCACCACGATCGCACCGTCGGCCTGGATCGCGACCGCCGCCGCGACATCCTTCCGCCTGGTGAGGTTCGTGCGGGCGACGCCGTCGGCCGAGAACGAGTCGTCGAGCCGGCCGTCGGTCTCATACCGAGCGGTGACGAAGGCGCCGCCCGCGTGGCCCACCACGACGATCCGGTCCTCGGCGTCGACCGCGACGTCCATCGCCCCCTCGTCCGCCCCTGGGAACGAGGTCAGCACGGCCCCGTGATCGCCGAACGAGGGATCGAGCGTGCCGTTCGCCCGGTACCGCACGACGGCGAACCCGCCACCCGGTCCCGTCGACGTGCCGGCCACCACGATCCTGCCGGTCGATTGCAGCGCGACATCGGAGGCGGTGTCCGGACCCGGGCCGACGTCGGTCCGAACCTTGCCTCCTTGGCCGAACCCCTCGTCGAGGGTTCCATCGTCGTCGAAGCGGACGACGCCGAACCGCGGGCCCGCACGTCCCACGACGACGATCGAACCATCGGCTTGCACCGCGAGACCGAACGCCGTGTCCCGGCCGCGTCGATCCGAGGAGAGGTTGGTGTGCACGACGCCGTCCCCACCGAACGAGGGGTCGAGGTCGCCGGGAGCGGCCAGGGCGCTGGCCTGGGAGCAGCACAACGTCACCGCCACGATGCAGCCGATCCGCTTGGCGTTCATCGTCCTCCTGGCGAGGACCATACGCCCGCGACCTGCGTGCCGCTTCGATCGGTGGTGGACGCGGTGTGACCCGTGGTGCCTCGCCGGAGGCCGGGCCTGCAGGTTCGACTCGTACACTCGCTGCAGAGTCCAAGGGGGCGGTCACGTGACGAAGGGGATCCTGGAACGGCTGGCCGAAGGTCCGGTGCTGGGCGACGGCGGCTACCTGCTCGAGCTGGAGAAGCGCGGGTACGTGCAGGCGGGTCCGTTCACGCCGGAGGTGGTGATCGAGCATCCGGACGCGCTGGCGCAGCTGCACCGCGAGTTCCTGATGGCGGGCGCCGAGGTGCTGCAGACCATGACCTTCTACGCCAGCGACGACAAGCTCGCGACCGTGGGACTGGCCGACCGGGTCGACGACATCAACCGCACGGCGGTGCGCATCGCTCGCGAGGTCGCCACCGAGGGCGACGCGCTCGTGGCCGGGAACCTCTCGCTCACGTGGGCCTACGACCCTGCGGACGCCGCCAGCCCCGATCACGTCCGCGCGCTGCTCGACCGCCAGCTGCAGGATCAGCTCGATGCCGGACCGCCCGACTTCTGGATCGGCGAGACGTTCTCGTTCCTGGGCGAGGCGCTGCTGTTCGTCGAACGCGCGAAGCAGACCGGCCTGCCGGTGATGGTGACGATGTCGTTCGAGACCCTGCCGGCGAAGGCCTACGAGGGCGACACCGCCGGCGAAGCCGCGAAGAAGCTCGCCGATGCCGGCGCCGACATCGTGGGCGTGAACTGCCTCAACTCCCCCGTCCAGCAGCTGCCGATCGCCGCCGAGATGGTGAAAGCCGTCGGCGGTGCGGTGCCGGTGGCGGCCCAGCCGGTCGCCTACGCCACCACCGAGGAACGGCCGGACTTCACGTCGTTCGACGAGTTCCCCACCGAGCTCACCGCGATGACGCTCCCCCGCGGCGACCTCGCCCGGTTCGCCGCCGACGCCCGAGAGGCGGGCGTGCGCTACATCGGCTCGTGCTGCGGATCGGTGGCCGAGCACGTGCGCGAGATGGCCAAGGTGCTGGGCAAGCGCTCCTCGCACGAACGCGAGTGGCGCTCGAGCACCGGCAAGGCGATGTCGGCCTACGAGTACTACGAGGACGAGCGCACCAGCTAACCCGCCGGCTCGTCGTCGGTGACGGCGCCGCCGAACTCGGTGATGCGCGCCACCTCCAGCAGGATCGTCCGCGCGGCGTGCAGCATGCCGCCCGCCGCGGTTGCGGAGCCCTGTGCCTGCTCCATGCGTTGGAGGTCCTGGATCACGCGGTCGAGCTCGCTGCGAGGGTCTTCAGCCATGGGGTGAGCCTGCCACAGGCATGCCCGACGTGTTCGGCCTCCCGTTTCCTTTGCCTCCCTGAGGGAATGGCTCCACCGTGGACATCACCGCACCGATCAGGAAGCTGGACGGGTTCCAGCGAACCCACCCGTGGATGGGCTTCCCCCTGGCCGTCGTCAAGCGCTTCGGCGACAGCGGGGCCGGTTCGCTCGCGGCCGCCCTCGCCTACTACGGGTTCTTCTCGTTGTTCCCGCTGTTGATGGTCTTCACGTCGGTGGTCGGGATCATCCTTCGCGATCGGCCCGACCTTCAGGACCAGCTCCTGGACTCGGCCCTGGCCCAGTTCCCGGTGATCGGCACCCAGATCCGGAGCAACGTCGGCCAGATCGACGGCTCGGGCCTGACGCTGGCCATCGGGATCGTCCTGGCGCTGTGGGCGGGGCTCGGCGCCGTGCGAGCGGCGCAGGTCGCGATGGACACCGTGTGGGACGTCCCCCGGAAGCATCGGCGTGGGACGCCGGCGTCGATCGCGATGGCGCTCGTCATGCTGGCGGTGCTGGGCGTCTTCGTCCTCGGTGGCGCGGTGCTCGCCGGGCTGGCGACCACCGCGAGCGGCACCGCGGGATCCCTCGTGGCCCTGGCGGGCTCGGCGGTCCTCAACGTGGTGCTCTTCGCCGTGGCCTATCGCGTCCTGACGGTGGCCGACCTCACCTGGCGCCAGGTGCTGCCCGGTGCCTGCCTCGCGGGACTCGGATGGACGGTCCTGCTGAGCCTCGGAGGGTGGATCGTGGCCGATCGCGTCTCGTCCTCCTCCGATGTGTACGGAACGTTCGCGTTGGTGATCGGGCTGCTGGCGTGGATCTACCTCGGCGCGCAACTGACGCTGTACGGCGCCGAGGTGAACGCGGTACAACAGGGCGGGCTCTGGCCGCGTTCGTTGCAAGGAGAGCTGACCGAGGCCGACCGACGAGCCCTTCGTCGATCGGCGAGGCAGGAAGAACGCAAGGAGGAGGAGATCGTGGACGTGACGTTCGGAGACGACGGCGATCCGAAGGCCCCGGATCCTACGGTGGGATCGGGAGCCACGCGGACGACGACGGCGGAACGACGGTCGGTGGCGGCGGTCGCGCGAAGCGTGATCGACGGGGTCACCCAGTTGTTCCGTCACGAGGTGGAACTGGCGAAGATCGAGGCCACCGAGGCCATCGCGGTCCGCGCACAGGCGATCGGGCTGCTCGCGGCGGGCGGCGTGTTGGCGCTGTACGCGCTCGGGTACCTGGCGGCTTCGGGCGCCGCGGCGTTGGACATCGTGCTGCCGGCATGGGCGTCCCGGTTGATCGTGGCCGGCGTGTTCATCATCGGCGGCGCGATCCTGTTCCTGGCCGGGCGCGCCGCGATGCGGTCGGCGGGCGGGGTCGAGCAGACACAGGCGACGGTGAAGGAGGACGTCCAGTGGGCGAAGCAGCAGATCGCAAGGTGAAGGAGATCGAGGAGACCCGACGGCAGGTCGAGGCCGACCTCAGCGAACTGGAGGCGCGGATCCCCTCGCCCCTCCGATCGGTGAAGACCCTCGTCGGCACCGCGGTCACCAGCTCGGCCGTCGCCGGCCTCACCGGGATGTGGATGAAGAAGCGACGCGCGAAGCGGCGGGCCGACGACCGCACCACCGAGGTCGTCGTGCGGGTCGTCCGTGACGACGTGGAGGTCGGAAGGAACAGGCTGACCCTCAGCGACGGAGACGCGCGTCACCCGCGGCCGCGGAGCGGCCGGCCTTCGCGCAGGACGAACGCCGTGTTGATCAGCGCGAGGTGCGTGAACGCCTGGGGGTAGTTCCCCAGCTGCCGGTTCGCGACGGGGTCGTACTCCTCGGAGAGCAGCCCCAGTTCGTTGCGCAGGTCCAGCAGGCGCTCGAACAGCTCGCGGGCCCGGTCGAACTCCCCGATCAGGGCGAGCGCGTCGGCGAGCCAGAACGAGCACGGCAGGAACGCTGCCTCGTCGGAGGTGATGCCGTCGATCGCCCCGTCGGCACGGGCGCGGTATCGCATCACCAACCCGCCGGAGACCAGCTCGCGCTCGACCGCCGACACCGTCGAGACGAACCGTGGGTCGGCGGCGGGCATGAAGCCCACCGGCGCCATCAGCAGCACGCTGGCGTCCAGTTCATCCGAGCCGTAGGACTGCGCGAACGCCTGATGGTGTTCGCTCCAGGACCGCTCGATCACCTGCGCGTGGATCTCGTCGCGGATCGCCCGCCATCGCTCGACCGGGCCCTCGCGTCCCCATTCCTCGGTGGCCCGGACCGCGCGATCGAAGGCGACCCACGCCATCATCTTCGAGTGGGTGAAGTGACGGGCCGGACCGCGCACCTCCCAGATGCCGTGGTCGGGCAGCTTCCACCCCTCCTCGAGCCATTCCAGCAGCTTGCGGGTCAGCGACCACACGTTGTCGTCGCCCGGCGCTCCCTGCCGCCTCGTCTGGTACAGCGCGTCGATCACATCGCCGTAGACGTCGAGCTGCAGCTGTTCGGACGCCGCGTTCCCCACCCGGACCGGCGTCGACCCCTCGTAGCCGGGCAACCATTCCAGGATGCGTTCGTCGAGGCGTCGCTCTCCCGAGAGGCCATACATGATCTGCAGGTCTGCCGGATCCCCCGCCATGGCGCGCAGCAGCCATCCACGCCAGTTGACGGCCTCGTCCTTGAGCTCCGGCGCGGAGCATCGCGAGCAGGGTCAACGTGGCATCGCGCAGCCAGCAGTAGCGGTAGTCCCAGTTCCGCTCGCCGCCGGGTTCCTCAGGCAACGAGGTGGTCGGCGCCGCCACGATGCCGCCCGTCGGTTGGAACGTCATCGCCTTCAACACCAGCAGGGACTCCCTGATCTCCTCGTGGTAGTCCCCGTCGTTCACGCAGGTGCGCCGACCAGTCGAGCCAGAACCCCTCGGCGTCGTCGAGGGCCACCTCGGCATCGATCGGATCGGGCGTGGGCTGATGCGACGGGAACCATGTCAGGACGAAGGGGATACGCTGCCCGGCGTCCACCGTGAACGAGGCCATCGTCTTCATGCCTTCCCCCCGCGTCGGTACCGGAGACCACAGGCACAACGCGTCCGGCCCGGCGATCGCGACGAGCGCGTCATCGATCTGCCGGACCCACGGCACGATGTGCCCGTAATCGAAGCGGATCGTCAGTTCGAGCGTCATGGGCACCGAACCGGTGAGGCCCTTCGACGATCCGCACGATGTCGGGCGTCGTGCCACGGGGCGGCATGAAGTCGATCATTCGCACCGAGCCCGACGCGGTCTCCAGCACGGATTCCAGCACCAACGTGTCGTGGCGGTAGCGCCGGCTGATCACCTGGAAGGGTTCGGACGGAGCCAGGAGCCAGCGGCCGTCGTCGGGTCCTCCGAGCAGCGCCGAGAAGCACGCGCCGGAATCGAACCGCGGGAAGCAGCACCAGTCGATCGAGCCGTCGCGACCCAGCAGGGCAGCCGTCTGGAGGTCGCCGATCAGGCCGTAGTCCTCGATCTGGGATGCCATCGGCCCAGACTAGCCAGGCATGTCGGAAAGGGCTGTCCCCGAACGCCCGCTAGGGAGGCGTCGCGGCCTCGTACGCGACCCGGAAGAAGGCGTAGACCGGTCTCGCCGACGGGAGCATCGTCATCACCGTGAGATGCCAGGGATCGGCGATGCAGAGCGACAGCGTCACGTCGTCGCGTCCGGGCAGGTTCGGGTCGTAGACGCGCAGCTTCAGGATCTCGCCCTCCAGGTCGTAGCCGTACGCCAGCACCTGGTGGTCGTGCTTGAGCTGCCGCGGATCCGAGGACTTCACCTTGACGAGACCCAGCGCCGACGGATGACCGGCGTCGATGTCCGCGCGGATCTTGGGCCACTCGTCGCGGACGTCTGCCAGGCACGTCCGTGCGGCGCCAGCCCGATACGGCTCCAGACCGACTCGCCGTCGGAGAGCAGCGGGTTCATCAGCGCCAGGTACCGGGCGGGCCCGAACGGGCAGGTCGAAGCTGTCGAACAGCCGCTCGACAGGTAGTCGAACAACGGCCCCGCACCCGGCGCGGTCGTCCTCGTCGGGCGGTGGCTTCTCCGCCTCGAAGTAGTCGCGGGCCGCGAACGCCATGCCGCCGCAGAGACCGTTCGAAGCGTCGCCGATCGGGAGACTGACCACGCCTGGGATCCCGATCGGCGGACGGGCACGTGGGGGAACGTAGTTGGCGAAGCGGAACCCGGAACTGCTCGGCAGGAACCCCGGGACCGAACGGCTGGCGATGCTCGACCCTCTCCGTTGCTTCGGCCGCTCCTCGGCCTCGCCTCAGCCGGCGTCGACCGAGGACTCGTGCGCGGTCAGGTCGATCGTGTCCCCGCTGCGGAACTCCCGCACGTACGCGTCGAAGTCCCACCACTTCAGGAACTTCGCTGGCGCCGCCCGCCCGTTCGTGAACAACATGTCCTGCGTGGGCTCGTCGATGTCGAAGTCGGTCGCCTTCACGCGACCGGTGTCGACGAACATCGTTCGCGCGAGGACCGACGGATCGTCGATGTGCATCTGGTCGTGGAAGTTCGTCATGGTGCCCACCATCGCGCGCGCCAAACCGACCGCCCCGCTCACCTCGAACCGCTGCAACACCGGAGCCGTGGGCTTCGCGCGAGAGCTTGATCCCGAACGTGGGCCACCGCGGCGGCTTCCCGTCCGTTCGGTCGAACACGTCGATGGGGAAGTTCGAGAGCATGCCGCCGTCCACCATGAACGACCGCACGCGTTCGCCCGCTCGTCGCGCCCGTAGAACCGCAGCGGCTCGTAGAAGAACGGGATCGACATCGAGGCGCGCACGGCGTCGGCCACCGATTGTTCGTCCGCCTCCAACCCGTACCTCGGGTAGTCCCACGGCAGCCGCACCAGCCTGCCCCGGGTGACGTCGGAGGTCATGATGACGAGCTTGTAGGCCCGTCCGGCGGCAGCGAGGAGTTGGGGTCCTCGATGCGGAGATCGCCGAACGTGCGCGCGCCGAGGTCGCATCAAGATCCCGTCCAGCCACTCGACGAGGTACCGCCCCTCGTAGATCCCCTTCTCGAACAGGATCGAGATGCCCTTGCCCACCATCCCCAGGTGGTCGATGAAGCCTTCGTCCTGGAACTGGCCGTAGTCGACCGTGCGCATCATGCGCTTGAGGTCCTCGGGCGGCATGCCGGCGGCGATCAGCGCCCCGACGATCGCGCCGGCCGATGTTCCCGCGATCCGGTGGAACGTGTAGTCGTGGTCGACCAGGGTGGAGAAGGCACCCACCAACCCGATGCCTTTCACGCCACCGCCCTCCAGCACCAGGTCGGCGTCCATACATGCACTCCTTCGTGAGCAGGGCTCAGTCGTCGGATGAGGGTTCGGGGATCCGGATCTTGTGCTCGCCCCACTGCGGGTCGGGCGGAACCTTCGACAGGTGGAACTGGCGTTCGAGCTTCGCCCATCGCCGTTCGTCGATCGTGGGCGACTCCTTCGCGTACCGGTCGAGGGAGAGCCGCACGTGGTCGAGCTCGGTGACGGGCTCGGGCCGCGCCGCGCGGGGCAGCGCGAGGATCTGGATCATCTCGCGGCGCAGCGTCTCGTAGCGGAACGCCGCGATCCGATGGCCCTCCGATCGCATGCCGAAGCGGAGGAACGTCTGGAGGCTCGACAGCACCGCGGCGAGGATGCTGATCGTGCCGATGAACACCCGGACGCCCGTCGGGACGTCGCCCCGCTGGATCGAGGCGAAGACGCTGGTACCGGCGATCGTGGTCAGGACGACGACCGGGATCCCCAGCATCAGGGATCCACGCCGCATCACATCGGATTCGCGGCGGTGGCCGGCCTCCGCCGCTGCCACACGTCGCAGCCACGACTCGAAGAGTCGCTCGATGTCGTCATCCCAGGCCGGACTCGGGGCAGGCCTGGCTTTGGTCGGTGTGGCGCTGCGTGTTCGTCGTTCGGTCACGACGTCCTCCGGTGGATATCGGGCCTCACCGTAGGCAGCGGCGGTTCCGGGGTCAGTCGGCCAAGCGCGTGATTCCCGGCTCCCCCAGCGGGCCGACGCCGTCTGCCGACCACGCTCGGTTCCCGTGGCATGATGCTCAAGGATGCGGAGGGTCCCCGCCCTCGTTCACCGCGAGACGAGGAGGCGCAGATGGCGAGGTTGTTCTCGATCCGTCCCACGCTGAGCCTGAAGGGACGCCGTTCCCAGGGGCTCCGGGGGTTCACCGGGAAGCCGTTCCACCCCCCGCTCACCGACTTCCCGATCGTCTGCTACGTGCTCGCGGCGGTCTTCGACCTGATCTCGTTCTTCTCGGGCGCCGACGACCCGAAGGCCCAGGACTTCTTCGCGGCGGCGACGTTCGTGATGGTGGCGGGCTTCATCGTGAGCCTCGGCGCGGCGCTGACCGGGTTCATGGACTGGTGGAAGGGCATCCCGCGCGACCGCAAGTCCGGCCCGATCGGCACGGCCAAGCACACGCAGGTGTGGCGAACGATCAACTGGCACGCCACGGTGATGCTGACCGTCACGGCCATCACGCTCGTCGATCTGCTGCTGCGGATCCCCGACTTCGACGAAGCGCAGACGCAGGCGTTGTGGCTCGTGTTGTCGTGCGTGGCCGCGGCGTTGGTGGCGTTCGGGGCGGCCTACGGCGGCACGCTGGTGTTCGAGTACGGGTTCAACGTGGAGAACATCGACGAGGTCTGGAACGTGTCCGAGGAAGACCACGTTCGCCCCGAGCGCAAGAAGCCCTCGGCGTAGGTTCCCGAGCAGACCTGGAGGACCCATGAACTGTGGACACGCAACCTGCCGATGCACGATCGCGGACGGCGAGGACTTCTGCAGCGACCACTGCCGCGATCAGGCGGCCGCCGCGGGGGGCATCACCGATCACGACTCGCACGAGTGCGAGTGCGGGCACCCCGCGTGCCAAGGTGCCGAGGCTGACGCGAGAACCGAGCAGGACATCAAGGAAGCGTTCGAGTAAGGCGGAGGCGCTAGCCGGTCGCTAGTCGCGGAAGTCGGGTTGCGTGCGTTCCACCATGCGGAGCAACGCGGCCCAGTGCATGCGGCCCCACTCGATCATGCCGTCGGCGAACTGATCCCGGGTGCGCTCGATCGTCTCGTCGCCGATCGGGGTGAGCGGGCCGAGGCCCGATGCCAGCACCTGCAGCTGCGCCGCCTTCTCGAGCATGTACAGGTCGTCGATCGCGGCGCCGAGCTCGCGGCCGGCCACCAGGATCCCGTGGTGGCGCAGGAACATCACCTCGGCTTCGCCCAGCACCTTCGCGAGGCGTTCGCCTTCGTCGAGATCAGCGAGACCTTCGTACCGCTCGTCGTAGACCACGCGGTCGGTGAACTGCAGGGAGGTCTGGCTGATCGGCGCCAGATGCAGATCCTCTTGCGTCGCGAGCGCGGTCGTCCACGGTTGATGGGTGTGTAGCACCACGGTCGCTTGCGGGCACAGGCGGTGGATCGGGGCGTGGATGCCGATGCCGGTGGGCGGCGCCGTGCCGCTGACCGGCGTGCCGTCCACCTCGACGACCGCGAGGCTCGAAGCCGTGATCTCGGAGAAATGCAGGCCGAACGGGTTGATCAGGAAGCGGTCCTGGCGGCCGGGGATCAGCATCGAGAAGTGGTTGGCGATGCCCTCGTGGAAGTCGAACATCACGGCGATCCGGAACGCCGCGGCCAGCTCGATCCTGGCCTCGCGCTCGTCGGCAGGTGGGTTCATCTCGGCGGCCTCCGTGGTCGGATGCCTCGGAGTATGCGCCACCACGCTGGGTGCGTGCTGCTGGGGGTCGCCGATACCGTTTCCGATATGCGGAAGGACTCAGCGTTCCCCTGGCGGCGGTTGATACCAGTTCCGAGATGCACAAGGGCTGAGCGTTCCGTTGCCAGATGTTCATACCCATTGCGGTATCGAGCCCCGCCGCTCAGGCCCACGAGGACTAGCCCACCGCCTGTTCGAGCCGGTCGAGGAACGGCGCCTGCGCCGCGCGCATCCTCGCGCGCGCGTCTGCAAGCGTGAACCACTCGACGCGATCGACCTCGGGGAACTCCTGCATGCGGCCCGATCGCGGCGGCCACTCCAGCTCGAACGTATTGCTCACCGCCGTCGCTGGGTCGAGGTCGCCCTCCACGGCCCACGCCACCACCACCTTGCCGGACCGCTGCCGGATCTCGCCCAGCTCGACCATCTCGGCCTCCGGGTCGATCGGCGTGCCCGATTCTTCCTCGAACTCCCGCCGTGCCACCGCTTGCAGGTCCTCCCCGGGTTCGACCTCGCCCTTGAGCACCGACCAGTCGTCCTTCTTCGCGAAGAACGGCCCTCCCGGGTGACCGAGCAGCACCTCGATCGCACCGTCCCGTCGTCGCCACAACACGATCCCGGCGCTCGTCAGCCCGGCCTTCGGCATCGTCGGCTCAGCTCCAGAACTCCGCGCTGTAGGCGGGCAGCGCCTCGACCATCCACAGCTCGGCGATGCGGTCGGCGTCGGTGCGTGCGAGGAACGACGAGAAGTTGTGCAGGCTCTTGCCGTTCCGCTCGGCACGGATCTCCACCATCGCCAGCGCCTGGACATCGGAAACGCGAACCATCTGCGTCACCTCGATGTGGAACACGGGGGCCTCCAGGGAAAGGAGGGCGCCGATGACCAGCTCACGCCCCTGGAGCGGATCGACGCCGCCCTCGGCGTTGGTGACCCACACCCGCGCATCGTCGGCGAGCACGGCACCCATCGCTTCGGCATCGCGTGCGATGTAGGCGTCGAGCAAGCCGGCGAGCAGCGTGTCTGGCTCGGTCATCGTCGATCCCCTTGGGCGAAGGCGGGAAGCGGAAGTGGCGCAGGCTACAACTTACCGTTCTCTTACCTCGGGGCTGGCTGGGGCGTAACCCCCCTGTTCCTAACCTTGGTGCATGGCCACAGGAGATCCCTGGGACCACGGACTGAGGAGGAACCCGATGGATGCTCGCATCAGGAAGATCGGTGTCATCGTCGGCGCGCTCGCCCTGGCCGGCGCCCTGTCGGCCGGCGCGGTCGCGCTCGCACAGAGCACCCTGAGCACACCCTCGCCCACGGTGTCGCCCGTTCCCGCGGTGAGCACCCCGAGCTCGTCGGCGAGCACGCCCGAGCTCGTCGGCCGAGCCCGGCCGACGACGACGACGGAACGGCCGCGATCAAGGCCCCGGCGACGCTCCCGGCACGGCCGGCGCAGGCGATGACGACGGCACCGCCGACCAGGGCCACGGCGACGCGTTCGGCGACGACGACCACCGCGGTCCCAACTCGGGACATGACGGCGGAGACGACTCCTCGGGCCACGGCAGCGACGACGGGACCTCCGACCAGGGCCACGGCGACGACTGACTCACGACCCGCATTCCCGCAGGAACCGGCCGGCGCGCACGCGCCGGCCGGTTTACGTCAGGATGGGTCGGGAACAACCACCAGCGACCACCGACGCAACGGGAGGGAAGCGCATGGACTTCAACAGCGTGTTGATCGGGTCCGAGGATCCGAAGCGTCTCACCGAGTACTACAGCAAGCTCTTCGGTGAGCCTGCGTTCGATACCGACGGCTATACGGGCTGGCAGTTGGGCACCGGATGGATCACCGTGGGACCCCACAGCGAGGTCAGCGGCAAGAACCCGCAACCGGGCCGCATGCTCCTGAACATCGAGTCGTCCGACGTGAAGGGCGAGTTCGACAAGATGAAGGCGGCCGGAGCGACCGTAGTGCAGGAGCCGTACCAGATGGGCGATGATCCCGGCTGGATCGCCACGTTGTCCGACCCTGACGACAACTACTTCCAGTTGATGAGTCCGATGTCGGCCTAGTCATCCACCACCGCGCGCAAGAAGGGCTGGGCCTCTCGGCCCAGCCCTTCGCGTTGCTCTTCCGTTCGGGCGGTCCCGCCTCCGTGGAGCTTCGTCCGGTAGACCAGGCCGGAACGCGAACGGTCGGTGATCTGGGTTGGATTCTGCCGGTCACCCGGCAAGCGGGCGGGAGATGATCCCGGCCCGCGAGGGACGGCTCAGCAGCCGATCACCTCGAGGGTCTCAAGCTGTTCATGCAAGCTGGACCACCTCCTTCCTCTCGTGCTGACATGGTGCCGCAGACCTTGCCGAATGGCAACGAGGAATGGCGCCGATCTGCGGTTCATGGAATCCTCGATGGAGGAGACGCTATCGGCCAGGAGGAGGAGACGGATGAGGCTTCGCACACGGATCGCCGGGACCATCGTCGTGGCCGCCTTGGCGCTGGCGCCCGCGACCGCCGCGCAGCGCCGCCTTCCCGGGCGGCAACGGCGACATCGCGTTCGGTCGGTCCTCGCAGGAGCAGGTCGACATCTGGGTGGTCGTCCCCCGGCGTGACCGGCACCCGGCGGATCACGAACACCCCGAACCGCGACGAGTCGATGCCCGACTGGAACGCGGCGGGCACACGGCTCGCGTACGTGCGCTGCGTCGGCACCAAGGTCGGCAACTGCGACATCTTCACGATGGACGCCGACGGAGGCGGCCGTGTGCGGCTCACCTCCACCCCCGACGTGCAGGAGACCTGGCCGTCGTGGTCGCCCGACGGCACCGCGATCGCGTTCACGTCGAACGCCGAGGACTCGTTCCAGGACATCTGGGTGATGGACGACGACGGGTCGAACCAGACGCGCCTGACGACCACCGCCGCGTTCGACGCGTTCCCGGAATGGTCGCCCGACGGGACGTCGATCGCGTTCACGAGCAACCGTGCCGCACCTGACGACATCTGGGTGATGGACGCCGACGGCGGCAACCCCACCCGCCTCACGGTGGGTCCCAAGATCGACGAGCGTCCGGACTGGGCACCCGACGGACAGCGGATCACGTTCTCGAGGAACGGCGACATCTGGACCATGGACGCCGACGGCGGGACGAGATCGCCCTGACCGACACCCGCCAGGACGAGTTCGCGTCCTCCTTCGCGCCGAACGGGCGCGGATCGCGTTCAACCGGCTCGGCAACGACGGCCGCATCGGTATCTGGGTGATGCGCGACGACGGCACCGGCAGGGTGCAGAAGACGTTCGGGCGCATCGACTTCTTCCCGGACTGGCAGCCGATCTAGTCCGGTCCGGACTACTCGCCGGGCGGGACGTCGAGGCGGCGGACCACCTCGCGCAGGATCTTGACCGCCACGTCCTGCTCGTAGAGGACGATGTCGAACTGGCTCGAGCCCAGCCGGAAGCATCGGAGCGGCTCGGTGGCGGTCACCGTGGCGGTGCGCCGGCTGCGGTCGATCAAGGAGGAACGCAGCAGCGCGATCTCGCCGAAGTAGTCGCCGGGGCCGAGCGTGCCGCGCTTCCTGCCGCTCTTTCCGGACGTCGGCGTGCCCTTCCAGGATCACGAAGAACTCGTCGGCGAACTTGCCCTCCTCGACGACGGTCGCTGCCGGGCGCGTAGGTGCCTTCGTGTCCGAGGTCGGCGATGCGGCGCAGCTGGCGCCCCGAGCAATTCGTGAACAGCGGGACGGCCTTCAACCTGGCGATCGTGTCTGTACGGCTCATGGTCAGGACCCTATCGGACCGCGCGCCGCAGCGCGAAGCGGCGGCGACACCGGCCTCACGGCACCAGGCCGAAGATCGAGCTGGGCGCTCCGGAGCCGTTGTGGTTCCGGGGCCCGCCGATCACGATCCACCCACCGGTGGCGGGCATCGCTCCCAGGTTCGTGAGGTTCTCCAGGGTGAAGCGGTGCCGGTTCAGCGTGAGGAACGACTCCCAGTAGTTGGCATCGGCCGATGGATCGGGACCGAACGTGTCCGTGCCCAGTGCACCTCGTCGGGCCAGGACGCCGGTATCGATCAACCAGCGGACGGCGGCCTTCGAGAAGCCGGGCTGGCTGAAAGCGCGCGCCGGGCTGGCCGCAGTTGTAATAGGTGGGCTCGCCCTTCGCCAGGTCGGGTCCCCAGAACTCGTCGCACCCGGTCCACAGCAGCACCGCGGCTCCCGAGGGCATCTCGCCGTGGTAGGCCTCCCAGTCCTGGAGGTCGGCCCTGGTCACGACATGGTTCGCGTCCGCCGCCACCTCGGCCCGAACGTCGATCACGACCGCCGGCAGGATGAAGTCCGCGGCGTCCAGATCCTCGGCACACAGCTTCCCCTCGCGGAAATGGCACGGCGCGCTGTAGTGCGTGCCGGTGTGCTCGCCCTCGCGCACGTACTGCATGTAATAGCCGTCCTCGGCGACCGTGTTCACGGTGGTGAGGGTGAAGGCCGGATCGCCGGGGAACAGCGGCGAGCGCGCCGGCGAGTTCGTGTGGCTGAGGCTGACCGCCGTCGAGAATCCTGGGAGCGAGGTTGCGTCCGCGCCTCCCCCGCGGGCTGGTCGCCTGACCCACGGCATAGCCCCCCGCGATGAGTCCGACGGCGACGAACGACACGATCAGCTTGGTCCGCATGAGCACCCTCCTCGGCCGATGACCCATCGTCGGGCAGGGAGAGGACGGAACGCAACCCGAGGCGTCGGGAGCGCCTCAGATTCTCCTCAGATTCAGCCGACGACAGAGAAGGGCGCGCTCGCGGCCGACTGGTACTCGTCCGCCAGCAGGTAGTGCACCATGTAGTCGCCGGGCGGGAGCGGCCACGGCCCGCCCTGCGTCTCGGACCGAGGGTCACCGAGCCTGCGACGCTGGGCGGACCGTTCCCGAGGCATGGAGACCGGTGTACGCCCAGATCAGGTAGTCGTCCACCAGCGGGTTCGCCGCCGACGCATCGAACACGCCGAGCCAGTCCCATCGGTTCGCAGGGCCGTCGGTCCAACTGACGCCGATCGGCTCCCCGCCTCGTACCGCTGTTTGTCGGTCGTCAGCACGACGTCGACGTCCGGGTCGCGCAGCCAGAAGGGCACACGTGCCACCTCGGCGCCCTCGGACTCCGACAGCACGCCTCGTATCCCGTCGGATCGAGCTCGGCGGTCTGGACGCACGGTCGTCCCCGACTCTCCGGGCGCCTCCAGTCGCTGGGCGGGCGAAGCGGGATCGCCGCCCTCGCCGACGATCGCGATCTCGTTGTCGTCAGAGCCGGGAGCGTTGTATGCCACGGTGATCGTGTCGCCGCCACCGTCCGCAGTTGCGCGTCGACCGAGACCATGGCCGGCATCGCGACCGGCGTGGCCTCGAACGTCGAGACGACCGCGCGATGATCCGACGTCCAAGGCGAGACGCCGATCGACACGTCGGGCCCACCCTTCTCTCCCACCAGCTGGCTGTCGGTCGTGGTCGAGGGTCCGCCCGCGTAGACGTAGTCGATGCCGCTCCCCAGTACCGTCCTGCGTGATCCCGGGCTCCGCCAGGGATCGGGGTGGATCTCTCGATACGTGTCGCGGAAGCCGAGCGCGAACAGCTCCTCGCTCACGGGCCACGGCACCGGCTCTTCGATCCCGGCGCGGTGCCCACGGTCGCCTCGGCGTAGTCCAGGCTCGAGGGCTGATTGAAGTCGCCCGTGAGGAACACCGGGTACCCCTGGCCGTGAGCTCTGCCAGGTGTTCGAAGGAGGTCGGTGAGCGCAGACGTGCGCACCTCGTTCTCGTTCTCCACCACCGACTCGACCTCGCGCCTTTCCTGAGCGCGTTCGCGCCCCACTCCACGTAGTCGAGATGGTGGTTGAAGAACGCGACCACGAAGCCGGGTTGGACCTCGATGAAGGCATACAGGCCGTCGCCGCCCGACGGTTCGTGGATGGGGTACTTCGACAGCAGTTGGAGTGACGATGTTGTAGTAGGGGTAGCCCGTTTCCTCGGCGATCTCGGGCAGGCGGGCGTAGGACTCCAGGACGCCCACCATGTCGGCATCGACGATGCGCATCGCCTTGTCCGTCGCCGGCCCCCCGCCGTACTCGATGTTGTCGACGAGCACCGCAGCTGCATCGGTTCACCCTGCGCGGGAGCCTGGGCCGCGGGCTCGCCGTCGTCGTCGCACGCGGTCAGGGTCAACGACGACAGGAAGAGCACCACGACGAACACGATCGACCTACGCGAAATCACGGAACGGGTCTCCTTCGAGGCGCTCGGGTGCGCGATTCAATCCGTTCTCGACCATCGGTGCAAGGGAGGCATCATCAAGGGATCAGGCGTGCCAGGGACGCGGGTCGGTCCTCACCAAGCCGTAGAGCAGGACGTCCTGGTTCCGGCCGTCGTTGAAGAAGGCGCCGCGCACCGTTCCCTCCAGGTGAACCCGCACTTGTCCGCGATGCGCTGCGACGCCTCGTTGCCGACGGCGATCACGAGGTGGATGCGGTGCTCCTTCTTCGTCGCGAACAGGTAGTCGACCAGCAGTTGCACCGCCTCGGTGGTGTAGCCGAGGCCGGCGTGACGCTCGTCGTACAGCTGGTAGGAGAGCTCGAAGGCGTCCCAGTACGAGACCGGCCGGAAGAACTCGATGTGCCCGGCGATCTCGCCCTCGGCGTCACGATCACCAGCATGCCCTCGGTCTTCTGCCAGAAGCCGTGCTCCTCGAACTCGCGCCGGAACGCCGGTTCGGACATGACGCCCAAGCGGGAAGTAGCTGCCCCGGGCATCGATGGCGACGTGCGCCTCGTACAGGGCGTCGAGGTCGGCCTGGCGAACCGGTCGCAGGCCGATGTGGGACCCCTGGAGCATGTTCCCTGCCATGGGCTCAGACCGGCTGGTGCTTCGTCTCGGCGTAGAAGAAGCCAGCGTCCGGCGCGTCCATGGTGAACGGCCCGGAGTCGAGATCCACCTCGATCGAACCCGTGCCGCCCGTCAGCGAGAAGTTCGCCCGCCGGCACCTCGGGCCGTCCTGGATGTCGGGGTCCTCCTCGTCCAGCTCATCGGACCACCGTCGACGAACGGCGCCAGCGCGCCGAACTGGCCGTCACCGTGTCGGCATCGCTGCTGACGGGATCCGGGAAGTCACCCTGGGCCGATACCCCGTGTCCGATCCGAACGACGCCATCGTCGAACGTCTGGAAGACCTGCGCGTAGCGGAAGCGTCGGATCTGCTGCACGTTGACACCGACCTGGGTCTCGGCATCGAGGTCCTCGAAGGCGATCGCGATCTTCTGCGAGATGCAACCGGGTCCACTGTCGGGGCACGAGCTGACCGGTGTCTCGTTCGCGAGACGCCTGACCGCGAACGCCGTCGAAGTCGACCGAGCCCGGCATCTGCGGTTGAGTCGATAGACGGATGCGAGCGTGAGAGCTTCCCCTCCAGGCACCGCGACGCTCACTCACGCGCAGACCTTGCCGGTGGCGTGACACACGATCGGATCGACGGAGACCGGGCTCACGTCGCGCAGGCGCAGATCGATGATCGAAGCCGTCGGGTAGGTCCGTGTCGATCCGGACGCCGCGCAGGTCGTCCGGCGCGGTGACGTTGACCGGCCGGGAGCTCGAACCCCCGCTAGGTGCGCCTGCTGACCTTGTGCCCTCCGGCACGTACGGAGCGGTTCGCCTGCACGTTGAGGTCCCAGGTATCGGCCGGCGTGCCCTTGGGCTCGAACCGCGTCAGCGTGAAGCGCCAGCCGTACGGCGTGCCCGGGAGGTCGAGCATCTTGGACTGGAGCTGGACCCCGCACGTCTCCTGCGTCGCGCTGGGCAGGGTCCTCGCCGGAGTAGGGCCTGCGGTCGCGTTGGAACGAGCCCGGTGATCATCGTCGCAGCAACCGCCGCGATACACGCTGTTCCGCTTCACCGATCGCGAACACCTAAGCACTGTTCCCTCCTGCGGACCTCGAGAGGTTGAACCCTACGTGCGGATCCAACGGGCCGCAGGCCGATGCGAGCCCTGGGCACGGTCGTCGAGCTCGCCGGGCCGGTACCCGACGCCCTATCCTTGCGTTGAACCGATGCCACAGATCGAAGCCAACGGCGTACGCCTGTACTACGAGGAGCAGGGACGCGGCGCCCCGATCCTGGGGATCCACGGAACCGGATCGTCCGCCATGCTCTGGAGCGAGGCGGTCCCCGTACTCGCCACGCTGGGGCGCGTCATCGTCTACGACCGTCGGGGGTGCACTCGCAGCGAGCGACCACTGCCCTTCTCGGCCGGCGTCGGGACCCATGTCGATGATGCCGCCGCGCTGCTCGGTGCCCTGAGTGCCGGCCCCGCGATCGTGATCGGCCGCAGCTACGGCGGGGCGGTGGCGATCCAGCTCGCCCTGCGATACCCGGAGCGCGTCCGCGCGCTCGTCCTGCTGGAAGCGTTCATCGGATCCCTCGTTCCCGAGGCGGAGGCATGGGAGACCGAGCTGGCGCGGCGGTTGGAAGTTGTCGCGTCCACCTCGGACAACGCCGTCGCTGAGGAGCTGATCGATTACGGCCTGGGCGAGGGTGCCTGGGCATCGTTCCCCGACGAGATCAAGCGCATGTTCGCCGACAACGCGGACGCGATCCTGGACGAAGAGCTCGATCCACCGGCGATGGACGACCCCACCGAGCTCGGCCGTATCGACGTGCCGACCCTGGTCGTGGGCGCAGCCTCGTCCGACCCCGTGTTCCGGATGATGAACGAGCGGATCGCTCAGGGCATCCCCGGTGCCGAGGTCTCAACGGTGAGCGGTGGCCATGTCATCGCCCCGGACCATCCCGACGTGTTGGCGTTCCTGAGGCGAGCCCGGACACGCCCAGCCTAACGCGATGCGTTCATCTCCTGCCACGTGCGCGGCAGCGTGTCGAGGACGACATCGAGCTCCTGCGCCATGGCATCGATCATCGTGGCGGCGTTCGCCAGCTGCCCCTGTTTCGCGGCTTCCTCGACCGCACGGCTCCGATCGGACAGCGCCTGTGCGCCGAAGGTCGCCGCGTTCGACTTGAGGGTGTGCGCGGCACGACGCACCTCCGCGTCGTCACCCTGGTCCAGCCCGGCACGGGCCGCGGCGATCAGCGCCGGCGCATCGGTCGAGAACCCTTCGATCAGCTCCGCGACGAACTCGTCGTCGCCCACCCCGTCGGCAAGCCGCGCCAGCGCGTCGCGATCGATCGTTCCGTCACCGGACACATCCGGCGCCTGATCCGCGCGGCGCGGCGCCCGCTTGATCGCCGCGACCAACTCCTCCACCCGGATCGGCTTGGTGAGGTAGTCGTCCATGCCCGCCTCGAGGCAGCGTTCGCGGTCGCCGCTCATCGCCTCCGCGGTCATCGCCACGATCCACGGCCGCTCGCCCTCGGGCCAACGCTCCATGATCCGGCGCGTGGCCTCGAGCCCGTCCATCTCCGGCATCTGCACGTCGGACAGCAGCAGGTCGTAGGGCTGGAGCTCGAGCGCCTCCAGGGCCTCAACCCCGTTGCCGGCGATGTTGGCGCGATACCCGAGCTTCTCGAGGAGCCGGATCGCGAGTTTCTGGTTCACGACGTTGTCCTCGGCCAGCAGGATCCGGAGCGGGTGGTGCTCGGCGAGCGTCGCGTCGAACACCCCGGACGCGCCAGGCTCGTCGCCGTCGTCGGACCCCCCCGAACACGATCGCCAGCGCTCCGTGCAGCGGCGAGGCCTTGATCGGCTTCGTCACCACGGCATCGATCCCGGCGGCCGGCCACCGCGGGTCGGCGACGACCTCGTGCTGGTTCACCGAGGATGCGAGCACGATCGGCAGACCCGGCCGGAAGGCGTGGATGCGCGCCGCGAGGTCGAGGCCATCGGTATCGGGCATCAACATGTCGAGGACGGCGAGGTCGACCGGGTCGTCGCCGAGCGCCGCGAGCGCCTCCTCAGAGCCGGAGGCGACCACGGTCCGCATGCCCCACGCGGCCAGGAGCGCACTCATCAGGCGACGGTTCGTTTCGTTGTCGTCCACCACCAGCGCGCGGCGGCCCTCGAACGACCCGTCGCGCCGCAGCGCCGTCGGCGTCATGTCCGTGTCCCGGCCCTGAACGTGATGTGGAACGTGCTGCCCTCGCCGGGCACGCCCGTGCTCGTCGCCCAGGCCTTCCCGCCCATCAGTTCGGCCAGGCGGCGGCTGATCGCGAGCCCCAGCCCGGTCCCGCCGTAGCGCCGGCTCGTCGAGGCGTCGACCTGGCTGAAGGACTGGAACAGCGCACCGAGGCGGTCCGGCGGGATCCCGATGCCCGTGTCACGAATCGACAGGTCGTACTCGATCGTGTCCGGTTCGCCAGATTCGGAAACAGACACGGATGCGCTCGCCGAGAGCTCGATCTCGCCTGTCTCGGTGAACTTCACGGCGTTGTTCAACAGGTTCAGCAGGATCTGCCGGATCCTGCTCACGTCCCCCACCGCCGTCTCGGGCGTCCCCGGCTCGATGTCGTAGGTGACCTCGAGGCCCTTCGTCGTCGCACTCGGACCGATCAGATCGACGACGGATTCGATGCACGCCCGCAGGTCGAACGGCGCTCGCTCCAGATCCATGCGCCCGGCCTCGATCTTGGAGAAGTCGAGGATGTCGTTGATGATCGACAGCAGCGCCTCACCGCTGTTCGCGACGGTCGAGGCGTAGTCCCGCTGCTCGGCATCGAGATCGGTCTCCAAGCAGGAGGCCACTCATCCCGATGATCGCGTTCATCGGCGTCCGGATCTCGTGGCTGGTCGCCGCGAGGAAGGCGCTCTTGGCGGCGTTCGCCTGCTCGGCGACCTCGCGCGCCTCCTCGGCCTCCTGGAACAACCGCGCGTTCTGGATGGCGGCGCCGACGTTCGCGGCGATCGTGGAGAGCAGCCGGGTCTCGGCCTCGCCGAAGAGGCCCCCGCGGTCCTTGCTCTGGACGCTGACCACACCGATCGCCTGCGCCCCGACGACGATGGGCACGCCGAGGTAGGACCGGACCGGCGCACCGACCGTGCTGTCGAGCTCCTGGAACGCCTCCTCCCGGTTCAGCAGGAGCGGCGCCCCGCTCTCGAGGATCTGCGAGGTCAACCCGACGCCGTAGGCGAGCGGTTGCTGGGGCTCCTGCAGCCCGTCTTCGCTGTAATAGGCGAACTCGATCATGTCGGTGCGCTGATCGTGCAGGGCGACGTAGACGATGTCGGCCTCGAACGCCTCCCGCAGCTGGTCGCCGAGGCGTTGGATCAGGACGTCCAGCCGGAGCTGTTCGGCGATCGCCTGGCCGACGTCGTTCACGATGGCCAGTTCGGCCGCATGCTGCCGCGTCTCCTCGAACAGCCGGGCGTTCTCGAGCGCGACGCTCAGGCTCCCCGCGATGGTCGTGAGCAGGCGGACGTCGCTCTCGCTGAAGGCATGCTCGCGGTCGAGGTTCTGGAGCGAGATGACGCCGGTGGACCGGCCGCCGACGACGAGCGGAACCCAGACCCCGGACAACGGCGCCTCGCCTTGGAGCACGAGCGGATGCCCGACCTCGGCGGTTCGCTCGGCGAAATCCTCGTTCACCACCACGGTGGCCTTGGTCTCGAGCGCTTCCTTGCGGAAGCCGATGACGGAACCGGCTGGTCCTCGAACCGCACCCCACGCTCGATGATGTACGGGAAGCGGATCATCTCGGCATCGCCATCGAGGATCCCGATGTCGACCACCTGGGCGTCGAAGATCTCCTGGAGTCGGTCTCCGACCAGGTCGTACATCGCCTGGGTCTCGAGGTTCTCAGCCAGGCCGCGTTGCACCGTGTTGATCAGGGCCAGTTCGGCGTTCCGCTGCCGCGACTCCTCGAACAGCCGGGCGTTCTCGAGCGCGACGCTCAAACTCCCCGCGAGGGTCGTGAGCAGGCGCGCATCGGCGTCCGTGAAGGCGTGCTCGTGGTCGAGGTTCTGCAGCGAGATCCGGCCTGTGGCCTCGCCGCCGACGACTAGCGGCACGAACAAGATGGACTTGGCCATCTCGCCCGATCCGATCGCAGGCATCCCCATCGCCGCTGCCCGCTCCCCGACGCCCTCGTTGACCATCAACGGTTCGCGCGACTCGATCACCAGGCCGCTGAATCCCGACGCGGGCGCCTGCTGCTCGTCCCGGTAGCGGACACCACGCTCGATCGCGTACGGGAAATCCAGCAGGCCCGTCTCGCGATCCAGCATGCCGATGTCGACGACCTGGGCGTCGAAGATCCCCTGAAGCCGGTCGCCTACGAGGTCGTACATCGCCTGCATCTCGAGGTTCTCCGCGAGGCCGCGTTGCACGGCGTTGATCAGCGCGAGCTCGGCGTTGCGCTGACGGGTCTCTTCGATGGCACGCGCCCGGCTCAGGGCCGCGCCGATGTGGTTCGCGACGAAGGTGAGGAGTTCCTTGTCCTCCTCGGAATGGACGATGTCCTCGCGGTAGCTCTGGACGACGATCGCTCCGACGGTCCGGTCGTCGTCGCGGAGCGGGGCACCGAGCCAGCTGACCGAAGGGCTCCCGACGACGTCGACCTCACCGCGATCCACCATGTCGTGCCACTGGTCCGTGGTGATCAACATCGGGGTGCCCCGTTTCAACAGCAAGGCAGTCAGCCCGCGCGTATCCCCCGTCCCGATCGGCTCCCAGACGCCGGGGTCGGGGAAATCGTCGTCGGCGACATCGACGACGAAGGGCCAGTTCATCGCCTGACGTTCTTCGTCGTAGAGCGCGATGTAGAGGTTCTCGGCGTGCATCAGCCCACCGACGATCTGGTGGATCTCGGCGTAGAACGCCGGCATGTCCTGGCGCCGCACTCGCCGTCTCGGCGATGCGGTACAGCGCAGACTGGACCTGCTGGGAACGCTCGAGCTCGGTGTCGCTCACGAGGTCGGCGCCTCGCGCCGATCGGCGGTCCACAGCTTGAGCCGCGACTGTTTCCCGCGGATCTCGAACTCGTCGACGAACACCAGGTCGTCCGCGCCGGTCGTGAGGTTCGCGCGCGTCTGATCGGCCAGCAGGATCGAATGCTTCGTCTGCTTCGTCAGCTGCTCGATCCGCGAGGCGGTGTTCACGGTGTCCCCGATCACCGTGTAGTCGATGCGACGGTCGGAGCCGAGCGTGCCGGACATCACGCGTCCGGAGTTCAGGCCGATCCCCATGCGGAATCCGTCGTGCAGCCCTTCGGCGCGGAGCCAGTCGTTGAACCCACCGAGCCGCTCGGAGGCCATCTCGCGTGCCGCCGCCACCGCGCGATCGGCGTGATCGATGTTCTCGATCGGCGCGCCGAAGCACGCCATGAGCCCGTCACCGAGGTAGTCCACCAGCGTGCCGCCATGGTCGAGGACGGCATCGGCCATCGTCCCCAGGAATCGGTTGAGCACGTCGATGACCTGCTCGACGGGCCGGGACTCCGCGAACGTGGTGAACCCCCGCAGGTCGATGAACATCACCGTCGCCCACAAGCGCACGGCCCCGATCGACGGACGGCCACCCGTCGCGGTGAGCAGCTCGGCCGCGATCGGCTCGGGCAGGAAGCGCGTGAAGACCTCCTTCACCCGCTGCTGTTCGAGGTCATGGACGCGCCGGCGGTTGAGTCCCGATCCGATCCGCGCACGCAGGATCGATGGATCGAACGGCTTGGGCAGGAAATCCTCGGCGCCGGCCTCGATGCACCGGACGATGGCGGCCGTGTCCTCGACCCCCGAGATCATGATCACCGGGACGTGGCGGAGTGCCTCGTGGTCCTTTAGGCGCTCGAGCACCTCGATGCCGTCCAGGCCGGGCATCTCGACGTCGAGGAGCACCAGGTCGGGCGGCTCCGTCTCGAGCGCCGCGAGCGCGTCGAAGCCGTTCTCGAACTGAACCGTGCCGTGCCCATCGTTCTCGAGATGCTTGGCGAGCAATCGGCGATTCAACGGATCGTCATCGACGATCGCGATCGTGGCGGGAGGCGTATCCCGTACCGGCCAAGCGGCTCCTCGGGGCGTCGGACCGGCGGGACGCCGGCGTGTGTTCGAACGCGTGGATTCTCTCACGCCGCGCCAGCCGCCGAACGACCGAGATTCCCCGGACCTACGCGGCGGGGACCTTCTTGTTGGGGTCGATGAACGGAAGCGTTGCGGTGGTGCCGACGCGGGTGCCGTCGTCGGTCTCGACGTCGAGGCGGGTGCCCGGCTCGGCCAGCTCGATCGGCACCCAGACGTAGCCGATGTTCTGCTCCAAGCGTGGGGACCAACACGCGTCGGTGACGTGGCCCACCGTCTCGTGGCCGTGCGCGACGGGCCAGTGCTGCGTGGGCTGCTCGACCGGATCACCCTCCAGGAAGATGCCGACGAGCTTCCTCGAGACGCCCTCGAGCCGGATGCGCTCGAGTGCCTCCTTGCCGATGTAGTCGGCTTCCTGACCCTCGACGAGCCGTTCCAGCCCGGTCACCTCGAAGGGGTTGTCGGTCAGGCCGATGTCGGACCCCCAGTCGAAGATGCCGGCCTCGATGCGCCGGATGTCCGAGGAGGGCGTGACGCGGATGTTGTACGGCTTGCCGGCGTCCAGGATGCGCTCCCACAGGTCGTCGCCGCGGCTCGGGTCGCGCAGGTAGATCTCGTAGCCCACCACCGCGGTCCAGCCGGTGCGGCTGATCACGACAGGGATGCCGTCCAGGTCGGCCTCGTCGCACCAGTAGTACTTCATGTCCAGGATCCAGTCGCCGAACAGGTCGCGCATCGTCTCCTTGGCTTTCGGGCCCTGCACCTGCACCGGGTAGACGTCGGGGTGACCCACTCGCACGTCGAGCCCGGAATTGACCGCGACCCCCATGGCGTACAGGCCGGCGTCGGAGTCGGCAAGGGCGAGCCACCAGCGGTTCTCCTCGACGCGAAGCAGCACGGGGTCGTTCACGATGCCGCCGTCCTCGGCAGTGACCAGCATGTACTTGCCCTGCTTCACGGCGCACTTCGTCAGGTCGCGGCAGGTGAGCAGGTTCGTGAACGCGCTGGCGTCGGGCCCGGTGATCTCGACGATGCGCTCGACGCTCACGTCCCACAGGGTCACGTCGTTCACCAGCGCCCAGTACTCCTCGACGGGATCGCTGTAGGTGTTGGGGTGGTACATGTGCTGATAGACGTCGTAGGCGGAGCAGCCGGCGCGCAGGGTCGCCTCGAAGAACGGCGACTTGCGGTACCACGGACCCCAATTGAGCGTGGTGTTCTCCGGCAGCGACATTCGCACCCTCCTGGCTGGGCTTCGGTTGGCCGGAGTCTAGGGCGCCGCGTCGCCGCCGACCGCGCCCAGGTCGACCTCCGCGATGTCGGCCTCGCGGCAGAGCGCCCGCCACGCATCGGCGGTCAACTCCCCCTCCGCGAGCCGGGGAACGATCGAGAACATCTCGATGACGGTGCCGTCCCGGGTCGCGGTCACCGGGTCGCCGGGTGCCCCCGCGATCGACCAACCTCGCGAGGCGAGCAGGACCGTCAGGGCCAAACCGACGAGCGGTCCCCACGGCATCCCGCCGGCGCCGGGCGGAGCGGTTCCCGGATCCCATCTCTGGTCGGGTAGCGAGGCCGGCGTCACTCCGGCCAGTCCCTCCCGTGCATCGCGGCATCGCTCTTCCCAGAACGGGAGCCACACCTTCAATATGGCGTCGTCCCAGTCGATCGGTTGCAACCCATCGACCCCCGTCATCCATTGGAACAGCGTCCCCTCGAGCCCGGGCACGTCGCTGATCAACTCGATCGCAGATGGGTCCGGATCGGGTGCGGGTCTGTGGGGCGCCTCGTGCAACGTGGTAAGACGCACGTGCAAGGCTGGGTGGCTGTCATACGGCTCGGAGGACCTGTCGGGCGCCGGCTCTCGCACCACCTCGTCGAGCGCCCACGGCGTGCGCGTCTCTTGCAGGAACCTCGAGAACCCCTCCGCGAGCGGTGGGCGGAACCCGGCACCGACGGGGACCGCGACCTCCGAGTTCAGGTAGGTCTCGTAGACGAGCCCCGCCACGTGGACCGTGACCAGGGCGCTTTCCATCGAGGTGCCCCCGGCGATGCCGGCGGCCATGCGATCGGCATCGAGTTCGTGCTGACGCGATTGGGCCTGCGTGAGCCGCATGTACATCTCCGCGTACCACATGAACGGGAAGCGGATCGCTCGCGTCGGTCCGTGCTCGCTCCTTTCGAGCGTGTCGATCGTTCGCCCGATGCCTTCTCGCGTGCGGTAGATCACGGACGAGAGCCTCGTCTCGCCACCCACGTAGTGACCGAACTCATGGGCGATCACGCCCCGCAGCTCCGAGACGGTCATCACCGCGATCAGCGGCAGCCCGAGCATCATGACCGGCCGCGAGCCGATGCCCATCCAGCCACCGACGTGGTCAACCGCCGCGTTCACGTCGGCAACGACGTACACGTCGTGCGGCATGTGGCTGTTGGTCGCCTCGGCCACCGCTCGGATCTCATCGAACAACCGCGGCTGGTGTTCGGGGGTGACGCGCGGTCCCGGCTCGGCGAACGGCCTGGGTCGCGGCACGATCCCGACGATGATCGTGACCATGCCGATCGCGGCGGCGGCCAGGACCAATCCCGGGAGACGCACATCAGTCTTCACCTCGAAGACGAGGATCGATGCGAGCCCGGCAACGATCACCAGCGCCAACAGGTAGAAGCCGGCCATCAGGGCGAGCGGGAGCACTGCCCGCATCGTGCGCGAGATCCTGCCCCGTCGCCCGGCGCTCATGGCAGGCATCATGCTCGCCGTCGCTCCGGAGCGATAGCCCTCTCGCGAGGTGGCCACCCACTAGGCTGACGCGATGACGACGCAGGAGAAGGACCTCGACGGCCTCGTCGCGGGTGTCGACCTGGGCGGCACGAAGATCCAGACGATCGTGGTGCGCGGCGACGAGATCGTGGGTCAGGCGCGCGAGCCCACGCCCGAGGACGGCGCCGAGGCGGTGCTCGCTGCGGTCGTCCAGACGATCCGCGACGCCCTCGACGCGTCGGGCGCCGACCCCTCCTCGATCCGAGCGGTCGGCGTCGGCGCACCGGGCCGCGCACACGACGGCGTCATCTCCCGCAGCCCCAACATCCCGGGCATGCACGACCCGTTCCCGCTGGGACCGCGGATCTCCGCCGAGCTCGGCGGCGTACCGGTCGAGGTCGACAACGACGTCAGCGTCGCGATGCGGGGCGAGGTCGAGCGCGGCGCCGGCCGCACGTTCTCCAGCATGTTCGGCGTCTTCGTGGGCACCGGCGTGGGCGGCGGCATCGTCATGGACCGCCAGGTCTGGCGCGGTCGCGGGGCCGCCGCCGAGATCGGGCACATGATCGTGAAGCCCGACGGCCGGCCGTGCGGGTGCGGCGGCCGGGGTCACCTCGAGTCCTACGCGGGCCGCGCGAGCATGCAGGCCAGGGCCGAGCACCTCGTCGCCGAAGGCGAGCACACCGACCTGTTCCACCTGATGGCCAAGCACGGCCGCGACCGCATGACCTCGGGCATCATCGAACGCGCGCTCGAGCACGGCGACCACATGACGAAGCGCCTGATGGAACAGGCGGTGTGGGCGCTCGGGATCGCCCTCGCCTCGGCCCAGAACCTGCTCGACGTCGAGGCCGTGATCATCGGCGGCGGCCTCGCGGAGCGGTTCGGCAAGCCCTGGGTCGACGAGATCGCCGCGCAGATGCAACCGCTCCTGTTCTCCCCCGACCACCCGCCCGCGGTGCTGCCCGCGGAGCTCGGCGATCTGTCCGGCGCGATGGGCGCCGTGGTGCTCGCGGGCGGCTGACGCTCACGAGAATCCGATCCACGCTCAAGGACCCGGCCCATCGTGACGACCGTTCCTATCAAGAGGAACCGCATCGCCGGAACGTCGACCGAGGTGCAGCCATGAAGCCCGATCTTCCCGAGGACCCTGCCGACACCACGTCGGCGCACCCAGGGGTGCTCGACGACCCGATCCGCATACTGATCGCCGACGACGACGAGCAGACCACGCTCGTCCTGAGCGAGAGCCTCCCCGCGTTCGGCTTCGAGGTCGTGGGGAGCGCCCACAGCGGCGCCGAGGCCGGCGACAAGGTCGCGGCCCTGCATCCCGAGGTCGTGCTGATGGACCTGCGGATGCCCGGGGTCGACGGCATCGAGGCCACCGTGCAGATCAAGGCACGAGAGCCCAAGACCCAGGTCGTGATCCTCACCGCCCATCCCGGCGATCACGCTCGCGACCTCGCCGAGTTCATGGGCGCCGACGACCTCCTCGAGAAGAACGCACCGCTCGAGAAGATCGCGTCGCGCCTGCGTGCGGCCGCGCTCGCCTACCGCACGTCCGAGTAGCTGAGGTTCACCGCCGCATCCTTGCCGGCGATCGTCAGTTCCCTGTCGTGCTGACCGTCCGAGCCTTGATCGCGGTGCGAGCGAGCAGCAAGGCGGCGCCCACCACGATCGCGGCGCCGATGACGATCTTGTTCGGGTCGATGGCCGGACGCCAGTCCACCTCGTCGCCGTGGATCACGTACGCGCCGGCCGGACGAGCGTTCAATCCGAAGCCGCTGCCACTTCCGCTGCCTTCGCCCTCCGGGCCCGTGCCCCCGCCCCCGCCGGCGCCGCCCTGCACCCGAGCCGCCGGGATGACGGTCACGCCGTTCTTCTCGTACGGGTCACCGAATACGCGTCGGACGGTGAGCGCATCCTTCGCCTGCTCGATGGTGCGCTGCACGTCAGTCAGTTGCTCTGCCATCGGATGGCCTCCTATCACTGGACGACACCCCCAGCACAACACATCCTTCAGATCGTGCACGCGCTGAGAGACCCGTCCATGAGGGGTCCTTCGGGCGGACCGCGTGTGGTTGACTGCCGGATAACGAATGTGGAGCGGAGCATGAGAAACGGACAACAAGGGATCCGACGGCACGTGAGGCGAGCGGCCGCTCTGGCACTCCTCCTCGCCCTCGTCCCCGCTCCTGCGCGCGCCGCCGGCGGCGACCTCGATCCCACGTTCGGTGACGCCGGCAAGGTCGTCACCACCTACCCGAACGGTGCCGCGGCGAACGAGGTCGCCGTCCAGCCCGATGGCACGATCGTGATCGCGGGATGGGTCGGCGGCAGGTTCGCCGTCGCTCGCTACCTGCCCGGCGGCACGCTCGACCCCGAGTTCGGCACCGAAGGCCTCGTGAAGACACCGATCGGTGTGCGTGGCGACGAGGCAAACGCTGTCGCACTCCTGCCGGATGGCCGGATCGTCGCCGCCGGCACCAGCAACCAGGAGCGAGCCATCGTCGTCCGGTACCTGGAGGACGGCGCGCTCGACACCTCGTTCAGCGGCGACGGCATCGCCGGGACGCCACGCTCGGCGCACCTGTGGGGAGCTGAAGACCTGGCGATCCAGCCCAACGGCCGGATCGTGGTCGTGGGTGCCGGCCAGGCAGGGACGAAGTACGAGTTCGCCGCCGCGCGGTTCCTAGCCAACGGCAAACGGGACCGGACGTTCAGCGACGACGGCATGGTCCTCACCCCGTTCGACTATGGGCAGGCTCGCGCGGTGGCATTGCAGCCCGATGGCAAGATCGTGGCGGCGGGGTTCCACTCCCGCGGTCTGGCGTTGGTGCGGTACCTGCCGGACGGCTCGCTCGACCGCACCTTCGGTGACCGCGGACGGGTGGGGTTCTGGGACGACCCGGCACCGTGGGCGATCTTCGGCCTCGCCGTGGCGATCCAGTCGAACGGACGCATCGTGGCGGCAGGCAACTACGACATCTTCGCGATGGGGATCGCGCGCCTGATGCCCGACGGTCGGCTGGACACGTCGTTCGGAGGCGACGGCGTGGTGCGCACCCAGGTGGTCGGGAACGAGCAAGCGTTCTCCGCTTTGGCCCTCCAGCCCGGTGGGAAGATCCTGGCTGCGGGATACTCGGGCCCGCACGAGTCCTCCGACGACGTGGTGCCCCGGTTCGTCGTGGTCCGCTACCGGTGGGACGGCTCGCTCGACGACACCTGGGGTGGGAACGGGAAGGTGGCCACGTTCTTCCCCGGCGGGGCACGCGGTGCCGGCGCGGCGCTGCAGACTGACGGCAAGCTGGTGGTGGTCGGGTCGATCGGCCTCAACGCCGACGAAGGGTTCGCGCTGGCTCGCTACCTCACGTGACAGCGGTCACAGGATGGGTGGGTCCTGCCTTGGCGCCTCCTTGTTCCGATATCTGGAAACCGAGTTCCACATAGTGGACAACCTGATGACAGTGGTACCTGGGTACCGTGCTGGCACAACGCAGACCGCGCTCGACCACCTCCATGCGGCCGCGCTCGCCTACCGCACGTCCGAGTAGGTGATCCGCGCCTCCCCTACGAGCTGCTCCCTTCCGTGAACCCCACGTCCTGCATCCGCAACTCGAGGGTCGGGTTCACCGTCGAATCCGACGACGTCCTTCTGCATGAGGTAGTCGATCGTCTCGTAGTGCACGAAGATCACCGGCGAGTCATCGAACACGATCTGCCGAAGCTGCTTGTACAGATCGAACCGGCTCGTCTCGTCGGTCTCGGTTCGTGCTTGATCGATCAGCTCGTCGGCCGCTGGGTTCGAGTAGCCCGTGGTGTTGATGTCGCCGCCCGACCGGACCACCAACGCGTAGAAGTTGTCGGGATCGATCGTGCGCTCCTGATATGCCGACGTGATCTGATAGTCGCCCTTGATGAAGGCGGACGATCACCACCCCGGGCATGGGCACGCTGGGGGAACTCTCGCGAGGCAACTCCACCTTGCCGGTGAAGCCTGCGGAGAGCAGACTCGATTGCTGGAGGAATATCTCCCGCTGCTTGGCTAGCGAAGGAGGAATCATGCGCGTGGTCATCGAACTGGAACTTGATGAAGCCGGCCAGTTGGTGGAGGCAAAGACGCACGAGGAACAGGCAGACACCGAACCTCGCCCGTCCGTGGGGGACTTCGATCCCAGAGGACTGACGAGGGAGCAGCTACAGAAGAAGCTCGAGCCCGAACGTAAGTGGTGGGCCGAGGAGGCAAGACGCAACGCCGCGACCCGGGACATCGCTGCCAAACTCCTATCCAAAGAGGGCACCTCTGAGAAGGTTGTTCAAGCGGTCGTGGGCATGGCTCTGGGACTCGGGAGGACACCCGAGACCAAGGGACTTGAGCGTGCCAATCCTACGGTTTCTCTCAGGAGTCGCCGGCACTTGGCGGAGGAAGCGTTGAGAGCGAAGTAAGCGAGACGCACATGGTGCTGCTTCGGTCTGGAGACACCTCCACCCGTAACATCTTCGCCCATATGGATCTGAAGGAAGCACTGACTCGATTTCACGCTTCCGAGCAGCGTTGCCGACGAGCGTCCGGGAGCCTCTCCGGGCCGAGAATGGGTATTCGCGCTGGTGGAAGAGGAGGTTCCAGGGAAGAGATATCCTGGAGGACACTGGGTCACATCCCCGAAGTTGGGTTCAGCTGGTGTTTCCGTCCAACTGGACGGAGAGGATTCCGATTCGATCTTGGCCATGGGTTTAGCTGGGATGGCGTTCGACCAAGCCGCTCGAAACCACAGCTCAGTGAGCGGGAACGCCATCATGGCTGACCCATCGATGGCGCAGGCGGAGGACGACGTCCTTTCTGGTATCCGTCACTCTTCCTTCCTGGATTAGAACGGCTTTGTGGACCGAAACTTGCCTTCCACGCCTCCGGCAACAACGTAAAGGTGAAGTGGATTAAGGATGTCGACGCACTCGCCGGCGTGGTGGAGATCACTCGAGGTCGCATGGGGAAGCACGTTCCGGCCCCAGCACCCGCGTCATCAAGCGACACGACCGACCCTGCTGCGCGGCTCCAGAAGCTGTCCGAGCTGAAGGATGCAGGGCTGCTGTCGCCTGAAGAGTACGAGGCTCAGCGTTCGACGAACTCGGCCGACCTCTTAACTCTAGGACCGCCATCGGCACGTCATTCTTCCGGCCACTCGACGCGCGATAAGACGAAGTCCCGCGTTTGTTCGTCCTCGAAGTAGAGGTAGCAACCTCGAAGCCCACGGGTGAGCAAGACACGGTAAGTGTTCTTGAGCAGCGAGATGAACTCGATCTGGGTCCTTCGCTGCCCGCCGAACGATGGTGTCGAACGAGTGCTCTGCTTGGCCGATCCATCCCTTCCTTGGTCGGTATACGAGGTCGCGGCCGATGAACACGCCGACGTAGTCGAACTCGAACCCCTGAGCCGTGTAGACGCACCCAACCTGGCTCGATCCTTGGCGTCGGTCGCCCAGAAGTTCGACTTTGGGATGCCTTGGGCTAGCTTTCCCGAGTCAGGTCTCGCGTTCCACGGCATCGACCAATCCCCGACCTGCACATCAGGTTCGAGCGACCCGTCGGACCGCGGATCTGACCAGCGCCAACAGAATCCTGCCGTGAGGCGCGCAGAGTAACCTTCCTCCTGCTTCGCTCGGATAAGAGCCTCGAGCTCAGCGGGCGAGTCCACGACGTCGAAATCGAACTCCTCCGTCGGGTCCCACAATGTGTAGGGCGTACGCGTCAGCTCCAGCGTGTTCTCTACCCATCCCACGAAGGCCTCGGAGCCGCCGCACCGGAACTGTGCTTCCAACTCGTGCTCGAACAATGGGACACCCAGTCGATCGGTTGTTTCCCGGATCAGCTGGGCACTGCCAACCTCGCCGGGTCGGACCACCTGCAGGTCGTCGATGAAGAACACGGTGGTCTTCGCTGCCTTCAGGAGTTCCTCGACCTGCGGCAACTCGGAGCGAGTTCTTCCTCTTCGTGAACCTGCTGTTGCTCGATTGCCGAGGGCGGTGAGCCTCATCGCAGATGAACACATCGATCGAGTCTTCGTCTGCCTTCGCAAAGCTGTTGAAGTATCCGAACAGGGCGCTCGCCCTTGACCCAACGGTCTTTCGAAGGTTCTCGGTGAAGGCCTTGGAACCAGTCGCGTGTTCCACGAATCGAAACCGTCGCCGGCTAGTGCGCCCACTAGGTTGACCGCGATCGACGGACTTGCCGGTGCCCGGCCCACCGCGGATCAGGAACACGCTCTGGTCGATGGACGCATGCCGAACTCTAACCCGACCAAGGATGTGATTCATCACCACCTGCTGCTCGTCCAGCAGAACGTAGGTCGGTTCATTCGCGATCATCTTCGAGACATGCGATAGGAGTCGCTTGTGTGGGCGATACCTCCCCTTCAGCACCTCCTCCAACAATGAGACTCCGTCACCGCCCACAAGTCGTCCCGTGAGGAAGTTCGCGAACTCATCTACCTCGCCCCCCGTGAACAAGGGGTACTGGGCGAGGAGAGGTCGGAAGATGGAATCGAACAGGAGTGAATCGGTGTCGCGCATGTTGTGCATATAGCCGCAGGCCGCGAGTCCAAGTCGTCCCTCGCTGAAAGTCGTATGCACGTCCTTCATATACCGCTCGTAGTTGCCGACCTGCCGGGATGGGTGCAATGCGTCTCGCTCCCGGTTGCCAAGGAACACCGTGACGCACTCCTGATTGAAGACGATCCGACCGTGTCCCACTGCTTCAGCTCAACAATCACAGCCTGCGGTCGATCACCTTCGTCATGGCCCGTCAGTAAGCAATCAAGCCTGCGAGAAGACAGGGGCAGCTGCAACTCGACGATCAGATTCCGGTGATCGTCGAGATCAGCAAGAGTGACGGCATCCGCCATTGCCCGCAGCGAGTTCTGCCAGGATCGCACCTCGCTGGGTGACGGGTGGTGCCGAAAATACTCGAAGAACGCACCGTCGAGCTTCTGCGCGATCCGCGAGCGCACTGCATCCGCGACGAAGTCCTGCGTCGAACCGCTGTAGAGATGCATGCCGCGATTCTTCCACGCTCCAAGCCGAGCGCTTCGAGTCCGCTTCACATCCTCTTTCTGAACACCCACCCGGGGCAAAAGCTCATGTCCGACGGACTCAGTACCGTGCTGGCATGACGCAGACGGCGCTCTCCAGCCTGCGAGGGATGCTCGGCCCGGACGCGTCCTTCCGGCCCGGGCAGCTCGAGGCGATCGAGGCCGTCGCCCGCGACCGCGGCCGCGTCCTCCTCGTCCAGCGCACCGGGTGGGGCAAGTCCGCCGTCTACTTCATCGCCACGAAGCTGCTGCGCGAGCAGGGCGCCGGTCCCACGCTGCTCGTGTCTCCCCTGCTGGCGCTGATGCGCAACCAGATCGAGATGGCCACGCGCATCGGCGTGCGCGCCGAGACGATCAACTCGACGAACCCCGACGAGTTCGAGCCGATCGTGCAGCGCCTGGCCGACGACGAGATCGACCTGCTGCTGGTCTCGCCCGAGCGGTTCGCGAACGAGCGCTTCCGCGACGAGATGCTCAGCGTCATCGCGCGCACGGTCGGCCTGCTGGTGGTCGACGAGGCGCACTGCATCAGCGACTGGGGCCACGACTTCCGTCCGGACTACCGGCGCATCGTGCGCGTGCTCGAGGCGCTGCCCGCCGACGTGCCCGTGCTCTGCACCACCGCCACCGCGAACGACCGCGTGATCGCCGACATCACCGACCAGCTCGGCTCGTCGCTGCGCACCTACCGCGGCACGCTCGACCGCGAGAGCCTGGCGCTGGCCGTGGCCGACGTGCCCAGCCAGGCCGAGCGCATGGCCTGGCTCGCCGAGACGATCCCCGGGCTGGACGGCTCGGGCATCGTCTACGTGCTCACGATCGCCGACGGCGAGCGGGTGGCCGCGTTCCTGCGCCGCCAGGGCATCGAGGCCGAGGCCTACAGCGGCGCCACCGACAACGACGACCGCATCCGCCTGGAGCAGGCGCTGCTCGCGAACGAGCTGAAGGTGCTGGTGGCGACCAGCGCGCTGGGCATGGGGTTCGACAAGCCCGACCTGGGCTTCGTGATCCACTACCAGTCGCCCGGCTCCCCCATCGCCTACTACCAACAGGTGGGACGCGCCGGCCGCGCGCTCGACCACGCGCCGGCGGTGCTGCTGTGCGGCGTCGAGGACCGCGAGATCCAGGACTACTTCATCGAGACGGCGTTCCCGCCGCAGGAACAGGCCGAGGCGATCGTGTCGCTGGTGGCCGGCGCCGACGGGCCGATGTCGCTGAACGAGCTGATGGCGGCGGTGAACGTCCGCCGCGGCCGGCTCGAGTCGATGCTGAAGGTGCTCGAGGTGGAGGGCGCCGTCGCGCGCGAGCGCGGCGGGTACGTGCGCACCGCCGACGCGTGGACCTACCCGACCGAGCGCATCGAGCACATCACCGCGCTGCGCCGGCACGAGCAGGAGGCGATGCGCCGGTACGCGCACCACGACGGCTGCCTGATGGAGTTCCTGCGCCACGAGCTCGACGACCCGGGCGCGGAACCGTGCGGGCGGTGCATGTGGTGCACGGGGACGCCGCTGGTCGTGGATCCGCCGCAGGCGCTGCGGGTGGCCGCGCGGGAGCACCTGCGCGGGTTCGACCTGTTCGTGGAACCGCGGAAGCAGTGGCCGTCGGGGCTGGCGGCGTTCGGGTTGCCGAAGGGCCGGATCGCCGAGGAGGAGCGGCCGCTGGTGGGCCGGGCGCTGTCGGTGATGGGCGACGGCGGCTGGGGACGGCTGGTGGCGGCCGGACGGTTCGAGGACGAGTACTTCGCCGACGAGCTGGTGACGGCGAGCGCCGCGCTGATCCGCGAGCGGTGGGGGCCGGACCCGGCGCCCGCGTGGGTGACGTGCGTGCCGTCGATGACGCGCCCCGACCTGGTGCCGGCGTTCGCGAAGCGGCTCGCGGAGGCGCTGGACCTGCCGTTCCACGAGGTGGTGCGCAAGGTCGCCGAGAACCAGCCGCAGGCCGCGATGCAGAACAGCGCCCAGCAGGTGCGCAACGTCTGGGACGCGTTCGAGGTGACCGGCGACGTGCCCGACGGCCCGGTGCTGCTGGTCGACGACCTCGCCGACTCGAAGTGGACGCTCACGGTGGTGGCGCGCGCCCTGCTGCTGGCCGGCAGCGGCCCGGTGCACCCGTTCGTGCTCGCCACCGCGATCGCGGGCTAGCACTTGTGTCATCAGCCGGACCTGAAGACAATGGCTCGCTCGCCGTCGAGAGCTGGTGATCGCTGACATGGAGCCATCAGAGGAGGTCCGGGCCGTCGTGCTCCGCTTCATCGACTCCATGCGTGAGGGTGACGAGCACGCGCTGAGCAATCGGATATCACGCCAGCGCGGCTTCGAGCGCTTCGGCTCCGACCCTGCCGAGGTGTGGCACGACGGCGAGGAAGCAGCGCTCGTCATGGTGCATCAGATGCACCAGATGGACGGATTCCCGTGGAGGCCCGTCACGGACGTCCGAGCCGTCGTCGAGGGGACGGTGGGGTGGGCCGCCGCGCGACTGGAGTTCGATAGCAATCACGGTCCCACCGAGTTGCGGATCACCATGGTCCTTCACCTCGAACACGACGAATGGAAGATCGTCCAGAGCCACAGTTCGGTGCCGTCGTCGAACGAGGAGCACGGCTTCGTGCTGATGACCTCGGTCGATGAGATCGCCGAACAGGTCATCGGCAGCCCTCCGGACCTCACGGCGACATCCGCTCCCGACGGAACGGTCACGATCGCCTTCACCGATATCGAGGACTCCACGCGCCTCAACGCGTTCCTCGGAGACCAACGCTGGTACGAGGTCCTGAGCGCACACAACGAGGTCGTCCGGCTCATCACGATGGAGTTCAACGGCACGGTCGTGAAGAACCAAGGGGACGGTTCATGCTGGCGTTCCCGTCCTCGCGCACCGCCGTCAAGTGTGCGGTCGCACTCGAACGCAGCATCGCCGAACGCTTCCGCGACCCGGGATCGCCGATCCGCCTCCGGATGGGCGTCCACATCGGCGAGGCCGTGCGCGAGGCGGACGACTTCTTCGGCCATGCGGTCAACTACGCCGCACGCATCGCCTCATCGGCGGCGGGCGGGGAGATCGTCGTGTCATCCCTGGTTCACGACCTCCTAGCCGGAACCGGTGAGTTCGAGTTCGCGGAACCTCGTCTCGTCGAACTCAAGGGCCTCGACGGCCAGCACCGGATTTACCCCGTCGTCACGCACCTCGACGCTGCTGGTGCCCCCTAGGGAGGCGACGAAGGCCTCTCGACGCGGTTTCTTCAAAGTGCTACCCTCACGGCCGCGTGGAAGGGCTTCAACCCTCGAGGAAGGGCGCCAGACAGCCCCGACGTGTTGAAATCGCCAGCGGTGTGTTGCCCAGGGGAGGAACAGGATGACGCGAGCGAGCCAGGAACGAACGCCCCAGCAGGTCCCAGGCTGGGTAGCCCTCATCGCCGCGGGTGCGTTGTTCGCGCTGAGCACCCCGGCGCATGCCGCCACGCACCGATCGCGGGCGGCGCTCCACCATCGTCGCGGGCGGGACCTCTAGGGCACCGTGATCGGCGATGTCACGGCGAGATGGTCGGGATGACCTGATCGTCGGCGAGCGACAGGACACGGCCGATGTCCTGCAGGTCTACCCACAGCTTCCGAATGGCTCCTGGCTGCGACCCCGACCATCACCCCCTGGATGCCGCCCCCGGCGCTGCACGGCAGGACTGGATCGATACCTCAAGTCGGCGACCTCGACGACGACGGGGTGCCCGATATCGTCGTGGGCCGCAACGAAGGACTGGAGATCTTCCACGGGCCGGGACGACGTTGGAGGACCCGTCTCACTCGGCGCTCAGGGGACGGTCGAAGAGGTCGTCGTCGGTCGACCTGAACGGCGATGGCATCGACGACCTGGTGTACGGCGATGATCAGGGTGGTCATCGCATCATGCGGCGCCTCCAGACCGCGCCTGGCGTCTTCGGCTGCGCTGTGCAGATCGCCTCGACGCCGATCGGACGATTCAGCGTCGGCGACATCAACGGGGATAATCGACCCGACGTCCTGGTCGAGGACCCGTGGGCAACCGAACTCCAGATCCTTGTCCACAACGCCGCCGACCAGGGCTTCACCTCAACCAGCGAACCGGTCGAACGTCGTTCGGTCAACCGCGGTGGGCGACGTCAACGGCGATGGTCACAACGATCTGCTCGCGCTGCGAGGCGTCCACCTTGATGTTGCTCGCCGGCCAAGCGAACGGAGACCTCGCGGCCCCCGTTCAGGTACAGGTCGATATGTACGAAGCCACGGCGCTCGAGACGGCGGACATGAATGGCGACACCCGAACGGACGTCATCGTCGACTCGGTCGGGGCACTGGACGTGTTACTGCAGACTCGAGGCGGAACACTCCAGGCGCGTTGTCCCTTCCCGTCCCTCGCACCCGAGGTCGGGGTGAGTGCTTCGATCGAGTCGTCCCTGGCGATCGGTGACCTGAACGATGATGGTCGCCCTGACGCGGCGGGTGCTCAGGACACCCAGTGGGTACGACTCGCCGAACAGATCGCGCCCGGCTCACACCTAGCAACTAGCCTCGCCATCGACCCACTGGGAATCGGCCCAGATCGAAGATGATGTCGTCGAGTCCGAGCACTCTTCGATGCCTCGGTGGACGGGTGCCTCGGCACACGTGATCTCGAGATCTGGAGGAAGGTGCCTGGCGGCTCCGCCGAACTGCTCGAGACAGGAACGCTCGGGCCCTACGGAGATGCCAGCTGGCAGGTCGGAACCACGGACGACCCCGGCATCCTCGGCACGGTCGAGTACCGCGCCATCTGGGCGGGCGATGAGTTCCGCGATGGATCGCAGAGTCCCTGGCAGGCGCTCGAGGTCGTCAAACGCTCCACCTCGATCGAGCTCGAGACCTCCGACCCGCAGATCCTGGTTGGCGGAACGGCCTCCTTGGATGCCACCCTGACCGGAGGCGAACCCGGCAGTGCGGTCACGTTCTCGTCGGTCGTGAACGCTGTCAGCACACCGATCGATACGGTGAACGTGGACGGGGCGGGTCAGGCTTCGATCCAGGTGTCTCCGACCACCACGACGACCTACGAGGCGACCTACGCAGGCGACGGTACCTGGAAGAGCGCCACAAGCACCCCGCTCGAGATCCAGGTCTCCAAGCACGCCACCTCGTTGAAGCTTCACACGCGGGAAGGCCCCATACCGTTCGGGAGCTACGGCATCCTGACGGCGACGCTTGAAGGCGGCGCCGACGATCGCACGGTCCAATTCTATTCCGTCAAAGATGGCCAAGAGCGGTTGGTCGGCTCCGTCGCCCCCGATGACGACGGGATCGCGCGACTCGAAGTCACCCCGAAAGCCAACACGCACTACGTGGCTCGCTTCAAGAGCGACGGAACGTGGGCCGCTGCCAAGAGTGGGCGGGTCGAGGTCCAAGTTCGTGTGCTCACGACAGGGTCCATGATCAGGTACCTGCACAAGCAGGACGGCGCAGCCGTCTACCGATGCTGTGTTGCCTACTACACCTTCCGGGTCACGCCCAACTACGGTGGCGAACCCGCTCGACTCAGCCTCGGCGCACGGACACGTCATGGGTGGCGGCAGATCGACGAGGTCAAGTTCCCCCTGAGGGCGAACAGCACGGTCACCGTCAGGGTCCAGATCGCTGGAGGAGCAGGTCATGCCTTCCGCTTCTCCGGATGCCTCCGCGATCAGCCCGACCGCCGTGGCTGGTGCTCGTCCCACAGCGAATTCCGATTCCTGGGAGGACGGGTCCCTCAGGCCTCGGCTAAGGATCGGACAAGTGAACCGGCCCGACTCATAGCAGCGTCGATCACACGCTCGCGTTGACCAGCTTCCGGCTTGCGTTCTCACGCGGCGCAAGTCAGGGTTCAATCGTGCCCGGGCAGAGGAGGAGCAAGCATGTCCGACCTGACGGATACGGAGATCAAGAACGAAGGGTTGCACGCGTTCGTGTTCGTCGACGAGGTGGAGCCTCAGACGGACTTCCGGCAGGCGATCTCAGCGGCGCGTGGGTTGGGACCCGACCGCGTGATCTTCGCAGCCGAGGTGGTGGGGAGTTCGCTGGGCTTCGTTCACGTCCGCGTCGAGGAAGGAGACCTCCGCGGCTTGCAGGACCTGATCTTCCGCGACTTGTGGGGACAAGGCATCCGCTGCAGCCATTGCATCGAGATCAAGACCGGCCGCCAAGGCGTCAAGCGGGATACGCCTGAGATCATCGCGATCTCCAAGCTCCGCGTGCCACGCGGCGGCATCGATGGCCTGATCGACGCCCTCGAAGCCCCGAACAGCCCGGTGAGAACCACGCTCAAGGGCATCTCGGTGGTCACCGGGGAGTGGGACGTCTTGGTGCAGCTCGGCGCTGACGACTTCGATACCGTCAGGGACTCGGTCCTCTACGACCTGACGCAGATCCCCGGGATCCTCGACTCGGACACGCTCTTCACCGACGGCGCGTACTTGCAGTCCACCTAGGAGACCTAGCGGCTTCGGCCGACCCGGAGCGAGCTCGGTTCTGTCTGCGCTGCGGCGAACGCTGAGGTCAACGAACCGGGCGCCAGGAACTTGAGCCCAGAGCGATCAGGCTTCCCGGGCCGGACCCGTCCGTTCGGGTTCTCGCTCCGGCGGCTCCGGACCACCGTCCTTCCGATGTCGAACAGGACCTCCGGCCCCGGCGTTGTCCGAAGGCGCCACCTCGGCGCCCGGTCCGCCCGCGCTCGGTGACGGGTTCCGGATCCCGAACCCGTTGACCGCGGCGCCGATCAGGAGCAACGCCGCCGACACCATCACGGCGAGGTGGAACGCGTCGGTGGACGCCTCGCGAGAGGCCTCGGCGATCGCGGGCGACACCACCGCCGACGGCTCGTTCAGCGGCGCCACCTGTTCCCGGAACTGCGCCGAGTCCGTGTTCGCCTCGGGCACCTGCTTGCCGATCGAGCTGTAGAAGCTCGCCGCCACCGCCACGAAGATCACCGCGGTCACCAGCGGCGAGCCCACCCGCGAGATCGCGTTGTTGATCGCCGAGGCCACGCCGGCCTTGCTCTCGGGCACCGACGTCATCAGCGCCGTGGTCAGCGGCGCCACCATGATCGTGAGCCCCGCGCCGAACACCAGCAGCGCCGGCAGGATGTCGATGAAGTAGTCCCCCGGCGGCAGGATCGAGCCGCCCGCCTGGCCGAACACCCAGCCCTCGCTCGTCGACGGGATCCGCACGAACCACAACAGCCCCAGCGCCATGATCGCGGGGCCGGCGGTCATGAACAGCCGCGGTCCGTGTCGAGCCGCCAGACGACCGAACCGCGTGGAGAACAGCACCAGCAGCAGCGACGACGGGATGCCCGCGATGCCCGCCGCCTGTTCGTTGTAGCCCAGCACCCCGATCAGGAACAGCCCCTGGAAGGTGAACGAGACGTAGAGCGCCCCGTAGATCACCAGCGTCGACAGGTTCGTCACCGTGAAGTTGCGCGAACGGAACAGCCGCGGCGACACCAGCGGGTTCTTCCGCTTCACCATCATGAACGGGAACGCGATCGCCGCCACCGCACCGATCAACAGGCTGGTGAGCGCCACGGGGTCGCCCCAGCCACGCTGCTGCCCGCGGATCGTCCCGAAGGCCAGCCCGCCCACGGCCAGCACGATCACGATCGACCCGAGCCAGTCGAAATGCCCGGTCGCATCCGGGTCCTTCGACTCCGGGCACGTACTTCACCGTGGCGAGGTAGGCGATCACCAGGAGCGGCAGGTTGATCAGGAACGCCGCCCGCCACGAGATCGAGTTGACCAGCACCCCGCCGACGAACGGCCCGAGGATGGAGGTCGCCGCCGACGCGCCCGCCCAGATGCCGAACGCGCGGCCCCGTTCTTCCCCGTGGAAGCTCGCCGTGATGATCGACAGCGATCCCGGCACCACGAACGCACCCGCCGCGCCCTGCAACACGCGCGCCAGGATCAGGAACTCCATGTTCGGGGCGATCCCGCACAGCAACGAGGTCGCGCCGAACCCCAGCAGCCCCAGCGAGAACACCTTGCGCCGCCCGTAGTAGTCGGTGAGACCACCGGCCAGGATCAGTAGCGAGCTCAGCGTGACGAAGTAGCCGTACGCGACGTAGGACTGCGCCTCGAGCGTGCCCAGCAGGCTCGAGCCCATCTCGCGCCCGATCTGGGGCAGCGCCAGGTTCACCACCGACGTGTCCAGGAACACGACGGCCGAGCCCAGGACGACGGCGACCAGCGTGCCGCGGCGCGCGGTGGCGCTCAGCGAGATCGGAGCGGGTGCTTCGGTCGTGCTCACGCGGGCATCCGCTTCACCCACTGCGCTCGCCATTGGGGCGGATCGAACGGCTGCGCGAAGTAGTCAACCTCCTTGACCAGCTTTGCCGTCGCGCACCTGGACCACGCTCACGCCCTGGTAGCGGCTGCCGTCCGGGTACTGCAGGTCGACCTCGAGCACGACCAGCTCACCGCTGCCGGTCGCCCGACGGAACGTCATCGTCGGCATGCCGCCGGGGAAGTTCCGGTTGATCGCGAGCGCGTCGTCGGGTCCTTCGATGCGTTCCCGCGATTGCGGCCATTCCTGCACGTAGTCGTCGGCCAGCAAGGCCCGGGCACCGTCCCAATCGCCGTCGCCGAGCTTGCGCCAGACCTCCTGTGCGATCGCCACCGCCTGTCTTCCGGCATGGTCGCCTCCTTCGATCGGGTTCGAGCCTATGCCCGATCGGTGCAATCGGTCTCGCCCAGCGTGACGTCGATCACGGTTCGTCTCGCGGGACATATGGTAGTTCATATGGCATGATGCACGCGCATGGCGCGCAAGCAGGTCCTGGTGCAGCTCGATGACGGACAGGTCGCCGCCCTGGACCGCCTCGCCCGCACCGCCGCCGACAGCCGGAGCGAGCTGATCCGCCGCGCGATCGATCTCTACCTGGAGGCCGCCGGCGAGGCGGTCGCCGACCTGCGCTACGCCGACGCGTATCGGCGCATGCCCGAAGACCCGGCCGAGCTCGAGGGCCTCCGCGCGCTCAGCGCCTCCGCATGGCC
This sequence comes from uncultured Actinomycetota bacterium, assembly GCA_963733635.1. Taxonomy (GTDB): domain Bacteria; phylum Actinomycetota; class UBA4738; order UBA4738; family HRBIN12; genus JAOUEA01. The sequence continues at coordinate 93,593 of CAVTEH010000007.1, read as the reverse complement.
GGAGCCCTGAGGTCGGTGCGGCGCGGCGACATCCACCTGGCCGATCTCCCACCACCGCTCGGCTCGAGACCCGTGCTGCTCGTGACCCGCACCGCCGCGATCACCGTCCGCACCGCGGTCACCGTCGCTCCCGTGACCCGGACGATCCGCGACATCCCGTCCGAGGTGCCACTCGGTCGAGGCCACGGGCTGAAGCAGCGCTCGGTCGCCAACTGCGACTCGCTGCAGACGATCCCCAAGGACGCCCTGAGCCGGCGACCGCTCGGACGGCTCAAGCCCGACGAGCTCCCCGTGCTCGACCGCGCGTTGCGGTTCTCGCTCGGCATCCGCACCTGACGTCCTATCCTGTCCCCCATGACGACCTCGGTCCTCGTCCTCGGCGCCGGTTTCGGCGGCCTCGAACTCTCCAGCAGGCTGGCCGGCGTCCTCGGCGACCAGGTCGAGATCACCCTGATCGACCAGGCGGATTCGTTCGTGTTCGGCTTCTCGAAGCTCGACGTCATGATGGGCAAGCGCGCGCCCGACGAGGTCCGGATCGCCTACGGCGACCTCACAGCGCCGCAGGTTCGCTTCCGACAGGAGACGATCGTCGCGATCCATCCCGAGGCAAAGCATGTGGTGACCGACCTCGACGCGTACGAGGCCGACGTCATCGTCGTGGCGCTGGGCGCCGACTACGACGTCGCCGCCACCCCCGGCCTGGCCGAGGTGGGCAACGAGTTCTACTCGGTGGGCGGCGCGGAAACGGCGCGCGATGTCGTGGCGAACTTTTCCGCAGGCAGGGCGATCGTCGGTGTGTGCGGCACACCGTTCAAGTGCCCGCCGGCGCCCAGCGAGGCGGCGCTGTTGCTGGACGATCTGCTGCGGCGCCGCGGCGTGCGCGACGACGTGACGATCCGCGTGGCCATGCCCTTCGGCGTCCCGATCCCGCCGTCCCCCGCGGCATCCGAGGCGATCCTGGCCAGGTTTGCCGAGCGCGACATCGAGTTCCTCCCCGGCCACATGGTCGCATCGCTCGATCCGGCGTCGCACGAGGCCGTCCTGGACGACGACGCGCGGCTCCCGTTCGACCTGTTCCTCGGCGTGCCCGTGCATCGTGCCCCGGAGGTCGTCGTGGAGGCCGGCATGACGCAGGACGGCTGGATCCCGGTGGATCCGCACACCTTGTTGACGGCGTTCCCGGACGTGTACGCGGTTGGCGACGTCACCAGCGTCGGCACGGCGAAGGCGGGGACCTTCGCGGAAGGCGCCGCGCGTGTGGTGGCGAACCAGCTGATCGCGCACGTGCGCGGCGATGCCGCACCGCCCGGCTACGACGGCACCGGAGCCTGCTGGATCGAGTTCGGCGACGAGCAGGTCGCGCGCGTCGACGTGGACTTCTTCTCGACCCCCGGCTCCCCGATCGGCACGTTCGTGCCGCCCTCGGCCTCGGTGGCGGCCGAGAAGGCCTCGTTCGCCGGCACCCGGCGCGAGCACTGGTTCGGCCCCGGCTAGGACCTTCCCGAGGCGGCGCGAATGGTCCATCCTGGTCCGACACACCATCGGACATCGAGGGGGATCCACCATGTCGACGGGCGTGTCACATCCCGAGGAGACACTGCCGCACAAGGAACTCGGCCCGCTGCCACGGCCCCTCCGGCCGTTCGTGGATTGGGTCGCTCGCATCAAGGCCACCGTTCACACCAAGCTGCTGGCCGGCTTCATGCTGATCGCACTGCTGCTGCTCTCGATGGGCGTCGTGAGCATCAGCGTGTTGAACCGCGTCAACGATCAGGTGGAGACGCTGACCCGTCTCAACCACCAGGCGAGCCAGGCGCGCGACATGATCTACGGGGTCACGGCGCAGAGCCACTACCGGGCCATGGCGCTGCTGAAGCTCGACGACCCCACCTGGACGCCGAAGATCTACGCGGCCAAGGACGAGTTCGCGAAGAACATGGCCGAGATGCGCACGTACGCGGTGCCGAGCGAGCTGGCGCTGCTCGATCACGTCGAATCCACGAATGAGGTCTACGCCGAATCCAGCCAGGCCGTGACGGACCTGTTCGAGGTGGGCAAGGTCGATCAGGCGTTGCAGCTCCACATCGAACAGGAGCACGAGGTCTCCCACGTGCTCGAGGCGCAGCTCAACGAGTTGATCGCCGACTCGCAAACCCTCGTGACCCAGGAGACGGACGGCTTCGCCGAGAACCGCCGGTTCCTCACGATCGCGGTCGGGGCTTTCTCGGGGGTCAGCCTGCTGATCGCCCTGACGCTCGGCGCGATCCTGTCTTGGTCGCTGATCCGGCCGGTGCGCAGCGTCGACGTGGCCCTGGAGCAGATCGCGGGCGGCGACTTCAACACCCACGTCGAGGTCCCCAACCGTGACGAGTTCGGCAACCTCACCAGGAACCTCAACCGCACGACCGGTCAGCTGTCCGCCCTCTACCAACGGCTGCACGACCTCAACGCCAACCTGCAGGAAACGGTCGAGACGAAGGTCGCCGAGCTCGAACGCACCTCACGGCTGCGTCGCTACCTCTCGCCGCAGCTCGCCGATTCGATCGTGAGCGGAGAACAGGACGTGGCGCTGGAGCCGAGCCGTAAGTACCTCACCACCTTCTTCTCCGACGTGCGCGGGTTCACCGCCGCGGCCGAACGCATGGACCCGGGGCAGCTGGTGCACGAGATGAACGACTACTTCGCGGCCATGACCGAGATCGTGTTCAAGCATGGGGGCACGCTCGACAAGTACGTGGGCGACGCGGTGATGGTGTTCTTCGGCGACCCGATCCCCCAGGAGGACCACGCGGCGCGGGCGGTCCGGATGGGGATCGAGATGCTCGAGCGTATGAAGACGCTGTCCGATCACTGGCAGCAGCAGTACGGCGAGGTGTTCGAGATCGGGATCGGCATCTCGACGGGGTGGGTCACCGTGGGCGACCTGGGCTCACCGGCGCGGAGCGACTACACCGTTCTGGGCGACCAGGTGAACGTGGCGTCGCGACTGGCCGACCGCGCGGAGGCTCGTCGGATCCTCGTCACCGAGGAGACGATGACGGCGGTCGAGGGCATCGTCGAGGGGCGGTTGGTCGGCGAGGTCAGGCTCAAGGGGATCACCCGCCAGGTGAAGGTCTACGAGCTGGTCGTCCCGTAAGCGAAGGAGCTCAGCGGAACGGGCACCCGAGATGGCCGAACGAGGTCCGGTGCCGCCCCAGCAGACGCCCTTCGTAGACGACCCGCCCGTGCTGGAACACGAACGCACCCGGTGGATCGCACCGCGCGCGGTTCCGGAGCCAGAGGTGCCCCCACTCGGTGTGGAACGTCCCTTCGGCGCAGCTCGGGCGGCAGTCGTTCAGATGGAACAGCCCGCCGCCCACGGCCTTCCACGGGTGCCAGCGGAACCACGTGAGGTGATCGACGTAGAAATTGCCGTCACCGCACGCGAACAGGATCGATCGTGGGGCCGTGCGCAGGTGCTGGCAGTCGGTCATCGCGTAGGTCGTGCGCCGCCCTCCGGCGGTCACGCTGGGCGCGGCAAGCACGCCCGCCACCACCATGATCGAGACCAACCCGACGACCCATCGACGCATGGCCCCAAGCTACGCCCGGTCCGGGGCCCGGAGAAGCGGCCGAACGGCCGATGTTGTGGCTATCCTTGGAGGCCATGGCGACCTACGAGTACCTCTGCCTTGCCTGTGAGCACCCGTTCGAGGAACGCCGTTCGATGACGGCCTCGGTCGAGACCCAGCTCGCCTGTCCCGAGTGCGGGAGCGACCGCGTTCGCCGCCGCTTCTCGATCTTCGCGGCCGGCGCAGCCGGGGGCGCCGCGAGTCAGCCCGGGTTCTCCGCTCCGCCTCCCAGCGCCGGAGGGTGCTGCGGCGGTGGATGCGCCTGCGGCAGCTGACCCCACCTCGGAGGGTGCGAGGGTCCCGAAGCGGGTAGGGCTCCGACGGATGACGACCGCACTCACCAACGCCCAGCTCGGCGAGCTGCTTCGGGTCGAGGCCGGCGACCACGATGCCCATCGACGGCTCGCCTTGGAACGTGCCTCGAGAGCCGCGCAGTTCTGGCCCCGCGAAGCCGCGGAACTCGCCCGGGACGACCGTTCGCTCACCGAGCTCCCGTCCGTCGGGCCGTGGGTGGCCGCCCAGCTCCATGGCTGGTTGGACGATCCGCCGCCGGTCCCGGAGCCGGAGCCGAGCCGTGCGGGCTACCTCACCTACGCGGAGGTCCGCACCGTGCTGGACGCCGACCCGGCGTGGGAGGCCACGCCGCACGGTGACCTCCAGGTCCACAGCACCGACAGCGACGGGTCGTTGCCTCTCGAGGAGATGGCGGAGGCCGCGCGGATGGAAGGTCGGACCTTCATGGCCGCGACCGACCATTCCCAGAGCCTGAAGATCGCGAACGGTCAGGACCCGGAGCGCCTGGCCGACCAAGGACGAAGGATCGAGGCCATCAACGCGCGATACGCCGACGACAGCGTCACGTTCCGCGTGTTGCGCTCGATCGAGATGGACGTGTTCATCGACGGCTCGTGCGACATGGACGACGACGCGCTCGCACACCTCGACCTGGTGCTGGGAGCGTTCCATTCCAAGCTCCGCGTCACCGAGGACTCCACCGAGCGCTACGTCGCAGCGCTCCGCAACCCCGCCGTCCACGTGCTCGCGCACCCGAAGGCGCGCATGTACGGGCGCCGGGTGGGCCTCGAGGCCGACTGGCCGCAGGTGTTCGCCGAAGCCGCCACGTTGGGCAAGGCCGTCGAACTGGACGGCACGCCGTACCGCCAGGACCTCAACGTCGAGATGGCGACGATCGCCCGCGAGGCGGGCGTGCAGTGGTTCACGATTGGTACCGATGCGCACAGCGCGGGCGAACTGGCCAACCTGCCGTTCGCCATGGCGACCGCCGCCCTGGCGGGCATCCCGCGCGAGCGCATCCTGAACTACCGACCGGTCGAGGACGTCACGGCATGGGTGCGAAGGTTGAGGGAACGATGAGCCGCGTCGAGATCAGCCGTCCGGACAAGATCCTGTGGCCCGAGCCGGGCATCTCGAAGCAGGAGTACGCGGACTATCTCGACGCGGTGGGCGATCTCATGCTGCCGTGGGTGCGCGAGCGCCCGCTCACCCTGGTGCGGGCGCCCGACGGCGTCGAGGGGCAGCGTTACTTCCAGAAGGACACGCCGTCGTACGCCCCGGATTGGATCCGTACCGTCACGATCCCCGCCCCCAGCGCCAAGCGGGACGTGCACTACGTGGTGTGCAACGACCGTGACACGCTGCGGTGGCTGGGCAACCAGGCGGCGCTCGAGTTCCATCTCGCGCCGGTCCGCCGGGACCGACTCGATCGTCCCGACCTCCTGGTGGTCGACATCGATCCACCGGACGATGCCTTCGACGCCGCGGTCGAGGTGGCGCTGCTCGTCGTCGAGACGCTGCACGACCTCGACGTCGCGCCCCTCGTGAAGACGACCGGCGGCAAGGGCCTGCACGTGGTCGTGCCGGTGGAACGGCGGATCCCTCCCGAGGAATTCCGTCAGGCGGCGAGCGCACTGACCGCGCTGGTGGCCGAGCGTCGTCCGGAACTGATCACCGATGAGTTCCGCAAGGCGAAGCGGGCCGGCCGCGTGATGCTCGACCCGTCGCGCAACGGCACCGGCGCCACGGTCGTGGCGCCGTACTCACCGAGGGCCAACGCGAACGCCACCGTCTCGTTCCCGGTCGACCCCGCCACGCTGCGGTCGATCGCACCATCGGACTTCACGATCCGCACGGTCCCCGGGCTGCTCGACTCGGCCGGGCCCCTCGCCTGGAATGCGGCCGCGTCGGAACGGCCACAACGGTTGCCCGCCAAGCTTCGACACGCCTGACCGCCTCCGGCGGTGGTTTGCGGCCGCACGAGCCGGGGAAACCCTTCGGCAACGAACCGGGCCATCCGGTCGGAGGGGGTTCCACGTGGCCGAGGTCGTGCTGGACGACGTCGCGAAGGTCTACCCCGACGGCACCGCAGGCGGTGTCGGACCTGGACCTTCGCATCGACGACGGCGAGTTCATGGTGTTCGTCGGCCCCTCGGGATGCGGCAAGACCACCGCGCTGCGCATGGTCGCCGGCCTCGAGGACATCACGCAGCGGCACGATCGCGATCGGTGACCGCGTGGTCAACGACGTGCCGTCCAAGGACCGCGACGTCGCGATGGTGTTCCAGAACTACGCGCTGTACCCGCACCTGAAGGTCTACGACAACATGGCCTTCGGCCTGCGGCTGCGCAAGGTCGACAAGGGCGAGATCGACCGGCGCGTGCGCGAGGCCGGCGAAGGTCCTCGGCCTCGAGGAGCTATCTGGACCGCAAGCCCAAGAACCTGTCGGGCGGCCAGCGCCAGCGCGTGGCCATGGGGCGGGCGATCGTGCGCGAGCCGCCGCGCATTCCTGATGGACGAGCCGCTCTCCAACCTCGACGCGAAGCTGCGCGTGCAGATGCGCGCCGAGATCGCCCGGCTGCAGGACGACCTCGGCGTCACGACGATCTACGTCACGCACGACCAGACCGAGGCGATGACGATGGGCGACCGCGTCGCGGTGATCAAGCAGGGGCGGCTGCAACAGGTCGACGATCCCGCAGGTCCTGTACGACGACCCGGTCAACCTGTTCGTCGCCGGTTTCATCGGTTCACCGGCGATGAACATGGTCGAGGCCGACCTGCACCGCGAGGGCGACGCGCTGGCGCGTGTCGTTCGCCGGCATCACGCTCGCGCTGGACCCCGGAGACGGTCGTCGCGATCGCGCCGGCCCTCGCTCGTTCGAAGGGCGGCAGGTCATCGTGGGCATCCGCCCCGAGGACATCGAGGACGCCGGCGATCCACGACGACGCCGGGCCCGACCGCGTGCTGCGCACGCGGGTCGACCTGCGCGAAGCCCTCGGCTCGGAGGTGCTGGTCCACTTCACGGTCGACGCGCCGCCGGTGCTGACCGAGGACACCCGCGAGCTCGCCCGCGACGCCGGCGTCGGCGGAGCTCGAGGCCGAGCGTCACGAGGGACGGTCGCACGTTCGTCGCGCGGCTCAGCCCGCGCACCGAGGCGCGGAGCGCGCAGGACATGCAGCTCGTCGGTGGACACCAGCCGCATGCACTTCTTCGACCCCGAGACGGGGTCGCGGCATCTACGACGAGACCGGGTGACCCGCGCCCGGAAGGAGGAACGACATGGAGATGCGCAGACACCTACGTCGCGAGGGCTGATCGCGCTCACTGGCGCCGTGCTGCTCGGCGTCGGCGTGCAGCGGCGGCGAAGACCTCGACGAAGGCGACGGGACACGAGTCCGACGCCCTCGAGCGCCGTCGACCTGAGCGGCGAGACCGTCGAGGTCGCCGCCACCTGGACCGGCGCCGAGCAGGACCGGTTCGAGATGGTGCTCGACGGCGTTCGCCGAACAGACCGGCGCGACCGTGCGCTTCCGTTCGGCGGGCGACGACATCGCCGCCTACGTCGGGCCGCGCATCGAGGGTGGCGACCCGCCCGACGTCGCGATCCTGCCGCAGCCCGGCGTCGTGCAGACCTTCGCGAAGCAGGGCGACCTGGTCGAGATCGAGGACGTGGCCGGCGACGAGGTCGACGCGAACTTCGGCGAGACCGCGCGCGAGGTCGGCTCGGTCGACGGCACCTTGTACGGCGTCTGGTTCAAGACCGCCCAGAAGTCGACGGTCTGGTACAACGACGGCCGTCTTCGAAGGCGCCGGCGTGGAACCGCCCGCGACCTGGGACGAGCTGCAGACCACTCGCGCAGACGATCTCCGACTACGGCGTGGCGCCCTACTCGATCGGCGCCGACGTCGGCTGGCCCCTGTCCGACCTGTTCGAGAACATCTACCTCCGCACGGCCGGACCGGACATGTACGACCAGCTCGCGCAGCACGAGATCCCCTGGACCGACCAGTCCGTGAAGGACGCCCTCACCGTGATGGGCGAGATGCTGAGCGACGAGCGATCTGCTCGCCGGTGGCACGACCGGCGCCGAGCAGACCGACTTCAACGGCTCCGTCACCCAGGCGTTCGCCGACCCGCCCGAGGGCGCGATGATCTTCGAGGGCGACTTCGTCGGCGGCGTCATCACCGGTGAGACCAACGCGAAGATCGGTACCGACGCCGACTTCTTCGACTTCCCGTCGATCGACGGATCGGAGCCCGCGGTGCTGGGTGGCGGCGACATCGCCGTCCTGCTGGACGACACGGCCGGCGGCAAGGCGCTGATCGAGTACCTGGCGACGCCCGAGGCCGCCGAGATCTGGATGGCCGAGGGCGGGTTCATCTCACCGAACACCGCAGGTCGACGTCTCGGTGTACCCCGATGACGTCAGCCGGCGAGCCGCGCAGGCGCTGATCGAGGCGGGCGACAGCGTGCGCTACGACCTGTCGGACCTGCAGCCCACGGAGTTCGGCGCCACGACCGGCCAGGGCATCTGGGGCCTCCTGATCGACTTCCTCCAGAACCCCGACGACGTCGACGGCACCGCGCAGGCGCTGGAGTAGGTCGGCGAAGAAGGCGTACGGGAACTGACCGGCTGGGCATGGCGACACAGGCTGCCACGGCACCGAAGCGCGGGTCGGACGATGGGCGCTGTTGCTGTTCCTCGGGCCCGCGCTCGTGCTGCTGGGGGCCATCGTCGTCTACCCGATCTTCTTCTCGGTCGGCCGGAGCCTCTTCGATGCCAGCGGCAGTAACTTCGTCGGCTTCGACAACTACCAGGAGATGTTCACGTCGCGACGCCACGCGCACCGCGATCAAGAACAACCTGATCTGGGTGGTGTTCGCCCCGAGCATCGTCACCGCGCTCGGGCTGATGTTCGCGGTGCTCACCGAGCGGGTCGCCTGGAGCACGGCGTTCAAGGTGGCGATCTTCATGCCCATGGCGATCTCGTTCCTGTCGGCCGGTGTCACGTGGCGCCTGATCTACGAGCAGGACCCCGACATCGGCCTCGCGAACGCGACGGTGGGCGCCGTGCGTCGACGTGGTCCGGCCACCGGGCGTGTCTGCCGGGGGCGCGGCCCTCGCAGGACGAGCAGGACGCTCGAACCGACGGCGGACGGCGCCGTGCAGGCCGGCCGGCTCGGTCGACGCCGGGCGACACCGCGCTGCTCGGCCTCGTGGCGATCCCTCCCGAAGCGGTGCCCGCGGACGCCGTGCAGGCCGTCGAGCCCGCGAGCGCCGAGGCGGCGGCATCGCCGGCACCGTCTGGCTGGACTTCGCGCCGGGCGGCGGCGGCGAGCCGGGAGTGATCGAACCCAACGAGAAGGGCCTCCCGGGGGTGGACGTGGAGGCGGTCTCGAACGGCGAGGTCGTCGCCTCGGCCACCACCGCCACCGACGGGACGTTCGCGCTTGGAAGGCATCGACGGCGACGTCCGAGCTCCGGCTGCCCGCGCGCAGAACTTCCGCGAACCCTTCGCCGGGATCAACTGGCTCGGGCCGGCCCTGGTGACGCCCGCGATCATCGTCGTCCTACATCTGGATCTGGGCCGGGTTCGCGATGGTGGTGATCGCGGCCGGGCTCGCGGCGATCCCGCGCGAGACGTTGGAGGCCTCCACGGTCGACGGCGCCAACGAGTGGCAGGTGTTCCGGCGCGTCACCGTGCCGCTGCTGGCCCCGGTGCTCGCCGTCGTGCTCGTCACGCTGGTGATCAACGTGCTGAAGATCTTCGACCTGGTGCTGGTGATCGCGCCGGGGTCGGCCCAGCGCGACGCGAACGTGATCGCGCTGCAGCTGTGGAAGACGGCGTTCGGCATCCGCGACTTCGGCCTGGGGAGCGCGCTGGCCGTGTTCCTGCTGCTGCTGGTCCTGCCGGCGATGGCCTTCAACATCCGCCGGTTCCGCGCGGGAGCAGTACGTGATGGCGACGATCGACGGCCGAGACAGCCGCGCACGCGAGCCGCGCGACCGCGGTCCGTCGCGCTCGTCCCGGCTCGTCGCCAGCGCTCACGCGCGCGCCGGCGACGTCCTGCTCGCGGTCGTCGCGCTCGTCTGGCTCGTGCCCACGATCGGGCTGCTCGTGTCCTCGTTCCGCACGGCCGCCGACAACGCCGAGAGCGGCTGGTGGACCGCGCTCACGACGCCGGCCCAGCTGACGCTCGACCCCTACCGCAACCTGCTCGACGACCCGTCGATGGTGACCGCGTTCGTGAACACGGTGCTGATCACGGTGCCCTCCGCCCTGCTCGTCGTGGTCGTGGCGTCGCTGGCGGCGTACGCGTTCGCGTGGATCGAGTTCCGCGGTCGCGACGTGCTGTTCCTGGTCGTCGTGGGGCTGCTCGTCGTGCCGCTGCAGGTCGGCCCTGATCCCCGTGGCCCGCCTGTACGACCTGCTCGGCCTGTTCGGCACGATCCCGGGAGTGGTGCTGTTCCACGTGGCGTTCGGCCTGCCCTTCGCGATCTTCCTGCTGCGGAACTTCTTCGTCGGGCCTGCCGCACGAGCTGCTGGAGGCCGCACGCATGGACGGTGCGAGCGAATGGACCGTGTTCCGACGGGTCGTGCTGCCGTTGGGCCTGCCCGCGATCGCGTCGCTGCTGATCTTCCAGTTCCTCTGGGTGTGGAACGACCTGCTGGTGGCGCTGGTGTTCGCGGGCGGCGACTCCCAGCCGCTGACGGTGGCGATCCGAGAGCAGCTGCGGTCGTTCAGCTCGAACATCGACGTGATCGCGCCGGCGGCGTTCCTGCAGATGCTGGTGCCGCTCGCGGTGTTCTTCGCGTTCCAGCGCTACTTCGTGCAGGGACTGTTGGCCGGCTCCGAACGCTGACCGGTCAGCGCCGGCCGCGGCGGCGCGCGCGTTGATCGTCGCGCGCCGCGTGGAAGGCCTGCCAGCCCGGGACCCCGTTGACCCCGCCGCCGGCGTGGGTCGCCGACGAGCCGTGGTACAGACCGGGGATCGGCGTGCGGTAGTCGGAGAACCCGGGCGAGGGCCGCATGTGGAACAGCTGATCGACCGTCAGCTCCCCGTGGAAGATGTTCCCGCCGATCAGGCCGAGCTCCTGCTCCATGTCGTAGGGCCCGATCACCTGCCGATCGATCACCGCGTCGCGGAAGTTCGGCGCCAGCGCCGTGTAGCCGTCGATCGCGCGGTCGGCGTAGGCCTCCAGCTCCTCGCGGTGCGGTTCCTCGTTCCACTCGTGCGGCACCCACTGGCTGAACATCGAGAACACGTGGACGCCCTTCGGGCGCCAGCCCCGTGTCGATCGTGGTGGGGATCGCGCCGTCGACGAAGGGGCCGATCGCCGCTCGATGCTCGAGGTGGGCGTCCTGGAACGCGCGCTCGGCGTAGTCGCGCGACAGGCACAGCTCGACCGAACCGGTGTGGTGGTCCTGCAGGTCGGTGCCGGGGTTCGGCGGTGAAGTTCGGCAGCTCGCTCATCGCGACGTTGATCTTCACGACGCCCGAACGCGTCTTCCACTGCTCGATGTCGAACACGAAGTCCTCGGGCAGCTCGGCGCGATCGACCAGCTCGAGGAACGCGACCTTCGGGATGCACGCAGCTCACGACGACCGGCGCTCGCAGCTCCTCGCCGGAGTCGAGCGCCACGCCGACCGCGCGGCCGCCCTCGACCAGGATGCGTCGCCACCCGCGCCTCGGTGCGGATCTCGCACGCCGAACGACGTCGCGGCGTTGCGGATCGAGTCGGCGACCGAGCCCATGCCGCCCTGCGGGAACCCCCAGTTGACGGTGTGGCTGTCGCCGCCGCCGACGTCTGCCGATCGCGTGGTGCAGCAGCACGTAGGCGGTGCCGGGTTCGTCGGGTCCCGACCACTGCCCGATCAGGCCGTCGACCATCATGATCGTCTTCATCTGCTCGGATTCGAACCATCGGTCGAGCAGCTCGGACAGGCTCATCGTGAACAGCCGCGTGGCGTCGGCGATCACCGCGCGCGCCGAGCGCACGCATCGTCCACGCCGCCTTCGACTGCGCCAGCAGGTCGCCGACGCGTCATCGATCCGACGTTGGGCGGCACCTGGTGCAGCAGCGGTCCCGACCACCTCGGTGACGCCGTGGATCCACGCCTCGTAGGCGGGCAAGCGCCTCGGCGTCCTTCACGGAGAACTGCGACGACCGACGCGTGCGTCTTCGCCGGGTCGTCGCCGTAGATCGTGATCGAACGCCCGTCGGGGAACGCCTGGTAGTACGGCCCGAACGGCGTGACGTGATAGCCGTGCTTCGCCGAGTCTGCAGCTCCTCGATGATGAACGCCGGCATCAGCGACATCACGTACGAGTAGGTCGAGACCTTGATCTCCGGGTGGTCGGCGAACGGCGCGCTCGTGTCGACCGCGCCGCCGACCTTCGGCCGCGCCTCCAGCACCACGGTGCGGGCGCCCGACTTCGCGAAGTAGGCGCCGGCCACCAGGCCGTTGTGCCCGCCGCCGACGACGATCGCGTGGTAGGAGCCGTCTCATCAGAGGCCGTGCAGCTTCCGCACGTTGTCGGCGAGCACGCCGCGGCCGATCGACTCGGCGTCGGCGCACCGACAGGAAGTCGCGGTCGACGAACGTGCCGAGCACCCGCTCGAGCGACTCGCGCACCAGCCGCGCCGACACGGGGAACATCTCGGGCTCGGACGACTCGTCGCAGCCGTGCACGACCTTCGCGGCGGGCACCGCACCCGAGGATCATCTCCAGCGACCAATCGATCTGCCCCCATCCCCACGGCACCAGCTCGGAGAGGTCCATGTAGACGTTCGGCAGCACGGTGGGGATGTAGGTGGCCTCGGCCACCCACGGCCATCCCGAGTGGATCATCAGGATCGGCTGCTCCTGGTGCTCGACGAAGAACGAGAACGCGTCCTGCGGCTTGGCGTGCGTGAGGTTCACGTCGGGATCGCCCGCGCCGACGTGCACGTGGAACACGCGGTCGCGTTCCTTCGCGATCGTCGAACGCGCGACGCAGCAGGAAGTCGCGGACCGGCTTGGCGTGCTCCCGGGTCTCGCGCCAGTCGTCGGCCCGCCACCGATCGAACGCCGCGGCGCCGTCCGACGTCGACGGATCCGTGATGTCCAGCCCGGTGCGATAGGCGATGATCGTCTTGAACCCGATCAACCGTGGGTCGTCCGCGGCGCCGTTCGCGAGTCTCTTCGAACCGCTGCACCGTGCCGTCGAACGTGCCTTCCTCCCTGGCCTCGACGATCCAGGGCTCGATGCGACCCACGCGATGCACGGGCACGCCGCCGAGCGCCGACTCGAACTCCGTCACGGGTGATCGTGGGCTGCGGGTACCCCTCGTCGGCGACGACCGCGACGACGTGCTCGGACTCCAGCAGCCCGCGGACGTATCCGGGCGGGTCGGCGCGCAGGGCCGCGTCGCGCGCGGCGACGACCGCGTCCTTCGTGGGCTCGCAGCCCGAGGTGCTCGCGCGATCCACCGGCGCAGCGCGAGACCGAACATCGTGGTCTCGGTGAGCTCCTCGACGAACGCGGCGGCCTCCAGGTTCGCGTGGTTCGAGGAGATCAACGCCGTCCCGAGGAACATGCATCGCGTCTCGAACGTCCTCGGCTCGCGGTCGAGCAGATCCTGGCTGCGTGAACGGATGGCAGTGGGCGTCGATGACGTCGGCGCCGGTGAGATCCACTCTGCCATGGTTGCGCTCGCTTCCTGGGACCGTGGCCCCGCTCAGTACCGCCACCGCAGGCGGCGGATCAGCTCGTCGTCGTCGAGCCCCGCGTACTGCTCGACCTCGCCACGCCGCGTGGCGAGGAACGTCTCGAACAGGAAGTCGCCCATCGCCTCGCGCAACACCGTCGACTCGGCGAACCGCTCGGCGGCTTCGGCCAACGTCGAGGCGGCAGTTGCCGCACGCCCCGTTCCGCCTTGACCTCGTCGGGAAGCCCTTCCGGGTCTTCCTCGGTCGACGGCGGCAGGCGGTCGCCGGACGTCCACCCCGTAGAGAGCCGCCGCGAGCAGCGCACCGACCGCCAGGTAGGGGTTCGCCGTGCCGTCGACCGGCTTGATCTCCACGTTCGCCGACCCGCGGTCGCCTCGGTCGTGCCCGGCGATGAACCGCAGGGCGGCCTCACGGTTCTCCGTGCCCCAGCACTGCATCGCTCCCGACCAGTGGTGGGGCTGCAGGCGCAGGTAGCCGAGGCGGTCGGCACCGTCGACGCCGACGAGCGCCGGCAGCTCGTGCGAGGATGCCCGGCCGACGAACGCCTCTCCCTCGCGGGCTGCATGCCCGCCGGACCGTCGCCGCCCGCGAGCAGGTTGCGTCGCCCGTCCCAGAGGCTGAGGTGGAGGTGCGTGCCGTTGCCGGTATCGGCGGCCGACCTGGGGAGCGAACGAGGTCACGAGGCCGTGTCGCCGGGCGACGGCGCGGACGGTCTGGCGAACCACCATCGCGGCATCGGCGGCGGCCACCGGGTCGCGAGGGGCGATCGACATCTCGAACTGGCCGTCGGCGTACTCGGGATGCAGCTGCTGCAGGCCCAAGCCCTGCGCCTCCATCGCGGTGAGCAGGTCGAGCGCGAAGTCGTGGTTGCGGACGAGGGCGATGTCGCTGTAGCCGGGCCCTTCGTGGGCCGGTTCGAACGCTCCGTCGCTCACATCCAGACCCACGGAGAACTCGAACTCGAACGCCGCGTGCACCGACAGCCCCCGCTGGGTGAACGCCTCGGCCATGCGCCGCGTGAACGCCCGCGGGCATCGCAGGGAACGGCTCGCCCGTCCTGGCTGAACTGGTCGACGGGCGCCCACGCCCACCCGGGCATCGCGGCGAGCGGCACGGTGGCGGCCGGGTCGGGACGCAGCCGAAGGTCGCCGCTCGGCCCGTCGATGTAGCCGGGCAGCAGCGCGAACTGATCGTTGCGACATCGCCACGTTGAACAGCGTCGAGAGCCCGACGCCTGAGGAAGCGACGCTGGCGGCGAACCGGCCGATCGGCACCGCTCTTCGCGCGGACGATCATCGACGGGTCGACGAACCCCAGGACCACCGCGTTGCCACACCGGCTTCCTCGAGCCAGCCTGCACCTCGGCCGGCTCGGAGGGACGGTCGCGGCTCGGGTCCTGGTCACCCGGCCTCCGCACCTCCTGCGTCGGGATCCACCACCGTGGCGAGCGCGTTCGTGCAGGCCGCCGAGCACCGTCTCGAGCTCGCGCAACCCGCGTCCGGCCCCGATCGCCGAGCGCCACCACCACCTTGGCGGCGATCAGCTCGGTGAGCGCGAACGCACCGAGCAGCGAGTCGAACGGCGACGCCGAGTCCGCGTGCGAGATCAGCACGTGCCGCGCCGTACTCGACCGCCGGCGACAGCCACGGATCGGTGAAGACGATGACGACCGCGCCGCGCTCGGCGGCGACCTTGCCGGCCGCGATCGTGTCCTGCTGGTAGCGGCGGTAGTCGAAGAGGCAGAGCACGTCGCGGCGCGAGATCTCGAGGCTGTCGAGCACGCGTCGCTCCGGCTGCTTCCCCCACCATCGCGCAGCCCGGCCGCAGCATCCGCAGCTGCAGGCACAGGTAGGTCGCCACGAGCTGGCTGAACCGCCCGCCCACGAACCAGATGCGACGCTTGCGATCGGCACAGCAGCGCGACGACCTGGCGCGAGGTCCTGTCCTCGAGCGAACTCGACGTGAGGGTGGCGTCGAGCGCCCGCATGAACGCCTGCTGGCTCTGACGCAGCACGTCGTCGTCCTGGAACCGCCCTTGCGTGCGGTACAGCGACGGCAGGCCCTCCGTGCGAGCCTGTACCTCCTGGCGGAGCGAGCGTTGGAAGTCCGGGTAGCCCTCGAACCCGATCTTGCGGACGAACCGCAACACGGTCGGGCCGGTGACGCCCGCACCCTCGGCCAGATGCGGCAGGCTTTCCAGGCCGGCCGTGGGATAGGTGGCGAGCAGGGTGCGGGCCACGCGGCGCTCGGAGGGCGTCATCTCGCCCAGGCGTTCGCGGACCTCTTCGCCGATCGTTTCGCTGGTGTGCGTCGGCCCCTCCCGCATCGAAGTCAGGATTCTTACGCATCTCGCCGTTGAGGGGAAGCCGGTAACGAGCTTGACAGGTTCCGGACGCCCGGCGTACGAATGCCCGATACCGGGACCGGGAGGTTGGGGGATGCTTCGGAGATCGGTCGCACTCGTGTTCGTGCTGTGCCTGGTGGGCGCCGCATGCAGCACCTCGGACGACGCCAACGAGGACGGGGGCGACCGGCGCCGCGGCGAGGCTCCGGCGAACCCATCGTGATCGGCTTCCCGGCCGACCTGTCGACCGACTGGGCCTACTACGACTCGCCGATGGAGGAGGGCGCGCAGTTCGCCGTCGACCAGATCAACGAAGAAGGCGGCGTGCTGGGCCGTCCGCTCGAGCTGCAGACGGTCGACATGCGCAACGACGTGGCCGAGGCGGCGAAGGTCACCCAGCAGTTGATCGACGACGGCGCCGTCTACCTGATCGGCACCGTGGGCGACGGCATCCTCGCCGAGGGCCAGGTCGCGTGCGCCACCGGCGTGCCGATCTCCACGGGCCTCGGCACGGCGCCCTCGCTGGTCGGCGACATGGGCGAGTGCGCCTACCAGCTCGTGATGAGCGACAACATCCAGGCCGCCGTGCTGGCCGAGTACGCGATCGCCGAGGGATACGAGACCGCCTACGTCCTGGGCTCGAACGAGATCCCCTACACGCGGACCTGCCGATCTTCTTCTCCGACGCGTTCGAGAACGGCGGCGGCACGGTGGTCGGCACCGACCAGTACAAGCTCGGCGCCGGCGACTACTCCGCGGTCGTCACGAAGATCGCGAACGTCGACCCCGCGCCCGACGCGATCTTCACGCCGATGTACATCCCCGACAGCGTGGTGTTCCTGCGGCAGCTCCGTCAGGCCGGGCTCACGATGCCCGGTGCTCTCCACCGACGGCAACGCCGACGCCGGCGTTGCTCGATGCCGGCGCCAAGGCGATCGACGGACTGACGTTCTCGAACTCGGTGTGCACGGCCGAGGGCGACCCCGAACGTGCAGGCCGTTCTACGACGACTACAACGCGGCCAACGGCAAGGACCCGAGCTCCTACGTCGCCGTGATCGGCTACGACGAGGTCAACCTGGTGGCCGACGCGATCGAGGCGGCGGGCAGCACCGAGCCCGCCGCGATCATCGAGCAGCTCGCGACACGATCGACTGCACCGGCATCTCGGGCCATGTCGTGATGGATCCGGAGACCCGGCGGGCCAACAAGCCCGCCGCGCTGATCCAGATGGACGGGACCGAGTTCACCTGCCTGGAGCAGCCGGACTTCCCGGACTACGTGCCGGCCGATCTAGGCGTGACCGACGAGCGAGGAGGGGACGGGGCGGCCGAGGCCGACCGACGCCGGCCCTCCCCTGCTCGTCGTCGACGGGCTGACGGTCGCCTACGGCGCGGTCGTGGCGATCCGCGACGTCTCGCTCGACGGTCGGCGCCCGGCGAGATCGTCGCCGCGCTCGGGCCCAACGGCGCGGGCAAGACGACCCTGCTGCGCACGCTCGCCGGTGCCCTGAAACCGCAGCACGGCTCGGTCGACCTTCGACGGCGACGCGCTCACCGGCCTGTCGCCGGAGGCCGTGGTGCGCCGCGGCGTCGCGCTCGTCCCCGAGGGGCGGCACGTGTTCCCGGCAACCTCACCGTGGACGAGAACCTCACGATCGGCGGCATCGCGCGCACGGATCGCGACGAGCCTGCGCGCCGACACCGAACGGTGGCTCGCGCGCTTCCCCATCCTGGGCGAACGGGCGAACCAGACTGGCCGGCACGCTCTCGGGGGGCGAGCAGCAGCAGCTCGCGATCGCGCGGGCGCTGATGTCCCGGCCGCGCATGCTCCTGCTCGACGAACCCTCGCTCGGCCTGGCGCCGATCTTCGTGGACCGGATCTTCGAGCTGATCCAGGAGCTGCGCGACGAGGGCGTCACCGTGCTGCTGGTCGAGCAGAACGTGCACCGCGCGCTCGAGATCGCCGACCGCGCCTACGTGCTGTCGGTCGGGCGCGGTGGTCGCGTCCGGGCCGACCGACCAGCTGGTGGAGGGCGAACTGGAGCGCTCCTACCTCGGCATCAGCCAGGCCGGTGAGGATGAGGTGACGGCGTGAGCCCATCGGAGTTCGTCCAGCAGCTGGTGAACGCGCTGTCGCTGGGCAGCATCTACGCGCTGCTCGCGCTCGGGCTGTCCATGGTCTACGGCGTGCTGGGCATGCTGAACTTCGCCTACGGCGAGCTCGTCACGATCACCGGCTACTCGATGCTCGCCGCCACCTACGCCGGTGCGCCGTTCATCGTGGTGGCCCTGGTCGGCGTGATCGCCGCCGGCATCTCGTCGGTCCTGATGGAGCTGATCGCCTTTCGCCCGCTCCGCAATGCGAGCTTCGTCTCGCTGCTGTTCACGTCGTTCGCGGTCGCGCAGTTGATCCAGGGCGCGTTCCGCCAGACCGTGTCGGTGCGCTCCAAGGGCATCCCGGTGCCGGCCTTCTTCGACGAAGCGGTGCAGATCGGCCCGGTGCGCATCAGCGTGCTGAGCATGATCACGGCGGGCGATCGGCGCGATCTCGCTGGTCGCGCTCACCCAGTTCATGCGCCGGTCCCGTTCGGGCCTGGCGATGCGGGCGGCGTCGCACGACTTCACGACGGCCCGGCTGATGGGCGTGCGCGCGAACCGGGTGATCTCGCTGGCGTTCCTGATCTCGGGGCTCCTGGCGGGCATCGCCGGCGTGCTGTGGATCGCCCGCACCACGTCGGTGAACCCCACCACCGGGTTCGTGCCGGTGATCCAGGCGTTCATCGCCTCGGTGATCGGCGGGCTGGGCAACCTCCGCGGCGCGGTGCTGGGCGGCTTCTTCCTGGGAACGCTCGAGGTGTTCCTGCAGGCGCTGCTGCCGGGCTCGCTGTTGCCGTACGCGCAGGCGGCGGCCCTGCTGATCGTGGTGGCGATCCTGTACGTGCGACCGCAGGGCCTGTTCGGGCAGCGCGCCGAGGTGGTGTGAGTGTTCGATCCCGGGAACCCGCCTCCGCCCCGCGCTCTGGGGATGGGCGCTGATCTCGGTGCTGCTGGCCGGCGGCATGCCCCTGGTGCAGGCGTTCGGTTCGACCGTCGTCGAGCCGCACCTACGTGATGTTCCTGGTGAACGTGATGCTCGTGGTGTCGCTGCAGACGTTCATCGGCAACAGCGGCATCGTCTCGTTCGGCCACGTGGCGTTCATGGGCATCGGCGCCTACACGACGGCGCTCGTCACGATCCTGAGCTCGGTCAAGATCGCGCAGCTCCCCGAGCTGCCCTCGGTCCTCGCGAACGCGAACTTCGGGCTGCCCGCCGCGCGATCGCGGTGTCGGCGCTCGCGGCGTTCGTGGTGGCGGCGATCTTCGGCGGCGCGATCATCCGCATGACCGAGTCGACGATGGCGATGGCCACGCTGGCGTTGCTGGTGGTGGTGCACACCTTCTTCCAGAACGCCACGACGTTCACGCGAGGGGCGCTGGGCCTCGCCGGCATCCCGGTGCGCACCACGCTCGGCGTCGCCACGGTGGCCGCGATCGCGCTTCGTGCTGCTGAGCCGTCTCTACAAGGAGTCGGGGCCCGGGCTGCGCCTGCGGGCCACCCGGGAGGACCCGCTGTCGGCGGCCTCGGTCGGCACCAACGTGGTGCGCACCCGCTACGGCGTGTGGCTGCTGAGCGCCGCGATGATGGGCGCCGCCGGCTCGCTGTGGGCGCAGAGCGTGATCGCCTTCAACGCGAACCAGTTCTACTTCGCGATCACGTTCGCGCTGCTGGCGATGCTGGTGATCGGCGGCCGGACGTCGGTGACCGGCGCGGTCGCGGGCGCGGCGATCATCACGTTCCTCACCGACACGCTCGCCCGGGTGGAGCAGGGCGTGGCGATCGGGCCCTGGGAGCTGCCGAAGATCACCGGCACGGTGCAGTTCGTGATCGCCTTGCTCATCATCATCACGCTGATCCTGCGACCCGAAGGCATCTTCGATCGCTGGGAGATCGACGACCTGGTGCGCCGGTTCCTCCCGGCAACCAGGCGACGCGAGTCGGGGCGAGCGGCGCCGACCGCCGATGCCGGAGGGGGATGCGGGACGCCGCGGTCAGAGCCGATCGATGCCGCGGCGCCGCCGGTGCTCGACGGTCAGCAGGTCGCGAAGCATTTCGAAGGGGTGGTGGCCCTCGCCGGCGTCGACATCGAGGTGCGAACCGGCGAGATCCTCGGGCTTGATCGGACCCAACGGCTCGGGCAAGACCACGCTGCTCAACGTGATCTCCGGCGTCTACGTCCCCACCGAGGGCCACGATCGATCTTCGACGGGCAGGAGATCGGCGGGCGCAAGCCGCACCAGGTCGCCGCGCTGGGACTCTCGCGCACGTTCCAGAACATCCGCCTGTTCGCCCAGCTCACCGTCCGGGAGAACGTCGAGGCCGCCACCCCGCCCGGGACGGCCGAGAGCGCGGTCGACGAGGTGCTCGCCTGGTTCGGCCTCACCGGGGTGCAGCGCGAGAAGGCCGTCAACCTCCCGTACGGGATGCAGCGCCGGCTGGAGATCGCCCGGGCCGTGGTGCGCCGCCCCTCGCTGATCCTGCTCGACGAACCGGCGGCGGGCATGAACGAGGACGAGTCCGACGAGCTGCTCGAGAACATCCGGCGGATCCGCTCCACGCTGGGGTGTTCGGTCGTCATCGTCGACCACGACCTGCGGCTGATCATGAAGCTCTGCGACCGCATCCAGGTGCTCGACCAGGGACGGACGATCGCGATGGGGGCGCCGCGTCAGATCGCCGAGGACCCCGCGGTCATCGCGGCCTACCTGGGCGGGCCTTCGACGAAGAGCGCCTAGGCGTTCGGCTCATCCCGCTGCGCCAGGCCCCGCAGTCGCTCGGCGCTGATCGCGTGCGCCGCGCGTTCGGCCTGCGGCTGACCGGTCACGGTGGCCAGGAACTCCTCCTGATCCAGGGCCCACACCGCACCGTCCTCGGCCGCGCGCACGGTCGCCGTGCGCGGCACGTCGTGCAGCAGCGCGATCTCGCCGAAGAAGTCGCCCTCGCTCAGGCGGCGGATCGGCGCGCCGTCCACGATGACGTCGAAGGCGCCGGCGTCGATCACGTAGAAGCGGTCGCCGGTCTCGCCCTGGACCACGACGTCGGCCCCCGTCGGCGTGACGATGCGGGTGAGCTGGCGGGCCACGCGCTCCAGTTCGGTGCGGGGCAGCGGGGCGAACATCGCCAAGCCGCGCACCAGGCTGAACTGTCGTTCGGGTACCACCGCGGCGCGGTCGATGCGGCGCAGACCGGGGATCGTCGGCACCGTGAGCACGACCAGACCGGCGCCCACGATCGCGAGCGCCGTCGGGATGCTGAACGTCCGGGTGAGGACGCCGGCGATGCCCGAACCCACGCCGACCCCGGCCATCCACAACGCCTCGATCACGCCGAACACCCGGGTGAGGATCGCGTCGTCGACCACCCGCTGCAGCAGCGTTCGTCCCACGACGTCGAGCACGGTGAGCGCACCGCCCGCCGCGAGGGTCGCCACCACGACCAGCGCAACCCCCGTGGTCGACCCCGCGAGAACGAAGCCGGCCGCCAGGACGATCGTCGCTCCCACGATCGCCGGCCACAGCCCGCGCCGGCCCACCAACGCGACCGACCCGGCCGCGCCGGCCAGTGCGCCGAGTCCGGCCGCGGTCTGCAGTGCGCCGACACCTGAGTCGCCCCAACCCAGGACGTCGATCGCCACCGACACCAGCAACACGTCGAAGGCGCCCCACGCCACCGTCATCAGCGCCGCCAGACCGACCAGCAGGCGAGGTCCGGGTGAACGCGCGATCACGGCGAAGGCATGCCCGGCTTCGATCACCAATCCCCACGGTCGCAGGCGTCCCGACGATGCCGGCGTGGTGTGCGACCCCAGCATCAGGACCACGAGCGCGCCGAACGCCAGCATCACGGCCGCCGCCCCGTACACCATGGCCACCGTGCCGACGGCCAGCAGCACGGTGACCGACAGCGTGCCGAGCGTGCTGCCGAGCCCATCGCCGAGCGAGGAGACCGAGTTCGCGGCGGTGACCTCGTCGGGCGTCTGCGCCAACGTGGGCATGAGTGAATGATGCGCGGGACGAGAGGTGGTCATCGTCACCATGGCCACCACGGCCCCCGCGTACACGGCTGCGTCGGGAGCATCGAGAGCGATCGCCACCGCGGTGAGGCCGGTCGCGATGGCTTGCGCGAGGTAGCCGAACCCCAGGACGCGCTCGCGTCGATAACGATCGCCGAGCGCCGAGCCGATGGGAGCCAGCACCCCCGCCGGCAGCAACAGCAAGAGCCCGACGAGGCCGGTCGCCGAGGCGCCGCCGCGCTCGTAGGCGAACACCAGGATGGCGACCCAGGTCGCCGCCTCGGCGCCGCTGAAGATCAGGAACGCGATCGAGGTCCGGCGCAAGGCCCGGTTACCGGCGACGCCCCGCAGGGCGACCAGGGGCGGGCCGAACCGAACCCACACCCAGTTCACGAGCGGATGCCTCGGCTAGTCGGCGGATCCGCCCGGCGAGCCAGCCGGCGACGACCGCGATCGGCACGAGAGCTGTGCTACTTGTTGAGGTTCCAGTCCGAGGAGCCGGAGCTGCTGCTGCCTTTCGCCTTCTTGGCGGCGCGCTTCTCCTTCAAGCTCTTGCTGGCCGCGGTCTTGGAACCCTTGCCGCCGCCTTTGTCCTTGCTGGCCATGACTGCCCCTTCCTGGGCGAGTTGTCCCCTCACCATGACACACGAGGCCGTTCGAGGCTCGGGTTTCGAGACCTTCGCCGAGCGAACGCCTCCGGTCGGCCGATGCGCGCGGGGCTGGGGCGGGCGCACACTGCGTCCATGACCCTTCCCGCCGCCACCTGTCAGTACGTCGACGTTGCCCTGGTCCTGCAGCAAGCGATCCGTGAGCGGGAAACGGCCAACGGCGGCGTTGCCGCGTCGATCGCGATCGGCGACGCCTGCGGCAAGGCTTCCATCGGGTCGGTCGACCGCGGTGGCGCGCGTCGGCACTTCTGCGCCGACCACGTCCTCATCGAACAGATCTCACGCGCCTGAACGAACGAGTGGAAGCAGGTTCCTCGCGGGCCTCGTCGTCCTGCTCGTCCTCGGGCCTCGGAGCGTCGGGGTTCTCGCGCTCGCCGTCACCGCTGTACTGCCGGTCGGGATCGGTTTCGGTCATCGTCTGCTCCGAGGTCGCGATCGCATGAGACCCGGTCAGTGGTCCGGCCTCGCGGCGCTGATGTCGGACAACACCGACCCGGCTCGGTCTGGATCGAGATGTCGCCGAGCGAGACGATGCCGATCGCCTTGCCGTCCTCGACCACGGGGAGCCGGCGGATGTCCCTGGCCCGCATCTGCCGCACCGCGTCCTGCACGGTGTCGGTCGGCGCCAACGTCGAGATGTCCGGCGTGAAGGCCTGCTCCACGGTCGCGGTGGTGGGATCGAGCCCCTGCGCCGTAGCACGGATCGCGAGATCGCGGTCGGTGAGGATGCCCGCCACTCGGCCCACCGCGTCGTCGACGATGACGTTGCCGATCGCGTCCTCCGCCATCATGCGGGCGGCGTCCTGCAACGTGCTGGACAGGCTGACCGTGCGCGGGTGCTCGGTCATGACCTCGCGGATCGAGCGAACGTCGACGGTCACATCACCGATGGCGTTCGTCAGGCGCTCGGGCAGCCGCTCCTTGGTGGCATCGGGCAGCTGCTCCACGGTCGCCGAGAGCCGTTGCTTCGCTCGGGGCCCGGTCATGGCCCCGGCCACGTAGCCGACGCCGAAAGTGGTGAGGGTGCTGAAGATGCCCATCGGTCGCTCCTATCGCTCGGATGGTTCGAGCCTTACCCGAGCAGCCGCGTCCTCAACCACGGCCCAGGTCACGTGCCGGTCGAGCGTCGGAACGGGCGGCGGCGGCGGCGACGAGGCGCCGCAGGCCGCCATGCTGATGTGATCGCCCCACCGCCGCATCCGCGCGACGTAGGCGCGGCCCGCTTCCACCGACGCCTGCGGCAGCTCGATCCCCAGTTCGGTGAACCGCTGCTGCGTCCATGCCTCGGCTTCGGCCTCGAGCTGCCAACGGCGCTCGCCGCGTCGCTGCTCGTGTCCGAGGACAAGGTGGGCGACCTCGTGGAGCCCGCGGTAGAGGGTTCGGCGCGTGCCGATCGCCGCGTCCAGGTGCACGGTGCCCGGCGTGGCGAACCCGCGCCGATGACTGTTCCGGTAACGGCAGGAGCCCGTACACCACGTCAGCCGGCGCCGTTCCAGCTCGGCTTCGAAGGTCGCCCGCAGCGTCACGCGAGGAGCCTAGCCGACGTCGAGCGGACCGAACTCGGGCACGTGCTGTACGTCCGGCTTAGCGAGGCCGAGCTTCACCAGCGCCCAGAACGACAGTTCGACCGACGGACCCACGAGCAGGGCGAGCGCCAGGGTCCCGATGCCGGCGGTGCCACCGAGCAGCAGACCGGCGATCAACACGGCGATCTCGATCGCTGCCCGCACGATCCCGATCCGCCAGCCGGTCCGGCGCGTCAGCACCAACATCATCGAATCCCGCGGACCCGCGCCCATGCCCGCTCCGATGTAGAAGGCCGATCCCACGCCGAACAGCAAGATGCCGGCGGCGACAAGGCCGATCCGCACGGGCAGCGACGTCCCCGACAATGAGTCCACCCACGGGATGGCGACCAGGATGTCGATCGCGGCGCCGATCACGATCGCGTTGGCGATCGTGCCGAACCCCGGCGGGACACCGGCGATCCACGACACCGCCACGATCACCAGGCCGACGACGATGGCCGCATTCCCCAGCGAGAGCGGGGTGTGCTCGGAGATCCCTTGGTGCAGCACGTCCCAGGGCGGCAACCCCAGCTCGGATTCGAGCATGCAGACGATCGCCACCGCGACGATCACGAGGCCGACGAACAGCACCACCACGCGGATCGCCAAGGGTCCGCGCAGCAGCGGCGCGTCCTTCATCGGGGGTTGTCCCGGCGACCGGAGATCATCGGACGAGACTACGCGTCGCGTGCCCGACTACACTGCGACCCAGCCGACAGGGGGACCCATGGCCGAGACCGTCACGATCGAAGGACAGCCATTCCTCAAGCGTCAGCCGCTTGGGGTGCTGGGCCTGTCGTTCATCACGTTGGGCATCTACTTCTTCTACTGGTACTACAAGGTGAACGAGGAGATCCAGCGGTTCGAGCACGACGAGTCGATCAGCCCGGTTCGTTCGCTGATGGCGATCCTGTTCGGCTGGATCATCATCGTGCCGCCGTTCATCGCCATGTACAACACGGCCAAGCACGTGCGCACCATCGAGGAGCGCCTGTCGATGCCGTCCCAGCTGGAGCCCGCGCTGGTCATCATCATCATGCTGCTGTTCTCCATCGCGAACGGGCTCTACATCCAGGAGCACCTCAACCGCATCTGGGACCGCTCCGCCGGCGCCGCTGCCCCACCCGCGCAGCCGTTGCCGGGCGATCCGGGCACGACGCCCATGCCCGGACCACCCAGCTCCTGAAATACACCCGCTAGGCGAGCAACGCGCACACATCCATCCGGGTTCCCCTTGCCTGCTCCAGCGTCCACATCCCCGACGCGTCGTCGAACCGCCACACGAACTTCCCGGTGGTGAGCCACATGAGCCCGCCCGGCACGTTGGAGACCTCGCCCGGCCCGAAGAAGAAGAGCCACCCTCCGCGAGCGCGCAGCGTGAACCCATCCTCATCGAACGTGAAGGTCCCGGGCCCGGAGATGTTGCGCCGGATCGTGCGCACCGGATCGCCGGAGGCATCGAGCCTGGTGATGTCCTCCACGAGCTTGCCGTTGCCGCTCTCCCGGACCAGTTCGCCGTTCCGGTCGAAGAAGTCCGTGATGTGGATCTTGTTCACCACGTCGTGCAGGAGCACCGAGAACGAGCAGATGTCGTCCACCTGCAGATCGGGGTTGGGCCCCGGGGTGAACCGGTCGGGCCTCATCGCCGCGGCCGGCGACGCGATCACCGTGAGCATCGCGAGGACCGCGAGCCCTACCGTGAGGAACCGTCGCACGGTTGCCTCCTTTCCGGCCCGTCGTTCGACGAGCCACACCGCGGGCAACCAGCGGACGACCGATGGAACCATGGGGGTCCGCCAGAGCGCAACCCCGGCAGGTCGCGTCGCGGGGCCCTTGGTTCTATGCTCCCCCCACTCCGAACGAAGGGATCGACCCGTGGAAGACGAACTGCTGAACGCTGCCGACGCTGCCGTGGAAGACGCCATCGTCGAGGAAGAGACGGCTACCGTGCTCCACGCTGACGCCCTGGCCAAGGCCGAAGCCGCCGCAGAACTCGCCGCGGCCGCCGAGGAACTGGCTGCCGAGGCCGTCGTGGAGGAAGCGGTCGCCGAGGAACTCGACGACATGGCCGCCGAAGACACCGCCACCGCCGAGCTGCTCGCCGAAGCCGCCGACGAGGAAACCGACGCCTGAGATCTCCCGTGCGGGCCGCCGGGCCTAAAGGCGCGCCTCGCGGAACGGCTCCACGCCGATCGCGGGCGCGGCCACGATGCCCACGGTCCGCGCCCACGACCGGCGGAGCTCCTCCATCAGCGCGGGGGGCAACGACCCCCGATCGAGCGCCGGCCCGACGAGTCGGACGATGAACGGTCCGGGCTGCACCCAGGTCGGCGCGAACCGGATCCCCGACACTTGCCATCCATCGGCCGTGGGGGCGAACGTGGCAAGTACGACCATGCCGTCCTGCACATCGGGCACGTACTCCCTCGCCGTCATACCGGTGAGCGAGTTACCCGCACCGAAGACCACCCACCGCCCGGCCGACCGGCGGATCCGTTGCACGACGTGGGCGTGATGTCCCACGATCAGATCGATCGCGCCGCTCGACGCGAGCCGTCTCGCGATCCGATCTTGATCGGGCGACGCCGCGTGGCTGAGCTCCTGGCCCCAATGCAAGCTCACGACGACCAGATCGGCGCCCTCTCGGCGCGACCGTTCGGCCCTCGCGATGATGGCGTCGGGGTCGATGCGGTTCGCCATCCAAGGGTGCTTCGGGCGGAGGCCGTTGAACCCGAAGGTGTACGCGAGGTGGGCCACGCCCACATCGCCCACCTGGTATCGAACGATCGAGCGAGCCTCGGCCTTCGTGCGGGCGCTCCCCGTGTGAGAGAGGTCGAGGGCGTCGAGGGCGTCGAGCGTTGAACGGATGCCCGCGGTGCCGGCGTCCAGCGTGTGGTTCGAGGCGGTGGAACACCCGTCGTAACCGGCGAACCGGATCGCGGTGGCGAGCTGATGGGGAGCCACGTACCGGGGCGAACCGGACGGCGACACGCCCGGTCCCGACAGCGGTGTCTCCAGATGACAGATGGCCAGGTCGGCCGACCGGATCAAGGGCCGGAGCCGGGCCAGCATCGGACGGAAGTCGAGCCCGTGTCCGTCAGCGTTGCGACGAGCCGCCGGCCACAGCGCCGGCGACCCGAGGTCGTCGCCGGTGAAGGCGATCGTGATCGGTGCGGGGGCAGTGGCTTGAGCGGGGACCAGTGCCGGCGCAACCGACATGACCGTCGACGCCAGCAGGGCGCCGACGGTCCATGCCGTTCGTCTCAGCACGCGTTGCAGATCTCCGGACCGATCTCGGCGCTGACCCATGAGTCGGTGCTGTCCGCGTCGAAGCGATCCACACCGGGACCTCCATCGATGACGTCACCGGGGTCGCCGTCCTTGACCGTGAGGCAGGAATCGTTGCCGGCGCCGGCGTGGACCACGTCGACGCCCTTCAGGGAGTCGAAGAAGTCCTGGTCTCCGCCCAGGTTCGCGATGTCGGACCCCCGCGTGTCGGACACGAAGTCGTCCCCGAATCCGCCTTGGTAGCGATCGTCGCCGAAGCCACCGGCCATGAAGTCGGTGCGTCCTCCGCCGACGAGCACGTCGTTCCCGAGCTGACCGAGGATGCTGTTGCGATTCGCACCACCGACGAGACGGTCGTTGCCATCCTCGCCGACGAGACGATCCTTGCCCCCGTCACCCAGGATGCGGTCCTTGCCCGCGCCGCCGTAGACGATGTCGTTGCCTCCGAGCGCCTTGATCACGTCATCACCCTGGAAACCGCAGATCACGTCCTTGCCTCCGGTGCCTCGAAGGCGGTCGTCCCTCGCCGTGCCCTCGATCGTGCAGTTCTGGTGCACGATCCCGACGTCGGCGGCCCGGGCGATGGCGCTCCAGCGACAGCCGCGCTGCGCCGGATCGTCCAGGCTCGCCAGGCTGCTGGTGCTGAACGCGCAGAGCGTGTGCACCATCGGCAGCGTTGCGTGCGCCGTCACCGGACCCGCGATCGCGAACACGCCCTGCAGCACCATCGCGAGCGAAGCCACCGCGGTTCCCACCTTCATCCTGCGTCGAGCCATGGCTCTCCCCCTTCCGGTTCGTGCGGGGGCAATCATGCTCCTGTTGCACTGTCATGTCACCGGCCGTTCGGCCTACCCTGCCGGGACCACAGGCAACGGTCAGGACCCCTGCGTGGCTGCGACCTCCTCGGCCGCTCGCATCAGCCGCAGGACGTTGCGACCGGCGATGGCCAAGAGCTCGTCGTCGGTGTAGCCCCGGGCAGCGAGCTCGGCGAACAACGCCGGATAGCCCGCGACGTCCTCGAGGCCCCGGGGCATGACCCCCGCGCCGTCGAAGTCGCCTCCGACGCCGATCGCCTCGATCCCCGCCACCTCGCGCACGTGGTCGATGTGGTCGGCGACCTCGCCCACCGTCGCCTCGACCTCGTGCTCGTCGAACCAGGAATCCATCGCCGTGCTCACCGCTTCGAGATCGTCCGGGTGCTCGGCCTTGAGGCGATGGGCCTCTTCCCAGCCCTGGCGGTTGAGGGCGGCCCCCTCCTCGGTGACGAAGCCTGGCACGAACGTCACCATCACCACGCCGCCGGTCCGGCCCACCTGCTCGAGGACATCGTCGGGCACGTTGCGGGTGACGTCGGCGACCGCGCGAGCCGAGGAGTGCGAGAACACCACCGGCGCATCGCTCACCTCGATCGCCTGCCGCATCGTGTCCTCCGAGACGTGGCTGAGGTCGACCAGGACGCCCAGCCGGTTCATCTCGCGGACCACGTCCTCGCCGAAGTCGGTGAGGCCTCCGTGCGGATGCGAACCCGTCGCCGAATCGGCCCAGGGCGTGTCGTCGTTGTGGGTGAGCGTCATGTAGCCGGCGCCCAACCGGGCCAGGACGCGCAGGACCGAGAGCGAGCTCGCGATGCAGTGGCCGCCCTCGACGCCGATCATCGACGCCACCTTGCCCGAGGCCGCGATCCGCTCGACGTCGTCGGCGGTGCGCGCCGGTTCGAGCCGGTCCGGGTAGCGAAGGCACAGGGCGGTCAGCGCATCGATCTGCTCGAGTGTCTGCGTCACGGCTTCGGGCTCGGGCAGGCTCGACGGCACGTAGACCGACCAGAACTGCCCACCCATCCCGCCGGCGGCGATCCGCGGCAGGTCGGTCTGCAGGGCCGGCATGGGCTCCCGGAGATCCGGCTCGTCCTGACCCGTTTCGCGGATCGTGCGCAATGCCCACAACAGGTCGTTGTGTCCGTCGATCAAGGGAGCGGTTCGCAGCAGCTGCAGGATGTGCTCGGTCATGGCCCGCATCCTAGGCGTTGGCTCGGACCCGGCGATGGGTCGGCCGCCCGCGCCGAACCAACCTGCCGTGGTAGACATCGAGCCATGAGTCGCGACGACGTTCGGACGAACCTCACCAGCTGGGAGGCCGGCAGCGCCGACTACCAAGATCGGAACGCCTCGCAGCTCAACCGGTGGGACCGGCTCGGCTGGGGCACCTGGGACATCCCGGAAGACGACATCGGCGCGCTGGGCGACGTGGACGGGGTCGAGGCGCTCGAGTTGGGCACCGGCGCCGCGCAGTTCGGCATCAAGGTGGCGATGCGCGGTGCCCGGATCACCGGCCTGGACTTCAGCGCGAACCAGCTCGGGCAGGCGGTCGCGAACATGGCCGAGACCGGCGTCCGGTTCCCGCTGGTGCGCGCCAGCGCCGAGGAGCTGCCCTTCCCGGATGCCTCGTTCGACCTGGTGTTCTGCGATCACGGCGCCACCTCGTTCACCGACCCGCACGTCACCGTGGCCGAGGCCGCCCGCGTGCTGCGTCCCGGCGGGATGTTCGTGTTCGACATCGCGACACCGTTCATCGCGATCGCGTGGAGTGAGGACGACGACGAACCACCGAGCCGCGTGCATCGGCGTGCGTACTTCGACCTGGGCCGATCCGTCTACCACGACGACGACGGCGACAGCGTCGAGTGGCAGCTCACCTACGGCCAGTGGATCCGCCTGTTCCGCGCCAACGGGTTCGCGATCGAGGATCTGATCGAGCTGCGGCCCGAACCGGAGGCCACTAGCACCTACGATTTCGCCCCCTTGGAGTGGGCCCGCGACTACCCGGGCGAGCACATCTGGAAGGTTCGGAAGGTCTGACGCGGGCCGAGGTGAGGCCCGCAGCGCCACTTGTCGGAATCGAACATATGTTCTAGCGTCGTGGGCCCATGCCGCCCGATGCGCTGTTCGAGATCGCCCGCCGCACGTTCGACACCCCGGAGTTCCGGGGCATCACGTGCATCGAGGTCGAGGCGAAGTCCGTGATCAACAAGGTGCCCGGCGGGGCCATGCCCTTCGACTTCACGATCAACCCCTATCGCGGGTGCACGCACGCCTGCACGTACTGTTTCGCACGTCCCACCCACACGTTCCTGGACATGGACGCCGGGCGCGACTTCGAGACCAAGATCGTGGTGAAGGTGAACGCGCCCGACGTGCTGCGCCGCGAGCTGGCCGCCAAGCGCTGGAAGGGCGAACACATCGCCATGGGTACCGGCACCGACCCCTACCAACGGGTCGAAGGTCGGTACCGGCTGATGCGCGGCATCATCGGAGCGCTCACCGAGTACCGGAACCCGTTCTCGATCCTGACGAAAGGCACGCTCATCACGCGCGATCTCGATCTGCTGACGGCAGCCGCCGAGGTGACGTCGGTGAGCGCGGCCTTCTCGATCGGCACCCTCGACGAGGAGGTCTGGCGGCGCACCGAGCCGGGCACCCCGCATCCGAAGGCGCGCATCGAGGCGATCCGTACGCTCACCGATGCGGGCATCTCGACCAGCGTGTTGATGGCGCCGATCCTGCCGGGCATCTCGGACGATCCGGTGCAGCTCCGCGCGGTGGTCGAGGCGGCGCTCGAGGCCGGCGCGACGTCGATCTCGCCCATCATGCTGCACCTGCGCCCGGGCGTGCGCGAGGAATTCATGCCCTGGCTGGAAGCCACGTATCCCGACCTGGCCCCTCGATACCGACAGATGTACACCAAGCCGTACGGCCCCAAGGCCGAGCGCGACCGGATCGGTTCGATGGTGCGATCGATGGTGGGCGGACGCACGAAGCGCCGGGCGTCTTCGCCCGGCGCTTCGAGGTTCGATCGCGGCGGGGCCGCTCCGCGGGAACCCGCGACGCAGCTGCCGTTGTTCTAAGGGGTCAGGTCCGCACGCGGTTCCCGGCCACAGCGCGCCAGATCAGCACGAGCCCGATGGCGGCCAGGATCGAGGCGATCCAGTCGACGCCGGTGGTCTCGGAGAAGATCTCGCCGGCGGCCCAGCCACCGATCACCGCACCGACGATCCCGAGCACGATGGTGAGGACGATGCCCATCGGGTCGCGCCCCGGCACGAGGAACCTCGCCAGGACGCCGACGATGGCACCCACCACGATGTAGCCGATGATCGAGCCGATGTCGATCGAGTCACCTTTGTCCCCGGCCTGCGCGACCAGGGTCGTCATGATTCCCAACATGATTGCCTCCAAGGCTTTCGCGACGGTCTGTCCGTCGTTCCTCGGAGCCCTACCCCGGCGGAGGGCAGGGAAACGCTGGTCAGGACGCGACGGCTTCGAGCACGTAGTCCTCGGCGTCGTCGTTCCACTCCAGGGTGACCAGGCCCTTGGTCTGGGCCGCCTTGACGAACTGCAGGAACCCGCCGTAGCCGAACTTCTTCTCACTGAAGTCCGGACGGACCTTCCGGAGTTGGTCCTTCAGCCCGGACAACACCACGGGACCGCCGCGGGCCTGCAGGTCGGTCACCACCGAGGCCAACAGGTCGAAGGCATCAGTCTCCCCGCCCTGCGCCGGAAGCGACACCACTGGGTCGCCCTGGGCCGAACCCTCGCTCAGCGCGATCACGTTGCGGTCAGCGAGATGCCGCAGGAGCTCGCCGAAGGCGCGGAACCCGTAGTCGGATTCGGTGAACGTGGGGTCCTTGCGCAGGATCGCCCGCTTCACCGACGAGGCCAGCACCGCACCGCCGCCGGAGGTGCGCTCGAGGCCGGCCACCGTCTGCGCGACCAGGACCGCGAGCTGGTCGATGTCGCGGGGATGCTCGTCGGTGGCGGCGTCCTGATCGACCTCGGCATCCGCTTCGGTCGCCGCCTGCTCCGGGACCGCGGCGGGCTCGCGCGTGCTCTCCCGCCGGCGGGAACGACCGCGCGAGCGTCCCGCGCCCGCCGGCACATCCACGCCTTCGAGGGTGTCGTAGAACAGGAACTCGTCGCATGCAGGTGGCAACAGCGCGGAGGTCGACTCCTTGATGCCAACGCCGATCACCCGCTTGTTGAGTTCACGCAGCTTGTGGACGAGCGGCGTCAGGTCGCTGTCGCCGGTGCAGATCACGAACGTCGTGATGTACTCGCGCTCGAACGCCATCTCCAAGGCGTCGACCGCCAGCTTGATGTCGGCCGCGTTCTTGCGTGAGGTGCGCATCCGCTGCGGGATCTCGATCAGCTCGACGTGATGTCGCGTCAGGGCGCGCCGGTCCTCGTCGAAGTAGGACCAGTCCGCGTAGGCCTTGCGCGCGATCACGCGCCCACGTTCGGCCAAGGCGTCCAGCACCGGTCGAAGATCGAACTGCATGCCCCCCAGGTTGTCGCGGGCGCCGATGGCCAGGTTCTCGTAGTCCAGGAACAGGGCGATCCGTTCTTCGAAGGTATCCACGAGCGCCAGCCTAGTCGGCGGCAGCCGTCACCACACCGGATGCGACCGACGGTCACATCTGCGTTCCCGATATGACCCCTTCGGATGGTCGACCCGCTGCCCATCGGACGGCATACCGTGTCCGCGAACCTGGCCGGGCCTCGGCGAGAGGGGAAGGCTCGGTCGACGAGAAAGGGGTGGGCGCCATGCTCCGGACGATCCGCATCGTCGTACCGATGCTCCTGCTGGTCGGGATGGTCGCCGTGAACACCGGCAGCGCCGGGGCCGCAGCCCCGCAAGCGAAGTGGACCGTGATGGTCTACATGTCGGGCGACAACGACCTCGAGGAGCTTCATCTCCAAGGACCTCGAGACCGAGCTCGCGGTGCCAGGGTCCAGCGCCAACGTCCAGGTCGTCGCCCTGGCCGACCGCGGCGCCCGGCTACGACAAGAGCCATGGAGACTGGCAGTCCACGAAGCTGTTCCACGTGACGCCCGGCATGACGGCCTTGCCCGCGAGCGCGGTCGCCGACTGGGGCGAGCGCGACATGGGCAACCCCCAGACCTTGGTCGACTTCGTGAGCTGGTCCAAGACCAACTACCCGGCCGACCACTACGCGCTCTACTTCTGGGGACACGGGTGGTCGTGGCACCCCGGCGTCGTCATGCAGGACGACACGAACGCCGGCTCGCTCGACTACCACGAGATGAAGCCGATCATGAACACGCTGGGCTTCATCGATGTCGTCGGCTATGACGGTTGCAACATGGCGTCCGATCGAGATCCAGAGCCTGTGGCACGGCCACGCCACCGTGCTGGCCGCCTCGCAGGAGTGGGTCGGCTGGGACGGCATCGAGTACGACGTGGTGCTCAACCAACTCACCGCGAACCCGAACATGACGGCCGATCAGGTGGGCGTGGCGACCGCTGCAGAGCGCGGTGAACGAGAAGACCTTCTCGGCGGTCGCGGTCGACGCTCGATGGGACGCGTTGAAGACCGCGGTCGACAACTTCGGGATCGCGATGAAGAACGGGGCCGCGGCGAACCGCACCAGGCGTGACCAAGGCGTTCAACGCCACGAAGGAGCATGTGGCAGGCACCGATCGACAAGGACCTGTACGACATGGCCTTCGAGATGAACGCCCGTGTCAGCGACGCGAACATCAAGTCGAAGGCGCAAGCCGTGATGACGGCGATGGGTCCGGTGGTGCTCTACGAACGGCACGTCAGCCAGTACGCCGACGCGCACGGCATCACGATCTTCCACTCTCACAAGGCGTCCGACAAGACGACCTCGTGGATCAACTGGTCGTACTACCCGAACACCGACTGGGCGGCCCAGACCCAATGGGATGAGTTCCTGAACGCCTGGGCGATCTGACGGTGACCGCCCCACCCCGCGCGAGGTGCTGCGTGGGTGGGAACAGCAGGGACGCGACAGCGACCCCGGCGGGGCTCCAGCCCCGCCGGGGTCGTTCGTCGAGCGGGTGAACGACCGGCTGCGCCGGGCCCGTCTCGGCGCCCAGCTGCTGCACCAGCCGAGGTATCGGAGTGCCGCCGACGTGGTCCGCCACCTCACCGGCGTGCAGGCGCAGATGCTCCCGGCCGCTGAACTCGGCCTGCACGTGCGATCGGGGGGACTCACGCGCGCCCGGATCGAGCGCGCGCGCCTGCGCGACCACTCGATCGTGCGGACCTGGGCGATGCGCGGCACCCTCCACCTGATCCCCTCCGACGATCACGGCTGGCTGGTGCCGCTGTTGGCCGAACCGGGGATCGCGAACGCCCAGCGTCGGTTGGCTCAGGAAGGGGTGAGCCCGTCGCAGAGCGATCGCGCCGTCCCGTTGATCGGGCTGATGCTGGCCGACCACGGCCCCATGACCAGGCGCGAGATCGCCGAACGGCTCGCTCGGCGGCGGATCCCGGTGCAGGGACAGGCGATCGCCCATCTGGTCTGGATGGCGGCGGCGACCGGTGCGATCGTCTACGGCCCGGACCGGGACGGCGACGCCTGTTTCGTGGGCACGCGTGACTGGCTCGGCGCCCCCCGCCCGCCACGTGACCGCGACGAGGCGTTGCGAGAACTCGCGATCCGCTACCTGCGGGCCCACGGCCCCGCGGCCCCGCCGGACCTCGCGGTCTGGTCGGGCCTGGGCGCGAGGGACGCCAAGCGAGCGTGGTCCTCCATCGCCGACCGCCTGGTCCCGTTCCCCGGTGCGCCCGATGCGGCGTGGACGCTCCGGGGTGCGCGCATCGCCGAACCCGGGAACGTCGTGCGGCTCCTGCCGGCGTTCGACGAGTACCTGCTGGGCTGGCGCGACCGTTCGTTCGCCCTCGCGTCGGGGCGTGCCCGCTCGGTCAACCGCGGTGGCGGCATGATCCGCCCGGTGCTGATCGTCGATGGCCGGGTCGAGGCGACCTGGCGAACCGTCGACCAGCGACCCCAGCTCGAACCGTTCGAGCCGCTGACGCCATCGACCCGGCGGCGGGTCGCCGCCGAGTCGACTGACGTCGAACGCTTCCTGGCCCGCTCCTAGAAGACGAACAGCCCCCGGCTGCGCCAGTTCTGCCCGTCGATCCCGGGACCGCTCACCGTGGTGCGGCTGCCGCCGACCGGGAGCCGGTTGGAGAACCCGATCCGGTCGAGGTTGCCGTTCGCGCGGCCGACGTAGATGTTGCCGTCGACCATCGTCATGCCGGCCACCGTGCCCCAGTCGAACTCTGCCGAGCCGTTGACCGTGAACGTCTGCGCTCCGGTCATGTCCCACGAGGGCGAGAAGTACCGGTAGAACAGGTTCGAGTTGCCCGCGACCGTGTAGTACAGGCGTCCCTGGTCCAGGAACATCCCCGTCACGTTGGCCAGCGGGAAGTGCGAGTTGTTCAGCCCGTGCAGGTCGATCGTCGATTCGGCGCCGAGCGAGGACCCGTCGAAGCTGCGCACCCGGAACGTCCCGTCGCTGCGGCCGTAGTACAGGCGACCGTTCGTGACGAACGCCCCACGGGTCGCACTCCAGTCGACCGCCGGGGTGTTCAACGAGGACGTGGACCCGAACGTGCTTCCGCTGTAGGAACGGTGGTCGAGCGCCGTCACCGAACCGGCGCTGAACGCCGAGTTCCACAGCTCGTCGGGCAGGTGGAACACCGAGGGCGGCGGCACCACGGTGCCGCCCGCGACCGGCAGGTGTGCCAGCCGCTCGTGGCGCTCTCCGGCGATGCAGCAGCTGTCACTGCCCCACCACACGCCGGTGGAGGTGGCCAAGAGCTTGAAGACGCCCTCGCGTCGCGGCTCGCGCGTCGCGGTCCAGTTGAGCGGCAGGCCGTTGAGCGGGTCGAGCGCAGCGGTGCCCACGCGGGGCACGGAGCCCGGGCCGGCGCTGTCTCCCGCGAACGCGTTGTTCATCCAGCGGTTGTGGCCACCCATGTAGATCGCGTGCCCGGTCGACAAGACGCTCCAGATCGAGTCGCCGCCGGAATAATCGATCCAGTTCGGCTGGAGGCCCGAACCGGACTGGTTCAGCTCCCAGCGGGTGACCGTGTCGCACAGGACGCCGGAGGTGGCCCCCCCGAAGAAGGCGCCGGTGGTGGCGATCACGAAGTAGGTACCACTCGGGTCGATGTCGACGTCACGCATGTACGTGTCGAACGTCGACGAACAGCTGTTCTTGTAGCGGTCCGTCTGCCAGTTCGCGACGCTGGCGGGGTTCGAGCCGACGTTGATCACCACGACCTGTCGGCGGTCGAGGCCGTTGACGGTGGCGAAGTTGCCGATCGCCACGATCGTGTCGCCGTCGGGCGAGATATCCATGCGTTGGATGCGCCGGCGAGTGCCGCTCTGAACGCCCGCGAAGGTCAGGTTGACCGAGCCGTCGAGCGCTCCGCTGTTCACGTCCAGCGCCGCGAGGTTCGTGCGTGTCTGGGCGTTGACCTTCGTGAACTCCCCGCCGATGAACAGACGGTTGCCGGAGATCGACATGTCCATCACGCGGGAACCGGTTGTGACGTTCGCAGTCCAACCGCCGACGAGCTGGCCGTTCGACGTGCTGATCTTCGCGATCCGCTTCGCGTTCTGCCCGTTCACGGTCGTGAAGTAGCCGCCGACGAACACCGAGAGGCCGTCGGGCGCCGGTTGGATCGATTCGACCTTGCCGTTGAGCTGGGGGACGAAGCTGTTGCTGATCGCCCCCGTGTTCACGTCGAAGGAGAAGATGTGGTTCCGGGTGATCGTGGGACCGGAGGATTCACTGACCTGGGTGAATTCCCCGCCCACGTACATCGTGTTGCCGATCTGGGCGAAGGCCTTGACGCCGTCCCCGCGACCTCCGTCGAGGATCCGGGGGGTGCCGTTCGTGGGATTGGACACCAGCAGCCGGTCGTGGAAGACCGACGGATCGGCCGCAGCCGATTGCACGAAGGTCATCACCATCACGGCGGACACGACGGATACAGCGAAGGAACGGGGGGTACGCTTCATCGAGACACTCCTCTTTCGTACAACGGCGACAGCACACTGTACCCCGGATGGCCTAGGTTGGTTGTCCCACGCCTAAGATCCAGGAAGTCGCGCTCGGTCTGCATCGATGTCTTGGAGACGCTCGAGCATGGTGTTCAGCGTCTCGGCCAGGTTGTCGGAGCTCGTCGTGCGGCGCTGGGCACGGAGAAGACGCCGTTCCGGTTCGGAGACCGAGATCGCGTCGGCCTCCCGACGCATGCGCTCGACCGGACTCAGGGCGGCCCCTGCCAACGCCCACCCCAAGGCGGTCGACACCGCTAAGGCCGCCGCACCGCCTATATCAGCAGCTGGACTGCTCGCCGCGCGAGGTGCCTCGTCGCGATCGTCGAGCGTTCGCGCCGACAACCACGAACGACCCGTCCTGGGCTTATCGTTTTCGGAATGACCAATACACGGACGACTGTGCCTACGCCCGGTGCCCACGTTTCGAAGAATCCCTTCCCCGTGAACGGTGTCGAGCTCGCCCGGGTGCTCAGGAATGCGCTCGGTCGTCGAGCGGCGAGGCGAACGCGACCACCTCGCCGGACGGATCGACGACCTGCGCGAGCGCGTCATCGGCATCGACGATCGCCCCGGCCGAGGACAACGTTTCGCCCCGATCGCGCGGCCGTTGTCGGCGAACTGAGCCTGGGACATGCAGGCCCTTCATCGATGGATTCGGTGAGATTCGGCTCGCAGACCGGTCGTGGACGAACACACCTGAGGCGATCAGCACGAGGACCATGCCGGCCGCGAACCCGAGAGTGAGCCGCCATCGGAGCGGCAGGTCAATCGCCATCGGTGGCCTCCTGTCCTCTCAGCCAGCCGATAGCCGCTCCGCGAACGTCTCTGAGGCTGTACCTACCTAACGGTCGATCGATCTTCTCCCGGAGATAGCGGATGTAGACGTCCACGACGTTCGATCCACCGTCGTAGGCGAAGTCCCACGCGTGATCCAGCAGCCACGAGCGCTCAGCACTTCGTTCGGATGACGCATGAAGAGCTCCAGCAGCGTGAACTCCTTGAAGGTCAGATCGATTCGTTCTCGCCGGCCCTGGCGACGTTATGCGTCGAGCGGTCGAGGGTGAGCTCAAGGTCACCCCACGCTGGCACACCGCGCATCCGGGGCCAACGGCAGTGATCTCCTTGCCTTTGCCACATACCTTTCGACCGTACCCAACCTCGGCCGATCTCAGTCCCGGGAGGGTTCGCCCAACGCGCGGAGCGGCCTAGGAGGTGGACCCGAGCGCCTCGGCGACCTTCGTCATCATCGCCCGCTCACCGTCACTGACGCGCTCGGCGTGGAATCCCATGAACCCGCCTTCTTTGGCGGCGTTGGCGGCAGCCTGGGCGACCGTGGTCATCCAGACGCGGAACGCCTGGGCCTCGTCCGGCGTGGCCTTCGCCGTGACGATCTGGTTGGCGGCCTTCAGCTCGTCGAGGATCTGGTTCGCCGCGAGGGAGGAGTGTTCGATCTTGAAGTCCCCGACGGGGTTCTCCTTCTTCTGGGCCATCGCCATGATGTCCTGGGACAGCGCGGTCAGGAGTTCCTCGCCCGACGGCGGTGACGAGGCCGCCTTGAGCGTCGCCATCGTCTCGTGCGTGATCTCGATGGGACCGCCGGGGTCGGCGATCGAGATCGCCATGCCGGCGATCATCGGAGCGCGACGCAGGCGAGCCCACTCGTCCTCGGTGTAGTCGGCCTTCGATGTCATGGCGTCCTCCTCGGGTCGGGGGTTCGAGCGGAGCCTACCGGGTGCCGGCGGTCAGGGAGGCGCCGAAGGTCCTAGGGAGGGACCGAAGGGCTGATGCGCGGATGGTGCGCGGTCGCCTACGATGCAGCGATACCCTCCGTGAAAAGGATCTCGCCCATGTCGGCCCGCCGTTCGCTCGCCCTCGCTCTGCCTGCGCTCCTCGCCGCTTCCCTGCTCGCCCTCCCTGAGGCGAGCGCTGTCAACCCTCCGCACGGCGCCATCGTCAGTGCGGACCCCGCGAACTTCACCCCGAACGTCCGCAACGGCCGCGTCAACGCGTTGACGGTCGTCGGCAACCGCGTGATCGTCGGCGGGACCTTCACCACGGTGCAGAACGCCGGCAGTTCGACGAACCTCACCCGCAACTACCTGTTCTCCTTCGACGCCACGACCGGGGTCGTCGATCCCAACTTCCGGCCATCGCTCAACAAGGCCGTCGAGGCCCTCGCACCGGGGCCCGATGGCACATCGGTCTACGTCGGTGGCCGGCACACCACGATCAACGGCAGCAGCAACTTCGACCGGCTCTCTCGGCTGCGCCTGTCCGACGGCGGGTTGGTGACGAGCTTCGCGCCGAACCCGAACGGCAACGTCTACGACCTCGTGGGCCGGAACAGCCGCCTGTACGCCGGTGGCGCGTTCACGACGATCGGCGGCCAGGCTCGCACGCGCTTGGCCGCGCTCGACCTCACGACCGGTGCCGCCGACACCTCCCTGAACATCCCGTTCACCGGCAACCCGATCGGCGGCACGTCGCAGGTCTGGAAGTTCGACATCACGCCGAACGGCAGCACGATGGTGGTGACCGGCAACTTCGACACCGCCGGCGGTCAGCCCCGCTCCCAGATCGCGATCGTGGACCTGTCGACGAACCCGGCGACCCTCTCGTCATGGAGCACCGACCTGTTCCCGTTCTACGACACGAGCGTCGTGCCGCCGAGGACCTGGTGCGCAGGGGTGTTCCCGCATTGGATCCGCGAAATCGACATCTCCCCCGACGGCACCTACGTCGCGATCGTGACCACCGGCGGCAACTACCCCAACCGGTTGTGCGACTCGGTGACCCGGTGGGAACTCGGCCGCACCGGCCCGGGGCAGACGCCGACGTGGATCGACTCGACCGGCGGCGACAGCTTCCACAGCGTGCTGGCCACCGGGACCGCGATCTACGCGGGCGGACACCAGCAGTGGGTCAACAACCCCTACAACCCCACCCGCTGCGGGGTGTGCACCGGTCCGTTCCCGGGCGGGATGGTGCGCACCGGCTTCTCGGCGCACGATCCGCTGAACGGGCTGCCGTTCCGGTGGAACCCGGGCCGCAACCCGCGCGGCAAGGGCGTCCTGGCGATGGTCGCCACGCCGACGGGCTTCTTCTTCGGCAGCAACACCGACCGGATCGCCGGGGAGTACCGCAGGAAGCTGGCGTTCATGCCGCTGGCCGGCGGCACCACGGTCCCCTCGACCGCGATGCCGACGCTGCCGGGCGGGTTCTTCACCGTGGCGCCCTCCGGCGCCTCCACCACCATGGTCCGTCGCTCGTACGACGGCACGACCTTCGGCGCGCCGGGAACGGTGGCGGCCGGCGTGGACTGGAGCGACACGCGGGGCGCGTTCGCGCTGAACGGTCGCCTGTACCAGGCGAGGAGCAACGGCACCCTCACCGTGCGATCCTTCAACGGAACGACCGCCGGGAACGCCACCGCGATCGATCTGCACGGGCTGCAGACCGCGCCCGATCCCGTCGTTTTCCGCATCCCGGGAACGGCGCTGCCGATCCCCGGTTTGGGGACCCACCTATCGGCGATGACCGGCCTCGCGTATCAGGGCGGCTGGCTCTACTACACGGTGCAGGGTGATCCGCGGCTGTACTCGCGGGGATTCACCGAGGAGAGCCAGACCGTGGGGGCTCCGCTGCTCGTGGCCAGCTCCGGGGACGGGGTGAACTGGGCGAACGTGCGCGGGCTCGCCATCGCTTCGGGCAACCTCTACTTCGCCCTCGCCGACGGCTCGCTGAACCGCATCGCGTGGGTGAACGGCCACCCTTCAGGCGCCGCCACCACGATCGGCGGTCCGGCGATCGACGGCACGAACTGGGCCTCGGGAGGGCTCTTCGTCTTCGGCTCCTGATCGAGGGCCGGTGTCGCCGGCTACAGGTATCGTCGTTCCATGGCTCGGCTCAGCACCCGTGATCGCGCGAAGCTGCCCGACAAGGCGTTCGCCTACATCGACGCTGACGGACATCGACGGCTGCCCATCCACGACGAGGCGCATGTGCGGGCGGCGCTCGGCCGGTTCGAACGGATGCGGTTCGAAGACGATGCTGCACGCGAGCGTGCGCGTCGCCGGTTGCTGAACGCCGCCAAGAAGTACGGCATCGTGCCGGTGGGCTTCATCACCGGCCAGTTGCGGTCCGAACGCAGCGCGCGGAGCCCGGACTTCTCGACGTTCCCCACCGGCACCGTCACCTTCCTGATGACCGATATCGAACATTCCACGCTGTTGCTGCGCGAGTTGGGCGAGGCCTACGCCGCGGTGCTCAAGGACGTGCGTGCCACGATCCGCAGTGCGGTCCGTCGGTGTGGCGGCCACAAGGTCGACGCCATCGGCGACGAATACTTCTCGGTGTTC
Source organism: uncultured Actinomycetota bacterium (assembly GCA_963733635.1). GTDB lineage: Bacteria > Actinomycetota > UBA4738 > UBA4738 > HRBIN12 > JAOUEA01. Next base: position 51,719 of record CAVTEH010000007.1, on the reverse strand, counting down.
GAGCGCGCCGCACCGGCGATCGAAGCGGCGATGGATCTCCAGGTCGCCATGGCTCAGCGCGCCTGGCCGGGCGAACGCCCCGTCCGGGTGCGTGCCGGCATCCATACGGGCCGGCCCACGCTGACCGACGGGGGCTACGTGGGCCTCTCCGTCCACACCACCGCGCGCATCTGCTCGTGCGGCCACGGCGGGCAGATCGTCGTGTCGGCCCAGGCGAGGAAGGCGGCGCAGGGATCCATGCCGGCCGGTGCGCGACTGCGCAGCCTCGGAAGTCATCGCCTCGCCGGTCTGGGGCAACCGGAAACGCTGTTCCAGCTCCACGCCGACGCTCTGCCGTCACGGTTCCCCGCCTTGCGCACCGGTCCGTGAGCCGCATCGCGGGAGCCCCGCCTGGACGCTCGAACGCAGAGCGTGCAGACTCGGAACCGCGGGGAGCACCCGTGAGCGAACACCGACGATCAGGGAGCGATCGCGATGGCTGACGATGCGAAGCAGGCATGGAACGACGTGGGAGAGCGGTTCGCCTCCCTCGGCAACCGGTTGTCGGACAAGTACCGCGAGTCCGGTTCGGGCGAGCGAGCCAGATGCCGCCGAGACCCAGCGCAAACTGCAGGAGACGGCCAAGGAGGTCGGCGATCAGCTCTCGCGTGCCTTCGATGCCCTCGGCGCCACCATCCGGGACGAGGAAGCCAAGGCGGACCTGAAGCAGGCGCTCAACGCGTTCGGCGACGCGCTCGGAGCCACGTTCGACGAGGCCGGACACGCGATCCGGCGAACCGTGGGCTCCAGCGGCGAGACCCCGCCGGCCAAGCCCGACGATCCACCGACAGGCCCGGCGAACGATGGCTGACAAGGCGAACCCGCGGGACGCGCTGGCGGCTATCCCGCTGTTCGCGCACCTGTCCAGCCGGCAACTCCGCAGGATCGCCTCCAGCACCAACGAGGACGCCTACGAAGCCGGCGACGTCATCATCAACGAGGGCGGGCGCTCGCAGTCGATGTTCGTGATCGTGGAGGGCACCGCCAGCGTCGTACGCGACGGTCAGACGCTCGCGCAGATTCATCCCGGGACAGTTCTTCGGCGAGCTGTCGATGATCGACGAACGCCCGCGAGCGGCCTCGGTGGTGGCCGACACCCCGATGCGGTGCCTCGTGCTCAAACATGAAGTGCTGCGCGACATCGTGATGAGTGACCCGCAGGTGGCGTGGTCGCTCCTGAAGACCCTGGCCAGCCGCCTCCGCGACGACTAGGCCGTCCCGGTCAGCCCTCCAAGGGCTGCTTCGGGAAGCCCTCGGGCGCCGGGATCCGGCTGGCTCCACAGGCCTTGTTGAGGAACGGGTAGGGGTCGATGGCGTCCATCACGCGGGTGAACCCGAACCGCGAGCGATGCAGGGGGGTCGGAAGCTCCCAGGGATGCCACTCGAAGTGGTCGTGCGGGCCGGTCGCATCGCCGGTGGAGCCGACGTAGCCCACGATGTCGCCCGCCTTCACCACCCCGCGCTTGGCGAACCGGCTGAGGTGGTCGTTCCGGACGTATCCGTTCCGCCCGACCGACAGTGACCCATCGACCGGCGAACCAGCCGTCGCTGTGCGGCACGGCGAAGCCGTCGAACGGGGCCCGGACCGGGCGACCGGTGGGCGCGATCACATCGTTGCCCCAATGCGGGTGATAGCCGCCCACCGTTCGACGTTCGCCGAAGTCGTCCGAGTAGTGGACGCCGCCGCCAACGGGACACCGGCGGAGCGGGTCGCGGGTCGGGTCGTTGTCGGTGCCCGTGCGCGGATAGGAGGTGAAGCGTCCGGTGCGCTGGATGTGGCCCCAGGCGGCGGTGGGCGTGCCGTAGTTCAACCAGATCCAGCGCATGCCCGCGATGAGCTGCTGGATCACCGCGGCGTTCGCGGTGGTGTTGGGACAGGCCTCCCATCCGTGGACGAAGCAGGACGGGGAGAGTCGGAACGCGTACCGGTTCGCCGTCATCCAGGGGCCGAAGACGGTCGCCATCTCCTGGGTGGTCATCGCGAACTGCCCGTGCCACACGAAGTTGGCACCGCCGCGCTTGCGGAAGTCCGGGTCGAAGTCCGTGCCCTGCCAGCAGACGATCTTGGCGATGAACGGGGAGTCGGCCCACTCCCTGGGCAAGTCTCGCGAGACCCTGATCGCGCGGGCGACGTGCCGCTGGAAGCGCCCAGGGACATCGGGCTCGAAGCAGCGCTCTGCGGCCTTCGCGAGGGTCTCCGCGGACGCCGGCACGTGCACGATCCCGGCCACCGCGATCGCCGCCGACACGGCGGCGATGACCAGGCGACGGTGCGCGGGAGCCGAAGGCATGGCGCGTATCCTACGTCTAGGCTGCCGGGCGATGGTCATGCCCCGAACGATCGCCGCCGCGCTGTCGATCCTCGCTCTCGTCCTCGCGGGATCGTGCACCGATGAGCCGCTCGAACCACCGCCCACGGCGGCCTCGAGCCCTCCCCCCGCCTCACCGCTCCCCACCCAGGGCGTGGTCGCTCGCGACACCTTCGATCGCCCCGACGGCTCGATCGGCACGGCCGATGTCGGCGGTGGATGGACCGAGATCCACGATTCCTGGAGCGTCCGCGATCACCAGGCTCGGGCCGCGAAAGCGTCGTCGTCCAGCTACGGATACGCGACCCTGGTGACCGGCGTCTCCGACGGGTACGTGGTCGAAGCCGATGTCACGCTGAGCCCCACGTTCCAGCGCGCCGCCCCCGGGTTGCTCGCCAACTACGCCGACAACGAGAACTACCTGTTCACGAAGGTCGAGGTCACCGAGGCGCATCCCGACGGGTTCATCGCGGTCGGCGATCAGCTGGAGGGCGTGGTGCGTTCCACCCTCTGCCAGAAGTCCCACCTCGGCTTGGAGAACGGCGAGACCTACCACCTCTCCCTGCGCCGTTCCGGCACGGACGTGCAGGGAACGGTCGAGAGCGAGGACGGCACCGAACTGGGGACATGCGCGATCACGCTCGATGCCGAGCAGCTGGGCGCCTACGGCAAGGCCACCGCCTTCGGCCTGCGCGTGAAGATCGTGGGCGATGAGGACGACGGCCGATCCCGGTGGGACGAGTTCACCGTCACCGCCCGATAGGGCCGGGTGGACGTCCCAGCTCCGCGGTCCAGACTCAAGGCTTCGACACACTGAGGAGGGCAATGTGGAACGCAAGCTCCTGCCGATCTGTCGTGATCGCGCTCGTCGGGGTGATGACCGTCGCCGGCTTCGCGAACGCCGGAACGCTGGCCGACTCCACCGTCACGATCAAGGCCCAGAGCGGGGACTTCTCCGGCACGATCTCCAGCCCACGGCCGGCACGCTGCGCGCAGGACCGCAAGGTTGTCGTGTTCAAGCAGGCCGGAGCGAACCAGGATCCGAGTCAGGACGATCGGGTCGCCAGCGACACCGCCTCGCTCTCGGGCGATCGCTATGAATGGTCGACGGGCAACACCGGCGTGTACGGCAAGGTGTACGCGCGCGTGGGTCGCACCGAGCACTGCAAGGCCGACACCAGCCGGACCGTCAGATCGGTCCGCCCGTAACGGGGTCAGCCCAACACCATGCCGTCTGCCGTCCCCGATGGCGCCGGATCGGGGAGTCGCATCATCCGGAAGGCGTTGAACAACCCGAACAGCGCGGCGAGGAGCGGCACCAACAGTGCCACCTGCAGCGAGATCGTCCGTGCGTCCGTGTTGATGCGGATGATCTCCGCCTGGATGTCCTGCGGCTGACCGACGAGGAGCTCCTCGAGTTGAGCGTTGCTCATGACCTCCGCGTCCTCTTCGAGGCCGTCGGCAACCTGCTGTTGCTCGGCGGGGGTGAGCACGGCGCTCGACTCCGCCATGTTCGTGAAGGTGAACGCCAGCGTGCCCAGCATGATGGCTCCGGCGAAGGCCAGGCCGAACGAGAGCCCGAACGAGCCGCTCGCCGAGTTCACGCCCGCGGCTTCGCTGACCCGCTCCTCATCGATCGGAGACAAGGTGTAGTTGTTGAGCTGGGAGACCAACAGCCCCAGACCCGCACCGGCGATCACCAACGGCACGAGGAGATACCAGCCGGAGTCCGCCCGAGGCACGATCGCGATCATCACGGCCATCCCCACCGCCAGGAGCGCGAAACCCATCCGGATCACCGCGCTCGGACGCCGGTCTCCCGCCTTCTTGCCTGCGAGCACCGCCACCCCGAACATCGTGAGCGAGAGCGGGGCGATCGAGAGCCCTGTCTGCAAGGCGTTGTACTCGAGCACCATCTGCAGGAAGATCGGCAGCGCGATCATCGCGCCACCCAGGGCGATCTGCTGCATCATCTGGCCCGTCACGCCGAACCGGAACAGCTTCGATCGGAACAGATCCGGGTCGATCAACGTCGCCTTGCCGTCACGCTTGCGGTGCACGAGCCAGTAGCTCAACGACCCCAAGGCCACCGCTCCGACCGCCAGGAACGCCCCGACGGCCTCGCCGCCCTCCTGCCACACGAGGACCCCCAGGACGATGCCGCCCATGCCGACGACGGACAGGACCGACCCGACCGGGTCGATGTGCCGAGGCCCCGTGTAGGGCACGTCGCGGACCCGACCGATGCCGGACAGGACGATCGCGATGATCACCACCTCGAGGGCGAATCCCACGCGCCACGAGAGGAACGTGGTGATGAAGCCGCCGAGCAACGGCCCGACCGCGGCGGCGATCGCGGCCGAGGCACCCACCAGGGCGTAGACCCGCTTCTGAGCCGCTCCTTCGAAGTTCCCGTGGATGAGCGACTGCATCGCTGGCAGCAGGAGCGACGCGCCGAGTCCACCGATCAAGGCCCAGAACACGACGATCGCGGTCACGCTCTGGGCGAATGTCATCGCCAGCGCCCCCACGGCGTAGGCGAGCAGACCCAGAACGTAGGCCTTCCTGCGGCCGATGAGGTCGCCGACCTTGCTGCCGATCAGGATGAACGCCGCCGATACGAGCGCCTCGAGCGCGATCGCCGACTGCACGGCGCTGACGGTCGTACCGAGGTCGTCGACAACGGCCGAGATCGACACGTTCATCAATGAGGTGTCGACGACGAGGACGAACATCGCCATCGCAAGCAGCAGCGCGAGTCGCTGGTCGAACTCCGGCGCTTCGGGACCGGCACCCGTCGTTACTTCGGTCACCCCGGTGTCTCCATCCCGATCAGGCCGGATGCAGGGGACCTCCGTCGAAGCCCTCAGCCGAGCATGACTCTACCCGGCGATCGAGCGTGGTTCGTGAGCCGGGCGGTGCACGGCGCCGGGCCGAGGCCCGGCGCCGCCACAAGGACTAGCCGAACAGGAACAGGCCGCGGCCCTTCCAGTTGATGCCGTCCAGCCCGGGTCCACTCACCGTGGTGATCGCCCCGGTCGGCTTGCCGGCGCTGAAGGCGATCCGGTCGAGCGAACCGTTCGATCGGGCCACGAAGAGCTGCCCGTCGGCCACCGTGAGGCCCACGGCGGTGTTCCAGCTGTAGCCGTCGGCCGAGGTGCTGGCGGTGAAGGTCTCGGCGCCCACCATGTCGCTGCTCGGCGTGAAGTACCGGTAGAACAGGGTCGAACTCCCGGAGACCGTGTAGTAGAGACGGCCGTTGTCCAGGAACATCCCGGTCACGTTCGACAGCGGGAAGTGCGTCGAGGTCAGGCCGTGCAGGTCGACCGCCGTGGCCGGACCCACCGCGGTGCCGTCGAACGAACGCTCGTACAGCTTGCCGTCCGACCACCCCGTGTACAGGCTGCCGTTCGTGACGAACGCCCCGCGGGCCTGGCCCCAGTCGATCGTCGGCGTCGACAGCGTCGTCAGCCCACCGGCGGTCGTACCGTCGAAGGAACGGTGCTCGATCTGCGTCGCCCCGCCCGGCGCCGGGCCGGCAGGCACGTCGAGGTCGATGATCTCGATGCCGTTGACGAGCGGGTTCTCCGTCACGTGGGTGAAGTCGATGTTCACCGTCCCGTCGCTCGTGATCTGGAACTGCTCCATCGTGCCGCGTTGGTTGCCCACGTCGGCGACGATGTCGTAGTTCGTGAGCCGCGGAGTGCCGTCGATCGCGACCGAGAACCGGCGCTGACCGACCGCGCTCGTGCAGGTGCACTGGTTGCCGAAGTACAGGCGGACCTGCAGCGTGTGGCCGGCCGTGGCGGGGAAGCTCCATGACATCTCCGGCGCGGTGTTCGGGTCCCAACGCTCCGAGCTGAAGATGGTCGACGGCGTGGTGGCCGGCACGGTGCCGTCGACGCTGCCGATCGGTGCGTAGGTCGCCACGTTGCTACCGGTGTTGCGCAGCGGGTTCGTGGTCTGGTCGTCTGCCGACCAGTCGATGCCGCAGTCCAGGCTCGGGATCGCGCCACCCGCGGCGTTCACCCGGTAGAGGATCGAAGCATCGACCGATGAGCAGCCGTTCACCGGCAGCTTCCACAGCTCGTTCGGCAGGTGGAACACCGAGGGTGCCGGCACGGCGGTGCCACCGGCGATCGGCAACCAGGCGAGGCGCTCGTGACGCTCGCCTGAGATGCAGCAGCTGTCGGAGCCGAACCACACGCCGCCCGACGTCGCCAGCAGCTTGAACACGCCCTCGCGGCGCGGTTCACGAGTGGCGGTCCACGCGAGCGGCAGACCGTTCAGCGGGTCGAGCGCCGCGGTGCCCACCCGGGGAACCGCTCCGGGCCCCGGGGCGTCGCTCCCGAAGGGGTTGTTCTCCCACCGCATGTGCCCGCCGACGTAGATCGCCTCGCCGGTCGACAGGACGCTCCAGGTGGTGTCGCCACCGGTGTAGTCCGCCCACGAGGGCTGTTGGTTGCTGCCGGTGGCGTTCATCTCCCAGCGCGTCACGGTGTCGCAGAGGACGCCGGCGCCCGGTCCTCCCATGTAGGCGCCGGTGGTGGCAACGACGAAGTACGTGCCGTCCGGAGCGATGTCCACGTCGCGCATGTAGCTGTCGAACTTCGACGCGCAGACGCTCTTGAATCGGTTGGTCTGCCAGTCCGCGATCGTCGCGGGACGGCTGCCCACGTTGAGCTTCACGATCTGACGGAAGTCCAGGCCGTTCACGGTGGCGAAGTTGCCGATCGCCACGACGGTCGAGCCGTCGGGCGAGATGTCCATGCGCTGGATCCGCGTCGGGCCGCCGTTCTGGTTGCCGGCGAACGCGAAGCTCACCTGCGGGTCGACCGCGCCGGTGTCGGCGTTGAGCGCCGCGAAGTCGACCACGTTGGTGCTGCCGATCTTGCTGAACTGGCCCCCGAGGTAGAGCGTGTTGCCGTCGATCGACATGTCCATCACGCGCTTGCCGCTCGTGACGTTGGCGTTGAACCCGGGCACGTTCTGACCGTTCGAGAGGTAGACCCTGGCGACGCGCTTGTGGGTCGCGCCGTTGACCGTGCCGAAGTAGCCGCCGATGAAGACCGACAGCCCGTCGGGCGCCGGCTGGACCGATTCCACCTTGCCGTCCAGCTGCGGGACGAACGTGGTGCTGATGGCCCCCGTGGTCACGTCGAAGGAGAAGATGTGGTTGCGCGTGAACGTGGGTCCGCCGTTGACCTGTTCCACCTGCGTGAAGGAACCGGCCACCACCATCGTGTTGCCGATCTGCGCCATGCCCTTCACGCCGTCCTGGCGCCCGCCGTCGATGATGTGCGGGGTGATGCCGTTGACCGGGTTGCTGCTCACCAACCCCGGCAGGAACACCGAGGGGTCGGCGGCGGCCGGCTGCACGAGCGCGGCAACCAGGGCCATGGCGAGCAGAGCAAGGAGCGGGGTTCGAACACGACTCATCGGGGGGTCTCCTCTGGACGAAAGGTCGTCCCCCACCATTCCAGTTCGGGGGGGACGCGACTACGGACCTTCGGCGGTACTTCTAGGCCAGGGGTCGGGGGCCGACAGGGGTAGATGGAGAGTACAACAGGCCCTGCCGAGTGCCAAAGAATCGGCGGGATACGGCGGTTTCTTCGCGGTTGACCGCTCCGGCAACTTGGGCAAGCAGCGCCCCCGTGGGGACCTGAGGCCGGCCACCCGGGAGCGTCGGCAGGCGTTTGGCCGACCAGGGTTCCGGGTACCTCCTACGTGAGCAACCGAACCGACCAAGGAGGTGCTCGATGCAGCGCGACATCTGGACGTACGAGATCGATGTCACCGAACCGATGGACGTCACCGGCTTCCACGTCGAGGCCGCCGATGGCCGCATCGGCAAGGTGGACGAGGCCACGTACGACGTCGGCAGCGCCTACGTCGTCGTCGACACCGGTCCATGGATCTTCGGCCGCAAGGTCGTCATCCCGGCCGGCACCGTGAGCCAGCTCGACCTCGAGAACGAGATCCTGGGCGTGCGCCTCACGAAGGATCAGATCAAGGATTCGCCGGAGTTCAAGCCGGACACCGACGAGTACCGGTCCGAGGAGTACCGATCCGAACTCGGCACCTACTACGGCCAGTACCGATCCTGACCTCCCTCCGGATCACCACTGGACCAGCGAAGGCCGGGCCGTTGGCCCGGCCTTCGTGCTGCCTCATCACCCGCTCGTCAGCGCTCGTCGGGGGCGGTCGCGAAGGTGAGATCGCGAGGCCTGCTTCGTCGGTCGAAGCGACCTCCAGCTGACCCACGCGCTCAGCTGTACCAGCCCTGGTTCGGCGCGTAGTCGATCTCGAAGTCGGTTCGACTCAGCCTGGAGCCATCGGGCACATGCGTGTGGATCTTCCAGCGGATCGGCTTGTTCGGGGAAACGACCCGAACCGGCACCTTGCAGACGAATCGCTCGCCGTGTGCGGAGGCGCGACCTTCCACCTTTTCGCCGCGCGAACCCGAGGGCCACACGTAGCAGTGTTGGCCGAGGGTGCTCATGAGGTGGTCGGCGCGATGTCCGCCCCGGGCATCCAGGCGCACCCCCAACCCCCAACCCGCGTCACGTTCGTAGAAGCGAACGATGATCGCGAGGACACGGCGCCCATCTCGCGTGGAGAGTTTGCGCGTCGACGACCTGATGTCGGGGTCGAAGCGAGAGGGTGAATCGACATCGTCGGGGTCGAAGCCTGTATCCCGGTCGAGCACAACCGCTGTCGCCGATGGCATGCACAACAAGACGCCCAGGATGACGGCCGACACCAACGGTCCGATCGTCCGATGCATGAAGGACCCCTTCCGCAAAGCGGGCACCGCCACCCTAATCCGGCCTCCATTCCGAACTCAAGCGGCATCGGCTCGAACCGGCGACGTGATCAGCGTCCACCATGATCGTTCGGTTACACCCTCGGGCGGGCTGCCGGGCTCCCGCCCTACGGTGAGCGAGGGATGGCAAGGGGGGTTGCTCCGGCACACGATGCCATCATGAAGAAACTCCACCTAGCAGGTGCGCTACTCCTGTTCTGCGCATTCTGCGCGGCAACCATCGTCTTGGTGCCCACGACGGCGCGGCCGGCACCGAGTTCGCCCAACATCGTCGTAATCATGACCGACGATCAGCGCTGGGACACGCTCTCGCGCATGCCGAATGTCCAGCGCCTCCTGCAGCAGCAAGGGACCACCTACACGAACGGGTTCGTTCCGAACTCGTTGTGTTGCCCCAGCCGGGCCACGACCTTGACCGGGCTCAACGCACGCACGACGGGGGTGTACTCGAACACCCCGCCGTTCGGCGGCTTCGCCTCCTTCAAGGACCAGACGACGATCGCCACGGTGCTCCGCGGGCAAGCCGGGTACCGGACGATGTTCGTGGGCAAATACCTGAACGGCTACCTGGGAGGACGCTATGGCTACGTGCCGCCGGGGTGGGACCGTTGGTTCTCGATCGCCGGTGGCAGGTACTACAGCTACTACGCGGCGGACAACGGACGGAAATCACCGCTGTACGGCACCGGCCCCGAGGCGTACTCGGGACGGGTGCTCACCACGAAGGCGATCGACTACGTGACCACAGCTCCGACGACGTCGCCGTTCTTCTTGTTCTACGCGCCCGTCGCCCCTCACGCCGCCCAGAATCAGGCCTACGCGATCCCCGATCCTCGGGACGTCGGCGTCCTGGAGACCCTGCCGGGCGCCCGTCCCCCGTCCTACGGTTTCAAGGACTCGGTCGCCGACATGCCCGCCTATATCCAAGCCAACGGCTGGAACGTGAACGGGGTGGACCGGTTCCGGCGAAGGCAGCTCGAATCCTTGATCGGCGTCGACCGGAACATCGGCGAGCTGATGGCCGTGCTTCCCGCGAACACGCTGGTGATCTTCATGTCGGACAACGGCTTCATGTGGGCCGAGCACAAGTGGCACTACAAGAGCGCTCCCTACGAGGAATCGATCCGCATCCCGCTCGTCGTGCGGTGGGACGGCGTCGTCGCGGCGGGGCCACGGACCGCGCGCCTGGCGTTGAACGTCGACATCGCCCCGACGATCGCGGCGGCGGCGGGCATCGATGTCTCGACGACCCCGCTCGGGCTCGATCGCAACGGTGTCCCCCGGCTGACCGAAGGGCTCAACCTGTTGGGCGCATCCACGCGATCATCGTTCGTCCTCGAGCACTACGAGAACCAGAGCAAGGTGCCGCCCTACTGCGGGATCCGGACCGAGGACGGGTGGATGTACACGCGGTACTGGGACGGCAGGACCGCGATCGCGGACAACGGCTTCGAGGAGCTCTACCACGTGGCGGTGGATCCGTATCAACTCACGAACCTCGTCACCGATCCGAGCTCGGCCGACACCCTGTCGACGCTGCGCGCCCTCACGCGAGAACGATGCAGTCCCGCTCCGCCGTACTACGTGTGGCCGACCTAGCCGTCGCGGGCGCAGGGTGAGGGCACTCCCACGCTCCGCTCCGGAACGGACATCGGCGTAGGATTCGGACGTGGCTGCACCATCCGACGACCCGGTCGTCGCGGGGCGGGGCGCACTCGAGCGACATGCGTGGACGGAGGCCTACGAGGTCTTGACCCGCGCCGACGGTGGACATGCGCTCGGCGGTGAAGGGCTCACGCTCCTCGCCGCCGCCGCGTATTGGACCGCTCACCCCGACGAGACCGTCGAGTACCTGGAGCGCGCCTACGGAGCGTACCTGGAGGAGGGTGACCCCTCGTCGGCCTCCATGATCGCCTTCCGCGTCGCGGAGCAGCACGGCATGAGGACGGAACTCCCGCAAGCGCAAGGGTGGGCGGCGAGGGCGATGCACCTGGCGGAGGACGACCCGGCGTGGCCTGTGCACGGGTGGCTCGCGTGGATGCAGGGCCTCCTCGCGTGGTTCGCTGCTGAATACGAGCAGGCGATCGGCGCCTACGACCGGGCCATCGAACTCGCCTCGGCATCGAGGGATCGAGATCTCCTCTGGATGAGCGTCCACGACAAGGGGCACGCCTTGTGTCTGTTGGGGCGGGTGGACGAGGGCCGAGCCCTGCTGGACGAGGCCATGGCGGCCGTGGTGGGTGGCGAACTCGGCCCGGATGCGGCGGGCTATGTCTACTGCGGCATGATCGGAGCATGCTCGAAGCTGGGCGACTACGGACGCTCGGCCGAGTGGACCGACGCCACGCTTCGGTGGTGTGAACGAGAGTCGATCCCGGCCTTCCCGGGCGTCTGCCGGATCCACCGGGCGGAACTGATGCGCCTGCGGGGCTCGCTGGCCGAGGCCGAGGAGCAGGCCCGGATGGCGTGCGAGGAACTTCCCCGATTCAACTTCTTCTCCGGGCTCGGGCCGGCGTACTACGAGATCGGCGAGGTGCGCCGGCTGATGGGCGACTTCCGGGGTGCGGAGGAGGCCCATACGCAAGCGATGGGATACGGCTTCGACCCCCAGCCCGGCCTCGCGCTCACCCAGTTGGGACGAGGCGATGTCGGATCGGCGGCCGCCGGGATCAAGCAGGCGCTGGCGCGGTGCGGGCGACAACCGGTGCCGGCGGGTCCGGCTGCTGGCAGCGCAAGCGGAGATCGCCCTGGCCATGGATGACCTGGCCACCGCGACGGCAGCCGACGAAGAACTGGTGGCCCTGGAGACCGACTTCGAGACCGTGGCGGTGCGGTCGCTCGCGGCGTCCGTCCATGGCGCGGTCCTGCTGGCCCACGGGGAGCCTGCCGGCGCCCTGTCCGAGCTCCGTCGCGCGCAGGAAGGGTGGCAGCAGGTCGGGGCCCCGTATGAAGTCGCCGGATCGCGGGCACTGGTCGGCCGCGCGCTGCACGCGCTCGGCGACGATGGCGCCGCCCTCCTCGAACTGAACGCCGCTCGGTCCGGTTTCGAACGCGTCGGCGCCCTTCCGGACGTGGACCTCGTCACCCGTCTCGTGGCCGAGATCGCCGCCGGCGGTGCCCACGAGCACGTCGCCCGCGGATTGATGTTCACCGACATCGTGAAGTCCACGGACCTGATCGGGCTGATCGGCGACGATGCCTGGGAGGACCTCCTTCGCTGGCACGATCAGATGCTCGGATCCGAGTTCGCGGCACACGGCGGCTCGGTCGCTCACCACACGGGAGACGGCTTCTTCGTCACGTTCGACGACGCCGCGACCGCCCTCGCGTGTGCGATCGGGGTGCAGCGCGCCCTGGTCGACCATCGCCGCGATCATGGGTTCGCCCCACAGGTGCGGATCGGGGTGCACGTCGCCGAAGCGACGCAGGCGGGGCACGGACTACAGCGGCGGTGAGGTACACAAGGCGGCCCGGATCGGCGCGCTGGCAGAAGGCGGGACAGATCCTCGCGAGCGTCGACGCGATCCGCGCGGCCGATCAGACCGTCCGCACGGCCGATCATCGCACCGTGACCCTGAAGGGCGTGGCGCACCCTGTCGAGGTGGCCAGCATCGACTGGCAGCACGCGGGACCCTGAGGCCGCGCAGCCCGCCAGCGGCTCGCCTCAGCCGCTCGCCGACGCCAGTCGTCGGGAGAGCACGTGGATCACGCCGATCGCGGTGTCCGGCCGCTCACGCAGGATCGCTTCGAACTGTGGCTTCGCGATCGTGAGGACGCGGACGTTGCCGCGCGCGAGCAGCGTCGCGACGCGGGGCTCGTGGGTGATCACGGCCATCTCCCCGACGGCCTCACCCTGGGATCGCACGGCGACGACACGCTCATCGCCGGCCGCATCGCGCATCGAGACGGCGACCTCACCGCTCACGATGATGTGCATCTCCTCGCCGGGCTCGCCTTGCACGGCGATCGTGTCGCCGTCCTCATAGGCGTGTTCGGTCGCGATCGCCGCGATGGGCTGCAGATCCTGCGGTGGCAGCGCCGCGAACAGTGGCACGTCGCGAAGGAACAGCACGCGTTCCATCGGCGAGAGGGTCGACATCGTGCGGGTCATGGGTCCTCCTGAGGGTCGAGCATCGGGTGAGGGCTGCGCGACGAGCGCCGCGCACGCACGCAGCCACTCGTCGGGATCGTCCTGCAACAGCTGCAGCAGGGTGTCGCGATCGATGCGCTGCGGGGTCCCGTCCCAGATCGTGAGCAACGGGGTCACGACGTCGTGCATGCCCACGCTCTCGATCACCTCGAGCGCGTTCGCACGCTGCGTCGGATCGGTGACCGAGAGGTTCTCGATCGCGACCGACAGCTCGGTCCGGCCTCCGAGGAGGGCCGCTGCGCGGAGCCCCAGGATCGCTTGCTGTTCCGATCGCGAGAGCAGCGAGTCCCGCAGCAGATCGAGGCTGGGATCGGCATCGTCCTGGACGCCGACGCCCAGCCGATAGTGCTCGACACAGCCTTCCACCATGGCGACGGCGAACGCGTGGATCGGGTCCTCGTGGCCGTCGATCGGCAGGTGTTCCAACGCCGTGAGCGCCCCGTCGCGCCGATCGGGAACGGCGAGCGAATCGAGTCACCGGCCGGAGCGCCGCGTCGCCCAGGAGTCCCAATCCCGCAGCCGCGCCTTCCCGGACCACCGGCTGCTCGTCGGCGAGCGCCGCGATGAGCGGAGCCAGCGCGTGCGCCGGATCGAGCCTCGCCAGTGCGCCGGCGGCCTCCGCTCGAACGGCGGGGACGGGATCGGAGAGCCCGGCCTCAGCGACGACGGCGAGCGCGGGGACCGTGGAGGCCGAGCATCGCGCCGAACGCGGCCACACGATCCGCTTCCGCCTCACTGCCGGCGAGCTCGACGAGCACCGACCGCGCTCCAGGATCACCCTCTGCCGCGAGGACGGCCGCAGCCCGCGATCGCACGACGGGGTCGGGGTCCTCGAGCATCCGATGGATCGCCGAGGTGACGATGTCGGGCCTGGGGTCGATCGAGGCGGACGCGGCGGCGACCGCCCGGCGTACCGACGCGTCGGGGTCATCGAGGAGTGCCACGATCGTCGGCAGCGCCTCGGGTGTGCCACCCGCCGCGAGCGAGCCGATCGCGATGGCGCGCACTTCGCCGTCGTCGTCGCGCAGGCAGGCCATCAGCGGGTCGCGCGCCGCCGCCGGGTCCAGGTCGCCGAGCACGTGGGCGGCGACCCTGCGCACGCGAGGATCGGGATCGGCGAGCGCGCCGTCGGCAGCCAGGAGCGCCGTCCGCTCGGCCGGGCGTCATCCCGAACGGCTCCGAGCCCGCGGGCGCGGCATCGAACACGTGCGGGCGTCCCTCACGCAGCGCCGCCACGAGCTCGCGAGGATAAGCGCGACGCACGCCGATCATCGCCGCGACGGCGATCGCCGCGCACACGAACCCGATCCCGGCGAGGGCCTTCGGAGACAGTGAGCGCTCACCGACCAGGGCGATCACGCCCGCGAGCATGTGCCCACCTGCGTCGGTCCGCCGTACAGGAACGCGCGGGTCTGGTCTCGGCGATCGGCCGGCACGGTGTTGATCACCGCTTCCCACGAGCTGCTCGCGCCGCCCGAGAGCCAGGCGACCTGCCCGAACCGGAAGACCGCCAACAGCACGAACGTCGTGTCGACGGTGAGGACACCGAACGCCACCAGGTAGAGGAGGGGCAGCACGAGCAGCACGGTCGGCACGCCGAAGCGGGCCAGGAGCCGGTTCGTCACGAAGAGCGACAGCAGGAACGCGACGCCGGTCGCGACGCCGAAGAACACCCCGAAGAACCCGGCGAGCTGATCGGGATCGGGATACTGCTCGGTCGCCGCTCGCGAGAACGGCAGGTACAGCGAGAAGAACAGCAGCGAGAACATCACCGATGCCAGGGCCAGCCAGCGCATCAGGGTCGAACGCCGGGCGTAGCGCCATCCCCGGACGAGCCCGTCGATCGGACCGACACGGTCCGCTCGGGTCCGTGGCCTCTCGCTGGTCGCCGAGCGAGAGCAGACGCGAACCGATCACGACGACGATCACGAGCGTGGCGATCCATACGAGGAGCAGGTTCGGCGCGCCGATCGCGGAGGCCAGCGGCTTCGTCGCGAATCCGCCGATGACGTACCCGAGCACGCCGCCCGCTCCGATCAACGGGAAGAACCGTTTGGCTTGTCGCGTGTCGGTCACGATGCCGGCCAACCCCCAGACCGACAGCGCCACCAGGAACTGCGCGGCTCCCTGCAGCAACCACAGTGCCTGCGTGATCCAGCCGACGTCGGCCGCCAGCGCCACCCTGCCGACGGCCGCGATCACGGCGAGCGCAGTCGGGATCAGGAGGCACGCCCGCCCTCGGCCGACGCGACCGATCAACGCGCCGAACCCGACGGTCAGCAGGAACATCGTGGCGCCGAGCACCAGGTACATGACGGGCAGCTTCGACACGCCGTACCGAGCGAAGAACAGCGCTTCGATGCCGCTTCCGCCGATCATCAGGCCGGCGGACGCGAAGAACGACGTGGTGACCGCCAGCCCGACCGATCTGCCCTCGCCCGGTCGCAGCCCGAAGACGCGCGCGATCCGACTCACGGCTCCCTCGACGCCTCGCTGCTCGCCAGCTTGAGCATGTCCTCGAGGCTGAGCGCGTATCCGCTCGCCCAGGCCCGCTCGTACGCGTCGTCGCCGAGCGCCTCTTTCGCTGCCACCCGGGGGTCCCCCAGGAAGGCGATCCCGACGTCCGGGATGTGGAGGTCGTAGTCGTCTTCGACCCGGTTGTACGCGCCGACGAAGCGAGCGGCGTCGTCGTGACGGCCCTCTTCGTTGGCGATCCTCGCGTACGGGAGCAGCAGGGCGAACACGTTGACGTTGAACGGACTGGAACCGTCCGTCACGAGCGCGGTCGCCTCACCGAGCCGACGTCGGACCTCGTCGATGTCGCCTCGGAAGAACGCCAGACCGGCGAGACCGATCAAGGTCTCGACGAGGGCGAAGCGGTCGCCGCTCTCGCGCTGCAGGGCCAGGGCTCGCCCCGTCGACTCGGACGCTCCGGCCATGTCGCCGAGGAACATCTGCAGGTAGCCCAGCGCGGACCAGATCTGTCCTTGGAGGAAGACATCGTCCTCGTCGGCGACCTCCAGACTCTCCTGCAGGAGGCGGACCCGAAGATCCAGCGCTCCCGGGGAGAAGTCCTGGACGAACGATCGGTTCAGCAGCGCGTGGGCGAGGAGGCTCCGATCGCCGACCTCACGCGCGATCTCGACCGCTTCCTGGTACGGAGCCAGCACGTGCTCCTGATCGCCCTGCCAGTACACGATGCTGCCGAGTGCGCCCAAGCCCCGGGCACGCACGGTGTCCCGGCCCTGCGCCTCCGGTCGGGCGAGCATCCGTTCGAGTCGCGCTCGCCCCTCCGGCAAACGGCCGCGCTGCTGCCAGAACCGCCAGATGGCGCCGGCGATGCGGAGGCCGTCCTCGATGTCCTGGGCGTCGGGATCTCGATCGGCACGATCGAGGACGGCCCGCGTATTGTCGAGCTCCCGTTCGAGGATCGCCAGCCAGGTGGCCTGACGCTCGCTCGTGAGGAACGGTTCGGCCTCCTCGGCCAGGTCGCGGAAGTACGCCGAGTGCGCTCGCTCGAGCGCGTGGCGCTCCCGTTCGTCGTCGCTCGCGAGCCGATCGGCCGCATACTCCCGGATCGTCTCGAGCATCGTGAACCGAAGCGTCCCGTCGGCGAGTTGGGTCCGTCGAACGAGGCTCGAGTCGACCAGCTCGGCGAGGCCATCGAGCGCGTCGAGGTCGTCCCCGCAGATCGCCTCGGCCTCCTCGAGGGTCCATCCGCCCGCGAACACCGACAGGCGAGCGAAGAGGCGTCGCTCGTGCGGACCCAACAGCTCGTAGCTCCACGCGATCGTCGAGGCCAGCGTGCGTTGGCGTTCCGGAAGGTCCCGGGCGCCGCCGGTGAGCAACGGGAGACGCCGGTCGATGCGAGCTGCCAGCGAATCGAGGTCGAGCACGCGCAGGCGGCTCGAAGCCAGCTCCAACGCCAGCGGCAACCCGTCCAGTCGCTCGACGATCTTCACCACGGCGGGCCCGTCCGCGTCGGTGATCCGCAGACCTGGGCGTATCGCCGCCGCGCGTTGCATGAACAGTTCGACCGACTCGTAGCTTCGCCAGGATGCATCCGCCACGCCGGCGCCGGGGATCGTCAGGGGTGGAACCGGATACTCCTGCTCCCCGGACAACCGCAATGGGATCCGGCTCGTGACGAGCACGGTGAGGTTCGGCGCCGCGTCGAGCAGCGTCCCGATCGTCGGACCCGCCTCGATCAGCTGTTCGAGGTTGTCCAACACGAGCAGGAGATCGTGGTCACGGAGGTGTTCGACCACGGCGCCGGTCAGATCTTCACCGGTCACCGCCCGAACCCGCAGGGCCCGGGCGATCTCGGCCGTCACGAGCGCCGGATCGCTCACCGGACCGAGATCGACGAAGAACACTCCGCCGGGATGACGGCCGAGCCGTTCCCAGGCGACCTGGAGCGCGAGCCGGGTCTTGCCCGTGCCGCCGGGACCCGTCAGCGTGAGCAGCCGGGTGCGGTCCAACAGGCCGTCGACCTCCACGATCTCGGTCGCCCTGCCGACGAAGGACGAACGCAGCGTGGGCAGGTTCGTCCGCCGCGCATCGAGCGTCCGCAACGCGGGGAAGCTGGTGTCGAGCCCGTCGATCGCCAGATCATGCAGATGCTCCGGGCGATCGAAATCCTTGAGACGGTGCTCGCCGAGGTCGCGGAACGCGACGCCTTCGGGGAGCGAATCCATCAGGAGCGCCCGCGTCGGTTCGGAGATCACGATCTGTCCGCCGTGGCCCGTGGCAGCGATCCGTGCCGCACGGTTGACGTCGATCCCGACGTAGTCGTCGCCGCCCACCACACCGTCGCCGCTGTGCAGACC
Source organism: uncultured Actinomycetota bacterium (assembly GCA_963733635.1). Classification (GTDB taxonomy): domain Bacteria; phylum Actinomycetota; class UBA4738; order UBA4738; family HRBIN12; genus JAOUEA01. The sequence continues at coordinate 33,566 of CAVTEH010000007.1, read as the reverse complement.
CATGCGGACGCGGACCTCGATGCCGTCGGGCCAGGGGTAGGACGCGAACCCTCGTTGCGCCGTTACCGCTGCTCGGACGGCTCCCCCCGGGGTCGGGAACACCGCGAAGAACGCGTCACCTTCGGTTCGGATCTCCACGCCATTTCCCTCGGCGATGGCCTCCCGCATGATCGAGGCATGCTCGTCCTGGAGCGGCGCGTACGCCTCACCGAGCCTTCGGAGGAGTCGCGTCGATCCCTCGATATCGGTGAACAGGAACGTCACCGTCCCGGTCGGGAGTTCGGCCATGAGGCCTGTACGGTAACGCGAGTGTGCCGTGCCATCCATGCGCGGTCGCCGCGCGTGGTGTTCATCCCGAGCCGGCCGTCATCACGACGACGTCGGCTTCGGTCCCCTTCAACGACAGGTGCCTGCGCTCAAGTCCGCCCGGCTCGAGACCGGCCGCGGTCACGGCCGCATCCGTCACCAGGACCTCACCGGTCCCCGCCTGCGCCATCACGTGGGCAGCGATGTTGATCGGATCGCCCAGCGCCGTGAATTCGCTCTCGCTCCCCCGAGAAACCATGCCGACGAAGGTCGTGCCGGTGTTGACCCCGGCGCCGAGCGGGAGCCAGGGCTCACTGCCCGGGCCATGCCCCGTTGCGCGCAGCAGCTCCTGCGCCGCTCGCACCGCCGCCCCGGCATGGTTGGGGCCCGTCAGGAACGGCATGAAGAAGCCGACCACTTCGTCGCCGACGAACTTATCCAGGATCGCGTCGTTGTCGAAGAGGATCTCGGACGCGGTCGCATAGAAGCGTTGCATCAGATGCGTGAACTCCATCGTGCCGACGCGCCGTGCGATCTCGCTCGAATGCCGGACGTCGGCGAACAGGAACGAGATGTCGACCTCGGCGCCCATCACGTCGTGTTCGCGCAGCTCCTTCAGGCACTGCATGCAGACGTTCGGGTTCTTGTCCCATCGCACGAACCCCATCCGCCGGAAGAGCGCTCCCCCGGGAGGACCGAAGGGCACGGAGCACACCCTGCAACGAGGGTTCGACGGGATGTGCCGGAACGTCGCACGTCCTCTGCGGATCGAGGGGTGGCTGCCGTCGAGGTAGGCGCGCCATTCATCCTCAGGTGTCGCGAACTTCGCCATCGATCCTGGGCGGTCAGTCTGCGTCTTCCTTGGCGTCCCGTTCGGCATCGAAGTCCCGAGCCTTCGCGAGCACGGCTCGCCACGCGTCCAGCTGGTTCGTGGGGACCATCGCTACCAGTTCGCCGAAGGTGAGGTAGGCGGTCCTACCGTTGTTCTGCTGTTCGCGGAGGGACTCGATCAGCTCGTCTTCGGTCATGCGGCCACCCTATCGGAACCTCCCACCTCTAGCGAAACGCTGCCGAGACGCATAGGGTGCTCCTCGACGCCCGGATGGGTTGCAGCACGGGGGGCCTGGTGGAGGAACGGCGAACCGGCAGGGTACTGGCCATGATCTCCGCTGGTGCGGTGATCGGCGTCGTCGAGGTGGTCCTCGCGATCTCGTTCGCCGCGTTCGTCTTCGGCGGCTACATCGAACAGTTCCTGCCAGCCGGGATCGGCATCTACCTGGTGACCGCATGTCTGACGCTCGCGATCATGGCGTGGAGGGCCGGCGTCCGCGGGGTGATCGGCAGCGTCCAAGACGCGGCTGTCGCCGTCCTGTCGATCGTCGCCGCCAGCGCCGCGCTCGACGCGCACGGGAGCATCGATCGGGCGTTCTTCACCGTCGTCGCCGCGACCCTGGTCGTGACGCTCCTGACCGGGTTGACCTTCCTGCTGCTCGGTACGTTCCGGCTCGGGAACCTGGCACGATTCATCCCCTACCCGGTCGTCGGTGGCTTCCTCGCCGGGACGGGGTGGCTCCTGTTCAAGGGAGGCCTTCGGGTGGCGTCGGGCGTTGAACTCGAGATCTCGACGCTCGCGCGATACGAGGACACGTTCCAGTTGGTTCGCTGGGGCCCGGCGCTCGCCTTCGGTGTCCTCCTGCTGATCGCGACGCGGTTCGTGAAGCGACCGCTCGTGATCCCCATCGTGCTGGCCCTGGGCCTCGCATCGTTCGCGGTCGGGATGCTGGTCACCGGCTCCTCCCTCCAGTCGGCCCGAGAAGGCCTCTGGCTCCTCGGGCCGTTCCCCTCGACCGACCTCTGGAGATTCTGGACCGTCGACGCGATCAGCCTCGCCGACTGGTCGGCGGTGCTCGACCAGGCCGCCGGTATCGCCACCGCGGTCTTCGTCGCCGTGATGGCCTGCCTGTTCAATGTGGGAGGCGTCGGGTTGTTGCTCCGGTCCGATCTCGACTCGAACCAGGAGCTTCGTGCTGCGGGGTTGGTCAATGTCGTCACGGGGTGCTTCGGCGGGATCCCCGGCTACCACGCCCTGAGCCTGACGGCGTTGGCCCAGCAGATGGACGTCGGCGGGCGCGGCACGGGGTTCGTGGCGGCGCTCGTCCCCCTCGCGACGATCGTGTTCGGCGCCGCGGCCATCGGGTTGATCCCCCGGATGATCGTGGGAGGGATCCTGGTCTTCGTCGGGCTGACGTTCCTCGTGGCATGGATCGTCGACATACGTCGGTCGCTGCCCCTGGGCGAGTACCTCATCGTTCTCGCGATCGTCGTCACGATCGCCGTGAGAGGTCTGATGGCCGGTCTGGTGATCGGGTTGGTGCTTGCGGTGATCCTGTTCGCGATCAACTACGGCCGGATCGACCTGGTTCACGAGATCGCCTTCGGGACCACCTACCGCAGCAACGTGGACCGACCGGCGGGGGAACGCGAGATCCTGATGCGCTCCGCCGACCAGGTCCAGATCCTCCGACTGGACGGATTCGTCTTCTTCGGGACGGCGAGTGGACTGCTCGAACGGATCCGCAAGCGAGTGGAAGCGGCCCCGATCCGGTTCCTGGTCATCGACATGCGACGGGTGACCGGCGTGGACTCTTCGGGCGTCCTTGCCTTCCATAAGATCGAGCAGTTGTCGCGGTCACACGGCTCGGAACTGGTGATCGCCGGTGCCTCCGATCGCGTGCGGGATGAGCTCCAACGCGGGGGCGTCGCCGCATCCGAGGGCACCATCCATTTCGAAGCGGATCTCGATCGCGGGTTGCAGCGGTGTGAGGATCGGCTGCTCGCGGAGTCAGCCCCTGCGCTCACGGCCGGCCGGGGCGTGGCTCCCGCGGACCTGCCGTCCCATCTCGCGAACTACCTCGACCGGCGGTCGGTCCCTGAGGGAACGGTGTTGATCCATCAGGGAGATCCGCCTGACGACATGTTCGTGCTGGAGTCGGGGCTGCTGCGGATTGAGCTGTCGACCCCCGAAGGGGAACGCGTGCGGTTGAGCACCGTTCGACCCGGCGTGGTCGTGGGTGAGGTGGCGCTCTACACCGGAGCTGCCCGATCCGCGGACGTGGTCGCTGAGACACCGTGCGTGGTGCTGGGTCTCACACGGGCCGCGCTCGAGCGACTGGAGATCGAGGAACCCGATGCCGCCGCGGCACTGCATCGTTGGCTCGCGACGACCCTGTCGGTGCGTCTCACCGACTCGCAGCGCGCCTACCTGACCCTGCTCGACTGATCGGATGGTGATCATGGTCCCGGTTTCCGGGCGACCAGCCGCTCGACCACTCCAGCACGGAGACGATCACTCGCTTCGATCGTGAACCCAGCTGCCTCGACGTGTTCCCGTGGCCGGCGAGTGAGTTCGTCGCGGGTGCGTGTCGGAGCGGACTCGATCATCCGTTGCAGCCAGTAGAGCGGCCGGACGCTGCTTCGGATGTGATCGACCAGGATCAGCTTCCCACCTCGCTTGATCACACGTCGCATCTCGAGCACCGTCGCGCGTTCGTCGGGGACGCTGCACATGGCGTAGGAGCACACCACGGTGTCGAACACATCGTCCTTGAAGGGAAGCGCCTGCGCATCGCCCTCCGTCAGGTTGACCGGCACGCCGATGTCGCTCGATCGGCGACGAGCCAACGCGAGCATCTCGGGCGTGATGTCCACACCAGTCAGCCGCACGGTCGGCGGGTAGAGCGGCAGGTTGAGTCCCGTCCCGATCGCGACCTCCAGCGTGCGACCCTCGGCGCGTGCACACGCCCAGCGGTCGGTGGTCGGTGCCGAGGAGCCAACGCTCGAACCGGCCGATGTCTCGATCGTAGGTCGTGGCCTCGTTGGCGTACCGTCGCCGTTGCTGTTCGTTAAGGCCAGCTCGATCGACGGGCGACGGATCGTACGCCACCGAAGACCCTCCCGCCTTCCATGCACCCCCAACGAGCGTGAACCGTGCACCTCGCCATGGAGGTGGTGCTTCCCGCGAACGTGGAGAGCCTGCCCATCGAGACCGGCCCTCCACGCTCGAGGTTCGTTCCTGCTACGGCCGTTAGAGGGAACTCGCGTTGAGCGCGTTCACCATCCCGGCACCGTAGAAGGTGTTGCTCGTCGCTCCGCCTGTGCAGTCGCGCGGGTCGTCGACCGGCCAGTCCGTGGGGCACGCGACCGGCTCGGCGCTGCGGCGCACCGCCGCGGCCACCGCGCTCGGACTCCAGCCCGGATGGACTTCACGGATCAGGGCCGCCACACCGGCTACGTGGGGCGAAGCCATGGACGTACCGCTGATCCACGCCCAGCGGGCGCCGTTGGCGTCCTCGACAGCACGCCCCGTCGAGGCGAAGAACTCCCAGTTCCCCGTTTCGTCGGTGCTGGACCAGCCGGCGAGGATCCGACCGTACGTCGTTCCAGGCGTCTGCACGGCATCGCCACCGGGAGCGGTGACATCAACGGTGGAGCCGCCGACGTTCGAGTAGCCGGCGAGCTCGTTGACGCCCGAAGCCGAGACGGCGATCACGCCGGGAAGCTCCGCCGGTGTGACCCGGCAGGCGTTCGTGACGCGACGCACCTCAGCGGTGTCCGGCGGCCAGTCGGGACTGATGTCGTCGAACTCGGGGTGCCCGAGATCCTGGGCCTCGTTCCCCGCGGCGGCCACGATCACGACGCCCCGCTGCTGCGCGTACTTCGCAGCGTTCTTCATCTGCTTCAGCATGGCTCGCTGATCAGCGTCGTTGTGGCAGTAGTAGAGGAACGGGTCGGCGAACAGGCTGAGGTTCACCACGTCCAAGTGCTGGTCGCCGGCGTAACGAAGGGCTGCGGCGACCGAGTCGACGAAGCAGAACCCGGCGATCGTGCAGGCCTTGAGGGCGACGATCGTGGCATCGGGCGCCACGCCCGCGATACCGACACCGTTGACCGGCCCGGCGATCGTGGTCGCGACATGGGTTCCGTGACCCTGGAGGTCCTGGACCGCCGCCTTGTTCGAGCAGTCCCCGTTGGCGATCTCTTGCGGGTCGGCCGTCGGCGTGTCATCGAAGATGAACGAGCACGAACGCGCCACGTCGAGGTTGGCGACGAGGTCGGGATGCGTCATGTCGACGCCTCCATCGATCACGCCGACCGTCACGCCGCTTCCGGTGGCGTTCGCGTACGAGGCGGCGCCCGCCTCGATGGTGCGCATGTCCCACTGACATGCCGACAGCGGTTCCGGCCCGGCCGCTACACCGAAGAACGCTTCGCAGGCAGCTGATGCCTGCGCGGGCGACAAGGCGCCAGGTGTCGCCGCTCGTGCGGGCGTGATGAGCCCGAGCGTGAGCGTGATGAGCCCGACGAGTACCGAGAGTTTCCTCACATCGATCCCCTCCCTGTGGTCTCGGGGCCTACCTTCCCCGATGACCGGTTCCTTACACCGTGTCCCCGGTGTATCGCGGGTTCCGTTTGCCAGGTATCGGATGTTCGGGTGATTCCCGCGGCCACGCCGTTCAGGTTTGACCTTCGGGGCTGGTGACTCGTGCCGTGCAGGCGATGGCGTCGCACGGCTGCATTGCATGGGTGTCAGCCGAACGTCTGACTCGCGTCCGGCAGCGATCATCGCTAGCGTTCGAGGGTCGGTACTTGCCGCGATTCGCGTGAAGTGACTGACCGGGGCCGCCCGCCTCCTGGGCTTTCGCTCCCACGAAATCGCAGATGTCCGCGATCGGAGGGGGAGCATGAGGAATCGCGCGATATTCGTCATGGCGGCCGTGGCGGTGGTGGCGGCGTTGTCAGCACCAACAACGACTGCGGCTCCGTCCAGCACCGCGGGCGAGTCTCTCCGGGGATCGGCCGAAGATGCGGTCCTCATCTGGAATGCGAATGCCGGTCAGGCTGCTCTCGCCGCGTGCCTCGCTCCAACTGGCAATCCGCTGCTCGAATCGCGCATATACGCGATGATGCATGTGGCCATCCACGACGCCCTGAATGCGATCGAGCGTCGATCCCGTCCCTACGCGTTCCACGGTCGAACACGATCGGCCGACATCACCTGATGCGGCCGTGGCCACGGCCGCGCGTGATGTTCTGGTCCCGCTGTTGAGCCAGCTCCCTGTTCCTCCGCTCACGCAGGAATGCATCGACGCGGGCGTCGCGAGCGTGGAAACGGACTATGCGGCCGCCCTCGACGCGATCCCTGATGGCGCGGCCAAGGAACGAGGTATCAGGAAGGGAGCCCGGTCCGCCGCGGCCATCCTCGCTCTCAGAGCATCGGACGGGTCTGACACCCTGTTGTTGGATTTCGATTACCCCGAGGGCGAGCGATCCCGGCGAGTACCGGTTCACGCCCAGGCACCCCGTTCGCCTTCGCTCCGGGCTGGGCGAGACGTCACCCCGTTCGTGCTCCGCGACAGTTCGCAATTCCGCGCGCGTCCGCCGTACAGCGTGACCAGCGCGTCGTACACGAAGGACTACAAGGAAGTGAAGCGTCTCGGTGGTGATGACATCACCACACCCAGCAAGCGCACGGCCGACCAAACCGAGATCGCCCTGTTCTGGGTCGAAAGCTCCCCGTTGCAGTGGAACCGCATCGCGCGAACCGTGTCCGTCGACGTGGGCCTCGACAGCTGGGAGAACGCGCGGTTGTTCGGCCTCTTGAATATGGCCTTGGCGGACGGCTACATCGGGTCCTTCGAGACCAAGTACCTGTATAACTTCTGGCGTCCGGTCACCGCCATCCAGAACGCCGACACCGACGGCAACCCGAACACGCGGGTCGACCCGACCTGGACTCCACTGGTCCCGACTCCCCCCATACCCGACTGGGACTCGGCACACAGCGTCGAAGGAGGCGTGGCGGCGCAGGTCATGCGCCGGTTCTTCGGAACCGACGACATCAGCTTCGAGACCTGCAGTCTGACGATGCCTGCCGGGAGCACATGTGACGACGTGTACTCAGGGACACGGTCGTTCACGAGCTTCTCCCAGGCAGCGAGGGAGAACGCACGCTCTCGGATCTTCGTGGGATTCCATTTCCGGAGTGCAACGAAGGAGGGTGTGAAGCACGGCCGCCGGATCGGCAATCGTGCCGTCGATCTTCTTCGGCCTGTACCTACATACGCGGCTGCCGCCACCATCGACGTTGATAAGCTGGATGCACCAGGGTGAGCCGGGTTGCAGAACGGATCCGCTCAGTGAGAGGAGGTCCATGGGTCGACGGATCGTGTTGATCGTTGCCCTGGGCATGGCGGCATCGGTGGTCGGCCCCTTGACGGAGGGCATCGCTCACCCGATCAGGAGTTTCGAGGCGTGCGCCGCCCGCACGCGAACGTCGGAGACATGTCTGCGGCGCGAGCGCTACACGCTCAACCAGACGGTCTTCCTGCGGGCGAAGGTTTCACCTCGCACACGCTGGGTTCCTGGTAGGGGTCACTCGGCGCGATCCCGGATCGAACGTCTGGATCCGTGTGGATGCCGTTCGAGTCTCCGATCGCGGGGGGATGCGGTGGAGGTGGAAGACGACCTTCCAAGACGCCCACAGGCATGGCCCGTACACGATTCAAGTTCGTGATCCGTCGGCACAGAGAAAGCAACGATGTGCGGGCCTGGGTGCTCTTCCGGCGATCAGCGCCCCCACCGCGCTTCCGAGCGCTTCGTCGACCCTCGATCAGGTCGAAGACGAGCCGTCGCGGGCGAGGGAGAAGCGCGGCCTGCGCACCGAACACCACGCTCACCGCGATGACGAGCCAGTTGAGGAAGGTGAAGCCATCGTTCACTCCCTCGATGATCGTGAGGATCCAGATCACGCTGAATGCGAGTAGGAACAACCATGCCCTCGTTCGATCCACGCGCCCTCCTCAGGTCGGTCAAACGATGCTCTCTCTCCATCGTGAGAGGACGGCGTAGCCTACCCCGGCGGATCCGATCTCGGTAAAGGGTAGGTTGAGCGCCGTGACGCTGTACTCATGCGAGGAAGCCGCCGAGCGGGTCGGGGTCGAGGCCGTCCTATCTCGACCGGCTGGTCGAGCTCGGCATCCTCGCCCCCGAAGAGCCGGATCGCTTCTCGGGCGGCGACGTCCGCCGGGTGCTGATATGTCGGTCGCTCGAGGATGCCGGGATCCCGCTCGAAGCGGTCGCGGCCGCCATCCGACGCGGCACGCTCTCACTCGACTTCTTCGACGCCGCCGCCTACGAACGGTTCGCCGCCCTGGCCGACGAGACGTTCCGGCAGGTCAGCGAGCGGACCGGCATCCCGCTCGAGCTGCTGATGGTCGTCAGGGAGGCGATCGGCATGGCGCCCCCCTCGCCCGACGATCGGTTGCGCGAGGACGAGGTGGCGATCGTGCCGTTCATCGAGCTGCAGATCGCCGAGGGTTTCCGGCCGGCGGGCATCGAGCGGCTGCTCCGCGTCCAGGGCGACAGCATCCGCCGGATGACCGAGCAGGAAGGCGCCTGGTGGCACTCCGAGGTGATCGAGCCCGCCCTGGCCGCGGGCAAGAGCCCGGATGACGTCGGGCACGCCGAGCTCTCCGACCGGATCTCACCGCTCGCGGAGCAGAGCGTCCTGGCCATGTACCACGCGCAGCAGACGCGCGCCTGGACGGCGAACATCATCGACACGTTCGAGGTGATGATGGAGGCGGCGGGGATCCACAGCCGCCTCGAACGGCTCCCGGCGATCTGCTTCCTCGACATCAGCGGCTACACCCGGCTGACCCAGGAGCACGGCGACGACGCGGCCGCCGACGTCGCCGCGACGGTCGCGCGGCTGGTGCGGCGCAACTCCGTGGAGCACGGCGGCAAACCCATCAAATGGCTCGGCGACGGCGTGATGTTCCACTTCCCCGAACCCGGCCCGGGCGTGCTCGCGGCGCTCGAGATGGTGAGCGGGCTCGCGACCGCAGGACTGCCGCCGTGCCACGTGGGACTGCATGCAGGTCCGGTCCTGTACCAGGAGGGCGACTACTTCGGCCAGACGGTCAACCTCAGCGCGCGGATCGCCGACTACGCGCGCGCGAACGAGGTGCTCGTCAGCGCGGCGGTCGCCGACGCCTCGCAGGACGACGGCGTGACGTTCGACGACATCGGACCCGTGGAGCTCAAAGGCGTGTCGGGAACGGTGCACCTGCTGCGGGCCGGCCTGGCCGGGTAGAAGGAGTTCGGCCGACCCTCGCTGAGCGGTGGCAAGAGAGGAGCACGTGCGATGCAGAAATCACGGAAGCCGAATTCCACCCGAAAGCCGCCGGTGCCGGCGGACACCCATGCCGACATCGAGGATTGGATCCGGCGCGTGATGCCGGATCTGCATCCCATCGTGAAGCAGTTGGACGAGTCGATCCGCGATTCGACCCGGGGCTCCAGTACGCCGTCAAGTGGAAGAAGGCGTACTACGGGTTGCCAGAGCTCGGGTGGATCATCGAGATGGTCGCCTACGACGTCTCCGTGAATGTCGTCTTCCTCGGCGGCGCAGATCTCCACCCTCCGCCGCCACTCGGGACCACGGACCGGACGCGCTACGTCAAGCTCACGACCCTCGAGGAGGCACAAGGGCCGGAGATGCGGAGTGGATCGAGCAGGCGGGGCGAGTGCCGGGTTGGAAGTGAGTCCCGGCTCGCCGACCGTCACGATCTATGCGAACGGGACGGTGTTCACCGGGAACCGGCGGCGTCCTTGGGCGGAGGCATGCGCGGTACGCGGCTCGACCGTGCTCGGTGTCGGTCCCACTTCGGAGGTTCGTCGCGACCATCCCGGCGCGATCGAGCACGATCTCGACGGTGGGACGCTCCTCCCCGGGTTGATCGATGCCCACAACCATTTCCTGTCCACCGGCGAGTCGCTGGCCTCCCTCGACCTGCGATACCCGGGTGTGGATTCCGCAGGGGCCCTCCTCCAGGCGATCCGCGATGCCGCCGAGCTCACGTCCGCGGGGGATCCGATCACCGGGTTCGGATTCGACAACGCGAAGTACCAGCTGCCGATGCTCGCCGAGCTCGACGACGCAGCCGGGAACCACCCCCTGCATCTCTTCCACACGTCGGGGCACAACGTCTTGGTCAACACCCTGGTCTTCGCGGAGGCCGGGGTCGATGAATCGGCCGCCGATCCTCCGGGTGGACGGTTCGTGAGGGATCGAGATGGAAGGCTGAGCGGTCTGTGTCTCGATGCCGCGTGCGGCCTCGTGTTGCCGACCGCCGTGGACATCGGCTCCCACGGACCGAACTTCCACACGCAAGCACCGATGGAGACCTTGGTCGCGGCGGTGGACCGAGCCAGCCGCGCCTATCTCGCGGCAGGTCTGACCTGCGTTGCAGATGCGCAGGTCACCGCCCGCGAGCTCGCCGCCTATCGCGAGGCGCGCGCCCGTGGCGTCCTCGGCGTGCGCACGGTCTGCATGCCCCTTTCCCACCAGCTCGAGGCGTATCGAAGCGTCGGACTCGTCGGCCCGTTCGGCGACGGTGAACTCTCGATCGGCCATCTGAAGATCTACGCCGACGGCTCGCTCACGGGTGGGACGGCTGCGTTCAGCCAGGAGCTCCACGTCCGAGGGCAGGACGCCTCGTTCTTCCACGAACCCGGAGAACTCGTCGAGCTGATCGAGCGCGCGTGGTCGTCGGGCTGGCGGATCGCGGTCCACGCGCAAGGGGACCGTGCGATCTCCGCCGTGCTGGACGGCTTCGAGAAGGGACACGCGAGTGGATCGCACGACGATCCGCGTCCCCGGATCGAACACTGCGGATATCCCGGCATGGTCGGCATCCAACGGATGCGTCCGTAGGGGCCATCGCGGTGAACCAGCCGTCATACCTGCACGACTACGGGGACGAGTACGCCGAGTCGTTGGGTGAGGCGGTGCATGACCTTCAGCCCTGGCGCGACGAGCTCGACGCCGGTGTCAGGGTCGTGATCAGCAGTGACTCCGACGTCGCGTCCTATCGGCCCCTCACCACGATCGCGAACGCGATGCTGCGTCGGACGCGCGACGGCATGTCGATCGGTCCACGGCATCGGTTGACGCTCGAGGAAGCGCTGTTCGCGCACACCATCGACGCCGCGTACGCGATCGGGGCCGACCATCGCATCGGTTCCCTGGAACCCACGAAGGACGCGGATTCTCACGATCGTCGAGGGAGACATCCGCTCGGTGGACGCCGCGTCCGTGGCGGAGCTACCGATCCGCTCGACCGTCGTGCGGGGGGAGACGCGGTTCGCGGCCGAGTAGTCGCGGAGGGCCACGACAGGTCCACGATCTACTTGAGCCATCGGCGGAGCCGCTTCTCGTTCGCGGATCTCCAGTCCGCCCGCCACCGGCTGCGCACGGAAGCGCGCGCACCGCGCTCCTCGCTCGCGATCGCACCGGCCACGAACGCGGCTGGGGCGGATAGCCCTCGGGCGGTGAGCGACCACAGATACTCTTCCGCGACCACGGCGTCCTGAAGCTCGCCCAGGGCATCCTGGACCGTTTCGAGTCGTTTCGCGAGCCGACGCGCCCGCTTGCCGAAGAGCCCACGCCCCAACTCGGCCGCATAGCGAGCTCGTTTGGCTCGCTTGCGTACTTCGTGGAGGGACGGGTCCGACGGCTGGCGGTCCAGTTCGCTCACGGCTCGTGCGGTCCTTCGCCACGACTTCCGGATGAGCTTGCGGAACCTGGGCCTCGCTCGTCGACGTGACGAGCCCTTCGCAACCGGAGGCTCGTGGCTCGCCGCCACCAACGCCTCAAGCAGGTTGATGTATCGAGGAGAGCCCATGGCCTCGACGAGTTCCAACCAACGGACCCGTCGATCATCGCGGCAGACGGAAATGAGAGCGTCGCGATGCCTCGACCTCGGCCCGCGGCACCCGCTGCACATGCTCCTCGATGCGATGCGCCAAGACGTCGAGATCGCGGACGGCGCCCAGCAACCCTCCCAGCCAGGCCAGGTCCTCGCGCAGTCGTGAGACCGCCGCCGGCACGAGGAACGGTTCGAGCGTCTTCAGGTCCGACCGCAGCAGCGCGCGTGGCGACCCGCGCCTGATGGACAGCCTGGGTCCGTACCCCGCCGCACCTGGGGATCATGCTGGATCAGCCGCATCGTTCCGCTCGCGATGGCGAAGCGCACGAGCTTTGGGACCGTTGCGTTCCGGCGGAGCTTCGAAACCCGCACTTCTGGCTTGGATGTGATGTTGAGAGCCGATTGCAGCTTCGTGGAGTCCGTGGGGATCGCCCCTGCGTCGGTCAGACGACGCGCCACGCCATCCAGCATCGAGGTGGAGGTCCTGCTGAGGGCCTCGATCTCGATCTGTCGAAAGGAAGGGCGAGGCACGCCCTCAACCGTTGACAACGTCGTGTCGTCACTCACCTGCACTGCATCCGCACCATCTCGACCACCCTCGATGACCAGCGAACGACGAGTCGTTTCGATCCTGGCGATCGGCGCGAGCCTCGCGCGACGGATCACCCCGCTCACCAGTGACCTCACCTCGAGAGGTGGGATCGCTGACAGGCCATCGACGCTGATCTCTGTTCGGTCCAGAACGTCAGTGGACCCTCTCCTGGGCCGCTGCCGAGGCGCGGACAGCTTCAGCGTCCATCCATCCTCTGAGCCATCCGCCGCGTGCCGGTATCGCAACGTGTGGCCCCAGCGAAGCAGCCTGAAGTCGGGTGTGTCCCAGTACGTAGCAAGGAGCCTCACTGTTGACTCGTTGACTATCGCCTCGAGGGGAGGCATCTCGAAGTCTTCCGAGACGTCGAACTTCATCTCGCGTTCGAGTCCTTGCTTCATTCGAGGCCACCGCTCCTTTCGCCGGATCCGGTCCCCGGGGATCCACTCCGGGCCTACCCATGACCGGACGATCGGATTCCCTCGATCACATGGGAACGGGGGCCTCACCCTAGCTCGCAGGTCAGGCCCTCGTAGTTCGATGGGTGGAGCACCGGTTGCTGAACCGCGTGCCGGAACGACAGACATGGAGGGCAAGGAGAACTCCAGGTTGGGTTGACCTGCCGAAGAGGAGCGTTCTTGACGTATCTCCGAATACCTTGCAGCGCTTCGCGCTCGCTATGCCAACAGTCATGCGGCCAGGTGCAGTCCGTCCGCCAGTATCCGGCAAGGTGCTCGATCGAGTCGGCCGGAATGGCACTCAGGGCTGACCCGAAATGGATCCGAAGGGCTGGGAGCCGGAAGAGATGATGAAACATGTCCATGGACCTACGGTGAACGGCCGATGGTCCGTTGCGTTCCCTGATGCAAGCCTTTCTGACATCCAGGGAACTCGAGCTGCGAATCCCGTAGCGTCGCTGTCGGAACGCCCGTCGATGGCTCACGAGGCTCGGAGGGATGGGCCGATGGCCAGGAGATCGGACCGGCCGCAGTGCCCCGATACGTCGTGGTTGCCGCGCTGCTGCTGATGGCGAGCTTGCCGCCCCCTGCCTCTGCCGCGTCCATCACCCTCACCGCCCGAGGCTGACGCATCCGTTCTCGCGGGGAGCCCGACCACCAATCGCGGCACCCTTGCCGCTCTCCGGGTCCGAAACTCGAGCACGGTGTCCTACCTGCGCTTCGACGTCTCCGGATCTGGCTCCCGGCGAGACCGTGTCGACGGCGTCTCTGCGGGTCTATGCGCGTCGGGGGCAGCCAGTGCCTGGCAGGCGTCCAGGTCCAGCGTTCGGCGAACGACACGTGGGGGGAAACCACCATCACGTGGAGGAACCGGCCGGGCACCGCCGGGCCCATCCTTGCGACGAGGACCTGGAGCTCGCAGGGATACCAGAGCCTTCGACGTGACGCCGGCTGTCGCGGAAGGGCGGCCTGTGAGTTTCGTGCTCCGCCATGCGGCAGGCTGTGCTGCCAGCGCCGATGCGGTGTTCCAGGCGACGGGAGTCCGGGTCGTAACCACCGCTGCTCATCGTCTCGACGACCGGTGGCACCCCCGGCACACCCGTGCTCCGATGGAGTGGACAACGACGGGGATGGTCACACGGACTTCCCGGCTGACCCCGGATGTGTCGACGCGAACGACGACGACGAGACAGGATCCTTCAGCAGAGAGGCCCAACATCCTCGTCGTGATGACCGACGATCAGCGGGCGTCGAGCGACGGGCTTGAGCGTGATGAACGATCTTGCGGCGGATCTTCGGCGAGCAAGGGAACCTACTACCCGAACGCCGTCGCAACGACACCACTGTGCTGCCCCTCTCGCGCGTCCACGTTCTCCGGCAGATACGCACACAACACGGGCGTGATCGATAACGACGGAAACGCACTCGATCAAACGACCACGCTCCAGTATCACCTTCAGCAACGGCTGGGCTATCAGACAGGATTGGTCGGGAAGTACCTCAACGAATTCACCGGGGACCCCGCCGTTCTTCGATCTCGTGGACCTCAGGATCGGGTATGGAGATCCGACGAGTCGGGACTATGGAACGACCTACGTCGCCGACCAGGCAACGACGTTCCTGGAGGCGTTCGAACAGGACGACGGTCGCCCGTGGCTCTTGTTCGTGACGCCCTTCGCTCCGCACGAGCCGGCAACACCCGAGGCGAGATATCGGTCGGCATCAGTGCCGCCATGGGTGGACAACCCCGCACGCAGTGAAGCCGATCTTGGTGACAAGCCGCCGTACGTCCGTGCCGAGCAGGTCCAGCTGAAGCCGCATCCAAGCGATGCGGGGACGGATGATCCGCACCCTCTACTCCGTGGACGATTTGATCGCCTCGACCTTCAGTCGGCTCGATGCCTTGGGAGAGACGAACACGCTGGCATTCTTCCTGTCCGACAATGGCTACCAATGGTACGAACACGGCCTCGACAAGAAGGGCAAGCCATACGATGACTCGGTGCGGATCCCTCTCTTCGTCCGCTGGCCAGGCCACATCGAGACCGGGCTGGCCGACGAGAAGATCGTCGCGAACATCGATATCGCTCCCACGGTGTATGACGCGCTTGACTACGTGCCGAGTAACTACGCGCCGGACGGGCGTTCGATCTTCAACTCTGATCGAACCGTCATCCTGACCGAGGGGTTCGGCCGGGGCTTTCGATCGTTGTGGAATCCTCATTGGATGTACGTGGCGTATGACGGTGGTTTCCGTGAGTACTACGGCCCGAATGACCCATGGCAGCTGGAGAACGGATTCGCCACCGGCAGTCCCCCACCGAACGCCGCCGACTTGCAGGCGCAGCTCCAGGCCTATCGAGACTGCGCAGGAGCAACCTGCCCCTAGGGATAGGGGGGCCGAGCTTCTAGGTCGGGTGACGCCTTCTTCTCAATCATGGGTGACGGTCAGGCAGGCGCGTCGTACCAACCTCTGATCGAGCCGAGCCCACGAACCCAGGAAAGCGTAACCGCAGCGTAGTCAGTCGCGCGTCCGGTGCGTCTTGGTCTATAGATGCGAGCAACCGTGACCGCCGACGACTCCATCGCCTCGAGGCTCGAGGAGCTCTATGTGCGGCATGCTCCGACGGCACTACGGCTCGCCTACTCATTGACACGGAGATCCTGACGCGGCCCTAGACCTCGTCCAGGACGCCTTCGTACGGATGGCTGGTCGGTTCCGGCATCTGCCGGCAACCCGATGCGTTCGACGCATACATGCGCAGAACGATCGTGAACCTTCACGTGTCGGGACTGCGACGGCTCAAGGTGGAACGATCGTCGCTGGCCCGCGAAGCCGCCCTCCCGGTCCCGGGCGCGCGTCGAAGAGGACCATGAGGTCCGCGACGAGATGTGGCACGCGATCCTCGGCCTGCCGCCACGCCAGCGTGCGGCGATCGTCCTGCGGTACTACGAAGACCTGAGCGAACGGCAAGCTGCCGACGTCCTTGGCTGCTCGGTCGGAGCGTTGAACCAGCTCGTCGTACGGGCGACGGCGAACCTCCGTGACCGCATCGGAGAGGAAGCCCGATGAACGACCTCGAGCACGAGATCCGTGATGCGCTCCGCCGTCACGAGGGCGACACGCCATCATTCGGCACCGCCGAGGCACGTCGTGCGGCTCGGCCGGGCGCATCGGAGGCAGGTCCGGAACGTGGTCGTCGGGGGGATCGTCGGCGCCGCCGTCGTTGTCGTTGCGGTCGCGGGCCTCGGCGAACTCGTGCGAGCGGATCAACCCCCGACCGTCATCGATCATCCCTCCCTCGTCGCCGACGTGTGTCGCGCCGGGACCGGACGACGGCCACGGTGTACCCCTGGCCGGACAACAACAAGAACCTGGCTGGCGTTTACTCCTTGGACCGACGTGACAATGCCGTGTATCGTCGGAGAGGGCTCCATGCACAACGGATACAGCCAC
Source organism: uncultured Actinomycetota bacterium (assembly GCA_963733635.1). Taxonomy (GTDB): domain Bacteria; phylum Actinomycetota; class UBA4738; order UBA4738; family HRBIN12; genus JAOUEA01. The sequence goes on along the minus strand of CAVTEH010000007.1, from coordinate 16,985 downwards.
AGTCCGGGTGAGGTATCCATCTACATCCAGTTCGTGTCCCAGGCGCCTCATCCCTCATCGCGGACAGACCGCGGCTCACCCTTGCCGGCTGCGAGGGGACATATCGCCGGTTCACCGGCGAAGGACAGCCCATCCCTACCGCTCGTCCCTCGATTGGGATCGACTCTGCGGAGGAGTGGATGGTGAACATCCTCGGCACGACGGTCACCGTCACCCTCGCCGCGGATCCCCGAACGCCCGGATGCCGAGCTGGCTGAGGCCCACGCGTTCATCGAATCGATCCGTTCGGAGCGATGGGACAACGACCTCGGTTTCCGGCTGATCTTCAGGCTGACGACGAACACCTGGGACCTCCAGATAGCGACGCACCCGCGCCCGATGCACTACCAACCACGAACGTTTCGAGTAGCACCCAAGGAACCCCGATGCATTCGGAGGAGCCGACAGATGACAGAGACGGCCGTGGAATTGCGCTCGCGGTACCCGTGCTGCTGGCGGCTCTGACGGGATGCGGAGGTGGCGGTGATCGATGAGCTCCCAGGTCTCGACGCCATCGGCGGCACCCTCCCACGAACACCGCTGGGTTCGATCCCTACGCTCGGAACAAGCGCCGATCGAACCCGGCACCTCACCGGATCCCCAGCTCCGCGTGGTCGGTCGTGGATTTCACGATCACCTTCCCGGAAGGCTGGACGGTTCAGGACGGGGGCAGCTACCGCAAGCACCCGGATCTCCCCTGATGGGGTCGGCTTCGAGGCCTTCGTGCCCGACACGTTCTATGCGGATGCATGTGCGGGCAGTCAGGGCAGGCACGTGGAGGTCGGCCCCAGCGTCGATGACCTCGCCGCCGGCGCTGCTCAAGCAGCGGGGCCCGATGGCGAGCGGCCCGGTCGATACCACGCTGGGCGGCTATCCGGCGGGCGGATCGACCTCACCGTCCCGAAGGGCTTCTCCTTGAAGGCCGTGCAACCTGCCGGACTCGCCTTCAGATCTGGTTCAGCCACCCTGCGGACGGTTACTTCGTGCTCTTCCCGATGGCATCGCGAGCGTGTACATCGTCGACGTCGACGGTCAGCGCCAGGTGTTCCTGACCCAATCGGGCCTGCGACGTCGGACGAGGACGTGCGGGAACTGCAGGCGATCCTCGACTCGATCCACATCGAGTCGTAGCCCTGATTCCGCCTGAGCGCATCGCTAGAAGTGGGGGGCTAGCCGAACGGGTGCCGCGGGACCGCCTGTGTCTGCAGTGGAAGCGGCAGGACGCAGGGCATCGTGGCGAAGGCGCGCGCTTGAGCGAGGATGCGTCGCAGGCTGGGGTCGATCAAGCGCATGTCGTCATCGAACCTGCGGAAGCGGGGAACGACGCTCGCCACGAGCCAACACCATCGGTCATCGAAGCGGCTGATCCTCGGCCATGTGCCACCCCGAACGTGTCCGACCCCACCAGTGAGTGAGGCGAGGTAGAACGATGTGAAGAGCGCAGCTTCATGCCGCACCCCACGGACCTCGAATCTCGTGGCGGAGCCGATCGAGATGAGCCTCGCGAACGCGCACGAGAGGCGATCGAAGTTGGGTTGCACCAGGGCGCGCTGCTCATGCTCGAGGAGCTGGACGTTTCCCTGCCAGATGAGATCACAGGCCGCCTGTCGAGCCTGAGCGGACGCCGTGCGGTCCTCCAGGACACGGCGTCCGAGGTCCAACGCCTCGAAGCCGGACAGCACTGGCGCGTAGTGCGGCTGCGGTCGAAGGAGAGCGCGGAGGCGTTCGATCCCGTCGTCGGCGCTGGCATACGCAAGGTGCGCCCAGAAGATGTCACCGAAGATGGCGTTGTTCGTCGCCCGGATCACGTGCACGTCGTCCATCAGCAGCATCCTGCGGCGAACCAAACTGTGCGGGATGTTCACGTAGCCGGTGCGATCGGTGTCCAGCCGGAGCGGAAAGAGCGCGAGCCGGACGTGGTGCGACGCGATCGCGGCCATCCCGGCCCACTTGAAGCAAGCAGGCATGAGCTTGTAGAGCCAGGCATAGCGCGACGAGATCTCCACGTTGCGGTGGAACGCGCAGGACTCATCGGTCAGGAATCCATCGGCGACTTCCTTCCACTCCGCGATCGAGTTCGGCGTCACATCCCGGGGGACGAGCTCGTATGGCTCGGAGATGAACGCACCGGGCGGGATCACCGGAGTAACTAACCGGCATCGGCGACGTTCCTCCGCATCGTCCCGGATCTGGTTGATGCGTGTGATGTCCCTCATCGCGGTTGCACCTCCTCGCGGATGTCGGCAGGGAACCGGCTCTCAGGACATCAGCGCCGCGACGTCGGGACGCTGATGCAGGCTCGCCCGATGGGCCTCGCCCAGCCCTTCGGCGAACGCCTCGATGTTCCGGACAGCCGTGACGCGCGCGTCCGCAGCTCCCTCCTCGTCGCCCACCGCGGCCCTCGCCTCGGCCAGAGCCGACAACGCGAGCCAGCGTGAGGGCAGGTGGCCGAGGCGCTCGGCCTCGACGATCGCCCTGCCCGCGACCTCAACGGCCTCCTCGGGCCCCCCGGTCGCGACGAGCGCGCGGGCGAGGGGAACCCGGACGAGGCAGTCGTACTTCCGACGGCCGAAGCGCTCCGCCTCCGAGAGCGCGGTCCGTGCGAATGAGATGGCATCGTCGTGTCGCCCGGCCAGTCGGGCCGCTTCCGCGCGCGCCACGCTCAACCGGATCGACCAGAGGAACTGGTGGAAGCCCTTCGCGCTCTCGAGCGCCACGCCGAGATCCGGGATCGTTCGCTCAGCCGCGCCGACGTCGCCGGCCGCGAGGTCGGTGTAGAGCAGGTCGAGCCGGGCGCTGATCGCCGCCGGCGGGAAACCGGAATCCTTCGCGAGCTCGAGTCCCTCCTCGCTCTGCGCGCGCGCGGATGACAGATCGCCGATCTCGCGCAGGGCCCCCGCCCGCATGTTCATCGCGCGGGCCGTGAACCGGAACGACCCCTCCTCCCAATCTCGACCGAGCTGGATCGCACGGTCGAGCCACGAGATGCCCTCCTCGTGCCGCGAGAGACCGACCAGGGCCAATCCGACGTTGCAGGCGCTGGTGACCGACGCCTCGAGGTTGGACGCCTCGGTCCCGAGTCGGTGGGCCTCGGTCGCCATCGTGAGGCACGTCTCGTACTCACCGGTCCAGTAGGAGGTCAGCGACCGCGTCGCCAGGAACCTCGCGTACGAGTGGTCGCGTCCCTCGACCGGCCACGTTTCTTCGACCCGCGCCCACGTCGCGACCGCCGCAGGCAGATCGCCTCCCATGGATTCGGCCTCATGTCGTGCGGCGAGCGCACGACCCTGGAGCTCGAGATCGTCGAGCCGTTCGGCGAGCTCCGCAGCGGCCATGCTGTGTTCGACCACATGTGCGGCGTCCGCCACCCAGAACGCCGCCCTGGCACGCGCGAGGCGGGCGAGCGCGAGGTCGCGACCTTCGGCCTCGTCGATCAACCAGTCCAGGTCTTCGACCGCATCCGTGAAGCGCGTCGCATCGATCAGGGTCGATGCCCTCGGCGAGCCGGGCACCGATCAGCAGATCCCGGTCGCCGATGCGCTCGGCGATCTCGATCGCCTCGCCGAAGAGCGCGATCGCCTGCTGTTTCGCCCATGCCCGCGACGCGACGTCGGCGGCCATCACCAGGTACTCGGCGGTCTTCGCGTCATCGCCCGCCTCGCGGTAGTGGTGCGCAAGGATCGAGGCGGATTCCCGGACACGGTCACCCGACTCGCGCTCGATGAACCCCGCGACCACACGATGACGCTCCCGGCGCGCACCGCGCGGCAGCGTCCCGTAGGCGACCTCGCGTGTGAGCACATGTTTGAAGATGAACTCTCGATCGTTGATCACGCCCGAGGTCGGCCGCCGGCGGATGAAGTCTCGCCGCTCCAGATCGTCCAGGATGTCGTCGAGATCGCCCTGATCGCCTTGGAGCTCTGCGATCGGGCCTCGCCAGAAGATCCGACCGATCACGGCCGCATCCTGGAGCACCTGTCGGTGTTGACGCGGGAGCGCGTCGAGCCGCGCGGCGATGATCGCCTGCACCGTGGTCGGCAGCCCGGCGACGAGGTCGGCCGTACGCTCGCTGATGGATGCGGCGAGCTCCTCGAGGAACAGCGGGTTGCCGCCGCTCGTGACGACGAGACGATCTGCATAGGCCGGGGCCTCGTCCGAGCCCGCCAGCAGCGCGTCGGCCAGCTCGTGCGCGTCCTCGTCGTCCAGCGGCTCCAGGTGGACCGCCGTGTACCGGGCGAGTCCACCACCCCACGTCGGTTGATCCTCGAGGAGGTCCGGCCGGGCCAGTGTGACGAGGAACACCGGCACATCGGTGAGCCGTGCAGCGAGGGACTGCAAGAGCTCGAGCAGCGCGGGCTCGGCCCAATGGATGTCCTCGAAGATGAAGGCCGTCGGGCGAGCGCGGGAGACGGCCTCCACGAACCGGCGAGCCGAGAAGAACAGGAGCTGCTTGTCGGGCGCCCCCTCGTCCGAGAGGCCGAGGAGGATCGCGAGGTGTGCGCCGACCTCCTTCGCATCCGGCTCCGGCAACAATGCGCCCACGCACGCTTGCAGCTTGGCGCGAGCAACGGTGGTCGGATCGTTCTCGAAGACCTCAGCGATCTGGAACACCTGCTGGCCGAACGCACCGAACCCGGTCGTTTCGCCGTACGGCCGACATCGGCCCTTGAGGTACGCACCGTCCCGTTCGAGACGCGGCTGCAGTTCCCGCACGAGCCGGCTCTTACCGATCCCCGGCGGGCCGAAGACCGTGACGAGGTGCATCCGCCGATCCGCGCGGACCTTGTCCCACACCGTCCCGAGGAGCTCCAGCTCCCGACGCCGCCCGACCAGCGGCGCGAGCGGCGCCCGATCGTGTTCCGGCCGCACGCCGAGGACGAGCCAGATCGGGATGGGAGCGAGCTTCCCCTTGACGTTCACCGGTTCGAGGACTTCCCAGTCGAACGACCTCACGGATGCGCGGTAGGTGCGCTCACCGACCACGACACCGCCGATCGGCGCTTCGTGCTGGAGCCGTGAGGCCGTGTTCAACACGTCCCCGGTCGCGAAGGCCTCGCCGCGCTCCACATCCGCGTTGAGGTCGATGACCGCCTCGCCCGTGTCGACCGCGATCCGGATCGACAGCTCGAGCGTCGGATCCTCCTCGTTCAAGCGCGTCGATCGCGCGGGCGATCTCCCATGCGGCCTGTACCGCCCGCGCCGCGTCGTCCTCCCGCGACGTCGGCGCGCCGAACAAGCCGACGACCGCGTCACCGATGAACTTCTCGACGACCCCGCCCAGCGAGTCGATCACCTCCCGGGCGCGATTGAAGTACGGGTTGAGGCGTGCCTTCATATCCTCCGGGTCAGCGCCGTCGGATTGAGCGGTGAACCCCGCGAGATCGGCGAACAGGACCGACACCACCTTGCGCTCCTCGACGACGTCGGGGGTCGAAGGTTCCGACGTCCTCTTGAGGGGCGCGCCGCAGGCACCGCAGAAATGCGCATCCAGAGGGATGATCGTTCCGCAGACGTCGCATCGGTCCGCGAGGGAGGCGCCGCAGCTCGTACAGAACCGCTGATCGGCATCGTTGCTCGCCGAGCACTCTGGACAGTTCTGCGAGCCGGTCACGGTCGACCGAGTGTAGAGCGTCGCACCTGGCGCCGGAAGGGGCCAAGTCACGATAGCTAGCGCGGCGAGTCGTCAGATCGTGATGACGATCTTCCCTCCGGCCTGTTCCGTCTCGAGGTAGCGGATCGCATCAGGCACATCGCTGAGTGGGAACACTCTGTCAACGACCGGCACAAGGTCGCCCGCCTCGAGGAGCGACCGCAGGACCATCAACCGGTCGCCCGGGTCCTTGGCGCCGCGGAAGGGATGGAGCTGTCGGACGAAAGGTGCGATGACCATCAACCTCGCGAACCGACCTAGGCTCCCGAACCATCGATGGCCCGACCGTCCGTATTGGTCGTAGCCGCTGAGCACATATGTCCCATCAGGAGTGAGGACGCGTCTGCATCTCGACCACGGGTGATTCCCCACGATGTCCAGGATGAATCCGTAGCGCTCTTCGCGTCGGGTGAAGTCTTCCCGCGTGTAGTCGAGGACCTCGTCTGCACCGATCGATCGAAGCATGTCGAGTTTGCCCGCAGCGTCCACGGCGGTGACGTGCGCTCCGTACGACTTGGCGAGCTGCACCGCGAAGGTACCGACCGCCCCGCCCGCCCCGTTGATCAAGACCGACTGTCCTGACTGAAGCCGGCCCTCGTCGCGCACGTGCTGCACGGCGAGCGATCCCGATGTGGGTACGGCCGCGGCCCGATCGAACGGAAGGCCGGCGGGCTTCAACTCGAGCATGCTTTCCGGCACAGCCGCGTACTCGGCGAATGCGCCGCCATTGCGCCAAAGGTTGGCGCGGAGGCTCTGACCGAAAACCTCGTCTCCCTCCTTGAACCGTGTCACGTTCCGCCCGACTGCCTCGACCACGCCTGCCACATCGGTGCCCGGGACGCGATGCTTGGGAGCACGCAGTCCGGAGCCCATGATCCGGAGGACGTAGGGCTGGCCTCTCATCGCGTGCCAGACATCGGCATGGACTGACGACGCACGAACCGAGACCATCACCTCGTCATGGCCGAGGGACGGCCGGTCGATATCCCGGAGCTCGAGGACATCGGGTGAGCCGTACCGTTCTTGGACGATCGCCTTCATCTCGCCTCCAGCCATTTGAGGCACGACCTGGCGCCATTCCGCGTCGCGACGGTGGGCGACGACCTAGGCGGTCGCTGGAGGGTCACAGCCAGCCGATCCGCCGGAATAGACGATAGAGGGCTAGGGTGCCACCCACGATCAGGACTGTGGACACCACAGCACCCCATGGCTTGGCGAAGCCCGGGTACGGGACGTTCATGCCGTAGTACCCAGTGATCAGGGCCGGTACCGCGATGATCGCGGCCCAACTGCTGACCTTCTTCACGGCCTGGTTCTGGTGGTAGTCCCGAAGACTGAGGTTGGTCTCGACGATCGTGCCGACGAGATCACGGAGCGAGTCGGACGACTCGCTGACCCGCAGGATGTGGTCGTACACGTCCTGGAAGTAGGGATAGAGGTGTTCCGACACAGCTGCCTCCTCGCGGCGCATGAGGCTGCTGATCGCTTCTCGCATCGGGACGACGTACCGGTGGAAGCGAACCATGGCACGGCGCATCTCGAACCAACGCCGTTGCTGGGCGGGATCGAGAGGTCGTTCCGCAAAGATCCCGTCGCTGACCTCCTCGTAGTAGTCATCGAACGTTTGGACGGCGACGAAGTAGCTATCCACGACGACATCGAGCAGGCCGTAGAGCAGGAAGCTCACCCCGAACGCCGCGAGGTCGGGTGATCGGTCCCATCGCTGGAGCACAGGGTCGAGCGAGAAGTCATCGTTCTTGCGGACCGTGATCAGCCATCGCTCATTCACGAACGCGTCGATCTCGGTCTCGTCGAGCTCGCCAGCGTCGAGGTCTACACGAACCGCGTGGCACGACAGGAACAGGTGCGTGGCGTAGCGGTCGAGCTTGGGGCGCTGGTGAGGACTGAGGGCGTCCTCGACGGCTAGCTCGTGAAGGCCGAGTTCGGCCGCGAGCTCGTGGAGCTGGTCCTTCGAAGGACCGCAAAGGTCCACCCAAACCACGGTTCCGGGTTGTTCGAGATGCACGGAGATGTCTGCAACGGGGAAGCCCTCGTCCTCGAGAGTCCCCTTCCGGTACACCCTGGTCATCGGATCGCCCACGACGCTTGTCCTTCCCCCATGGGGGTGTCTGGACACTACGCCTCGGTGGGTCGGCACGGACGGGGTCGAGTACCGCTCCAAAGGGATCTCATGATCGACTGATCGAAGGACGCGCGATGGCTCCTACGATCACGTTTAGGTCCTACGGGCGGTATCGTCCCGATATGACGGAGGATCGCTCGTACATCGGGGAGAACACGCGGGAGCGTGAGCGGATGCGCATGATCGTCGAGCGCGCGAGCGAGGACGACCTTCGCCTCGAGGTCAATCCCCACTGGACGGTGGCGGCGGTGCTCGGCCACATCGCGTTCTGGGACTCGCGGATGCTGTCCCTCGCCGACAAGCTCGAGCGAGGCGAACCCTTCTCCTCGTCCGACACGGAGCCGGAGGACGTCGACTGGATCAACGACGCGAGCCGGGCCCTGATCCACGCGATACCGCCGGGTAGGGTGGCCCGCCTCGCGCTCGAGATCGCCGGCGAGACCGACGCGCGGGTCGCGACCTTACCCGTCGACCGCCTGTGGCCTACCGACCCGGAGAGCCCCCTGTATGCCCTCCGCGCGTCGCACCGGGGCGAGCACCTCGACGACATCGAGACGGCGCTCCGCGACCGCTCCTGATCAGGCGCGGGGTGCCCTAGAGCTCCGCGTTCGTGTGTCGGAGCGCTGACCGGACGTCTTCTTCAGACGCCCAGGCTCTTGCTGACCTGACGCGCCGCGCGTTCCCCGCTCTCGACGCCCCCATTCAGATACCCCTGGCTGTGGGTCGAGGTGTGTTCGCCCGCGAAGTAGACATTCGCTTCGTGTTTGGCGAGGAAGCCCCAATACGCCGTGTACTGGCCGGGCCCGAACCCTGCGTAGGATCCGCGCGCCCACGGGTCGTCCACCCACGATGACAGCCACGCCTTGCCGTTGTAGGCGCTGGACAACCCGGTCACCCCGCGCTCGAGGTTCGCCAGCACTCCATCGACGATCGCTCGGAGACGCGGGACCACGCGCGATGTCGGTGGGATAGGTCGCCCCCTCGTTACCGCCGTTGTAGACCGTGAGCACTGGCGAGCCCGGCGCGGGATCGCTCTGCCCGTAGGTGCTGTCCCAGGTCCCGTACTGCGGCTCGTCGCTCGAGAACCCGGCCGTCCAGTCGAAGCGCGCAAACCCGCGATCGAACTGCATGTTGAGCTTCGAGTTCGTCCCCATCGCGAGCTCGGCGATGGACCGCCGCTTCCTCCGTGAGAGCACGAGGTCGGACAGGTCCACCTGTCGCAGCGTCGTGAACGGGAGAGCGAACACCACCCGATCGGCGACGACGTCGCGGTAGGGATCATCGGAGAAGCGGAGCGAGACGCGACCGTCGTGAAGGGTTCGAGCCGAGACCAGCGCGCTTTCATGCACGAGCGCCCCATCCGGGAGTGCCCGGCGCATCCTCGACACGACGCGATCGTTGCCACCGGCAACTCGATACCGCTCATTCGCACCTGGGTAGGGAGCGACCAGTCCTTCGAACAGGTTGATCATCGACATCTCGCCGGGTTCCATGCCGAAGAAGCCTTGCATGAACACACCGGCCCATCGGCCGAGCAGGGATCCGGAGCCGCCGGGGATGTGCTCGTCGAGCCACTCGATCACCGTCATCCGGTCGATCGCTCGTGCGGCCGGCCCGGCCTCGTCCCACCGATAGCTGCCAACACGCTTGTAGTCGCGGGTCAGCCTCCGCAGGAACAGTCCGAAGTCGGCAAAGACCTCGTCGTTGCTGCGCAGCGCGCCGTCGAGCCACCGGTAGCTCTGTGTCCCGCTCGGGAACGACTGCGCGAAGCTGTCGATGAGCGGCAAGCCAAGCTCGTCGGCCAGACGACGGAGCTGGCGATGTCGGCTGTCGATGAACTGCCCTCCCTGCTCGGCGGTCTGGTTCGCGTCGAAGAAGCCGCGAAGCGATAGGCACCGCCCCCCGACGCGTCCCTGCGCCTCGTGGAGCTCGGCGGGGATCCCCATCCGGTGGAGTCGATACGTGCAGGTCAAGCCCGCGAGTCCCGCCCCGACGACCACGACCTTCGCGTCCGCCCGTACCCCGGCGGTAGCCGACGATCGCCACAGCAGTGAGCCGCCGAGCGCACCCGCGCCGAGAACAGCCCCTCGCCTGAGGAACTCGCGCCGTTGGATCGAGCGCGTGTCCTCGCGCTCGATGGCAAGCCGGACCTGCGTCTGCGACCCCGGGTCGTTCGCCTCGTACCAGGCGAGCACCTCCGAGGGTGACGTGGTCGGCGGTCCCGGGAAGAGTCGGTATGCGTTCGCGAGACGACGGGCTTCCCTGACGATGGGCGATCCGAGTGCAGGCATCGAAACTCCCCAGGCTGAGCGGTCTCTGCAGGCACCGTAGCAGGGAGCCTGGAGACGCGCACGATGCCGACCACGCGGTCAGCGTCATGTGGAGCACCATGCCCGTCGCAGTGGAGTACGACGGGTGTTCGAGGGAACGACTGACATCCCAGGCTCCGGTCCCCTATGCGAGCGCCAAGGTCTGGCCTTCATAGCCGAGCTCGACGTCGAGCGCTGCTGCGCCGGGCACCCCACGGGCATCCACGAGCATGGCCTCCAGGTCCGCGTCGGTATGCAACGGGTCGTGGTGGAACAGCACGAGATGACGCGCCTCCGCACGCTTCGCGAACGTCACGGCATCGGTCGTGCTCGAGTGCCCCCAGCCGACGCGGTGCTCGTACTCGGCAACCGTGTACTGCCCATCGTGGATGAGCACGTCGGTCTGTCGCGCGATCGCCAGACCTGAGATCCAACTGTCCTCCATGTTCCCGAGTTCGCTCCCGAGGCCGGGCTCGTGGTCCGGGAGGTACGCGAGCGACCGGCCACCCTCTTCGAGCCGGTAGCCGAGGGCTGGCCCCGGGTGCTTCACCAGCTCGGCCGAGACGGTCGCGGAGCCGATGGTCCACGGCTCGCCGGGCACCTCGCGGAACTGAGGCCGCGACGGCACGTCGCGGAGATGCACCGGGAAGAACGGCGGAGCGAAGAACGGCGCCATCCGCTGTTCCAACCCTTTCTGCGGCGCCGGCGGGCCCCAGATGTGGAATTCCACCTCAGGATCCCAGAACGGCGAGAAGAACCTGAGTCCTTCGATGTGGTCCGCGTGCAGATGCGTGATCAACAGATCGACCCTCGGCGGGTGGACGCCCGCGAGCGACATCCCGTACGGACGGATCCCGGTGCCGGCGTCGAGGATCACCACCGACCCGTCATCGAGGTCGAGCACGATGCAGGAGGTCTGTCCGCCGTAGCGGATCGTTTCGGGTCCAGGGGAGGCGAGGGTGCCTCGGCAGCCCCAGATCGTCGCGCGCACCGCTAGCTCCCCGCCGCGGGTCGCTCCCAGAACACCGCGACCGCACCGAGGATCACGTCACGCCGCGGGCACAGAGGGAACGCGGTCACCTCGATCTCACGATGCACGCCGTCGCCGCCGGTGATCCGGATCGCGCGATGGGCCGGGCGCCCTTCCCGGAACGCGATCCCGAGGGGGAGCTGATCCAGGGGAACGGGCGTCCCGTCCAGGTCGGTAGGCTCCCATTCGCTCGCCCATTCGCCGGCTCGGAGCTCCCCGGCTTCGGCGTACGGACGACCGAGCACCGGCTCGGCCGCCTCGTTGAAATACGCGAGCGTGCCGTCAGCGTCCACGACGAACGCAGGCGTCGCCAAGCGCGAAGTGAGGTCGCGGGCCAGGATCATGACCAGGTTCCGCTGAGTGCTGGCGTCAGCCATGCCCGACGGTATGCCTTTGGCGGCGGACCCCGCAACCGCTGACCGCGCCCGCATCATATCGCGTGTCAGTTGGCGCACTGCATCCACACTTCAATCATCGAGTACGAGGGTCCAACTGCCGCTCAAGTCGGGCCTGAGGACGCCCGCCCTGAACCCCTGAGCCTCGAGATCTTCGGTGCTCGCGGGATAGAGAAGCGCCGGGCCGACTCCCTCACCCTCGGTGTCGCGAGGGTCCATCCAACGAAGGAAGCTTCCTCGGCTCATCTGGCCCTCGCCGCCTTCGCGCTCCACGCTCATCACGTAGACCTGGCCCTCCTCCCCCTGGTGGAACTCTCCGGCTTTGAACTTCCAGCCGTGGCCCGCGGCCTCCTCGCTCCCCCCGGAGGGGATGTGCATCCACGAGTGGGCCAAGATCATGCCGACGTCCTCATCGTGGATCAAGACGCTGACAGGGTGTCGCTCTAGGCTGTGCTCTTCGTTCCCCTTGGTCGCCGGGGCTGCGTGGCCCGCTTCGCCGTCTCCCGCTTTGAACTCTCCACCGGCTCCCTGCCCAGTGCCTTCGTCCATGGCGGTGTCCTTTCTCTTGAGGAACTGGAACTGCGTGCTGACTCGATCGTCGTGCCTATGGCAGCCAGTAGCTGTTCACGGGAACCACTTTCGCGTGCATCTTAGGCGCGTTTCCTTCGGAGCGCTTCACGCGATCGCGACATCGCTATGGAGTCCAGATCGAGTTGCCACGCTTGCTGAGTTCCACCACCGTCGCGTCGACGCCGAACGGCGCAGCGTACGAGAGCTCGTATTCTGTCGCGCGCTATCTGGTCAACAAGGCATCCCCCGGTACCGAACTTCGACTAGGGCGCTCTCCTAGCCGAAGGGTCGATGCGCGGACGATCGGGACACACCGATACTTCGAGCATGATCACGGCCGAAACCGAGTGCCCCGTCTGCGGCTCTGACGCGCTCATCGAGCACGCCGTCCACGATGGGATGGGCTGGGTCCATCAACTCGAATGCGAGCGTTGCCGGCACGTCTTGGAGTCCATCTCCTACCTGAGCCAAGAGTCGGCCTGGGTCATGGCCTAGGCACGCTCTCGGCGGGTATGAGGCTGGGCTGGCGAGGCACCCACGGTTTGGAAACGAGGCGGAGAGATGTTCGAGGCGATACGCATCTGTGCTCTATGCGGGGTGGAGGTCCCATCGCAGCATGGAGATGCTGGGTGCCCGCTGATCGAGGCGTTCGGGGTCGTACTGGTTGAGTCGATGCGAACCGAGGGTGATCTCCGAGGGCCTTGAGGCCAGGGCACCAGAGCGCGGCGAACGCTTCCATGCACATCGCCCATGCCTCGCGGCTCGAAGGCAGCCATCCTCCGGAGGTTCCGGGATCGACCCCGTGCTGACAGCTGACACGGGGAACCGGTATCCGCGTCTACCCGATCCAAGGGGTTCGTCCCTGTGCCGCTATATCGCCGGCTCGGTCCTGCCGACGACCCGGACATGAGTCCGCAACTCTTGTGCCAGCGGTGTGAGATGGCCCGAAGCGATGGGCGTGAGATTTGTCCGTCATGTGGCCTGGAGTTCAGGGAGAGCGCGTTCCTCGGGCTCCCGAAGCCGTCCGTCTACCGACGCCTCGCGAGGGAACGTATCGCAGCGCTTCCGGTCGGATGACCTCGACCGCTGTGATCACGGTGCGTCTCAGCTCCCAGCTCAGCAGGGATCTGTCCGGCGCCGTTCCTAATGTTAAAGAAGGTCGGGAGGCGAGGGTCTCGGCCGCTCTAGGATTCGCGACGATCCCGCTCCTCTCAGGCTGACGCCATCGATCCCTCGGTCACTTCCCCCTTGTGCGCCGCAAAGGCCGCCAGGACCTCTTCCTTCTCATCAGCCGGAACCCCGAAGTGATCCAGCGAGCGTCCCAGCTCCGCGGCGACCTCATCGAACTCGTCGGGAGAGATGTGGAGGTCGCGATGAGCCTCTTCCAGTCCTAGGGGTGTGCTTCCGGGCTTCGTGGCTGTAAACGTGAACGGTCCACCGGCGACGTTGCAGACCCAGAGCGTGCGCATGAACTTCAGTCCTGGCAGCCGGTCCAACTGATTGGTATGCCAATCTCGAAGCTCAGGGTTCTTCGATGCTTGGCCGACGAGGGGATTCTGGACCACCGCATCGCTGAAGTGGTTCACCACCGCCGCGATGGCGAACACGCCACCCAATCGTTCGTACAAGCTCGGTTCTGCCATGCTCGTCCCCCTCCGTCCGGGCGGGCGGCTACGCATCTGCAGGGTCTACGAGTGGCACGCCGGATCGGTTCGTATCGGGTCGACCCGAGAGGGGAACACGCCGTTCGAGAGCGTTCGCGAGTGTCGGCCGAACGGACAACGTCCTGGATGTGCCTGTGCCTACGCGACTTCCGGCGGGTCGTCCCCGCCTATGCTTTGCCCATGCAAGGAACCCGTCGGTATCGCCTTTCCATCCTGTTCGCTGTCGTGATCGTCGGCGTCGCGTGCAGCCCGACCACCGGAGATCCCGATGGATCACCGACCCAGGGCAGCCCGGCGACCTCGACGCCGACTGCGATCCCCTCCGGGGTCGAAGAGTGCCGGGTGTAACGAAGGCGTGTCTCCTGGATCGCGGTCCGAGTCGTTCCAACACGACGGGATCGAGCGCAGCTACGACATCGTCGTGCCGGAGACGGCACAGGGCGTCGCGATGCCGCTCGTGTTGAGTTTCCCCGGCTTCACCAATCCGAGCGAGGACCAAGCCGAAAGGTCCGGCCTTGCGGCGCGTGCCCCAGCCGACGGATTCGTCGCAGTCTTTCCACAGGGCTCCGACTTCGAAGGAACGACCCCCAGCTATTTCAACCTCGAGACGGTCGACGATCCATCGCTCGCCGACGACGTCGGATTCACCGCTGAGATCCTCGATCGCATCGAGGCCGACCTGTGCATCGATCGGAGCAGGATCTTCGTGTCGGGATTCTCCAATGGAGGCGCGTTCGCGGCCACACTCGGGTGTGCGCTGAATGATCGCGTCGCCGCCGTCGCCTCCGTGGCCGGAGTCCACCTGTTGCCCGACTGCCCCGGGCGCCCGATGCCGATCATCATCACGCACGGAACCGCCGACGACATCGTTCTCCTCTCCGAAGGTGATGTCGGACCGGCTGCGGACGTGATCCGTGAATACGATGGGAACGAAGCGCAGCTCCGCATGACCGCGGCCGTCACCGGGACGTCGGTCAGGTCCTGGGTCGAGTCGTGGGCGAAACGGAACGGATGCCGCCTCATCGACCCGGCCGTGGAGTCGGGATCCGTGGTCGAGACGACGGCGTATCGGAAGTGCCGAGCGGAAGGCGACGTGGTGCTCCAGGTGATCGAAGGGGGTGATCACGATTGGCCCCTGAGCCCTGGATGGGACGCGACAGATCAGGCGCTGTCATTCTTCGCGAGCCACCCGTTCCCCATCAGTGAGCTCGGCTGATCGGCAGTTCACGAAAACACTGGTTGAAGCTGCCGAAGGTAATCGACGACATCTCCCAGGCCCGTCCTGCCCGAGCCGCCCGCCGGTTGAGGGCCTCAACGACCCGCGACGCCACCAAGCACGTCAAGAAGTCCAATCACCTCATCGTCGCGCACTACGGATAGGAACTCCCCACTCTTCCCGTGATGATGTACGGCAGATCGCTTCGACGGTGTTGGGCGATCACGTCGAACCCGCTGGGCATCGAGTCGAACGCTTCGTGGATCGAGCATGACCAGTCGGACAGATCGATGGCGGGAAGCCCAGCGAGCAGCGGGTGGGAGGGATCGGGTGTCTCCACCTTGTCGGGGCAGTTCGGGAGGGGCTCGGTGCCCTGCCCCTGGACCGTGAACGTCCCGAAGTGGCGGAGCAGCGGCACCGGGGTGTCACGATCAGCGCCTGAGTAATAGCAGCTGAGGCTGACCGCAAGTCCGGTGCCCGCGCCCCGGGTGACGTAGGTGAGGGTGTTGACGATCAAGTGCTCCGGCCCCGGTTCGATGCCGTGGTTGGCGTGGAAGACGGGGTCGGTGCCATTGACCACGACGTGACCGTGGATCGCTCGCGACCATGTGCCGGCATTGGCGTTGGCGACATCCAACCGGTCCGTGCCGGTCTTGCAGCCGGGGTCGCTAAACACGATGGCCTCGAACGCCTTGAAGTCCGCGCGCGACATCGAAGCCCATCGCCCTCTCGTGGCGATCGTGACGTCGAACCCCATGTCTCGAGCGATCTCGTCGGTGAAGTCGTGCCTTCCGACCGAAGGACCGTAGAACAGGATCGAGTCGCCGTAGCCACGGTGCGGCACGCGGATAGCGACATCCGTCCTCGCTTGTGCGTGGTTAGCTGGAACGTGTCGAGCCGAAGCCGTCCCTCCGAACGTCAGGGTGACAACGGCGACGGTGGCCAACGCGAACGCGGTCGTCCGGCGCATCGGGCCCTCCTCGCATCAGTGCGGGCGCGATGGTTCTGGCGTACAAGGCTGGTGTATCCCATCCCCCCTTCAGGCGCAAATCCGCGGAGATAGCTCAGGCTCGCTGCGATACCGGTTCGCTCCGTTCCGCGATAGCGGCGCTTGTCATCAGCCATGGCCGACCTAAGCGAGCCACGAGCCCGGTCACCGTGTGTCACGTGACGACGCTCCGACGATGGCGTTCCGCAGCCGAACCGCGAGCTGACACGCCCGGGTTGCGTCGGGATTCATCCCGGGGATAGCATCCTGGACGGCTGCCCGCCAGCGATCGCGATCGACGGAGGGGACATGCGACGCATCATCGTGGTGGGCTCGGTCTTGAGCATGCTGTTGGGCGCGACCGCTCCAGCGTCGGCAGGATCCGTGAAGGTGAGGACGGATCCGAACGATTCTCGATCCGTGCTCGATATCCGGAAGGTGATCACCAACCTCACCGCGCGGCGGATGCGGCTGCAGATCGCAACGGGAACCGCGTACGACATCTGGGACGTCCCGCGAGGTATGGGCTATGCCATCTCACTCGACACGGTCGGGAACCGCGACCGGGACGTCGTAGTCGAGCTCCTCCGCAATGGTGACCACTTCGATTGCCTGGTCGAATCCTCGGACGGCGATTTCCACTCCCGTCGAGGCGTCCGTCCGAACCACCGCTCGGCCGCCTGTCTCTTGCCACGATCCTGGTTCGAGATCCATCGAAGGGTTCGGTTCCACGTCTGGATCGAGGATGGCTCTGATCGAGCGCCGAACGTCGGCGGCGGCGAGTTCGTCTGGCTCTAGCCCTCTGATCTTCATGCATCGATCAACTATTCACGCGAGACGAGCACCCTGGCGAACTGGCCGAGATCGGCGCGCTACTCACGGCGGAACACTCCGGGCACGAGGCTCGACGCGGCTGAGTAGGTCGGTCAAGAGCGACCGCCGATCACGCGGTCGCTCGTCGGCCAGCGCTCGATCCGCCGC
>CAVTEH010000006.1:0-102348 GCA_963733635.1 uncultured Actinomycetota bacterium | reverse complement strand
TCATCCTTCCATGCGGTGAGCCGCATGGTCACGCACGGCCACCGCGATCCCGTGCGCATAAGTGGGCGCGGGCCCGTCGCAGGTGCTACAGGCCTGGACTGCTCTGCATCAAACCTCCATCCGCGAACACCGTGGTTGCCGTCACATAGCTCGAGCCGTCGCCCGCCAGGAAGGCCACGACGCTCCCGATCTCGTCCGGCTCGGCCATCCGCCCCAACGGGATGGCGGCGTCCAGGGTCTTCATCTTCGCCGGGTCATCCTCGGTCGACTTGTTGATGGGCGTGTCGACCGCTCCGGGCCCAACCCCGACCACCGTGATCTGGTGCGGTGCCAACTCCACCCCCGCCGTACGGGTCAACATCCGCATCCCGCCCTTCGAGAGGCAGTACGCGGTGTTGTCCGGCATGGGCCAATCCTCGTGCACCGACGTGATGTTGATGATGCGCCCGCCGTCGCCCTGGGCGATCATCTGTTCGTTCGTCAGCCGCTGCTGAGGTTCGTTGCGGACCCGGTCGACGGCCCAGGCGGTTCGACTGCAGGCGCCGGTGTGAGTCGGGCGCCGGCGACGTACGCCACCACGACGGCAACGATCACCAGCGGTGTCAGCGGGATCGCGTCGGCAGACAGGAAGACTGCCGTCAGCAGGACCGAGGTGAGCGGGAGCCCCAACATGACCGTCGTCATCGCCCCGATACCCATCGCCACGCCGGCGATCATGGGCAGCCCGGGCAGGTGCGAGAGGGCGATCCCTCCAGCAGCGCCGATGAACATGCCGGGGAAGGTAGGACCTCCACGAAACGCACTCAGGGCGACGCCGTACGCGAGCGCCTTTGCACACGATCAGCAGCAGGAGCGCCCCGACGGTCCAGCCGGCGGCGCCCTGGACGAGCGACGGCAGTGCCGACTGGCCGGAGAACAACACCTCGCTGGGGCTCCTGTCCGAACCTTCGGCGAACACGAAGGCAGCGAGGCCGATCACCATGCCCGCGAGCGGCGTCAGCGCAACGCGTCGACGCGCGACGATAGGCTGCAGCGTCAGTGCCAAGCGCCTGATGCCGGCCCCGACGACCGCCGCCGCGAGGCCGATCCCGATCGCCCACAAGAACTCGGCGACGGTGGGCGTCGTGAACGTGGGGATGTCGGGGATCGCGAGCGCGAACGTCCCGAACCCCGTCACTCGGTCCAAGCCGATGAAGATGAGCGAGCCGACCCCTGCCGCGAGCAGGCCAGGGATCAAGACGACGCTGAGCATCGAGCCCCCCACGCCAGCTGCTTCCATGAGCAGGAACGCCCCCACGAGGGGTGAGCCCAGCAAGGTGCTGATCGCCGCGAAACTGGATGCCGCCGCGATCACCATCACGGCTTGCTTCGGCGCATCCTTCTTCAGGAGCCGTACGGCGAGAACCCCGAGGCCGCTGCCGATCGCGATCAACGGTGCCTCCGGCCCCAGAACGACCCCAAGGCTCAGCGTCGCGAAGGACGCGATGATGATGCCGGGCAGGTCGATCGGTCGAACCGCTCCGGCCGGTTTGAATCCTTCCGCGGGTTCGTGTCCGGAGGTTCCTGGCAGGTACTTGATGGTGAGCGCCACGAGGAACCCGCTCAGGATCAGCAGCGGGATCGGCCACCAATCCGGTTCTGCCGTGAACCCGAGGTCGGAAGGCAATGTGGTGAATAGGTAGTCCTGGACGTCGGCGACCCACTTGAGGAAGACGTAGGCGACCAACGCCACGGGCACCCCGAGCAGGGCACCCATGATCAGGACCATCACGTAGCCCCGGTTTCGGACGATGTCCGAGGGAGACTGCGCCTGGGCTACCTGCCCGGGTTGTTCTCGTGTCGCCGTCGTGCTGGTCAGTCCTCGTTCGCCGCGGCGGCCACCCCGATCGCGACGAGGTCCTCCGGATGGATCCAGCTGTCGGCCAACGGCACGCCTCCGTTGCGACGGATCGCGTCGCGGAGCGGGATCGCCCAGCGGTGCTCGATCAGCGCGACCGCCGCTGTGGTGCCCATCGGGATCGTGTCGGCGATCGACCACATCGCCTCGTCGTCGAGCAGGCCGTCTTCAGCTGCCTCGGCGCCGGCGAGGGCGCCGGCCTCGACACCCGCTTCATCGGGTTCACATCCCGAGGCCGATCAGTGCGCCGGCGATAGCCCCGAACTCTGCGCGTTGCTCAGTCGGAGAGGTCGCTCACTTCGATACCGACGATCTCGCCGTCGGTGTCCTTCGACACGACGGCCATATCGACGAGGCGGATGATGTCGCGCTCCTTCAACCGCTGGAGCTCAGCCATGATCTCACCGTTGAAGCTGTTGCCCTCGAACCCGACGACCAAGACCTGAACCGGACCGAACTCATCCATTGAGGACCTTCGCCTTCTGGGCTGCGAACTCCTCATCGGTGAGCACGCCCTGATCGTGGAGCTGGCCCAACTGCTTCAGCTCGTCGATCGTCGACTGCGACATGCCGCCGGGTGTGGGTGCCGGTGGCGGGGGCGGGGCGGCCGGCTGCTCGTAGGCATCCTGGCTCGCGGCATCCTGTGCAGCGGCCTCCTGATTGGCTCCGCGGCTCTTGCCTGCGTGGTACACGGCAGCACCGCCGGCAGCCATGGCGGCTCCCCGAAGCAACGGGCGTCTCCTGCGCCTCATGATCGATCACCCTCCCTCTCAAGCGTCGTTGACGTCGAGCCGCCCCTTCGGATTCAGGAAGCGGCAGATTCGCCGTGCAGTTCCTTCTGGATCTCGGCAGCCGTCTCGTCGGACAGCGATGTCTTGATCACATCGCCACCGAACTTAGACAGGGCCGCCAGCGCCTTGTCGGCGGTGACCTTCTCGAACACGATGAACAGGGCTGACGTGCCGGGCTGCAGCTTCTCGCGCACCTGGTCCTGGAAGCCCTTGTCGATGCCCCCCTTCTCGATCTTGCCCATGAGCGCACCGAAGGCCGCCCCGAACGCCATGCCGAAGAACGGCACGAAGAACAAGATCCCGAACAGGAAACCCCAGAACATCCCCCACGTGGCACCCGCGCCCACGGCATGCTGGTTCGTGTGGGTATGGAAGGTGCCATCCGCGTCCCGGACGATCGCGGCGACGGCATCCGCCTGGATGATCAAGTCTTGCTGGAGGTTCTGCACCTCGGCCATCGCCTGCTCGGCAGTGGTGG
Organism: uncultured Actinomycetota bacterium; assembly: GCA_963733635.1. Classification (GTDB taxonomy): domain Bacteria; phylum Actinomycetota; class UBA4738; order UBA4738; family HRBIN12; genus JAOUEA01. The sequence goes on along the minus strand of CAVTEH010000006.1, from coordinate 99,182 downwards.
TGTCGTCGTATGCGATCGCGATCAGATCTGCCATGCAATCCCTCCCTCTCTGCGTGATGAGGCCGCCCAGGATCGGCCCGCGCACCGTATCTTGCAACACTTTCACCGCTCGCGTCTCGGATCACATCATCCCGACGGGGTGAATCTCCGCTCCGTCCCCGACCCCTGCCGTTCATCTCGGTCCCATAGGGTTCGGCATCATGGCAACGACGCAGTCGGCTGGTGTCCAGGAAAACGGTCTCGTTCGGAGCCGGCCCGCCGACGTCGACGGAGACCTGTTCGCACCTCCCGCGCCCCGGGCAGCTGCGATCGAGCGGCCGACGCTCGTCGGCACGCTCACCGGCTCGTCATGTCCGCTGGTCGTGGTGTCGGCGCCAGCCGGCTATGGCAAGACCACGATGCTGGCGCAGATCGCGGAGCTCGACCCGCGACCGAAAGCGTGGATGCGATGCACGGAGCGCGATCGAGATGCGCGGTCCGTCCTCGCTCACATCCATGCTGCACTCGAACGATGCCTAGACCTCGGGGCGAGACATCCGGTCCTGCTGATCATGGATGACGCCCATCTGATCGAGGGGAAGCGAGCACTCGACGCCCTCCTCGCCGTCCCCGACGAGCTTCCTCCGGGATCCACGCTGATGATCGCGACCCGTCATGAGGTCGGTAGCCCCGCCGCCCGGATGCGCTCCCAGGGCCGCATCCACGAGGTCGGTACCGCTTCGATGGCGATGGACGTCGATGAGGCGGCGCGCCTGGTCCGGGCCTTCGGCGTCGAAGCATCCAAGGAACAGGTGGCGGCGCTGACCGATCGGACGGAGGGTTGGCCCGCGGCCCTGTCGCTCGCGTTGGTCACGGCTGTCGACGACCACCGTACCGCGGAGCTCGGGGCCTTCGGAGGAACCAGCCGGTTCATGGCCGACTACCTACGCTCTGAGTTCTTGGAGCGCAACCCTGATCAGGTCCAGTTCCTCACACGAACCTCGATCGTGCGCACGCTGAACGGCCCGTTGTGCGACGCAGTGCTGGGCACCACGGCGTCTGCGCAGGTCCTCGCGAGCCTCGCAGGCACGAATGGCCTGGTCCTTCCCGCGGCAGATCCTGGATCGTTCCGCTACCACAAGTTGTATCGGGGATTCCTCCTCGCCGAGCTCGACGCCCGCGAACCAGAGCTGGTCGCGCCGTTGCACGCCAAGGCCGCCCGGTGGTTCAGAGAGCAGGGCGAGCACGAAAAGTCCGTCGGACACGCGTTCGCCGCGGACGAGCCCGACCTGGCCGCCGACAGCATAGGTCGCTGTGGTCTCGCCGTGTTCTGGCGCGGAGGGATGGCGACGGTGCGAGGGTGGCTCACGCAGCTCGATGACGACACCCTGTTGCGCTGGCCTTCCGTGGCGATCGAGGGGGCATGGGTCCATTCGCTGATCGGTATGCCGGCCGAAGCGGACCGCTGGATCGACCTGGCGGAACGAGGGGTACCCAACGATCCTCCCCCGGACGGGAGCGCATCGGTCGAAACCTCAATGGCTCGCCTCCGATCCATGCTATGTCGAGACGGAGTCGAGCAGATGCAGCGCGACGCGTCGTTCGCGTGCGAAGCCGAGGCCGACTGGAGCGTATGGAGAGCCTCCTCCCTGCTCGGCCTTGGGATCGCATACACCCTCAGCGGTGACCTCGTCGCCGCTGAGCGCGTGTGGCACGAGGCTGTCGATATCGGTCGTGAGGTAGGCGCGATCCCGGGACTAACGCTCACCCTCTCCGAGTTGGCCCGTACGGCCGTGGGCAGAGGCGCCTGGGCGACGGCGGCCGAGCTCTCCGATTCGGCGGTGTCGTTGATCCTCGGTGCCGGCTTGTCCGACGACGCCAGGAGCGCTCTGGCCTACGCGATGCAGGCGCGCGTCGCGTTGCATGAAGGACTGCCTCTGCCGGCGACCGAGCATCTGGAACGCGCGATCGGCCCCCTGCCGTTGCTCACGTACTCGCTGCCCTGGTACGCCGTGCAGGTCCGGCTCGAGATCGGCTGGGCGTTGTTGGCGCTGGCACGCCCGGAGGAAGCCGAGACACGGATCGCCGAGATCGACGCCATCGTGTGGAAGCGGCCCGGACTGGGCACGCTGCTCCCTGAGATCGACCGCCTCCGTCAGGCGATCGTGGCCGGGGCCGCCGACGCGGTGGCGGCATCCGGATTGACACCCGCGGAGCTTCGCCTCCTGCCCCTGCTCCCAACACATCTTTCGTTCGCCGAGATCGGCTCCCAACTGTTCGTTTCCAGGAGCACGGTGAAGACACAGGCGATCTCGATCTACCGCAAGCTGGGGGTCTCCTCACGCGGTGAGGCGGTGGAGCAGGCACGCTCCATGCACCTGCTCGACGCATGACGACCCATGACGCTCCAGGTTGGGCCTTTCATCCCCCGGGGATGATGCCTCTCGCGCATGGACGCGCTCTGATGGAGCGAGTCGATAGGCCGAGCGATCACAAGGCAGATGGGCGGGCACCATGGCAGGGCACGAAGACGCTCTTCGGAAGCTGACGGTCAACGACGAATCAGCGATCGAGAACGAGCTCGGCCTGCGGATGGCACTGTCCCCCGAGCATCCGCTCGATCCCAAGACCAGTGCGCTCGTTCGGTTGAGTGCCCTCGTGGCACTGGGAGCGGCGCCTCCCTCGTTCCAATGGGCGGGGGCAGCCGCGGTGAAGTCGGGTGCCACGCCGGACGAAGTGGTGTCGACGCTCTGCGCGATCGCGCCGGTCATCGGGCTGGCGCGACTCGTCGCGGCGGCTCCCGAGATCGCGCTGGCCGTCGGCTACGACACGGACGTCGCGCTCGAAGCGCCCGTGGGCGATGCTCAGCCCTCCGGATCCTAGAGCGGGTTCGATAGGCGCTCAGCAGATCTTCGAGGGTGTCGAAGTATGCGTCATCGCCCACCGCCAACGTGAGGCCGTAGCGGTCGAGTTCCGCGCGAACTTCGGGGTCGACATGAGCCATGACCAAGCGCGTGCCGCGGGGTTCATCTCCTTCATCAGATCCCGCAAGGTCTCGCCGCCTGAGAAGTCGATGTCCGCGATGCCCGCAGCGTCCATGGCGAACCAGACCGGAGCTCCCTGCGGACGTGCGAGGATGATGTTGATCTCTTCGGAGAGCCGGCTCGCATTCGCGTAGTAGATGTCCGCGCCGAACCGATACACAACCAGCCCAGGCGACGCTCGAGCGTGGAGCATCACCCCCTCGGGTGGAAGGTCAGTGCTCCTTCCTGACCGTGCCCGACTCGTCGATCCGAAGGTCTGTCATACCCGAGTGCTGTCGAGCGCCCGTGACGAGCACCGTGGGATCGTCGATGCGGCCGAGCTCCTTGAGGCGGCTCAACACGACGGCGAGCGACTCGTCGGGTGTCTGCGACTCGGTGTCGACCACGATCTCTGGATCTTCCGGGACCTCGTACGGGTCGTTCACGCCGGTGAACCCGGTGATCTCGCCGGCCAGTGCCTTCTTGTAGAGGCCTTTGGGGTCGCGGTTGGCCGCGATCTCGTCCACGGTGGCGTGCACGTAGACCTCGACGAACTCACCGATCTCGGCTCGCACCGCGTCTCGGGTCTCCTTGTAGGGGCTGATCGGGCAGCAGATCGTGGCGACGCCGTTGCGCGTCAGCAGGTTGGCGACGAAGCCGATGCGCAGGATGTTGGTATCGCGGTCTTCCTTGGAGAACCCGAGCCCTTTCGACAGGCTCTTGCGGACCTCGTCGCCGTCCAGGATCTCTGTCTTGAGGCCTCGCGCCCGGAGCTCGTGGAAGAGCATCTCCGCGATCGTGGACTTGCCGGACCCCGAGAGTCCGGTGAACCACACGGTGAAGCCGGTCTGTTCGCCTGTTGCGGTGCTCATCTAGAGGAAGCTCCTTCCGACGGCGCCTTCCAACCCGTCGATGCCGTAGAGGGACACGATCGTGGGGCCGACATCGACCAGGTTCCAGCCTTGGACCTCGCCGGTCGGCTGACCGGGCGCACCCTTGACGATGAAGATCCCGTCCCGGTCGTGATTGGCCCCGTCGGGGCCGGTGTCGTTCTCGTACGTGAAGATGCTGGGGTTGCCCACGGCACCGACCGAACGCCAATCCAGGTCACCGAAATACACGATGAGATCGGGGGCGACACCGCGCACCTCGGGGTAGACGTCCTGAGGCTTCACCACCGTGGTGCCCAGGGGCGTGCCGTCCGGGCCGGGCGCAGCCTCGAGCTTGGCGATCAGCTCGTCGCGCGTGGCCTCGTAGTGCGCGGGCTGCACCACGCCCTGAGGCTCGCGACCCTTCACGTTGAGGAACAGGCGTCCGTAGTAACCGCCGTCTCCCCACGCCACCGTACGATCCCAGTCGATCGACGCGTCCTTGATCGGCGTGGGCTTGGCGACCCGCTCCTTGAGAGTGAGGTAGCCCTCCTGGATCAGCCAGTCGTTGAAGCACAGGCCGCCCATCATGGGCCGCGCGCCGTGGTCGCTCATGACCATCGTGATGGCGTCGTCCGGGATGAGCTCCAGGAGCGAGCCGACCTGCTCGTCCAGGAACCGGTAGTAGTCCTGGAAGGTCGTTTCGTACTGGTTGCCGGGCCGGTACTGCGGGTGACGCGGGTCGAAGTACTGCCAGAACACGTGATGCAGACGGTCCAGGGCGATGTCGCAGAGCATGAAGAAGTCCCATGGCTTGTTCTGGATGAGCCGACGGCCCAACTGGAACCGCCGCTCGGTCATCTTGAAGACCTGGTCGAGCGTGACCTCCATGCCCGCCTGCCGGAAGTTGGGGATGTCGAAGATGTAGTTGCCCTTCCCCTCGAGCTCCTCCTCGATCTCGACCTCCAGCGACTGCGGGTAGGCGAACCGTTCCGCCGACGGTGGCGTCAGGAAGCACCCGACGCGCCACCCGGGGAACTCCTTGGGCGGGGGGAACGAAGGGGGCACACCGATGAGCACCGAACGCTTGCCGTGGGCGCCTAAGGCGTCCCACACGGCCGGCTCTTTCACCGAACCCGAGTGCGCGATCGAAAGCCCTTCGTAGGTAGTGTCCTTGCGGTTGCGGAAGCCGTAGATGCCGAGCTGACCCGGCACCTTGCCCGTCAGCGCACAGGCCCACGCGGGGACCGTGATCGGTGGGGTGATCGAGGCGAGGTTGCCGTAGGCGCCCTCGCCCATGAGCTTGGCGATGTTGGGCACCTCGCCGTGCAGGTCACGGAACAACAGCTGCGGCGTGGCGCAGTCGAGGCCGATCACGGCAACCCTGGGGCCTTGTTGCATGCTGCGAGATCCTTCCGGGAGCTGAGGACATGCGAGGCGGGACCGCGGCTACACGCACGACCTGCAGTTTCCGCGGTCGGCGTATCCTACCAACGCCCTCGTGGGCCTCCCAACCTGGGAGGATGAGCGGCCGTGACGCTCCTGCGACGCCTCCTGAAGATCGACGCGGCGCTGTGGACCATCTCTAGCACGGCGGTCCTCGTTGCTCCGCGATGGCTCGCGGAGGATCTGCTGGACCAGCCCCCGTCACCGGGGTACGGCTGGCTGCGAGCGTCCGCTGTCATGGGGCTGGTGCTCGTCATGCTCATGGTGCTGGTGTCGCAGAAGATAGAAGAGCTGTGGTGGTGGTCGTGGGCGTTCGCGATCCTGGAGATCGGCACGGCCACCGTCTTCGTCTTGACAGCGCTCTTCGGGCTCCCCGATGGAGCGGCCGCGTGGCCATGGTGGCTACTAGCAGGCGTCAACGGGACGCTCGGCGTCGGCTTCCTGGCGGGACTGGGCATCGCGGGCCAAGAGAAGCCGTTCGTCTGATTCAGCCTCGATCGTCGGCGCCGGCCGCCAGGCGCTCGGCCGCCAGGTGCTCGGCGGCCGCGGCGGTGGTGACCCCGTCCCGCTCGGCGTCGTCGTAGACCTGCTCCAGGGTGCTCCCGATCCCGGCGAGACGGGCAGTGACCTGCGCCTCGTCCCACCCGAACCGCTCGTAACCCGTCAGATGGATCACCCCGCCCGCGTTGATCACGAAATCTGGCGCATACAGGATCCCCGCATCGTGAAGACGGGCAGCGTCGGCGGTCGAAGCCAGCTGATTGTTCGCGGCGCCCGCCACCACAGCGCAACGCAACAGCGGGATCGTCCGGTCGTTGAGGACTCCACCGCCTGCACAAGGCGCGAACACGTCGCACGGCCGTTTCCAGACATCGTCGGGGCCGGCGACCTCGCCTTCAACGCCCGCAGCGGCCGCCTGCGCCCGGGCGGATCGACATCGGAGACCACGACCGTGGCGCCCGCCTCGTTGAGTAGCTCGATCAGCCGGCCCCCCACCGCACCGGCCCCCTGCACGACGACCGAACGCCCGGTGAGATCGGCCGATCCGAAGGCGCGGCGGACCGAGGCCACGATGCCGTGGAACACGCCGAGCGCGGTGCCGGACGCGGGGTCGCCCGATCCACCACGTTCGCGCGAACGGCCAAGCACGAAGCCCGTGCCCTCACCGACCACATCCATGTCGGCCTGGCCCGTATTCATGTCGGCGGCGGTCACGTAGGTGCCGCCCAGCGAGTCCACCAGAGCCGCGTACCGCCGCAACATCGTGCGCCGCGCATCGCTCCCCGCGCGGCGGCACCTCGGGCACGGCCAGCACCGCCTTCCCCCCTCCGAAGGGCAGGTTGGCGGCGGCTTGCTTCATCGTCATGGCGCCGGACAGGCGCAACACATCGAGCAGCGCGTCACCAGCCGCGTCGTAGACCCGCAATCGGGTACCGCCCATCGCGGGGCCCAACACCGTGGAGTGCACACCCACGAAGAACCAGGCGTCCGTCGGCCGGTCGAAGCGGACGACGACCTCCTCGCCATCCCACGAACGAAGCAGCTCCTCGAACATCGCGCCGAAGTCTATTGTCCGCCGAACGCACAGGGGGCGGGCACGAGGCCCGCCCCCTGAAAGGTGCAGTTGAGCGAGTCTGAGAAAGACTAGTGCATGTGGCCGTGACCACCTTCGCCCGCAGACTCGTCCTCCTCGGGCTTCTCGACAACGGCACTCTCGGCCGTCAGCACGATGGCCGCGATGGAGGCGGCGTTCTGCAACGCCGAACGTGTGACCTTGGCCGGGTCGATGATGCCGGCCTTGACCAGGTCGACCCATTCGCCGGTGGCGGCGTTGAAGCCGTTGCCGTCGGTCTCACCGCGGAGCTGCTGCACGACGACCGAGCCCTCGTAGCCCGCGTTCTGGGCGATCCGGCGAGCCGGCTCGCTCAGCGCGTTGCGCACGATGCGCGCGCCGGTGGCCTCGTCGCCGTCGAGATCGAGCTTGTCGAGCCCGGCCTCAGCGCGGATCAAGGTGACCCCGCCACCGGGTACGATGCCTTCCTCGACGGCCGCACGGGTCGCCGACACGGCGTCCTCGATGCGGTGCTTCTTCTCCTTGAGCTCGACCTCGGTGGCCGCTCCCACTTGGATGACCGCCACGCCGCCCGACAGCTTCGCCAGACGCTCCTGGAGCTTCTCGCGGTCCCAGTCGGAGTCGGTGTTCTCGACCTCGGCCTTGATCTGGTTGATGCGGCCACTCACGGCGTCCGCGTCACCCTGGCCCTCGACGATCGTGGTGGTGTCCTTGGTGATGATCACCTTGCGGGCCTTGCCGAGGAGGTTGACGTCGGCGTTCTCGAGCTTGAGGCCAACCTCCTCCGAGATGACCTCGGCGCCCGTGAGGATGGCGATGTCCTGGAGCATCGCCTTGCGGCGATCGCCGAACCCTGGAGCCTTCACCGCAGCGGCGTTGAACGTGCCACGGATCTTGTTGACCACCAGGGTGGCCAGGGCCTCGCCCTCGATGTCTTCGGCGATGATGACCAGTGGCTTGCCACCCTGCATCACCTTCTCGAGGACCGGGAGGAGCTCCTGGACGCTCGAGACCTTCTTGTTGACGATGAGCAGGTAGGGCTCCTCGAGGACTGCCTCCTGGCTCTCCGCATCGGTGATGAAGTACGGGGAGATGTAGCCCTTGTCGAACTGCATGCCCTCGGTGAACTCGAGCTCGATGCCGAAGGTGTTCGACTCCTCGACCGTGATGACGCCGTCCTTGCCTACCTTGTCGAGGGCCTCGGCGATGGTCTCGCCGATCGCGCTCGTCGGCGGCAGAGATGGCCGCCACCTGGGCGATCTCGTCCTTGGACTCGATCTCCTTGGCCTGATCCGCGATCGCCTCGACGGCCCGTTCCACGGCTTTCTCGATGCCGCGCTTCAGGGCCATGGGGTTGGCGCCCGCAGCAACGTTCTTCATGCCGCCCTTGACCATGGCGCGAGCCAGGACGGTGGCGGTGGTGGTGCCGTCGCCGGCGACGTCGTTCGTCTTGGTGGCGACTTCCTTGGTGAGCTGAGCGCCCATGTTCTCCCAAGGGTCGTCGAGTTCGATCTCCTTCGCGATCGTCACACCGTCGTTCGTGATCGTGGGGGCTCCCCACTTCTTGTCGAGCACGACGTTCTGGCCCTTGGGGCCGAGCGTGATGGCGACCGCGTCGGCGAGCTTGTCGACGCCGGCCTCCAGGCCGCGGCGCGCATCCTCGCCGAACTTCAGCAGCTTCGAGGCCACTGTGTACCTCCTTGTGGTGGTGGGTGAAGAGCGTTACTTCTTCTTGTTGACGACGGCCAGCACGTCGCGGGCCGACAGGATCAGGTAGTCCTCGCCTTTGACCTTGACCTCGGTGCCGCCGTACTTCGAGTAGATGACCGTGTCGCCGGTCTTGACGTCGACCGGGATGCGCTTGTTGCCCTCCTCGTCCCACCGGCCTTCGCCGACCGCCACGACGGTGCCCTCTTGGGGCTTCTCCTTCGCGGTGTCGGGGATCACCAAGCCCGATGCGGTGGTCTGGTCGCTCTCGTTGGCCTGCACGACGATCCGGTCTTCCAGTGGCTTCAGGTTGAAGTCCGCCATGTCTGCTGTCCCTCCTCGCTCGATCGATGCCGTCGGCACGGTGTTCCGGCGCCGAGACATCGGGTTAGCACTCACTGTGTCCGAGTGCTAACAGGATAGCCAGCAGAGTGCCAAAGGGTCAACGCGAAAGAGCCTGTGGCGGTCGGCTTACGATGCGCGCCAGGCGTGGACCCAGCCGCCCTCGCCTCGCCGCTTCGCTTCGTACATCGCGGCGTCTGCGTGCTTCATCAGCGTCCGCTCATCCTGGGCATCGTACGGATAGACGCTGATACCGACGCTGGCCCTGGTGGTGATCTGGTGACCGGCCAGATCGAACGGGTCCACCATGGCCCGCTCGATCCTGGCGGCGACCTCATCGGCAACCGCCAGCACGGCCTCGGCGGCGATCGTGGACGGCGCATCGGCGGCGGAGCCTCGCGGCTGGACGTCGGCCACCAGCACGAGGAACTCGTCTCCCCCCTGGCGCGCGACCAGGTCGGTCTCTCGCGTGGCCGCACGCAACCGATCGGCCACCCCGCAGAGCAGCAGATCGCCGACGTCATGGCCCAACGAGTCATTCACCTGCTTGAACCCATCGAGGTCCATGAAGAGCAGCGCCACGGCCTGGTCGCTCCGCCGGCTGCGAGAGATCGCGGCCCGTAGCGCTTCCTCGAACCGTTTGCGGTTGGGCAATCCGGTGAGGCTGTCGTGGAAGGCCAGGTGCTCGACCTGTTGCTCGAGCTCCTTGCGCTCGGTGATATCGACCATGACGCCGTGCCAGTACGGACGCATCCCGCTCGTCTCCGACACCAGATGGGCGACGTCGCGCACCCACACCCACTCGCCCGACACGTGATGCTTGATCCGGTACTCGGCCACGTAGTCCTCGCCCGAACGCGCCGTCTCGGCGGCGAGCTCGTCGAGCGCTTCGCGGTCATCGGGGTGGATCATCTCCCGCCAGCTCGAAAGGTCGTCGTCTCGCACCCAGTCCTCGCGTGAGTACCCCAGCAACGTTTCGATCTGCGGGCTGACGTAGACCTCGGTGTAGCCCAGGGGATGATCGTCATCCGTGTACTCGATGTACGTGACGACCGGGATGTTGTCCAGGTGCGAGCGTAGCCAGGACTCGGTCTCCGTGCGCTCGCTCTCACGCTGGGCCATGCCGACGGCACCGGCGAAGGTCGCGGCGCACGCGCGCAGCCCGTCACGCTCCTCGCGGCTCCAGTCCTCGGGCCAGAGTCGAAGCATGGCTTCAGACTCTCCGCCGACCAGGATCGGGACCACCAAAGGGTCGCCGGCTGGAGCGGTGGCGCCCCATGCGGCGGGCTCCAGCAAGGGGAGATCGCCGGTGGACACCAGCTCCACCCGGCGAGCGCCACTGGCCTCGCCCAGGATCGACAGCGCCGGCTCCACCGCGTCGCCGACCGTTCGCGTTCCGGTGAGCGCGGAGGCCATGCGTGGACAAGCGTCTACGATCGCCTGAGCGCGACCGTAGCTCTCGGTGGCCAATGACGGCTCCGTGCGTTGGTTCACCCGATGCTCATCGGCACCAACCGGGGCGAACCGGAGCGCCTATCTCTCGGGCGCCTTCACCACCACGACGGGGCAGGGCGCGGCGTGCAGGATGCGGTAGGTCACCGAGCCCAGCACGGCACCACGGATGGGTCCCATGCCCCGGTGCCCCACCACGATGGCGCGAGCCTGTCGCTGCGCCGCCAGGTCGACCAAGCTGTCGGCGGGTCGCTCGTCGACCAGGATCGCCTCCAGGGGCAGCTCGGCGTCAAGGCTCGTCACCAGGTCGGCTCCCTCGGCCAAGACCTGCTCCCCGCGCGACTGAACCGCCTTCCGCAGATCGGCCACCTCGCCGCCCATCACCGGCGGCTCGAACCCGAACGCCAACACCAGCGGGGCGTCGAACGCTCGCGCCATCTCGACCGCCTGACGAACAGCGTGTCGCGCGCCATCGGAACCGTCGAAGCCCAAGATCACCTCACCGGACATCGGCGTCCTCCTCCACTCGGATCCCGAGCAGGGGCGGTGCCGTCTCGCCGCCCTCCGGCGGTGGCTTCACGTGCGCCGGATCGCGCTTGACGCGGAAGAACTCGGGATGTCCCGCCTTCCATAGGAACATCAAGGGGACGCCGACCAGCAGCAGCACGCCACCGATCACGAATGGCGGCCCGAGCCCGAACCACGAATCTCCGCTCTCGGAGTTGGCAGGCTTCGCCAGGTCGATCAAGGACTTCACGAAGATCCAAGTCAGCGACAATGCGCCCAGGAACGGCAACAGTCCCACGAAGATGAAGTTCTTCAGGCTCGAGAACAGGTGGGACCAGTAGTAGGCAACACACGCGTAGCCGGTGATGCCGTAGTAGAAGGCGATCATGAGCCCGACCCCAACGATGGAATCGGCGAGCACGTTGCCGCCGGCGACCACGAGCACGATGTACCACAGGCACGCGACGATGCCGAAGAACCAGGTGGCGTAGCCCGGGGTAAGGAACTTCGGGTGGATCTCGGCGAACTTCTTCGGTGCCGCCTTGTGAGCGCCCATCGAGAGCATCGTTCGTGCCGAGGGCAGGATCGTCGTTTGACACGACGCAGCGGCCGACGTGAGCACTGCGATGATCAGGAACTTGTCGAAGAAGCTCCCGAGCACGTCCGTTCCGGTCGCCGACAGCACGTCGTCGGAGTTCTCGACCAGGAACCCGGCCCCGTGGACGGCTTGCGCCGCGTACGTGGTGATCACGTAGATCACCAGCAGGATCACGGTCGACAGGACCGCAGCCAGGCCCGGGGTATGCGAAGAGTCTTTCGTCTCCTCGTTCACCGTGACCGCGGTGTCCCACCCCCAATAGATGAACACCGAGATCAGGATGCCCGCCGTCAGTGCGCCGACCGGAAGCCCGAACGGGTTCAGCCAGCTGAGCGAGGGCGTCACACTGTCGGCGAAATCCCCGGAGTACACGCGGTAGAGGGCCCACACCGCGAAGACCAGCAGGACCGCGAGCTCGGTGCCGAGCAACAGAACCTGCGAGCGCGCAGAAAGCTCGATGCCTCGGTAGCAGATATACGACATCCCCAGGATGAAGATGATGCCGACCAGCGTCGTCCAGAAGGTGCTCTCGGCCAACCCGTCCGCGCCGAACAGCAGGAACAGATAGATCGCGCTGATCTGCGCCAGGCTCGGCATGATGATGAGATCGGCCATGAAGATCCCCCAGCCACCCATCCATCCGCTCTTCGGCCCCATGGCTCGGGTCACCCAGCTGAACGTGGTGCCACAGTCCGGATCGGCGCGGTTCAGGTAGTAGTACGCCGCGGCGATGAACGCCATCGGCACGAAGGCGAGCCACATGATGGCCGGCGCCTGCAAGCCCACCTCACCGCTCACGAACCCGAGCGATGCTGCGAGGCTGTAGCCCGGCGCTGTCGAAGCCACGCCGATGACGATCACCGACACGAGACCGAGGCTGCCGGTCTTGAGCCCCTTGCCCTCGATCACCGGTGTCGACTTCTCAGCTGGTGCGTCCCCCATGTAACGACCCCCCGCGTTCGGTCTTCAGCCACGTTCGGCGACGGAGTCGCCAGGCGTTCGCGGAGGGTGGCACGGCCGGCCAGACCAACGCAAGCCGGGCGGCCGTACGCGGCCGGTGAGGGTAAGAGTGACCAGCCGCTCAGACGCCCTTCAGGAACGCCACGGTCTCGGCCAGACCGTCTTCCAGGTGCGTCCAGGGCTTCCATGCGATCGCACCTGGGGCCTTGGAGATGTCCAGGGCGATGCGCCGGAGCTCTCCAGGAGGGAGCGCACCGAACTCCGGTTCCTGGTCGTAGCCGATGAGATCCGCGATCAGACGGAACAGGTGATTCACGCTCGTCTCCAGGCCCGTCCCGATGTTGACGAGCTTGCCCGAACCTCGATCGGACGCCTGCACGAACGCGTGCACCACGTCGTCGATGAACACGTAGTCGCGGGTCTGGTTGCCGTCGCCGAAGATCGTGACGGGGTCGCCCGCCAGCATCCTCTGGGCGAAGATCGCGATCACCCCGGCCTCGCCGTGGGGATCCTGGCGTGGTCCGTACACGTTCCCGAGGGCGAGCGCCGAGTAGTCCAGGCCCCGGTACCGCTGGAAGAAGCCGAGGTAATCGCTGACGATCTTCTTGGAGATGCCGTAAGGGCTGAGCGGGTGCGATCCCTGGGCGGCGGTCTCCTTGGCGGGCAAGCGCTTGGGCTCGCCGTAGATCGTACCGCCGCTGGCCGCGTAGATCACCTTGCGGGCTTCGACCCGCGCGGCCGACTCCAGCACGTTGAGCGTGCCCATCACGTTGATCGAAGCGTCGAGCACCGGATCAGTGAGTGAGGGGCGCACGCCCGACTGAGCCGCCAGGTGATAGACCACCTCCGGCCGATGCCGCTCGAACAGAGGCAGCAACCCATCGGCGCGCACGTCCATGTTGAAGAACGTGAATTCCTTGCCGTAACCCCTCGCGTCGACCAGGTTCGCGATGCGACCCGTGGTGAGATCATCCACGCTGATCACGCGGTGCCCCTCTGCGAGGAGTCTGTCGGCGAGGTGCGAGCCGATGAACCCGGCGCCCCCGGTCACCAGGACCGTGCTCACGTCGCCAACCTTAGCTGCGGGTCGGCGGGGGTGTCGAGGGTGGTTCGGTCTCCCGCCTGCCAGCGAGCAGCACCCAGGCAGGCCACCATCGCCGCGTTGTCGGTGCACAGCGGCAGCGAAGGGGCGAGCACCCGGATGCCTGCGCGCTCACCTGCTTCGGCGAGGCGTTCTCGCAGGCGTGTGTTCGCGATCACGCCGCCGCCGAGGAGCACGGTGGGAGCTCCCACGTGCTTGGCAGCGGCCATGGTCTTCGAGACCTGCACGTCCACGATGGCTTCCTGGAAGCTGGCCGCCAGGTCCGGCAGATGCAGGTCGTTGCCGGCAGCTCGCTCCTGCTTCACGAAGCGCAGCACCGCGGTCTTCAGCCCGCTCATGGAGAAGTCGTAGTCGCCCGAGTCCTCCATGGCTCGTGGGAACCGGATCGCGTGCGGGTCGCCGGTGCTCGACATGGCATCCAGCGCTGGGCCACCGGGGAAACCCAGACCCATGAGCCGAGCCACCTTGTCGAACGCTTCCCCGGCCGCGTCGTCCAACGTCTGGCCCATGACCTCGTGATGCAGCATGTGCGGCACGTGGAGCAACATCGTGTGCCCGCCCGAGACGATGAGCACGGCGTACGGGGGCTCCGGCGGGCCGTGTTCCAGGAAGTTGGCCCAGTAGTGGGCCTCCAGGTGGTGCACGCCCACCAGGTCGGCACCGGTCGCCAGCGCCACGCCTTTGGCCGCCGCCATGCCGACCAGCAGCGCGCCGACCAGTCCGGGCCCGACCGTCACCGCCACCGACCCGATGTCGGAGAACCCGATGCCCGCCTCGCTGAGCACCTCTTCCATGAGTGGGTTGAGCGCTTCGACGTGTGCGCGGGCGGCCACCTCGGGGACAACGCCACCGAAGCGTTCGTGCAGGTGGACCTGGGACGCGATCAGGTTCGCCCGCAGCTCGAAGCCGTCTTCCACCACGGCGACCGCCGTCTCATCGCACGACGTCTCGATGCCCAACGTGATCACGAAGGGCGCACCATCTCCGGCAATCCGGCCACGATCGATCCGAGGCGCCGCTGATAGGCCTCGGTGCGCACGTCGTCGGTCCACATGATGAGCGCGTCCTCGTTGAGCTCTTGGTAGTAGTTACGGCGGATACCCACCGGGTGGAATCCGAACCGTCCGTAGAGGCGTTGGGCGCCCCAGTTGGTGACCCGCACCTCCAGGCTCACCGCACGTCCGCCGAGGTCGATGGCCCCTACGATCAGCTCATGTAGCAGCCGGGTCCCGATCCTGTGGCGCTGCTGCTGAGGGTCGACCGCGATGTTGGTGATGTGAGCCTCGTCTCCGTAGCAGATCACGCCGCCGTAGGCGACGACGACCTTGTCGATGCGGGCGACCAGGTAACAGCGATTGTTGGGCTCGGTCATCTCCGCCACGAACAGGTTGGGGCTCCAGGGGCGGGCGTAGACCTGTCGTTCGATCGCCATGACGCCGCGCAGGTGGCGGCGTCGCATGCGGCCCACCTCGACCCTAGGCGCCCCGTGTTCGCTGATCCCACGCGATCTCAGCATCGGACTTCCTCAGGTATACAGGGACGACATCGAAGAGGGCATCGTGCTCTTCCCGCAGGAAACGTGGCACCGCGAGCTCGACCAACGAGGCGGCGTCGGGGTGAGCCATCGTCGATGACGCGGGCTCGACCCGGCTTCCCAGCTCCTGCAACTCATGTCGGTACAGCATGGCACCGTTGCCCACCGCCAACACCTCACCGGGGACGGCTTGCAGCTCGGCGACGAGCCGGTCTGGGGTCACGACCATCGGGTCGGTTTCGCGGACGACCCCGCCGGGCACCGATCGGTAGATCGCGAAGAAGACCTCCCCCCGGCGGCCGTCGATCACGGCGGCGATCCGCTTGTGGGTCGTGCGGACGGCGAAGGCCAGAGCATCGAGGCTGGTGATGCCCACGATCGGCACGTGCAGCACCTGCGCGAGCGTCTTGGCGGTCTCGACCCCGACCCGGAGCCCCGTGAACAGGCCGGGGCCTACACCGACTGCGATACCGCCCACCTGCTTGAGCTGGAGGTCGCTCCAGGCCATGAGCTGTTCGAGCGCGGGGGTCACCGACTCCTGCCGCGCTTTGCCGGCGATCGCCACCCGCCCCACGATCCCGTTCTCGGTGCCGATGGCGACGCTGGTCTGCGGCGTCGAAGTCTCGATCCCCACGACGATCACGGCGACGTGCTCCAGGGTCCGAGCGCCACCTCGACCTCGGGCCAGCGATCGACCCACGCCGTCCCGACCCCCGTCACGGTGATCCGGCGGATCTCCGACGCGCCCGTTGGATCCTCCGTGTTCAGCTCGATGCGGAGGCGGTCGTCGGGGAGAAGAGCTTCGACGGCGTCACCCCACTCGACCAGCAAGACCCCCTCTCCCCCGCCGAGCTCCTCCAGCGCCAGGTCGACGACGTCCTGCATGCGTTCGAGCCGGTACACGTCCACATGCGCCACATCCAGGATGCCGGTGTACTCCTTCACCAGTGTGAACGTGGGCGAGGAGACGCTGCCTTCGACGCCTAGCCCGCGGGCCACCCCTTGGACGAGGGTCGTCTTGCCGGCGCCGAGCTCTCCGGTGAGGACCACGGCGTCGCGGGCGCGCAGCAGGGCGGAGAGCGCCTCCCCGACCTCGCGGGTGTCCTCGGCGGTCTCCGCTCGGATCGTGAGGTCCACGATCAGAACAGCTCCAGCTGTTCGTCCTGCCCAGTCTCGGAGCTAGCCTCGGAGCCGACATAGACGGCGGGGCTCGGGGCGGGGGTGCACCTGTCGTCCAGGGTGACCCGGACCAGCTCGAAGTCCTGCTGCAACAGCACGAACTGATTCGACTGCTCGCCACCGCCGTGGAGGATCGCGGCCGGATGGAACGTGGGGATCACGGTGCGGCCGTGCCAGTCGTGGATCTGCCCCCGCAGGCGGGTGATGCCCGTTGCGGTGTTCAGGACGAACTTCGTGGCGAAATTGCCCAGGGTGACGATCACGCACGGCTGGATGGAGGAGATCTGTTCGATCAACCACGGCGTGCACGCCTCGATCTCATCCGGCTGGGGATCACGATTGCCGGGAGGCCGGCACTTGATGACGTTGGCGATGTAGACCTGATCGCGCGTGAGCCTGATCCCTTCGAGCATGCGGGTCAGCAGCTGTCCCGCCGCTCCCACGAACGGCTCCCCCTGCTTGTCCTCGTGGAACCCGGGGCCTTCACCGATGAACAGCAGGTCCGCGTCGGGGTTGCCGACCCCGAAGACCACCTGGGTGCGACCCTTGCGCCAGCCGGCACTTGGTGCACGTGGCTGCCTCGGCCCCGACCTCCGCCAGCGTCCGCGTCATGCTCCGGCCCGCTTCCTGCGTCTTGATCCGGCCGGCCATCCTGCCACCGGCTTCAGTACGGAGGTGGCGAACAGCCTGATCTCCCGATCCAGCTCCACCGGCCGCTCGAGCATCGGCATGTGACCCGTGCCCGCCATCACCACGAGCCTCGCATCGGGCAGCTCGTCCACGAGCCGGATCGCCGATGCCGGAGGCGTGACCCGGTCGTATTCACCCACGATCACCAAGGCAGGAACCTTCGCTCGGGGCAACGCATGCTGCAGGTCGATCTCCAACAGCTCGGCCAGGCCATCCGTCCACAGTTCCGAGCTCGCCCGCTGCGCCAGGTGCACCACGTGGTCCACCAGATGCGCGGGAGCGTCGGGACCGAACTGGGTGAGACGAACCGCGGCCGCCCGGATGTCGCCCGGCCTGGCCATCACTGCCTTGCGGAGGCCGTCGACCCGCCCCATGACGCTGGACAGGGTGGCGGGGCTCCGGCGCAGCAGGCCGGTGAGCGAGCCCATGGCGCCGCGCGAGCAGATCGTCGGAGGAGGTTCCCGACCAGGATCAGCCCCGCGACCCGCGAGCCCGAACAGCTCCGGGCGCTGTTCGGCCATGGCGATGGCGGCGATGCCTCCCAGGCTGTGGCCGACCACGACCGCGGGTGTCGTGGGCGCGACCGCGTCGAGCACCGCCGCCACGTCGCGACCCATCGCTCGCACCGACAGATCCCCGTGCGCAGGCGGTGCCGCTGCGCCCGTGCCCGCGCTGGTCCATCAGCACGCAGCGGAAGTCGGTGGAAAGGTCGACCCATTGCTCGTGCCATGTCGTCATGTCCAAGCTGAAACCGTGCACGAAGAGCAGGACCGGGGCCTCGGGATCGCCTGCCGCGCGCACCGCGATCCGTGTCCCGTCGAACGATTCGATCTGACCCAGATCGTCGGGAGGAAGATCCCACAGGCCCGCTTCCAGGTGATGGTCGGTGCGACGCCGCAGCACCGTTCGGGTCACCGCCCCGGCCGCCACGGCGCCGGCCGCGACGCCTGCTCCGATCGGCTGCGACCCGCTTCCTCACGTCGTGTACCTGCGTGGGACCCGTGCGCCGACCTGGCTCACGATCTCGTAGGCGATCGTGCCCGCCCGCTCCGCCAGCTGCTGGGCCGGGACGACCTCATCGCCCTGTGGGCCGAGTAGGACGACCTCCTCACCCTGCGTGTCGGCTCGAAGGTCGCCGCAATCGGCCATCAGCTGGTCCATCGTGACGTTGCCCGCCACCCGGCACCGGCGACCGCCGATCAGGACATCGGCGTTCGATGACAGCGATCGTGGGTAGCCATCGGCGTAGCCGACCGGCACGGTCGCGATCCATGAGTCGCGGTCGAGCTCGTACCGCTGGCCGTAGCTGATCCGCTCCCCCGCAGCGAGGCGCTTCGTGCCCGTGACCACCGAGCGCCACATCAGGGCGGGTCGCAGCCCCAGCGAGGCGCCGACGCCGGGCGCGGGCTCGATGCCGTAGAGCCCGATCCCCACCCGCACCATGTCGAGCCGGGCCTCCGGGTACAGGATGGATCCCGCCGTGTTCGCGGCGTGCAGCATCGCGGGCTCGTGACCGGCCGCTCGCACAGCGTCGACCACACCGAGGAAACGGTCGAGCTGTGCCTTCGTGACCTCGGATCGTCCTCCGATCTGCGCGAAGTGGGTCCACAGGCCGCCCAGACCGAACCCAGCCCTTGCGACCAGATCCACGAACGCCGGCGCTCCCTCGGGAGGCCAGACCCCCAGCACGGTGCATGCCCGTGTCCACCTTGATGTGCACGTCGATCGAGGATGCCGACGCCCGTCGCCGCAGCGTGAAGCCGCTCCGATCCCGCGACGGTGGACGAGCACCGGCGTGAGCCGGGCGCCGAGGGCCGTCGGCTTCCGAGCCCGCGGGCAGCTCCGAGAGCACCAGGATCGGCGCGTCGATCCCGCCGGCTCGCAGCGTGAGCCCCTCTTCCACGAGGCGACGCCCAGCCAGGTCGCGCCCGCATCCAGGCACGCTCGCGCCACCGCGCTGGGCGCCGTGGCCATACGCGTCGGCCTTCACCACGGCCATGAACGCCGGAGCCGTCGGGCTTCAGCACGCGAACGTTGTGCGCGATCGCGTCGAGGTCGATCTCGACGTGGGTGGCCCGGAACGTTCCTGGATCGACTGGTCATCGGTCGTCCACTGCGTCGATCGCCGCAGGAAGGTGCGACGTGATGTCGCCGGCGACGGTGCCTTCGCCGATCGTCCGAGCCGCCAGCGTTCCCGCGACCCCATGGACGTAGGCGCCGGCGGACGCGGCGTCGATGGGATCGAGCCCGCGTGCCAGCAGACCGGCCGACCACCCCGGTCAGGACGTCGCCGGAGCCGGCGGTCGCCAGCACCGGGCTTCCGGTCAGGTTGATCCGCACCTGACCTTCGGGCGACGCGATCAGCGTGCGAGGCCCCTTCAGCAGCGTCACCGCACCAGAGTCCGCCGCCAGCCGCATGGCCGCGCCCGACGCGGTCCCGAGCCACCTCGCGCGAGCTCAGCCCGGTCAGTCGTTCGAACTCTCCCTGATGCGGCGTGAGGACGGCGTCGGCCTTGCGATCCGCGATCTCCCCGGCCTTCCCGGTGAACGCGTTGAGGCCGTCGGCGTCCAGCACCACCGGCACGGGGCTCTCGCGCACGAGCGTCGCGCACGAAGCCGGCGGTCTCCGCATGCTGCGTGAGACCCGGCCCGACGGCGAGTGCATCCGCTCGTTCCAGGGCCGCCAGCGCCGGCTCCAGGGCGTCGTCGGCCACGGTTCCCTGGTCGGTCTCGGGCAGCCCCAGGAACACCGCCTCGGTCATCGTGGCTTGGACCGCCGGCAGCACGGCCGCCGGCACGGCGACCACGACCAAGCCCGCCCCGACCCGGGCGGCGGCTCGGGCGATCAACGCCGGCGCGCCGGTCATGTCCCGGGATCCGGCGACGACGACGACGACACCCGACGCGCGTTTGTGCGACTCGAGCGCGCGGTGCGGGATCACCGCCGCGACATCCGACGGCTCGACCAGGATGACGTCGCGCCGGCATCGCCTCCTCGACGAATCCGATGTCGACCACGCGCAACCGTGCCCGCATGCTCGGCCCCGGGGAGCAAGACGGCGCCGAGCTTCGCAGCACCGAAGGTGACGGTGACGTCCGCCCACACGGCTTCGCCGTCCACCGTTCCCGTGGCTCCGTCGACCCCTGACGGGATGTCCACCGCCACCACGGGAACCGGTGACGCGTTCAACGACCTCGATCGCGGAGGCCCATTCGTCCTCGGGCACACCGCGGAAGCCGGTCCCGAACACCGCATCGATCGCGACGTCGGCACGAGCGAGCTCACGAGCCAGGGACGGAGACCTCGAACGGCGCCGGCGAAAGGCGCACCTCCCGCAGGCGAGCGCGCGTTCGTCGACGCCGGCTCGCTGAGCGCATCGACCGTCTCCATCGAGACGACGTGCACCCGCATCCCTCGCCGCGCCAGGTGCCTCGCGGCGACGAAGCCGTCCCCGCCGTTGTTGCCCTTGCCGCAGACGACCACGGCTCGACGCCCGTAGGCGCCACCGCAGACCTCCACGGCGGCCCGTGCGACGGCTGCGCCCGGCGCGTTCCATCAATGCCGCGGCCGCCACCCCCGCCGCCTGGGTCCGGCGGTCCAGCTCCATGGCCTGCTGTGGGCTGAGGACCGGCTTCAACGGGGTCGATCCTCACGCACCGCGATCGCGAACGACACGGCGTTGGTCCTCTCATGCGTGAACGTGATCAGCACCCGCGTGATGCCCAGGGCGTCCGCTCGGCGTTTGGCGTTGCCCGCTCAGCTCGATCGCAGGGCGCCCGCTGGGATGGCGCGCGACGCTGATGTCGCTGCCACCGCTTGCCTCGATACCCGCCCAGCGCCTTGATCGTCGCTTCCCGCGCCGCGAATCGTCCCGCGTAGGACTCGGCGGGCCGGGCCTTCCCGTCGCAGTAAGCGATCTCTGCCGGGCGTGAACACCCGGTCCCGCATCGTGGGATGCCGGGCGAGCGCGCGCTCCATGCGAGCGATCTCGCAGATGTCGACGCCGAGCCCGACGATCTCCACACCTCTAGCTTAGAGGCCATGGCGGCCGGGCCTTGGGCCTTGGCCGGCCGATGCTCGGTACGAACGCCTACTCGACCGTCACGCTCTTGGCGAGGTTGCGGGGCTGGTCCACGTCGCAGCCTCGGAGCGTGGCGACGTGGTAGGCCAGCAGCTGCAGGGGCACGGTGACCACCACCGGCGACAGGAGCTCGGGCGTCGCCGGCACCTCCAGCACGTGATCGGCGAACCCGGCGATCTGCTCATCGCCCTCGGTCGCCACCGCGATCACGACCGCGCCCCGAGCACGCACCTCCTGGATGTTCGACAGCATCTTCGGATAGACATGGCATGGGTCGCCACCGCGACCACCGGGACGCCGTCCTCGATCAGCGCGATCGTGCCGTGCTTGAGCTCGCCAGCCGGCCTGCCCTTCGGCATGGATGTAGCTGAGCTCCTTCATCTTGAGCGCGCCCTCCAGGGCGGCGGGGTAGCCCGTGTGCCGACCGATGAACACGACGTCGCGCGCATCCTGATACCGCTCGGCCAGCTGCGCGGACCTGCGCGATCCAGGGCGATCGCCCGGCTCACCTGCTCGGGCAGCCGATCCAGGTCGGCCGAGGATCTCCGCGATCTCCTCGGGGAACTTCGTGCCGCGCACCTGCGCGAGGTAGAGGGCCATCAGGTACTGCGACACCATCTGCGTCGCGAACGTCTTGGTGGCGGCCACGCAGATCTCGGGGCCCGCATGCGTGTAGAGCACACCGTCGGCCTCGCGGGCCAGCGAGGACCCCACGGTGTTCGTGATGGCGATGACCTGGGAACCCTGCCGGCGTGCGTGCCGCGCCGCTTCCAAGGTGTCGATCGTCTCGCCCGACTGGCTCACCGCCAGCGGTGAGCGTGTCCGGTCCCAGCACCGGGTCGCGGTAACGGAACTCGCTGGCGATCTCGATCTCCACCGGCAAGCGGGTCCAGTGCTCGATCGCGTACTTCGCGACCAGTCCCGAATGGAACGCCGTCCCGCAGGCCACCACGAACACCTTGTCGACCTCGCGCAGGACGTCGTCGCTGATGTGCAGCTCGTCGAGCGCGAGCCGGCCACCCACCACGCGGCCGACCAGGGTGTCGCGGATCGCGTCGGGCTGCTCGTCGATCTCCTTGCGCATGAAGGTGTCGTAGCCGCCCTTCTGCGCACTGCGCGACGTCCCAGTCCACGGTGATCGGCGACGGCGACAGCGGCGTGCCCTCGAAGTCCGTGAACGTGGCGCCGTCGCGACGAACCTCGACGATCATCCCTTCGTCCACCGGGATCACGGTGCTGGTCCGATCGAGGAGCGCGGGGATGTCGGAGGCCAGGAGCGTCTCGCCATCCCCGAGTCCGACCACCAACGGTGACGACACCTTCACGCCTACCAGGATGTCGGGCTCGTCGATGGCGCACACGACCAGTGAGTACGCGCCTTCGAGCTCGCCGACGGCGGCCCGCACGGCGTCGGTGAGGGTGGTACCCGGCGGGCAAGCTTGGATTCGATCAGGTGGGCGACGCATTCCGTGTCGGTCTCCGAGACCAGCGTGTGCCCTTCCTTGTCCAGCCGATCGCGCAGGACCTGGAAGTTCTCGATGATGCCGTTGTGGATCACGGCGATCCGCCCTGACAGTCCAGGTGCGGGTGGGCGTTGCGATCGGTGGGAGCGCCGTGGGTCGCCCACCGGGTGTGTCCCATGCCGACCCGCCCGCCGGGCTGCCTTCGGTCGCCAGCGCCGCCTCGAGCTCCGAGAGCTTGCCCGGCGCGCTTGACGACCGCGAGGCCGTCGCCCAGCACGGCGACGCCCGCGGAGTCATACCCGCGATACTCGAGCCTCCGGAGACCTTCGATGATGATCGGAAGCGCCTCGTCGGGGCCAACGTAGCCGACGATGCCACACATGTGGGAAGACCCTAACAGCGGGTCGTGGACGAGGCAGCCGCAACGCCGGGTCAGGCACCGCCCAGCGACGCCGCGGACGGCGCCGGCGATCGACTCGGCGTGCTCGCTCGCGAGATCCTCGGTCTGGGCCTCGACCATCACACGAACCAGCGGCTCGGTGCCCGACGCGCGGACCAGGACCCGCCCTTCCTCGCCCAGCGCTCCTTCGGAGGCCTCCACCGCTTCCCAGACCGAGACGGCCTCGGCCAGACCGTCACGGTCGCGAACCTCGATGTTGATGAGCCGCTGCGGGTAGCGGGTCATGACGGCGGCCAGCTCCTGATCGACCGGCCGGTCCGTGCCGCAAGCGAGAGGAAGCGCACGGCGGTGAGCAGGCCGTCACCGGTTGCAGCATGCTCGCGGAAGATCACGTGGCCCGACTGTTCTCCACCAACCATCGCCCCGGTCCGCAGCATGTCTTCCAGCACGTACCGATCGCCGACCCGTGGCGACACGACGTCGATGCCGGCCTGACGCATCGCGTGATGGAACCCCAGGTTGGCCATGACCGTGGTGACTACGGTGTTCTCCGGCCAACGCATCCCGCTCCTTGAGGGCCACCGCGCACGCCGCCAGGACCTGATCACCGTCGACGATCAGCCCCCGGCGTCGGCGAACAGCGCTCGATCCGCGTCACCGTCGTGCGAGACGCCGGCGTCGGCCCCACGGCGCACGACCTCGGCCGCGACGACCTCGGGGTAGAGCGCACCGCACGCCTCGTTGATGTTCTTGCCGTCCGGCTCGGCGTTGATCGCGTGGACCGTGGCGCCGAGGCGACGCAACAGCTCGGGGGCCAGCTCGGAGGCGGCACCGTTCGCGCAGTCGACCACCACGCGTCAGGCCATCGAGCGGCGCTTCGGCGGCTTCCGTCAGATGCGCCAGATATCGCTCGTGCTCATCGCCGATCGTCAGGGTCCGGCCGAACGGCTCGCCCCGGGCGCCGGGTCGCGCAGCGACGCTTCGATCTCGTCCTCGAGCTCGTCGGCCAGCTTCATGCCGCGCGCGTCGAAGAACTTGATGCCGTTGTACTCGGGAGGGTTGTGCGAGGCGGAGATGACCGACGCCCGACGAGGCCTTCATGTCGATCGTCATGAACGCGATCGCGGGCGTGGGCTCGACGCCCGGCGATGACGGCGTCACCACCGGCACTGCGGATGCCCTCGACCAACGCGTCCTCGAGCCACTCGCCCGAGGCACGGGGGTCCCGGCCCACGACGAAGGTCGGGTGACTTTCCCCGTGGCGACCCAGCACGACGACGGCGGCCCTCCCGAGGCCGAAGGCCAGTTCCCGGTCAGCTCTGATCCGCCAGCCCTCGAACGCCATCCGTGCCGAACAAGCGTGCCATCAGCCGAGAAGGCTACTCCACTCGATGGAAGCCGTACCCACGTTCAGGGTCGGACTGTGCGAACATGTCTTCATGAGCGACGAGGGGCCGGTGCAGGTCTACGCCAGCGCCGACACGACCGACGGCCTGCTGATGCAGGGCCAGGCTCGAGACCGAAGGTATCCCGGTCATGTTGAAAGGGGAGTCCGAAGGCCCCTACCGGTGGGTCCCACCTACCTATGGGTGCCGGCCGAGCACGAAGCAGACGCGCGCGCGATCGTCGAGGCCGTTCGGGCTGGCGCCTTCGCCCTGGCCGACGATGCCGACATCACAGGGACCGAGGCCGAGACCGAGGGCGAAGGGGCCACGTCGCGATAGCGCGCCCGGTGCACGGAACGCGGGTCAGCGCTTGGAGTACTGCGGGGCCTTTCGGGCCTTCTTGAGGCCGTACTTGCGACGTTCCTTCTCACGGGCATCGCGCGTGAGATAGCCCTCGGCCTTGAGCTGGGCCCGAAGCCCGGGATCGAGCTCGATGAGTGCTCGGGCGATCCCCAAGCGGATCGCGCCGGCCTGACCACTGATGCCCCCGCCCCTGATCGTGGCGACGACGTCGTAGTCCTTCTCCCGCCCGACCATCCGCAGCGGTGATTGCGCGACCATGCGGTGGACGCGCGTCGGGAAGTAGTCGTCCAGGTTGCGTCCGTTGATGTCGAACTCCCCGGTGCCTGGCACCAGGCGCACCCGGGCGACAGCTTCCTTGCGGCGTCCGGTGATGATCGTTCCAGGGATCACGGCCACGAACCTACTCCTCGGAGTTCTTCTCGGGCGCCGGTGTGCTCGACGGCTTCTTGGCGGTCGGCTTCTTGGCGGTGGTCTTCTTGGCTGTCGCCGTCGGCTTCTTGGCGGTCGGCTTCTTCTTGGCGGTGGTCTTCTTGGCTGTCGCGGTCGGCTTCTTGGCTGTCGCGGTGGGCTTCTTGGCTGTCGTCTTCTTCGCGGTGGGCTTCTTGGCGGCCGGTTCCTTGGCCGTGGTCTTCTTCGCGGATGCGGCCGTTGCGGCGGGCTCGGACCGGGGCTCGTCCTTCTCTTCAGGCGAGCCCTTGCGGTCCTTGACCGCGGGGCCAGGCAATCCTTCCCACATCGGAGGCTGCCCGAAAGTGTAGTCCACCGGACGCTGGGCACCGTGCGGATGCTCGGAGCCGGCCACGACATGCAGCTTCCTGATCATGGCGCGGCCCAGGCGGTTCTTCGGCAGCATGCCGCGGACGGCTTTCTCCACCGCGAACACCGGCCTGGTGGCGAGCAGCTCGTCGTAGCGAACACCGGTGATGCCACCCGGGTAGCCGGAATGCCGGTAGGCCACCTTCTTCAGCTCTTTGCCACCCGTCAACTCCACCTTGTCGGCGTTGATCACGATCACGTGGTCCCCGGTATCCATATGTGGCGCGAAGATCGGCTTGTGCTTGCCGCGCAGCAAGGCAGCAACCTCTGAGGCGACCCTACCCAGCACCCGGCCACTGGCGTCGACGACGTACCAGCGACGCTCGATGTGCTCAGGCTTCGGAGAGTAGGTCTTCATGAGGGCTTTCAGGACGTGAGATATCGGCCGGGAACCCGGCCGATGGTCCAGACTACCCGCGGCGCTCCGGGCGCGTCAAAGGAACGGTTCGGTGCGGCGGTCTCGCGGCCCGTACACCACTCGCTCCAGGGTCAACCCTTCGCCGGCGCGATCTGCCGCGCTCGAGAGCGGTCGCGAGCATCCAGGATCGCCGGGATCGTCCTCCGGATCGAGTCCGCCTTCACCGACTGCGGCCAGCGTGCCCGTGAGCGCCCGGACCATCTGATGCAGGAAGGCGTTGGCTCGGAACCCGAGCTCCAGGCGATCGCGCACACTTCCGATGGTCATGCGCTGCAGGTCGCGCACCACCGGTCTGCCTTCCCCCGGATGCCGGCAGAACGACGTGAAATCATGCGATCCGATCAGATGCGCGGCTGCGGCCCGCATCGCTCGCAGATCGGGCGCGCCCGGATGATGCCACACGAACCGCGCATCGAACGGATCGGGCACCGTCCCGAGGTCGATCCGATAGCGATACACCCGTGCGCTCGCCGAGAACCGGGCGTCGAAACCCTCGCGCGCATCGCGAACGTCGAGCGCCACGACCTCAGGCCCCAGCCGGCTATTGATCGCTTCTCGGATCGTCTCGGCTGGCGAGATGACCGGGTCACGAACGAGGCCACCTGCCCGCGGGCGTGCACCCCAGCATCCGTCCTGCCGGCCACTGAGAGCTTCACCGGCGCTCCGTACGTCGGCGAGGACCGCGGTGAGCTCACCCTCGACGGTGCGGATCGAGGGATCGCGCTGCGCGGCCCACCCTCGGAACCCCGTGCCGTCGTAGGCCAACCTCAACCGGAGCGTGCGAAGGCTCAGCCTCGTTCGACCAGCTCGATGCGGGCCATCGGGGCAGCATCACCCTTGCGCGGTCCGAGCTTCAGGATCCGCGTGTAGCCGCCGTTCCGCTCCTCGAACCGAGGACCGATCTCGTGGAACAGGTTGGCCACCACGTCGCGATCCGGGATGTCCTTCAGCACCTCGCGCCGCGCAGCCAGGTCGCCGCGCTTGGCCTTGGTGATGAGCTTCTCCGCGTACGGACGCAACGCCTTGGCCTTGGCCTCGGTCGTCTCGATCGACTCGTGCGTGAAGAGCTGCGCCGCCATGGTGGACAGCAGCAGACGCTGATGGCCGGGGTTGGAGCCGAGGCGGGGACCCTTCCTGGGCTTGGGCACCGGCTACTCCTCCCGGAGTCCAAGGCCCAGCTCCTCGAGCTTGGCCTTGACCTCGTCGATCGACTTCTGTCCGAAGTTGCGGATGTCCATCAGCTCGGACTCGCTCTTGAGCACCAGGTCGCCGACGGCGTTGATGCCCTCACGCTTGAGGCAGTTGTAGGAGCGGACCGACAGGTTGAGCTCCTCGATCGTGATGGCGTAGTCGCCGGGGACCTCTTCGTCCTCGGCCGGGCCCACCGTCACGCTGGCTGCCTCCGCGAGCTCGCTGAACAGTTGCACCAGCTCCAGCATCGTGCCGCCGGCAGACGCCACGGCCTCGCGAGGGGTCACGGAGCCGTCGGTCTCGACGTCCAGGATCAGGCGATCGCGGTCGGTCATCTGTTCCACGCGCGTGTTCTCCACGGCGTAGCTGACCTTGCGCACCGGCGAGAAGATCGAGTCGACCGGGATGACGCCGATCGGGTCGCGGGGCTTCTTGTTCTTGTCGGCCATGCGGTAGCCGACGCCGCGTTCTACCGTCATCTCCATCTCGAGCGAGGCTCCCTTGCCCAGCGTGGCGATGTGAAGCTCGGGGTTCAAGATCTCGACGCCCGCGGGTGGCGCGACGTCGCCGGCGGTGACCTCGCCGGGACCCTTGGCCTTCAGGTAGACCGTGGTCGGTTCCTCCAGGTCGGATCGGACGACCAGCTCCTTGAGGTTCAAGATGATGTCCGTGACGTCTTCGGTGACCTTGGGGATCGTGGAGAACTCGTGCAGGACCCCGTCGATGCGGACCGACGAGATGGCCGCGCCCGGGATGGACGACAGCAAGGTCCGGCGGAGCGAGTTGCCCACGGTGTAGCCGAACCCGGGTTCCAGCGGCTCGATCGCGAACTTGGAGCGGGTCGGTGAAACGACGTCCTCAGTGATCTGAGGCCTGGCGACGATGAACACGTACTTCCCTCCTTCGGCGGGGGATCAACCACTGCTACCCCGCCATCTGCGCCGGGGACCAGCCCCGGCCTACATTCGCTGTAGTGCGCGGGCTTGCCCCGCCTTCGCGCCGCGCTTAGACGCGGCGACGCTTCCGCGGCCGGCAGCCGTTATGCGGCACCGGCGTCACGTCTTGGATCACCGAGACCTCGAGGCCCGCCGCGGCCAGTGAACGGATCGCGGTCTCGCGGCCCGAACCCGGGCCCTTGACGAAGACGTCGACCTTCTGCAAGCCGTGCTCCTGCGCTTGGCGCGCCGCCTTCTCTGCGGCGAGCTGCGCTGCGAACGGTGTGGACTTGCGCGATCCCTTGAAGCCCACGTTCCCGGCGCTGGCCCAGCTGAGCGTGTTGCCCTGCAGGTCGGTGATGGTGACGATGGTGTTGTTGAACGTCGACTTGATGTGCGCCTGACCGTGCACGACGTGCTTCTTCTCGCGCCGCTTCGTCTTCTTGGCTTTCGGTTTGGCCATGCGTGTGGAGCTCCTGACGTGTGCCTGACTGGTCTCGCACCGGTGGGTGCTATTTCTTGAGTGCCGCCTTCTTCTTGCCGGCGATGGCCTTCTTGGGGCCCTTGCGGGTCCGGGCGTTGGTGTGGGTGCGCTGGCCACGCACCGGCAGCCCTCGGCGATGCCGGACCCCGGCGTAGCAGCCGATCTCGATCTTGCGCTTGATGTCCTGGGCGACCTCGCGCCGAAGGTCACCCTCGACCTTGAGGTTCTGGTCGATGAACGCGCTGACGCGTACGACCTCTTCCTCGGACAGATCTCGGACCTTGGTGGCGCCGTCGACGTTGGCACCGATGACGATGGCACCGGCCGTCGTGTGACCCACCCCGTAGATGTAGGTCAGCCCGATGTCGAGCCGCTTGTCGCGGGGAAGATCGACGCCTGCGATGCGAGCCACTGCGTGTCCTCTCTGTCGTTCGCGAGCGCTAACCTTGACGCTGCTTGTGCCGTGGGTTGGTGCAGATGACCAGGATCTTGCCCCGGCGGCGGATGACCCGGCACCGGTCGCAGATCCTCTTGACGCTGGGACGGACCTTCATCTGCAATCTTCCGATCTACTTGTACCGGTAGACCACACGGCCTCGTGTGAGGTCGTACGGCGACAGCTCCACCAAGACCCGGTCCCCGGGCAAGATCCGGATGTAGTGCATCCGCATCTTGCCCGAGATGTGGGCCAACACCACATGGTCGTTCTCCAGCTTCACCCGGAACATCGCGTTGGGCAACGGTTCGACGACCGTTCCCTCGACCTCTATGGCGTCTTTCTTCGGCACGCTCCAGCTGATTCCTTCGAACGGGTTCCGCCCGGCCCAGGCGCGCACGACGCAAGCCGGAGGCGGGCGAACGGTCAGTATAGGCCCGCCGCAGAGCCAGCGTCCACGAGCGGTGCTCAGCCGCGCGCGGTCAGGATCTCCGGGCCGTCCTCGGTGATCGCCACCGTGTGCTCGAAATGGGCTGCGATCGAACCGTCCGCCGTCACGACGGTCCAGCCGTCGGCGAGGAGGCGCGTCTCCTCGCCCGCGGCCGTCAGCATGGGCTCGATCGCGATCACCAGACCGGGGCGAAGGTCGGGGCCGCGGCCGGGGCTGCCGAAGTTCGAGATGAACGGGTCCTCGTGCATGGATCGGCCGATGCCGTGACCTCCGTACTCACGGATGATGCCGAACCCTGCCGGCGCCGCGACGCTCTCGATCGCGTGCCCGATGTCGGATAACCGCCCGCCGGGACGGGCCGCCGCGATCCCTGCGTACAGACACTCCTCGGTCGTCTTCACCAACCTCGAGGCCTCCTCCGACGGCGGGTCACCGCCCACGAACACCGTCACCGCGGAATCGCCATGGAACCCGTCCCAGATCGCCCCGAAGTCCAGCGACAAGACCTGGCCCTCGGACGAGCACGCCCGGGTGCGCGAGGGGATGCCGTGGACGATCTCGTCGTCGATCGATGCGCAGATCGTGGCGGGGTAGGTGCCCTTGTACCCCTTGAAGGACGGCAGCGCGCCCTCGTCGCTGATGTAGGACTCCGCCACCTGGTCGAGGTCGGCCGTGGAGATGCCCGGGTCGGACGGCTGCCAGCACGGCGTCGATCGCTCCGGCCACGATGCGACCCGGCCTCGCGCATCGTCTGCAGCTCCCGAGGCGACTTCCGGATGATCATGGGACCTCCTTCAGCATGCCGATCGTCCGCTCGGCGACCACGTCGACCGCGCCCTCCGCGTCGATCTCGTGCAGCAGGCCTCGTTCCGCGTAGAAGTCCTCGAGCGGTTCGGTCTGCTCCTGGTAGACCGCCAGACGCCGGCGAACCGTGAGCTCGTCGTCGTCCGCGCGTCGTTCCAGAGTCAGCGCCTTCGAGATCGCAGACCGTGTCGCTGGCCGGCGGCTTGAACTCCATGTTGTAGGTGGTCTTGCAGACCGGGCACGTCCAGCGGTTCGAGAGCCGCCGCACCGCCATCCCGTCGGAGATCTGGAACTTCAGCACCGCGGTCAAGGGCAGCTGCGCGCGCTCGAGCGCCGCCTCCAAGGCCATAGCCTGCGGCACGGTGCGCGGGAACCCATCCAGGATGAACCCGCTCACGGGCATCCGGATCGTCGAGGCGGTCGGTCACCATCCGCACCACCAGGTCATCGCTGACGAACTCGCCACGGTCCATGACCGCTCGCGCCTGGATCCCGAGCGCCGTGCCTTCTTGGACGTGCTGGCGAAGGATGTCACCCGTGGAGATCTGGGGGATGTCGTAGCGATCCACCAAGCGCTGCGCCTGCGTTCCCTTGCCTGCCCCCGGGGGCCCGAGCAACACGAGCCGCACGGCAGCCCGCCTACTTCAGGAAGCCCTCGTAGTGACGCATGAGCAGCTGGGACTCGATCTGCTTCATCGTCTCGAGCGCGACACCCGACGGCGATCAGCACCGAGGTGCCTCCGAAGGGAACTGGTTGAGGTTCCACAGCGCCAGCACCACGGTGGGCACGAGGGCGACCGCAGCCAGGAAGAGCGCACCCGGGCAACGTGATGCGGACGAGGATGTCGTTGAGGTAGTTCGCTGTGGGCGCTCCCGGTCGGATGCCCGGGATGAAACCCCCCTGCTTGCGCAGGTTGTCCGCCTGCTTGGTCGGGTCGAACTGGATCGCCGTGTAGAAGTAGGCGAAGAACACGATGAGTGAGGCCAGGATCACCATGTAGACGATGCTGTCCTGGCGGCTGATGTACTCGCGTCACGAAGTCCTGGAACCACTGTGCGTGGATGACGCTGGCCAGCAGCGTGGGGAAGTACATCACCGAGGTTGCGAAGATGATGGGGATCACGCCGGCCTGATTGACCTTCAACGGCAGGTAGGTGCTTCCGCCCGAGGTCATCTTGCGCCCGACCACCCGCTTGGCGTACTGGATGGGGATGCGCCGCTGTCCTTGATCCATGAACACGACCGACGACGATGATCCCCAGCACGACCACGCAGATCGTCGCGAACTGGAACGCGCCGCCCTGCCGCAGGATCGCCGTGCCCTCACCGGGCAGCGACGAGATCACGGACGTGAAGATCAGGATCGACATGCCGTTGCCCACACCGCGCTGGGTGATGAGCTCCCCCAACCACATGATCATGGCCGTGCCCGCCGTGAGTGTGAGCACGATGAGAGCCACGTTCGGCGGGGTGAACGTGCCCGGCGGGAAGATGTCGGGGATGCCGGCCTGACCCGAATGGAACAGGAACACGATGCCGGTGGACTGGAGCAAGGCCAGCACGACCGTGACGTAGCGGGTGTACTGATTGATCTTCTTGACCCCGACCTCGCCCTGTTCCTGCAGCGCCTGCAGCTTGGGGATCACGACCGTGAGCAGCTGCATGATGATCGAGCTGGTGATGTACGGCATGATGCCCAGCCCGAAGACGGCCATGTTGCCCAAGGCGCCGCCCGAGAAGATGTTGATGAACTGGAGGAACCCGCCTTCCCCTCCGTCCTCGAGCGCGCTGCTGCACGACGCCGAAGTCGACCACCGGCACCGGCACGTGGGCGCCGAACCGGTACACCCCGATGATGAACAGGGTGAACAGGATCTTGTTGCGCAGGTCCGGGACCCGGAACGCGTTGAGGAAGGCCTTCAGCACGGTGGTCTATCGTACCCCGGCTCAGCCCACGAGCTCGGTTCGGCCGCCTGCCTGCTCGATCTTGTCCTTGGCGGCCTGTGAGAACGCGTGCGCCTTCACCACCAGCGCGTGGTCGATGTCGCCGCGCGCCAGCACCTTGACCGGCCGGCCCTTGTGGACCAGACCGTGCTCGTACAGGCCCTTGGGGCGTGACCTCGCCGTCTGCGTAGTACTTGGACAGCACCTCGACGTTGACGACCGAGTACTCCACGCGACCGGGGTTGGTGAAGCCCTTCAGCTTCGGAACCCGGCGCTGCAACGGCATCTGCCCACCCTCGAACCAGGCCGGCACGTTCTTGCGTGCGCCGGTCCCCTTGGTCCCTCGGCCGGCGGTCTTTCCACGCACCCCGGCACGGCCGCGCCCGACGCGCTTCTTGTCCTGTTTCGCGCCCTCGGCGGGCTTCAGATGATGCAGCTTCATGAGAGTTCCTCGACGTCGACCAGATGCGACACCTTGGCGATCATGCCGCGGATCTCGGGCCGGTCCTCCTTGATGACGGAGTCACGGATGCGGTGCAGGCCCAATCGCCGAACGGTGGCCTTCTGATCCTTCGGCCTGTCGATCACGCTGCGGACCTGCGTCACCTTGAGCTGGCTCATCGGCGGCCTCCCCGGCCGGGCTGCTGACGTTGCTGGCGTGGCTGTGCGTCGCTGTAGACCTCTTCGAGCGCCGCGGTGCGTGCCGCCTGGAGCCGAACCTCGGCGGCCGCGACCGCTTCGAGCATGGGCTTGGGAGCGACCTCGTGCACGTCGCGACCCCGCAGCGCAGCAACTTGGGCGGGCTTGCGCAGGTCCTTCAGTCCCTGCACGGCCGCCTTCACGATGTTGATCTGATTGGACGACCCCATGGACTTGGACAAGATGTCCTTGATGCCGGCGCACTCGACCAGTGCCCGCACCGGCCCGCCGGCGATGACGCCCGTTCCCGGTGCAGCCGGCTTGAGCAGGACGACGCCGGCACCGGCCTCGCCGACCACCTTGTGCGGGATGGTGGTACCCATCATGGGCACCTCGAACATCTTCTTGCGTGCCTCTTCGACGCCCTTGGCGATCGCGGCGGGCACCTCCTTGGCTTTGCCGTAGCCCACGCCGACCCGGCCCGCGCCATCGCCGACCACGACCAGCGCGGCGAACGAGAAGCGTCGCCCGCCCTTGACCACCTTGGCGACCCGGTTGATGGAGATGACCCGCTCTTCGTAGGGGCTCTTCTCTTCGTTCCTGGCGTCATACCGTCGCATCAGATCTGCAGTCCTCCCTCACGCGCGCCGTCGGCGAGCGCCGCCACGCGACCGTGGTACAGCCGTCCACCACGATCGAAAACCGCGGCGTCGACACCCGCTTCCTTCGCACGGCTGGCGAGCAGCTCGCCCACCGCCTTCGCGCGTGCCGTGGGGTCTGCGCCCGCCACCTCAGCATCGGACGCCTGCGCCAACGTCACGGCGCGGCTGTCGTCGATGAGCTGGGCGTAGATGTGCCGGTTGGAACGGAACACAGCCAAACGCGGGCGCTGAGCACCGCCCGACACCTTCTTGCGCACACGCGAATGTCGACGCAGCCGAGCTTGTCGTTTGGTCTTCGCGTCCATCACGCAGCACCTGTCTTCGCGGCCTTGCCGGCCTTCTTGCGCACGTACTCACCCTCGTAGCGGATGCCTTTGCCCTTGTATGGCTCCGGCTTGCGGATCTTGCGGATCTTGGCCGCGATCTCGCCCACCGCCTGCTTGTCGTTGCCCCGCACCACGATCTGCGTGGGCGTGGGGACCTCGAACTCGATCCCGTCGGGCACCGGCACCATGACCGGGTGTGAGTACCCGGCCTGAACCTCCAGATCCTTGCCCTTCATGGCGGCGCGATAGCCCACGCCGATGATCTGCAGGCGACTTCTCGTAACCCTTCGTGACACCTTCGACCATGTTGGCCACCAAGGAACGCGTGAGCCCATGGAGGCTGCGATTGAACCCCTGGTCGTCGGGACGCGAGACCGAGCACGCGTGCCGTCCTCGACCACCACGGTCATGTTGGGGTGGACGGTCTGGGTCAGCGAGCCGCGAGGGCCCTTGACCGTGACGACGTTGGCCGCCGCGACCGTCACCTCGACGCCGCTCGGGATCTCGATGGGTTGTTTGCCGATCCTGACTCATCTGTTCTCTGCTCTTCTCGCTCCTGAGCTCACCACACGTGGGCGAGCACTTCGCCGCCCACGCCCTTGCGGGAAGCATCGCGGTCGGTCATGACGCCCTGAGACGTGGACACGATCGCGATGCCCAGCCCGCCGAGCACTCGCGGCAGATCGTTGCGACCGACGTACACCCGGCGCCCGGGCGTGGAGATCCGCTTGATCCCCGTGATCGTGCGCTGCCGGCCCTTCGCCGTACTTCAGCCGAACGCGGAACCCTCGATGCGTGCCTTCGCCCTCGGCCTCGAAGCCCTGGATGTAGCCCTCGGCCTCCAGGATGTCGAGCAAGGCCTGGTTCTGCTTGGACACGGGGACGAGCAGATCGTCCTTGTAGGCCAGGTTGGCGTTGCGGATCCGCGTGAGCAGGTCCGCGACCGGGTCCGTGACGTTGCTCGAGAACGTTCGCTGGGTGCTCACCATGAGGACTTCGTCACCCCCGGGAGCTCCCCGGCATGCGCCAGCTGCCGGAAGCAGATGCGACAGAGCAGGAACCGCTTGTACACGGCTCGCGCCCGCCCGCACTTCTGACACCGCGTGTAGGCGCGGACGCGGAACTTCGGCTGCTTCAGCTGCTTGTTCTTGAGTGCCTTCTTCGCCATGTGATCCCTCGTCAGCCTGCCTGCGCGGCCGAGGTCTGCCCCGCGAAGGGGAAGCCCAGGGCCGACAGGAGGGCTTGCCCCTCGTCGTCGGTCGCGGCGGTCGTCACGATCGTGATGTCCATGCCGCGGATCTTCGCCACCTTGTCGTAGTCGATCTCCGGGAAGATCAGCTGCTCGGTGACGCCCATCGTGTAGTTGCCGTGACCGTCGAACGCCGCGGGGTTCATGCCGCGGAAGTCTCGGATCCGTGGGAGTGCGAGCGCAACGAGGCGATCGTAGAACTCCCACATGCGGTCGCCCCGCAGGGTGACCTTGGCGCCGATCGCCATCCCCTCACGAAGCTTGAATCCGGCGATCGACTGGCGGGCCTTGGTGACCACCGGCTCGCTGCCCGGTGATCGTCGTCAGGTCCTCGAGGGCGGCCTCCAGCATACGACCGTCCTTGACGGCGTCACCGATGCCCATGTTGACCACGATCTTGTCCAGGGTCGGGCACCTGCATGATGTTCTCCAAGCCCATCCGTTCCTTCAGCGTGGGCCGGATCTCGTCGCGGAAGGCCTGCTTGAGCCTGGGTGTGTAGTCGCTCATAGGTCTGCCTCGCACTTCCTGCAGATGCGGACCTTCGTGCCGTCGTCCTCGATGCGGTGGCCGACCCTGGTGGGCTGGCCGCACTTGCCGCAGACCGGCTGCACGTTGGAGATGTCGATGAACGTCTCCACGTCGATGATGCCGCCTTGCTGCACGGCCTGGCTCGACCCGCTGGCCCGTCCTCCGGCCACGCTGGTGCTTCTTGGCGAGCGCCACGCCGTCGACCATGACGCGGCCCTCGCGCGGCAGCACGCGGACCACGCGGCCCTCTTTGCCGCGGTCCTTGCCGCTCATGACTCGGACGTTGTCGTCCTTCCTGATGTCGACTCCTGGCATCTAGAGCACCTCCGGCGCGAGCGAGATGATCTTCATGAACCGCTTCTCGCGCAGCTCCCGCGCCACCGGCCCGAAGATGCGGGTGCCGCGCGGGTTCTTCTGTTCGTTGATGATGACGACCGCGTTGTCGTCGAATCGGATGTAGGAACCGTCCGGGCGCCGGCGTTCCTTCGCCGTGCGAACGACCACGGCGCGAACGACCTCGCCCTTCTTCACGCCGCCGCCCGGCAGGGCGTCCTTGACGGTGCCGACGATGACGTCGCCGACGCCCGCGTAGCGGCGCCCCGAGCCACCGAGGACGCGGATGCACAGGACCTCTTTGGCCCCCGTGTTGTCCGCGACCTTGCAGCGCGATTCGGACTGGATCACTGCCTGGCTCCTACCCTCTCGCTCGTCGCCTACTTGGCCCGCTCGATGACCTCGACGACCCGCCACCGCTTCGACTTGGACAGGGGTCGCGTCTCCATGACCCGCACGGTGTCCCCACGTGCGCGTCGTTGGACTCGTCGTGCGCGGCGAGCTTGGATGAGCGCCGCACGGTCTTCTCGTACAGCGGATGCTTGACCTGGCGGTCGATGCGCACCATGACGGTCTTGTCCATGCCGTCCGACACGACCACCCCGGTGCGCACCTTGCGGCGCCCACGCTGGACATCGTCGCCGATCGATCCGTTCCTGGCTACTCACTGTGCAGACCCTTCTTCTCGCGTCTCTTCGATCTGGGCCGCCAGCGCGTCGAGCTCCAGCTCGATCTCGCGCTCACGCAGCACCGTGTGGATGCGCGCCACGTCGTGACGCACCTCGCGGATGCGGGCGGGGTTGTCGAGCTGGCCCGTCGCCAGCTGGAAGCGCAGGTTGAACAGCTCCTCCTTCGCGGAATCGATCCGCGCAGTGAGCTCGTCGTCCGGCAGCTCTCGCAGCTCGTCGGCCATGCTGGCCATCGCTACTCCCCCACCCTGCTGATGAACTTGGTCTTGATCGGAAGCTTGTGCTGCGCCCGCTTCATGGCCTCGCGGGCCAGGGACTCCGGCACCCCGGCCAGCTCGAACATCACACGGCCCGGCTTCACGACGGCCACCCAGCCCTCGGGGTTGCCCTTGCCCGAGCCCATGCGGGTCTCGGCCGGCTTCTTGGTGACCGACTTGTCCGGGAAGATGTTGATCCACACCTTCCCACCTCGGCGGATGTGCCGGGTGATCGCGACACGGGCCGACTCGATCTGCCGGTTGGTGATCCACGCCGGCTCGAGGGCGACCAGGCCGTAGTCGCCGAAGTGGATCTCGGTGCCGCCCTTGGCCATGCCGCGGCGATGGCCCCGGTGGACCTTGCGGTGCTTGACCTTCTTGGGGGCCAGCATCAGGCATCTCCCCCCGGGACGGCGGTCTCCGCATCTGGGCTCGGTCGTGGCGTCTCGAGATCGACCGCCTGGGTCTCCTCGGTTCCACCTTGCTGCTGCTCGCGGTGCTGCTTCGACGACGGATCGACCGCGGCGCTTCGGGGTCGCTTCCGGTGCGGCCGCCTCGACGACCGGCTCGGTGCCTCTTCGACGGCCACCTGAGCCTCGGCGATGTCCTCGCCGACGGCGCCACCACCTCGGTTGCCGGTGTCCACCTTCTGGGCGCTGGCGTGGGCACGAGCCAGGGCGCGCTCGGTGTCCTGCTCGCGACGCGGTACCTCGTCGCCGTGGTAGACCCAGACCTTGACGCCGCAGACCCCGAACGTGGTCTTGGCCTCGGCGGTCCCGAAGTCGACCTTGGCGCGCAGCGTGTGCAGCGGCACGCGGCCCTCTCGGTACCACTCCCGTCGGCCCATCTCCGAGCCGCCCAGGCGACCGGCGACCGCGACGCGCACACCCAGCGCGCCCGACCGCATCGCGGTCTGGACGCAGCGGCGCATCGCGCGCCGGAATGCGACGCGACCGGCGAGCTGCTCCGCGACACCCTGCGCCAGCAGCGCGGCGTCGGTCTCGGGCCGCGACTCACTCGCCGCCTGGTTCATATCCTCGACCTTCACGTCGACGCGCTTCTTCGTGTAGCGCTCGATGTCCTTGCGAAGGCGGTCGACCTCGGCCCCCTTGCGCCCGATCACGATGCCGGGCCGGGCGGTGCGGATGAATACCCAGATCTGGTCGCCCTTGCGCTCGATGTCGATCGAGCTGATGCCGGCCCGGGACAGGCGCGTGCGGATGTGCTGACGGACCCAGATGTCCTCGTGGAGCTGGTCGGCATAGTCGCGACCGGCGTACCAGTTGGACTTCCAGGGATAGATGATCCCCAGCCGGAAGCCGTACGGATTGACTTTGTGTCCCACGAGTTACGTCGTCTCCCATGCTCTGCACGATCAGCGTGACGTGCGAGGTGCGCTTGCGGACCCTGGTGGCGCGGCCGTAGGCGCGCGGCCGGAACCGTCGCAGCGTGGGGCCGTCGTCGACCCACGCGCGGGCCACCATCAGGTTGTCGGCGATGATGCCGGGGTTCTGCTCGGCGTTGGCGATGGCCGAGTTCAGCAGCTTCTCGACCTCGGGGGTGGGCCCGAGCGGGGAGAACCGCAAGATGCGGCGCGCCTCGATGACGTGCTGACCTCGGATCATATCGATCACGCGCCGCATCTTGCGCGGCGAGGTGCGCACGTACTTCATGCTGGCTCGGGCCTCCACCTACCGCACCCCCGTCTTGCGCTCGTCACGTGAGTGCGAGCGGAAGGTGCGCGTGGGCGCGAACTCGCCCAGCTTGTGGCCCACCATGGACTCGGAGATGAACACGGGCACATGCTTGCGCCCATCGTGCACGGCGATCGTGTGCCCGAGCATCTCGGGCACGATCGTGGAGCGGCGAGACCAGGTCTTGATGACGCGCTTATCGCCACGCTTGTTCATGTCGTCGACCTTGACCATCAGGTGCTCGTCGACGAACGGACCCTTCTTGACGGACCTCGGCATGCGCTAGCCCCGACCCTTCCCACGGCGCCGGACCACGTACTTGTTCGACGCCTTGTTCTTCTTGCGTGTACGGCCTTCCTTCTTGCCCCAGGGGCTGGCAGGATGCCGGCCCCCGGAAGACTTGCCTTCGCCACCGCCCAGCGGGTGATCGACCGGGTTCATCGCCACCCCTCGCACCGACGGCCGCCGGTTCTTCCAACGGGCACGGCCGGCCTTGCCGAGCGAGATGAGCTCGTGCTCCGGGTTGCCCACGACTCCCACGGTCCCTTTGCACGAGGCCGGGATCAGCCGCGTCTCGCCGCTGGGCAGGCGCAGGGTCGCCATCGTGCCTTCCTTGGCCATGAGCTGCACGCTGGTGCCGGCCGAGCGAGCCATCTTGGCGCCCGCACCGGGCTTCAGCTCGATCGCGTGGATCACGGTCCCGACCGGGATGTTGCGCAGCGGCAGGGCGTTGCCGGCACGGATCTCGGCGTCGGCGCCGCTCATGAGCATGTCGCCCTGCTTCACGCCTTGCGGCGCAAGGATGTAGCGCTTCTCACCGTCGGCGTAGTGCAGCAGGGCGATGCGGGCGCTGCGGTTGGGGTCGTACTCGATGTGTGCGACCTTGGCCGGCACCCCGTCCTTGTTCCGCTTGAAGTCGATCACGCGGTAGCGCTGCTTCGTGCCGCCGCCCTGATGCCGGGTGGTGATGCGGCCGTGCACGTTCCGGCCGGCCTTGCGGTGCTTCTTCTGCAGCAAGCGACTTCTCAGGCGTCGTGCGCGTGATCTCGTCGAACGACGAGACGCTGGCGCCACGCCGTCCCGGCGTCGTGGGCTTGTACTTGCGGACGGCCATCGCTAGGACCCACTCTCGAAGATCTCGATGGCGTCGCCGTCGGCGAGGGTCACGATGGCGCGCTTCTCGTCGGGCCGCTTGCCCTTGGTGTAGCCGCGCCGCTTCACCTTGCCGCGACGGTTCAGCGTGTTCACCGAGACCACGCGGACCTCCCAGATCGCCTGGATGGCCTCCTTGATCTCGGTCTTGTTGGCACGCTTGTCGACCAAGAACGTGTACGTGTTCTGCTCGAGGCCGGCGTAGGACTTCTCCGACACGACCGGGCGCACGATGACGTCACGTGGTGACTTCATGATGCCTCCTCCTCGGCCACGTCGGGCTCGGTCGCTCGCAGCTCGGCAGCCTTGCCCTCCATGGCGTCGAGGGCAGCAGCGGTGAACAGGACACGATCGGCCCACAGGAGCTGGTACGTGCCCAGGCCACCTGCATAGGCGAGCCGCACGTCGGCCAGGTTGCGGAACGCCTTCTCGACGTCGCCGCTCTGCGGTCGGCTCCGGCAGAACGACGACGATCTTGCCGCTGAGCTCCAACGCGGAGAGCAGCCGGACCGCCTGCTTGCGTCTTGGGCTCGTCGAAGCCCGAGCGAATCGACGACCACCATCTTGCCGCTGGTGAAGCGTGTCGGTGAGTGCCGAGCGGAAGGCGCCACGCTTCATCTTCTTGTTCACGCGCATCGCGTGGTCGTGCGGGCTGGGGGCCGTGGGCGACGCCGCCACCGACCCACTGCGGGGACCGGATCGAGCCCTGTCGCGCGCGGCCGGTGCCCTTCTGGCGCCATGGCTTCTTGCCGCCGCCGGACACCTCGCCTCTGGTCTTCGTCGAGTGCGTGCCCGGCGCGCAGCCCCGCGAGTCCGGCCGACGACCACCTGATGCATCAACGGCACGCTCACCGGCGCCTCGAACAGATCCGGCGGGCAGCTCACGTGTGCCGGACTTCTTGCCGGCCGTGTCGAGGACATCGATCGTCGCCATCATGCCCCTTCCCTCGACCGGGGACTTGACGGCGGAGCGGACCATGACCAGCCCGCCGTTGGCGCCGGGCACGGCACCTCGGACGAGCAGGAGGTTGCGCTCGGCGTCCGCCTGGACGACCTCG
This sequence comes from uncultured Actinomycetota bacterium, assembly GCA_963733635.1. Lineage (GTDB taxonomy): Bacteria > Actinomycetota > UBA4738 > UBA4738 > HRBIN12 > JAOUEA01. The sequence continues at coordinate 58,460 of CAVTEH010000006.1, read as the reverse complement.
AGGTTCAGCACGGTGACGCGGATGTTCCCGTGCTGGCCCGCCATGCGCATGCCCTTGAACACGCGGCTCGGTGTGGCGCACGCCCCGATCGAACCGGGCGAACGGTGCTTCTTCTGCACGCCGTGGCTGCGCGCGCAGGCCCGAGAACCCGTGGCGTCGCATGACGCCGCTGAAGCCCTTGCCCTTGGACACGCCCACCACGTCGACCTTGTCACCGGAGGCGAACACGTCGGCGCGCAGCTCCTGGCCGGGCTCGTAGGAACCCGCGTCGTCGGTACGGAGCTCCACGACGTGGCGGCGCGGCTCCTCGACGCCGTGGGCGGCGTAGTGGCCCTTCATGGGCTTGGTGACTGGTTCGCGCGAGCGTCGCCGTAAGCGAGCTGGACGGCCTGGTACCCGTCGGCCTCCTCGGTCTTGACCTGCGCGACCACGCACGGCCCGGCCTGGATGACCGTGACCGGGACGGCCCGCGTGTCATCGAAGACCTGGGTCATGCCCAGCTTCGTTCCCAGGATGCCCTTGATACGGTCGATGCGGCTGATGTTCTTCGGTCATGGTTCCTCTACAGCTTGATCTCGATGTCGACCCCGGCCGACAGGTTCAGTCGTTGGAGCTCCTGCACCGTCTTGGAGGTGGCGTCCACGATGTCGATCAACCGCTTGTGCGTGAGCATCTGGAAGTGCTCGCGCGAGTCCTTGTACTTGTGCGGCGACCGGATGACCGTGTAGATGTTGCGCTCGGTCGGCAGCGGCACCGGACCGACCACCTTGGCACCCGTGCGGGTGACGTGCTCGACGATGTCGCGCGCGGCGACGTCGAGCATCCGGTGATCGTAGGCCCGGAGCTTGATCCTGATCTTCGGTCCTGCCACGTTGCGCCTCTTCCTCTCGGTCCTTCGTCGCTACTTGACGATCTCGGTGACGCGGCCGGCGCCGACGGTGCGGCCACCCTCGCGGATGGCGAAGCGCAACCCTCCTCCATGGCGATGGGGGCGATGAGCTCCACCACCATCTCCACGTTGTCGCCGGGCATGACCATCTCGACGCCCTCGGGCAGCGCCGCCGCACCGGTGACGTCGGTAGTGCGGAAGTAGAACTGGGGACGGTAGCCGTTGAAGAACGGCGTGTGCCGCCCTCCCTCGTCCTTGCCCAAGATGTAGACCTGCGCCTTGAAATTGGTGTGGGGCGTGATGCTGCCGGGCTTCGCCAGCACCTGGCCGCGCTCGACGTCTTCCTTGTCGATGCCGCGCAGCAGGATGCCCACGTTGTCGCCGGCCTGCACCTCGTCGAGCAGCTTGCGGAACATCTCGAGGTCGGTGGCGGTGGTCTTGGTCGTGTCCTTGATGCCCACGATCGCGACCTCCTCCATCTTCTTCAGCACGCCCTGCTCGACTCGGCCGGTCACCACGGTGCCGCGGCCGGTGATCGAGAAGACGTCCTCGATCGGCATGAGGAACGGCTTGTCCGTGTCGCGCTCGGGCTCGGCGATGAACGTGTCGCAGGCCTCCATGAGCTCGTCGATCTTGGCGTTCCACGCTCTCGTCTCCTTCGAGCGCCTTGCAGCGCCGACACCTGCATCACGGGCGTGTCGTCGCCGGGGAACTCGTAGGACGTGAGCAGCTCCCGCACCTCGAGCTCGACCAGCTCCAGCAGCTCGGGGTCGTCGACCATGTCGCACTTGTTCAGCGCCACCACGATGTAGGGAACACCGACCTGGCGCGCCAGCAACACGTGCTCACGTGTCTGCGGCATGGGACCGTCGGCGGCCGAGACCACCAGGATCGCGCCGTCGATCTGCGCGGCGCCGGTGATCATGTTCTTGATGTAGTCGGCGTGGCCAGGCATGTCGACGTGGGCGTAGTGGCGGTTCTCGGTCTGGTACTCGACGTGCGCGATCGCGATCGTGATGCCGCGCTCACGCTCCTCGGGCGCCTTGTCGATCTCGTCGAACGGGGTGTAGTCGGCCAGACCCTTGTCCGCCTGCCGCTTGGTGATGGCAGCCGTCAGGGTGGTCTTGCCGTGGTCGATGTGACCCATGGTGCCGATGTTGACGTGGGGCTTGTTGCGCTCGAACTTCTGCTTGGCCATCGTTGACCTCTCCTGTTGACTCTCCGGTCGCTGCGCGCTACTCGCCCATGACTCGGGCGATGATCTCTTTCGCGATGTTGGCGCGGCACCTCGTTGTAGGCGTGGAGCTGCATGGGGCTGTGCGCGGCGCGGCCCTGCGTCCGCGACCGCAGGTCCGTGGCGTAGCCGAACAGCTCCGCCAGCGGCACGACGACCCGCACGACCTTCTGGCCACTGCGTTCGTCGATGTTCTCGATGCGGCCCCGGCGTGCCGTGATCTCACCCATCACGTCGCCCATGAAGTCCTCGGGCGTGGTGACCTCGAACTCCATGACGGGCTCGAGCAGGACCGGCGTCGGCCTTGCGGGCGGCGTCCTTGACCGCCATGGAGCCGGCGATCTTGAACGCCATCTCGCGGGAGTCGACCTCGTGGTAGGAACCGTCGGTCAGCGTGGCGCGCACGTCGACCATCGGGTAGCCGGCCATGATGCCGTTGTCGAGCGCTTCCTGGATGCCCTGGTCCACCGCCGGGATGTACTCACGCGGGATCTTGCCACCCACGATCTTGTTGATGAACTCGTACCCGCCTCCGGGGCCCGTGGGCTCCAGGTCGATGTAGACGTGTGCGAACTGACCCTTACCGCCCGTCTGCCGCACGAATCGCGGCCTCCACCTTGTGGACCTCTCGACGGACGGTCTCGCGATACGCGACCTGCGGCTTGCCCACGTTGGCGTCGACGGAGAACTCGCGCTTGAGGCGGTCCACGATGATGTCCAGATGCAGCTCGCCCATGCCGGAGATCACGGTCTGGCCGGTCTCGTCGTCGAACTTGACCACGAACGTGGGGTCTTCCTCCGACAGTTTCGCCAGCCCGTTGCCGAGCTTGTCCTGGTCGGCCTTGGTCTTGGGCTCGACCGCGACCGAGATGACGGGCGTGGGGAAGCTGATCGACTCCAGCACGACCTGGTCCTGGGGATCGCAGATCGTGTCGCCGGTGGTGGAGTGCTTGAGCCCCACCACCGCGACGATGTCGCCCGTGTACGCGGCTTCCTTGTCCTCGCGGTGGTTGGCGTGCATCTGCAGGATGCGCCCGATGCGCTCCTTGCGGTCCTTGGTCGAGTTCATGACGTGCGAACCCGCGTGCAGCACCCCGGAGTACATCCTCAGGTAGGTGAGCCGCCCAACGTAGGGGTCGCTCATGATCTTGAATGCGAGGGCGGACATCGGTTCGGAGTCCTCGGGACCGCGGACGACGTGCTCGTCCTCACGGAACGGCCGATGACCTTCGACCGGCGGCACCTCGACCGGACTCGGCAGGTACTGGACGACCGCGTCGAGCACCAGCTGCACGCCCTTGTTCTTGAACGCAGAGCCGCAGAGCACCGGAACGCCCTCTCCCGTCAGGGTGGCGCGGCGGATCGCACGGCGAAGCTCCTCGACGGTGGGCTCTGTCCTCGGCGATGAACTTCTCCATGAGCGCTTCGTCGTGGTCGGCGAGCTTCTCGAAGAGCTCGTGGTGAGCGGCCTCGGCGGCGGCCCGGTACTCCTCGGGGATATCGGTGTCCTTCCAGTCCTCCCCCATCTCGCCTTCCCAGTAGTGGCCCTTCATCTCCACGAGGTCGATGACCCCGTGCAGCTCGGACTCGGTGCCCCACGGGAGCTGCAGGACGAGCGGGTTGGCGCCCAAACGGTCGACGATCATGCCCACGGTGCGCTCGAAGTCGGCACCGGTACGGTCCATCTTGTTCACGAAGCAGATGCGCGGCACGCTGTAGTGGTCGGCCTGGCGCCACACCGTCTCGGACTGCGGTTCCACGCCGGCGACGGCGTCGAACACCGCAACCGCGCCGTCGAGCACGCGGAGCGACCGCTCGACCTCGACCGTGAAGTCGACGTGTCCGGGCGTATCGATGATGTTGATCCAGTGGCCTTTCCACTGACAGGTGGTTGCCGCCGATGTGATCGTGATGCCGCGCTCACGCTCCTGCGCCATCCAGTCCATGGTGGCGGTGCCCTCGTGGACCTCACCGATCTTGTAGGCCTTGCCGGTGTAGTACAGGATGCGCTCGGTCGTAGTGGTCTTGCCCGCGTCGATGTGGGCCATGATGCCGATGTTGCGCGTGCGAGCGAGGGGGTACTCACGGATGTCCAATCCCTTCGCCCCCTTCGTCTTCACGTCTTGTTCGGTCGCTGTCACCTGCATCGTCTCCGCGGGAACCGCCATCAGCGGACTCCCCGCCACCTGTGGGGCGGGGTTCATCCCCGCCCAACGAACGGCCGGGCGCGAGGCCCGGCCGACGGAATCTTCCTCGATCACCACCGGTAGTGCGCGAACGCCTTGTTCGCCTCGGCCATCTTGTGCATGTCCTCGCGCCGCTTGACCGAGGTGCCGGCGCCATTGGCGGCGTCCATGATCTCCTGCGTCAGCCGCTCCGCCATGGAGTTCTCGCGTCGGGCCCGGCTGTAGTTGACGAGCCACCGGAGCGCCAGGGTGGTGCCCCGCTGCGGCTTGACCTCAACCGGCACCTGGTAGGACGCACCACCGACGCGGCGAGACTTGACCTCGAGCATCGGACGAACGTTCTCGACGGCCTTCTTCAAGGTGATGACCGGGTCGTTGGCCGTCTTCTGGCTGATCTGCTCGAGCGCCTCGTACACGGTGCGCTCGGCCACGGTCTTCTTGCCGTCCAGCAGCACCTTGTTGATCAGCTGGGTCACCAACGGGTTCTGATAGACGGGGTCGGGAGCGATCTCCCGTCGTACGGCAGGTCCCTTGCGAGGCATGGCTACTCCCCGACCTTCTTGGAGCCGTATCGAGAACGAGCCTGCTTGCGTTCCCTCACGCCCGCCGTGTCCAGCGTTCCGCGAACGATCTTGTAGCGAACACCCGCGAGGTCCTTGGTGGTCCCGCCGCGCACGAGCACGATCGAGTGCTCCTGCAGGTTGTGCCCCTCGCCGGGGATGTAGGCGGTGATCTCGACACCGGTCGTGAGCCGGACGCGCGCCACCTTGCGGAGGGCGGAGTTGGGCTTTCGAGGCGTCATGGTGTAGACACGCGTGCAGACGCCACGCCGCTGCGGGGAACCCCTCAGCGCGGGACTCTTGGTCTTGCTCTTGGGGGCTTCGCGCCCCTGGCGAACCAGTTGTTGGATCGTAGGCATAGATCTCTCGTCTGCACTCTGTCGTTGTCAAACACCGGAGCCCGGCGAGCCGAGCCCGCGGGCCGTTCCGTGACCCGTAGGAGCGCAGCGAACACACCGATCGCTCTTCGGATCCCACCCCGGAACCGGGATGTGACGCGCCGGTGGCCCGCCGAGCCGGGGCGCGACCCGTAAAGCTACAGGTCACACACACGAGCGTCAACGCGAACGGGGTGCCTGGGCGGATCGTGTGAGGTGATCCGCAGCGCCCGTCATCGCGAAGGGCCGACAGCCGTTCTATAGGGTACCGAACCGATGCCTTCCCCGCCCGCTCCGTCGTCCCGATCTGCCTCGATCGCCGCCCTCGCGACCGAGCGGGGCGCACAGATCGTGCGCGAGGCGGGCCTCCGCGGAACGGCAACCGTCGAGTCGAAGGGCCTGCCCGGCGACTACGTCACCGATGTTGACCTGGCATCCGAAGAGGCGATCATCGCGCTGCTGGCGCGGGAGTCCCCCGACATCCCCGTGCACGGCGAAGAGGGTGGCGGACAGACCGGCGATCGCTACTGGGTGGTCGATCCGCTGGACGGCACTACCAACTTCTCGCACGGCTTCCCTGCCGTCGGCGTGTCGGTCGCCCTGATCGAGCACGGGCCGCCCAACCGCAGGAAGCGTGTGCGCGCCGTTCCTGCGCACCACGTACTTCGGCGCCCACGGTGATGGCGCCTGGGTCGTTCGCGACGGCGACGCACCGGTCCCGTTGACAGTGTCGCAACGCGAACCGTCGCGTGCCGTGGTCGCAACCGGCTTCCCGTTCCGGCGCAAAGCCCGGCTGTTGGAGGGCTACCTGATGACGATGACCGCGGCGCTGGCCCGCTTCGAAGACCTCCGTCGGCCGGGCGCAGCGTCCCTGGACCTGGCGTGGGTTGCCGAAGGGGTCTTCGACGGCTTCTTCGAGCTCTCGCTGGGCGCCTGGGACGTCGCGGCGGGCGGTGTGCTCATCGAGGAGGCCGGCGGGGTCGTCACCGATTGGGAAGGCGGCCCGGGATGGCTCGCCGGCGACATCCTGGCCGGCCCACCAGCCGTGCACGCCGAGCTGCTGGGCCTGGCCGCCATGACCCGTCCCCGGTAGGAGCGACGCAGGCAAGGCCGAGGAAGGACCGGGACGTGCCCGGTCCTTCTCGATGCCTGGCGCCGATCTCGCACTTACTCCTCGGAGTCTGCCGATACCGCCGACAGCGAGCCACCGAGCATCTTCTCGGCCTGCTCGCGGGTGAGGCCCACGAGCGCGGGCTCGCCGGAGTCGACCGCGGCCGCCTCCGCCAGCTCCCGCTGACGCGCGAGCCAGTACTCGGGGATCGCGTCCGGCTTGATCTTGACCCCGACGTTGCGGTAGCGGGGCAGGCCCGAACCCGCCGGGATCAGCTTGCCGATGATGACGTTCTCCTTGAGACCCAGCAGCGGGTCCGACTTGGCGCTGATGGCCGCGTCCGTGAGCACCCGGGTGGTCTCCTGGAAGGAGGCGGCCGACAGCCACGAGTCGGTCGCGAGCGAGGCCTTGGTGATCCCGAGCAGCACCGGACGGGCGCTGGCCGGCACGCCGCCGCTCTCGACGACCTCGGCGTTCGCCTCTTCGAACCGTCGCCGCGCCACCATGTCGCCCGGCAGGTACTGGGAATCGCCCGGCTCGATGATGTGCACCTTGCGGAGCATCTGGCGCGCGATCAGCTCGATGTGCTTGTCGTGGATCGTGACGCCCTGGCTGCGGTACACCTGCTGGACCTCGTCCACCAGGTGCTGCTGCAGGGCCAGCACGCCCTCGACTCGCAGCTTCTCGTGCGGGTTGACCGAGCCTTCGGTGAGCTGCTGGCCGACCTCGACGGTGTCACCTCTGCGAGACGGTGAGCCGCGCCCGGAACGAGACCGGGTACTCCACCATGTCGCCCGAGTCGTCGGTGACCGTGATGCGCCGCACGTGCTTCTCGTCGTCGTCCTCGATCGCCACCGTGCCGGACAGCTCGGTGATCTGCGCCTCACCCTTGGGCTTGCGCGCCTCGAACAGCTCGACGACGCGCGGCAGGCCGTGCGTGATGTCCTCACCGGCGACCCCGCCGGTGTGGAAGGTTCGCATCGTGAGCTGCGTGCCGGGCTCACCGATCGACTGGGCCGCGATGATGCCGACGGCCTCGCCGATGTCGACCATGCGACCGGTCGCCAGCGAGCGGCCGTAGCACACGGCGCACACGCCCACCTCGGCCTCACACGCCGTGACGGACCGCACCTGCACGGTGTCGACGCCCGACTCGACCACGATGGCCGTGACCTCGTCGTTGAGCTCGTCTCCCGCGTGCGCGACCTTCTTGCTCCCGACCTTGACGTCCTCGGCCAGGACGCGGCCGAACAGCGAGGTGTCGACGTGGGCGCTCCTGGCGCTCGGAGCCGTCGGGCCGGGTCACGTTGACCTGGATCGGGATCGACCGATCGGTGTCGCAGTCCTCCTCGCGGACGATGAGCTCCTGCGCCACGTCGACCAGACGCCGCGTGAGGTAGCCGGAGTCGGCCGTGCGCAGCGCGGTGTCGGCCAGGCCCTTGCGAGCGCCGTGCGTGGAGATGAAGTACTCCAGCACCGACAGGCCCTCGCGGAAGTTCGACTTGATCGGCCGCGGGATGATCTCACCCTTCGGGTTGGCCACCAGCCCACGCATACCCGCCAGCTGGCGGATCTGCATGATGTTCCCTCGGGCACCCGAGTTGGCCATCATGAAGATCGGGTTGGTGGCGGTGAACCCTTCCTCCATCGCGATCTTGACGTCGTCGGTGGCCTTGGTCCAGATCTCGATGAGCTCCTGACGGCGCTCGTCGTCGGTGATGATGCCCTTGCGGTACTGGCCCTCCACCTTCTGGGCCGACTTCTCGTGCTCGTCCAGGATCTTCTGCTTGGTCGGTGGCACGGTGACGTCCTCGATGCCGATCGTGACGCCGGCGCGGGTGGCGTAGTGGAAGCCCGAGATCCTTGAGGCCGTCCAGGATCGACTCGGTGGTGGCACGGTCGTAGCGGTGCACGGCCTCGTCGACCAGCCGAGCGACGTCGGCCTTGAGCATGGAGTGGTTCCGATACTCGAAGTCGGCCGGGAACACCTGGTTCAGGATGATGCGCCCGATCGTGGTGCGCACCACCGGTGCGCCGCCCGAGTCGCGGGTCCCAGCCCTCGGGCAGCATGTCCTCGGGCAACACCTTGTCGCGCAGCCGGATCCGAACCGGCGCGTGCAGCGAGTAGCCGCGGTCCAGCGCCAGCAACGCCTCAGCCTTCGCTGCCGAAGGTGGGGATCTGCTCGTCCTTGGCCTTCTCGTCGCTTGGCCAGGGACAGGTAGTAGAGGCCCAGCACCATGTCCTGGGACGGCGTCGCGATGGGACGGCCGTGCGCCGGCGACAGGATGTTGTTGGCCGACAGCATCAGGATGCGAGCCTCGGCCTGCGCCTCGGCGGACAACGGCACGTGCACCGCCATCTGGTCACCGTCGAAGTCGGCGTTGAACGCCGCGCACACGAGCGGATGGATCTTGATGGCCTTGCCCTCGACCAGCACCGGCTCGAACGCCTGGATGCCCAGACGGTGCAAGGTGGGTGCGCGGTTCAGCAGCACCGGGTGCTCGCGGATGACCTCTTCGAGCACGTCCCAGACCTGCGGACGAGCTCGCTCGACCATGCGCTTGGCGCTCTTGATGTTCTGCGCCAGGTTCTGGTCGACCAGCCGCTTCATGACGAAGGGCTTGAACAGCTCGAGCGCCATCTGCTTGGGCAGCCCGCACTGGTGCAGGCGGAGCTCCGGCCCGACCACGATGACCGAGCGGCCCGAGTAGTCGACGCGCTTGCCCAGCAGGTTCTGGCGGAACCGCCCCTGCTTGCCCTTGAGCATGTCCGAGAGCGACTTCAGCGGGCGGTTGCCAGGACCCGTGACCGGTCGGCCGCGACGGCCGTTGTCGAACAACGCGTCGACGGCCTCCTGCAGCATGCGCTTCTCGTTGTTGACGATGATCTCGGGGGCCTGCAGGTCGAGCAGTCGCTTCAGCCGGTTGTTCCGGTTGATGACGCGCCGATACAGGTCGTTGAGGTCGGACGTGGCGAACCGTCCACCGTCGAGCTGCACCATGGGGCGCAGGTCGGGCGGGATCACCGGCACGGCGTCGAGCACCATGCCGACGGGGTTGGACTTGCCGTCGACGAAGTTGGACACGACCTTCAGGCGCTTGATGGCCTTGAGGCGCTTCGTGCCCTTGCCGTTGTCGATGATGTCGCGCAGCGCGGCCGCCTCGGCTTCGACGTCGTAGTCCTGCAGCAAGCGCTTGATGGCCTCGGCGCCCATGCCACCGTCGAAGTAGTCACCGAATCGCTCACGCAGGCTGCGGTAGACGTTGTCGTCGGCCACGAGCTGCTTGACGGACAGTCCCTTGAACGACGCCAGCACGTCGTCCAGGTGCTGGGTCTCGCGAGCCATGGACTCGGTGATGCGTTCCACGTCGCGCTGGGCCTCGCGCTTGGCGGCCGACAGCTGCGCGCCCTTGGCGCCCTCGGCCTCCAGCTCCTTGAGGCGATCCTCGAGCTCGTTGAGGCGCTTCTTGATCTGGTCGTCGCGGTCGGCGTCCAGACCCTTCTTCTCCTGCTCCAGCTCGGCTTCGATCTCGGGCAGGTCGTTGTGACGACGGTCGTCGTCGATGCGGGTGATGACGTAGGCCGCGAAGTAGATGATGCGCTCGAGGTCCTTGGGAGCGAGGTCGAGCAGGTACCCCAGGCGCGACGGAACGCCCTTGAAGTACCAGATGTGCGTGACCGGAGCGGCCAGCTCGATGTGGCCCATGCGGTCACGGCGAACCTTGCTGCGGGTGATCTCCACGCCGCAGCGCTCGCAGATGATGCCCTTGAACCGCACGCGCTTGTACTTGCCGCAGTGGCATTCCCAGTCGCGGGTGGGCCCGAAGATGCGCTCGCAGAACAGGCCGTCCTTCTCGGGCTTCAGGGTGCGGTAGTTGATGGTCTCCGGCTTCTTGACCTCACCGTTGGACCAGGCGCGGATCTGATCCGCCTGGGCCAAGCCGATCCGGAGCTCATCGAAGTAGTTCACGTCCAGCACTGGGCTGTCGCCTCCTCAGCGTGTCGTCGCCTCGCCAGCTTCCTGGGGGTCAACGCGTTCGTATTCCACGTGGTCAATCGAAGTCCGCTCCCGCCGGTTCGCGGCGGCTCAGGTCGATGCCGAGCTCCTCGGCGGCACGGAAGACGTCTTCGTCGGTCTCGCGCAGCTCGATCTCCTCACCCGTGGAGGATCGCACCTCGACGTTCAGGCAGAGGGACTGCATCTCCTTGATCAGCACCTTGAAGGACTCCGGGATCCCCGGCTCGGGGATGTTCTCGCCCTTCACGATGGCCTCGTAGACCTTGACGCGGCCGAGCACATCGTCGGACTTGATGGTCAGCAGCTCCTGCAGCGCGTACGCCGCACCGTAGGCCTCGAGGGCCCAAACCTCCATCTCGCCGAACCGCTGCCCGCCGAACTGCGCCTTCCCGCCGAGGGGCTGCTGGGTGATCATGGAGTAGGGACCCGTGGACCGGGCGTGGATCTTGTCGTCCACCAGGTGGAGCAGCTTCAGGATGTAGGCGACGCCTACGGTGACCGGCTCGGCGAAGGGCTGACCCGAACGCCCGTCGAGCAGCATGGCCTTGCCGACCTCGTCGACCATCTTGTTGCCGTCCCGGTTGGAGTGCACCGAGCGGATGGCCTCGAGGATCTCGTCCTCGCGCGCACCGTCGAACACCGGCGTGGCGACGTACGCCGGACCCTCGTGATCGACGCCGTCCTTCTTGAAGCCCCACAGTGCCGCCAGACCCAGGTGCGCCTCGAGGACCTGCCCCAGGTTCATGCGGGACGGGACCCCGAGTGGGTTGAGGATGATGTCGACCGGTGTGCCGTCCTCGAGGAACGGCATGTCCTCTTCGGGCAGGATCGTCGAGATGACGCCCTTGTTTCCGTGGCGGCCGGCCAGCTTGTCACCGTCGGAGATCTTGCGTTTCTGGGCCACGTACACGCGAACCAGCTGATTGACGCCGGGCGGCAGCTCGTCGCCGTCATCGCGGTTGAACACGCGAACGCCGATGACCTTGCCCTGCTCGCCGTGCGGCACCTTGAGCGAGGTGTCACGGACCTCGCGCGCCTTCTCGCCGAAGATGGCGCGCAACAAGCGCTCTTCCGGCGTGAGCTCGGTCTCACCCTTGGGGGTGACCTTGCCCACCAGATAGTCGCCCGGGTTGACCTCGGCCCCGATGCGAACGATCCCGCGCTCGTCGAGGTCCTTCAGGATCTCTTCGGAGACGTTGGGGATGTCGCGAGTGATCTCCTCGGCACCGAGCTTGGTGTCACGGGCGTCGACCTCGTGCTCCTCGATGTGGATCGAGGTGAGCACGTCCTCCTTGACCAAACGCTCGGACAGGATGATGGCGTCCTCGTAGTTGTGGCCCTCCCACGGCATGTAGGCCACGACCAGGTTCTTGCCCAGGGCGATCTCGCCGGCCTCGGTGCTGGGACCGTCGGCGATGACCTGCCCCTTGGTGACACGCTGACCCGCCTCCACCAACGGCTTCTGGTTCTGGCAGGTGCCCTGGTTCGACCGGCGGTACTTGAGCAGGTCGTAGGTGTGCAGGCTGCCCGAACGCTCCTTGATGACGATCTCGTCTGCCGAGACGTCTTCGACCAGTCCGGACTCCTCGACGACGATCACGTCGCCGGCATCGACCGCCGCGCGGAACTCCACGCCGGTGCCCACCAACGGGGCTTCGGAGCGCAGGAGCGGAACCGCCTGACGCTGCATGTTGGCGCCCATGAGCGCCCGGTTGGCGTCGTCGTGCTCCAGGAACGGGATGAGCGCGGCGGCCACCGACACCAGCTGCTTGGGCGAGACGTCCATGTAGTCGACCTCGGAGGGCGGCACCGAATCGACCTCGCCGCCCTTGCGGCGAACCAGCACGGATTCGGCCAGCTTGCCCGACCTGGCCTCGTAGGGCGTGTTGGCCTGCGCGATGACGTGCCGGTCTTCCTCATCGGCCGACAGGTAGTCGATCTTGGAGGTGACCTTGCCCGACTCGACGCGGCGGTACGGCGTCTCGATGAACCCGAACTGGTTGATGCGGGCGAAGCTGGACAGCGACCCGATCAGGCCGATGTTGGGACCTTCGGGCGTCTCGATGGGGCACATGCGCCCGTAGTGCGACGGGTGCACGTCACGGACCTCGAACCCCGCGCGCTCGCGAGACAGACCACCCGGTCCGAGCGCCGACAGGCGTCGCTTGTGCGTGAGCCCGGCCAGGGTGTTGGTCTGGTCCATGAACTGTGAGAGCTGCGAGGTCCCGAAGAACTCCTTGATGGAGGCCACGACCGGTCGGATGTTGATGAGCGTCTGCGGCGTGATGGCCTCGACGTCCTGCGTGGTCATGCGCTCCTTGACGACGCGCTCCATGCGGCTGAGCCCGATGCGGATCTGGTTCTGGATGAGCTCACCCACCGAGCGCAGACGGCGGTTGCCGAAGTGGTCGATGTCGTCGGGGTCGTAGCCCTCTTCGCCGGCATGCAGCTTGACCAGGTAGGCGACCGTCTTGAGCATGTCCTCGTAGGTGAGGACGGCCTTGTACTTGGGCGCACCGGCACCCTGCTCGTCCTTGAGCTGGTCGCTGAACACGCGGTACTTGAACTGCTCCCACCCCTTCTTGTCGGGGTTGTCCAGCTCGCCGAGCGCCTTGTAGTGGGCCCTGAGCTGCTTGAGGAGCACGCCCTGCGCGCCGCCCAGCTTCTTGTCGACCTTGTGGCGCCCGACCTTGGCCACGTCGTAGCGCTTGGGGTTGAAGAACAGGTTCTCGAGCAGGGTCTTCGCGCTCTCGGCGGTGGGCGGCTCGCCCGGCCGCAGCTTGCGGTAGATGTCCTCGAGCGCCTCTTCCTGGGTCTCGACGTGATCCTTCTCCAGGGTGTTCTTGATGGACTGGGCGTTGTCGAACAGCGTCAAGGATCTCGTCGGTGGTCCAGCCAAGGGCCTTCATGAGCACGGTGATGCTCTGTCGGCGCTTGCGGTCGATGCGAACGCCGACGGTGTCCTTCTTGTCGACGTCGAACTCGAGCCATGCCCCGCGGCTGGGGATGATCTTGGCGACGAAGACGTCCTTGTCGGTGGTCTTGTCGAGATCCTTGGAGAAGTAGACGCCCGGGCGAGCGCACGAGCTGTGAGACCACAACCCGCTCGGTCCCGTTGATGATGAAGGTGCCGCGCTCGGTCATGATCGGGAAGTCCCCCATGAAGACTTCCTGTTCCTTGATCTCGCCCGTCACCTTGTTGACGAAGGTCGCTTCGACGAACAACGGCTGGCTGTACGTGATGTCCTTGTCGCGGCATTCCTCTTCGGAGGCCTTGACCTCCTTGAAGTCGTGGCGACCGAAGTACAGCTGGAACTGCTCGGTGAAGTCCTCGATGGGTGAAACCTCTTCGAGGACCTCTTTCAGACCTTCGTTGAGGAGCCAATCGAACGACTCGCGCTGGATGCCGACGAGATCGGGGAGTGGGAGGACCTCGTCGAGCTTGGAGAAACTGACACGTTCACGAACAGGGACGAGCTGGTCAGGCAAGAGATACCCCTCCCAGGGAGACTAGAGCGGCGCATAGCAGAGCACGTGGACGGCACGGAGAACAGGTAGTGTACGCACGGAAATGGGCACCGTCAATCAGCGCCCCCCGCCGCGGGTGTCGGCCCCCACCAACAGAGCCCCCTGACGCAGACGCTGGAAGGGTACGCCCCTCGGCCCGCAGGGTCAACCCACCGATCGGCCTCCTGCGCTAGGGTGCGCGCGTGAACGACCCCCTCCCCGCCTCCGGAACGCGCCGTCCGATCTCGGCGAAAGCGTGTTCGGCGGACGAACGGCACAACGGGTCGTGCTCGCCGTGTTCGCCGGTCTGGTCGCTGCAGCGATCGTCCTGGTGCTTGACGGTCTGTGGGCCGGACGCGCGATGTTCCGGGGGGTCGCCGAGGCGCGGAGCGCATTGACGGAGGGTGCCGTGGCCGTCGTCACAGGCGATCCGGCCGCCGCGCGGCCCTGCTTCGAGCGAGCGGCCGAGGCAGCGGACTCCACGGTCGAGGCCACCGCCCACCCCTCGATCGCCCTCGCCGAACGTATCCCGTGGCTGGGCGACAACATCAAGGCCGTCGAGGCCGTGGCCCGGGCATCGGAACGCAGCGCCAACGCGGGACTGACCATGGTCGATGCCGCACTGCTCATGGATTGGCAGGATGTGCGGCTGCCCGCGACCGAGGCCCTGGGGGCGGTCGACCTTCCGAAGCTCCGAGCCGCGACCCCCATGCTGGAGGAAGTCGCGAAAGGGCTCGGGTCTCGCCGAAGCGCAGCTGGCCGTCGCCGACACCGGGCGACTGGTGGGGCCCATCGCCACCGGCTACCAAGACGCGCTCGCGACCCTGCGCCGCAGGTACCGGATCGCCAGCCACACCCGTGACCTCGCCCGCCTGCTTCCGGGATTCTTGGGAGCGCGGGGCCCTCGGACGTACCTGATGGCCGTGCAGTCGCTCGGGCTCCCCCAGGGGACGGGCGGCCGGGTCGACCTGGTGGGCACGCTGGTGGCCGAGCGTGGACGACTCAGCCTGGACGGCCCGCTGGTGACGGCCGGACCGGCCTACGCTGAAGCGAACGTCGACCCCGACGGACCCACCTCCGCACGAGCGCTCCTCTCGGTCGCCTCGGCCTCCGGCCTGGGGAAGCTGGACGGCGTGGTGCTGGTCGATTCGGTGTGGCTCCGAGACGCGCTGTGGGTCGCAGGGCAGGTCGAGGTCCCGGGACGCCGGCAGCCGTTGACGATGGACGTTGCCGCGCGATCTGCTGGAACGCCAGGTCTTCGAGGTGACGAACCAGACCGAGGCCGAGCTCTCCCGAGCCCGTCTGGCGAACGCGATCGTCGAGGCCTACCTGGATCGGCGGCCCTCCACCGAGGCGTTCGCGATCGGCTCGGCCACCGACGCCTCGCAGCGTCACCTGGTCCTGTACTCGACCAAAACGAAGGAGCAGGTGATCCTGGAACGGCTGGAGACGGCGGGCACCTACGATCCCGGCCCCAACCCGCTCGCGCGTCACATGGCGAACGTTGGTGGACAACCATGCCGTGCTGCTCGCCCGGCGGTCGGTCACCCAGACCGTGACCTTGACTCCGACGGTTCCGCGCGTGTGCTCGAACGGTCATCGAGTTCGTGAACCGATCGCCCCCGGATCCGCCCTCGGTGTTCCTGGGCCTGCCGCTTCCGGCCACGGTGCCCGAACCCGGCGGGGTGGATCCCGTGGGCGGATGGGCTGGCGAGGTACAGGTCGCCTTGCCCTCGGATGCGACCCGGGTCGCCGCCGAGACGAGCATCCCCAGCGAGACGGCGGTGGTCCGGGACGAAGGTCGCGACTACGCGTCGCCACGCTGGCGACCGACCCTGGCGATCAGATCACGCTGATCGTGGCGTACACCCTCGCCCAGCGACGCCCAAGAACGCGCAGGAGTTCCGGATGGTGGTGCTCCCCCAGCCCACGCTGGAGGCCGGAACCGTCCGGATCAAGATCGACGTACCCAGCGGTTCGGCGATCGCGGAGGCATCGCGGCGCGATGCGAGGTGGCCGGAGGATCGGGTCAGTTCGTGGGAACCCCGACCGAGCCGCTTCCCCTCTGGGTGCGCTGGTGAGGGCGAGGTCGCAGCCTCGAAGCCGAGCTAGCCACGGTCGGCCAGCTGAAGCGCTCAGGAGTCGCCTCGGACGATCGCGGCGCGCCTTCGGCGGGCCCGGCGACAGATTCGATGCCACCCAGCGCCTGGACCATGTCGGCGACGGCTTGGGCCAGCCGCGTGCCCTGCTCCTTGGACGAGATCGTCACGCCGCGATCATGCAAGACGTTGAAGAAGTCCTCCATGACCGCGCGCTGGTCGCCCAACAGGGAGGCTTCGGAAACGTTGAGCGCACGCGCCAGACGAGCGAGCGTCTGGATCGAGGGCTCGACGTGGCCGTTCTCGTAGCGCGACAGCCGGGCCTTGGGGATGCCCGACAGCTCTTCGAGCTCGGATTGACTGAGGCCGGCTCCCAGACGCGCTTCTCGCAACCGGTTGCCGAAATGCTTGCCGTCGTCCTGGTAGTACACGAGCAACCCCCTGTTCGTCTTCGTTCGGTACCGAAGCTCCCTCCGCGACGAACCGTAGCACAGGGGTTGCGCACGAGAGAGGGGCGTTCTGCCTACGAGAGCCTGTGCGATCCGGCCGACGACCGCGAACGGGCGGGGTAACAGGCCCCGCCCGTTGCTCGTGCACGACATCCTGGAGGGCGGCGCTACTTGACCTCGACGGACGCCCCGGCGCCTTCGAGCTGCTCCTTGGCCTTGTCGGCGGCCTCCTTGGTGACCTTCTCCAGCACGGGCTTGGGAGCGCCGTCCACGAGGTCCTTGGCCTCTTTCAGGCCGAGGCTGGTGAGCGCTCGCACCTCCTTGATGACCTGGATCTTCTTGTCACCGGCGCCAGTCAAGATCACGTCGAACTCATCCTGCTCCTCGGCGCCGGCTGCCTCACCGCCTCCGCCCGGAGGCGCCATCATGACGGGCGCGGCCGCGGCGGCCGTGACGTCGAAGGTCTCCTCGAACTGCTTGATGAACTCGGACAGCTCCAGGAGCGTCATCTCCTTGAACTGGTCGAGCAGGTCGTCGGTGCTCATCTTCGCCATGGCTTACGCCTCTCCTTCTGGCTGATCTCGGTTCTGGGGCTGCTTGTTCCGTGGCCCCTTCGGTTCCGGTTCCGGTTCTGCTTCGGCTTCTGGTTCCGCTCCTGGTTCTGCGGCCTCCACCGGATCCTGTGGTTGCGTGGCGGCCGGCTCGGCGGTCTCCGCCGCGGGCAAGCTGGCCTTGTAGGCGTCCAGGACCGAGAGGAACTTGGACTGGGCGCCCACGAACAGCGCCGCCGCCTTCGACATCTCCGACTTCATCAGGCCGGCGATCTTGGACAGCATCGCCTCGCGCGATTCCAGCGAGGCCAGCGCCTTCGCCTCATCGGCGGACAGCATCTTGCCGTCCATGAACCCGCCCTTGAGGACCAGCGTGGGGAACTTCTTCGCGCTGACTCGACCACGGACTTGGCCGCCGCGACGGGGTCACCGTCGACGAACGCCACCGCTGACGGGCCATCGAGCAGGTCGTGATCTCCGCCAGACCGGCATCGTTGGCTGCCCGGCGCATCAGCGTGTTCTTGACCACCGCGAAGCTGGTGCCACCCTCGGCGAGGGAGCGGCGGAGCTCGGTGATCTCCGACACGGTGAGGCCCCGGTACTCGGTGAGCAGCAGGGCGTCGGACGCTTCGATCCGCCGCTTCAGCTCGGCGACCCGCTCGACCTTCTCCGGTTTGGGCTCTCGTGCTGGACTGGGACTTCGGCCATCGCGCCTCCTGACAGAAATGAACGCGTCCCCGCAGACAGCGGAGACGCGTCTCGTGGAGCGCGAAGCGTCTTCGTTTCTCAGCCTCGGCAGGTACCCCGGGTGGGGATTGTGCGCACTCGCCCCTGCTGTCTGCGGCCCGGGAAGGATAGCAGCCGGGTCGGCTACGGCGTCGCGCGGGGCGCAGCGTCATCGGGGGGATCGGCGCGGCCACCCCCAGCCGGGGGTCAAGGCCCACCGCGGTCTCCAGATGGCTGACCGCGAGATCCATCTCGTTCGCATCGCGGTAGAGCAGGCCCAGGCTGCAGGTGAGCCCGAGCATCGTCGGGCGCGGCCGTCACCACGCGTTCGAGGAGGTCGATCGCCTCCTGCGTCGCCCCCAGACCGTGCTCGGAGCATCGCCAGGTCGGACAAGGCCGGGACGGAGCCGGGGTCGGCATCGAGGGCCGCCCGCAATAGCGTTCAGCCGAGGCGACCCGGCCTGCGGCATGCTCGATCGCACCCAGCCGGTAGTTGGCCTCCTCGTCCCCTGGACGGGCGTCCAGCACGGCCCGGTACTGCTCCGATGCGACCGCGTGCGTCGCCGGCCTGCTCCAAGGCGATCCCTTCCCGAAGCGCCAGATCGGGGTCGATGGCCTCTCCGCACGACGACGCCCCACCCGCGAGCGCCGACGACGACGAGCGCCGCGACGGTCGAGGTCGCCGTCCGGTGCGAGGCTCCGGTTCGAGCCCGTCGACGACCTCGAGACCCCATGAACCACAGCCCGACGATCGCCAGGATCCCCAGGGCGATGCAGCGGGCCCGTGAAGGGGAACGGCTCGTAGGACAAGGCGACCTCATGACGGCCCTCCGGCACGCGGACACCCACGAATGCGGGAGCCAGCATCTCGGTCGGCACCTCGACGCCGTCGACCGTCGCCGAGAACCGTGGGTCGAACGAGACCTTGAACAGGACCGCCGCGTCGCGCGAGAGATCGACGGTGCCGGCGAACGTTCCGGCCTGGGGCTCGGCGGCTGCGCTGAGCACGTCACCGGCCCGCCCCGGCAGTTCGTCAGCACCCAGGGTCGGCTCGGCTGCCGCCGCGGAGCCGAACGCGAGGTGGGCAGGTACCGCCGAGCGAACAGACCGGAGTCGAGGATCGAAGCGGTCTGCTGACCCAGGTTCCGGCGATCGGCAGCCACCGGCGCGATCGTGTCGACCACCTCCAGGTATCGCACATCGGCCATCTCGTACAGCACGTGCCGGCCAGCCCGAGCCACCGGTTGGGCGTCGGGGAGCGGGTTGGTCTGCGGCCGTATCACGTACCGGACCCCGAACAGCTCGGCGGTGATCGAGCCGACGTGACATCGAACCGGTACTCGGCGGGGGATGCCATCGACCACGTGGGTCGTGTGAACCCGATGGCGTCGACCTGCAGGTTGAGGAGCGCCGCGAACGACGGCACCTGGCCGATGCGGTATCTCGATGCGGCGGGTCCTCGCATCTCCGTGAAGATCCGTCCCGGTTTCCCCGCCGTCATGCGCGCTCGACGAGCGCCTCGAATCCGACGCCGTCCGTCGCCTTCGAACGCGGCCTGCTCATCGATCCAGCGCGCGCCCTGCCGTTCGTACCGGAACCGTTCGATCACGGCGGGCGCCAACAGGAACACGGCCAGACCGCGACCACGGCGCACGGCGATCGCCGGGGACGCCGGCGCGATGGCGTCCAGCGCCGTACCAACCGAGACGCGAGGACGGCCAGGAGGGTCATACCCGAGCCCGCGAGGTAGATCCCGGCCAGGTGGACACCGCTGATGAACCTGCGCAGGAACAGGTCCGGGCCGCCGGGGAGCAGATCGATGACCGGGCCCAGCGTGGGCCTGCCGAAGAACAACAGGAGCGAGACGAGCGCGAGACCGATCAGCACCCGCGCCGGCTCACGTCGCCGCGCCTGCACGATCGCGAACGCCAACCCGACGCACGACGAGCGCCGTGATCGACCGGCAGGCGCCCCCGTCGAAGATGCCGCCGGTCCCCAGCCACGTCAGGATCTGCCGGCTCCGAACGAGTCGTAGTAGATGGTGCCTCGGCTGAACTCGTCGTTCACGGTCCAGCCGGCGTCGGCGATCAACGGCACGAGCATCCACGAGCTGGCCAGCAGTCCGCCGCCCACCACGATGCGCTGCGCGCCCGAGTCTGGGCAACAGCTGGCGCGGCGCGACGAGTACGAACACCGGGATGCAGCACAGCGCCAAGTACCCCGTGAGCAGGTGGAAGCAGATCGTGAGCGCGAGCACCAACGCCGCCAGCCACAGTGACTTCCCGGTGCTCACGGCGCGCCAGCCAAGACCCCAGGCGAACGGCAACGCCCACATGCCCCAGAGCTGCGCCCAGGTCCCGGACCCTCGCCAGACGTAGCTCCCCCACTCATACCCGAGCCCCGGCTCGCTCGACAGCAGGGGCGAGACCGCGGCGGCAGCCGCGGCGGGCCACCGTCCCAGTCCCAGGAGCCGTCCGCCCGCGTAGACCGAGACCGGCCAGCACGCCAGCAGGAGATAGAGCGACCACCGGAACGTCACGTCGCCGCCCGCGAGCGAGATCGCGCCCGTCACGATGTGGGGCAAGCGACTGATAGTGGTGGAAGCGGCTCGCACCCAGCGACAGGTATGGGTACCAGCCATCGAACGGCATGTGGCCGTCGCGGATCCGATCCGCCGGCCCACCGGACCATTGATCGATGGATCGACGCGTCGTTCAGGTACCAGACATCACGTTGCTCAGGCCACAGCACCACCAACCCGAACACGACCGCGGCACCGACCAGGGCCAGCGGTGCGCGACGAGTCAGGCCGGTGGCGGTTCGTGAGTGAGCGGATCGCGCACTCAACGAACGGCAGACATGGGATCAGCCGGAGGCGGATGCCGCGATCTCGATGTCCCTGGGGTGGGTGGGGTCGATCCGCACCCCCGGGCCCATGGTCGACGAGACCACCAAGGTCTTGATGTAGCGGCCCTTGGCCGATGACGGCTTGGCCTTCAGGATCTCCTCGACGGCGGTGAGGTAGTTCTCGAGCAGCTCCTGCTCCGCGAACGACTTCTTGCCGATCACCATGTGGACGTTGCCGGTCCGGTCCGCCCGGTACTCGACCTTGCCGCCCTTGATGTCGGCGACCGCCTTGGCGATGTCCATGGTCACCGTGCCGGTCTTGGGGTTGGGCATCAGCCCGCGTGGCCCCAGGACCCGTGCCGGCCTTCCCGACCGCGGCCATCATGTCGGGTGTCGCGACGGCCGCATCGAAGTCGATCTCGCCCTTCATGACGATCTCGACGAGTTCCTCGCCGCCCACGACGTCGGCTCCGGCTTCGGTCGCCTCTCGAGCCTTCTCGCCGGTGGCGAACACCCCGACGCGAACGGTCTGACCGGTGCCGTTGGGCAACGAGACCGTGCCACGCAGACGTCTGATCGGCCTTGCGGGTATCGACGCCCAGCCGGAACGCGACCTCGACGGTCTCGTCGAACTTGGCGTCGGGCAGGGACTTCAAGATCTTGAAGGCCTTGCGCCGGCTGATACTCCTGCTCGGCGTCGAACGTGCCGGCCGCCTCCCGATAGCGCTTGCCGTGCTCGCTCATGCCGGCCCCCGATCACGTCGACGCCCATGCTTCGGGCGGTGCCCGCGATGATCCGCATGGCGTTATCGATGTCGTTGGCGTTGAGGTCGGCCATCTTCGCCTCGGCGATCTCGCGAAGCTGCGCTTGCGAGAGGGTGGCCACCTTGTTGCGGTTGGGCATGTCCGAACCGGTCTCGATGCCCGCGGCCTGCTTGATGAGCTCAGCGGCCGGCGGCTGCTTCGTGATGAACGAGAACGAGCGGTCCTCGTAGATCGTGAGCTCGACCGGGATGACCTGGCCGGCCTGCTGTTGGGTGGCCTCGTTGTACTGCTTGCAGAAATCCATGATGTTCACGCCGTGCTGCCCCAGCGCGGTCCCCACCGGCGGCGCGGGAGTGGCCTGGCCGGCCTGGATCTGCAGCTTGACGTTCGCCAGCACCTTCTTGTTCTTGGGTGGCATGTGCACTCACCTCCTGCGGTTCGAACGGCTCTGGTGAGCCTCCCGCTGTCTCGCTCTCCTTCGGGGCTACGCTCGGCTGGCGCCTCGCTGCTTGAGCCCCACTGCTCCTTCGGGGCTAGACCTTCGAGACCTGGTCGAAGCCCAGCTCGACCGGCGTCTCGCGGTCGAAGATGTTGACGAGCACCTTCAGCTTGGCCTGTTCGGCGTTGATCTCGCTGATCGTGCCGTTGAAGTCGGCGAACGGCCCCGAGATGATCCGCACCACGTCGTCCACCTCGAACCCCAGGCGGATCTGCGGCTTGGCCTCTTCCTTCTTGACGACCAGGATCTTCTCGACCTCGCGCCGGCTCAGCGGCGTGGGCTTGGAGCCGGTGCCGGCCGACACGAACCCGGTGACGCCCGGGCGTGTTCCGCACGACGTACCACGAGTCGTTGTCGTAGAGCATCTTCACCAGCAGGTAGCCGGGGAAGACCTTCTTCTGGACGACCTGCTTCTTGCCGCCCTTGATCTCCATGACGTCTTCCATGGGGATGTGGACGTTGAAGATCTTGCCCTCCATCTGCATCGTGTGGATGCGCGACTCGAGGTTGGTCTTGACCTTGTTCTCGTAGCCCGCGTAGGTGTGCACCACGTACCAGTCGCCGGGACCCTGGAACGGGTCGTCGCTGGCGGGCTCATCCGCGGCGACCTCCATCCGGCTCAGGTTCGGGGGTCGGCTCAGGCTCGGGGGCGGGCTCGGGTTCCGGGGCGGGCTCAGGCTCGGGGGCAGGCTCGGGCTCCGGGGGTCGGGCTCAGGCTCGGCGAGCGGCTCGGCGCCCGTGTCGATCGGGAGCTCGCCGTCGCCCTGCATCGCTTCCATCTCGAGGTACTCGGACTCAGCGGTCGCTGGTCCGGTTCAGTGGCGTTATTCCTTCGGGTCGTGGATCGGCGAGGGACCTAGAACAGGTTGAAGATCGCCCTCGAGAACAGGTAGTCGAGCACGAAGACGAACGCGGTGGTCACGATCAGGGTCGCCAGCACCACGACGGTGTAGGAGATCAGCTCGCGGCGGTTGGGCCAGTCGACCTTCTTGAGCTCCTGGCGAACCTCCTTCAGGAACTGGCGGGCGCCGGTTCGCTTGCGCTTGCCCTTCTCCTGCTGCACCTGGGCGCGGCGGCTGCGGCGGCGGCCGGTGCGGACGGACGGTCGCCGCCCGAGCGCTTCTGCTGGCGCTCGGCGCGCTCCTGCATCCGCTTCATCTGTCGGTTCATGGTGCTCCCTTGCAGGCGCGGAGGGACTTGAACCCCCAACCG
Organism: uncultured Actinomycetota bacterium; assembly: GCA_963733635.1. GTDB lineage: Bacteria > Actinomycetota > UBA4738 > UBA4738 > HRBIN12 > JAOUEA01. The sequence continues at coordinate 35,429 of CAVTEH010000006.1, read as the reverse complement.
CCGGTTTTGGAGACCGGTGCTCTACCAAGTTGAGCTACGCGCCTCCGCCGATCCGCTTCACCCCAGTATGAAGCACGGAGGCATCTTGCGGAGGGACCAGTATAGGGTCCCCGGCGAAAACCCGGCAAAGACCGCTGGTCAATGCCGGAGCGTGCCGAGGACCCGCTTCCGGCGGCCCTCATTTTCGCGCGGGCAGATACGTGAGTCTGTCCAGGTCGTGCCCTATGCTCCTGGCGACGCACCCCGCGGCGGCCCCGGATCGCGAGCGACGTCATGGAAGAGCATGGCCCCACCGAACTCCCGCCCCAGGGAGCGTCCTCGGCGACCCTGGCGGCGAACCGATCACGTCGACACCCGCATGAGCTCACGCATGAGCCCTGACGAGGAACGCATCGCCTCGTCGATCGAGCGTGTCGTGAACGAGCGCCTCACCGACGGCCTCTCGGCGATCCAGGATCAAGCCACCGGACTGATGCGCGAAGTGGCGGGCGAAGTCTGGCGTGCCTCGGGCACCGACGCGTCGTCCGGAGCAGGAACGAATCGTCTCGCTCCTGTCGCGCGACCAAACGATCCGGAGCCTGTTGGCATCCAGCGATGAGCGATTCCAGGCGCTGGCGCTGCGGACGGGCCGGCTGGAGGATTCGCTCACCGAACTCGCCACCACCGGCCGGGCATCGCGGGAGGCCATGCAGGAATCCCTGCAAGCGATCCGCTCCATCGCGGATCGCCCACGCTGCAGGGTGTGGAGATCGTGCGGACGCAGCTCGAACAGGTCGAGCACCACATCGCTGCTGCGTTCGCGCACTTCGACGAACGGGACTCGACCCTCACCGACGAGGTCATGGGGCAGGTCAAGGCGCACGGGGAGCTGATCGCCACGGAGACCGCGTCGCTGGTCGAGGCCATGCAGGAGTACGTGCAGACCGGTGCCGAGGCCATGGCGATCCTGGCCCGGCACATGGAGGTGCAAGCCGAAGCGTTCACGGTGCAGGACATCACGATCTCCGAGCATGTCGGCGACATGGTGACGAGCCAGATCGGCCCGTCGCCGAGCAGCTCGAGCTGCTCGCCGAGAAGGTCGGCCTGCATGGGCGCGACCAGGACCAGGTTCGTGCGGCCTTGGAGCGTCTGGTCGAGGCCCGGATCATGGGACTGGCCCAGCTGATCAGGTCGGATTCCGAGGCACTCCGCGGGGTCATCAACGAGCGAGGCCGAGGACCAGGTGGAAGCGCTGCGCGAAACCGTCGACTGGCGCATGGCGGCGTTCGCCGAGCGCATCGACGAGAAGCTGGAGCTGGCCGCCGATCAGGTGGCGAGCCGCGCCTCCGAAGCGGCCGAGGTCGCGATCGAGGGATCGCATGCGTGACCACATCGACGATCGCATCACGGCGGTCGCCCGCCTGATCCGCGCCGACAACCAGTCGCTCGCGCAAGCGTTCCAGGCGACCAGCACGCGACATCGGCCGCCGAGGCGGTGGACCCGGAACTCTTGCGCCAGACCGTGCGCGCGATCAAGGAGCTCCAGGCCGGGCTGGCCGACGACGTCCAGAGCACCGTGGAGCGCCGGTTCCAGTCGGTGAGCGATCAGCTGCACCAGGAGACCCAATCGACGACCGAGTCCATGGTCAAGGTCGCCGAGATCCTGGGCGACAAGATCGACCGGCTGTCCGTACGGGTCGACGAGGGCTACGGCAACGACATCCAGGTCGTGATCGATCGCATGGGCGACGCGATCCAGGCGATGTCGTCCGTCCGACGCTCCGCCTGAGACCGCGCTCATGCCAGCTGGACCGCCGCTTCGCCCCGCTTGATCGGGAATTCGGTGTCCCCGTCGCGCGACACGCTGACCCACGCCTCCACCACGGCGGTCCGCGAGTGTGGATCGAGCGAACGCACGCTGCCGCCGGCCACGATCTCCTCTCCCATCAGGACCGGAGCGCGGAACCCGGCGGTGATCCTGGTGACGGACGCCGGATCGCCACCGGCCCAGTCCACGATGCATAGCGCCATGTGGCCCATCGTGAACATGCCGTGGGCGATGATCCCGTCGAACCCGACCGATCGGGCGACGTCATCGTCCTGGTGGAGCGGATTCTGATCACCCGACGCATCCGCGTACGCCTTGACGTCGGCAGCGGTGACGACGCGGCGCAGCTCGGGCAGTGGGTCGCCCACCGCCACGTCGTCGAACGAGCGTCGCGTCACGATGGGCGCTCGCTCGATCATGGTGGAGCGGCACGAGGACACCACGCTCGCCGCCGTCGTCGACCAGATCGAGCGCGATCGTCAGGAACCCGTTGCCCGAGCGGATCTTCACCGAGTCCAGCCGCGCGCGCACCGTGAGCGTCTCGCCCACGCGCAGCGGCCTCGCGAACCGATACTCCTGACCTCCGTGCACCACGCGGCTGAAGTCCAGCTCCAACCCGGGGTCGGCCACGATGCGGGGGAAGACGGCGAACTCCACCGCCGTCGGGAACGTCGGCGGGACGCCGGGCCCGCCGCCGAACACGTCTGCGAACGCCCGGACGCGCTCGGCGGTCACTTCGAAGGCCACCTCGGGATAGGTGGTTCCTTCCGCGGCCGGATTCACGAGGCGCACCGTAGCCGTGCGGCCTCACGTGACAACGCTCAGAGAGCGCGCTCCAGCGGGGCTGGGCGCCGATCGTGAACTTGTGCGAAGGTGCGTGAAACACCGCAGGTCAGGCCATACGATGCCGCTCGATATGCCGACACAACGCCAGGGAGTGCACACGGAGGAGCCCATCACCGTCGTCATCGCCGACGATCACCGTTCGTTCGGAGAAGCGCTCGAGGTGGCATTGGACAAGGAAGGCGACCTCCGTGTCATCGAGGTCGTCACCGACGGCGAGTCGGCCGTCGAGAGCGCCTCCAAGTCCCAGCCCGACGTGGTCCTGATGGACCTGCAGATGCCCGGGCTCGATGGCATCGAGGCCACCAGGCGGATCCACGACGAAGCGACCGGCACCGCCGTGATCATCCTGTCCGGCCAGAACGACGAGGTCTCGCTGGCGCGGGCGATCCAGGCGGGCGCGCGCGGGTACCTGCGCAAGACCGAAGCCGTCGTGGGCCTCGCCGACGCGATCCGTCGCGCCTACCGCGGAGAGCCGCTGCACACCAGCGTCGAGGTGGAGGAGTCGCTGCGCAAGCTCCGCCGGCGCCGGGCGATGGACGGCAACTTGGCGCATCGGATCGAACGGCTGACCCCTCGCGAGACCGAGATCCTGCAGCGCATGGCCGACGGGGATCCCCCGGAGAAGATCGCTCGCGACCTCGGCATGAGCAAGCACACGCTGCGCACCCACACGCAGAACGTGCTGACCAAGCTGGGGGTGCACTCCAAGCTGGATGCCATCGTGGCGGCGATCCGCTACGGCAAGGTGCGGACCGTCGAGGTGGCGCCCGAAACCGATCTGGTGGGCCTGATCGAGGTGGACGACGCCGATGAAGCCCGCCGAGGACGAACCCGGCTAGCGGGTTTCGCGGTGCAGGGTGTGGGCCCGGCACCACCGGCAGTACTTCTTGAGCTCGATGCGATCACGATCGTTGACCTTGTTCTTGACCGTGTTGTAGTTGCGCCGCTTGCAGTCGGTGCACGCGAGCGTGATCTTCGGTCGATTGTCTGCCTTCGCCATGGTGTCGTGTCCTTACTCGTACCCTCAGCTGGGTTCCCGGCTGGATCGAATGGTCAAGCTACTTGACGATCTTCGTGACACGGCCTGCGCCGACGGTGCGGCCGCCCTCGCGGATCGCGAACCGCAGGCCCTCTTCCATGGCGATCGGAGCGATCATCTGCACGGTCATCTCCACGTTGTCGCCGGGCATGACCATCTCGACGCCGGACGGCAGGTTCGCCGTGCCGGTGACGTCGGTGGTGCGGAAGTAGAACTGGGGACGGTATCCGTTGAAGAACGGCGTGTGGCGCCCCCCTCGTCCTTGGACAGGATGTAGACCTGCGCCTCGAAGTCGGTGTGCGGCGTGATCGAACCCGGGTGCGCCAGCACCTGCCCCCGTTCGACCTCCTCCTTGTCGATGCCTCGAAGCAGGATGCCCACGTTGTCGCCCGCCTGCACCTCGTCGAGGAGCTTGCGGAACATCTCGAGGTCGGTGGCGGTGGTCTTGCGCGTGTCCTTGATGCCCACGATCTCGATCTCGCTCATCTTGGCCAGCGTGCCTCGCTCGACGCGGCCCGTGACCACGGTGCCGCGTCCCGTGATCGAGAAGACGTCCTCGATCGGCATGAGGAACGGCTTGTCGGTGTCGCGGGTGGGTTCCGGGATGTAGGTGTCGACGGCGGTGAGCAGCTCGTCGATCTTGCTAGCCCCATCTTCGTCGCCTTCGAGCGACTTCAGGGCGCTGCCCACGATCACCGGCACGTCGTCTCCAGGGAACTCGTAGCTACTGAGCAGCTCGCGCACCTCGAGCTCGACCAGGTCGAGCAGCTCGGGGTCATCGACCATGTCGGCCTTGTTCAGGAAGACCACGACGTAGGGCACCCCGACCTGGCGAGCGAGCAGCACGTGCTCGCGGGTCTGCGGCATGGGGCCGTCGGCAGCCGAGACGACCAGGATGGCGCCATCCATCTGGGCCGCGCCGGTGATCATGTTCTTGACGTAGTCGGCATGGCCGGGGCAGTCGACGTGGGCGTAGTGGCGGGTGTCGGTCTGGTACTCCACGTGCGCGATGGCGATCGTGATGCCGCGCTCGCGCTCTTCCGGGGCCTTGTCGATCTGATCGAACGGAGTGAAGTCGGCCATGCCCTTGTCTGCCTGACGCTTCGTGATGGCCGCCGTCAGGGTGGTCTTGCCATGGTCGATGTGCCCGATCGTCCCGATGTTGACGTGGGGCTTGTTCCGTTCGAACTTCTGCTTGGCCATCGCGCGTGCATCCCTTCCGGTCGTGCGATCTTCGACGGTGTGTGCCAACGGTGCGGGGTGGTAGCGGCGGGTGGACTCGAACCACCGACACAGCGATTATGAGCCGCTTGCTCTACCTCTGAGCTACGCCGCCGTGTTCAGCCGACGAGTTTACCCTGGGCGACCCGGCGTCGGCACGCGCCGACCGGCTCGTCCGATGCCGGCTCCCCGGTTCACAGACCCGCGGATTCGAGCAGACGGAGCCACACCTCGCTGACCGTGGGGAAGGCGGGCACCGCATGCCAGAGCTGGTCGAGCGTGACCTCGCCCACCACGGCGATCGTGGCCGCGTGCAGCATCTCCTGGACGTCGGGGCCCGTGAACGTGGCGCCGACGACCAGCTGCGATCTCCGGTCGAGGACCAGCTGACTGTTCCCGGCGATGTCGTTGCCGCGCGGTGTAGGCGCCCGCGACCTCACCGGTCCCGACCCGGAGGACCTGCACATCGATGCCTGCGGCCCGCGCGGTCTCCTCGGTGTGCCCCACGGCAGCCACCTGCGGATCGGTGAACGTGACCCGCGAGACGGCGCGATGATCGGCGAGGTCGTGGACGTCCTTGCCTGCGATCACATCACCCACGAGCCGCCCTTGGTACTTGCCCATGTGGGTGAGCAAGGCCAGGCCGTTGACGTCGCCCACCGCGAAGAGCCACTGACCGTCCACTCCACGAACACGCAGCCGATCGTCGACCTCGATCCTGGCGCCCGGGTCGAGCCCGATCGTGTCAAGCCCGGCATCGCCGGTGTTCGGCGCGCCGTCCCACCGCGACCAAGAGCTCATCCCCGACGACCTCGCGATCGTCGTCGAGCGTGAGGGTGATCGGGCCCGTCGTCGTTCCGGGCCGCATTCGTGGCCGTTGCCCCGGTGATGACGGTGATGCCCTCGGACTCGAACGACCGGCGCACGTCCTCGCCCGCGAAGGGCTCTTCCCGGGCCAGCAGCCGCGGCCCGCCCTCGACGATCGTGACCTCGTCCGAGCCGAGCCGTCGGAAGGCCTGAGCGAGCTCGGCGCCGATCGGACCCCCGCCCAGCACGACGAACCGGGCGGGGATCTCCTTGACCTCCGTGGCGGCGCGGTTGTCCCACGCGCCGACATCGGCCAGCCCCTCGATCGGCGGCATGAAGGGCGACGTTCCGTTCGCCAACACGACCGCCGTGTTCGCCGCCAGGGTCCGCATGCCCTCGGCGGTCTCGACCTCGACGGACCGTTCTCCGGCCAGGCGTCCGTGACCACGGACCAGCTCGATGCCCTTGTCGTCGAGCCACGGGGTCTGCGTGCTGTCGCTCCATGAGTTGGTCATGTAGTCGCGCTGGGCGAGCGCCGCGGCGACGTCGACATCCCCGGTCACCGCCTCGGCGGCGCCGGGCACCCGTCGCGCGGCGGCCAGCACGTCACCCGGACGGATCAGGGTCTTGCTGGGGATGCACCCCCAGAACGAGCATTCGCCGCCCACGAGCCGCTCTTCCACGATCGCAACGCTGAGCCCGGCGTCCACGCATCGCCCGGCGGCGTTCTCGCCGGGAGGGCCGGCCCCGATGACCACCACATCGAACTCATCGCTCATCGACGGCCTCCTAGACCCGCTCATCGTCGGACCCGGCGGGTCCAACACCTGGGGCCCTGCTTATCACACGTCGTCTGACGCGTTCTCGTGACGGTCTCGCCGGAGCACGACGCCTGCCAGCAGCCACCCGGCCCACAGCCAACACCGCGATGAGCGCACGTCCCCCGACCGCCGGTGAGCGGCCAGCCCACGGCCGCGAACACCACCCCGCCCAGGGTCAGGACGGCGATGCCGAACGCGGCGGAGAGACCGACACGCGCCAGCCATGACACGTCCACCAGTGCGGTGGCCCACCCCAGGCCCACGATCATCAGCAGCCCGAGCGTCAGGCAGCTCCCCCAGATCAACTCCCCGGCGGTCGGGGACGTCCAGCGGTGCCAAGGTCGCCAGTGCCGGCGGCGGCGCGCCTCGCACCACCCACACTCCCGGCGCACCGGACAGAGAACCCTCGGGTGGGGACGAACGCGGATTGAGGGACTCGAGCCAGATGGCCGTGAAGTCCTGATCGACGAGCGGCGCGATCATCTGCCACGACAGCTCGGCGTCCTCGTTCGGGAACCCGTTGATGGGTTCGCCGGCCAGCAGGTCCGCACTGTCACCGAGGAACGTGTGCACCGATGAGATGAGGTCCCCGGGAAGCGATGCGCGCACGGCACGATCCGAGGCCGTGAACCCCTTCTTGCTCGCCACGAAGATGATGGGGCCCGAGGGTCGCGCCGCGTGCAGGTAGTCGGCGGCCGCGATCACTTCGCGCCTGGGCCTGAGGTTCCAACAGGGATCGTGACGCCGCCCACGACCGCTCCCCCGCCTGCCACGAGATCGTCAGGATCGTGAGCGATCGCGACAGCGCCCGGCGATGCTCACGGCCACCCCCTGCCGGAAGCTCCATGGCCCCCAGCGCGACGACCGCGGACGCGCCCAACAGCGGGATCGCGAGCGCGAACTCCCCGACGCGGTACGCCGGCAGCCATGTGGCCCCGAGCACCGAATGAGCGACGATCGCCAGCGCGAGGGTCAACGACCAACCCACCAGCAGGAACGTGGCCCAGCGTCTGGTCGGGATTCGCGGGAACCACAGGGCCCATGCGCCCAGCACCGCAGCGGGGCCCGTGATCCACAGCCGCAGCGCAGGAACCCGCCTGCCACCTTGCCCGTGACCTTCTCCACGGTCACGCGTGGCGCGTCGAGGTCGAAGGTCGGCGTGGCCGCGAGGAGGGCGACCAGGCCGGTCACGACCGACGCGACGACCACCGAGCCGATCCGCGCAGAAGGGGTCGTGCCGAGAGAAGACCCGTCACGGATGGGGCGGCGCGACCTCGGGACCAACGCGATGGCCAAGCATCCGAGCAGGACCAGGAACAGCGCGGCCAGAACCCAATGGATCACCACCGCCGCGGCGAGGAGCACGATCGCCCCTGCCATGGCCCGCCGGTTCGTGGCGGCGACGATCGTCGCCGCCGCCGCCGGCGAGCACGACCGATTCCACGAGTAGCGCATCCAGGCTTCCCACGGCGGTGCGAACCACGGCGAGCGAGCCGCCCACCACGATCGCGAACACGGCGAACGCCCACGGCGGCTCTTCGAGGACGTCCACCGCGAACGACCCCGCCGCCAGGCCCACCGCCGTCGCGAACACCGCGGGCGTCAGGAACGCCAGAAGGTACGGGGACGGCCCACCCGCGGCATCGATCAGTGACGCCAGGACGGGGAACGCCGGCCGCTCAGCGTTGGCGTTGAGCTCGGGCGCGAACGTGCGCAAGGCGTCCAGCCCGTCGGCGATCGTCACGTTGGCCCGCCAGATGTAGTGGGCGGTGTCGAAGCCGAACGGGACGACGCTGTCGCCCCGCAGGTAGGGGAGGAGGAACAGGGCGGCGATGACGACGATGGCGAGACGATCAGCCCGGCGATCGCGATGACCTGGCGGGTCCACGAGCGCGAACGCCTCGGATGAGAGGACTCCGGAGCCGCGCGGTGCCTCGTCGATCGCCGCTCCAGGCTCATGTCCTTGGCCACGGTCCGGTCCTTCCTGTGGAGCCGGAGCGGGGAATCGAACCCCGGACCTCCTCCTTACCATGGAGGTTCCGCTCAGTCCCGTGACCTGCGGCAGAGCATCATTCCCGCAGGTCACGCGCAGGATAGTACTACCCGGCAGTCGTCGCCGTTACCCCCCGTTACCCGGTGTCCTGCCCCTACGCTGCCCCAACGGTCACGCCGACCACCCTCGCCGCTCCTTGACCGGCTATGGTTGAGAACCTCCGGTCGGGGCGACCACCTAGCTGGTTACGAAGCGGCGGGTGCCCCCCACGGCTGGTGTTCGGCCTCGAAGCAGCGGACTCTCAGGCTTTGTCGACCTGTAGGCCTTGTGGGCGTGGGCCATGTGACCCTTACCTCTCTACTGGATCGCGGGCGAGAATCCATGAGCGCCGCCCGTGGCGCTCGAGGCCTTCGGTCGCGGACCTACCGCGACCCGAGGAAGGAGGTTCCGTGGATACCAATGGTACGACCGCGAATCAGCGATGGCTCGGCCTTAGACGCAGCCGCACGGTCGCAGCCGTCGTCGTGACCTTGTTGGTCTGCGGCGCGACGACCGCAGTCGCGGCCAAGCTGATCACCGGCGGAGACGTGAAGAACGGCTCGTTGACGGGCAAGGACATCAAGAACGGCTCGCTCCAGAAGGGCGACCTGAAGAGTGACGTCCAGACCGCCCTCGCGATCCGTGTCACCGGCGGCCTCCCGACGCAGGGATTCTCTGCGAGTAATCCCAGCGTCAAGAACTCCCCCGACGGCGTGAAGTTCGGCCCGTACGCGGATGGTGGCGCGGCGGGCGGTTCGATCTGCACGAACTCGATGAACGGCCAGCCGTTCAGCGACGTGAAGCACCTCGCATTCGAGGCTCGGTACACGGCGACCAACAACACGGGCGGCGTGGGAGTGCCGTATCTGCGCATCTTCCTCGTGAACGACACGCACGATGCGATCTTCTCGCCGAACACGCAGTCGCCCGACCCGGATGTCGAGGAGGGGCCGTTCCACACGTGGGTCGCGACCGCGGGGTCGTGGCGGTATGACGACGACACCGGTAGTCGGTCCGGATTCGCCGTTCGGCACCATCAAGCAGGATCACGCCAACGAGAAGATCAGCAACATCTGCATCTCGGTCGGGAACTCGTCCGGAACGAACCTGAGCGCGCTCCTGCGCACCTGGGAGGTGAACAAGAAGGACTACGCGTTCGGTCAGTGATCTGGCGCCGAACTCGGCGAGCGCGTCGGCGGGATCGGCATCCACGACGCGGAACGGTACGCCGGTGGAGCCACGTCGAGGTCGAGCGCCCGAGCCGAACTAACGCGTCCCGTGACAGCCGCGGCATCCTCGGCGGCCCGGGCTCCGACCTCCGCCGCCTCGCATCGACCCGGACGCGCTCGCCCGGCGAGGCGACGCCTGGGCCGTGGAGCCAGGCCGCGCCTCGTGGCAGCCCTGGTCCCGGCCGTCGGAAGCTCGACACCGACCACCGGGTTCGATGACATCCGGCCCATCGGCGACGGCCTGGGCGCAGGTTCGGGCCAACACCTGACGCGCTACGACGAGCGTCGGTCAGCCGACACCTCGGTCGATCACGTCGCCGATCCAGCCGCGCACTATCGGCGCCGTGAGGTCGCCGAGATTCATCCGCCCGAGGTGGGGCAGGACGTGCTTGCGCCCCGGACGCTCTTCGTACTTCGCTCGTGTCGCCGGAGCGAGGTCGAGCGCCCCGCCGAGCCAGCCCTCGAACACCTCCGTGACCGTGACCCGCGACGCGGTCCGAGGGACGAACGTCCCGCGCAGCGCATCGGCCTCGGCCTGCTTCGGCCCGTCCCTCGCGCTCTGCTTCCGCTTGAACGGGCTCGGAGTTACTGTCGCTCGTCGATCCGGTCTCCGAACGCCGCCCCCTAGGTGCCGCTCGGCCTCGTCTCGATCCATCCCACAGCCACCGCCTCCTTCGTCTGCCCCCGTTTTGCCCCGGTGAGCATCGGGAGAGGCACTAACATCGGAGCCGACATCGGCCCCTGACCCGCAGCGATATGGAGCCGGAGCGGGGAATCGAACCCCGGACCTCCTCCTTACCATGGAGGCGCTCTGCCGACTGAGCTACTCCGGCGGCCCGGCGATGATAGCAACGCCCGGTTGGAACCCCGCGCCGTGCGACCATGGGTGATGATGAAGCGCGTCCTGCGCGTTGCCGCCTGCCTGACCCTCGTGATGGCGGCGTGCTCGGGCTCGCCCGCGGCCGAACCGCAAGGGCAACCTGGTGGGCTACGCGACCTTCCCCGGCGCCGATGGGCAGGAGCGCACGAACGGCTTGGGGGTCGCGGATTCCGACGAGGAACGCCAGCAGGGATTGATGGGGGTGCGGTCCCTTGGCGAAGACCGAGGCATGGTGTTCGTGTTCGACGGCGAGCAGGAGGGCGGGTTCTGGATGAAGGACACGCTGATCCCGCTGTCCATCGCGTTCTGGGGAGAGGACGGTCGGGTCCTGGATATCCTGGAGATGCAGCCGTGCACCGCCGAGCCCTGTCCCGTCTACGTGCCGGATGCCACCTACACGCACGCACTGGAGATGGACGCCGGATGGTTCAGCGCTCGCGGCATCGAGATCGGAGATCGGGTTGAGCTCCAGCTCGTCAACGGATGACTGCCTGCTCTGCGACGCGGAGCAGGTCACCGAGTGGTTCCACGACGACGAGGAATGCTGGGTGGCAGAGTGCATGGTGTGCCGGACCCCGATGATCGTGTGGCGAACCCACGGCCTGCCCGAGGCCGAGGTCGAGGCCACACTGCTCTCGCACCTGGAGCGGATCGCGACCGAACGCTACGGGAACGGACGGCTATTGGATCGATCCGGAGCGTCGGCGGATCCCGGACCACTGGCACGCGCACGCGCGACCGGCCGGTGAGTTCTTCGACCCCGCGAGCGCGCTCTACGTGCGCGACGATCCGCTCACTCGTGGAACGCGCGACGCAGGAACCGGTCGAACTGTGGAACCGTGAACGCGGCGAGCCCATGCCCGGGCTGGAAGAGCAGCCCCTTGTCGATGAGGCGGGCCCTGATGGGGGCCACCTGGCCCGAACTTCGCCCCAGCGCCGCGGCGACATCCATCGCTCGTTGCGGCTCATCGCCGAGCGAGGCCATGGCGCGGAGATACCGAAGCTCCGTCGGGCTCGCTCGCTCGACCCGCACCCGGAAGAAGCTCTCGTCGAGCCGAGCCTCGACCAACGCCTGCGCCTCGATCGTCTCGACGGCACCGACCGGGGATCCCTCGGCGCTATCCCACACGACGGCTCCGTACTCCTGCACGAAGTAGGGGTAGCCCTGGGTGTACGTGATGACCGCCTCCACCGCTCGGGGGTCGAATCGCACACCGAGCTCCTCCGCAGGCTTCGTGAGCGCGTCGGCGGCCTCCTGCGGAGCGAGCGCCCCGATCCGCTGGAACTGGAAGAGTCGTTCGGCATAGGACTTCGCCTCACCGACCAATCGCGCCACGTTGGGCAGTCCGGCCGCGACCACCGTCAGTGGAAGCTCTCGCTGCACGGTCTTGTGCAGCGCCCGGATGAGGCCTTCCAGCTCGTGGCGCTCGAGCGCCTGCACCTCGTCGAAGAGGAAGACCACGCCGGTCTCATGTTCGCGGGCCGCCTCCCCCAGCGCCAGGAAGACGTCGGTGAGGTCGTCCCCGAAGTCCCCGGAGTCGGCGAATCCCTCGAATGGCTCGACGTCGACGCTGGCCGTGATGGAGCCTTCCGTGGACATCGTGAGCGAGAACGAGGAGAAGATCCTCGCTGCCCGTCGCGCCAGCTCCCGCCATCGATCCCGCGGTGCGATCTCGAGGAGTGCCCTGCGAGCGAGCGACGCGATCTGGGGCCCGAAGTTGACCCCGACGCTGATCTCGGTGTCGGCGGTCACCCATCGGCTGGCACGCGCCGATCGCTCGAAGGCACCCAGGAGCACCGTCTTGCCGACGCCTCGCAATCCCGTGATCATCAGGGACTGCTGCGGCCGCCCCCGGATCAGCCGGGCGAGCAAGATGTCGAACTGCAGGAGCTGCTCATCGCGGCCGACCAGGAACGGCGGACTCGCTCCTGCGTTCGGGGTGTACGGATTGATCAGAGGATCCATCGGCTCACATTGACGAGGGTTGACAGAGGTTAGCGAGTCTTGTTAATCGATGTCAACATCGTCAACGTGGGCTCCCATCAGCGCTCTGTAGCTCGAACGACCGTCGGTCGAAGACACCTGCCTGACCGCTCCCGAGGGTGCAACCCTTCCACCAGCGACGGCCCTGAAGGAGGCGATCCCATTGCCGTTCGTCGGCGACGCCAATCCCTTGGTCAAACAGGTCGGGGACCGAGACTGGGAGGTGGTGGAACCGCTGACCTACCGAGGGACCACGGATGAGTTCGTCGTGCCCGCGGGCATGCCGACCGACTTCGCCTCCGTGCCAAGAGCGTTCGTGTGGTTCCTCCCACGGTACGGGCGCTACACCAGGGCGGCGATCCTGCACGACTACCTGTGGCGCTTCCGGGTGAACGATCCGAACGGAGCCCATCAGCCGCGCCGACGCCGATGGCCTGTTCCGACGGGTCATGCGAGAGCTCGGCGTTCCGTTCCTCCGCCGATGGATCATGTGGACGGCCGTGCGCTGGGCAGCGTTGACCAAGCCCGACGGGAGGAAGGGGTGGATCCGAGACGCTCCCGCAGGTGCTGCTCGTCTCGATCGTGGCCCTGCCCGTTCGTCCTTCCTCCCGCGCTCCTGGTCTTGGTCGGTCTGGGCGCCTTCTACCTGCTCGAGCTCCTTCTCGTGCTCCCGTTGAAAGCCGGCCGGGCTCTGAGGAGCGCTATGACCAAGCAGGAACCCCGCAAGGACGTCTCGGTGCCCACGTTCGACTGGAACACCTCATAGGAGGGCAGGCGTGATGCACGCACATGGTTCCGAGAGCTACTTCGTCCTGGGTGAGGGATTGCTCGCGCGAGAGCGACGGCGGACGGGAGCCCACGTTGGCGGCCGCCGACGAGGCCCTCGTTGCACCGTTCCGCTTCTCCAGGATGGGACCGAAGGGAACCGGCAGACAGCTCAGCGAAGCCGCCCGGAAGAAGCTTGGCAACGCCATGGTCGGCGGTGGTGGGGGCGCCTCGCAGATCCCCGCGGGGTTCACCTACCTGGGTCAGTTCACCGATCACGACCTCACCTTCGACAAGACCAGCGTGATGCTGGGCGAGAGCATCTCGCCGACCCAGCTCTTGCAGGGTCGATCGCCGAGCCTCGACCTGGACTCGCTCTACGGAGCCGGCCCCGACGATCCCGGATCCGAGAAGTTCTACGAGAACGACGGCCTCCATCTGAAGATGGGCGCGACGGTCAAGGCGGGCGCGCATCGCCGCGATGGACGGCTTCGACCTCCCTCGCGGAGGCGGGAGCACCGCGTCCGCGAAGCGGAAGGCCGTGATCCCCGACCCGCGGAACGACGAGAACCTGGCGGTCGCCCAGACGCATCTCGCCTTCATCCGCTTCCACAACCGGGTCGTCGACTCGATCCCATCGTCCGTGCCCCTCACCGAGCACTTCAGCCGGGCTCGCAAGATCGTCACGCGTCACTATCAGTGGATGCTCCGCACCGACTACCTGCCACGGATCTGTGCGCCGGGGGTCGTCAACGACGTCTTCAGCAACGGCCGCAAGGCCTTCGAGGTCGGCGTGACCCCCACCGACGTCCCCACGATGCCGATCGAGTTCTCGGTGGCAGCGTTCCGGCTCGGCCACTCCATGATCAGGGAGGCATACAACTGGAACAAGGTCTTCGACGACGGCGGAGGCAACCTGTTCCTGTTGTTCGCGTTCTCGGCAGGCAGCGGGACGCTCGGAGACAACCCTCGTCTCCCGAGCAACTGGATCGCGGACTTCCGGAGGCTCTACGACTTCGGCGAAGCGGGCAAGCCCGGTCTCGTCGTGCCGGCGGACAAGTTCAACAGGGCCATGCGGATCGACAGCCAGCTCGCGGGAACGCTCGGCGGGCTCCCCGGTTTCGCCGCGGACCAGGACAACCTCGCGTTCCGGAACCTGACCAGGGCGAAGATGGTGTCCTTGGGCACCGGTCAGCAGATGGCCGCCTTCCTCAAGAGCAAGGGGGTGACGCTCACCAGCCTCACGAAGCCCCAGATCCGGGAGGGCAACGACGGAGCCATGCTGGACGCGCTCACGGCGCAGCAGCGAGAGGCCGTGCTCACGAACACCCCCCTGTGGCTCTACATCCTGCGCGAGGCCGAGTTCAACCAGGGCAAGCTGAAGGGCGTCGGCGCCCGCATCGTCGCCGAGACGTTCCACCGGGCGATGGAGGGCTCGCAAACCTCGATCGTTCGCGACCCCGCATGGCACCCGACCCTCGGCCCCGACGACACTACCTTCCGCATGGTCGACCTGTTGCTCTTCGCGTTCGAAGGGAAGAAGTCCCTGCTCGCGCCGCTGGGGTAGCGCACCTACACTTTACCACCGGTCATGCACGACCGACGGGGGTCGGTCAATCTCGGCCCTGACCGATGGAGGGGAGCGACCTGGAACGCGCGACGCAGACGTTGCACCGGCTCACTTCGTATGAGCCCGGACGCGAGTGGGACGACCCGATCGAAGACCCACGCGTGGTGCAGGACCTCGAGGTCAACGACCTCGATCGCTTCCCGTGGTTCTACAAGCGGTATCGCGAAGTCCCTGCCCCGGGTGCAGCTCCCCCGCACCCTGCCGGCCACGACCGCCTCGGCCGTCGCAGTGCTAGCGGGCACCGCCGACCTGGACCCGACCGAACCCGACCTACCGCACCTTTCGCGCTTGCTGCACCTGTCCGCGGGCGTGGTGCGCACGATGGAACGTCCGTATGCGACGTGGCTGTTCCGCGCCGCAGGATCCGCAGGCGGCCGTTTCCCGCTCGAGCTGTACGTCGCCGTGCCCGATGGCACGGCGCTGCCCGCGGGGGTGCATTGGTACGACCCGCAGGACCATGCGCTCGTGCAGGTTGGGCCCGACGCCCGCCGGCGGAGACGCCCGCGCTGGTCGTCACCGGCGTCCCGTGGCGCACCGGCTGGCGCTACCGCGAGCGGGGGTACCGGCACGTGTACTGGGACGCCGGCACCATGCTCGCCCAGATGCTCGCGGTGGCCGATTCCGCGAGGATCGCCGCGCGGCTGTACAGCCGTTTCCCGGACGCCGCCGTCGCCGCGCTCGTCGGCGCGGATGGCTGCACGAGTGGCCCGTCGCCGTCGTCGCGCTCGGCGAGGGCGCGCCTGCGATCGAGGCGACCGGTGCGGCCGTTCCGGGCGAAGTCGACGCGGCCCCGTTGGCCTTCCCGCTCGTCACGGCGGCGCAGCGAGCGGGGATGCTCGAGTCGCTGGGACCGCCGTGGGATCGCGGCCTCCCGGTCGACGTGTCCGTCCGGGCAACGGATCCGGTCGAGGCGGTCGTGCTCGCACGCGGTTCACAGCGGCGGATGGACCCCACCCGCGGCGTGCCGGAGCGCCTGCTGCGCACCTGCTGGACGCGCCGCTGCGCGGGTGTCGATCTTCCGCACTTCGTCGTCGTGCACGACGTCGAGAGGCGTCGACGCCGGGTGTCTACCGCTGGCCCGAACTCTCGGCCCCGGTGCGCCCCGGCGGCGATGCGAGAAGAGCTGTACCGGGTGTGCCTCGAGCAGGGACTCGCTCGCGACGCCGCATTCGTCGTGATCTCTGCGACCGACGTCGGCGCACTCGACGACCGGGAGTACCGCGAGGCGCAGCTCGCCGCCGGTCTGGTCGAGGGCAGGCTGCACCTGCTCGCCTACGCCCTGGGCGCGAGCGCCTCGGGGATGACGTTCCTCGACAGCGAGGTGCCCGCGCTGCTGGGCGAGCCGCTGGACGCACTGCTGTTCACCTGCGTCGGCGTGCCGGAGTACGCATCGGCGGCCGGCGGACTCACCCGGCGCGCCGACCGCCGTCGGCAAGGTGACCGAGCGATGACGTTGCACATGACATGCAGGACCCGACGAACCTCGTCAGTCCAGCAGCGCCGAATGCGCCCGCTGCGAGTCGATCAATCTCGCGGCGAGGGTCGTCGCCAGCCACCGATGCAAGGCTGCTGCCGTCTCGGGCTCCTCGGTCTCCAGTCGCTCGAGCGAAGCTCGGCTGAGCCCGAGCACCACGCACTGTGTCTCGGCGACCACGTCCGCCGTTCGAGGCATGCCCGTGTACATCGCGATCTCGCCGACCACCACTCCCGGTCGAACCGTGCTCAGGCGCATCCGTGCCCCCTCGGGCGTGACCAGCTCGATCCGCAGCCGGCCCGACTCCAGGACGAACATGGCATCGGGGGGATCCCCGTGATGGATCAGCACGGTGCCCTTCGCGATCGATGCTGCGGTCGAGATAGGCCCTCAGATGCGGTGGCAGGTCGGCGACGCCATCCCCCACCGGTCCCTGGGCCTCGAGAGCTTCCTCGAGGAGCCGGTCCTCACACCACTGGAGGCCACGATCGAGGTCTGGCTCGAAGCGAACGATCCCGTCGGAGGCGACCACCCCGCCACGGCGGAACTGCCCCTGCACCTGTTCCGACGCGTCCACGAACACCAGCTCGAATCCGCCGGTCTCGGCGAGTTGCACGACCTTTCGGAGGGCCTGCACACCCGGACGCGTCGACACCGGTGGCCCGACGGAGATCGATGATCAGGAACCGGATCGGCCCGGCCTCCACGCGCTTGCGGATCCTTCGAGCAGTCCGCTCGCGGTCCCGAAGAAGACGAAGCCGTTCAGGCGCAGGATCTGGACTCGATCGACGAGGCCCTGCAGGGCTTCGCGTTCTCGAGGAGGGCGGTCCACGTTGCTTCGATACGTCGTCCCGAACGCGATCTCATGCACCAGGTCGATCCGGCCGTAGTTCACCGCGAAGACCACGACCGACAGGACCAACCCGAGGACGAGTCCGACCAAGCATCCCCTTCGGTGGCGATGGTGAACACGATGGCCAGGACGATGAGGTACTCGCCCAAGGGCAACGACTTCCGCACATCGACGATCCACGCGACCAGGAACGACAGACCGACGAACACCAGCACGCCGGCGACGATCATCTTCGGGATCAGCCCCACGATGCGTCGCCCCGAACACGATGACGCCGAGCGGAACGAGCGCAGCCAGCAAGCCGGCCGCTCGTCCGTCGACGGCCATCTGCTGTGCGAGCGCCGACAGGCTGAGGGCCTGATATCCCGGGAGACCGCCGAAGACACCTGAAGCCACGTTCACCAACCCCGCGGTTCGGAGCTGCTTGTTCGAATCGAGATCGGTGTGCAGGAGCAACTCGACACCACCCACATTGAACAGGCATGCCATCACGGCGACGAGCACCACGGTCACGATCCCTGCTGCCTGATCGAACACGGCCGACCAGTCCGCGAAGGTGAGCGCGCGGATCGTCCACTGCTCCCAGAGCGGCTCCGATGAGCCAACGAACGGGCCCAGCAACCACAGACCGTCTCGCGCCTCTTGGATCGAGGAGCCCGTGACGAGCATCCCCACCACGAACAGAGCGAGCCCGAGCCCCATCATCGCCGGGATCACCAGGGGACGCCTCACGAGACGGGTCGCAACCACCAGCAGGACGCCGAACACCAAGGCAGGGAGCCATCGGACCAGCTGGAAGGATTCCAGGTACTCGTCGATCTTCCCCACCTCCAGATCGACGCCCGACGCCACCCGGAGACCACCCTTCATGAGCAGCCACCCGGTCCCTGCGAGGAAGCCCCCCACCACCGGGTATGGGATGAATCTCGCGAGGTTGCCCAGCCGGAACGTTCCGAGCAGCAGGAAGGTCAGCGCGGTCAGGAGTGTGATGACCATGGTGGCCGCGACGACCGTGTAGAAGGCCCGATAGATGCTGCCCTGCGCGTCCAGGGCCGCACTCGCTGCGACGATCGTGAGGACGGCGGCAGCTGCGTCCTGGACGCTTCCCACCACACCTCGTTTGCCCGCCCTCCAGGCGATGATCGCGAGCGCGACCGTGGCAGCGAACAGATAGATGCCGATCCCGGCGGGCAGGAACTGCTCCAGATAGCCGCCGAAGACGAGAGCCGCGAACGAGATGGCGATGACCACCTCGACGACGCCGATGATGAGCCCGGCCGAGACGGTCGCCAGCAGAGCGCCGGTTCGCGATCGAACGGACATTCGCTCCCCCTCCACGCTCAGATGACTGCTCGCCTGCGAACAGCAACCCTATGCGCCGACGCCCAACGGCGCTAGGGGCCGCCAGCTTCCCAGCGGACGAGGATCCGCCCTTCGATACCTGGGAGCGGCAGGGACTCCGCTTCCGACTCGACCGCATCGCTTGCCGCGCGCGACAGACGGCGCCAAGTCCGGATCGTCACGGTCCCCTGCGAACGTCGCCACGTGCCGACGAGCTCGCCCTCGACGAGGACACCGCCCGGCCACACCCGTGGGGTCCAGAGCTCGCCACGACGATCGGCGTCGGAGACCAGGAGCTCGCGATCAGCTCCCTGGAGGAGGAAGTAGGCGTCGCCGCTCGGGAGGAGTCGTGCGGGAGCGACGGACCCCGGGGCGGCGCGGAACGTCGGTTCATCACGCGCGAGGATCCACGCGTCGCCGACGGGAGTTCGTACCGCGGTCAGGGACCTGCCGAGCGCGTCGAATGCCTCGATGCCTCGCCGCCGGCCGATCCCAGCCCACTGAGCGAAGGCCTCCGGCGTGGCGGGACCGAAGATGTGAAGGTACCGGCGCGCGAGCTCGAGGCGAGCATCGCGCGGATCGACCTCGGGCGCGGGCACGGTCCAGACGGTCGGCTGTCGCGCGCCGTCCCACCGAAGCACGACCGTTCCGGTCGGCGCGGCGTACCGGAGCATGTTGGGGTTTTCGCCGAGCGCACTCCCGGCCTCGCCGTAGGTCATCCCTTCTTCGCCGAGGAGAGCCGCCAGGCGGGCGGCGAGGTCCCCCGCCTTCTGCCGGGCGCCGACTTCGTCCGGCAACCTCCCGAGCGAGAAGACCGCCAGGTCGCGGGCGGCGACGACGTAGGCGTGGTGGCGCGGTCCCCAGAGCTGAACGAGCGATGGGTCCTCCCAGGTGGTCGGCTCGGTCCCCTCGACGCGCGCATGGATCGACAGGAGCGCCGCCCGGGGCATGCTGTCCTGCAGGCCCGCCCACGCCGCGCGCCGGAGCGAGCGCCGCCCCCGTGGGAGCCGCTCGGCGAGCGCTCCGACGTGCCGCCGGAACGCGAGGATCTGCGCCCGGTTGAGGCTGAGCCGGCCCTTCGTCGCCATGGATCCACAACCTAGCCGTTGCGGGTTCGGCGTGCTCCGCTTGGGGTCGGATCGAACGTGAGTACGTCGCCCGGCTGGCATCCCAGGGCCTCGCAAATCGCCGAGAGCGTCGAAACCTCACCGCGTGAGCCCTTCGGTTCTTGAGCACCGAGAGATTGACGACCGTGACGCCGACCCGTTCAGCGAGCTCGGTGGGGGTCATGCCGCGGTCGGCGAGGAGACGATCGAGATGCACGGCGATCCGGTGGTCGAGCTCCGCGTCGGACTCAGATAGTGGCATCGACGCATCGACAAACGATATGTCAACGGGGAGATCAAATGGTCGTGCGCGGCTTAGGCTCGTGACGTGGCGGATTCTCACCTCTTGACCCAGAAGGACGCGCGACGGATCGCCGTTCAGGCCCAGTTGCTCGACGCCGAGCGACCGGCCGAACTGCTCGACCTGGTGCGCCACCTGAGCCTGCTCCAGCTGGACCCGATCGCGGCTGTTGCCCCCAGCGCAGACCTGGTCGCGTGGAGCCGCTTGGGATCGTCCTACTCCCCTGCACATCTGCGCGATGCCCTTCAAGAGCGGACGCTCGTCGAGCTCCTCGCGTTCGTCCGGGCGGCCGAGGACATCGCGCTGTACCGAGCCGACATGGCCGACTGGCCCGGGCGAGGTGAGTTGCGCGACTGGCAGTCGTCTCGACGCGACTGGGTCAAGGCCAACGACGGTTGCCGGCGAGACATCCTCGCGCGGCTGGAAGCATCAGGACCACTGGCCATGCGCGAGCTGCCAGACACATGCGCGAAGCCCTGGGGGTCGGCCGGGTGGACCAACAACCGCAACGTCGAGAAGCTGCTCGACCTCATGGTGCAGCGTGGCGAGGTCGCGGTCGCCGGCAGGCAGGGAAAGGAACGGCTATGGGATCTGGCGGGGCGGGTCTATCCCGACGGCCCGGTCGTCCCGGCTGGAGAGGCCCGGCGCACCCGTGACGAGCGACGGCTGCGCGCCCTCGGCATCGCAAGGGCCCGCGCCCCGGAGACCCCGGTGGAGCCGGCCGACGTGAGCGAGACGGGTGAGCCCGCCGTCGTCGAGGGGGTCAAGGGCCAGTGGCGTGTCGACCCGTCGCTGCTGGGTCGTCCCTTCTCGGGGCGCACCGCCCTGCTGTCGCCGTTCGACCGGCTGGTGCACGATCGCAAGCGAACCGTCGAGCTGTTCGACTTCGATTACCAACTCGAGATGTACAAGCCCGCGGCCAAGCGCCGGTGGGGCTACTACGCGTTACCGGTGCTGCACCGCGACCGGCTGATCGGCAAGGTCGACGCCACCGCCGACCGCACAGCCGGGGTGCTCCGGGTCGACGCCATCCACGAGGATGAGCCGTTCACCAAGACCGCGACCATGGCCGTTCGCCGTGAGCTGAAGGACCTGGCCCGCTGGCTGGAGCTCGACCTCGTGCTGCCCGGCTGACACTTGGGGCCGGCGCCCAGATCGGTGCCACGTGTGCCGCCTACCGACCCACGATCGCGCGCAACGCCGATCAAGGGCCTTCTTCAGCGGAGTTCTGAGATGTCAGGGGCCTCAGTTCTGGGAACCCCCGTGGTTGGTCAAGCGGTGGTTGGTGGGGTGTTCTCATTACTCGCTGACCAGGGTACGTCGTCGTATCCGGAGACCACCCACAGGTTAAGAGGGGTCGTACCACAGCAGGTCAGAGGTGGTTCAGGGCCTGAAGGAAGGCCCGGACTTCAGGGTGAGCTTCCCTATACGGACTATCTTTCTCGCCACCAAGGGCATCCAATCACCGCGTGACGTCCAGAGCTCGCCACGACCCGCGCGGCACGGGGACGAGCAGTTCGTTATCGGCCCCTGGAGAATGAGGAGGCGTACCCCGCTCCGAGGGTTCAGGCCGGCACAGCTCGCGGTCCAGAGCGGACTCTTCGCCATCGACTTCCCTACGGGTCCTCATCGGTCGAGGCGAGCTCCTGGTCCGCCTCGGGCAGGAAGTACAGCGCGTCGCACTCGACCAGGAGGGCTCGTGCCCGCTCGAACGAGAGGCGAGGACCGCGGCCGGCGCGCCGCTCTGCGCGGCCGAGGTCGAGCAACGCACGTGCGAGATCAACCCGGGTGCCGAGCGCGTCGAAGGAGTCGACCGCCACCTGAAGTGGACCGAGGGCTGTGGCCGGATCCGGCGCGAGCAACCCATCCGCCGCGTCGGCGCAGGCGCGGGCGAATGGGCTCTTCCCGCGTCCGAGCACCGCCCGGGCTGCCCGAGCCTCCTCGTGCTCCCCCCGCGGGACCAGGGTTCGGATCAGCTCGAGCTCGAGTTGCGGTGCGATATCGACGCTGAAGCGCTCGGAGAGTTCGACGCCATGTCGCAGGTGTGTAAGCGCCTCGTCCTGCGACCGCCTCGCCGATGCGAGCATCGCCTCGGTCCACGACCGGGGGATCTCGCCCTGCGGTTCCTCATCTTCACCCAACAGCTCGTGGGCGCGCGCCATTGCCTCCTCCGCTTCGCCCACCCTGCCTCGCAGCAGCACGATCTGTGCCAGGATCGGATACCGCAGGCTCACGAGGGGCTCGTCGCGGGCTTCGAGCGCGTACGCGAGTGCCTCGCGGGTCAGCTCTTCCGCCCGTGCGAGATCGCCGGTGGCCAGGTCGATCTCACTGACGGTCCCGACGATCCACGCGAGCCAACCGACCCCTCCGATGCGGCGGCCCAGCTCGACCCCTTCGGCGGCGACCGCTCGGGCGCGGACGAACTCGGACCCGTAGCCGGCGAGGGTCGAGGCATAGTTGTTGTACATCCGTTGAAGGTTGAGCCGATCGCCGACCTCCTTCGCCAAGCGGAAGGCTTCCTCCAGCGTCGCGAGGGCCTCACCTTGGCGGCCGCTCAGCGACTGGTTGACGCCGAGGTCCTGCATCGCCTCGGCCTGGATGTCGCGCGCGCCGACGTGACGCGCGATCTCCTCCGCACGTCGGAGGCACACGTCCGCTTCGTCGGACTCACCGCGACGCCAGTGGAACTGGCCCATCTGGCGTAGGGCGGCAGCGAGCTCCCGAGTCTCACCGAAAGGCTCGAGGCGCGCGATCGCCCGGCGGCCATGCCCGAGGGCTTCCTCCTGGCGGCCCTGCTGGAACGTCGGCATGATCAGCCACGATTCCGCCGCACCGGCCTGGAGCTCGTCGCCCGACTCCTCGAAGAGTTCGAGAGCCGTCCGCGCTGCGATCATCGATCGGTCGACGGTGAGCGTGCCGAATGACGCGTCGTACAGCTCGCGGGCGATGGATGCGCGATCGGCGGCAGGGAGGCCGATCGTCTCGGCGAGCCCAAGCGCCTCGCTGTACCAACGGCTCGCCTCGACGGGCAACCACAGCGCGGCGACCCGGTCGGCCGCGGCCATCGCCCATCGGTAAGCGTCGCGTTGCACGACCGAGCGCTGGGCAGAGACGTCGCCGAGCTCGTCGAAGTAGCGGAGGGCCTCCAGGTCGTGGGTGGCGATCAGCGCCGCGAACTCGTCCGCGCGGTCGCCAGCCTTCGCCTCAGCCCACCGCGCGACCTGCACATGCTTCGTCGCACGCAGCGACTTCGGCAGCGAGTCGTACGCACCGTCGCGGATCAGAGCATGCCGGAACGTGAACTCGAGCTCGCCAGAGAAGCTCGGCGGGTCGTTGAGGAGCACGAGCTCCTTGACGCGGAGCCGGCCGACCGCATCGCGCACGTCCGCCGGCCCCGCGCCGCTCAGGGCGGCAACGGCACCCGACCAGAACACCCGGCCGATGACCGAGGCGTCCTGCAGCAGCGCCTTCTCGTCGTCGGGCAAGCCGTCCAGCCGCGCCGCGATCAGGCCCTGGATCGACCGGGGCAGATCCACGTGGCTCACTGGCGTCACGACGTCCCAGGTCGACGCAGCGCTCGCACGAAGCACGCCGTCGTCGACCAGCTTGCGGACGATCTCCTCCACGAACAGGGGGTTCCCTTCGCTCCTCGCCGCGACCAAACGGCCGAGCTCCTCCGGGAGACCGGCGGCGAGCAGGTCGTCGAGCATCGCCACGCTCTCGTCGGCGGACAGCGGGTCGAGCGCGATCGAGGCCGCGTTACGCTTGCCGCCTCCCCATGTCGCCCGCCGCTCGAACAGCTCGGGCCGCGCGAGCGCCACCGTCAGGATCGGTCCCTGCGCCCAGTCACCGAGGTACTCGATGAAGTCCAGCAGACCGTCGTCTGCCCAGTGGATGTCCTCGAACACGAGCACCAGCGGGTACCGCGCCGCCATCCGCTCGAAGAATCGGCGCCAGGCGTCGAACAACTCCTCGCGGCTGTACGGCCCCGGCTCGCCCACGCCCATCAGGGCGCCGACCTGCGGGACGATCTCGGTGTCGCCGAACAGCTCCTCGACCGCGTCCTCGATCTTCTTCTGCACGACGTCGGCGGCGTCGTCCTCGAGGATCTCGCACTGCGCTTTGATCGCGTCCGCGAGCGCGGAGTAGGTGGAGTTTCCGTACGCGAGGCAGCGGCCTCGTCGCCACTGGATGAACACCGGGAGCGCGTCCACGTAGGCCTCGAGCTCCCGAGCCAGCCGTGTCTTGCCCACCCCTGCCGGGCCGACGACCGTCACGAGCGCCGGGCGGTTCTCCGTTCGGACCCGCTCGAATGTCTGGGTCAGCACAGACAGCTCCTCGTCCCGCCCGATGAGCCTCGCCTGCATGCCGAGCTCGGGACGCTCGCCCCGTTGCTTGGCGCGGATCCTGAGGGCTTCCCACACCGGGACGGGTTCTGCCTTCCCCTTCACGGTCAGGTCGGGCAGCTCGCGGTACTCGATGACGTCCCTCGTGGCCTCGTGTACCCCCGGACCTACGATCACGTGACCCGGCTCCGCGGCGGACTGCAGGCGGGACGCAGTGTTCACCGCGTCACCGGTCAGCATCCGGTCACGCGGGCCGCTCGCGCGCTCGACGTCGACGAGCACCTCGCCTGCCTCCAGACCGATCCGCATGGCGAGCTGCGGTTTCCCCTCGTCGGCGGAGCCGCGGTTCAGCTCCGAGAGGATAGCCTGCATCTCGAGAGCGGCGCGGACGGCTCGATCGGCGTCGTCTTCGTGCGCACGCGGCACGCCGAAGACCGCCAGGATCGCGTCACCCATGAACTTCTCGAGGAGCCCCTCATACCGCGCGACCTCCTCAGCCAACCGATCGAATGCCCGACCGACGACCGCCTGGACGACCTCCGGGTCCTCCTGCTCGGCGAGGGTCGTCGATCCCACGATGTCAGCGAACAAGGCGGTGGCGAACTTCCGCTCGAGCCGCGCGGGCTCCGCCGTTCCGAGCGGCTCACCGCAATTCAGGCAGAAGCGAGCGCGTTCGGGATTCTTCTCCCCGCAGCGGGAACACATGCGCATGATCGGAAGGGTAGGGCACGGCGCTGTGCCCGCGTCGGCGGCTCTCATCGGAGCGCGCGATCACAGAGCCACTCGCGGAGGCCGATCTCCCTCCCTAGCTCGGCACGAGCCGGATCGTCGTGGTCGTGCCGTGTCACAGGCGCTGTCGGATCTCGATCAGGGCCGGCTGCCCGTCTCGCCGACACTGCTCGCGACGCTGATCTCAGACGGCATCCGGAAAAGGCTCCTCGACCGCACCAAGGAGTTGATGGCCAGCGACCAGGTCGAGACGCTCTGGTACAGCGCGCTCACCAGGGCGCACACCCAAGCCATCGCGCTGCTCCGGGGTGAGAGGTGGGTCGTGGTGGTCGGTCGGTCGGTGGGGTGATCTCAAAACCGCCTGACCTCGCGGTTTGGAGCCCTTCTTTCGGAGTACCCACAGGTTAAGAGGGGTAGTGCCCACAACAGGTCAGGGGCGGTTTCCCGCTCTTGAGCCTGCTGACGAAGGGAGCTCCTTGGCCCCCTCCGTCAGCTTCCGGGTCAGACCCGGAGCGTCAATCCTGTTCCACCTTCGATGCAGCGCGACCGCCCCGTGATCCTCGTAGTGATAGGTCACGATGCCGTCCTCGACCCGGACCGGGAGCAGGATCAGCCTGGCGTCCTGGGGGACAGGTCCCTCGAGGGCTCGTCCGGTCTTGGTGTCGTACTGGGCACCGTGCCACTGACAGACGAACCGGTCGCCAGAGCGGGCGAGGGGACCTCCGTGGTGCATGCACGTGTTGACGTACGCCCTCGGCTTCCCGTCGACGAGCATGACCAGGACCTCACGTCCCAACAGTTCGGCGGTCGCCAGTCCCCGCTCAGGGATCTCGTCCAACGCAATGATGGACTGCCGCATCATCCACTCCTCTCCTTCGCCCTTCGTGAGGGCTCAGGCTCATATCGCTGGTCTATCTGACCGCGGCGCGGTCTCCCAAGTCCCATTCGCTATTCGCCGGCCTCGAGCCGCGCCTGGAGGTCGCGGAGTCGCCCAACGACACTGCGCAGGATCGCCACGGCGACACTCGGATTCTCCATCAGGAACGGCTCGAAGTAGATCGTCTCGATCACGAGCGCCTCAACAGGTTCGACGGCGGTGACGTTCGCCGACCTCCGCTCCCGGTCAAGCGCTGGGTGCTCACCAAAGAAGTCCGGGCCGGTACCAGCCGGCTCCTTGCGGCCCAGCAAGGCCATCTCGCCGAAGAACTCGCCGGGGCCAAGCTCCTGGATCGCGCCGCCCGCGTCAACCGAAACCCTTCCCGACAGGAGCACGAACAACCCACCTGAATCGGAGCCGCGTTCCACCAGTGGCTCCCCCGCGCCGAATACCCTTCGCCGACCGATCCGCGTGACCCGTAGGAGGTCGTCGTCCGCCAGTTCACTGAAGAAGGCCAGCGCTCGGAGCGCAGCAGCTTCGGGCGGGAGTGCGGTCATCGACGCCGAGCCGAGTACAGCCGAACCGGAGCTAGGCCTTTCAGCTCCACCGGCCCGATCTCCGTGAAGGACACTGGAATCGACCCCACAGCGTCGACGACGGCCTGGCTGACCACTACTGCGCCTGGCCCCGCGTGGTCGGCGATCCGGGAGGCGAGGTTCACGGTTCGGCCGTAGTAGTCGCCTTCCTGGAAGAGGACCGGTCCGACGTGGAGCCCGACATGCACCGGCGGCAGTCCGGCCCACGCGAGGCCTTCCTCGATCTCGAGCGCAGCTACGACCCCCGAGCCCGGCTCCGTGTAGTAGAGCATCACTCCGTCGCCCAACCACTTCGTCGGCTTCCCGCCGAACCGGGTCGACACGCGCCGGACGATCCCGCTGACGGTCTCGGCGAGCTCCGCCGCGGCCTCGTCGCCTTGGTCCTCGGTCAGCTGTGTATAGCCGGTGATGTCCAGGAAGCAGATCGCGGGGAACTCCTGCAGCCGGCTGTGGACGCCCGCTTCGGCGAGCAGGGCCTCGACTCCGTCCAGGACGTTCTTCGTCCAGGCGTGCTCCTGGTGCCCGTGGTACAGACCCAGGAGGGCGGCGTCCATGAACGGTGCGATCCGCTGCGCCGCGCCCTCCTCCGCCGCGCGGAGCATCTCGTTCGGCGTCATTCCGCCGTCCAGCAGCGGCTGCTCGACGTCCGTGTGCCACCAATCGCCCTCGGTCTCGGCGATCCGCCGTACGCAGTCGCCATAGACCCGCAGCCAGCGCTCGATCG
This sequence comes from uncultured Actinomycetota bacterium, assembly GCA_963733635.1. Lineage (GTDB taxonomy): Bacteria > Actinomycetota > UBA4738 > UBA4738 > HRBIN12 > JAOUEA01. The sequence continues at coordinate 8,021 of CAVTEH010000006.1, read as the reverse complement.
TGCGCGGCCGGACCCCTTCGGCAACCTGGGCTCGCATCAGACGGATCACGGGCAGCTCGTGCTCGCGGACGCGATCGTGTGGTGCCGGCTCGCCCGACCCCATCGCCTCGCGGAGGTTCACCAGGAGCTCCAGCGGGACGCCAGTCTCCTCGGCGACCTCCTCGAACGTGTCCTCCGAGTTCGCGGACAACCGCTCGTAGAGAGGGAGGTCGTAGAAGTCAAGCGAGAGCTCGTCGCGCCGAACCACGTCGGCGACTCCCTCGAGCGGGAGGCCCGCCTCGTCGAGCGTTCGTAGCAATCGGATCCGGCGCACGTCGCCTTCCGAAAAGCGCCCGTCCTGATCCGGCAGTACCACGTCGAGCTCGACGAGCCGCGAGATGAATCGCTGGCGGCACGTCGGCCGCTTTCGCGACGTCCTGGGCTTCGTAGGTGAACACCATCGAGCTCACGTCCGCCATGACGACGCGGACTCGCCGACCTGGATGGCCGCATGGGCGTCGCGCCCGTTCGCTTCCTCGGTTTGTGGCGCCGACGTCTCGACTTCGTACCAGTGATCAGCCACGCATCGGAACCGACGCATCCAGACCTCGTTCCCACGGTCATCACGACCCGATCACGCGCGATGAACTTTCAGGGGTCGCCGGCAGGGTGCACGACCAACCCTGTCCGCATTGGAGGCACTCGGTCATCTCGCCGAACCGCTCCAACGCGTCTTGAGCCTCTTCGGCCTGCATGATCGGATCCTTCCTCGTAAGTGGCGCGCTCTCTAGACGCTCACGGAGGAGGTGCCGTCGCCGCGTGCTTCAGCGCCCAGTCGAGCGCGAAGTCCGCAACCTCCTCCCACCCCGGAATCGCGGGCAACAGATGTGGTCCGTCGAACTCCACGATCTCGGTCACGGTGTTCGACTTGTAGTGCTTGACGTTCGAATGGCCCACCTTCGGCGGGAAGAGAGGGTCCTGCTTCCCTGAGATGAACAGCAGCGGCGCCCGCGCGTCGTTGTCGTAGTCGACGTAGTTGTCGTCCTTCCCGGGGTGGATGTTCGCGAGCGCACTCCCCCAGAAGACCCGTCCCGGACGCAGGGATGTGGTACCGCTCGTAGAGCGCCAGCGACTCCTCCTCGCTGAACGTGTTCGCGAACACGTAGTACCACTGCTCCGGGGTCAAGCCGACCGCTCGGTGCCGGTTCGCAGGGTTCTTCAGGATGGGGAACGAGGACTTGATCTCGGAGAGCGGGATCACCTTCACGCCCTCAGTCGGCGCCGAGTTGATCGCCACCCCCGCCGCACCGAATCCATGGTCGAGCAAGACCTGCGTAAACACCCCGCCCGCCGAATGGCCCATGATGATCGGAGGACGGTCGAGCTTGCCGATCATGTTCCCGAGGAGGTCGATGATCTCCGGCACTTCGAGTTCTTCGATCGGTTTCGGATCTGCTCGGAGCGCCTCCACCTCGACTTCGAACCCGGGATATGCGGGCGTCAGGACCGTGTAGCCCATGTCCTCGTAGTGCTGCTTCCAGTGCTCCCAACTGCGAGGCGTGACCCAGAATCCGTGGATCAACACAATCGTGTTGGGACTCGTGCCTGATGCCGATGTCGCCATGACCTTCCTCCTTCGCTCTACCGCGCCCTTGGGCGCGCCTCTTGCATAACCGCGGCTGGCGTGGGCCGATCGCTTGGCGCCACTATCCCTTGCGTCACCGTCTACATGCAATTATGCGCGGCGAGGTGTTCACCTGAGTTCACCTGACCACCCTTCCAGGCTCTGGCGGTCGCGGGGCCTGACGCGCTCGGTACGATGCTTGGCATGCCAACGGTTATCCCGGCTGATGCTCCTGCAGATGTCGTCGAAGCGCTCACCGGACGAGTGGCCGAGCTCGAACGCACCCAGCGCTACGAAGATGTCCCTGGCTTCCTGTCACTCTTCGACAGGGACGCTGTGTGGGTGACGGGTGGGGGACGCCGACTGATCGGGCTTGAGGCCGTCAGCGAGTTCACTCGGAGTGTCTTGCCGGGGGCGTTCGCTGATGGGGGCTCAGTCAGTTACGAGATCGAGCACCTGTTGTTCATCTCAGACGATGTGGTGCTCACCGGTGTCAACCAGCGATACGTCGATCGCGCCGGTACCCCGACCGGAGCGGGCTTGCCGAGCTACGTCTGGCGTCGTGCTGATAGCATCTGGCGGATCGTGGTCGGACAGAACACCACCGCCTCAGAGGAAGCTGTCGAGCGGGACGACGGCTGAGGGCGAGTCGAGGACCTGCCGCCGCACGCAGACGCGCAAAGCGGTCGGTCGTCGGTCGATCGGTCGGTGGGGTGTTCTCGGAACTCTGTCACCTCACGGTTTCCGGGACTTCTGGGGGACCTCCCACAGGCTAAGAGGGGTACCTCCCACAGCAGCTCAGAAGGCCTCCGAGGGCGGCGGCCCTCCGACTAACCTCGAACCTCCGTGGCAGGCGGAGCCGATGTCATACGCGTCCAGCGTTCGGCGAGCCTATCGAGGGTGAAGAGTGCGCAGACTCTGGTTTCCGCAGGTCAAGACTGGAGTGGATCGGGCTTCTGCACCCTTCAGGGGTAGCCCTTCAGAGGTAGAGACGGGTGTCATCGGCGCGATGTGCCGTTGCGTTCCCATGAGAGCCGCCGGATGTCGGGGCTGATGCCTCAGGGCATCGCTCGAATCACGAGGGGTCGGTGACAGTGCGGATGTCGAAGTCGATGATCAGCGGCGCATGATGGCTCAAGCGGAGATCCCTCGCGGCTTCAGCCGCCACCCGCACCTTCGACAGGTGACCGCCAAGATCCGGATCACAGAAGGCGTGGTCGTCTTGGTACGGGGCTCCACCCCCGAACCAAGTTCGCACCTCTTGTCCGTCCTCCGGCAGGCACTCGAACCATCCTCGCTCCTCCGTGCGACGGAAGAACTCCGAACCGGGGGAGCCGGGGTAGCGTTCGTCGACCGAGCGGGCCACGTTCCAGTCACCCGCCACCAGGAACCGACGCCCTTGGACGAGCTGTTCAAGCCCCGCGAACACGAAGTCGTTCACCATCGTGTGGCCGATCGAGGGCCGCGACGCCTCGACCCCACCGAGGCTACGAACTTGTTCCCTCGTTGCGGGCTTTACGACTGCGTGAACGCTGGCAACCAGGTACTCCGATCCATCCGGTAGAAAAACGGTCCCGAACGCAAGATAGCTTCCAAGGGACCGAAGGGGGCTCTCATCCGCAAGCCGGAACGGCTCAAGCGGGAACCGAGGACTGAAGATCGCGGACCCCCACTGGCGGAACGGACCCTGAACGATCGCGCCCTCACTGCGAGCCCAGCTGGTGGGAGCGCTTCTTGCACGAAGGCGAGATCAGGACCGAGGGCGAGGAGGTAGTGCCACGCCTGATCGTGCACCCAGGGCCTGCCTCGGCTCTCCCGCGCCAGACCCATGTTCCAGGTCACGACACGAACCGGTCGACCACGGTTCGCTGCGTCGTCTTGGTTGCACTTGCGATGAGCCAGCATGACGTTGTCGGCGGTGAGCCTTCCTCCCTCGCCCTTCGGGATGATGTGCTCCACCGACCACATCCATTCGGGCAGAGGCCTCGCGTACGGGTCGAAGTCGCCACGTCGCTCATCCCCTCGTTTGCACTGGGGCATCGCGCATCGCAGTTCCGTGATGTAACCGAGCTCCACGGCGCGAAGCAGGGCGTGCCCTGCCCGCGACTTGTTCGTCACACCGAGTGCGCTGAGCTGCTTCATCAGCTGTTGCTCATCCCAGGACCCCCTGCAAGAGCGTGGTCGTGTTTCACGGAGGGAAGCCCCGACCAATGGCTTTACCACAGGGTCACCCGTCCGGGCGCTCCGCCCTCGCAGGACTTCACGACCAAGCATCCCTATGCGGTGTGCGTCGTCCCGAACAGCGGGCGTACCGATGAACTAACCTCTTCGCGAATGCGAGGGCCAAGTACTACGCGAGTCAGAGGAGTTAGTTCCCACATATGCGGCTCAGCACCCCCGGAACCTCGATGAGAACTCTGGAGACAGAGAAGCGGTCGTGGACGAGATGGCGCACAACACGGGCGGGAACGGTCGGTCTTGAAGAGTGACTGGTGGAGGCTCTCGAGGACGAGCTCGGCCGGCCCTACCGACGGGACTGATGGCGTTCGTCGACGCGAACGGTGCTGGGGTGTTTCCGCCGAGAGACGATGTCTTCCGGGCGCTCAAGCTGACGCCACCCGGGAAGACGAAGGTGGTGATCGTCGGACAGGACCCGTACCACGCTGGTCAGGCACACGGCCTCTGCTTCTCGGTCCGCTCGGGGTTCAAACCGCTTCCCAAGTCTCTTCTCACCATCCTGCGGGAGCTGAAGAGCGACGGCTTCCGAGCATCCGATGACGGCAATCTCGAACCGTGGGCGAGCCAGGGCGTCCTCCTCCTGAACACGGCGTTGACGGTCCAGGCCGGCAAGCCAGGCTCGGACTCGGCCCGCTGGCGGGGGTTCACGGATGCCGTGATCCGAATCGCGGCACGAGACGCCGACCCGGTGTTCCTCCTCTGGGGAGGTCACGCTCAGAAGAAGAAGCGGATCATCACCGCGACAAGAGGCTCCGATGCGAACATCCTCGAGTCGTCCCATCCAGCCCCACCAGCGTGCTACAGCCCGTGCGGTTGCAGCCCGGCATTCGTCAAGAAGCCATTCAGGAACACGAACCAGCTGCTGAAGACATCGAAGCACGCAGAGATCGACTGGAACCTTGTGTAGCTGGTCGCGCGATGTCGTACCCGGTCCCTACGGTGATAGCGATCACGTCGCGCGGCCGACTCCCCTGGAGCCTCTCCCGAAGCCCTCGGTCCACGCGGGAAGGAGCGGTCCCCGTGCCGACATCGGTCGACCTTACGATCCCGAGGACCCGAACGAGGAGCGGACATTCACCACAATGATGAAGGCGGCCGATCTGGCGCCGCTGGTCGACACGAGCGGCGGAGTGCAGCTCGCGGGTCGTAGGGCGTGTTCGCCCACTCGTTCCGTTGCCGCCGATGCACGCTGCACTTCGTGCTCTTCTCGTGGTTGGCGACCCGGCACACGCCAGACACGATCGTTTGCCCCGAGTGCGGCGGCTCGGGTGGATTCCTCCACCGGATCACTGTCCTGAGCGAGATCCGGACGTTTAACGTGGCGCCCGACCGCACACCGGAGATCTACGACGTGTGGCCCTTCCGGATTTCCACGGGGTCTCCGTGATAGCGCTGCAGGGCTTTGCTAGCCAGGGTTCCTCAGTTGGATGTATCGCTACCTTCGGGGCTCTCAGTCAGAGTTTGTAATCCATGCACGCCCCTCCTGCCGCGCGTGGCCTGCCCGCGAGCGGTGAGAACAACGAGCACATCTTGCCCGAAGTAGGCGCGCTGATAACCCGTCGGCACGTCGTCCGGATCCCCGAGTCGAGCAGCCTCACGAGCTGCATCCTCCTTGCGCACCTCGCGCCGGCTGAGTGCCTCTCCAACTTCCTCGACAAGCCTCGCGGGGATACGTCGTTCGAAGATACTGGCCGCGCCGTCCATCGGATCGGACGAGGTAGTCGGGCCCGTCCTCCCAAACACGAAGTAGGTCCGGCGAGTGAGGGTCACAGAGCCAACCTCATTCACGGTTCGATTATGGCCTAGGATCGCCGGCTGCGCTGGATTTCTCAGGCGATTCACCGAGTGACGACACTTCGAGTGGACCTCCCACAGGTTAAGAAGGGTACCTCCCACATCAGTCAGCGGTCACTCTTGATAGCCCCGGCCGTTCTAGCCCTCACACCAGTCACCGGGCGCCCAGCCAAACAGACCCGCGCTGCCGCTTGCCCGGTGCGCCGACCGCCGCAAGGTGGCAGAGCGGTGACGTTGCGCATCAGGTCAAGGAAGACCCCGGCTCGTTGTTACCTCTGGACGCCTAGCCCTCGATCTGGACCTGTCCCCCCCGACGAGATGACTTGGATCACCAGGGTCCCATTCCGAGGTGACACGAACGACGCCAGCGAGAAGAGTTGCCTCTTCTGGATCCGTGAGGCAGAGAAGGAGATCCTCTTGAGTACGTCTCCGTTCCAGAGCACCTTCACGCTGCCCATCCTCGGGCCCACGGTGGCGAGCATGGCGAGTCGAGACGCGCGGACCCCAGGGATGCTGAGCGTGGCACCTCGTGAGCCGAGTCTCTGTAGTACGTGCCCTCGTAGAAGCCGCTTCCGCTCCTTCGGGTCCAATCGCCAAGAGGAGGACTCCGGAGATGGTCATCCAGGGGGACGGCCGTGCACTTGCTCGCGCTCCAGGCGGATGTACCCGCTCCGTCGGTGGCACGGGTGGAGAAGCAATACGTCTCCCGGCCACTCCGCTGAACCTCTTGGAGGTCGCCCGCGAGCCCGGAGCCAATCGGTCATAGCTCCGAACGATCCGTCGTTCCATCGAGCGCTCCGATAACGGATGTCGTCGAGGCGATCCCGCTTCCGCTGTCGGAAGAGCGCCAACCCACCGTGAAGGAGGATCGTTCCCTGGAACGCGCTCGACGGGTGTTTCATCGTGGGCACTGCTGGGCGCTACCGTCGAGACCGAAGCTCGCCGATACGGTCTGGTCCACGCTCATCGCGACGGAGCAGGTGCGCGACATACCCGAGCAGACACCACCCCAGCCGGAGAACGCAGAACCCACGTTCGGGGTCGCCGTGAGCATGACGGTCGTGCCAGGAGGGAAATCGAAGGAGCAGATGCTCCCGCAGTCGATGCCTGCGGGCGAGCTCGTGATAATGCCTCCTGCCGTCAGTCTCCTCATCGTGGCGCCTGCGCTGTGCACGCGCGCCTGCGGCGCATCAGTGGTTTTCGAGACCGAGAGCGTGCATGTGCCCTCGCCGCCCACCGCGAAGTCCAGGTCGAGAAGACGAAGCTGTGGGTGACGTGGAACCTGAGGGTGAGGCGACGACGCTGCCGTTGCGGTTGTCGATGATGGCATTACCGGCGACGTCTTGCAGCCTGACCGAGGCGAGCTGATAGGTCCCCTTGCGCCAGTCGTCGGCCAGACCACCTGGGTGGCGGTCCCGGGCTAGGGCAGGCCGCCCGCGCGGTCCCGATCTGCACCATACCTGTCAATCACCGCAGGCGTCGGTGTAGGTGAAGCGGACGGTCTGCAGGGTCGGGCCCGCATCGGTCGAGGCATAGTCGATACGCGAGCGTGTCACTTTTGGCGAGGGAGGTGTCCTGGACCGAGAAGGAGTCCAGGACCGGAGTCTCCACATTAGTCGCTTCAGACACCGGGATTCCTACGGCGAACAGGGTCACTACTGTCACCGTGATCACCGCCATCCGCTGGCGCCAGTTGGTGGACAGGGGGCGCTCCTATCTGAAATTCAGTCCAGGGGGGTCTGATCGATCTTGTTCTCAAGAGGCATCGACACGTTCGAGGGCCGCTTTGACGAACGACGCCCAGCCGAACAGATCCGCGCGGGAGAGGACTGACAGGTCAAGCTTCCAGGTTCCAGTCGATCTCGTCCCTCCGAGTCCGTCCGTGTCGCCGGCCTTCGCACGCGCGGCAACGAGGACGACGGAGCCGATGGGCACGCGCCTTGGCTTGCGCTAGTCACCGATCCACGTCGACCGCGCCCACAGCCGAACGGTACGCAGCGGGAGCGACATGCGTGAAGGGGGAACCTCACAAGCGCGGACCGCTGCGCCGGCAGCGTTGCTCCGGTACGGCCCTTCGTACGAGAGTGAAGTGCGTGGCCTGGCCCCGCCGATGTCTTGGCTGTGCAACCGAGGAGGCCAGCGTGACAAGGACCGCTCCATCGATCGAGGAGGTGCATGACGCCTTGTTCGTCGACTACGAGGCGTGGCAGGAAGGTCCACCAGTTATGAGAACACCCCGTCGGTCGGGTGTCTAGAACTCTCTCACCACACGGTTTCCGGCACTTCCTGGAGGACCTCCCACAGGTTAAGAGGGGTACCTCCCACAGCAGGTCAGGGGGGTCTTCTCGTCGTTCAACTGACAGGCATCATCCCTCACGATAGTCGA
>CAVTEH010000005.1:0-168851 GCA_963733635.1 uncultured Actinomycetota bacterium | reverse complement strand
CGAGCATGCGGTCGGCCTCGTCCAGCACGAAGATGCGCACGTGCCGCAGCGACACCAGCTTGCGATCGACCAGGTCGTCGAGTCGCCCAGGCGTGGCGATCAGGATATGGGCCTTGTCCGCCCCACGTGCTTGCTCCTTGACGTTGGTCCCGCCGTAGACGGCCTTGACGCGAAGGTGCTTGGCCTTGGCGATGTCGACGAAATCGTCCTTGACCTGTGTCGCCAGCTCGCGGGTCGGCACCAGCACCAACGCCTCGGGAAGACCGGTGGCGCCGGGGTCGAGCTGCTCGACGATGGGGATCGCGAACCCCAGCGTCTTACCCGATCCGGTCTGTGACTTGGCGAGTGTGTCGCGACCTTGCGTGGCGTCCTCGATCACCATCACCTGGATCGGGAACGGCGACTCGATGCCGCGTGACGCCATGATGTCGATGACAGCATCGGACACGCCGAGGTCACGGAAGGAACGGTACGGGGTGGGCATGCACCATCGAGCGTACCCGTTCTCACAGGGCGAAGGCGCCGTCGAGCGAGCCCACCAGATGCGAGACGATCAACAGCTGCGCCAGGGCCAGCGCCTCGGATCTGCTCTCGCTGTGCCCCGGGTGGCGCACCACGCCGATGCGCTCCCATTGCATGCGATCGTCGGGGCGAAGGTAGGACCAGATCACGTCCTCGATCTCCTCACCCAGGTCCGAGGGACAGTCACCGTCGATGTCGAGCACGCTCATCGGGCCACGCCGATCGGTACCGCCGGTCCACCGGATCGGCTCGTGGCCGCGCCGCCGCAGCGAGCCCACCAGCTCCCGAAGACCGGGGAACGGCAGGGTCGGACGGACGATGAGCCGCACCGACAGGTGCTCGTCGCTCTCGGCTCCGGGGCGACGATGGAACGTCACGATGATGTCGGCGAAATCGCGCTGCGGAAGGACGAACTGGGCAGCGTCGGCCTCACGGCGATGGATCTCGTCCACGACTTCGTGCGGGGGATAGCCCCGCTCGAAGACGTCGCGCTCCAGCTTCCAGCGGCGACGCAGGATCTCTTCGGGCTCCAGGAAGACGCCGACGTCGATCGCGTCCCTGCTGGCCCGGTCGGCGAGCGGAAGCAGCCCCTCCACGATCACGATCTCGGCAGGCTCGAGGGATTCGTCCGGTCCGAAGGTGCCCGTCCTGTGATCGTAGGTCGGCTTCGTGACCCCGCGCCCCATCGCCAACCTGCGCAGGTGCGAGGCCATGAGGTCCATCCGGTTGGCCCTCGGAGCCAGCGCCGTGACCCCTCGGACCGCGCGCTCGGCGCGGTCGTACCGGTGGTAATCGTCGGTGCAGACCCGGCACACACGTTCGGAGCCCACGATGTACTCGAGGCCACGAGAGAGCGTGCTCTTGCCTGATGCGCTGTCGCCGGCCAGGCTCAGCAGGACGGGACGACGAACCGCCCCCGAACCGACGCCCTGCTCCACACCCTGCGACATCGCATCTGACCGTACTGCACGAGGGAGGTACGCTTGGCCCGGTTCAAGCGTTCGCGAACCGCAGGCACCGCCCCGACCGATGAGGGGATCGATGGACGACCGTACCCAGCTCTGGAACGACCTGGCGGCGCAGATCGCGGTGGACAGCATCCGTTGCACCACGGAGGCGGGATCGGGTCATCCGACGTCGTCGATGTCGTGCGCCCACCTGCTGGCGGTGCTGTACGCCGACCACCTCCGCTACGACGTGAGCGATCCGAAGTCGCCCGCCAACGACCGGTTCGTCATGTCGAAAGGCCACGCCGCGCCAGCGTTGTACTCGGTGCTGAAAGCCATCGGCGCGATCAGCGACGACGAGCTCCTCACGTTGCGTCGGTTCGGCTCGCCGATCCAAGGACATCCTGCGCCGGTTCCGGAGTTGCCGTGGATCGACGTCGCGAGCGGCTCCCTCGGTCAAGGGTTGGCGGTGGGCCTGGGGATGTCGCTGGCCATGCGTCTCGACGGCCTCCCCGGACGCGCGTGGGTGCTGTTGGGCGATTCCGAGATCGCCGAAGGCAGCGTGTGGGAAGCCATGGAAGCGGCGGCGTTCCACGAGTTGGACAACCTGATCGCGATCGTTGACCTCAACCGGCTCGGCCAGCGCGGCCCCACGATGCATGAATGGAACGCGGACCTGTTCGCGAGGCGAGCACAGGCCTACGGCTGGCATACGATCGAGATCGACGGCCACGACGTCACGTCGATCGACGCGGCCTACACCGAGGCGAGCGCGGCCGACCGGCCAACGTTGATCGTGGCGCGGACCGAGAAAGGTCACGGTGTCTCGTTCCTGGCCAACCACGAGGGCTGGCACGGCAAGGCCGTTCCATCCGACCAGGAGGGTGCCGCGATCGAGGAGCTCGGGGGCATCCGTTCACTCACCATCACGCCTGCCAGCCCTCCGGATCTGAAGCCACTGACGCTCGGCGAGCTGCGTGCCGAGCCCGCACCCACCTACATCGATGCCGTGCCGACCCGGAAAGCGTTCGGCGAGGCTCTCGCCTGGCTGGCCGGGCACCGTCCCGACCTGGTGGTGTTGGACGGAGAGGTCGGCAACTCCACCCACACCGAGGATTTCCAGGCGGTCGCTCCCGAGCGCTTCATCGAGATGTACATCGCCGAACAGGCCATGGTGGGAACCCAGACGGGGCTCCAAGCCCTTGGCAAGACAGCCTTCGCCGCGACCTTCGGGGCCTTCGTCAGCCGCGCCGCCGACTTCGTGCGTATGGGCGCCATCAGCCGCGCCGACCTTCGTCTGTGTGGCTCGCACGCGGGGGTCTCGATCGGAGAGGACGGCCCCTCACAGATGGCGGTCGAGGATCTCGCGATGTTCCGGGCGATCCACGGCTCGACCGTCCTGTACCCGGCCGACGGGCACGCCACGATCAAGCTCGTCACCACCATGTGCGACCTGCCGGGGATCTCCTACCTGCGCACCACCCGCGAAGCCACACCGGTGGTCTACGGACCCGACGAGGCTTTCCCGGTGGGCGGATCCAAGACGCTCCGCTCCTCTGACGATGACGCGGTGACGTTGATCGGTGCGGGCGTGACGCTGCACACATGCATCGAAGCCTCGGAGGCGCTCGCGGATGAGGACATCGCCGCACGCGTGATCGACGTCTACAGCGTCAAGCCCATCGACGAGGCCACGCTGCGGCGGGCCTTCGACGAGACCGGCATCCTGGTCGTTGCTGAGGATCATCGGGTCGAAGGGGGCCTGGGAGACGCGGTGCTGGGCGCGCTGGCCGCAACCGGACCCATGAACGGGTCGGTCATCACCTTGGGGGTCACCGAGATGCCGGGGTCGGGGACAGCCCAACAGATGCGCGCCTGGGCGGGCATCGACAGCGAGACGATCGCCGGGCGCGCACGAGACGCGCTCGTCCGGCACTGACCGCCCACGCTATCGGGGAGCCGTCGCCGTGCCCGCGGCCTGGAGCCGCGGAACGCCGCCCAACGCCATGGCGATGATCTCCTCGGGTGGCACCGGTTTGGAGAACAGGAACCCCTGACCTAGCTGACAGCCTCGTTCCGTGAGGAAGGCCAGCTCGGCTTCGGTCTCGATGCCTTCGGCCAGGGTCGTCATCTCGAGTCCCCGGGCGAGCTCGAGGAAGGCGCTCACGATGCTCGCGGACTGCGGGTCGGAGTCGACGTTGCTGACGAATGAACGATCGATCTTCAAGACGCTGACGGGCATCTCCCGAAGACGCGACAACGACGAGTACCCGGTGCCGAAATCGTCGATCGCGATCCGCAGACCGCCTTCGTGCAGCTGGGAAAGGATCCGTTGCGCGCGGTCCGGGTCCATCATCGCTGAGGTCTCCGTGATCTCAACCACCACGCGGGACGGATCGATCGAGCCCTCCAGGATCCGCGCCAGGATGCGCTCGGGCAGGTCGGGCTGCCAGAACTGACGCGGTGACAGGTTGAATCCGATCTCCAGATCGATGCCCAGCTCACCCCAGGCCTGCGCTTGGAACACCAGCTCTCGAACGACCCAGTCACCGATCAGCTCGATCAGGCCAAGCTCTTCGGCCAGCGGGATGAACTCGATCGGAGGCACCATCGTGCCATCGGGCTCGATCCACCGGATCAAGGCTTCGACACCGGTCATCGAGCCCGTCGCCAGCTCGAGCACGGGCTGGTAGTGCAGGGTCCACCGCTGGCTCTCGACGGCCTTGCGAAGACGCGTGACGAACTGCAGCTTGGCCGCCGAGTCGAACGCTCCATGCGAGGACACGACGTAGCCGGCAGGTCCCGCCTTCTTGGATTCGTACATCGCGGCGTCCGCGTTTCGCTGGAGGCCGCCTGCGTCCTCCGCATCCTGCGGGTACAGGCTGAGCCCGACGCTGACGGACAGATAGACCTCCGTGCCGCCCACCGCGAAGGGTGCCGTCATCGCTTGCTGCACACGCTGGGCTGCCGCCTCGGCGCGGACCACCGCGGTGTCCATGTCGCCGACGGTCTCCCGCTCGAGGTCTGCGATCAACATCAGGAACTGGTCGCCACCTCGGCGGGCGACCAGGTCGGTCTCGCGAGTTGCCCCGCGGAGCCTGTCCGCCACCATCTTCAGGAGCTGGTCGCCGCTGCTGTGGCCGAGCGAGTCGTTCACCAGGCGGAAGTCGTCCACGTCCACGCACGCCACCGCCACCGATACCTCGTGGCGCCGCGCGCGTGCGAGCGAGAGCTCCAGGAGCTCTTCGAACATCGAACGGGACGGCAAACCGGTGAGCTCGTCGTGATAAGCCTGGAACGCCACGTCCTCGTCGCCGCGTTTGCGATCCGAGATGTCCATCATCACGCCATGGGAGAAGCGCGACCTGCCCCGCTCGTCCAGGACCATGGTCGCCTCGTCGTGGACCCAGACCACGCGTCCGTCCTTGTGGAACATGCGGTACTCGAGCGAGAACGGCTCCCCGGTCTCGTTGTGCCTGGCGTTCTCGGCCAGGGCGCGCACCTTGTCGTCGGGGTGGATCGCCTTGGGCCACAGCTTACGATCCGCGTAGAAATCCTGGGGTGTGTATCCCAAGAGCTGCTCGATCTGCGGACTCATGTAGACCGATGATGCCGACTCATCCGGTTCATCGATGTAGACCACGGCCGGTCCCTGTTCGATCATCGAGCGGAACTGCTCCTCGCCGAAACGCACCGTTTCCTGGTGGCGATCGCGACTGAGAGCGTCACCCAGCGCCGCGGCAGCCGCGCGCAGCCCATCGATCTCGCCTTCGGTCCACGCGCGATCATCCGTGCAGTCGTCGAACCCCAGGTAGCCCCACCAATCCTGGCCTACGAAGATCGGCGCCGACGCCACGGAGCGCACGCCCTCGGCAGCGAGCACCGATCGTTCGGGTTCGGGCAGCTGGTCGACAGGCCCCACGACGCCCTCGCCCGAGCCGTACAGCTCGATCCTGCGGGAGAAGTCCGGTGCGTAGGGGTGCAGATGGTTGCCGGGGTCCTCGAAGATCTGCCGGATGCCTTCAGCGTCCCACTCCCCGATCAGATCCATCCAGAGCCGGCCGTCGGGTGAACGGATGTTCTGGAAGATGAACGCGCGGTCCGCGCGCGCGGCCGAGCCGAGGTGCTCCAGCACCTCTTCCAGCCGGTTCACCCACCCTTCACCCTGAAGCGATCGGTCGAGGGTGAAGCCGGCAGCCGCCAGCACGGCCTCTCCGCGAGCCGAGGGACCCCTCATACGCTGTTGGTATCGGCCATGCGCAGACGGCCCTGAAGCTGGCGAGAACGGCCTGCTACCCTTGGGTCATATGGCTGACTATCGCGAGATCCTCCATGAGCGGTTGTACCTCAAGGTGCCGGGAAGCGACAAGCTTCGCAAGACGGCCGCCAACCGCCTCATGCACCTTGAATCCAACGGGTGGCGTGAGCTGGAACGCGATCAGCGGCCCGACCACATCATGGTCAAGTTCGAACGCACTGGACACGCGCCCATGAAGGCGCGACTGCCCAAGCAGGGTCCCGAGATTCGCATCGAACGACGTCCCCGCCGCGACGACAACCGCCGTGGCGGCGGCCGGCGCTGAGAGAGCGCATCCCAACGCCCGCCACCCGGGTACCGAATATCCTTCGGTAGTGCGCTAGTTTCTCCGGATAGCTTCCGGGTATTATCTCTCCTGAGACCAGATCTTCCGAATCGCGTGCCGTGGTGAGCCTGGGCCCGTTCGCATGAATCAGGGGGTGTCATCCGTGAGCGTGGAGTTCCATTCCCAGACCGAGGCCTCTTCGGAGCCGTCCAACGTCCGGCCCGGCCACCGCGATCCGCACGCACACGCCGCGGACCAACCCTTCACCTATCCGCTGGAACGTGAGTTCGTCGAGCCCGACTGGACCCGCTTGCCGGCGTACCGCGGCGTCACGAAGGAGCAGTGGGGATCCGCGCAATGGCAGCGGGCTCATACCGTGAAGAACCTCAAGGAGTTCAAGGCGGCGCTCGGCGAGTCCCTGGACGAGGAGCTCTCGACGACATCGAGACGTGACCAGCAAGAGCGCGCGACGATGTCGATGCTGCTCCCCCCGCAGATGATCAACACGATGCGCGAAGACGACCTGCGCGCCGATCCGGTCCGCCGGTACATGGCGCCGGCCCTCTCCGAGCGAGAGAACGAGTGGCCGAGCCACCCCCTGTCGGCGCGCGACTCGCTACACGAGGCCGACATGTGGGCGGTGGAAGGGCTCACCCACCGCTACCCCACCAAGGTCCTCGCCGAGCTGATCCCCACGTGCCCCCAGTACTGCGGCCACTGCACGCGCATGGACCTCGTCGGCAACGACACGCTTGCAGGTCCTCAAGTACAAGTTCGAGACGAAGCAGAACGAGCGGTGGGACCTGATGCTCGACTACCTCCGGCGGACGCCGCAGGTGCGCGACGTCGTGGTGTCGGGCGGCGACATGGCCAACGTGCCCGTCAAGCGGCTCGAAGCGTTCATCATGTCGCTGCATGGACATCGAGCAACATCCGCGACATCCGCATCGCGACCAAAGGCCTCATGGGCCTGCCGCAACATTTCCTGCAGGACGACGTGCGTGCCGCGTTCGGGCGCATGGGCGAGCGAGCGGTCGAGCGAGGGGTCGACATCGCGGTGCACACGCACGTGAACCACGCCAACTCGGTGACACCGCTCGTGCGCGACGCCGCGCAGATGGTGCTGGACTCAGGGTTCCGTGACGTCCGCAACCAGGGCGTGCTGCTTCGCGGCGTCAACACCAACCGAACGACCTGCTCGAGCTGTGCTTCACGCTGCTGGACCACGGGAAGATCCTTCCCTACTACTTCTACATGTGCGACATGATCCCCAACGCCGAGCATTGGCGCACCAGTCGTCGCCGAGGCACAGGCGCTCGCAGTACGGGCTCTTGGGATACATGCCGGGGTTCGCCACACCGCGCATGGTGTGCGACGTGCCGTTCGTGGGCAAGCGCTGGGTCCACATGGCCGGCGACTACGACCTCACGCGCGGGATCTCCTACTGGACCAAGAACTACCGCACGGGGATCGAGTTCGACGACCCCGAGGCGATGACCCGCCGCTACCACTACTACGACCCGATCTACACACTCCCGGAGGAAGGCCAGGCATGGTGGCGCCAACGGATGCACGAAGGCCTCGACCAACTGCTCGCCGAGCTGGCGACCGAGCAGGGCATCGACGGTCGGCGCCTGAGGGCGCACCGATGACGCGGGTCACGACGGTCCGGGAACGAGGTACTCGCGGCATGAACCGTCTGCTGTGGCAGCTGGACGAGCACGGCCCGAAGCGGGTCCGGCTCTGCTAGCGAGCGTTCCGCCGGCTCACGGCATAGGCAAGACCACCGATCACGACGACAGCCCCGGCCGCGACCGCGATCCACAGTGGCGCTCCATCGCGGCCCGATCGCGGATCCTCCGACGATGGGGGAGCGGCGCTGGGGGCCACAGGTGATGGCTCGGCGACGGCCGCCATCGGCTCGCTCGGCCGACCGTTCCCCAACAGATCGCAGGAGCTCCCGTCACGCACGATCACGCTCCATCGCACCTGGGCGATGCCCGGTGAGGTGCCGGTCTCGTCTTCGTCAGCGGACAGGATCCGGCCGGGCACCTGGACGGTCATCGCGTTGCCGTCGATCGCCGGCGGCAGGAAGACGTTCTGACCGCGTTCGGGGAGCAGCAGGATCTCCAGCATCGGCTCGCGCACCGCGTCGTATCGGACCAGTCGATTCAGCCCGCGGTAGTAGGCGAAGCGAACGACCGGGGCGGAGGGATCACGGATGACCAGATCGATGCGGAAGGGCCTCCCGACATCGTCGGGGATCCGCAGCCAGTCAGCGAACCGAAGCGTCCACACGGCCGATGTGCCCAGCTCGACGATCTGGCCACGAGCCGAGATCAGGTCGGGTGCCAGGCCTCCGACGCCACCGCTCGGGCGGGGGCAGGGCGCGACGTCGCCGCGCGGGTCGGTTGCGGCCACCACGAGCGGGGCCAGGATCAGGACCAACGCAGCGACCTGCCGCTGCCCGACGCTCATCCTCAGCAGTTCAGCTCGTCCATCAGGAACGGTTCGGTCCTGGGTTCCTGCGTGAAGTCGAACGCGCCGGAGAGTGGGTCGGCCCGCGCATCGCGTTCGGTCATCGGCTTCAAGCCATGCAGCTCCTCGATGAACTTCAGGACCGAGGAGAACTCGTACACGGTGTTGTCGATGGCTCCACCCTCGGGGTTGTTGCCGCGCCTCGTCCACGGTGACAGGATCAGGGCCGGCGTGCGGGGACCCAAGCCCATCACGTCGTAATGCGGCGGGTCGACGTGATCGTAGAAGCCGCCGAAATCGTCCCACACGATGACGACGGCGGTCGACGCCCACGCATCGCTCTTCATCAGCGCGTTGATGTAATCGATCGTCCAGTTCTCACCGGTGCAGATCGAGGCTCCGGATCCGGGATGCTCGTTGGGGCCGCCTTCTGGGGGGATAAGCCACGACACCGCGGGCAGTCGGCCCGCCTTGGCATCCTGCAGGATCGTCTCAGGCGGCTGCACCTTGTTCCACATGGTCGGATCGAACCGCACGTGGCGGATCGCCTGCAGCGCGTTCATCCACTGGTCGGGGTTGGCGTAGTACTTCCAGCTGATGTCGTTCCTCTCCAGCAGATCGGGCAAGACCTGGATGTTGATGCACGTGCGCGTGCTCTCCCAGTACTCCGCGATCTCCAGGAGTTGGCTCGGGCGCGCCGTGATGTTCCGCTCGAGACGCATGATCCGCTTGATGTCAGCGTCGGAAAGGTCCTCGATGGGAAATCGTTGCGTGTACTCCTGCGCGTCGTCGCAGTAGTTGCCCTCGGTGTTGGTGGTCGACTTGTTGTCCACGATGCCGTAGGACTGCGCCGCCACCGTGTACAGGTGCTCGGGGAACGTCGGACCGTACATAGACGTGAAGAACTGGTCGGCGATCACGTATCGATCTGCGTAGGCCCAGTACAAGGGGAGGGACTCCCGGTCGTACTGCGAGTAGCCGGTCATGTCCTCACCTAGCGAGATGCAGTTGTAGCCGTTCATCTTGCCGCCGTTGATCGACAACAGGCCCGGATAGAAGGCGTGCCCCAGGTCGTGGGGGATGACCGCCGGAGCATCGGTCAACGGCACCTTCCCCGTGTCGGCGTACGAGGAGCAGTTCATCGTGCCGCCCTGGGTGGCCCCGTCGACGCCGGGGTAGCGCCCGAAATAGTGGTCGAAGCTGCGGTTCTCCTTGATCAGGAAGACGACGTGCTCGATCGGGTTCTGGCCGGGCACGATGACGCCGACGTTGTTCCCCTTGGTGCCGTTGCCATCCCCGCTCCCGCCGTTGCTCCCGGTAGCTTGGCCTCCCGGGGTCTGGCCGCCTGCCCGCCCGAGGGTGTCGCTGCGCGGCCATACGAACCACACCAGCAGCAGCACGAGCACGACGGCGAGCGCGGCGAAAGCGCGACGTCTGGCGATCTCCTGCCGGGTCGGCCGACGTGGACCTGCCGGTTGGATAGGAGGGCCCGGCTGCCGTTGCACCATGCCGAAGTCTACCCGCGCGACTGCGCCCGAACGAAGCGATCGAGCAACGCCGCCATGCGCGAGATCAGCACGCGATACCGGGTGTCATGAGCCCGGTTGACCAGCTCTTCGGGGTCGGCTCGATCGACGAGCCCAGCCAGGTCGTAGAGCTCGATCGAGCCGTCGGCGTTCTCGATGTAGACGAGCTCCCGGGTGCGAACCGAAGCCCAGGGCGGGAGCTGGACGTCCCCCGCGTACTGCAACAGCACACCGGGCCGATCCGGCGGCGGGCCGTTCGCCCGCCGGTCCACATACGGTCGCAGGCTCACGCCGTCGAGAGAGGGTTCCGCCACAGGTGCGAAGGAGCTGATGAGATCCAGGAAGGTCGGCGCCAGGTCGACGTTCAGTACCACGTCGTCGACATCCGCGTGGGCGGCCCACGGCGAGCGGATCACCAGCGGCGTTCGCACGCACGGGTCGTAGGGACATCGCTTGCCGACCCAACGGTGCTCACCGAACGAGAAACCATTGTCCGTGAGGAACACGATGAGCGTCCGGTCGAGCTCCCCTCGCGCCGCCACCAGCTCGGTCATCGACCGCATCGCCCGATCGACTGTCAAGAGCGTCTCGCGTGCATGGCGCTGTTGTGCGAGGAACCGGTCACGTTGCGACGGCGAGATCGGAGGCAAGTCCTGCACCCACGCGGGCTTGCCACGGACGTCGTTCAGCTCGTCAACGGAAGGTCCGGCCACCGGTTGGCCGGCGAACGCCTCCCGATCGCCCGGCGAGGCGATCCACGGCGCGTGAGGCGCCGGCGGCGAGAACACGAGGAACCAGGGCCGGTCGGCGGGCGCGGCTCGCAAGAACGAGAGCGCCTCATCGGCCAAGTAGCTCGTGGCGTACCCGCCCGAGCTCTCGGCCACGTACTGCGGCACTCCCTGGTCGATCAGGCGGTAGCCGTAGTAGGTCGTGGCGAGCGAGGCATTCCGTTTGGCGACGAACCGATCCCATCCCGCCGGCACGTAGGGCCCGCGATCCCATGGGTATCCGTTCATGTACTTGCCGATCAGCCCCGTCGTGTAGCCGGCGTCATCGAGCCACGTTGCCAGCGTCGAGCGTTCATCCAGGTCGATGCCATCCGCGTTCGATCGCACGCCCGTGTGCACCGACGTCAGGCCCGTCAGGATCGACGCGCGCGACGGACAGCACAACGGCGTCTCCAGGAACGCGTTCGAGAAGCGAACCCACGGCTGGGAAGGGTCGGTGAGCTGCGACTGGAGCCATGGCATCCCGCGAGGGCCGGTGACGGCCGGCAACGTGTCGGCGCGCTGATCGTCGGTGAGGACGATCAGGATGTTCGGCGGAAGCCGGCCGGGAACGAACGCCGGAACCTCCGCAAGCACCGCGGCGATCGTGAGGCACACGACCGAGCCGGCCACGGCCACGCCTGCACGCTTATGTCCGATCCAGCCAACCACCGTCCCGCTCGTTGGCATCGGCCACCACCCCGGCGGCGATCGACAGGGCGATGGTGCTGGGCTCGCGGCCACCGATGTCCAGGCCCAGCGGCGATCGGATCCGCGCCAGCTGCTCGTCCTCGAACCCGAGATGTCGAAGTTCCTGGACGTAGTGGGCCACATGTCGGCGACTGCCCATCACGCCGATGAAGCGAACCGATGATCGGAGCAAGCGGGCCAGCATCTCGGTCACACCCGGCGCATCGTGGTCGGTGAAGACAACCGCGGTCGTGTCATCGAGCGGGTCCTGGTCCAGCGATCCGATCCATGGTCGGTCGGAGGGCTCGAGGCGGTCGGTGCGGGACTCCACCATGACCACGTCACGTTCCGTCGAGCGCAGGAACGCCCGGAGGGCTCTGGCGACATCGGTCGCCGATACGACCAAGACCCGATCCGCCACGTGATGCGGCTCGAGGTAGATCTCCACCGTGCCGTGCTCGTGCGGCAGGATCCGGGTGGCAGGCACGCCGGCAACATCGACCTCGCCGGCAGCGGCCACCGCTTCGGCGTCGAACTCGGCGCACCCCAACGTGCCATGCACCGCCCCGCCCGGTTCGATCGTCATCGCGTTGCCCACCGCGCACGGTGGATCCCCGGTCAGCTTGATGGCCTTGACGTCCACCCAGCGACGAGGACCCGGCGAACCGGAGCCGGTGGTCGCCGTGGGGATCGAGGCCGGCGCATGTCCCGTGGGATGAGGGCCCCTTACCCCGGCCGCGAGCTCGACCGCATGGGGCAGGACCGGCAGCACGGCTTCGAGTCCTTCTCGAACGCCCGTGGGCGAACCGGGCAGGTTCAGCACGACGGCGTCCCCGACGGTGCCGGCCACCCCTCGAGACAAGGCCGCCATCGGCGTGTGCGCGAGGCCGGCGGCGCGCATGAGCTCGGCCAACCCCGGCGCTTCACGGCTGAGCACGACGCGGGTGGCCTCCGGCGTGACGTCGCGAGGCCCGAACCCGGTGCCACCCGTGGTGACCACCAGCGCACATCCGAGTGCGGCTTCCTGGATCGCTGCCGTGATCGCGGGCGCCTCGTCGGCGACCACGGTTCGCGAGGACACCGGATATCCCGCTGCTTCGAGCAGTTCCTGGGCGAGGTCGCCCGACCCATCGGTCCTGTCGCCCTGACTGACGCTGTCCGACACCGTGATGACCGCCGCAAGCGCCTGCCGCTCCATGGCGACATCCTCTCGCATCCCGGCTGGACGCGCCGCACCGGCGGCATCCGCGATACCGTCCACCCGATGCAGCCGGGAGGGGACGCGGGATGAGCACATGGACGGATCGGCTCGCCGAAGCGTTGTCGGTCGCGCCGTTGGGCCCCGACGACGAAGAGCGTCTCTTGGACGCCTCACGCGAGGTCGCCCATCGAGTCGAGCGCAGGGACACGCCGTTGTCGGCGTTCCTGATGGGAGTGGCGGTGGGCACGCTCACGGCAGGGGGCGCCGACCGGGAGGACGCGATCGACGACGCGTTCGAGGACCTGGCTCGCATCCTTCCAGACCCGCCCTCGACCACAGCGTAGCGCGTTCGTCACTGGTGGCGGTACCCTGGACCACATGCAGACGTCCGCCACCTCCCCAGCTTCCATGCCTATGGCCGGACCGTTGATCGACACGTTCGGACGCGTGGGGAGCGACCTCCGCATCTCCGTGACCGATCGATGCAACTTCCGCTGCACCTACTGCATGCCCGCCGAAGGCGTGGCGTGGCTCCCCAAGAGCGAGATCCTGTCGTTCGAGGAGCTCACGAGGCTGCTCGAGCTCTTCGTCCGGCTGGGAGTGGGATCGATCAAGGTGACCGGCGGAGAACCGACGGTGCGAGCGGACCTGCCCACCTTGGTGCGGATGTTCCGAGGTGTGGGGCCCGACCTGGACATCTCCATCACCACGAACGGGGTGCTGCTCGACACGCTGGCCGCGCCGCTGGCTGATGCGGGCGTCGACCGCGCCACCGTGTCGTGCGACTCGTTGCTCACACACCGGTTCGCCGAGATGACCAGGCGTGACGCCCTGGAGAAGGTCCTGCGAGGCCTGAAGGCAGCCGAAGCAGCCGGCCTCGTGCCCATCAAGATCAACTGCGTGGTGATCGGCGGCACCAACGACGACGAGGTCGTGAGCTTCGCCCGGTGGGCGCGCGAGACCGGCTACCAGGTGCGATTCATCGAATACATGCCGCTCGATGCTCAGCACGCGTGGGAACGCGAGAAGGTCGTGCCGGCCGCGACGATGCTGCAACGCATCGGCGAGGTCTTCGGGCTGGTCTCGACGGCCCCTGACGGCGAGCCGGCCACCACGTTCACGTTTGCCGACGGCGCGCCCGGTTCGATCGGGGTCATCCCCAGCGTCACGGAGCCGTTCTGCGATTCCTGCAACCGCATGCGTATCACCGCCGAGGGACAGTTCCGCAGCTGTCTGTTCGCCCTGGAGGAGACCGACCTACGCACCCCCATGCGGGCGGGGGCCTCAGACGGCGAGCTGGAGCAGCTGATCCGTGAGGCCATGTGGGGGAAATGGTCCGGTCACCGCATCAACCATCCGGACTTCGTGCAGCCCGTTCGCAGCATGTCCATGATCGGCGGCTGACCCGCAGCAGTTCAGGCACATTCGTCTGCGGGTCTTCCACGTGTCACGAGTTGTTCACCTGCCGCTGTCAGCATGACCCGTGCCGAGAGGTCGCGCCCCCTCCTCGGCGCGGGAGGCCGGGTTCAGCCCGGCCTCCCGCGGACCCCCCTCACGAGGCAGGGATGCGGTAGTTCAGGGGCACCGGGTTCAGCCGGCGAGGTTCTCGATGACGAGCCGCGGGATGTCGTCGCCCGGTTCGATGCCCAGGATCTGGCAGTAGAACGACAGTTCCGCCTCGGCGGCGGTGCGGATCGTCTCGGCCATGCGGAAGCCATGCTGCTCATCCTCGAACAACAAGTAGGCGTATGGCAGGCCCTTGGCTTTGAGCGCATCGACCATGATCTCGGCCTGTGACGGCGGCACCACCTCGTCCTCGGCTCCCTGGAGCAGCAACATGGGCGTGGAGATCATGTCGACGAAATGGATCGGGCTGCGCGCGCGGTAGACGTCCGCGGCTTCGGGCCACGGTCCGACCAGCGTGTGTTCGTACTTCGACTCGAACTTGTGAGTATCACCGGTGGCGAACGGCTCCAGATCGCTGATGCCGAAGTAACTGGCGCCCGCCGCGAAATCGTCGTGGAAGGTCAACGCGCACAACGTGGTATAGCCGCCTGCACTGCCTCCGCGGATCAGCAGCCGAGCACCGTCGACCTCGCCCTGAGCGGCCAGGAACCGCGCGGCGTTGAGGCAGTCGTTCGTGTCCGTGATGCCCCACGTCCCGTTCAGTCGCTGCCGGTACTCACGGCCGAAGCCGGTGCTGCCGCCGTAGTTCACATCGACCACCGCGAATCCGCGGCTGGTCCAGAACTGCATCCCAAGGTCGAACGCCTGGGTGGACTGACCGGTCGGACCACCATGGCTCATGACGATCAGTGGTGGATAGGTGCCCTGCGGCCCCTCATGGTCTGCGTTGGCCGGAGGGTAGAAGTGAGCGAAGGCAGTCCGGTCGTCTTCGGTGGGGAACTCGATCTGTCGCGGCGTGGACAGGAAGCCTCCATCCACCGGCACCTCGCCGCTGCGGTGGATCACCTCCACCGACCGCGACGAGAAGTCCAGCCACACGAGCTCGTCCGGTAGGTCCGGCGCGCCCGCGATGAACACGATCGTGGACCCGTCCACGAACAGGTGCGGGCCGAAGCTGAGCGCCGAATGCGGCAGATCCAGATCCAGCAGCTCACCCGTTTCGGGATCCAACACCGCCAGCGATTGCACCCCCAAGCGGTCGTACCAGCACACGATGCGGCCGTCGTCCAGGAACCCGAACGACCGGGAGCCGAACACCCACTGCGGGAACCCGAACTCTGCGTCGGCGGGATACAGCGCGTGACGCTGACCGTCTCGGAACCGTTCCAGGTTCCACCAGCCGGAGCGGTCGCTCGCGAAGCACAGGTCGCCTGCGGGACTCCACGCCGGTCCCCAGATCGACTCCTCGCCGTCCTTGCCGGCGAGGTGCCGGACATCGGCCAGGGCCGCCGCCTCTCCGTCGAAGTTCCCCACGAAGAGCTCGCAGCCATCCCACGGCATCCACGGGAGGTCCCACGCAAGGAACGACAGCTTCGAGCCGTCGGGCGAGACCCTGGCGTCGGCATAGAAGTCTCGACCGGAAGCGATGACATGAGGCTCACCCGAGCCGTCGGCAGGCAGCGCCACGAGCTCGTTCACCACGTCTCGCGGCCCACCGGCCCCCTCATGTCGTTCACGAACACCGACCCACCACGAACCATCGTCCGTGATCGTGCCGTCCGCGAAGCGATGCTTCCCGTCGGTCTCGGGTGTCAGCGCGATGGGCTCCCTGTCCGGGTCCTGACGGTACAACCGCTGGTCTTCGAAGCTGGAGTAGAAGATCACCCCTCGGTCGACCTGATAGGCGCCGCCGCCGTACTCGTGGACCGTGGTCCTGACGTTGACGCCGGCGTGCGTGACCTCGGTGGGCGAGGACCAAGGGTCGCTGCGCATCACGACGCCACGCCCACGCTCGCTCGGACGCGTCTCGCGCCAATACACCTGACCGTCGTCGAGCAACGGCTGGGCCAGCCGCACTTCCGTGCTGGCCAGCATTTCGGCGGAGATGGGTGAGGACCACGACCCGAAGGGAGCCTCGCGGCGGCCGGTCACCTTGGTCGCCTGCCCACGATCACACGTGTCACCTTGAGCTCTCCTCCCTTGGTGCTCTTCACACCCCGGAACCCCCGAGCGCCGAACACCTTCTTCACGTCCTTCGCGCGGTCCGGGCTCACCTCCATCAGCAGCCAGCCATCCTTGCGCAACCAGTCCGGCGACTCGCCGACCGTGCGTTGGATCAGACCCATGCCGTCGACGCTCCGATCGGTGAGCGTGTGCGCAGGCTCCCATTCCCGGATCTCGTCGGGAAGGTCGTCGATCTCATCCACAGGCACGTACGGGGGATGCAGGGTGATGACATCGACCTTGCCTCGCAGCTTCCGCGGCAACCCCCCGAACAGGTCGCCCTTCACGAACCGGGCCCGCAAGCCGAGGCTGTCGGCGTTCTTGCGAGCCAGCTTCACCGCATCGGCCGCGACATCGGTCCCCCACACCTGTGCCTTGGGGACCTCGTCGGCCACGGCGAGCGCGATCGTGCCGCCACCGGTGGCCAGATCCACGTGCATCGGCCGTTTCCGTCCCCGCAAACGCCGTACCGCCTGCTCGGCCAGGAACTCCGACGAGTCACGCGGTACGAACACACCGGGACGCGTCAGCAGCTCGATGCCGCGGAACTCGGCGTACCCCTTGATGTACGGGATCGGCTCACCGGTCGCTCGTCTCACGATCAATGCCTCGAACGCACGACGGTCCTTGCCGGCGATCTGGTCCTGCGGACCGGGCTCGTAACCCAGCACGTGGACCATCAGGTCGTCGGCCTCGATCCGTTCACGGCCCTTCTGCCAATGATCGATCGCGTCGGACGCCTTCAGCGTCTTGACCGCGCGGGACACGAGTCGCCGGGACTCCATGGCGACGCATCGTACCGGGTGACGGTCGCTACACTCCCAGACGATGACGCGCACCCAGGACCCGCCCCCCAAGAAGTCGGAGCCCAAGCCCGCAAGGCCCGCCTCCAAGGCTCGGAAGTCACGCGCCAAGAAGGTCAGCCCCAACGGAGAGGTGCGGCTCACGGGTGATCGTCTGATCGTGCGCACCCCCGGCAGCGCCGAGCGCAAGTCGGCGGGCGGCCTGCTGATCCCCGCGACCGCCGTGCCCGCCCCCAAACGCCTCTCATGGGGCGACGTCACCCTGGTGGGCCCCGATGTCCGCGTCGCGACGCGTGGCGATCGCGTCCTGTTCCTGCCGTCCTCGGGCCTGGAGGTCGAGCTGGACGGTGAGGACCTGGTGCTCCTCCGCGAACGAGACGTCCAGGCCGTCACCACCGCGGACGACAAGAACGACCGCGTTCCCGGCCAGTACCTGTAAGCGTTCAGCCTTCCAGGAACGAAAGCCGAACGGTGCGGATCGGGTTGTCGATGTTCGGATCCACCACCACGATCCGCTGCCAGGTCCCCAGCGGGGCGGCGCCGCCCAAGACCGGCACGACGATGCTGGGAGTGACGAAGGCCGGCATCACGTGGTCGCCGCCGTGACCCACGCTCCCGTGACGATGGTGGTAGCGATCATCGCGGGGAAGCAACCGTTCGAGGGCCTCCTGCAGGTCCTGCTCGGAGCCCGAGCCCGTTTCGATCAACGCCACCCCGGCGGTGGCATGCGGCACGAACACGTGGAGCAGCCCGTCACCACCGGCAGCGTTCGCGAATCCCTGCACGCGGTCGGTCACGTCCACCACGCGCCGGTCCCGGGTGTCGATCTCGAAGGTCTCGGTTCGCACGAAGGTCCTCGCTCACCCGGCGTGATCGCCGGCATCGGCGTCCGCGTCGGCATCGTCTCCCGCAAGCTCCTCGGTGTGCTCGGTCGGTTCGAATGCGCCGAACCCCAAGCGCCAGCTGTGACCCGGCCACCGGTAGTCGACGAAACCCTGGGTCGGGCGGTACGCAGCCGTGTACAGCGTCCCCCACCCGCTGGAGTAGGCGGAGCTGAACAGAGGCGCTCGAAGGAACGCATCGGCGAACCCCTCGACGGTCTGGTTGGCGTCCTCCAGCAGTTCCACGATGCGCCGTTCGCGCTCGATCGTTCTGGTCGCCTCGGCGTGCTCGGGCCACTCGGCGATGCCCTGATGGTTGGTCGCCGCCGGGAACGCCCGGAAGATCGGCTCGCGATCGGGTGACAGGTAGGCTGTGAGCACGTCGCCATCGGCATCGACGATCGTGAGGTTGTGCGCCAGGCTGCAGGGAAGGCGTGCCAGCGCCTCTCGCGCCTGCCCGACGCGCCGGCACGTCTCGAGCAGGTACCGCACCACCAGCGGGATGCCGAAGCCGTCACCGATGACGCGCCGGCCTCCGAAGGTCAGCGAGACCGCAAGACCGTCGCCGTTCATTCCGTCGAGCAGACCCCACAGACAGTCGCTGGTCCCGATCACTGGACGAAGCATGTCGGTGGACCAGACCACGCCCTCGAGCCGGGAGGGCGGATAGTCGTAGTTGCGAACGAGGAGCGGGCCGCCCTCGCGGGTCCACACGCCCTGTGAGCAGGCGGCCAGGAACGGCGGCGGCTTGTACAACGAGAGCACTCGAGCCGCCAGATCGCCACCCCCTGCGAGGGCAACGAGCCGCTCGTACACGGGCATCAGCTCGGGCATGTGGGCCCGCAACATGCGCACGCTGGCCGCATAGGTGGGCCGGGGCTGTTCGCCTTCACGCAGGAACCATTCGCGGTAGTACGGCCACCGATCGTCGAACTCGCGTGCCCACACTGTTCCCAGCTCGAGGTCCTCGATGGAACGGAAGGTGAACCGAACCATCAGAGCAGCTTGAAGCCGAAAGGTTCCGGTTGAACCTGTGCGGGCCGTTCGGGCGGCACGCTGCGGAACTGACCCTTGATGCCGGTGATCCAGTCTCGAGCCCGGTCGACCAGCTCGTGGTCGTCGTCCAGGAAACGGCCTCGCGTCACCAGGATGCCCAGGTCGGCGCCCGGATAGCGGTAGCCGCCCTGCGTGGCGATCCGCAGGTAGAAGGCCTCGGATCCGTCGGCGATCGTGTGCCAATCGGTATCGCGACGATCGAACGCGATCCCGCCTTCGTCGTCCGAACGCCAGATGCCGGATGCCGGCGCCCCGGTGATCAGCTCCACGGCCTCGTCGGTCTGCTTCAAGATGAACTGCGTCCACTCGTCCACGTTGCCGGGGTGGGCCCAGCGGAGGTTCAGCTCGTCCACGTCGATCTCGTAATCGACGTCCATGAACTCCATCAGGTGGAACAGGAACAGCGGCATGTCGCCGTAGGCCACCGCGGTGACGTTCGTGATGCTGGAGGCTCCCGTCACCCGTGGGTTCAGCTCACCCAGATACATCTCGCCCGAGTTGGCGTCGGCCAGGAAGTCCAGCTCGAAGTACCCCCGGTAGCCCTCGGCGCGGAGCCGTTCTCCCATGGCGAACGTTCGCTCGCGGGCCAGCGCCCGCTGCCGTTCGGTGAGCACCTCCGGGAAGACATCGTTGCCGCACCAGCCTCCGTCGTAGGGCGTCAGCTCCGGGAACCCGGTGAGCTCGGCCATGAGCGGACCCACCAGCGTGCCGTGCCGGGTGATGACCCCTTCGATGGCGCACTCACGCGGATCGATCCGCTGCATCACCTTCAGGTCGTGACCGACGATGTCCTTCTCGTTGGCCTTCCAGTCGCCCTCGCTCCCGACGAAGAACGTCGTCTGGCCGGAGTCGCCGTACGGCGTCTGGATCACCAGGTCGCCACCCAATCCCGCCTCGAACGCCAGATCCAGCACCTCCCGATAGGTGTTGGCACGACCCATCGTGTTTGGCACGCTGGGGACCCCGGCCTCGTTGCCGAGCCGCGTCGTCTCGATCTTGGAATCCATCCGGTGTCGAAGCTCCGCAGGCGGGAACGCCACCTGCAGGCCGAGCTCGTCCGCGAGCGTCTCGGTCTCCTCATCGAACATCAGGAACGCGACCTTGCCGCCGGCTCCCCTGCCCGCCACGTAGTCGACGACCTCCTTGTGGCCCAGCAGGTAGTTGCAGATCTCCTCGATCGAGGAGAACGTCCTCGGAGTTTGCTCGATCGGCACGAACACGTTGGGGTGCCACCCGTCGAACGAGTCGAAGTAGTTGATGAACTTGAAGTTGCGGACCCACCGATCGATGCCCAGCAGGTTGAAGGCGGTCGCGCTCACGAAGTAGACGGGTGTCTCGTTCGTCCGGAAGAAGTTCCGGATCGCGGCGATGCCGACCAGGGGTTCGCGTGTCATGGCGCTACCCGGAGAGGCCGCACCAATCCCGGATGAACAAGCCCAGGACCTGCGCCGTCTGGATCACGGACGGAAGGTACACCCGTTCCCCTACCCCGTGCGCGGCCTCGGCGTACGGGCCGAAGCACACCGAGGGGATATGACCCACGTTGCCCAACACCGATGCATCGGTGGTGCCGGTGGTCGAGACGAGCGCGGGTGGCGATCCGGCTTGACGGGCGAACGAGCCTGCGAGCATCGTGACCAGCTGATGGTCGTGAGCGATCTCGTATCCATGGCTCGCGAAACCGTTGTACGTGACCTCTGCCGATCCAGGCCGGTCGCGTGTCGCATCGGCCACGGCGCCCTCGACCCTCGTGCGGAGCTCCTCCAGCGTCATGTTCGGATAGAGCGCGATCCGGTACCCGGTCACGCATTCGCCCGGCACGGTCGAGGGCCAGTCGCCGCCGCTGATCGTACCGACGTTGAGGTTGATGGGGTGATCGAACAGATCGTACGGAGCGGGCGGCGAGGCGTTCAGCACGGCTTCCAGGGAACGGAGGGCGCCGATCACGGCCAGGCTCTGCTCGATGGCGTTCGCGGCATGTAGGCCCTCGGCCGCGTGGCCCGCCACACCGGTGATCCGAACGCTGAACCACATCACGCCGACCTGCGATGTCGTGATGGCTGCCCCGAACGGCTCGGCGATCACGGCGGCGTCAGCGGTGAAGCCCGCCAGCAGCGTCTGGAGGGTCCCGTTGCCGGTGCATTCCTCTTCCACCACCGACTCGATGAGGACCGGGGCGTGCGGGCTCAATCCCAGGGAACGAAGCCCTCGCACCGCACCCAGGATCGCGGCGAGGCCGCACTTCATATCCGCGGCACCTCGGCCGATCATCCATCGATCCTCGATGTCGGCGCCGAACGGATCGTGCTGGCCCCACTGCGACAGCGGCTCAGGGCTCACCACGTCGATGTGGCCGTTCAGGATCAGCGAACGGCCCCCGCCCGTGACAGCCGGGCCCCACGTGGCTACCACGTTGCGCTTGCCCTCAACGCTCCAATCGAACGGCGCCGCTTCGGGATGTGCGCGCAGCGCGTCGGCGTCCATCCAAACGTCGACCGGCTCAAGCCCCAGATCGTTCCGCATGACCTGGCCGATCACTGCCTGTCCCGCTTCTTCATCACCCAGCCTGGTGGGGACCCTCACGAGGCGCGTCAGCAGATCCACGATCCAATCCGACTGGGCCGCGATGGCCTCCACGATGGCCTCGTCCTCTGACCCTGGAGGGGGCCCGTCCAAGCCCTCGAGGACCGATCCGCCGAGGACCGCGCCACGACCATCGAAGGCGGGCTCGATCGGCGGGTCCGCGGTGCCCGGCACGCGGCTTCCTCCGTACGCTCCGGCTCCATCCATGAGCGCGGAGCGTACACACCCGAGCCGCGCGGGGGCGGTGACGGCCGTCGGTAGGTCGGTTGACGTATGAGTGTAATGATGTAATCTCACTGCCATGACACGATCACGCGAACGCCACGCCCATCACGACGCCGCCACCATGGAGGAGATCCAGGGATGGTTCGCCGGCCGACTCCCAGACGACTGGTTCGCGGGCTCGCCAACCGTCGACATCGATCGGGACGAGATCCTGGTCATCGGCACCATCGCCGAGCCCGAGCTCGCCGACGATACGTCGCCTGAGGCACGGGCGGCGGCCGTCGGGGCTCGCATCTCGGGGTTCCGTGAAGACACTCGCGGCCAGAGGATGCGTGTGGCCGACGAGGCCCAACATCGATTCGGGCGGACCGTGAGCTGGGGGGTGCGATGCTCCGACCAACAGGAGCTCTTCACCACACTGAGTGTGCCGGCCATGACGCGCCTGCGACAGCCGGAACGCAAGGTCCTGGACACGCTGGTCGATGCCGGGGTCGCCCGCAGCCGCAGCCACGCGCTCGCGTGGTGCGTGCGTCTGGTGGCGGAGCGGCAAGACGATTGGCTTGCCGACCTACGCCAGGCTCTCGAGAAGGTCGAAGCCGTCCGGGCGGACGGTCCTCACGACTAGGGTCGTCGTATCGCCACGATCATGTTGACGGCCTTCGTCACCAGAACCTGGTCACCGCTGGCCAGATCGGCGGGCATGCTCTCCAGGCCGAGACGAGCGGTCTCCATCGACCGATCTCGATAGGCCACGGTGACGTCGGCGTAGTGCACGCCGTGCACATCGAGGGGACTCACCTCGACCACCAATGCCTCGTTCTCCCCCAGCACGGGGCGAGCCTACCGCAGCGACCGTAGGGACCGACGCCCGGCGCGTGTGCTGGAGGCGGCTGCTAGTGTCGAGCCGATGCGGCCCCACCGCAACCGGCTCAAGCAGGGACGCCGGATCGCCGAACCTATCCCCATGCTCCGAGGGGGATCTCGGCTTCGCCGACGTATGGGCGCGTTCACCGTCGTGATAGCGCTGGTGATAGGTCTGCTCCCCGGCGGCCCTACGGCCAACGCGGGAGGCCCCAGCGGCGCAACGGCAACGAAGGACTATGCGTCGCAAGGCGACGTCGGAAGCGGGCTCCCACCGGTTCCGATCTCGATCCCGGTCAGCTCCCACCGCGGTGCGTCGATGCGGTGGAACGACCTCGAGCCCTCGCACGCATGGGCCAAGTCGGCGATCAACTTCGTCGGTAAGACGCACTCGTGGATGCGCGACTTCGCCGCAGCCAAGGACGGGTCGTATCCCTTCAAGCCCGACATGATCGAGACACGCAAGTACTTCGCCCGCACCATGGTGAAGGCGTTCGCGCCCGGAGCCAAGGTCGACCCGCGGATCACGTTCCCGGACCTCGACTCCACGCAGTCCTTCTACCAATGGGCGAACATCGCGGTGCAGCGGGGATGGCTCGGGCGTGCTGCCGACGGCCGGTTCAAGCCCGACGAACCGGTCACGACCAGTGTCCTGCACCGAGCGCTGGTCCATGCACTGGGGCTGCGAAGAACGGCGGTGCGACTCAGCGGATTGCGCATGCAGGACGGCTCGGGGTTCAACACATCCAGCCGGTTCGGCACCACTTTGGTGGGGATGCGTCTGGGCCTGCGCTACCCCAGCTCCGGTCCCGAACACGACGTGCTCCCCACCACCCCGCTGCCCCGCACCCAGGTCGCGTACTCGCTGTACCGGGCCATGACCTTGGAGAGCTGGGTCGTTGATTGGGTCCGCGATCAGTACGACGACGCGGTACTCCCGAACATGAATCCCGTGCGTCGGGACATCGTTCGGTGGGGCCTGCGATTCGTGGGGCACCCCTATGTCTGGGCGGGCGAGTGGGGGTTCAAGCGCCCTGCCCCCGCCTCGTTGGGAAGCCAGCCGATCCCCGGCTTCGATTGCTCGGGACTGGTGTGGTGGGCGCTGCGAGCCGACGAAGGCTCATGGGACATCTCACCGCCCCGGCCGTACGAGGGGTGGTCGTTGCCGCAGCGATCGTCTGCGGACATGGCGCGCATCGGCAACATCAAGTGGAACGGCCTGATGCCGGGGGACCTTGCCTTCTACGACGGGGACGATGATGGCACGGTGGACCACGTGGATGTGTACGTCGGCAACGACTATGCGCTCGACTCATCCACGAGCGTCGGCGGGGTCACACTCATGTACGTGGGGCCCGGCAGCTGGTATCGCGAGCATTTCGTGCACGGCCGAAGGATCATCCCGAAGCGGTAGCCACCCGCGGTCAGTCCTCAGGAGACGGGAACGCATCGATGTCCTCCCGCAGTCGGGAACGCTCCGCGTCGGTGAGCCGTCGGCTTCCCCCACCATCTCTGTCCGTGGGCACGATGACCGACTCCGCCTGGGCCGCGAGCGTCCCGTCCGAGGTCACGATGCGCTCCCACGTCCGGATGCTCGAAGCCCCGTAGCCGCTGACCCCGCATCGCACGCGGAGCTCACCGTCGGCCTGCGTCAGCTCTCTGCGGTAGTCGATGGCAACCCTCGCCAGGACGAAATCCCACGCCTGATCGCTCCCGAACAAGTCGTCGACCAGCCGGTCGCGGCATTCCTCGAGGTAGTTGAGGTACACGGCGTTGTTCACATGGCCGTAGTTGTCGATATCGCGCCAGCGGATATGGACCGTGACCTCGTGCATGAGGCGTATCCTGCCACGCCGTCGGAAGGTGGAGCCCACATGAAGAAGACCCCGGACGGGGGGTCCGGGGCCTTCTCGTTTCGGAGAGAGGGGCTCCACCCGTACTTCGGTTCAACCTGAAGGATGGTTCGGCGTCGCATGTGGCGGTTCTGTGTCAGGGTCATCAAACGAGGACGGGGACCCCGGAGGGCCCCCGTTCGAACGGTTGGTGCGATGGTTCCGTCGACTAGAAGTCCATGTCTCCGCCCGGCATGCCGCCACCGGCGGGCATGGCCGGAGCCTTCTCGGGCCGCTCGGCCACGACGGCTTCCGTGGTCAGGAACAGTGCGGCGATGGACGCGGCGTTCTGCAGCGCTGACCGCGTGACCTTGGTCGGATCGATCACACCGAACTTCACCATATCCCCGTACTCACCGTCAGCCGCGTTGAGCCCGTAGCCGGGGTCCAGCGCGCGCACCTTCTCGACGATCACGCCGCCTTCGAGGCCGGCGTTGACGGCGATCTGCTTGATCGGCTCCTCGAGCGCACGGCGCACGATGTTGGAGCCGGTCAGCTCGTCACCTTCGAGGTCGACCTTGTCGAGCGCGGTCTGCGCGTTGAGCAGCGCCACGCCACCGCCGGGCACGATGCCCTCTTCGACGGCCGCCTTGGTGGACTGCACGGCGTCTTCGATGCGGTGCTTCTTCTCCTTGAGCTCGACCTCGGTGGCCGCACCGACCTTGATCACCGCGACGCCACCCGAGAGCTTGGCCAACCGCTCCTGCAGCTTCTCGCGGTCGTAGTCGGAGTCGGTCTTCTCGATCTCACCCTTGATCTGGTTGATGCGGCCCTGGACGTCATCGTCCTTGCCGGCGCCTTCCACGATCGTGGTCTCGTCCTTCGTGACGATGATCTTGCGAGCCGAGCCGAGCAGGCTGACGTCCGCGTTCTCGAGCTTGAGACCGACCTCCTCGGAGATGACGGTCCCGCCGGTGAGGATCGCGATGTCCTGGAGCATGGCCTTGCGGCGGTCGCCGAACCCGGGGGCCTTGACGGCGGCGCTGCGGAACGTGCCACGGATCTTGTTGACCACCAGGGTGGCGAGCGCCTCGCCCTCGACATCCTCAGCCAGGATCAGCACGGGCTTGCCGGCCTGCATGACCTTCTCGAGCACGGGCAGCAGATCCTTGACGGCGCTGATCTTGGAGTTGGCGATCAGCACGTACGGCTCCTCGAGCACGGCTTCCATGCGCTCGGAGTCGGTGACGAAGTACGGCGAGATGTAGCCCTTGTCGAACCGCATACCCTCGACGAAGTCGAGCTCCATGCCGAACGTGTTGGACTCCTCGACCGTGATGACGCCGTCCTTACCGACCTTGTCCACGGCTTCGGCGATGGTGGTGCCGATCTCGGGATCGGCCGCGGAGATGGCACCGACGTTGGCGATCTGGGCCTTGTCGTCCACTTCCTTGGACTGGTTCTTGATGGCCTCGACCGCGAGCTCGGTGGCGCGCTCGATGCCGCGCTTGAGGCTCATGGGATTGGCACCGGCCGCCACGTTGCGCAGGCCTTCCTTGATGATGGCCTGGGCCAACACGGTGGCCGTGGTGGTGCCGTCACCGGCGACATCGTCGGTCTTCTTAGCGACCTCCTTGACCAGCTCGGCGCCGATCTTCTCCTGGGGGTCGTCCAGCTCGATCTCCTTGGCGATCGAGACGCCGTCGTTCGTGATCGTGGGGGCTCCCCACTTCTTCTCGAGGACCACGTTGCGGCCCTTGGGGCCGAGCGTGATCTTGACGGCGTTGGCGAGCTGGTCCATGCCTCGCTCGAGCGAACGCCGCGCGTCCTCGTCGAAGGTGATGATCTTCGCAGCCATCCCTTCCCTCCTCATGGTTGATGGGCTTCTCAGCCTCGGACTCCGACTGCTAGCACTCGGACAGCCCGAGTGCTAACGATTGTAACGGCAAAGCGGGTGGCTGTGACAAGTCGGCGCGCGCCGGCGATAGGCTTCGGCCACCGACCGAAAGGCCCACGACCCATGGTGCAGATCCCCCGCTGGAAGCTTCGCTACACCGCGACCGAGCTGGGGTTCCCCGAGTGGGCCGACGTGGCGCCCGAGCGGCTCGCCGTGGTGACCAACCGCGGCGGCGGCTCGCAGGTCTGGGTGCACGATCTCAGCAACGGCGCGTGGCGCCAGGTCACCGATCACCCGGTGGGCGTCGAAGCGGTGCATGTCGCTCCCGACGGACGGGTGGTGTGGTGGGTCGATGCCACGGGCGACGAACGCGGCCACTGGGTGGCGGCGCCGTTCGACGGAGGCGAGCCCCAGCCCCTCGTTCACGGCGTGCCGGAGGCGTGGTCGATGGGTCTGTCGATGGTCGACACCCGGGTGGCCGTTGGCCTGGCGACCGACGACGACTACCGCGTCTTCCTCGCCGACGACGGCGGTGCGCCGGTCGAGGTCTACCGTCACGACAACCCCGCCGGCGTGGGCGCGGAGTGGCCCGAAGGGCTCGGTGGGCTCTCGGCGGACGGCGCGCTCCTGTGCATCCGGCACAGCGAGGACGGCGACATCCTGCACCACGCCCTGAGGGTCATCGACGGGACCTCCGGCGACGCGATCGCCGACCTAGCCGACCCCGGAGACACGATGGATCCGACGGTCTGGTCGCCTGTCGGGCACACGTTGGCGTTCGTCAGCGAGTTGGGTGAGTTCGAGCGGCCGGGCCTGTGGAACCTCGACGACGGGTCCCGCCGAGATCTGCCCCTGCCCGACCTCCCCGGGGCGGTGTTCCCGGTGACGTGGTACCCGGACGGACGGGCGTTGCTGGTTCGCCACGAGCACGAAGGGAGCGCACAGCTGCTGAGGGTCGACGTCACCTCGGAAACCCACGAGGTCGTCGCCGACCCACATGGCGACATCGACGGAGCAGCGATCCGGCCTGGCGGCGCGATCTGGGTCCAGACCAGTGACACGGTGCACCCACCGACCATCGTCGACACGGATGGCAGGGTGGTCCTGGCGAACCCGGACGTGCCCGCGCCCGATGGCACGCCCCTTCGTGCGCTGTGGTTCGAGAACCAGCACGGTCAGCCGATCCACGCCTTCGTGGGCGTGCCCGCCGGCGTCGGCCCGTTCCCGACCGTCATGTCCGTGCACGGCGGGCCCGAATGGAACGAGCGGGACCGGTTCGACGTGGAAGCGCAAGCGTTCATCGACGCCGGCTATGCCGTGGTCCTGGTCAACTACCGCGGTTCGACGGGGTACGGCATCCGGTTCCGAGAGGCGTTGATCGGCGATCCATGCTTCCCCGAGACCGAAGATGTCCTGGCCGGTCTGGACCGCGTGATCGTAGATGGCATCGCCGACCCCGAGCGCGTCTACTGGAGCGGCTGGTCGTGGGGCGGGTGCCTCGCATGCCTCAACGCCGGCCTGCACCCGGAACGCTGGCGCGCGATCTTCGCGGGGATCCCGGCGGGCGATTTCGTGGCCGCGCACTGGGCCAGTGCGCCTCCGCTGCAGGCGTGGGACGTCGCCATGTACGGAGGCAACCCCGAGCAGGTGCCCGAGATGTATCGCGAACGAGATCCGATGACCTACGCGGACCGCGTGAAGGCGCCCGTCTTGATCATCGCCGGCGAGAACGACTCACGGTGCCCGGTCGAAGGGATCACCCCGTGGGTGGACGCGATCCGCGCTCATGGCGGCGACGTCCGCGTGCACCTGTATCCCGCAGGGCATCACGCCAACGAGGCGCAGGACCAGGTCCGCCACATGGAGATGGTGCTGGACTTCTTCGCCGAGCACGGAGGCCCGCCTCCCCCGCGTTAGCCCGCCGCTTCGCGATCCCTCCACGTGCTGGTGACCCGGTCGATCCGGACCTCGACGATCACCGACGAGCCCTCCTCGATCGGCGCCAGCGCCTCGTACTGGGGGAACTTCTCGTACAGGAGCGTGCGATCGCGCTCGAACTCGAACCCCCCGTCCAGCACGTACGCCTCGCCGTGGACCACCACCTGTACCAACTGCGACCAGTCCTCGTGATATTCGTCGAAACAGATCGCCACGTTCGGGTTGCTTTCGATGTTGCGGATCTTCCGCGTGTCGAGCTCACTCGCGAAGACCAGACGGTTGAGGTCGAGCACCGTGGAGATGGGCACCACGTGGGGTCGGCCATCCGGGTACACCGTGGCCAGCGACCCTTCCCGAGCCACCGAGATGAACTGCGGCTTCCTCGCCCTGGAGCACGTTGCCCTCGACCGTCATCGGTCGTTCATTCTTCGCCGGCGCCCGACGCGGCCTGCTCGCGGATCGCGTCGACGATCTCGGCGTTGGCCAGCGTGGTGACGTCACCCAGTACGTTGCCGCGCGCCACGTCGCGCAGGAGCCGGCGCATGATCTTGCCCGATCGGGTCTTGGGCAGGTCGGGCGTGAAGATGATGTTGTCGGGCTTGGCGATGGGTCCGATCACCTGCGCGACGTGCTCGCGGAGCTCGGCCAGCATCGCGTCGTCGCCCTCGAACCCGCTCTTGAGCGTGACGAACGCCACGATGCCCTCGCCCTTCACCTCGTGCGGTCGCGACACGACGGCCGCTTCGGCGACCTTCTCGTCGTCCACCAGCGCCGATTCGATCTCGAAGGTCGACAGGCGGTGGCCCGGCGATGTTCATCACGTCGTCGATGCGCCCCAGCAGCCAGTAGTCCCCCTCATCGTCCAGGCGTGCGCCGTCGCCGGCCACGTAGACCTCGGGTCCGTACCTGCCGAAGTACGTGTCGACGTAGCGGTCCGGGTCGCCCCAGATCGTGCGCGCGATCGACGGCCACGGGTGCCGCAGCACCAGGTATCCGCCACCGCCCAGACCCACGCTTCGGCCGCTCTCATCGACCACGTCGGCCTCGATGCCGGGGAAGGGCTTGGTCGCCGACCCGGGCTTCAGCGTGGTGATGCCCGGCAGTGGCGTGATGAGGATGGCACCAGTCTCGGTCTGCCACCAGGTATCGACGATAGGACAGCGTTCGCCACCGATGACCTTCCAGTACCAGATCCAGGCCTCGGGGTTGATCGGTTCGCCGACCGATCCCAGCAGTCGCAGGGAGGACAGGTCGTGCCGGTCGACGGGCTCAGTGCCCCAACGCATGAACGCACGGATCGCCGTGGGAGCTGTGTACAAGATCGTGATGCCGTATCGCTCGATGATGGACCACCATCGATCCTTGTCCGGCCAATCGGGCGCCCCTTCGTACATCACGCCCGTGGTGTGGTTGGCCAGCGGTCCGTAGACGATGTAGGAGTGTCCGGTCACCCAACCGCAGTCGGCCGCGCACCAGTACACATCGTCCTCGTGCAGGTCGAAGACCATGCGGTGCGTGGCGGCCACCTGTGTCATGTAGCCACCGGTGGTGTGCGCGATCCCTTTCGGCTTGCCGGTGGTGCCGCTGGTGTACAGCAGGTACAGCAGATCCTCGGCGTCCATGGGCTCGGGCTCGCATTCGACCGGCTGATCGGCCACCAGCTCGTGGTACCAGACATCTCGACCCGCCACGAAGGAGTGCTCGTTGCCGCAGCGCTGCACGGTGATGACGTGCTCGATCGAGGGGCAGTCGGCCACGGCCTCATCGGCGTTGTCCTTCAAGGGGACGACCGCGCCCCGCCGCCAAGCCCCGTCGGCCGTGATCAGGACCTTGGCTTCGGCGTCGTTGATACGGTCCCGAAGCGACTCGGCGCTGAATCCTCCGAACACCACGCTGTGCGCCGCGCCGATGCGCGCGCAGGCCAGCATGGCGATCGGCAGCTCCGGCACCATGCCCAGGTAGATGTTGACCCGATCGCCCTTCGCCACCCCTATCGACTTGAGGCCGTTCGCGAGCCTGCAGACCCGTTCGTGGAGATCGCGGTACGTGATGGTGAGGGTGTCGCCCGGCTCGCCCTCCCAGTGGAACGCGACCTTGTCCCCGCCGCCGGCTTCCACGTGTCGGTCCAGGCAGTTATACGAAGCGTTGAGCGCGCCCCCGGAGAACCACTTCACCCAGGGGGCGTTCCATTCCATGACCGAGTCCCAGTGCGTGAACCACGTGAGCCGCTCGGCCTGCTCGGCCCAGAACGCCTCGAAGTCGGCGTTGGCCCGGGCGTAGATCTCCGGATCGGACACGATCGCGGCCTCGGCGAACCTCGATGGAGGTGGGAAGGTGCGCTCCTCGGAGAGCAACGCCTCGATGTTCTGCTCGATCTCGCCCATCGATCCTCCTGAGGATGTCGCCACGGTGGGGAGGGGTGCATCGTACGCAGGATGCCGAGCCTGTGCCGAGCCACGGCGTGGCCGTCTCGGTCGGTCCCTGGGCCGGATCCGTGCGTGCGACCTGGGGCGATGTGCTTGCAAGATGGAGTCGCGAGGACCACCATCGCGGGTGAGGCCGCCTTCACGGGCGGCCTCGAGGGAAAGGAGGCAGGCCCATGGCCGACGAGGCCTACTGCATGAAGTGCCGCGAGAAGCGGCAGTTCGAAGGCCAGATCGTGACGCTGAAGAACGGGCGTCCCGCCGCACAGGGCACGTGTTCGGTCTGTGGCACCAAGCTCACCAAGATCATGGGCATGGATGCTGCGAAGGCCCGGGGCTGGTCGGCCTAGGGTCACGGAGCGGCCGATCGGGCGAGGAGCCCGCGGCGATCAGTTCAGGCGAGACAGCAGCTGCTCGGGCGCGATGAGTGTCGTGCCTGAGGCGATGTCCCGGTGGCGGGCCGCGAGGTCCGCCACCGTCGTCTCCTGGAACACCTGCTGCACCGCGCCGGCCACGTCGGCCCAGAAGCCTTGCAGCCCACAGTTCGAGTCCGCGAAACACGTGTGATCGCTGGGCTCCAGGCAGAACATCGGGAAGATCTGACCTTCGATCGCGTCGGCGATCTGCGCCATCGTGATGTCCTCGGGGGCCCTGGCCAGCCGGCAGCCACCGCCCGCGCCCTCGGAAGCTTTCCACCAACCCGGCTTTGGAGAGCGCCCCGAGCTGCTGTTCGAGGAACCGGAGCGGGATCTGCTGGCGCTCGGCGATCTCGCGAGCCGGCAGCAGGGACCCATCATCACGACGCTGGGCGAGCTCGATCATGGCGCGCATCGCGTACTCGAGCTTCTGCGAAACCTTCAGCACCGGCAAACCTCCTGCCCACCAGCCTAGGAGGGGGTGACCCCAGCACGTCAACGCGCGGGTCAAGCGGGACCCGACCTCGAAGGCTAGCCAACGGGCCTTGGGGCTCAAGCAGCGAGCGTCAGCGAGCGTAGCCCCCAAGCAAACAGCCTTCCCACGGTTCCGGGTATCAACGGGACCGAGGGTTGCCTTCCGATAGGCAACGTAGGGGATCCACCCTTCCCCGGAAGGACGAACAGGACCGACATGGGTCGTGTGCTGGTCATCGACGACGAACCGGATGTGCTGCTGCTCTGCCGCGTCAACCTGCAGCACGCCGGGCACGAGGTGTTGGAGGCGGAGGACGGAGAGCATGGCATCGCTGATGCCGTGACCCATCGCCCCGACGCGATCGTGCTGGACCTGATGCTGCCCAACCAGGATGGCTATCAGGTGCTCCGCGAACTCCGAGCCGACGAACGAACGCGCGATGTGCCAGTCCTGGTCCTCACGGCGAAGGTGCAGATGGAAGACCACCGACGGTGCCTTCAGCTGGGTGCCGATGCGTTCCTCACCAAGCCGTTCTCACCCGAGGTCCTGTCCGACGCAGTGAAGGACGTCCTGGCGCTGGGTGAGGACGAGCGCAACGCGCGCGCCGCGAGGCCGCGCTGGAATCGCTGGGCTGCTAGGCCTCTCGGGCGCCCCTGGCCCCGCGTAGTCTTCGCCGAGATGACCACGAGCTGGGTGTTCGAAGGCACCTCGTTCCTCGTACTCCACACCGAGCACCTTGACGCCCGCGCCCCCGAGAAACTCCTCCGCCACGTAGGTGGCGTTCGGACTCGTTCTGCGCCGAGTCCGCTCCTCCCCGGAAGTAGACGAGGGTCTTGGTCACGGGCTTGGTGAGGGCGTCGGTCGGCATCCTCCGGCGAGACATATCCCTCGGCCTCGAGGTTCTGCTGCACGGTGCCCCCGAGGCCGGTCGTCGACGTGCCGTTGAACACCATGAACGGTACGTCGTCGTCTGCGGCTCGGGGGTTTCGGTGGGGTCTCCGTCGGCGCCGAGGTCGTCGTCGCGGACGAGGTCGGGTGCGAGCCGGTGAGGTCGGCGATCGTGTCCGCCGCGGCCGCGCCGGTCGAGTCCTCGAAACCGTTCATGAGGACGGCGACACCTCCGACGACCAACGCCACGATGATCGCCAGACGCGCGGGAGACAGGTTCACGGGCTCGATACTACCTCAGCGATCGGGCGGAACTTGGGCGCCACAGCCATCCTCATTGGGGCCGGGGGAAGCCCCTGCCTGCATGCTCACAGGCCGACACGACTCCCAGCTGGCCCGCGACGCGGCGCCGGCGCCGAACCTCCCGCACCCGGCGGAGCCGCCGAACGAGCATCGGATCGTAGGCGAGCGCCTGCGGCGTCTCGAGGAGGCGGTTGAGCAGCTGGTGATATCGGGCCGCCGAGAACCCGAAACGCTCACGGATCGCGCGCTCCTTGGCGATCGTCAGCTTCCAGCTCTCGCGTTCGAAGTCCAGGATCTGTC
Source organism: uncultured Actinomycetota bacterium (assembly GCA_963733635.1). Lineage (GTDB taxonomy): Bacteria > Actinomycetota > UBA4738 > UBA4738 > HRBIN12 > JAOUEA01. Next base: position 135,626 of record CAVTEH010000005.1, on the reverse strand, counting down.
GCTCGCGATCGGCGAGCTCCGACGGGGGTATTCACGCTGCTCACGGATCAAGCGTAGCCACGGGGGACGCTGGTGCAAGCACCGTCAAGGGACCGTTGAGACCTTCCGCGCCAGACCGTTCAGCCCGTGCGAACAACGGCCGACACTTCATAGGGTGCCCCCACCGCGGGGTGAGACGATGGTGCCGCACCGACGCGAAGGACGGCGGGGGCAGCGCCGGGAAGGAAGCGACGCGTGGTGGTCGGAACCACAGGCGGATCAGCAACATCCGGTCACGGCCCGACATGATGGCAGCCGCAGGGTCGACCGAGGGTTTCCGCTCGGTTGCCCAGCTGAACATGCTGCACAGCCTGGCCGCCGCCCTGAACACGATGAGCAGCGTGGAAGAGATCGGCGCCGCCATCACCGACGAGCTGCGCACGATCATCGACTACCACAACTGCCGCGTGTACCTGCTCCAGCCGAACGGCACACGCTGCTCCCTATCGCGTTCCGGGGCGAGATCTTCCACGAGTACGAGGAGGAGACCCTGGAGGAGCTCGTCACCGAGATCGGCGAAGGGCATGACGGGCTGGGTCGCAGAACACCGCACCTCGCTGCTCACGCCTAACGCGCAGGAGGTCGAGTTCGCGGTCCAGATCGAGGGCACCGACGACATCGTCGAATCGATGCTGCTGGTGCCCATGCTGATCGGGGAGCGCGTCATCGGCGTCATCGTCCTGTCGAGCCTGGGCTACGGGAAGTTCGACGTCGAGGACCAGCGGCTGCTGGAGGTGCTGGCCCCGCATGCCGCCGTCGCCTTCCAGAACGCCACGGTCCTGGGCCAGGAGCGGGAGGCGGCTCGCACCTCGGCGGCGCTGCTGGAGCTCTCGCAGGTGCTCACCAGCAAGCACGTCGTGGGCGACATCTTCCAGGAAGCGCTCGAAACGATCCCGTCGTTGGTGGCCTGCGCGGCGGTGGGCGCGTACATCCGCGACGTGGAGACGGGCAACTTCCGGGCGCGCCCGCCTCGTCGCCGTGGACGAATCGAAGCTTCGGCCTCGAGCCGAGATCGGTGAGGTGCCCAGCCGAGCTCGCGGTGGCCATGCTGCAGAGCGAGAGCGAACCGTTCGCCTTGGGGGTCGACCTGGTCGAACAGGTTCCCCGCGACCTCTGGATCGTCGACGAGGCCGCTCCCCACGCTCATCGTGCCCGCTGCGCTGGGGGCCGGACGGGTTCGGCGCCATCGTGATCATCGCCGACGACCCCGCGGGCGAGTTCAAGGACGGCGACATCCGGCTCGGCAGAGGGATCGCCGACATCACCTCACTGGCGCTCGGCAACGCCCGGCGATTGTCCGAGCTCGAACGGTTCCACGAGCTGGTGGAGAGCCTCCAAGCGGTGTTCTGGGAAGCAGACGCCGACGCGACGTTCACCTTCTTGGGAGGACGGGTCGAGGACCTGCTCGGGTCCCGCGGCGACCAGGTGGACGGACGAGGGCCGGCGCTGGGGAGACCACATCGCGGCCGCCGACCGCGCCGCGGCCCTCGAGGCCATCGGCGAAGCCACCGAGGCGGGCGAGGATCGGTCGGTGGAGTACCGGGTGATCAGCCCGGAGGGCACCACGGTCTGGATCCGCGATCAGGTCCACGTGGTCCGCAGAGCCCAGGGGGTCCGTCAGCTCCGTGGGCTGATGGTGGACATCACCGGCCGCAAGCGCGCCGAACAGGCCCTGCGCAAGAGCGAGCGGAAGTATTCGGAGGCGTTCCGCCGCGAACGCGAGGCGGCGCAGCGACTGCGGGCGCTCGACGAGATGAAGAACACGTTCCTGGAAGCGGTCTCGCACGATCTCCGCACACCACTCACCTCGATCCTGGGCTCGGCGCTGACATTGGAGCAGACACGGTTCGAGCTGCCACGCGCGGAGGCGCTGGACCTGGTCCACCGTGTCGCCACCAACGCACGCAAGCTCGAACGCCTGCTCACCGACCTGCTGGACCTGGATCGTCTCCAGCGAGGGATCGTGTCGCCCCAGCGCCGCCCCACGGAGATCTCCGACCTGGTGCGCCGGGCGGTCGATGAGCTGGAGGACCCCGCGGCTCATGCGATCGAGCTGGACGTGGAGGACGTCACCGTGTCCATCGACGCCGCCAAGGTCGAACGCATCCTGGAGAACCTGCTCTCGAACGCCGATCCGGCACACGCCTGCCGAGACCAGGATCTGGGTCACCGCGTCCAGCAAGGACGGCGGCATGATGTTGGTCGTGGAAGACGAAGGTCCCGGCGTGCCATCCGACCTTCGCGAAGCCGTGTTCGAGCCGTTCCGCCAGGCGCCGGGCTCGTCCTCGGAGCATTCCCCGGGGGTCGGTGTGGGCCTGTCCCTGGTCCGCCGGTTCTCCGAGCTGCACGGAGGACGGGCCTGGCTGGACGAGCGGGCCGGTGGTGGCGCGTCCTTCCACGTGTTCCTGCCAGGGGGCTGAGCCCCCACTACCATCGCCCCGTGCACGAGCTGATCGTCGAGGGCGCCACCATCGTCGACGGCAGCGGCGCGGCGAGCTTCGTCGGCTCGGTCGGGCGTTCGCGGCGGCCGGATCGCGTGGATCCGCCGCGAGCGAGTCGGCCGATGACCTCGAGACCGAGCATCGCCTGGACGGTCGAGGTGCGGTGCTGACCCCGGGGTTCGTCGACGTGCACAACCATTCGGATCTGAGTCCGCTGGTCGACCCGGACATGGTCTCCACCGTGCGCCAAGGCGTCACGACCGTGGTCGTCGGCAACTGCGGCTCGTCGCCGTGGCCGCTCGGCCGGCGCGCCGGAGTGCGTGCTGATGGCCGGCGGCGACCCCGAGGCGATGCACCCCGCGTTCACCTCGTTCGGCCACTACCTGGATCGCATCGAGGCGGCGGGGCCGGCGGTGAACGTGGCCGCGCTCGTCGGCCACGGCGCGGTTCGCCTCCAGGCCATGGGGTCGGAGCGGCGGCCCCCCTCCCCCGAAGAGCTGACCGCGATGTGCGGCGAGGTGGCCGAGGCCGTGCGGCAGGGCGCGGTGGGGCTGTCCACGGGCTTGATCTACGTGCCCGGCCTGTACTCCGTAACGCACGAGGTAGTGGCGCTGGCCGAGGCCGCCGGCGCGGAAGGCGGCGCTGTACGCGTCCCACATCCGCGGCGAGGGAGCGCACCTGTTCCGGGCCGTGGACGAAGCGATCGAGATCGGACGGCGAGCGGGGTGCCCGCCCACGTCAGCCACCTGAAGTGCGAGTCGTCGGTGGCGTGGGGCAGGACCTCGGAGCTGCTGGACCGCTTCCACGGCGACGGCGACGTCACCGCGGACCAGTATCCGTACGCAGCGTGGGCCTCAGAGCTGTGGTCGCTGCTTCCGCCGTGGGCGCCGGTCGCCGAGATCGCAGCGTTGCGGGCCGATCCGGCGACGTGCGTCGCGCCTGGCCGACGGCATCGAGCACGGTGAAGGCGACACCTTCCAATCGTCCGTGGACGGCGTGGGATGGGATCGGCATCGTGATCGAGATCCTGCGGCGACGGCCGCTGGAACGGGCGCAGCGTGCAGGCGATCGCGCAGAGCCGGTCGATCGAGCCCGTCGACGCGTGCCTGGATCTGTTGGAGGACGACCCCGACACCAGCTGCATCGGGCACGCGATGGACGAGGATGACGTGCGAGCGATCCTGGCCGACCCCGACGTGATGGTCGCCTCGGACGCGATCGCGATGTCGCCGGACGGCCCGCTGGACGGCGTGCCCGTCCATCCGAGGAACTACGGCACGTTCCCGCGCGTGCTGGGACCCTACGTGCGTGGCGGCGCGCTCGGACTGGAGGCCGCGGTGCGCACGATGACCTCGTTGCCCGCCGATCGGTTCGGCCTGGCGGACCGCGGCCGCATCGTGGAGGGAGCGCGGGCCGACCTGGTGCTGCTCGATCCGCGCCACGGTGAACGATCGCGCCGACTTCGGCGACCCGCATGCGTTCCCGGACGGGATCGAAGCGGTGATCGTCAACGGCACCATCGCCTGGAGCGCAGCTCGGCCTTCGGCGCCGATCGATCGCGCAGGTCACATCCTCCGCCGGCGATGATCCGCGTCCGTCGTTCGGCTGTCGCTCGGCCTGCGCTGGGACAGGCTCCCCACAGCCCGGCTCCGCGCGTCGCGCTGCCGCCTGCGCCGCGATGAAGCGTTCGACGTACTTCACGTTCGGCGGCACCGTGAGCAGGACCGCGTACCCATCGCGCAGGATACGCTTCCTCGAACAGCTCTCCGTCGATCCACACGTACGCCAGCGTCCGGTCGTAGCGGTCCGTGCGATCCACATCGAACTCCAGACCCACGGTGCGCACCGTCCATGGCGCGTTCGGTGTAGGTCGATGCCTCGTGCGCCGAAGCACTCTTCGCTCGGTGTAGGGGCCGTCCGTCTCGGGCGTGTCGATGCCGATGATCCGGACGGTGGTCTCGCGTCCGTCGAGCGCGCACACGGATCGTGTCGCCGTCGATCACACGCGGTGACCCTCGCCACGGTCACGGGCGGATCCGTTCCCGGCGGGACCGTCGGGCACGCGCGTCATCAGCGCACGAGGATGCCACCGTCGCGATCAGCAGCAGAGAGGCACGCGGTGGGCCACGACGGTCGCACCGGGGAACGCTACCGTAGCCTCGTGGATCTCGGATTCGCCCCTGACGACCTCGGGTTCATCGCCGACCCGTACCCGGTCTACGCCGAGCTCCGCGCTCGTGCGCCGCGTGATGTACGACGAGGCCACCGACCACTGGCTGATCTCGCGGTACGAAGACGTGAACGCGCTGCTGCGCGACCGCCGCTTCGGCCGCACCTACCTGCACGTCCGACGCCACGAGGAGATGGGCCACGACGCTCCGCCGCCCGGGCACGAGGCGTTCTGGCACCTGATCAACCACGGCATCCTCGACATGGAGCCGCCCGATCACACCCGGCTGCGTCGGCTGGTCGCCGAAGGCGTTCACCCCGCGGATGGTCGAGAGCCTCCGCGAGCCCGATCCAGCGGTTCATGGACGGGCTCTCGACGGCCGTCGCGGGCTCGGGATCGTTCGACCTGATCGCCGACCGTCGCCGAGCCGCTGCCGGTGGCGGTGATCGCCGAGCTGCTCGGGCATCCCCGAGGCCGACCGGCACCTGCTGCGGCCGTGGTCGGCCGACATCTGCCGCATGTACGAGCTGCATCCCACCGACGAGGACGCAGCGCTGGCGCGTCGCGCGCAGCATCGAGTTCTCGGACTACCTGCGGGCGCTGTCGCGCGAACGGCGCGCGCGCACCGACCGACGACCTCATCAGCGAGCTCGCGCTGGTCGTGGACGAAGGTGAACGGCTCACCGAGGACGAGCTGATCGGCACGTGCGTGCTGCTGCTCAACGCCGGCCACGAGGCGACGGTGAACGTCACCGGCAACGGGTGGTGGGCGCTGTTCCGTCACCCGGACGAGCTCGCAGCGGCTCCGTGCCGACCCCTCGCTGCTGCGCACCGCGATCGAGGAGCTGATGCGGTGCGACACGCCGCTGCAGATGTTCGAGCGGTGGGTGCTGGAGGACGTCGAGGTCGCGCGGCACGCCGCATCCCGCAGGGCGCCGAGCTGGGGCTGCTGTTCGGGTCGGCCAACCACGACCCGCCGTGTTCGACGAGCCCGACGTGCTGCGCCTCGACCGCGACCCGAACCCGCACCTGACGTTCGGCGCCGGGATCCACTTCTGCCTCGGAGCGCCGCTGGCGCGGCTCGAGCTGGAGACGTCGTTCACGACCATCCTGCGCGAGCTGCCCGACCTCGCACTGGAGCAGGAACCCGCGTGGAAGCCGAACTACATCATCCGAGGGCTGGAGGAGCTTCGCGTCAGGGCGTGATCCGGGCGCACGGCTCCCGCCGAGGCCCGGATCCGAGCGTCAGAGGTCTTCGACGAGGCGGGAGTGACCCACGGTCTCGGCCGCGATCTGCCGGAACACCGGCTCCAGGTCGCTGCTGCCGGATTCGCAGAAGTAGTAAGTCACCGTCGCTGTTCTCGGCGACCGGGCACGTGCCGGCGTGCTCATCCACCGACAGGTTGCGTCGCCGCCCTGGCCAGGTTGGTGGTGGCGAAGGCGTTGCGGAAGGTTCCGCTCGTGTCCCGGGTGCAGCGGGCGCCCGCGATTCCATAGCCGATCGTGTAGATCGTCTGCCCTCGTTCTTGGCGATGGTCGCCTTGGTGTTGAGGTAGTTGCACGGCAGCAGCGTGTCGGGCTGGTTGGCCTCACCGTCCGTCATGAAGATGATGACGTCCTCCACGTCGCTCCGGCCCTGGGTCAGCAGCATCTCGCGTGCCGCATCCAGCGGATCGCCCAGGTTGGTGTGACCGGCACCGGTGCGCACGATCCCGTTCGACCCGGACCACGATGCTGGGCGAGATGCCGGAGGCAGTTGATGTTGGTCACGATCGAGCTCGACGTGTTCAGCGTGCCGTCGGCGTTGTCGTAGTCGGAGCTGAGCGGGCTGACCTGCCAGAAGGACGCGGCCGGCTGGGGTAGAGCTGAGGGTCGTTGACCCTGCACGGGTCGCCCGGGACGCCCGTACGGCAGGGCCACCACACCCACGTGCTGCTGGGAGGAGTCGTAGAAGTCCAGCACCGAGCAGGGCTGCGTTCTTGGCGTTGACCAGGTCGGCCGCCGTCATGACCCAGTCCGGTCGATCACCATCACCACGTCGAGCGGGACTGGGTTCGGCCCCGCACGCCCCGCGACAAGAAGCGGCGCTCACCGACGCCGGTATTGCCCTGCTCGATCCCGATGACCGGCGCGAAGATGTAGTCGACCGCGTTGCTGGTGCGCACCACGACGGTGTTGCACTTGTCGCCCGCATACGGGTTGCACAGGTGCTGCGCACGGCCGCGCTTGACCTTCCAATCGGTGGTCCAAGTGCCCGTCGCGGGACCGCAGATGTACGGGATGTCGGCCAGGTCTGCCTGCCCGTCGCCGTCTCGGTCACCCACGACGCACTTGAACGACACGGTGATCGTGGCAGGGTCCAGCCAGGGAGCGTTGTCCAAGGTCACCTTCGCGCGCCTCGGCCTCCGCGATCGCGCCGGCGGCCGCACCCTGGGCGGGCAGCTCCTGCGCGCCGGCGAGCGCTCCGAAGTCCACCGCGTTCTGCAAGACCTGCCGTTCGTGGAACAGACGGTGACAGGTCGATCGCGAACGCCACCGCTCCGAACAACACGACCAGGACCAGGGCGAACAGGACCACGACGGCGCCCGATTCCTCGCCGGCACGGTTGCCTGCGAACCTGCCGATGCGCCGCACCGTCATGCTCCCTCGTAACGGACTTCAGACTGAGAATGCAGCGTCATGTCGTCACCGACGCCGGGCACGAAGCCTGGGAGCGGAGTGATGTATGAGTAGACGTAGTCCACCGTCACGCGGATGTAGTCTCCTTCGGCTGGCCCGCTGCAGGTCCCGAACACCGAGCCACCTTGGCTGCACGTCACGGTGACGTTCATCCTCGACTGGTCCAGGAAGTCGGCTGCGTTGAGCGTCCTTTGGATGATGTCACCGGTGTCGGCATCGGTGGCCGCGTACCGTGCTCCCTCGCGGGCCGCGTGCGCCGTGCCGTTCCAGGTGTGGAAACCGAAGCCGAAGTCGATGATGCCGAACACCAGCATGAACAACAGGCTCGCGACGATCGCGAACTCGATCGCGGCGGCGCCGTCCTCATCGTGACGACGCCTGGTCCAGCTTCCTCGGTCCTTCACGCAGTGCTCCAGTCGATCGGTGAACCGGTCAACACCTCTGTGTCGGGAGTGTGGGACCAAGCCTTGAGCCGGCGAATCGGCCATCGGGACCCATTCGGGTGATGCTGGGTCTTGGGCCGAAGGGCCCACAGCGGTGCCGAACGACGCAGGACCATCGCTCGCGATCGTCCTGCCCGGCCGGACGCCGTCATCCCGCGTTCCCCCTCGTGTGCTCGAGCCAGGCCTGGTTCCACAACCACCATCGGCATCGAGGCAGGTGCGGCCGTATCGGTCTGATGGGGGAATCAGTGGTCCATGCGACCTGGGACGGTCGACGGTGGGATCAGGCGGTACCGTGAGCGACGATGAACGTGCCCGTGAAGCGTGCCGCCGTGCGCCTGGAGCCCTGGGGCGCAGACGACCTTCCACTGCTGAGGAAAACGTTGGGCGACCCCGAACAGACGAAACACCTCGGCGGGCCCGAGAGCGAGGAGAAGCTCGCGGAGCGCCAGGTCAAGTTCGAGCGACTGGCAGCGTCCGGCACCGGCCGGATGTTCAAGATCGTCGACATCGCCACGGAAGAAGCGGTCGGGTCCGTCGGCTACTGGGACAAGACCTGGCGCGACGAGGAGGTCTACGAGACCGGATGGTTCGTGATCCCGGGACACCAGGGGCGTGGCATCGCGACCGCCGGCACAGCGCAGGCCATCGACATGGCCAAGACCGACGGACGACACCGGTTCCTGCACGCGTTCCCCTCCGTCGAGAACGCGCCCTCCAACGCGATCGCTCGCAAGCTCGGCTTCACGTTGCTGGATGAGATCGAGTTCGAGTACCCGCCCGGCACCATGATGCGATGCAACGACTGGCGCCTCGACCTCACCGTGGAGCCTTGAGGAGGGGCGGGACGACGCGAGCGCTCCGTACGCTGCTGTTGATCGTCGCCCTGGTGTGCATGACGCCGTCGATGGCCGGCGCGATCGAACCCCCGAACGTCGTGCTGATCATGCTCGACGACGCACGAGCGGATCTCCTCTCCTCAGACACGGCGCCCGAGATCAAGCGGAGGCTGATGCGTCGCGGTGTGACGTTCTCGCATGCGATGGTCCCCGTGTCGCTCTGTTGTCCGAGCAGGGCCAGCACGCTGACCGGCATGTACTCGCACACGACCGGGTCCTACAGGGGAGGGATCGGATCGGTCGCCGACGATCGGCATACCCTGCCCGTCTGGTTGCGCCGAGCGGGCTACCAGACAGGCCTGTTCGGCAAGTACCTCAACGGGTACGGCAAGGGCCGGTTCAGCGGCTATCTGCCGCCCGGCTGGGATCGATGGGTCGCCTTCCGAAAACCAGGGTTCTCCCGGTTCGATTGGTTCGATCAGCACGGTCGGCTTCACGATGGCCGGGGCTATGCCACCCGCTTCCTCGGCCGCGAAGCGGAACGGTTCATCCTGGATGCCTCGAGCCGCCGGCCGCTGTTCGTGTACTTCGCGCCCTACGCGGTCCACGCCCCGGCCGAACCGGCCGCCAAGGACGCCGGGAGCTTCGGCGACCTCGCACCCTGGCGGCCACCGTCCTACGACGTGGATCCCATCGACCAGCCCCCGTTCCTGACCAGGCCGTGGACCCCCGCGCAGCGCCGGGCGACCGATCGGTTCAGGATCGCCCAGCATGAGACGTTGCGCTCAGCCGATCGCGCGTTCGAAGGGATCGTCGAGGCGCTGGCTCAGGCCGGGCGGGTGCACGACACGCTGTTCGTGCTCATGAGCGACAACGGGATCCAGTGGGGTGAGCATCGGCTGGACAGCAAGAGCGTTCCATACGATGCCTCGACCCATATCCCCTTGATCATGCGATACGACCGGGCTGGATGGAGGGGGCTCAGGCGCGGCGTCGCAGCGAACATCGACATCGCACCCACGATCGCGGCGATCACAGGCGTTCCCCACCGCCGGGTCGAGGGGCGTTCCTTGGTCAGGAGCCTCGAGTCGGATATCCCAGTGCGCGAGTTCCTGCTCCTGGAGCACGTGACGGGTCCTCGAGGAGGGGTGCCCGCCTACTGCGGAGTTCGGAGCGAGCGCTACCTCTTCGTCCACTACGCCGACGGCTTCGAAGAGCTGTACGACTACATGGCTGACCCGTGGGAGCTCGACAACATCGCTGCCGATCGACCGGGGCTGGCAACGAACCTGAGGAGCGAAGCGGTCGCCCTGTGCCGCCCCCGCCCACCGGGCTTCACATGGGGCTTGCGTCGAGCCTCACGAGAACGGGTCAACTCCAGTCACGGGGAGGTGCGAAACGAGGATGGGAGCATGACGAAAGCCTAGGCCTGCCGGTTGTGTCGCAGAATCGGTGGGCGCATGCTGCCAACGGATCATTGGACCGCACAGCTCATTCCGGACAGGAGTGACCCCCATGAGCGTACCGTTATGGCGTTCCCACGTCGTGCGTTGCGCCTGTGGGACCACTGGCGTGCAGAGCAAGGGACCACGCGGCAAGGTCTTGTCGCGCTCACCCTCAGCACGCTTGCAGGATTCGTCGCCGGCCTAACGGCCACTACAGGGCTTCGACGTTCCGAGCTAGCTGGACTGCGCTGGTCGGACATCGACCTGGGCGACGACCCCAACCTGCGCGTCCGTCGCGCACGGGTAGTCGTTGGATGGGACGTCAGGACCGGAACGCCGAAGTCAGCATGGGGTCTGCGCCGAGTGCCCCTGATCCCCGAAGCTGTGTCCTCGCTCAGGACTTGGAAGCGTCAACAGAGCGCCGAGCGGCTTGCGACCGAGGCGTGGGCAGATGCGACCGACTGGGTGTTCACAACGACGGATGGCGCGCCTGTCCATCCCCAGGCAATCTCTGATGCGTTCGAGACGAGGCGCGACATGTTCCTCGCCGCGCATGAGGACGCACCGCGGCTCCGGTTCCACGACCTGCGGCATACCTTCGCCACGCTGACCCTGCAGGCGGGTGTCGCCCCTCACGTGGTGAGCCGGATGCTCGGCCACGCCACCGTAGGATTCACCCTAAGCGTCTACGCTGACGCGATGCCGGAGCAGACCAAGGACGCAGCGGCCAGGATGGCGACGGTGTTAGGTGGCCAGCCATAGCGCAAGTCTCACTGGTCTTGCTCTGTGCAGAGCCCTGCCATCGTCACGTGAGCCAACCGACATGAGCAGGTCCCGCCTAGGGCTGATGTGTGTTCGAGAGGAGGTGGGCCATGACGATCACGCGGGCGTGGATCGATGCGTGGGGGGCGGCCTACGGTAACTATGATGAGGGTCGCGTCGAATCCCTTTTCGCGAAGGAAAGGCCGACTCACCGGGATGTGCGAAGGGTGTACCACTGGAAGAGCCCCCGGAGCATCCGACACTTCGACACCAACGCTCCGAGGGTTGTGACGCGAACGGTCCGGTCAGCTCTCGACATCGAAGACCCGGCCTCGGCAATGGACCGACTGCTCGGCCTGAGAGGCGTGCAACCACGGACCGGCAGTGCCATCCTGGCCGTCTTCAGACCTGAACGATTCACGGTCATGGACACGCAGGCTTGGGCGACCCTTCGCGCCCACGGAATGTTAGGGGACCCACAACCGAAGAGTTGGCGTGCTAGGTGGCCCGGCTATCTCGCCGAGTGCCTCCGGATCGCCAGCATCAATGGGGTGTCCCTCCGCGAACTGGATCGGGCACTGTGGAAGGCCAAGGAAGCGACGGGGATGCCGTAGCTTCGACGGCTACTTCCGCGATCTGTCGGACCGACACGATCGAGAGCTAGTCGACGACGATCAGATGGTCGCGATCAGGGCCGCGGAGGAGTCCGAGCGCGAGGTGCTGCTGGAATCGCCGACTCGATGCAGAACGGAGACGCCTAAGATCGTCAGCTCGGGTCGAGGCCGCGCGCGTGCTGGCGTTTCCCCTTCATTGAGGCAGCCACCCGCACAGCTCGACGATTCGCTCGTACAGGTCGTTGCTGATGTTGAGCCTGCCGGCTTCCAGCTCCCGGTACTCCGGGCGCGAGATCTCCAGCAGCCAGGCCATGTGACCCTCGGAGACCCCCAACCGCTCCCGGTCACGGAGTAGGTGCTGAACGAGGATGGGAAGCACAAGGCCAGGTTAGGTCGGTGGCCCGACGTTCGCTCAGCCACACGGCGCGTGGCGGTTAGTCGGTTCGGCTTCACCCATCCTTTGGAGAGTTAGTCGAAAGGCTCCTGTCCAAGCTGGGTGCCAGGTGCCGATGAGTCAGTAATCGAAGTCGTGCGTTGGGCTTACCGACCTCGCTCGGTGGGCCGAACGGAGGGATGGGGATGAGACTTCGTCCGATGATCGTCGTCGTGGGTGCGCTCAGCCTGCTGACCGTCACAGCGGCAGCAGCCTGGGGCGGGGACCCGCCTGGCAACAACGGAACCGTGAAAGTGGGAGGTTCCCCCGACTTCACAGGAGGCAACGAGCCGCACGTCGGATGCACGGTATACATCGGGTTCTTCGGCTTCGACGATGGCCCCTACACGGGTACGGCGGTCCTGGAGCTGCATGCGCCGTCCGGTAGCGGCGAGTTGTACATGGGCTCGGAAGGCATCGGCGACGACGAGGCCGGAGGAGCCAATGACCACGACGCCACGATCACGGTGGACCTGACTGACCCGATCGCCTCGAGCGGAGTCGACGTCCAGCAAGGAATCCACGTCAAGCTCACCGTCCACGCCCAGGGGTCGATCGGTGCCGACACCAAGCACAAGACGTTCTGGGTGCACGATTGCGGAGGCGGCGAAGGAGAGGGCGAGGGCGAAGGAGAGGGCGAGGGCGAGGGCAGCGGGGAGTAGTCGGCGCATCCGGGATCATCGCCCCTCCGGCCCAACTGCCCATGGCCTAGGCGGCCAACTGGGGTGATTCCGAGCAGCCAGGCCATGTGGCCCTAGCTGACACCCAGCCGCTCACGGTCACGGGGCAGGTGTTGGACGAGGATGGGGAGCATGGCCCAGCGTAGCGGCGACCAGTGACCTATCGGGGTGAGGCTCAGGTGGTCGAGCTAGCCACTCGATAGAGACGCCAGCGGTCTGGGACGCCTTTCAATTCATGCTCGCCGGCGTCCTCGAACACGAGGCCCGACCCCGCGACAAGGTCCTTCACGGTCTGCGAGACGAGCACCTCTGATGGGCCAGCGTTCGAGCCGACCCGCGCGCCGATGACGACGGCCATGCCGCCGACCTTGCCGTCGATCATCTCGCACTCGCCCGTGTGGAGCCCGGCCCGCACCTCCAGCCCGAGCCGCGTCACGGCGTCTCGGATCGACTGCGCGCATCGGATCGCGCGCGCCGGTCCGTCGAACGTCGCGAAGAAGCCGTCACCTGCCGTGTCGACCTCGGTGCCGCGGTAGCGCGCGAGCAATCGCCGAACCGTCGCGTGATGTTCTTCGACGAGGGCGCCCCAGTTGCTGTCGCCGAGCTCCGCCGCCTTCTGCGTGGAGTTCACGATGTCGGTGAAGAGCACGGTCGCGAGCACCCGGTCCATTGAGCCCTCGTCGGCGCGCACCCCCTTCACGAACCCCTCGATCTCGTTCAAGACGCTGTCCTGGTCCCCGAGGTAGGGGATGTGATCCTGCCCGGGGAGCGCCACGTACTCCGCACCGGCGATGTGTTCGGCCATGTAGCGGTTGGCTTCGGGATCGTCTTCCTCTCGGTGGAGGATCAACGTGGGGACGTGGATCGCTGAGAGGACGTGTCGGACGTCGGTCTCGTATTCCATCCGTGACGCAGCGACGGCCGCTCCAGGGCTGGCACTGCGCCGCGTGAAGACGGCGAACCATCGGACCAGTGTTTCGTCGTCCGCGATCGAAGACGGGAACGCCTCGCGGATATAGGTCTCGGTGCCCCAGGATCGTTCGATCGCTTCGATATCGGCGGCGTACTCGTCGGGCGTCCATCCCCACGGGGCCTCGGGCTCCTTCTTGCCGGACGGGGCAGATCCGTGGATCACGAGCGCCAAGGTTCGTTCGGGGTACGTGGCCGCGAACAGCAGGGCCAACGCCCCCGACTCGGACGCGCCGTAGATCACCGCGCGCTCTGAGCCGACCTCATCCATCACGGCGCGGAGGTCGTCCATCCGCGTCTCGAGGTCGGGGAGCTGATCGGCCGGGACGGGGTCAGACATCCCCATCCCTCGCTTGTCGAACTGGATGAGCCGCGAGAACGATGCGAGCCGCCTGAGGTACGAGGCGTATTGCGGCAGCTCCCACCGGTATTCGAGGTGCGTGACCCATGGACCGATGTAGACGAAGTCGACGGGGCCGTCACCGAGGACCTGGTACGCGATGTGCACGCCATCGGCGGTCTTCGCGTAGCGGGTCACGGGGATCTCCATGGACGCATCCTGCGCTTCGCCACCTCCGGGCCGCAAACTGCGTGGTGCTGCCTACAATCGCCCGGTGCCTGAGTCAGCCGAGATCACCCGAGCCGTCGAGAGCGGCATGATGCGTGCCTCTGACATGGCCGCGTTCTTGGGAGTGAGCCGTCAGTGGGTGGATCAACTAGACGCGCTGAATCGTCTGCCCCCCTCCACGTCTGGTGAGCGGATGGCGGATGTGGGGCCGGGACGAGATCGAAACGTAGGCGAACCAGCACTGGTGGGGCACGCGGCCATGGCGAGTGCGATTCGATCGAGCAGCGTCTGGTCAGCCGTCTCGTACCTCGAAACTAGCTCGGGAAGCGTGAGGTCGGGCGGATCGTTCAGGTCCACCCCCGTGGCGTCAGCGAGTCGCTCCTTGAACCAAAGGTCGAACTCGTCTTGCGACTGGACGAACATCGAGAACGCCTTGTTGAAGTCCGCGCTCTCGATGTAGGCAACCATCTCGTCGCCAGCCGGTGTCTGGGCGATGAACCACGCCTCCTTGGTGATGCCGATCCGACGCTCGGACGTGTCGTAGTCGCTCTTGCGAGGGCCGTCGAGCTCCGCTTGGAAGGCTCTCGCGGAGTCGCTCTTCCCTGGGAGGATCGGTAGGACAAGACAGACCTGGTCCATGACGGCACCCTTCTTTCGGGCGGGCAACCCCACGCTACGCCGGGACGTTGTGGCACGCCAGTCGAAAGAATGGCCTACGGCCTCCCCATGGGTGCCGTCGGAGCCGCTAGCTGGAAGCCCAGGGGAGACTCCACCCCACGCCTGGTTGGATAAGCGGCGTTTGTGGGATCGCACCGAGATCGAGGCACGGGCAGACCAGTACTGGTAGGGAACCAAGCCGTGGCGAATGGATTCGCGAACCCCACCCGCAATGAGACAAATCGACGGGGACCGTTGGGCCACCACCAAGTTCGATGCCCAGTCCCAGCCATCCGCGCGTCGGAGAGAGCCCAGCACACTTTCCGAGAACGACATAAGCGCGCAGAATGGGGCGGGAGACCGATGGGGCTCGAACTGTCGTTGCCAAGTGTCCAGTGTGGACACGCCGGCTTCTCGAACGGCATGCCCGAGTTCGGTTGCTCGAGGTGACGGATGTTGGGCCCGACCAGGCGTCGGAGCGGCGATTCAGGGCATGGCGGATCGTCTCGCCGCGTCCGACAGAGAGCTAGAGGCCCACAGCGCGCTCGACCGGGGAACGGCGGCCGCGAGCGCGTACCGGTACCGGGAGGGATCTCGTGACGCAGGGGATGCTCACGGAGCCAGACGAGCGTCCAGTTACGGAACACGGTCCGGAGAGCGGGCGATGGTCGAGGGCTGTCTGGGGCGTAACGGTGGTGCTGGTCCTCTCCAGTTTGCTCCTCGAGACGCTACGGCGCGAGCAGGTCGATCTCTTCGGTGGCGCGTTCGTCTTGATCGCCGTGATGGGCTACGCGACGGTGGGGGCGCTCATCACGTCGCGGCAGCCGGGGAACCGCGTCGGGCTGCTGTTCGCCTGGGAGGGGGCCGCTGCGGCGGTGGCCCTCGCCTTCGGCGCTTTTGCGACGGTTGCGCTCCAGCGCGACCTTCCGTTGCTGAGCGCGACGGCTTGGATCGGTCGGGTCGGGTTCGTCGCTATGTTCGGCCCGCTGGCCTTCCTCTTCCTGATCTTCCCGACCGGCGAGCCACCCTCTCATCGGTGGCGGTGGGTCCTCCGCGTGATGCTCGTCGCCTACGCGGTGAACATAGTCGGCTTCGCGCTCACGCCCGGCCCGATGGACGAGAGCTTCGCGGAACTAAAAGGAGCCGTCCCGAACCCGATCGGATTGCCCCTTTCGTGGAAGGGCGCAGTGGCTGGGATCACAGGCATCGCCGGGTTAGTCGTCTTGGCGGGGGCCCTGTTGTCGATCGTCTCGCTGGTCCAGCGCTTTCGGCGGGCAAGCGGCGTCGAACGCCAGCAGATCCGATGGCTGCTGTTCCTGGCGGCGCTACTCGGTGCGCTTCTCCTGAGCTACCTTCTTTTCGCCGTCTTAGGTTTGGTCACCGAGGACGACGACAGCTTCCTGGGGAACGCGGTCTTCTTCGCGTTCATCTTCGGCCTGTTCATCGGGATCCCGTCAACCTCGGCCATCGCCATCCTGCGCTACCACCTGTACGACCTCGACGTCGTGATCAGGAAGACGGTTCTCTACGGCATCTTGGTCGTGCTCATCCTGGGGGTGGCCGGAGCCGGCGCCTTCCTGCTCGGAAGGCTCTTCGTCCTAGCAGACCTGCCGCCGCCGACACTGGTCGTGATCGGCGCCGCTGCCGGGGCGCTCCTCTGGCCTCTTCGTCGGCTCGCGACGCAAATCTCCGACCGGCTCGTGTACGGGGGGCGGACTTCCGTATACGAGGCGATGACCATCTTCTCCCACCGTGTGGGCGATACGTATGCAAGCGAGGAAGTGCTTTCTCGCATGGCCGCGATCCTCGGGGAGACGACGCGCGCCGAGGGCGCCACCGTGTGGCTGCTCATCGGAACCGAGTTCCGTGTCGCAGCCACCACGGGACAGACCGTTGGTCCAGCGCGGGTCGCGGCCAAGGGAGACCAACTCCCCCAGATACCCGCTGACCACGCCGCGCCGGTCAGGCACCAGGGCGAGCTGCTCGGCGCGCTAGCCGTGACGATGCCAGCCAACGACCCAATCGATCGCGCACGCGAACGGCTGGTCGACGCCCTCGCCTCGCAGGCGGGCGCCGTGCTGCGGAACGTCCGGTTGATCGAGGAACTGCGTGCCTCACGCCAGAGGCTCGTGGCCGCCCAGGACGAGGAGAGGCGGAAGATCGAAAGGAACATCCACGACGGCGCGCAACAGCAGCTCGTGGCTTTGGCCGTCAAGCAGCGGCTTGCCGAAAACCTCGTGCGTCAAGACCCGGATCGGGCTGCTGAGATGCTCGTCGAACTGCAAACCGAGACCGCTGGGGCTCTCGACAACCTGCGGGACCTCGCCCGGGGATCTACCCGCCTCTCCTCGCCGACAAGGGGCTCACGGCTGCGATAGAGGCCCAAGCGCGAAAGGCTCCGGTACCCGTCGAGGTCGAGGCTAGCGGCACGGGTCGGTATCCCCCAGGAGATCGAGGCCGCCGTCTACTTCTGCAGCCTGGAGGCCCTCCAGAACGTGGCGAAGTACTCGGGAGCATCCAAAGCCGCCGTGCGGCTCATCGACGAAGAGGGATGGCTTACGTTTAGCGTGGCGGACGACGGCACCGGCTTCGACCCCGCCGGGACTGCCATGGGGACCGGACTCCAGGGCATAACGGACCGGCTCGACGCCCTCGGTGGAGCGTTGGAGATTCGGTCCCGGCTGGGGGAAGGGGCGACCCTCACGGGGCGGATTCCTGTGTGGACGGACGAGCTGCGTTCGTCCGCTGATTAAGACATTCCTTATGGATTGGACGCTCCTGACCTGGCTCGCCCTCCCAACTGTCATCGAAGGTCCCGGCATCGCCGAGCCTTCCTCGACCAGGTGCTCGCCTCGGTGCCGAAACGCCTTCGCGGATCGCGGGGACCGACCAGCAATAGCCGGGTGGGGGCTTGAGCTTGCTGGCCCGTAGCAGCCCGGCGGTGACGTGATCGTCGATGTTCTGGGCTCGCTCTTGCTCGACGATCTCGCGGACTGTGGCGATGGTGCTCATGCCCACCTAGCGGACTCCTGATCTGAGGCCGACGAGACACTCCCGGGGGTCTGCGGGACACTCCCGGGGGTCTGCGGGACACTCCCGGGGGGGTCTGCGGGACACTCCCGGGGTCGGACACTCAGGGGTCTAGTCAGCCTCAGAGGCACTTGTCTGCCCCTCTATTGGCCGTACTACGGGGCACTGGCACCGCATCTGCACCCATCCGTGGGACCCCTCGGTCTTGCGGCGATCGGGGCCCAGCTCTGTCCAGTAGCGATAGGTCTGGCCGACGGGGTGGGTCCAGCTCGATCCGGCGTCGGTGCGGTGGTAGACGCGGACCACCGTGCCGGTGCGGTCGATCTCGTGCGCGGTGTACAGGGAGCCTCCTCGGGTGATGAGGTCATCGTCTGAGGCTTGCCTATGGCGGAAGAGGCAGGCGCCACCTAGACAGAACCCTGCGTTCATGCATCCATGTGATGTGCGAGCTGAGAGGGAGTTCGTGGCCTTCGAGACCGAGCGCGTCGATGCACGGGCCCATTTCGACGCGTTCGTCGAGGAAGAACATGAACGCTTGTACAAGGCCCTCTACTTCGTCACAGGGAGCCGTGAGGACGCGGAAGATCTGTCCCAAGACGCCTTCATGAAGCTCTGGGAAAGGTGGGACACGATCGACCAGATCGAAGACCCCACCGGTTACCTCTTCCGAGTCGCGCTGAACGGGTTTCGGATGCGCCGCCGTCGCACGGCGATGGCGCTCCGGCGGCACGTTCCGGTCCCCGACACGCGTGATGAGTTCGTCGAGGCGGAGGTACGCGCCGACGTGCGAAGCCTGTTGCTTGGCCTCACGCCTCGACAGCGGGCCGCCCTACTTCTCGTGGACCTCCTCGGGTATCCATCCGAGAAGGCGGCAGGCATCCTGCGCGTCCGGCCGTCGACGGTTCGCAACCTTGCGAGCCAAGGTCGGAAGGCCCTGAGGGCTGCGGAAGGAGCTCACGATGCCTGAGGTGCAGGAGGTGTTCCGCTTGGCCACACAGAAGGTGCGCCCGGAGCCGGGATTCATCGACCGCCAGTACGAACACCGGCGCAAGCAGGAGCGCAGGCGCAAGGTCGGAGCGTTCGCCGTTGTGGCGACGATCGGGGTGGTGGTAGTGGCTCTCATCGTCCGCTCGGCGCCCGACGAGCGCCAAAGCCAGCCCGCGGTCAGCGGACCTTCGGTGACCGTGCCAGGCGTACCGGAGGCCGACG
Organism: uncultured Actinomycetota bacterium; assembly: GCA_963733635.1. GTDB lineage: Bacteria > Actinomycetota > UBA4738 > UBA4738 > HRBIN12 > JAOUEA01. Next base: position 116,647 of record CAVTEH010000005.1, on the reverse strand, counting down.
ACCCCATCGAGCGTCCTTCCGGCCGCAGGCTCTCGCGAATCGTGGAGGGCGTTCCGTTCTCATTCACCCTGCCGCCCTATGGCTGGGAAAGGTTCGGCACGATCTCTCTCAACAAGAGCGCGTTCGGACCACAAGATGCAGAGGGCATCATCTTCTGGACGAGCTTTCCCGACGGACGCGACCACGATCTATGCGCCACCCTCCTGAGCCCACAGGTGGGTCCATCGGCCGCCGATCTCGCGGCCGCCGTATCGACGGCGCCAGGGACCATGCTCGTCACGGGGCCCTCGGACGTCACCGTGGGCAGGCTTCCCGCGCAGCACGTGGTGCTCACCGTGCGCGAAGACGTCGGGTGCCACCCGGGATTCTTCTTCACATGGGAGCCGCCGTTCAGGGGTGGTGCGATGTGGGACACGACGGAGGTGGGCGACACGATCAGGGTATGGATCGTCGATGTGGACGGGACGCGCCTCTTCATCGAAGCCGAGACGCACAAAGATGCCGGTCTCGGACTCAAGCGGGAGATCCAGCGGATCGTTGAATCGATTCGTTTCGACTAGGAGACAAAGGCCGTGCGCCCTTACGCGTAGCGCCCCCGCACTGGTTGGAGAGCCAACAGAGGGTGGGTCTCGCGGCAACCTCCCAACTGCTGTACCCCTACCTACGCCCACGGTGAACGGATGCCATTGCTTGGGGGGTGAGTTGCGCAGATACGCGTGTGTAGACGTGTAGAGAGGTGAACTCGCAACCTCCTGCCGCGTGAACCTCGTTCAAGCGTTGCAGACAGCCGGAAGTCACCGGCCGGGCGTGTCATAACCACAGGTCAGTAAACAGAATCGGTTGGGGGGCTTAGAGATATACCTGTTTGACCCAACAATATGCACGCCGGTTCGGCCGCCTGCGCCCCGCCCGGAATCGCCGCGTGGACGGTGGGCCGGGCCGACCTCCCCCAGTAGCAGCACATAAGGGGAGGGGGTCATGTTGCTACCCGACCAGGGAGTCTTCTGCCCAAACCTACCCAAACCCAGGAGTCGCACTGGCAGTCGGGCCGTCGCTAGACCACGCCTGACCTGCGGTGATGTTGGAGCCGGCGGTCGGATTCGAACCGACGACCTAGCGATTACAAATCGCTTGCGCTACCGGACTGCGCCACGCCGGCCGGCACCGCCGAGTCTATCGCCGACACCAACCCGCACCGTCAGTGATTCCGCGAAGGCAGGACCCACGCGTACAGCACGGCGGCCAGCGACGCCGCCGCGTTGAGCGAAGCTACCTGTCCTCGCATCGGCAGCGAGACGAGCGCGTCGCACCGCTCGCGAACGAGCCTTCCCATGCCTTCGCCTTCGCTGCCGATGACGATGGCGACCCGGCCGGGTGGACACGGCTCGTCGGCGATCGACGCCGGGGCGTCGCCGTCCAGGCCGACCACCCAGAAGCCAGCGTCCTGCAGCCGCTCGATCGAGCGAGCGATGTTGGCCACGCGGGCATGGGGCAGATGGAGCAGCGCCCCGGCCGACGCGCGAACGGATGCAGGCGTGACGTCGGCCGCGCGCTTGGTCCTGGTGACCAGCACGGCGGCGCCGGCGGCCTCGGCCGATCGGGCGGCCGCGCCCAGGTTCTGGGGATCGGAGATGCCGTCAAGCACGACGGCGATGGCATCGGGCTCGTACTCCAGACCCGCCAGGTCGCGTTCGTTAAGGACGTGAGGCACCGGGCTCAGGGCCGGGTCCGTGGTCGCCGCAGGTGTGCCGGGCTCGACCGGTTGCAACCGAGCCACCACCCCTTGGTGATCGCTGGCGAGCGCGTCCAAGCGAGCCCGTGCCGACACGCGGATCGGGACGCCGCCTTCCTGGGCCGCTTCGAGGAGACCCCGCATCCCCTGCGTCACCTTGGGTGAGGACACCATCAGGACCTCGGTGGCCCGGCCGGCACGGACGGCCTCGGTCACCGCGCGGCGCCCGCCGACGACGCTCCCGTCCGCCACGGGAGAGGGGCGGCGGCGTTGACGACGATCGCGCTCGCGACTCATACGGAAATGCGATCGTCGTCCAGGGACGTACCGTTCGGCACCACGACGGTCACTGCCATACATCCGATCCCGTCACCGTGGAGACCCAACCCTTCGGGTCGCGTGGCTTTCACCGACACCGCCTCCGATGTCAGATCCATCGCAGCCGCGAGCGCACTGCGGATCTCGTCCCGTCGGGATGCGATCGAGGGCTGTACGCAGATCACCGTGAGATCGCACGATGACGGTGAGAACCCTGCCGCCCGCACGGTCGCGATCGCGCGGGTGAGCAGATCGAGTCCTGCGATCCCGGCGATCGAGGGTCGGACTCGGGGAAATGCTCCCCGACGTCTCCCAGCGCGCCGGCGCCGAGCACGGCGTCAGCCACCGCATGACAGACCACGTCCCCGTCCGAATGGCCGGCCAGCCCGTCCTCGCCGTCCCACCGCAGACCTCCGAGCATCAGGACCCGCCCCTGCTCTTTCGGGTGGACGTCGAACCCCAGTCCCACCCTCGCCGTTCCCCCGATGTCAGCCATCGAGGCCGCTCATCCTCGCCTCCGCCTGGGCCAGGTCGAGCAGGGTCGTGATCTTCGTGTTCAAGGCGTCCCCCGGCATCGCCCAGATGCGATGACCGTAGTGCTCCATCACGGCGGCATCGTCGGTGAACCCCTGACCCTGCTCATCAGCCAGCCGGTGCGCCTCGCGGAGCAACGGCGCCGAGAAGGCTTGCGGGGTCTGGGCCAGACTCAACGTGTCACGGGCCAGCGTCTCCACGACCACCTGATCCTGCACGCGCTTCACCGTGTCGGTCACGGGGATCACCGGGATGGCCCCTTCGGCGTCCCCGCCCACGGCCTCGATCACCCCGGTGAACAGATCGGGCGAGGCGAACGGCCGGGCGGCGTCATGGATGACGACGATCGCCGTCGCAAGGGGAACCTGGGCGAGCGCTGCTCGCACCGAGGCCTGCCTGTCAGGGCCGCCCGCCACGATCGTGGTGGGCGCTCCACAGAACTCGACGCAGCCCTCTGCGTACTCCTCCCAGCCGGCGGGCACCGCGACCACCAGGCGCTCCACCGAAGGTGAGGCAGCGGCCGTCGCTGCGGCCACGGAAAGCATGGGCCGGTCCCCGATCGGGACGAAGGCCTTGGGCTGATCGACGACCCCCAGACGACGGCCGGCGCCGGCGGCCAGCAGGATGACCACGGCGCCGGCGGCAGGTTCGGTTGCCATGGCCGCCAAGCATGACAGAGCGGTGGTTACCCTGCGCCGAGCGACTCGGCCTCGGGCACCAGCGCGCCGAACACCATCCGGCCGGTGGTGGTCTGGATCACGTTCGTGACCCTGATCTCGACGCTGGTCCCGATCTGCTCGGTAGCCTTCTCGACCACCACCATCGTGCCATCGTCGAGGTAGCCCACCCCTTGCCCATGCTCGCGTCCCTCCTTGACAAGACGGACCGTGATCTCGTCGCCGGCCGAATACGGCACACGGAACTTGGAAGCCAACGCGTTGATCTGCGCCACCGGCACCCGCAGGGCCTCGGCCACCTTCGCGAGGTTGTGATCCACGGTGAGCAGCGAAGCCCCGCGTTCCCGTGCCAGTCGCACCAGGGCTGCATCCACGTCGAGCACGCCCGCTTCCTCGACCAGCTGGAACTGGACGGTCGGAGCCTTCTGCAACTCGACCAGCACGTCGAGCCCTCGCCGGCCGCGGCCCCGGCGGCGCGGATCCGAGGAGTCGCTGATCGCTTGGAGTTCTCGCAACACACCGTCATGGAGCAAGACGGTGCCGCTGACGAACCCCGTTGCCACCAGGTCGGCCACTCGTCCGTCGATCAGCGCGCTGGTGTCCAGCACGTGGAGGTCGCCTCGCGCGGCAACCGACGCCCGCGGCTTCATGCCCACCAGCCCGAAGACATCCTCGTATTTCGCCTCGCCCAGCCGGAAACCTAACGATCCGCACACTAGGTAGATGAACAAGATCGCCGGCCAGGCCGAAGAAGTGGACACCAGCAGCATGGGCAACATCAGCAGGGCCGCCACGATCAACCCGACCACCAGACCGACCACACCACCGGCGAGCTGCGGGGCGGGCTTGCGACGGAGCTCACGCTCCATGCCGCTGACCGCGCGAAGCGTCAAACGGCCGACAACCCCACCGGCCACGAAACCACAGGCTGCTCCCAGGAAGATGAAGGCGAGGGCTCTGCCCGTGCTCTCGGTGGAGACGGTGCCGCCGAGCAAGAACCCACCGGTACCGAACATAGCGATGAAGATGAGCCGGACGCCCTCGACCAAGCGCCCTCGAACGGCGCTCGCCGTGTGCGGAGCCTGTTCGCGCTCGCTCATCGCGGTCCCGCTTCCCTCGCAGCCGACGGTCGTTCGGTGGGCGGGCAACCCGAACGAGCCTGACCCAACAATCATCGGCGTGGGATCGGCGACGCTGAAGGAAGGGGGAGGGAACTGGGACGATCACGTCAGTCGGGAACCGAAGGAACGGCGGTGTTTCAGGCTTGCGCCGCGAGCTTGACGCCGTGGGCGTCGTCCAAGACCTGGTCGATCATGATCTCGGCGTCGTCTTCGGACTTGCCAGTGGCATGCGAGAGCTCGGAGATCGAAGATCTGGCGGGCCTTGGTGATCATGCGTTTCTCGCCTGCGGACAAGCCCTTCTCACGGTCGCGGATCGATAGGTTCCGCAGCACTTCGGCCACCTGATACGGGTCACCGGAGTGCAGCTTCTCCATGTTGTTCTTGAAGCGGCGGCTCCAGTTGGCGGCCATGGAGGACTCCTCTTCGGTGAGGACCTTCAGGACCTTCTTGACCTCCGCCTTGCTCACGACCGAGCGGAGGCCGACTTGCTCGGTGGAATCGGTGGGGATCAACAGGGTGAGGTCGCCGTAAGCGACCCGCAACACCAGGTACGTGCGCTTCTCCCCCAGGAACTCCTTCTCGCGTAGCTCTTCGATGACTGCTGCTCCGTGTTCCGGATGCACCACGGTGTCGCCCTTGCGGAACACGGAACCTCCTAGATCGAGGAAAGACTTCAAAGGGGTCGCGCTGACCAGTTACGAGGGTAACACGGGTCGGTCTTGCGGCGCAACCCATCACCGCAGGTCAGAGGGCCTATCCTTGCCCGAAACCGCTCTGATGGACCTAGGTCGAAAGGCTGCAGGGAGCGTGCCGGCTCGCCCATTCGATCGCATCGCGCACGTGACGCACCGGCACGACCTGCACACCGTGGGTCGGGCACACCGTCGCCCTGGGGCGTGAACACCACTGGAGCAACCAGCGGCCTTGGCCGCCGCGAGGCGAGGGCCCATGCCGGGAGCGGAGCGCACCAGCCCCGTGAGCGAGACCTCGCCGACGAACGCGACGCCGTCCGGTGGGAGCGCACCGGTGGCGGCCGAGGCCAGCGCAGCGGCGATCGCCAGATCACAGGCCGGGTCGTCGATGCGAACACCGCCGGACGAAGCGCCGAAGAGCTCGGACCGGCCCAGCGCGATCCCGGCAGCGCGCTCGAGCACCGCCGCCACCAGCTGGAATCGGCGCGCATCGATGCCCGTCGTCTGGCGTCGTGCCGGTCCGTCAGGCGCCCCCACCAAAGCCTGGACCTCGACCGCGAGCGCCCGTCTGCCGGCACTGGGCAGGGCCGTGGCGGCACCCGGCACGCGCTCGCCCGAGACGAGGAGCGAGGTCGGGTCGATCTCGGAGAGCCCGGTGGCGCCCATCTCGAACCAGGCGCTCTCCCCTTCGGGTCCGAAGCGATTCTTGGCCGCCGCCAGGACGCGCAACCCCGACCGGGCATCGCCGTCGAAGGACAGCACCACGTCGACGGCGTGCTCGAGGGTCTTGGGTCCGGCGAGGTCGCCGTCCTTGGTGACGTGACCCGTCATGACCACCGCGACGCCCTGCGACTTGGCCATGCCGACCACGGCGTCGGTGCACGCACGAACCTGCGATGCCCCGCCCGGCATCTGGGAGCCGTCGGCGTCGCGGAGCGTCTGGATGGAATCCACCGCCAGCAGGAACGGCCGTTCGGCGGCGGTGACCTGCAGGACGCCATCGAGCTCGCGACCTGGAGCGAACGACACCGAGTCGGCCGTGATGCCGAGCCGTTGCGCTCGAGCGGAGATCTGCGCGTGCGATTCCTCGCCGGAGACCAGCAGGCAGGAGCGCCCGACGGATCCGAGACTCGCCACGAGATGCAGCAGGAGCGTGGACTTGCCGATGCCCGGCTCGCCGGAGAGCAGCACCACCGAGCCGGGTACGAGACCGCCCCCCAGCACACGGTCCAAGCCCGGCGATGCCGGTGTCGACCCGCCCTGCTGGGCGGGGACCGCATCGAGTGGCACGGACGGCTGACGCGGTTACACCATTGCCTCGCACCGGCGGCGCCGTCTCTTCGATCGTGCCCCACGCGCCGCAACCGGGGCAGCGCCCCACCCACTGCGACACCTGTTGCCGGCACTCGCGGCACGCCCTGGTCGTGCGCATCTTCGCCATGGTCGAACCATAGCGACCTGCCCCGACATGGCTCCGATGGCTCGAAACATGGCCCCACAGCTGCTATCCTCGGCGGGCACCGACCAGCGACGCTGATCGAGCGTCGCCTTGCCGGAAGGAGATGATGAGCATGGCTGCGATCTCGGTCCTCGACCTCGCCACCCTGCCGCGTCCTTCCGGGCACAGCGCGTAGTTCGGCCGTCCCGGCCGCTCGCTCCCCATCCGGACGCGGCATCACCCGCGTGCCACCACCGGATAGGAGCCACCGCGTTGTCCATCACCGAACAACTCGAACACTTCTTCGATGAAGGACTCATCGAGAAGGTCATCAGACCCATCCAGAGCGGCAAGGAAGCCTCCGTACACCTGTGCCGTGCCAACCCGCGCATGACCGGCGAGGACCTCCTGGCTCTCAAGCTCTACCACCCGCTCGATCGTCGGGACTTCCGTGACGAGACCATGTATCGCGACGGCGAGTGGATCAAGGAACGGCGCGTCCGCGTGGCCTTGGAGAAGAAGACCGCCTTCGGTCGCGAGGTTCAGGGCATGATCTGGGTCGACCGGGAGTGGGAGACCTTGGGCGCGCTATCCCGAGGCGGTGCGCCGGTCCCTCGCCCGATCGAGCGCACCGGCGACGCCATCTTGATGTCGTACATCGGCGACGAGGAACTGGCCGCCCCACAGCTGCGCTCGTACCGGCCCTCGGACCCCGAGGAAGCGCGCGCGATCGTCGACCAGGTGCTCGACGTGGTCCAACGCATGCTATTCCTGAACGTCGTGCACGGCGACCTATCGCCCTACAACCTGCTCATCTGGGACGGCCTCGTGACCGTCATCGATGTCCCTCAGGCCGTCGATCCCCGGAAGAACCGCCACGCCCGGTCGTTCCTGCAGCGCGACATCGAGCGCGTCTGCGAATGGGCCGGCCGCCATGGGGCTCCGACACCCGCGTCTCGACTGGCCGCCGACTACTGGACGTCGTGGGAGTTCGCCGACCTGATCCCGGAAGAGCTGCGGGGCCTCACCATGTGAAAGGCTCACCATGTGACGAACCTCAGTCGCGCTCCACGCCCACGAGGAACCCCATGACCACCACCAGCAGGCCTGCCATGAAGGCGCCGCCGAGCCACGCTCTGATCGAGGGCGAGGCAGACACCCAGAGAGCTTCGAGCACCCCTCGAGCCGGCTGCGAGGCCCGTTCTGCGATCCATCCACCCACCATGCCCGTCGTGAGGAACAGCGCGGCGGCTCCGGCGGCGATCAACACCCCGAGCCCGATCGCGCGCAGACCGCGCCGCCCCGGCAACGCCAGCGCCACGATCCCCGCGAAGATCCCGGAGGCGAGCAATGGGAGCGCCCATCGATGTGCCGAGCCCTGCACCGTGCGGATCCGACGCAGATCACCGGCCCCCAGCAGCTCGATCCCCGCGTCACCCGGCGACCCGAGATCGGCGCCGCCCAGCAGGGTGATCACGTCCCCACCGAGCAGATCGATCACGTCGTCGATCGTCAGCTCCACCGATCGGCTTGCGGCGCCATCCTTCAGCGCGCGCTCGGTACGCCAGGTCGACCGCCTCCTGGAACAGTTCCGCGTATCGATCCGTCTTGGTGACCCGGAAAGCTGCCTCCTCCAGGCGAGGGCGGACCTCATCACCGAAAGGGATGCGCTCCGTCAGCGCCCCGACGGTCGCGTTCGCGATCGCGCGCTGGACCTGATCGTCGGCCAACAGGAGCCGTCCGACCTCGTCCTCGCGTCCCGGCGAGAACAACCCGCGGTCGATGCCGAACAGGTAGGCGCCGGCCACGATCGCACAGGCCGCCACGAGCGAGAGGAACCACGCGATGACCGCCGTCACGCTTCGCATCGCTGCATCCTACGGACGGAGGTCGTGAAGCCCGATCGGTCCGGTGAGCGAGGACTACAGGCCGGAGATATCGTCGGGAACTACGACGTCGTGACGGCTGATGGTGAAGCGCTCAGGCGCGGGCGCCAGGAGCGCACACATCACGACGACCATCGAAGCCGCGAGCGCCATGAGCCCGGTGCCGACGGCGCCCAGGACGGACGACACGGCGAACAACCACAGCACCAGCGCTCGATCCCTGTTCGTGGGCAGACGGTTCGCCGCCGAGGCAGCCGCGCACGCCAGCGGCACCATCACAGGCAGAGCAGGCCGAACGCCCCACGGGGCGAAAGCAACGAGCGCGACCGCCGCCGTCAGGCCGGGTCCGATCACCAGCGCGGCCGCCCTCCGGTGACGGCGGTTCCACAACACGAGCGCAGGCCCGACGCAAAGCACGGAGCCAACCAGCGTGGTAGGCCAGACATCGACCGGGTCGGAACCGATCAAGCCCGCCGAAGGCCCCCCGAACCACCAACGCGCTGCCCCACAGGTGACGAGGTAGACGGCCAGCCCCGGCGAGATCCAGTGGCGGGAGCCAACGCCGTTGCCGGGGCGGAGATGCGTCCATGCCAGGAACGTTCGGCATCGAGGCGCTCGGGCCTTGATCCCGGTCGCCCTGCGGCGGCGTCCCGGGCCAGGTCCAGGCGCCGAGAAGCCCGGTCCCTTCGAAGGGGCCGGGCTTCGGCCTTGGATGCCGCGCCTCACAGGACGCAGCGGGATGAGCCGGGGACGAGCCCGGCCCACGTGGGTTACTCGGTGGAGCCCGCCAGCTCTACGGGGGGCACGTCGGGCGGGAGCATGCCACCGGTGTTGTCGAAGACGATCTCTCCGTCGACTGCATCGACGATGATGGTCTCGCCGGCACGGAACTCCTTGTAGAGCAGTTTCTCGGCGAGCGGGTCCTCGACCATACGCTGGATCGTGCGCCGCAGCGGCCGCGCACCCAGCGACTGGTCGTATCCCTGCTGGGCGAGCAGCATCTTGGCGGATTCGGTGAGCTCGATCTCGAGGTCCTTGGCCTTCAACTGCTCCGTCACCCGCTTCATCATGAGGTCGACGATGTTCTTGACGTCGTCCTGGGTGAGCGACCGGAAGACGATGACCTCGTCGATGCGGTTGATGAACTCGGGCCGGAAGCTCTTCTTGAGCTCCTCGGTGACGCGGTCCTTCATCTTCTCGTACGTGACCTCTTCGTTGCCGGCGGCGGCGAACCCGATGCCGGGGCCCTTCTGGATGTCACGCGTGCCCAGGTTCGAGGTCATGATGATGATCGTGTTCTTGAAGTCCACCTTGTGACCTTGGCTGTCGGTGAGGTGACCGTCCTCCAGGATCTGCAGCAACGTGTTGAACACGTCGGGGTGCGCCTTCTCGATCTCGTCGAACAGCACCACGCTGAACGGCTTGCGCCGCACGGCTTCGGTGAGCTGCCCACCCTCTTCGTAGCCGACGTACCCGGGAGGCGAACCGATCAGGCGGCTGACCGTGTGCTTCTCCATGTACTCGCTCATGTCGAGCTGGATCAGCGCGTCCTCGTCACCGAACAGGAACTCGGCGAGCGCCTTGGACAGCTCGGTCTTGCCGACCCCCGAGGGTCCCAGGAAGATGAACGAGCCGGACGGCCGACGCGGGTCCTTCAGACCCGATCGGGTGCGTCGGATGGCGCGCGACACCGCGGAGATGGCCTCGTTCTGCGTGACGATGCGCTTGTGGAGCTCGTCCTCCATGCGCAGCAGCTTCTCGGTCTCTTCTTCGGTGAGCTTGAAGACGGGGATGCCGGTCCAGATCGACAGGACCTCTGCGATCTCCTCTTCGTCGACCTCGGACAAGATGTCCATCTCGCCGGACTTCCACGCCTCCTCTCGACGCGCCCGCTCCTCCTGGAACTGACGCTCTTCGTCGCGGAGGGACGCGGCGAGCTCGAAGTCCTGGCCGTCGATCGCGGACTCCTTGCGCAGGCGGACGTCGGCGATCTTCTCGTCGACCTCGCGGACGTCGGGCGGGGCGGTCATGCGACGGATGCGCATGCGGGAGCCCGCTTCGTCGATGAGGTCGATGGCCTTGTCGGGCAGGAATCGGTCGCTGATGTAGCGGTCGGCGAGGTTGGCCGCGGCGACCAAGGCGTCGTCGGTGAAGTTGACGCGATGGTGTGCCTCGTAGCGGTCGCGCAGACCCTTGAGGATCTCGATGGTGTGCGCCACCGAGGGTTCCTGCACCTCGATGGGCTGGAACCTGCGCTCGAGCGCGGCGTCCTTCTCCAGGTGCTTGCGGTACTCGTCGCGCGTGGTGGCTCCGATGGTCTGCAGCTCACCGCGGGCGAGCATGGGCTTCAAGATGCTTGCGGCGTCGATGGCGCCTTCGGCGGCGCCCGCCCCGACGAGCGTGTGCAGCTCGTCGATGAACAACACGATGTCGCCGCGCGTCTTGATCTCCTTGAGGACCTTCTTGAGGCGCTCCTCGAAGTCGCCGCGGTAGCGCGACCCGGCGACCAGCGCGCCCAGGTCGAGCGTGTAGATCTGCTTGCCCTTCAGCGTCTCGGGCACCTCGCCCTTGACGATGGCCTGGCTGAGACCTTCGACGACGGCGGTCTTGCCGACGCCCGGCTCGCCGATGAGCACGGGGTTGTTCTTGGTGCGGCGGGACAGCACCTGCATGACCCGCTCCATCTCCTTCTCGCGCCCGATGACCGGGTCGAGCTTGCCCTCGCGCGCGAGTTGGGTGAAGTTGCGGCCGAACTGATCGAGCACCATGGAGCCTTGGCCGCCCTGCTCCCCCTGGCCGCCGGGCGTGGTCTCGCCCTTGCCGCCGGTGTAGCCGGAGAGCAGCTGGATGACGGTCTGACGGACGCGGTTGAGGTCGGCGCCGAGCTTCTGCAGCACCTGGGCGGCGACACCTTCGCCCTCACGGATCAGGCCGAGCAGGATGTGCTCGGTGCCGATGTAGTTGTGGCCGAGCTGCAGCGCTTCGCGGAGCGAGAGCTCCAAGACCTTCTTGGCGCGCGGCGTGAACGGGATGTGCCCGGTGGGAGCCGCTTGGCCCTGACCGATGATCTCTTCGACCTGTTGACGGACGGCTTCGAGCGAGATGTTCATGGACTCGAGGGCCTTGGCTGCGACGCCTTCTCCCTCGTGGATCAGGCCCAGCAGGATGTGCTCGGTGCCGATGTAGTTGTGGTTGAGCATCCTGGCTTCTTCTTGCGCCAGGACGACGACCCTTCTCGCTCTGTCGGTGAAACGTTCGAACATGTCAGCGTCCTCCGACCCCCGCCTCGCATGCCGGGCCCGTGGGATCAACGGACCACGTCCTACCCCGCAGGCACCTCGGGCGCCGCTCCCGGTGACCGGCCGCAGCGCCCGCTGAAGAGCAGTATACCCGTGGCCCTCTGTAAGCCTTGAATGCGCCGTGCCCCGTCTGTCTCCGTCCTCACACTTGGTTGTTCGGACGTTGGGGGCACAAGGATTAGCTGCCATCCGGAGGATGCCCGATATCCCCCATCCGGCCCATGCGATGTCCCCCCTTTGGCCCGTTGTTGGCCGATGATGCTCGATGCCAGGATGTCGGCACCTTCCAAACCCCGGCGGCACGAAGAGGGGATCGCGTGCGCAACGCCTCCGAGATGCAAGGAGACATGAGCTTGCGAGTCCTCGTGGTCGACGACCATCCGGCTTTCCGCAAAGCGTTGACGTCGGCGTTGCGCATGGTGGCGGACATCGAGGTCGCCGGTGAGGCCGGTGGCGGGGTCGCGGCGTGCGACGGAGCGGAGCAGTTGCGTCCCGACGTCGTGCTCATGGATCTGTCCATGCCCGACCTGTCCGGCATCGACGCCATGAAGAAGATCCACGAGACGCGGCCGGACCTGCCGGTCGTTATCTTGACCGCACACGCGGACGATGGCGTGGAGCAAGAGGCGCGAGAAGCCGGCGCGGTGGGATTCCTGGCGAAGGGGACGGGGCTCCAGGAGCTGGTCGTCACCCTCCAGCGAGCGACGGGTGACCAGCGGCCCGGCGCCACCGACACCGTGCTATAAGCGAGCTCAGCGGTCGCGCAGGTTCCTGAGTCTGGCGCACAGCGCGATCAGCAACGCGCGCATCATCTCGGGATGCTCATCCAGCAGCCGGTTGAAGTTCCACGTGGGGATGGCGAGGGTCGTGAGGTCGCTCGTGGCGGTCACGCTTGCCGATCGCGGCTTACCGTCCAGCAGCGAGATCTCGCCGAAGTAGTCCCCGGTCGACAACGAGCTCACGACGGTGCCGCTCGTCGACGCCTCAGCGGTTCCCTGCAGGATCAGGTGGAAGCCCACGCCCGACCGATCCTCCTCGAGGACCACTTTGCCTTCGGGGTGCTGCACCTGCTTGGAGATCGCCTCGACGCGCTGCAGCTCCTTGTCCGTCATGTTCGAGAAGAGCGGAACGGCCCGGAGCGCTTCCATCGTGTCATCAGCCATGCGCGTCGCCTCCGTGTTCGGTGCGAGGCGAAGCATAGCCCGCCTCGTCGCCGGCGGCGTTCTTGTCGAACACCAGCCGGAGCCCCTCCAGCGTCAGCCAGGGTTCGTGGTGCTGGATCGTGGTGCAATGCGGGAGCACGACCGGCGCCAGCCCACCGGTCGCGATGGTCGCGGCGCCCGGCAGCTCCAGCAGGATCCGCGACACGATCGCATCCACCTCGCCGGCCGTGCCGAAGATCAAGCCCGACTGCACGGCTTCCACGGTGTTGGTGCCGACGACGTGAGGCGGCGTCACGAACTCCACCCGGGTCAGGCGCGCCGTTCGTGAGAACAAGCTCGCCGCGCTCGCCTGCATGCCCGGGGCGATCACCCCACCGATGAACTCCCCCTTCGCGCTCACGACGTCGAAGTTGGTCGCCGTGCCGAAGTCCACCACGACGGCGGGGCCACCGAAGCGAGTGAAGGCGGCGAGCGCGTTCACGACGCGATCGGCACCGACCTCTCGCGGGTTGTCCGTGAGGACCGGGACGCCAGTCTTGACGCCGGGCCCCACGATCACCGGCGCGAACGCGAACATGCCGGCTGCCATGTCCCGTACCGCAGCGGTGACGTCGGGCACGACGCTCGCCACCACCAGCCCCGTCACCTCGGTCTCGAAAGCGATGCCTCGCAACGCAAGGAATCCGGAGAGCGCCAAGACCAGCTCGTCGGGCGTCCGCTCGGGCTGGGTCGATAGCCGCCAGGTGTGCTCAAGATCGGGGCCTCGGAAGATCCCCAACACGATCTCGGTGTTGCCGATGTCGGCGGCCAGCAGCACGGTGGCGGTCTCCTTCGGGATGATCGCTCAGTGTCGAGTCATCGTCGCCCACCGGGGTCGCGTGTGGCAACCGGCCCCGCCTGCATCACGGCATCACCAGGTTGTCGATGAGACGGGCGCTGGGGAAACGAGCCGCCACGAGCGCTCGGGCTCGCACGCCCTCATCGATCACGTCGATCGGCAGGAACGTTGCGTCATCGACGACCGCTGCGTAGTCGAGGCGGGCCAGCGGGGTCGCTCCGACCTCGCGGGCGATCACGGCGACCAACGCGTGAGCATCTCGCTCCCCCGCACGCGCCAGCGCCGCTGCCTCCGACAGCCCGAGGAACAGGCAGCCGGCCAGATCTCGTTCTTCGGGGCCGAGCAGCACGTTGCGTGAGGACCGAGCGAGCCCGTCGGGTTCCCGCACCGTTGGGCAGTCGATGACCTCCACGGGAAGATGCTCGCTGGCCACCATGCGCCGAACAAGGAACACCTGTTGCGCATCCTTGCGTCCGAACATGGAGGCGCACGGTCCCGTCACATCGAAGAGCCGGTGCACCGCGGTGAGCACGCCGAGGAAATGGCCCGGGCGGGAGGCGCCTTCGAACAGCTCGCCCACCGGCCCGGGCTGCGGCGAGGCCAGTTGCCAATCGGGCGGGTACATCTGCTCGGCCGACGGCGCCCACAGGGTGTCGACCCCCAGCTGTCGGCACCGCGCCACGTCGCGATCGCGGTCGACCGGGTAGTTCGACAGGTCGTCCGGATCGTCGAACTGCAACGGGTTCACGAAGATCGACACCACGACGTAGTCGCACTCAGCTCGAGCCCGCTGGATCAACGAATCGTGACCTTCGTGCAGCCCACCCATGGTGGGGACCAGCCCCACCGTGGCACGGTCCTCACGCCACGAATCAGTGAGCGTGCGGAGGTCGGTCGGCGAGCCGATCAGCTCCAGCGGACCAGCACCTCCTCGATCAGGCTTCGCTGATCCGGATCGAGGCGTCCGCCGCGTTGGGCCACGTCGAGCGTCACCCGCGCCATCTCGACGTAGGAAGCGACGGCCCATGGGAACGTGCGGGCGACCGCTTCCAGGTTGCGTTCGACCGTGCCCACGTCGCCGCGCACCACGGGACCCGTCAGCGCCGCGGCGGGACCCAGCGACGCCACGTTCTCCACGGTCGCCCGCTGCAGCGGTCCCATGGCAGCGACGGGGTCCGGCACTCCCGCCGCTGCCAGGAGCTGTTCGGCCGTGGCCGCGGCCGTCACGACGTAGTTGGACGCGAACACGGCCGCGGCGTGATAGAGAGCTCGGTGCTCATCGGCCAGGCGGAAGGGAACGCCCATGAGGTCGTCCGCCAGTCGCTCAGCCACGAAGAACCCCTCGTCGTCATCGGCCGCCAGCGCGATCAGCGAACCGGGGATACGGGCGATGCCGGCGGCGGGATCCGGGAACGTCTGGAACGGATGGATGCCCAGAGGTCCGGCGCCGGCCGAGCGCACCCGTTCCAGGACATCCAAGGGTGTGGCCCCCGACAGGTGGGCTACCCACTGACCGGGGGCGAAGGCGTCGTCACCGGCCATGTCGGCCACGAACGTCTCGATCAGATCGTCGGGCAGCGCGATCATGACGAGCTCGGAACGTCGCGAGACCTCAGTTGGGTCGAGCACCGCGACACCCGGCAGGTAGCTGGCCACACGGTCCCGTGTCGGCCCACGGCCCGACACGGCCACGATCGTGTGGCCGGCACGCTGAAGGAGCACCGCAACCGCCGTGCCGGCGCGGCCAGCACCGACCACGCCGACCTTCATGCGTCAGGCCTCATGGACGCGAGTATGGCAACTCCGCCCGCAGGCTCAGCCCAGCCAGACCACGGGGCCGTCGGGCCGGGGCGCGCCGTGAGGGATCGAGACCGGTTCGAGCCCACCGTCCTTCGTCGCGAACAGCCGATCGTCCGTCCACACGAACGCCAGACCCTCCTCGGCGAAGGTCGCCCAGGTCTCTCCCTGGATGGGACCGACCCAGCGAGGCGGTTGGGTCCGCGGCCCGGGCTCCGCAGCGATCTCGTAGAGCCCGACACGGTCGCCGAGCCGACCCGTGACCAGAGCCACCGTCGAATCGGGCGACCACGACAGCAGACGGTCGATCCAGAGCCCTTCATCGCCGGACCCGTACGGACGCGGCGCTCCCCGAAGACCGCGGAAGAAGGACGAGATCCCGAACACCGCCGGTGGCGGCACATCGCCACGATCGCGCAACGTCGCCAGCGACATGGACGTCATCGGCAACCCGTCGGCGGGCACGACCACCATGTCGCCGGCGGGCGAGACCGACAGCAACGCGACCTCGGACAGCACGTGGTGGGTCGTGCCGAACCCGGCCGATACCAGGTCGATCCGGTCGCTCCGGCGCCAGGTGAAGTACGTGGCGTTGGAATCCCTGCCCACCGACAGGATGTCGCCGCACATCGTGCGATCGAACTCTCGATCGACCGTTCCCGGCAGGATCGTCTTGATCACGATCGCCAGGTGCCGGCGGCACGGGCCGAGCAACGGACCCCGCTTCACCACCACCACGCTCGCTCCCCGTGATCCCCACGTGACCAGGTCACCTCGAACCAGCGGCATGGGTACATCAGACGGTGAGAGGAACCTCAGCAGCGAAGCGGCCTCATCGCCGCCTGGCGTCCGCGAGGTCACCCCCACGATGCCCGGTTCGGCACCGTCGGCGTGGATCAGTTCGATCGGCCGGCGCACCCGGGGTCCTTCGCGAACGTATCCATCCGCAAGATCCCAGCGCCAGAGCCGCGACCAGCCCGCACCTTCGTCGACTGCGTACAGCAGCGTGCCGCCGCCGAGCAACGCATCAGCGGTGGCGGAGGGCGCCGTGGGCATCGCGGCCGGCAAGGAACCACAGACCACCGACCGCCAAGCTGACCGCGACGAAGGCGCCAACGAGTCGTCGGAATCGGTCATCGGCCGTGCGCCCCCCATCGCTGCCGGTCGCGTCGTCGTCGAGCAGCGTGGTCGTCGGCGCGGCTCGCCTCGAGGGATCGGCGCGGCTCGCCTCCGGACGATGCGGGACCCGATAGAGACCGGCACCGCATGCGGGGCAGGCAGTCGCGGTCGAGGCCCCGGACCAATCGCATCGGAGACAGACCACCTGGTGCCCGTCCCGCTTGGACGTCATGGGATCGCCAGCGGAGGCGCGAACACCCGGACCCCGGACGCCGCGTTAGGCCCCAACCGGATGTCCACCAAGCGGGTCCCGTCCGGCAGCCGAGCCTCGCGGTCGAGCTCCAACAGCGGCAGCAGCACGAACGCCCTCGTGGTCATCCGAGGGTGCGGCAGAGTCAACAGCGGCACGTCCAGCTGCTGGTCGCCGAACAGCAGCAGATCGATGTCTACGGTGCGCGGACCCCAGCGCACTTCGCGCTCCCGGCCGAGCGTCGCGTTCGACGTGTTGCGACAGGTCCAGCAACGCGAAGGGGGTGAGGTCAGTCACGACGCGGAGCACGGCGTTGAGGTAGTCGGGCTGGGGGGGGCCGCCGACGGGGTCGGTTTCCCAGACCCGAGAGCTGGCCGTCGGCCTGACACCTGGTTCGGCGGCAAGCAGGTCCACGGCTTGTTGCAGGGTTTCGAGGCGTTCCCCGAGGTTGGAGCCGAGACCCAGGTACGCCGTCTCGGACACGGGGTCAGGTCTCCACGGTGACCGCAGCGGCGACGCCATCGATGTCGAGCCGGACGGCGGCCTGGGGCTTGTGCACCACCGCTGTCACCCGCGTGACGTGGTCGATCGACAGGACCGCCGATGCGACGTCGTCGCGCCATGACCTCGATCAGATCGAAGGAACCCTCCTCGATCACCGCGCGGACGGCGTCGCTGATGCCACGGTAGTCCGCGGTCGCAGTCGATCCGGTCGACTTCCACGTCGACGTCGATGTCGAGATCCACGACGAACGGCTGGGGTTCGTCCTTCTCCCCGGGGCGCGCGCCGTGACGGCCCTCGGCCCGGATGCCCGACAGGAACAGCTTGGCCATAGGCACGTCGGTTCAGTCCTCCACCTCGTCTTCAGTCGTCCCCGTCGAACCAATCGTCTGCCTCATCGTCGGCGAGGTCCACCCACGGCGGTCGCCGCTCGAGCTGCAGCATGACGACGCCCTCCTTGTGGTCGTGTCCGTGCGGTTCCATGAGGAAGCGGGCGCGCAGGTACTCCGCGATCATCGGCCCGATCGTCTCAGGAGCTTCCTCCGGCAGGAAGTGGCCGCAGCCGGGCAACAGACCCAGGGTGGAAGAGGGCATCGCATCGTTGAGACGCTCGGCCACGGCGGGCGGGAGGAACGGGTCGTCCTCCCCCCACAGGATCAGTACCGGGAACGCGATGGCTCCGAGCTCATCGTCGCGTTCGGCGAGACCACGACCGTCGATGCCCGCCACCACCCGGGCGAACCTTGCGGCACCGTCGTCGGTACGCCACGGGCGCAGGTACTCCTCGAGCACACGCATCGGGAAGGCGTGAGCCCTGCGGCAGACCGGCCTCGATCGTCGACCGGATCGTCGACTCAACGGAGCTAGACGCCGTCACCGGATCCCGGGTCGCCTTGGCGATCTCCGCCCACGGCCACACGTCGAACGCCACCGCATCCAGGAGCACCATCGCGTCCACACCGGAAGCCGTCGAGCGCCAGCATCTGCGCGATGCCCCCGCCCACACCGTGCCCCACGACCGCGAATCGATCGACACCGAGGTCCGCGAGCAGCGCCGTGACGATATCCGTCTGCGCGCGCAGGTCCAGCCTCGCGTCGTCGTCCGGCTTCGAGTCTCCAGAGCCCAGCAGGTCGGGGACGATGACGCGGAACCGCCCCGCAAGCAGTGGCACGAACTCACGCCAAAGGAACGAGGTCATCGGGAACCCGTGCAACAGCACGACCACAGGACCCTCACCTGCGTCCAGGTAGGCGAGCCGCCCTGCCTCGTTGGTGAACCGGTGCCTCGTATCGATCAGCGTCGCTCACCACCTGCGATGGCGTCCACCACGGCCACAACGCGGGCCATCTCGCGCACGTCGTGGACACGGACGACATCCACGCCTTGTGCGGCGCACCACGCCACCGCGCCCGCCGTCCCCTCGAGGCGCTCGGCTGGGTCGTCCACGCCGGTGAGCTGGCCGATGAACCGCTTGCGTGAGGCGCCCACCATGAGCGAAACCCGGAGCTGCCGGAACGTGGCGATATCGTGCAGCAAAGCCAGGTTGTGACCCAGATCCTTGCCGAAGCCGATGCCGGGGTCGACGCAGAGGTGCTCACGGGTCACGCCCGCGGCCACCGCCGCCCCGATCCGCCCTGCCAGCGCGTCGCGCACCTCGGCGACCACGTCCTCGTAGCGGGGGTCCCGCTGCATCGTGCGCGGGCCACCCTGCATGTGCATCAGCACCAGCCCAACGCCGCTGTCGCGGACCAACGGAAGCGTGCCCGGGTCGGCAGCCGCGCTCACGTCGTTGACGATGGCGGCCCCGGCTTCGATCGCGGCGCGCGCCACCTCGGCTCGACGGGTATCGATGCTGATCGCCGTGTCGGGCGATCTCGGCAGCCAGTCCTTCGATCACCGGCACGACCCGGGCGATCTCGTCATCGGGGTCGACCGGGCTCGGCACCAGGCCGGGTGGACTCTCCACCCACGTCCAGGATGTCCGCGCCGTCGGACACCAGGGAGAGGCCGTGCTTCACGGCGTCGTCGGGACCGTCGAACATGCCACCGTCGCTGAACGAGTCGGGCGTGACGTTGACGATGCCCATCACGAGCGTCCGTTCCCCCAATGGAAACACGAGCTCACGGCAGCGCCAGACGTTGTCGCCCATGGGGTCAATCGTGCCAGAATCGGGCGAGGACCCCACCCGAGCCCTCGGGACGTTCCTCGCGACGTGCTCGGTGGCGATACGAGCGTGCTCGTGGCCTGGAGTTCGAGCGGGTGGCGTTCTTCACCGACGCGGTGTTCGCGATCGCGATGACCCTGTTGATCGTCTCGATCGGAGCTCCCGCCCTCCAGGGCGACATCAGCGAGCCGAACGAGCTCTGGGGGGCGCCCTGCGAGATGGCGCCGGAGTTCTTCAGCTTCTTCCTGGCGTTCCTGCTGCTGGCCCGGTACTGGATGGCACATCATGAGTTCTTCTCATCGTTGGACCGCGTCGACCGATCGCTGATCGCAGCCAACCTCGTGTACCTGGCGTTCGTGGCCTTCCTGCCGTTCCCCACCGAGCTGGTGGGCAGGTACGAGCGAACCCGGTCAGCGTGGTGATGTTCGCGACATGCCTCGCGGCGATCAGCGGCATGGAATCTGTCTTGATCCGGGTCGCTTACCACCATGACCTGCTCCGGGAGAAGCTCGATCCGAAGGAATACCGGGGTCGGCATGCTCCAATCGACGACTCCGGTCGTGCTGTTCGTGCTCCCGATCCCGATCGCCTTCTGGAACCCGACCGTGGCCCTGCTGAGCTGGCTGTTGTCGATCCCGCTCGCGATCATCGTGGATCGCTCGTCCCACGTCGACAGTCGGATGACATGGCGCCGGCCCACGACGAGCCGACGAGGACGAACGAGGGACCCGCTAGCGCATGCCGATGTGGTTCATGGCCTCCTGACGGGTCCGTGCGTCGGTGCGGAACAACCCTCGGACCGCCGACGTCACCGTCACCGCGCCCGGCTTCTTGATACCGCGCATCGTCATGCACAGGTGCTCGGCCTCGATCACGACGAACACGCCGCGCGGATTCAGCGCCTGCTCGATCGTCTCGGCGATCTGGGTGGTGAGGCGTTCCTGCACCTGCAGCCGCTTGGCCAGCACGTCGACCACGCGCGCGATCTTCGACAGTCCGGTGATCTGCCCGCTCTTGTTGGGCACGTAGGCCACGTGCGCACGCCCGTTGAACGGAATCATGTGGTGCTCGCACAAGGAGGTGAGCGGGATGTCCCGCACCATGATCATCTCGTCGAAGTCGGCGCCATCGACCACCGTGACGATCTGCGTGGCATCCGTGCCGATGCCCGCCAAGATCTCGTCGTACATGCGGGCCACGCGCGAAGGTGTGCCCTTCAAGCCACCGCGCTCGACGTCTTCGCCGACGCCTTCCAGGATCAGGCGTACGCCCTGTTCGATCTTGTCGTGGTCGAACCGTGCCTCGCTCACTGCACGGGCATCCTAGCGGCACGGCGGCGGCGGGCAGCGCGCTCAGCGCGGAGTCCGCTCTCAACTTGGGTCGAGTGCTTGGCGGCAGTCGAGCCAGCCGTCCGGCGTCTTGCAGTAGATCGTGGGCACCGGGGCCGGAGCCCGTTCGCTGCTCAGCGTGACGGCGATCATCGTGCCGAACGCGATGAGCAGGACTACCGCGATCGCGGCGAACACCTTGCCCAGGGTCGTAGCCAGGCGCCATTCGTCGGTCGAGGTGCGCTCGGGCCGACGCGGGGTCGCGTTGCGGTCGGCCGGGCGTTCGCGGATCGTCTGGGCCGCGGGACCACGGACGGCGGGGTTCCAGCTCGGGCCGGGCGCACGGGCGTGGCCGAGGGACCCTGGCCGCGGGCGGCGATCCGGGACGCCGACGCTCGCTGACGATCGTAGGCGTGGCGCTCGGCCTCGTGGCCCAAGACCTCGTAGGCGGCGGCGAGCCGGCGGAACCGTGCCGCTGCGGCCGCGCTCCTGGTGACGTCGGGGTGGCACGACCTGGCCTTGCGCCGATACGCCTGGCGGATGGCTTCGGCTGATGCGTCGCCCGCGACGCCGAGCACTGCGTAGAGATCTTCGCCCACTGCCAAGGGACGCACGGGGCCGTCCATGAGCGGAGTCTAGGCCGGAACCAGTCGTTCGAGTGTGACCGGCAGCTCGGTGAGATCAGTGAGCTCGGCCGACCGAGGCACCATGCTGGTCTCGCCCAGCCGGTTGATCCACACCGCGGGCAGCCCCAGCGCGGCGCACGGCTCGATGTCGTGGAACAACGACGCGGCGACGTGCACGTGCCGGGTGCGATCGGCGCCGGTGCGCCGGAAGAACGCCTCCCAGTGACCGAACGCGGGCTTGTACGAACCGATTTCGGACGCGACGATGCGCTCGTCGACTGGACACCCGATCGCGGTCGACCGACGCCTCCAGCAGATCGGGGTCGGTGTTGGACAGGATCGCCAGCCTCCAGCCGCGAGTCGCGCAGCTCGGTCAGCGCAGCCGGTACCTCGGGGAACACGTGCCAGGTCGGCAGCGAGTTCGGCGAGGCATCGGCTTCGCCCGCTGGGACCGACAGGCCTCGGCCTCGGCGACATCCGGCAAGCGTCTCGGCCATCACCTGGCGGTAAGCGATGCCCCGGCCCTCCTGCACCGCGGGCTCGATCCGCATGTAGACGTGCGAGGAGCGTCCGCGTCCTCGGCTCGGGCCACAGCCGCGCGAGTGGTCGCGCGGACGCCGCCCAGCCAGTCGACGAGGGTGCCGTAGCAGTCGAAGGTCGCCCAGCGATCGCTCATTTCGGGAGTCTTCAGGCCGGCGAGAGGCCGGGGTTGCCGCCGAGGGTGCCGACCGGAGGCCCTTCCCGTCGCGCGGGCGTTTGGATTGGCGCGAGACGGCCAGCCCGGCCGAGCGCACCTCCGGCTCCCGCGGCGACGCGCGTTCCACCTCGGCGAAGAATCGCCCGACCTCGTCACGCTCCAGCGTCTCGACCTCGAGCAGCATGGCGGCGAGCGCGTCGAGCTTGGCTCGCGTTCTCGGTGAGGATGTCGAGCGCCACGTCGTGCGCCTCGTCGATCAGCTCGCGCACCTCGTGGTCGATCTCGAACGCCACGGCATCGGAGTAGTCGGGCGTGGAGCCCCAGTCCCGGCCCAGGAACACCTCGCCCTGCTTCTGACCGAGCGTGCGCGGCCCGATCGAGTCGCTCATGCCGTACTCGGTGACCATCTGGCGCGCGATCTTGGTGGCGCGCTCGATGTCGTTGGCCGCGCCGGTGGTGACGTCGCCCGCCACGATCTCCTCGGCGACCCGGCCGCCCATGAGCATCGCCAGCTCGTCGCGCATCTGCTCGCGCGTCATCAGGAACCTGTCCTGCTCGGGCAGCGTGAGCGTGTAGCCCAGCGCACGCCCACGTGGGATCACCGTGATCTTGTGGACCTCGTCGGTGTTGGGCAGCACGTGCGCGACCATGGCGTGTCCACCCTCGTGATAGGCGATGAGCCGGCGCTCCTCCTCGTCCATGATGCGGGTCTTGCGCTCGGGCCCGGCCATGACGCGGTCGACCGCTTCCTCGACCTCCTTCATGGCGATCGCGCTGCCGGTTGCGGCGGGCCGCCGAGCAGCGCGCGCCTCGTTGATCGACGTTCGCGAGGTCGGCGCCCGTGAACCCGGGCGTGCGCCGGGCGAGCACGTCGAGGTCGACCGTCGGCGTCGAACGGCTTGCCTCGAGCGTGCACCCGCAGGATCGCCTTGCGACCCTCGAGGTCGGGGCGGTCGATCACGACCTGGCGGTCGAAGCGCCCGGGCCGCAGCAGCGCGGGGTCGAGGATGTCGGGTCGGTTCGTCGCCGCCATCAGGATCACGGTGGACCGCTGGTCGAACCCGTCCATCTCGACGAGGAGCTGGTTCAAGGTCTGCTCGCGCTCGTCGTGACCGCCGCCCAGCCCGGCCCCGCGCTGGCGACCCACGGCGTCGATCTCGTCGATGAACACGATGGCGGGCGCGCTCGCCTTCGCCTGTTCGAACAGGTCGCGCACCCGCGCGGCGCCGACCCCGACGAACATCTCCACGAAGTCGGAGCCGCTGATCGAGAAGAACGGCACGCCGGCCTCACCGGCGACGGCTCGCGCAAGCAGCGTCTTGCCGGTGCCCGGGTGGACCGAACAGCAGCACGCCGCGCGGGATCTTGGCGCCCATGGCCTGGAACTTCGCCGGGTTCTGCAGGTAGTCCTTGACCTCCTGCAGCTCCTCGATGGCCTCGTCGACGCCCGCCACGTCGCTGAACGTGGTCTTGGGCGCGTCCTTGTTGACCGGTCTTGTGCTTGCTGCGTCCGAACTGCATGACGCGGCCCCCGCCGCCCTGCGAGCGGTTCATCACGAAGAGCAGGATCCCGCCGATCAGCAGCACGGGCAGGATCACCGTGACCAACGTGCCGAGCAGCTCGTTCGGCCTGCGGTCGGGCTCGACCTCGACGGCCACGCCCGCCTTCTCGAGCTCGTCCGACAGCTCGTCGGCGTAGTCGGCCGCGAACGTGGTCTTGTAGGTGCGACCGTCGACGAGGTCGCCGGTGACGCTCTGGTCACCGTTCGTTGATGATCGCGGTGTCGATGTCGCCCGCCGCGAGCGCTGTCTTCGGAACTCGGTGAAGCGTGACGCTCGGCAGCGCCGCCCTCGCTGCCGAAGAACGACAGCACCACCAGGACGAGCAGCGTGCCCAGCACGATCCAGATGGTGGGGGTGCGGAGGACCCGCTTGAGCGGGGTCTCGGGTGCTGCTGACTCAGGACGCGCTCCTGGCTGGCGGGAAGATGTTCGGGAACCGTCGAGGCTCGCTCCGCGACGGCGAGGAGGCCCGTGCCGCGATGGTAGCACCGGGCCTCGGACGCACGAGATCGCGAGCCCGGTCGGCCAGGTCAGCGGATACCGGTGTCGACGCCGAGCGCGAGCGGTCCGCGCACCGATGCCGGTGTCCACCGTGACGGTCATCGCACTCGGTGCGTTGGCCGACTTCCACGGTCCGGGAGGCCGCGACCGGGAGCGGTCGCCAGGGCCGTGAGCGGTAGGTGCCCGGCTCCACCGTCCAGCGTGAACTGGCCCCGTCGCGATCGGTCTGCGACCGTCGGCGACCTCATCCCGTCCGCGGGTTGACGCCGAGACCATCCCGATCCCACGGGAGGTCCGGACACGGGGACCCGACGACGATCGACCGCGGCACTCGCGGACCCGCCAGGACGATGCCGCGGATGCCGGTCTCGACGGACGTCGGCCGGTGGCTCATCGGATCCGTACGCCGTTCCCGCGCGGCCAGCGCGCAACGAGCACGAGCGCCGCGGACACGGTCACCGATCGGCGTGATCGCATGCTCGCTGCGACGGCGCGAGCTCGCCGGCGGGTTCCCGGACCGGGGATCAGAGCGTCCCCGTAGGCGCTCGGGCTTCAGCGTCGCCACGTAGGGAAGGTTCCGGAACCGCTCGGCGTAGTCGAGGCCGTAGCCGACCACGAACTCCGGCGGGATGTCGAAGCCCACGTAGCTGCAGGTCCAGCGGCACCTTCTGCAGCCCGGTCTTGCGCAGCAGCGCGGCGACCTCGAGCGATGCGGGCTTGCGCGCGGCGAGGTTCTTCAGCAGGTACTTGAGCGTCAGGCCGGAGTCCACGATGTCCTCGACGAGCAGCACGTCGAGCCCCTCGAGGTCGTGATCGAGGTCCTTCAGGATGCGCACCACGCCGCTCGTCTTGGTCGCGGCGCCGTAGGACGACACCGCCATGAAGTCGAACTCGAGCGGCAGGCCGATGTGGCGCGCCAGGTCGGCCATGACGACGAACGCGCCCTTGAGCACGCCGACGAGCAGGAGCGAGCGACCCGGCGTAGTCCCTGGTGATCTGCTCGCCCATCTCCGCGAGCTTGGCCTGGATCTCCTCGGAGGAGATCAGGGTCTTCTCGATGTCGGGGCTCGTAGGCATCCACGTGGGCCGCGAGTGTAGCGTCGAGCGACTGCTGCGTGGCTGTCACGGCTGCTCCCCCTGATCGATCGGTCCGGATCGCGTTCGGCCACGAAGCGTTCGAGGGAAGGGCCGGAACCTCGAACGTACTCCCGGTCGCGCACCACCCGCAACCCGAGCTGCAGGTCACGGCTGCGACCCGGCCGGCCGGCGGCGAGATCGACCACGGCGTCGATCGAGGCCTCGTTCCACGGAAGGTCCGCCATCTGGAACGCCCGCCGCGCCACCCGCGATGCCATCGGCGGCGTCAAGGCGTTCAGCGCGTCGGCGCGGATGGCGAACGGCGCTCGGTCTGCGTCCGACGCCGAGGCCTCGACCATGCCATCGGCGATCTCGGTGGCCTGCTGCCACAGGGTGTCGGCGTCCGCGCGGATGAGCCCGGCGGTCCGCGCGAACGTGTCGCGCACCTTGCGACCGGTCGCGCGTTCGATCGCGGGGATCGCCTCCAGCCGGATCGCGTTGCGGAGCAGCGACGTGTCCTCGTTGCGTGGGGTCGTGGCGGGGGCGCAGACCCAGCGCGCGGCAGAAGGCTTCGACCTCGTCGCGGGACACGTCGAGCAAGCGGCCTGACCAACGCGCCGTTCACCGGAGGGATCCCGCCCATGCCGTTGAGCCCCCAGCCGACGATCAGGGCCATCAGGATCGTCTCGGCCTGATCGTCGCGCGTGTGCCCGTCGGCGAGACCGGGTGGCGCCGATCTCGCTGCCACGTCTCGCCCGCCGCGCTGATGCGCGGGCAACGCGCGCCCAGAACTCCACCGACTCCCCGGGGGCCGGAGCCGAATCGGCTTCACGATGATGGAACGGCACGCCCAGTCGGTCCGCGACCCGTCGCACGTACGCAGCGTCGGCCGCCGAGCCTTCGCGCAGCCGGTGGTCGAAGTGGAACACCGCCAGCTCGATCTTGAAGCAGTCGGCGCAGGTGCCACAACGCGTACGAGCAGGCACACCGAATCGGGGCCGCCCGAGACCTCGACCAGGACGAGGTCGCCGGGCTGGAACATGTCGTGCTCACGCACCGTGGCGGTGACCCGCTCCAGCACACGGGCGACGGCCGGCGGGCGCCGCACGCGCGGCTAGCCCGTGACGCGCTCGACCCAGCGAGCGGGCTCGCGGATCTCGTCGAGCGTCGGGCAGGTTCGCGGGCGTGGTCCACACGAGGTTGAACCCCTCCATGCCCGCGCGATCGATCGACCTCGCGCACGAACCGTTCCCCGCCTTCGTACTGCTGGATCTTCTGCTCGAACCCGATCGCTTTCTGGATGCCGCGATCGACGCTGGAACCGCGACGCCGGGCCTGCAGCGCGCGCCGCATGCGATCGACGTCGTGCGACGTGGTCCCGCGAGCACCTCGTTCATGACGTAGGACGCGTGGCCTTCCAGCAACGACATCAGCCCCTGCATCCGCGTGAACAGCTCGCGCTGCTCGGGCGTCAGCAGCAGGAAGATGCCGCTCATGCGCGCGTCGGCGCCGCTGCGCGCTCTCCTGCGACGGCGCGCTTCAGCTGCTCGAGCATCTCTCGGCTGTCGAGCGAGATGCCGCGCGAGGTAGGTAGTCGACCAGTCCCTGCAGATGGCCTCGCAGCCAGGGAGCCGCGCCGAACTGCACCCGGTGGGTCACCTCGTGGATCGCCACCCACAGCCGGAAATCGCGCGGCGGGAGGCCGAACCGCCGCTCGACCTCGGCGACGTTGGGGCCCACGAAGTACAGGAGCCCCTCGTCGTCGGGCGGCAGGAACACGTCGTACTGGCCCAGCACGCGCTTGCCGACGTACCCGAAGAGCGCCCCCGCCTGCGCCCCCACGGCCTTGCGCTTGAACGAGCCTCGGCCCACCGGCTGCTCGGTCACCATCCGCTCGGCCAACGGCTCCAGCAGCCGCTGGAGGCCGGTGAGGTTGGCGCGGATCCATTCGCTGCGCGCCATGACCCATGCGCGCGACCGGAACCCTTCCACGCTCATGCCGGTGTGATCGGTGATCAGATCTTCGGCGTGCGGCACCAGCTCAGCGAAGTCCTCGCGCATGCGGGCCCGCATCGGCGGGCACCACGCGAGATGCCGGGACCCGCGACCTTGCGGCCGAACTGCAGTGCCACGTCCCAATCGGCGAGGCGAGCCGCGGACGAGCCCATGGACCAGTCGACGGTCGTCGCGTCCATGGGGCCTCCTCGTCCTCGTCGTCGCCCTGACGACGAGATGTCCGGTATCAGGCCTCGCCGGCGGCCTTCTTCTTGGCGGCGATCATGCCTGCTCGGCGAGCCTTGCCCTCGGCGATCCGGCGATCGGTGCCGGCGTCGAGCAGTTCCTGGAGCGTGGCGTCGAAGACCTCCTGATCCATCGTCACCTCGACCCGTTCGGCCGGCGCGGCCGGAGCCGGGGCGGGAGCTGGGCGGCGGCGGAGGCTTCTGCAGCTGCGGAGGTGCGGGCCTCGGCTGCCGCGGCGGGGGCGCTCGGCGCTGCGGCCGGGCCGAGCCCGGACCGCCTCGACGGCGGGAGCTGGAGGCCGCCGGAGCGACGGCACGTGGGGGCCGCTGCCGGAGCCGCGACCGCAGCTGCGCGACGGGCACGGCGGGTGGCCCCACGACGAGCGGCGCCGCCTGCGACAGGTCGACGTTGCGCCGAGGCAGCTCCTGACCGACGACGACCCGGTCCGCTCGCACCACCTTGAGCGATTCCTCATCCTTGGAGAAGCGAGGCGCGTACCGCATGTACATGATCGTCAGGAAGAGCACCATGCCCAGACCCATCAACAGCAGGAGCGTCGCGAAGGAGACTCGGATGCCGAACGGCGTGATCGGCGCCGTGGCGCTCTCGTTCTTGGCGGGCGTCTGCGACGGATCGACGGGGGTCTGTGCGCAGCGCGACGGGCGCCGAAACCGCGAGCCAGACCACCGAGCTGCGATAGCGAGCGACGCAGGACACGTCCGCGCGGACCAGCTTCATCGCGCGGAATCCGTAGCACCAGCCGCTTCGACGAACCGGCGCACGGAGCCGGAGATGGGATTCGAACCCATGACCTACCACTTACGAGGCGGTTGCTCTACCCCTGAGCTACTCCGGCGAGGGACGCCGAGTCTATCAACGAGGCCCTTGGCGTCTGTGGGTCCGAGCCGCCATGATGCGTCCATGAGCACCGCTGCCATGCCGAAGGCCACCGGACCCATCGACCGGGTGATGGTCGGCACGGACCGCTCCGAGACGGCCGAGCGCGCCGTCCGGTGGGCGGCGACGTTCGCCGACGCCTTCGGCGCCGAGCTGCACGTGGTGCAGGTCGTCCTGACCACGCAGAACCCCGGCGTGACCCAGTACGGAGCCGCGGAGGCCACCCGAGCCGCCGGCGCGGCCGAGGATCTCACCGCGCTACACGACGCAGGTCGCCGGCGACCGGGGACAGCCACGTCGTGATCCACGACGACCCCGCCATGGCGATCGTCGAGGCAGCCGAGGAACACGCGATCGACGTGCTGGTGGTGGGCAACGCCGGCATGGCGGGTCGCAAGGAGTTCCTGCTGGGCAACGTGCCGAACCGCATCAGCCACAACGCGCGATGCACGGTGATCATCGTGAACACGGCCGCTCCGGGCGGCGCGGTCACGGTGAAGCCGCCGGCGGCCCTTCCGGCGCGACGATCCGCTCGAGCGCAGCCGACCAGGTCGAGATCCAGCCGACGGCTCATGGCGCGCGGCAGCCACATCGCCGCCGTGTTCGCCAAGCACGGGTCGAAGGAGCTGTTCGGACGCCCCGACCAGGAGGGCGCCGTGGGCCGGCAACGCCAGGCGAAGCGCCTGCGCAACGCCCTCGAAGAGCTGGGCCCGACGTTCGCGAAGCTGGGGCAGGTGCTGTCGACACGGCCCGACCTGCTGCCGCCGGAGTTCATCGAGGAGCTCACCACGCTGCAGGACCACGTCAATCCCCTGTCGGAACAGGAAGTCGTCCAGGTCATGGAACGCGAGCTGGGCGTGCCCTGGGAGGACGTGTTCGAGACGATCGACCCGCAGCCGCTGGCCGCCGGCACGATCGCAGAGGTGCACCGCGCCGACGCTGGCCACGGGCGACCGAGTCGTCGTGAAGGTGCAGCGCCCCAACGCCCGCGAGGAGATCGAGCAGGACCTGGCGCTGCTGGAGCTGTTCGCCGAGAAGGTGAGCGACCGCCCCGGGCTCGAACCAGGTGATCGACATGGCGGCGGTGTTCGAGCACCTGTCGTCCTCGCTGCATCGCGAGCTGGATTTCCGGCAGGAAGCTTCGAACATCGAGCGGATGCGCGGCGTGATCGAGGACTACCCGCGCCTGTCTGTCCCCGACGTCTACGGCGACCTGTCCAGCTCGCGCCTGCTGGTGATGGAGGAGATCCAAGGCACCGCGATCTCGCAAGCACCCGAGGGAGCAGCCCGGAAGGAGGCCGCCCGCCAGCTGCTGGAGAGCTACTACCAGCAGATCTTGGTGGACGGGTTCTTCCACGCCGATCCCGCATCCCGGGCAACCTGATGTGGTGGAACGACCGCATCTACTTCCTGGACTTCGGCATGGTGGGCGAGGTCGGGCCGGAGATGCGAGAGCAGCTGATGCTGCTGCTGATGTCGTTCTGGCAGGAAGACGTCGGGTTCCTCACCGACGTCACGCTGATGATGTCGGGCGCGATCGACCGCAACGATCTTGACGTCGACGCGTTCCGCGCCGAGGTCGGCGATCTGATGGGCACGTACCGGACGGCCTCGCTCGCCGAGATCCAGCTGGGGCCGGTGCTGCAGGAGATGACCGAGATCTCGCTGCGCCACGGCGTGCCGCTGCCGGCATCGTTGACGCTGACCGGCAAGGCCCTGGCCCAGATGCAGCTGGCGACCGCCGCGCTCGACCCTGAGCTGGACCCCTTCGATGTGGCGGGGGCGTTCCTGATGCGCACCGTGTTCAAGGAGATGGGCGGCAAGATGGACCCGAAGGCCCTCTTCTATCAGGTGCAGAAGTTCAAGGTTCGCGCGTTGCGGGTGGTGGA
Source organism: uncultured Actinomycetota bacterium (assembly GCA_963733635.1). Classification (GTDB taxonomy): domain Bacteria; phylum Actinomycetota; class UBA4738; order UBA4738; family HRBIN12; genus JAOUEA01. Next base: position 86,296 of record CAVTEH010000005.1, on the reverse strand, counting down.
GTCGGTCGAGCGGCTCATCGGCGCACGCCCCGGTCAGAAGCTCGAGGTGAACTTCCGCGCCGCATCGCTCGAGGAAACGGTTCGCCGGGCCGGCCGGCGGCTGGCGCTTGGGCTCATCGCCGGCGCCGCCGTGCTGGCCAGCGGCCTCACCGGTCTGTCCGAACGCGTGGCGCCCTGGATCCCGGTGACGTTCGGCATCGTGGGCGGTTTGCTCACGCTGGGAGTCGTGTTCGACGTGATCCGCAAGCGCTAGTCTGTCACAGACTAGTAGCGCCGTCCGGCCCGCCTGCACGGAAGCAGCCTCGGTGGTAGCTTCGCGCAACTCGGTTTCCCCAGCCAGCCCCGGGAGGCGGTCACATGGCACGGTCGAGGCACGGCTCCAACGGCCGCAGGACGATCATCTTTGCCCTCGTGGCGACGGTGACGATCTCCCTGTTCGCTACGCAGGTCCCGGCTAGCTCGGTGGATCGTGCACCCACGGGCGCCTCGGAACGTGAGCGCGTGGCACGAGAGCAGAGCGCGCTCGACGTCCGCGCCGCGGCAGCGTCGGCGGGGGCATCGAACCGAACCGTCGCCGGCAGGGCGGCATTGGCGCGATCGATGGGCAGGCTGGGAGTCATCCAGAGCGACCCCGTGACGGGATCGCTGCGATTCGTGGGGCGTCTCGACGGGTTCCTGACCGGCCCCAGCGCCCGGGCGGCCGCCTCCGTAGCGCTCGACTTCGTGCGCACGAACCGCGTTGCGTTCGGTCTGGGTGGCTCGGACCTGCGGTCGTTCCGGCTGCGGCGCGATTACGTGGACATCGATGGCACGCATCACCTCTCATGGGTGCAGCGGGCCGGAGGCCTGACCGTGTTCGGGCAGGGGATGCACGCCGCCGTGACCGGCGACGGGCGGCTGGTCAACGTGACGGGCGGTCCGGTGCGGGGGCTCCGCGCCCCGCGCGCTTCCGCACGACTGGACGCCGGCGCCGCCATCCGCGCGGCCAGGGCAAGCCGGCACGGGACGAGCCGCATCGACCGGCGCGACACCGCCGAGCTGGCACTGTTTCCGACGGGTCGGGGAACGACCCTTGCATGGAAGACCATCACGTATGTGAGCCCCAGCGAAACCGATCTGTCGCTGGTCGACGCGGCCACCGGCACGGTGCTGTATCGCAGCAACCTGACGCACGCCGGTACCGCGACCACCGGCACCATGGGTGACGATATCTGGCCCTTCTACTACAGCGACATCCCGTCGAACGGGGGCGGGGTGCCCGCCGACAACGTCGACCTAGGCCCGATCTTCGACGTGAACCCACTCTCGGCTGGATTCAACGGTGCGCAGCTGTTCGGGCCCAATGCCTGGGTGTTCAAGGACGTGCTGGACGACAGCTTCCCCAACGTCGGTGATGCGATCAGGCCCACCGGCGGCTCGCCCGGCGCCGGCTTCGAGTTCAACTTCGGCGTGAACGGGTTCATCGACACGACGACGGCGAACCAGAATTGCAGCGATGAGAGAGCCTGCACCTGGGACCTAAAGGTCAAGAAGAGTTGGAAGGCCCAGCTGAAGCACAACGCGGCGCAAGTCTTCTACTTCCTGAACCAGTACCACGACCACCTGGAAAGCGCGCCGATCGGGTTCAATGACGCGGCGGGCAACTTCGAGTTCGGGGGCACCGGCGGCGACGACATGATCCTGGCCAACACCTCGGACGGCGCCAACACCGATCGCGGGTTCCCCGACCTGAACCACGTCACCAACGCCAACATCATCGTGCCGCCCGACGGGATCGCGCCGACGATGCAGATGTACCTGTTCCGCAAGCTCCCACGGTTCGGGTTGCCGACGATCCCGTCGACGAACGGCGGTGACGACGCTGAGATCGTCTACCACGAATACACGCACGGCATGAACAACCGCCTGGTGATCTACCCCGACGGTGCCAGCGGCCTGGACACCCAGCAGTCGGGGGCCATGGACGAGTCCTGGGCCGACTGGTACGCGGAAGATTTCCTCAATCAAGGTGGCTACAAGCCCGACGACGAGACGCCGAACGGCAACCTGGTGATGGGCGAGCTGGCCTTCAACGGCCTCCTGCGCTCTCAACCGATCGACTGCGCACCCGGCAACGGCGCCGCCGGGGCGTGCCCCGGCGGCTTCGCTACGGGCGCAGGGGGCTACACCTACGGCGACTACGGGAAGATCGCGACGTTCGACGGGAACAAGCCTGCGCCCGAGATCCACGCAGATGGCGAGATCTGGACGGAGACGCTCTGGGACCTGCGGACCGCGTTGGACACCAACGGAACCGGGTCGGGCGGTTCCACCTTGACCGAGCGGCTCGTGACGCGAGCGATGGAGCTGTCGCCTCCGAGCCCGTCGTTCCTGGACATGCGCAATGCCATCCTGCAGGCCGATCAGATCGCGACCGGCGGCGACCAACGAGGGCACGATCTGGCAGGTGTTCGCCGACCGCGGCATGGGCTACTTCGCCTTCGCGGAGAACGGCAACGACACGAGACCCGAAGCAGGACTTCGCGACCCCGCCGATCTGCGCCCCGGCGACGTGCCACGAGATCCGCGGCACCGTCACCGACAAGCTGACCGACGACCCGATCCAGGGCGTCACCGTGTTCTTCCCGGGCTTGGGGACCGGCTTCGCCTTCAGCCTGGCGGACACCACGGCGGCCGACGGCACCTACACGATCACCGACGTACCACAGCACATGTACCAAGGGTTCGTGTTCGCGGCCGACGGCTATGAGCCCGCACTTGCCGAGAACGTGACGGTCAACGGCGACGAAGTACTCAACCGGAAGCTCTTCCGTGACTGGGCATCGTTGTCGGGCGGTGCGTCGCTGAGGTCCTTCACGCCGCCGGACTATGCACCATTCTGCGGCACCAACGCCGACGGCGCGTTCGACGGCAACCTGGATGAGCGGTTGGCCGTCGGACTCGGTGCAGAACAACGGCAGCGGGGTCCGCGGACCTCGCAGGGCCGTGGTGCGACTGCCGGAATCCGTCGACGTGGCCAGTTTCGCGGTCGCGTCGGGGCCCACCTGCGGCGACATCCCTGCGGCAGCCGTGAAGCACTTCAAGATCCAGACGCGGACCGGCGCCAACGCGCCGTGGCGGTTGGCTGTGGACGCCGACGCCAAGAAGGACGGTGTGCTGCGCGCGTACCAGCCCGACAAGGGCGCCCAGAACGTGCGAGACGATCCGGTTCGTGATGTTGTCGAACCATGGCGAACCCGACTTCATGGACGTCCTGGAGGTCTCGGTCCGCGGGGTACCGCACGCTTAGAGCTTCGATCGGTTGAGGCGATCGGAAGGGCCTGGCCGCCGTGGCCGGCTTCCGCACCCTCGCTAGGGTTCCTCGACGTCGATCTCGGCGCCCTTGCTGGTGACGGCGGTACTCGCTGCATCGGGCTCGGAGCGGCCTTCGCGGCGGATCGACCGCATCACGACCTTCTCCAGGATGTAGGCGACGATGCCCATCAGCATGCCCATGAGCATGCGTTCCAGGCGCCGAAGGCCCGTAGGCTTCGAACGATCGGGCATGCTCATACGTTGACCTCGCGGGGGATCATCGCGGGATCGGGCTTCAGCCGACGTCGTCTCGGCAGGCACGGAGCCGGTCACGACCGTCCCGCGCCCATGAGCGCTCTCGACGAGCAACTGGCCATCGATCGCCCCGATCCGGTCCGCGATCCCCTGCAGGCCAGTGCCGTAGCCCGTCGAGGACGGATCGAAGCCCACACCGTCGTCGGTGACGACGAATGTCAGCACGTCCCGGGTTCCGGCGCAACCGGATGGATACGCTCGAGGCCTCGGCGTATTTCGCGACGTTCTGCAAAGCCTCCAGGCACGAGAAGTACACGGCCGCCTCGATCTCCTGCGGGAATCGCCCGACGTCGGCGGCTTCCACGAGGACCGGCGTCGCGGACTTGCGGCCCTGGGCACTGAGCGCCGCTTCCAGGCCCTTGTCGGCCAGCAACGGCGGGTAGATGCCGCGGGCCAGGTCGCGCAGATCCTCGAGCGCCGCCGTGCATCTCGGCCTCGATCTCCGTAGAGCATCTCAGCCGCCTTCGCCGGATCTCGTTCGTTGAGCGACCGGGCCAGGCGCGCCTTCACAGCGAGCGCCACCAACTGCTGCTGCGCGCCGTCGTGGATGTTGCGCTCCAGCTCGACGGCGCGCCTCGTCCTGGGCCGTCACCAGCCGCTTCTGGGAGGCCGATAGGTCGTCGAGCCGAGCGCGGAGCTCGGCGGTGAGTCGAACGTTCCGCAGCACCAGCCCAGCCTGGGCCGCCAGGTCGTCGACGAGGGCGGCCTTGGCCGGGTTCATGGGGTCGTTCGCCGGCATCGAAACAGAGAGGGCGCCGAGGATCTCACCGCGGTCACGCACCTGGACACCGTGATCGGCCAGCAGGGCCGGCAGCCTGTCGCCTTCAAGCGCCACCGGCGGCGGACGCTCCTGACCGCCGGGATGCATCGCGGCCGGCCGGAGGTCGACACCCACCTTCAACCAGATGACGGCGCAAGACGCGCCCGTGCCGTCGGCCAGGATCTGCGCCATGCGCTCGAGCACGTCGTCGGTGGCGAACGCCTCCCCCATGCGATGCGAGAACTCGGTCAGCACCTCATACGACGTGGCGCGCCTGCCGTAGACCAGCCGGTCGGCGACCTTGCGGGCCACGCGCAGCGCCGGCCAGAACGCGAACCCTGCGATCGCCGCGGCGGCCACCGCGCTCGTGGTGGTCGTGCCCACCAGCGCACCCACGCCGAAGGCCACGCAGGCGAAGACAACCATGAGCATCAGCGCGACGGACGCGTACAGGACCGTCTTGCGGATCACGACGTCGAGGTCCCACAGCCAGTACCGGAGCACCGCGATGCCGCAGGCTGCCGGGACGCCCATCCCGATCCCGACGAGCGGGATCACCGTGAACGCGACCATGAAGAAGGTGGGCTCGGGCTCTGGAGCACCGATCGCCAGGAACGTGATGACGATCGCCACCATCGAGCCCATCGACACGGCCACGGAGAACACGAACCATCGGAGCTGCTGGCGTTCCTCTCCCGACGGATCGGCGGAACCTGATCAGGAGCCCCGCGACGGCCACAGCGATGAAACCGATGCCCGGCAACCAAAACCATTCCGTGACCGATAGGGAAACGACGTTCGTGGGGTTGTCGATCTCGAGCCCGGTTGCCACCTCCATCCGGGCCATCGTCAGGATCTCCAACAGCGCGAACCCGATCGAATAAGCGAATCCGACGCGCGCCATCCAGAGCCACCGGCGGGACAGCGGTCGACCGTCGGGGAACAGTGTCAGCAGCAGCAGGAACAGTCCACTCGGCACCACGAAGGTGACCGCCCAGTAGCCGAGCCACCCCGCCCAGACGGTCAAGGGAGGTGGCCCTGAGCTGCTCAGGCCTACGATCGCGTAGTGGTTGGTGGCCACGGTCAGCGCTTCCAACCCGCCGATCGCCAGGAACAACCACCCGATCGTGGGGTTGCCCGTACGGCGCAGCACTAGCAGGCCGATCGTGGTGAACGAGAACGCGAGCAGCAGGATCCGTCAGGTACAAGGAGTCGACGCCCTCGCGGGACGCGGGAACCGTCAGGACGAGTCCGATGACGGCCAGCGTGTAACCGGTCAGGCCGACCACGATCGGGAATCGACTTCTCTCCGTGGTCCCTGCCGCGATCACACCGAGGCTCCTTCCAACGGCGTTTCCATCGCGTGGGCATCGAGCGGGACACGCCCGCTCACGACCGTCCCATGGCCCGGCGAAGACTCCACGGTCACCTCGCCTTCGAGCGCACTCAGCCGATCGGCGATGCCTTGCAGTCCGGTGCCGTGGTTGGTCGAGTCGAGGTCGAATCCGAGGCCGTCGTCGGTCACCGAAAACGTCAGCTGCTCGTCGCTGTGGCGGAGCGCGATGATGGCGGTCGTGGCCTCCGCGTACTTCGAGGTGTTCTGGAGCGCTTCCAGGGCGGAGAAGTAGACGGCCGCCTCGATCTCCTGCGAGAACCGACCGACACCGTCCGCATCGACGATGACGGGGACGGTGGCCTTACGAACTTGCGACTCGAGCGCTGCCGCGAGGCCTTTGTCGGCCAGCAACGGCGGATAGATCCCGCGGGCGAGGTCTCGGAGGTCGTCGAGCGCTGCGCCGGTGTCCGTCTGGATCTGTTCGAGCATCTCCTTGGCCTTGGCGGGATCGCGGTCGATCAGCTGCTCTACGAGCCGCTGCCGGACCTGGAGCGCGACGAGCTGCTGCTGCGCGCCGTCATGGATGTTGCGTTCGAGCCTGCGACGCTCCTCGTCCTGGGCCGCCACTAGGCGACGGCGAGACTCTGCGCAGGTCTTGTACGAGCCGCACGTTCCGCAGCACCAAACCGGCTTGCGAGGCGAGGTCGTGCACGAGGCGTTCCCTGGTCGGGGTCATCGGATCGTCGGCCGGCATGTCGACGGACAGCGCCCCCAACAGTTCTCCGCGGTCGCGGACCTCCACGGACTGACCGAGTGGGAGGGCAGGCAGCTCCCCGCTGGCGACCGGCACCGCGGCGAGGTTGGGTGTGTCCGAGGGGTACGCCCCGAGCAGGTCGCATCTGGCCACCCACCTCGAGCCAGACGAGGGCCCTCGACGCCCCGGTGCCGTCGGCCAGGATCTGGGCCATGCGCGTAAGCACGTCATCGGTGGCGAAGGCATCGCCGACCCGGCCGGAGAATTCGGTGAGCACCTCGTAGGGCGTCGCGCGTTCCCCGTACACGAGGCGGTCGGCAAGCCGCCGAGCCCCGGTGCGGGCGGGTTGGAAGGCGAGGGCCAGCACGACCGCGGCGACGACGCTGAGGGCCGGATCCTCCTGGCCGAGCAGGGCCGTCCCGCCGGCAACGATCCCGACGTAGACGAGCGCGATCAGCGCACCGAGAGCACCGACAACGAGCGTCTTGCGCACAACGACGTCGAGGTCGTAGAGGTGGAACCGGAGGACCGCGACGCCGACCGAGGCGGGGAACGCCAGGAATCCACTCCCAGCCACGATCGCGCTCACCATGGGATCGGCGATGAAATCACCGAAGACCGTTCCCGAGGAAGGCCGCCAGGAACCCGAACGCGACCCACTTGATCTGTTGCCGTTCGGTCCCCATCGAACCGCGGAAACGCACGAAGAGGGAGGCCAACGAGATCGCGAACGTGCCGAAGTAGATGACCGCGAACACGGGATCGGGGATGTCGAACCTGCCGAGCGCGCTGATGTAGAGCGGGTTGGGGATCTCCACGTCGTACGGAACCCGTCAGCACGGGGTCACCGAACGCGACGCTGATGAGCATGAGCCCGAGGACAACGACGATGAACCACAGGAACGGCCGCCAACGAGAGGATGGCGGGTGGCCGTCGGGAAACAAGAGCGGCAACAGGAAGACCACCGGGAGGATCCCGAACAACCAGCCGAAGCTGGACAGCAAGCCCATGACCTGTGCGACCACGCCACCCGACCCGCGTGAGTCGAGCCAGGTCAGGAGTTCCCCGGCCAAGAACGAGAGCGCGGTGATGAACGAGCCGTACAGGAGCAGGCCGCCGATCACGTTCCGCCGCTCGCGGCTGACGATGAGAGCGCCCACCACGCCGAACATCGAGAAGGCAACCACGAACGGCAGTTGTTCGCCCAGGACTTCGTCGTTGATGACGACGAGGATCATGCCCACGAAGGCGATCGCCACGAATGTCGCAAAGACAGCCCACGGCCATCGGGCCGGTTGACCCCGCGCTGCGTCGCCCTCCCCGGTGACGCTCACGCGGAAGCTCCTTCCATCGCGTGGGCATCCAGCGGTAACCGCCCGCTGACGACCGTCCCTCGGCCGGGCGTCGATTCCACCGTCACCTCACCCTCGAGCGCACCGAGCCGGTCGGCGATGCCTTGCAGTCCGGTGCCATGGTTAGTCGAGGCGGGGTCGAATCCCAAGCCGTCGTCGGTGACCGAGAACGTCAGCTGATGGTCGTTGGTCGTGATGGTGATCGTGGCGGTGGTCGCTTGCGCGTACTTCGCCGTGTTTTGGAGCGCTTCCAGGGTGGAGAAGTAGACGGCCGCTTCGATCTCCTGCGGGAACCGGCCGAGCCCGTCGGCGTCGACACGGACGGGAACGGTGGCCTTGCGGGCCTGCGACTCGAGCGCGGCCGCGAGGCCTTTGTCGGCCAACAGCGGCGGGTAGATGCCCCTTGCCAGGTCGCGCAGGTCGTCGAGGGCTGTGCCGGTGTCGGTCTGGATCTGTTCGAGCATCTCCTTGGCCTTCGCGGGTCCCGGTCGATGAGCTGCTCCGCGAGCCGCTGGCGGACCTGCAGCGCCACGAGCTGCTGCTGGGCGCCATCGTGGATGTTGCGCTCGAGCTTGCGGCGCTCGGCGTCTTGGGCCGCTACCAGGCGCTTCTGGGCGGCTTGCAGCTCGGCGAGGCGCGCCTTCAGCGCGGCGGTGAGGCCCTCGTTCCGAAGCACGAGACCGGCCTGTGCGGCGAGGTCCCGCACCAGGGTCTCCTTGGCTGGGTCCATCGGATCGTTCGGAGGCATCGACACCGACAGCGCCCCGAGGAGCTCTCCCTGGTGTCGCACCTCGGTTGTGAACTCGGCGTCTCGGTCGGCGTCACCGTTCTCCTCTGGCCACACCGCCACCTGCCGGAGGTCGTCGCCGACCTGGAGCCACACCCGAGCGGTGTCGGCGCCGACACCCTCTGCCAGGATCCGCGCCGTGCGGGCCAGGACGTCGTCGGCTGAGTAGGTGCCCGCCAGCTGTCCGCCGAACTCGGCCATGACCTCGTACGGCGTCGCCCGCTTCCCGTACACGACACGGTCTGCGAACTTGCGAGCCCGCGTTCGGAGGGGCTGGAATACGAGAGCCACGATCGCCGCCGCAAGTGCTGACAGGACCGGGCTACCGCTCGAACCGACCAACGCACCCGACCCCGACGACCAGTCCCACGTACACCGCGGCGATGACCGCAGCCATGACGGCGAACACGACCGTCTTGCGGATCACGACGTCGATGTCGTAGAGGCGATAGCGCAGCACGGCGATGCCGATCGCGATCGGGATCAGGGCGAAGCTGGTCACCGCAATCGTCTGGATCCAACCGGTCCACGTGGCTTCGTTCCCGAGCGCAGGGATGAAAGCCAGCACGTAGATCGCCGCGATCCACGCGGCCACGTACGCGAGCCATCGGATCTGATGGCGCACGACGTCGTCGGTCGTGCGGCGCATCCGGAGCACAAGCCCCACCGCACCTCCGAAAAGGAGGGCAGGTGCGAAGACGATCAGGACGATCATGACGTCGAGGAACGGGTCGAGGGCTTCGATACCGATCGGGTTCACGACATCGGGGAACCCAGAGTCGGTGAATGGGCCCGGGACGAGCCAGATCGCCACCATGACGAGCGCCAACCCGGTGCCGCACGCCCATGCGAACCACCGCCAGCGCGGCGACGGGAGATGGCCGTTGGGGAACAACAGCAGCAGGTAGCCGGAGATGCCGATGAACGGCACCCACAACGGGCCATCCAACGCGAGCACGAGCGGGCCCAAGGGGAGATCGTGCGTGAGCGCGTAGTCCGCATATGCCCCCAGGGGAACGGCGACCAGGAAGCCCATCGACACCATCAGCCATCCGAGGAGAGCCGTCGGTCGGCGATGCACGACGAAGAGTCCGACCGCCGGGAACGTCAGCAGGCCGAGCGAGAAACGCCACTTCCGACGGGAAGCCGGCCGCGACCTCCATCACGACGCCGACGGTGGAGCCGACCAGGATGAAGGCGCCCGCAGGCCAGATCAGACGCCGCATCCGTTCCTCGCTGAGATTCACCGATCCACTTCCGTGACGCGGAAGACCTCGACGGGCTCTTCCCGGCCTTTGACCTGTCGCGAGCCGATCGAGACGCAGGGCACGTCCGGTGCCGCCGCGACCGTGCTGGCGGTGGCCACGATCTCGCCACCCTCGGCCTCGTTCTGCAGGCGCGACGCGACGTTCACGGCGTCGCCCACGACCGTGTACTCGAGGCGTCCGCCGCCGCCCACCGTGCCGGCGATCACCTGGCCCGTGTTGACCCCGATGCCGACCCCCATGTCGGGCAGGTCGACGACGTCCCACCCGTCGGCGTTCAACTCGGACTGGCGTTGCTGCATCGCGATCGCACACAACAAGGCACGCTCAGCGTGGCCTTCCAGCGGCTCGGGGGCACCGAAGACCGCCATGACGGCGTCGCCCTGGAACTTGTCGATCGTGCCGCCGTGCGCGGCGACGACCTCGGCCATCGCGGACAGATGGCGGCCCACGACGGCCGCTACCTCGCGCGCTCCGAGGCGCTCGGCCATCGTCGAGAACCCACGGATGTCGGAGAACAGCACCGTGACCTCGACCTCCTGCGGTTCGATCGCGGTCTCGGGCTGGGAGGCGAGTCGGTCCGCGAGCTGCTGCGGCACGAACGAGGCCAGGGTGTTGCGCGACGTCGTCTGCGTGACCACCGCCGCGTGCATGCGCTTGAACTCGTCCACGAGTCCCGCTGACGCGCCATCGCCGCCGGCCATGCCGCGGAACAGCTGCGTCACCTGGCGATCGACGGCTTCCTGTGTGGTGCCGAGTGCCTCGGCGATCTCCGCGTAGCCGAGGCCCTTCGCCATCATGTCGAGCACCTCGCGATCGTGCTCGGCCGCATCGGTGCGATCAGACAGCCGCTCGGCGATCGAAGGGTCGACCGTGCTGCCGCCCGCGTGCACCTCACGGATCGCGCGCGCCAGCTCGTCGCCCTGGGCGATGCGGTCCTTCAGCAGGTATGCCAGGCCACTGTGACCGCGGCCGAGCAATGCGATCGCGTATTCCTCGTCATCGTGGGCGGACAAGACCACGACACCGGTGTCGGGGTGCTGCTCGCGGATCTCGTGCGCGCAGTCGATGCCTTCCAGCTGGAAGCTCGGCGGCATCTTGATGTCGGTAACGACCACGTCGGGCACATGCTCAGCGGCTGCGGTGAGCAGGGTGGGTGCGTCTTCGGCGATGCCCACGACATCGATGTCTTCGTAGGAGTTGAGCAGCGCGCGCACGCCCTCTCGCACGAGCACGTTGTCTTCCCCGAGGACGACCGTGATGCTCACGCCGCTCGCCTCCCTGCATCGAGGTGCCCGTGTACCATCCGCGCATGCTGCGGGTCGTGTTCGCGGAGGACAACTACCTGGTTCGTGAGGGCACGGTGGCCTTGCTTTCGAGCGTCGACGACGTGGAGGTCGTCGGCACGGCCGAAGCCTACGACGAGCTGCTTGAGGCGGTCCAGAGCACAGGCCCCCGACGCGGTGCTCACCGACATCAGGATGCCCCCCACAGGTACCGACGAGGGGATCAGAGCGGCGAAAGCGATCAGGGCCGAGCACCCGGACGTCGGCGTCGTGGTGCTGTCCCAGTACGCCGACGAGGAGTACGCCTACGAGCTGCTCAAGGACGGCGCAGCCGGCCTGGGCTACCTGTTGAAGGAACGCGTGGCCGACGTGGATGAGGTCGTGCGCGCCCTCAACGAAGTCTCGCGCGGCGGCAGCGTGCTGGACCCCAAGGTCGTGGAAACGCTCGTCGCGGCGAAGGACCGCATGGCGCATTCGCCCCTGGCCTCGCTCACCGATCGCGAGCGCGAGGTGCTGTCGCACATGGCGCAGGGTCAGAACAACGCCGCGATCGCGAAGTCGTTGTTCCTGACGGAGCGGGCCGTCGAGAAGCACATCAACTCCCTGTTCCATAAGCTCGACCTCACCGAGGAGCCGGACGTGCATCGTCGGGTGATGGCGGTGCTGGCGTTCCTTCGTGAGACCGATCAGGTGTAAGGCACCCATCCCTCACTGGGCCCTCCGGGTGTCCACGATGTAGACGCTGCACGGGGCATGGCGTAACACCAAGTTGGGCACGCTGTCCTTCACCCGCCACCAGCTGCCGTGGACCCCTCGGTTGCCGACGACGATCGTCTCCGCTCGCTCCTCGGCCGCGACCTCCACGATCCGCTCCGCGGGGTCGCCCGACTCCGTCCTGGTTCGCGTGATCAGGCCCGGGAAGCGCCTGCCCATGCTCGCGAGGTAGCCGGAAGGGTCCGCGGCTTTCGACGGGTCGACCACCGCGCGGAGCTCCTTGTCTCCCCGCACGTACAGGACGAGCAGCTCGGCTCCTCGTGCATCCGCGAGCGCCGCTGCGTCCTCCACCGCCAGATCGGCCGAGGCCGAGGTGTCGGTGCCCACCAAGATCGTCGTCATCGTCGGTCATCTCCTTACGGTTGTCTCCGAGGCAACGGTATGCCTGGGAACCGCTCCAGACGACCCGGAGGGCATGCCGAACCCGCGGGGTGCCACCACTCGCTCGGCGGGGAGGTTCGGGCCCGGTCGATGGTGCAGTGAGCCTCCTTCCCGGCGAGAGCATCACGGGCGATGATGCCCCCATGGAGCGAGCTCCGTACCCGAAGCGAACGATCCGTGAGCACCCGGTTCGCGCGCGTGCTGGGCGTGGCCATCCTGCTGACCTGCATCGTGGCGACAGCCATCTCCATCCCGGTGAACCTGGCCTCGCGAGACCGAGTAACGCCCGGCCAGATCGTGGTGGTCGGTGACCCGGACACGCCGGGCATGCAACGCGTCATCGACGAGCTCGAAGCCGAGCGCAACGCCGGCAGGACCCTCGATGAAACGACCGCCGGAAATCTGAACCCGTTCTTCGGTCTGCTGCTCGTGCTGATCCTGCTGTGGATCAGCGTCGGTGTGCTCATCACCTCGCGTCAACCCGGTAACTGGGCCGGGTGGGTGTTCATCGTTACCGGCTTGCCTTTCCCGCTGATCTCGTTCCTGCAGGCCCTCATGATCTACGGGGTCAAGGCCGACCCCGGTGCGGTGCCGTTGATCGGGCTGTGGGCAACGCTCGGTGAGTACGCGCTTTACCCGATCACCCTGCTGCCGCTGCTGTTCCTGCTGTATCCCGATGGTCATCCGCCGACGCCTCGGTGGCGGTGGGCGGTAAGAGGTCTCGTCGGCGGGACGGCGCTGGCAGCCCTCGGCTTCGTCGTGCGGCCGGGGCCGTACAACAACTGGATCGCCGACGGGATCGTCTACGAGAATCCGTTCGGCATCGATGCCGCAGGCGGGATCTCGCCGGTGATCATCACGATCGGCACGGTCATCGCCTTGGTCTCTGCTCTCTCGTCGGTGGTGGCGGTCGTGCTGCGCTTCAGGAGATCGACCGGCGAGGATCGCCAGCGCATGCGGGTGCTCGTCTTCGTCGCCGCGATCGCCGGCACCTCGTTCGCCCTCCAGTGGATCGTCGGACTGGTCTTCGTGCTCCTCGGGAACGAGGAAGGCTCCGTCTTCGAGATCTTCTTCGGGCTCACCGCGTTGTCGCTGGCGGCAGGTGTGCCACTCGCCTACCTCGTCGCGATCTTCCGGTATCGCCTGTACGACCTCGACCTGGTCATCCGCAAGACCGTGCAGTACGCGGTGCTGGTCGTGGCGTTCATGGTGCTCGGGTTCGTCCTGGTCGCGCCGTGCCCGCGCTAGTGTTCGGCGTCGGAGCGGGCCCGGACATATCTTCCGACCCTTCTCTTCTCCGCATTGTTGACCGCAGTCGTCCTCTGGTTGCGGCCTCGGGCCATCCGGCTGGCGAACCGGTTCGTCTACGGTAAGCGGGCGACACCCTACGAAGTACTGTCGGAGTTCAGCGAGCGGGTCGGGGAGACCTACTCGACCGACGACGTGTTGCCGCGGATGGCGCAGCTGGTCGCCGACGCAACGGGTGCGCGGCGGGCGGACGTGTGGCTGCGGATCGGATCGCAGCTTCGACCGGAAGCATCGTGGCCCGATGGCGGCGACGTTCCCTCGTCGCGGTCGCTGTCGGGGGATGCGATCGAGTCGGCCGATGGGGAGCACATCACCGAGGTTCGACATCAGGGTGATCTGCTCGGCGCCATCACCCTGGAACCCTCGCCCGACGACCCGATGAGCCCGGCGAAGGAAACCCTCGTCCGCGACCTCGCGGCGCAAGCCGGACTCGTGTTGCGCAACGTGGGTCTCATCGAGGACCTCCGCGGCTCGCGACAACGCTTGGTCGCTGCCCAAGACGAGGAACGCCGCAAGATCGAGCGCAACATCCACGACGGGGTGCAGCAGCAGCTGGTGGCCCTCAACGTGCAGCTCCGCCTCGCCGAGCAGATGACCGAGCGCGACCCCGTCAAGGCGCGCGAGCTGCTCGCCGGGCTGCAGTCCAGGTCGAACGAAGCCCTCGAAGACCTGCGCGACCTCGCGCGAGGCATCTACCCGCCGCTGCTCGCCGACAAGGGGCTGGCCACGGCGCTGCAAGCCCAGGCGCGCAAGTCCCCCGTGCCGGTGACGGTCGAGGCCGACGGCGTCGCCCGGTACCCGCAGGCGGTCGAATCGGCCGTGTACTTCTCGTGTCTTGAGGCATTGAACAACGTCGCGAAGTACGCCGACGCCTCGCGTGTCGAGATCTCGATCGCCCAACGCAACGGCTCGCTCGAGTTCCGTGTGACCGACGACGGGCAGGGGTTCGACACTACCGACATCGGATATGGGACCGGCCTACAAGGAGTCGCCGACCGACTCGACGCGATCGGAGGCGTGGTCATGATCGACAGCGCACCCGGAGCCGGAACCACGGTGGTCGGCAGCGTCAATCTGGGAGTGGATCGATGATACGGACCTCGCGCCGGACGATCGCGCTGACGTTGATCGGGCTGCTCCTCCTGCTGTTGGTCGTCACCTTGTGGTTGACCATCGGCGACGAGACCACGCGAGCCCAAGATGTGCCGTTCATCCTGATCTTCGTGTTCGGCATGCTGGCGTTCGGAGCGATCGGAGCGCTGCTCGCGGTCCGGACGCCCTCCAACCCGGTCGGTTGGCTCCTGCTGGGCGTCGGATTGCTCCTGATGTTCGCGGTGTTCCTGGAGGAATACGCGATCCGAGGATCGACCGACCTGTCGCTGCCCGCTGTCGGTTGGGCGGCGATGCTGAGCACGGTCGTCTTCGCGCCCAGCGTGGCCATGATCGTCCTGGCATTGCTGCTGTTCCCCCAGGGTCGTCTGCCGAGCAGGCGGTGGCGGGTCGTGATCTGGATCCTGGCGGTCGGAACGATCACGGCGAGTTTCTGGAACACGGTCCAGCCTGACCCGATCCTGATGGCGGACGTCCTGACGATCCCGAATCCGCTCGCAGTGCCCGCGCTGAAGGGGTTCGGCTGGGTCATCACACCGGCGGCAATCCTCATCCTCCTCTCGTTCCTCTTGGCGCTCGTCTCGGTCGTGGTGCGGTTCCGCAGATCGGAGGGCGAGGAGCGGCAGCAGCTCCGTTGGCTCGCCTTCGCGTCCCTGCTCGTGGTCGGGTCCGTCACAGCCCTCTTCGTGGTCGCGCTCATCTGGGGTGACGACAGCAACTGGACCACCGTGGTCTTCGTACTCGCAGGTGCTGCGATCTTCGTGGCGCTGCCGGGCTCGATCGCGGTCGCGATCCTGCGCTACCGGCTGTACGACCTTGACCTGGTGATCAAGAAGACCGTGATCTTCGGCATCACCGTCGTGCTCACGATGGCGGTGACCTTGGCGTTCCTGTTCGCACTCAGCGCTCCACTCGCCGACCGCGCGCCGGACGAGACAATCGCCGTCGGCATCACGATGCTCGTCATCGGCTTCCTCGTCTGGCCCACGTGGCACCTCGCCCGGCGCATCGGCGATCGCCTGGTTTACGGCGGGCGCGCGACTCCGTACGAGGCGCTCACCGAATTCTCCGGACGGCTGTCCGAGGCCTACTCCACCGACGACGTGCTCCCACGGATGGCCACCATCCTGGGTGAGAGCACCCGCGCGGCCGAAGCGCGTGTCTGGCTACGGCTGGGCGGCAGGTACCGCTCGGCAGCGGCGTGGCCCGATGCCTCGGGCGCCGCGGCCGAGGTTGCCGGGGACGGAGATGCGATCCCGGCCCTGCCCGGCGATCAGATCGTCGAGGTGCGCCACCGCGGAGAGCTATTGGGAGCACTGTCCGTGGTCTCGCGTGCGAACGATCCGGTGGGATCCGATCGCGTCCGGTTGATGCACGATCTGGCAGCCCAGGCCGGACTGGTGCTGAGGAACGTCCGGCTGATCGAAGAGCTCCGAGCGTCGCCGCAGCGACTGGTGGCTGCCCAGGACCAGGAGCGACGCAGGCTCGAGCGCAACATCCACGACGGCGCGCAACAGCAGCTGATCGCCCTGGGCGTGAAGCTGCGCCTCACCGATTCCCTGATCGAACGCGACTCGGCGAAGGCGCACGAGATGGTTCAACAGCTCCAAGCCGAGACGCAGACGGCGATCGATGACCTCCGGGACCTCGCTCGCGGCATCTACCCGCCCCTGCTCGCCGACCAGGGCCTCGCCGCGGCACTGGAAGCGCAAGCGCGCAAGTCGCCGGTGCCGGTCGAGATCTCGGCCGACGACGTGGAGCGGTTGCCGCAACAGCTCGAGGCGGCCGTGTACTTCTCGTGCCTCGAGGCGCTGCAGAACATGGCCAAGTACGCGGATGCATCGCAGGCCGGGATCTCGCTCGTGCGACGTGATGACTCCCTCGAGTTCAGCGTCTACGACGACGGCCGGGGGTTCGACGCCTCGGCCACCCGCCATGGCTCGGGGCTCCAAGGGATCGCGGACCGGTTGGATGCGATCGGTGGCACGATGCGCATCGAGAGCATCCCCGGGGGCGGCACGACACTGGTTGGCCTGATACCGACGGAGGCGAACCGGTGAGTGAGACGGGCAACGCCCGCTGGCCGTGGGTGGTCTGGGCGATCATGCTCTGTTTCGCGGCCGGCGCGACAGTCCTCTCGTTCGCCAACGACACCTTCGATGGGTTCGTCGCCGTCGCCCTGCCGATGATGCTCGGGTACGGCACGATCGGCGCGTTCGTGATGTCCAGGGTGCCCGGTAACCCGCTGGGCTGGTTGATGTTCCTGGTGGGGGTGAGCTTCGGCGTCACTGGCGTCAGCGCTGAGTATGTGGTGTGGGCCGAGGACACCGGCGCACCCTTGCAATCGTTGGCCGCGTGGCTTTCGAACTGGACCTATGTCGTGGTGTTCTCCCCTCTGTTGCTGATCCTGCTGCTGTTCCCGACGGGCCGGGTACCGTCCCCCCGTTGGCGGTTCGTCCTGTACGTGATCGTCGGGGCCGCCCTCGCGCTCGCCATCAGTGCGTGGATCCGGCCCGGGCCCGTCGACGCCGAAGTGGTGGTGGCCAACCCCACGGGTGTCAAGGCGCTCGAGCCGGTGTCAGACGTGCTCGCGACCGTCGGATCGATCGGGCTGCTCGTGGCGGCGTTCGCGTCGGTTGCGGCGCTGGTCGTCCGCTATCGAACCTCCGACGAAACGGGACGGCGTCAGATCCGTGCGCTCGCCTATCTGGCCGGGATCTCGGCCGTACTCCTCGTGGCGGCGATCGCGGCAACGAACCTGGGCGGGACCTCGGTGGAGAACAACCCGGTGAGCGGAGCCCTCTTCTATGTGCTGTTCTTCATCGTTGGGACCGCGTTCCCGGCCGCCATCGGGTACGCCATCTTGCGGCGGCGACTCTTCGACATCGACCTGGTCGTCAAGAAGACCGTGACCTACTCGCTGGTGGCGGTCGCCCTGATCGGCCTCTACCTCGCCGTGCTGGCGGTGGCGACGCTGGGCAACGTGTCACGGCTCTTCGTCGGACTGCTCCTACTGGCGGTGACGTTCGACCCGGTGCGGCGCGCGGCGCGCTCGATCGCCGACCGGGTGGTGTACGGGCGGCGTGCCACCCCGTACGAGGTGATGAGCGAGTTCTCCGAGCGCATGTCCGAGACCTATTCGACCGACGACGTGCTGCCACGCATGGCCGCCGTGCTGCAGGGCGCGACCGGAGCCGCCGCAGCCGACGTCTGGTTGCGCGTGGGACGAGAGCTCCGGCCGAGCGCATCCTCGCCGAACGGTGGCCGACCTCGTCCCCGATCCCCTCGGTCGACGACACCTTGCCCACGATGCCCGGCGATCTCGCCGCCGAGGTGCGCCAACAGGGAGAGCTGCTCGGCGCGCTTGCTGTGACGATGCCGGCCAACGACCCGCTCGACCCGGCGCGTGAGCGGCTGGTTCGCGACCTCGCCGCGCAAGCGGGGCCGGTGCTCCGCAACGTGCGGTTGATCGAGGAGCTCCGGGCCTCTCGTCAGCGGATGGTTGCCGCGCAGGACGAGGAGCGACGCAAGCTCGAGCGCAACATCCATGATGGCGCCCAGCAGCAGCTGGTAGCGCTGTCGGTGAAGACCCGGCTCGCCGACTCCATGGTCGACCGCGACCCGGTCAAGGCGCACGAGATGTTGGCGCAGATCCGAACGGACACCAACGACGCTCTGGAGACCCTGCGGGACCTCGCGCGCGGGATCTATCCGCCGCTCTTGGCTGACAAGGGGTTGGCGGCGGCGCTCCAAGCGCAGGCCCGCAAGGCTGCGTTCCCGGTCACGGTCGAAGCGGACGGCGTGGAACGGTACCCCGCCGACATCGAGGCCACTGTCTACTTCTGCGTGCTGGAGGCGCTCAACAACATCGCGAAGTACGCGGATGCCGAGCGTGTCGAGGTGACCCTGCAAGCGTTCGAGGGCTCGGTGCGCTTCGAGGTTCGCGACGACGGACGAGGATTCGACCCGGCGCAGGTGGACGCCGGCACGGGGATCCAGGGGATGCAGGACCGGCTCGACGCGACCGGCGGGTCGCTCCAGATCGAGTCCGCGCCCGGAACCGGCACCGCGGTGACAGGCGTGGTGCCGATCGGACGCCGGTAGTCTCGCTCAGACTATCCGGCGTCGCTCCCCGCGGGCTCGTTCGCGGCCGACCACGCATCCTCGAGACGATCGGGCCCGAAGACCGCCTTGGGGATGTACGAGGCGGCGCCGCACTCGACCGCGCGGGGCGCGTACTCGTCCTCCTCGTAGGTCGACAGCAGCAGCACGACCACCGTGTCGGAGCCGGCCAGGATCTGCCGCGTGGCATCGAGCCCGTTGATCCCGGGCAGGTTCACGTCCATGAGCACCAGGTCCGGGTTGAGCTCGGAGGCCATCGCAACGGACTCCTCCCCGGTCTCCGCCTCGCCCACGACATCGAACCCGTCGGTGGCATCGACCACCATCCGCGCCGCCATGCGGAACGGTTCCTGGTCATCGACGATGAGAACTCGCACGGTCATGTGGTTCGGCTCCCCGGACGCTGTTGATCCGTCTCCCAGCGTCCCACCGTGACATGCCTGTGCCAGTAGTGCCAGCACCACTCCTTCAGGCCCCCGAACACCCCACCCGTAAGCGCCTCAGGAGGACACCGGCTTCGCCGGCACGATGCCGATGACCCGTGTGCCCTTGCCCGCCGCCGACTCAACGCGCAAGCTCCCCCCGTGCGCGCCCAAGCGGTCCAGCATGTTGGTGAACCCGGCACCCATGTGCCCGGAGCTCGGGTCGAACCCCACACCGTCGTCGGCAACCACGAAGGTGAGCCCGTGCCCGGTCTCTCGCACCTCGACCTGGACGCTCGTGCCCGCTCCCCGCGTACTTGCCGGCGTTCTGCATCGCCTCCAATACGCAGAAGTACACCGTTGCCTCGGCGTCGGGCGCGTAGCGCGCCAGGTCGTCAGCGCGCACGGTGACCGGAAACACGGCGCGCCGTCCGGCGGACTCGAGCGCCTCGGGCAGCCCCTTGTCGGCGAGCAATGGCGGATAGATGCCGTGCGCGAGATCGCGCAGCTCCTGCAAGGTGTCCTGCACCTGATCGCCGAGCCCGTCCAACGTTTGCCCGGCGCGCGCGGGGTCCTTGTCGATCAGGGTTCGAGCCAGCTTGAGCTGGACGGCGAGCGCCACTAGGTGCTGCTGGGCGCCGTCGTGCAGGTTCCGCTCGATCGCGCGGCGAGCGTGATCGCCGGCGGCAACGATCCGCCCTCGTGATGCCTGCAGCTCGTCGGCTTGGCGCCGAACCTCGTCCAAGGAGGCCTGCAACGCCGAGTCCAGCCGTGCGTTGTGCACGGCGACGCCGAGCTGGCGGGCCAGCTCCACGACGGTGCGCTCTTCCTCCGACGTGAACGCCTCAGCGGTCACCGGCCGTTCCACCAGCAGCAACCCGAGCAGCTCGCCGGCGTGAGCCATCGGAGCCGCGCGCAGGAACGAATCCTCGCGGCCATCCAAGAGCTCGGGTAGCCACACATTCATCCAACCGTGACCGATCAGACCCGCCTGCACTACCGCTGCAGGTTCCAGGCCTCCCATGGGGATGGGTCGATGTTCGATGGGTGGGTCGCCGATCCATGGCCGAAGCTCGTCACCCGCCGGGATCCAGAGCTCTGCGCGCCGAAGCCTCAGCGCTCCCCTCAACGCCTCAGCTCCTTGGAGCGCGAGCTCGTCCAGGGGGATGGCCCTGGTCATCCTCGAACCGAACGAGCGGGCGAGGTCGGTGGGCGCCGCTTCGGCTCCGTAGACCAGTCGGCCGGCGGCGCGGGCGATCGCCGGCTGCAGCGCCCGGAACGCGATCGCCGCCACACGATCGCCACGATCAGCGGCACGACGAAGGGACGGACTGCCTCCGATCGGGGAAGCTCTCCGGCGAGCAACAGATCGTGAGCAACGCGGCGCCCACGATGCCCACGAGCCCGAACAGAGACAGGTCGCCACGAGTACCGGGTCGGCGGCACGGGCGACGGCGCGCGATCGCACCGATAGCCCCGCCGGCACTACGGCCGACCAGTCCGATGGCCAGGCTCGCCATGGCGGGATAGTCCGAATCCCGTGACGATCCCGAGCACCCAGAGGCTGGCGGCCGTCAGCACCGAGACCAAGAGCCCCTCGGCGATCCACTTGGCCCAGGGACGCATCGAGCTCACTCCGCGCGCAGGATCTGCGCCGGCCGGGTCCGCCGGGCGAACAGCGCCGGGCCCACCGCGACCAGGTTCGCCAGGCACGAGGGTCGCCGGCATCACCAGAAGCAGAGCCGCCCCAGCGCGGTGCGCGGGATCGGAGACGACCCCGAGCCGGTCGGCGAACAACGCCCAGCTGAGGCGCCCCACCATGATCCCGATCGGCACGCCGAACACGAGCGCGATGACCGCGATCGTCGTCGCCTGCCAGGCGACCGTCGAGGCGACCTGTCGCCTGCGGAAGCCGATCGTTCGCAGGATCGCCAGGTCTCTTCCGCCGCCGCCGCACCGACGTCACCAGCACGTGGACCAGGGCGCCCGCGCGCGACCGCTCCGAACATCAAGGCGAGCAGCAGGGGGAGGGTGCGGGAGCGGCTGGTGTGCGAGAGCGATTCCCCCGTTCTCCCGGAGTGGTCGCCGAGGAGCTCGACTGATCACTCGCTGACCTCTCGCAGCCGCTGCGTTCAGACGCCCGTTGACCTCGGCCGCGATCGGCACCGGGTGTGTAGCCGGCGAACACGCAGGTTCTGCGTCGATGTCGGGATAGAAGGTTCGGAGCCGATCCATGGTGGTCGCGGCGCTCCCTGACCCAACCCCGGACCGAACCCGAAGTCCGGGAACACCGCGATACCCACGACCTCCATCTGCTGCCTGGGTGCCCCCGACGCTGGAATCGCCGAACCGTGCCCCCTAGCTCGCGACGCCCAGCGACGCGTGCGGTGACCGCGCCGAGCGCGATCTCATCGTCGGCCCTGCAGGCCAGCGGCCGTCGAGCATCGTCAGCTCGATGGGATCACCCTTGCTCGTCTTCTGTCGCCCAGATCGATTCCTGCGGAATCCGCCTGTCGGGCCCGCACGATGCTGAAGGGTTTCCTGGAAGTTGCCGGCTGTGACGATCGGCGAGCCCGGGGTCGTCGACGAGGATCGGGCATCGCGTCCCGCTCGAACACATCGCCCGATGAACGGATGCCCCGTGGCCACGTCGAACCGAACTCCCCACAGGCCCGGGTTGGAGATGCAACCGATCCATGCTGGCTGCGAACCCGAAGGCGCCCACCATCGCCGTGACCGCGAGCGCGAGGCCGATGATGCCGCTGCGTACGGGCGTGGCCGTGCGGCCGTGACCCGGCTCGAGCGCGAGCCTCGTGCCGGCGATCGCGGTGACCGGCAACCCGGTGCGGGCGACGGCGGTGGCGATCCGCGACGGCCTCCGATCGGCTCTTCGATACTCGACCGTGCCCAGCACTCCCGTGCTCTGCGCGAGCCGTTCGCCACGCCGGCAGAACCACGCTCAGCATCACACCGGCAACGATCGCCACGGCGCCAGCAACCAAGCACGGACGGCTCGAGCCAGATGCCCGGCTCGGCTTCGAAGCGAGCGGACCTCCGCGATGCGGCAGGAACAGCGGTCAGGCTCACCGCCCCGACGATCGCGATCACCAGCGCGCCGATCAGCGACCACGGCTCCTGCAGATCGCCGCGCCACGAACCAGCTGACCCCGCGTCATGCCGAGCGCTCGCAGGATCGGGGTGTCGATGGCGCCGAGCAGGGTGCGGCGAACCAGCACCTGCCCCAGCACCAAGATCCCTGCAAGCAAGACCAGGAAACCGAACATCCGAAGGATCACACCTTGCAGCGATGCCGGTCCGCTGCGCGCGATCGCTGCCTCGGTCGAGGTGTCGAAGGAGAACACTTCGCCGAGCCCCCCGACGTGCGAGCTGAACCGCGGCACGTCGGCAATGCCCCCGCCGAGCTGCACGACGGCCTATGTCACATCCGGCGGCCTCACCCTTCCAGCGCTGAAGGAACGTCGTCGTCGGTGACGATCGAACCGCTGAAACCGTCGAGCTCCCCCGGCATGATCGCGCGACCAACAACCGTCGACCTGGACCCCGCGAACCAAGTCTTGGGGTTTGGGCGCGCCCGAGACCGCGGCTTCCTCATGACCTGCCTTGATGAACTCCAGCCTCGACCGTCTTGCCCATACCCGCGGCTGCGGGGCGGGGACTCCGGTTCCATCCCACCAGAATCTCGTCGGCACCGGAGCGGCATCCGCCCCTCGAGCAGCAGGGGCTCGGGTGAGCCCTCGTGCGTCAAGCGAGAGCGCTTCCACGCTGGTCTCGAACCGCGTTTCACCCATAAGCTGCACGCCCTCGAGCGAGCGGACGGTCGTGACGCGTCGTCCACACCTGTCAGCCAGGTCTCCACCTCGGGGAGCGGCCTGCGCCTGCGTCGGGATGGTCCCGGCAGCGAGCGGACACCGCTTCCCGCCGAACATGAACGCCTCGGGCTGGTTCGTCACCTCGCGGTATCGCGTATAGGCAGTGCTCGGCTCGTGCGAGCGCCCGAGAACGCCGCCATGGACACCGCACCGGCCAGACCGATCGCCAGTGTCACGACCACGAGCGAGGCCGTCCGCGACCGGCGTCGGCGCGAGCGCGCATGCCCGTGCCGGCGTTCACGGCGTCGGGTCCTCGAGCAGGGCGAACACCCGCGAGGTAGACGCTGCGTCGGGCACCGCCCGTCCATCGTCGATCCGGCCGTCACGCATACGCACTATCCGATCGGCGACCGGCGGCGACGTCATCGTCGTGGGTCACCATGCACGATCGTCTGACCACCGTCATGCAACCGCCGGAACAGCTCCAGCACCTCGGCGCCTCCCGGTCGAGTCGAGTGAGCCGGTGGGCTCGTCGGCCAGCAGGAGCGTCGGTTGGTTCGCCAAGGCCCGGGCGATCGAGAGGCGTTGACGCTGGCCGCCGGAGAGCGCGCCCGGGCGAAGCACCTGCCTTGTCGGCGATCCCGAGCAGGTCGAGCAGATCGCGAGCCCGGGTCTCCGCGAGCTTGCGCGACCGGCCCGCGACCGCCGCGGGCATCGCCACGTTCTCCAGCACCGTCATCCCTCCAGCAGGTTGAAGAACTGGAAGACGATGCCGATATGGCGGCGGCGCATCATGGCCGAGCTCGTCATCGGGCAGGCCCGTGATCGGCTCGCCGTCGATCGCGATCGTGCCGTCCGTGGGCGTGTCGAGGCCGGCGACCAGGTTCAGCATCGTGGACTTGCCGCAGCCGGAGGGGCCCATGACGGCGACGAACTCACCGCTGTCCACCACCAGATCCAGACCTCGGAGCGCCCGGACGGGCATCTGGTCGTCCTCGGCCGCCTCGAACGTCTTGCGGAGCGAGTCGACGCAGCAGGGCCGGCGAAGTCGTTTCCATGCCGCGAGGGTACGCGGCAGGGTTCTCGCGCGCCACGAGGAGATCACCACCCTTAGCAGGGGTGGCTGGCATCACCGGCTGAGGGTGCGCTGACGACCCGTCAGGCGGCGATGTCGGCCAGCGTCAGGAACGCTCGTTCCAAGCACCAGCCGCACGTTGAGGTTGAAGTCCTCGGCCAGCTCGGCGCGCGCGGCTTCGATGGCGGCCAGCCCGGAGGCCGCGCGGGGGACGCTGAGCGCGTCGCCGGGCTGGACGTCGGGGTTCATGAGCTCGGCCGGCGGCATGCCCACGCCGAGCGCGATGCGGTCGCGCAGCAGCGCCGATGCCGCCAGCATCACCCAGTCGACGTAGTCGCGCTCGGCGCGGCGTTCCTTGCGCTTGTACCGGTCGTTGATGCGCTTGATCGGCCGCGCGATAGGCGGGCTCTTCCTTGCCCTTCTCGTCCAGGAACGGCGCGAGATCGCGCTCCTTGTCCTGGTCGAGCAGGACCTTGTAGCCCTCGGCGGCCTTCAGGACCACCTCGGCCGCGGCGAGCCCTCCCGGGGGGCCCTGGGCGGCGAGCTCGATCGCTTCGCGCGCCGCGTCGCGGAAGCGGAGACCGTCCTGGGACGACCGCGAGCCGCCGGGCACGGCCCATGTTGCCGCCGGTCAGCCGCGCGGCGAGCGCCGCCTTCGACCGGATCGACGCCCTCGGTCGAGAGCGACTCCATGACGAACGCCTCCGACAAGGCGCTGAAGGCCACCGACGTGACAGCGCGACATCACGGTCTCGGGCAGCTCGTGCGCACGGGCCGACATCAGCAGGAACACCGCATCGGCGGGAGGCTCCTCCAGCACCTTCAGCAGGGTGTCGGCGGCAGCGGGCGACAGACGGTCCGCCTCTCGGATCATGAACACCTTGCGGCCCGGCTCGGGAGCGGTGCGCGAGGCCGGCTGCCAGACCTCCTCGCGGATCGTGTCCACGTGGATGTCGCGGCCCTCGGGTTCGATGACGAACTGGTTGGGATGTTGGTCCTTCAGGGCAAGCCGGCAATCGCGACACTGCCCGCACCCACCGCTGGGAGCACAGCAACGCAGCCACGAACGCCCGCGCCGCCAGCGATTTGCCGCTGCCCTCGGGACCGGCCAGCACGTAGGCGTGATGTGGCCGCGGCGGCGGCCCCGGCCAGGAACGCCATGGCGTCGTCTTGCCCGGGAACCTGCTGGAGCACCGGGATCTGCGAGGTCACGACCCCATGCTATCGGCAAGCTGCCGCCGGATGCTCGGACGTCCACCGTCGGCCGTCGTCGCGATCCGACGGCCTTCTGCACGCCTCCCGCACGTCGGCGAACACTTCGTCGGGGGTGCGGTCCGCGTCCACCACGACGAAGCGCTCGGGGTGCTCTTCGGCGATCTTCAGGTAGGCGTCCGCGACCTTGGCATGGAAGCTCTGTCCTTCCATCTCCAGACGGTCGGGAGCCTCGGTCGATCGCAGCAGGCCCCGCTCGGGCTCCAGGTGCAACAGCACCACCAGGTCCGGGAACAGACCCTGGGTGGCCCACGTGTTCAGGTTGAGCACGTCCTGTTCGCCCAGTCCTCGCGCCCACCCTTGATAGGCGAGGGAGGAGTCGACGTATCGGTCGCAGATCACGACCTTGCCGTCGGCCAGCGCGGGCCGGATGATGCTCGAGACCATCTGGGCCCGCGCCGCCGAGAACAACAACGCCTCGCTGCGCGCGTCCAGCGTGCCGGTGCCGGGGTCGAGCAGGATCTGGCGCACCTTCTCCCCCAGCTCGGTGCCGCCCGGGCTCGCGCGTGACCAGCACGTCGGCGCCCTGCGCGCGCAGGTACTCCTCGGCCCGTTCGATCTGGGTGCCCTTGCCCGATCCCTCGACGCCCTCGAAGGCGATGAAGACCCCGGTGGCCGGGGGCCGCTTCAGCTTGGGCACGAGCGTGAGAGGTTGCGGGCCGGGACAATCGGTGGCGCTTGAGCAGACGACGGGTGTTGAGGCCGGCCACCATCGGCCAGCGCGCCGGCGGTCCACATCGCCTGGCGCGGACCCGACAGGTCGATGCGTTGCCCACCGATGTTGAAGTCGTAGTCGACATAGACGCTCGACAGGATAGGGAACACCGTGAGGCTGAGGAACAGTCCCAGCCGCGACAAGGTGGTGAGAGAAGCGAAGGTCCGCCCCCGGAACTCGTCCTCGACGTTCTCCTGCAGCAGCGTGTACCCGCTCACCCACGCCAGGCCGCAGAAGGCCCCGAGCCACACCGCGACGACCGCGGCCAGAGCGAGATTGGGCATCGCCGCGAGCACGAACAGCGTCCCGGCCGCCGCCAACAAGGCCCACGTGAAGACCACGTCTCGTTCCACGATCTTGTTGAGCTGGTTCGCGGTGGCCATGCCCAGGAACATGCCCACGCCGAACGCCGTGACCATGACCCCCCACGCGGCCGCGTCGGCATCGAGCGAACCCACGAAGATCGGCCCCAGCGCCAGCACCGCCCCGACCGCCGCGAACGCGATGACGATGCCGCCCGTCATCGCCGAGGCGATCGAATCCTCCCGCAGGAACCGCACGCCGTCGACGACGTCGCGCCACACGCGCGACAGATCGAACCGGCCCGTGAGCCCACGGATCGGGGCAGGGAACTCGATGCGGCTCACCATGAACGCCGAGAAGGCGAACGTGCCGGCGTCCAGCAGCAGCGCCAGCGTCTCGGGACGGTCGCCCGAGGAACGCGACGCGCCCGCCGATCCACGAGCTGAAGGCCGTGAGCGCCGCGAAGACGGCCCCGCCCAGCGGCAACGTGCCGTAGGTGCTGACCAGGCCGATCGAGTTCGCGTTGGCGAGTTGGCGGCGCGGCACCATGTTCGGGAGCGATGCGTCGCGCGCCGGCGACCACAGCAGCGACAGGCACTCGATCGCGAACGACAACAGGAAGATCGCCCAGAGCTGCCCCATGAACGCCATCGACGCGTACATGACGCCACGTCCGATGTCGGCGACGATCATGATCTGCTTGCGGTCGACCCGATCGACCAAGGCTCCCGCGATCGGCCCGAACAGGATCGCCGGCAGCATGCGGGCCACCATCACCGCGCTGATCGCGAACCCGGCCTTCGCGACGGACCCGGACAAGGGTGGTGACCAGCGAGGTCACCGCCACGAACCCCACCCAATCGCCCAGCGAGGAGATGCTCATCGCGGCGAGCAGCCGCGAGAACGCCGGGTGGGTGAGCAGATCCTTCAGTGTCGCCGCACGGGTTCCGCGGAGCGCGGCAACCTCGTCGGCGACGGAAGCCACGGGCGCCTAGCCCTCCGTCGGCCGCCGGCTTCTTGCGAGCCGCCGACGTCGTCTTCGCCGTCCGCTTCTTGGCGCGTTGGTCTTCTTCTTCGTCGTGCGGCTTCTTCTTGGCTGGCGGCTTCTTGGCTGTCGGCTTCTTGGCGGCGGCGCGGGCGGCCTTGGCCACCGCCTTCGCCTCGCGTGCGGCGGTCTCGGCCTGCGACGTCGCCGGACTTCGTCACGTTGAGACTCCAGATCGAGCTCGGCGCCGCAGCCCCAGCATCGCAGCGACTTGGGGCGGCGGAGCAGCAACGAGCCGCATTCGGGACATGGGCGGTCCTTCTCGGGCGGGTTGCCCACGGCGCAATCGCAGTCGGGGTAGCGGCTGCAGCTGTAGAACATCGTGCCGAACCGGCTGCGCTTCTCGATCAGCTCGCCCTGGCCGCACTGCGGGCACGTGACGCCGGTCGAGACGGGCGGGTCCTTCTTGATGTACTTGCAGTCGGGGTAGCCGCTGCATCCGGTGAACGGACCGAAGCGGCCCACCTTCTTCTGGAGCTGCTTGCCGCACTCGGGGCAGGTCTCGTCGAGCATCTCGGGCTCGGGACGCACGCTGCCGTCCATGTTGCGGATGTACCGGCAGTCCGGGTAGTTCGTGCACCCGACGAACTTGCCGTAGCGCCCCAGCTTGACCTCGAGCGTTGCCGGGATCACGGCCCTCGGTGGGACACAGCGGGCATTCCTCGTCCAGCTCCTCGCTGAACCGCTCGAACGCGTGGTCGGCCTTCTCCAACGCGCGTTCGAACGGGCCGTTGAACTCGTGGAGCATCTGGACCTTGCCCAGCTCACCCACGGCGATGTCGTCGAGCTCCTTCTCCATGAACGCGGTGAAAGTGACGTCGACGACGTCGGGGAAATGCTCGATCAGCTTGTCGGTGACGACCTCGCCCGTGTCGGTGGGCGTGAAGCGCTTGTCCTCCAGCGTCACGTACTGACGCCGTTGGATCGTGTCGATGATCGACGCGTAGGTGGAAGGCCGGCCGATGCCGAGCTCCTCCAGCGTCTTGACCAGCGAGGCTTCGCAGTAGCGCGGCGGTGGCTGGGTGAAGTGCTGCTCGGGCACCACCTCGAGCATGCGCAGGAGCTGCTCGGCGGTGAGCTCGGGCAAGCGTCTTCTCGGCGTCCTCGTCGGGACCTTCGTCTCGGCCTTCCTTGTAGACCCGGATGAACCCGTCGAAGATCATGGTCTGGCCCGTGGCGCGCAACCCGTACGTGACGTCCCCGGCATCGCCGTTCTGCGGTCGGCCACGACCGCGGCGATGTCCACCCCCACCTGGTTGAAGCGGGCGTCGGCCATCTGCGTGGCCATCGTGCGCTGCCAGATCAACGTGTAGAGCCTGAGCTGGTCGTGGTCGAGCACGCTGGCCATGCGGCTGGGGGAGCGCATCACGCTGGTGGGCCGCACCGCTTCGTGCGCCTCTTGGGCGTTGCGAGACCGCGTCTTGTACCGGCGGAACTCGGCCAGTGAGTACTCCTTGCCGAAGTCGGTCTTCACCAGCTCGGCGATCTCGCGCAGCGCCGTGTCGCTGATCGTGACCGAGTCGGTTCGCATGTAGGTGATGAGCCCGACGCTGCCCTCGCCCGGCAGCGTGATGCCTTCGTACAGGCGCTGGGCCACCGACATCGTCTTGCGCGCGCCGAACCCCAGCTTGCGCGCGGCTTCCTGTTGCAGGGTCGAGGTCGTGAACGGCGGCGAGGGGGAACGCTTGCGCTCCTTGCGCTCGACGTTGGTGACGCGATAGGCGGCCCGGCCCAGCCGTTCGACGTGGGTCGGCGGCGTCGGCCTCGGCGGCGAGCAGCACGCCCTTCTTGTCGGGCGAGGCGGCGAGCTTGCCCTCGGGGATCTGGTTGAGCCGGGCGGTGAACGGCTGCTCCGATGTCGTCGGGCGTGAGGCGAACGTCGACGCTCCAGTACTCCACGGGGTTGAACGCGCGGATCTCGCGCTCGCGCTCCACGATGAGCCGCACGGCCACCGACTGCACACGCCGGCGGACAGGCCAGGGCGGACACGCTTCCACAGGATCGGCGAGATGCGGAACCCCACCAAGCGGTCGAGGATGCGACGGGCCTCCTGGGCGTCGAACGAGCTGCAGGTCGATCTCGCGCGGCTCCTGGAACGCCGCCAGGATCGCGTCGCGCGTGATCTCGGTGAACGTCACCCTCTTGGCTCGCGCTGGGTCGACCCCCAAGCAGCGAGGCGACATGGAACGCGATGGCCTCCCCTTCGCGGTCGTAGTCGGTCGCCAGGATGACGTCGCCGGACAGCTTCATGACCTTCTTCAGCTCGCCGACGTGGCGGGCCGAGTCCTCGGGCACCACGTAGTCGGGCACGAAGTCGTGCTCGATGTCGACGCCCAGCCCGCCGAACCCCTTGCCCAGGTCCCGGATGTGGCCATAGGAGGCTCGGACGGCGTAGTCGCCGCCCAGGTACTTCTCGATCGTCTTCGCCTTGGCGGGCGATTCGACGACCACGAGCGTCTTGTTGGCCATGGCCGGGGCACCTTCACGGGTCGCGGAGCATCTGTCGAGCCGGGCCCGTTCGCGGGGACGGTACCACCCGCTCGCCTGCGGTTCGACCAGGCCCACGGGTCGATACCCCCTCTCGGAGGCCACTGAACGCACTGGTACCGTTTCGATATTCCCGAGCCCGGACCGGAATTCGAACCCCTTGCTCGACGCCCTCCATCACTTCATCGTCACCACCGTGGGTGACTACGGCTACCTCGCCGTGTTCGTCCTGATGGCGCTGAGCTCGGCATGCATCCCGATCCCCAGCGAGGTCACGATGCTGTTCGGAGGAGCGCTCGCCTCAGCCGGGTTCGCGGCGCCGTGGTGCGAGAGCTCTCGCTCTTCTGGGTGGGTATGGCGGGCACCGTCGGCAACGTGGTCGGCTCCTGGCTCGCGTACTGGGCCGGAGCCTAGGTGGCCGGCCGCTGATCGACCGGTTCGGGCGATACCTGTTGATCCGTCCGCACGAAGTCGACAAGGCCCACGATTGGTTCGAACGCTACGGGGACGCCGCGGTCTTCTTCTCGCGGCTGTTGCCGGTGATCCGCACCTTCATCTCGTTGCCCGCGGGCGTCGTGCGCATGCCCTTCTGGCGGTTCACGCCTTACACGGTGCTCGGCTGCCTGCCGTGGACGTTCGCGCTGGCATGGCTGGGGTATGTGCTGGGCGATCGCTGGGAGCGTGTCGAATCGGCCCTGCAGCCGTTCTCGTGGGCCATCGCCGCGGCATGCCTGATCGTCGTGGTCGTCTACGTCAGACGGCGCTGGACGAAGGTACGGGCGGAATATGCGGCCCTCGATGCCGCCGCGGGGCGAGCCCCGGCCGACGACTAGAGGTTGACCAGCATCGTCCAGTTCTCGCCCCGCTCGCCGACCTGCTCGAATCCCACGCGCTGGTACATCATTCGTGAGCGGTTGTGCACGGCCACCGAGAGCGAGAGCGACCGGTAGCCCTCCTCGCGGGCCTGCACCATGGCCGCGCGCAGCAACGTGCCGCCGATGCCCTTCCGCCGATGCAACGGCGCCACCGCCACCGAGACCTCGGGCGTCTTCTCGTCCACGAACCCGAACCCGGGCTCGTCCTCGGTGAAGAGCCGGTACCAGACGGCGCCCACCGGCATGCCCTCGATCTCGGCGATGACCCCGCCGTCACCATCACGACCCCAATCCTCGTGGTAGCGGCGCAGGGTGGGCTCGTCCAGGACCTCTTCCATGGGCTCGCGGGGCCAGTCCGGGTTCCACCGGGCCGCTTCGTACAGCATGGTCTTCAGGAACTCGTCGTCGTCCTTGGTGGCAGGGCGGATGTTCATGGGTGCTCCTTCCTCGACGCGGCGGCCGGTTCGGGCATCTCCACGGCCGCGGCATCCAAGACGTAGGGGACGCTGGTCAGCAGGGTGCGCTCTTCGAACAGGAACAAGCGTTTCACGAACAGCGCGGTCTGGTTGTGCAGGGGCAGCTGCCACCATTTCGACACGATGTACTCGGGCAGGATCACGTTGACCACGGTGTCTTCCCGTTCGGTGTAGCGGCGGACCTCCTCCAGCATCGGCGCGGTCAGATCGCGGAACGGCGCCTCCACGATGTCGAGCGGCACCTCCATGCCCGCGTCGAACCAGTCGACCTCGAGCGTGTGCGCTTCCTCGGGATCCATGTCGAAGTAGATCGCACGGGTCTCGCTCGCTTCCAGCGCTCGGGCGTAGTTGACGGCGCGGATCGAGACGTCGTTCACGGAGCTGACCAGGACCAGGCTCACGGTGCGCCGGGGGATCAACGGGCGCGCGTCCACCCCGATCGGTGCGCCCTGAGCCTCCACCACCGGTGCGTCGGTCACCACGACGTTGGGGATGCGCAGCAGGCTCCCCTTCAGGCGGATCAGATCGCGGCTGCGCAGGAGGTAACGGAACAGGCCCTGCGGCTGCAGCGACTCCGGCACGATCACGGTCACGAAGTCGTCCGGCTCACGCGGGATCGTCTGGATGTACTTCCCGCACGCTGGAGAACAAGCCGTGTCCGGTCAGCGGGATCAGGTCCGGCACGCCGTTCCCGGCGAAGGTGCGCCACTGCGACTGCATCCGTGGATCGATCACCCCGCTGCGCGCCGGAGTGACCGGCCGCACGTCGTCGGGACGGAACGAACGCAGGTAGCCGAGCGCCTCGGCAGTCGCAGCGTCGAGCTGTCGCACCAACAGGACGACGTGCTCGGCCGAGGCTGCCCCGGGGCGCACGGTCCGACGCCCCGACCTGCACACGGACGTTCGTGTAGTGGCGATGGATCGAATAGAAGACCGGCACCAGCAGCCCCATGATCAGGATCGACAACCAGGCGCCGTCGCGGAACTTCGAGGCGATGACGACCACCAGGACGACGCCGGTCACCACCGCGCCGACGATGTTGATCACGATCGAGCGACGCCACCCGGGCATCGCCGCGGCGCCCTTGCGACCCTCGGAGATCCAGTGCTTGATCATGCCCGATTGCGACAGCGTGAACGAGGTGAACACACCCACCACGTACAGGTGGATCAGCGAGTTCAGGTCGGCATCGAAGATGTAGATCATCACGCACGACAGGAGACCCAGCACGATCACGCCGTTGGAGAAGACCAGCCGGTCGCCGCGGTTGACGAACTGCCTGGGCATGTACCGGTCTCGGGCCAGGATCGAGGCGAGCCGTGGGAAGTCCTGATAGGCGGTGTTGGCAGCCAGGATCAGGATCGCCGCCGTGAAGAACTGCACGAAGAAGAACCCGATGCTGCCTTCGCCGAACACCGCCAGCGCGATCTGCGCCACGATCGAACGTTCCTCGCTAGCGATCACGCCCTCGACGTGCGTGGACAGCCACGAGATGCCCATGAACATCGCGATCGCGATCGCGCCCATGATCGCGAGGGTCTCGGCGGCGTTGCGGGCCTGCGGCCGGCGGAACGCGGGGACGCCGTTGGAGATCGCCTCGACCCCGGTCAGGGCAGTGGCTCCCGATGAGAACGCCTTCAGCAGCGTGAACACGCCGACGGC
Organism: uncultured Actinomycetota bacterium; assembly: GCA_963733635.1. GTDB lineage: Bacteria > Actinomycetota > UBA4738 > UBA4738 > HRBIN12 > JAOUEA01. The sequence continues at coordinate 53,287 of CAVTEH010000005.1, read as the reverse complement.
CCCGGCCGCGGTCGCGGCATCGTGGAGGGGTTCGACGTCGACCGGCACCTGCGGGCAACCGCCCAGGCACTGCACGAAGCCGAGTCCGACCAACACCGCGATCGAGAGGACGAATCCGTACGTGGGGATCGCGAACAGGGTTCCGGATTCGCGAGCCCCCCGCAGGTTGGCCAGCGTCACGAAGATCACGAATCCGATCGCCAGCACCACCTTGTGCTCGTTCGCCCACGGGATGGCCGACCCGATCGCGAACACCCCTGCCACGATCGAGACCACCACGGTCATCATGTAGTCGAAGAGCAAGGCGCCCGCAGCCACCAGTCCCGCGAAAGCACCCAGATTGTCCTTGGACACGATGTAGGCGCCGCCACCGCTCGGGTAGGCACGGACCGTCTGCCGGTAGCTCACCACGACGACCGCCATGAGCAGCGAGATCGCGACCGCGATCGGGATGCACGTAGTTCTGCGGCGCAGAGGACGCCAGGAACAGCACGATCAAGATCTCGCCGGTGGCGTAGGCGACCGAGGACAACGCGTCGGAGGCGAAGACCGGCAAGGCCAGGATCTTCGGCAGCAGCGTGTGCTCGATCTTGCTGCTCGCGAACGCCCTGCCCAGCAGGAGACGTTTGGTGATGCCGGTCGAACGTTCCGCGAGCGGTGTCGTGTTGGCCATCCGGAGCGACAGCCTACGGCGCCATCGGCCCCGTCGCGGATGGCGGCGCAGGTGTTTCCGGCGAGGCGCAGGTGGAAGGGCACACTGGTGACCACGACGTCGGGCTCGAACAGGAGGAGCCGCTTGAAGAACAGGCCGGTCTGGTTGTGCAGCGCGTTGCCCCACCAGTGCCGGGCACCAGCTCGGGCAGGACCACCGTCACGATCGTGTCCCCACGCGCGGTGTAGGTCCGGATCTCGTCCAGCAGCGGAGCACCCATGTCACGGAACGGGGCTTCCACCAGGATCGAGCGGGACGTCCAGGTCCCGCTCGTACCAGTCTTCGATCACACCCGCGCACCTCGTCCAGATCCGTCGTCAGGAAGATCGCCTCCACCTAGACGGGTCGGAGGGAGCGCGCGTATACGACCGCGCGGACGGTGGCGTCATGCACCCCCGACACGGGGATCAACACCACGCTCCGTTCGGGTTCGACCGGCCGCCCGTCGGTCGGCGAGGCCGATCGTCACCCGGCACCAGGGGGATGTCGGTCACGACCACGCCCGGTTCGAACAGGAGCGCGGTCTTCAACAGGAACGCTTCGCGGTGCACCAGGAACTGCCACAGCGTGCGCCGGGTGAGGGCCTCGGGGATCATCACCGTCACGAAGTCCTCCGGCCGACGTTCGATCGAGCGGATCCGCGCGCGCACGGCCCTCACCAGGTGGCGGTCCGCGCCGATGAGACGCTCGAGCGTGCCGATCCGCGGAGCCGCCAGCTTCCCAGCCGGCCGCCACCTCGTCGAACCGGTCGGCGGGGCCGACGTACAGGGCATGGACGCGCTCAGGACGCACCGCTCGGAGGTAGGCGATGGCGTCGAGCGTGGCCTGGCCGAGATCGTCGACCAGGAACAGCGCCGAACCCGTGGCCTTGGTCCGGGCCGAGACCCTGCGTTGCCGAGCACCTCTCGCACGCGACGGTAGTGGCGGTGGATCGCCAGGAAGATCAGCACCATGATCGGGATGGCCACGACGACGACCTTCGCGCCCCGAGAGAACTTCGTGATCGTGACGATGACCAGCACGACGCCGGTCGTGAATGCGCCGATGCCGTTGACCAGCGCGCTCCGCTGCCACCCAGGCCCTTTCAGCCGGAACCAGCGAAGCACCATGCCCGACTGCGACAACGTGAAGGCGGTGAACACTCCGACGACGTAGAGCTGGATCAACCGCGTGAGGTTCGCGTCGTAGATCCAGATCAACAGCGCGGCGAGTCCGGCCAGGATCAACGACCCCGTTCGAGAACACGAGTCGGTCCCCGCGGTTCTTGAACTGCGAAGGCAGGAACCCGTCCCGCGCCAGGATCGACGAGAGCCTGCGGGAAGTCCTGGAACGCGGTGTTGGCGGCCAGGATCAGGATGCCGGCCGTGAACACCTGCAGCAGGATGAACCAGATGCCGTCCCCGTAGATCGTCCTGCCGATCTGGGACAGCACGGAGTTCGACGCTGCGATCTCCTCATCGACACGCACCTGGAGCAGCTGGGCCATCACGGTGATGCCCGAGGAACAGGGTCACGGCCATGGCGCCCATGATGGCCAACGTCGCCGCAGCGTTGCGCGACTGCGGCCGCCGGAACGCCGGCACCCCGTCGGCGATCGCCTCGACGCCCGTCAGCGCGGTCGCTCCCGACGAGAAGGCACGCAGCAAGAGGAACACCGTGATCCCGGTCTCTGCGTGCACCTCCAGGTCGGCCGTCGCCGCCACCGGACAGCCGCCGAGGCATCGAGCGAAGCCGACCACCAGGGTCAAGGCGACGATCGCGACGAACCCGTAGGTCGGGATGGCGAACAACGTGCCGGCTTCCTTCACGCCTCGGAGGTTGGCCAGCATCACGAGCATGACCAAGCCGATCGCGATCGGCACCCGGAGATCTTCGACCGACGGCGCCGCCGATGCGATCGCCACCGTGCCGGCCGTGATGCTGACCGCCACCGTCAGGACGTAGTCGGTCAGGATCGCCGCGCCGGCGACCAGCCCGGGGATCGTGCCCAGGTTCTCGCGAGCCACGATGTATGAGCCCCCGCCCCGCGGATAGGCCCGGACGGTCTGGCGATACGAGGTGACCACGATCGTGAGCAGCAGTGCCACGGCGATGCCGAGCGGAATCTTGAACGCCAACGCGCCGGCCCCCGCCAGCACCAGGACCAGCATCATCTCCTCGGTGGCGTAGGCAACCGAGGACAACGGGTCGGACGAGAAGACCGGGAGCGCCAAGAACTTCGGCAACAGCTGGTGGTCGGCCTTGTGGCTCGCCAACGCTCTGCCGACGACGAGGCGCTTCACACCGTCGATGAAGCCGCCACTTTGGGAGTCGCGTTCGACCATCGGATCAGTCCGCCTCGGCGACCCAGCGATATCCGACGCCGGGCTCGGTGACGATGAGGCCGGGCGCCTGTGCGTCGTCGCCCAGCTTCTTGCGTAACGCGCGGACGTAGGTCCGGAGGTAGGTGGTTTCGGTGCCGTAGCCCTGGCCCCAGACCTTCCGCAAGAGCCACTGGTGGGTGAGCAACTTGCCAGGGTTCGTCACCAGCGCCTCCAACAGGCCGTATTCGGTGGGCGTCAGGTGCACCTGCTCGCCGCCCCGGCTCACCAGCCTGCGAGCGAGATCCACCTCGAGATCGTCGAAGGTCTGCACCGGCATGGCGGGTTCTTCCGGTTGCTTGCGACGCATCGCCGCTCGTGCTCGTGCGAGCAGCTCCTCCATACCGAACGGCTTCGTGACGTAATCGTCGGCGCCGGCATCGAGGGCCGCCACCTTGTCACTCTGGCTCTCGCGCACCGAGAGCACGATGACCGGCACATCGGAGAACCCTCGGACGCGCCGGATCACCTCGGTGCCATCGATGTCGGGAAGGCCGAGGTCGAGGAGCAGGAGATCCGGATCCTGGTCCGCCGCACCCACCACACCCTCCTCGCCCGTACCGACCGTGGAGACCTGGTAGCCGTGTGCCTCCAGACTGGTGCGCAAGGCGCGGCGGATCTGTGGTTCGTCATCGACCACCAGCACCAAACTCATCGGGGCCCCTCGATCGGGATCTCGAACACTACCGCCGTGCCTCCCGGACTCGCATCGTCGATCCAGATGCGGCCGCCATGGGCGGTCACGATAGCGTTGGCGATCGCGAGCCCGAGCCCGCTGCCCGGCATCTCCGGACTCCGCTCGCCGCGATAGAACGCCTCGAACACCCGCTCGCGGTCGTCTTCCGGAACCCCGGGGCCCTGATCGACCACGCGAACCTGCGCCCGGTCACCGACCACCTGCGCCGAGACCCGCACCGTGGAGCCGGCGGGTGCATAGCGCGCCGCGTTCTCCAGCAGGTTCGTGAGCACTTGGTCCATCTGCACGCCGTCGACCGGCACGTCGGGCATGTCGTCGCTGATGGTCAGGTCCACGGTCACGAGGTCGATGCGCGGCCGCATGCGGGCCACGACCGCTTCCAAGGTCTCCTCCAACGACGAGTCGCTGCGGACCGGGCTCAGGGCACCGGCGCGGATCCGCGCCAGGTCCAAGATGTTGCCCACCAATCGATTCAGCCGGTCGGTCTCCTCCAAGATCGTGGTGAGCAGCTCGGTCTCCTGGACGGTGTCGTACTCGACGCTGGGGTCGAGCAGGCTGGTGACGCCCGCCTTGATCGATGCCAACGGCGTGCGCAGGTCGTGGGTCACCGAGCTGAACATGGCGGCACGCAGCTGGTTGGTCTCGGCGTCGAGCTGAGCCATGCGGGCGCGGGCGTCCAAGCGAGCACGGTCCAGCGCCGCCGCGGCCTGCCTGGCGGCGGCCTCCAGCAGCAGCAGCTCGTCGGCGTTGAGGGCGCGACGGCCTCGGGGCCGCTCGACCCGCAGCGTGCCGAACGCGACCGTCCCCGCCACCAACGGAACGACCGCGTCGGGCCCTCCGGACTCGAGCTCCGGGCGCGATGAGCGTGCGACCAGCTGCGTGCCGTCCAGCTCGACCGTGATCTCACACTTCGACAGGCCGAAGGGCTCCAAGAGCACTGAAGCGAAGTCATCGAGGACGCGGTCGGGCACCTCGCCCGACAGCAGCGTGGACGACAGGGTTCCGAGCAATCGGGACTCACGTTCGTGCCGGGCCGCCCTGGCACGCTCGTCGGCGGCGCCGCCCACGAGCAGATCCCACCACCACCGCTACGGACAAGAAGACGATGGCGGTCACGATCTCCTCGGTGCCGTCCAGCCGCAGGCGGAACCGCTGCGATCCGAAGAGGAACGGCAGCGCGAAGGACGAGAGCAGGGCGGCGATGAGCCCGCGCGTACAGGCCACCCGCCACCGCCGCGATCACGATCGCCAGCAGGAACAGCGAGATGGCCGACGCGGGTCCCGGATCGCCCGAACGGGATCGAGGCCACCGCTGCCGCCGCAGGCGAGACGACGGCGAAGAACACCCCGCGGAGCGTGAGACCGCGCCACGGACGGCTCTCGATGTCGGACGATCCCTGCCCCATGTCGGGCCAATCGTGCCACGGCCGTGCGGCAAGACCCGTCTTTCACGCGATCTTCACGACGAGCCCGCGATCCTTCACGCCGCGCTCACACGGACGCGACGATGCTGAGCATGTCCGGAGTCACCCCGATCTCCGAGATCTAGCCCGGAGGCCCACCGGTTGCCCTCCAGCCCGGTGGACCTCCGGGCTCCGTCCTTCCCAGGGTCGTCGAGACCATCTCGCTCGACGTTGGTCGCCGCGGGGCACGCGCCGGCGGCAGCGCTTCCCTCGTTCGCTCGCTTCGCTCGCATGGCTCAGTCCAGATGCTGCCTCTGGCGCGACCCCGCGTCGTTCCCACCACCGGCCGTGTGCGTGGTGGTTCGCTGGTGGCCGGGGCGTGAGGGGCTGAACCGGCGAAGGATCCGGGTGCCGTCCGGAGGACTGCATCTGGACTGAACGAAGCGAGCGAAGCGAGCCAGAGAGGGAAGCGCAGGCCGCAGGACGGTCCCGGAGCCTCCCCGCCGAGCGGGGCGGGTCTTCGGCGTCCGAGTGGCGCTAAGAAGGCGTGAAGGTTGCGCTCGGTACGGTGCCAGGTCAAACGAGGATGGGTAGGCTACGCCGTCATGAAGGTCATCATCATGGGCTGCGGCCGGGTCGGCTCGGAGCTGTCGAGCCAATTGGTCGGTGAGCACGACGTGACGATGATCGACAAGGATCCCGAGGCGTTCTATCGGTATCAGCCGGGCGAGGGGACCAAGACCGTGGTGGGCTTGGGGTTCGATCGCGACGTGCTGGAGGAAGCCGGAATCAAGGACGCCGACGCCTTCGTGGCGGTCTCGAGCGGTGACAACTCCAACATCGTGTCGGCACGGGTGGCGCGCGAGATGTACCACGTGCCCAAGGTCATCGCGCGCATCTACGACCCACGACGCGCCGAGATCTACGAGCGACTCAACATCCCGACCGTGGCGACCACCACGTGGGGCATCAAGCAGATCCAGCTCATGCTTTTCCACGACCGGGCGGAGATCCGGGAGTCGTTGGGGGGCGGCGACCTGTTGCGCATGCGCGTCGCCGGTACCGGCGCATCTGGTCGGCACCAAGCCGTCCGGGCTCAACGTGGAGGGCAAGATCCTGATCGCCGGCGTCTCCCGGGGCGGAGGCGGATTCCTCCCGACCGACGAGAGCTCGCTGCAGGCCGGCGACTTCCTGGTCGTCATGCTCACGAAGGACGGCACCGACACCCTGGACGACATGATCGCCGCGCCCGCCGGAGAGCAGCCTAGATGAAGGTCATCGTGACGGGCGGCGGAGCGGTGGGACGGCATCTGGCCGTCGACCTGGCCGAGCGCGGACATGACGTGTCGCTCGTGGAACAGGAACGGGACCTGTCGGACAAGCTTCGGAGCTGGGCGCCCGGCGTCACCGTCGTCTTCGGGGACGCGTGCGAGCCATCGGTCCTGGAAGGGGCCGACATGGCGAACGCCGAGGTGGTGGTCGCGGCCACCGGTGACGACGAGGACAACCTGGTCACCTCGTTGCTGGCCAAGCAGGAATTCGCCGTGCCTCAGGGTGCTGGCGCGCGTGAATCACCCGAAGAACGAGTGGCTGTTCACCGAGCAGTGGGGCGTGGACGCCGCTGTGTCGCCGCCGCACATCCTGACGGCCATGGTCGAGGAGGCCGTCACGGTCGGCGACCTGGTGCGTCTGATCCGCCTGGAAGGTGGACGCGTGTCGATCGTCGAGATGACCTTGCCCGACGGTTCTCCTTCGGTCGGCAAGGCCATCTACGAGTTGCGGCTCCCCGCCGATGCCGCGGTGGTGGGCATCCTGCGTGAAGGCCACGTCGTCATCCCACAGCCCGAGACCGTCCTGTCGGCCGGCGACGAAGTCTTGGCACTGGCCAGCGCTCCCTCGGAGAGGGCCTTGCGCGATGCGGTGGTGGGCGAAACCTCCGGTGGCCTGCCGGGCGACGGGATCGACGGCGCCTCCACCGTGGGCGGCTAGTCCAGTCCAGACTACTTCGTGATCGCTGCGCGGAGCACCCGATCACGTTCCAGCAACAGCGCCAGCTGATTGCCGAAGGCTTCCAGGATGCGCCGCTCCGACGCATCGAGCTCCGGTCGGAATCCACGGAGCACCAACAGCCCCAGGTTCCGCCGTCCCACGTTCAACGGGAACCGTTCGACCCCCTCCCCCGCGGTCAATGGGATCGAGCCCGGTGACGCGTTGACGACCGACATCTCCACCAGCCCGGCCAGGTCGGCTCCGGGTTGTTCGAACAAGCGCCCCGTCCTCGAACCGGAACGTCGTCACGACCAGCCTGCAGCACGCCGCCGTAGCGATCCGCATCGCCTTGCGGCTCCACCAGCGCGCGGCTCAGGTCCTGTTGCAAGCGGAGCTCCGCGGCCCGCTCCTCCGCCGATCGCGCTCGCGCGTCGGCGCGGGCGATCAGGACGCGAGATCAGCGCCGCGACGCCCAGGAACACGAACAGCACGACGACATCGTCAGACTTGCTGACCTGGAACGTGTCGTACGGCGGCAGGAAGAAGTAGTTGAAGACGGCGAACCCCAGCACGGACTGCCGCGATGCCTGGTCCCAACCCGCCAACCGCCACCACGGCCACCACCAGGACCAGGAACCCGAACCCCTTGCTTACCGGATCGATGTCGTCGCGGATCTGGATGAAGATGGCAACGAGCGCCGCCGTCCCGACAACCGCCAGCGCATAGCCGGCGATGGTGCGTTGCCTGCTATTCATGGGTGTTCTCCTTCGAAGCGGTAGCCCATGCCGGGCTCGGTGATGAAGTAGCGGGGATGGGTGGGGTCGGGCTCGAGCTTGCGCCGGATCTGGGCCATGTACACGCGGAGGTAGTTGGTCTCGTCCTCGTAGCGGGGACCCCACACCTCGTGCGAGCAGCTGGCGCTGGCTGACCAGCTTGCCCGGATTGCGGACGAGGATCTCCACCAGGTGCCACTCGGTCGGCGTGAGGTGCACGTCGTCGGCGCCGGGGCGCCGCACGCGCTGGCCGCCAGATCGACCACGAACGAATCCGTCGTCGATCGACGGCTGGTCGGAGGTGGGCGCGCTCCGCCGTTCCGCGGCGCGCAGCCGCGCGAGCAGCTCGTCCATGCCGAACGGCTTCGTGACGTAGTCGTCCGCGCCCACGTCGAGGGCCTTCGACCTTCTCGGGTTCCTGCTCGCGGGCCGAGAGCACGATGATCGGCATCGCGCTCCACGCCCGGATCCCACGGATCACCTCGATGCCGTCGATGCCCGGCAGGCCGAGGTCCAAGATCATGATGTCGGGGAGGCGGCCGGCCGCCAGGTCGAGCGCGGTCTCGCCGTCGGCCGCCGTTTCGACCTCGTACCCACGGGCACGCAGGTTGGTGCGCAGCCCCCGCAGGATCTGCGGCTCGTCGTCGACCACCAGCACCCGGGTCATGGCGCCTCCGCGAACGACATCACCATCGTGAGGCCGCCGCCCGGCGTGTCCTCGATCGCGAGCTCGCCTCCCATCGCCTCGACGAAGCCCTTGGCCACGGCCAGTCCGAGTCCGACCCCATCGGCAGTCGAGCGATCGCCGAGCCGCTGGAACGGCTCGAACACGCGGTCGCGGTCGGATGGAGCGATGCCCGGCCCTCGGTCGACCACGCGGAGCTCGACCCTGCCGGACACGCCGGAGCCGATCATGCGGACCGGCTTGCCCGGCGGCGTCCACGCCACCGCGTTGCCGGCGACGTTCGCGATCGCGCGCTCGAGCAGCGCCGCGTCGACGTCGACCCGAGGCAGGCTCTCGGGCACGTCGGTCTCGATCGACCGCCCGTTGTCGGGCAGGCTCGCGAGCGCGCGCGGCACGACCTCGTCCAGTCCGACTCGGCCGCAGACCAGATGCAGGGCGCCGCTCTGGATCCGGCTCATGTCGAAGAGGTTGCCCACCATCACGCTCAGCCGGTCGGTCTCCTCCTCGATCGTGGCGAGGAACTCGCCGGTCTCGTCGGCGCTCCACGGGACGTCGTCCTGGCGGAGGCTGCTGGCGGCCGCCTTGATCGAGGCGAGTGGGGTCCGCAGATCGTGGGAGACCGCTTGCAGGATCGCCGTGCGCAGCTCGTCGACCTCGACGAGCTCGGCCACTTCGGCCGCTTCCTCGCTGAGATCGCTGGCGCGGACCGCCACCGCCATGTGGGCGGCGAAGCGCAGTCAGCACCCGGCGCGACTCTGCCGGCAGGCGATCGCCCCGCAGCACCAGGACGGCGCCGTCGCTGAGCTCGATCAGATCGGAACCGCTCGGCGGGCTCGGCCGGAGGGTTCGAGCCGGCGGACGCCTCCAGCACCCAGCCCTGCTCGTGGGGACGGAGCACCGAGACGGCCTGCAAGCCGAACGTGTCACGCAGCTGCACCAACAGCGTCGGAAGCGGGTCCTCCTCGGCGGCGAGCCAGCCGGAGAGCCGCGCCAGCGCCTCGGCTTCGGCCCGGCCCCGCTGCGCTTCGGCTCGCGCGCGAGCGGCGCGATCGACCAGCACGCTGACCACGGAGGCCACGAAGACGAACACCACGATCGCCAGGACGTTCTCGGCCTCGGCGATCGTCCACGTGTGGATCGGAGGCGTGAAGTACCAGTTGATCAGCAGCCCCGAAGCCAGGGCCGAGGCCACCGCCGGCCACAGCCCACCGACCGCGGCCACGCCCACGACCAGCGTGAGATAGAGCAGCATGACGCTCGTGAAGCCCCAGCTGTTCCCTCAGGGCGGTCAAGGCGATCGTGAGCAGCACGAGCCCGGCAGCTCCCGGCCAGCGTCGCGGCGACCCGCCGGTTCAGGCTGAGTCCCGGCGTGGGCGGCGCGCCCAGGCTCTCGCCCGATGACGGCGTGTCCTGGCTGATCACGTGCACGTCGATCGCCCCGGAATCGCGGATGATGCGATGCACGACCGAACCTCGGAAGAACTCCCGCCATCGCGAATGCGAGCTGGCGCCGATCACGATCTGGGTCACGTTCTCGGCGCGGGCGACGTCGAGCAGCGCTTCCGGCACGCCTCGGCCGATCACATCGCGGAAGGTCCCACCCAGCGACCGCACGAGCTCGCGGGTCGCCTCGATCGTGCCCGGCTCCGCCAGGCCGTCCTCGGGGATCACGTTGACCGCGATGAGGTCACCGCCTCGACGCGCCGCCATGCGCGCGGCGCGACGGATCAGCATCTCGTCGTCGGGACGTCCCGAGATCCCGACCAAGATGCGCTCGCGCGTCTCCCACGGACCCTCGATCCCGCGTTCCTTCATGTAGTCCTGCAGGGACTCGTCGACCCGGTCCGCCATCCACAGCAGGGCCAGCTCGCGCAGCGCACCCAGGTTGCCCTCGCGGAAGTAGTTGCCCAGCGCGGCGTCGATCTTCTCGGGCGGGTAGATGTTGCCGTGCGCCATGCGGCGGCGGAGCGCGTACGGCGTCATGTCGATCAGCTCTTGCTGATCGGCCGCCCGCACGATCTCGTCCGGGATCGTCTCGCGCTGAAGGACGCCCGTGATGCGCTCGACCACGTCGTTCAGCGACTCGAGGTGCTGGATGTTGACCGTGGAGATGACGTCGATGCCGGCATCCAGGATCTCGTGCACGTCCTGCCAGCGCTTCTCGTTGCGTGAGCCCGGCACGTTCGTGTGGGCGAGCTCGTCCACCAACGCGACCTCGGGGGCCCGGGCCACGATGGCGTCGACATCCATCTCCTCGAACGCCGATCCCCGGTACTCGATCGAGCGCCTGGGCACCACCTCGAGGTCGCCCAGCGCCTCGGCCGTCAGCGGCCGCCCGTGGGTCTCGACGAACCCCACGACGACATCGGTGCCCCGGTCTCGCCGGCGATGCCCCTCGCCGAGCATCGCGAAGGTCTTGCCGACCCCGGCCGCGTACCCGACGTAGATGCGGAGCTCGCCGCGTTTCATGGCTGCGAGGCTAGCCCCTCGATGGCGAGGTTGAGCAGCAGGACGTTCACGCGCGCCTCACCCATGAACCCGAGGGTCCGGCCCTCGGTGTGGTCATCGATCAGTGCGGTGACCTGGCCCAGCTCGAGCCCGCGCGCGTCGGCGACGCGGGGCGCCTGCAGCATGGCGTAGGCGGGGCTGATGTGCGGGTCCATCCCGCTGCCGCCGCCGGTGACGGCGTCGACCGGGATGCGAACCCTCGGGTGCGTCGGCCTCCGTGATCGGCGGCGAGCGCGCTCCTGCACCGCGGCGCCCAGCTCGGGGTTGGTCGGACCGAGGTTGGAGGGGGCGCTCGCGGCGGGTCGTAGGCGTCGGGCCGGCCGGTGAACCACTCCGGCCCTTCGAATGCCTGGCCGATCAGCTCGGACCCGACGACGGTTCCATCCGACCTCGACCGAGGCTGCCGTCGGCGCGGGCGCCGAACAGGCCCTGGCCGATCCCGGTGATCGCCACGGGATAGGCGATGCCGAGCAGCACCGTCAGGACCAGGAGCATCCGCAGGGCCGCGATCAACGAACGTCGCATGTCACGTCACCACCAGACTGACCACCAGGTCGATCACCTTGATGCCGATGAACGGCGCGATCACGCCGCCCAGGCCGTAGATGCCGAGGTTGCGCCGCAACATCGACGCCGCCGAGCTGGGCGTGTACCGCACCCCGCGCAAGGCCAGTGGGATCAGCGCCACGATGATCAGGGCGTTGAAGATCGACGGCGGACAGGATCGCCGAGCTGGGACTGCCCAGCTGCATCACGTTGAGCCGGTCGAGCCCCGGATAGACCGCCGCGAACATCGCCGGGATGATCGCGAAGTACTTCGCCACGTCGTTCGCGATGGAGAACGTCGTCAGCGACCCACGCGTGATCAGCAGCTGCTTGCCGATGCCCACGATCTCGATGAGCTTCGTGGGGTTGGAGTCCAGGTCGACCATGTTGCCGGCTTCCTTGGCGGCGCGACGTGCCGGTGTTCATCGCGACGCCGACGTCGGCTTGCGCGAGCGCGGGGGCGTCGTTCGTGCCGTCGCCTGTCATGGCCACGAGCTTGCCGCCTTCCTGCTCGCTGCGGATCAGCGCCATCTTGTCCTCGGGCGTCGCCTCGGCCAGGAAGTCGTCCACGCCGGCCTCCTCGGCGATCGCCTCGGCGGTGCGGGGGTTGTCGCCGGTGATCATCACGCGTGCGGATGCCCATGCGTCGAAGCTCGTCGAACCGCTGGCGCATGCCTTCCTTCACGATGTCCTTGAGGTAGATCACGCCCAGCGACGCTGCCGTTCTCGGCCACCGTGAGCGGAGTGCCGCCCTGCACCGCGATGCCCGGCCACGATCGTGTCGACCTCTTCGGACACCGTCCCCGCCCTGCTCCTCGACCCACGCCCGCACGGAGTCGGCCGCCCCCTTGCGCAGCCGGCGACCGTCCACGTCGACGCCGCTCATCCTGGTCTGGGCGGTGAACGGGATGAACTCGGCGCCCCGAAGGTCGCGGGCGCGGAGCCCGTAGCGCTCCTTCGCCAGCACGACGATCGAACGGCCTTCGGGGGTCTCGTCGGCCAGGCTCGTGATCTGCGCGGCGTCGGCGAGCTGCTCCACGGTGACCCCGGGGACAGGCAGAAACTCTGCGGCTTCCCGGTTGCCCAAGGTGATCGTGCCGGTCTTGTCCAGCAGCAGCGTGTTGACGTCGCCGGCCGCTTCGACGGCCCGGCCCGACATCGCCAGCACGTTGCGCTGCACCAGCCGGTCCATGCCCGCGATGCCGATCGCCGACAGCAGCGCGCCGATCGTGGTGGGGATGAGGCAGACCAGCAGCGCGACCAGCACGATCACGGCCTGGCGCGGCCCCGGAGTAGATGGCCAGCGGCTGCAGGGTGACGGTCGCCAGCAGGAACACGATCGTGAGGCTCGCGAGCAAGATGTTCAGTGCGACCTCGTTCGGCGTCTTCTGGCGTTGGGCGCCCTCGACCAACGCGATCATGCGGTCGATGAAGGTCTCGCCCGGCTTCGAGGTGATCTCGACGACGATGCGGTCGGACAGCACCTTGGTGCCGCCCGGTGACCGCGCTGCGGTCGCCGCCCGATTCCCTGATGACGGGAGCCGATTCCCCGGTGATCGCAGACTCGTCGACCGAGGCGACGCCCTCGACGACCTCGCCGTCGCCGGGGATCACCTGGTTCGGCTTCCACGACCACTCGGTCGCCGGGTCGCAGATCGGTGCCGGGCACCGACTCCTCGGTGCCGTCGGGCCGGAGACGCCGGGCCATGGTCTGCGGTGCGGGTGGCGCGCAACGCGGCTGCCTGCGCCTTGCCCCGCCCTTCCGCCACCGCCTCGGCGAGGTTGGCGAAGAGCACCGTCAGCCAGAGCCACACCGCGATGAGGCCCGCGAACAACGACGGATCGCGGACGAACAACAGGGTGGTCAGGACCGAGCCGATCTCCACCACGAACATCACGGGGTTGCGCCACATGAGGCGCGGATCGAGCTTGCGGAACGCGTCCGGCAGCGAACGCCACATCAGATCGACGTCGAACATCTAGGACAGTCCTTCCACGATCGGACCCAGCGACAGCGCCGGGAAGTACGTGAGCGCCGGTGACGATCAGGATCACGCCCGTCAGCAGGCCCACGAACAACGGCGAGGTCGTGGGGAAGGTGCCCGACGATTCGGGCACGTGCTTCTTGCGAGCCATGGACCCCGCGATGCCCAGCACCAGCACGATCGAGGCGAACCGGCCGAACAGCATCGCCAACCCGATCGCCGTGTTGTAGAAGGGGGTATTGGCCGACAGGCCGCCGAACGCGCTGCCGTTGTTGTTGGCGCCCGACGTGAACGCGTACAGCACCTCGGACAGTCCGTGCGGTCCCCGGGTTGAAGATCGATGCCGACCGCCGACTCCATGACGAGCGCCGCGCCGGTGAGGCACAGCACGAGCGCCGGCACGAGCAGGATGTACATGGAGACCAGCTTCATCTCGCGCGGTTCGATCTTCTTGCCGAGGTACTCAGGCGTGCGCCCGACCATCAGCCCGGCGATGAACACCGACACGATGGCCAGCACCAGGATGCCGTAGAGCCCCGAGCCGACTCCGCCGGGTGAGACCTCGGACAGCATCATGTTGACCATCACGGTGCCGCCGCCGAACGGCGTCATCGAATCGTGCGAGGAGTTGACCGCGCCGGTCGAGGTGCCGGTCGTCGAGGCGGCGAAGGCGCCGCTGGCCGGGATGCCGAACCGCACCTCCTTGCCCTCCATGTTGCCGCCCGTGACCGCAGCCCCGGCCGACCGCTTCGACCTGCGGGTTGGGCTGGGACTCGAACTGCCACGACCAGCAACACCGAGCCCAACCAGAGCAACGCCCATGACCGCGGCCAGGACGTAGCCCTGCTTGCGGTTGCCGACGAGCTTCCCGAACGTGCCGGTCAGCGCGAACGGGATCACCAGGAGCAAGGCCATCTCCAGCAGGTTGGTGAACGGGTTGGGGTTCTCGAACGGATGCGCCGAGTTGGCGTTGTAGAACCCACCACCGTTGGTGCCGAGCTCCTTGATGACCTCTTGGGAGGCGACCGGCCCGCCCGGGATCGACTGGTCGGCACCCTGGACCGTGGTCACCGTCTGGGCCTCGCTGAAGTTCTGGACGACGCCTTGGGAGATCAACACCACGGCGCCGACGACGGCGATCGGGAGCAGGATGCGCACGGTGCTGCGCACCAGGTCCGACCAGAAGTTGCCGATCGTGTCGGACTCGCGGCGTGTGAACCCGCGGATCAGTGCCATGGCGACCGCGATGCCGACGGCGGCCGAGACGAAGTTCTGCACGGCCAAGCCCGGCCATCTGGACCAGGTGGCCCATGGTCGACTCGCCGGCGTAGGACTGCCAGTTGGTGTTCGACACGAACGAGACCGCCGTGTTGAACGCCTGGTCGGCTTTGACGCCGGGGAAACCCAACGAGAGCGGCAGCGACCCCTGGACGCGCTGCAGGCCGTAAAGCAGCAAGACCGAGAGCAGGGAGAACGCCAGCACCGAGATCGCGTAGGCAGTCCATCGCTGCTCGACATCAGGATTCACGCCGGCGACGCGGTAGATCAAGCGCTCACCGCGCAAGGTCCGCTTCGAGTCGAGCACCCACGCCATGTAGTCGCCCAGCGGACGATAGGCGACCACCAGGATCGCCACCAGCACCAAGAGCTGCACCCAGCCGGCCACCTCAGAACCGCTCCGGGAACACCAGCGCGAACACCAGGTAGAGCGACGAGCGCGACGGCGATGACGAGCGGGATGACGGTGTCGATCACAGCCGATCAACCCCTCGAGCCAACGCGATCAGCAGGCCGAAGCCCACGAGCACCAGCACCACGAACACCACATCAGCCACGGCGGGCCCCTTCCTCCATGCCGCACACCGTAGCCCCGGCATCGTTGCGCGCCAGGGGTCTTGACTGCTTCCTAACGCCGAGCGACGCCAACCTTGACGCGTTGTTGGCGCAGAGGCCCAGGCATCAGGCGCTGAACTCGAGCCGGGGGTTGATCATGCGGAGCTCGCCGCGCTGCTCGCCGAGCACTCCTTCAACGACGACCTTGGTTCCCAGCGAGAAGCCGCTCATCCCTCGGCGACCCATGAACACCACGACGGCCTCGCCGGTGCCGTCGGTGATGATGCGCCTCGAGCGACTCGTGACCGCCCACCGGCAGCACCGTGATGCGCCGGATCACGCCGGCGATCTTGACGTTCTCGCGGGTCGGGGCCTCCTGCGATCGGGACCGTGCCGGGGATCGCGCACGCCCAGTCGTGGATCTCGGTCGCGAGGCGCGCTTCGTCGCTCTCGGTCAGACGGTCGAGCCAGCGACGTACCGCGCCCATGCCGGATCCTTCCTGCCTCGTCGCCGGCCTCTACACTCGACGGCCTTCGGAGCGCTTGGCCGCCGCGATGTCCTCGCGCGAGCTCGGACTCCCGCGACTTGGAGATGTAGATGGCCACCCCCAGCACCACGGCGACCACCAGGCAGATCGCGACACGCAGACGCGGTGTCGTCGGCGTGGGAGACGACCAGCGGCGCGATCAGCAGGGCGACCAGGTTCATGACCTTGATCAACGGGTTGATCGCCGGGCCCGCGGTGTCCTTGAAGGGGTCACCGACCGTGTCGCCGATGACGGCCGCCTTGTGGCTCTCGCTCCCCTTGCCGCCGTAGTTGCCCTCTTCGATGTACTTCTTGGCGTTGTCCCAGGCGCCGCCGGCGTTGGAGAGCATGACCGCCAGCAGCTGACCGGTCAGGATCGCGCCGGCCAGGAACCCGCCCAGCGCTTCGCCCTTCAGGAAGAAGCCGGCGAAGATCGGGGAGAGCACCGCCAGCAGGCCGGGCGTGAGCAGCTCCTGCAGCGAGGTCTTGGTGCAGATGTCCACCACCGCGCCGTAGTCCGGCTTCTCGGAGTAGTCCATGATCCCGGGGTGGTCGCGGAACTGCTTGCGGACCTCCTGCACGACCTGGCCCGCCGCCCGCCCGACCGCGCGGATCGCCAACGAGCAGAACAGGAAGGGCACCGCGCCGCCGATCGAGCAAGCCGACCAGGACGTCGGGTTCGTCGATGCGGATGCCTTCGAAGATGAGCCCGGCGCTGCGCAAGCGCCTCCTCGAAGGAGCCGAAGAGCGAGGTCGCCGCCAGGACCGCGGTCGCGATCGCCATGCCCTTGGTGATGGCCTTGGTGGAGTTGCCCACGGCGTCGAGCCCGCCCAGGATCTCGGCGGGCCTGCCTTCGAACTCTCCCGACATCTCGGCGATGCCCTGGGCGTTGTCCGAGATCGGGCCGTAGGTGTCCATCGACACCACCACGCCCACCGTGGTGAGCATGCCCATGCCGGTCAGGGCGATGAAGTACAGCCGCTCGGCGGTGGTCGCCGCCCAGGTAGTACGACGAGACGATGGCCCCCGCCAGGATGAGCGCGGAGTAGACCGTCGATTCGAGCCCCACCGAGAACCCCGACAGGATGGTGGTGGCCGGGCCCGTGACCGTCGATTCCGCGATCTCCTGCACTGGCTTGAACTTCGTGTCGGTGAAGTACTGCGTGATCACCTGGATCACGGCCGCCAGCACCAGGCCGATCGAGACGGCGACGGCGGGCTTGTAGCTGTCCAGGTACATGCCCGGAGATCACGAACGCCGCGGCGGCAGAGATGAACGCCGACGCGAAGAACCCGCGGTTGATCGCCTTCATGCCGGATTCGGTCTCGGTCCGCGGCGTCACCATCAGGATGCCGATGATCGAGGTGATGACGCCGACGGCGCGGATGAACAACGGGAACATGACCCCGGCGATCGCGCCCTGCTCCGAGTCCGCGAACGCCGCCGCACCCAGGATCAGCGACGCGATCAACGTGACCTCGCTGGACTCGAACAGGTCCGCGGCCATGCCGGCGCAGTCGCCCACGTTGTCGCCCACGTTGTCGGCGATGGTCGCCGCGTTGCGCGGGTCGTCCTCGGGGATGCCCTGCTCGACCTTGCCCACCAGGTCGGCGCCCACGTCGGCCGCCTTGGTGAAGATGCCGCCGCCGACCCGCATGAACATGGCCAGCAGCGCGCCGCCGAACCCGAACCCCACCAGCACGCCGGTGGCGTCTTCCTTGTACAGGATCAGGATCGCGGTGGCGCCGAACAGGCCCAGACCCACCGTGAACATGCCGGCCACGCCTCCGGCGCGGAATGCGATCTTCACCGCCTCGCGCAAGCCCGGATTCGCGCGCGGCGTTGGCGGTGCGGACGTTGGCGCGGACCGCCAGCCACATGCCGACGTACCCCGTGACCGCGGAGAAGCCGGCGCCCAGGATGAACGCGATCGAACGACCGAACCTGATCGAGAACCCGGAGTGCACGGCATCCTCGGAGACCGGCAGGATGAAGAACAGCGCGACGCCGATGATGACGACGAAGATGCTCAACGTTCGGAACTGCCGGCACAGGTAGGCGGAGGCGCCCTCCTGGATCGCCTTGGCGATCTCCTTCATGCGCTCGGTGCCCTCGGGGGCCGCCAGCACGGCGCGAACCAGGTAGTACGCGAACACCAACGCGACCAGTGAGATGCCGAGGATCACCCACAGGGCGGTGGTATCGGACGGCTTGAAGACGACGTCAAGCGGTCCGCCCTCCTGGGCAAGCACGCCGTGCATGGAACCTCCTACGGTCAGGTTGGGGTCTCTCCGTCCCCAGCCGGGCCGGGAACCCGTGCAGTATAGGGAACGGCCGAGGGGCTGACCTGCACAGATACGGCGCGGTCTCAGCCGAACTCGGCGCGGGTCGAGTACCACTCCGACACCGCCCGCCGCCCCTCCCAGACCAGGAACCCGGTGATCAACAAAGCGGCGACCGGATCGGCCCACCACCAGCCGAGCGTCCGCTCGAGAACCAATCCCATGAAGGCGAGGAAGGCCAGCACCGCGCCGGCCGCCGTCAGGATCGAGTCGCCGCGAAGGGCACGGCTCCCGAGCCGGTTCGCCAGCCGGCGCTTCCAGATCGCGAGCACGGGCAGGAAGAGCACCGACGCCACGGCCTGGCCCAGCGCGAACCCGGACACCTGCGACGAGCGGTGCGTGACCAGGGCATGGATCGCGCCGGCCGCGATCAAGCAACCGAACGCGAGGAGACCGATCCCGACCATGACGAGCGCCTGGCGCTCGTGGCGGTCCCCCAGGTGGGCATGGCGGCGCTCGGCCCGGAACCGTCGGACGAGTAGCACGGAGGCCGCCCCGTCGATCGCCGCATCGAGCCCGAAGGCCGCCAGCGCCACGCTCCCCGTGACGATCGAGGTCGCGATCGCCAGCACACCCAGGACGCAATCCCATGCGATCGTGATGACCGACGCCACGGTCGCCCTCTCCAGGTCGCGGCTACGACCGTTCGCGTCCGGGCCGGTGACGGGCGTGGCCATGCGTCAACTTTCCGCCGACCAGTCTTCCCGGCACACCATCGGAGCTGTCTGGGTTCTGTCGGCAGGCATCTTCCCATGCCGGAGCTTCATGGAACCAACATGCCCAGGTGATTGGCGGGGCGTTCAACCCCCGGTAGTCTCGCAGCGCTTTGGCAGAACAAGGCCGACACGCATCCAAGTCCCCCCGCAAAGCCCCGCTGATCATCGGCGGTGTCGTGGTGGTCGCCTTCGTCGTGGGCTTGGTTGTCGCGATCGGCGGGGGGTCCAACGGCCCGCTGAGCAGCCTCGGAGTAGGCGGCGACGCCCCGGACGTGCCCGAATTCTCCTTCGAGGCCTCCGACGCCGGTCGTGATCACCTCGGCCCGCAACCCCAACCCCGAGGTCCCCGAGCGCACGCCCGCGCAGGAACCAGGCCGCCGAGAAGAAGGCGCCCTGGCTTCTGCCGAGCCCGCAGCGGGCGCCGCAGCCGAAGCTCTCGGACACCTACTTCACCGCCGCGTTCCTGGATCCGGCCAACTGGCAGGACGCGGCCTACGACGAGGTCTTCGCCGGCTTCACCAAGCAGGCCGTGCACGAGGCCGGCACGCAGCTGGAGATCATGACGGCGGGCAGCGAGGCGGGATTCGACTACGAGACCATCGAGCCGATGCCCTCGGTCCTGCGGACCAAGGTTCTGCTGGATCCGAGCGGATAGCCGGCCTCGGTCGTGGGCATCGCCAACTTCCAGGCCAACGGCGACGGCAACAGCGGCTCGCACGTGTTCCTGAGCAAAGGCCAGTTCGTGCTGCAGAAGATCGACGGCGAATGGACGATCGTGAGCTTCTCGGTCGTCCCGCTCCGACAAGGACCGAGGCCGCAGCGCGAGGACCGGGTCCGGTATCGGCGACCCCGAACGCGTCGGAGTCGTCCCTCGTGAGGCGCGCGGCGGTGTTCGCGGTCTTGGCGCTGTTCGCGTGGACGGCCGGTTCCGCCCTCGGTGGTCTGAGCGGTCCGGTGACGGCCAGAGCCCAAGGCGTGGGGCTGGCCGTGGGCAAGGCGCACGCGGGCTTCACTCCCTTCACTCGCCGGCTCCAAGCCCATCGTGCTGCTCATGGTCGGCAGCGGCGCTCGCCCCGGCGACGACGTGATGCATTCGCTCGCCGACTCGATCCACCTGGTGTTCGTGAACCCGGCCAAGAAACGGTCCGTCATGGTCGGGCATCCCCCGCGACTCGTACGTGCCGATCCCCGGCCGCGGTAGCGGCAAGATCAACTCGTCGCTGTTCTACGGTGGCCCAGCGCTGATGGTGCAGACCGTCGAGAACCTCGCGCATGTGCAGATCGACTACTGGGCCATCACCACCTTCTGGGGCTTCACCGACATGATCGACTCGGTGGGCGGCCTCACGATGAACGTCCCGTTCGCCATGAGCGACTCGTACGCGCGGGCCGACTTCCAGCCGGGTGTCCAGGACCTCTCGGGCAGGGACGCGCTCGCGTTCGCGCGCACTCGCCACGATCTGCAGATGGGTGATTTCGCCCGTCAGGAGAACGGCGGCCGGCTCTTCCTGGCCGCGCTCGCCAACTTCCAGAGAGCCTTCCGCTCGGATCCGAGCTCGCTGGTCGAATGGCTGGGGGCGGGCATGCGGAACATCGAGACCACGATGTCGTTGGGCGAGATCATGCCGCTGGCGTTCACCGCATCGAAGCATCCCCGTCAAGAACGTCCAGAACGTGGTGTTGCCCGGTGGGTCCGGCACGGCGGGGTCCATGTCGGTCGTGTCGCTCGACATGGCTCGGGCGCGGGCGATCTTCACCGACGCCGCAAAGGACGCCATGCTGCTGAAGAAGAACATCCCACCCAGCCCCACCGCCGGGCGAATAGCTCGCCGCCCTGCCTCCGCTGGAGACCTTGATAGGCTCGCCCAGCACGAAGGGGAGTAGTCCGCAACAGCAGGACGTCGTCATCACGATCGCGACACCGCGGTCCGGCGCCTCACCGCATCCGCGGGGACGAGACCTTCTGCCCGAGGCGAAGAGGCTGAACGGCGAAGGGGACTCGTGGCGACACCGAAGGGCGAACTCGTCGACGTGCATCCGACCAGTTCGCGCGTGCAGATCCTGGCCGCGCTCCTGATCACGATGCCCGGTCTGGTGGTGCGGTTCACCCATCCCGACATCCCCCACCCGCTGGAGGGGTTGATCTTCGGCCTGGCCATCGTCGGGTCCGCGTTCCTGCTGTCGTGGGGGGCGGAGGTGGCACAGCTGGACATCTCCGCCGGCCTCGCGATCGCGATCTTGGCCCTCATCGCCGTGCTGCCCGAGTACGCGGTGGACTTCGTCTTCGCGTACAAGGGAGGCCAGTCGTTCGCGCAGACGGGTGAGGCGTGCCTGCCGATCGACGGGGGCACCGAATCGCCCTGCTCGCTGGCCCTGGCCAACATGACCGGCGCCAATCGGCTGCTGATCGGCATCGGGTGGACCATGGTGGTGTTCATCGCATTCATCCGGCTGCGAAGCAAGGGCATGCTGCCTACGTCGGGCAAATGGGAGGGCGTCCGGTTGGAACGCCGGAACTCGATCGAGATCGCGTTCCTGGCCGTCGCCACGATCTATTCGCTGACGTTGCCTTTGAAGGACTCGGTGACGTTGTTCGACTCCGCGATCTTGGTGATGATCTTCGTGCTTTACACGCTCCGCGTCTCGCGCGCGCCGGCTGAAGAGCCGCACCTGGTCGGGCCCGCGGCCTACGTGGGCACCTTCTCGACGGTGGGACGACGCACCACGGTCATCTCCATCGCGGTGTTCGCCGCCGTCGTGATCCTGTTGGTGGCCGAACGCTTCGCCGAGGCCCTGGTCGCCAGCGGCGAGGCGTTGGGGGTTAGCGAGTTCCTGCTGGTGCAGTGGATCGCCCCGCTCGCATCCGAGGCGCCGGAGCTGCTCGTCGCCGGGTTGTACGCGTGGCGCCTCAACACCAGCGCGGGTCTGGGCACCCTGGTCAGCTCCAAGGTCAACCAATGGACGCTGCTGGTGGGCACGCTGCCGATCGTGTTCGCGATCGCGGCGGGCGGCTTCCACGGGTTGCCGCTGGATGCGGTGCAGCGTGAGGAGCTGTTCCTGACGGCGGCGCAGTCGTTCTTCGCCGTCGCGGTGCTCTCGAACCTCTCGATGACGCTGCGCGAGGCCGTGTTCCTCTTCTCGTTGTTCTGGGTCCAGTTCCTGCTGGGCGCGATCGTGCCCGAGTCGCTCCACGCCCTCGAGCGGATCGGCGTCGGCATCGTCTACCTGCTGCTGGGGACCTGGGTGCTGGTGCGTGGCCGGGGCGCGCTTCGAGGGTTGTTCCGGGACGGGTTCAGAACCTCCTACGACGAGCTGGGCAGTAGCGTCGAGCGGCGGCCCGCATGAAAGGCTTGCGCGCGTGGATCCTCGCGCGTTCCTGCAGCAACTGACCCGGGATCCGGACGTGGCGCCGTCATTGGTGCACGTGCAGGAGTTGCCGGCGCGGCGGCCCGCGGTGGAGCCGTTCCCCGGCGACCTGCCCGAGCTCTTGGTGTCGCGGCTGGGGTTGCAGGGCGTCCGCGGGTTGTACGCGCACCAGGTGGACGGCCTCGCGGCGCTTCGCGAGGGTCGCGACGTCATCGTGGCCACGGGAACGGCCAGCGGCAAGACGCTGGTGTACAACGCGGCGTTCGCCGAGACGGCATTGACCCAGGCCGAAGGCGACGGCGCTGTACCTCTACCCCACGAAGGCGCTCGCACGCGACCAGCTGCGCGCCGTGCGCGCCTGAAGATCCCCCAGGTGAAGGCCGCCGTCTACGACGGCGACACACCGAGAGCCGAGCGCCCGCTGATCCGCAAGAACGCGAACCTGGTCATGACCAACCCCGACATGCTGCACCTGTCCCTGCTCCCCGATCATGCGCGGTGGGCGGACTTCCTGTTCCGGCTGTCCATCGTGGTGGTGGACGAGGCGCACGTGTGTCGAGGCGTGTTCGGCTCGCACGTCTCGATGGTGCTGCGCCGGTTGCAGCGTCTGATCGCGCACTACGGCGGGTCCCCGCGGTGGTGCCTGGCCAGCGCCACCGTCGGCAATCCCGGCGAGCTCGCGACGCGGCTCACCGGACGCAGCTTCGAGGTGATCGTGGACGACGCGTCGCCTCGCGGCGAGAAGCTCTTCGCCCTGTGGAACCCGCCGATCGTGGACGAGGACACGGGGCAACGGCGCAGCGCGCTGAGCGAGGCCTCGTGGCTGATGGGCAGGCTCGCCGACGACGGGGTCCGCACGATCGGGTTCACGCGGTCCCGGCGAGCCGCCGAGCTGCTCGCCGAGTTCGCCCGCCGAGAGGTGGCCGAGCCGGCGACGCGGGCAGCGCATCAAGAGCTACCGGGCCGGCTACCTCGCCGAGGACCGGCGTCGCATCGAGCGCGAGCTGGCCGACGGCGAGCTGCTGGCGATCGCATCCACCAGTGCGTTGGAGCTGGGCATCGACATCGGCTCGCTCGACGCCGCCGTCCTCACCGGCTACCCGGGCACCCGCGCCTCCATGTGGCAGCAGGTGGGGCGAGCCGGTCGCCGGGACACCGACGCGCTCGCGATCCTGGTTGCCCAGGACGATCCGCTGGACCAGTACCTCGTGCACCACCCCACCGACCTGTTCGAACGTCCCGCCGAAGCCGCGGTGATCGACCCCACGAACCCGTACGTCCTGGAGCCGCATCTGCGGTGCGCCGCCCGGGAACTCCCGCTCCGCGAACCCGAGCTCGGGTTCTTCGGCGAGCCCGCAGACGTGGGCGCAGCCGTGGACCGCATGACCGAGCGCGGGGAGCTGGTGGCTCGACGCGAGGCCTGGCACGATCGCGGCAAGGAGGCACCCCATCGCACGGTCGACGTCCGCGCGGGCGGAGGGCACGTCTATTCGATCGTGATCGCCGAGACCGGCGAGCTGCTGGGAACGGCGGACGAGCACCGCGCGTACGCGACGCTGCACCCCGGAGCCGTCTACCTGCACATGGGCGAGCAGTACCTGGTGGCCGAGCTCGACCTGGTGCAGCGCGTCGCCGTCGTCACGCAGGCCAACCCCGACTACTACACGCAGGCCCGCGACATCACCGACATCGAGGTGGGGGACATCGTCGCGCGGTCGACGGTCGGTCGCGTCGACCAGTGCTTCGGCGACGTGCGCGTGACGAACCAGGTCACCAGCTACGTCCGCAGGTCGGTGGCCGGCGGCGAGATCCTGGACGAGGTGCCGCTGCCGCTCCCTCCGGTCGCAGCTGGAGACCAAGGCCGTCTGGTGGACGATCCCGGGCGAGGTGCTCGACCGTGCCGGCGTGGGCCCCCGCGACGTGCCCGGCGCGATCCACGCCGCCGAGCATGCCGCGATCGGCCTGTTGCCACTAGTGGCCACCTGCGACCGGTGGGACATCGGGGGCGTGTCCACGCCTCTGCATCCCGATACCGGGCTCACGACGATCTTCATCTACGACGGCTATCCGGGAGGCGCCGGCATCACCGAGCGCGGCGCGCGTGATGCCGAGCGGTGGCTCCGGGCCACGCTGGAGGCGATCCGCCAGTGTCCGTGCAGCCTCGGGTGCCCCTCGTGCGTGCAGTCGCCGAAGTGCGGCAACGGCAACGAGCCGCTCGACAAGACCGGCGCCGTTGCCCTGCTGGCCGCCATCCTGGGTCAGCGCTGGGGATAGCGCGTGATCGGCTCGTTGAGGGCCACCTGGCCTCGTGCATCCGACGTATCGCAATGCGTCAGACCCCGGGCATAGCCTAGGCGCCGAGTCTTCTGCTCTTCCCCCCAGAAGGAGGCCTCGGCCTTGGTAGGACTGCTCATGGTCGCGGTCGCGACGGGGCTTCCGTCGTCGCCGTGGATGCGGTGGTCGAGAGCGCGCACGGTGGATGCGCGCGAGATCATCCTGTTCGGCCACACCATCATGTCGCCCGGAAGTCCTGCCGGTCCCTGGATCCTGATCGGCACTCGTGGCCGCCGCCGTGCTCGCCTGGACCGCCGTGACCACTCGGTCGCGCGGACGAGGGCTCGAGCGCCGGATGGCCGCGGAGCTCGACGCCCGGCGAGACCTACCACCTCGCCGGCGGACGCCGTCTCGGTCATCCGGAGGTCCCTCCGGCACCGGTCGGCGCCTGGTCGAGCTCCGAACGTCCTCCCCAGCCGGCGGCCGGCGAGGCCCTGAGCCCAACCGGCCTGCCTAGGCGGCGTCCCGACCAGCTTCCGCGCGATCGCGCACGATCGAGGCACGTTCGTTGGGCTGCAGTCCGAACGCGAGCAAGAGGCACTACGTAGACCGCCGTACCGATCGCCGCGGCCAACACCAGGTTGACGAGCCACCTCGCGTCCGGCACGACCATGTGCGCGGCGTACATGGCCGCCCCACCCACCACGGTCGGCATGAGTAACCGCAGGTACCAGCCGTCGAACGGCCAGATCCGCAGGAACCGGCGCACCAGGAACAACCGGGCGAGGGCGCTGATCGTCAGCGTGGCGGCCTGCGCGATCGCCGCCCCTCTGATGCCCAGGACCTCCGGACGGGCGAGCGCGAGCGCCAGGCCAACGTCGATGGCGAATCCGCCCACGTAGACCATCAGGTCCCACCCGGTGCGCCCGGCCATGATGAGGATGAAACCCACCGTGCCCACCATGACCGGCACGATCATGCCGACGATCAGGATGCGAAGCTCCCCGGCCCCCGCCACGAAGCTCGGTCCGAACACCCGGAGCACCTGCGCCGGCAGCACGGCCAGGACCAGCAGGACCGGGATCGTGGCCGCCAGGGTCCACCGTGTGACCTGCTTGTAGAGGCCGTCCAGCTGTTCGTGCTCGCCCCGATGGTGCAGGTCGGCCACGAACGGGCTGAACGTGAGCGAGACGCTGGTCAGGAACAGGAAAAGGGACTGCCCCGCGCGAAGCACGCCGCCGTAGATGCCGACCTCGGCCGATCCCTGACGGCCCAGTGGACTGAACAACGCTGACGCCACGAAGAAATCCGCCCAGAAGATGAGCTGGGAGAACAGGGTGGCCGGCGCGCGCAGGGCGCCGAAACGCACGAGCGCGCCGGTGCGCTCCTCGGTGATCCCGTCCGCCGGAGTCGATCCATGGCGCCGGTGAACCGGCGCTTCTCCTTCTCCCAGCCCCAGACCGCGATGGCGGCGGCCAGTGCCCACGAGGCAGCCGAACGCCCATGACGCGACAGACGCCGTCGAAGCCGCCACCGCCCAGAACACCAGGGTGAAGACGATCCAGCCGATGGGTTGCCCGATCCATTGCGAGAACAGCGTGTAGCGCATGATCTTGAGACCGCGCGTCGCCCCCATGTAGGTGAACGCCAGCGCCGCGAACGGGATCGTGGCGGCCGCCGCGCGGAACGCGGGCTCCGCCTGCGCGGGCAGGCCGCTGAACGCGTCGGCCAGCCAGCCCGACGCGAACCAAACCGACGCCGCGAACGGGAGGGAGACCGCCGCCGCGATCCCCACCGCTCGCCGGACGAGCCCCCGTGAGCGGGCCGCCTCGTCGCGACCCACCAGGATGGCGACCAGGCGAACGTTCGCGACGTCCATGCCGAACCGGGTGGCCGCGGCAGCGATGAACGCGAACTGGGTGGTGAGGGTGACGACGCTGAAGGAGTCGTCACCGAGGCGGTTCGTCATCAGGGCCTGGGCCGCGAAGGTGGCGACGGCGCCGATGCCCAGACCCACGACGTTCTGCGCCGTGTTGCCCAGGATGATCCGTTGGTCGCCTCCGGGGCTTCCCGGCGGTCCCGAATCGCGCGGCGTGATGATCTCGGCGACTTCGTCGGTGAGCTCGGGGTCCATGCGCGATTGCAGTATCGCGGAGCGGTGAGCGCCCGCCCACCACCCGTGAACCTTCTCCCGACGTTGCGGGACGCGACGAGGGGGCCTGATCATCAGGCCCCCTCGAGGTGGAGCGAGATCTGCCGGTGTCAGAACGTGGCTCGACCGCCGCAGGCCTGACCGCTGGCTGTGTTGACCGCCCTGGCCCGGAGCGCGTCCGAACCGGCCGGGTTGGACGTCACGACCCGAAGCTCGAACGACCCGCTCGGACCGTGGGTCCTGCGGCTGCCCTGGAAGAAGCGGTTGCCGTTCTTGTAGAGCTGCACCCGCCACGTCTGGCCGTTGACGTTGGAGTCGACCTCGTACTCGACCTCGATGCGACCGTTCTCTGGCGAGAGCTTCAGCTTCCAGTCGGCCGAGCCGCTGCAACGCCCTTGCCTGATCACGTCGGCGTCGTTGGCCGACGCCGGAGCTGCGCCTGCGAGCGTCATCGCGATCGCAGCCACCAGACCGAGTCGAACGAGCTTGCTGATCATCTGGCATCCCTCCTCGGGGTTCCGACCGGCCTTCCCGGTCGTCTCCCACAAGGCTGGACCCCGTTCGGTCTGGGTCACAACGGGACGACCGTCCCGGGACCTCGCGGGGGAGGGGGGAGTCCAAGGCTCTTGGTCGGTGTCCTCAGTACCGGAGGGAACCTTCACAGGTCGCGCCGGTGGCCCCGTTGACCCCGGAAGCCGCGACCCGATCCCTGCCCCGTCGATTGGCAGTGAGCTTCGTCACGTGCACCCTCCCCTGGTCGTTCGCGCGTCGCGTGCCTGCGAAGATCCTGGTGCCGTTGTTCGACAGGAAGACATGCCAAGCCTGCCCGCCGTCATCGTCCTCGATGTCGAAACGAACGCGCAGCCGGCCTCCCTGACGGCGATCCACCCTCAGACGCCATTCGCCACTGCCTCCAGAGCATGACTCCCAGCCCGTCCCCTTGCCGCCGGCGGAGACGAACGGCGCCGAGCACACGAAGGAGAACACCAGGAGGCAGAGGGCGATCGCCAGGACACGCGTGGGTCGGAATAGGGAGTGTTGCACCGCGACATCTTGGAGCGTGGCAGCCCTGGTTCCAACGGGACTTCCGTCCCGAGACGGTCCCGGGACCTACTCCTCGAACACCCTATTCCGTTCGGCCCACAGTGCGGCCTGGGTACGGTCCGCGACCCCGATCCGCTGGAACAGGTTGGTCAGGTGGCCCTTGACGGTCTTCTCGCTGATGCCCATCCTGCGCGCGATCTGCTTGTTGGCGAGGCCATCCACGACCAGCGCCAGCACCTCTCGTTCCCTCGGAGTGAGGTCGATCTGTCCGGGATGGTCGCGTCGGTCGGCCAGGAGCTCAGCGGCGGCCAGAGGCGCGAGCGGCGACTCGCCCCGGGCCGCAGCCTGGATCGCCGAGATGATCTCGGAGGGTTCGGCGTCCTTCAAGATGTAGCCGACGGCGCCGGCGTCGAGGGCCCGCACGATCCGCTCTCGGTCGGAGAACGACGTGAAGACCACCACCCGGGTCGGCACCCCTGCGTCGCGGAGCCGGCGCGTCACATCGATGCCGTCGACATCCGGCATCGAGAGATCCAGCAACAGCACGTCGGGGTGCTCGGCCTGACACAGCTCGACCGCCTCGGCGCCCCCCGCTGCCGCGCCGACCGTTTCGACGCCATCGAACGTGGTGAGCAGCTGCTCGAGTCCCACCCTCACCACCTTGTGGTCGTCCGCGATGGCGACCCGGATCGGACCAGGCTGTGCGGGGGTCAACGGACCGGCACCTCCATGTGCACCCTGGTTCCGCTCCCTTCGTCCGGGCCGATCGAGAGGGTGGCGCCGGCATCGCGAGCCAGGTCG
The DNA here is from genome assembly GCA_963733635.1 of uncultured Actinomycetota bacterium. Lineage (GTDB taxonomy): Bacteria > Actinomycetota > UBA4738 > UBA4738 > HRBIN12 > JAOUEA01. The sequence goes on along the minus strand of CAVTEH010000005.1, from coordinate 24,571 downwards.
GCCATCATCTGCAGACCCAGGTGCCCTGCTTCGCGCGCCGCCCCTCGTTCACTCTCCGTGATGCCCCGGCCGTCGTCGACCACGTCCAGGATCGCTCGATCGCCGTCGCGGCGGACCGAAACGGCGGCGTGCCGAGCATCGGCATGCTCTTCGACGTTGCGTAGCGCTTCCTGACAGGCACGATAAATCACCGCGTCGACATCGGCGCCGAAGCCGCCCACGTCGTCAAGGTCGAGCGTTCCCTCGATCCCGAAGGGTTCCAACCGAGCCACCAGGTCCGAGAGCGACGCGGCGAGGCCCGCCTGCTGCAGGTTCGGCGGATAGATGCCGACGATGGCCGATCGGAGCGTGCGAATGCTGCCGCGGACCGCCGACGCCGAGTCGTGCACCACGGCACTGGCCGCTGGATCGTCGATCTGCTCGGCGGATGCCGACAAGCGCATCGAGAGGCCCGCGAGCTCTTGCACGGGGCCATCGTGCACCTCGCCGGCGATCCGCCTGCGCTCCCGGTCCGACGCGTCGAGCATCTGCTGCATCAGCCGCTCACGCTCTCGCTGCTGTGCACGCACACGACGCCCCAAGACCCACGCGATCGGCACCATGAGCACGGCCAGAGCGATCAGGGTCGCCACCAGCACCGGCACGAACGTCGCGAGCAGCTCACGACGACGGTCGGCGATGCTGGATGCCAGCTGATACGTCTCGAACAGCAACGGGGTGCCTTCGGGAGTCTCGATCTGCGTGTAGACCTCGAGAAGCTCGCCGAACTGCGACTCGAACCGGTTCTCCGGGGCGCTCAGGTCCGAGATCTCGGCCTCGACGCCACCGTGATCCAGGACCTCGGCGTCTTCGGCTCCCAGCGGATACCGAGCCCCGATCAGCTCGGGCACGTCCGAATACACGATCTGGCCGTCTCGGTCCAGACCTTGACGCGTACGACGGGGTCGCGCTTCACCGCGCTCACCACGACGCTGTCCACCTCGGCAAGGCTCTCGGCATCCCCGGAGAGGAAGGCGTCGCTCAGGCGGCTCTCCACCACACGCGACGACACCTCGGTGAGCTGCCGCGCTTCCGCCAAGGCTTGATCGGTTGCGAGCCGCCCCACCACGACGACTCCGCTCGCCGCCACCAGCGTCAGGGCCAGCAGCGCGAGCAGCGCGAAGAACAACAGTGGTCGAGCGAGGGAATCAGCCCGGTCCTTCACGGACAGCGATGGTACGCGCCCGTACCTGCGTCACTGTTTCGCGCGGATGTTCTTCGACGCCGAGCGGGCGGTCTCGTCCACCCTCTTGGCTCGTGTCGGAGCTCGCTTGGCCGAGTTGATCCATTCCAGGATCTGCTTGCGGACGCCGGGAGGAAACCCGTCCCAGTTCGTTCGCGCCTCGGGCGGTTGCGAAGTGAACGCCGCTTCGAGGTCGTCGGGCACGAGCAGCGCGTCGCTGTCGTTCAGCGCGTCCCACGCACCGTTCGCCTTCGCCGTCTCGATCGCCGCGAGTCCCGGCGGTGCCATCGCGCCCGCTTCGACCAGCGTCGCGACGCGCTCCTTGTTGATGGCGGACCACCCGCTCGTGGGCCTGCGAGGCGCCATCCAGAGCAGGTAGGTCTCCTCGTCCAACGAGTTGGCCTTGGAATCGATCCACCCGAAGCAGAGCGCTTCCAGCACCGCGTCCTGATAGTTCGAGCGAGCCCGAACGGCTGCCTTTCTTGTGGATCACCAGCCACAGCCCGCCCTGCGCGCCGGTGGTGACGCGACAACCAACGCCGCCAGGCAGCTCGGTCCTTCGCGCGGACGCGCTCCGCTTCGTCGGCCGCCACCGTTCAGACCGCCTTGCGGTAGAGCCGAACGGCGATGGGCCCGAACACCAGCAGCAGCCCGACGTCCCACGCCAGGGCCTGCCAGCACGTAGGTCGCGGTCTCGCCACCCAGCGTGAGCGCTCGCGCAGCGTTCGCGGTGGCCGACACCGGTTGGTGGTTCGCGAACACCTGCAGCCACCCCGGCATCGTGTCGGCGGGCACGAACGCCGTGGACGCGAAGATCAAGCGGCGCCAAGACGGGGAACGCAGCAGCCTGCGCGGTCTCGGGATCGCCGACCGCCAACCCCACCGTCGCGAAGATCCACGACATCGAGAACCCGAACAGCACCACGATCAGGCCCGCGGCGATCGTCGGGAGCACGCCGGTGTGGATGCGCCAGCCCACCAGGAATCCCGACGACCATCATCAAGATCACGACGAAGACGTTGCGGGTGGCGTCCGCCGAGGTGCGGCCGGTCAGCACCGCCGAGCGCGCCATGGGCAGCGCGTGGAACCGCTCCATCAGACCCGTCTTCATGTCCGCGGCCAGCCCGATCGCGGTGGCGATGGCGCCGAACGTCACCGTCTGCACGAAGATGCCCGGCATCAGGTAGTCGACGTAGGTGACGCCGGGCGGCAAGCTCTCTCCGACCGCACCACCGAACACGTAGCGGAACATCAGCACGAAGATCACCGGCTGGATCGTGGAGAACACCAGCAGCTGCGGAACCCGCCGGTAGGCGATCAGGTTGCGCTTGGCGATCGCGGCGGTATCGCGCACCACGCTGAACGGGATGCGGCGGTCGCGCGACGGTGTCCAGCTGCGCGGGCGAGGCGACGGACGATGCGCTCACGCAGCACTCTCTCGTCGGGCTCGGCATGACGCCCCGTCAGCGTGAGGAACACGTCGTCCAGGCTGGGCTCGCGCACCGCCAGGGTGGCGGGTTCGATGTCGTCGCCGTCGAAGCGACGCAGCACCTCCACCAGCACGTGCGGACCTTGATCGGACGACACGCGCAGCGAGCTTCCCTCGCGCTCGACCGTGCCTCGGATGCCCTCGCCGAGCAGCACGAGGGCGCGCTCGGCGGTGGCCTCGTCGACGAAGCCCAGCTCCACGACCGTGTCACCGAGCTGCGACTTCAATGCGCTCGGCGTGTCGCTGGCGATGATCTTGCCTCCGTCCACGACCGCGATGCGCCCGGCGAGCTGATCGGCTTCCTCCAGGTACTGGGTGGTGAGCAGGACGGTGGTGCCGTCGGCGACCAGCTCGCGGATCATGTCCCACAGCTCATTGCGACTGGTCAGGTCCAGGCCCGTCGTGGGCTCGTCCAGGAACAACACCGGCGGCCGGGGCACCAGCGACGCCGCGATGTCCAAGCGGCGCCGCATGCCGCCCGAGTACGTTCGGGCCGGCCGCTCGGCGGCGTCCTGCAGCTCGAACCGACCGAGCAGCTCGTCGGCGCGGGGCGCGATGGCCGGTCGAGGAAGCTGCCCCAGCACGCCCACCATCTGCAGGTTCTCCCTGCCGGTCAGGTTGGGGTCGACGGCCGCGAACTGACCCGCCATGCCGATGCGCCGACGCACGGCGTCGGGTTCCTTCACGACGTCGTGGCCCAGCACCTTGGCGCGCCCGGCGTCGGGCTGCAGCACGGTGGCCAGCACCCGGACGGCGGTGGTCTTGCCGGCGCCGTTGGGCCCCAGCAGGCCGAACACGGTCCCCTCGCGCAACTTCCAGATCGACACCGTCGAGAGCGACGACGTCGTCGAATCGTTTGACGAGGCCCTCGACGACGATCGCGGGCTCGGTCATACCCGTCAGCCGCCGACGGCGTCGAGTGCTCGTTGGGCCTGCGCCAGGTGGAACCGGTCGTGGCCCGCGATCATCTTGAACGCCAGGTCGTAGCTCTCCGGCCCCCGTTCGGCGTGCATGCCCACCCGCGCACGATGCTCGGGGGGCGTGCGCTTCCACAACGCGACGTTGGACTCACGCAGCGGCACGAAGAGCGCGAGCAGATCGTCGGTGCTCTCGGCGGCGCCATCGTTCGGCGGAGTGCAGCCGGTCGACCCACAGATCCTGGTCGTAGCCGAGCAGCGGCGGCTCGTCGTGCGCGATCACCCATCGATACCGCGCAGCTCATGACCAGCTCGGCGTCGACCACGTGCGCGAGACAGCCGAACACCGACCATTCCCCGGGTTCCGGTGCGGACCGGAGGTCCTCGCCGGCCTCGGCGATCAGCGACCGCAGCGCGTCCGGGGTGGCGGCCTGCACCTCGGCCGGGGTCGTCATCGCCGAGGAACCCGAGCAGATGCTGCTGGTATCCCAGCGGGTCGCTGACGGGGTCCGGGGACGACATCTCCCGGAACCCTACCAACGCTCCCGTCAGGAACGCCGCTTGGCGGTCGACCTCTTGGCGGCGCTTCTTCTTGCGGCGCTCTTCGCCGTCGGTCTTCTTGCGCGCTCGACCTCTTGGCGGTCGTCTTCTTCTTGGCCGGTGCCGCTTCGCGGTCGACCTCTTGGCACGGCTCTTCTTGGCGGGCTCGACTTCTTGGCGTGCGCTCTTCTTCGCCGGGCGGGTGCTGGCGCGCTTCGTCTTCGCTCCGGCCGGCTTGCGGCTTCGCTACCTTCGCAGCTTTGCCCTTGACCGCCTTGGCGGCGTCATCGGCCTTGTCGACGGCGATCTCTTCCACCTTGTCGACCACGGCGCCGATGATGCCTTGCGCGGTGTCGGTGGCGAGCACCTTCTTCCCGGCCTTGACGACCGGCTTGGTGACCTTCTTCCTCTTCGGCATCGACTTCCTCTCTCTCTCCGCCGGCGGGACGGCCGGCGCTGTCTCGTTCCCTTCCCCGAAAGCGCCAAGGTCATGCCTCGCGAACGTCCGGTTCGGAGCTGCCGATGGTGGGTAGAGCGCCCGCATGATGACCTCGCTCGGTGATCTGCCCATCTCGATGGTGGAGCGTTTGGCCCACGCCTCGACGAGGTAGCGAACAGGCTCGCCCCGCTGGCCGAGCGACTGGGAACGGGGCCGGTCAAGGATCTGCTCAGCGGCACGTGGCAGGGCCACCCGCTGCACCCCGTCCTGACCGACGCCACCATCGGGGCATGGACCAGCGCGTCGCTGCTCGACCTCGTCGGCGGCGAACGCGCCGCCCCCGCCGCGCAGAAGCTCATCGGCCTGGGAGTGCTGTCGGTGGGTCCCACCGCGCTCACCGGCTGGTCGGAATGGGTCGACATCGCCAACCGGCGGCAGCGGCGTGTGGGGGTGGCGCACGCGCTCGGCAACACCACCGCGACCGTCGATCTTCGGGGCTTCGTGGCTGGCGCGCCGGCGCGGCCACCGAGGGCTCGGCATCATCCTGGGCATGATGGGCGCGGGCGTGGCGTCGGTCACCGCCTCCCTTGGCGGACATCTGGTCTACCGCGAAGGGGTCGGCGTCAACGTCACCGCCTTCGACAAGGTGCCCACGAAGTACCAGGCGGTCATGGACGCCGACGATCTGCAGGAAGGCACGCCGACCCTGGTCCATGTTGGAGACGTCCCTGTCATGGTGCTCAAGCGAGGCGGGCAGCTCATCGCCCTGCATGACGAGTGCACCCACCGTGGCGGGCCGCTGCACAAGGGCACGCTGGAAGGCAACACCGTGGTATGCCCGTGGCACGGGAGTTGCTTCCGGCTGGCCGATGGCGGATCGAACGAGGCCCGGCCACGGCCCCGCAGCCGACCTATCGCGTGCGGCATCCGGGACGGGAAGGTCGAGGTGGGCGGATGACCGACGAAGGGGTCCCGCTCGCGCAGGTGGAGGTGACCGTGCCTGCGGACGCACCGCCGGAGGTGGTGTTCGATCACATCGCGAAGGTCGAAGGGCTCGAGCCTGGTCGACGACCTGGCGCAGGACTGGCGAGGCGGTCGTGCCCTGGTCCTGGTCGCGCCCGACGCGCAGGATGGGACCTTCATGACGCTGATCGCCGACGCGCCTGCAGACCCGAGCGCGGCTGCCGATCTGGAGGAGCGCATCCGGACTGAGCTGGGTCGCATCGCGCGGCTGATGGAAGGTCGGGGAGACTCGCTGAGCTGGCGGCACCCGAGGACGCGACGCGGTCGGCCTGGACGCGATCCGTGAGGACCTGCACACGGTGACCGTCGAGGCGCCGCTCGACGGCAGCAGATGAAGGAAGCAAGGACAGCCATGGGGAACTCGGGCTCGAACGGACGGATGGTGACCATCGGAGAGGCGGCATTGACGGGCTGGCGGGGTGCCGCGGGCCGCGCGATCGCGAAGCCGGTGGCCAAGCGCACTCGCTTCACGCAGGAGCAGATCGAGGCGGCGCTGGGTTTCGTGCTGCTCGCCTACGCGACCTACCGCTTGGCGCGACCCCTGATCGCCGCGATCAGGAACGCGGATTGACCGTCGAGGCCGCTGCAGACTCGACCATCTCTCGCAGGATCGTTGCGTCCACCTTGTCGAGCCTCGTGAACCGTACGCAGCCCTTGCCGACGTCCGCACCGGTGAGTCGGTCGCGGTAGGACTCCGCAAAGTAGCCACCATCGGGTGCCTGGGTGTTGAAGTAGAGGGAGATCGAACGCTTGTTGTTGGCGAGCGCGATGATCGGCGCAGTCGCCTCGCGACCTGAGGCGTAGCGGTAGTGCATGGAGCCGTATCCGCAGCATTCCGCATCTGGTCGCGGCGCGGCTGCTCGAGCTCGGCGATGTACTCCTCGGAGTGGTCGCGCTGGTCGACGTCCCGTGCATCTGCCTCTCCTGTCCGTACTGATGCCACATCGTACGAGCGCCGACCGCTTCCTCCTCCCGGGTGCCTGTTCCGATATCTGGAACAGAGTTCCACCATTCGGAACAGGCGGCCGGGGCACCCCCAACGCTCCCTTTGCATTCTGAATGGTAAGTGGTAACTTACCCGTCGATGCACGCGATCCGAAGGTCACCGGAGGTGAAATGCTCGACGCCCTCGGCGATCCAACGCGGCGCCGCGTGTTCGACATGCTCCGGCACGGCCCGCGGGCGGTCGTGGAGCTGGCCGGGGAGCTGCCCGTCAGCCGCCCGGCCGTGTCTCAGCACCTTCGCGTGCTCAAGGACGCGGGCCTGGTGACCGACCGAGCCGATGGCCGGCGCCGTCTCTACGCTGTTGACCCGGGGGGTCTCGATGCGCTTCGCGGGTACGTCGAAGGGTTCTGGGACGACGCCCTCGCCGCATTCGCGACCGCGGCAGCGACACCGGCGACGCCTTCATCGCGAGGAAGGAGCAAGCCATGATCGAACCGGTTCGACGAAGTATCACAGTGGAGATCGAACGAGAGGCAGCGTTCAGGTTGTTCACCACCGGCATGGGCTCGTGGTGGCCCGTGGACACGCACGGCATCGCAGCCGACGACGGCGGCGACGCGAAGACCGAGCGCCTCGTGTTCGAGGAGCGCCAGGGTGGCCACATCATCGAGGTGCTCTCCACAGGGGAGGAATGCACCTGGGGCCACGTGCTGGTCTGGGAGCCACCGGATCGTGTCGCCTTCGACTGGAACCCCAGCCGAGAGCAGCGTCCGTTCACCGAGGTCGAGGTCACGTTCTCCGCAGCGGCGGATGGTGGAACGCGCGTGGACCTGGAACATCGAGGCTGGGAGGCGCTGGGCGCCGACCTCGGCCAAGTGTTGCGCGACGGCTACGAGCCAGGGTGGGGATACGTGTTCGGCGAACGATTCGGCGGTGCCGCCTCACCGGGACCAGTCCATGTCGAAAACCGACATCCTTCGTTCGTCATAGGGTTGAAGCGCGGCTGACGAGGTGCCGCGCACGACGAGAGGGAGGGACCGATGAGCGACTATCTGTTGCTCTACCAGGGCGGATCCATGCCCGAGACCGAGGCGGAGCAGAAGCAGGTCATGGACGCGTGGACCTCGTGGTTCACGAGCGCTGGGCTCCGCGGTGAAGGACCCAGGCAACCCGACCAGCGGACAGGCCAAGATCGATCGCCGGCGACGGAGCCGTCAGTCGACGGCCCAGCCGTCAACGTGTCGGGCTACACGCTCCTGAAGGCCGGATCGCTCGACGACGCGGTGGCCCTGTCCAAGGACTGCCCCGTCCTGGACGGCGGAGCCAACATCACCATCCACGAGATCATGGAAGTGATGTAACAGCGCCAGGCATATAGGGCCGGGGCTTGCCCCGAGCATGTAGGGCCGGGGCTTGTCCCGGCCCTCTGGCCCTCGAGAGCTCTATCCGCCGTAGCAGAGGAACGTGACCAGGTCCTCGATGGAATCGATGATGTCCCCGTCGTCCCCGGATCCCGTGTCCACGCCCGGTCCGCCGTCGACGCGGTCGCCTGACCGCCCATCGACCGCCGACACGCAGACGTCGTTCCCCGCGCCGCCGAAGACCCGATCTCTGCCCGTCTGTCCGATCACGACATCGCGACCCGAAGCGCCGAAGGCGCGATCGTTGCCGTCGCCGCCGAAGATGCGATCACCCGCGGTGCCCCCGAAGATCCTGTCGTTGCCGGTTCGGCCGTAGAGCTGATCGACGCCTCCCCCGCCAATCACGACGTCGTTGCCGTCCCTCGCGAGGATGAAGTCGGCCCCACCTTTGCCGCAGATCACATCGGGACCCGACGTCCCGTGCAGGTTGTCCGGCCCGTTGGTGCCGGTGATCGTGCACGCGGGCAAGGCCAAGGCAGCACCCGGGACCAGCACGAGCGAGGCGATGACCAGGAACGTTGCTCCCAGGACCTTCATGGCGCGCACGTGACCTCCGTTCGCCGGCAACGATCGCACGCTAGCTCTCGGAGCGGAACCGGGCAAACCAGTCGACCACCACAAGGGTCTTCACGAACGCTCACGAACGGCCGCCTGACGGATGCGGTACGTGCGCATCTTCGCCTGGCTGCCGCAGAGGTCCATCGTGCACCAGGTGCGGGACCGGTTCCTCGAGTGGTCGTAGAAGAGCCAGCGGCCGACCTCGCCGAGCCCGCTTTGGCGAAGGCGTTCGCCCGAACGCCGCTACTGCGGCCAGAGGAGCTCTGGCTCTTCGGCCACGGCGACCAAGGACACGACCACGAACGTGAGCGGATCGCGGCGCACGGGATCCGCCGGACTCCTGTGGAAGAGGTCGCCGCCGATCCGGCAGGATCGGCCGAGCGGGCGCTCGACACCTTCGCCGGCGACGTCGACCACATCGCGGTGCACCTGGACGTCGATGTGATCGACTTCGTAGACCTTCCCCTGCAAGAGAACGTGGGCTGCAACGAGGGGCTCTCGTTCGATGCAACGATGACCGCGCTCGGGGCGCTCCTCACCCACCCAGCCATCGCGTCCCTCACGGTCTGCGAGCTCAACCCCGACCACGACCCCGATGGCTCGGCCGTGCCGCGGTTCGTCGAGGGGATCGTTGGAGCGATCGGCGGATCCTGAGGCGATGTCGACCGGCGGCGTGACCCGCTACTCGATGTAGCCCAGGCCTCGCAGGTGCTCTTCCATCTCGTCGGCCTCGGTGTCGGTGACGTTGGCCTCGTTGCCCATGCCTGGGATGCCGGCGCCGGCGGATGAGACCTCGGCAGGCTGGCGCTCGGTCAGGGCGGCCTCGGAACCCACGATCTCGTGCAACACGCGACCGGAAGGCTTGACCGCCGTCGGCGCATCGAACGCCGCCACCAGCGTCGGGGCCATGTCGATCAGGGCGGGCGGTGACTCGAACGGCTTCACGTTGGGGCCGACCGCCACGATCGTGCCCTCCAGGCGGTGGTCGCCGCTCACCCAATCGGCGTCCTCGATCGCGTTCTTCGCGTGGGTGAGGGAGTAGCCCTCGGCGGGCACCATCATGATGTCGGGCGCCGAGTCGGCGTAGCTGACCCTTGAAGACCTCCTCGCGCTTGGCGATGCTCTCGATCGGCTTCGTGCCGGTCTTGGGATCGACGTAGGAGGCCAGGCGGTCCATGACCTCGCCGCGCACCTTCTCGTAGTCGCCCTGGTCCACCACGCCGTCGATCTCGCGACCCGCCAGGTTGATCGAGACACCTTCACCGGTGGAGCGGATCGTGGTGAAGGCCTTCGTCTTGGACCAGTTCACCGACTGCGGCAGCGAGACCTTCCCGTGCAAGCCTAGGGTGTCGTAGACCTTGCGCGCCACCGTTCGTACGGGGCCCCATTGCATGGGACCGAACAAGGCGTTGGAGGCGCTGAACTCCAGGAAGCCCATCTCGTGGAGCATGCTGTCCATATTGATCGCGCGGGTGCACGACTGGAACCCGTGGTCGCTGATGAACAGGATGATGTCGTCGGGGCGCGCTCGCGAGACGAACGCGCCGATCGCGTCGTCGGTCTGGCGGAAGATGTCGGCCACCTTCTTGCCGATGCGCGTGTCCTTGTTCTTCACGTAGTCGGGATGATCGGGCGCGATGTAGTTGGAAAGGCAGTGCTGCGGTGCGGTCGATCGAAACCCAGACGCTTGCCATCAGGTCCCAGTCGGTGTTGTCCATGAGCCACTTGCTCGCTTCGATGCGCTTGCCGGTGACCTCGAAGGCCTCGTCCAGGTAAGCGTCGGGCTTGTTGTGGTAGGTGGTCCAGCTCATGCCGTTGATCGGCCACTCGTGCCCGGCCTTGGACAGGGTCTCCTGCAGGTCGGCGGGCTGGCTGACGGCTGCGGCCCTTCGGCAGCACGCCGCCCGCGATCAGGTTCCCCGTCAGGTCGGGCGGTGGGAACGTGAGCGGCACGTCCAGCAGCAGCTGCTGCTTGTTCGCCGCGGTCAGGTCATCCAGGAACGTGCGCACCTTGATCGACTTGTACGTGACCGGGTAGGCCTTGTGGGTGCCCGGCACCGTCTCCAGGATGTCGTAGACGCCGTGGTCCACCGGGTCCACACCGGTCAGGAAGGACGGCCAGGCGGCCCAGCTGTGCGTGGGAACGGTGGAGCGCAGGACGTCCTTCTGCCCCCGGTCGATGAGCGCCTGCAGGTTCGGCAGCGCGCCCTGCTCGAGCAGGGGGTCGAGGATGCGCCAGTCGGCGCCGTCCCACGCGATCAAGATGACTCGTGACATAGGTGATGGCCTCGTTTCCGCAGGTCAGGAACGCCGGGGAAGTGTACCGAAGGTGAAAGGCGAGACTGAGTCGATCCATCCTCGGGCCTCCGGGCTTCAGGAGAGCTTGAAGACATCAATCTCGCGACCTGCTCCAGCGCCCCGTTCCGCAAGTGCGAGACTCGGACCTGATTCGCCGACTCGCTCACGTTCTGGCCGAGCTTGACGCGCAACCGTTTGGTTGCGTATCCTATGCGCAACCGAATGGCTGCGCGTTCCGAGACACGGTCCGCGCACCGAACGAGAGGGAGGAGCCCCATGAGCACGACACCGGTTCCCGACGAGATCCGCAAGGAAGTCACGATCGAGGTCGAGCGTGAGCGGGTGTGGGCGGCGCTCACCGAAGCCGACCAACTGAAGCGTTGGTTCCCCACGAAGGACGCCCGTGTCGATCTGCGGCCAGGCGGCGAGCTCTACCTGGACTGGGGCGAGATGAGCGCCACCGGCACGATTCGACGAGATCGACCCCCCCAACCGACTCGTGTATCGCTGGCACCCGGCGGGCGACGACTACCCCGCGACGACCGTCGAGTTCACGCTGGCCGACATGGCCGACGGCGCGGGGACGATGCTCACCGTCGTGGAGCGCGGCTTCGCACAGCTGCCCGCCCAGAACCGCGCCGATAACGTCGAAGGGTGGACGAGCGAGCTCGGAGAGCTCGTCGAGTACCTCACGACGCTCAAGACGCGGCACTGAGCCGTTCGACCGGGACGATGATGGCCGACCGTGGGGACGACGCCGGCGCGGTGTTCGCCGCGCTCGCCGACCCCATGCGTCGGCGCATCGTCTACGAGCTCTCCGCCGACGGTCCGCTCACCGCGACCCAGCTCGCCGCTCGAATCGGCATCAGCCGGCAGGCGACCTCCAAGCATCTGCTCGAGCTCGCCGACGCAGGACTCGCGACCCGCGAACGCGTGGGGCGCGAGACTAGGTTCGAGCTCGATACCCGGCCGTTCGCCGAGGCCGAGACCTGGATGCGCGCGATCGGTGCCAACTGGGACCGACGTCTGCAAGGCCTGAAGGCCTTCCTGGAACGAGACGACGATCAACCGTCACTGAGCGGATAGGCTCGGTGCCCATGGAGAAGCCGGTGAGTGTCGAGGCCTACCTCTCGAGCCTGGAGCCGTCGCGCCGCGCCCGTCTGCAGAAGCTGCGTGAGACGATCGCAGCAGCGGCGCCTCGAGCGGAAGAAGGGATCACCTACGGCATGCCGGGGTTCCTCGTCGACGGTCGCGGTCTGGTCGGTTACATGGGGTTCGAGCGCCACTACAGCTTCTTCCCGATGAGCCCCGCGGCGATCGACGCGCACCGGGACGAGCTCGGCGATCTCGTGACGGGGAAGGGCACGATCAGCTTCGAATACGGCGCGCGCCTGCCAGTGAGGCTCGTGAAGGCGGTCGTCAAGACGCGGCTCGCCGAAACCGCCGGGAAGCCCTAGCCGCCACGCCCAGCCATCAGCTGGCAGGGTCGAACATGAACGCGCGCACCTCCTGCGCGCACCGGCAGGCAACCGCGATCTTCGCAGCCCATTCCAGCGCCGCCTCGCGGGTGGGCAACTCCAGCACCGAGTAGCCGCCTTCGAGCTGCTTCGTCTGCGGGTACGTGCCCTCGGTCACTCTGCCATCGCCGTCGACCAGGACGGGCGGAACGCTCTCGTCGATCCCACCGCCGAACACCCAGACGCCGGCGTCCTTCGCCTCCTGCACCACCGCGTGCGCAGCATCCGAAACCGCCGGCAGATCCTCGGCGGAGACGTCCATAGCACCACTCGGGAACGAGATCAGGTACTTCGTCATCGCGTCGACTCCTTCTTCGCAGGATCTGACCCATCCTCGCCGTCACGTTACGTATCCGTCCAATAGGTCTGCGAGCTCGACCGGCCGACTGAGGGCAACACAGTGGCCACTCTCGATCTCGTCCGGCACGATGCCGAGCCGTTCGTCGACGAGTCGGCGGCAGAACGCGGCCGGGAAGAACCGGTCCTCGGTGCACAGCACGAATCTGGTCGGCATCGCTGGCCACGCTTCCAGGGGCCACGGCTGGTCGAGGCCGCCGATCGACCCGCCGCGCTCGCGCCGCATCGCTTCCTCGGCGATCGTGGCGGGAACGTCGTGGAAGAACGTGATGGATGGATCCTCGTTCCCCGTGAGCCCGCCGTCGATCGCCGCCTGCTCGCGCACAGCCGGCCCGTAGCCGGTGTTCTCCCACCAATCGTCGGGCGCCTCCCCCGGCGAGGGGACCATCCCGGCGACGAGGACCAGCACCTCGGTGGGCAGCCGCGCGGCGACGAGCGGGGCGATGAACCCTCCGAACGACTGGCCGACGACAACGACCGGAGCGGTCTGTGTCCCGACGGCCTCGACCACCGCCGCGGCGCACTCGGTCAGCGTCGAACCATCGACCGGCAGATCGGGCGCGACGGTGTCGTGGCCGCGCGCACGGAGCTCCGCTTCCACGAGGTGCCAGTACCACCCCGAGTCGCCGGCTCCATGGATCAGGACGAACGTGGTCACGATGCCTCCTTGTCCGGGACTGCGATGATGGTTGTTGTGGGGATCACACGCGAAGCGCTTGCGCACCGTGTCGGCGTCGCCGTCGGCGACGTCGATCGGCTGGTCGATGCCGACCTCATCATCCCTGACGACGCGGACACGTTCACGGGCGGGGATGTGTGGCGGACCCGCTTCCTCCTGGGGCTGGAGCAGGGTGGGGTGGCGCTGGAGGCCGTCGGCGAGGTCGTCCGCGACGGCGACCTCTCCTTCGAGTTCTTCGACGACGACTACTGGGATCGGTTCGGCGGCCTGAGCGACGAGACGTTCGCGGACGTCAGTAGGGACACGGGACTGGGCCATGGCTTGCTGGCGGCGGTCCGGGAGTCGAACGGCTACGCGAGCCCATCGCCTCAGGATCGGGTGCGGATGGACGAGTTCGAAGCGATCGAGCTGCTCAAGGTGACGATCGCCTCCGGGGTGCGTCCGGACGCGATCGAACAACAACTGCGGGTCTGGGGCGAGAACCTCGGTCGGATCGCGGATGCCGATGCCACGTTCTGGCACGAAGAGGTTGAGGTTCCACTCCTGGAGTCGGGCATGAGCCAGTCGCAGATGCTCGCCGCGACGGGCGAGCTGTCCGGCAGGGTCTCCCCGCTGCTCGACCCGGCCCTGCTCTCCACGTACCACGCACGGTCGGAGCACACGTGGATGGCGGGCGTCGTCGAGGCGGTCGAGGCGACCTTGGAACAGGCGGGCCTTCATCAGGGCGGGAAACATCCGCCGGCGATGTGCTTCCTGGACGTGAGCGGCTACACCGAAGTTGACGGAGGAGGAGGGCGATGCGGCCGCCGCCAAGGTCTCCACCAGGCTGGGAGAACTGGTTCGACGAGGGTCGCACGACCGAGCCGGCCGTCCCGTCAAGTGGCTGGGCGACGGCGTGATGGTCCACTTCAAGGAGCCGGCCAAGGCGGTCGGGTTCGCCCTGGAGATGCGGGACGACGTGCCGACCGCCGGCCTGCCCCCTGTGCACGTCGGGATCGCAGCCGGGCCGCTGGTGTTCCAGAGCGGGGACTACTTCGGAAGGACCGTCAACCTCGCCTCGCGCATCGCCTCGTACGCGACCGCCAACCAGGTCCTGGTCGACGACCAGACGACCCTGGCGACGACCGATGCCGATGTGACATTCGATGACATCGGGCCGGTGGCGCTCAAGGGCGTCGCACAGCCCGTCCGTCTCTCGGAAGCTCGCCGCCTCACCTGATCCGCCCGCACGACCGTGTCGGTCGTGCTCACTCTGCGCGAGTGGGAAGATGCGCCCGATGGGGGTGCCGGCACGAGCGGCCGTGCGGATCGGCAAGATCGGTTCGGACCCGCAGGACGACGACGACCTGCGGCAGAAGAAGTCACTCCTGGTCCTGCTTGCGGTCCTGATCCTGCCTGTGTCGGTGGTGTGGGGCTGCGCGTACCTCGCGTTCGGGTCGCCGGTGGGGATCCTGCCATTCATGTACCTCGCGATCTCGGTCGGCTCGTTGGTGGTCTTCGCGAAGACCGAGAGCTTCATGCCGTTCCTGGTCACGCAGCTCCTCGACGTCCTGCTCATGACGGCGCTCGGGCAGATGGTCTCGGGCGGGTTCCTGCCGGCGGGCGGGGTCGGGCTGTGGGGGATCCTGGCTCCACTCGGAGCGCTCGTCTTCCTGGAGGTGCGCCAGGCGATCTGGTGGTTCGTCGGGTTCATGGCAGCGTTCGTTCTGCTGGGTATCGTGGGCGAGCTGTTCTTCCCCGACGTTGACGTCCCGATCTGGTTCACGAACACGATGCTGGCGCTCAACGTGATCGGGACCGGCGCCGTGGCCTTCACGGTCCTCGCGTCATTCGCCGCTCAGCGATCGCGACCTCGGCGATCGCCGGACCGGATGATCTCGAGCTAAAGATCGGCATCAATTCCGGGCCGATCACGGCGGGCGTGATCGGCACGAAGCGTTTCATCTACGACCTCTGTGGCGACGTCGTGAACACGGCGAGTCGCATGGAGTCCAACGGCACACCCGGCGAGATCCAGATCACGCGCGCGACGTACGAGCTGATCAAGGACGCGTTCGTCTGCACGCCGCGAGGCACGATCCCGGTCAAGGGCAAGGGCGAGATGGAGACGTGGTACCTCGTCGGACCGAGGTGACTCAGGAGCTCAGCACGCAGAACTCGTTGCCATCGGGATCGACCATGACCTCCCAGTCAACATCGCCTTGGCCGATGTCGACCCGAGCCGCCCCGAGCGAGATGAGCCGATCGACTTCCGCTCGCTGGTCACCGTCGGTGGGCAGCGATGTCGAGATGGAGCCGGTTCTTCGAGTGCTTCGGCGCGACCGGTGGACCGCCCCAGGTGATCATGGGACCGGTGCGGTCCGGCGCCCGGATCGCGGTTTCCTGGTCCTGATCCCAGACCAACGGCCATCCGAGCGCGGCACTCCAGAAGTACCCCACCTCCTGCGAACCGTCGCCGTTGATCGCTCCGATGCGTGGGCAGTCGGCGAGGAAGTTGTTGGTCGGCTCGATGATGCAGAGCTCGTTGCCTTCGGGGTCGGCGAGCACGACATGCTCGTCGTCCGGGCTCTGACCGATGTCGATGTGGCGGCCGCCGAGTTCGATCAGCTGCTCGACCGTTCCGCTCTGGTCGTCGAGTGACGTCGTCGTCAGATCGAGATGGTGCCGGTTCGCGCCCGATCTTCTCATTTCGGAGCCGCCAGGAAGAGGATCCCGAACCTGATGCCATCCGTCGGCACGAGTTCGATCACATCCTGGTCCTCGTCGTCGACCTCCCACCGGAGCGCGGCGGCCCAGAAGAGCGCGAGCCGGAGCGGATCGTTCGCATCGAAGCAGAGGGCGTCGAGCCGAGAAGTCATCTCGCTCTGCATCTTAGGACCAGCCGAGACGTACGCGAACCGCGGTAGGCTCGAGGACATGCTGGAGCCGATCGCAGATTGCCTGAGGGTGTCTTGGGTTTCGAGGGCACGGGTGAGATCTAAGCCTCCGACTACCGAGCTCAAGCGCCTCCTGGTCGCCGAGCGTGCACAGGCGATCGCCTGGGCCGCCGGAGACTGACCGGACGTCGAGCGGCCGGGATGCTGAGCCGATGACCGAGCGGATCTCACCGCAGCGGTTCCACGAGAGCGACTGGCGGGTCATAAGGGACGCCGCGTGCGCGCACTTCCGCACCGGGTCGTTCGCGGCGGGCGCCGAACTGGTGGACGCGATCGCTCGACTAGCCGACGTGGCCACCCGTCACCCCGACGTCGATCTGCGCTCGGAGGGCGTGACGGTGCGTCTGAGCTCGAACAACGTCGGTGAGTTCAGCGAGCGTGACGTCGCGCTGGCTGGACAGATCTCATCGGCGGCACGCGAGCTGGGCGTGTCCATCGACCCAACTGGCCTGCAGACCGTTCAGATCGCGATCGACGCCCTCGTCATCCCTGAGGTGCTGCCGTTCTGGCGGGCCGTGCTCGGCTACCAGGAAGTGGGTGATGAGGACGTGCAGGACGCCCTTATGCAGGGACCGCCGTTCTGGTTCCAGCAGATGGATGCGCCGCGCCCCCAACGAAACCGCATCCACATCGATCTCTACGTGCCGCACGACCAAGCGGAGGCCCGCGTCGCGGCAGCGCTCGCGGCGGGCGGTCATGTCGTGCGGGACGAGGCCCCACAGTGGTGGACCCTGGCCGACGCCGAGGGCAACGAGGTCGACGTCGCCCCGTGGCCTGACCTCGGTTAGGCCACCACCGAAGGAGATCGGGGCCTGATCTCCGAGCGGCAAGCGAGCCCCGCACGCCTTGGCCTTGCTCGACCAGCTCTTCCGGCTGCCGGTCGTACGCCAAGGCCGCCGCCGTGATCCATTGTTCGTGTACGACTGCTTTATGGCCCTGTTCCCGGGCGCCGAGGACCGCGGCTGATAGACCCAGCGAGCGCGACCCACCGTGTCGCGACGGTGGGTACATCACCACGCCCGCCCCACCGGGCAGCGTCCCTCGGGAACGAACTCGCACGGCAACGGCGTCAGGGCCGAAGCTAGTCTGCAGCGGACTGCTGCGGACAAGGAGGGATACATGGGACGCGTGATCTTCCAGACGAGCATGTCGCTGGACGGGTTCATGACCGCATCCGAGCAGACGCCGAAGGAGCCGCTCGGCAAGGGTGGCGAGCAGCTGCACGAGTGGGGGTTCAGCTCCGGTCCGCGCGATCGGGAGTACGCCGAGCACGCGATGGGCCATGGCGGCGCCACGATCGTGGGTCGCGTGACGTATGACCACTCACTCCCCTGGTGCGGCGCCGACGGACCGAGCGGTGCCGAGCGGATCCCCGTGTTCATCGTGACACACGAGGCGCCGGCGGAGTCACCGGAGAACGGCGTATACCACTTCGTGACGGACGGCATCGAGTCCGCGGTGCAGCAAGCGAAGGACACGCCGGCGAGCAGGACGTCGTGGTCGTCGGCGACGCCCGGCTGGGACGGGAGCTCATCGCGGCAGGGCTGGTCGACGAGATCCAGATCCACCTGGTGCCGGTGTTGTTCGGGAGTGGGACGCGCATGTTCGAGGACATGGGCATCGGGCACCTCCAGCTCGAGCCGATCGAGGTCGTCGACCGACCGCTCGCGACGCACATCCGCTACCGCATCGTGAAGGGACGCTCCTCGTCGGCGCTGCTCCGTATCATCGGGTCGTGGCTTACGACGAAGACCTCGCTGACCGCATCCGCCAGCTGCTCCCCGGCGATGCCGCCGTGACCGAGCAGAAGATGTTCGGGGGGCTCGCGTTCCTGATCGGCGGGAACATGGCGGTCGCGGCGAGCGGACAGGGCGGTCTGTTGGTGCGCGCCGACCCGGCAGACTCTGACAAGCTCGTTGCTACGACGGCCGCGCGACCGATGGAGATGCGCGGCCGCTCGATGGTGGGCTGGCTCCGGGTGGACACCGAGGGCGTCCGCACGAAGCGCCAGCTCGAGAAATGGGTCCGCATCGGCACGAGGTACGCGGGATCGTTGCCGGCGAAGAAGTCTACGGAGCGCGGCGGCCGAAGCCTGACAGGAGATCGATATGCCACTGACCGGTGAGTACGAACCCAGCACGGCAAGCTACGTGCGCAAGCAGGTCGAGGGGTACGAGGCGACCAACGGCGAGGAGGGCGGCGACATGATGGGGCGCGCCGTGATCGTGCTGACCTCCGTCGGCGCGAGGACCGGCAAGCTCCGCAAGACCCCGCTGATGCGCGTCGAACACGACGGCACGTACGCGGTGGTCGCGTCGCTCGGCGGCGCCCCGGAGCATCCGATGTGGTACCACAACCTGAAGGCGAACCCGCATGTCGAGCTGCAGGACCGCGCGACGAAGCGCGACTACACGGCTCGCGAGGTCTCCGGTGAGGCGAAGGCCCTCTGGTGGGAGCGCGCGGTCGACGCGTGGCCCGACTACGCGAACTACCAAACGAAGACGACCCGGCAGATCCCCGTGTTCGTCCTCGAACCGATCGCCTCGGCATCGATGTGAGCGAGACAGAGAAGGGCACGATGAAGGCCATCGTCCAGGATGGGTACGGCTCGGCCGACGTCCTGCGTCTCGCCGAGATCGACCGACCCGAGATCGCGGCGAACGAAGTACTCGTGAAGGTGCACGCAGCCGGGATGGATCGGGGCACCTGGCACGTGCATGACCGGCCAGCCGTACCTGATGCGGATCATGGGGTTCGGGTTCCGTCGGCCGAAGAACCCGGTCCCGGACTCGACGTGGCCGGCACGGTCGAGGCGGTCGGCTCCGATGTGACCAGGTTCACAGACCGGCGACGAGGTGTTCGGCATCAGCCGGGGCTCGTTCGCCGAGTACGCGGCTGCGCTCGAGGACAAGCTGGCCCACAAGCCTGCCGGCCTCAGCTTCGAGCAGGCGGCGGTCGTGCCGATCTCCGGGGGCACCGCGATCCAGGCCGCTGCGCCGGGCGCATCGAGGCGGGACAGAAGGTGCTGATCATCGGCGCGTCCGGCGGCGTCGGCACCTACGCCGTGCAACTCGCAAAGGCGCTCGGCGCAGAGGTCACCGGTGTGTGCAGCACCGCGAAGCTCGATCTGGTCAGCTCCATCGGCGCCGACCACGTCATCGACTACACCCGAGCAGGACTTCGCCGACGGCGCCAAGCGCTACGACCTAATCCTCGACATCGGCGGGAACAACAGCCTCCCGAGCTCCGTCGGGCACTGGCCCCCAAGGGAACGCTCGTCATCGTCGGCGGCGAGGAGGGCGGCGAAGTTGACCGGCGGCTTCGGCCGGCCGCTCCGCGCGGTCGCGATCTCGCCGTTCGTCGGTCAACGACTGACGATGCTCGCCTCCAAGGAGGACCACGACCACGTCGAGGGGTGAGCCGGTTCATCGAGGCCGGCCAGGTCACGCCGATCATCGACAAGACCTACCCGCTCGCCGAGGTGCCCGACGCGATGCGCCACCTCGAGGCCGGCAAGGCACGAGGCAAGATCGCCATCAGGATCTGACCTTGCTCGAAGCTGAGGCGGGATGCGGCCTCGGAGTGCGTCGCTAGACTCACCAGCCATGGCCGACATCGATCAGGAACCCTGGCCCGATCCACCCCTGGCGGCCGACGAGGCCACGGCGATCGTGGCCGCCCTTGACCGTCAGCGCGCGACCTTCGCGTGGAAGTGCGGCGGCCTCGATGCCGCCGGCCTGCGCGCGACGACCGCCGCCTCGACGATGACGCTGGGCAGCCTGCTGAAGCACGTCGCGCTGGTCGAGGACCACACCTTCTCCTTGCGGATCGCCGGGCACGAGATGCCACCGCCATGGAGGGCGGTGGACTGGGACGCCGAGCCCGACTGGGACTGGCGCTCGGCCGCCGACGACAGCCCCGAGGAGCTCTACGCGCTCTGGCGGGACGCCGTGGCCCGCTCCCGCGCCGCCCTCGACGAGGTGCTCGGCGGCGGTCTGGATCAGCCGGTCACGAGGATGACCGACGACGAAGGACGGTCGCCGAACCTCCGGCGCGTGCTGCTCGACACGCTGGAGGAGTACGCGCGGCACGTCGGCCACGCCGACATCATCCGCGAATCGATCGACGGTTTGGTCGGCGAGGATCGTCCTTACTAGGCAACAACTTGCGAGCCTCCGTGAGGCACCGATACGATCGGACGTCATTTGCACGGGGGGTGCCACATGACAGGGGAGGAGTGGGCGTTGGCTGCATCTGCCTTCTTCGCGGGGCTTGCCTCTGGCCTGTTGGGGATCCTCAGCGCGATCATGCGTCCGATGCTCACAGCGATGGACGGCCGGGACTTCCGGAACTTCATGGAGGCGTTCCTTCGATACGCAGGGAATGGCTGGGGAAAGTTGTTCAACCTTGCCTGGTCGGCTGGGATGTTCTTCGGGTCGATCGTTGCGGTCGTGCTCCTCTGGGACGATCCCGGCTCCACGTCGTTCGTGCTCACCGCGATCGGTCTGGGGATCGTGTTCGTCGGTGTGATCATCCTCTCGAACGCGGTGAAGACACCGCACTACAAGGTGATGATGGCCTGGGACCCCGACGCCATGCCGGCGGACTGGGAGGCGGGACGCCACAAGTACTTCACGATCAACGTGATCCAACTGGTCGCGACCTGGGTGCCGTTCGCGCTGTTCCTCGCAGCACTCGCCTTGCTCGACTGATCCGCGATGGGTTCCGTCCTCGTGGAGGTCGTGCCGCGTCCAAGGGCTGTAGACGATTAGTGGCTCTTCACGGGGACCCGGTGACCTTCGCGACGTCGTGTGCCGAGATCCAGAGCTGCCCGTCACCGGCGCTTGCACTTCCGCTTCCTTGTGGGACGCCGATCCGCGCGACCACGCGATCGCTCGTGGGGTCGATCTGCGCAACCAGTTCCTCGCTGGCACGGAGCCAGACGAAGCCCTCTCCGACGGTGAGGTCACCGCCCGAGATCCCCAACTCATCGACCGGGATCGTTGCAACGACGCTGTCCGACTGCGGATCGATGTGGGACACGGACCCTTCGAGCTGATTCATGACAAAAACGCCACCAGGCCGACATCGAAGAACCGCGGGCTCGGGCCGACGTCGATCTCCGCGACGATCTCGCCCGTCTTGGGATCGACGTGCAGCACCTTGTCGTCGTCGACGTACGTGATCCACACGCCACCCTCCCCGGCCCGAACCGCCGTGCCGCCCTCCGGGATGTCGAAGGAATCGACGATCTTCACCCGCTGGGGGTCGATGCGGACGAGGACGCACTGGATGCACTCCTCGCCGTCGGAGATCGCCCAAACACCGCCCTCGCCGGCACCGATGCTCGACTCCCCGTCGCCTGGAACATCGACCGCGGTCCAGGCAGTGAGGGCGCCGGATTCGGGATCGATCCGCGCGATCCCCCGCTCCACGCAGGTCGCCGTCCACACCGAGCCGAACCCCTCGTCCATCGACGCGCAGGGGCCCTGTGGGACGGCCACCGAGCCCTGCAGGCGTCCGGTGCGGGCATCGTAGTAGCCGACCCCGCGGCCGACCCCGCTCACCCATGCACGCCCGGAGGCCACGAGGACCCAATCGGCTGAGGACGTGGACTTGATCGTCTGGCCGTCGGCGTCACGGATGGTCACGATCGGGGGCAACTCGGCTTGACCGGTGGGCGAGGTTGCGCTCCCATTAGACGCCGATGTCGAGCCCGGAGCGACGCTGCTCGAGTCATTCCCGTCGCCACCCGAGCAGCTCGAAAGCAAGAGCGCGGTGACCACCGCGAACACCGCCACCCCGTGCCTGCGACCGATGGCCGGCCGGGCCAGATCGACACGCTCTCGCTCTTCCGGATCTCCAACTGGTTGCGCAATCATCAGCTTTCCCCCCAGGCGAAGCTTCGCACGTACAGAGCACGGTCGCCTCTGCTGCACGCGCCGTCGACGGCTTCGGTGCTCTGACTGAGTATCAGCGAGCGTTCGACGAGAGGACTATGGTGGGGCCCATCGGCCGGTGTGAGCCCCGGCCCTCGAGGGTCGGCATCGGTCGGGGAAGCGAGGGAGGCATGGCCGACAACGACATGCTGATGGTGTTGGCCGCGTCGTACGACACCGTGTCCGACGCCGAAGTCGACTACGAGGCAGTCAAGGCCTTGTACCACGAGGTGGCAGCCTCGCACGACTTCGACGCCGCGGTGCTCGAGCGCGACGAGACGGCAAGGTGCGCGTCGTCAAGAAGCACGAGCAACCCACCCGGCACGGCGCGGCGAAAGGCCTGGGGTTGGGACTTGCGATCGGCGCCGCTGCCGCCATCTTCCCCGGGATCGCGTTGGCAGGCGGCCTCCTGGCGGGAGGCGCCGCCGGCGCCACGATCGGGGCCTTGAAGGGTCACGTCGAGGGCGGCATGGACAACGAGGACCTGAAGATGCTCGGCGAGGTGCTCGACCGAGGCCAGGCCGGACTCCTCGCGGTCTACGCCACCAACATGGCCGATCAGATCGCTGCGAGCGTCAAGGCAGAGAACCGCTTCGTGTCGAAGGCGATCGACGCCGAGGCCGACGAGCTCGCCAAGCAGATCAAGGAGGCCGAAGCCGGCCAGGGCTGAGCGGCGTCCCATCGCACTACGGCCGTCGATGACCTCAGGACGAGAGCCCCACCTCGAACGGGAGGTGGGGCTCTCGCGTGCGGACGAGCAACCACGCCCCTCCCGCGATCGCGGCCGCGACACGTATCTTGACCCCATGCGTGCTCCGCGGCTGCTGGTGATCCAGCACAACCTCGACGCCCATCTCAGCGAGCTCGGCGGGCCGCTCGTCGACGCCGGACTGACGATCGAGTTGTGGTTCACGTACTCGCGCCCCGCTCCCCTGCTCGATGTCTCCGAGTACGACGGGGTGCTCCGCTCGGAGCGATCGTCGGCGTCAAGGACGAGTCGGATCACCCCTGGATGTCCGTCGAGCGGCAGGTGCTCGAGAAAACGGTCGCCGGGGGCACACCGACGCTTGGGGTCTGCTTCGGCGGCCAGCTCCTGGCGGGCGTCGCAGGCGCGCCGGTGGGCAGACCGGTTTCGCCGAGATCGGGTGGGCACAGGTGGAAGATGGATGCCCGAGCGGCCGAGGACCCCGTCCTTGCTGCACTCGGACCTCGGCCGCACGTGTTCCAGTTCCACTACGACACGTTCGGGATCCCCGAGAACGGCGAGATCCCCGGACGAACCGGCAGCCTCAACCAGGCCGCGCGGATCGGAGGACCGCGCCTGGGCCGTGCAGTTCCACATCGAGGTGAGCCCGGCGATCATTCGTGGATCGGCACCTACGCCGACGAGATGCGGGGCCAGGGCGTCGATCTCGATGCACTGGCAGCCGAGACCGCCGAGCGATGGCACAACTACCGTCGGCTCGCGCACGCGTTCGGAGACGCCTTCGCGCGAGAGGTCATCGCGTTCGCCGCACAACGCTGATCCTTCGTCGCCTCCCTCGTTGCACCGCGGGTGGTGTCAGGTCAGGCGGGTGGTTCGGTGACCAGCGTGAACTCTTTGGGGACGCCGAGCACGCCACGAATGTCGGTCGGTTGCACCGTGAAAGGTGAACGTTCCCGCTGTCGTCGGCGTGCCGGTGACGCGGCCCGGGCTGCGCTGCAATCAGAGACCGGGAGGGATCGCTCCCGCGGTGATCGCCCAGTTGTACGGCGCCAGAAACCCGTCGGGCGCTGCCCTCCTTTCCTTAACTAGCCATACCGCGTAAGGTGTTCGTATGGCGACAGATCGATCGATTCGCGCAAGTCCGGCGCCCGGTGACGAAGGAGCGGGTGTTCCGCGCTGCGATCGAGGTCGCCGATGCGGGCGGGATCGACGCGCTCACCATGCGCAAGGTGGCCGACGAGCTCGACGTGGAGCCGATGTCGCTCTACTACCATGTGGCCAACAAGGCGGCGATCCTGGACGGGGTGGTCGAAGCGCTCGTCATAGAGATCGAGGACGCCGTTGGCCGGCTCGATCCACTCCCCGAACCTGTCGATTGGAAATCAGCCCTGCGTCGTCGCATCCTCACGGCCAGGGGGGTCATGCTGCGCCACCGATGGGCCCCCGCGCTCATCGAGTCGCGGACCGACGTCGGTCCGGCCACCATGCGCTATTACGACGGCGTGCTCGGCCACCTCCGCCAGGGAAAGTTCTCCTCATGACCTGGCCCACCATGCGCTGCATGTGCTCGGCAGCCGCGCCCTG
>CAVTEH010000004.1:0-352314 GCA_963733635.1 uncultured Actinomycetota bacterium | reverse complement strand
ACGACGCATCATGCGAGGCCACGTTCGAGATGGAAGAGGGCGGGCGTGCGGTCTTCGTGCTGACGGGGTACTCCTCATGGGACGACCCCGCCACCGGCGATCGACGGGGCGGAGGCCCTGGAAGAGACCGAGCCATGGTGGCGAGAGTGGTCATCGCGCTCGACCTACGGGGAGGATGGGCCGACGCGGTCCAACGATCGGTCATCACGTTGAAGGCCCTCACCTACGATCCGACCGGTGGATGGTGGCGGCTGCAACGACGTCGCTCCCCGGAGTTCCTCGGGGGGGTCCGGATCCGGGACTACCGCTTCTGCTGGCTTCGCGACGCGGCACTGACCCTGGATTCCATGATGGCCACGGGCTACGTCGAAGAGGCAACCAAGTGGGGCGACTGGGTGTTCCGCGCCGTCGCCGGCGACCCCGAGGACCTCCAGATCATGTACGGCGTCGCCGGGTGAACGTCGCCTCGACGAATACGAATTGGATTGGCTCACCGGGATACGAGGGGTCCTCTCCGGTCCGGGTCGGAAACGCGGCATCGGGACAGCTCCAGCTCGACGTCTACGGGGAGCTCGTCGACGCGATCGACGAGGGCGCGCGACCTCGGAATGCCGCCGGGCCCGAGGCGACCGAGCCGGCGCTCGGTGGATAGTCGAACTGGCTCGAGGAGCACTGGCGCGACCCCGATGACGGCATCTGGGAGGTCCGAGGGCCCCGCCGCAACTTCGTGCATTCGAAGGTTATGGCCTGGGTCGCGGCGGACCGCATCCTGAAGATCGCCGAGGAATCCGGCATCGAGAAGCCCTCGAGCGGCCTAAGACGGATGCGGGATGAGATCCACGAGGAGGTCTGCCGCGAGGGATACGACGCCGAGCGCAACACCTTCACCCAGTACTACGGCTCGACCCAGCTCGACGCCGCGCTGCTGCTGATCCCTCAGGTCGGATTCCTTCCGGCCTCGCGATCCGCGCGTGATCGGCACGGTCGAGGCCGTGCAACGCGAACTCATCAACGACGGGTTCGTGATGCGCTACATCCCCGACGACGATGCCGCCGACGGCCTCCCGCCCGGCGCAGGCGCGTTCCTGGCGTGCAGCTTCTGGCTGGTCATCGACCTCGCCATGCTGGGCGGCTCGACGAGGCGACGGACGATGTTCGAACGTCTGCTCGATCTACTCGCAACGACCTGGGTTTGTTCT
Organism: uncultured Actinomycetota bacterium; assembly: GCA_963733635.1. Classification (GTDB taxonomy): domain Bacteria; phylum Actinomycetota; class UBA4738; order UBA4738; family HRBIN12; genus JAOUEA01. The sequence goes on along the minus strand of CAVTEH010000004.1, from coordinate 351,115 downwards.
CGGAGGAATACGACCAGGAGAACGATCGCCTGATCGGGAACTTCCCGCAGGCCTTCACCCACCTAACCTTGATCGCGGCCGCGAAGGCCTTGTCGGAGGCGGCCCTCGCCGACGCGACGCCGTGAACCTGAGCGACCGCCCGCCTTGCCGTCCGGCCGGCAGTTCGAGATCGACCGGTCCCGGTCATCCGATGGCGAGCGAGAGTCTCTCACGGTGGGCGGACGACCGATTCCGCTGCGTCATTATCTGCACGGGGGACAGGCTCGGCCGGCGTCGAGGCGTCGGTGCGGGATCGCGATCGAGCCTCTGACCCGCCCGCCGGGCGCGTTCGTGTCCGGCATGGACGTGGTCCGGTCGGTCCAGGGCAGCCCTGGTAAGCGCGGTGGGGAATCGATGTCCGGCGGGTTCCGGGAGGGAGCGGATCATGAGTGAGCGCGGAGGAGACGAGCGTGATCGCCCGATCAGGGTGATCGTGGTCGGCGCCGGCTTCGGGGGCCTCGGCTGTGCGAGGCAGCTTGGCCAAGCACGACGATGTCCATGTCACGTTGATCGACCAGCACAACTACCAACAGTTCATGCCGCTGCTCTATCAGGTCGCGACCTCCCAGTTGAACCCATCCGACGTTGCGCTGAACATCCGTCGGGTGTTCAACAAGCGCGACAACGTCGACGTGACGATGGCAGGCGTCGTCGACGCCGACGCCTCGGCGACATGCGTGACCCTCGATGACGGGCAGCAGATCGACGGTGACTTCCTGGTTGGCGGCGGGAAGCCGACCGAACTTCTTCGGTACGCCAGGCGCGGAAGAACATGCGTTTCCGCTCTACTCGCTCTCCGACGCCGAGCGCCTGCGTTCGAGGATCCTGCAGGTCTTCGAAAGCGCCGACCGCGATCGGTCGCTCGTCGATCGAGGAGCGCTCACATTCGTCGTCGTGGGTTCGGGCCCGACGGGCACCGAGATCGCCGGAGCGCTCGCAGAGCTGATCGCCGAGGTGATGCCCTCCGAGTACCACGATCTCGACGTCTCTCGGGCGCGGGTGATCCTGGTCGACCGAGGGGACGTCGTTCTCGGAGCGTTCTCCGAGAAGGCCCACGCGTACGCTGCCGGTCGCTCCAGAAGGACGGGGTCGAGCTGCAGCTGGGGGTCGGGGTCGAAGACGTCGCTGCCGACCATGTCACCCTCTCGGACGGCTCGACGATCCCTACCCGTTGCGTGATCTGGGCGGAGGGCTGCAGGCGGTCGAGCTAACGGGTGCGCTCGGCCTGCCTGTGGGCAAGGGCGACCGGCTCGACATCGAGCCGGACCTCACCGTGGCCGGTCATCCGAGCACCTATGCCGTCGGCGACATCGCCAACATCGTCGGGGCGGACGGCGCGGCGCTGCCGCAGCTGGGCTCGGTCGCCCTGCAATCGGGCCAGTGGGCCGCCGCCAACATCCGTGCCGAAATCGACGGCAAGGGTCGAACACCCTTCCGCTACCACGACAAAGGGATCATGGCCATGATCGGTCGCAACGCGGCCGTCGCAGAGGTGGGCGAGCACCGGCACGAGCTACACGGGCCGATTGCGTTCTCGGCGTGGCTCGGGGTGCACGTCGTTCTGCTCAGCGGCGTTCGCCATCGGGTCGACGCGTTCGTGAGTTGGGCGTGGGACTACTTCACGAAGAACCGTGCGTCCCAGGTGCTGGATCGGCCGGACCAGGTCCACATCCGTTGGGACAGCGACGACGAGGACGCAGGCACCGGTGGCTGACCGCTACGACGTCGTCATCATCGGGACCGTCTCAGATACCGAATCTGATGGCGTGCAGCCCCTTCGACGAAGCGGAATTGGGCGGCCTCAACCTCTCTTCGGGCGTTATGCGCCTGTTATGTGGGAGGTCGCTATGACCCTTGACCTGTGGACTTCAAGCCACCTCCGCCTCGACAGGATCCCGTTTCTAAGGGTGTGACGTGCGGATTCCTTGAGTGGGCGCTGAGGGTCTCGAACCCCCGACCTTCGCCTTGTAAGGGCGAGACGAACGTGCAGGTCAGGCCGTTGAACTGGGGAATCGGTGTGCCGTTGAGTACCGCTGAGCACCTTGGAGTGCGTCTGGCTCCTCATGCAGGTGTTATGCACTCAGCGAGCAATCGAGCCCGCGATCAAGCGTTCGTCGATCTCCATGATCGCGTGAACTCGTTCCGTTCGGGCGAGTCCGTGAGTCGCCTGACGCCCGACCCATCGCCGCATGAACATCGACGACGTCCATCGTCGCCGTGTGCACCAAGGCGCCAAGCTCGATCCGCAGGTAGATCCAAGGAGCGGCGATCGCCGCCGGGAGGGAGGAATCACCGAAGCCTGGGGGGCGGTGGGGGAACTCCATCAAGAGGATCGTGCGAGAGCCCGCTCGAGGAGCGAGTCGACCTTCGGTATGTACAACTCGGCCTTGAGCGAGGCGAATACCTCATTGGCCTCGCGCAGCACGGCCACGGCCTCCGGGTCGCCCATCGCCAGGATACATTGACCCCGACCGAGGAGCGACTGGGCTCGCTCGGGAACCGAGAACGTTCTCCAGCCCTCTTCGGCCGACGCATACAGTTCCTCGGCCCGGTCGAACTCGCCGCGGCCTTCCGCGCTCTCTGCGTCGACCATCTCGAGGGATATGCGGTGCAGCGCCATCGATGAGCCCCCCACGCTGTTCCGACCTGCTGCGCGAACTCGATACCGATTCGCGCCGAGCGCCTCGCGAAGTGTTCTCAGCCAGATGGCCGGGTAGCCATAGGCCCTCTCGAATATTCGGGTATGCCTCGAGCTCGCGGAGTGATCGACATCCTCATTGGCCAGGGCAAGGTTCGCTATGGGCGGTCAGCGCGCCTACGACGAATCCCGTGCCATCGATTTCTCTGACCGCCTGCTGCACAGCGTCTGAACCTCGGAAGGCAGCACCGTTGAACGCACACGGCCTGGATGAGCTCGGCGGTTTCGAGCGCGGGATCCTCCACCGTCGACGGCAATGGCACACGCACTGAACTACCGAGAAGCTCCCTCATCCCGACCACATGATGCGCAACGGTAACCCCCTGCCGTAGCCTGGTTTGGGACGATGCCCGAACGGGACGATCTCCGGAGGAGGATTGGGGCATATGGCCAATAAGGCGAAGAAGAAGGCCAATAAGGCGAAGAAGAAGGCCAATAAGGCGAAGAAGAAGGCCAATAAGGCGAAGAAGAAGGCCAATAAGGCGAAGAAGAAGGCCAATAAGGCGAAGAAGAAGGCCAATAAGGCGAAGAAGAGGGCCAATAAGGCGAAGAAGAAGGCCAACAAGGCGGCAGGGTCCGAATACTGGTCGACGAGCTTCATGGGGTGTCGTCGTCGCGTGAGCCGGAGGGAGAAGCTAGCCCGATCCCCAAGCCCAAGATGAAGCGCAAGAGTACGAGCCGGAGCTAGCGACGCTCCACGGCGAGCTGGTCGCCATGCAGGAGTGGGTCAAGGCCACGGGCGCCAAGATCTGCATCGTGTTCGAGGGACGCGACACGGCCGGCAAGGGCGGCACCATCAAGCGGATCACCGAGCGGGTCAGCCCGCGGGTCTTCCGCGTCGTCGCCCTGCCCGCGCCCACCGAGCGCGAGCGGTCGCAGATGTACGTCCAGCGCTACATGCCGCACTTCCCGGCGGCCGGTGAGGTGGTGATCTTCGACCGCAGCTGGTACAACCGGGCCGGGGTCGAGCCGGTCATGGGCTTCTGCACGGAGGAGCAGACCAGCGCTTCCTCGAGCAGGTCCCCGCCGTGGAGCGGGCGATGGTCGACTCCGGGATCCTGCTCCTCAAGTACTGGCTGGAGGTCAGCGCCGACGAGCAGACCCGCCGCCTCGAGAGCCGCATCAACGACCCACGCAAGATCTGGAAGCTGTCGGACATGGACCTGAAGTCCTACAGCCGCTGGTACGACTACTCACGGGCCCGCGACGACATGTTCGCCGCGACCGACACCGCTTGGGCGCCGTGGTGCGTGGCGCACACCGACGACAAGAAGCGTGGTCGGCTCAACATCATCTCCCACCTGCTCAGCCAGATCCCGTACGAGCCGCTGCCCCTAGAGGGTCACGCTGCCCAAGCGTCAGCCCGCATGGCTACACGGACCGGACTACCCGTTCTGGCACGTCCCCGAGAGGTATTGATCGGTGGGCGCGGCGCGGCGTCCGGTCGAACCGTTAGCCTCCGGGTCGTGAGCGGGTCCACCGGGAAACTGGGAGGCCTTCGCCGTCTGGCGGCGATCGCCGCGATCGTGGTGGTCTTGGCTGTCGCGGTGGGCACGCTGGTGCGTGTCGCCGCCGACCCCCTGCGGGTCCTCGCCGAGCTGCTCCTGCTGGCCGCGCTCGTGGGGGCCGGCTGGGTCACGCTCACCAGGGCAGGGACACGACGAGTGACCGCCGTCGTCGTGGCGGTGGCGGTCCTCGTCGCCTTAGTCGCCAGCGTGGTAACGCGGAGGGGTACCTCATCCTCTCGTTGGCTGCCCGGATCCTCGCGATCGCGCTCGCGCTCGGCCCCGCGAAGTACTCGCTGGGCACCACGGTCTGGGCGCTCAAGCAGAGCGAGACCCCCGGCACGCCGGTGCCTGCCGCCACCCGCGGCGTCCTGTTCACTGACCTCAAGTCGGGCGGTGGCAAGGCGGAGCGGTTCCGTCTTGTGGACGAGTGCCGGCGGCGCGGGATCGAACCCGTCGTGCTAGGGCCCGGGATGGACTGGCTCCAGTCCGTCCACGACGCGGCCGAGAGCGGCGACGTGGACGTGCTCGGCATGACGGGCGGCGACGGCTCGCAGGCGATGGTCGGCACCGTGGCCGCCGAGTTCGGCCTGCCGATGGTCGTCGTACCGACAGGCACGCGCAACCACCTTGCCTTGGACCTTGGCCTGGACCGCGAGGACGTCGTCGGTACGCTCGACGCGTACGGGGAGGCCGTGGAGCGCACGATGGACCTGGCCGACTTGAACGGGCACGTGTCCGTGAACAACGTGTCACTCGGGCTGTAGGCGGCGATCGTTCGCTCCCCGGAGTACCGGGACGCGAAGGCGGACACGACCCTCGCGACCCTGCCGCAGGTGCTGGGACCGGACACCGAGCCTTTCGACCTGCGGTTCACCGGCCCCGACGGCGTGAAGCATCGGGGCGCGCACGTGATCCAGATCTCCAACAATCCCTACGGCACGACGGCGGGTGCGTTGGGAGTCGCCCCCGCCTGGACACCGGCTGGCTCGGCGTCGTCGCTCTGGTGCTCGGCAAGGCAGGAGGCGCGGCGGCCTTCCTTGCTGCCCTCGCGACCGGCCACCCCAAGAAGCCAGCGATACTACTCCCCGCCAACAGTCCTGGCCCTTGCGCGCTACATCGGCGGTTGTCCGGCTCCGCCGACCGAGTGCCCTACCTGGAGCCGCCAGGCAACGCACTCATGCCGCGACAGCGCGGTACTGCATCCAACGCCGCAGCAGCTCGGCGCAGAACTCGCGCTGACGTTCCATATTCCATGGAACGGGGCCGTCGAGCTGGGCGTGACGCCCTCCGTGGAGAGGTGAGAGGTTGTTTGCGGACGCCCTCAGGCGTTGTTGGTCGTTCCCGCTGACGCCGAGCGCCTCGGTGACACCCTTCTCGTTGACGAACTCTGCGCACGCGTACTCGTGGATCATGTAGTAGTCGGCAGCGGTTCTACCTGTCCGCCCATTCAACCACAGCGCGTTCCCAAGCGCCTTGCTACGTTTGAACGCGTCCCGCGCAGTCGCGGCAAAGTGCTCAATCTCACCCCCCAATGCGGACGTGCACGATTGCGGGACCCACGGACAGCCACTGGCTCCCCCCTTCGTCCAGGACCGGTCCTGCCCCAAGCCCGTCCAGTCGCTCGACCTGGAGTTCGCCCGCGGTCGTCCGCCAGCTCCTCACGACGCCGAGGAGCGTTTGGAACTTCGCTCGAGCCAGTGATCGCGACTCCAGCGAGCGCGGGTCGCCGTCCAAGGATAGAAACAGCCCGCTCTCGCCATCGCGCCGAGAGACGACACCTGGGAACAAGATTTGCACCCATCTCGAGTAGGAGGTCCCTCATCCGCCCCCTGACAGAGAGCAGGCGCCGGGAACTCGATCACGAACGCTCAGTCCTCCGAGCGTCGAGGTGGGGCGCGCCCCCGGCTGAAGTTCGCGCCGGTTCCCAGACCTCCGAGCTGTGTCCGGATTGTGTCCGGACGCGAATGAGAGTCATAAGCATCCGAGGATCCTCCGACAGGAGAGCCCGCTTGAGCTGCACCTTCTGTTGGTGGACCCAAGGGGAGTCGAACCCCTGACCTCTTGGCTGCCAGCCAAGCGCTCTACCAGCTGAGCTATGGGCCCTGCTTGGACGATCCAGTCTAGCGACCGCAGTCGCGGGCGTCCCCGGGTCATCCGGGAGGACAAGATCATGTCCGTTTCCCTTGTTCCTCGATAGGTCAACACTGTAGGGTGCACGCATCGGAACGGGGGACAGGCGTAGGTTCCGAGTGAATCCGAGTGAGGGTAGGTCCTCGGAGGAGGTTCCATGAAAAGGCGATTCCGCACCTTCGGCATGCTGTCCACCCTGATGGCCCTGGGCATGATGGTCGTAGGTTCGTCCACACCGGTCGACGCAGCAGCCACGAACACGTTGGCCAGCTGGCAGATGAATGAGCCATCGGGCGCCAGGGTCATGATCGACAGCGGCGGGAAGGGCATCAACGGCAACATCGGGAGCGCGGTGCGCACCGGCACCACGCAGAACGGTGTCACGTATTACCACTGGGATCACACGCGACCGAACACGCCCCCGGCCCAACCGCAGCGCCTCGTGACGGTCGGCGACAGCCGGCTCAACCCGGGCACCGGAGACTATGCCATCACGGTCCGGTTCCGGACCACGCACAGCTACGGGAACATGATCCAGAAGGGCCAGTCAGGCAACCGGGGCGGCTACTTCAAGTGGCAGATCCCGAACGGCAAGCTCAGCTGCATGTTCCGAGGCGTCGGCACGAATGGGCAAACGCTTCAGAAGAGCGTGCATTCGGGTACCACACCGCTCAACGACGGCCAGTGGCACACGGTTCGTTGCGAACGCACCTCGGACCGGGTGACGCTGACGATCGATGGCACCCTGACCCGCCGGGGCCTCGGACCGACGGGCAGCATCAGCAACAACGTGCCCCTCAGCATCGCGGGCAAGACCGCCTGCGATCAGATCGAGGTCACCTGCGACTATTTCGCGGGCGACATCGACTACGTCAAGATCGAGACCGGCTAGCGAAGGACCACGACCGATCCCGCCGGCGTCAGCGCACGCCGGCGGGTCGGTGCGGTGCCCACGCCAAGCGAGGAGCATCGCTCCAGAGGCGTTCCAGGTCGTAGTACGCACGTTCTTCCTGGCCGAACACATGCACGACCACGTCGACGTAGTCGAGCAACCACCAACCGGCCTCCGGTTCTCCTTCGCGGCGAACGGGCTTGACGCCCATGTCTCGGAGCGCCGCCTCGATCGCATCGATGACCGTTCTGATCTGTCGCTGCGAGCTGGCCGTGCAGATCACGAAATGATCGGTGATGACGATGATGCCGTGGACATCGAGGATGACGATGTCCTCGGCTTGCTTATCGGAGGCGGCCCGGGCGGCTGCGATCGCCACGTCGCGGCTGGGCGGCAGCGCGAGGCTGCCGTCGCTCGTGCTATCCCGATCCGCCTTCGTCAACCGTGAAGTCCTTCCCGACGACGATCAACACATCGCCGATACCCGATGATACTTGGGACACGCGAACACGCCCGACCCCGAGGGCTTCGCGTGCTCGCTCCGCTTCGTCCTCGTACGCACTTCCGTTCGCGAAAATGTCGGTCCTGGCCACGCCGAACGTCTGGGCGTTCTGCGAGAGCGTCACGCGGAACCCTTCCGGGATCAGCTTCGCCGCCACGATCTCGCCGACGCCGGTGTCGCCGTTGCCGTTCTGCACGATGACGGGTGTCGGCGGCGTGGCCCCGAACGAGTCGGCCATGATGCGATCGAGGTCGTCGTACTTCGGAACCCGGATCGTGCCGGCGATGACCGTCGTCGGCATCTGCGCCATGTCGGCGCCCGCAGCGCCCGCGAACACCGTCGCGGCCACCTCGGCACCGTCGGTCTCGACGAGGTCGCTGGCCTCCAGCGCCGGTGGGTCGGCCAGCAGCGCAGCGAGCACGATCTCCCATCGCGTCGCGGCGTCGTCCGTGCTGCCGGCCAGGAAGGCCTTCGCCTGCTGACCCGTGAGCGTGACCGACCCGGGGCCGAGGGATCCTGACTTGGTGGGATACGGCTCACCGAGGCTCACCGAAAGCCCACCAGCGCGATCCGCCAAATCGCTGATACCTCGCAGACCCATGACCGCGTAGCCGTCGAGCCACGTGCCTGCCATGTTCGACAGGTCGATGCGCATGGAATCGGCGGGGAGCCCGGCGACCTCTGCGGTGCCGATCTCGCCCTGGCCCGGGCCCACGATCGTGAGGTCCTGCGGTACGGGCATGAAAGCGGCCGGGCCATCCGTCGAGCCTGCCCCGATGATCGCCAGCAAGGGGGCCGTCGTCCCTCGGACCTGGAACGCCAGGGTCGTCGGCCGGTCGTCATCCACAGCAACGCGCTGAGGGGCCGGGGCGTCAGCGGGAACGTCGTCGCCTCCGAGCACCTGCGTGATCACGACGCCGGCCACCATCGCCAGCGCAAGCACGCCGGTTCCGGCCTGCCAGCGGCGACGGCGTTGCGCGCCGCGCCGGGCCCTCGATCCGCGGATCGGGGACGTACCCACCGGGTCCGGATCGAGCGCCGACCTCATCGGTAGAGCTCCGCTTTCTCGATGTAGCTCTTGACACCCTCGGGGACCAGGTACCGGATCGGGCTGCCGGCGTGAACCCGTCGTCGCACGTCCGTGGACGAGATCGCCAGCGCGGGGATGTTCATGACGGTGATGTCCGGGTTGCTGGCGGACGCGTGTACCTCGAAGGCGGCGATGTCGTAGCCGGGGCGGGTGGCCGCGATGAAATGCGCCAGATCGAACAACTCCTGCTGATCCTTCCATCCGAAGATCTCGACCACCGCGTCGGCCCCCGTCACGAAGAACAGGTCGGCGCCCTCGCCCATCTCTGCTTTGAGCCCGCGCAGCGTGTCGACCGTGTACGTGGGCCCCTCCCGATCGATCTCCATGCGCGACACGCGGAACAAGGGGTTGGAGGCGGTCGCGATGACGGTCATGAGGTAGCGGTCCTCGGCGTGCGAGACCACCCCATGGGCCTTCATCCACGGCCGACCCGTCGGCACGAACACCACCCCGTCCAGCCGGAACTGATGCAAGGCCTCCTCGGCCGTGACCAGGTGTCCATAGTGGATGGGATCGAACGTGCCGCCCATGACACCGAGGCGCGTTCCCACGGTGCCTATCCTAGCCACGCCTCCAGGTCATTCACGTGTTTCGCGTAATGGAGCGGACCGCTTTCCTCGAACCACTCCCAGGCCTCCGGTGTGACCGCAGGCATCGCGGCGAACCCTTCGACCATCCGGCTTCGAGCCGGCTCGAAGGCTTGCACGCACGTCCAGCGGGTCCATCGTGCGTGAACGGTCGAACCATTCCTGGTTCTGGCGTTCGATGTCCTCGCGGGTCTCCTCATGCGGATCGAAGGTGCCCTGCCGGATGTGCTCCAGCTGCATGGCGCAATCCTCCATCCATGCCCCGATGTGGAACATCACGTCCTTGGGCGACCAGCCTTCGGGCGTCACGGACGGCTCCTCGAACCGGTCGGACGGGATCCTTGCGAACACTGCGCAGAGCGCGGCCCAGCGGGCGGCCTCGTCGTGCAGAAGCCGGTCCCGGTCCATCACGCTTCGTCAATGCCTTCGTCAGCCGGATCAACCGGATCGGGCACGAACTCGAACACGCGGTCCAGGATGGCCACCTCGTCGCCATGGCGCGCTCCCCGCGCCACGAGCTGGCGTTCCACCCCGTCCTTCACGAGGCGCTGCTGCAAACGCGCGACGTCGTGTGCGTCGTCCAGATCCGCCTCTGAAACCCAGCGCTCGACACCGCGACCCTCGACGCGCCACCGGCGACCGTCGCCTTCGCGAGTGATCGTGAACCGTGGACGACCCGGTCGAAGCACGACGAATGGCTTCCGCTCGGGCTCGGCTTCCGCGGCTTCGTCGGACAGCGGTCCCAGACGCTCGAGGAGCCTGTCCACCCCGTGGCCGGTCATGGCCGACACCGCGACGGCATCGGGATCCAACGCTGCCGCCCGGTTGCCGGGCTCGTCCACCAGATCCGCCTTGGAGCCCACCACGATCGAGGGACGATCCGCCAGGTCAGGGTCGTAGGCGGCGAGCTCGTCGCGGAGCGTTGCGAGGTCGGCCGCGGCATCGGGCGCGGCGAGGTCGACGACGAGCACCAGCGCACGGCATCGAACGATGTGTCGCAGGAAGCGATGCCCGAGCCCCTTGCCGGCGCTGGCCCCTTCCACGAGACCGGGGATATCGGCCACGATGAAGCGATCCTCATCCACACCCGCGACGCCCAGGTTGGGTGTGAGTGTCGTGAAGGGGTAGTCAGCGATCTTCGGCTTCGCGGCGCTCAGGCGTGACAGCAGCGTGGATTTGCCCGCATTGGGCAGGCCGACCAGGCCCACGTCGGCCACCGTCCGCAGCTCGACGCGGACCCGACGTTCCTCTCCTGCTTCGCCCGGTTCCGCGGTCCGGGGGACCCGGTTGCGAGGGCCGGCGAACGCCACGTTGCCACGCCCGCCACGGCCTCCGGCGGCCACGACCGCTCTCGCTCCTTCACCCACGAGGTCGGCGATGAGCCCATCGTCGTACATCACCACCGTGCCGTCGGGCACCGGCACGATGAGGTCCTTGCCCGAAGCGCCCTCACGCCGCGCGTTCCTGCCGGGGGCGCCTGGCTTCGCGCGTAGGTGGGGATGCTCGGCGAGCCAGGACAGGTCGTGCAGACCCTTCGTCACTTCGAAGACGATGGAACCGCCATCGCCCCCGGTGCCACCGTCCGGTCCGCCACGAGGCTTGTAGGGCTCGGAGTGCAACGACGCCGAGCCGTTGCCTCCACGGCCGGCTTCCAGATAGGCGATGCACTCGTCGACGAACGCCACCCCTACACCCTAGTGTGACCTCATGCCGGAACCGACCACCGTCTGGATGGTGCGTCTGCGCAAGGGGGAGCTGGGCGAACGAAAGGGCCTGCTCACCCTCGAGGCTGAGGGCCTCGTGTTCAGAGACGAGTCGCTGGAGCTGGTTCGCATCTTGCGTTTCGACGAGGTGCGCCGAGCCAAGCGCGTGAAGGGCTCCCCCATCCTGTTGGTGAGCCACGCCGACGACGATCACGGCGCGAAGGAGACGGCGTTCTATTTCACTCAGCCTCCGCCGCTGACGCCCGGCGATCCCTTCGCGGTCACCGAGACCGCCGGTTCCCTGGGACGGCCGCTGAACCCGCTGGCCGCGATGCGTCGAACCTCCAAGCGGCGTCACATGCGCGACAACGTGCGATACCTGACGGCGAACGTCGGGCAGCAGGAAACCGGAGATCCAGGCGTGGGTGCAGGAGATCACCGCCCGGCTGGACGGCTGAGCGCTACTCCCCGGCCGGCACGATCGAGGCGAACTTGCGACCGCGCGAAGACGCGAACGTCACGGTGCCCTCACGCAGTGCGAACAACGTGTCGTCGCTGCCCTTGCCCACACCGTCACCGGGGTGGATCCTGGTCCCGCGCTGACGCACGATGACCGAGCCCGCGGAGACGGTCTCGCCTCCGAAGGCCTTCACGCCCAGGAACTTGGCGTTGGAATCGCGGCCGTTCCGGGATGAGCCGCCGCCCTTCTTGTGTGCCATGGGTCCCCCAGGGTAACAAAGCCGGGGGCGAGCCCCGGCCTGCGGTGGGCCGGGGGCGAGCCCGCTCGGTGCCTGGGCGACTTCGCTCTTCCGAGCTTGACGTCTTCGATCTCGAGCAGCGTGCGCAGCTGGCGATGGCCGCCTCGCTGGGCGTAGCCACTCTTGGGGCGGTACTTGAAGATCTTGACCTTGTCGCCCTTCTTCTCGCCAAGTGGCTTGGCCGTCACGGAGGCCTTGGCGGCCTCCGCACCGACATGCGTGGCTCCGTCATCGTCGACCACGAGCAGCGGCTGGAAGGTGAGGGTCTCGCCTTCGTGCACGATCTTCTCGACCTCGATCACGTCGCCGGTCTTCACCTTGTGCTGCTTGCCGCCCGTCTTGATCACCGCGTACATGTCGGAACCTCCAGCGCCCGCATCAGGCTTCGTAGTTGATGAGGATGCCCCGGCCTTCGCAGGTGGGGCATGTCTCGGAGAACGATTCGACCAGGCCGCCGCTCACGCGCTTGCGCGTGACCTGCATCAACCCGAGCGGGCCGATCTCGAACACCTGGGACCTGGTCTTGTCGACGGCCAGGGCCTCTTTCATCGTGTCCTCGACCTGCTTCTTGTTCTTCTCCAGCAGCATGTCGATGAAATCGACCACGATGATGCCGCCGATGTCGCGCAGCCGGAGCTGACGCGCTGCTTCCTTGGCCGCCTCCAGGTTGGTGTTGACCACCGTCTCCTCGAGGTTGGTCTTGCCCACCGACTTGCCGGTGTTGACGTCGATGATCGTCATGGCCTCGGTGCGCTCGATGATGAGGTAGCCCCCGCTGGGCAGCCACACCTTGCGGTCGAGCGCCTTGTGGATCTGCTCCTCGATGCGATGCTCCTCGAACGCGGGCAGTGGCCCTTCCCACAGGGAGACCTTGGGTGCGAGATCGGGCGCCACGTCGTTGACGTAGTCCATGACCTTGCCGTGCACGCGCGCCGAATCGGTGACCAGCCCCCGGTACTCCTCGTCGGTGAACATGTCGCGGACCACGCGGACCGTGAGCTCGGGCTCCTCGTACACGACGTCGGGAGCCTTGACCTTCTTCGACCGGCGTCTGGATCTCGTCCCATTGCGCGATGAGGCGGGTCAGATCGTGGATGATGGCGTCCTCGGACGCTCCCTCGGCGGCCGTACGAACGATCACGCCGTGCTCGGCGGGCTTGACCTTCTTCAGGATGGCCTTGAGCTTGCGCCGTTCGTCGTCGGGAAGCCGTCGGCTGATGCCCGACAGGTTCTGGTTGGGCGCGAACACCAGGAACCGCCCCGGCAGGGAGATCTGCGCGGTGAGACGGGCGCCCTTGCCGCCCATCGGATCCTTGGTGACCTGGACGAGCACCGCCTGGCCCGACTTCAGCACCTGCTCGATGCGCGGGGCGCTGCCTTCCAGATCCTCGGGCGAATAGTTGACCTCGCCGGCATACAGGACGCCGTTGCGGCCGCGGCCGATGTCGACGAACGCGGCTTCCATGCCCGGAAGCACGTTCTGCACGCGCCCCAGGTAGACGTTGCCGACCATCGACGTGGCGCCCGTGCGGGTGACGTAGTGCTGGACGAGCACGTCCTCCTCCAGCACCGCGATCTGGTCTCGCTCGTCGTGCTCGGTGATGACCATGAGCTTGTCGGTGATGCGCGGCGGCACGATCGAGGGCTCGCGACGACGTCGGCCATCCCGGCCGGAGCGCCCGGTCCTCGAGCGGCTGGAACGGATGCCTCGGGTGGGCCCTCCGGCCGCGACCTGCTCCTCCACGGTCATGGACTTCTTGCCGGCTTGCCGTCGCGCTGCCCGGCGTCGCGCTGCCCGGAGGCGCTGACGCGCTGGCCGTCCTTCTCGCGTCGCCCGTGGCCTTCGTTGGGCGGCGATGTCCTCTGATCGCCGGTCTTGGCGTCTGCGGCGCCGCTGCCACCTCGCGATCCTCGGCGCCGGCGACGGCGATGAGGATGACGACGGCGAGCGGGTCGCCTCGCCGGACGGCGCAGCTTCATCGCGATCGGGCTGGGCGTCGTCGCGCTGAGACTGCGGCGTGGCGTCGGCGGGCGGCGATGGCATCGGGTCTGACCTCGGACGGAAGGGCTCGGTCGACGTCGGCCGCTCGCTCCGCCGGACCGGCCCCCGCGTCCTCGGCCGCCTCGACGGCGACGCTTCCGCGGAGCGCGCGTTCCCCTCGCCTGCAGGCGCGCTCGGACCCGGCGCTGGGCCCCGCGGTCTCGGTCGCGTCGGAGCGGCCTCGACCTGTTCGGGACGCGGAGCGCGGGCTTCTGCGGCTCCCGGGGCTTCTGGGGCTGCTTCGCCGGCTGCGGGGCCCTCTGTGCCGTCGATCCGTCGGCTCCGGTCGGGGCGTCGCTGCTGATCGCGGTTCGGCGGTCGGCTCGGTGCTTGGGGTGGGTTTCGGCTGGGGCTTCGGTTTCGGTTGGGGCTCGAGCTTCGGCTCGGCTTTGGCCTTGGGGACCGGGCGCGCCGCGCTTGAAGGCGGCGAGGCGATCGTCGGTCGGCTGGTTCGAGCCATCGGTGCGGGTCGCCGTGGGCGTCGCCACGGGTGCTTCGTGGTCCATGGTGTTACTCCTCTCGCGACGTGCGAGGGGGCAGACCGGGGAAAGGGAACCGGGAGCATGGGCGGGTCGCGCCCCGAAGGAATCGCTCTGCCGTTCGGTCTTCGAACCCGCGCTGCGGCTCAACGTCGATGCCGCGCGCCGGGCTCAGCGCGTGATCGCGCACCCGGTCTGTCCTTGTCCGGCGCCCGCGGTCCCGCGCGCGGGCTGCCCAGTTGGGGCCCCGCGGCGGCGGTCGCGCGCCACCTCGACGTCTGGTCGTTGTTCACGCGGACCTGGGCAGCGAGCCCGGTTTCTACGTGCACATCTGCAGCGAGCATAGCAGCGAGCAGCACCGCGGCGGGTGGAGGTCGCGACCGGCCGCTCGGCCGAGTCGTGTCCATACGGCCTAGTCCGTATGGACCATGATCGGTCCACCTGTGTCCCCCCGAACGAACCCGGCGTGCGTCGGATACCCTCGTCGGCCATTCGTGCCGACACTACCTGCCATGAGCGATGTGGCGGCCCCGCCCCAGCTTCAGTCCTTGCCGACGTCACTGCCGCAGGTTCGCGTGCTGCTGGTAGACGACAACGCCGGGTTCCGCGATTCGCTGATCACGCTCCTGGACACCGACGAGATGACGGTCGTGGGACAAGCGTGCGAGCGGCGATCAGGCACTGGACCTGGTCGAGGTGACCGCACCCGATGTGATCCTGATGGACGTGCGGATGCCCACGATGGACGGCATCGAGACCACCCGCAGGCTCAAGGCCACCCACCCCGCGATCGGCATCGTCGCCCTCACCGGTTCCGAGGATCAACGCGCGGTGCGCGACATGCTGGTGGCCGGTGCGTCCGGCTACGTGCTCAAGGATTCCGACGGCGACGAGATCCTGCACGCGATCCGTCAGGCGTTCGCGGGAGGCGGAGTCGATCTCCCCCGAGATCACCCCCACCGTCATCGATGAGCTCACCGAGGCCCTCGAACGGGAACGGCGACGCACCCGCCAGCTGGAGATCGCGCAGGAAGCCCTGCTGGAACGCTCCGCCCGGCGCCACGAGCTCGTCTCCCGGCTGGGTCATGAGCTCCGCACCCCGGTCACCGTGATCCTGGGCATGGCGCAGACGCTGTCCAAGGGCACCGCCGCGCCCGAGGAGCGCGGCCAGATCCTGGACAGCCTCGTCGATCGCGCGCACAGCCTGGCGCGCTTGGTGCAGCGCTTCGAGGCCGCCGTGGAAGCCGGCCTCACCGAATGGGCGGACGTGACCCAGGTCGCGCGCGAAGTCGCCACGATGCACGATCGGGTCACGGTGGACGCTCCGCCCGGGCCGGCCATGGCCAGCCTCAACCGCACCGCCGCGCGGCGGATCCTGGAGGAGTTGGTCGAGAACGCCATGGCGTTCTCCCCCGACGACGCCGCCGGTGCAGATCAGGATCTCGCTGCACGATCGACGGGCCCGAGGTCCGCGTCGTCGACCACGGCCATGGCATCGATGGCGGCTCGCTCGACCGGATCTTCGAACCGCTGGAACAAGGGGAAGAGCTCAACACCCGGACGCATCAAGGCGTCGGGCTGGGACTCACGCTCGCCCGCATGTCGGCCCGCGCGATGGACGGCGACGTGGTGCTGGAGCAGCACGGGCCCGGAGGGCTCGACCTTCCTGTGGATGGTCTCGCAGCCGATCCGGCCGCTCCCCTGACGCGCCGTGCGTCGGCCTACTTGAATCGGCGCATGTGCACGTTGAGCAGGATGCCCACGGCGACGAAGTTCACGAGCATGGTCGTGCCCCCGTAGCTCGAGGAACGGCAGTGGGATGCCGGTGATCGGCATGATCCCGATCACCATGCCCACGTTGACGAACATCTGGATCGCGAACATCGACGCCACGCCGGTCGCGAGGTAGGTACCGAACGGATCCTTCGATAGGGACGCGATGCGGATCGCCCGCCACAGCAGTAGCGCGAACAGTGACAGCACGAACACCGAGCCCATGAACCCGAACTCCTCGCCCACCACCGTGAAGATGAAGTCGGTGTGCTGCTCGGGCACGTAGTCGAGCGCCGTCTGAGTGCCGTGCAGGTACCCGCGGCCGAACATGCCGCCCGAGCCCACCGCGATCTTCGGACTGATCCAGGTTGTAGCGCGCATCGGCGGAGGCGTTCTCGGAGTCGATGAAGCTGAGCACGCGGTCGATCTGATAGTCCTCGATGACGTTGAGCTGGAAGGCGAGGCCGATCAGCAGCAGCGACCCCGACGCGAGCGCGATGAGGTGCTTGGCGCGTGTGCCCGCCACCACCAGGATCCCGACGGTGATCGCCATCAGCACGATCGTGGTGCCGATCTCGACGTTGATGAACACCAGCCCCATCGTGAATGCCGCCACCATGAGCACCCGCACCATGTCCTGCAAGCTCGGGGATCGGCGAGCGCAGCTCCGACAGCATGGCCGACAAGATCACGATCAGTCCGATCTTGGCGAACTCCGACGGACTGATCTGCAGCAAGCTGACGCCTGGGATGTTGATGTAGTTGCTGGTGCCGCTGACGTTGCCGGCCACGCCCGGGATCTGCAGGAGCAGCAGCATGAACAACGTGGTGCCGAAGATGAACCCCGCGTACACCTTCAAGAACCGGTAGTCGAAGGTGGCGATCAGCAAGAGCAGGATGCAGCCCGAGCATCGCGGTCACGGCCTGCTTGTTGACCCGCGACAATGGATCCAGGTCGTCCTGGCGCAGCGTCTGGCTCGTCGCCGAATAGATCGCGAACAGCCCCACCACGACCAGCCCGGCGGTCACGAGCAGCAGGACGGGATCCAGGTGGCGGATGGGGCGGCGTTGCTCCGCCCAGACGCGACCGGCGACCAGGTCCGCCATCAGTCGGCCTCTCACTCCGTGACGCAGGCGAAGCTGGACTGGATGTCGTAGATCGACTCGATCACCTTGCGCACGATCGGCGCCGCGACGTCGGAGCCGAACCCGGCCTGCTCCACCATGGCGACCACGACGTACTTGGGATCGTTGGCCGGCACCATGCCTGCGAACCACGACGTGTCCTGGAACGGATAGCCACGGAACGCGGTCCCGGTCTTGCCCGCCACCGGGTACTCGCCGAGGGGGAACCCGCAGAACGCCCCGCTCGGCCGTGCCGGCTGACGGGACCTGCGTCAGCGCGTCCATGATGTAGTCGAGTTGGGGCTGGGTGTACGGCACCGTCCGTTCACCGCATCGACCTCCGACGTTCTTCACGACGTCGCCGTCCGCCTCCTCGATGTGATCGACGAGGTGAGGGCGGCAGATGCGTCCGTCGTTGGCGAGCGCGCTGGTACGCCTGCGCAAGCTGCAGCGGGGTCACCGTGACGTAGCCCGAGCCGATCATCAGCAGGATGTTGCCGCCGGGGTTCCAGTCCTCCGGGAAGATCTCGTTCTGCTCAGGAGCGTTGGCCCACGCCGCATCGGGGATCAGGCCCTCGGCTTCGCCGGGCAGGTCGATCCCGGTTGGGCTCTGGAACCCCCATTGGCGGAGGTCGCGCTGGAGCGGCTCGTTGTTCTCGCCGAACTGATCGTTGACGTACCGGTACCAGAAGTCCGAGCCCCATTGGTAGAACGACGTATCGCACGAGATCCGCAGGTGCTGTGCGAGGGACCCGGGATACAGATCCTGCGTGGACCAGTTGTTGAATTCGGTCGTCTCGTCGATCCCCCGGGTGCACGTAGGTGGCCGGGCACGCGTAGGAGCTGCCGAGGTCGGCGACGCCCTCCTTCACCGCGGCCAGCGCGGTGAACGGCTTGAACGTGGAGCCGGGGATGTAGACCTCCTGGATAGGCGCGGTTCAGGAGCGGGGGCAACCGAGTCGGCGCCGCCGCATCGCCATTCCGGGATGCCCAGGTGAGCACGCCTCATCGGGCTTCAGGCCGCGGACGAACCACCGCGGGTCGTAGCTGGGCGATGACGCCATCGCGACGACGCCGCCCGTCTTGGCGTCCAGGACCACGACCGCGCCGGCGTTGGCCTCGAAGTACTTGCTCGTCGCGTCGTCGAACATGCGTCCTGCGCCTCGGTCGATCCCCTCATCGAGGGCTTCCTCGGACGCACGCTGCACCTGGGCGTCCAGCGACAGGATCAGGTTGTTGCCGGCGGTCGCCGGCTTCTCGGACAGATCGCCGGATCGTCTCACCGTCGGCGTTGACGACGAACCGCTGCACGCCCTTCTTGCCACGGAGCCACTTCTCGTACGTGACCTCCAGACCGCTCCGGCCCACCAGGTCGTTGAGGCCGTAGCCCTCGAAGGCCGGATCCTTGGACTGCTACGCGCTGATCTGCCCCAGCGATCCCACGATGTGCGCCGCCATCTCGCCCATGGGGTAGGACCGCACGCTGGCATCGACCACCTCGACGCCGGGGAACTCGCTCTGGTGCTCCTGGATGTAGTACCGGACGTTCTCGTCAACGAACTCGGCGACGGGCTTGGGCTGATAGTCGAAGTACTGCGTGTCCTCGCAGCGCCGTCGGTCAGATCGGCGACCGTCGATGTCGAGCATCTCCGAGAGCTCCAGCGAGCACCGCCTCGGCCCGGCCGCTCTCCTCGAGGTCCTGCTTGTTGACCCGGACCTCCAGGCTCTTGCGGTTGGTCACGAGCGGGATCGGGTTCTCCCGCTTCGCCTGGTCGGCGGTGAGGATCTCGCCCCGCAGCGCATCGGTCGTCGCCACGCGAACGCTGTTGTTCTTGGCGGCTTCCTGCGCCTGCTCGGTCGCCAGCACCTGCAGGAACCACAACCGCGTCGACAGGGCGGCGAACATGATGACGACCAGGACCGCGAACACCTTCAGCCGAGCCGAGGACCGCTCCATCCTAGAACCTCACCACCCGGGTCGGTCGCGATCCTTCGATCACGCGCCGCAACACGCGGGTACAGGATCGGCGTCAGGATCGCACCGTACAGGGCGGTCAGGAGCGTCACCCGCAGCGCGTACGCGAAGCGGTTCATCGATCTGGTCCAGCAGGAACGCCACGACCTGGTAGAACGCGACGCCCGCCGCCGTGCCCGCCGCCACCAGGATCGCGGGCAGCAAGCGGCGACGGACGAGACGATGTACTGGCGAGCCAGCCCCGCCGCATACCCCACCAGCGTCAGGGTCAGCGCGGTGATGCCCTTGGGCTGGTTGAGCAGGAAGTCCTGGGCCATGCCCCCGACGAACCCCACGACCATGCCCTCGCGAGGCCCCTCCAGGATCGCGATCACGATCGTCACCAGGTACATCAGCTCCGGGCGCACCCCGAGCAGCTTGAGGTCGCTGAACACCGTGGACTGGAGTAGCAGCGCGGTGACGACCACGGCGGTGATGGCCAGGACACGCCGGATCACCCCTCGGCTCCCGGGGCCTGCAGCACCAGGACGAACTGGAGCGTCTCGAAGTCCACCGCCGGCCGGACCTCCACGTACTCCTCGGTGGCGTTGTCGGCCGGCACCAGCCGGGAGACCTCGCCCACCAGGAGGCCCGGCGGATACAGGCCCGGGCACGCCGGCGGCCTCGTAGCCCAAGGTCCATACCTTCTCCGCCGCGGCGACCTCGGTGCCGGTCTCCACGTCGGTCATCTTGAGGTCGGCATCGCCCTGGCCGGTGATGAGACCTCCCTCTTGTGCCTGTTCCAGCTCCGCGGCCACGGCGGAATCGCGATCGATGATGAGCCGCACCACGGCGGAGTCCGGGCTCACCTGAGGCCACGCGGCCGACGAGCAGCGGCGCGTCCTGGCTGCCCGGTCACCACCGGTTGATCCAGCGCGACCCCGTCGGAGGAACCGCGATCGATCACGACCGTCCATTCGAAGTTGGACACGTTGTTGGCGATCACCGTCGCCGTCGTGACCGGCTCGGGCTTGAGGCGCTTGGTGAGCCCGCAGCTGGTCCAGCAGCTCGTCGTTGCGCTCCTGCAGCAGCGCCGGCAGCGGCCACCTGCGCCTTCAGCGCGGCGATCTCGTCGCGCTGTCGCTGGTTCTCGCCTTCCAGCGAAGGCAGATGCGCCAGGCCCGAGAAGAAGTTGCCGATGGGGCGAGTGACGTTGGTCATGGCCCGTTGCAGCGGCGCCATGGCCGTCTTCGTCGCATCGCCCAGGGCGGCCAGCGGGCCGCCTTCACCCTGCCGGTAGTCGAGCGTGATCACCGCCAGTGACACCGAGACGAGGACGACCACCAGGAGTCGCGTCGAGCGAGGGCGTTGCCGCGTGACCACCGGGCGCTACCGCCGCGAGGGAGACACCAGGACCCGTTGCAGGACCTCGAACTCCTCCAGGCACTTGCCCGAACCGAGCACGACGGCCTGCAGCGGGGTGTCCGCGATGGTGACCGGCATGCCGGTCTCGTGACGCAAGCGCTTGTCCAGGCCTCGCAACAGGGCGCCACCGCCCGTGAGGACGATGCCGCGGTCCATGATGTCGGCGGACAGTTCGGGGGGAGTTCGGTCCAGCGTGGTCTTGATGGCGTCGATGATGGCGTTGACCGGTTCCTCGATCGCGCGGCGGATCTCCTCCGCGGTGATCGTGATGGTCTTCGGCAGACCGCTCACGAGGTCCCGGCCCTTGATCTCGGCCACGAGCTCTTCGGGCATCGGGAACACGCTGGCGATGGCCAGCTTGATGGCCTCGGAGGTGCGCTCGCCCAGCAGCAGCGAGTACTCCTTCTTGACGTGCTGGATGATGGCTTCGTCCAGCTCGTCGCCACCGATGCGGATCGACGTGCTCGTGACGATCCCGCCCAGCGAGATCACCGCGACCTCCGTCGTGCCGCCACCGATGTCGACCACCATGTTGCCGGTGGGCTCGTGGATCGGGAGCCCCGCGCCGATCGCGGCGGCCATGGGCTCCTCGATGATGTAGGCGCGACGGCTGCCCGCCGCGATCGTGGCCTCCTCGACCGCGCGCTGCTCCACGCCGGTGATCCCCGAAGGGACGCAGACGACGACACGCGGTTTGGCGAGCAGGCGCCGCTTGTGCACCTTCTGGATGAAGTAGCGCAGCATCTTCTCCGTGACGTCGAAGTCGGCGATGACGCCGTCCTTCAATGGGCGGACGGCCTGGATGTGGCTGGGCGTGCGGCCGATCATGCGCTTCGCCTCGGCACCCACGGCAAGGATGGCTCCAGTGAGGGTGTTGATCGCGACGACGCTGGGCTCGTTGAGCACGACGCCGCGTCCACGCACGTACACGAGCGTGTTCGCGGTGCCGAGGTCGACGGCCATGTCGCGACCAAGGAACCCGAGTACACCCTCCGCCCCTTGGTTCTTGGACGTGGGAGAAGAAGAACGTTGAATCCTCTCGGCCATGATGGGACTCGCCGGCCATTCAACAGGAGGCGCCCGCGCGCTGGCAACTTCGCGCACGCGAAACCACGGGCACGTCACACCTGCTCGCGTCGCCCGTTAGGCTGCCGCCGGAACATCGAGCCGAGCGGATGAGAGGGGTCGGTCGATGACGTTCGCGGTGGTCTTCCCCGGCCAGGGCTCCCAGTTCGATGGCATGGCGGACGCGTGGAACACCCACCCCGCCGGCCGGTCCGTGCTGTCAGAGGCTTCCGAGGTGATGGGCAGCGATGTGGTGGCCGGGTGCCACGATCCGGAGGCGCTGGAGGACCACCGATTCGTCCAGCCTGCGCTGCTGGCCTGCGAGGTCGCGGCGTTCCGGGTGCTGGAAGCCGAGGGGTTAACTCCGTCGTCGCATCGTGGGGGTCGCGGGACACTCCCTCGGTGAGTTCGCCGCCCTCGTCGCATCCGGAGCGATGCGGTTGCACCGACGCCCTCGGTCTGGTCGTGGTGCGCGGCGAGGCGATGCAGCGGGCGGGCGAAGAGCGACCGGGAACGATGACGGCCCTGCTGGGCATGGACACCGACCGAGCCACCGCACTCTGCGATGAGGCGCGCGGCGGCGATGTGCTGCTGGTCGCCAACGAGAACTCCCCCGTCCAGGTCGTGATCAGCGGATCCGTGGCGGCGATCGAGCGCGCGGAAG
Source organism: uncultured Actinomycetota bacterium (assembly GCA_963733635.1). Taxonomy (GTDB): domain Bacteria; phylum Actinomycetota; class UBA4738; order UBA4738; family HRBIN12; genus JAOUEA01. Next base: position 328,682 of record CAVTEH010000004.1, on the reverse strand, counting down.
CGCTCGCCGCCAAGCGGAAGGTCCGCGCCGTACGCCTCAACGTCGCCGGGGCCTTCCACTCCCAGCTGATGGAACCGGCCGTAGAGCCGATCCTGGACGCCCTCGTCGACATCGAGATCGGCGAGCCGCGGCTCCCGGTCGCAGAGAACGTGAGCGGCACGCTCGTGCGCGATCCCGGTGGAGCTGCGAGGGCTGCTCGGCCGGCACGTGGTCTCGCCGGTGCGCTGGCAGGCCTGCGCCGTGGCCCTGGCGGCCGCGGGCGCCACCACGTTCCTGGAAGCCGGCCCCGGCGACGTGCTGACGAAGATGGCGAAACGGGTCGTGCCGGACGCCACGGCGGTGGCCGTGGGCACCCCCGAGGCTGCCGCCGCCGCGGTATCCTCGGCGCCGTGACCCGCTACGCCACCATCACCGGCGTGGGCTCCTCGCTCCCGCCGCGCCTCGTTCCCAACAGCTGGTTCGAGAGCATGGTCGAGACGAACGACGAGTGGATCCGCGATCGCACCGGCATCGCGGCGCGCCATTTCGCCGACGAAGGCACCGAAGCCTCCGACCTTGCGGTCGAAGCCGCCCGGGCTCGCCATGGAGGCGGCCGGTGTGTCTCCCGCAGCAGCTGGACATGATCATCGTCGCCACGATCACGGGCGACACGGTGTTCCCCGCGACGGCCGTCTGGGTCCAGCAGAAGTTGGGTGTCAGCTGCCCGTCGTGGGACATCAACGCGGCGTGCTCCGGCTTCTCCTACGGACTGTCGGCTTCCACGGCGTTCATCAGCGCGGGCATGGCCGACACGATCCTGCTGGTCGGGACGGAGATCTTCAGTCGCATCCTGGACTACACGGACCGCGGCACCTGCGTGCTCTTCGGCGACGGCGCCGGCGCCGCGGTGGTGCAGGCCAGCGAGGAGGCCGGGTTCGAAGGCGCCGTGCTGGGCGCCGACGGCAACGCCGCCGAGATCCTGTGGATGCCTGCCGGCGGCACCCGGACTCCGGCGTCGGCCGCTACCGTCGAGGCCAACGACCACACGGTGCGCATGCCGAACGGACGCGAGGTCTTCAAGCGCGCGGTGACGGAGATGGCGGCCGCCTGCCGGGAACTACTCGAGAAGTCGGGCCACACCCTGGACGACGTCGACGTCTTGATCCCCCACCAGGCCAACGCCCGGATCATGGGCTCGGTCGTGGATCGGCTGGGCATCGACCCCGTGAAGGCCATCGTCGACGTGGCCGACGTAGGCAACACGAGCGCCGCTTCGATCCCGATCGCGCTCGATCGCGCGTGGCGCTCCGGGCGGATCCACCAGGGCGACCTGGTCCTGTTCACCTCGTTCGGCGCCGGCCTCACGTGGGGAGCCACGCTCGTCCGCTGGACGATGGCCCCCTACGAGGGGCGGGACCCGCTTCGGACGCGGCGTCGGTGTCGGTGTCGGGCGCACCGTCGGGGGACGCATGACGTCCAAGGTCGCCGTCGTCACCGGGGCGTCGCGCGGGATCGGAAGGGCATGCGCCGTCGCGCTCGCCGGGGCCGGGTGGACGGTGGCCGTGGGCTACCGCAGCGACGAGGCAGCCGCCAAGGAAGCCGTCTCCGCCCTGGAGGCCGCGGGCACCCCCGGGTTGGCCGTGTACCTCGACGCCACCGACGAAGGATCGGTGCAGGAAGCGTTCCGGCGCGTCGCCGCCGAGGCGGGCAACGTCACCGGCCTGGTGAACAACGCGGGTTTCAGCCAGGACGGCCTGCTGTTGAAGTACTCCATGGAGACCTACGCGCACGATCATGGACACCAACGTCAAGGGCGCCTTCCTGTGCTCACAGGCTGCGATGCGGGGCATGCTCCGCGAGAAGTGGGGTCGGATCGTCAACATGTCCAGCGCGGTCGCCCTGCGAGGCAACGCCGGCCAGACCGTCTACGCGGCCTCGAAGACCGCCTTGCTCGGGCTCACGAAGTCGCTGGCGCGGGAGATCGGCGGCAAGGGCATCACCGTGAACGCCGTCTGCCCGGGGCTGCTGGACACCGAGATGACCTCGCACCTGGACGAGCGCGCCCGGGCCTGGTACCTGGAGCAGACGCCGGTCGGCCCGGACCGGCACGCTCGAAGAGGTGAGCGCCGTGGTGGGGTTCTTGATGTCGGAGGAAGCTTCGTACGTCAACGGGACCGTGATCCCCATCGACGGTGGGTTGACCGCGTGAGGCGGTCGGAGGGGTGCTCCGCCCGCTAGCCTTGGGCGGACCGACGTAGGAGGGAAAGGAACACGATGACCGACCGTGCTGAGATCGAGGTTCGCGTGAAGAAGGTGCTCGCCGAGCAGCTCGCCGTGGACGAGGCCCAAGTGGTACCCGACGCGCGCTTCGCCGAAGACCTCAACGCCGACTCGCTCGACCTGGTGGAAGCCGTCCTCGCGCTCGAGGAGGAGTGGACCATCGAGATCCCCGAGGAAGAGATGGAGCCCGTGAAGACGGTCGGGCAGGCCGTGGACCTCGTCGCCACCAAGCTCGGCGTTTCATAGAGAAGGAGTCTCGAGACCCCCCGTGAGCCGCACGCAAGGTCGTCATCACCGGCATCGGACCGGTCACGCCGGTGGGCACCGGCGTCGAGGACTTCTGGGAGGGCCTCACGACCGGGCGCAATGGGGTTTCCGAGATCTCGGCGTTCGACCACTCGGATCTGCCGGTCGCGGTGGCCGGCCAGGTACCCGGAGTTCGTCCCCACCGACTACCTGGAACCCAAGGAAGCCCGCCGCACCGATCCCTTCGCCCAGTACGCGATCGCGTCCGCGAAGCTGGCATGGGCCGACGCCGGCGAGCCAGAGGTGCGGTCCGAACGCGGCGCCGTGATCTACGCCACCGGCATCGGCGGCGTGCAGACGCTGCTCAACCAGCACGATGTGCTTCGCGAGAAGGGCGCGGGCCGAGTGTCGCCGTTCATGGTGCCGATGCTCATGGCCAACGCCGCCGGCGGCCACATCGCGATGAACTTCGGCCTCACCGGCCCCAACTACTGCACGGTCTCGGCGTGCTCGTCGTCCAACCACGCGATCGGCGAAGCGATGCGCTTGATCCGTGACGGATACAGCGACCTGGTGATCGCCGGGGGATCGGAAGCCGCCACGATCCCGCTCACGGTCGCGGCGTTCGCGCAGATGACGGCGCTCACCAAGAACCCCGACCCCGAGACCGCCTCGCGGCCGTTCGACGCCGACCGCAACGGCTTCGTGCTGAGCGAAGGCGGCTGCGCGTTGATCATGGAGAGCGAAGAGCACGCGCGTGGCTCGCGGAGCGCGGATCTATTGCGAGGTCGCCGGCTACGGCGCCTCCGACGACGCCCACCACATCACCGCTCCCGACCCGAAGGGCTCGGGCGCGGCCCTGGCCATGACGTGGGCCCTGGCCGACGCGGACGAAGAGCCCGGGGCCGTGACGCTACGTCAACGCGCACGGCACCTCCACCCCGTTGAACGATGCTGCCGAGACCATCGCGATCAAGTCGGTGCTGGGCGATCACGCGCACACGGTCGCGGTCTCGTCCACCAAGTCGATGACCGGACACATGCTGGGCGCGGCCGGCGCCGTCGAAGGCGCGGCGTGCGCACTCGCCATCCAACGCGGCACGATCCCGCCGACGATCCACTACGTCACCCCCGATCCGGACTGCGACCTGGATATCACGCCCAACGAGGCTCGCGAGCTGGACGTCACCCTCGCGCTGTCGAACTCGTTCGGGTTCGGCGGCGCCAACGCCACGATCGCTTCCGGCCGGTCCGGGTGAGGACGGCGCCCGTGGTCCGCGGAGGGGCTCCGGCATCACGTCTGGGCGACGGAGCTGCTGCTGGACGCCTGTGCCGAGGTTCCCGAAGACCAACTGGCGCGGACGGTCCCGGCGATCTACGGCAGCGCGTTGGACACGCTCCGTCATCTGATCGACGCCGACAACTTCTACCTGCGATCCATCTCGCAGGCCGCCTGGGCATCGATGGGTTCGATGCCGATGACCTCTCCTTCGCCCAGCTCCGGCCGGTCGCCACGGCCACCGCGGCGGGCTGGGAACAGACTCCTGGAGGGCGACCTGGACCCCGGAGCCGAGATCGTCAACACCAGCAAGGACGGAGGTACACGCCGTGCCACCAGCGGGCATCCGTCTGGCGCAGGTGCTGCATCACGGCACCGACCACCGCTCACAGATCTGCACCGCGCTCACCACCCTGGGCCACGAACCGCCCGAGATCGATGTGTGGGAGTACGGAGAGGTCGTCGGGCTAGGCTCGCGCGTGCCTCCGCCCGAGCCCGCGTGTGTCGCCGCCGGCGCCTGGCGACGTCGGCGCTGCCGGTCGTCGTGACTCGTGGATGCCGGGGTGTCGTGCGACCGCTCGCTTGCCGGTCCACCGGCCGGTTCAACCCGTGTCTCGATCGATCTGGCGAACGGCGAGACCTTGGACGCGATCGACATGGGCGAGGGCCCCAACGTCGCGATCATGTCGCACGGAGCGACCGGTACGAAGGAGGGCTTCTACCCGTTGATGCCGCTGCTCGCCGAGGTCGACGGATGGCGCGCGATCGCCTACGACGCACAGGGTGTGGGCAACTCGACGGGCACCGCAGGGCAGCGATCAGGCCGGGCGACCTCGCGGCGGTGGTGGAACGACGCTCGCGGTGACGGCGCCAAACGCATCGTGCTCATCGGCGCATCGCAGGGAGCGGTCGTCTCGCTCAGTCGGTCGCCGATGTCGAGGCTGACGGTGTCGTGGCGCTGTCCCGCTACCTCGATCCGGCGGGAGGGTTCGAGCCCGGGTGGGACCAGGCTGTCGCGGTGATGCTCGCCGTGGCCGAGGACAACGAACCGTACGCCACCGCGGTGGGCCAGCTCGCTGCGCTCGCTGGGCATCGAGCCCGTGATCGTCTCGGGCGACAACCACGGAGCGGGGATGTTCACCGACCACCCGGAGCTCATGGACCGGATCGTGGCGTTCCTGGCCGATCGCGTCGGGACAGGCAGAGCGCATCGGAGTAGTCTGGTCGCAGACTACTGCTCGGACGCACGGTACCAACGGCCGGCGTTGAACTCCGCCACGATCGCGAGCCCGTCCGGCCTCACCCAAGAACCGGATGCGGCGCGGGTCGCGCTCCTCCCCCACCGCGAACCACCCGTCCGCCAGCGGCATCAGGGCGGCTCCGCCGACTTCGTCGCCGATGTCGGGGGGCCACTGCAGCACCAAGCCACCCTTCTGAGCCACGATCCGGAAGGCACGGCGCCCCAAGGATTGTCGTTGCGATACAGGCCCGGGAAGGCGCGTCCATTCCTGCGGCAGCTCTCGGGTTCGGGGCCTTCGTATCGCTCCGCCTCGGAACCAGGTCGGCCCATGGAACGCTTCGACCACCTGCCCGTCGGCGTCGCGCCCGAACGTGAGCATGAACCGGTCCAGCGCGGGATGGGGAACCAGGAACACATCGCCGACCTCCCGGTCCAACGGGTCGCGCTCCAGCCGGACCGACAGGGGGCCGAGCGTGAGCCGCAGACCATCGTCCTCGGCCTCGATCTCCATGCGTCCGGCCGTCGTCGCCCGTGTAGCAGCCCACGTAGTCGGCGGCCGCTGGGATCGCGGTGGGCGCGGGCGGCGCCCACACCTCGGGAAGCCGTCGCCCGCCCAGCGAGGCCGCGCACGACCTCGACGGCGTGCCGCAAGACCTGATCGCTTCGAGCCTCCGCCGTTCTGCAGGATCACCGCGCCCAGACCGTCGTCGGGCGAGACCACCAGGCGGGCCGTGTAGCCCACCATGCCGCCGCTGTGCATCAGCATGCGATGGCCGTCGACCTCCTCCTCCCAGAGGCCGTAGGCGTAGCGGCCGCCGTCACCGTCGTCCACACCGTTGCGGGTGAGCAGGTCGAACATCGTCATCGGACAGGATCCGGCCGCCGCGGCCATCGGGCACGTCGCCTCGCGCCAGCAGCAGCCGGGCGTAGGCGCTCATGTCCACGACGTCGGAGACGATCGAGCCGTCCGCCGTCTCGGTCACCACCCAGGTGGCGGGAGCCAGCGGATGGCGCAGCTGGGCCGGCCGGTCCGAGAGCGCGGGCTCGTACCCCACCGCCATGATCCTGCCGCGCCGCGTCCGTGATGGAGGCCGCGCTCGATCGCATGCCCACCGGACCGAGGACTCGTTCCATGAGCAGGTCCGGCACCGGCGTGCCGGTGACGTGTTCGAGGCAGGCGCCGACGATCTTCCAGCCGTCGTTGGAGTACCAGAACCGCGCTCCCGGCGGCGCCGTGGGCGGCACCGTGCGCGCGAGCCACAGCGCGCCGTGCAAGGTGGGCGCATCCTCGGTGCCGATCGCCAGCCCCGAGGTGTGCGTCATGAGGTGATGGCAGGTGATGGGGCCGAACGGCTCGGGCAGGTCGAGCCACGGGAGGATCTCGTTGACGCTGATATGCAGGTCGAGCCGGCCCGCCTCGGCCTCCTGCAGGGCCATGATGCCTGCGAACGACTTGGAGATCGAACCGATCTGGAACCGTGTCTCGGGCCGCACCGGCGTGCCCGCCGCCGCATCGGCGACGCCGCGCACGGCGACCCCCAGGATCTCCTCACCGTCGGTCACGGCGAGCGCGGCGCCCGCCGCGTGGGAGCTCTCCAGGTGATGCTCGAGGGCCAGCCCGATGCGATCGAAGGCCTCGGCGAGTCCGGGCATCGGTGAGCGCCCTCGGTCCTATCGCCCGAAGAAGAGCGACAGCTCCCGCTCCGCCGACGCCGCAGAGTCACTGCCGTGCACGATGTTCTCGCCGATCACGGTGGCGAAGTCCCCGCGGATCGATCCGGGCGGCGCCTCGACCGGGTCGGTCGGACCCATCAGCGTTCGCCAGCAGGTGATGGCGTCCTCGCCGGTGATCTCGGCCACCACGACGGGGCCCGACGTGATGAAGTCGACCAGCTCGCCGAAGAACGGCTTGTCTCGATGTTCGCCGTAGTGCTCTTCGGCGGTCTCGCGCGCGATCGTGAACAGCTTCATCTGCTCGATCGTGAGGCCCTTCGCCTCGACGCGTCCGAGGACCTCGCCCACCAGGCCTCGGGCGACGCCGTCGGGCTTGACGATGAGCAAGGTGGATTCGATGGCCATGGTCCGTGGAGGTCTCTCTGAGAGGACCGGGCACGAGGCCCGGTCTACGGTGCGGATCCGAGCGCCCTGCGAGCGTCCGCGACAGTGTACAGAGAGCCCGTCACCAGGATGAGGTCGCCCTGCATCGGCCGCCGCGCAGGCCGCAGCGAGCGCCGACGCGACTCGTCGAACGCGGTCGCCGGCACATCGTCGGCCCGCGAACGCCTCGACGATCCTGCTCGCGTCGCCGCTGCGCTCGCTGGCGTTACGAGCGCGTAGACCTGTTCGGCCAGCGGGGCGAGGTGGCCGACACGATGCCCGCCACGTCCTTGCCTTCGCTGATCGTGATCACCAGGTGCAGCCGCTCCCAGGTGAATGCCTCGAGCAGCGCCTCGGACAGTGCCTCGGCGCCGGCAGGGTTGTGCGCGCCGTCGAGCACGATCGATCGGTTGGCGGGCCATCAACTCCATGCGGCCGGGCCAGCGCACTGACGCCAGAGCCTCCCGTGTGCGACCGATGTCGAGCGCTTCCCCGGCGAACGACTCGAAAGCCACCACCGCCGCCGCCCGCGTTGCGCGCCGCATGCTCGCCGAACAACGGAAGGAACAGCTCGTCGTAACTGGCGAACTGACCCGGACCCGTCAGGGCCTGCCCGCCCACTGCCTGGAGCCGTTCCTCCACCTCCCAGTCGCGGAGCTCCAGCAGCAGCTCGGCGCCGATCTCGGCGGCAGCGTGCCTCGATCACGGCGAGCGCGTCGGCGTCCTGTTCCCGGCTCACCACGGTCGCGCCTTCCTTGATGATGCCGGCCTTCTCGATGGCCACCTTGTCCGACGGTGTCGCCGAGCTCTGGATGGTCCAACGCGATCGGGGTGAGCACCGCCACGTCGCCGGACACCAGGTTGGTGGCATCCCACTCCCCGCCCATGCCGACCTCGAACACGCCCAGCCCTACGGGCTTGTCCGCGAACCACAGGTACGCCAGCGCGGTGAGCGCTTCGAAGTAGGTGACCCGATCCTCGGCGTCGGCGTCGACCAGTTCCAGGAACGGCACCAGGTGCGAGTACTCCTCGGCGAACTCCTCCGGGGTCATGTCCCGGCCGCAGATCGACAGCCGTTCGGTGACGCGCTGCAGATGCGGAGAGATGTACAGGCCGGTGGTCAGGCCGTGCGCGCACGCCAGCTCGGTGGCTACGCGTGCGGCCGTTCCCTTGCCGTTGGTGCCGGTCACGTGGATCGTGGGGTAGCGCAGCTGCGGATCGTCCAGCAGGGTCGCCAGCCGCAGGATGCGCGACAGGTCCGGGATCATCCGCGTTTCACGGCGTCCGTCCAGCTCGGCGAGCGCTTCGGTGAAGTTCATGTCCGAGCTCAGGCTTGACGACTGGTCGCCGAGGCCTGGGCAGGTGGCTCGGGATCCGCGAGGACGGTCTCCACCGAGAAGGCTTCGGCTTCCTCCTCCTCGATCGAGCGGATGTTGCCCGCCTCACGCAGGTCGAATGCGACCCGGCTGATCGCTCGTAGGCGGATCTGGGTGTCGCGAACGGTCACCGAGTCGACCGGGGTCCGAGGGACACCTTTGCGAGCGCCTTCTCCTTGCGCACGGCCGTGAGAACCGCAGCTGCCACCTCGTAGACAGTGGGATCGGCATCGGCCCCGGCCGCTCCGCGGGTCCCCGACGACATCGGCCATTCGGACTCATGCACAGAACCCTCGCGCCACCACGACCAGACCTCCTCCGCCACGTAGGGAAGGAATGGCGCGAACAGCCGAAGCAGGACGTCCAGCGCCGCCCGCAGCGCCGCGATCGCAGAGCCGGCGGGGGCGGATCCGTTCCTGCCGTAAGCGCGCTGCTTCACGAGCTCGAGGTAGTCGTCGGTGAAGCCCCAGAAGAATCGCTCGACGACATCGAGCGCCTTCGAATGTTCGTAGGCGTCGAGCGCGATCGTCGCCTCGTCGATCACGCCGGCGAGCGTGGCGAGCATCGAACGGTCGAGCGGTTCCGTGATGGCTCCCGGCGCTGGCTCCATCGACAACGCGAACCGAGAGGCGTTCAGGATCTTGATGGCGAGTCGTCGGCCGACCTTCATCTGCTGCTCGTCGATCGCGGCGTCGTAGCCGAGCCGGGCGCTGGCAGCCCAGTACCGCACGGCATCGGCCGAGTGCTGCTCCAGCACGTCGATCGGCACGACCACGTTGCCCTTGGACTTCGACATCTTCTTGCGATCGGGGTCGAGGACGAACCCGCTGATGGCTGCGTTCGTCCACGGGAGGGAGTCGTGCTCGAGATGGGCCCTGAGCACCGTGTAGAACAACCATGTCCTGATGATGTCGTGCGCCTGCGGACGAAGATCCATCGGGAACAACCGTTGGAACAGGTCGGGATCGTCTTCCCACCGAGCAGCGATCTGCGGGGAGAGTGACGATGTCGCCCACGTGTCCATCACGTCGGGGTCCCCCACGAAGCCATCGGCACGCCTCGTTGACCGGCGCTGTACCCAGGCGGCACGTCGTCCTGCGGATCGATCGGCAACGCAGCTTCTTCAGGAAGGATCGGATCGTCGTAGACAGGTTCACCTGCATCATCAAGTGGGAACCACACCGGGAACGCCACGCCGAAGTATCGCTGGCGACTGAGAGCCCAGTCTTGGTTGAGGCCCTCGACCCAGCTCGCGTAGCGGGAGCCCATGAACTCCGGGTGCCACGCGATCTGCTCTGCCCCGTTCGAGTAACGCGCTCCTGAGCTCAAGGGTCTTCACGAACCATTGGCGGCTCGAGATCACCTCGAGCGGGCGATCGCCCTTCTCATAGAACTTCACGACGTGCTGCACGGGCTCGGGCTCACCGACGAGCCACCCGCCGTCGCTGAGCATCTCGATGATCTGCTTCCGCGCCTGCTTGGCTGCTTTGCCCTCGAGCTGGGCCATCGCGGCGTTCGCGGCCTCCACATCGCGTGAATCCCAACCAGGGTCGCCGAAGCGGCCAGCAGCGAGCGTGCCGTCGCGGCGCAAGATCACTCGCGCGGGGAGACCGAGGTCACGCCACCACACCACGTCAGTGACATCACCGAACGTGCAGATCTGGGCGGCGCCGGTTCCCTTCTCGGGGTCGGCGAGCTCGTGCGCGACCACCGGCACGGGCACGCGGAACAAGGGTGTCAGGGCCGTCTTCCCGACGAGCGGGGCGTAGCGCTCGTCGTCGGGATTCACGACGAGCGCTACGCACGCCGGGATCATCTCCGGTCGCGACGTCTCGATCTCGATACGCCCGCTCGTGTCCTCGAGGTCGAACGCCACGCGATGATAGGTACCGGCAATCTCGCGATCCTCGATCTCGGCCTGGGCTACCGCGGTGCGGAAGTCGACGTCCCACATCGTGGGGGCTTCGGCCGTGTAGGCGAGCCCCCGACGAACCAGACGCAGGAACGCCCGCTGCGAGGCCCGGCGCGAGACCTCACCGATCGTCGTGTACGTCTGGGTCCAATCCACGGAAAGCCCCAGCCGCCGGAACAGCGTCTCGAAGGCCTTCTCATCCTCGGCGGTGAGACGCTCACACAGCTCGATGAAGTTCTGTCGGCTCACCGCAACCGGGCGATCGTCGGGACGCTCGAGGCTCGACACGTCCAGCGCAGGCTCGTAGGGCAGGGAGGGATCGCACCGCACGCCGAAGTAGTTCTGAACGCGGCGTTCGGTCGGCAAACCGTTGTCGTCCCATCCCATCGGGTAGAAGACCTCGTCGCCGCGCATCCGATGGTAGCGCGCCACCAGGTCTGTGTGCGTGTAGGACATCACGTGGCCGATGTGCAGTGACCCGCTCGCCGTGGGAGGCGGGGTGTCGATCGCGAAGATCCGGTCGCGATCCTTCGTCCGATCGAAGCGGTAGGTCCCCGCGGCTTCCCACCACTCGCCCCACTTGTCTTCCAGGCCGTCGAGCGACGGCTTCTCGGGCATGCTCATGCAGCGCAGTCTACGGAACCGCCTCGCGGCGGCGGCGGGGCGGGGGCGAGATGCGGGGGTTACGGAACGGAAGCGCCGGCTTGCTCGAGCTGCTTCTTCGTGTGGTGGAGCTCGAACGCCAGGAAGAGCTCGGAGAAACCTTTGAACATCGCCATGAGGCCGACCCAGATCAAGATCAGCGCGGCCCGGGCCGGGTAGTAGCGCTGCGAGACCCAGATCGCCAGCAGGATCTCCAGGATCCCCACCGCGAGCCCCAGCCACCACAAGGGATTGGACTCACGCGAGAGCAAGGCCCCCACGATCGAGGTCGTGCCCATGAGCACTAGCAGGAACCCCAGGATCGAAGCCAACGCGAAGAAGGTGTTCACCGGCGTGATGAACCCCCACAGTGCACCGAGCACGAACAGCACGGCGAGGGCGAGGTGCACGAACTTCCAGCCGCCCGACACGGTGGTCGATGCCAGGAACTCGTTCATGGCGGCGCCCAGGAACATGACGCCGATCAAGACACCAACCGTCGCCAGCGACGCGGTATCGAACCGCAACACGATGATCGCGATCAGCAGCCAGGCGAGCCCGGTGATCAGGAACAGCCACCAGTTCTTCGCGAAGCCCGTCGCTTCCCGCCGGATCTCAGCATCCATCGGTTCCCCCTCGGATCGGTCTTCCACCCGGAATCATGGACCGCAGACGGCTGGCGTTCCAGCACCCTGGCCGTTCCCGTGGGATGCGCGTCACCGGTACGCTCCACCAGGGGTACATCATTGGATTGTCCGAACTGCGGCGCGGCGAACCCGGCCGACGCATCGTTCTGCGGGACCTGCGGGGACCGCTTGACGCGGGACTGCCGGTCCTGCGGCGCCTCGCTGCCCCCGGACGCTCGGTTCTGCCTCGCCTGTGGTGCACCGGTCGCTGAACCGGAGCCCGCCACCACGGCGGGTGAGGAGCGCAAGCTCGTCACCGTGTTGTTCGCCGACGTGACGGGTTCGACGACCCTTGGGGAACAGCTCGACCCCGAGCGCTTCCGCGACGTGCTCGCCACCTACTTCGAGGCGATGCGGGCCGAGATCGAAGCCGAAGGCGGCACGGTGGAGAAGTTCATCGGCGATGCGGTGATGGCCGTGTTCGGCGCGCCGCAGGCGCACGAGGATGATCCGGCTCGAGCGCTCCGTGCAGCTCAGCGCATGCTCGCGCGTCTCGACGAGGTGAACGAGGAGCTCGTGCGGATCCACGATGTCGCGCTGGAGATCCGGGTCGGAGTGCACACCGGCGACGTGCTGGCAGCGATCGAGGTCGTGCCCGGCGAGCCGATGGTCACGGGAGATGTGGTGAACACGGCGGCACGCCTGCAGATCGGCGGCTCGACCCGGCCAGATCCTTGCGTCGGCCCGAACGGTCCGTTCGGTGCCCGGCTCACGATGGGTCGCACTCGAAAACCTGGAGCTGAAAGGCAAGAACGAAGCGGTGCAGGCCGTCGTCATCCTCGACCGGCCCGACGAGGTCCCCCGCGGGATCCCCGGCCTCTCCGCGCCCATGGTGGGCCGAGACGGCGAGATGAACTTGCTGCGGTCGACGTTCGAACGAACGCCAGCTGGAACGCCGGCCGCACCTGGTGACGATCTACGGCGAGCCCGGCGTCGGCAAGAGCCGCCTGGTTCGCGAGTTCCTCGACTCGGCGGCAGCGGTCGGGGAGGTGACGGTGGTCCAGGGCCGATGCCTGCCCTACGGCGACCGCATCGCCTACTGGCCGCTCGCCGAGATCCTGAAGGCAGCGCTCCGGCATCGACGACCGGGACGGCTCCGACGTCGTCTCGAGAAGGTGCGATGGCACTCTGGCATCGCGTTGGCCTCGGGAGTCGACCTGGACCGAACGTGTGCGGCGCTCGCCTTCACGATCGGCGTCGAAGACCCCTCATCGACCATGGGCGAGCGAGACCCCCGCCAGGTCCGTAGCGAGATCCACGCAGCCTGGGAGGCATTCTTCTCCGCCCTCGCAGCCGAACTGCCGCTGATCATCCTCATCGAGGACATCCATTGGGCCGACGATTCCCTGCTCGACCTGCTGGAGGTGATCGCCGACCGAGCGGAGGGCCCGATGCTCTTGCTGTGCCCAACCCGGCCAACACTGGCCGACCACCGGCCGACGTGGGGCGGAGGACGGCGAAACGCCTCGAGCCTGGCACTGGATCCCCTGACATCGGATCAGGCGAGCCAGCTGATGACCCTGCTGCTGGACGTCGATGGCCTCCCGCCCGACACCCGTGAGCTCGTGCTGGCTCGTGCTGAAGGCAACCCATTCTTCCTGGAGGAGATCGTTCGCCAACTGATCGACGAGGGTGCGATCGAACAGGCGGCAGGGCGGTGGCGAGCGAGGTCGTCGTTGGCCACCGTCACCATCCCCGACACGGTGCAGGGGGTGCTGGCTGCCAGGATCGATCTGTTGGATCGCGATGAGCGACGGGCACTGGAGTACGCGGCCGTGGTTGGCCGGGTGTTCTGGCCGGCGCCCTTGGCTTTACTCCTCAAGGACGCTGGGCTCCTCGACGGCTCCGGTGCCCGCCTGGGCGAGATGCTCGATCGGCTCGAGGCCCGAGACCTCGTGCGATCCCGGGTGGGGTCGGCTATCAGCGGTGAAACGGAGTTCATCTTCAAGCATGTCCTGACCCGGGACGTCGCGTACGACCGCTTGCCCCGAGGCGACCGCGCCCGCGCCCACGCCACGGTGGCGGAGTGGATCGAGTCGACCGCGGGCGCACGCGCGGACTTCGGTGAGCTCCTCGTCTATCACTTCGAGGAGGCGTTCCGGGCTGCGCACGAGGACCCGCGGAGCGACCCCGAGCGCCTGGCGGAGCTTCGCGCCCGAGCGTTCCACTCACTCCTCTCGGCTGCCGACGATGCTCGTGCGCGGTTCTGCATCTCCCAGGCGTTCGTGCTGTTCGATCGCGCCGACGCCGCAGCCGAGGGACCAACGGAACGAGCCCAGGTGCTGGAGGAGCGCGGTCGAACCGCCCTCACCAACTACGAGGGGGACGCTGCCTGGCGAGCGTTCTCCGAGGCGGCCGAGATCCGGTCTGGGATCGGTGCCAGATGACGCGCTCGCAATCGCCCGCGTCTGCGCACTCGGCGATCGAGTCACCGACCAGATGGCCGGGCTCCATGTCGAGCATCCCGGCGGAAACCGAGGTCAGGCGGTTGCTTGGAGCTCGGCCTGCAACACGCCGGCTCCGAGGATTCGATCCCGCTGGTCCGTTTGCTCGCGGCGCATGCGTTCATGCCGTTCGCCTTCGCCTCGATCCGTGGAACGTCGGACGAGGAGGTCGCGGCGAGCCGGTCCCTCGGTCTGCAGGCGGCGGATATGGCGAAGAGGCTGGGTCGTTCCGACCTCGCATCGGCGGCGCTCGACGCGGCCAGCTCCGGCTCGATGATCCTGGGTCGCTACGGCGACGATCTCGAGCCTCGTTGAGTCGCGCCTCGCGCTCCTCGATGAGATCGACGATGCCTGGGAGACGGGCGACATCTACGCCATGGCGTCGTGGACGCAGGGCTTCGTCGGGAACTACGAGCAGGCTTGGGACTACGCGGTCAGGGGGCGCAAGGAGTTGGAGGGAACCGACGCCCAGAGGCTTGCTGGTTCACGCGCTGGGGTGGCAGGCTACGCAGGCCTCCAACTGGGGGCATGGAACCATGTCGTGGACGACATGTTCCCCATGGCCGAGGCGCTGCTCGGCGAGCGTCGACTGGACCCGCCGTACTTCTCTCAGAACGTGTTCGGAGCGACGGCTGTCATCGCCGCGGCGCAGCAGCGGACACCGCTCCTCGAGCGCGTGCTCCCGATCCTCGATCGGATGGCGGCGGGTCCCGGCGGCACGGGAGCCAACAGCGCGATGGCCGTCGCCGCCTGGCGCGCCTGGGTCGCTATCCGTCAGGAGGACATCGCCACCGCCGACGCCTCGTTGCGCCGGTCCGCCGACATCCCCGATCGCGGTCATTGGCCGTTGCTCTTGGCAGTCCGGGCGCTCCGTCTCGCCGATCCCGACGCGTCGACCCGAGGTCGATGCGTTCCTCGGACAGATGCGGCCATGGGCGTCCGATGCGGGCATCGCGGGACTCGCCCCCGCGTTCGATCGGCTCGAGGGGCGGGTCCGCCTCGCAGACGGCGATGTACGAGGCAGGGCTGAAGCTCCTCACAGCCGCCGAGCGCGGGTTCGACGGAGCTGGACGCCCGCTGGGAAGCCGCCTGCACCGGGCTCGACCTGGCGAGCGCCTTCCTGGCTGCCGGCGATCACGATCGGGCACACGCAGCGCTCGGGTCGGCAACACCGGTGGTGGAAGAGTTGCGGTCGATGGACGAGGTCGAAACCGCCTCGCGGCTCAGGCTTGAGATCGATCCGGCCTGACGCGATCCGAGGTCGAGCCGGGCGGCGACCTTCAGGCGGTCTTCTCTTGGCGGTCGCTGCGCTTCTTCGAGGGCTTCTCGTGCGGCACCAGGGTGGGGTTCACGCCGGTGAGCACGACGTCCTTGTCCACGAGGCACTTGGTGACGTCCTCGCGTGAGGGCAGCTCGTACATCACGTTGAGCAGCACCTCTTCCATGATGGCGCGGAGCCCGCGAGCGCCGGTGCCGCGCATGATGGCCTGCTCGCTGATGGCGCGCAGCGCGTCGTCCTTGAACTCCAGCTCGACCCCGTCGAACTCGAAGAACCGCTGGTACTGACGCACCAGAGCGTTCTTGGGCTTGGTGAGGATGTCGACCAGCGCGTCCTCGTCCAGGTTGTCGACGCTGGTGATGACCGGCAGCCGGCCCACGAACTCGGGGATGAGGCCGTACTTCAGCAGGTCCTCGGGGAGCACCTTGCCGAGGACCTCGCCGATCTCCTTCTCGTCGCTCCGGCGGATGTCGGCGCCGAACCCGACGCCCTTGTTCCCGATGCGCGACTCGATGATCTTGTCCAGGCCCGCGAACGCCCCGCCGCAGATGAACAGGACGTTCGTGGTGTCGATCTGGATGAACTCCTGATGCGGGTGCTTGCGCCCGCCCTGGGGCGGGACGCTGGCCTGCGTGCCCTCCAGGATCTTCAGCAGCGCCTGCTGCACGCCTTCGCCGCTGACGTCGCGGGTGATCGACGGGTTCTCGGACTTGCGTGCGATCTTGTCGATCTCGTCGATGTAGATGATGCCGGTCTCGGCCTTCTTGACGTCGTAGTCGGCGGCCTGGATCAGCTTGAGCAGGATGTTCTCGACGTCCTCGCCGACGTAGCCGGCCTCGGTGAGCGCCGTGGCGTCGGCGATGGCGAACGGGACGTTGAGCATGCGCGCGAGCGTCTGCGCCAGGTAGGTCTTGCCGCAGCCGGTGGGCCCCAGGATCATGATGTTCGATTTCTGGAGCTCGACCTCGTCGTTCTTGGTGCCGACCTGGATGCGCTTGTAGTGGTTGTAGACCGCGACCGAGAGCACCTTCTTGGCGCGATCCTGGTCGACGACGTACTCGTCGAGGAACTGATAGATCTCCTGCGGCTTCGGCAGCTCGTCGAGCTTGAGCTCGGTGGTCTCGCTGAGCTCTTCCTCGATGATCTCGTTGCACAGATCGATGCACTCGTCGCAGATGTACACGCCGGGCCGGCGATGAGCTTCTTGACCTGCTTCTGGCTCTTCCCGCAGAACGAGCACTTCAGCAGGTCCGAGTCACCGAACTTCGCCATGTGCCTGCCTTCTCTCTCCGACGAGGTGTTCGCGGAGCCTGGGGGCGAGCCCCGGCCTCCGTTGGGTCAGCATTATCACGCCCCGGCGACCCCAGCGGAAGCAAGCTCCGCCTGGATCCCACGAGCCGTGATGATCTCGTCGACGGCACCGTACTCCTTCGCTTCCTCCGCCGTGAGGATGAAGTCGCGGTCGGTGTCCTTGGCGACCTTCTCCAATTCCTGCCCGGTGTGCTGGGCGATGATGCGCTCCAACAGGTGGCGAGATCGGGTGATCTCCTTAGCTTGGATCTCGATGTCGACGGCCTGGCCCTCGGCGCCGCCGTGAGGCTGGTGCAGCAGCACGCGTGCGTGTGGCAGCGCGAACCGCTTGCCGGGTGCACCGGCCAGCAACAGCACCGCCGCGGCGCTGGCAGCCTGGCCCATGACGATCGTCGAAACGTCGGGCTTGATGTACTGCATCGTGTCGTAGATCGCGAACAGCGACGTGATCACCCCGCCGGGGGAGTTGATGTACAGGCTGATGTCCTTGTCGGGGTCCTCCGACTCCAGGTGCAGCAGCTGGGCCATGATCACGTTGCCGACGTTGTCGTCGATGGGAGTGCCCAGGAACACGATGCGCTCCTTGAGCAGCCTCGAGTAGATGTCGGAGACGCGCTCGCCTCGGCTGGTCTGTTCGATGACGTAGGGCACGTAGGCGGCCCGGGCGTCGTGCATGTCATCCATCGTCGCTCTCCTGTTCAGTCGTCGTCGTCGCTGTCGTTGTCGCTGATATCGGCTCGCTCGACCAACAGGTCGAGGGCCTTGCCCCTGATGATATCCCCGGCCAGCGTCACGATCTGACCGGTTCGGTCGAGCTGGGTGGCCAGCTCCTTGGGGTCTCGTTCGTATGCTTGGGCCAGCACACCGATCTCCTTGCTCAGCTCATCGGCATCCACCTGGATGTCGGCGGCGCGAGCGACGCCCTCGAGCACCAGATCGGACGTGATGGCCCGCACGGCGTGATCACGCGAATCCTGGCGCAACCTGGCCTCGTCCCAGCCTTCAGCTTCCAGGACCTGCTCGATGGTGAGGCCGTTCTGCTCGGCGCGTTCTTTCGCATGGTTGATGCGGTGCTCGGTCTCCTCGTCCACGAGGGATCCAGGCAGATCGACGACCACCGAATCGATCAGCGCCTGCAGCGCGCGATCCCGCAGCTCGGCCGCTGATTCCCGTTCCTTCATCTCCTGGAGCCGGGTTCGCAGGTCGTCTCGGAGCTCGGCGATCGTGTCGAACTCGCTGGCGGTCTTGGCTAGGTCGTCGTCGATCGCAGGCAACACCCGCGCCTTCACGTCTTTGACCAGCACGGTCATCTCGGCCGCCTGACCGGAGAGCCCTTCGCCGGCTCCCTGGCCCATCTCCTCGGTGACCTTGAGGATCCCGCCGGCCTTCATGCCGGGCATCTCGGCGTCGAGCGCGGGACCGAACTCGCCCGAGCCGACGAAGTAGAGATAGTCCGTGCGGCTGAGCCCGTCGATCTCCTGGCCCAGCGGGCCGGTGGCCTTGAGGTCGATCGTGACGAAGTCTCCGTTCTGGACCGGCCGCTCGGCCGGCTCGAGCTCGGCGAACCGTTCGCGAAGCCTCTCGACCCAAGCGTCGATGTCGGACTCGGCCACCCGGGTGGAGGGCCGTTCGATCTTCAGACCGGTGTAGTCGTCTTCGGTGAAGTCCAACCGCGGGCGAACCTCCACCACCGCAGTGAACTTCAGGGGCGCGTCGTCGGCGAACTCGTCCAGGTCGATGTCGGGATCGGTGATGGGCGCCAGGTCGTGCTCGGTCACCGCTTGCCGGTAGTACCCGGGCACGGCTGCCAGCAGGAACTCGTCCCGCACGGCGTCCCGGCCGATCTGGGCGTCGATGATCTTCTTCGGGACCTTGCCCTTGCGGAAACCGGGGATCTTCACCTGATTGGAGATAGACCGATAGGTCTTGTCCATCTCCTTGGCGTACTCGTCGGCTTCGACCTCGACCGTGAGCTTGACGGTGTGCTTGTCGGTGTTCTCGATGGTGGTCTGCATGGGTCCATCAAGGCTACCCGAGATCCGATACCCGGGCTCGATCGCCGGACGCACACTCGCCCCGGGTAGGCTGCGGTGCATGTATCGAACACGAGCTGGCGTTCGCGACCGGGTTGGCCGACCGGGCTGCGGAGATCGGCATGGGACTGTTCCTGGGCGAGGGACTGCTGGTGCGCCACAAGGCAGACCGCACGGTCGTGACGCAGGCGGACACCGAGATCGAGACCATGGTGCGTCAGCAGGTCGCGGCCGCGTTCCCCGACGATCACGTGCTGGGCGAGGAAGAGGGCGGCTCGTCCGACGCTGCCGACAGGGTGTGGATCGTGGACCCCATCGACGCTACCGCGAACTACGCCCGTGGGATCCCCGTATGGGCCACGCTGATCGCGCTGCAGGTGGCCGGCGAGCTGGTGCTGGGCATCGTGAGCGCTCCCGCGCTGGGCGAGCGCTACGAGGCCCTGCGCGGCAGAGGCGCCCGTTTGAACGGCCACTCGATCGAGGTGAGCCGGATCGATGCGATCGGCGATTCCCAGGTGTTCTTCGCCGGGATGGAGCCTGGCTGCGCCAGGGCGGCGACGTGGGACCTCGCGCCCTCCGCTTGCTCGCCGATGCGGCCCGCAGCCGCGGGTTCGGGGACTTCTGGGGCCACGCGTTGGTAGCACGCGGGGCCGGTGAGGCGATGATCGAACCCCAGCTGAACATCTGGGACTACGCAGCCGTCCAGGTCGTGGTCGAGGAGGCCGGAGGCCGCATGACGCAGTTCGACGGGTCCCCGACGCGCGACGGTGGAAGCGTGCTGTCCACCAACGGGGTGTTGCACGAGCAGATCGTGGCTAGGCTCTCGGACTCGAGCTCGGACTAGCCCGGCTCGCAGCCGGTCATAGGTCGATCACGCGGCCGCTGTCGCCGGCGCGCGCCATGACCACGTTCGCCGCCGCCACGTCCTGCACACCGACGCCGGTGAGATCGCAGACCGTGAGCTGAGCCGGGTCGGTGCGACCGGGCACCGTGCCTGCGCAGATCTCGCCCAGCTCCACCGCTCGATCACGCTGGTCGGGTGCATGCTGCAGCTCGCCCAACGATGCGCATTGATCGCGCGAATCGGCCACCAGCACGTCTGCGCGGCGGAGGATCTCCGGGTCCAGCTCTTGTTTGCCGGCGCCGTCGGAGCCGAGCGCGGTGACGTGAGCGCCGGCTGCGAGCCGGTCCGCACCGACCAGCGGCCTCGCGCGCCGCGGTGCACGTGATGACGACCTGCGCGTCCTCGATCGCGTCGTCCACCGTGAAAGCCGCGCGGACGTACGGCGTCGGCGAACCGCTCCGCCATGTCCTCGACGCACGCCCGAGCGTGCTCGGCGTTCCTGCCCCAGATCCGGATGTCGGTGAAGCCCGGTCGCACGACCTCGAGCGCATCGAGCTGCATCCGGGCCTGCGCGCCGGTCCCGATCATCGCGACCCGCTCGACGCGCTCGGGCGCCAGATGTCGCGCGGCGACGCCGCCGGCAGCGCCCGTGCGCAGATCGGTGATGTACCCACCGTCCAGCAGCAACGCCGCCGTCGAGCCGTCGCGTGCGTCGAACACCGCCACCAGGCCATCGATGGCCGAGCCCGCTCCGCGCGAGCGAACCCGCTCGCCACCTTCACCGCGTAGAACGGCTCGCCGTGCAGATGACCGGCCTTCACGTGGATCTCGCCACCGGACTCCGGCACATCCAGATGGATCACGCCCGGCAGCTCGGCATCGCCCGCCGAATACGGCGCGAACGCACGCTCGCACGCGTCGATGCAGGAGGCCATGTCGAGCGCATCGCGCACGTCGCCCGCGTCGAGGATCCGCACCGATGTCATGGCGAAGGAGCCTAGCGCGCGCGAGGTCAGCGTCATCGGTGCTAGGTTCGCGATGACCCGGCCGTGACCACCCAGGAGGAACCCGTGGACCTCGACCTGTTCGCGATGGAGCGCTACCAATCCCTGTACTGGCATCAGGTCGAGTACGACCTGTCCGAATCCGGCGTCCTGCCCATGACGATCCGGGAGCTGCTCGGGCCGGCGGCCGACGGCGAAGGCGTTCCTGTACACGACGCTCGGCTACCCGCTGTCGGAGGGCTCGGACGAGACCCGAGCCGCGATCGCCGAGTGGTACCCGGGTGCGACCGCCGAGCAGGTCACCATGGTCAACGGCGGGTCCGAGGCCAACTTCCTGTCGCTGTTCGCGCTGCTGGGAGCCGGGGACCGCCTCGCCTTCATGGTCCCCAACTACATGCAGGGCTCGGGGCTTGGACGGGCGTTCGGCGCGGGCACCGACCGGTTCCGGCTGAAGCTGCACGACGGTCGATGGGCGCTGGACCTGGAGGAGCTCGACCGAGCCGTGGGCAAACGCACGAAGGTCATCATGGTGTGCAACCCCAACAACCCCACCGGCTCGGTGCTGAGCGAAGACGAGATGGACGCCATCGTCCGGGTCGCCGAGCGCCGCGGCGCGTGGATCGTGGCGGACGAGATCTACCGCGGCGCCGAGCTGGAAGCGACGCCACCACGCTCGTCCTTCTGGGGTCGCTCCGAGCGGGTGGTGATCACCAGTGGGCTGTCGAAGGCGTTCGCGATGCCGGGCCTGCGGGTCGGATGGGCCGTGGCGCCGCCGGAGGTGATCGAACGCATCTGGGAACGCCACGACTACACGACCCTCACCCCCAACATCGTCGTCGGACCGCCTGGCCGCGCTCGCGATGATCCCCGACGTCCGCGAGTCGATCCTGGCGCGCACGCGTGCCATCATCCGCGCCAACTACCCGCACCTGGAGCCGTGGATGCGGAGCCACGCCGACGTGCTTCGACTGGGCACGGCCCGCCGCAGGAGCGATCACCTACGCCAAGGTCGGACTGCCGGGCAAGACCCGCGGCTCAGCCGAACGGATCCGCACGGAACAGAGCGTGCTCGCTGGTGCCCGGCGAGATGTTCGGCCTGAAGAAGGGCATCCGGTTCGGGTTCGGCTACGACATCGAGCACACGCTGAAGGGCCTGGCGCGGGTCGACGAGGTGCTGGCGCAGATCGCCGCCGGCGCCTGAGCCGTGGATCGCTGCGCGTGGGCTCGCTCGATGACCCTGCGTACCTGGCGTATCACGACGAGGAATGGGGCGTGCCGTCGCACGACGACGTCCACCTGTTCGAGATGCTCACGCTCGAAGGTGCGCAAGCGGGACTGAGCTGGGCCACGATCCTGCACAAGCGCGAGGGCTATCGACGGGCGTTCGCGGGGTTCGAGCCGGCGAAGGTCGCGCGGTTCACACCCGCGAAGATCGAGCGGCTGCTTGCAGGACCCGGCGATCGTGCGCAACCGGCTGAAGGTTGAGTCGACGGTCGCGAACGCGCGAGCGCGTGCTCGAGGTGCAGCGCAGCGAAGGTTCGCTCGACGCATACCTGTGGACGTTCGTCGGCGGTCAACCGATCGTGAACCGCTGGCGCCGGGTCGGACCAGATCCCTTCCGAGACCGATCGGTCCCGCGCGATGTCACGGACCATGAAGCGCCGGGGGTTCCGGTTCGTGGGACCCACGGTGTGCTACGCGTTCATGCAGGCGACCGGCATGGTGAACGATCACGTCGCGCACTGCTTCCGCCACGACCGAAGGACGGACTAACCGTCGACCGCTGCCTCCTACGCGGCGGTCCTTCGCTCGAAGACCATGACCACGGTGATCCCGAACACACCCAGTGGTGTTCGTCTCGAGCCGGTCGGTGGCTCGCCTGATCCGCTTGCCGAACCGTGACCGGTCGAACGGCGGCATCAGACGCGACCATCCCACGCATCGGAACCCGTGCGGCTGGATCAGCTTTCGGAGCGAGGTGATCGTGAAACTTCGAGCGCCGGCCATCCTTCGATGCAACGGAGGGATCCACGGCAGGAAGGGTGCACGGGTCGGCGGGTAACGCTTGCCTCGGAAGATGACCCCGTGGGTCTCGAACGGGAAGAACCGATTCGGTCCGGTGATCAGCAAGCGACCGCCGGGTCGCAGCACACGGTGGATCTCGTCGAGCGCGACGTCGAGCCGAACGATGTGCTCGAAGACCTCGATCGCGGTGACGACATCGAAGGTCTCGTCGGCGAACGACATGTCCTCCGCGGACATCTCAGCGATGGAGATCCGATGGCCGATCCCATGATCGGCCAACCGCTTACCGAAGATCCCAAGACGTTCGGGTTCGATGTCGATGCCATGGGTGGTCGTGAAACCCTGGGCGAGCTGCTCCGTGTACTCGCCGGAAGCGCAGCCGACATCGAGCAACCGCTCCCCCGACAGCGGCGTGAGGCTGCTCAATGCGTCGATGCGCTTAGAGATCCCTCGCGGTCCCAGAGCGCTCCCGTGCAGGTTCCCGAGGCCAAGCGGTCTCATCGGGTCAAACGTCAGAGCTCCCCCTCTCTCTGAATGACCTATCGTCGCCCGGATCCCTGCCCCCTGCAAGCTTGGAGTGGCGAGGCACTAGTCTGGAAAAGACTAGTCCTCCACGAAGAGGTCGGCGGCGTCGCGGCGGCTCGCCATGTACGCCTGGAGCTCCTCGTCGATGGCCGGATCCAGTCCGGGGTCCTCGTAGGTCTCCAGGAGTGCCTTCCACGCCTTGTTGGCGGCGACCTCGGTGGTCTGTGAACCGGCCATCTCCCACGTCGCGAAGTCGGGCGTCATGAACAACGGGCTCATGTAGAGCCACTCCTTGAAATGCTCCCGCGTGTGCGGCGAAGAGAGGAACAGTCCGCCGGGTCCGACTTCCTTCAGGGCGTCGAAGGCAAGCGCCTCCTCCGTGAACCCGATCCCGGCGGCCTGGATCTGGAACTGGCGCAACAGCTCGATGTCGAGCGCGAACTTCTCGAACGAGGCGCACAGGCCGCCCTCGAGCCATCCGGCTGCGTGCAGCACGACGTCGGTCGACGCGAGATTGGTGGCCCACAGCATCATCTGCGACTCCGCGGCCGCCTGGGCGTCGACCGACGGGGACGACGCCAGCCCTCCACCCCCGCGGAACGGAAGTCCGTAGCGGCGCGCGAGCTGCGAGCCGGCCAGGACGCCAAGCACCGACTCCGGCGTGCCGAACGCGGGTGATCCCGTGCGCATATCGGTGACCGTGAAGAACGACCCGTAGAGGCACGGCACGCCCTCGCGCACCAGCTGGGCGAGGGCGACCCCGCTGAGCGCCTCGGCCACCTGCTGCGCGAGCCCGCCGCTCACGCTCACCGCGCTCGTCGCCCCCGCCAGCAGGAACGGCGTCACCACGATGGGCTGCTTCGCCTCCGCCCACGCCAGCAGCGCGTCGGTCATTCGGAAGTCCCAGATCAGCGGTGAATTGGGATTCACGATGCCCATGAGCGCCGGCGTTTCCTCGATAGCCTCGCGCCCGCCGTGCACGATCTCGGCCATGCGGATGCCGTCGCGCGCACGCGGGCCGCTCGTGCCGTACGTGGTGTACGGCTTGTCCGAGTAGCGGATCGCCGAGTACTCCATGTCCATGTGGCGCGTTTCCATCTGCAGGTCGGTGGCCTCGGCGGCGCCGATCTGCACGCAGTTGAGGACGTCGGTGGCCTGGGTGAGCTTCATGAAACGGTCGTGGTCTTCCATGCGGCCGCTTCGTCGACCCTCGTCGAGGTCGCGAGGCGAACGGCGGGCCACCCACGTTCATCCACGCCGGTACTCCGTCCGCCCCTCCGATCGTCAGGGAACGATCGAGGTTGCGCGCCTGCAGCCGGAATGACGACGGCGCCTTCGCGACCTGTTCCATGACGAAGGCGCGGTCCCAATACACGCGATCGTCCTCGACCTTCATGCCGGCCTCGGACAGCAGCTTGCGAGCCTCGTCGTGCAGGACGTCGGTACCGATCTCTTCCAGGATCCGCATCGCCTGCTGGTGGATGATCTCCTCCTGCGCGGGCGACAGGACCTTCAGCGTGGCGTCATGCTCGAACATCGTCGGCTTCCTCCAATGCGCTACGCCTTCGGCTGCTTGAGCGCTTCTTTCCATGAGCGGGGTCAGCAGGTCGTCGAGGGGGCCGATCCCCAGGTCGTGGATCTCCAGTGGCTTGCCCATCCACTCCGCGATCTCGCGAGCCTTCGCCTCGCGTTCGGGATCGGGGTGTTGCCGCACGAACAGGATGCGAGTGATGTTGCCGAAATAGGCGTCCTTCGTGAACGGGAACCGGTCGATGCCCAGGCCCTTGATCACCGCTCGCTCCCAGTTGTTCACGAGCCAGTCGGTGAGGAAGTAGATGCCGATGTCATCCTCGAAGCGCTGGTACAACTCTCCCGCATACCACTGGAAACAGTGGAAGCCCGCCGGGCGCGCCGCGGGGTAACGGGCCAGCACCTCGTCCAGGCGCCCACCGGTGCCGCAGTCGCCATAGACCACGATCACGCGGTCGTACTTGGGCAGCAGCAGTTGGAGCTTGGCTTCGACGGCCGGGGCGATCTCGTGCGGCGTCATGTGCAGGTCCGAAGAGATGCCGTGCACGTCGGCGTCCCACCCGTGTTGATCGATCAGGGTCTTCGTGTCGATCGCCACCGCGCCGCACGCGATGAACGCCACTCGGTTCATCGGCCGGTTCTTGGTCGGTTCCTCGGCCGGTGCTTCGGCCCGGCGCCCGTCGACGTCATGAGGCCTGGTCTCCCACGACGGCACCGGGCTTCACCAGCTCGAGCGGCGGGAACGCCGACGTTGGCGATGAACCGCTCGTTGAAATCTTCCACGCCCGACAGCTCCAAGTATTCGACGAACGCCGGCAGCTCGAACGCTACCTGACGTTCACGGAACGACAGCAGCGCCATCTTCGCGCCTTCGCTCGCGGTGTTGCCGACGGCCCGGATCCTGTCGACGGCCACTGGCGGCACCAAGCCCAGTACGCGAGCGCCGAGCGGGTCGACGTAGGTGCCGAACGACCCAGCGAGGAGTACTTCATCGAGGTCGGAATAGGCGAGGCCGCGTTCGCGCATCGCGGCCCCGATGCCGGTGGCGATGGCGCCTTTGGCCTGCTGCAGCTCTCGGATGTCGCGCTGGGTGATGACCACGTCTTGGGTCAATGCGAACCTGCGCACGCCCTCGTCGTCAACGTGGAGGCGATCGGCGAACGGGTGGCCGCGTTCGACAGCCTCGTCGGGCGAGAGGAGCATGCCGCTGTCCCCCAGGAGCCCGGTCAGCCGGAGCTGCGCCACGATGTCGATGAGGCCGCTGCCACAGATGCCGCGAGGGTTGACGTCGCCGCCGATCACTTGGAGTCGAACGTCCGCCGCGGCGACGTCGAACACCACGCCCTCGATGGCTCCCTCGGTGGCGCGCATGCCGTGCAGGATCTGGCCGCCTTCGAACGCTGGACCCGCCGGAGCCGCGGTCGTCACCACGCGGTCTTCGTTGCCCACCACGATCTCGCCGTTCGTACCGACGTCGACCAGGAGCCTCGTGATCGGTTCCCTCGGGATACCGGTCGCCACGATGTCGGCCACGATGTCCGCGCCGACGTACGCGCCGATCGACGGGAACAGCACGAGCCGGCCCTTCCGGATGGATCTGCGATGCCCGCGTCCGCGGCGCGCAGATCCTGAGGCTCCAGGAACGTCGCGGTGAACGGCGCACGACCGATCGACTCGGGATCGACGCCGAGCAGCAGGTGCAGCATGGTGGCGTTGCCCGCGGCGACGACCTCCAGGATCGCGTCGCGGTCGACCCCCGCGGTCGCGCACACACTGCCCAGCAGACCGTCGATCGTGGCGACGATCGCGGCGCGGAGCTCCTCGAGCGCATCCGGGCCTTCCCCTCGCGCTACGCCTTCGGCTTCTTGAGCGCCTTCCCCTCGCGCTACGCCTTCGGCTTCTTGAGCGCGATGCATCTGTGCGTAGCTGACGCGCGTCAGCACGTCCGCGCCGAACGGAGCCTGGCGGTTGATCGAGGATTCCACGGCTGCCGCGGAACCTGCCCGAAGGTCCATGAGGGTCGCGACCACAGTGGTGGTGCCCACGTCGATCGAGACCCCGAAGAGCCGCCCGGTGGTATCGCCCGGCTCGACGTCGACGAGGCGATCCCCGATCACGGTGGCGGTGACGATCGAGTCGTCTTCGTCGTCGATCGCGACGGCAAGGCGCGGCAACACGCAGCCGGCGTGCGTCACCTCCAGCCCTTCGGTCTCCAGGGCGTCGGTGACGCGTCGCAGGCGGCTCCGCGGATCCTCCAGCGTGGGCGCCGCGATCGTGAGCAGGTACTTCGATGTGTTGGGTTCCAGCAGCACGAACCGGCCCACGCCCATCGTCGCGGCCTTCGGCACCGTCATCGCGCGCGGCACGTCGACCACCATCTCCTCGGCGACCTCGCACTGGCACGACAGGCGCCACCCTTCGTCGAGCCCGTCCGAGACGTGCCGGTAGTCGGCCAGCGTTCGCTCGGCGTGCCCCTCCAGCACCTGTACCTTGCACTTGCCGCAGGTGCCGCGCCCGCCGCAGGTCGACTCGATCGGGATGCCGGCCCAGTGCGCGGCGTTGAACAACGTGGTGCCGGGCGGGACGTGCGCCGTGGTGCCGCTCGGCTCGTAGCGGACCTCGAGCTTGCCGCCCGCCACGATCGACTAGCCGCCAGTGGGCGCCGTGACGCCGGTCTTCGCGCGGTGCTCGGCGATCCACGCCGAACCGAACTCGTCGCGTCCAAGCAACAGGTCGCTCGCGAGCAGGGCCGCCCTCACCGGCGCGTGGAGCGGGTTCGTGATCGCCGCATTCATGCCGGCCAAGGCCGCCATCGTCAGGAACGCTGCGTCGATCCGCTGCCTGTCCGGCATGCCGAACGAGATGTTCGATGCGCCGCAGCTGACGTTGACGCGGAGCTCGATCTCGTATCAGCCGAACGGTCTCGAACATGGCGGTCGCAGCGTTACCCGCCGC
Organism: uncultured Actinomycetota bacterium; assembly: GCA_963733635.1. Classification (GTDB taxonomy): domain Bacteria; phylum Actinomycetota; class UBA4738; order UBA4738; family HRBIN12; genus JAOUEA01. Next base: position 300,995 of record CAVTEH010000004.1, on the reverse strand, counting down.
GCCGATCGGCATGGTGAGCGGGTCGATGATGACGTCCTCGCGCGCGATCCCGTGATCGGCAGCGGCCTCCACGATCGTGCGAGCGGCGGCGAGGCGCTCACCGGGGTCCATCGAGATGCCCTCTTCGTCGTTGGCCATGCCGATCACGGCGGCATCGAGCTTCTTCACCAAGGGCAGCACGCGTGCTATCGAATGCGCCTCTGCGGTGACGGAATTGATCAGCACCTTGCCCTTCGCCAGCGGCACCGCAGCCTCGAGCGCCTCGGGCGTGGACGAGTCGATGCACAGGGGCACATCGACGACCTCGTGCACCGCCATGACGACCTGTGACAGCATCGCGGCCTCGTCGAACCCTGGGATGCCGGCGTTGAGGTCCAGCACCACCGCCCCCGCCTGGACCTGCGCGAGCGCATCGGCCTGCACCGTGGTCATGTCCCCGGCGGTCAGCTCCTGCGTGAGCCTGGCGCGTCCGGTGGGGTTGATCCGCTCGCCGATGATGGAGAAGGGGTGCTCGTCGCCGATGCGGACCTCGCCGCCCGGGCCAGAGAGCACAGTGGTGCCGGCGTCCGCCGCCCTTGGGCTCATTGGGCCGCTCCCACCAGCTTCTTGGCGATCTCCACTGCCTCGGGTGCGTTGTTCGCGATACCCGTCGGCGCCGATCTTCTCGGCCCATTCGGGGGTCACCGGTGCGCCTCCCACCATGACGATGACCTCTTCACGGAGCCCCGCGGCCACGAGCTTCTTGATGACCGTCTCCTGGTAGGGCACCGTCGTCGTGAGCAGTGCGGACAGGCCGACGATCGTGGGTTTCATCTCGTGGATGGCCTCGATGATCCGGTCGGCGCTGACGTCCTTGCCCATGTCGTGCACGTCGAAGCCGCTCGTACGCAGCATGGCGCCCACCATGTTCTTGCCCAGGTCGTGCAGGTCGCCCTTCACGGTGGCCAGCAGTACCAGGGCGTTCGCTTCGGCATCGGGGTCCTTCTGCGCCAGCAGCACCGGCTCGACGATCGCGTTGCACGCTTTGAAGACCTCCGCGGAAGCGACCACCTCCGGCAGGAACACCTCGCCGCGTTTCCACATCTCGCCTAGGTCGAACATGGCCACGGCCATGCCTTCCTCCAAGATCCACTTGGGGTCGGCCCCGTTGTCGACCAATCGCTGCACCGCGGCGACGCCCAGGTCCATGTCGGCCGCGATCAAGGCCCGCTTCAGTACGTCGAGGTCCTCATCCATGGCATGCGCTCGCTGACTTAAGGTCAAGGAGGTCCGAGCATCGCCCAGAAACCTCATGATGGCAGGTCATCAGCATCCGGTGGAGACGGGTTCCATCGGCGACCCGCATGACCTGAAGTCACTCATGTCGTACGCTTGGCTTGCGCCATGTCGACCATCACTGGAACGCCGCGCAGCGTCCGCACGCAGGCCAAGCGCAACAGCATCGTGGAATCCTCGATGCGCCACTTCGCCGAGCACGGGTATCACGGCACGAAGGTCGAGGACATCGCTCGCGAGCTCGGCATCGCGAAGGGGTCGATCTTCCAGCACTTCCGGTCGAAGTCGGGGCTGTTCTTCGAGGCGTACAAGCGATCGGTGGCTCAGTTGCCCGCCTGGCTCGATGCCCCAGACGAGGTGCGCGAACAGGGGTACTTCGCGGTCCTTCGCTTCTGGCTCGCCCGCACGGAGCACCTGATCAAGGAGGACTGGGTCCCCAACCGTGTGATCCTGATCGGCAACTACGGCACGGAGCTCGCACTGAAACGTGAGATCAACCGGTACCTGGTCAGCGAGGATCCGTACGGCACGCTCGAGTTCGTGGAATGGGGCCAGGAGCGCGGCGAGGTGCGCACCGACGTCGACCTGGAGATGCTCGTGTCCATGGTCGACTGGCTCTCGAACTCCCTGCAGGACGCACTGGTGAGCGAAGAGCTCGACCCAGGGCTGTTCCATCGGCTACGGGCACAACCCGAGCGGCAACAGCAGCGTGTCGAAGACTTCACGACGCTGCTGGAGAGCGCCATCGGCGCGCGCGGTAGGCACCACCGTGGTCGTGCTGCTCGCGTGGGTCGTTGTGGCCCTAACGGTTCCGTCCTAGGACGTTGTCGTTAGCCCCCATACGACCCACGCGGGGAGGAAGTGACCGAGCTGGTCGCTCTTCATCGCGCCTGCACTTCAGCGTGCATTGCGGACCAGCGCCGCGTCCGCGTCCGCGGACGTGACCTCGCGGCGACGGTAGTTACGCAGCGCGAACCGGTCGCACGCCGTCTCAGCGGCCGACCTGCGACCCAACACCTCGCGCAGGTACCAGTGCATCCACTCGTGGCAATACAGGAAGCGAAGGACCTCGCGCGGCGTCCGGAACGTCACGCCCTCCGTGAGCCAGATGAATCGTGGCGGGCCCCCCTTGCGGGCGGTCTGCCGACGTTTCGCGGCATACGGGACCACCTCGCCGAACGGGAAGAACGGCTCAGGCATCTGCAGCGTGATCGACCGCTCGTCGAAGTCCGTCCAGGCGGACAGATGGGCGCGTTCTCGGTACCGAAGCGGCTTGACCATCAGCGAGTAGTCGGGCGCCGGCGGCAGACCGCGGAGCATCTGGATCACCTCTGACGCCGGGAGGCCCACAACGGTGGAGGCGACCTGAGCAAGCGTGGGCATCGCGAGGAAGGCTACCCGGCCGCCCTTCCCTCGTGGTCGCTCGTCAACAGGTACACGATCGCGTCCTAGGTTGGAACCCGGAAGCCGTTGACGAGTGCGTGCGCGGCGAGGCGAGGAAGCCTCGCAGGTGCAGAACGAGAGGCTCGCCGAGCGCCCGTAGCATTGAACTCCACCCGATGAGCGAGCCCGCCCGCGAACGTACCCCCCGCGACGGCGTCCGAGCCGTCGCCCCGCTTGCCATCGCCGTGCCGGTTTCGGCGTGTCCTTCGGCGTGCTCGCACGGGCCGCCGGACATGGGCTCGCTCGCCCCCATCGTGATGTCGTCGACCACATTCGCTGGTTCGGCGCAGTTCGCCTCGGCGTCCGTCCTGGGCGCCGGAGGCAGCGTGATCTCCGCCGTCACAGCAGCGCTTCTGCTCAACGCTGCGGTACGCCCCGATCGGGGTCAGCGTGGCCCCCTCCCTGACCGGCAACGCATGGTCACGGTTCCTACACGCACAGCTCACGGTCGACGAGACCTGGGCCGTCGCCGCCGAGCGCGACGGTCGCTTCAATCCGCATGTCCTGCTGGGCTCGGGCGTCGTGCTGTACGCGGCCTGGGTCGCGGGCACCGTCGCAGGGGTCCTCTTCGGCGACATCTTCGGTGACCCCGCTCCAGCTGGGGTCTCGACGCAGCGTTCCCCGCGCTGTTCCTGGCCCTCCTGGTGCCACGCCTCACGTCGCGCCTCGCCAAGGAAGCCGCCCTCCTGGGAGCGGCGATCGCGCTCGCACTGACCCCGTTCGTGCCGCCCGGAGTGCCGATCATCACTGCCGCCCTCGCGTGTCTGCTCGGACTCAAGCGCGGCGACCACGATCAGGATGGGCACGCACCCACGAGAGACGCGGCCGATGAACGCCACGTGGACGTCGTGGCCCTCGGTGGGTCTCGGCACGATCGCCATCAAGGGCTCGGGCCCATCCTGCTGGGCGGTCGTCCCCTTCCCGCTCGCTCGGCCGGTGATCACGCTCTTGGCGCCCGCGGTCCTTGCCGCTCTGGTCGCGATCAGCACGCTGGGCGGAGACCGAGAGCTGGTGGTCGACGCACGCCTCCCTGGTGTGCTCGCCGCCGCCGTCGCGATCGTGCTGAAGGCGCCGCTGCTCGTGGTCGTCATCGTGGCCGCCGCAGTGACCGCGAGCGTCCGTGCGTCGCCCGGTAGGCTGTGCCGCCGATGACCCGCTACCGCGACCTCGGACTCACCGTTGGCCAACTCAGGACCGGCCCGGTCAACGCCATCACCGACGTCGACGGCGTGCTGGTCGGCGTCACCACGCTGATCTCCGGTGAAGGCCCGCTGCAGGTGGGCGTCGGACCGGTGCGCACCGGCGTTACCGTGATCGTGCCTCACGCCGACATCAGCACGCAGCCGTTGTTCGCGGGCTGCCACCGATTGAACGGCAACGGCGAGCTCACGGGCTTGGAGTGGGTGCGCGAATCAGGCCAGCTCACCACACCGATCGCCATCACCAACACGCACAGCGTGGGGGTCGTGCGCGACGCCATCGTTGCCTCCGACATGGCAGCCCGTGACGACAGCATTGCGTTCTGGAGCCTTCCCGTCGTCGGCGAGACCTGGGACGGCGGACTCAACGACATCAACGGCTTCCACGTCCGGCCCGAGCACCTGGACGAAGCCCTTCGAACAGCATCGGCCGGCCTGTGCCGGAGGGCAACGTGGGCGGAGGCACGGGCATGGTGTGTCACGAGTTCAAAGGAGGAACCGGCACCGCGTCCCGACGCCTGACCGAGGCCGACGGTGGTTGGACCGTGGGCGCGCTGGTGCAGGCCAACTACGGTCACCGGGAACGTCTGACGGTCGATGGAGTGCCGGTCGGTCTCGCGATCGACACGGACGAGATCCCCAGCCCGTTCGCCCAGGCGGAAGCGGGCTCCATCATCGTGATCGTAGCCACCGACGCACCGGTGCTGCCGCACCAGCTCGAACGCATCGCCCAGCGCGCCGGTCTTGGCATCGCGCGCGTCGGCGGAGCGGGTGAGCATTCCAGCGGCGATCTCTTCCTGGCGTTCGCCACGGCGAACCTCGAGGCCGGCTCGCGAGCTACAAGGACGAAGCCCCAGGCGCGCCGTTGGACGTCGCGATGCTGCCCGACGCAGCCATCAGCCCACTGTTCTGGGCCACGATCGAGGCCACCGAGGAAGCCATCCTGAACGCCCTGGTCGGCGCCCAGACGATGACCGGCATCGACGGCGTTACCGCCCACGCCCTGCCGCACGATCGTCTGGTCGACGTCATGACCGCCTACGGCCGAGGGCCCGAACCGAACCTGACCTCACACCGACGAACAGGACCGCCCGAGGTCGGTCACCTGCTGCTTCCGGATGCGGATCAGGGTCGAACGCTCGTTGTTGCCATCGTTGGATTCCACGAGCGCGGTTCCCCGGATCGCTCACCAGGCCGAAGGCAGAACCGATGCCAGGGCAGGCCCCGGATGTCCAGCTCCTGTCCTGGAAGGTAGTAGCCGTAGTAGTCGGCCCATCCCACGGACAAGCCGCTCGTCGAGTCTATCCGAGCATTCGCCGTAAGCAGGGATGCCCGGTGACCCCGGAAGCCCGGACGCGAACCGGATGCTGTCCCGAACGCAGAACGAGACCTTCTCCGCCGAAGCCACCACCTGTCCCGACATCGGCCTCGACAACGTGTACCGGGCGAACTCCTCGAAATGCCAGTGGTTGTGCTGCGGGTGGAAGAACGAGCACCCGGCGAAGCGGGTGGGTCCTGCTTGGTCCACGCCCTGTTCGTAGGCGCCGCTCCCGTTCGTGTCTCGATAGGTCCGTTGGACAGCGGAGCGATCATCGTTGAAGTTCCCGTTGCCGTCGCAGTCGTTCTCCCGGGGGAACAGCTCGACCACCCCATTGCCGCGATTCCCGATGATGCTCGAGAACCGGAGCAGCTTGACGCCCTTCCTCTTCACGATCCGAGTCTCGGTGATCGGACGCATCACGATGTCGGGCAGCAACTGGGGAGCGGCGCCGCCATTGCGCGCCCCGGCCCGGGCGACACCGAAGGCTCCCAGCGCGAGCGCGACAGCCACAACGAGCGAGATCACGCCGAGTCGGGCGTCACGAGTTGGGTTCTTCATGTCGGGGCGGCGGGATTCGAACCCGCGACCTCCTGCTCCCAAAGCAGGTGCGCTACCAGGCTGCGCTACGCCCCGTGAGTGGTGATTCTAGGGCGTATCCAGCTTCTTCTGACGCTCCGGTCCGGACTCTGTCATGGGTCCGCATCCGACCTTCGGGTGGTCAGTACCCGCCGCCGTTCCCCCCGCTTCCGTCACTCGGACAACCCACCAGCAGCAGCACCGTCGCGATGAGCAGCAGGAACAACGGTAGCCGCTGGAACACTCGGTGGAGTCGCATGTCCGGCCGGCCTCCGATCAGCAGGCGCAGTCGTCGGGCGTGTTGTCGCTGATGTCCGAGTTGGTGATCACCAGCGTGTTCACACTCAGGATGCCACCGCCGGAGGCCGCCGTATTGTGACGAACCCGCGAGCGGTTCAGGGTCGCGGTGCCCTCGTTGAACAGGCCTCCCCCACCGCCATCGGCGGTGTTCCCGTACACGGTGACGTTCTCCAGCGAGACCTCGCCGTAGTTATAGATACCGCCGCCGTCGATGCCGGAGTGGTTCCGGCTCACCCGCGAGTTGATCAGGCGCAGATCGCCGCCGTTCACGATGCCGCCTCCCGCGTTAGTCGTGACGTTGCGCAGCACCTTGACGCGGCGAAGCGTCACGGTGGTGCCCTCGGAGACCGCGATGCCCCCGCCACCGCCGATGTCCGAGCTGCCACGGGTCACCGTGAGGTCGATGAAAGTCACGACCGCCTCGGGGTTGACCGCCAGGACCCGTGCAACCCCGCCACCGCTCAGCGTGGTGGGCCTCCGCCTGTTCGAGCTTCCCGCGATCGTCAGGTCCTTGCTGATGGTGTAGCCCCCGACACAGGTCCCGAACACGTTCAGACGGTCACCATCGTTCGCTTGGGCGATCGCCCTCGCGAGCGCCAGGCCGGAGTTCCTGCCGAACCATGTGTCCTGAGTGACGTTCTTGACCCCGCAACCGCGAGGCGCAGCCGACGTCGCCTCCATGGACGATCCAGTCACGAGCGATGCGACAGTGATAACGATGATGAGTGCACGGCGGGTGACAAGCACGGTCACGGGGAACCTCCTGGTCGAAGTACGTTACGCTGCAGGCGGAACCATACCTGGCGGCTGCAACCTCACGCAAGCAAACCACCCAACGGTTTGCGACTTCCGCCCGTTGTGCTGTGCGACATGGCTCGACTAGCGTGACGAGCCATGGGATCCACGGCTGCGACGCGCACCAACACCACGTACAACGTGCTGGCGATGCTCCTGGTCGCCGGTCTCATCACCGCCGCGGCGCTGCTGTTCCTCACCACCAACGCGCCGGCCCGCACCGCGGAGCTCACTGTAGGCCTGCCCCAGCCCATGGAATGCCCATTCAACTCCGGCGTCCCTGTGTGCTATCGCTACGACGTCGTCAACACCGGCACCGCCCCCGCGTTCGTCCGGTGCGAGGTGATCCCCGCGGGAGACACCACAGCGGTGTTCGGTAACGGTGAGACGGCGTACGAAGGCGTCGATGAGCTGGCGGCCGGCAAGGGCTGGCACCTGGTCGTCCAGGTAGAAGCCGGCGCCGATGACGTGGTCAGCGAGCCGATGGTGGGGTGCGGTCAGGTCTCCTAGTAGTCGGGAGCGGACCCGCGTCGTCGCTCGTCAGCCGGAACGCGCCTTCGCCCACGATGTGAACACCGCCACCGACCCGGTCGCGGGGTCTTCGCAGTCGTACCATCTGGCCGGACCGCGGTCACGAAGGTGATCTCGGAGATTCCGATCTCGCGAGCCACGATGCGCATGGCATCGGTATCCGGTCCGTCGGGAGGATCGAGCACCGAGCAGAGCTGGTTGCCCGCGAACGGGACTCGGCGAACACGTCGAGCAGCTGGAAGGGAACCCGCAAGGGCGCGAGTATGCCAGGCGCACACGGTAGGCTGGGTCCGCATCGTGCGGGTGTAACTCAATGGCAGAGTTCCAGCCTTCCAAGCTGGCTATGCGGGTTCGATTCCCGTCACCCGCTCCACGGGTCAGGACGTGTTCGCGCAGCGCTCAGGGCTTGCGCGCCACGCGGTAGCGGAGGTAGACAACTCTCGAGCTGAAGGTGCGGGTCTCGACGAGTTCGAGATCCACCCGGCGCTCGCGCTGGGGAAAGAACGGAATGCCACCGCCAACCAGCACCGGGTAGACCATAGCCTGGTACTCGTCGATCAGACCCAACGTGGCCGCCTCGGCTGCGAGCGTCGCGCCGCCGATCGCGATGTCGCCCTCCCCCGGCTCGGCTCGCAACCGCTCGATCTCCTCCCCCAGGCCGACGGAGGCCAGGCGAGCATGGCCCTGCACCGCCGACAGCGTGGCGGAGAACACCACCTTCGGGAGCGGCTTCCAGAGCGCGGCCCACTCGCGGCTTGAGTCGTCGAGCGATGAATCCTGGTCGGCGGTCTCCCAGTACAGCATCGTCTCGTACAGCCGTCGTCCCAACAGGTGGACGCCGACCCCTCGGATCTCGTCGATCCAAAAGCGAAAGACCTCCTCGTCGAACCCCGGCCAGTCGAAGCCGCCGTCCGGCCCGACGATGTAGCCGTCAAGCGAGACGCCCATCGAATATGTCACGCTGCGCATCACAAGTCCTCCTCGGTAGCGGGTTCGACAGTACGACCCCCGGACGCCGCAGGACACATCGCGGCCCGCGGGATCCCCTGGGCCAGCTAGCCGGGCCACTCGTCGGGATACCTCGGGCTCGGGTACCAGACGACCGGTGAGCCGTCAGGCCACGGGACGCCCCTCGCAAGGTCGGCGGGCGTGGGCGGGCACGTCGGGTCGTCGCCGAGTAGCCCAGCAAAGTAGCGCCCACCGCGTAGGGAGCGCACCTGCGGGGCTCGATTCCCGTCACCCGCTCCGCGCGGGGCTCGAGATCAGGCAGGCATCGGTGGTGGTGGCGAGGTCATCGAGCCACCTTCCGGCCCGGCCGGACCGAGGTATCGAGACGACCCGAATCCCAGGATCAAGATGAAGATGAAGCTGAGGAAGATCAGTCCGAGCGCGAAGCCGACGCCGTGCCCGAAACTCTTCGACAGGTCCACCATGACGATGATCCAGATGACGAAGTTGACGAACGGGATGAAGTAGAGGATCAGCCACCATCCCGGCCTTCCGACGATCTTCAACAGGATGTACCAGTTGTAGAAGGGGATCAGTGCCTTCCACCCCTCGTACCCGGCCTTCACGTACATCTGCCACGACGCGATGGCGAAGATCACGATGAAGCCGAGATAGATGAAGATCCACAGACCCCACGCGAAGTCGCTGTCGGTGGTGGTCGTCTGCGCGAGCCATCCCATGATCGATCCCCCCTCGCCGCGCACGGTATCCCTGGCGGCCGGCTTGACGATAGCGGGGCGGGCGCCGCTGCGTGGGATTTCCGCTCGGCGTGCTCTACCATCGAGACGGTGACGCCCCGGTAGCTCAGCGGACAGAGCAGCTGGTTTCTACCCAGCGGGTCGGGGGTTCGACTCCCTCCCGGGGCTCGGATGGACGGCGTCGACCAGCGCCTGGACCGCCGACGATCTGGCCTGGAGCGTGGCGACGTCGTCGGCGCAGACGGTCACGTGCCCGAGCTTCCGCCCCGGCCTCGGTTCCTTGCCGTAGTCATGCAGGTGCGCGCCGGGCACGGCGGCGATGGCCGCCACGTCGGGCATCGAGCCGATCATGTTCACCATGGCACTCAAACCGATCGCATCGGTCGGCCCGAGCGATAGATCCGTGATCGCTCGCAGATGGCTTTCGAACTGACTGGTCCGAGCCCCGACGTCGGTCCAGTGACCGCTGTTGTGCACGCGCGGCGCCATCTCGTTCCCGAGCAGCCGACCACCAGATTGGAACAGCTCGATGGCCGCCACGCCGACGTGGCCGAGGGCGTCCATGATCGACCGGGCGACGTCCTCGGCGGCTCGTTGGAGCCGGGGATCGAGGCCGGGCGCGGGAGCCAGTGTGAGCCGCAGGATGCCGTCGCGGTGGTGGTTCTCGACCAGCGGATACGCCCCCATAGCACCGTCGATGCCACGGACCGCCACGATCGAGAGCTCTCGTTCGAAGGCGACGAATCCTTCGAGCAGGGCGGGCACTTGTCCGATCGCCCGCCATGCTTCCTCGGCGAGCGCTGGGTCGCCGATCACCGTCTGCCCCTTGCCGTCGTAGCCGAGGCGGCGAGATTTCAGCACCGCGGGCGTGCCCAAGCGCGACAAGGCCCCGGACAGGTCCTCAAGCGAATCGACCGCCTCGTAGGGGGGCACGTCCAAACCCATGCGCTCGAACATGCGCTTCTCGGCGAGCCGGTCCTGTGCGACCTCCAACGACTCGGGCGGTGGGAGGACGGGGCACAGTGTCTGAGCGAACCGCGCCGCTTCGACCGGCACGTTCTCGAACTCGTAGGTGATCACATCCGATCGCTCGGCGAGCTCGGCGAGCAACACCCGATCGTCGTAGTCGCCGACGAGGGAGGGCGCGACCTGTGCCGCAGGCGAGGAGGCCGACGGGTCGAGCGTGATGCAACGGATGCCCATCGGGTAGCCGGCGAGCGCCAACATGCGGCCGAGCTGACCGCCTCCCACGATCCCTACGCGTCTCACGAGATACCGCTCACGCGGAGGGATCTGGATGTTCGAGGACCGTGCGCGTTTGCGACGCGCGGAAGTGTGTGAGCCGTTCGCGAACATCGTCGTCCTGCAGCGCGATGATCGCCGCGGCGAGCAACGCCGCGTTGATCGCGCCGGAGCGACCGATCGCGAGCGTGCCCACCGGGACGCCGGCGGGCATCTGCACGATCGACAACAGCGAGTCCATGCCTTTCAGCGACTTGGATTCGACCGGCACCCCGAAGACCGGGAGGTGCGTCTTGGCGGCGGCCATGCCCGGCAGGTGGGCCGCGCCGCCCGCACCCGCCACGATCACGCAGAGCCCGCGATCCGCGGCGCTGCCCGCGTATTCGAACAGCAGGTCTGGCGTGCGGTGGGCCGACACCACTTTGGTCTCGAACGCGACCCCGAGCTCATCAAGCGTCTCGGCGGCGTGCTTCATGGTGTCCCAGTCCGACCTCGAACCCATGATCACGCCGACCAGTGGCCCTGCCATGGCCCGCAGTCTAGCTTCGAGCGGAACGGTCACCTGGTGACGTTCCCTGGGTGGTCAGGCCACCGCCACCACCAGTTGGTGTTGGCCGGTCGCGCCGTTCGGGAACGGCTCGACACGTTCGGTGGTTTGCGTTTCGCCGGTGGCGTCGGTGGCGCGAACCTGCACCGTGTGGTTGCCGGGCGACGGATCGTTCCACTGGTACCGCCATTGGCGCCACGTGTCGATCGTGTCCTGCGCGGCGAGCTCAGCGTCGACCCATGGGTCGTCGTCGATGCGGATCTCGACCCGTTCGATCCCTCGCTGTTGCGCCCAGGCGACGCCTGCGATCACGGTTCCGTGGGCGGGCACCGTTGCGAGGGGTTTGGGGGTGTCGATCCGGGACTGTGTCTTGATGGGGGCCTGCTCGGCCCAGCCGCGCCGGATCCAGTACGGGTCGAAGGCATCGAACGTCGTCAGCTCCAGCTCGGTGATCCACTTGGTCGCCGACACGTAGCCGTAGAGCCCTGGGACGAGCATGCGCACGGGGAACCCGTGTTCCAGCGGGAGCGGTTCGCCGTTCATCTGGACGGCCAACATGGCGTCCCGTCCGTCCATGACCACGGCGGTGGGCGTGCCGACCGTGAAGCCGTCGACCGATCGCGAGACCAGCTGGTCCGCGCCGGGGTCGACGCCGGCCTCGGCCAACAGATCGGCGAGCGGCGCCCCGACCCATCGGGCGTTGCCGATGTAGGGGCCACCGACCTCGTTCGAGACGCAGGCAAGCGTGATGTCACGCTCGATCAGATCTCGGGCCGATGAGCTGGTCGAAGCCGAAGGTGAGCTCGCGGTCGACCATGCCGTGGACGAGCAGCGACCAATCCTCGGTTGCCACCGCCGGCACGATCAAGGCGGTGTCCACCCGGTAGAAGTCGTCGTTCGGCGTGTAGAACGGGGTGAGCCCTTCGACGCCCAGCTCGGCGCCTGCCGGGGCCGGGGCGGCGACGTCGGCGGCCTGCGGGATCGTGACCGCGGCGCGCGACTCGTCCGCCGCGAATCGGCGCGAGAGCAGCTGGCCCACACCACCGGCTGCCAGAGCGGCCCCGACAGCGGCGAGCCCGCCCATCAGGAAGCGGCGCCGTTCGACACCGATCGGCTCGGCGGCCTCTTCTTCACCAGCACCTTCGCCGTAGGGCAACCGGGCGTGGAGCCCGATCAGGGTGAACGCGCCGGCGGCCGCGCCGACGATGGAAGGCAACGCGTCAACCAGGCTCGCCGTGGGTCTGGTGAGCGAGGCGACCACTCCCAGGGCGCCGAACACACCGAGTCCGACGAGTCCGACGACCTTCCGGCGGACCGACACGATGCCCAGGACCACGGCGACGATGACCAGGAACACGCCGATGCCGCCCAGCAGCACCAGCTTGTCCTGCTCACCGAACGTTCGGATCGCGAAGCTCTTGAGCCACTCGGGCGTCAGATCGATCGCCGCCGACCCGACGGCCACCACCGGTGAGGCTTCGCGGCTCACGAACCCCGCCACCAGATGGGCGACGCCGATCGCGACGCCAGCCGCGAGCAGACCCATCACGGCGCCGAATATCCGGCGCGCAGGAACGGTTCCTGGGGTCGACCCTGCGGCGCGTTGGGTCGCGTCGATCCGGGTGGTCACCGGAGGTATTCGGCTCTCGGGCGTGTTCGGACCATCGGCCCTCCACTCGAGGCTCAGTGCGTGCCGGCACTTGCCGCGTCGGGCACCATGCTATCCAGCCGGAAGCGGCTCAGCGCGAACGGTTGCGATCAGCTCGGGGGTGCGTCCGGTGACGATCGCCTCGGCCATGGTCGAGCCGAAGATCGGTGCCCCTTTGAATCCCCACGTGCCCATGCCGGCCATGATCGAGAACCCCTCGACGCCGCTCGCGCCCAGGATCGGGGATGAATCGGGCGTCATGTCGCACAGGCCCCCCCACTGTCGCATCGCGCGGGCCTTCGCCATGAAGGGCAGGATCTGGATCGAACGCTTCGCCGCCTCCGCAAGGAACTCGAAGGTCGAACGCGTCGAGTACGTCGTGTACGGCACGACCTCGGCCCCGGCCAGCAGCTCGCCGCGAGCCGTCTGCGACACGTAGATGAACAGGTCCATCGACGACACGAGGCCGGTGAGCACCGGCGTGTAGGGCTCGGTGACGAACGCCTGCAGGCACATCGTCTCGATCGGCAGGTGCACGCCCGCCATGCGCGCCAGCTCGCTGGAGTACCCGGCCACCGCCGACACGACCAACCCCGCTGCGATCGGTCCCGCTGTCGTCCGGACGCCCCGTGCAGCGGCCGTCATCCACATCGAAGCCGGTGACCTCTACGCCTTCGTGGACGTGGACACCGCGTCGCTCCGCCGCCACGGCGTAGCCCCAGACCACCGAGTCGTGCCGCGCGAACGAGCCCGGCGGGTGCAGCGACGCACCCACCACCGGAAGCTCGCCGCCGCCGGACAGATCGACAGCGGTTGCGTGCGGGCGACCTCGTCCGGGGTCAGGATGTCGGTCTGCACGCCGAAGGCGCGGTTGAGCAGCGACTTCTCACGTTCGACCTGCAAGCGAGTCCTGCGTGTGGCACAGGTCCAGCTCGCCCTGGTTGGAGAACAGCACGTTGAAGTCCAGCTCCTGGCTGAGCGTGCGATACATGCCGAGGCTCGCCCTGGTAGAGCGGCACGGTCTCCGGGCGTGTTGTAGTTGGCACGGAGCACCTGGGTGTTGCGGCCCGAACCGCCCGAACCGATGTAGTTGCGCTCGAGCACGGCGACGTTCGTGACTCCGTGCTTGTCGGCCAGGTGGAAGGCCAGCGACAAGTCCGTTCACGCCACCGCCCACGATCACCACGTCGTAGGCTGGGCTCGACCGACTCGGAGCCGTGAGGTAGGTCCGCGAGCGGAACAGGCCGGTCACCTACGACACCTCCCGCACACCCAGCGCCGCACAGCCGGCGCGGATCCGCGCACCCAGGTGGTCGGACCACATCGCCGGGATCAGCAGCGTCACCAGGTCGTCGTCGACGAGCACCTTCACCGGGAGTCGCGCGACCTCGCCCTGGACGAAACCTCGATCGGGAAGCTCGAGCTCGGAGAGCCGCGACGAACGCGCCTCGCGCGTCCGGACCGCTCAGCGTCCAGGCCGTCCAGCCGTCGCTCACGTCGAGGACGAGGCCGTCCGCATCGGCGACGGTGACGACATCGGCGATGTCATCGCCCGCTTCAGGATCGATCGAGCAGAGCAGCTCGTCCGGCGCCACCCTCGCGGCGTGGGCCGCGGGCGCCACGGCCAGCGGCGGCGCTCGATCGCCTCGGGACGAGCGCAGGACGTGGACCACCGTGGGCTCGGACACGCGAACGTCAACCACGGAGCCTGGCCCCTTCCGGGTCGTAGAACGGCGTCGGCACGACCGTGGCGATGCACCGTTCGCGTGCAACTGCGTCGGGAACTCGCCGTCGAGCGGCCTGGATCCATCCGAGCCCGATGCCGGCGTCGACCGCCGGGGAGTGCTCCGCCGACGTGATGCGACCGACGATCCGGTCCCCCGCGGTCAGCGGCACACCACGCAGGTCCGCCACCGCGCCGATGACGCCGTCGAAACGCAGGCCGACCATGCGGCGTTCCGGGGGCAGCGCCGACATCCGTCGCAACGCCACCTTGCCCACGAAGTCGGGCTTGTCCATCGCCACCGCCCACGACATCCCCAGCTTGGCGGGCGTGTCGTCGGGCAGCGTGTCCTGGCCCAGGTACACGTGGCCCTTCTCCAGGCGGAGCAGCTCCAGCGCGTCGAGCCCGTGCGGCAGCAGATCGAACGGCTCTCCCGCCATCGACAGCGCCTGCCACAGCGCTGGGCCCCGTCGACGAGGGTGATGCAGCTCGTAGGCCAGCTCCCCCACGAAGCCGAGCCGGATCGCCCGGCACGCGACTCCCGCGACCGAGATCTCACGGTGACCCAGGTAGGGGAATGCGTCGCGGGACACATCGCCGTCATCGCACAGGGACGCCAGCAGGTCGCGCGCGTGCGGGCCCGCCACCACGATCGCGCCCAGCTGCGCGGTCTGTTCCACGATGTGCACTCGGAGCTCGAGACGGTCGGCCCAGTCGCGCAACCCGGCGTCCATGCGCGCCGCTCCGCCTGAGGTGGACGTGACGTAGAAGCCGTCGTCCAGGCGGCACAGCAAGCCGTCGTCGGTGACGTAGCCCGCTTCGCCCAGCGCCAGCAGGTAGCGCGAGCGGCCCGGCGGCAGATCGTCGACCCGGCACGGCGCCACGTGATCGACCAGGCGCTCGGCGTCGGGGCCGCGCACCAAGAACTTGCCGAGCGTGCCCACGTCCATCAGGCTCACGCGCTCGCGCACCGCCCGGTACTCCTCGCGCCAGTTCCCGTAGGTGAACGGGCGCTGCCAGCTGCCGGACCACCCCATGGTGGCGCCGGCTTCCAGGTGGATGCGATGCAATGACGTGCGCTTCGGGATCACCTCGTGGACGGTGGCGGCGAGCGCCTCGAGCGTGGCGGGCCGGGCGGGCGGCCTGGCGGTGGTGCGCACCCCCGCTCGCGCCACGTCGGCCTCCGGAGCACGGGCGGCACAGAACGCAGCCAGGTGACGCCCGCACATCGCCCCCTGGCACGGGCCCATCGTCGCGGTGGTGTATCGCTTCAGGATCTCCGACGAGCGGTACCCCTCGCCCCATGCCTGCTCGAGGTCCTTGGACGCCGACGTCCTCGCACAGGCAGACGATCCCCGCATCGGCTGAGCTCGGCGTCATGCGCATGCCGATCCGAGGTCGCGTCGGCCTCTCCGTCGCGCCGCGGCCCGGCCCGACGCCTCGGCCTCGCTCGGGAGAACAGCCGGGGACGACGACGTCACCGGCCCCCACGACCGGTTCGTCCGGCAGCGCCATGCGGAGCAGGCCGTCGCGAGGTGCCAGGCCCAGCGACAGCACCGACGGCGTCGCAGGCGATCCTGCGGTCGCCGCCCCATCTCGCACCACGACCGAGGTGACCGACGTCGTGCCCTCGGCGCGGACCACCCGGGCATCCACGATCGACTGCACGCCCACCGGCACGCGATCGGCGAGCATTGCGGGAACCACGGCGATGACCCGGACGCCCGCCTCACGCAGCGTCCGCAGATGCTCGAGGCCCTCGTCACCCGTGACCACGACCACGGCGCGCTCGCCCGGCGAGACCCGATGCACGCCGGCCAGCCGCGCGGCGCCGCGTCCCAACCACACGCCGGGCACATCGTTGCCGTCGAAGACGCCGTGTGCCTCGGCCGCACCGGTCGCCACCACGATCCGGCCCGGATGCACCTGGACCACCGCGCCGGCGGCCACGAGCGGCACCATGGGGCCCTCGTACACGCCGATCGCGGCGTGCCCTTCCAGGATCGTGATGCGGTCGGTGCGACGTGCCTCGGCTTCAAGGGCTTGCAGACGCTCGAGCGTCGGGCCCGGCGCGATCGCGGCGCCGATCGTCGCCTCGTCGGCGACCAGCACCGTCTCGCCTCGGCCTGCGGCTTCGAGGGCCGCGGCGAGACCCGCGATGCCGGCGCCGATCACCAGCACGTCGGCGTGGGCATGACGCGCATCGATCGCGGTCGGCGGCAGCGCCATCGGGCAGCCGCCCCAGGCCGGTCGCGCGGCGGATCACCTTCTCCGCCGCCTCCCAGGCGAACCGGGGCCTCACGAACGTCTTGTAGTAGAACCCCACCGGCATGAACGCGTGCAGCTTGTCGGTGACGCTGATCAGGTCGAACTCGGTGCTCGGCCATCCGTCTTCGCGTTCGACCTGCATGCCCTCCGCGACCGGGGTCGTGCACGAACGAACCGCCGGCACCCCGTCGACCCTGATCAGGCAGTTCGGGCAGTCGCCCGTGCCGCAGTACAGGCCGCGGCGGCGGTGATACTTCAGCGACCGGGTGAACGTGCGGACTCCGTGGCGGTACAGGGCCGAGGCGACCGTGTCCCCGTCCTCGAACGCCACGGCGGTCGCCTTCGAAGTTGAAGCGTCCCGCCGCTCACGGTGCGGTGACCTCGTTCGTGCGGGTGTCGCGGGTGAGCGTCACCC
Source organism: uncultured Actinomycetota bacterium (assembly GCA_963733635.1). Taxonomy (GTDB): domain Bacteria; phylum Actinomycetota; class UBA4738; order UBA4738; family HRBIN12; genus JAOUEA01. The sequence continues at coordinate 284,006 of CAVTEH010000004.1, read as the reverse complement.
ACCGCTTGCACCCCATCGCGTGGAACCATCGCTCCCGCTGCAGGCCGGCCGCGTTCTCGGGCAGGTAGACGCGCGCGAAGTCCTCCTCGGGATCGGTGACACCGATCGGACGAAGCTCACCGCCGAACGTGAACTCGGTGTGCGGACGCGGGCCGCAGTTCGGGCACGGCACCGTCAGCGCCATGCCGGCTCTACCGGGCCTTCTTGAGGTCCCGAAGCACGCGGTGCGACGCGCTGTAGCCGGGCGCGCCCGTCACCCCACCGCCGGGATGCACGCCCGCGCCACACAGGTACAGACCCCGGATCGGCGAGCGGTAGTCCGCCCAGCCCGGCAGCGGACGCATGAAGAAGAGCTGCTCGATCGACAGGTCGCCGTGGAAGATGTTGCCCTCGGTCATGCCGTAGGTGCGCTCCAGGTCCAGCGGCGTGACGACGTACGTGCCCTCGATCGTGCTGGGCGAAGCCGGGCGCGTACCGTTCGATGCGCTCGACCACCTTGTCCACCAGCTCCTGCCGGCGCGAGTCCCAGTCCCCGTCGCGCAGCTCGAACGGGACGTACTGCACGAACGAGGTCATCACGTGCGTCCCTTCGGGCGCCAGCGTCGGGTCGACGTTGGACGCCGTGACGCAGTCGACCCAGAGCTCGTCGGGGATCTCTCCCCATTGGTGCTGGTCGTACGCTGCGCTGGGCCTCTTCGAACGTGGGCACCAGCGTGGCCAGCGAACGGCGGTTGGGATCGGCGTCGGCGGGCATGCCCGTCCACCGGGGCTCGGCCGACAGCGCGAAGTTCACCTTGGCGCAGGGACCGGCCATCTTGATCGCGGCGATGTCGTCGCGGAAGTCCTCGCTGAGTTCGGCCGCGTCGACCAGCCCCAGGTAGGTGCGCTTGGGGTCGGCGTTGGACACGACCGTGGACGCGGCGATCTCGGTGCCGTCCTCCAGCACGACCCCGGTCGCGCGCCCACCCCGCGTGTCGATGCGTGCCACGGATGCGTTCGTGCGGATCTCGGCACCCGCGCCTGTCGCGGCGCTCGCCATCGCGGCCGTGATCGAGCCCATGCCGCCCATCACGTGGCCGTAGAAGCCCTGCACCTCGTCGTCGCCGCCCGAGAGCATGTGGAACATCAGGCCGATCGCCGTGCCGGGGCGGTACGGCGGCGCGTGCATGCCGTACACGTTGGAGGCCAGATACATGCGGCGGATCTTCTCGGTCTCGTAGTGGCGCTCCACGAAGTCGCCCAGCGACCCGGTCGTGAACCGGATCAGGTCGCTGACGCTCGTCACCCGTGACCCTGCGGAACCGCTTGAACGCGCGGCGCGCCTCGTGCACGCGCTTCCAGCCCTTGGCGTACAGGTCCGGCGGCTCTTCCAGGAAGTAGGGCTGCAGGTAGCGCGCGAGCTTCTCCAGCCGGGCGTGGACGGTGTCGAACTCCTTGGCGTCCTTCGGGGAGATCTTCGCGAACTCCTCGACGGTTCGGGCGTGGTCGGTCCACCACGGCACGACGGTCCCATCCTCGAAGGCGCTCTGCACGCCCGGCTCGCAGGGCACCATCTTCAGTCCGTGGTCGCCCAGGCGCAGGTCGCGGATCACCTCGGGACGAAGCATCGATGCGATGTAGGACGTGGTGGACGCGCGAACCCCGGGCACGATCTCCTCGGTGACGCAGGCGCCCCCCACGATCTCGCGGCGCTCCAGCACCAGGGTGCGAAGCCCCGCCCGCGCGAAGTAGAAGGACGGCGGTGAGCCCGTTGTGGCCGCCCCCGACGACGATGACGTCGTAGCCCTTCGTCGCCATTCCCGGACCCGTTCGCCATGGTCGTCTCCGTGGGTAGTGCCGCGTGCGCTGCCCCGAGCGCGAGTGAACGTGCGGTCAGCGAGTGTAGTGACGCCCCAGTTCAGGATGACCGTAACCCCTGTGACCTGAAGTCACCCTCACCACAGCACCCCGACGGGATAGTCGTGCATCACCCGATCGCGACTTACCAAGGTCAGGTCGTCCGCGCGGGCCTGCGCGATCAGCATGCGATCGTACGGATGTCGATGGACCTGCGGCAGGTCGTTCACAGCAAGCGCATGCCGGATGTGCAGGGAAAGAGGCTCGAACGCATTACGTTGAAGCTGATCGACCAAGAAGCGATCGACCGGTTGAGGGACCTGGAGACGGCCCAATCCTGCTTTCACGACGATCTCCCAGACAGAGACGGCGCTGAGGTAGACGATGTTTCCCCCATCGCCGATGGCTTCTTCAGCAGGCTGCGAGAGTCGATCGTCGTCTGCGATCCACCAGAGGAACGCATGAGTGTCGAGGAGCAGCTTCATTCGAAGGAGTCGAGGACCTCATCAGGAAGTGGATCATCGAAGTCGCTGCCGATCCGTAGGTCGCCGCGCGCACTCCCGGGTACCCGACGCTCGACGACGCGTGGCAGCGGAACGATCTTCGCGATCGGTCGTCCCGCCTTCGCCAGCACGATCTCTTCGCCCATCTGTACACGCTCGAGGAGGCGCGACAGATGCGTCTTCGCTTCGTGCACGTTGACCTGCGCATCCATGGGACCCATGGTACGACTAAGTCGTGGACTAAGTCAATCCTGTCGATGCATGCGTCTCTCGCGGCCCAGGTTGCCGACCAGCAGGGCGAGGGCCGTCACCAGGAAGATCTGACCCACGAGCGCCTCGGTCACGGCCAGCATACGGATCGAATCGGGGCCGGGCACCAGATCGCCGTAGCCCACCGTGGTCATGGTGACGAAGCTGAAGTACAGGTAGTCCACCGCGTTCGTGATCGGGTTGCCGGCGAAGATCCCACCGGAATACACCGTGCCAAGGAAAGCGAACAACGACGCGAACGTCATGCCGATCAACAGGTAGATGCTGAGCGCAGCCAGCACGGTCTGCCACGAGATCACCAGATGTGTCCCCATGCGTCGCAGGATCGCGACGAGCACGGCGACGTGCACCAGCACGATCAGCCCGGTGACGATCTCGTCGCTGAGCGACTGATCGTTCAGGATGGCGCCTCCGACGGCGATGGCGACCATCACCGGCACGAGCGCGATCGCGAGTCTGATCGCGCGCCGAGGCGCGCGCGAGGTCCAGAGCGCGAAGATCAACACGACCGCCATGAGCGCGAACGTGACTGCGCGACCGAACTCGTAGGAGCCGAGCCCGCGCTGACCACGACGACGCCGATCAGCCCCAGGAACAACAGCCCGTAGCTATCGGCCGAGCGGACCCGCTCGCCGCAGCGGCATCCCACGCCGCGATCCCGGCAGCTCCGCGTCGATCTCGATGGGCTCATCGGCGTTCATGCTGCCTGAACGATACGCCGGGAGCTCGGCGGATCCGTCAGCCCTGCAGCGCTCGACGCCATCCAGAAGGCATGGGGCCGTCGAAGGCCACGTCCTTTGCACCCAACCACGTCGCGAGCTCACCTATGGCGCTTGGCGGCGGCCGGCCCATCGCCCGTTCGGGTGGCGTGCTCCTGTGCGTGCACGGCGCTGACATGCAACACCCGAGTGTCGCGGTCGAACCGGGGGTCGATGCGCCCGATCAACCGGTCGCCGTGCAGGATGGGCAGCACGAAGTAGCCCCAGCGACGCTTGGCCTTCGGCACGTAGATCTCCAATCGGAAGAAGAAGTCGAACAACGCCGCCGCATGGTCGCGATCGCTCACCAGATCGTCGAACGGCGAGAGCGCGACGGTGCGCGGGCGCCACGGTCGCTGCAGGACATCTGCGTGTGCGTACCACTCGCCTTTGGCGATGCCCTCGACCCTGACCGGCACCGCGACCCCTTGGCGGGTCAGCGAACTCAGCGCTCGCTCCCAACCGTCCGGGCGCCCGTCGAACAGCGAGCCGAACTGATCGGTCGTGCCCACGCCGCGGGCGCGCAGCTGTCGCTCCACCACCTCGAGGGCGACCTGGGAGCGAGGTCGCATCGGTTCGTCCATGGATACGCTCCGCGATGCCAGATCCCACCACCGCTGCTGTCCATCGCGGCCCACGATCATGACCTCGCCCTTGTCCCAGAGCATGTCGAGCATCATCGCCACATTGCGTCCCTGGTCGTTCCAGCCGCCCGTGTGCCACCCGTCGGCGACGCGGTCCTCCAGGTCACGTGCCCGCAGCGGGCCCTTGGTGCGCAGCTCGCGCAGGACGTACCGGCGGAACCCAGCGTTCGCTTGCAACCAGTCCCGGACGTAGACGCTTCGGGCCAGCCCGCCGTACGGGCCGCCGGTCGGATACCGGCGCATCGACACCCGGTGTTGCCACAGGTCCGACGTCGGAACGATGTGCACCCAGTACTCGAACAGCGACCGCTCGGTCCAGAGCAACCGCTCCAGCTCCGCCACGGTGAACCGCGGTCCGAGCCGCGAGAACAGCACGAGGTGTTCGGTTCGCGCGACCACCCGGGTCGGATCGATCTGCACCATCCACAGGTCACGAACCGCGTCCACGATCGAGGGCGGGCGCGGCGACGACAGCCGTTGGCCCTGCACGCACAAGCGCCGCGCCTGCCGGTTCGTGAGCACGAGGGGCTTCGTCACGCCGGGAGGCTACGCGACGGCAGCAGCTCAGTCGGTCCGGATCGTCCCGCCCGAGTCGTGCGACTCAGGCTTCCACCCGCTCCCCGAGGGGACTACTTGGTGATCGCTTCGGCGAAGCTCTCGAAGTTGTCGACGTAGCGCTCCACGTCGGCGTCGCTCATGACGATCGAGGTGGTCCAGCTCTCCCATTTGGAACCGGGGCTCTTGAACACTCCGCGGTTCAGCTGCCAGAGCCAGCCGAGCTGCGGAACGCGGTCGTCGATCTCCCACAGATCACGGTAGGAGTGGATCGGCTCGACGCGCCAGTCGATCGAACCCTTGGCGGCGAGGGTCTTCATCGATGCGGGGAGCCGGTACTTCGCGATCACGTCCTCACACCGGTGCAGGATCGTGTTGATCTCGTCCAAGCGAACGTACGCGTCTTTAGTCAGCACCTCGGTGAGGTTCACCTTGGCAGCGGCCATTGTCGAGCGGGTTGCCGTTGAACGTGCCCACCTGCTCCAGCTCGCCGTCGATCACCATGCGCAACGCGTCCTCGGTCCCGCCGATCGCGCCGCACGGAAGGCCGGCGCCCAACGCCTTGGCGAACGCCACCAGGTCGGGCTGCACGCCGAACGCCTCGATCGCGCCGCCCCAGCCCACCGTGAACCCCGTCTTCACCTCGTCGAACGCGAACATCGCGCCGTGCCGGTGACAGATGTCCTTCAGCCGCTGCAGGTAGCCGTCGTCGGGAAGGACCACGCCGCAGTTGCTCATGACCGGCTCGACGATCATGCCGGCGATCTCGGAGCCGCGCTCGGCGAACAGCCGCTCCGCCGCATCCGCGTCGTTGAACGGCACGCTCACGGTGTAGTCGGTGGTGCCGGGAGCCAGGCCCTTGGTCTGGGGCACCGACGCCGGACTCTCGACGGGCCCGGCGACATCTTGTGCCGGGAACACGCTGACCATGAGCGCGTCGTGGTGACCGTGGTAGGTGCCTTCGATCTTCACCAGCAGGTCGCGACCGGTGGTGGCGCGCATGATGCGGACCAGGTCCAAGGTGGCCTCGGTGCCGGAGTTGCCGAAGCGCCAGAACGGCAGGCCGGTCCGCTCGTACAGCTGCTCGGCCACGATGAGGGCGTCCTCGGTTGGCTGGGCGAAGTGCGAGCCCAGCGCGATCCGGCGCTGCACGGCCTCGACGATCTTAGGGTGGGCGTGGCCCATGACCATGACGCCGTAGCCGTTGTGGTAGTCGACGTAATCGTTGCCGTCGATGTCCCACACGTGGGAGCCCTGACCGCGATCGATGTAGATCGGGTGCGGCGGCCACATCTGCCAGCTGCTCGACACGCCACCTGGAAGCCGCACGGCCGCCTCGTCGCGGTAGGACAGACTGCGCGCTGTGCTTGGCGTCGAGCGCCGCGGTCTCTTCCTTGATCAGCTGCTCGACGAGCTGGATGTCGATCTCGACCCTATCGGTCTGGGTGGTGCTCATCGGTGTTCCCTCGGTCCTGCGTGACGGCCGGATCGAGCCCGGCCCACCCTCAGGCGCTGACGGCGGCCGCGAACTCCTCGAAGTTGTCAACGTAGCGTTTCGCGTCGTCCTCGGTGTGCCACACCGACAGCGTCCACGTTTCCTGCTTGGTCCACGGTGACTTGAAGACGCCTCGGTTCTGCTGGAACAGCCACGCCAGGTAGCTGAGCCGTTCGTCGATGCCGACGACGTCGCGGTACTCGCGCACCGGCGTTGCCGAGTAGATCACCGAACCTTTCGCGCCGACGCCGCTGACGTAGGCGGGCAGTCGGTACTGCTCGATCACCGAGCTGAGGCCGTCCTTCATGGCCTTGTCGATGCGGTTGAACCCTTCGTACACGTCGCGCGTGAGCACCTCGAGCAGCGCCGCCCGCGACGCGGCCATCGTCAGCGGGTTGCCGTTGAATGTTCCCGCCATGTCGTAGGTGCCGTCGATGATCGGCTGATACAGCTCGCGGGTTGCGCCGATGGCGCCGCACGGTGTGCCGCCTCCGATCGCCTTGGCCAGACAGATGATGTCCGGGGTCACGCCGAACACTTCGGTGGCGCCGCCGTAGGCCAGGGTCGCGCCGGTCTTCACCTCGTCGAAGGCCAGGTAGGCACCATTGGCGTGGCAGAGGTCCTTCAGGCCCTGCAGGTAACCGGGCTCAGGCAGGATCACGCCGCAGTTCATCATGGCGGGCTCGACGAACATGCCGGCGATCGCACCCTCGTTCTCGGCGAATACCTTCCTCGCTGCTTCCAGGTCGTTGAAAGGCACCACGCGAAGGAGCTCGCCGAACGTCTCGGGGATGCCGTCGGCCTGGGCGACCACGTTCGGGTGCTCGCGTGGTCCCATGTCGTCGGCTTCCGGCGCGACCGAGAACATCAGCGAGTCGTGGTGCCCGTGGTAGGTGCCCTCGATCTTCACGATCACGTCGCGGCCGGTGTTGGCGCGCATCAGGCGCGCGCCTTCCAGCGTGGCTTCGGTGCCAGAGTTGGCGAAGCGCCAGAGCGGCAGCCCGAACCGATCGGTCAGGTTCTCGCCGACCACGTCGAGGTGCTTCGTGGGCTGTGCGAAATGGGTGCCGAGGGCGGCCTGCGTTTGGATCGCTTCCACGATCTTCGGGATGCGCATGGCCCATCACCATGGCGCCGTAGCCGAGGTGGAAGTCGATGTACTCGTTCTGGTCGATGTCCCACAGCCGGTTGCCCAGGCCACGGTCGATGAAGATCGCGTGGGGCGGCGAGTCCTGCCAGCTCGATGCGACACCGCCGGCCACGTAACGATCGGCCACCGCGCGATAGGCGATCGACGCCTGCCGCTTGGGCTCGAGCTCGGCTTCCTCACGCTCGATCAGGGAATCGATGCACGCGAAGTCGAACTCGATCGGGTCCTGCACTGCCATGGGTGTCGCCTCCTCGAACGCCGTCCAAGCGATTCCTGAACGACCGTTCAATGATGCCTCATGGAGAGGTCCTCAGGCAAGCCGCCCGGTGGCAGACTGTGGTTGTGGATGACGCGGAGCTTCTGGCGAAGGCGGAAGAAGCCCTGACCGAGATCAAGGTCGCCCACGGCCTCTCGGAGCATCACGAGTCGGTGCTGGCCGCGCTGCGCATCCGGTTGAAGGGAAGCGCCGGCAAGTCGCTGGAGGAGATGCTCGAGGCGGCAGACGATCCGCCGTCGGACCGGCTCGCGGAGGAATTGGCGAAAGCTGAGCGCGAGAGCAAGCCCTCGCTGGACGACCTGCTGAATGCGCCGAAGGCCAAGCCCGACTGGCCCTCCTGATCCCGTTGGTATCGTTGGAGGGCTGCGGTTCGTTGCGGCATATGGTGGGTGTAGCTCAGCTCGGTTAGAGCGCCTGGTTGTGGTCCAGGAGGCCGCGGGTTCAAATCCCGTCACTCACCCCGAAGGCTCAGGGTCGGTGGCGATGCCGCCGAACTCGGGCCGAAGCGTCGGGAACAAGATCACGTCGCGGATCGACTCGACGCTGCCGATGAGCATCACCAGCCGGTCGATGCCGAGGCCGAGCCCTCCGGTGGGCGGCATGCCGTACTCGAGCGCTCGCACGTAATCGAGGTCGACGTCGCCGGACTCGCGGTCACCGGCCGCCTTCGCTCGTGCTTCTCGCTCGAAGGCTTCCAGCTGCAGCAGGGGGTTGTTCTGCTCGCTGAAGGCGTTGCACAGCTCGTGCCCGCCCACGATCAACTCGAACCGTTCCACATAGCCGGGCTCGGACCGATGTGCGCGAGCCAGCGGTGAGACCTCCTGGGGGTAGTCCAGGCAGAAGAGCGGACCGCGCACCGTTCGCTGAACCTTCTCGTCGTACACGGCCTTCATCATGCGGCCGGCGCCCCACTCCGATTCGAAGTGCAGGTCCATGCCGTCCAGGATCGTGCGCGCGTCCTGGACCTGCATCGTGGGGCTCATGTCATCGCCTGTCGCGTCCTTGATGAGATCGGCCATGCGTGCACGCGGCCACGGCGGTGACAGGTCCAGAGGCTGACCGTCCAGGGTGACCTCGAGGCCGCCGTCCAGGGCTTCCTTGGCGGCGTGCACGATGAGGTCCTGGGTGAGGTCCATCATGTCGTGGTAGTCCGCGTACGCCTGATATGCCTCCAACATCGTGAATTCAGGGTTATGGCTGGTGTCCACGCCTTCGTTGCGGAAGACACGCCCGATCTCGAATACCCGCTCCATGCCGCCCACGATCAGCCGCTTCAGGTGCAGCTCCTCCGCGATACGCAGGTACAGGTCTAGGTCCAACGCGTTGTGGTGGGTGGTGAACGGTTTCGCCGTCGCGCCGCCCTGGATCGAGCCGAGCATGGGGCCTTCGACCTCGTAGAACCCTGCGTCCTCCAGGTAGGCACGGATCGCGATGAGCACCTTGCGACGGATCTCGAAGATCTCGCGTGTGCGCTCGTTGGCGACCAGGTCGACGTAGCGCTGGCGCAAACGGGTGTCGGCGTCGGTAAGGCCTCGCCACTTGTCGGGTAGCGGGCGGATCGCCTTGCCCAGGAGCTCGAACGTGTCGACGTTGACGGACAGCTCGCCACGGCGCGTCGTCATGACGGTGCCCTCGATCCCCACCCAATCGCCACGATCCAGGCGATCGAACTCGTGATGGCGCTCGGCGCCGATCCTCTTCGAGTCCACGAACAGCTGGATGGATCCGGTGCGATCGTGCAGGGTCGCGAAGCTCAAGCCGCCCTGACGGCGAAGCAGCATCAGCCGGCCTGCCACCGTGACGCGGTCGTCGGTCGCCGAACCGGGCGCCAGGTCCCCGTGCTCAGAGCGGATGTCGGCGACGTGGTGGTCGGGGTCGAAGCGGAACGGATACGGGTTGACGCCCGCTTGCTCCATCGCGCGGATCTTGTCCAACCGGATCTCGCGCTGGCTCTCGTGTTGCTGCTCCTCGTCGTGCTCGTCGTCGACGGGTTCGTCGTGGTCACCCATGGCCCGGGAGCCTAGATGGTCCACGATGGATCGGCGATCCGCCGTCGGCGGGCGCCGCACGAGGCTGTTATCTTCGGGCGGGCCTCTAGCTCAATTCGGCAGAGCAACGGACTCTTAATCCGCAGGTTCGGGGTTCAAGTCCCCGGGGGCCCACCACCACATCGCCTGCACTACAGGCAGTGTACTCACCATCATCACTACGCTGGTTACCTTGACCGTGTCCCTACGTGTCCCGAGCTCACGATCACCCACCACATTACATAGGTAGGTAGAGGGGGGCTACTACTACTGGTGGGGTGTCAGCAGTCGCCGTCCGTCCACCACCCCACGCGGGCGCGACCGGGCGGGGGCACACGGCCGACGGGGTGCATATGTATAGCTATATATACATATGCTCTTAGCCCTCGGATCATTCTGGTACCTGCGGAAACGCTGCCAGCCGGGACCCTCCACTCGGCCTCCTGCAAGCCTGAGGTCGATTGCACCGCCCACAAGCAACGTTTGCAGCGAAACCCTGCAACGACTGCACGTAACCGTGTGCAACGCGTACATCCATCATGCACCGCCCGAGCGAGGGCGCTAGCCTCCTAAGGAGGGAGGTGACCATGGAAGATCATCCACGAATGAATACCGTCTTGGAACGGGCCGCCACGGTGGCCACGGGTGCTGGCGTCGAGGTCATCGGCGTCGTGCACGTCTTCCTATCCATCCTCGACGAGAAGGACAGCATCCCGACCCAAGTGATGGATCGCCTCGGACTCGTGGACCAGCTCCGAGCCGAGTTGTGGACCATCCTGGAGATTCGGACCGGCCACCCAGGTCCTGCTGCACCCCCTCCTGCCTGATCCTCTGAAGCCCTAGGCAAGCGTTGCATCGTGCTTGCATGAAGAGCGGGGAAGAACCAACTCCAGACCCGAAGCTGGAGGATCTCTACGCCCGGGTTCGAGAGGCTGACCGCGAAGGCGTCAAGGCGCTGACCGAGTACGGGACCTGACGCGGAGGAGCGCCACCAGGCCGCTGAGAAGAAGTGGCGGAAGGCGCTGGATGACCTGGGCGCTTACGAGCGTCACCCGGGAACCGGCCGTGATGGAACTCGGGTTCGCATCCACCATCGAGCCCACCGCGGATGGGTACGACGGCACCATCGTGGCCAGCGACACCGAAGGCCGACCGCTGGGCTACCTCGACTACGAGGTGACTGCCAGACCCGGCGCCTGGGTGAACTTCGTCGAGGTTGCATCCCGACCACCGCCGTCAGGGCACTACGCACGCGCTCTGCTCCGACGACTTCAGGCCACCTGCCGCCACAGACCTTGATCGACGGTGCGGGTACGTCCCCGAAGGCATTGCACTCCGCCGCGCCATGACGCCCGAACAGGACGCCCTCCCCGCCTCCGACGAGCTGGCCGTGGTGCAGGCGGCCGTCGAAGAGGCCTTCGGTCGTGGGGATCAGTTCTCCGAACCGCTGGCCCGTCAGCTCCTCGACCACTGGGCGGAGGCGGGCTAGATGGCATGCAAGAGCTGAAAATCATGCCGTGAGGGCTGCACTCAGCGATGTGGTCCGCCAGGAGCGAGCAGCGGGCAAGACCGACGACGAGATCGCCGTCCTGTTCCACCGCTCTCGTCTCCCGCTCCCGGCTGGGGCGTTCCACCACTGGACCCGGGTCGCGGTCCGAGCGGTGATGGGTGAGGACGCTGGCGGTGCACCACGGTGAACGAGGCCCTACGCCAACGGGCGGTTGACGAGTTCGAAGCCTCGTGGATGCGGCACACCGTCCGGGACGAGATCAAGGCCGAGCTCATCAAGTCCCTGATCTACCTTCGCCTGGCCGGTGAGAAGCCGACCCTCGCCGGCGCGGCGACCGACGCATGCGTATCCGCCGGCACGGCACGGTCGTGGAAGGCCAGAGACCAGTCGTTCGCGGTCGCCATCTCGACGGCGATCGGTGCCAAGACCGACAGGCCCCCGGCGGTGCAGGAGGTTACCCGAGCGGTCGAGAATGACGCCGCCGCGCTCCGGGCAGAGGCCGACCGCTGGAAGAAGGCCTACCAGTACGAATCACGGCGTGCCCGTGCAGGCCGCTACAGCGACCCCAGGCGTGCCCAACGTCAGTGGGAGATGGCCGAGGCGCGGGCGAACGCGGCGGTGAGCCCATAAGCGATGCCGACTGGCCCATGATCGAGCAGGACTACCGGGCGATGGCCGAGGCGCTGTACCGCAAGGCCCGGATGGTGGGCCTGCACCACTACCCGATCAAGGAGCCGCCGCCGTCCAAGTCCACGTTCCTCAAGAGCTTGTTCTACCTGAAGCTCCACCCGGACAAGTCCCTCACCATCGCGGACGCCGCCCGTGACGCCGGCATCGACAAGGGAACCGTGGGGAGCTGGCTCAACCGTGACGCGACCCTGCGGCGGGAGGTAGACCTGATGCTCGCCCCGTCCGAGCCCAACTACGACCCCCCCATCACCGAGGCCGAGGAGGAGATGCTCCGTGAGGTCACCGGCTGGAACTCCGTGTGGGATCGCATCGAAGACGCCTCGACCGATTGGCCGTCTTTCCTCGATGGCCTGCCGAACGTGATCCTCCAGTGGTACGCCGATGAGATGGAGATGGCCACGCCCGAGGAGTTCGACGAGTTCGCTGTTGAGTGGCGGGAGGCCAAGGCCAAGGGACTCGCACGCGAAGCCGCCGAGAGCTGGAGCACCCCCAGGCCCCCGTAACGTTCGTTGGTCAAACGGGGAAGTTTAGCGAGCCAGGATCGCGAGCTCCGGAGCCGTCACGGGCGGACGGCTCCGGAGCAGCGTGGCCGAGCGGTCAGGCCGTCGGGAGGACTTGGAGCAATGGGTTGAAGTTCCCCTTGGCGTCCAGGGTCGCGTAGACGATTGTGTTCGTGTCCTCACCGAACGCGAGATCGGCGTCGAACACCTCCGGTCCACCAGCAATCCTCACTTTGATTTGCAACGTGGCAGCGGGGATGTCGAGGACGGCCTCGTGTGGGTTCGCAAGGCGTGTGATCACCTTGGTTCCGTTCGCGAAGACGTTGACCGGGCCGACCGCTGCGTTGTGGCGAACCGTGATGCGAGCTCCGGCGTCGGACTCGCTGACATCGTTCCGGTATGCGGAGAGTGTCGGTGAACCGTGTGCCTTAAGGTGAGCCACGACGGACTTGTTCGCCCCAGGCCATAGCCAGACCAAGCGCTTCAAGAGCGGCTTCGAGTACGTCGGTGCGTCAGCTGCCCGCACGGCGACGCGGTAGACGCCCGGCTTGACATCGAGCGGACCGGCCACCGTGCCGTAGGTGACGTCCTCGAACCGCAGGATCTTGCCGCCGAGTCGCCAGAGCGAGATGTCGACCGGGGTCCCGTCTTTCCCGTCGATCCCGTGGACGAGCGTGACCTTCGCCGGGCCGTACCGCCGACCGGCGTTCTCACCGCGCTGTCCGGCCGAGGCCGCCGTAGCCATGAGGCCAACTACCAGTGATGCTGCGATCACCGTTCGGATCGCGGTGCGCGTATCGCGCATGGTCCCTCCCTTTCATCCGGTGGCCGAGTCGTGGGTGACCGGCCGTGTGAGAGGTGATTCCCACGCCGATGGCATGTGGATCACGGAACGGCGCGACTGCATAGCTTCGCGAGCCAGGATGGATCGACGGACCGTGGACCATTGAGGCATGCGCGTGATGGTCCTGTTCACGAGAGACCTGCGGGTCCACGACCATCCCGCACTGTGGGAAGCATGCCGTGTCACCGATGACGTCGTGCCTCTGTTCGTCGTGGATCCCCAGCTGATGGCGATATCGCCCAACAGGGCTCGGTTCCTCGCCGAGTGCCTGGCTGGGTTGGATGCATCGCTGCAGAAGAGAGGCGGTCGGCTCTTCGTGCGGACGGGCGATGTTGCAACGGAGGTCGCCAGGGCCGTCGCGGACATGGATTGTAAGGCTGTCTACATGACCCGGGACGTCGGCGCATTCGCATCCGACCGGGATGCACGCCTGGACCGTGCCCTTATCGCGAACGGTTGTCACCCAGCTCGAGCATTCCCTGGACATGCCGCCATCGAGCCCGGTGAGCTCGTCCCAAGAGGCAGAGGTTGCTATCGCGTGTTCACGCCGTACCTGCGAGCGTGGTGGGAACGCGACTTGAGGGCACTCCTACCCGCCCCTCGCACGATCCCGGTCCGGGTCGGAATGGGAGGCGGGCGGTTGCCGGATCCCGCCCGATACCATCCAACCGCTACCGACCTTCCACCCGGAGGAGAGGTCTTCGGCAGGAAGCGTCTACGCAGCTTCCTTTCGCGTGACGCATCGGAATATGGGGAGTCCAGGAACGAACTCGGTCGCGACGCGACCTCCCGGCTGTCGCCGTATCTGCGTTTCGGGTGCGTGTCGCCCGTGGAGGCGGTCGCACACTTGCGTGGCGTCGTGGGCGCTGAGGAGTTCGTGCGTCAGATCGCGTGGCGCGACTTCTTCCTACAGCTTCGTGCCGAGGTGCCATCGATGACGTGGCAGGACATGCGCGCGGGAGGTGCCTCGCCTGTGCCTCTCGATGCAGGCGCCCTGGAAGCCTGGATCACCGGCCGAACGGGGGTGCCGATCGTGGATGCTGGGATGCGTCAGCTGCAGCGGGAGGGCTGGATGCACAATCGCGCTCGGTTGGTCGCCGCCTCCTTCCTCACCCGGCGGATGGGTGTTCCGTGGCAGGAGGGAGCTCGCCACTTCATGCACCATCTGGTGGATGGCGACCCATCCAGCAACGCTGGCAACTGGCAGTGGGCCGCCGGCACGGGCGTCGCTCCTCGGCGAGGGAGGCCGCTGGACCCGGTTCGCCAGGCTCATCGCTTCGATCACGACGGCGTCTATGTCCGCCGGTACGTTGGCGAGCTCGAACGCTGCGACGGCGATCGGCTCTTCCGGCCCTGGAGGCACGAGGAGATCCTTCGCGCTACCGGCTATCCCGCGCCGATCGTCGATCTGCCCGATTGATGGGTCACCGCTTCGACAATCGAAGCGGCTTCCACCAGATCAGTGCCGAGGTACGTGCCGGGAACGTCCCGGCGAGATGTCGGGGTGGCGAACGCGCCACCCGCGTAGAACGTCGACCGGCCGAGAAAACCGTGGATCGCCTCCAGCGACTCTATCGTGCTACGCCGGTTGACCCCGCGTTGCGCGACCACGACGGCCGCGGCCGCAGCGGACTTGACCACGGTCCCCCGCAACGCCTGCACCGGTGTGAGGGCCCCGAGCGTGAGGGTGGGCCAGCCCCGTCGGGCAATGATGACTCCGAACGCTTCGAGCCCAGCGCTGTGCAGTTCCTTGGGACCGCATGACAAGACGATGGGGTGCTGGCGCGTCGGAGGCGGTGCGAGGGTCGCCAACCTCGCGAACCATGCCCTCACCGTGTCCGTCATCACATGCTCGTTGGCTGCGTCGCACGCACCCACCTTCCACCGCGACCCGACTTCTTGCAGGGCCGGGAGTGCCACCTCGACGATGGTGGGTTCGACGCCGAGGGTCGTCGTGGCCTCGTGAAGTACGGATCTGGCGGTAGTGGGGTCCAAATCCATGGCCGACTTCAGCAGGGCGTCGATGGCGGGACGGCGCGCCGGCACGTGGACGGGACCTGCCCGCACGATCACCACGGCCTCCCCGGCTGCGTACCCCAACGTGATGGTGTCCCGGAGTGTTCGAAGCTGTTCGACGTCCTGTATGGAGTAGCGACGGTGCCGCCCTCGCGTGCGAGCTGGAGCCGGGAATCCGTATCGCCGTTCCCAGGACCGGATGGTTGGGATGGGGATGTCGAGCATGTCGGACACGGCTGCGATCGCGAGTTGGTTCGCGGGTCGAGTCGCAGCGTCCCGGATCGACCGGGCGTCTGCTTCACCCGCGCGGGTCACGAGCCATCGCCTCCAGCCATGCTCGCATCCCATCGATCGCTCGGTCGCCCATCGCGACGAACGCCCTGCCGAGGAGAGGCTCGACGACGCGTGCCAACCCCTTGAGGCGGAGCTCCGCCGTGTAGACGATCCGAGTGCGCGGTCCCTCTAGCGCTTCGAACCGAATCGTGTCGGTCGCCATGATGTGCTGGCCTTCGCCCACGAGCACGATCCGCCCTGGCGGGTCGTACCTCACCGTGCGGTAGGACATCTCGGAATCTCGGCCCCGGAACGACACCGTGAGCCTGTACTCCGCCCCCGATCCGGTTGGGGGCGGGTCGCCCGGTCGCACCAGTTCGGACCGCACCACTCCCGGATCCCACACATCGGCGTTCGCGAAATCGGCGACCGCCTCGAACGCTTCCGAGGGCGAGAGGTCGACCTCGATCGTTTCATGCAGCACCGTCATCGGCGTCCTTTCGATTCGAGTCCCGATTCGAGTTGCATAGGTTCATGCCCGGATTCTAGGGCGAGCGCGAGTAGGTTCACGTTCGAAATCCTCTGCATCCATATATGGAGTTCGTGAGACCCGATGATCGATTTCAGAATCGCCCTCGACGACGTTGCCGAAGCGCTGGTCGTCCCCAGCTTCACGCGCGTGGGCTGCGAACTGCGACGCCGACTCTTCGAGTGGACACCGGTCCGCGACCTACCGATGCAGGGCCGGGTCGTGGCAGTGACGGGAGCGACATCCGGACTCGGGTTCGCGACCGCCGCCGCCCTCGCCGCGATGGGAGCCCGCGTGCTCATCGTGGCGCGAGACCGCGGCAGGGCCGAGACGGCGCTCGCACAGATTCTGCGGTGCAGTCCCAACGAGGACGTGGCGGTCTATCTCTCCGACCTGAGCGACCTGACCGCCGTGCAACGAGTCGTTGCCCAGATCCGACGGGCCGAGCCTTCCTTGGATGTCCTGATCCACAACGCGGGCGGCATCGTTGGTGAGCGGACCGGAACGGTGGACGGCTTCGAGTCGACTTTCGCGAGCATGGTCCTCGGCCCATTCGTTCTGACCGAGGGGCTCATCCCGCTCCTCACAGCGAGCAATGATGCGCGGCTGATCACGGTGGTGTCCGGGGGCATGTACACCCAAGCGCTGCGCATTGATGACCTCCAGATGGAGCACGAGCCGTACCGAGGATCGGCGCAGTACGCGCGTGCGAAACGGGCCCAGGCGGTCTTCACGCGGATCTGGGCGAAGCGGCTGCACAACACGTCGGTGGTATCCCACGCGATGCACCCGGGATGGGCCGACACGCCTGGCATCGACGCCGCCCTCCCGCGATTCCGTAGGGTCATGTCCCCGCTCCTTCGCAGCCCGGATCAAGGCGCGGACACCACGATCTGGCTAGCGGCCGCCCCGGAAGTCGCCCTCTCGACCGGCCGATTGTGGCTCGACCGAAGATCCAGGCCATTCGACCGACTTCCTGGCACTCGGGTCTCGGCCGACGAGGCCGGGCGGCTGTGGAAGCTGTGCTTCGACTGGACCAGGCCCTGGTTGTCAGTGACCCCGAGCGATCACTCGCTCGATGAGGGTCGGAGTCATCGATGAACGTGGCGGTGATCGGCGGCGGCATCGCTGGGCTGGGTGCCGCGTGGTCGCTGTCCGATCGGCACCGTGTCGTCGTCTACGAAGCGGAGGCCCGGCTCGGTGGTCACGCGTGCACCGAGGACGTCGATGATGAAGGGCGCTCCATCGCCGTGGACATGGGGTTCATCGTGTTCAATCGGCCGAACTACCCCAACCTCGACCGCCTGTTCCAAGTGCTAGGGATCCGCACGGAACCGAGCGACATGTCGTTCTCGGTCTCGGTCGGTGGCGGACGCTTCGAGTATCAGGCTCGCGCCATGGGGCTGCTGGCTCAACCGACCAACCTGGTCGACATCGGGTACCGCCGGATGGTGCTGGACATCCTCCGATTCGCTCGGCAGGCTCCACATGCGGCCGTCCCGGACACGCAGACCACGCGAGAGTTCCTGATCCGAGGAGGGTACTCGGAGTCGTTCCGTCGCGATTTCCTGCTGCCGATGGTGGCGTGCATCTGGTCTTCGGATCTCGAGTCGATGCTGGAGCATCCGGCTCAGTCGCTGATCAGCTTCTTGGACAATCATGGGCTCCTGGACGTGCTGGGACGGCCGGCGTGGCGAACCGTGACAGGAGGCAGCCGCGCGTACGTCGCTCGGGTCTCGGCCCCGTTCGAGCACCTGGCCCGCCTCAGAACGCGGGTGGCATCGATCGAACGGTTCCCCGATCGCGTCGTCGTGACGGACGCCCGGGGATGCTCGGAGGATTTCGATCACGTGATCTTGGCCACGCACGCCGACACAGCGCTGGCGATCTTGGGCGGTGGCGCATCCGCTTCGGAGCGTGACGTGTTGTCCGCCTTCCGCTACCGGGAGAACCGAGTGGTGCTGCACCGAGATCCTTCCTTCATGCCGAGGCGACGGCGGGTCTGGTCGAGCTGGAATTACGTTGCGGACGGCGATCCGCATGGCGGCGCGGCGCCATCCGTCTCCTACTGGATGAACCGCCTCCAGAACTTGCGCACGCGCCGTCCGGTGATCGTGACGCTGGATCCGTGGCGGGCTCCCCAGGATGTCGTGAACGAGACGACGTTCCACCACCCGCAGTTCGATGTTCGCGCGGTGGCCGCTCGCTCGTTGATCCCATCGCTTCAGGGCGTGAGCCGGACATGGTTCTCCGGCAGCTACCACGGGAACGGCTTTCACGAGGATGCACTGCGGTCCGGGCTCGACGTCGCGGCGTCCCTCGGTTCGCCTCCCCCCTGGTGGAGCCGAGGCGAGGAGCCGGAGCTCCCCGAAGCAACGATAATCGCAGGGGCATGATGGACCTCTCTTCCGCGATCTATCAGGGAACGATCACGCACAAGCGGCATGACTCCGGTCCGGCACCGACTCTCCTATCGCGTGTGGTTCCTCCTGATCGATCTCGATGAGCTTCGCGAGCTAGACCGGAATGTCGGAGGCTTCACGGACGACGGGCCGGGAGCGGTCAGCTTCCACGTGCGCGATCACGGGCCCAGGGACGGGTCGCCCCTGCGACCCTGGATCGAACGCTTGCTGGATCGTGCCGACATCGAACTGGAGGGTGGAGCGATCCGGATCCTGTGTATGCCTCGGATCCTGGGGTATGTGTTCAACCCGATCTCGGTGTGGTTCTGCCACCATGTCGATGGGAGCGTACGAGCGTTGTTGTACGAGGTCTCGAACACGTTCGGTGAGCATCACGCCTACCTCGTGCCGCTCGAGGAACCGGCATGGCCCGGCCAGACGGTCCGCAGCTCGTTCGACAAGGAGCTCTTCGTCTCGCCCTTCATCGACATGGCGGCCAGGTACGCCTTCGCCACCGTGATCCCTGCAGAGCGAGCGACGATGACGGTCCGCGAGGTGGTGGCCTCGAGGCGCGTGCTCGATGCGGCACTGATCACCAGGCGATCACCGCTCACCACCGCATCCCTCGCTCGGGCGTTCTTCGGCACTCCGCTCCTGACGCTCAAGGTGATCGGCGGAATCCACTGGGAGGCGATCAAGCTCCGGTACAAGGGGGCACCGTATCGGCGACGCGGAGCGCCACCTGCCAACCCCGTCTCGATCGTCGCGGATCGATCAGTGACGGAGGAACGGTCGAGCCGATGACCTACAGGGACATGTTGGACCGAGCCCTCTTGGAAGTCATCGCGAGCCGGATTCGGATCGGGCAGCTCGCGGTCACCTTGCCGGACGGTGCCCGACACCGGTTCGACGGCATGCTCCCCGGACCTTCGGCCGAGGTTCGGCTGCATGACACGAGGCTGCTCCGGCGGATCGCGACGGTCGGTGCGATCGGGTTGGCGGACGGCTACATCGAGGGTGATTTCGACACCCCTGATCTCACCACGCTGATCGAGCTCGGGGCGTTGAACGTTGAACTGACAGGAGCCAAACGACCGGAGATCGTCGATCGAGTACTCCGCGCGATCTGGCGACGGCTGGGGAACCACTCGGCTCCGCGCGGTCCGATCGAGGACATCGTCCACCACTACGACTTGGACAACGAGTTCTTTAGCCTCTGGCTCGACCCGACGATGACGTACTCCTCGGGGGTGTTCGTCAACGAGGAGATGACGCTCGAACAGGCGCAGATCGAGAAGTATCGACGCTTGGCCGAGATGACCGGGATCGGATCGGGGGACTCGGTCCTCGAGATCGGATGCGGATGGGGTGGTTTCGCCATCTATGCCGCCGAACAGCTCGGGTGTCATGTGACGGCCCTCACGGTTTCGAGGGAACAGTTCGACCGGGTCGACAAGCTAGTGGCGGATCGTGGTCTCGCGGACAGGATCGAGGCCAGACTCGAAGACTTCCGGGATGTGCGAGGTCGGTTCGATCGGGTCGTCTCGATCGAGATGATCGAATCGATCCCTCGGCGGGTGTGGGCTCCGTACTTCCGCCGTTTGACAGAGCTGACACGTCCGGGAGGCGCGGATCGGTCTGCAGGCGATCACCGTCGCGGACCGGCACTGGCGCGCATCAGACGCCAACCCCGATTTCGTTCGTCGGTACGTCTTCCCCGGTGGGCAGGTCCCAGCACGGGCGATCCTGCAGCAACTCGCCGGAGCTCACGGGCTTGGATGGGTCGAAGAGCGCACTTACGGCAGCTCATACGCGACGACGCTCCGCGCGTGGAGGGAGAATCTCGACTCAAATTCGAGCCGCATCGAAGCGCTGGGGTTCGATCGGTCGTTCCGGCGGATGTGGCGGTACTACCTTTCCTACTGCGAGGCTGGGTTCCGATCGGGACGGGTCGACGTTCGCCAGGTCGTCCTCGAACGTTGACCGATGAGATGACACTCTGATCCATCTCGGCGAGCGCATGGTCGCCATCCGCGGTCCCGGTGCATCCGGGAACTGCGAGGTCCTCACGAGACCGGAAAGCGACCGCGCCACCCTGATCGGACAGCTCTACGTCCTTGCTGGAACGATCTGGCTCGCCGAGTTGCTCACCGACTTGGAGATCGACGAAACAGTGCGGCTCCAGGTGGCAGAGTCAATCCGCCTTGTCCTTCCGAAAGCTGGCGATTGAGCTATAGGGCGGGGTGGCCGTTACAAGGGAGCAGGCGAAAAGAGGTTTCGCGCGCGATCGCGGCCTGGCAAGTCTTCGGCTGGACTCGGCGTCAGCGGGAGAAGAGCGCTCGCAAGCGACTGCGGAGCCACCCGAGTCTGCCAACGGTGGTGTTGGCCTTCAGCGCGGCCTCATCGAGCGCTTCGGCCACCTGAGGGTCGTTGTTCAGACTAGAAGCCTTCTCGATCGCGTCCACTGCATCGGCGGAAGATGAGTGCGCCGCTTCTGTCACTTCGACTACCGGTTCCGTCGCTGCCATGCTCGCCACCCGCTTGCGTGTTGACAGGCCCGATGTTAGCGCAATAGGCGAACCTGAGTCATGGCGGTACCGGGAGTTCACACCACATGACGGTGGGTGGACGAACCCCGGGCCTCATGCCCCAGTCGCTAGCCATCGCTTCTACGAGCCTCAGGCCCCAACGCCCATCGTCCTGGAGCGGAAGCAGGGCGGGCAGATCGAACCCAGTCCCTGGATCTTCTACCTCGATGCGGAGCGAATCGAGGAGCCCGTACATGCGGACGTGGAGCTGCTCATCCGGTCCTACGCCAGAGTGGCGGACGACGTTGTTCGCCAGCTCGGAGAAGACCAGGGCAACATCACCCTTGATGGAAGGCGAACCGTTTGCCGGGACCGCGTTCAGCAACGCCATGCGAAGGTCGGGAAGATTCCTCAACCTACGCTCGCGCTGCTCTCGAGCAGTAGAGTTGGGCTGACTCTTAATCCGCAGGTTCGGGGTTCAAGTCCCCGGGGGCCCACCACTCACAATGTTTGGTTCCGTCTGATGCGTGACAGATCGGCTCCGGCTGACGGGTGACACGGCTTCACCTGACCGGTGACGCCGGCTCCGCCTGATCCGTTACACACTCCCGAGCATTGGTGGAGCTGAACGTCGTGGAGCAGAGGTATCAGCCAGTGCTCGCGGTGATCCGCGATGGCGTGGCGATCGTCGAGGTGGCCAACCGATCTGCAGGCAGACGCCGCAGGGACCGGCGGTTCAAGCGCTGGGAGCGAGGGAGCCCGATGGAGCTGCGGCAGATGGACGTTGTCGGCGGGGTCGAGCTCGCCGACACAGTCAGGCACGCTGTCCGACATCACTGAGCAGCGCCATCGCGCGTCAAACGCAGGTGCGGAAGCAAGACGATGGAATTTGGGGGTTGTGCCACCTGCGAGCGTCGTCAACTGATCAAGGAGTACAGGGCGAAGTCCCGGGCCATATAGCTCGTTCGGAGTATGAAAGCAATGAAGCTGCGGTGAGCCCTCCCGCAGTAGGGGGAGAGCGAGATGCCAGCTGCTCCTGAGGACGGCTCAGGACCCGCTCAAGACCTCCGGTGGGTTTCCGGGCAGGTGCGTTGTTGGAGGAGCAGCCACGGTATGGCCGTTGGAGCATGTGCGGGATTCGACTTGCGCCCCGCATGGCCCATGCAGACCTGGCCAGCTGCAACGGCCCGCCCAGTAGTTGTCCAAGCGCGACCCGTTCCAGTTCCGTAAGGATCCGGTCGAACGCCGCGAGTGCCCCGCTCGTTCCGCCGCGGGAGCGCATTCCTCACCTTCTCCACGTCTTTCGGCCTCATGCCACGTTCCCGTCGTTGACGACACATACGAACGGGAAACGCCCTCGGCTTTGGAGAACCGAGGGCGTCCCGTCTTCGGGAGGGATGCCACCATCGCACCAGTCGGTTTGAACCACCTTTGACCAGGTTGAGTTTCCCTCTCGGCTACTAGGGTGCCCCCGCCAAGAGACCAGCTTGAGTTCAGGCTTCCGCCAACGGCGTGCTTGAACTTCCTCGAAGGTCCGTCCATCGAGCCCGTAGGTCTCCAAGTAGGCGCACTTCTCGCCGATGGTCTTGGCGCCCAGCATCGCTTCGGCGTTCGCATCTCCATGGTCGATGTGCCTACGCAGGTCCCTCGTCGAACATCTTGTGGAAGGATGCTGTGTCGGCAGACTCGTGAGCGGAGTCATCGCCCGAGCGTCTCAGCGCGTCGGACGGATCGCTTGCCAATCGCCCACGAAGGTCCCAGGGACGAGACGACGGAGGTCGGAGCCGTCGGCGTTGACGGTCCAGAGCGAGGTCTCCTCGAGCAGACCGATCCGCTCTCGAGAACAGGATCTTGTCTCCATCGGGCGAGAACTCGAGTGCCCAGGTTGAGTCCGTCCCCCCCATTCCGGCCAACGGCGTCACCACTCCACTCGCCAGATCGATCACGCGGAGCTCGGTCGCGTACTCCCCATTGAACGTCCGATAGGAAAAGGCGATCCGATCACCAGTCGGTGACCACACGATGCTGTCCACCCAGGCTTGGATCAACTCGCGGGCTCCGGACCCATCGGCCGCGGCAACGATGAGCGACCCGTCGCGGTTGTCGAAGGCGACGCGAGAACCGTCAGGCGATATGACGCCTGTTCGCGGGTCGTCCGCAGGGAGCTGGTGTGGTGTGCGACCGTCGAGGGGCACCTCGACGCCGTGGGGGACCAGGAGCGAGGCGCCGTCCGGTGACCACACCGGGTCGTAGTCGCCCGCCCCCATCAATCCCGGCGGCAACGTGAGTAGCGTCTGGCGCACGCCGTCGAGCCCGTAGACGCCGATCGTCTTGCCCCAGCGGACCCAAACCGCAACGCGTGTGGAGTCGGGCGACCATGAGATCAGCCAGCCCTCGCCACGGAACGACGTGACGATATTGCCTTCGGAATCACTGATCCAGACGGTCGGGATCGCATCACAGACTTCACCTCGATAGGCGAGATACCGTCCGTCGGGGACCACATCGGCCCCTCCGCCCAATAGCCGAACGAGCCGCAGCCGTCGGCCGCCGCCGGGACGGCCGTTCGCGATCCGGACCGGGTTCGCACCGTCCCAGTCGCCCACGTAGATGTCGCCGTCGACAGGGTATGCGAGGGCGCCCAAGGCCATCGGCGCGGGTGGGACTGGCTCATCTGCCGGGATGGGGCCCGCCGCGAACGAGCGCAGGAAGATCGCCACGGTCGACAGCGTCACGACGAGGGCGACAGCGCCAGCGCGGAGCCGGCGATTCCGCTGCTTGCGCTCGCGCCGGCGGAGGAGTCGTTCGAAGTCACCGTGCTCCAGGTCGACGGTCTGGCTCTCGCGATCGAGCAGTTCTGCAACCCTAGGCATCGTCGATCTCCATCGCTCCACGGAACGACTCACGACCCTGGTGCGAGAGGGATCGGACCGTGGAGGCCTGCACCCCGAGCGCGCGCCCGGCCTCGTTGGGGCTGTACCCGAGCATCTCTGTCAGCACGAGCGCAGCGCGCTGACGCGGCGGTAAGCGTCGAGAGCACCCGCCGTACGGCTTCGCGATCGTCGGCATCTGCGAACTCGTCCCGCGAGGGCGCGAGCCCGATGGATCGGCGGATCGCCAGCGCAGCCCGCCGATAGCGCTTCCGGAACAGGTTCATGGCCGTGCGGTAGAGGTATCCAACGGGGTCGTCCATCGCGCCGACCTTCTCCCACCGTTCCCAGACCTTGAGGAACGCGTCCTGCATGATCTCCTCCGCCTCCGCGCGGTTCCCGGTGACGAGCCACAGATGACGGAACAGCGTCCGACTCTCAGCGTCGTAGAAGGTCTCGAAGCTTCGGGACGCTTCGAGAGTCTCGGAGGCGGGTACCTCCACGGCGAGGTGGAACGGCTCGTTCATGTCGTATCCAATAACCCTCGGCGAGCTCCGAACGTGCAGGCGCTCAGCAAGAAAGTGTAGGAGCAATCGCCGGTCAGAGCGGACCCGTCCGATCAGAGACTATCGTCGCCGCGAAGTGGCCGGGTGCGCCAAGGTCGCGTACCCACCACTGCTCATCATCCTCGTCCGGCACCTACCCAGAGATCGTGAGCGCCTGGGTGACAGCGAGGAGCGTATGGCCTGGCTCCTGGGGATCTGACCGGAAAATCCGGTTGGCACGACTCACCTTTCTCGGGGTACGGAACCTTTGGGTAGGGTGGACCATGAGCCCCGAGCAGAGGAGGGAATGGATGAAGAGGTTCACTTTCATCGCGATCACGCTGGGGCTGTGCCTCACGACCGTGATCGCACTCGCCGCTGGGTCACAGACCCGGCTCGGCGTGAACTACTCCGGGATCCGAAACCCTAATGGCTGCCGCATCGCGCCTGATGTTCAGCATCCCAAGCAGCTCGACGTGAAGTGCAGGCAGGGCGACGGCGCGTCCGGCCCGGCCTTTGTCCGGTACCGGTTCCTCACGAACGTCGGCGCGATCCAGGACGACGCGACGATCTCTGCCGACATCTCGACGTGGGTCGGCAAGGACTGCTTCGCTGAGTGGATGGTGCGCAGTCCTCACAAGAGTGCTAGGACGCTGCGCGTCACCATCCCGTACGGCTCCTACTGTGACATCCGGTCGGTGAGCTGGTCCCAGCCGTAAGCTCGAGACTGCGGGGATCGAGCGAAGGTGGTAGTGCGTTGGAGGTCGAGTGCATGATCGACGGCTGCGCTGGGTCGGACATCTTCGGGGCGATCCAGTACGCCTCCGCATTCCTCGACTAGAGAGCGATGCGTCCGTCCTCGTCGCTGAGCATGGATACGCTCGGCCATGCTCCCCATCCTCGTCCAACACCTCCTTTTCGACCGTGAGCGGCTGGGTGTCGGCGAAGGTCACATGGCTGGCTGCTGGGGATCTCCCGGCTGGAGTACCGGGAGCTAGAGGCGGGCAGACTCGACTGGTTCGGTCGCCGCAACCTCCACCGCCACCCCCGGACGGTCTGTTCGACAAGGCCCTGTGCCGAGGACGACGCAAGGCTGATAGGAATCACCGAATGACCCGGGTTAGGTTGGCGGGACGAGATCAAGTTGAGGGAGAGGGGTCGTACGCAGACACGTCGAACAAGGATCGTCGGAGCCATGATCGGCGTCGCGGCGTTTCGCTGTTCGTTGCCGGAGCCCCCAGAGCGAGTGCGGGTGTGGGGTGCACCATCACAGGCACGGCAGGGAACGACGCGCTGAACGGAACCCCCCGGCCCCTATGTGATCTGCGGCCGCTCAGAAACCGTGCAACGCTCTGACCTGCGGCTTCGAACCAGACTCTTGATTCGCAGGTTAGGGGTTCAAGTCCCCGAGGCCCACCACCATTTGGCCACCACCATCTCCTGGAACTGACGGACATCGTGTACACATCGGGTTCTGTCCAAGAAGGGGGGGCCAGGAACGAACCCCGACTGCGGCCGGGTCGTACAACCAATGTGTCCTGGCCTTCGGCAGTGGGGCCGGGACCGCTCCCCTCGCGACTGCGGAGGCATGGTGACCGATCCGGGAACGCAACAACCGCCCGATCCCGGAGACGCAGTCACGGCACGCTGTCCGACATGCGGAAGCAAGGTGGCGGAAGCACCGGAGGGCCTGCCCTGTGCCGTCTGCGAGCGTCGTCAACTGATCAAGCGATACCGAGCCGCCGCTCGTGCTGCTGAGGAGGAGGCAGCGCAGGAAGGGTGAGGCGAGACGGGAAACGCCCCCGGCTCCTAGTTGCCGAGGGCGTCCCGTCGCTGGGGAGGAACCGAGACTATCGCGCCCGCCGGTTTTGAAAACCTCTGACCCGTCTAACGTGTGACTGCATGTCGGACGTGTGATCCTTCACGCCACCCCAACCACCACCTTCCCCCGAGCGTGACCTTCTTCCAGTAGCGGATCGCCGCGGGAAGCTCGCTGAACGGATAGCGCCGGTCGATCACCGGGCGGAGCTTGCCGGCCTCGATCAGCTCCCCCAGGCGCTCGAGATCCTTGGCGGTCGCACTGCGCCGACACCATGGCGATCTGCTTGCCGCCGCGCAGGCTGACGTCCAGCAGCCTCCCCATCGTGGTGAACCCGGTGACGGCGCACTTGCCGCCGGGGGCGAGCGCGCGCCGCAGATCGGACACCGATCGGTTGCCGATGGTGTCGAGGATGCGGTCCCAGGCCCGCCCGGTGCGGGTGAAATCCTCGCCGGTGTAGTCGATGACGTGATCGGCGCCGAGCGAACGGACGAGGTCGATGTTCCGGGTGCTGGTGACGCCCGTCACCTCGGCGCCGTACGCCTTGGCGATCTGCACCGCGAAATGGCCGACGCCGCCGGAGGCGCCGTTGACCAGCACCGTCTGCCCCGCCCCGATCTCGCCGTGGTGGCGCAGGCCCTGGAGGGCGGTCACGCCCGCCATCGGAACCGCGGCCGCTTCCTCGAACGAGAGGTTCGCCGGCTTCAACGCCACGACGTCGACCGGCACCGAGACGTACTCGGCGAAGCCGCCGCAGCCGTGGTCGAGGAGATTGGCGTAGACCTCGTCGCCGGGCTTGAACCGGGTGACGCCGCTGCCGACCGCCTCCACCCGCCCGGCGATGTCGCCGCCGAGGATCGGGTGCTTCGGCCGCAGCAGGCCCAGGGTGGCGCGCGCGAAGAGCGGCTTCCCGCGCAGGCAATGCCAGTCCGCCGGATTGACGGAGATCGCCAGCACCTTCACCAGGACTTCGTCGGCGTCGGGCGCAGGCTTGGCGACCTCCGCCAGCCGAAGCGTCTCCGGCGGCCCGTACCTCTCCCATAGGAACGCCTTCATGGCTGGCCCTTCCGGTTGCCGGTCGCGCCGGCAAGTCTAGGCCCCCCTCGCTCCCCGGAGCGGTTCACGGAATCTGGGTGAGGGACTCGCGCGTAGACCTTCAGTGTGCTCAGCCGCACAGCGTTCGAAGCCCGTCGATCAGGGAAAGGGTGACTGCCATGTCGATCCGCAGGTCGTTGATCGTCGCTTCGGTCGTAATGCTCGACGATGGCCGCGTGCTCCAGTGGCGACGAGGGCGGCGACGCGGCCACCTCCGCCGCAACGTCTCCGACCGTCGAGGCGACCGAGTCATCCCCCGCGACGCCCAACGACACGCCGTCGTCCGGCGGGCGAACCGAGGTCGAGAGCGAAGACTCGGCTCTCGGTCAGATCCTGACCGACGCGGCCGGCAACACCCTCTACTCCTTCCAGCCTGACGCCCAGGGACCGAGCACCTGCACCGGTGACTGCGCGACGAGCTGGCCGGCGTTCGTGGCCAAGGGCGAGCTCGAGGTCAGCGGCAACGACGAGGATCCCACCGACGCGGGCCTGCTGGGCACCAGCCCCCGGGACGACGGCGACTCACAGGTGACCTACAACGACTGGCCGCTCTACTACTTCAGCGGCGACGACGCGCCCGGAGACACCAACGGTCAAGGCGTTGGCGACGTGTGGTACGTGATGTCGCCGGAGGGAGATCCGATCACGGGTTGAAGCTCTTCGAAGACGCCTCAGAGGAAGCCGACGAGCGGAGGCACGATGACCCATCCAGGAAGCTCACCACTCTTCGAGATCGAAGAGACCATGACGGTGCGTTGCCCGAGGTGCGGGATCAGGAACAAGGCGGGCCGGGTGGCCCGGCCGTGCCTGGTCTGCGAGCGACGGAGACTGGTCAAGGAGTACAGGGCGGCATCGCGGGGCGCCGAACACATCGCTGAGCCGACCCTGGCTCCCGTCTATCTGTTGCGCACCACCACCGAGCCACACATGTAGTAGCACGTCCCAGCGGTGATCTGCGAATGGATCGTGCACCGGAACTGGTAGGTGCCCGGCCCACGGAACCGGTGGGACACCTGCTGGGGGCGCGGGCTGGGCCGGTTGTCGATCCTCTCGTTGAACCGCCACCCTCCGCCGTAGGCCGTCACCGTGTGCGAGCCGGTGATCGCCTTGAATGTGACCTTCGTGTTCGGGTCGACACGGGTGACCTTCTTCTGGAAGTTGCCGAAGGGTGGGTTCGCGGTGGCTTTGACGATCACCGCCGCGGAGGCCGCCTCGGGGACGGCGATGATCGAGACGGCGAGCAACGCGATGACAACCGTGAGGCGAGACAACCGCATCGTGACCACTCCTCCTATCGGTGGCGATGTATCGGCGCGTCATTCCTTGATCAGGACGGTGGTACCCATGGGCACGTCGCGAAGCTGTTCCATCTGATCGTTGTAGACCCGCACGCAACCGAACGAGACCTGCTGGCCTCGGTCCGCCGGGTCCGTCGTGCCGTGGATCGCCATACGTCCCCCGCCCGGCCAATCGGTCATGACCTCGGAGAATCCGGACAGCCCTAACAGGTACTCGCCGTACGGGCCGGTCGTGTCGCTCGGTTGCAACCGTGCCCACACGAAGAACTCACCCGCCGTCGTCGGTGACGATGGCATGCCGATCCCGACCGAGAACCGGTGGCGAAGCTTTCCGTTCCGGAAGTGCTGCAGCGTCCGGGTTGAGCGATCGACGACGATGCGATCGGTCGCCTTCCCGAGCGACACATCGGTCGCTCGCACCCACCCGTTGGCACCGTTCGACTCGATCCCCAACAGGATCCGATACCAGGCGACACCGCCGATCTCGCGTGCCTGCGCGATCGGGTAGGCGATCGCTTGACCCCACGGGTTGGTGGTCTCCAGGGCATACCGCAGCGACGCATCCGGCCCCGGGTCATCCCACACGTCCAGGTTGGGTGTGAGCGATCGAAGCATCCAAGCACCCGGGCCCGGAAGGGGGTCCAGCTGTGCGCCGCGGATGTCACCCTCGGCCGCAGCCCGGAGCCCTCCATCGCCGTCGGCGAAGCCCACGAAGCCATCGGGCGTGGGCATGGGCTGGACCACCGGATCGTCCGCGCCGCGTGCCGAACCCGGCGCAGGCCGCGCCCGACAACGCGAGCACCGCGACCATCACGGGAAGGTACCGGGGGGTTCTGGTCACGCCCCCATCATTCCAGAGGTGGCGAACAACGGTCGAGACAGCCCACCCACGCAGGGTAGCCTTGGACCGACGCGCGAGAGTGGCGGAACTGGAAGACGCGCCGGGTTTAGGTCCCGGTGTCCGAAAGGACTTGGGGGTTCGAGTCCCCCCTCTCGCACTTCTCTGGAACTGACGGATCTTTGTTCCCGTCCCGTGGGCGCGACCTCGCCCGTCTAGCTCCCGGGATCGACCGGGCAATCCCGATGGCCCACCAGGAAACAGCGAGGTATCCTCGCCCGATGCCGAACCTGCCGTCAGGGACGGTCACGTTCCTGTTCACCGATATCGAAGGCAGCACGGAACTGCTGAAGCGTCTCGGCGACGCGGAGTATGCGAACGTGCTGGAGGAACATCGGCGGATCCTGCGCACGGTGTTCGCCACACACGATGGCCAGGAGATCGACACCCAGGGCGATGCGTTCTTCTACTCCTTCCCGAGGGCGCGGGATGCGGCGGCGGGCGCGGTCGAGGCCCAGCGCTGCCTCGCCGGTGCCGCCTGGCCCGACGGCATCGACGTCAGGGTCCGCATCGGGCTCCATACGGGCGAACCGTCCGTGGGTGACGAGGGCTACACGGGCCTCGATGTGGTGCGCGCGGCCCGCATCGCGGCAGTGGGACACGGCGGGCAGATCCTGATATCGGAGACCACGCGGGCGCTGCTGGGTGCCTCGCTCCCCGAGGGCGTCACCGCGCGATCGATCGGTGAGCAGCGGTTGAAGGACATCGACAGGCCCGAGCCGCTCCACGAACTGACGATCGACGGGATCACCGCGCCGGGCCCCGTCGAGCAGCCGCCCCAGCACCTGTTCGATCCGGCCGAGGTTCCCGCCGCTGACGCGGCGTTCGATGAAGCGATAGAGCAGACGATCAAACAACACGTCCTCGACAGCATCCAGCGTGCGTTCCGCGATCAGGACGCGTAGGTCGCCCGAGGACGCAGCCCGACATCCGTTGCCCGAGGGAGCGCCAGGCTAGCCACCATCTGCCGGGATCCTCGAGCACGGCGGTAGGCTACGTCCGTCGTGGCCACCTGGGCTGAGTTCGCGAACGCCGAGCCGGATCTGGCCGCCTTCGCCCGGGAGCGGATGGAGGGTCGGATCGTGTACCAGGCGACGGTCCGGCTCGACGGCGGACCGCGCGTGCACCCGGTCTCTCCCTGGCTCGGGGCCGGGCTGCTGTGCGTCTCGTTCCGCGACACGAGCCCGAAGATGCGCGAGGTGGCGCGCGACGCGCGCTACGCGTTGCACACCGCGCAGCCGTGGGAGGACCACGCCGGCGACTACGGCGAGTTCATGGTGCGCGGATGGCTCGAACAGCTCTCTCCGTCGCACCCGGCGGTGACGGCGCGCCCCGGCGAGACGCCCTACGGGCTCGTCCACTACGCGTGCTCGATCGAGGAGGCGGTGGCGACGGAGTACTCGGACGACGAGATGCCCGTCTATCGACGGTGGAAGCCGTCCTCAGGCGACGCGACCGGGTGAGCCGCCGGGCGGCCTCGATGCAGCGGTCGAACGTCGTCTCAGATGAAGTCGCGAACGCGACACCTCCGACACAAGAGGGCGCTACGCGCTCAGCACGCGCGCTGGACTGAGCGGTTGATCTTGGGAACGCCGCCCCGGTGGGGTCGTCACCGGGGGTGGCGTTGCCGATCAGGATCCCGATCAGGTTGCCGCGCACCTCGCCACCGGGGGAACCCGTCAGCGTGCACGTTGACGTAGGTCGCGTGCCGCTTGATCGCGCGGACGAGCTCTTTGAACTCGCCGGCTTCGATCCCTTGGACGGCAAGGTCCTCCACGTCGTCAGCCGTGATCGTCCCCTCGACCTCGCCCGTCTGCGGGCAGGCGGGCGTGCTGGTTCCTCCACACAGGAACGCGACGACGCCTCCGTTGGTCGCCGGGCGGCCGAAGTGGATGTGCGCGAACAAGACGTCGCCACCTTCGAGGTCGTCGTACTTCAGCTCGTAGTGGATCGCCTGGCCTCGGATCTTGGCTTCGAAGCTCCCGTTGCCGGTCGTCGAGATCGCCGGCACTTCCTTGTATCCCGACAGCTTGGTCTCCACGGACGTCGGCGAGTCCGCTATGGCGAATGCCGCGCCGATCGCCAAGATCGCGGACGCACCGAAGGCGACGATCGCCAGGGTTCGTTTCCTCATCTGCTCTCCTCCCCATCTGGTCGATGTCCCGCCCGGGCGACCCTCCCGGTTACGTCGGGACGCATCTCTCATGAGGAGTACGAGCCGGAGCTTGATGGGTTCACGCGATGTTCCAGATCACCTGGATCGTCACCTTCGTCTCGATGTCGCGGGGTGGTACGACCCGGAGATTGGCCGAAGAGTCATAGGAAAGCGCGCCCGCCGCCGCGAAGTACGGGCGTGGGTTGCCTGCCGAACCCTGCTCCCGGATCTGGACGACACCGGTCACGCTTGTGCCCGCGGCTCCGGCCAAGGCATCTGCCTTCGCACGAGCGCCCTCGACCGCTGCTTCGAGTGCGCGCTTCTTGGCCCCGACGGGATCCGAGACGCCGAACCGGACTCCGCGCACGCGCGTCGCACCGGCTTCCACGCCGTCCCGGATGGCGACCCCGATCGAGTCGAAGTCCCGGATCGTGACCGAGAGCGTGGTGGAGGAGTTGTAGATGGTGGTTTCGGATGCCGTCCCGCGGTTGATCGTTTGCGGGGAGACGCTCACGTTGGTGGTCTCGATGTCACGCACGAGGACGTCGAGCGCCTTCATGGCAGCCACGATGTCGTTCATGGTCCGGGAGCTCTCGTTCACCGCCACGACGCTGTCGGGATCGTCGGCATGGACGCCGAACGTGATCACAGCCTCGTCGGGAGCGGTGCTGATGGTGGCGAACGACGAGACATGGATCGTGTGCGCCGGTCCCCCGCTCGGAGAAGCATCTTGGCCGAAGGCGGAGGACGCGATCACGGTGGTCAGGGCCACCAAGAGAGCCACGACGATGCCGGTACCTGTCCACACACGTTTGCCCATGCCTGCCTCCTCCGGGTGATGTGAGTGCATGCCCCGAGCAGGCCCGGCTGTGACAGAGTCAGTTCGCGGCCGTGCCCTGGATCACGCGGCTTGATCAGTACTGAGCAACGCCGTGTACGAACCCTCGACGAAACCGTCGAACGACTGGTGCCATGTGTGGTCGGGCCAGAGGTATTCGACCCGGCCCTCGGTGGGCCAGTACGCGGCGGTGTAGATCGTGCCCATCTCGCGCTCGAACGCCGTGCTGTGCAACGGCAGCTGAAGGAACGCGCGCGTGAAGCGTTCGTTGGTGAGTTCGGGGTCCTCCAGGAGCCGCTCGACGTGGCGTTCGCGTTCGAGTGTCCTCGTGATCCTCGCCTGTTCGGGCCACTCGATCTTCTCCTGATGGTTGGTGGCGACCGGCGACGAGCGGAAGACCGGCTCCCGGTCCGGTGACAGATAGACCGTCACGGCTTCCCCGTCGCGATCGAGCAGCGTCAGGTTGTGCGCCATGTGGTACGGCAAGCGCATCAGGCGCGCTCGTGCTTCCGGCACCGTGTCGCAGGTCTCCAGCAGGTAGCGGACGACCAACGGGATGCCGAAGCCGTCGCCCACCACGCGGCGGCCGCCGAACGTGAGCGACACGGCCAGTCCCGCGTCGTTCATCCCGTCCAGCAGGCCCCAGAGGCAGTCGCTGGTGCCGATCACCCGTCGATCGTTCAGCTTGGTGGACATGATCACGCCCTCGAAGAGCATGGGGTTGAAGTCGTAGTTGCGGACAAGCATCGGCGTTCCCTTGGTGGCTGCCGCCTGCGTACAGAACGCGATGAACGCGGGTGGCTTGTACAGCGTCAGCAGCCGCGCGGCCAGGTCGCCTCCGCCGGCCATGGATACGAGCCGCTCGTGGGCCGGCACCAGCTCGGGCATGAATGAGCGAAGCATCCGCACCGACGTCGGGTAGCTCGCCCTGGCGTCCTCGCCTTCCTTCAGGAACCACCGCTCGTACGCGGGCCAGGTCTCCTCGAAGATCCCCTGCCACTTCGGGCCGGGTTGCAGCTCTTCGATCGCTCGAAACGTGCACGGGATCATCCGGGGATCTTCCGATCCGACTTTCTGTCAACGCGCCAGTTCCAAGAACGAGCTGATGAGAACACAGGAAACGGGTGAAGAGAACGACCGGGAGCGAGGTCGCTCGGCAGCCCGGTCGCCCGGGGACAGACTGGCGGCACACGCGACCGACGACGTCATCTACGGCGACGTCGGCGACGACCAGCTCAACAGCGGGCCGGGCACCGATCACCTCGACGGACAGCGCGGCCGGGATCTCCCGAAGAGAAGGCGAGGACGATCTCCACAGCTGTGGAGGATTGCTCGACGCCACTGGCCTCCCCGGCTGGCACTCGAACCCCTACGCTTTCTCCTTCGGTGCTGGGCCTCAGGTGTCGATGCATCCTGTGATCCCGAACACGAAGGTTCACCGATGGCGAAGACAGATTCCGTCCGCCGGCTACCTCTCGCGACCGTCGCATTGTGCATCGCGCTCGCGAGCTGCACGCCGACGAGCGCAGAACCGCAAGGTCAACAGTTCGAACCGACGCCGATCAGGCTCACCAAGGTCGAAGGGATCACGATCGAACAGCCGTCTTCGTGGAAGCCCGAGGCGAGCAGCTGGCGCGTCGAGCTGACGTGGGATGCCCCCGCCACGCCCGTCGATCACTACGTGATCCGGCGCGACGGGATCACCCTGACCGATGACCTGACCCAACCTTCCTACGAGGACACGACGATCACGCCGGCCGAACGTTACGCCTACGAGATCATCGCGGTGGACGCAACCGGAGACCAGTCGAAGCCGGGCCGCCGATCCGTGCACATTGGTCGACCACCCCTCGGTGCTGCTTTGATCGACGGCAACTTCAACATGCGCATGGTCGCCAGCTCCTCCACCAACCTCGACACGGTGCGCCCGATGAAAGTGAAGTTCTTCTTCGAAGCCCTCTGCGACGAGCCGGGCTGCAAGGTCAAGTGGCATTTCGAAAGTACGAACGTCGTGCTGACCTCACGGGATGGCACCTACTCCGGGGCCAGGCATGGACAGATCAACCTGAACGATTGCTACCACCGACCGGCCAGCGGGACCTACACGCTGCACCTTCGCGTCACGGCCGCGCAAGCGACCCGTGGCCTGTGGCTCGCCAAGAAGCTCGAGGGCACCGTCCGCGAACAGGGCGATCCCGTCGCGGGCTGCCTGACCGGCAGCGTGACCTGGCGGGTAGAGGGCAATATCTGGTTCTAGTCGGGCACCCGACCAAGGGCCATTTCGTCAAGCTACTTGACCATATTGGCCGGATGGCTACTCCACCGGTGAGGGACTGGATCAGCCACGACTGCGTCGCCGTAGATGGACTGATTTCGGCTTCTACCTCCGGCTCGAGGACGACCACGAACAACTCGACGTGGTTGGCCAGAGTGTGACGACGCACCCGGCCAGTATCTACCTGGTCGGCGTCTGATCCGCTAGACGGCGTGGAGCGTGGGCTCGGCGGCCGACGCCACCGGCTCAGCGATCTGCGTCACCTCTCCTGGGAGCGTCACCACGAACCGGGCGCCGCCCGACTCGCCGTCCTCGATGTGCGCGGCGCCGCCGTGCAGTTCGGCGAACCGCTGCACCAGCGACAGGCCGATGCCCATGCCTCGTCCCGCGGACCCCTCGCCCTGGCGGAACGGTTCGAACAGCGCAGTCTTGAGCTCGTCGGGAATGCCGGGGCCGTCGTCCTCCACCGTCAGCATGACGGCGCCGGGCCGTGCCACGATCCGAACGAAGACGGCGGTGCCCATCGGCGTGTGGCGCGCCGCGTTGATCAACAGGTTGTCGATCACCCGCTCGACCTTGCCCGGATCCACGTCCACCAGCACGCGGTCGGCCTCGACCCGCACCGGGTGGCCTTCCAGGAGGAGCTTTCCTCGACGACCGCCTGGCCAGCGCGCCGACGTCGGTGGCCAGACGCCTGGGCTGCACCTTGCCGCGGTCGATGCGGTCCAGGTCCAGCAGGTCGTCGATGAGCCGGTTCATCTTGTTGCCGCTCTGCTCGATCACCTGGAGCAAGCTCTCGCGCTCGTCGTCGGTGAGGTGCAGGTCGGCGTCGCGGCGGATCGTCTGCATGGCGCCCAGGATGCCGGCGAGCGGTCCCTTGAGGTCGTGCGAGACCGCGTGCAGCAGCGTGTCCTTCACCTCGTTCATCTCGCGCAGGTCGCTGGAGCGCTCGGACTCGCGTTCCACGCGCTCCCACTGCGCGTCGATGATCGACCGCAGCGTGTCGAGCAGCATCGCGAAGGCCAGGAACACGGCGAACCGCACGATGGCGTTCCAGTACGGCACCGGGTCCGAGCTGATTCGTCTGCGGAGATGACAGCACGTCCGCCACGATGCCGACGATCGTGGCGACCACGACCGACACGGCGCCCCACCGGCGACCGAGGTTCCACGTGACCAGGCCGATCGGCATGAGGTAGAGCAGCGACAGTGAGAGCGACGGCCCGGTCAGGTAGTCCAGCACGCACACCACGCCGATGAACGCCAGACCCAGCACGGCCACCATGATCTTCGAGCGTCCTTCGAAGAATCCTCGGGTGTTGCGCAGGATCTGTCGATCCACGGCGGGGCCAGGCACGGTGGTTCTGGTCCATGGAAGGAACGTCGGCGCCGGCGCGAGGCTACCTTGAGTCGGGTACCCCGAAGTGACTATCCGGGTGGTCCAGCGACGCCGACCGCCTCGCGGAGCGCGCGGAACGCCCTGCCCCGGTGACTGATGCGATCCTTCTGCTCGTCGGTAGCTGGGCCATCGTCTCCTCCCAGCCCTCCGGCACGAAGATCGGGTCATAGCCGAACCCTCCGCTCGCCGCGCCGCTTGGCGATCAGCGCCCCCTCGCACGTGC
This sequence comes from uncultured Actinomycetota bacterium, assembly GCA_963733635.1. Lineage (GTDB taxonomy): Bacteria > Actinomycetota > UBA4738 > UBA4738 > HRBIN12 > JAOUEA01. The sequence continues at coordinate 247,784 of CAVTEH010000004.1, read as the reverse complement.
CCTCGGCGTGCAGATCGCCGCCGTCCCGGCCACGCGATCGCGGCCACGCATCGATAGCGGGCCGTGCGGCCGCCCGGCGGGGACGCCACGCAGCGCCTGCATCAGCGCGTCCAGGTTCTGCTCGTCGGATGCCTCCTCACCGGCGTAGCGGGCCGAGCGCGGCCCGGGCTTGCCCCCCAGTGCGTCGACCTCGATGCCGGAATCGTCCGCGATCGCGGGCAGGCCGAGCGCATGGGCGACGGCGTGCGCCTTGAGCAAGGCGTTGGCGAGGTAGGTGCTGCCGGTTTCCTGCACGTCGGGGAAGGCGGCGGGGTCGTGGGTCTCGATCGTGACCCAGTCGACCGGCCAGTCCGCGCAGATGCGACCGAGCTCGCGCAGCTTGTGAGGGTTCCGGGAGGCGATCGCCAGATGTTCGGGGAAGGCCACGGGCGCCCGCCGCTACAGCCCCTTGAGCGCTCGCTGCTGGATCGCCGTGAGCTCGGCGATGCCCCTGCCCGCCAGATCCAGCAGGCTGTCGAGCTGCGCCCGTGAGAACGGCGTGCCCTCCGCCGTGCCCTGCACCTCGACGAACTCGCCCGAGCCCGTCATGACCACGTTGAAGTCGACGTCGGCGCGCGCATCTTCCTCGTAGCACAGATCCAAGAGCGCCTGCCCGTCGACCATGCCGACGCTCACGGCGGCGACGCTGTCGGTGAGTAGGTCGTCGGGAACGCGGCCGTCGGCGGCCAGGTCGCTCAGCGCGATCGCGAGCGCGACATAGCCGCCGGTGATCGAGGCGGTCCGCGTGCCGGCATCGGCCTGCAGCACGTCGCAGTCGATCGTGATCGTGCGCTCCCCCATGCGGGACAGGTCGGTGACGCTCCGCAAGGACGCGACCGATGAGCCGCTGGATCTCCTGGGTCCGCCCACCCGGGCGGCCACGGTTCACCTCGCGGTTCGTGCGCTCGTTGGTCGACGCCGGCAACATCGAGTATTCCCCGGTCACCCATCCTTTGCCGGTCCCCTTGAGCCAGCGAGGTGCGTCCTCGGAGACGCTCGCGGCCACCAAGCACACGTGTCTTCCCCATGGAGAGGAGGATCGAGCCCGCCGCCCACTCCTGGTACCCCAGCTCCCACGTCACCGGCCGCAGCTCGTCCGAAGCTCGGCCGTCGGGCCGGCTCACGAACCGATCGCCAGCTTCATGTCCTCGAACGCGACCTCCACCGGACCGTCGAACGTCTCGGCAGCCTCCGCCTCGAAACCGTCGGATCGAGGCCGGGCGTGAGGTGAGTCAACACCAGGTGTCCGACACCGGCGGCAGTGGCGTGCTCGCCCGCCTGCTTCGCGCTCAGGTGGAAGGGGAAGATCTGGGAGCTCTTCTGATAGGAGGCCTCGGCAAGCAGCACGTCGGCGCCCTGCGCCAGCTCGATGACCGCGTCGCACGGACCGGTGTCGCCCGTGTACGCCAGCACGCGGCCGCCGGCTTCTAAGCGGAACCCCAGGGCGTCCACGCCGATGTGGGTCATCTCCCAGACGTCGATGCTGATCGACCCCACCTGGAACGAGTCGCCGCCGTGGACCGTCGTGAACGCGTACGCCTGGGCCATGACGTTCTGGCTGTCCTCAGAGACCAAGAGACTGATCAGATCCACGAAGCCCGAGGAGAGTAGAACGGCAGTCCGGGGTCGCCCAGCTTGCCGTAGTGGCGCGCATAGAACGCGGGGATGGTGTCGACGAAGTGGTCAGGGTGACCGTGGGAGATGATGATGGCATCGAGATCGTCGATCCCGACGTGCTCTTGCAGCCGCGACAACGTGCCGGTGCCGCGTCGAGCCAGATCGTCGTGCCGTCGTGGGTGACCAAGTATCCGCACGTGGCGCCGCCCGGTGGCGGCCACGTGCCCGACATGCCCAGCACGGTCAGTTCCACGAACCGCCTCCCACGGGCTGGGCCTGGGCGGCGCCCACCTCGGTTAGCTCCGGGCCCAGGAACACGCTCGCGACACGCCCGAATCCGGCCGGGTCGCCGGTCGCCAGGAACTCGTGGAGGCGACCGTCGGCTCGCGTCTCGCTTGCAGGTCGTGGTCCAGCAGTGCGGCATAGACGTCCTTCGCGGTCTCCTCGGCCGAGGAGACCAGCACCACCCCCGGACCCAGCTCGCGCTGGAGCAGTCCCGAGAGCAACGGGTAGTGGGTGCAACCCAGGATCAACGTATCGATGCCGTCGGCCATTAGCGGGGAAAGATACCCCCGCGCGGCGATCCGTAGCTCCGGGCTGGTGGTGTCGCCTCGTTCGACGTGCTCCACGAACGCCGGGCACGCCTGCGATCGAAGGTCACGTCGGCGCCCGTCGCGCGGACCGCCCGGTCGTAGGCGCCGCTCGTCACGGTGGCCTGTGTGCCGATCAACCCTATGATGCCGTTCCGGGTGGCCCGCACCGCGGCGCGGGTTCCCGGGGTCGATCACACCCACAACCGGGATACCGGCGCGATGGGCGATGTCGTCGATCGCGCTCACCTCGACGGAGTTGCACGCGACCACCAGCATCTTGACGTCTCGATGGATCAGGTAGTCCGCCACCTCCAGCGCGTAGCGCTTGATGTCTTCTACCGGCTTGGGACCGTAAGGGAAACGGGCGGTGTCACCGACGTAGATCAGCGGCTCGTGCGGGAGCAGGTCGATCACGGCACGGGCCACCGTGAGCCCACCGACCCCGGAATCGAACACACCGATCGGGCGAGGATCGCTCGACCGGGCTACCACCACAACGATTCGGCCACGCCCTTCTCGGCGGTTTCCAGATCGGATGCCCACGCTTCGGTGGACAGGTACTTCCAGCCCCCGTCGGGCAGCAGGCACACGATGTCGCCCTGGTCGATCTCGGCCGCGATCCGTTGTGCGACGTAGACCACCGCGCCGCTGGAGATGCCGGCGAAGATCCCCTCCTTCGCGGTCAGCTCTCGGTTGGTGCGCAGCGAGCTGGAGGAATCGACCAGGAACTTCCTGCTGACCTGTTCGGGATCGAAGATCGGCGGGATGAACCCGTCATCGAGCGACCGGAGGCCGTAGACCAGGTCGCCCAGCTCGGGCTCGGCGGCGACGACCTTGATGTCGGGGTTGTGGGCGTGGAGCCCACGCCCGGCTCCTGTGAGCGTGCCGCCGGTGCCCATGCCCGCCACGAAATGGGTGACCTCCGGCAGGTCGCGGATGATCTCGGCAGCGGTCCCTTCCTCATGGGCGAGCGGGTTGGCGGGGTTCCCGTACTGGAAGAGCATGTGGTACGCGTCGTCTCGGGCGAGGGCGCGCGCCACCTCGATCGAGCCGTTGGTCCCCTGCTCGCCGTCGCTGAACACGATCTCGGCGCCGAACAGGCGCAGCAGTCCGATGCGCTCTTCGCTGGCGTTGTCGGGGATGACCACGGTGAGCCGGTAGCCCTTCCGGGCGGCCACCATGGCCAGCGCGATGCCGGTGTTGCCGCTGGTGGGTTCCAGGATCGTCTTGTCGGGCGTGAGGTCACCCCGCCGTTCGGCGGCCTCCACCATCGCGAGCGCGATGCGGTCCTTCGTGGAACCGGTGGGATTGTTGCCTTCCAGCTTGGCCCACAACCGCACGCTGGGTTTCGGGGACATGTGTGGCATGCCCACGAGCGGCGTGTTGCCGATCGCGGACAGGATGTCGTCGTAGCGGGTCACGCCGGGGATTATCCCAGCGAGCGGCCAGAGCGTACGGGTAGCGCTGCTGCTGCATCCTCGAGACGTCGCCACCGGAGACCGTGATCCAGAACGGGTCGCTTGACGCCCGCCTGGCCCACGGCGCGTCACTACGAAGGATGCGCTCGAACTGGGATGAGCGGCACGGTTCGCAGTCCTCCGGTCCCCGTGAAGCGTCGAACCGTCACGGTGGCAGTCGAGCTGGGGTTCAGCGTGCTCCAGGCGTTCCCTGGGCGGTAGTAGCGCCGGTTGGGCAAGCGCTGGCCCGGGACGATCGCACCGTCCGCGATGGCCGCTCGACGGGCAGCCTTGCCCTCTGAACCATCGGCCCACCTGGACCACGATGCGAGGTGGCGACAGACCGGTTCCCACCGCGATCACCCTGGCGATGTGCCTTCCATCGGTCACGACCGGGCCGCGGAGCGCGCGCAGAGCTGCGCGAGCGGCATCCAGGTCGGCGCGCGCCACATCGAGGTCTGCGCGGGTGGCTTCCAACTGACCGCGCGTCTCCCGGCGGTTCGCCAGCACGACCTGGCTGGCCCTGCGCTGGCCATCGATCGTGTCCAGCAGCTGCGCTTCACGCTGCTCCAGGAACGTGATGCGCTGCTGCGCCTGGCCGATCCGTGCCAGGGCGGCCGCCTCGGCATCCAACGTGGCCGCGGTCGCTGCCTCGTTCACCCGATCGTTCAGGCGGTTGTCGGCGATGGCGAAACCCACGATGCCCCCAACCAGCAGGGCGATGAAGGTGGCGGCGGCGATCGCGCCGATCAGTCCCCACCGTGTGGGTGGGCGCGCCTCGGGCAGGATCGGGAGATCTTCTTGCCGGCGTTCCGGCGCCGGCTCTCGCGCCGGCGCGCGCTCGCGAGCCGGCGTCCGCGCCGGCACGGCTTCATGTGCCGGAGTTCGCATGGGGAAGCGCCCTCCCTTCCGGCCAGGACGCTAGTCGCGCGTTGCGTGGCGGGTCAGATCGTCCTTCCGGCCGAGGCGCGAACCTTCGCGAACCCGCGGGAGCCTTCGTCCGTAGTACCTCTGGCCGACGCGGCGGGTCCGGGCCACGAGGTCCCGGGACCATCGGACCATTGCGACCGAGACCCCCTCGCCGGGCATGGTGTCATCGGGTTACGCACGCCAACGGGGGGAGTACCGCCATGAAGACCATGAAGGTGGCCGTCGGGATCCTGTCGATGGCGCTGGTGGCGTCTCTGGTGGCCGGGATCGGCGTCGGCGCTGACAGCAGCGGCTTCGGGTCCCCAGGGGAACGCGCTGCGGCTGACCCCCCCTCTGTCCCAGGCTGCGCGCGAGCGCCTGTTGGACGCGTACGCGAACCTGCCCCTGACGTTCGTGGAGAACCAAGGCCAGACAGACTCACGAGTGCGCTACTTCGCGCAGGGCCCTCGGTACGCGTTCCATCTCACACCCGAGGAGGCAGTGTTCTCGTTCGTGGAGGGCGCCGGTGCACCTCCAGGTCGCGGGGTGGCTCTTGCCTTGCGGTTCCTGGGCGGAGATCCACGGGTCGTGCAGGATCCGAAAAGGCGCCTGGAGAGGTCAACTATCTCCAGGGCAGCGATCCGGCGTTGGAGCACGGAGCTGCCACGCTTCGAGCAGATCGTCTATCGCGAGCTGTGGCCGGGGATCGACCTGATGCTCGGCGCCCAGGCGGGCACCCTGAAATACGAGTTCCGGGTGAAGCCGGGAGCGCAGGTCGACGACATCCAGCTCGCCTACCGCGGAGCAGACGACGTGTCGCCGGACGGCAACGGCGGGCTTTCGATCGAGACGGCCCTGGGCACGCTGCGGACTCGGCGCCGGTCGCCTACCAGGAGATCGCCGGGGTGCGCGTGCCTGTGGAGAGCCGCTACGCGCTGGAGCCGCAAACGGCGACAGCGAATACGGGTTCGCCGTCGGCGCCGGCTATGACCGGACCGCGAGCTCATCATCGACCCGGGCCTCGCGTACTCGACCTTCCTCGGCGGGGCGAGCCATGAGATCGGCTCGGGATCGCGGTCGACGCCGCCGGCAACGCCTACATGACCGGCTTCACCCAGTCACCCGACTTCCCGACCACGGCCGGCGCCTTCGACCGGACCGGCTCGGCCAGCAACTTCCTGGACGCGTTCGTCACCAAGCTGAACCCGACGGGAACGGCGCTCGTCTACTCCACGTTCCTCGGCGGCAGCAACTTCGAATGGGGACGCGCGATCGCGATCGACGCCGCGGGCAACGCGTACGTCGCCGGTCAGACGAAGTCCTCGGATTTCCCGACCACCGGCGGCGCGTTCGACCGGACCTTCAACGTCGACACCTGCCCGCGGTGCGGCATCGACCAGTACGACGCCTTCGTGACGAAGCTGAATGCCGCCGGCTCGGCCTCGTCTACTCGACGTTCCTCGGCGGGTTCGACATCGACGACGCGCTCGCGATCGCGTCGACGGCGCGGGTAACGCGTACGTCGGGGGCGAGACCGGGTCCAGCAACTTCCCGACGACGGCCGGCGCGTTCGACACGACGCGGAACGGCGCGTCGACGCCTTCGTGACGAAGCTGAATGCGCCGGGCTCGGCCCTCGTGTACTCCACGTTCCTCGGCGGGTCGCTGAAGTCGATTTCGTCGGGGACGTCGACCGTCGACGCGGCCGGCAACGCCTTCGTCATGGGCTCGACCAGGTCCGCGGACTTCCCGACGACGGCCGGCGCCTTCGACACGACGCACAACGGCGCCTTCGACGCTGTGCCGTGACCAAGCTGAACCCGACCGGCTCGGCCCTGGTCTACTCCACGTTCCTGGGCGGATCGGAGTTCGATTCAGCGCAGGCGGTCTGGCGGTCGATGCGGCCGGCAACGCCTACGTCGCGGGCGGCACGGTCTCGCCCGACTTCCCGACGACGCCGGGCGCGTTCGACACGACCTCCGGCGGAGAGCGACGCCTTCGTGACGAAGCTCAACGCCGCCGGGTCCGCGCTCGTCTACTCGACGTTCCTCGGCGGCAGCGGCCGAAGCGTCGGCAGCGTGTCGCTCGACGGCGCCGGCAACGCCTGGCTCGCCGGCGGCAGCCGGACTCCCGGACTTCCCGACCACCCCCGGCGCCTTCGACACGTCGCTCAACGGCCCGGCGACGCCATCGTCGCCGAGCTGAATGCCGCCGGTTCGGCGCTCGTCTTCGGCACCTTCCTCGGCGGCACCGAGTCGGATGGCGCCAGCGACATCGCGCTCGATCCCGGCGGGCAACGTCTACGTCACCGGGCAGACCTATCTCCCCCGACTTCCCGACGACGGCCGGAGCGTTCGACCGCGTCTGGAACGGCGATCCCTTGATCTTCTGGGCCGATGCCTTCGTGGCGAAGTTCGGAGGCGCCGCGCCCCCGCCCCCGCCGCCCCCGGCCGCCACCTTGTCGTCGGTGAGCACCAACCCGTCGAGCATGACCGGCGGCGTCAGCTCCCAGGGGATCGTGACGTTGTCGGGCGCCGCGCCGAGTGGTGGCGCGCCGGTGTCGCTGTCGAGCAGCAACGCGGCCGTTGCGAGCGTGCCGGCCGGCGTGACGATCCCGGCCGGTGCCACGACTGCCTCGTTCACCATCTCAACGACCAGCGTGACCGCCTCGACCGCCGTCACGATCTCCGCGTCCTACAGCGGCGTGACACGGACGGCGACCATCTCCTTGGTCCCTGCGGGCGCCACACCTCTGCCGGCCCCATCGCTGGTGTCACCCTCCAACAACGCGCGGTTCTCGACCGGGCAGTCGATCACGTTCGATTGGAGCGACGTGGCGGGCGCAGCCTCCTATCAGCTCCAGATCGACGACTCGAGCAATCTCAGCTCGCCATTCGTGCTGAACCAGACAGGGATCACCCCATCACGGTTCACGACCAGCACCCTTCCGACGAGACGGCTGTGGTGGAGGGTCCGGGCGGTGGACGCTGGCGGCAACCCAGGCGCGTGGTCGAGCGTGCGACGGATCGAGATCAAGAACTGAGGTGATGAACGAGTGAAGGCCCTTCGGATCTTCACGTTGATCGGTGTCCTCCTGCCGTCGCTCCTGACCGGCCCTCCAGCGATCGCCGCACCACCTTCCGCGCCCGCGCTGCTGTCCCCCTCGAACGGCGCGAACGTCCAGGTGCCGTTCACGATCTCCTGGTCGCAGGTCCTCGACCCGTCCGCTCAGAACGGCGGCTACAACTGGGAGGTCAGCTCTTCGTCGAACTTCTCGGCCCTTGTCGCCCACGATTCGACCTTCCCCAGCGTGACGCAGGCCACCGTCAGCGGCCTCGCGAACGGGACGTACTTCTGGCGCGTCGACGGAGTGAACACTGGACTCGAGACCAGTCCATGGTCTGCGACCCGGAGCTTCACCGTGACGGGCGCCGGCCAGGGCCAGCTCGCCGCGCCGACGCTCAACCCGCCGCACGGCGGAACGACGCAGTTCCACCCGATGGAGGCCATCCGCTTCAGCTGGAGCGCCGTCCCCGGCGCGGCGACCTACACGACGGAGTTCTCGACCGATCCGAGCTTCCCGGTCACCTCACCCAACTACTACAGCGTCTCGAACATCCCAGGGACGTCGGACGGGACGAAACACCACGACAGCATGCCGCAGGGCACGTGGTTCATGCGCGTGCGCGCGGTGGACGCGAATCAGGTTGCTGGCGCAACGTCGAACGTGATCAACTTCTCGGTTCGCTACAACAATCCCGTGGGGCCCCCGCCTGCGCTGATCTCACCGACAGGCAACCCGACCCTGACGCTCCCGATCACGATCGATTGGGCGGACGGCTACAACCCTCAGTCCTCGGGCTACGAACTCCAGGTCTCGCAGAACTCGTCGTTCTCGACGCTCTTCGATCCGCTTCCGGGGCTGACCGGATCCAGCATCGTCTACTCCGACATGCCTTCCGGGACCTGGTTCTGGCGTGTGCGCTCCCACCAGGGCAACTCCTCGCCCACGACCTCCGCCCCCACCGCCTGGTCGGCGACGGGCTCGTTCACTATCAGCTCCGCGCCCACCGCGCTCGCCTCCATCGGTTTCACCAGGGAACCCCTCATCTACAGCGGGGCTGAGTATTCGACGCTCCTGCAGCTGACCGCGCGCGCTCCGGCGGGCGGTGCCGTCGTGAGCCTGACGAGCAGCAACCAGAGCGCCCTTCCGATGCCGTCCACGATGACGATCGACGCGAACCGAGCTCAGGGCGGATCGCCGACCCCGCAACATGCCGGGCAGGTGGCGGCTCCGACGTCGGTGACCGTGACTGCGACCTACAACGGCTCGTCCGTGTCCAAGACGATCACCGTGATGCCGCCCACCCTGAAGCAGGACACCCTGCAGTCCGAGGTCAAGGCGACCGGGGGCGCCACGATGGTCGGCAGGGTGGAGCTCGAGGGAGGCGGCTTCGCAGGCCCAGGGGGCATGACGGTGAGCCTGTCGAGCAGCTCCCCGGCGGCGACAGTGCCCGCGACGGTCACGATCCCTGCGGGCGCCATCTCCGCCGCGTTCTCGATCCAGACGAGCGCGGTGTCGGCCACCACGACCTCCACGATCAGGGCAACCCATGGAGGGGTGACGTCTCAGTGGCAGATCACCCTCACGCCCGCCGCGCAGCCCGCTTCGCTCACGCTCAATCCCGAATCGACGACGAACGGCTCTCAGGGCAACGTGACCATCCCCGGTTCGGCGATCGCGGGCCATGACCAACTCCTCCAGGTCACGAGCAGCAATCCGGCGGTCGCCTCGGTTCCCGCGACGATGACGATCCACGCGTCCACCACGCACGGCTTCTTCAACATCGTCACGGCCCCGGTCTCGGCGCCGACCTCGGTCACGATCTCGGTGTCCGGGGGCGGCGTGACCCGCTCGGCTTCACTCACCGTGCATCCGAGTCTCCCGACCCTGACGGGGCTCACGGTGAACCCGACGAGCGTGGTCGGAGGCAACCCCTCCACCGGCACCGTCACGCTCTCCAGCGCCGCGCCGGCCGGGGGGGTCGCGGTCAGTCTTGCGAGCAACCTTCCCGGATCGGCCAGCGTCCCGGCGAGCATCACCGTGCCGGCGGGCGCCACGAGCGCCACCTTCACGGTGACCACCTTCCCCGTGGACACGACCACCGTGCAGCTATCAGCCTCCCTCGACAACGTGTTCCAGTTCGCTGCGCTCACGGTGACGCGGGCGCCCACGAGCCCGACGTTGTCCTCATTGGCGGTGAGCCCGTCCAGCGTCGTGGGCGGAGCCTCTTCGACCGGAACGGTGACCCTGAGCGCTGCCGCGCCCGCGGGTGGGACGGTGGTGGCCCTTTCCGACAACTCGACGGCGTCGACCGTACCGACCAGCGTCACCGTTGCATCGGGGGCGACAAGCAGGACGTTCACGGTGACCACCGGCTCGGTGACGTCCTCGACACCGGTCACCATCTCCGGCTCGGCGGGCGGCACCACGCGGACCGCAACGTTGACGGTGAACCCGCCCGCACCCGCGGTGCCGGCAGCACCGGCGCTCCTCAGCCCGGCCAACGGTGCGACGGTTGCGCTGCCGGCGACGCTCGACTGGGCGGATGTGAGCGGGGCAGCCTCGTATCGGATCCAGATCGACGACTCGAGCAACTTCTCCGCGCCGCGCATCGTGGATCAGACGCTGGCTGCCTCGCAGCTCACGACCGGGTCGCTTCCCGTCCGCCAGCATTGGTGGCGTGTGCGAAGCCTCAACTCGGCGGGCACGGCCGGCGCATGGTCCGCCGTTCGCAGCTTCACACCGGCTACCGCACCTCCGCCGGCGCCGGCGCTCTCGGCGGTCGTCCTCAGTCCGATGAGCGTCGTGGGCGGCACCTCGGCGCAAGGGACGGCCACGCTGACGAGCGCCGCGCCTGCCGGCGGGGCGGTGGTGTCGTTGTCGAGCAGCAACACTTCGGCCGCAACGGTGCCCGCGAGCGTGACGGTGGCGGCAGGCAGCACGAGCGCGACGTTCACGGTCGCGACGTCGTCGGTGTCGGCGCCGACGACATCGACCATCAGCGGCACATACGGAGGGGCGACGCGCAGCGCGATGCTGACGGTGACGCCACCGGTCGCGCCAGCGGCGCTCTCCGCGGTGTCGGTGAACCCAACCAGCGTTTCGGGAGGGACCTCGTCGCAGGGCACGCTGACCTTGACGTCGGCAGCTCCCACGGGCGGGTTCGCGGTGGCGCTGTCGAGCGACAACACCGCTGCTGCGACCGTGCCCGCGAGCGCTTCGGTTGCCCAGGGGGCGACGACCGTGACCTTCACGATCGCGACCAGCACCGTCGCGACGTCGACTCCCGTGACGATCACGGCGAGTGCCGGAGGGGTAACGCGAACGGCGACCCTCACGGTGACGCCGCCGGCTCAGGGCGTGACGCTGACCGTGACGGCGACCGGCCGGAGCGGTGAGCGGGTCACGTCGAGCCCGGCAGGGATCAACGTGTCGGTAGGCAGCAGCGGCTCCGCACCGTTCGCGACCGGTACCCCGATCACGCTGAGCGTGACGAACGGTCGCGATGCCATCTGGTCCGGAGCCTGTTCCAGCGGCGGGAGCAAGCGGAAGACCTGCACGTTCACGATCAACGGCAGCGCGTCCGTCAGTGCCAACGTGCAATAGCCGGGAAGCGAGCAGGCCTACACGGTTGCGCCCTGAACCGCCGGGGGAAGCGACGGTCCCATCTTCGAAGCGCTCCGGCTGCTCTGATGGAGTAGGGCTGTCGACGCACATCTGGGAGGAATTGGGAGCCGGCCCCGCGATGTCGGACGCCGGAAATGGGATTGGCAGCTGTTCGGGTTCGGCCTAAGCGTGACGGGATGTCGCCTGATCGGTTGACACCTCGTCGGTCATCGTTCCATGTTCAGTTCGCCCGTGCGGCGAGCTTCGTCCCGACCTCCCTCCCGTTGCTGCGCAGCACGATCCTTGGTCAGGCAACAGTGATTATTGCCTCGCAGAAGAGCGTCGCGTCGCCGACGTCGATCCGGCACGTGTCGTTGCCGTCGCCCCCGTAGACCGTGTCGTTGCCACTGACGCCGTCCACCACGTTCAGCCGGTCGTTACCGCTCGCGCCCAGCACTGTGTCGTTGCCGCCCCCTCCTCTTATCCGGTCTTTGCCGTCACCGCCGTGGGCGAAGTCGTTCCCGCCGTTGGCCTTGATGCGGTCTTTCGCGCCGAACCCGCAGATGGCATTGGCCGAGACTGTGCCCGCGAGGTTGTCCCGCCCGTTCGTGCCGCGGATCGTGCACTTCGGCGAGATACGGATGTCGTCGACGACCTCGATGAGGTTGATCGGTGCCGTGCCGCGCGCAAAGACGAGCTGAGCCTGCCTAAAGATGACCCCCTGCACACTGATCACTTGATCGCCCTCGTCGTTGAGGTTCATCACGACCGACTCCGACCCCACCGGGGAGCCACCCCGATACACGGTCAGCAGCGCCACATCGCCATCGAGCGCGACCCCAGGATCGTCGTTACCGAACACCAACGAGATCTTCATGACCGGCACGTCGAAGTCGATGATCAGCGCGCTCGCATCGTCACCATTGACTCCCAGTCCCAGTCCGATCGACTGCGGCGAGAAGTCTGCGACCTGGAGGTCTTCGCCCATTGAATCCGAAAAGTGCGTGAAACTGTTGTCGACGCTCGTGAAGCCGTTCGGCTTTGCGCCCGCCGAGTCACGGGTGAAGTCTATCGTCGGCGCTTTCTGGGACCCGGGCACGGCGACCGCCGTCCCGGGCGCGAGCACAGGGGCGATGAGACCAACCAGCACGAACACGAACAACGACCTGGGACGTCGCGAACCTCTCATGACCAGATCCCTTCACGGTGGTGTGGCGCGACCATGCTCCCCCGGCGCACATTCGTCAAATCAGTGGAACGCCGAGAGGTCGCGCGACCTCGCTCGGCCTGCACGACTGAGCATCTTCGGTTCGATGCCCCGTCCTCGAGAGTCATCGTCGTTCGATCACTCGGAGTCCAAGCTGAGCGCTTGGAGCCGGATGCCCAGCGCCCACGCTCCAATAGTCTTGGACGAGAATCGGAAGACACCTGAACCACTAGCCTTGGACCAGACGCGTTCCGAGGATACCGCTGCGACTGATTCAGCCGAGACTATCCGAGCTCGGCGTGGCCGGTACGGGCAGCCGAGACGACAGACTCAGAGCAATACATGCCCCCTACCCCCTAACTAGGTTGCTGCACATTGCGTTCGACGGCGGACTCGCTATGAACTTTAACGGCGTCGACCTCCTGGATCCGGACGAGAACGGCACTCGTGGGCAACACTTTGACGCTGGGACTCCAACCTCGGCTCGACGGTGGTGAGGCGGTTCGCGCTTCCAGCAACGGAAACCTGGCGTACGGACTCAACGACCTCTGGGTCGTCTCCAGCGACAACGCCGTGGCGCCGAGCGATCCGGCTCTGACGTTCGTTCTGTTCGGTAAGCGCGCGAACGTCAAGTCCAACGTAGTCGTCGACACCGGATCCGGCTGCTCGGCGTCGACCTCACTCTGCGCGTCAAGCGCCACTCGACCAAGCTGCTGGCCGGCTTGAAGACCGGGATCCTCGACGACATCGTGAACTGGGACCTCGCGTAGGCCTATCGAACACTCTCGTCGGGCGTGACCGTCACGGTTCGCGCTCCGTGAGACGACCGACCTCAGGTCAGCCGCCGGCGACGGCAGGCAGGATGCTCACAGTGTCTCCTTCGGAGACCTCGGTTTCGAGCGAGCCCAGATAGCGCACGTCCTCGTCGTTCACGTAGACGTTGATGAACCGGTGCAGGCCACCGTCGTCGGAGATCACGTTCTTCGTGATGCCGGGGTACTGGGACTCGAGGTCGGTGAGGACTTCGGACAGGGTGGCGCCGTCGGCGCCCACCTTCGCCTCGCCACCGGCGTGCTTGCGAAGGATCGTCGGGAGCTTCACGGTCACGGCCATCGGTCGCTTCTCTCCTGTGGTGTCGGTCGCGTCAGTCCCGCGCGGGCACGCCGCAGAACAACTCGTAGTCGATCAGCTCGGTGATGGACGGCTCCTTGCCGCAGACCGGGCAGTCGGCGTCCCAGCGGATCTTCACTTCCTGGAAGTCCATAAGCAGGGCGTCGTAGAGGAGCAGGCGACCGACCAGCGGGTTCCCTTCGCCGGTGATCAGCTTGATGGCCTCCGTGGCCTGGATCGCGCCGATCACACCGGGCAGCACGCCGAACACGCCGCCCTCGGCGCAGCTGGGCACCGTGCCCGGTGGTGGCGGCGACGGGAACAGGCATCGGTAGCACGGCGCTTCCTGGCCGGGCAGGAAGACGGTGGCCTGGCCTTCGAACTGGTAGATCGAGCCGTACACGAGCGGCTTGCCCAGGAACTGCGTGGCGTCGTTCACCAGGTAGCGCACCGGGAAGTTGTCCGTCCCGTCGATCACGACATCGTACGGCTCCATGATCTCCATGACGTTGTCCGAGCTCAGCAGCGTGTCGTGGCCGATGATCTCGATCGTGGGGTTGAGCGCGCGCAGGTGCTCGAGCGCCGATTCGACCTTGGATCGATCGACGTCGGCGTCGGTGTGCAGGATCTGGCGCTGCAGGTTGGACGTATCGACCGAGTCGAAGTCGACGATGCCGATCGTGCCGATGCCCGCGGCCGCCAGGTACAGGAGGATCGGCGACCCCAGCCCGCCGGCGCCGATCACCAGCACCTTGGAATCGAGCAGCTTGCGCTGGCCCGCTCCGCCCACGTTCGGCAGGATGATGTGCCGCGAATACCGCTGGACCTGGTCCTCGGTGAATCCAAGTCCGGTCATGTGATGCTCAACTCCTCCTCCGTGACCCCATCGTCGTCGATCCGGAACGAACGCATCACCGGCTGTTCGCGATCGGCCAGGGACAACACGATGTATCGGGCTTCAGGGTAGAACGCCAAGCGGATGTCGGTCTCGGACGGAGCGGCCTCGCTGTGCGTGTGCGAGTGGTAGATCGCCCACAGGTCCCAGCCTCGCTCGTCCAGCTCATCGAAGACGTGCAGCTGCTCTTTGCCGTCGAGCCGGTAGGTGACCGGCGATGCGTCGGCGTTCTTCATCGGGAAGACCTTGACCGGGACGCCGTCGGCCGCAGCGATGACACCGCAGCATTCGTTGGGGAACTCGCGGAGTCCCTGCTCCACGATCTCCTTGTACAAGACACCATCCAGCGCGCTCACATCGTCCTTCTCGGAAGTCGGAGTGGCCGGACGCACGTGCGTCCGCCGTTGCAGGTGCGAATGCTAACAGCAGGTCGGTTATTCCCGGAGCCGACCGCTGACCTCGATGCGCCCGTCGGGCCCATCGACGATCTCGCCGATCTCGGCGAAGGCGACGCCGCGTTCGGAGAGCGCCGCGCGCAACGAGTCGGGGTCGCCGGTCGCGATCAGCAAGCCGCCGCGACGTCTGCGCGTCGGCGAGCACATACTGCTCGGGAAGCGTGCACTCGCCCCAGTCGGTCTCCGGCGAGACCCAGGCGTGGTTGCGTTTGGTGCCGCCGGCGACGACGTCACCGCGAGCCAGGTCGAGCACACCGGGCAGCAGCGGCACGGCGCCGGCATCGATCCGGGCGGCGACGGTGCTGGCGGTGAGCAGCTTGTACAGGTGGCCGAGCAGCCCGAACCCCGTGACGTCGGTCGCGGCGTGGGAGCCGCCGGCCTGCGTCATGGCGGCCGCGGGATCGGCGTTGAGCGTGGTCATCGTCGTCGAGCGCGATCGCAAGCTGCTCACCGCTCGCCACCCCACGCTTGGCGGCCGTCGAGATCATGCCGAGCCCGATCGGCTTCGTGAGGAACAGGCGATCGCCGGGCCGTGCGCCGGCGTTGGTCAGCAGCCGCTCCGGGTGCACGAACCCCAACACCACCATGCCGTACTTGGGCTCGGGGTCGGTGATCGAGTGCCCGCCCAGCACGGCGACGCCCGCCTTCGCCGCCGCCTCGACCCCCCCCTGCAGCACGCTGGTGAGCATCGACAGCGGCAGGTCGTCCACCGGCCATGCCGCGATGTTGAGCGCGAGGAACGGCGATCCGCCCATGGCATAGACGTCGCTCATCGCATTCGTGGCGGCGATGCGTCCCCAGTCGTAAGGGTCGTCCACGATCGGCGTGAAGAAGTCGAGCGTCGCGACGATCGCGCGATCCGTCATCCAGCCGCCACACCGTGGCATCGTCGCCGGTCTCGACCCCCACCAACACCTCGGGCGGCAGATCGGGCAGCCGCAACGAGTCAATCACCGACCGCAGCTCGTCGGGGCCGAGCTTGCAGCCACATCCAGCGCCATGACTGAAGGAGGTCAGTCGCCGTTCGGCCCTGCACTTACGATGACGCATACGGCTGGCGCCGATCAGGCGAGCATCGAGGCCATCGTGGCCCACTGCTCACGATCGTCGTCGCGGAACGCCATGGTCTGCGCCATGGAGCTCGGACCCAGCGCCCCATTGCGACCGGGCAACGTCTGGCGCAGTCGCTCGAGCTCGCGGCGCGTGAACGTGCATGCCTCGGTGTTCGGTTCCACGTCGTAGAGCGCGGCGCCGTTCAGGCCGAGGATCTTCGCCTTCAGCTCGTTCGTCAGCTTGGGGTAGCCGTAGCGTTCCTGGAACTCCGGTGAGATCTGGAAGGCGCGCATCGCCTGGATCATAGGCTGCGGCGATCCGTAGAAGAGGCAATCGGTGCCCCACAACACGTTGTCCTCGCCGACGTACTTCAGCAGCTTGCCCAGGAAATGCGCGGCCTGATCCGGGTAGCGCATGACGAACCACCACGATGTGCCCAGCTCGGCGTACACGTTCTCGTTGGGGCCGATCGCCTTCGCGCTCCATCGACCAGATCAGCCGGTTCGTGCCCATGTGCGCGGGTCGCTCTCGTGTAGGGCACCTCGGGCACGCCCGCTCTCGAATCCCGAGTGATAGGCCACGAAGTTCATGTCGGGA
The DNA here is from genome assembly GCA_963733635.1 of uncultured Actinomycetota bacterium. Taxonomy (GTDB): domain Bacteria; phylum Actinomycetota; class UBA4738; order UBA4738; family HRBIN12; genus JAOUEA01. Next base: position 231,183 of record CAVTEH010000004.1, on the reverse strand, counting down.
TACCGCTTCGCTGCCGGGTCCCATGTCGTCGGGCGAGGCGAACGGTGAGCCCAGCGAGAGTCCCTTGTGGATGCAGATCGTGTTCGTGCCGATCTCCTTGGCTTTGCGGATGAAACGCTCCCCCACCTGCCGCTCGTTGGGGTCGCGGTCATCGAGCCACCAGCCGTTGCCGTCACCTTCGAAGGCGTCGGGGAAGTGCGTGAACGTCTTCCAGGCGGCGACGGGGTAGGCGTTGGCGGTGTGCTCCATCGCGTCGAGCGCGGCGTCGAGGCGCCCGACGTTGGGCAGCGCTTGGCCGTGCAGCAGGATCCGCTCGTCCCGGCACAGGCCCCCCGCGATCTTCCGCGTGAGGTCCATGATGTCGTGGCCCTGCGGGCTTCCCTCGGGGAAGATCGGCAAGCGCGGACAGGACCAGCATGTTCGTGTCCGACCGCAGGAACATCAGCTCCAGGAAGTGCTCGATCGAGTAGCAGGCACGCGGGTCGTCCTCGCCACAGTCCTGCTGCGGGAACGACGTCCAGAATTCCTGGCCGTTGAGCACCGGGTTCAGGTGGTACTCGAGCAGATGCCCCTGGATGTCGAACACGAACTCTTCGCCCCCGAGCGCTTCGAACGCGCTCTCCGGTTCGACCGACGCGCTCGGCGGCACCTCGTAGGTGCCCCCCGGCGAGGCCCCGGTCGCACTCGGTGAGGCGGGCCCCGCGCGATGCTCCTCGGCCGTGCAGGCGTTCAGGGCGAGGAAAGTCGTGGCCGCGCCGCACGCCGACAGCAGGAACTGGCGCCGAGACATGCCGAGCCGGTCTGCGTTCTCCACCGACCACGCGCGCGCCCGCGCGATCGTCTCGCGGAGCACGGGCGGCAGCGTCGGTTCCGGATCGAACTCGCCGTTAGAACACGGACCGAACTCCACCGGCAGGCCAGGGTCGGCGTCAGAACGGATCGCTGTTCACTCGCCCCCCTCGTGGACGGCGGTCCACCCATCAGCACAGTGATGCCCCAGGGGCCGCCGCCGTTGCATCGTCAACGCTGACACACTCGGCGTGCATGCGTGTCGCGGTCGTGGGCCACACGGAATGGACCTGGTTCGGTGTGGTCGACCGCATCCCGGGCCCGGGCGAGATCGCCCACGCCACCGGCGAGCTGGAAGAGCCCGCGGGTGGTGGGGCCGTGGCGGCGGTGCAGCTGGCCAAGCTCGCGGGCACCTGCGACCTGTTCACGGCGGTGGGCGACGACGCCTTCGGCGAGCGAACCCGCGAGCGCCTCGCGGCAATGGGCGTGCAGGTGCACGCGGCGACGCGCTCCGGCGCCAGCCGGCGAGCCCTCTCCCAGGTGGATCCGGCAGGCGAGCGAACGATCACCACGCTCGGCCCGCGCCTGGCTCCCCATGCCGACGATCCGCTGCCGTGGGAGCGGCTGAGGGGCGCCGACGCGGTCTACGTCACGGCGGGTGATGCGGGGGCTTTCCGGCACGCACGGCAGGCGCGCGCACGATGGTCGTGACGAGCCGGGTGTCTGGACGAGCTCATCGCCTCGGGCGTGACGACCGACGTGCTGGTGGGAAGCGCGCGGGATCCGGACGAGCGGGTGGAGGTCGGCGCGCTCACGGCCACCCCGGCCCTGATCGTCCGCACCGAGGGAGTGGACGGCGGCTCGTTCGTGACGCGCGACGGCACCCAAGGCCGGTACGTCGCCGCGCCAGCTGCCGCCCTCACCCGATCCCGGCGCCGACGCGTATGGGGCCGGTGATTCGTTCGCGGCTGGCCTGACGTTCGCGCTCGGCGGCGGGCATGGACGTGGATGAAGCACTGGCGTTGGCCGCTCGCTGTGGCGCGGCGTGCGCAGCCGGGGCCGGGCCGTACCCGTCGGCAGCTGACTAGGGCGTGAGGTCGGTGCCCATGGCGTGGAACCCGCCGTCGACGTGGATCAGCTCGCCCGTGATGCCCGCCGGCCAAGTCCGACAGCAGGAACGCAACGGTGTTGCCCACGGGCGTGGGGTCGGTGAGATCCCACCCCAACGGCGCGCGGCGTCCCCAAGTTTCCGACATCGCGTCGAACCCTGGGATGCCCTTGCCGGCCATCGTCCTCAAGGGCCCCGCCGAGCACCGTGTTCACCCTGATCTGCTTGGGACCCGAGATCGCGAGCCAGGTAGCGGGTCACCGCCTCCAGCCCTGCTTTCGCCACGCCCATCCAGTCGTAGACGGGCCAGGCGACCTGGCCGTCGAAGTCGAGCGACACGATCGAGCCGCCCTCGTTCCTCCATGAGCGGCAGCATGCCGGCGGCCAAGGCCTTCAACGAGAACGCACTGGTCTTGAACGCCGTCGCCACGCTGTCCCACTCGGTGTGCATGAAGTTGCCGCCCAGGGCGTCCTGCGGCGCGAACGCGATCGCGTGCAGGAACCCGTCCAATCGCCCCCACCGGCTCGCGAAGCTCCTCGCACACGGCCGCGATCTGGTCGGGCTCGTTGACGTCCATCTCCAGCACGTCGGGCGTCTCGGGCAGCCGTCTCGCCATCTTCTCTGTGAGGCTCACCGTGCGTCCGAAGTTGGTGAGCACGATCTGGGCGCCCTGCTCCTGCGCGGCTCGGGCCGCGGCGAACGCGATCGACTGCGGCGTCAGCACCCCCGTGATGAGCAGCTTCTTGTCGTCCAGCAGCATGGTCACGTCGCCGTCGATGCGGCCGGGGTCGGCGTGCCTCGGCGTCAACGATAGTCGTACACCACGTGCCCCTGGTCGTCGGTCTGTGTCACCTTCAGGGTGATCGTGGCCCCCGACTCGTCCGTGGCGGTGCATTCGAAGACGCCTCCCGTCTCCGCCTTCACGTCCGGGCAGTCGACCGCAGTGATCGAAGCGCCGATCTCCTCAGACACCAGATTCCGCAGCCTCGCCTCGAGACCGTCGGTGTCGAGCGGAGGCGTGCACCCCACCGCGACCATCGCGAACAAGGCGACCGCCAGCGATCGAGCCGCGATCCGTGCCAGCGCGCGAACCGGCCGGCAACGCTGACGCATGGACGAAGCTCCTGTCGGGGGTCGGATGGGGCCCGAGCCTATCGGCGCACGTTCCAGAGGGTCAATCACCGGCAGACTCACCCGATCCCCTGCAATCGAGCCCACTGCTCCTCGGTCGTGTAGGCCCAGGTGTACCAACTGCCACCGTCGGCACCTCGCTGGCGCACCCCGCGCACGAACGCGGTCGTCTCGGAGCCCGAGGCGTCGCGAGCCAGGCCCCCGATCACGTGGATGGGCACCTCGTCGGTCCCGACCCGCTCCTGGATCTCATCGATGCTGCCGGTCACGTAGTCGAAGGACTCCTTGGCGCCATGTGCACGGAAGGTGTAGTAGGTCATGGGCAGGATCGCGTCGTAGGTGAGGGCCAGGTCGCGCCAGGGGAACCCGGGCCAGTACGCCAGATCGTCCCGCAGGCGGATCGGCGAGGGGATCACTGCCCCCATGGGGTAGTCCTGCCCGGCCTCCTCGCGGATCTCGTTCGAGAGCCGCACCAAACGCTCGCTGCGACGGGCCGGATCGCGCACGGAGTCCGACTCGATGTCCAGCGCGAACCCGTCGAATCGGTCCCCTCGCGCAGTCACGAACGCCAGCGCGTCGCGGATGCGCGCGCGATCCTCGACCAGGTCGGTGAGATGGGGCAGGTACCACGACACCACCGCGATCCCATGGTCGTGCGCGGCGTCGACGAACGCCTCCACCCCACCCGGGAACACGAACGCCCCGGGCCGGTCGGCGTTGGAGGTCTGCAGGTAGAGGGTCTTGACACCGTTGGCCGCCATGTCCTCGACGGCGGCACCGGGCGCGTCCCACGCGGGCTCGTCGTAGATGTCCACCCAGACGCCCAGCCCACGGAACGGGCCCGTCTTCGGTTGCGAGCGCACCAGCTGCTGCGCCCCCGCTCCTGGGTCGCTGCCCGGAGAGATCAGGGCGGCGATCAGCGCGGCGACGAGCACCAGGACGAGCGCGATCGCGATGGTGCGGACGGGGAAACGACGGATCGCCATGATTGGAGCTTACCGAGCCGGCGGCTCGAACCGGTGCACCCAGGCGTGCGGCCCGCCACGTAGCATGCACCGCATGGAACTGGGTCTGGAAGGCCGGGTGGCGATCGTGACGGCTTCGTCCAAGGGCCTGGGATTGGCTGCGGCGAAGGCACTCTCCACTGAAGGCGTGAAGGTTGTGATGTGCGCCCGCGACCAGGGGCGGCTCGAAGAGGCCGCGGCTTCGCTGCCCAGCGAGACGCTCGCGATCGCGGCGGACGTCACCGACCCCACCACCCCCTCGCGACTCGTCGAGGCCGCCGTGGAGCGGTTCGGCGCCCTCCATGTGGTGGTGGCCAACGCGGGCGGACCGCCCCAGGCCCGCGCGCTCGACGTGAACGACGAGGGCATGCGCGCCGCCGTGGAAGCCAACATGCTCACCTCGATCCGCCTGGTCCAGGCCGCCGTGCCACACATGCGAGCGGCGGGATGGGGGCGGATATGCCTCATCACCTCATATGCCGTGAAGCAGCCGATCCCCACCCTGGCCTATTCGAACACCGCGCGCACAGGGCTGTGGGCCTGGGCCAAAACCGCGGCCCAGGATCTGATGGAGGACGCCATCACGGTCAACCTCGCCTGCCCGGGTCTGCACGCCACGGACCGGATGCGCGAGCTGGGCGCGGGCGCTGCCGGCCGCATGGGCGAGCCCGACGATTTCGGACAGGTCGTCGCGTTCCTGTGCTCACGGCAGGCCGGTTTCATCAGCGGCGCGGCCCTGCAGGTGGACGGCGCGGCCGTCACCGGTCTGCTGTGAACGACTTGCTGTGAACGACCTGGCGCTCGCCCGATGGCCTGACCCCGGTAGTCTCCCCCACGCTCGTTCGATCAGGAGGTAGCACCCATGGATGTCGACATCCAGTTCAGCCCATCGTTCGCCCTCGCGGTAATCAGCCTGCCGCCCGGCGGGCAGATCAAGGCCGAAGCCGGTGCCATGACCAGCATGTCGGGCGATGTCGAGATCGAGACGAAGGCCCAAGGCGGCATCATGTCCGGCCTGAAGCGCTCGGTGCTGGGCGGCGAGAGCTTCTTCATCAACACATTCCATTCGCCTCAAGGCGGCGAGCTCACGGTCTCGGCCACGCTGCCCGGTGACATCGTTCACATGCCCCTCTCCAGCACGCCCATGATGGTCCAGTCGGGTTCATGGCTCGCTTCCGAGGTGGGGATCGAGGTCGACACCAAGTGGGGAGGCGCTAAGACGTTCTTCTCGGGCGAAGGGCTGTTTCTGCTGCGGTGCACCGGCGCCGGCGACATGCTGGTATCGAGCTACGGCGCCATCACCGATCGGACTCTTGCCCCTGGCGAGGTCTACAAGATCGACACGGGCCACATCGTCGCGTTCGAGGAGGGCATCGGCTACCAGGTCAACAAGGTGGGCGGGTGGAAGTCCACGCTACTTTCGGGCGAAGGCTTGGTGGCCACCTTCACGGGGCCTGGCAAGCTCTGGATGCAGACGAGGAGTCCAGCCGACTTCATCGGGTGGCTCATCCCGCAGCTGCCGACGCAGCGCTCCTAGGGGCCGGCGGACCGCCACCGCGGGCGAAGCCATCACTTCCACCCTCGCCGTGGCGGGGCGTAGCATCTGGGCCATGGCGATCCGCCACTCCGAAGACGAGCTCGCTCGGCTGGCCGGGACGAACGTCGAACGCCTCCGCGTGATGGTGGAGCTGGCGATCGTGACTCCTGGACCCGACGGATCGTTCGGCCCCTCCGACATCGCTCGCGTCCGGATCGCAGACTCGATGGATCGGGCCGGGATCGAGCTCGACCAGGTGGGATCGATGATCGCGGACGGGAGCTATTCCACCGGATGGGCCGACATCCTGTTCCCAGAGCCGGTGCCGATGTCGGGCCAGACCCTGCGGGAAGCCACCACTGAGCTCGGGCTGCCATTGGATCTGGTCCATAGAACGTTCACCGTGGGGTGGCAGCTCCCCACCCCCGGCGACGACGAGGAGATCCGGGCCGACGACCTCGAGATGCTTCGCCTCTTCGCCCTGATGTACCACTCGGTGGCCGGCGACGCAGAGATCGCGTTCGGCGCGGTGCGCTACCTGGGCGACAACATCCGACGCCTGTCCGAGTCGCAGATGCGGTTCTTCCGCGAGGCGATCGAGGAGCCGATGATCCAGCAAGGGCTCACGCAACGCGAGTGGATGGATCGGATCTCGGGCATCGGCGCCGGCCTGCTGCCGATCGGGTTCCGCGCGGTCGAGCTGCTGCACCGCCGGCACCTGGAGACCTTCGAGATCGAGGACATCGTCACGAACACCGAGATCGCGATGGCCCAGGCGGGCCTGCACCCTCGCCGGCGTCGCGACCCTCCCTCGATCGCCTTCGCAGACCTCACGGACTACACCAGGTTCACGGAAGCGGAGGGCGACGACATGGCATCGCGGCTCGCCGACCGGTTCGGCGAGCTCTCCACTCACACCGCCGATCACTTCGGTGGCCGCGTCGTGAAGCTGTTGGGCGACGGCGCCATGTTCCATTTCACCGATGCCGCTGCGGCCGCGCGTTGCTGCCTGCACCTGGTGCGCTCGATCCCGGACGCAGGCATGCCCACCGTGCATGCAGGCGTCGCCGTCGGCCACGTGGTGTTCCGGGACGGTGACTACTTCGGCCGCACCGTGAACCTGGCGGCACGGGTGGCATCGCTCGCCAGGGCGAACGAGGTGCTGGGGACCGAGGGTGCGATGGAGGCCGCACCCGCGCTGGAGTGGGAACCGGTGGGCGACGCCGATCTCAAAGGCGTCGAGGGCTCGGTGAAACTCTTCCGGGTGGCGCAAACATGACCGTCAGCCGGCCGAGCGCCAGGCGTCCCGCAGCTTGACTCGTGCGCCGGTTCGAAGGATCGAGCCCTCGTACACGCGGGACGACAGCGGCACCAGCGCCGCGGTGCCCACGACGAGCGCAACGATCGAGGCCACGATCTGGACCGGCGTCGCGGCGCCCAAGGCGATCCGCACCGGCATCGCCAACGCCGACGAGACGGGCAGGATCGATGCCACGACCGAGAGCCCGGAGTCCGGATCATCGAGCGCGCCGATCGAGATGAAGAACGACGCGAAGATCGTCAGGTTGACGGGCACCAACGCGTTCTGCAGCTCCTCGGTCCGCGACACCAGCGAGCCGGAGACGGCGAACAACCCCGCGTAGAAGGCGAATCCCAGCACGAACCAGACCAGGACGACGCCGGCGGTTCCCAGCGCGGCGCCCGGCACGTCGATCGCACCCGTGAGCAGCGCCAGCGTGACAGCGAACGCGGCGATGAACGCGAGCTGCACGATGCCGAGCAGGCCGATCCCCACGATCTTGCCGATCAACAGCTGACGCGGACGGATCGCCGACAACAGGATCTCCACGACGCGTGATGCCTTCTCTTCGATGACCCCGGTCGCGATCCAGACCCCGTAGCCGAACAGCTGCCCGTAGACGAGCAACACCGCGATGAAGGCGATGGCCCCGTTGGAATCGCGATCGGGGTCGACGGGCTCCAGCGTCTGGATCCGCACCGCCGGCCGGTCGAGCAAGGCGCTGATCTCTTCCGGTGGCACCCGTGCCGCTTCCAGCGCTCCGCGGATCCGCTGGCGAACCACGGCGGTCTGCACCACCTGGTTGAGCTCCGGGTCGACCTCGGCCAGCCCCACCAACGTGGCCCCGTTGACCAGGATGGCGTCGATCTGCCCATCAGCCAGGGCGAGCTCGGCCCCCGCCCTATCGGTGAAGTCGCGAACGCTCACTCGCACGCCTGCCAGGGGCGCTTGGCGTTCGATCTCGGTCTGGAGGTCCTCCGTCGAACCCACGAGCCCCAGGTCGAAGGCGGGCGATCCTCCACCGGTATACGCGCGGATCAGGATGAAGATCGACACCACCATGATCGTGATCGCGGTCGAGATGATGAACCCACGATCCCGCAACCGAACCCGGAAGTCCCGAGCCGCCACGACGCGCCACATGCCCTGGTCGGTCGTGCGCAGGTCCGTGTCGGCGCTCACGTCCCCACCACCTCGCGGAACAGCTCCGCCAGGCTCGGCTGGACGCGGCTGAAATGCACGACGTCACCCGTGGCACGAGCCACGTCCAAGACCCGCTGGGGATCGACGTCGTCCTGGAGCCGCAGGATGACGCCGCCGCCGACCTCGTCCTCGAGCGCCACGCCCGGCACCGCGTCGTACCAGGCGTCGGTCGCGCCGATGAGCTCCACGCGGAGCAGCCTGCGCTCCCGGCTGGCGCGGAGCTCCTCGATCGTGCCCTGCGGCGACCACGCGCCCGCGGTCGATCAGCACCACCGCGTCGCAGAGCCGCTCGACCAGGTCGAGCTGGTGGCTGGAGAACACCACGGGCGCCCCATGGTTCGACCGCCTGGTGGCGAAGCACCCCCGCCAGCACGTCGACCCCCACCGGGTCGAGGCCCGAGAACGGCTCGTCGAGCACCAGCACCTCGGGATCGTGCACCAGCGCGGCGGCGAGCTGCACACGTTGCTGGTTGCCCAACGAGAGCGACTCCACCCGGTCGCGGGCGCGCTCCGCGATGCCGAGGACGCCGAGGATCTCGGTGGCCTTCGCTCCGGCAGCCTGCTTCGCCACCCCGTGGAGCCGGGCCAGATGCACGAGCTGATCGATCACGCGCATCTTCGGGTAGAGCCCACGTTCCTCCGGGATGTAGCCGAACCGCCGCCGCGCCGCGCCGTCGACCCGCCGGCCGCGCCACAGCACCTCGCCGGCGTCGGGTTCCAGGACCCCCAGTACGATGCGCATCGCCGTGGTCTTGCCCGGCGCCATTCGGCCCCACGAACCCCACCATGTCGCCCTCGGCCACCGTGAAGGAGACACCGTCCAGCGCCGTGACGTCGCCGAAGGATCGACGAAGGTTCCGCAGCTCCAGCACCAGGTGGACCTTGGAGCGGGCACGCTCCCCAGCATAAGGACGACTCGGTCAGCTGCTGACGCCCACCGCGTGACCCACCCACGCCGGCCGGTCGAGTGCGTCGAGCATGGCGCTCGCGAAGTCTGCCCGCGCGATCGAAGCGCCCGGGGCGGCCCGTCGATGCCGGCCTCGAACTCGCCCGCCACTTCGTCGTCACGCAGCATCGCGGGGGCCAGCATGGTCCACTCCAGCGCGAGCCGCGGACGATCGCCAGGTCTCGCCGGTGCTCGGCCGCCACGTTGGCGAACGCGCCTGTGACCTCGCGTCGTGAACACCGTGGTGTTGCCCGGCCAGCACCAGGCGGCGGGGTCCCGACCGTTGCATCACGTCGACGATCGTCTGCGTCAGCTGGGAGACCTCGTCGGTGGTGACCCCTTCGATCGGGCCCAGCGCCGAGATCACGGCGTCGGCGCCGCTCGAGCGCGTCGCCCACCGCGGTGGCATCGTTGGGATCGCCCTGGAACACCTTCACCGCGTCGGGGAACCACTGCTTGGACGCGTCGCGGATGAACGCCGTGACCGCGATGTTCCCGCTCCACGGCATCCTTGACGACGAGCCGCCCGGTCCGGCCGCTGGCACCGAACACGACGATCCGCATCGTCACCCTCCTCACCTGGTCCGCACCCGAGAGCGTAGAGGCTGTGGCGAGAACCAGCAGTTGGGGAGTCGGACGGCGCTACGCGGCGGCGACCACGTCCGCGCGCAGGGCGACCTCCAGCACGTCGCGGACGTCGTCGGCGATGTGGAAGGTCATCTGCTCGCGAACCTGCTCGGGGACGTCCTCCAGGTCGCCCTCGTTCCGCTTCGGAACGATGACCTCCTTCAGGCCGGCCCGGTGAGCCGCGAGGACCTTCTGCTTGACCCCACCGATCGGCAGGACCTCGCCCTTGCAACGTGACCTCGCCGGTCATGCCGACCTCGGCGCGCACCGGGCGTGTCGGTGAGCAGGGACACCAGCGCCGTGGTCATCGTGACGCCGGCGCTCGGGCCGTCCTTCGGCACCGCGCCCGCGGGCACGTGCACGTGGAAGCGCCCGCGGAGCCGTCGCCGGCTCGATGCCCGAGCTCGGCCGCGTGGGAGCGCACGTAGCTGAGCGCGATCTGCGCGGATTCCTTCATGACGTCCCCGAGCTGTCCGGTGAGCGTCAGGCTCCGAACCGAGCCGACCCTGCCCTCGTCACCGCTCCTCGCGGCTCGCCTCGATGAACAGCACGTCGCCGCCGGCGCCGGTCACGGCCAGTCCGGTCGCGACGCCCGGCACCGCCGTGCGCTCGCCGCTTCGAAGAAGAACTTCTGGCGGCCCAGGTAGGTGCGGACTTCATCGGCGTCGATCGTCGACGCGGAGGCGTCGGCGTCGCCGGCCGCGATCTTGGTCGCGACCTTGCGCAGCGCCTTGCCCAGCTCGCGCTCGAGGTTACGAACGCCGGCCTCCCGCGTGTAGTCGCCGACCACGACCCGCAGGCATCGTCGGTGAACGACGACCTCGTCCTCGCGCAGCCCGTTGCGTTCGCGCTGGCGCGCCACCAGGTGGTGCTTGGCGATCGCGACCTTCTCGTCCTCGGTGTAGCCGTCGATGCGGATCACTTCCATCCGGTCGAACAGCGGACCGGGGATCGTCTCGGCACGTTCGCCGTCGTGATGAACAGCACCTCGGACAGGTCGAGGTCGACGTCGAGGTAGTGGTCGCGGAAGGTGTGGTTCTGCGCGGGGTCGAGCACCTCGAGCAGCGCGCTCGAAGGGTCGCCGCGCCAATCGGCGCCGACCTTGTCGATCTCGTCCAGCATCATCACCGGGTTCTTCGTGCCGGCGTCCTTCAGCGCACGCACGATGCGACCGGGCAACGCACCGACGTAGGTGCGACGGTGGCCGCGGATCTCGGCCTCGTCGTGGATGCCGCCGAGAGCGACCCGCACGAACTTGCGACCGAGGGCGCGTGCCACCGACTCGCCCAGCGACGTCTTGCCGACGCCAGGAGGTCCCACCAAGCGTCAGGATCGCGCCAGAACCGCGCCCGGTCGTCCTCGCCAAGCCCGCGCTCGTGCGCGCAGCTTGCGCACGGCGAGGTACTCGAGGATGCGGTCCTTCACGTCGTCCAGGCCCTCGTGGTCGGCGTCGAGCACGGCACGGGCTTCGGCGATGTCGAGGTTGATCGTCGGTGCGGTCGACCACGGCAAGTCGATCATCCAGTCGAGCTAGGTGCGGATCCACCCGTACTCGGGCGACTGGTCGCTGGAGCGTTCCAACCGTCCGATCTCGCGCTCGGCCTGGTCGCGAACATCGTCGGGCATGCCGCGCTCGGCGATCTTGTCGCGGTACTCCTCGACGATGTCTTCCTCGCCGTCCTCACCCAGCTCCTTGCGGATCGCGCTCATCTGCTCGCGCAGCAGGAACTCGCGTTGGCGCTTCTCCATGCCCTCGCTGACGTCGGTGCGGATCTTGTCCTCCAGCTCCAGGTCGGCCAGCGTGTCCTTGACCCACGCCACGACCAGCTCGAGGCGGGCCTCGACGTCGACGGTCTCGAGCACCTGCATCTTCTGCTCGAACGACAGCTCGGGCGACTAGCCGGCGGTGTCGGCGATCTGGCCCGGGGTCGGTGATGCCGCGCAGGAACTCCGCGACCTGCGGCACCCCGCGAGCTTCCACGATGTTCTCCAGCACGGCGCGGTACTCGCGCGCCCGCTCCTTGGCGATGGCGGAGGGCTCACGCTCCTCGACCGGCTCGGCCTGCACCCACAGCGCCTCACCCGTGCCGGGAACGCCGGCACCGACGATCGCCCTCGAGAGCCCGCGGATCACCAGGGCTTCGACGCCGGTGCGGGTCTGGCCCAGCTCCTCGATCTTGGCGACGGTGCCCACCCGGGCGTACCCGGTGTCGGTCTTCGGCACCAAGAGCAGGGTGCGATCGTCGGTCGAGCGCGGCGGCCTCGGCGGCGGCGCGAGCCTCGTCGGACTCGATCGTGAAGGTGACGACCATGCCGGGCAGCACGACCCCGGTCGTCAGAGGCAGCAGGGGCAGCAGTTGTGTGTCGATATCAGGGGTCTCGATCTCAGGCATCCCTCGTTCTCTGGTGCTGGGTCTGCGCTCGTTCCACCCGCAGAACGGTCGATGAGCGGAGGCTATTCCCGTCTCGTAATGGTGATTACATGGACGCCGGCAACGCCCCTGTCCAGGCGGGATGACGATCGTCGGAGCCAGTCGGTAGTGTGACCGCCCATGGTCGACCAGATCATCACCGCGGAAGGCGTCACCAAGTCGTTCGGCGAGGTGCATGCGCTCAAGGGCATCGACCTCCAGGTCGACACCGGCACCGTGTTCGGGCTCCTCGGCCCCAACGGCGCCGGCAAGACGACCATGATCCGCATCTTCGCCACGCTGCTCGGGCTCGACGGAGGCACGGCCACCGTCGACGGCCTCGACGTCACGCGCGACGCCGAAGAGCTGCGGTTCCGCATCGGGCTCGCGGGCCAGAGCGCGGCGGTCGACGAGAACCTCACCGGGCCTCGAGAACCTCGAGCTGGTGGGCCGGCTCTACCACCTGGACAAGGCGGAGGCCCGGCGTCGTGGCGGCGACGTATTGGACCGGTTCGGGCTCTCGGAAGCCGCGGACCGGCCGGCCAAGACCTACTCCGGCGGCATGCGCCGCCGTCTCGACCTGGCGGCCAGCCTGGTTGGCCGCCCGGACGTGCTGTTCCTCGACGAGCCGACGACCGGGCTGGACCCTCGCAGCCGCATCGACGTGTGGGAGTTCATCCGCGAGCTGCAGAACGAGGGCACCACGCTGCTGCTCACGACCCAGTACCTGGACGAGGCCGACCAGCTCGCCGACAAGATCGCCGTCATCGACGTCGGCACGGTGATCGCCGAGGGCACGTCCGACGAGCTCAAGGATCAGATCGGCGGCGAGGTGCTGGAGCTCCACGTCGAAGATCGCTCCGACATCCCTCGCGTCATGCAGAGTCACTCGCCGGCATCGGTTCCGGCGGCGCCTCCTCCGACGAGGACGAAGGCCGTGTCCGGATCCCGGTCGGGAACGAAGGCCCGACGGCCCTCCTCGAGAGCGTGCGTCGGCTGGACGAGACCACGATCCGGCTCGCAGACATCGCGCTGCACCGTCCGACCCTCGACGATGTGTTCCTGTCGCTGACGGGCCGCAGCGCCGAGGCCGACTCCGATCCCGAGCGCACCCCGACGACGATCGCCCGAGGAGAAGCGCAGGAAACGGGGCCGCCGGGCCAAGGAGAGCGCATGAGCACGATCGTGCAGGCGCCGGGAGCCAAGCGAGCCCCCTCGAACATCGGCAGTCGCATCAGCCTGGCCATCGGCGACAGCCTCCTCGTCGCCAGGCGCAACCTCGTCACGCTCACCCGGGTTCCCACCGTGTTCATCTTCGAGCTGGTGCAGCCCATCATGTTCGTGCTGCTGTTCCGGTTCATCTATGCCGATCAGTTCGCGTCTCTGCCTCCCGGTTTGGACTACGTGCAGTTCCTGATGCCGGGCATCTTCGTGCAGAACGCGTTGTTCGGGTCCACCAGCACGGCCATCGGGCTGGCCGAGGACATGAAGCTCGGCATCGTCGACCGGTTCCGGTCCCTGCCCATGGCGCGCTCGGCGGTCCTTGCCGGACGCACCACGTCCGACCTCATGAAGAACGCTCTGCTGCTGATCATCGTGATCGGGGTCGGCTACCTGGTGGGGTTCGCGTTCGACAACGGCCTCCCCAGCGCGATCGGCACCGTGGTCCTGGTTCTCGCGGTGGGGTTCACGTTCTCGTGGATCTCGGCGTGCATCGGGCTCTCGCTGAAGAAGGTCGAGGCCGTGCAGGCGGCGCATCGTTCACGTGGATCTTCCCGGTCGTGTTCGTCAGCTCGGCCTTCGTCCCGGTGATCGGCATGGCCAGCTGGCTGCAGCCCATCGCCGAGGCCAATCCCGTGACGATCTGGTGCAACCTGGCCAGGTACCTGTCGGTCGGCGATATCGGCATCCTCGACCCGATCGACGAAGCTGCCCGTCGACACGTTCGAAGGCCTGCTCGTCAAGTCGGTGCTTTGGATCGTCGGCCTGCTCATCGTGTTCATGCCACTGTCGATCCGCCTTTACCGCAAGCTCGACTGAGCTCGACAGGGATCAGCGCGATCGAAGCTTGACCAGACCGGCCGCGAGCATACAAACCCGGCTTCTGACAGCATCCCGTCATGGAACTCGCGTTGCGCATCGCGGTGGGCCTCATCGGCCTTCTGCTGGTTGCCGCCGCCGTGATCTCGGCGGTCAAGACGGTCGTGTTGCCCCGGCTGGCGAGCTCGATCATCACACGCACGGTCTTCGGCCTGCTGCGGTGGTCCTACCATCTGGCGACGCCGGCTTCGATGCCGTTCGCACGCCGCGACCGAGTGCTGGCCACCTACGCACCGATCGGCATGCTGGGGCTCCTGGTCGCGTGGATCGGCCTCACGTTCGTCGGTTACGCCGCGATCTTCTGGGCGCTGGACGGCGAGACCAGCGTGACCGTCGCTTTCGAGCTCTCCGGCTCGTCGCTGTTCACCCTGGGATTCCGTGCGGCCGGGCGAGTTCTGGTTGATGATGGTCTCCTTCTCGGAAGCCGCCCTCGGCCTCTTCTTGCTGGCGCTACTGATCACCTACCTCCCGAGCATCAACGGAGCGTTCGCTCGACGAGAACGGGGGGTGACCGCCCTGTCCGTGCGAGCCGGCGAGCCGCCGTCCGGAGTGGAGATGGTGCAGCGGTTCTGGCGCCTCGAACGCATGTCGGAGCTGCACGAGGTGTGGGTGGATTGGGAACGCTGGTTCGTCGACGTCGAGGAGACGCACACGTCGTTCTCCGCTTTGGTGTTCTTCCGGTCGCCCCAGACCGACCACTCCTGGGTCACCGCGGCGGGCGCGGTGCTCGATGGCGCCGCGCTCACGATCTCGAGCATCGAGGTTCCACACGACGTCCAGGCCGACATCTGCATCCGGGCCGGCTACCTGTCGCTCGGACGCATCGCGGAAGGGTTCGGCATGCCGTTCGATCACCAACCCTCGCCCGACGATCCGATCTCGATCACACGCCAGGAATGGGACGACGCCATGGATGATCTCGCCGCGTCGGGTGTCGCGATCAAGCCCGATCGAGATCAGGCCTGGCGAGACTTCGCCGGCTGGCGCGTGAACTACGACACCGTCGTGCTGAAGCTGGCCGAGCTCACCGATGCGCCGTACGCCATGTGGTCCTCTGACCGGGGCGTGCTCCGTCCACGGCGATGACCGCCGACCGGTGGCCGCTAGGCCCCGGCTTGAACACCATGTCGAGGACGATCAGGACGAGCACCGCGTAGTCGATCCGCGAGACTGCGATCAGCGGTCGCGGGCGGCCGCGACCTGGGGTTCGTCGACCCCTCGTTCCTCGGCGAGCTTCGCGAGCCTGCCTCCCTGGGGCCCCAGGTAGATGGCTCCTGTCAGGGCGCTGACGACGATGCCGATCAGCGCCAGCAGGATCCACAGCTCGAAGGTGTAAGGCCCGTACCAGACCATGGCGATCCCCGCCAGCAACACGCCGACTGCGGCAGGCATGAACACGCGCTGCCCGATGAGCTCGGCGTCACGCCCACCTGCAGGAACCCCACCATGTCGTTGGCCTTGCGGAGCTGCGCGATCCTCACCTGGAAGACGAACGCTCCGCCGACCCACACCATGGCGGCGAACACGTGGATGAACACGAGCCCGAGGTACAGGTCGTTGTTGAAGGCGAGCACGGTTCCTCCTCAACGATGCCGATGTCGCCGCACGATACATCAGGTCTCTGCGGCGGAGTCGTAGCGCCAGAACGCCTTCGATGCACCACCCCCGGGCGAGGTCTACGCTTCCCTCCGTGGCGATGGGCGTCGTGCTTGCGCAGATCCCGGTCGGTTGGTCGGTCGCGGACAACGAGAAGGCCATCGCTACGAGCCTGTCGGTGGCATCGGCGGGGGATGTCCTCGTGACACCGGAAGGCTCGCTCTCTGGGTACCCGGCGCGCGGTGAGATCGAGGCATCGCGCCTTCAAGCCATTGACCACAGGGAGGTCGAGGCAGCCATGCAGCGGCTCGCGTCGCTCGCACAGGCGGCGAAGGTCACGATATTGCTCGGGGCATGCCGTCCGGCCGGGACAAAGCTGGTCAACGAAGCCATCGGCCTGCAGCCCGACGGCGAGCCTTTCGTTTACCGCAAGGCCAACCTCGCGTCGGTCGAGCGAGGCCGATTCACACCGGGCGATGATCTCGCCGTCTTCGACATCGCAGGCACGTCCGTTGCGCTCCAAGTCTGCCGAGAGGCTCGATTCCCCGAACAGTGGCTCACGCTCGCGGATCGGGGCGCTGCAGTGTTTCTCCACCTCGACAACGGGATCCTGGCCGGCTGGTCATTCGATGTCTGGCGGGCGCTTCTGATCGCTCGCGCGCATGAGACACAGCGCTTCGTGGTGAGCGCCAATGCCGCGCACCCCGACCAGCATGCGCCGAGCCTCGTCATCGCACCAACGGGGGAGATCGTGGACGAGCTCCCTCGCGGAGACATCGTGACCCGCCGGTACGACCTCGACCTGTCCGCGATCGGAAGTACGTACCTCGCGCAACGGAGGCGCGACCTCGCCGGCTTGGCGCCCGACCACGAGGAGTAGCCACTCACGTCTCGTGGGTGGCGTCGTAGCTCCAGAACGCCGGCGCGAACCAGCGGAGAAGCCCCACGCCGGCGATCGTGAGCACGCCTCCCGAGACGATCGAGGCGGGCACCGAGAAGACCGAGGCAACGACTCCGGACTCGACGTTGCCGATCGACGGGCCGGTCGCCCACACGGCCATGCCGATCCCGTCGAGGCGGCCGCGGAACCGGTCCTCGACCGCGGTCTGCAGGATCGACTGGCGGAAGATGCCGCTCACCATGTCCCCCGCACCGGCGACCGCGAGCATCAGCAGCGAGAGCCAAAGCGTGTTCGAGAGACCGAAGACGACGATCGCGGCGCCCCAGACGACGATCGCGACCAAGATCGCACGTCCCTGACGGCGCACATGCCCCGCGCGCCCGGAGAACGCCGTTGCCAGGAACGCGCCGGCGGCTGGAGCCGCGACGAGGAAGCCCAACACCGTGGCGCTGTCACCGGGCGCGAACCCATCGGCCACCGCCGGGAACAACGCCACCGGGAACGCGAACACCATGGCGTTCAGGTCGGCCAGGAACACTGACTGGATCACCCGCTTGCCCTTCAGGAACCGGAACCCGTCCGCGATCGCGCCCCACCCCAGACGTCGGCGCGTCGTGCGCGGGTGGGGAGGGCGCCATGCGCAGCACGAACGAGATCGCGACCACGAACGTCAGCGCGTCGACGACGAACACGCCGGCGGGCGTGATCACCGCCAGCAGCACTCCGGCCGCCACGGGACCGAGCATCCGAACCGCGGTCCCGAACCCGGCGTCGAGGGCGTTCGCCGACGGGATCAGCTCGCGCGGCAGCAATCGGGCCGGCCATGTGTCCAGCGCCGGACGGTTGAACGTGTACATGCCGGCCGAGAGCGTCGCGAACACGTAGAGCGGCCACAGCATCGGCTCGTCCAGTGACATGTTCACCGCCATCAGCCCCGACATCATCGCCAGGAACAGGTGCGACCAGATCATGAACCGCCGTCGTTCCACGCTGTCTGCCACGGCGCCACCGACGATCGGGAACACGAACACCGGCACCAGCTCGCAGAGGCCGAGCAGGCCGACGGCCAACGTCGACTTGGTCAAGTCGTACACCACGAAGGGCACCGCCACCGCCACGATCTCGTCGCCCAGCTCCGAGATCGACCTCCCCATGAACAACCGGCGGAAGTCCATCGACGTTCGCAGCGGCGTCACGTCCATCAGGTGCGCACGCACCCGGGCCACGAGACCGCTCGTGGCCTGAGGGTCGGGATCGGGTCGCAGGTGGTCGGACATCGCGGCCGACCACGCTAGCGCACGGCCCTGCCGGTCAGCGCAGCAGCCGCGAAAGCCGGCGGTCGGCCAGAACCTTGCCGCCGGTCTGGCACGTCGGGCAGTAGACGACCTCGTGGGACTCGTAGCTGACCCTGCGCAGATCGTCCCCGCAGACGGGGCAGGGCTCCCCCGCACGTCCATGCACCGTGAAGTGTTCACTGAGCTTGGGGGGAAGACCGCCGCTGCGCTTCCGCTCGACTTCCAGAGCCTCGGTAAGCACATCGTGGATCGCATCGACCAGCCGGCGGCGTTCCTTCGCGTCCAGCTTGGCCAGCGATGCGTAGGGCGAGAGCTTGGCGCCGTGCAGTATGTCGTCGCTGTAGCCGCGGCCCACGCCCGCGATCGTTCGCTGGTCGCGCAGGATCGTGTGGATGTGGCGGTTGTCGTCGCCCGTGAGGAAGAGCTCCTCGGCTTCGGGCCCCATCGCCTCGGGGCCGAGCTTGGCTAACGGCCCATCGTCGCCGGCGGCCAGCACCCACCAGCCCGCCTTACGCTCGCGCGCCGAACTCTTTCACGAGCACCGAGGGCCGGTCTGCGATGCGCAGCCGCAGCACGGCGCCTCGGGGCTTGGTCGACTTGGGCGGGGCCTCGACGTCGACACGACCGCCCTGCGACAGATGGACGAGGACGCGCAGGCCCCCGTCCAGCTCGAACGCGACGTACTTGCCGCGGCGGGACACCCGGTCGATCCTGTGTCCGAGCGCCTCGGCGGGACGCGGTTCGAACGTCTTCAGCGAGGAGAACTGCAGCGGATCGAGGGCATCCAGCACCCCGCCGGCCGCGACTTCGTCGAGCCGCTCGGCCAATGCCTGCATCTGCGGCATCTCCGGCACCGGTCGATCACCCGGCCAGCTCGGAAGCGGCCCGCTGCACGATCTCGATGCACTCCTCGATGCGGTCGGCGTGCGTGCGGTGCGACACGATGCACGCCCGCAGCAGGTAACGCCCGTCGATCGTGGTGCTCGACAGGAAGACGCGCTTCGAGGCGTTGATCCGATCGAGGAACACTTTCTGCCGCTCGTCGTCGTCGACTCCTGCCAGACGGAACGCGACCACAGTGAGCTGCGGTTCCCAGCACAGCTCCACGTTGGGGTCATCGCGCAACGCGTCGGCCAGACGCCGCGCCAGGTCGAGCTTCTCGTTCAGGGCTGCGCGGAACGCGCCCACGCCGTGCAAGCGCAGCGGCATCCAAACACGCATCCCGCGGAACTCCCGCGACAGCTCCAGCGAGTACTCCGAGTAGTTGGGCAGCTCCCCCGACGGTGGCAGGTCCTGCAGGTACGCAGCGCCCTCGAAGTGCGCCTGCCGAAGGGCCTCGCCGTCGCGGACCACGAGCGCGCCGGTCCCGTACGGAAGGAACAGCCCCTTGTGCGGATCGAGCGTGACCGAATCCGCGCGTTCGATGCCAGAGAGCCAAACGCGGCCTCGTTCGGTCAGCCGGAAGAAGCCGCCGTAGGCCGCGTCGACGTGCATCCAGAGGCCTTCGGTCGCGGCGAGGTCGGCGATGTCGTCGAGCGGGTCGATCGCGCCCGTGTTGGTGGTGCCGCCGGAGGGCACGACCAGGAAGGGTCGAAGACCGTCTCGGCGATCGTCGGCGACCATAGATCGAAGCGCGTCGACGTCCATCCGCAACTGGGGATCGGTCGGCACGATCCGAAGGTTCCGGCGCGAGAACCCGGCGATGGTGGCGGCTTTCGTGACGCTGGCGTGCGCTTGCTGGCTCACGTAGTACACGCCGTCGGTGAAGTCCTCCCCCAGCCGCTCATGCCGGGCCGTGACCATCGCCGACAGGTTCGCGAGCGATCCGCCCGTGGTGAGGATGCCCTGCGCCTCGGCCGGCATGTCGAACTCGTCACAGAGCCACCGCGTCACGTTCTCCTCGATCGCCACGGCGGCCGGCCCCTGCAGCCACATGCCCACGAAGCGGTTGTAGCTGCGCGCCAGGAACTCCCCGAGCGCCGATGTGTACAGGCCTCCGCCGGGGATGTACGCGAGGTAGCCAGGCCCCGCGTACTCACGCGCCTTCGACATGGCCGCGAGGAACTCCTTCATGAGCTCGTCGAAGTCGCCCCCCTCTTCGGGCGGTGAACGACGGAGCTCGCGCGCCAGCTCCATCGACCCCTCGATGTTGTCGGCTGGAGCGTCGTCCAATCCCTGGATGAACGCGATCGTCTCCTCGATCGCGGCCACGCCCATAGCGCGCATCTCCTCAGGCGAGGGATCCAGCGGCAGCATGGGAACCATGCTAGCGAGCAGGCACGCGGTGCGGATGCGGGCGACCCGCCGGCGTGTCACCATGTGACCCCGTGCACGGGCCCGTCGTGAACCCGACCCAGCGGGGATCGCCGGTTCCCGGCTCTGCCAAGGACTCAGGATGTATCCGGCTGGCGCCATGATCGGCAGGGAGATCGAAGCCGATGCCCTTCGGGGCTTCGTGGAGGAGGCCGCGGCGTTCCCCGACATCTTCCGGATCGAGGGCGACGCCGGCATCGGCAAGACCACGCTCTGGAGACACGGCGTCGAGCTCGCCACCGCGTGTTCGTACCGGGTGCTCGCATGCAGCCCGTCCGGCCCGGAGCGCCAACTCTCCTTCGCCGGCCTCGACGACCTGCTTCGTCCGGTCTCGGATGATGTCCTCACTGCGCTTCCCCCGGCGCAGGCTCGGGCACTGTCGGTGGCCTTGCTGCTCGAGGAGTCGGATCGTTCGCCACCGGATCAGCGAGCGATCGGACTGTCCTTCCTCGGAGCGATGCGTCACCTGGCCCACGAGGCACCGGTCGTCGTCGCGATCGACGACGTCCAGTGGTTGGACGATGCCTCGGCCCTCACGGTCGGGTTCGCGCTCCGACGGATCACCGACGAGCCGGTCGGGATCCTTCTGGCCCGCCGAACCGGGGGTGAGGAAGGGCCCGTTGGCTCGACGATCGAGCTGGGACCGCTGCAGGATCGCGATCAACGCCTGGTGATCGAACCGCTCAGCATGGGCGCGATCCACCACCTGCTCGGACAGCGGCTGGACCTGACGCTCACACGGCCCAAGGCACGTCGGCTGTACGAAATCTCAGGTGGGAATCCTTTCTACGCCCTCGAGCTCGGCCGGGCGGTCGTCCGAGGAACGATCGACCTCGAACCTGGCGGACCACTACCGCGGAGCCTGTCGTCGTTGGTCGCGGAGCGCATCGGGTCCACCTCCGAGCCCACACGCCAGGCACTCTTGATCGCATCCGCTCTTTCACACCCGACGATGGATCTGATCCGGCGTGCCGGTGTTGAGGCACCGACCGAACGGCTGGGGCCGGCGCTTGATTCCCATGTGATCGAGCTCCTGGGCGATCGGATCCGCTTCTCGCATCCGCTGATCGCCGCCGGCGTCTACTCGGCGGCGCTGCCGTGGGAGCGGCGCACCGTGCACGAGCGACTCGCCGACGTCGTCACCGATCCGGAGGAGCGGGCCCGACATCTCGCCCTGGGAGCACGAGGCGCTGATCCTCGAGTCGCAGACGCGCTCCAAGATGCCGCCCTCCGGACCCATTCGAGGGGTGGGCTCACGGCTGCCGCCGAGCAAGCCGTGCAAGCGTGGCGACTCACTCCTCCTGAGCGACGGGACGACCGGTTCGAACGCGCGATCCTGGCCGTGACCTACTCGTTCGAGATCGGTGATAGCACCCTGGCCCAGTTGCTCGCTGGACGAGCGCTTCCATCCTTGCCGCCCGGCTCCAAGCGAGCGCAGGCGCTCTACTGGTCGGGACCCATCCAGATCTACGAGGGCGATCGACGGCGGGCGATCCAGATCTTCCGAACGGCATTGGACGAGCCGGCGATCGCCCTCGCGCTGCGTGCGCGGCTCGAGTGCAGGCATCGCTGATTCACTGTTCCTCTTGCGAGAAGACCTTCCGCAGGCGGCCCGGCACGCTTCGACAGCGCTCGCAGGGCGCGCACGGGTGGACGACATCGCGACGCAGGTCGCTGCGATCGCGATCGACGGCGTCGTCGATGCCCTGCTCGGCCGGGCCCGATGGCGGGAGACGCTTCCGCGCGCCATGCGCGTCGAGCGCGAGACCGGAGTCGCGGGCCTCGTTGGGACGCCATCGTTCGCGTTCGCCGTCAACCTCACGTGGGCAGACGAGTTCGACGAGGCGAGCAGCGATCTTCACGTCGCTCAGGAGACTCGCCGATGAACGAGGCGAGGGGAGTGCGCTCCCATGGATCCTCGCGAACCGCAGCCTTGTTGAGTATCTCTCCGGCCGCTGGGACGAGGCGCTCGCGATCGACGGACGAAGGCGATCGAGATCGCGCTGCAGACGCGGCAGGAACCCCAGCGTCTCTTCGCGTTGGGCGTCCGCGCGCTCGTGCGGTGTTCGCGCGGCCAGGACGGTGCCAAGAACGACGCCGAGATCGTGATCGAAGGCGCCGAGCGGCACGGCGTGATGATCGCGACGATCCTGGCAGCATCAGGCCTTGGCCTCCTCGAGCTGGCGCATGACGGGTACGTCGAAGCACACCGCATCCTGGAGCCGGTCGGCTCTCGTCTCGAAGCTGGTGGGGTCCGTGAGCCAGGGTCGATGCGCTTCGTCGCCGACGACATCGAGGCGCTGATCGGCCTCGATCGCCGCGATGAAGCAGGAACCGAGCCTGATGAGGCTCGAGCGGCGAGCGCGCGAGCTCGACCGTGCGTCGGCGCTCGCGGCCGCGGCACGGTGCCGCGCGCTGCTGCAGGCCGCGGTGGGCGACCTCGACGGAGCGATCGCGTCGTTCCATGATGCACTCGACCAGCATGCGCGAGTGACCGCCCCGTTCGAGCGGGCGCGAACGCTCCTCGCGCTCGGTTCGAGCTACCGACGAGCGAAACGCAAGCGGGACGCCCGGGAACCCTCGACGAGGCGCTGGCGATGTTCGAACGCCTGGGAGCGGCTCCCTGGGCGGAGAAGACCCGCTCGGGGCTCGCACGGATCGGAGGCCGCGCCCCGGGAACCGGCGGCCTGACGCCGAGCGAGCAGCGTGTCGCGGCGCTCGTGGCGGAAGGCCATTCGAATAAGGAGGTCGCCGCCACGCTCTTCGTGACCGTGAAGACCGTCGAGGCGAACCTGTCGCATGTCTACGCCAAGCTCGGACTGCGATCGCGAACCGAGCTCGCACACCGGTTCGCCGATCGGAGGGGGGAACCGGAAGCCGAACCGAGCAAACCTTAGGGTTCTCCCCGATTCGCCGTCGTCTGGGTCCGACCTACCGTGCTGCTCACAGGAGATCTCGAGCGCAAGGGAGGTGCTCTCATGGGATCCAAGCTCAAGGCCGTGGCCGCGGTGCTCTGCGTCCTGGCGATCGGCGGGATGACGTACGCGCGGGCGGGTTCGCCCGCACGGCCGAGCGTCGTGCCCGGTCAACGATTCCATCTGTTCCATCTGTCGGAGAGCGGAGATGACGACGGTTCGGTCGCGACCCTGCGCGTCAGGGGAGAGAGGTCGACTCGGCGTTACCTCGACCTGGGTGATGCCGGCTTCAGCCTCGGAGATCAGTTCGCCTTCACGAACGACCTCCTCCGAGACGGCGAGAAGGTCGGCGAGGACGGGGGCCTGTGCGTGGTGGTGCGTCTGACAACGGCCGGTGCCTCGACCTTCAAGTGCGTCGGCAGCAACTACCTTCCGGGCGGCCAGATCACGGTGCAAGGTCTGGTCACCTACGGTCCCGACGAGGAGTTCAAGGCCGACCCGTACCTGTTCGCCATCACTGGTGGCACCGGTCGCTACCGAACGGCTCAGGGTGACGTGAAGATCAGGGAACTGGGCGGAGGAAGGCTCCGCATCGCGTTCCGGCTCAGCGGGTAGCGCGGGAAGTGACGACGGCGAGCTTCCTCGTCGAGCGATACGTGCCGACCGATGCCGAACCGGCAGGGCACGCACTCGGCGAGGAGCTCGCCGCGGTCGCGCGCACGCTGGCAGTTGACGTTCGATTCGTGGAGGTGATCTTCGTCCCGGAGGACGAGCTCTGCTTCTACCTCTTCGAGGCCCGGTCGGCAGACGACGTCCGGCTCGTCGCCGAACTCGCCGGGCTCCACCCCGAACGGATCGTGGAGGCGCGCCGGTGAGCAGACGCGGACGACCTCCTTAGACGTGGATCAGCCCCTCGCGAAGAGGTGACCTAGTGCGAGACGGCGGCGGCGGCGATCTCCGAGACCAGGGCGCGGTCGCGGAAGCGGGAGATCGCGAACGGTGCGATCAGCTCCGGGACCTTCCCGGTCTGGATCAGCTCGGCCATGGTGACTCCGCAGATCGGCGTGGCCTTGAAGCCGTAGGTGCCCCAGCCTCCGTCGATCAGGAAGCCTTCGACCTCGGTCTCGCCCATGATCGGTGAGTAGTCGGGCGTGACGTCGCACAGGCCGCCCCAGGCGCGCATCACCCTGACGCGGCCCAGGATCGGTAGCAGCTCCAAGACGTGGTTGGCCGTCTGCTCAAGGAAGTTCAGGGTCGAGGTCTGCGAGTAGGACGAATACGGCTCGATCTCCGAGCCGATCAGCACCTCGCCTCGGTCGGTCTGGGAGATGTACACGTGCAGCGTCGCCGAGACCAGGATCGCGTGCAGGAACGGCTTCAGCGGCTCGGTGACGAAGGCCTGCAGCGGGTGGGTCGTGATCGGGGCCTGCACGCCCGCCATGCTCGTGATCTCGCTGGTCCAGCCGGCCACCGCCGATACCACGACCGGCGCGGAGATGTCACCCCGGTTGGTTCGCACGCCGGTCACCTTGCCCCGATCGACGTTGATGCCGGTGACCTCGGTGTTCTGGTGGATCTGGACACCCATGCGATCGGCCTGACGGCCGTAGGCCCACACGACCGCGTCGTGTCGCAGCACGCCCCCGGGCGGGTGGTAGAGCGCCGCCATGATCGGGAACGCGGGCCTGTCTGACAGGTCGAGCTCGGGGCAGAGCTTGCCGATCTCGTCGGGGTAGATGACCCGGGAGTCGACCCCCAGCGTGCGGTTCACCTCGGCGCGCTCGTGCGCGACGTTGACCGCTCGCTCGGCGTGAGCCAGCGTCAGGTGCCCCTGCTGGGACAGCATGAGGTTGTAGTCCAGCTCCTGAGCGAGCTGCTCGTACAGCCGCAACGATTCCTTGTAGAACGCGACGCCCTCGGGCGTGCGGTAGTTGGCCCGGATGATCGTGGTGTTGCGCCCGCTGCCTCCAGCGCCGATGTAGTCCTTCTCCAGGACGGCGACCTTGGTGATGCCTCGCTTCGCGAGCTCGTACGCGATGGCCAGGCCATGCGCCCCGCCGCCGATGATCACGACGTCGTACGTCGAGTCCAGGTCGTGCTGACGCCACATGCGCCAGGGCCGGAAGTAGCGGATCGGATGCATCTAGCTCCACCCCTCCGCTCGGAGCGCCTGCCACCCGACCGGGCGCCCGTCCAGGCGTGACACGGCGCCAGCCAGCGTCTCCCAGACGTAGCGCGCCAGCTCGGTGGCGACGTAGACCTCCAGCACGTCGATCGGCAGGGCCCGGCGCACGACGATGGCCCGAACGTCGGCGATCGACGCGCCGGTCGCCTCGCCTTGCGCCAACGACGACGGGTCCCATCCGCTGGTGCGCGCGAGCAGCTCGGGCAGTCCCGGGCCGCACAGCGCGGACCCGGCGAACAGATGCGTGGCGTCGGTGACCATGACGCCGGCGCCGTCCCCCGCGGACTCGAGCTCGGGAACCAGCGACGCCTCGTCGCCGGGCGGGGTGAGGACCATCGCCCACGTCGGTGCGATGCGCGCAACGGTCGCCCGATCCGTGACCGGCCCGAGAGCGGCATCGACGTCGCCGCGCACATCGATCTTGCCGCGCGGCGTGATGTCGGCGATCGCGACGCCGGTGCGGATGGCCGAACGCTCCGCGTCTTCGTCGCCGTAGGAACCGGGCAGCTCCCACGACGCCTCGGAGATCATCGTGGCGCCGAGCCCTTCGTGGATGTGGGCCATCGGCGTGCGGCGAACGGCGGTGGTCGTCACGATCGAAGCCGCCTCATGACCGGAGCCTTAGGCCGTCCGGATCGTAGAACGGACGCAGCGCAACGTTGCCTCGAGTCGTGGAATCGCCGAACCAGATGTCGAACGTCGTGCCCTCGTTCGCCCAACCGGCCGGCACCCACGCGAGCCCCACGATGGAACCCGCGGCGGCGCTGCGCCGCGCCGACGTCACGCGGCCTACCCAGGTCCCTTCGTGCACGATCGAGGAGCCCTCCGGCGGGAGCCAGTCGCCCAGTCGCCGTGAACCCGACCAGCCGCTCTCGAGGGCCTTCCTCCGCGAGATCGGCGAGCGACCGCTTGCCCAGGAAGTCGTCCTTGTCGGCCTTGACCATCCAGCCCAGTCCCACCTCGAAGGGGTCGGATTCGGCGTCGGTGTCCTGCCCGACCAGGATGTGCTGCTTCTCCAGGCGGAGGATGCGCTGGGCTTCCAGACCGAAAGGCATGATCCCGTGGTCAGCCCCGGCCGCCATGAGCTCGTTCCACACGTGCTCGCCGTACATCGAGGGGAAGTGGATCTCGTAGCCCAACTCGCCGACGAAACCGATCCGCAGCACCAGCGCCGGCACCCCGGCGACGTCCATGCGCGCCGAGCCCAGGTACGGCAGCGCCTCGGCGGAGACGTCAGCGTCGGTGACCTGCGACATCACGTCGCGGGACGCCGGGCCCGCGAGGTTGACCGCGGCGAACGCGCCGGTCACGTTCAGCAACCGCACGTCGAAGTTCCAATCGGCCTGCCACCACGTCATCCATCGCTCCAGCGCGCCGGTGTTGCCACTGGTCACCGTCACGAAGAACTCATCGTCGGCGATACGCACCACGGCACCGTCGTCGACGATCACACCCTCGTCGTTGAGCATGACGCCGTAGCGCACGCGCCCCACCGCCTGGTCGGCGAACCGGTTGGGGTAGAGCCGCTCGAGCAGGTCCGGCGCCTGCGGACCCGCGATCCGGAACTTGCCCAGCGTCGACACGTCGATCAGCCCGACCTTGGTTCGCACCGCCTCGACCTCGCGCTCGCGGCGTCGAGTAGTGGTGCGGCCGCCGCCAGTCCCCCGCCCACATGATCTCGGCGCCCGCCGCGCGTGTGCAGGTCGTGCATCGTGGTTTCCTTCCGCGGCGTGAGGCGGGCGCCGGCCAGCGTGCCCAGCTCCACCGGCGTCCACGGCGGCCGCGAGGTCGTGCGCTTCGTCTCGGCGAACGTCGACCCGGTGGCGCGAGCACACAGACGTTGGGATGGCACCATGCAGGCCTTGCCCTGGCACGGGTCCCATCGTGATCGTCGTGTAGCGCTTCAGCAGCTCCATCGACGAGAAGCCTTCGGACACCGCCTTCTTGAGCTCCTTGTCGGTGACATCCATGCACATGCACGCGAACTGCTTGCCCGGCTCCGGTCCCGACCTCGGGCGGCAGGATCACCGGATCCTGCGGCGACGGCGGCCTCGGTGCGCAGCGCCTCGATCCGGTCGTCGGCGTCGTCGGGCGAGGCGTCCAGCCGCAGCGCAGCCTCCAGCCCGGCGAGCCGACCCTGGGCGACGGCGGCATCGCGTTGACGCCGCGCCGGCGACCGCCCCCACCGGCGTGCACCGAGTCGGGAAGCTGCACCGGCAGGTACGCCTGGGCTCGTTCATCGAACTCGACCTGAGCACCGGACATGGAGACCAGGTTCGTCGAGGGCGCCGAGAACCCGGCCAGCACGACCAGGTCGCAAGCCACGTTCGTGCCCGACTCTGCGCCAGGCACTCCGACCGTGACCCCGGTGACGCGCCGGCGGCCCGACGCCGACAGGATCGTGGCGCCGCTCGCGACCCGGTAGCCCTCGCCCGCCGGACGCGTCGGGACGAAGGTCGACCACCGAGACCGTGACGCCGGCGTCGACCAGCGTTCGCGCGGTGCGATGACCGGCCTCGCTCGCGGTGAGCACCACGGCGCGTCCGGCCGGGCAGCACGCCGAACCGGTTGATCAGGATCTCCGCGGCCGACGAGAGCATCACGCCGGGAAGGTCGTTGTTGGGGAAGACGGCCGGCTGCTCGATCGCGCCCGTGGCCATGACGATGTGGCGAGCGCGGATGCGGTAGAGCGCCGCGCCGTTCGCGGCCGCGATCAGCGGGCCGTCGAAGACGCCGAACGCAGCCGTGCCGGTGAGGACGTTCGCACCCGCGGACTCGGCCGCGGCGCGAAGCTCCCCGGCAGGGTCCTCGCCCTGCTCGCGCAGAAGGCTGCCGCCGGGCTCAGCTTCCTGTTCGAGCACCAGCGTGTCGAGACCGGCGCCCGCGGCCTCGGCGGCCGCGGCCAGGCCCGCTGGACCCGCGCCGATCACCAGGACATCGGGATGCAGCGTGATCCGCTCGCGCGGATCGTGATCCTCTGTCACGCGGGACCTTGCCGAGTCCCGCCTTCGAGCGGATGAAGGGCTCCACCAGTGGCCACGCCCATCGTGGATGCTGGAAGATCTTGTAGTAGAAGCCCGGCGGCATCATGAACGAGACCGTGTTCAGCCAGCCGTGGATATCCCGGTCGACCGAGGGCCAAGCGTTCTGACGCTTCACCCGCATCCCCTCGCGTACCGGCTCGGTGCACGTGCGCACGTTGGGGATGCCGTCCACCTGCATCAGGCAGTTGGGACACGAGCCCGTCATGCAGAACAACCCACGAGGGCGGTGGTACTTGAAGGAGCGCCCGGTGATGTCGACGCCGGCGGCCGCGAGGGCCGACCCGATCGTGTCGCCTTCGAACGCGGCGATCCGCTTGCCGTCCAGCGTGAACCGGATCGCCGATCGCGGCGGATCGACTCGCCGTCGCGAGGGGGAAGGCGGGCGCTCATGCCATGGCTCCGGGCGCGCCCGACTCCCCCGCGACACCCGGCGTGACCGCCGCGGGTCGTCGGGCCGCGGTCCTGCCCCGGCAGCCAGGTCGCCGCGGATCTCGTTGGTGAACGTGTGCCGCTCGGCCAGGAACCACACGCGGCACCCGTCGCGATGCAGCCACCATTCCGTCTGCCACCCGTTCACGTTCCGGCGATAGAACAGGTAGTCGGTGAACTCCCGCTCGGTCGAGTGCCGGTGCCGCGGCTGGTGGTTTCTCCGCCGTAGGAGAACTCCAGCGCCTCGCGCGGGCCGCAGTTGGGGCAATCGATCAGGAAGGTCACCGCGTCATCGCCTCCGCCGGCAGCGCGGTCGCCGGCATCGACGCTCGACACGTTACTTCCACGGACGTCCGGGAGCACATCCTCGGAACAGGTTCAGCCCGAGCAGGATTCCCATCCCGCCTTGTGTGCGGATGTGCACACACCGCGAGTGGGCAGGCGCTCGTCCTGTGCAACGGTCAGGACCGATCGACCTCCGAGACCCAGACGAGGCACGGGCTCGCCGACCGGATCCGATCGACCGCGCGCGCATATCGCCGCGACCCCATCGCCCGGCGGTCGGGACCGAACACCAGCAGCCCAGGTCGGCGTTCCGCCGCCAGCTCCAAGAGGGCGGTGACCGGACGCGGACTCCGGATGCGGAGTCGCTCCACGTGAACTCCGAGGGAGGCCGCAAGCCCGGTCGACCGGCGTAGCGATGCCGACACCTCGGGCGTGAATTCCTCGAGGGCGTCGTAGCCCAGCCGGACCGAGAGCGACAGCGGTTCCAGACGGGTGACGTTCGCCACGATCAGCGGCTGGCCGGACTCCACTGCGGAATCGACCGCGAAGATCGACAGCCGCTTCTTCGAACGGCACGCCCATGGTGGCCAGCAGGATGGGACTCCCGCTCGCATCCGGCGTGACTGTGCGGATGGCGCGACGTTCGCCGGTGCCGACGCGCACTCGCAACGGTCACTCCGGACGGAGCTGCCAGGTGGGGATGGCGCGCGCCTTCTCGCGGAGCCTCCGGCGCCAGCGCGGCATGAAGACCAACATCCATGCGCCAACCACGATCGGCGCCAGCGCCCACGCGGCGGGTCCCTTGTGTCATGGCGAAGGCCGCGAACCCGACGCCCGACCGATGACCGCCGCGACCATGACCTTGATCCGCTCGTCGCGCATCTCCCGCATGATCCCCCAGTATTGCTCGGACGGGATCTG
Source organism: uncultured Actinomycetota bacterium (assembly GCA_963733635.1). GTDB lineage: Bacteria > Actinomycetota > UBA4738 > UBA4738 > HRBIN12 > JAOUEA01. The sequence continues at coordinate 201,142 of CAVTEH010000004.1, read as the reverse complement.
GTTCGTGTTCCACCGCCGCGAGCAATCGGGGCACGTCCATGTCTCGCCGTAGGGCACGTATTGCACCTGCCCGCAATCGCAACGAACGGTGATCGGCGCCCCTCGCATGGAACGGGATGCTACTCCTCCCGCGGCAACCACCGCGTCCGCGAGCCTCGAGATGCTGTCACATCTCACCATTGCGGGGCACCTGCGTGCGTGCTATACCGCCGACGACACCCTCGAGCGGGGGGACGGAAAAGGAGGTGTCGCGTGGCTGAGGCGACGATCGAGGAGCGCCAACTCCTCAAGTCGCTCCACTGGTGGGACGGGTTCGTGATCGCCCTGTGCAATCCGGGGTTCTTGATCGCGTCCCTCGGTTTCACGCTCGCGACCGTGGGCGCGCTGGGCTCCATGATCCTGTGGGGGATCTCCGCTATGGTCGGGTTGCTCCAGAACTGGATCTACACCGAAACGGCCACGATGTTCCCGGACAAGCCCGGCGGGCATCGCGCTGTACGCCCACGAAGGGTGGCGGAGCCGGTTCAACCTGTTCGGACCCGATCGCCTCGTTCGGCTATTGGATCGGATGGTCGGTCGTGCTGTCGCTGTTCGGCAACCTGATCGGTCGGTCATCGTGGCCGCAGTGGTTCTCCGGCAAGTTCGGCGGACCCGCAGGCGATCTAACTACACGACAGCTATCCCGCACGGGCTCGCGACATTCGGCCTGGCGCAGTTGATCGGCATCGGGATCGTGGTCGCCGTCTGGGCTGTTCAACGTCTTCGGCGTGAAGCCCTCGCTGTTCGTCGGCTACGTCACCGGCGCCCTGCTGATGTTCCCGTTGGTCATCTTCATCATCCTGCCGTACTTCTCGGGCGACTGGGTGTCGAGCAACATCAAGTTCGAGGATGTGAGCGTCGGGCGGCGAGTTCAGCCTGGCATCGGCATCTCCATCATGTGGTTGTTCCTGATGTGTTGGTCGGCCTATGGCATCGAGGTGTGCGCGACCTTCGCGCCCGAGTACCACGACACGAAACGCGACACGCGACTGGCCCTTCGCGCAGCGCTGGCCACGTTCTCGCTCTTCGTGTACGTGATGATGCCTCTCGGATTGGGCGGCGTCGTCGGGAACACGGGCGACTACGGGCCGTTCTACGTCGACCGCCGCCAAGGAGATCGCCGGTGACTGCATTCGGGCTCGATCGCGCATCATCTGCCTCATCGCGAGCCTGGTCCTGTCGATGAACACCGCCACGGCGGACGGCGGACGGGCGCTCTACGGCATCGCGCGTGACGACATGACGATCAAGTGGCTGTATCACCTAAACAGGTTCCACGTGCCGGGTCGTGCCATGAGCGTGGACATGGCTCGTCAACGTGGTGTTCATCCTGGTGATGGCGCCAACAACCTGGCGATCCTGTACCATCCAACATCGGCTACGTCTTCGCACATGTGCTGGCCTTGACGGGCTTCCTCCTGCTGCGCAGGGACCGGCCCGACTGGCCGCGGCCGATCAAGGTCGGAGCGGTCGTGGCTCCGTCGTCGCGGGGCTGCTGGCAGTGTTCAACCTGTTCTTGGTGATCTTCGGGTTCACGCAGCAGGACCTCGCTCGCGTTCGGCGGGTTCTACGAGTTCAGCGGCTCCGTTCTTCGTGGGACTCGCCGTGCTGGTCCTGTCCGTGCTCTTGTTCTTCTACCGGCGGGCCGTGCAGGACAAGGCGAAGATCACGTTCCGTGACGACCGACGTGCGCGCTCGTGCCGAACGAGGAGCAGATGGCGCTGCTCCGCGAGGAGGTCAGCTCGAGTAGCCGAGGCCAGACGAACGAGGAACGGGGGGCGGGCGCCGCCCCCTTTTCCTCGACCGCCTGAGCCGCGTCGGACGACACGGCAGTCACCGGCGGCTACCATCAGTGACAGCGCCGACGACCCGCCACGGAGGTAGGGATGACCGAGAAGATGTGGGGTGCGGAACCGTTCTGGGGACTCGGGTACGAGTGGGACCCCGACTGGGTGCTCACCGATCGCCAGAAGGAGCTCCGCGCCACGTTGATCGAGCTCTGCGAGACGGAGCTTCGAGCCAACGCCAAGCGCTTCGACGACGAGCTGACGTTCCCTCGCCGCAACCTGGAGCTCTTGGGCGAGCACGGGTTCCTGGCCCTGACGGTGCCCGAGGAATACGGCGGGCTCGGCGAGGACCACGTCGCCTACTCCATGGTGTGCGAGACGATCGCGCGGTACGGCTGTGCCTCCACCGCCATGTGCTACGTGATGCACATGGGCGCCGTGAACGCCATCATGCTGCGCGCCACGCCGGCGCTGATCGACAAGTACATCCGGCCGCTCAACAGCGGCAAGCTGGGCACGCTGTCCTACTCCGACCCCGAGACGGGCTCGCACTTCTGGTACCCGATCTCCTCGGGCGCATCGAAGACCGACGGCGGGTACACGGTGCGCAAGAAGGCGTCGTGGACCACCTCGGGCGGGTTCGCCGACTTCTACGTGGTGCAGACGACCAGCCCCGACTTCACCGGCTACGACGACCTGTCGGTCTTCGTCGTCGACGGAGAGCACATCAAGTCCCAGCCGTCGCTCTGGGACGCGCTCGGGTTGCGCGGCAACCAGTCCGGGCCCATCGAGATCGACGGCGTCGAGATCCCCGTGGAGCAGCTGGTCGGTCCCACCGGCGACGGCGCCACGTCCAACGACGAGTCGGTCGACCCCTGGTTCCTGATCGGCTCGTCGTCGGTCTGGAACGGCTTGGCGCTGGGCGCGATCGACATCGCGAAGCGTCACACCACCCGCAAGCGTCACGTGGACGTGGGCCTGCGGGTGGCCGACTACCCCACCATCCAGGACTACGTCGGCGAAGCGGTCATGGACACCAACGCGTGCCGGCTGTTCACGCTGTCGGTCGCCCAGGCCATGGACGGCGCCACCGACGACAACACGAAGAACCCCGGGCCGGGCGAGCTGGCTCGCGGCAACTTCCTGCACTGGGCGTGGCAGATCAAGTTCGAGGCCGCCAAGAACGTCGCGCACGTGGTCGACAAGATGCTGCACGCGTGCGGCGGCTCCGGGTACAAGCGCGACATGGAGCTCGAGCGATACCTGCGCGACGCGAAGGCCGGCTGGGTCATGGGGCCGACCAACGAGGTGCTGCGTCAGTTCGTCGGCAAGGCCGTGCTGCTCGGCTTCGAGTCGCTCGACTACTGGAACCAGTCGTACAACCGCCGAGCCGTCGAGAACGAGGTGAAGAAGCTCGACGCCGAGGCCAAGCGCGAGCTGGCCAGCCAGCTCACCGAACAGGCCGACGAGCAGCAAGTCGAAGGAACCCGCGAAGACCTGAGGCCCGACGCCGGGCTCGAGGACCGAGAGGACGACGAGCCATGGCGATCGACACGAGCACGTCGGAGCCGCTGGTCGGAGGGCTGCGGCCCACCGACCCGTACCTGGAGACCTACCTGGTGCGTCCCGGCGGGGTCACCGTCATGGTGCTGGGCCCCGACGACCGCGTGACCGTCACCGACGTCGACGGCGGCCAGCCCGCCGAGCTGACCGCGCTGTCCCCCGAAGGGGCCGAGGTGCCCGACGCGATCGGGATCACCGCCGACGCGCCCGCCACGGTGTTGCGGGCATTGGTGGCGTCGGCCAGCCGACGGAGCGTCGCAGGTGCTCGCCGACCTCGCTGCCCGGGGTCTCGACCCGACGCAGGCCATGGCGGCGCGGGTGTTCGACGGCTTCGGACCGGCCGGCTCGAAGACCACGGTGGTCGCCGATCGCGATCTGATCCTGGTGGTCGCGGCCCCGGCGGGACGCGTGCTCGACGGCGCGCCGCCGGCGTCCGACCTGCTCGTCGAGGTCCGGCGCACCGCTCCCCGCGACCCACGAGGAGATGGAGCTTCCCGCGCCGCTGGCAGAGCCACGGCTTGGACTTCCGCGTCGATCGGTCGACCGCTCGCTCGTACGAGGTCGAGCGAGGGCGAGTTCATCCAGGTGATCGACGTGGAGGGCCGCCAGTGCTCGGACTTCCTGGCGTTCCATCGGCACAAGCTGGACGAGGGCATCGAGCGGGGGTTGGACGCCACCGTCACCCGCACGCTCATGGGCAACGCCTACCCCACGCCCGGGCTGACCGGCAAGTTCTACGACGCCGACATGGAGCCGCTCGTGGAGGTCGTGCGCGACACCGTGGGACGCCACGACACCTTCGCGCTGGCATGCAACTCGAAGTACTACGAGGACATGGGCTACTTCGGCCACCTCAACTGCACCGACAACTTCAACGTGCAGATCGCAGCCCGTACGCGATCGCCGCCCGCAAGGGCTGGCCCGCGCTCAACCTGTTCTTCAACACGGGCTTCTCGGCGGACAACATCCTGGTCAGCGACGAACCGTGGTCGCGCCCCGGCGACTACGTGCTGATGCGCGCCATGACCGATCTCGTGTGCGCCTCGTCGGCCTGTCCCGACGACATCGATCCCGCCAACGCGTGGGATCCCACCGACGTGCACGTCCGGGTCTACGGCGCCGAGCACGCGTTCTCCACGGCGATCGGGCGCCGCGTCACGCCCCGATCCGACACCGTCCTGACGAAGAAGACGGGCTTCCAGCCCAGCTGGGAACCGCTCACCCGCAACGTGGTCGAGTACTCCGGCTACTGGGTGCCCAGCCACTTCAACGGCGAGGGTGCGATCGCGGAGTACTGGGCCTGCCGCGAGCAGGCCGCGGTCATGGACCTGTCCCCGCTGCGCAAGTTCGAGGTGCTGGGGCCCGACGCGGAGGCGCTGACCCAAGCCACGATCACGCGCGACGCGCGCCGGCTATCGACCGGCCAGGTCGTCTACACCGCGATCTGCAACGACCAGGGCGGCTCTGGTCGACGAATGCACGGTCTTCCGGCTGGGGCAGGACAACTTCCGGTTCGTGGCGGGCCATGACGGCGTCGGCATCTGGCTCAAGGAGCAGGCCGGAGCGTCTCGGGCTGGCCTCGGTGCACGTCAAGCCCTCGATCGATCAGCTGCACAACATCGCGGTGCAAGGCCCGAACAGCCGCGAGATCCTCGGACGGTTCGTCTGGACACCGGCGACCCAACCGTCGATCGGCGAGCTCGGATGGTTCCGATTCCTGGTGGGACGCATCGGCGACGCGCAGGGCGTGCCCGTCGTGGTGTCCCGCACGGGCTACACCGGCGAGCTGGGCTACGAGATCTTCTGCCACCCGGACGACGCCGCCGCCGTCTGGGACGCGGTGTGGGAGGCCGGGAGTCGACCTGGGCCTGTCGCCGCTGGGCATGGACGCGCTCGACATCCTGCGCATCGAATCCGGCCTGATCGCCGTCGGCAACGAGTACGACGACCAGATCGACCCGTTCGAGGCGGGCATCGGGTTCACGGTGGACCTGCGCGGTGACGAGGACTTCGTGGGCCGTGCAGCGCTCACCGAGCGCAAGGGCCACCCGCAACGCACGCTGGTGGGTCTGCGGCTCGACGGCAACGAGACCGGCGAGCACGGCGACCCGGTGTACGTGGGCCGCCAGCAGGTGGGCGTCGTCACCAGCGGCACCCGCTCTCCCGTGCTGAAGGAAACCATCGCGCTGGCGAGGGTGGCGGTGCAACACGCCGAGCTGGGCACCGCCCTCGAGGTCGGCAAGCTCGACGGCATGCAGAAGCGCATCGCCGCCGAGGTCGTTCGGTTCCCCTTCTACGACCCGGACAAGACGCGGCCCCGCTCGTAGGTCTTCTGTTGACCGTGAACCTCGTCGAGTCGTTCGGGCCCGAGCAGATCGAGGCGTTCCATCGGGACGGGTTCCTGATCGTCGAGGAAGGCCTCATCTCCGAGCCCGCGCTGGAGCGGTTGCGCGAACGATACGAGGGCCTGTTCGCCGGGCACCTACGAGACGGGCATCGCGCCCGACGAGGTCAACTGGAAGCCCGGCCGCGACCCCGAAGATCGAACCCGCCAGCTCTGCAACGCGTGGAAGTCCGACACCGTGATCGCGGCACAGGTGCTCTCTGCCCGCATCGGCCGGCTCGCCGCCCAGCTCATGAGCTACGACGGGGTGCGCATCCTGCAGGACAACGTGCTCTGGAAGCCGCCCGGCGCCAAGGCGGTGGGGTTCCACCAGGACGGGTCCTATGCCGACTACCTGGTGCCGCCCGGAGATGGTGACGTGCTGGATGACGCTGCACGACACCGCCGCGGACGCAGGCCCCATCGCGTACGTTCGCGGCTCGAACCACTGGGGTGTGTCGCCGCCGGCGCGGACCGGGTTCCACGCACCCGACGACTGGCTCGCGGGCGCCCGGGACGCCGCACCCGACGGCACCGCGAGCTCGACGTCGTGCCCGTGGTCGTGAAGGCGGGCGGCGGCGCCTTCCATCACAACGCCACGTGGCACGGCTCGGAGCCCAATCGCAACGCGAGCGTCGCCAGGATGGGCCTGGTCTCGCACATGCTGCCTGCGCACGCCCGCTTCCACGAGACGAACGTCGACCTGAACTACTCGCGCTACCGCCGGCGAGACGATCCGTCGATGGATGAGTCGTTCTTCCCGGTGCTGTGGGACCGAGCGGGCTACCGCACGCCGTGGCTCAGGGAGCTGCCGGACCTGGACGGCGCGGCAGCGAGCGATGCCCTTACGCCGAAGGTTCGGTGAAGGTCAGGAAGTAGCCGTTCGGGTCACGGAACCCCAGCTCCCGCGTCCCCCAGTCGCGATCCTCAGGTCCCCACTCGGGTTCGATGCGTCCTTCGAGCTGCTGGAGAACGCTATCGACGCTGGCCGGATGCAGGTAGAGGCATCCGGTGAAGCCGGGAGGGTCCGGCCACGGAGTATCGCCTCCCAGGAACTGGAGCACCACGCCGTCACGTGCCAGCTCGCACCAGGTCGGGTCGGCCTCGGGGTACCGGCCGCGCTCGGAGAACCCGAGCGTCGTGTACCACTCGATCGTCGCCGGCACATCCGAGCTCTTCAAGATCGCGGTGACGCGCCCTTCATCCACAGGCCGAGCATAGCGACCCGACGGCGCCGTTCAATCTAGTCCATCACGGACTAGTCACGCCGCAGGCGGTTCGCGAGGATCTCGAGCATCGCCCAGGCCGCGCCGGGCTGGGCAGCCAGCGCGTCACGGATCACGTCGCGAGGGATGGCGAGGCACCGTGACGGCTGGACCGCCACGACGTCGGCGGTCCTCGGGCCACCGTCGAGCACGGAGATCTCACCGAAGAACCGGCCCGCCTCGAGGCGAGCGACCTCACGCCCGTCGCGCATCACCGCCATCTCGCCCTCCAGGACCACGAACAGCTCGTTGCCCTCGTCACCGGCGCGCAGGGCGACATCACCGGTCTCGTACGCGCGTTCCCGTCCGGCGGCCAGGATCGGATCCAGCAGCTCGGCCGGCAGCGAGGAGAACACCGGCGTGGCGGACACCATGCGCTCGTACCGGCCCCCGTGGAACAGCAGCGGCTGACCGACCCCGTAGCGCGCGTACTCGACGCGGCCGATGAACAAGGAGTGGTCGCCACCCCAGTACGAGCGCACGACGCGGGCCACCAGGTGTGCCAGGGCCCCGTCGACCAGGGGGGTCTCGCGGACCGAGACGAAGGCGGGCTCTCCCTCGCCTTCGAGCAGACGCCCGGCGAAGTGGTCGGACAGCAGACGCTGATCGTCGGCGAGCACGTTGATCCCGTAGCGACGCCCCTCGTACAGGAGCTGATGCATCTTCGCCCGGCGATCGACCGAGATGACCACGAGCGGCGGCGCCAGCGAGACGGACATGAACGCGTTCGCCGTCATGCCGTGCACCTGATCGCCCGCGAGCGTCGTGATGATCGTGACCCCGGTGGCGAACATGCCCAGGGTCCTGCGGAACGCCATGGCCGGGTCCTGGCCCGGGCTCGCCCTCGATCTGGATCGACTCGTCGTCGAGGCGGTCGTCGAGGAACGCGTCACCGATGCCGTCCGGCATGCCGCTGATCGCGGGCAGCCGAAGGTCGAACTCGACCGGGGCCAGCGGCGCGGGACCGCTCCGGTCCGTGCCGGTTTCCTCGCTCACGGTCAGCCCTCGCTCAGCTCCAGGGATAGGGCGAGTTGCTCACCGGGTGCAGCCTGCCCTCGGCGAACCGCGAGTACCGGAACGGCTCGAGCAACGATTGCGGCTCGCCCAGACTTCCTTGGCCACCAGGGCGCCGACGCCGATCATCTTGTATCCGTGGTTGGAGTCGGCCACCACGTACGCATTCTCGGCTGAAGGTGTCGAACACCGGGAAGCTGTCGGGCGTGAACGCGCCGATGCCACCGGTCGGCGCCTTGCGGTAGAGCCCGCGCGTGCCTTCGAACCGCTTGTGGCAATGCGCGAGCGCCGACGTCCACATGCGCTCGAACTCCGGCGTCACGACGAACTCGGTGGAGCGCTCGCCGTAGGGATCGACCGCCACGTCGTCGGCGGGCTGCTGCACGATCCACGGCATCGCACCGCCCTGCACGCCGCCGAAGTTGAAGTCGGGCTTGTAGTACACGCCCCAGAGCTCGTCGGTCACCACCGACCCGTCGGCGTCGTCGATCAGCGGCGCGTCGGTGTCGATGTGCACGACCGGCGGCATGTTGCCGTCGTTGTCGACCAGGAAGGTCGGGTCGACGCCGAGCGTGCCTTCCTGCAGGCACCAGTAGGTCCAGGTGGGCCACTCGTGGTCGGTGCCGTCGGCCCCGCGCACCACGGTGGTGGCGGGCAGGTCCAGCATGTGCCACAAGTCGCGCACCCACGGGCCCGCCGCCACGATCACCGTCGTCGCACGCGATCGAGCCCTGGTCGGTCTCCACGGCGGTGACGGCGCCGCCGTCGCGGCTGGAGGCCCGTCACCGTCACCGGCGCCAGCAACCGCACGCCGAGCGCCTCGGACTTGGCCCGCAGCCCGCGCATCGACGGCATGTTCTCCGCGTAGCCACCCTGTTCCTCGTGCAGCACGATCGAGATGTTCTTGGCCTGCCAGTCCGAGAAGATGCCCTCCATGTAGCGGCGACAGTCGTCCTCGCCCTCGATCAGTCGGGAGCGGTAGCCGATCGCCTGCTGCTCGGCGGAGATCTGCGCCACGTCCTCGGCCATGACGTCGGGTGCCAACTGCAGGTAGCCGATCGGGTGGTAGTGGAACGCCTCGGGGTCGGACTCCCAGATCGAGACCGAGTGCGCCATGAGCTCGCGCATCGCCGGCTGGAAGTAGTTGTTGCGGATCACGCCGCAGGCGATGCCCGACGGGCCGGCCCCCACGCCGGTCTTGTCCAGCACCACGATGTCGGCTCCCGAGCCCCGGCCCGAGGCCTCGAGCTCTCGGGCCAGGTGCCAGGCCGTCGAGAGGCCGTGCACGCCGGCGCCGATGACGACGTAGCGAGCGGACCCTGGCACGGAGAGCTCGGACGCACTCATGACGCTGCGATCATCTCCTGTCGTCGGCGCGGGCGGGACACACGCAGAACAGCGTGCCCCACGGATCGGACATCGTGGTCCAGCGGATGAACCCGATTCGTCGTCTCATCGACGACCATTCCACCGACGCCCCAGTCCTCGCAGCCGGGCGACCTCGGCGTCGGGCTCGTCGACGCGCAGGTCCAGGTGCACCGGGGTCTTGCCGGGCGTAACGGACTCGACCTGCTGGATCACGAGCCGCGGCCGGTGTCCCCCGGCGGCGGACCGATCACGACGTAGGGATCGCGCCGGTAGAGCCGTTCGAACCCAAGCGCACGCGCCCACCAATCGGCCACGGGCTCCGGGTCCAGCGCGTCCATCGTGATCTCCAGGGTCGCCGTCACGGGACCGACCGCCTCGGCATCGCGGGCCTGGCTGGCGGACGCGGGCGGCCTCCACGAAGGAGCGCCAGATGTTCAGGCTGGGCTCGTCGTCCTGCCATTCCTCGTGCAGCTCCCACTGCACGCCCAGCACGAACGCCGGCGCCGACGGCATCTCGATCGGCCTCGACCGTGCCGTGGGGCGCGAAAGCCGTCGCCACCAGACCCTGGCCCACGTCGCGGATCGCCTGATGGTGGTAGCTGTCGACGTCGGCGCGCTCACCGAGATGCGCGGCCAGCAGCGAGTCCGGCGCGATGTCGATCGGATGCGTCGGATGGGCGGGCCGGGCTGGTCGGCGAGCGTGGCCGCGACCAGCGCGCGCCACTCGCTCCCACTTGGCGCCGGGGTGATCCGCCCCGCCGCCGGGGAACTCGTCGAGGTCGCCGAAGAGCGTGCCACCGAAGGCGACGTTGAGGATCTGGCAGCCCCGGCAGATGCCCAGGACCGGCACAGCGTGCTCCACCGCCAGCCCGGCGTAGTCCAGCTCGATCTCATCCAGCTTCCATGCCGGCGCCAGCTGGGCCGGGTGAGGCTCGCGGCGTCCGTATCGCGCCGGATCGATGTCGCGACCGCCCGCCAGCACCAGGCCGTCGGCCCGCGCGATCGCCTCTCGCCGGTCGGCCGGATCCTCGAGGTAGGGAAGCAGGACGGGGAAACCCCCGGCGGCCAGCACGGGCCGCGGGTACGCCGACGCCGTAGTAGTCGCCGTAGTCCGCGAACCCCTCCGAGATCATCACCAGGGGCCGGGCCGTCACCGCCGCTCACGCCGGCGCACCGACGGTCGCATCGATCCATGCTTCGAACATCGTGCGGCCGAGCTCGCGCATGCGGGGCGCGTTCGCCGCGACCTCGCCCAGGAGGCCGGGCAGTGACCCGGGTCCCAGCACTCGATCCGCGTACTCGCCGTACTCGGGCACACGGCTCCACTCGTCTGCCATCTCCTGCGAAACCTCCAGGTGGAACTGGACCCCGTACGCGTTCGCGTACCGGAACGCTTGATTGGGATAGGCGGGCGAGGACGCCAGCAGGGTGGCGCCGTCGGGCAGATCGAACGTGTCCCCGTGCCACTGCAGGGTGAGGACCTGGGGCCCGATCGTGCCGGTCACCGGGTCGGTCTCCCCGGCCTCGGTCAGCGTCACCGGCAGGAGGCCGACCTCTGGTGCCGACCCCGCGTACACGCGCGCTCCCAACGCCGAGGCCAGCAGCTGCACGCCGAGGCACGCTCCCCAGAACGGCGCGCCGGCGCGGGTCGCATCGGCGATCAGCCGCTTCTCGGCGACCAGCCATCGATGCTCCTCTTCGTCGTTCACGCTCATCGGCCCGCCCATGGCCACGATGGCGTCGAACCGAGCATCGACGGGCAGGGCCTGACCTTCGTCGAGCTCCACGCTCGTGATCCGGGCACCGCGCTCAAGCAGGACGTCCTCGTACACGCCCGGTGGCTCGCATGCGATGTGTTGCAGGACCAAGACGTCCACGGCGATCGCCTGCGTCTGCGCCTCAGTGGCCCGCGGGCTTCTCCCAGCCCTCGAGCACGGGCGCGTGGTAGTCGGCTGCCCACGGTGGGTGAGCCTTCGACCCACGAGCCCAGCTCGGGCTGGGGGAACTTCGTGTGCTTGGCCTTCAGCTGGATCCCGTAGGAGTTGCCCGAGACCAAGTGCTTCATGAGCACCTTGCGAGCGATCTCGTCCTCGCGCCCTTCCGGGATCGGGAAGTGGATCTTGATGAACGAGTTGGAGTTGCGGTCGAACACCGCCGCGACGCCGTCCTCCTGGAGCAGGTGGATGTCCTCGAGCCAGTTGAGGTCGTCGCCCGGCGTCAGCTCGTCCAGATCGACGTCGTCCAGCAGCGAGATGTCCTCCTGGTAGTCGAAGCGCTTGCCCGCCAGCTCCTCGGCGTCGATCCCGATCTTCGTGCTCAGATGCTGTTCGCTCATCGTGGCTCCTAGGTGGTCGGCATCTGGCCCGTGTCGGCCAGGTACTTCTGCATCATCGACTTGATCTCGTCCAGCGTCTCCTGCTCGGTCACGCCGGGGATGTAGTCGGTGCCGGCCAGCGGCACCTTCGCCATCGCGGCGGCTTCCACCGTGAGCGCGCACAGGTCCTCGGGCTCCAGGCTGTGCACGTTGGTCTTGCCGCACGCCCGGGCCAGCATCTGCAGCTCCATCGTCATCGCGGTCAGGAAGTTGTAGACGCGGGTGGCGGCGGACTCGACCTCGAGCCGCTTCCGCAGCTCGGGGTCCTGGGTGGTGATGCCCACCGGGCACCGGCCCGTGTGACAGTGGTAGCACTGGCCCGCGGGCACGCCGACGGTGCCCTCGTAGTCGGTGACCCCCGGGATCTCCTTGTTGCAGTTGAGCGCCATCAGCGCGGAATGGCCGATCGCGACGGCCTTCGCGCCCAGCGCCAGGCACTTCGCGACATCGCCGCCGTTGCGGATCCCGCCGGCCACGATCAGGTCGATCTCGTCCGCGAGGCCCACGTCCTCCAGGGCCCGGCGGGCCTCGGGGATCGCCGCCATGAGCGGGATGCCGGTTTCCTCGGCGGCGATGTGCGGGCCCGCGCCGGTGGAACCTTCGGCGCCGTCGAGGTAGATCGTGTCGGGCCCGCACTTCGCTGCCATGCGCACGTCGTCGTACACGCGGGCGGCGCCCAGCTTCAGCTGGATCGGCACCTGGTAGTCGGTCGCCTCACGGATCTCCTGGATCTTCAGCGACAGGTCGTCGGGTCCCAGCCAATCCGGGTGGCGGGCGGGCGACCGCTGGTCGATCCCGGCCGGCAGCGACCGCATCTCGGCCACCTGCTCGGTGACCTTCTGGCCCATGAGGTGCCCGCCGACGCCCACCTTGCATCCCTGGCCGATGAAGAACTCGATAGCGTCGGCCAGCATCAGGTGGTGCGGGTTGAACCCGTAGCGGGACTGGATCACCTGGTAGAACCACTTCGTCGACAGGTCGCGCTCGGGCGGGATCATGCCGCCTTCACCGGAGCAGGTGGCCGTGCCCGCCATCGAGGCGCCCTTGGCGAGCGCCATCTTGGCCTCGAGCGAGAGCGCACCGAAGCTCATGCCGGTGATGTAGATCGGGATGTCGAGCTCGAGCGGGTTCTTCGCGAACCGCGCGCCCAGCACCGTCTTGGTCTCGCACTTCTCGCGGTAGCCCTCGATCACGAACCGGGTCAGCGTGCCCGGCATGAACATGAGCTGATCCCAGTGCGGGATCGGCTTGAACATCGAGAACCCGCGCATGCGGTAGCGCCCGAGCTCGGCCTTCACGTGGATGTCGTTGATGACGTCCTCGGTGAAGATCGGACTCCGCCCCAGCACGTCTCGCTTCGAGGAAACGTCGATCTCTTCAGCCATGTCGTCGCTCCCTCAGTGGATCACGAGCTTCTTCTCGGAAGGCTCGAGGTTGTCGTAGTTGTAGAGCACCTTGCCGCACACGAACTTGCGGAAGGCTGTCGGGCCGGTCCATGCCGTACATCGTGAACTTGCGATCGATCATGGCCCGATCGTCGTCGGTCATCTCGCCTTCGACGCAGTCGATGCCCAAGGACTTGACCGTGCCGCCCACGTAGATCTCCCCGTCGTACATGGAGTCGCCCAGCCCCGGGCCGACGTCGCCGCAGATGATCTGGCGGCCGCGCTGCATCATGAACGCGGTCATCGTGCCGGCGTCGCCACCCACGATGATCGTGCCGCCCTTCTGATCGATGCCGGTTCGCGCGCCCACGCTGCCCTTGACGACCAGGTCGCCACCGCGGATCGCCGCGCCGGCCAGTGAGCCGGCGACCTTCTCGATCACGACCACGCCCGACATCATGTTCTCGGCCACCGACCACCCGACACGGCCGGTGATCGTGACCTCGGGCCCGTCGATCAGCCCGACGCCGAAGTAGCCGAGGCTTCCCTCGAAGGTGATGCGGCACCGTTTCAGGATGCCGACGCCGATCGAGTGCTTCGCGCCCGGGTTCTGCACGGTGACGTCGTCGATACCCTCCTCGTAGATCAGCCGTCGCAGCTCCAGGTTGATCAGGCGCGTGGACAGGTCGGCGGCGTCGAACACCGCCTTGCCGTCCTCGACCCGCGCGACGTTCGGAGGCCTCGGCGTTCGGGCTCGGCGAGCCCACGCGCGTCGTAGGTGATGCGGCGCGTCGCCGGTGGCTACCTGCTCCATACCAGCACCTGCCCTTCGTACGGGTCGTAGGTATCGATCTCGTGGTCCAGCACCGCGCGGATCGCGATCTCCTCCGACGCCATGGCCACCAGCTCGTCGGACTCGTACAGCACCAACGGCTTCGCCGCCATCTCGTCCTTCGCCACGCCCAGCGAATCGCCGGTGACGGCCATGTACGTGAACACCCCGTCGAGCTCGTCGAGGCTCTTGTTCATGGCGTCCTCGAGCGAGTCGCCGTCGGACATCCTCTCGGCCAGATACACGGCGATGATCTCGGAGTCGCATTCGGATTGGAACCGATGACCGGACGCCTCCAGCCGGCGCTTCCATTGGAAGTAGTTCGTGAGCTGGCCGTTGTGCACGACCGCCACGTCGGAGAACGGGTACGCCCAGTACGGGTGAGCCCCCGAGATGTCCACGTCGGACTCGGTCGCCATGCGGCAGTGCCCGATCGCGTGCGTCCCCCGGAACGACTCCAGGTCGTACATCGTGGAGACCTCGGCGGCATCGCCCAGGTCCTTCACGATCTCGAGCGAATGGCCGAGCGACAGGACCTCGCAGCCCGGGCACGTCCTCGACGTAGTCGGCCAGCGCCTTCAGGTCGCCGTCGTATCGCACCAGCGCCCGGTAGGCGTACTCGGTCTCGGTCTCGACCCGGTCGATGTGGGCGCCGATCTTGCCCAGGCGCGACTCGACCTCCAGGCGGTGGCGCTCCAGACGCTCGCGGAAATCGAAGTCGCGAGGGTCGTTCGCGTCGGCCAGCTTGAACCGGATCACCACCAGATCGCTCGGCGGCCCGAACAGGGCGAACCCGGTGGAGTCGGGCCCGCGGTGCTTCATCGACTGAAGCATGTTGGTCATCTCCGACCCGACGTCGGAATCGGTGTCGCGATGGATGATGCCTGCGATGCCGCACATATGGGGATCATGGCTCCTTTCGCCCGGTCACGCTGCCGCTACGGCAGGATGTCCAGGTACTCCTCGACGTCCCAATCGGAAACGGTCGCCAAGAACCGCTCCCACTCGTCCCGCTTGTAGTGCATGAACACGCGCTCCATGTCGCCGGGCAGCGCGCCCATGACCACGTCGTCGGCCTCGAGCGCGTCGAGCGCCTCACCCAGGCTGGTGGGGATGCGCGCCACGTCCTTGCCGCCGGCGATCGCCTCGTAGATGTTGCGCTCCTCCGGCTCGCCGGGGTCGATCTTGTTCTCGATGCCGTCCTGCATCGCGAGCAGCAGGCCCGCGAACGACAGGTAGGGGTTCACCGACGAGTCCACCGACCGGTACTCGAACCGGCCGGGCGCGGAGATCCGCAATCCGGTCGTGCGGTTCTGGAACCCCCAGTCCGCGAAGATCGGCGCCCAGAACCCCGCGTCCCACAGCCGCCGGTACGAGTTGACCGTGGGCGAGGACAGGCACGTGAGCGCCCGCAGGTGCTTGATGATCCCGCCGATCGCCCACAGCCCGATCTGCCCGGGCATCTGCGGATCGTCGCCCTCGGGCATGAACTTGTTCTCGTCGCCCTCCCAGAGCGAGATGTTGTGGTGACAGCCGTTGGCTGACACGCCCATGAACGGCTTCGGCATGAAGCACGCGAAGGCGCCCAGCTCCCGTCCCACCTGGCGGCAGATCTGCCGGTAGGTGGTGAGCCGGTCGGCCGTCTTGTCGGCGTGGTCGAACATGAAGTTCAGCTCGAGCTGACCGGGCGCGTCCTCGTGGTCGCCCTGGATCATGTCCAGGTCCATGGCCCGCCCGTACTCCATCACCCGGTGGATCAGCGGCTGCAGCTCGGAGAACTGGTCGATGTGGTAGCAGTACGGCTTGGTCTTGCCCTCGACCGTGGGCTTGCCATCGGCGTCGACCTTCAGCCACATCATCTCGGGCTCGGTCCCCGCGCGGAGGTGCAGTCCCGTGTCCTCGGTGAACTTCGCGTGGATGCGCTTCAGGTTGCCGCGGCAGTCCGACGTGAGGAACGCCCCGCCGTCCACCTCTTCCTCTCGGCCACGGAACAGCGTGCACCACACACGCGCCGTCTTCGGGTCCCACGGCAGCACGTTGAAGGTCTCGGGCTCGGCGATGCCGACCAGCTCGCGTGCTTCGGGGCCGTAGCCGATGTAGTTGCCGTGGCGGTCGGTGAACAGGTTGGCGGTGGATCCGTAGACGAGCTGGAAGCCGGCGCCGGCGATGCGCTCCCAGTGGGCGGCGGGGATGCCCTTGCCCATGATTCGTCCGGTGACCGAGACGAACTGGTAGTACATGTACTCGACGCCGCTGTCCACGATCTGGCGCTGCACGGCATCGACGGCCTCGGCACGGCCTGGCTGAGACACGAACCCTTCGAGATCGCTGGTCACCCTTCCCCCTCCCCTCCGCGCCCAGGCGCAGCATCGCCGGACCGCCTCCGCCGGGGGTCCGCGCGCCGATCGTACGCGCATCGAGCGCCGGGCGCGGACCGCCTGTGCATCGAGGACAGGGTAGCGTTCCGTAGCACGAACACATCCTGTGACCGACTCTTCCAGAACTCGCGCGACGGTATCCTGCCGCGGGTCCTGGGCCGGGTCAACCGGCACGGCGTGCCCAGCGTGGCCATGGGGTTCAACCTGGTGTGCTCGCTGCTGCTGCTGTTCATCGGCAACCCGTTGGACATCTACATCTTCTCCAACGTTGGCTACCTGTTCGCCGTCTCGCTCTCGCTCGTGGGCTACTGGCTCTATCGGGTCAAGCAGCCGGAGGCGCCGCGGCCGTTCCGGCTGGGTGCGTGGGCTGCTCCGCTCGCGCTGGTGATCGGCGTGGTCTTCCTGTTCTGCTGGGCCTATGGCGGCTACTTCGCCGCCGACTACCAAGTGGCGGCCGACAAGCGCATCCTGTTCTTCATCGGGCTGGCGCTGCTCGCGTTGTGGTTCCCGCTCTACTGGTGGCGCCAGATGGAGAACAAGCGGCTCGGCACGGACTTCTACCACCGCGTGTCCGCGGACTCGGCCAGCAAGGAGGAGGCCGGCACCGGCTCGTGAGCATCCTGTTCAAGAAGAAGAAGTGGGACCGTCAGCCGACGGCTCCTGCGGGGGTGCTCCTTGCCTCCGATGGTGAACGAGGGTTCGGATCGAGGGCGGTCGCGCGAGCGGCCGCCCTCGCCGGATCCGAACCGGTCGCCGTGCTCACGATCGCGCGCATCTACGGCACGAAGTACGGGCTGCCCATGCCGGGCCTGGTGCCCACGCGCGAGGAGATCCAGCAGCGTTTGGGATTGATGCACCAGGCGATCGACCGGCTGGAGCGCGACGGCTTCGAAGCCGACAGCCAGATCGCCCAGACCCGCCGGCCGTCCAAGACGATCGTCCGGGTGGCCCGCGCCCGCGGCGTCCGGATGGTCGTGATCGAGGGTCGCGAGAAGTCCAAGGGCCGCCGCGCGATCGAAGGCGACGTGGCCGCAGATGTGGCTCGCGCGCTGGGTCGTGCCGGTATCGAGGTGGAGATCGTCCCGGGCCCACCCCGCCCGAAGCAGCGCCGCGACACTACCGCCGGCCGAACAGGCTCGAGGTCCTAAGCCGCCGAGGCCGCACCCGCTGCATGTCCCTGACCGAGCGCGCCCGCCTCCCCAGCTTCGTCGCGGTGACCAGGAACAGCTGCGCCGTCACCAAGGCGTCGTCGAACGCGTTGTGCGGGCTCGCGACCGGAACGCCGTAGCGCTCCGCCGCTTGGCCCAGGGTGAGTGTCTCCGCGGACCGTCCCTCGAGCCCCAGCACCAGATCCCGGACGTCGATCGCCCGGCGCAACCAGGCCTGACGTCCGCCGCCGAACAGCACGTCCAGGAAGGCTGCTTCCACCGGCGCCCACCACGTCACCAGGAAACGATGATCGATCGACCGGCGCAGGGACGCCTGGGCCATCTGCACCGAGGGCGCCCCATGCAGGTCGACCGCCCGGAGGCCGTGCACCGTGATCGACTCCGGAGACGGTGCGACCCCCTCCGGATCGACGAGCTGATAGACCGAATCGGCCAGCTCCACCCCGCCCCCGCGGATCGGCACCGTGCCGAACGAGATGATCCGATCGCGTCGTAGGTCCAGTCCGGTGGCCTCGAAATCCAGGCTCGACGAGCTCGACTGTGCGCCACGCCTCGGTGTAGCGATGCCTGCCCGGCTCCGCCGGCGGCATCAGGACGCTCACCGGCCGAGACCGAGCACGTTGGCCATCCGTTCCTGGGCGGCGTCGATGATCCGGAACGAGTCCTTGAGGCCCTGGCGGGCCAGCGGGCCGAGCGTGGTGGGATCGACCTGGTCGTCGGGCCGGCTGCCGGCTCGCACGAGCTGCACCTGGTGCTCGAGTCGGGTCTGCCAGAGCAACCGGAACGCTTCTTCGAGCCCGTGCACCATCTCGTCCGAGAGGCGGCCGGTCGCGGCCGCCGCGTGCAGACGCCGGAGCGTCCGGTTCTCCGACAGGCCGCTCATCAGCGAGTAGGTGCGGGCGAGGTTCGTGATGAGGCGTGATGCCCCCCTGCTTGATGTCGAGCGCCGCGGTCGCGTCCGAACCGCGGTGGATCACCGTGTCGCGCACGAACCCGGTCGGCGGGCGGGTCTCGAGCGCGGTCTTGCCCGAGGCGCTTGATGAAGCGCTCCTGGCTCCCCGCGGTCCGGATCAAGCCGGTCGAACACGGGCTCGATCTCGAGCGGACCCGCCACCGCCCGGTAGTCGAACGTGATCGCGATCATGGCGCCCGCGACCCAAGTGCCCTCCCCCATCCACCGCCGGAACCGTTCCTCCCACTCGATCGGGCGTGTGGCGCCACTCGGCGTTGGACGCGATCACCCCCGCTTTGCACCGCGGGATGCCGCTGCGCTCCAGGTGCAGGTTGACGAAGTCCGCGAGCCGCTCGAAGTAGGGATCGACCGACTCGAACGAGCTCGCGGCCCGGTTCGATCACCAGCGCGTTGTCCTGGTCGGTCAGCAGACGCCTGCTCCTGCCGGGCCTCGCTGCCGAGCGCGAGCCATGACCACGCGCACGGCGGATCGCCGAACTCCCTGATGCCCAGCTCGAGCAGGCGGCGGGTCAGCGCGTCCACGATGACCGCCACGACACGTGCCCAGCATCGACCGGATCCGCGTTGGCGTCGACCAGGGTGCCCAGCGCCTCGGGCAGCCGGGCACCCACGGCGACGACCTCGTTCGGCGTAGTGGCCCGCTCGACGTCGGCCTTCAGCCGGAAGGGGGCCTTCAACTCCAGCGCCATCAGGTCGACCTCGGTCACGACGCCCAGGATCGCGCCAGCGCGGTCGGTGACGGGCACATGGTGCATGCCGCGTTCGAGCATCAGGGCCGTGACCTCGGCCACCATGAGGTCGTGCGGCACCGTCACGACCGGGTGGCTCATGACGTCGGCCACGACGGTGTCGGTGCTGAGTCCGGCCGACAGCACGCGAGATCGAAGATCGCGGTCGGTCACGATGCCGTAGGAACCGTCGCCGTCGATCAGACAGCGACGACACGCGCTCGCGGGTCATCACCTCGGCGGCCTCCCGCACGGTCGATCGGCTCGACAGCCCCACGGGCGGCCGGCGCACCAACGCACCGACCGGGGTCTGCCACGGATCGGCGGTCTGCGGGTTGAGACCGTCGAGCGCCCGCACGAGCCGCCGGCGCAGGCTCGACGACAGGAAGGCCAGGCCCGAGTGCGTCCCGAGCAGCAGCTGAGCCTCCTCGGGCGCGATCAGGTACAGGATCGTGTCCTCGTGCGCCCGGCAGGTGAACGACGGGCTCATGTCCGAGAGCATCGACGTGTGCCCGAAGATCTCCCCCTCCGCGAGCAGATCGATCACCTGCTCGTCGTCGTCGAGCTCCACCGCCCCCTTGCGCACGACGTACATCGCCTCGGCCGGCTCGCCGCCCTGACGCAGGATCACGTCCCCGGATCCGTGGAACTCGATCCGCGTCGCGCGGACCAAGCGCTCGAGGTGGTCGTCGTCGATCTGGTCGAACGGTGGATACGTCCGAAGGAACGACGCGATGTCCACCCTAGGCGGTCGTGCCCGCGGGGCTCACGGCCTCGAGCAACGCCTTCGATGCCACGGCCACCTGCTCCACCGCTCGCGTGAACGCTTCCTCGTTCTTGCGCGACGGTGCGCGGTAGCCGCTGATCTTGCGGACGTACTGGAGCGCGGCCGCCTCGATGTCCTCGGTCGGTCGCCGGTTCCTCGGCGTCGCGGAGGGTCTTGATGCTTCTGCACATGGCGACACGGTACCGCGGCGGCGTCGACCGCGGCCCGTCGAGGGTAGTCCGTTCCAGACTAGTGCCGGCCGACCAGATGCCGGACCTGCGCCGCGGCGGCACGGGCACGCAGCGTTTCGGCCTCGCTGGGCTTGTCATCCGGGCGGGCGAACCGTTCCCGTTCGTAGGTTCGCACGACGAGCTCGGCGGCCTCGACCACGTCGGCGGCGAGCGCGGGGTCGGCCTCGACGCCCTCGCAGGAACTCGGCGGCGGTCTCGCTGGGCTCGCGCGCGTGCCCGGCCGGCGTCAGCGCATCGACCAGCTCGACGAAGGCGGCCTCCCCGATCGATCGGACGCCGAGCACTTCGTGTCGACGGTCCGGCGCCGGCGCCGGCCCCAGACGATCGTCGCGACCAACGCCGCCAGCAGCATCACCCAGGGCCAGATGCGGCACGGCGAACGCCACCGCGCCGCCCCGACCGCCTGCACCGCGCTGCCGACCGCGTGCTTCACGGGCTCGGGGACGCACTCGAGCGACGAAGCGGCCCACCGCGGCGAACACCGGTCCCGCCATGAACCGGCTGGCGAAGCACGGCCGTGGCCTGGGCACCCCGAACGTGGGGTCGTACTGCACCCACCCGACGCCGGGATACCAGACCTCGAGCCACGCGTGCGCGTCGGACTGCTTCACCTCGAAGTAGCCGGTGAACGGGTTGCGCTCCCCCGGGCCGTAGCCGGTGACCAGCCGTGGTGGGCACGCCCAGGGTGCGCAGCAGGATCGGCCATCGACGAGGCGATCTGCTCGCAGTAGCCCTCCCGAGTCTCGAACAGGAAATGATCGACCGAGTCGACGCCCTCGGGGTCGCGAGGCACGTCCAGGTTGTAGCGCGTGTTGGCCTGGAGCCACGCCTGGACGGCCATCACGCTGTGCGTGCGTGGAGCGCGCCGACGCGGTGATCGTGCGAGCGAGCCCTCCGACGCGCGTCGGGCAACCCGGTCGGCAGCTGCAGGTACGGCGACAGCTCGCTCGGGGACCGGCCCTTCGGCCGCGCCAGCGAGCGCAGGTCCAGGACGGGAAGCTGCGACTCGACGGAGTAGATGAGCCCCTCGTCCAGCAGGATCGGCGTCCTGATGGAACCCGGCCCCATCGACCCTGAGCCCGCCCGCGGGGAAGTAGACCTGGTCGACCGAACTGGCGCCGAACAACACGTTGGGTTGTGCCACCTCGATGTAGAAGGTCTGGATCATCCGGACGTCGGCGTCGGTCAGCGGCCATGTTGCGCTCACGGATGCCGAACGGGCACCTGCAGGAGACCGTCGCCGGTGGCCTCGCAGGCTCACGGTCCGATCGTCGCCGATCGTCCAGGTGGACGCCGTCGTAGGTGTCGAACACCTCCGCGCGCCACAACGCGGCCTGTTGCGCGCGCACTCGGAACACCATCTCGTCGGAGAGCTGCCCGCGCGCCCGTAGGTCGACGACGTCGCTGAACCCCGGATACCCACCGGCGCTGAAGTCCACGACGCCGTCGCCGGGATCGGCCAGAGCCGGATTCTGGACGCCGCCGTCGAAGGCCGCCAGCTCCGAGGCCTGCCCGGCCAGCGAGAACGGCGGCGTGCGCACGATCGGTGCCCGGCAGTCGCGGCATCGCGAGGAAGACCGTTGTCGCCGCCAGGACCGCGACCGCGGCCGACATCAGGACAGAGGTCGCCGGGAGCCAGGCGCCGATCCCCGGCACCGGGCATCAGCCGATGCATCGAGATCGGCGTGGTCACCTGGTCGGAGCGAGGGCGCGAGGACAGGGACAGCCACGCGCCCCCCATGCCCATCCACGGCACCAGGAAGACCAGGAAGGACGATGACAACGACAGCGCTCCCGCTTCGGCCATCAAGATCATGCTCGAGACCATGGAGAACGCCAGGTCCCGCCGCCGCGGCACGTCGAACGCGTGCAACACCTGCACCCACAGGAACAACGACGCGAGCGGGATGCGAGCCTGGTCCACGGTCGTCGCCGAACGAGCGGACGCCATGAACTGACCCAGTGCCGCCAGGAGCGCGACGGACACGAACACCTTGAGGAGCACGTTGGAGTGGCCCCGGCGGTGGTAGGAGAACAGGTAGCCGGCGGGGGCCAGGATCACCGCGGCCACCGCCGTGAGCGGGCTGCGACCGCCTCGGGCTGGGTCACGACCGCGAGGATCGCGATCTCGACCGCGGCCGCCACGACGCATCGGATCGCGATCGAGTCTTCCACGGCGGCGGGGCGGCCGGGTGATGCGGCCTATCATCGGGACGCCGGCCTCTCGCTCAGGACGGTCTGCGAGGTCCCGGTCCTGCATGCCAGGTGTGGACCGCAGCGCCCGCAGCGCGCAGCCGCTGCTCCAGCCCGGCAAGGCCCGCGTCGTCGAGCACACCAGGCCGGACACTTCCGGGGCGGACGACGACGGGCACGGCCACGACCCGCCTGATCCGTTCCACGAGCCGCGCCACCGCCGGCGGCAGGGTTTCCCCATCGTTCTCGCGCCACGTCGGGAAGACCAGCACCGCGGTTTCGACCCCCCGAAGCTCGGGCGAATCCCCCAGCGAGGCCACGACGGCTGGGAAGGGGCCACCGCCCGGTCGCAGCAGGGCGAGTCGTTCGAGGATCTCGTCCTCGGCCGCGCGGGACAACACGTCGGCCACATCCGAGTCCACCCGCGGGTCGTCAACGTCCGCCGGCGTGACCAGCCGCGCGCCGTTGCCCTGCGCGAGCGTCGCGGACGCGATGGACGCGGCGACGCAACACACCCGATCCAAGGGCGTCCACGCGTCTCCATCGTCCAAAGAGGCATCCACGACCAGGGCCAGCCGGCGTGTCTGTTCCTGTTCGAACTCCCGGACCATGACCGCACCGGTCCGAGCCGTCGAGGGCCAATGCACGTGGCGCATGCTGTCGCCAGATCGGTACTCGCGGATCCCCAGGTACTCGGGTCCCTGGCCGCGGCGCGGCGCCGAATGGATCGCATGGTCGGTGGTGAACGCGGGCTCGATGAACGGAAGCTGGCCCAAGGGCACAACGGTGGGAAGCACGAGCGTCGACGAGGCGACCTCGACGGAGCGCCGTCGTTCCGCCACTCCGAACGGCGCACTGGTACGCAGGCGTGCCTGCGCTCCGTCGTGCAGCCCCCGGCGTGTCGCCGTGCGGATCGTCGTGATCGCGACCCGCTCACCTGCTTCGACGCGACCGAGCCAGATGTTGACGGGCTCGAGATGCGGATCGTGCACGAGCACCCCTCGCCGGGTCCCTCGACCGCCGTTGGAGACGGTCAACTCGACCAACGCCTCGCCGCCCTGATGCACGCGCTCGGGTGCGTCACGGACGACGTCCAGTCCGCGGAGACCACCGATCGGGATCACCCACCCGGCGACCACGGTGCCCAGCAGCAGCGCCGAGAGGACGTAGAGCCACCCCGCTTGGACGTTGGTCGCAAGGAAGAACAGCACCGCCGAGCCGATCAGCAGAGCGTCGCCGCCCGCTTGCGCAGGCGAGGCACGTCAGCCGCCCGCGTGCAGCGGCACGACGACCTCGTCCACGATGCGGCCCACGACGCCGGCGCCCCACCTCCGCGCCGGCGCGCGCCTGACGCGGGATCAACCGGTGCGCGAGCACCGCGGGCGCCAGCGCCTTCACGTCGTCGGGCAGGACGAAGTCGCGGTCTCGGTCACCGCTCGCGCCTGCGCGCACCGCGTCAGGGCGACGGTGGCACGGGGCGAAGCCCCCAACGCCACCTCGGGGGCTTCTCGGGTGGCGGCGACGATGTCGCACCACGTACTCGACGATCGCGTCGTCCACGTGCACCTCGCGGACCCTGCGCTGGGCGCTGAGCACTTCCTCGGGAGTGAGCACCGCCTGCAGCTCGTCCATCGGATGCGACTGCAGCTGGCGGCGAACGATGTCCCCGGCCGTCGCGCCCTGGGGGTAGCCGACCTGCACCGTCATCGCGAACCGGTCGAGCTGGCCCTCGGGCAGTGGATACGTCCCGTGATGCTCCACCGGGTTCTCGGTCGCGATCACGACGTACGGGGTCGGCAATCGGTAGGTGATCCCCTCGACCGTCACCTGCCGCTCTTCCATGGGCTCGAGCAACGCTGACTGGGTTCGCGGAGTGGTTCGGTTGATCTCATCGACCAGCACGACGTTGGCGAACACCGGTCCCGGCACGAACCGGAACTCCCCGTTCGCCTGATCGTAGACGCTGATGCCGGTGAGGTCGCTAGGCAACAGGTCGGGTGTGGCCTGGATACGCAGTGAACTCCCCGCCGATCGAACGCGCCAGCGCCCGCGCCAGCGTCGTCTTGCCGACGCCCGGCACACCTTCCAAGAGCAGATTGCCGTCAGCCAGCAAGCACATGGCTGCGGTGGTGACCGCCTCGGTGTTGCCGGCGATGACGCGCTCGACGTTGCTCACCAGCCGGCGGAACGCATGCGTCGCCTCGCCCATCACGGACGCGGGCTCGATCACGTTCGAGGCTTCGACACTGCCTCGCGCTGGCTTGAGCGTTCAGGCCTTCCGCGCGCGCAACGAGTACATGAGCGGGATCGTGCCGTGTTGCTCGCTCGGGAACCCGTAGTGGCCACCCGGCACCTGGGTGAGGAAGGGAACGGGCCAGTCGACCACCCGCTTCTCATCGAGCAGCTCGATCCGGAGGCCATTGGAGGCGAGGAGCGTGACGATCTCGCCCAGGGAATGGTTCCAGCCATGCTCGATCTCGGCGTCGACGTTCGCCGTCGGATCGGCGTAGGAGCCCTCGACCGGGAAGGAGAGCGTCTCTCCACCCCAGTAGTCGTAGGCCAAGTGCAGGCCGTTGGGCTCGATCTGATCGTCGTCGATCGCCCACATCACGGGGTGGCCTTCGTGGATGTAGAAGATGCCGCCGGGCCTCACGAAGCCGGCGACCATGCGGGCCCAGGGCGCCAGGTCGGGCAGCCAGCCCAGCGCGCCGCGCCCCGTGTAGACGATGTCGAACGTCTCGCCCTCCAGCGGTCCGGGCAGGTCGTACACGTCCGAGATCAGGAACCGCGATCGGTCATCCAGGCCGGTCTCGACCGCCAACTCGTTCGCGAACGCGATCGCCGGCTCGGAGAAGTCGACCCCGGTGACGTGCGAGGCGCCGAGCCGTGCCCAGGACAAGGTGTCGAGCCCGAAGTGGCACTGCACATGGAGCAAGGACTTGCCGCCGACGTCGCCGACCTCGTCTCGCTCCCATGGCTCGATACGGATGTCGCCGCGATCGTCGCGGAACCGTTGCACGTCGTAGAACTCGCCCGTGGTGTGGATCGCGGTCCAGGCATCCCAGAGCTTCCGGTTGTCGGCGATCTCGCCGGCGTGGCCCTCGCTCATACCGCTCGTTCCTTCGCGAGGGCGCTGATGGCTTCCATGACGCAGCGATGGGCGAGCATGGCCGTGAGCTCGGACTGGTCGTAAGGGGGCGAGACCTCCACCACGTCCATGCCGGCCAGGTCCACGGCGCCCACGATCTGACGGACGGCGCGCAGCAGCTCGCGGGCCGACATGCCACCTGGCTCCGGCGTGCCGGTGCCAGGGGCTACCTGCCGGATCGGCGACGTCGATGTCGATCGAGAGGTAGATGCAGTCCGGTCCGTCCAGCGCCTCGGCGATCGCGTCCGCGATGATGGCCTCGCTCCCCCGCTCCTCGATCTCGACCATCGTGTGCCAGCGGAGGTCATGCTCGCGCATCCAGTCCCAGGTCTCCTTCTCGGGCCAGTAGCCCCGCAAGCCCACCTGGATGAAGTTGCGTCCATCGACCCATCCCTCCTCGATCAGGCGGCGCATCGGCGTGCCGTGAGAGACGAGCGAGCCATACACCTCGTTGCCGGTGTCGGCGTGCGCGTCGAAGTGCACGACGCCGACCTTGGAGGGCCAGCGATGCCGCGCGACCGCCGCCGCGCTCGGGTAGGTGATGGAATGGTCGCCGCCCAGCACCAGCGGGATCGCCCCGGTGCCGGCGACGCTCCAGACCTTCTCGTGGGTGACCCGGAGCCCGCGAGCCAGACGCGACGGCACCACGGGCGCGTCTCCGGCATCCACCACCACGAGGTGTGCGAACGGGTCCACGTCCAGCTGGATCGACCACATCGCCGTGGACGACCAGGCCGTGGGGGCGTTGCGGATCGCCCGCGGACCGAACCGGGCACCCGGCCGGCCCGAGGTACCGTCGTCCAGCGGCACGCCCACGATCGCGGCGTCGGCGCCGACGGCAGCGATCGCTTCAGGGTCGGTCGCCCAGGGCAGCTTCTCGAACGAACCCCTGCTCTCGATGTAGTAGGGCAGGTCCTGCGTCGACCATTCCGCCATCTCGTCGTCGACGCGCAGCTCGCTCTGTTCGATGCGGAAATCGGGTGCGGTATCCGTGTGACGTTCGTCGCCCATGGCGGGGATATTGGCACAGGCGCGGGTAGGGTCGCGCGGTGCGAGCGCGTTCCCGCTTCCCCCGGTGGGGTCTGGTGCCGGCGGCCCTGCCGTGGCTGTGGTTCGCGGTGCGCGGAGCGGACGGGCCGGCCGACCTGGTCGCGGTGGCCCTTCCGGCCGTGGGGTTGGCCTCCTTCTTGGTCGCCGGAGCGTTGCTGGGCTTCGGGCGAACGGTGGCGGGCGTCACCGCCGCGTCCGTGTTCGCGGTGTGCGTGGTCGCCAGCGTGGAACCTCGCCTGCCGCTTCGCACCGAGGCGCCGGCGCCCGGCATCACCCTCATCTCGAACAACGTGCTCGCCGGCAACCGGTCGCCGGACCGCGCCGCAACGACCATGGCCTCGCGAGGCGCGGACGTGATGGTGGCGGTGGAGATCGGTCCTGGGTTCGCCGGGAGCATGTCGGGCGACCCCGACCGCCGCTATCCCGTACTCTGCGAGATCGTCGGCGCAGGGTGTCTGGTCGCGCTGGCCCGTCTCGTTGCTGCCGACGCCCGCACCGCTGCCCGCGGATCGCATCGCGCGATTCGCGATCGATGCGGACGGGCTCCGCTTCGTGGTCTACGCGGTGCACCTGCAGAACCCGCTGCACCAGACCACGTTCCCCGAGCAGCTCCAGACGATCGAGCGGCTGCTCGCCGCGATCGAAGCCGAAACCGATCCCGTGATCATGGCCGGCGACCTGAACCTGTCGGACCGCTCTTCCGGCTACCGCGTCATCACGAGCTCGTTGCACGACGCGATGCGGACGGGTTGGTGGGCCGCCAGCACCTATCGATACGGGTTCTGGCGGCAGCTGTCCCTGCGGATCGATCACCTCTTCGTGCCCGTGGAGTGGTGCGCGGTGGATGCGGAGACGTTCGAGCTGCCGGGCTCGGACCATCTCGGCGTCGAGGCGACGGTCGGTCCCTGCCCTTCGTAGTGTGGGGCGGGCACGAGGCCCGCCCCACACCGAACCTTCGACTCAGACGAGACCTTCGCCGGTCAGGAACTCGGTGACGACCTCGGCCAGGTCGCGTTGCTCCAGGTCGACCTGACCCACCATCTCGTTCATGTTCTCGTCGGTGAGCGCGGTGGTCACGCCGTCGAGCAGCGTGCCGAGCTCAGCGCTCGCGGCATCCTCGCGCACCAGCGGCACGAAGTTGCCGTTCGCCTGGAGGTTCAGGTCGTCTTCCAGCACGAAGTAGCCCTTCTGACCGATCACCGGATCGAGCGAGAAGAGCTCGGCGACATCGACGGTGCCGCTGTCGATGGCGGCGACCGTCTTCTTGCCTCCCTGGTCGAGCGGCCTCACCTCGCCGAACTCGATCCCGTAGGTCTCCTTCAGACCGGGGATGCAGAACGGCTGCTCGGGACACTCGGCGGGCGCGCCCAGGACCAGATCTGGAGCCACCGCCGCCACGCTGCTGAGATCCGTGAGGTTGTTCGCGGTCGCGGTTTCCTCCAGCGTCACGAAGACGTTCGTGCTGTTGGCCGGCGAGAAGGCGTACGTCACGAAGCCTCGCTCGGTGGCGGCCGCCGCCAGCGCATCGGCAACCTCCTGCGGCTCGCCGTTCGCTTTCGCCTTCGGGTCCCAGAATCCCAGCTCGAACCCCGTGTACTCCGGCTTCAGATCGATCTCGCCCGACTCCAGGGCTGCGTCGCTGACATCGCGGGCGGCCAGCTCGAGCTCACGGTTGACCGTATAGCCATCGGCCTCCAGCACCTGGGCATACATCTCGGCGACCAGCTGGGCCTCGGTGAACGCACCAGACACGCCAACGGTGAGCTCGCCCTTGGGGGCGGCCGAAACCGTGTCGGTTGCTTCACCTCCAGTGTCGTCCCCACCCGAGTCGCTGCACGCGGACGCGAAGAGCGCCAACGCCAGCAGGCTCGCCCCGAGGACGTACATGCGGCGGTTCCGCATGGGTCTCCCTCCGATCGGATCTCGTGGGGCGTCCATCTCCCCCGCAGGACGTGAACCGTGACCCTATCAAGGGCGTCTTCTTCCGTGCCACCCAATGCGACCCGGCCGTCGAGGGCCGGATCAACCCCCGATCGACGGCTCCGCCGGCCGATAGGGATCCAGGGCCGGCTTGGGGGTGACCCGGCCACGTCCGGACGTGAGCTTCGGTGAGAAGAGCCTGGTCAGGAGGCCGAATGCGAGGTCGATCGCGATCGCGAGCAGCGCGATCAAGATCGCGCCCGCCACGATCCGCTCGTCTCTCACGCAGCGCGAACCCGTCCACGATGTACCGCCCCAGCCCACCGCCGGCGGTGAGCGCCCAGAGCCCCGCGGTCGCGACGATCTGGACCCCGGCCAAGCGGAGCCCGGTGAAGATCAGCGTCGCCGCGAGCGGCACCTCGATGTGGAGCAGGATCTGGCGTTCCGCTCATGCCCATGCCTCTGGCGGCCTCCACCGTGTCGGGATCTACCTGCTGGATGCCCACGTACGTGTTGATCAGGATCACCGGGATCCCCAGCAGGGTGAGCGCCAGCACGACCGGCGGAAAACCGAACGCCGGTCGCGGGCCACAGCTTGACCGCGATCAGGAACGCGATCGACAGGATCGCGAATGACGGGATGGATCGGCCGATGTTGGCGATCTGCACCGTGGCGAACTGGCCCCGGCGGGTGTGTCCGATCAACAGCCCCAGCGGGATCGCGATCGCCGCGGCCACGACCAGCGAGATCAGCGACACCTGCACGTGCTCCCACACCCGGATCGGGATGCCGTCGGACCCCGACCAGTGCTCAGAGGCCGACCAGCCACTGGAGCCCGTCCACGAACACGTTCACGTGCCCACCGCCCGGGTCCCGGCCGCCTTCGTCCAGGGCGTCGCCGGTCGCTGCAGCCCCAGGAGCAGCAGGTCCGCCAGCAGCGCCAAGACCACCGACAGCACCACGCCCGACCATCAGCGGCGTCCAGAAGAAGGTGTTGAGGCCGTCGAGGATGAACTGTCCGAAGCCGCCCCGGCCGATCAGGGCCGCGATCGTGATGAGTCCGATCGAGGAGACGGTGGCGATGCGCACGCCCGCGATGATCACCGGCATCGCGAGCGGCACCTCCACGCTCCACAACAGCTGGCGCGAGCTCAAGCCCATGCCTACGGCTGCCTCCTTCACGTCCCGGTCGACCGCAGTCCAGCCCGGCGAGCGTGTTCCGGAACAGGATCAACAGGTTGTAGGTGATCAAGGGGATCGCCACCGTCGTGAGTGAGAGCCCCGTGATCGGGATCAACAGCGCGATCGCAGCCAGCGCGGGGATCGTGTAGAAGACGCTCGAGATCCAGGTGACGGGCGCGATCACCCACCGGCGGCGTGAAGCCACGATCGCGAGCGGGAACGCGATCACCAGCGCGACCACGCACCGACACGAACGTGAGCCACACATGCTGGAACCCTCGCGAGGCGATCTCGTCCAGGTTGTCGGCGATCCAGCTCCACCGCACCAACGGCTGGGTGTCGCTCTGCGCCGACGCCGCGCCGAGACCTCCTGCGGTCACGAGACTGATCTCCTTCGAGATGCGCTCCAAGGTCAAGATCCCCTGATATCGCTGGCCCGAGGACGCCACCACCGCGACGCCGGTCCGCGACGTCACGATCGAATCCAACGCCTGACGCAGCGAGTCGTGGGCCGTGACGTAGGCGCTGAACGGCTGCGGGGTCGCGTCCGCGACGGTGGTCGCGCCCTCCAGCATGTCGCGGTCCACCCAGCCGAGCAGCTCGCCATCGTCCACGACGCTGACGAAATCGAACCCGCCCGGCTCGATCGCGGCCCGCGCCTGCTCGGCGGTCGCGGCCGGGGACACGACCGGGCCATCCTCCACCTCGATGTCGCCGACCTTGATCAGGGCGAGCCGCTTCAGGCCGCGCTCGGCGCCGACGAACTCGCGCACGAAGTCGTTGGCCGGATCACGCAGGATCTCCTCGGCGGGCGCGAACTGCTCGAGCACGGCGCCCACGTTCAGGATCGCGATGCGGTCGGAGAGCTTGATCGCTTCGTCGATGTCGTGGGTGACGAACACGATCGTCTTCTTCAAGCTCGCCTGGATGTCCAGGAACTGGTCCTGGAGCCTGGCGCGAACGATCGGATCCACCGCCGCGAACGGCTCGTCCATGAGCATCACGGGCGGATCGGCGGCCAGCGCCCGCGCCACGCCGACCCGCTGGCGCTGACCACCCGACAGCTCCGCGGGATAGCGATCGAGCAACTCCGGATCCAGGTCGAAGATCTCGGTGAGCTCGTCGACGCGCTCGGCGGCGCGCGCGTCCTCCCAGCCCAGCAACGACGGCACGGTGGTCATGTTCTGGCGGATCGTGCGGTGCGGCATCAGACCGGTGTGCTGGATCACGTAGCCGATGCCGCGGCGAAGCTCGACCGGGTCGCGCGTGCAGCACGTCGGTGCCGTCCAGCAGCAACGAGCCGCCCGTCGGCTCGATCAGCCGGTTGATCATCTTCAGGGTCGTGGTCTTGCCGCAGCCCGACGGCCCGACCAATGCGACGGTCTCGCCATCCTCGATGTCCAGGCTGAGGCTCGCGACGGCAGCTGCGGACGCGCCCGGGTAGCGCTTCTCGATCTGTTGCAGCGAGATCATCGTGGTCACGAAGCACCCCCGGCGGAAGGCCGCATCCTAGCCCAGTCGCTCCCCCACCGGGACCGCGACCTCGAGCGTGTTCTCCGGCGGCGGCAGCGGGCACGACCACCGCGGGTCGTATGAGCACGATGGCTGGTAGGCGAAGTTGAAGTCCAGGATCAGCCGGTCGCCGACCGCTCCCAGGTCGGCACCCTTGACGGTGTCCAACAGGTAGCGACCGCCGCCGTATGTCGTGTCGCCGCTGTTCGCGTCCCGGAACGACAGGTAGATGCCTCCCCCGTACTGGTCGAGCCAGAAGGCCTGCAGCGATGCGGGCTCGCCGAAGAGCTCGAACCGGGCTTCGGCGAACCGCACCATCGACATGGTGTCGCCGTCGCTGGCGCCCACCGGCACCCGCGTCACCGCTCGAGCGGGATCAGTTCCGCGGTCACCCGGGCACGCGGGTCGTAGTCGAACACGAACGGGCCGCCGAAGCCCGGCACGTTCGCTCGGGAGGGATCGGCGACTGAGGGTGCTGGGTGAAGAGCTCGCGACGCACGTCACACCACCGTGCCCAGCCCTGCTCAGGATCGACGTCGGCGCGGCACCTCGGCGTAGAGCTCGGACACCTGCCGGCGCCAGTCGGCCAGCGTCGTGATCTGCGGCAACGGACGCATCCATCACACTCGACCCTATCCGTGGCCAGCGCACGACCGGAGCTACTTGGTGTCGGACAGGATCTGCCGCGCGGCGTTGGCGCCGGGTCCGCCGGTGACGCCTCCACCGGGGTGTGCGCCCGAGCCGGCCAGGTAGAGGCCCTTCGATCTGCAGCTGGTAGCGCGCCTCGCCGTTCAGCGGACGCCACGCGAAGAACTGATCGAGGCCGGGCTCGGCGTGATAGACGTGCCCGCCCGTGAGGCCGTAGTCGTTCTCCATGTCCTCGGGCGTGATGACCTGACGAGCTTCGACCAGCTCGCCGAGACCGGGCGCGAACCGCTCCATGGATTTCACGGCGATATCGGCGAGCCGGTCACGCTCCTCTGACCACGAGCCTTCGCGCAGATGCCGAGGTGCCGCCTGGAACAGGATCGACATGACGTGCTTGCCCTCGGGTGCCAGCGACGGGTCGGCCAACGACGGGATCGTGGCTTCGAGCACCGGGTCCTCGGCGACGTGCCCGTACTTGTGGGCGTCCATCGCCTTCTCGACGTGATCGATCGAGAGCCCGACCACGATGCGGCCCTGCAGCGCCGAAGGGTCGTCGGCCCCGTTGAACGTGGGCAGCCCCGACAGCGCCAGGTCGATCTTCGCCGTGGCGCCCGGCTGACGGATGTTCTCGGTGCGCCAGACCTCGTAGGGGTTCAGCTCCACCGGGTCGCACAGGCGCAGCGTGCGCTTGGGGTCGGCGCCCGACACGACCAACCGAGCGTCGATCTCGGTGCCGTCGGCCAGGGTCACGCCCAGGACGCGGCCGTCCTTCGATCGGATCGCCGAGACCTGGCGCCGGTCCGGATGTCGACGCCGACGCTGCGGGCTGCCTGCTCGAGCGCAGCCGCGAGCGCGCCCGTGCCTCCGCGCGCGAACACCGCGGTGCCGGCCGCTCCTCCGTCGTTGCCCGCGGAATCGTTCAGGAACACCGCCGCGGTGCCCGTCGCCCAGGGGCCCATCGACGTGAACAGCACACCGCGCGTGGCGAGGGGCCGCGGACCGCTTCGTCCTCGAAGACCTCCTGCACCAGGTCGGCGACCGCCATGGGCAGCGCACGGATCGCCTCGCGGCCGGTCTTGGCACCCAGATCGCGGAAGGCCTTGCCCAGCTTCAGACCCATGAACGCGTCGGCGATCGAGGGCGACTTGACATCGGGCGGCGTCGCCACGTTGATGTACGCCAGGAAGCTCGCGATCGCGCGCATCTTCTGGTCGAACTCGATGAACGCGTCGGCGTCGTGGGCGTTCCGCTCGCGGAGGCCCGATGCCGTGCGCTCGGGGTCGCCCCAGAACGTCACCGCCGACCCGTCGGGCTGCGGAGCGAACGCGCGCACATCCGGCGTGATCGGTTCGAACCCGAACGACGCGAGCTTCAGGTCCTTCGACGACCGACGGACGCAGCCTTCCCACCGTGTGCGTGATGCCGGGCGCCGTGAAGCCCTCGGCCACCGTCGTGTTGCGCAGCACACCGCCGACCTCGGAGGCGGCCTCCGACACGGTGACCTTCCGGCCGGCCTTGGCGAGGTAGGAAGCGGCGACCAGACCGTTGTGTCCGCGCGCCGATCATGACGACATCGGTCCGGGTCGCTTCATGCGCTACCCCTTCGATGCTTGAGCGCGCTCACGCCGCCCTCCGGCCCCGCTTGCGCTGTTTCAGGTACTCGCGCGCCGCGATCATGCCGGGGGCGCCCATGATGCCGCCTCCGGGGTGGGTGGCCGAGCCGCACATCCACAGGTCCTTCACCGGGGTCTCGTAGCGAGACCACCCCGGCACCGGCCGGTTGAAGAAGAGCTGTTCGAGGCTCAGCTCGCCCGCGAAGATGTTGCCTTCGCTCAGGCCCGTGATGTCCTCGATGTCTTTCGGCGTGATGAACTGATGGCCCTCGATCAGGCTGCGGATGTTCGGGAAGCGCTCCTCCAACGTGTCGATCACGTTCTGGCCGAATGCCTCGCGCTTCGCATCGTCCCACTGCTCGACCGTGCTCCAGGTGATAGGGGGCGTACTGCACGAAGCAGCTCATGACGTGCTTGCCGGGCGGCGCCATGGTGGGGTCGACCAATGTCGGCATGATGCAGTCGATGTAGGGGCGCGCGGACGGGCGGCCGTACTTCGCGTCGTCGTACGCGCGCTCCATGTAGTCCAGCGACGGCGAGAAGCTGATCGCGCCTCGCAGCCACGGGCCCACGCCCGGCTTGCACGCCAGCTCGGGCAGGCCGGACAGCGCAAGGTTCACCTTGCCCGACGATCCCCGGTACTTGAAACGCATGACCTCGTCGCGGAAGGTCTGGTCCAGGTCGGACTCGTCGAGCAGGTTGATGAACGTCTGGCGCGAGTCCAAGCGACGACATGACGACGTCGGCGTCGATCTCCTCGCCGGAGCTCAGCACCACGCCGGTCGCGCGGCCGCCCTGGGTCTTCACGTGGTCGACGCCCGCCTCCGTGCGGATCTCGACGCCCAGCGAGAGCGCGCTGTTCGCGATCGCGTACGGCCACCGAGCCGGTGCCGCCGCGCGGCACGCCCCATGCTCGGAAGGCGCCGTCGATCTCGCCCATGTAGTGGTGGAGCAGCACGTACGCCGTCCCTGGCGAACGCGGCCCCTGGAACGTGCCGATGATGCCCGACGCACTCATCGTGGCCTTCAACGGCTCGGTCTCGAACCATTGGTCCAGGAAGTCGGCGGCGCTCATCGTCATCAGCTGGATGAACGTGGACTGCAGCTTCTTGGGCAGGTCCATGAACGCCTTGGCGAGCGGGGCGATCGGAGCCAGTGCGTCGGGGCGATCTTGCCCGGATCGGGCGGGGCGATCGACAGGATCGGCTTGATGAACCGGCCCATCTCGGCCATGAGCGAGCCGTACTCCTCGTAGACCTCGGCGTCGGACAGGCTCCAGCGGCGCAGCTCCCGGATCGTCTTGCCGTGGTCGTTCACGCGCCACAGGTAGTCGTCCTCGAGCGGGGTGATCGTGCCGTCGAGCGGCAGGATCTCGAGGCCGTGCTTGGCCAGCTCCAGCTCGCGGATGATCTCGGGGCGCAGCAGCGACACCACGTAGCTGAACACGGAGAACTTGAACCCGGGCACGATCTCCTCGGTGAGCGTGGCACCACCAAGGATGTGGCGCCGTTCCAGCACCAGGACCTTCAGGCCGGCCTTCGCGAGGTAGGCGGCGTTGACGAGCCCGTTGTGCCCGCCTCCGATCACGACCGCGTCGTATCTCTTGGCCATGCGACGACTCCTTGACTGAGGATGACTCAACGGCGAGTGGGCACCCTCGGAGAAGGGCCGGTCCGCCGGTCGCCCATGCTAGCCGCGGCCCTAGTTCCGAGCCAACAGCCCCTTGACTTGAGGTCAGCCGCT
Organism: uncultured Actinomycetota bacterium; assembly: GCA_963733635.1. Lineage (GTDB taxonomy): Bacteria > Actinomycetota > UBA4738 > UBA4738 > HRBIN12 > JAOUEA01. The sequence continues at coordinate 165,857 of CAVTEH010000004.1, read as the reverse complement.
GGGCCGACCGCCTCATCATCCGGCTCGGCTACCCTTGGCCTGCACCGAGCAGTCCTCGAACAGGAGGTCAACCCCGTGAGTCTGGGCACCGCGTTCTTCGAGCGCGAGCAGGAGCTGAACAAGAAGCTCGCCTGGGGCGAGTGGAGCGGCTATCTCTCGGCGCCGGTCTACGCGGACTTCCACGACATCGAGTACAACGCGATCCGCGAGGCCGCGGGCGTCATCGACGTCACCCCCCTGTACAAGTACGAGGTCTCCGGGCCGCGACGCGACCCGCCTGCTGGACCGGGTCATGACGCGTGACATGACGAAGCTGCGCATCGACCGGGTCTCCTACTCACCGTGGTGCGACGAAGAGGGCAAGGTGCTGGACGACGGCACGATCGCGCGCCTGGCCGACGACCGATACCGGATCACTGCCGCCGACGCGTGCTACCGCTGGTTCGTGCTCAACGCGACCGGGCTTGGACGTTCAGATCGACGACATCAGCGACGACACCGCCGCGCTCGCGCTGCAGGGGCGCCTGGCCCGCGAGGTCCTCCAGGACGCCACCGGCCAGGACTGGGCCGAGCTTCGGTACTTCGGTCGTCGGATGACCGAGATCGCGGGCGTGCCGGTCGACGTCACGCGAACCGGCTACACGGGCGATCGTGGCTACGAGCTGTGGATGGCCGAGGACGGCGCCCTCGCCGTGTGGGACAGGCTCTTCGAGGTTGGTCAGCGATACGGGATCCACCCCGTGGGCATCCGCGCCATGGACGTCGCCAGGGTCGAAGCCGGCCTGATCCTGATCGAGGCCGAGTACACCAGCGCGCGTCACGCCATCGCGCCCGAACAGCAGTACTCACCGTTCGAGCTGAACTTCGACGCGTTGGTGGACTTCTCGAAGGCCAGCGACTTCAACGGACGGCGGGCGTTGCTCGCCGAGCAGAAGGCGGGTGGTCCCGAGCGACGGCTGGTGGGCCTGCACCTGGACTGGGCGGGCATCGAGGGCATGTACGCCAAGCACGGACTCGCCTCCGCCATCAGCCCGTTCGTGCACCGCGACCCGATCCCCGTCTACAAGGAAGGCAAGCAGGTCGGGCGCACGACCTCCACCACCTGGGGACCCACGATCAAGAAGATGATCTCGCTGGGGTCGGTCGACCGAGGGCACAGCCGCCCTGGGCTCGCGCGCTCAGCGTTGAGTGGACCGTCGAGGGCGAGCGCGGCAAGGTCGGCGCCACCGTCGTCCCGATGCCCTTCTTCGACCCCGAGCGCAAGCGCAGCTAGCTCCGCGCGGGCGCAACGGGAACGCCACACCCCCATCCTTCGTCGCAGGCACGCCCTCTGGGAACATGGGGAGGTCATGGCTTCCCGGTCCGTCCCTCGTTCTTCCGTCGTGTTCGCCGTGCTCGGTGGGCTGGTTTCGCTCGTCGTCGGGCTTGCGGGCTCGGTGATCCTGGGCGTCGCGGCCGGACTGCTCACCTTCGCGATCGCTTACGGGGCCGTGGTGGTCGATCGCAGGGCAGGCCCGTTCGCCCGTCGGCGCCGCTCCCGGCGACCCGAGCCGTCGACGATTCCTGTTGGGTGCAGGCTTGGGTGGTGTGGCGCTCGCCGTGGTCGGAGCCCCGATCGGCTGGATGGCCCGCAAGCTGGCCAGGCCCGATCCGCGACCGGTGCAACGAGGCGATGGCGAAGGGCCTTGGCTCGGAGTACATGGAGCTCGTCCGGCGCGCGTACCGCCCGGGACGCTCGGGCGACCTGCAGCTGCTGCTGGCGCCCGTTCAACAGCTCGAACTACGCCAACGAGTCGGTCGCGCTGGTGCCGCAGGATCCGCGCACGAGCCACGCCAGCGTCTGGATGTACCTCGAGCGCATCCCGCTGGTGGTCTACGGCCCCGGGGATCGTGGTGGCGGGCGACAACACCGACCGCGTGACGCTCGCCGACCTCGCACCCACGACCGCCCAGCTGATCGGCGCGCAGAGCTTCCCGGCTGGCGAGCGCCAAGGTGTTCCGTTGCCGCTCGCGACCGCGCGCTCGCTTCGCCGACCCAAGGTCGTCCTCACCTTCGTGATCGACGGGGGTGGATGGAACGTCCTGCAGCAGTGGCCCGACGCGTGGCCCAACCTCCGCGGCGCTCATGGGCGGTGGCGCCAACTTCCGCAACGCGATCCACGGATCGTTCCCGGCCGTGACGGCGTGCGGCCACGCCACGATCGGCACCGGCACCTACCCCGACGAGCACGGGATCACCGGCCACAACATCCGCGACGATCAAGGCGTCGTCCGCAAGGCCTACGGCGAGCTGGGCCATGCCCACCCTGCCGACATCGTCGTTCCCACCCTTGCCGACCTCTGGTACGAGGAGACCGGCGGACGCGCCTGGGTGGGCGAGATCGGCTATCAGGTGTGGCACCTGGGCATGTTGGGCTTCGGCGGACGCGATCGCGCCGATGGTTCCAAGCCGGTGGGCGTCTACTGGGACGAAGAGGAGCTGGAGGACTGGGCGCCGCAGAACCCCGACCTGTACCGGCTCCCCATGTCGATGCCCGGTCGGGGCACCTTCGACGCCGAGTATCAGGCGTTCTGGGAAGCGCCGCCCGACTGGGACGAGGAGTTCACGCCGAAGGGCCGCCAGGCGCCGTGCTGCAGCCCGCCGGTCGTGACGTACCAGGGCGACCTCATCGAGGCGACGTTCGACTCAGAGCCGATCGGCGAAGGCGACGGAGCGTCGCTGCTGTATACGACTTTCAAGTCGCCCGACTACACCGGACACATCTACGGCATGGCCTCCCGATGGGAGCGGCTGCAGCTGGAAGCGGTCGATGCCGAGCTGGGACGAGTGCAAAGGATGCTCGAAGAACGGTTCCCCGGCGAGTACGTGCTGATCGTCACCGCCGACCACGGCCAATGTCCCCTCCCCGATTCCGAAGGCGGCGTGCGCCTGGACCCGATCCAGCTGGACGAGCACATCTCCGCGAACTTCGCGGGCGTGACGGGCGTCGTGCAGGAGGTCACCCCGCACGAGGTCTACCTGAACACCGCCCGTCTCTGGGACAACGGAGGCGCCACCGTGGAAGACATCGCCGCCTCGCTGCAGGACTACCGCTACCGGCAGAACCTTGGCCCCTACGTGCCCGCCGACGCGATCGAGCAGGACCTGCTGGATCGGAAGGAGTTCGCCGCCGTGTTCGCGAGCACGTTCATGGACTCGATCGCCGATGCCAACCTTGCCGCGCTGGGCGAGACCGACTACCCGGAAGGCGACGAGTTGGGCATCCCAGAGCTTCCCCCGCTCATCTAGTCCATCTCAGACTACCGTGGGGTGCCATGTGCGCCTCAGTACCCCCTCGCGATCCACTCGTCGAGGTGCGGTGCCTCATCGCCGATCGTGGTGGATGGCCCGTGCCCCGTATGCACCTGGGTCTCGGTTGGCAGCACCAGCAACTGCTGGCGGATGGACGTGATGATCACGTCGAAATCTCCGTATCGGAACTCCGTGGCGCCAGGCCCGCCTTGGAACAACGTGTCACCACCGAACAGGTGACCGCCGGCGTCATAGAGACAGATGCTCCCCGGGGTGTGACCCGGCGTGTGCATGACCTTCAGGTCCGTGCCGGCGATCGTCAGTACGTCGCCTGCAGCGGTCTCCAGGTCGGGCGCGACGTCGGGGTAGGCGTCGTCCCAAAGCATCCGGTCGGCCGGATGCAGCGCGATCGGCGCGTCGACCTTGCCCTGCAGCTCCCGAGCTACGTTCACGTGATCGTAGTGTCCATGCGAGCACTGGATGCGCGTGACGCGTCGGCCGCCGATGGCCTCGACGATCGGCACAGCATCGTGCGAGGCGTCGATGACAAGGACCTCCTCGTCGTCGCCGATCACCCAGACGTTGTTCACGACTTCGGCGGGCGGATCGGAACCGCGGAAGACCCCGGTGACCTCAACCAGATCGATCCGTAGCGCCATGGTGCCCTCCGATCAGCCGATGTTCATCGTCGAGTGCTCGGTCTCATCCTCGAACGTGTTGCCTTCGGCGGGGATCGGGTTCGTCTTCAGGATCCGCGCCAGGTGCACGGCGTTGTGCGCCATCCATCGAGTGGTGCGCTGGGTGTACGGGTGGTACTCGCCTCCCGCCTCGATGTAACTGGGGCCGGGACCGGCGTCACCGACCCAGTACGTGTCGGCGTTGGGAGGGATCGTGCAGCCCAGGTGTGTCAGGTTGAACAGCGTGCTCTCGGCCGCCGCGTGTGCACCATCTTCGTTGCCGGTCACCACGACGCAGCCCACCTTGTTGTACAGGGGGTACTGGCCGACTTCGTTCTGGTCCCCGTAGGTGCCGTCGAGACGCTCGATCACCAACTGCGCCACGGAACCCCGGACGCCGAACCAGATCGGCGTGCCGACGCAGATGATGTCGGCCGCCATGATCTTCTCCAGGATCCGGGGCCACTCATCGCCGTTGCCCTCGTCGGAGTTCACGCCGAACCGCACCTGATAGTCGAGGATGCGGACGATCTCGGTCTCGACGTCCATCGTGTCCCACCATTCCTTGACCTTGCGCATCAAAGCCTCGGTGTTGGACAGCTCTGGCGGGTACTTCAGCGTGCAGTTCAACATGACGGCTTTCAGCTGTGCCATGAGTTCCCTCCCTGCTCACGTCGCCGGCGAGGCGGTCGCGGGGTCTATGCTCCGCCGGAGGTGCATCGTTACATGCCGTCGTCGCCGGTGACACGCGTGGAGGGGCATATGCCAGGATGCGCGCCATGGCGACCGAGCTCAGCGCGCGCGATGCGGCCATGTTGGCGGGCGATCATGGTGAAGGACCACGGCTGGCCATGCGGATCGTCCAACGGACAGCGGAGATCACTGAGGCAACGCACCTGCTGGACATCGCCTCCGCCCACATCGACGGCTGTCTGTACCACGGGGCGGCGGGGCTCGACTTCGCCAGGCGCCTGCGAGACGCCGGCGCGCGGGTCACGGTCCCCAGCACCCTGAATGTCTCGTCGATGGATCTGCAGCACCCCGGACGGGTCCGCCCCGACGACACGACCGTTCCGGCCCGGGAGCAGATGGATGCCTACGTGGCCATGGGCTGCCGGCCCACCTGGACATGCGCGCCTTACCAGCTCCCGGAACGCCCGGCGTTCGGTGAGCACATCGCGTGGGCGGAGTCCAACGCGATCGTGTTCGCGAACTCGGTGCTGGGTGCCCGCACCGATCGCTACGGCGACTTCATCGACATCTGCTGCGCCATCACTGGCCGCGCACCCGCGGCAGGGCTGCATCTGGACGAGCACCGCCGTGCCCGTGTGGTGTTCCTGGTCGAGGGGCTTCACGAACGACTGCTGTCCGACGAGGTGGCGCACGCCACGATCGGACACGTGGTCGGCCGAAGGGCCGGCCCGGACCTGCCCGCGGTCGTCGGGCTACCCCCAGCGCCGATCACGACCGAGGATCACCTGAAGGCGTTGGGCGCCGGTGCGGCCTCGTCGGGCTCGGTCGCGATGGTCCACGCGGTGGGCATCACCCCGGAAGCGCCAACGTTGGAGGCGGCGATCGGCGACGCGCCCACGATGCGCCGGGAAACGATCACGGCGGCCGACGTGCGGGCGGCGCGGGATGAGCTGTCGACCGTGGAAGCCGGCGCCGCCATCGGGGCGGTGAGCGTGGGGACCCCGCATTGCTCCGTCGGCGGCTTCGAGCGGCTCGCGTCCCTCGCCGACGGGCGGCGCTTCTCGGTCCCGTTCTACGTGAACACGGGGCGGGGCGTGCTGCAGATCGCCGAGCGCGCCGGCACGGTCGCGATCCTGGAGGGCGCGGGCGCGACGATGGTCACCGATACGTGCACGTACCTCTCGCAGGTGATCGCGACAGGATCCGGCCCGGTCGTAACGCACTCGGCGAAGTGGGCCTGGTACGCACCGGCGAACATCGGCGTCGCCGTCGCCTTCGCGAGCCTCGAGGAATGCGTTCGGTCGGCCGTGGCGGGAAGACTGGTGCGGGACGAGTCGTTGTGGGGCGGTTCGTGATGGCGACGATCGCAAGCCGCACGCTCGTTCCCGGCTACGTGCGAGGCGACGCCCTGATCCTGCGCGAGCCCCTCAGCTTCTGGGGTGGCTTCGATCCTGAGACCGGCACGGTGATCGACACGCATCATCAGCAGCTGGGAGTGCGCCTGACGGGTCTGGTGGTGTGCATGCCGTGGGGTCGGGGTTCTAGCTCCAGCTCGTCCGTGCTGGCCGAAGCGATCCGTCTGCGGACGGCGCCGGCCGCCATCGTGCTGGTCGAGCCCGACCCTGTGATCGCTCTGGGCGCCATCGTGGCGGAAGAGCTCTACGGCCGGTCGGTGCCGATCGTCGTCGCAGCCCCGGAGGCGCACCGGCAGATCGTCGACGGCGCCGCGATCACCGTCGACGCGCGCCAGGACGAGGCCCGCCTCGACGCGGAGCGCCGATAGACTCGAACGCGTGGTGACCTGCCCTTCGTGCTCGGCCACCAACGACGAAACGGCGCGGTTCTGTTCATCGTGCGGGACGGCGTTGGTGCGCACCTGCCCTTCGTGCGGATCGGTCGTGCCCGCACTGGCCCGCTTCTGCTCCGAGTGCGGCGCGCCCCTCGGCGCTCCCCCATCACCGGAAGATCCGGTCGAGGAGCGACGCCTGCTCACGATCGTGTTCGCGGATCTGGCCGGGTTCACACAGCGCTCGGACCGGGCCGACCCTGAGGACGTTCGGGGGATCCTGGTCCCCTTCCATGCGATCGCGAAGGAGGAGATCGAACGGTTCGGCGGCATGCTCGACAAGTTCATCGGGGACGCGGCGCTTGGGGTGTTCGGGGCCCCGGTCGCACATGAAGACGACGTCGAACGCGCGGTGCGTGCGGCGCTCTCGATCCGCGAACGGGTTACCGACGCGGGCATGCCGGTTCGTGTGGCGGTCAACACGGGTGAAGCCCTGGTGACCACCGGCGAGGGCCCGCAGATCGGCGAGCACGTGGCCGGCGACGTCGTCAACACCGCCTCGCGTCTACAGAACCTGGCACCCGTGGGCCAGGTGGTCGTGGGTGAGACCACCGCTCGGGCCACCCGGCGAATCATCGACTACGAGGAGCTCCCCCCGGCGAACGTGAAGGGCAAGTCCGCGCCGCTGGGGCTCTGGCTCGCACGTTCGGTCCGGCCCACCGTGCCCGAACGAGACGAGGACGACCCACCGCCGTTCGTGGGCCGCGAGCGCGAGCGCCAGGGCCTGCGGGACCTCCTGGCGCGCACGATCCGCGAACGGACGCCGCACCTGGTCACCGTCGTCGGCGAACCGGGTCTGGGCAAGAGCCGCCTGCTCACGGATCTGGGTGAGCACGTTCGCGCCGGCTCCGACGAGGTGACCTTCCATCGGGGCCGATGCCTGCCGTACGGAGAGAGCATCACGTACGCCGCCCTCGTCGACGTCGTCCGCGCGCTGTTGGACGTCGCCCCTGACGAGACGCCGGAGCGGGCCGCCGAGGCCTTGCGAGAGCGCCTTCCAACCCTGTCGCCCAGCGAGGACGAACGCGCATGGCTCCGCGTGCAGTTGCAGACACTGGTGGGACCCGTCTCCGATCGCGAGGCCCCGGTGGACCGCGCCGAGTCGTTCGCTGCATGGACGCGGTTCCTGGAGCTCACCGCACGGGTGACCCCGTCGGTGATGGTGATCGAGGACCTTCATTGGGCTGAACCGGCGATGCTGGAGTTCCTGGACCATCTGATCGACCAGGCCGCCGAGGTGCCACTGCTGGTGCTGTGCACGGCGCGCCCCGAGCTGCTCGCGACCGATCCTACGTGGGGATCGGATATGGCGCGCGCCACCACGTTGACGCTGTCGCCCTTGTCCGATCGCGACATGCATGACCTGCTCGCCACGCTCTTACTACGCTCGGTGGTGGGTGATGACGAACGTGAATCCCTGATGCACCGGGCGGGAGGCAACCCGCTGTACGCACGCGAGTTCGTGCACATGCTCGAGGACGATGCGCCGGACCCTGCCGGCGACGGCGACCGCGGTCATCATCCCCGGTCCGTGAACGTCCCCGATACCGTGCAGGCCCTGATCGCCGCTCGCCTGGACGCGCTCACGCGGCCGGACCGTTCGTTGCTGCAGGCCGCAGCCGTGGTGGGTGACCACTTCTGGGCAGACGCCCTCCGGGCGCTCGAGCCGACCATCGCATCCGACGCGCCGCTCCAGGAGCTGCAACGACGGGGCTTGATCCGGCGATCACCGTTGAGCACGATCGCGGACCAGAGCGAGTTCGCGTTCACGCACGGACTGATCCGCGACGTGGCGTACGGACGGCTGCCCCGCGCGTCCCGGGCCCGGATGCACCTGGAGGTCACGCGGTGGCTCGAAGCCTCGGTAGGCGATGACGTCGGCGAGCGTGCCGACCTGCTCGCCTCACATGCCGTTCGCGCGCATGACCTGGCGAGAGAGGCGGGCATGGCGGGCGAGATCGACGAGATCGAGAGCACGGCGTTGCGGCTGGTGGTGATTGCGGGTGAGCGCCAGACCAGCCTGGATGCCCGGCGCGCGGCCGAGTACTACGAGCGAGCGGTGGAGCTGGCGCCGGAGGCGGGCGCCGAACGAGCCGAGCTGCTCCGGGTGGCGACCGGATTGGGGTGGCGTTCCGGGAGGCTGACCTCGGAGGAGGCCGTCGCCGCCTATCGGACCGCGATCGAGCTGGCGGTCGCGGCCGGGGTGCCTGTCGTCGCCGCTCTGGTGATGCGAAGGCTCTACTTCCAGCTGGGCCTGCAGGGCGACACGTCGGAGGCCCGCGAGATCTTGGACGAGGCCATCGAGCTGCTCGAGAAGCATCCCGAGCCGGGCGACACGCTGGCCGAGCTCTACGCCTGTCGATCCGAGGCGGAGATGTTCGCGGGCCGATCGGAGGAATCGCTGTCGTGGGCGAGCCGGGCTCTGGAGCTGCCGCGAACGCCGGGGGTCACGCTGATGGCGCTTCACCTGCGGGGCAACGCCCGATGCGAGCTCGGTGACTACGGGGGGGTCGACGACCTCCGCAAGGCGCTCTCCCTGGCCCAGGATTCCGGCGTCGGGCTGGACATCGTCACGTCGTACTCCTACCTGGTGGAACGCATCGGCCTGCTCGAAGGGCCGTCGGCGGCACTGGAGATGAATCGGGCCGCTCTGCAGCTGTGCGAACGCCGGGGCCTCGAGCACCAGACGATGTGGTCGCGCACCGAGCGGCTCTGGCTGTTGTTCGACGCCGGACGCTGGGACGAGATCATCGAGGACACGGGGCGACTCCTCGAGTGGAGCCGAGCGCACGGCGAGATGCAGGCCTCGACCGTCGCCAGCACGTTCCAGGCGAGGGTCCTCAGCCACCGCGGGGACGCCGCCCGCGCCGTGGAGCTCATGGCACATGCCGTGCCGGTGGCCGAGGAGATCGCCGATCTCCAGGTGCTGTCGCCCGCCCTTTTCGTCGCCGCGCTCGCCGACGCGGCGGCTGGCCTGCCGGACGCTGCCGCCAGCCGCCTCCGCTCCTATCACGAGGCCACGGTCGAAGGACCGCCCGAGTACCGAGAGGTTCACCTTCCGGAAGCCGTGCGACTCGCGCTCGGCCTCGACCGGCCGGATCTAGCGAGGGTGTTGCTGGACGGCCTCGAGGTGCATGAACCCCGCATGGAGAGGGCGCTCGCCGCTGCTCACCCTGCGATCGCCGAGCAGGAAGGCAGGAGCGATGAGGCCGCCGAGGGCTACGCGAAGGCCGCCGGCGGATGGGCGGCGTGGGACATGCCGTTCGAACGAGCACACGCGTTGGCGGGCCTGGCGCGCTGCCGACGCTTGCAAGGTCGCGGCGACGAAGCCGACATCGTGGATTCCGAGGCCGCGGGACTGTTCATGAAGCTGCCGGTGCCGAACCGGAGCTGACACATCGCGACACAGCTGCTCTGGTGGAGGTGGCGGGATTCGAACCCGCGTGCTCGAGCGACTGACTAGGGCTTCTCCGGGCGCAGCCTGGTGGAAAGATCTCGGCTTTGGGCTCCCACCGGCGGAGCACCCATCGCCCAGCCCGGGTGCGATGTCCCTCAGCGGCCCCCAGGCAGGACCAACGAGGTAAGCCTGCTCACGACGCCCATCCCTCGGTCGCAAGCGGCCCGAGGGGGGCGGCTACCTAACGTATTAGGCAGCGAGCGCGTAGTTGTCTTCGGCGCTTGTGTTTGGTCCGGCGTTTAACGTGACATCCGGGATCACGGCCCGCTTCTCCCAGTCAGAACCGACCGAGTCGAAGCCAGTACACCCCCATATGTAGTTGTCCCAACGAGTATACGGCCAGGTCGGGACATGACTGAAGTCGCTCTGATCACGTTCCGTCGGCCCCGGCCACCAGGCCGGCTCCAAGCTCGCGCGTGACGTCGACGATGAGGTCGACGTCCTGGTCGCGGGTCCGCCAATTGGACAGGGCAGGGCGGAAGGCGGTCATGCCGTCGTACTTCGTGGTCCCGAAGGCCACCCTCCCGTCGGCCAGCACCGCAGCACCCAGCGCGTCGTTGAGGTCGTCGAGCTGCCCCTCGGCGACCCCCTCAGGATGGAACCGGAAACACACGATGTTCAGACCCACGTCGGGAAGTCGTTCGAGGTCGGGTGCCGCGTCGACACGCTCGGCCAACAGCTGTGCCTGCGCCAGATGCCGCTCGACGATGGCTCGGTAGCCACTCCTGCCGTACGCACGAAGGGTCGCCCACACGGCGAACGAGCGAGCTCGCCTGGACATCTCAGGTCCCAGGTACGCCCACTGCGGGTGCGGATCGTCCAGCTCCGGCAGGTACGCGGCACCGCTGCCGAACACCGCCGGCTGCAACGAGCGATCCTTGATGAACGCGAACCCACTCTCGTAGGGAACGTTGAGCCACTTGTGGCCGTCGGCGATCGCGGAATCCGCTCGTTCGAGTCCGTCGACGAGATGGCGCGTCCGCTCCGACAGCGACGCGAACAGACCGAATGCGCCGTCGACGTGGAGCCAGGCACCATGCCGCTCGGCCAGGTCGGCCATGGCATGGAGCGGATCGAACTCGCCGGCGTTCACCTCGCCGGCGCTGACGATCACGATGGCGGGAGCGCCGCCGAGGGCACGCAGCTCACGTTCGAGTGCCTCGAGGTCCATGCGGCCGACACCATCGCGCGCGAGCTTGCGAACGTTCGAGCGGCCGATGCCCAGCATCGCCAGCGCCTTCACATCGCTGGCATGGACGAAGCCCGACCCGAACACCGGCACGGCGGGGAGTCCTGCCAGGCCGGCCTGGTCGACGTCCACGTCGTGTTGCATGCCCCACCACCGACGGGCACACGCCAGCGCGGTGAAGTTGGCCATGGTAGCGCCGGTGGTGAGCACGCCGCCCCAGCTCGCAGGGATTCCGAACAGGTCCTTCAACCACTCAAGGGCCACGACCTCGATCTGGGCGGCCAGGGGCGATTCGATCCATGCAGCAGGGTTCTGGTCCAATGCGGTTGCCGACCAGTCGCCCCCCAGCGCGGCCGGCGTGGTACCGCCGGTGACGAAATGGAAGAACTTGGGCCCGGCCGTGTGGATCGCGCCGTCGAGACCCGCCCACAGCTCGGCGACAGCGGCCTCGGCTCCCACTCCGTCTTCGGGCAGCGCCCCATCGAAACGAGCGGCAACCTCTTCGGCGCCGGCGACGCGAACCGCGCGATCGTGCAGACCACCGAGGTAGTCGGATGTCCGGGATCGAACGAGGTCGACGACGGCATCGGTCTCATCCGTCGTGGGAGGCGTCGGTGTGATCACACTGGGGATGGTACCTACCGCCGCCGGCCCAACTGCTGCTCGATCTCGCGCTGGGACTCGCGTTTCGCGATCGACTGTCGTTTCTCGAACTCGCGTTTGCCTCGTCCGACACCGAGCTCCACCTTGGCGAGTCCGTGGACGAAGTACACGCGCATCGGCACCAGGCTCAGGCGTTCCTCCTGCTGCTGCACCTCGAGCCGTGCGATCTGACGTCGATGCAGGAGCAGCTTGCGTGGGCGCACAGGAAGATGCCGGCGCTTGTCTCCCTGCTCGTACGGCGGGATGTGCATACCCTCCAGCCAGGCCTCACCGTTGCGTACACGTGCGTAGGCCTCGGTCAGCGACGCGCGACCGCCACGCAGCGATTTCACCTCGTCGCCGGTCAGCCTGATGCCGGCTTCCAGCGTCTCGTGGATGGCGTAGTCGTGCCGAGCCTTGCGATTGGACGCGACGGTGTTCTCGCCCTCGCCGCCCGACTTCTTCCGAGCCATGGGTCTCGGCCGACCTCAAACGTCCAGGAAGCGCCGCATGCCGATCGTGCCGGCCACGATGGCCACCAGGGAAGCCGCGATCAAGATCCACGGCGCCACGGCCAGCACGTCGGAGTTCTTGATCAGCGGGAAGAACTGCACCTCGGTGCGGAGCCGGTCGATGAACACGACCTTCAGCATGAACAGCGCGATGATCGCGGCCCCGGCACCGGCCAACGCTTCGACCAAGCCTTCGATGAGGAACGGAACTCGGATCCGCCAGTTGGTTGCGCCGACCAACCGCATGATCCCGATCTCCTTGCGCCGCGCGAACATGCCCATGCGCAGCGTATTCGCGACGAGCGCGACCGCAGACGCCAGCATGATCACCGCGATGGAGAACACACCGATCTGCAGCACCCGGGTGATCGTGGTGAGACGGTCCAGCACCGCCCGGAAGTCCGACACGTTGCGGATGCCGGGCTCGGTGCACACGACCTCGCCGGCCTCGTTGGGCACGCACCCCATACGGGCGGTGATCTGGGAGAACTGCGACGAGTCGCCCAGGTTGATGCGGAACGAGGTCGGCAGCGTCCGGCAATCGACGCCCTCCTGGAACGCGGGGATGCCTTCGAACACCGTGTCCGCGTGCTCGCAGGTCCGGTCCTTGTCCCAGTACTCGATCGAACCGCCTTCGGAGACGGCCGGCAACTCCTGCAGCTTGGTCTGGACCCTGTCGATCGTGTCGGGGTTGACCGGGTCGGTGAGGTAGACGGCCACCTGCACGTTGCCGGTGATGGAGTCGATCACCAGGTTGAACTCACGCGCGATCAGCAACGACAAGCCGAACAGGAACAGGGCGATGAACGCAGTGGACATGGCGGCGAACGCCACGATGCCGTTGCGCCGCAGCCCCGCCGCGGTCTCGCGGAAGAAGTACTCGAGCCGCATCAGCTGTAGACACCGCGAGACTGGTCCCGGATCACGTGACCGTCATCGAGCTCGATCACGCGCTTGCGCATCGCGTCGACGATGGCCTGGTCGTGGGTGGCCATCACGACGGTCGTGCCGATCCGGTTGACCTTGTCGAGCAGCCGCATGATGTCGACCGAGGTGTTGGGGTCCAGGTTGCCGGTGGGCTCGTCGGCCAGCAGCACCAGCGGGCGGTTCACGCAGGCCCTGGCGATCGACACCCGCTGCTGCTCACCGCCTGACAGCTCGTCGGGGTAATTGTTGAGCTTGTCCCCCAGCCCCACGTACTCCAAGATCTCGGGCACGCGCTGATCGATGACGTGCTTCTGCTTGCCGATCACTTCCAGCGCGAACGCCACGTTCTCGAACACGGTCTTGTCCTGCAGCAGCCGGAAGTCCTGGAACACCGTGCCGATGTTGCGACGCAGCTTCGGGACGTCCCAGCTGGACATCTTGGCCAGGTTCTTGCCGCCCACGAAGATGCTGCCTTTGGTGGCGTCCTCTTCGCGGATCAGCAGCCGGATCATGGTCGACTTGCCTGAACCGGACTGTCCCACGATGAAGATGAACTCGCCCTTCTCAACCTCGACGTCGACGTCGGTGAGGGCGATCACACCGTTCTTGTAGGTCTTCGAGACGCGCTGAAGACTGATCATTTCGGACCTCGGGAGGGAAAGGGAAGGTGACGTCGGCACCCTACCAGACGTCTCCCGCGCACCTGTGGAGGTTCCGCGTAGGCTACGAACCCACCATGGGCGCAACCGTGACCCGACCCCTCGCTCCGCCCGAAACCACGACGGACCCCCGATCGAGCGGCGGGCGTCGCATCCTTCGCGCCGTCGCCGGGCCGGCCCTGATCGCGGCCGCTGTGCTGTTCGCCCTGCGAGGTTTCGCCTTCGGTGGTGGGCTCACGCAGGCCCACCCGGACATCCTCGCCTTCTGGCTGCCGCGGTTCTCGTTCCTGGGTCGATCGCTCGCCGCCGGCCACGTGCCGCTGTGGAACCCGTACGAGATGGCCGGCGCCCGGTATGCCGCCGACCCCCAGGGTGGATGGCTGTACCTCGCGCCCATGGCGCTCTTCACGTGGCTGTCTCCAGCGGCGGCGATGCGTGCCTTCATCGTGGCGAACCCGCTGCTCGCCGGACTCGGGATGTACACCTTCCTGCGGATCGAGCGGCTCTCACGCCTGACCGCCGCGCTGGGGGCTCTGTCGCTCGCGATGCTGATGTCCACCTCCGAGATCGCGATCGCCATGCCGTTCGCGGGAGCGCTGGCCTGGACCACGGTGACGCTGGTGGGCGCCGCGGGCTACCGGCGAGCCGATCGGTGGCCGGCGCGCGTCGGCTGGATCGCCGTCGGTGCACTCGGCTGGTCGCAGGTGGCGACGGCACACCTCAGCCACGGTCTGGTGGTGTGCACGCTCCTAGTGATCGCCTACCTGGCTGCAGGAGTCATCGGCGGCGGCGAGCCGGACTCGGCGGTGGCGGCCGGCTCAGGTCGTCGGCAGCTCGTACAGGCTTCGACTCATGCGCTGGCGTTCGTGATCGCGCTTCCGCTGCTGAGCCTGGCGGTGCTCGTTCCTCGCATGCAGGCGCTGCGCGGCTCGAGCCTGGCTGCGGGCTACGACCGGCTGGGCGACGCCCTCGGCACCCTGGGCGGCGGCGGTGAGGCGATCCAGACCAACGGCGTGTGGGCGGGGTGGCCGTTCGCGTTCGGGATGACTCCGGGCGCCTACGCCGGCGCGGCGATCTTGCTCGGCGTGCCACTGGCGTTGCGCGCTCGCAGGTTCCGGCCACTGGTGTGGGCCTTCGGCGGCGCGCTGGCCGTCACGTGGTTCGGCATGCTCGATGCGGTCGTCACCAACTCGCTGGTCCGCGCCGTGGTGCTGAGGATCCCCTTCGGCGACGTCTACCTGCACAACCCGGGTCGGCTTCGCTACCTGGCGGTGCTGGCCGTGCCCATGCTGGGCGCGGTGGGCATCCAGGGGCTCCGCGACGAACCGCTGGACGCGCGCCGAGCCGCGCGGTGGCTCGCGGCCGGCGCCGTGCTCTGGCTCGGCGTGCCGCTCGCGATGCGCGCCTATCCCGCGCACCTGGTCTTCCTCGCAGTGGCGTTGATCGCCGCCGGCGTGGCCATGCATGCGCTGGCGACCCGCCGGTACGTCTGGGCATGGGCGATGGTCGCCGGCGTGCTGACGCTCGAGCTCATCGGCAGCGCCATGTGGTCGCACGCGACGTCGTTCGGCGACACGGTCCTCACGGGGCTCGAAGGCGGCGAGCACCCCAACTTGGTGCCGCAACCACTGCCGCTGCCGGAGGTCGACGCGGCGGCGTTCACGATGCCCACCGCCTTCGTCGCACGGCTCCAGGCCAGCGGGTCCCCCTACCTCACGTGGGCGCCGCCGGCCGCCTACTTCGAGAAGGGGTACCTGTTCATGCAGTCCGAGCCCGATTGGCCGGCGCTCGCCATGGAGCGGGGGTCGTTGTTCGGCGTCCGCGACGTGTTGGGGTACAACCCCGTCCAGCTCCCCCGCTACTGGAACTACATGCGAGCACGCACCGACCTGCCCGTCTTCTACAACGCGGCAGTCATCGATCTGCCCACCGAGCAGGACGTCCGGCTCTTGGGCGTGCGGTTCCTGATCGTGCCGAGCGGCATCGCCAGTCCCCTGCCGGGTGAGGTCGTGGACCGCGAACAGGGCTACGACCTGGTAGAGCTCGATGGATGGGCTCCGCGTGCGTCCGTGGTGCCTACATGGACGGTCGTGGACTCGCAGACGGCTGCCCTCGAGACGGTGCTCCAGCCGGGGTTCGATCCATCCAAGGTCGCCGTGCTGGAAGCCGACCCGGGGGTGGTGCAGGAGGCGGGCAGTGCTGCCGGGCGAAGCGACCATGACCGACACCACGCCGGAGGACGTGACGATCGCCGTCGACGCGAACGCTCCGTCGATCGTTGTGGTTCGCACCAGCTACGACGAGGGATGGACCGCCTGGGTCGACGGCCGCCCGGCCCAAGTCCTGCCGGTCGATGGATTCCTGCAGGGCGTGGCGGTCGAGGCAGGCACGCACGAGGTGCGCCTGACCTATCTGGACGCATCGATCCGGCAGGGGCTGGTCGCCGGCCTTATCGGCTGGACCGGCCTGCTGGTCGCGGCGCTGGGCACATGGCTCGTCACGACGATCGGGGGACGCCGGCGGTCGCGGGTTCGGGCTCGTGTGGCGCCGACGGCTCCGGCCCCAGGTGCCGGCGACCGATGACGAACGCCATTCCGTACAGCAGGGCGACGAGGATCAGCAGCGTCCGGTAGCCGGTCACGATCGCGAGGTATTCGAGCACGCCGCCGAGCATGGCCCCCAGCAGGTTGGCCCCGAACGCCACGGTGGAAGCTCCCACGCCCCGGAACCGCTGGGCGAAGATCAGGTTCGCCACGAACACCGGGGCGAACGCCACCACCACGCTGACGAAGAACCTGCGGCACGATCGCCAGCCCCAGCAGCGCGGCGGGCGGCACGAACCAGGCGATCGCCAGGCAACCCGAGGAGCACCCCGTACATCACCGGTGGCGAGGGCAGGCGAACGCGACGTGCCAGCTCGACCGCCGCCAGCACCGCCAGCAGGATGCCGGCGAACACCAGTGAGTTGACGAACCAGGTCGTGCCGAACAGCAGCGCGAACTGCACCACGCTCTTCGTCTCCAGCAGCAGGAACGCGGCCCCCATGCAGAACAGGTCGGCGTAGGGCCGCATGCGCGACAGCGGCGCACCCGAGGCGACGCGCACCACGGCCAGCGACACCAGCAGGATGACGCCCAGCCACCACAGGTAGAAGCGACGGGATCGACCGCCCCACCACGTACGGGAACGGACGGTCGTCGGTCGCAGGCTCGGGCACCGCGGATGCCGGCTCCCACGGGGTGCGTGCACGTGATATCGCCCGCCTCGCGTCCGATCGTGAGGACCGATTGCGAGCGGATGCCGTCGCTGTCGATCCCCGCGTCGAAACAGGGTTCGTGCCCGAACACCTCGCGCATCGTGTTCGCGTAGCGTTCGAAGCACGTACGGGCCGGTAGTAGTTGTACATCGCGAAGGCCCCACCGGGTGCAAGCCGTTCACGAACCGACTCCATGGCTTCACCGGGTGAACAGGTAGCTCTCGAGTCGGAGCGAGCCCTGCCCGCTGACCAGCGTCAGGGAATCCGGCAGCGCGAACAGGATCAGGTCGTAGCGATCGTCGTTCCGCTCGAGGTACGCACGACCGTCGTCGATGTGGGGCGTGACGCGCGGGTCCTGGTAGGGCCTCGCGGGATGCAGCTCGCTGCCCGCCTCCTGCAGGCGTTGGTCGATCTCGACCGCATCGACGTGGGTCGCTCCCTCGGCGAGCGCGAGCGCCACGTCGTTGCCGTTACCGGCTCCCACGACCAGCACGAGCCCGGCGAGCCACGCAGGTGCGCGTACGGCTTGGAGTAGAAGTCCGCCCGGATGTCCTCCAACGGCAGCATCGACTGGTGCGGCAGTGAGTTCACGCGGATCGGGATCTGCCCTTGCCCCTGCTCGGGGTACACCGTGACCCGGTAGTACGGGGACCAGACGTCCGACCGGGCGAGGGAACCGAGCGAGAGCACCACCACGGCGGCGGCGACCGCCGGCCACCAGCCCGCAGTACCCCTCGGACGGCACCAGCAGCACGAAGCACACCCCCAGCACGAGTCCCCAGACGAGCGGGCCGGCGCCCAGGAATGACAGCGCCGAGAACGCGACGATCCCGAACAGGCTGCCGGCGATGTCCAGCCGATACGCCTCGAGCGGCTCGAACCGTTCGAACAGCTGCGCGACCCCCTGGGCCACGCACGCCATCACGAATGTGGCCCCCAGGAACAGCACGGGCAGGACGACCCAGGTCGGGGGCGCCGGAAGACCGAAGATCGTCTCGAGGTTCCGCTCCTGGCCCAGCCCTCTCACGACACGGATGAAGAACACCAGACCGGTGAATGCCGCGAACGACACTGGCGCCCACCGGAAGCCGAACCTCGAAGAGCGCGCACGGAGGAACCCCACCCCGATCCCCAGGAAGCTCGCCAGCAGGATGAAGTTCGTGAAGTACGCGACGTAGATCTGGAACGCCGACACCCAGCGGATCAGCGCCAGCTCAGCGAACAGCATGAGGAAGCTGGCGAGCACCAGACGCGAACGCGTGCCCACTACGCCGTGGCCTTCAGATGCCCGCCGCCGCAGCTCCGCCTCGATGAACCGATCGATGTCGCCGTCCAGCACGCGCTGAGGATCGCCCATCTCCTCGTCGGTGCGGTGATCCTTCACCATCTGATAGGGAGCCAGCACGTAGGAACGGATCTGAGAGCCGAAGTCCACGGCCTTGCGTTCGCCGCGGATCGAATCCATCTCGTCCTCGCGCTTCTGCCGTTCCATCTCGGCGAGGCGGGCCTTCAGGATCCGCATGGCGACCGCCCGGTTCTGGAGCTGGCTGCGTTCGTTCTGGCAGGCCGCCACGGTCCCCGTGGGCAGATGCGTGATGCGGACCGCGGAGTCGGTCGTGTTGACCGACTGCCCGCCCGGCCCGCTCGATCGGTAGACGTCGATGCGCAGATCCTCGGGCGGGATCTCGATGTCTTCCTCGTCGGCGGCTTCCAGCATGGGGATCACGTCGAGTGAGGCGAATGAGGTGTGGCGGCGCTTCTGCGCGTCGAACGGACTGATCCGCACCAGCCGGTGCACCCCGCGCTCGGCGCTCGACTGGCCGTAGACGTTGGTCCCCTTCACCGTGAAGGTCGCCGACTTGATGCCCGCCTCTTCGCCGTGCTGGATGTCGTCGACCTCGGCATCGAAGCCGTCACGCTCTGCCCATCGTGTGTACATGCGCAGCAGCATCTCGGCCCAATCCTGGCTCTCGGTGCCGCCTGCTCCGGCGTTGATCGTCGCGATCGCGTCCGAGGCGTCGTGGGGACCGGACAGGAGGGCGGCCAGCTCCAAGCCTGCTCGACATCGCGCTCTAGCGATGTGACCGCGGCGATGAGCTCAGCGCTCATGTCGGCGTCGGTCTCGTCGGCGAGCAGCTCGTCCATCGCGAGGGCATCCTCGACACGCTCCATCAATGCGTCGTACCGAGCGACCTCCCCTTTCAGATGCGAGAGCTTCGAGGTGATCTCTTGCGCACGCGAAGGGTCGTCCCACAGCGACAGGGTCCGACGCTTGTTGCTCCAGCTCGGCGGCCTGCGAACGTTTGCCGTCGATGTCAAAGGAACTCCTTGGCGGCCAGGACGCGCTCGCGAAGCTTGCGCAGCGGTTCGGAGGACTCGCTCATGTGGCTGCAGAGTGTAGCCTCCGCCGGAATGCCGGCCCGAACACGAGGGTTGCAGCGCCCATGACCGAGATCCAGCCGCCCTCCGGCACGGCCCAGGTCGAGGAGGCGGACGCACGGCTCCGGCTCAAGTCCAGGATCGGGTACCGCACGGTCGCGGCCACCGTCGTCGGTTCGGGCATGGTCTTCCTCGACAGCACGGTCGTGAACGTCGCCCTGCCGAAGATCCAGGACGAGCTCGGCGCCGACCTCGCCGGCCTGCAGTGGGTCGTCACCGGTTACCTGCTCACGTTGGGAGCCCTGCTGCTCCTGGGCGGAGCCCTCGGCGACCTCAAGGGCCGCCGCGCGATCTTCTCTATCGGCCTGGTGCTGTTCACCACCGCCTCGATCCTGTGCGCGGCCGCACCCGAGCTGTGGATCCTGATCGCCGCCCGGGTGCTCCAGGGCGTGGGCGGCGCGCTGCTGGTGCCGCAGAGCTTGGCGATCGTGTCGGCGACGTTCCACCCTGACGATCGAGGTGCGGCGATCGGCGCGTGGTCCGGGCTGTCGGGCATCTCGACCGCGATCGGCGTGGGGGCGGTCCTGATGTCGGTCGACGAACGGCTCACCGGCACGGCGTCGGGCATCAACAACGCGGTCTCACGCGTGGCACAGCTGCTGGCGATCGCGCTCCTTCCGCTGGCCGCCGGCCTGGGCGGTGTCGAAGGGGGCAGCGCCGAGTTCGCGGCCGGTTACGAGAAGGCAGCACTGATCACCGCGGCGCTGCTCGCGCTCGGAGGGATCACGGCGTTCGTCACGGTTCGGGAATGAAGGCCGAGCTGGTCAGACCACCGCGCCGTGGCACTTCTTGTACTTCTTGCCGCTGCCGCACGGGCAGGGGGCGTTCCGGGGCGTCTTGTCGCTGACCGCCTGGTTGGCGTTGGCGGTGCCCGTGCGAGCGGCCTGTCCACCCGCCTGCTCGACCTCGGCACGGTTGTCCTGCAGCCGCTTAGGCTGCGGCGCCTGCGCCGGCTGGTCCTGCTGCACGAACTCGACCCGGTAGATGTAGCGGACGAAGTCTGACTGGATCGAGCCGGTGAGGTCCTGGAACATGTCGTAGGCCTCGCGGCGGTATTCGGTGATGGGGTCCTTCTGTGCGAGCGCTCGAAGGTGGATGCCCTCCTGCAGGTAGTCCATCTCGTAGAGGTGCTCGCGCCACTTCGTGTCGGTGATGTTGAGCAGCACCACCCGCTCGAGCTCGCGCATGACCTCGGCGCCGACGTGCTCCTCCTTGGCTGTCGTACATCGCCAGCGCGTCCTCGACGAACGAGCTTCTCGAGCTCGACCGCGTCGCTCGGCCTCGGCCGCCCGTTCCTTCGTGATGCTCACCGGGATAGATCTCGAGCGAGCGAGGTGAACAGCGCGTCCAGATCCCACTCCTCGGGGAAGACGTCGGGCGGGCATGCTTCCTGCACGGTCGCGCTCACGACGTCCTCGACGAACCCCTTCGCCTGCTCGTCGATGTCCTGGCCCTCCAGGATCTTGCGGCGCTCGCCGTAGATCGCCGTACGTTGGCCGTTCATGACCTCGTCGTACTTCAGGACGTTCTTGCGGCGCTCGTAGTTGAGCTCTTCGATCTGCTTCTGGGCGTTCTCGACGGCGCGGGAGACCATCTTGGCCTCGATCGCTTCGTCGTCGGGCCACTTGAGTCGTTCCATGATCGAGGCGACCTTGTCCGAGGCGAACATGCGCATCAGGTCGTCCTCGAGCGAGAGGTAGAACCGCGACTCTCCCGGGTCCCCCTGGCGACCGGAACGACCGCGGAGCTGGTTGTCGATGCGTCGCGACTCGTGTCGCTCGGTGCCCAGCACGTACAGTCCGCCCAGCTCGACGACCTCGTCGTGCTCGGCGTCGGTCTGGGCCTTGAGCTTGGTGAAGATGGGCTCGTACTCGGCCTCGTAGGCGGCACGCTCCTCCTCGTCCATCTCGAACAGCAGGTAGGCGTCGTTGTCGAACTCGCGCGCCGCCATCTCCTGACGCGCCAGGTACTCCGGGTTGCCACCCAGCAGGATGTCGACGCCACGTCCGGCCATGTTGGTGGCGACCGTGACCGAGCCCTTGCGGCCCGCCTGGGCGACGATCGTGGCTTCCTTCTCGTGGTTCTTGGCGTTCAGGACGTCGTGCGCGACACCCCGTCGGTTGAGCACGGTCGAGAGCACCTCGGACTTCTCGATCGAGACCGTGCCCACCAGCACGGGCTGGCCGGCCGCGTTGCGTTCGATGATGTCGTCGGCGACCGCGTTCCACTTGGCCGGTTCGCCCTTGAAGATCAGGTCCTGCTCGTCGTTGCGGACGTTGGGACGGTTCGTGGGCATCTCGACCACCGAGATCTTGTACGTCTCCTCGAACTCGGTGAGCTGGGTCTTGGCCGTACCGGTCATGCCCGAGAGCTTGTCGTACATCTTGAAGTAGTTCTGGATCGTGATCGTGGCCAGCGTCTGGTTCTCTTCCTTGATCTTGACGCCTTCCTTGGCCTCGATCGCCTGATGCAGGCCCTCGGAGTAGCGGCGCCCCTCCAGCACGCGGCCGGTGAATTCGTCGACGATCTTGACCTCGCCGTCGGTCACCACGTAGGCCACGTCCCGCTTGTACAGCTCCTTGGCGCGCAGCGAGTTCTGGAGGTGGTGCACCAGCGTGGTGTTGGCGTGCTCGTACAGGTTCTCGATGCCCAGGATCTCCTCGACCTTGCCCACACCCTGCTCGGTGATGGCGACCTGGTACTTCGACTCCTCGACCTCGTAGTCCTCGTCGCGCTTCAGCCGCGGCGCGATCCGGGCGAACGTGACGTACCACTTCGCGCTGTCGGAGACCTGGCCGCTGATGATGAGCGGCGTGCGCGCTTCGTCGATCAGGATCGAGTCGACCTCGTCCACGATCGCGAAGTTGTAACCGCGCTGGACGCATTCGGCTAGACGCATCGCCATGTTGTCGCGCAGGTAGTCGAATCCGAACTCGTTGTTGGTGCCGTACGTGATGTCGGCGCCGTAGGCGGGCACCCGCTGCTGCGGCGACATCGTCGCCTGGATCAGGCCCACCCTCAGGCCCAGGAATCGGTAGATGCCGCCCATCCATTCGGAGTCGCGCTTGGCGAGGTAGTCGTTGACCGTGACGATGTGCACGCCCTTGCCGGACAGGGCGTTGAGGTAGCCCGGCAGGGTCGAGACCAGCGTCTTGCCCTCACCGGTCTTCATCTCGGCGATGTTGCCCTGATGCAGCGCGGCGCCACCCATGAGCTGCACGTCGAAGTGGCGCTGGCCATTGACCCGCTTGGACGCCTCACGGACCACGGCGAAGGCCTCGGGCAAGCAGGTCGTCGAGCGACTCGCCGTCGGCCACGCGCTGCCGGAACTCGGGTGTCTTGGCGCGCAGCTCGTCGTCGGTCAGCTCTTCGATCTCGGGTTCGAATGTGTTGACGAGCTTGGCGAGCGATTCCAGGTGCTTGAGCTTGCGCCCCTCACCCAGGTTGGAGATCTTGTCGAGTACGGCTGGCATGCGGTTTCAGGCCCTTCCGGGATCTGGATCGGTGTGAGGTATCCGATTCTATCGGGAGCCCGGTTCAAGCCCCTGAGGCGCCGATCAGAGGCTGCTGTCCTGAGCGCCGGCAGCGAACACGCTGTTCACGATCGGAAGCCCGGAGACCTACCGGCTCCTCACCGTCGACCGAGGTTGGTCTGCGCGTCGGTTCGAACGGTGGTACGCCGACACCCTGGTTCGGCTCCTCCTCGCCGGACACGCCTGTCGGCTAGATCGGCTCGGTCAAGGCTCCGAGGCGCTCGATGAGGCGGGCGTTCTCCGCGTAGTCGACCGGGCACGCGACGATCGAGACCGCGTCGTCGGCGAGGGCCTTCTCCAGCGTGGGGCCAGCTCGTCGGCGGAACCGACCTGGTACCCCTTGGCGCCGAAGCTCTCCGCCAGCTTCACGAAGTCCGGATTCTCGAAGCTCACGGCGGCCTGGCGCCCGAACTCGATGTCCTGCTTCCACCCGATCAAGCCGTAGCCGCCGTCGACCCACACCAGCACCACGAAATGCACGCCCTCGCGCACCGCGGTCTCGATCTCGCTCATGCTCATCGCGAACGCGCCGTCGCCCATCGCCGCCAGCACCTTGCGTTCGGGATGCACGAGCTTGGCGGCCAGCGCTCCCGGCAACGAGAACGCCATCGTCGCCAGACCGTTGGAGATGAGGCAGGTGTTGGGCTGGTAGGTCGGGTAGAGCCGAGCCATCCACATCTTCACTGCGCCCGGTATCGCAGAGCACGATGTCGTCGTCGGCGAGCACCTCGCGGATGTCGTGCACGATGCGGCGCCGGCGACATCGGGAAGGACGTCGTCGCTGGCCCCGCGCTCCAGCTCCTCGCGCATCAGGTCCCGCACGGGGGGATCCGTCCGCGGATCTCGTGGATGTACGCCGAGCTACCGATCGCGTCCAGCGTCTCGCCGATGTTGCCCTGCACCCCGACCGCCAGCGTGTAGTCCGCGTCGACCTCGGCGACCGTGCGGTGGACGTGGATGATCTGCTTGGAGCCGTCGGGGTTCCATCTGGACGGTGAGTACTCCACCAGGTCGTAGCCCACCGCGACGACCACGTCGGCCTCGTCGAACCCGAAGTTGGCGTAGTCCTTCACCATGAACCCGATCGTGCCCAGCGCGTTGGGGTGGTTGTCGGGGAAGACCCCCTTGCCCAGGAACGTCGTCGCGACCGGCAGGTTCAGCCGTTCCGCGAACAGGATCAGCGCGTCGGTCGCGCCATCGCGCGCGACACCGGGCCCCGCCAACACGACCGGGTGCTTGGCCGCCGCCAGGACGTGGGCGGCTCGATGCACCTGGTTGTCGTCGGGCGCGGGATCCACCGGCGTGTTCACGCGCAACGGCGCGGCGTCGGTCTGCAGCTCCGCGACATCCTCCGGCACGATCAGGAACGTCGAGCCCGGTCGCTCGGTGGTGGCCTGCTTGAAGGCCTTGCGCACCATCTCGGGGGCTGCATCCTGGACGCGTGACCATGTCGCCCCACTTCGTGATGGGCCGGAACAGCGACACCAGGTCGACGAATTGGTGCGACTCCTTGTAGATGCGGTGCGAGCCCCGCCTGCGCGGTGATCGCCAGCATCGGGTGGGAGTCCAGCTGTGCGTTCGCGATCCCCAGCATCAGGTTGATCGCGCCGGGTCCCAGCGTCGCCAGGCAGACGCCCGGCGTGCCGGTGAGCGCGCCGTACGTGTCCGCCATGAACGACGCGCCTCGCTCGTCCCGCGTCGTGATGAACCGGATCGAGGAGTCGGCGAACGCATCGATCATGTGGAGGTTCTCCTCGCCGGGCAGCCCGAAGACGTACTCGACGCCCTCGTTCTCAAGGCACTCGACGATCGAGCGCGCGACGGTGAGCAGGGTACGCGAACTCATGTCCCGAGCGTAACGGACGTGGCGACGCTAAGCGGCCCGGGCCGCTCGTCCCACAGCTGGCGCGTGAGCTGCGCGTGCCCGACGTGCTCGCGCAGGTGCTCTAGCGCGTGCAGCAGCGCCCAGGCTGCCGTGACCGGCTCGTCCGATCCATACGTGCGCCACGGTGCCGTCCCCTCCCGGCCAGGATCGAAGGTTCGGTCGGGCCCGACGAGGCCACGGCACTCCGCCGCCATGGATTCGAACCACGCCATGAACGCTCGCCGGTGTCCTGGACCACCACCCGGAACTCGGCGTCTCGATCTCGGTCGCGGCAGCGGCGCGTCGACGGCCAGGCTGAGCCATGATCTCGTGCTGTCCAGCGCGTGGGTGACCAACACCGCGAGCCCGTTCGTATCCTCGCCCGCCGGCCGCCGGTTCAGCTCGTCGGCCGTTGCACCCTCCAGCGCCTTGCGGAGCTCGTCGAGTGAATCGCTCAGGATGTCTCGAGCGGCCTCGATGATCGGGTCGGTCACGTTCAGCTGATCTCGATCATCTTCTCGCGCACGGCGTAGACGACCGCTTCCATGCGCGAGTGCAGATGCAGCTTCTCCAGGATGTTGCGGATGTGGTTCTTCACCGTGTTCTCCGAGATGAACAGCTGCTTGGCGATGTCCCGGTTGTTCAGGCCCTGGGCCACCAAGCGCAGGACCTCCATCTCACGGTCCGTGAGCCGCGGCGCCGGCATCTGTGGGCGCTCGGCCGCCGACTTCGACATGGCGGCGAACTCGGTGAGCAGCTTGGACGCCATGGACGGGCTGATGCGCGACTGCCCCGCCCACACGCTGCGGATCGCGTCGGCGACCTCGTCGATCGGGATCTCCTTGAGCAGGTAGCCGCTGGCGCCGGCCTTGATCGCGTCGTACAGGTCGGCTTCCTCGTCGCTGATCGTGAGCATCAGGATCTTGCAGTGCGGCAGCAGCTCTTTGATCTGGCCGGCTGCTTCGATCCCAGAGCGCTTGGGCATGCGCACGTCCATGAGCACGATGTCTGGCATGGTCTCCTGCGCTCGATCGACCGCTTCGGCCCCGTCGGAGGCCTCCCCCACCAGCTCGATGTCGGCTTCTTGGGACAGGACCATCTCCAGGCCGCGCCGGAACAACGCATGATCGTCGACGACCATCACGCGCAGGCGTTCGTTCCCCTCGCCCGCGTTCGTCTCTTTGGCCGTCACGCTTCCCCCTCGTCGGTTCCTTCGTCGGTCCCTGTCGTATCGGCAGCGCCTGCGCGCAGGTGAGCGGATTCTAGCCCCGCCTTGTGCATGGAAGCTCGCCGTTTCCCGTGATGATCTCGGATCTGCCGCTCGAGCTTCTCCGCGACCCGGTCGAGCGCGCTGGCAACGTCGTCGGCTTCCGCATGAGCTCGGAAGGTCTTGCGGGGGATGTGCCAGGCCGCTTCGATGCGCTTGACACCGTCCAGCCGTGGGTGGTGCTCCGAGATGAACTCCAGGTCGACCCGCACGGTTCGCGGTTCCATGCGTTCCAATCGTGCCAGTTTGTGTTCGTGCAGTGCTACGGATCTCGTCGGTCACCCGCAGGTCGCGGCCCGTGAACGTGAGGTCCATGTTCGGCCTGTCGCCTCCTTCGCGTCGAGTGCGGGCCCTCGCCCGGCTGACCTGGTCTTTTCCCCCACATCCGCCTGCAGGAACGTTGGCCGCCGGCCCCGGAGGACCCTGCGACTCCCGCCCTCTCCCGGCGAGCCGGGGCAGGACTTACATCTAAACCGCGCCATGCTCAGCGACCAAGGGTCGCCTTACGTGGGTCGTTTCGCCCGCGGCTGGCGTCGACTACCGGGGATGATCCCCGGGCAACCACAGACCCGAACGAGGGCCCGGTCGAGTATAGGCGCGGGGGCCCGCGCCCGGGAACGCCCGCGCGGCAGCCAGCAGGTGCACGCTGGTGGCGCCCGCGTCACGGAGCACCTCCGCCGCGGCCGCCGCGGTGGCACCGGTGGTGAGGACGTCGTCGACCAGGAGCACGTGCGCGGGCACGGCGACCCGCTCTCGCACCGCGAACGCCCCACGCATGGCCGAACGGCGTTCCGCGGCGTGGCGCTGGGCCTGCGGTCCGGTGGAGATGGCACGTCGCAGCAAGCTCCGAACGGGAAGGTCGAGCTCGCGGCCGACGCCGACGGCGAGCACCCGCGCCTGGTCGAACCCTCGCTCGGCGAGGCGGCGGCGGGAGAGGGGGATCCACGTGATGACGTCGGCCGCCGCGGGCAGATCGTCGAGCGCGGCGATCGCGGACGCCAACGCACCGCCGACCCCTCGCCAGCCGGAGAACTTCAGTCGGTGAACCGCCCGTCGAGCGGGACCTTCGAAGCGGAACGGAGCTCGGGCACCGTCGAGCACCGCGGGTGGGCAGTCGCGGCAGGTGCGCACCGGCGTGGGCCACGGACGGCCGCATCGTTGGCACCAGGGAGGCACCAAGGGCACGAGCCGGTCACGGCAGGCGGCACAGAACGGCCACGGACCGGCGGCGCAGCCCGCGCATCTCTGGGGGAACACCACCTCCAGCGCGCGACCGAACACCGACCGACCCTAGCGCGGGCCGCCGACACGTCTCCTACGGCAACGACACCTCGACGGGCTCGGCGGAACCCTTCACCTCGAGCGAGAGGACATCGGCCGTCTTCAACAAGGGGTAGGCCAGCACGCGGCCTCGCCCTGCGTCCTCATCGAACTCGACGTCCAGCACTGGGAGCGCGACACCGTCGGAGCGCAGCTTGACGTTGGGAGCGACCGAGGCTGTGAAGGCGATCCTGATGGAGTTACCTGCGCAGTCGATGTGATCGAGCTTCACGGCACCGTCCGGCGTCTCCACGGCCGAGCCGATCGGCACCGAGCCACGTCGCACGCTCGCACGAGGCCAGGCCATCGGGAACCGCGCCCCCGGACGGATCACATCCGGGATGCCGTCGATGGCCACCTCGCATTCCAGCTGGTACCAACCGGCCTCCAGCTCCGCGACCGAGAACTCGAACGGGACGAACAGATCGAGGTGGGGTGCCACCTCCAAGGTGACGGGCTCGACACCGATCGGATGTGAGCGTGCGCCGGCGACCTCGGCGACGCGCGCCTGCTCGATCCGCACCTGATGGGGATCTCGCCCCTCCCCACGCAACACGAACGCACCCTTGATCGTTGCGGGGAACCGTTCGTAATGCGCCCGGATCGCGATGTCGGGATCCACGCCGGCCTCAGGTCCCTTGTTCCCAGCTGTGCAGGTAGTGGTCTTGTTCGGCGGTGAGCTGGTCGATCTCCACACCCATCGCATGGAGCTTGAGCCGTGCGACCTCCTTGTCGATCTCCACCGGGACCGGGTAGACGCGCGGTTCGAGCTTTCCACGCTGCTGCACCACCCACTCGGCGGCCAGGCACTGGTTGGCGAACGACATGTCCATGACCGCCGCGGGGTGACCCTCAGCGGCCGCCAGGTTCACCAATCGACCCTCCCCCAGCAGGTACACGTGGCGTCCGTCGGCGAACGAGTACTCGTCTACGAACTCCCGGATGCGTCGCACGCCGCCCGTGCCCAGTGCGGCGAGCGCTGCCTTGTCGATCTCGACGTCGAAGTGACCCGAGTTGGCCAGCATCGCGCCGTCCTTCATCAGCTCCATGTGCTCGCCCCGGATCACGCCGGTGTCGCCGGTGACGGTGATGAACACATCGCCCATACGTGCGGCATCGCGAAGCGGCATGACGCGGTAGCCCTCCATCACGGCCTCGAGGGCAGCGGTGGGGTCGACCTCGGTGACGATGACGTGTGCCCCCATGCCGCGCGCGCGCGACGACACACCGCGACCGCACATGCCGTAGCCACACACGACCACGGTGCGCCCCGCCAGCAGGTGGTTGGTGGCGCGCATGATGGCATCGATGGTCGACTGACCCGTCCCGAACCGGTTGTCGAACAGGTGCTTGGTGTCCGCGTCGTTGACGCTGACGATCGGGTACCTCAGGGCGCCGTCCTCGGCCATGGCCCGGAGTCGGATCACTCCGGTCGTGGTCTCCTCGGTGCCGCCGATGATCTCGGTGATCTGGTCGGGGCGCTCCTTGTGGAGCACGCTCACCATGTCCGCACCGTCATCCATCGTGATGTGGGGCCGGATGTCGAGCACCGCGTTGATGTGCTTGAAGAACGTCTCGGTGTCCTCGCCTTTGATCGCGAAGATGTCGATGCCCGATTCCGCAAGCGCCGCCGCCGTGTCGTCCTGGGTGGACAAGGGGTTCGAGGCGCAGAGTGCCACCTGGGCCCCGCCGGCCTGCAGGGTGCGCATCAAGTTGGCCGTCTCGGTGGTCACGTGCAGACAGGCGCCGATGCGGATGCCCGCCAGCGGCTTCTCCTTCTCGAACCGCTCGCGGATCAACGCCGTCACCGGCATCTCGGCCCCAGCCCATTCGATGCGGTCTCGGCCGGCCGGAGCCATGGCCACGTCGCGTACGTCATCCGTCATGCGTTCGCTCCCTTTCGATCCCTCGTCCCGTCTCCGGATCGTTCCTCCAGCACGGGGAACAGATCCACCAGCAACCGTCCCACTTCGACGGCGGTCTCGTTCGACACCCGGACCACGTCCTCATGGTCCACGTGCTCCGCGAAGGCATTGGTCAACGAGCACAACCCCAGCACCCGCATGCCGAGGGCACACGCGGGCAGCGCCTCGGGCACCATGGACATGCCCACCACGGTGGCCCCCACCTGCTGCAGGAAGCGCACCTCGGTGGGGGTTTCGTACGCAGGTCCGCTCATCGCCGCGTAGACGCCCATGGACGATGCGATCCCGAGCGCACGTGCGCGTTCGATCGCCAGCTCACGGAGCGCCGGATCGTAGACGTCCTCGGTACTGATGAACGGCGGCATGCCGTCGGGATAACGCCACGCACGCAGGGGTGAGGTGCCCATCAGGTTCACGTGATCCCGCAGCACCACCACCGTGCCCGCCGCCTCGCCTTGCCGCAGTCCGCCGACGGCGGCGGTGAGCACCATGGTATCCGCGCCCAGCTCGCGGGCCAGTCGGGGCAACAAGGCGGGCACGTCCATGCCGTGCCCCTCGTAGAAGTGCACCCGGCCGAAGAAAGCCGCCACCGGCACGCCGGCGAGCCCGCCCAGGACCAGCCGCCCCGCATGCCCGGGGACGCCCGGTGGCGGGAAGCCGGGAAGTTCGGTGAACGCGAAGCTCGCCTCTTCCTTGAGATCCTCGCCCAGCGCCGGGCCTAGGCCCGATCCGAGGACGATCCCGACTCGGGGAACCAGGTCGGTGACGGACCGCACGACCGCCGCGCCCTGTGCCGGCAGGTCGTCGCCCGGACCCGGCAGACCCTGCGTCATGACGATGCCTCGGCCAGCACGGCCTTCAGGTGGTCGATGGCTTCCATCGGCGACGGATCCACACCGCGCATCAGCGCGAGATAGGTGCTGGCGTAGTCACCGGTGACGACCAGCGAGCAGAGTTGCGCCAACGGCGATCGCCCAGCCGCCCAGACCTGCTCGGTAACGGCGCCCGCATCGCGCGCGATCGCCAGCGAGGGTTCGAACCGAAGTGCGACGTCGGGATGCTCCCCCTCATGGCGGAGCGCGATCACCGACGTCGCGTTGCCCTCCCCCGAGGCCCACCCCACCACCTCGTTGTGATCGAGCTCGGGAAGCGCTGCCCACCACGCGGCGATCTTGGCGTTCTCGTTCCACTGGGCCTTCCAGCGGGCAGCCGCCACGGCGCCCATGCCCTCGGCGCCCCAGACCACCGGTCGCCGGTCGCCCAGGTTCCATGCCAGATGCTTGGCCGTGTTGTGCTCGCGCCGCCGGTCGGGCCCCAGGGCGGCGACCAGCCGTTCCAGCTCCGCGATCGTCTCGTCGACGTCGGCGCCGAGGGGAGGCAGCAGGCCGGCAGCCTCGAGCGTGCCTAGCAACCCGAAGACCAGATAGCCGAACGCGGCGCGTGGCACGTAGCCGCCCGGCACCACGGTGAGACCCGCGCCCGCAGCGGCAGCTCGCTCGGCGAGCTCTCCCCCGCTGGTGAGGGCGATGATCCGGCATCCACGCCGCTGCGCCTCAGCGAACGCTGCCAGCGTCTCGGCCGTGCCGCCGCTGTATGAACAGGCCACGACCAGGGTGTGCGGTCCCGCGAACTCCGGCAGCACAGGACTGCGGTTGACATCGACGGGGACGCTGAGCCGATCACGGAACAACGAGCGCAGAACGTCGCCGGCAACGGCAGAGCCACCCATGCCACAGTAGGAGACCGCCGTGATGCCATCCAGGATCGGCAGGGACGTGGCTTCCAGCCCGGCACGGTAGGCCAGCGAGGCCTGAGTGGGCATCGAGGCGATCGCTCCCAGCATGTCCCCCGGGTCGACCGCCCGCAGAGCCTGGACGTCGTCCAGGTCAGCGGTCACCGTCGGCGGCCTTCGGGCTTGGTGCCTCGCTTCTTCGCGTCGGGCTTCTGAGCCTCGTCGATCAGCATGACCGGGATGTCGTCACGGATCGGGTACCGGTAGCCACACGTGCGGCACACCAGCTCCTGAGAGTCCTCGAGAAGATCGAGCTCGCCACGATCGTTCGGACAGACCAAGATCTCCAGCAGCTGTGGGTCGAGCGTCATGCGCCGTCGTCTCCTTCGATCAACGCGAGCACCTCGGCGGTCTTGGCCTCGAGCAGCTCGGGGGTCCGGGCTTCAACGTTCAGGCGGAGCAACGGCTCGGTGTTGGATGCGCGGACGTTGCACCACCAGTCGTCGAACTCTACCGTGAGCCCGTCGAGCCGGTCCTGGCGACCGTCGTCCAAGGCCCCGGCGATGGCCTCGATCCGCCCTTGCTGGTCATACACCCGGGAGTTGATCTCCCCCGAGGCGACGTAGCGACGGAGCGGCGCCAGCAACGCAGACAGCGGCTCGCGAGACGCCGAGAGCTCCCCCATGGCGATCACCGCGGCGATCAGTCCGGAGTCCGCGCCGTAGTTCTCGCGGAAGTAGTAGTGCCCAGAGTGCTCCCCGCCGAATATCGCACCCGTCTCGGCCATGATCTGCTTGATGAACGAATGCCCCACCCGGGTCCGGATGGGTTCGCCGCCGTGCTCCCGGATCACCTCGGGAACGGTCCACGAGCAGATGAGGTTGTGTACCACCTTGGCGCCCGGCTCATGGTCGAGCATCGAAGCCGCGACCAGCGCGGTGAGGATCGAGCCGC
The DNA here is from genome assembly GCA_963733635.1 of uncultured Actinomycetota bacterium. Classification (GTDB taxonomy): domain Bacteria; phylum Actinomycetota; class UBA4738; order UBA4738; family HRBIN12; genus JAOUEA01. The sequence goes on along the minus strand of CAVTEH010000004.1, from coordinate 133,673 downwards.
TGACATCCTGCGCGTCCTCGTCGACCAAGAACACGCGATCGGCGTCACCGTCGAACGCGAGGCCCACGTCGGCGCCGGTCCGCAGCACCTCGGCTTTCAGGTCGCGCTGGTTCTCGGGGTCGATCGGGTCGGCCGGATGGTTGGGGAACGTGCCATCCAGGTCGGCGTACAGGTGATGAAGGGTCACCGGCAGGCGAGCCATGACGGCCGGTACCACCAGGCCGCCCATGCCGTTGGCGGTGTCGGCCACCACGGTCAGCGGTCGCATGGCCGGGACGTCGACGAACGAGAGCACGTGGTCGGCATAGGCCTCGAGCAGATCCTGCGACTCGACCTGCCCGGGAGCCGTGACGGGCGGGATCTCAGGACCCTCAACGAGAGCACGGATGTCGCCCAGACCGCTGTCTTCGCCCACCGGCTTGGCACCCGCCAAGCAGAACTTCAAGCCGTTGTATTCCTTCGGGTTGTGGCTGGCCGTCAGCATGATGCCCGGCACGTCGAGCGAGCCGGACGCGAAGTACAGCAGGTCCGTGGACGCCAGCCCCAGATCGACGACGCCCGCCCCCTGTGCCGTGACCCCGTCGGCCAGCGCGGCGGCGAGCTCGGGGGAGCTGAGCCGGCAATCGCGGCCGATCGCGATCCGCGGCGCGCCCGACCACGTGGCGAAGGCGGATCCGATCCGGCGAACGAGAGCCGCGTCGAGGTCATCGGGCACCACGCCGCGGACGTCGTAGGCCTTGAAGATACGGTCGAGATCGCCGGGCACGCAGGCATCCTACGGACGTGGTGCGCGGGGCGTCAGTCGTGCGGGATCGCTGAGTGCTACTTCGGGACGACGAGCCCGATCACCGACGCGAGCGGCACCTCTTCTCCGTCGCGGTACCACCACTTGGCCTCACAGTGGTGACACGTGCTGAAGGCGAGATCTTGGCCGCCGACCGCCATCGAGATCTTGATGAGGTCGCCCGCATGGCAGCTGGGGCAGGTTCCGTTCTTCATGGTCATAGCTTCGGCTCGGGGATGGGTGCGCGAACATAGCACGCGGCGCCCATTTCTTGAGCCCTGCGTGCGGCCAATTCCATGGCCCCCATCCGGTCCGCCGGGTCCCCATCCGGGGGACGCGAGCGTCGGTCCGACGAGGGACGGTCAGCCGGCCCGGCCCAAGCCCTTTGCGCTGGCGGGACGCTAGTGAGCGAGCGCTCCAGCCGTGGCTCGAGCGTCGTTGACCGTCCAGCCTACCGGGGGCGTCATCCGGTCCACGTGCTCACGACACAGGTCCAGCAGGTTCGGGTTGCGGTCGGGAACCAGCTCACCGATCGAAACCTCCCGCTCGGCATAGCGCAGGGAGACGGTGGCGATCGGTTCGGCCTCGCATCGCATCTTGGCGCATGTTCGCATCGTGGGCGCAGGCTAGATCACACATGTGTCATTTCCAAGCACCATGGAGCGGAAAGCACCACAGAGCAGAAAGCATCACGGAGCGGAAAGCCGATCAGATGTCGGCGGACTCAGGGGTGTCCCACTCGACGGCGCCGGGCGGCCGGCTGCCGACGATGATGACGCGGGCGCCCAACGAGACCATCGCGTACAGCTGTTCGATCTCGTAGTTGTGCATGCGGATGCACCCGTGCGAGGCGTACCGCCCGATCGAATCGTCGGACGGCGTTCCGTGGACCCGGATCAACCCAGGAGCCTCGTCGATGTAGAGCGCCCGCGTGCCCATGGGAGCCGTCGGCCCGCCCGGGACGACGGCGGGAAGATCAGCGCCCCAAGTGTCCAGCGCCGGGTTGTACCAGGTGGGATTCACGGCTTTCCTGGTGATCTTCCAGTCGCCGTTGGGTGTCGTGTAGCCAGGCTTGGCCGTGGCGACACCGAAGGTGCGGATCACCTCGAACCCGTCATAGAGGTAGAGACGATTCTCGTCGACCCTCACCACGATGTTGCGGCCCAGGTTCTCGGCGGTGACCGTCGGGGCCACCTTGGACGTCTTCAGCGCCACCCGATCGGCGGAGCCGAGCCTCAGCGCCGCGCGGATCGATCGGGCGGCCATCGTCATGTTCAGAGCCCTACCGGGCTTGGGCTTGATGAACGCGACGTCGCCATCGCGGTAGGTGATGGCGGCGTCGACGGGCTCGACCGCCACGTCCTTCGCCACCCCGCCAAGGAAGGACTTCACGCGGGACTGGCCGTCGTACGCGAGCTCGATCTGCCTTCCGACGGGCTCGCTCCGGAAGCGATGCCAGAACCGCGAGAGGGTTCCCATGGAATCGCTCACGCCTAGCGCCTGGTTCACCGCCGCGACGGCCTTGGAACGGCGTCCCAGCTCGAGTGGGCTGACGGTCCACGTGTGACCTCCGGCCGCCACGGTGAGCGGCGCGTCGAGCTCGACCGTGGCCGCCGCGCGTACGGCTCCCACCGCCTGGGAGCGAGTCATGCCACCCACGTCGAGACCCGCGATCGTCACACCCGGCAAGATCGTGTCGGCCCTGGCCTGCTCGTAGCGATACGCGGAGTACGCGGCTCCACCCAGGGCGAGCACGAGCACGCCGGCCACGAGGGCAACGACGATGAGGGCACGCATCCGCCGCTTGTGTACGTGTCTGCCTTGGGCCATGGGGTTTTCCCGATGCGGTTGCTGGGGAGAGCGGTCCGCCCTGGGTGAGCGGAACCGGGACATGATACGCGAATCCTTCCAGCCGGGATCAGCCGTTCGTGACGGGTATCGGCACGCCGACGGACAGACCGAAGACCGAACCTCCTTCGACCCCGAGCGATGTCGAAGCGCCCATCGCGATCACCTCTGCACCCTCGCTCGTGACGACGACCGATGCGTCCGGCTGGGCCTGGAGGAACCCTTCCGGCACGGTCGCGACCGACGCGGCCGGCACGACCAGCGTCGTCTCCGTCGCGGACGTCGCATCCAGCGGGAGGAGCCGGACGGTCACGGTGGCCTCTGTGTCACCGGGGTTGACGATCACGATCCCGGGCCTGGCCGGCTCGCCGACCACGGTCGGAGGCACCACCCATGCGGCCGAGGGCTCCGTCGCGCCCGCGGTCGCGGCGTCGTCCCGGCCCAGGCCCTGGGTTCGCAATGCAGCCATGACGGGCTCGCCCTCCTGTACCGCGACATCCACCGAGGCAGGTCCATCCACCGCCACCGGGAAGGTCGCCGCAGATGTCGGGTCGATCGCCGCTGCGGCCAGATTGGGAACAGGGCGAGTCGCTCGAGCCGACAACACGAAGGCACCCACATCGCTCCCCTGGTCGGTGGGCACGGACAGCGACACGACCGATCTGCCCGCGCCCTGGATCGTCGGCAGATGCGCCGACAGCGTGGTCTGCGGTGCCGCGAGGACACTCGCGATCCCCTGGCTGGATACCAAGGTGGTCGCCGCCGCGATCCGCCCGGTGGAGACGTTCACCCCCACGCCGACCGCGGCTTCGCCCTCCCCGTAGGGATTGAGCCTGATCGCCGTGCTGCGACCGGGATCGAGCGTGACGTCGGTCAGCTCGGAGTCTCTGCCCGGGTTGCGCGGGGGTGCGAAGAACAGAGCGATGTCCAGGACCGCGTCGCTGGCGAACGGATTCATGACGATCAGATATGCCTGTTCATCCTGACCCGTGCTGACCCCCGATGAGAACCACGTGCGGCCTGCCGTGGGTGAGCATGGTTCGGTTCCGATGCCGGCCTCACCCGAGGCCCCGCGCGCCACCCACCCCGCCGAGATCCATCCGCCGAAGTACTCCACGTAGCTGGCGGAGCCGCGCTCGCCGGCAGGAGCCTCGACCCGGACCTGTCCCCCCGCCGGTACCTCGATGGTGTCGATGAGGCGAGGACGCCGGGCACCCAACGCGGTGACGCGGGCCCGGACATCGGTTTCCCCGGGGTTCGCCAGGTAGAGGGCGGCCTCCCACTCAGGGCCTCCTCCGTGCGGACACAGCCACACACCCGATGATGCGAGGCCTGGTGAGGCCGCGGCGGGTGCCTTGGGACCCAGACGATCGAACGAGAGAGCCAGCAGCGCCACCACTCCGACCAACCCGATGGTCAGCAGCCCCTGACCACGGGCCCTCATGCACCCACCGGCTTCCGGGTGATCCAGAGCGCGGCGATCCACAGCAGCGCCAGCAGCCCGGCCTGGATCGTGGCCGGGAGCTGCGCACCGTATCGCACCGACACCGGCGCATCCGCCGGTCCGAACGCGGTGGCCCACCCGAAGGCTCGCTCCGGGTCGGCCTCGATGCCTTCGAGCTGCCAAGCGCCTTGGTATTCCGTGGACACGAACACCGGTCCCGATCCGCGGCCGCCCGTCCACCCCCCCTGCACCTGGCTCAGTGCCGAGGTCTGCAGGGCGGGGCTGAGGCGGGCTGTGTCCGCAACGTCGGGAGCGCGGATCACCCGTTCGGTCTGAGCATCGGTCTCGACGATGGCGGCGGGGGGGATGGCGGCGGCGTTCCGATAGATCACGAGCCCGGCCGCAGGGATCAGGTCGAGATCGACCTGCTCGTCGAGCTGGCGGGCCGCCGCTTCCGGAAGGTGGGCGGTATCGGCGACCAGGAACTCGACACCGAACGGGCCGAGCAGGGCCCCCCCATGTTCGGTGGTGCCGCTCACGATCTCGGCCAGGCTTTCGCGCAGCCGGTCGATGCCCGGGCCGACGGTCGGCCGTCCGATGTCCAGCGCGGTGGTACCCGTGCGATCGGTGATGCTGTAGAGCAGGGTCGCAGCGCCGGCCTCCACCACGCCCTGCGCGTCGCCGCCGGGCGCCGGGAACCGGCTCCCGTCGTCCTCGCCGATCCACAGCACACGGAACTCACCTGTCGCGGCGTTGTCCACGACGGCCCATGCCGCGGGTATCTCATCGGGTCCTCCCACCGCCCAGCCACCCACCATGGCGGACACGGACTGCAAGGCGATCCCCGCAGCCAGCACGACCGCCAACGCCGCCGTGCCGACCTGCTGCAGGCCGAAGGCTTCGCGTCCCAGGCCCCGGGAGACCGACGCCAAGCCGAAGGCGACGAGCAGGGCCTCGGCGACAGCGGCGAGTGCCAAGTAGGCGGTCGGGTTGGACACCGCCGCGGGCAGCCAGCCGGCCGCCGAGAGCCATGCGAGCGACGAACCCACCACGGCCGCCAGCGCGGCGCGGCAGGCAGGGAGCCGAAGCTCCGCGGCCCACCAGGGCGAAGGAGATGAGTGCAGCCAGTGGAAGGAAGGCGGCGAACGCCCACGAGCCGGGTCCACCGCCCGGCGTGAGCCTTGCCAGCGCCGCCAGATCGGTGGTGCCGATGAACGACGTGAATGCAGCTCCGTCGCCGGCGACCAAGCCCGGTACGAACGGGAACAGCAGGATCGAAGCGGCGAGCAGAGCCATGGCTGTCAGGACCAGGCCGCGGCCGCGCGAGGCGCCGAGCGCGATCTCGATCCCGACCAGCACGACGACCGCCAGGCTCGTGCCCGGAGAGAACGCGATCAACACCGCAAGCGTGACACCCACGCCCACCACGAATCGCCACCGTCCGTCGGCCGGCGGTGGTGCGCGAGAACGCAGCTTCCATCCGCTCATACGCGGCAGGCAGGACCGCGAGGCCCACGAGGAAGTCGAGGCGGCCCTCCGAGAAGCTCCACAGCATGAGGCCCGACACCAGATATGCGGCGGCGGCCACGACCGCGGCGCCGGCCCGCCCGGTCAACCGCGCGGCCGCTCGATATAGCAGTATCGCACCCAGCACGGGGGCGCCGACGAGCACGACCTTCTGCGCCAGCGCACCGCTCCCGAGCAACAGCCCCGACAACCCTCCCAAAGCACCCAGCGCCGGCGACGCCGGGAGGGAACCCCCGATCGGCGTGGTTCGGTACGCCGAGATCAGCTCGCCCAGGAATCCCGACGGAGACGCAGGAAAGGCACCTCAGTGCGCCACCTGCGAGCGCCTCAGGGCCGAGGAAGCTCCGGATCGCCACCGCCCCGATCGCCACGCCAAGCACCGACGCGACGATGACGGGATGGGTGCCGACCAGGGAGGCCGTGCGATCGCGAAGCCGTCGTGTGACCGGCTTGTCCTGGTCCTCGGCATCGATCTCGCGCTGCTCCTCCAAGATCCGTTCCGCCGTCTGGAACCACCGTGGCCAACGCACCCCTGCCGATTCCATGAACCGGCGGAGCTGGCGGTCCTTGACGCGCCGGACCTTCTGCACCCGCCGGCGTCGCGACCATGTTCCCGGCAGGTGTGCGACGTTCCACCCCCAGGCGGCAACCAGGTCGTAGGCATCCTCGAAACGCCGAGACAGGAGCAGGAAGAGCAGTCGCACGACGCCCATCGCCAGCGCGACCGGCACGATCCACAGCAGCGACAGCAGCGAGTAGTTCTTCAGCACGGATGCGATGGCCGCCCTGTCCTCGCGGTAGCGCGGACGCTGCTGTCGCTCGGTTGCCTCGCGTTCCCCAGCAGCGGTCGCGCTGCGATGACGTGTTCGGGCGAGCGGTGTCATCAGGACCCGGAACCCGGCGACACGCGCACGCCAGCAGAAGTCGAGCCCCTGATGCTCGGTGTCGAGCCGCTCATCGAACAGCCCCGCGCGTTTCCAGGCCTCGCGGGAGATCAACATCGACGCCGACGAGACGCACAGCACCTCGAGGACGCGATCGAACTGTCCCTGGTCGATCTCGCCGGGCTGGAGTGGCGCGTACCCGTGCCCGAACAGGTCCGCCGATCGCCCGACGTCGCGAAGCTCGCGCGGATGATCCCAATCGACGACCTTGGGGCCGACCACCCCCACGTGTTCGACGCCGATCCCCACCGCCGCTTCGACGAGCCTGGCGACCGCGTCGGCGTCCAGGGCCGCGTCGTCGTGCACCACCAGCACGAAGTCTGCCTCGGAAGCGACGGGAAGCTCCAGCGCGGCACGTACCGCATCCGCCAGACCCCTTCGTCGGGGAAGGGAGATCACGCGGCGCTCACCCAGCGCGTCGCGAAGCAGATCGGTCGATCCGTCTGTCGACGCGTTGTCGACAGCCAGGACCGCGAGACGCGGATAGGTCTGGGCGGAGAGCGCTGCGAGCGTCTCGCGGAGCCAGCCGGCCGCATCGCGCACGATGAGCACGGCAAGGACCGAAGGGCTGCGCTCGGGGGCTGCGACGGCGGCTGGGGATCCGGTCATGCGACGCGCTTCCTGCGCGGCGGCGAGCCTAGCATGCACACGTTGCCGGACAGCGGAAGGGGGCGGTCGCCCGCCCCCCATCCCGTTGTGAGCCCCGGCGCCTCAGCGTCGCTTGGCGGCTGACTTCTTGCGCGCGGTGGTCTTCTTGCGTGCACCGGCCTTCTTGCGTGCACCGGCCTTCTTGCGTGCACCGGCCTTCTTGCGCGCACCGGCCTTCTTGCGCGCCGGCTTGCGGGGCGCCACCTTCTTCCGGGCCGCGGTCTTCTTGCGAGCCGCGGTCTTCTTGGCTGCGGTCTTCTTCCTGGCCACCGTCCTCTTCCGTGCGGTGGCCTTCTTGCGCGCGGTGGCCTTCTTCCTGGCCGCCGGCTTGCGGGTCGCGGTCTTCTTGCGAGCCGCGGTCTTCTTCCTGGCGGCCGGCTTCTTGGCCGCCAACTTCTTCCGAGCCGAGGTCTTCTTGGCTGCTGCCATGCCTCCCCTCCCCTTTCCGTGCGTGGAGTCGTTGATCGATCTCAGGACGCCATGCGCTTCAGGCGTCGGCGTTCCCGTTCGCTCATGCCTCCCCAGACGCCGTACCGTTCGTCGCGGCGAAGGGCGTAATTGAGGCACTCGATGCGGACCGGACACTCGCTGCAGATCCGCTTGGCCTCCCTCGATGAGCCTCCCTTCTCGGGGAAGAAAACCTCTGGGTCGTATTCGCGACATCGCGCTCGTTCTTGCCAAGGGATGTAGTGATGCACGCTTCGTCTCCCCCCGAAATCACATCGGTGTGATTCTGAGGGAAGAACGGCCCCGTTGACAAGCCCGAGATCGAGATTGTTTTCAAGGACGTTCTCTGCCTCATCCCTCGTCCGTGGTCCATCGTGTCGGACGAGCGCGGATGTCGCAAGTCGATCCGGAGGGAAATACGATGGTCAAGGTAGTTGACCGTAATCGTGAAGCACCTTGACGAACAGCGACTGCGACCCCCTACGAAGGCACGACCGAGTTGACGCGCTCGTACGTCGTGGTCCGCACCGCGGGGGTCCGGCCGATGGCGCGGATGGCATCGTCGAACCCATCGGGAGTCATCTCGATGCCGTGATCGGCACCGGCCATGCGGCTGATCGTCTCTTCCATGAGCGTGCCACCGAAGTCGTTGGCGCCGGCCTGCAGGATCGACTGGCAGGCCAGCACTCCCAGCTTCACCCATGACACCTGGATGTTCGCGATCGACCCGTCGAGCATGATGCGGGCCACGGCATGCATCCGAAGGTTCTCCTCGAAGGTGGCGCCCGGGCGTGCTTTCCCCGCCAGGTAGATCGGGGCGTGCTGATGCACGAAGGGCAGCGGGACGAGCTCAGTGAACCCGCCGGTGTCGGCCTGGATGCGGCCGAGGCGCCGCAGATGCCCGACCCAATGCGGCGGTGCGTCGACGTGGCCGAACATGATGGTCGAGCTGCTGCGGATACCCAGGGCGTGTGCGGTGCGGATGATCTGCTCCCAGGTGTCGGCGGGGAGCTTCCCTTTGGTGAGGGTCCACCGGACCTCGTCGTCCAAGATCTCCGCGGCCGTCCCGGGGATCGTGCCGAGCCCGTGCGCCTTGGCCTCGGACAGGAACTCCTCGAACGAGATCCCGAGCTTGGTCGCCCCGTTCAGGATCTCCATGGGGCTGAACGCATGGATGTGCATCGCCGGGGTGCGTGCCTTCACCGCGTCGAGCAGGTCGAAGTAGAAGGTGCCTGGGAGGTCGGGGTGGATCCCCCCCTGCATGCACACTTCGGTGGCGCCGCGAGACCAGGCCTCCTCGGCCCGATCCGCCACCTCATGCAACGTGAGGGTGTAGGACTCGGCATCTTGCTCGCGCTGCGCGAACGCGCAGAAGCGGCAGCCCACGTAGCAGACGTTGGTGAAGTTGATGTTGCGGTTCACGACGTAGGTCACCTCGTCGCCCACCGCATCGGCGCGCAGGTCGTCGGCGACCCGGCACAGCGCGTCGAGCGACGCGCCCTCTGCCTGGAACAACGCAACGGCATGCTCGTCGGTGAGGGGACGATGTGACTCGGCGCGCGCCAACGCCTCGGAGATCTCTCGATCGATCCGGTCGGGCTGGACATCGCGCGCGGCCCAGGTGCGCGTCGTCGCCGGCAGATCGGCGTCACCGTAGACCTCATCGGCATCCGCGCGGAGCCCCGCGTCATCGTCTTTGGCGAACGTGAGCGCGATCGTGCGCGGCTTCCAGCGGATGTCGGGATCCTGCCACGGGACCGGCTCCGGTCGAAGCCCGGGCACGGCGCGACCGTCCGAGCCCATCAACGCCGCCACCGGAGCGCGCATCTTGCCCGCCAGGAACGGATCTGGCCGGGTCGCGAACTCGGGGTAGATCGTGAGGCGTTCGACGAGCCGCTTGCTGGCGCCGGCCGTCGTGCGCGTCAACGCTTCGATCGTCGGCCATGGCTTCTCCGGGTTCACATGATCGGGGGTCAGCGGCGACACGCCGCCCCAGTCGTCGATGCCCGCGCTGAGCAGCCTGGCTCGTTGGGCGCCGTCGCTGAGGTTCGGCGGGGCCTGAAGGTGCATGTGCGGCCCGAGCACGACCCGGGCGGTCGCGACCGCGGCCACGAACTCGTCATCGCCCGGCTCAGCAGCGTGATGCATCGCGGTGCCGAGCTTGGCGCGGAAGTTCTGGACGATGACCTCCTGGACATGCCGGTAACGCCGATGGAGGTCGCGGATCACCAGCAGCGACTCCGCTCGTTCGCGGGTGGTCTCCCCGATCCCCACCAGGACGCCGGTGGTGAACGGCACGGCGAGCCGGCCGGCGTCCTCGATCGTGCGCAACCGGACCGCGGGAACCTTGTCGGGCGAGCCGAAGTGGGGGCCGCCCCGCTCGGACAGACGGGCGGACGAGGTTTCCAGCATCAAGCCCATCGACGCGCTCACGTGCTTGGCTCGGGCGATCTCTTCGTAGGACATGACGCCCGGATTCAGATGGGGCAACAGACCGGTGGCTTCCATCACACGGATCGCGACCGCCCGCACATAGTCGAGCGTCGAGGCGTAGCCACGTTCGTCAAGCCACTGTCGCGCCACCGGATAGCGATCTTCGGGGCGGTCCCCCAACGTGAAGAGCGCTTCCTTGCAGCCCATGGCGCGGCCGGCTTCCGCGATCGAGACCGCGTCCTCGGGCGTGAGGAAGGCCGCGTCGAGCTTGGCAGGCGGCTTCGCGAACGTGCAGTAGTGACAGTGATCCCGGCACAGCATCGTCAACGGGATGAACACCTTGGGCGAGTAGGTGACGATGTCGCCGTGCCCGAGGTCGCGGAGGCGAGCGGCGATGCCCATGAGGCGGCTAAGATCGTCGTCTCGAGCGGTGAGCAGCGACTCGATCTCGTGGAGCGAGAGCGCCTTGCCGGCGTCGGCCCGAGCGAGTGCCCGGCGCAGGTGTCCGTGCGGCGTCTGCGCCGTGGGGCCGGTCGCCTCGGGCATGGGCGCGAGCCTACTACGCTGTACCGCCTATGAAGGTCGTGGCCCTTGCGGGCGGCATCGGCGGCGGCAAGTTCCTGCGGGGCTTGGTGCGAGCCGTCGCGCCGACCGACGTGGTCGCCGTCGTGAACACCGGTGAGGACATGTGGCTGCACGGGCTCCGCATCTGTCCTGACCTGGATTCGGTCACCTACTGGCTGGGCGACGCCTTCGACCGGGAGCGCGGCTGGGGCCGGCGTGACGAGACGTTCCGGACGATCGAGGAGCTGCGCGCGTTCGATCCGGAGGCGGCCTGGTTCGGTCTGGGCGACCTGGACCTGGCGACCCACCTCTACCGAACCGGGCAGCTTGTCCGGCGGCGTGCTCGCTCACCGAGGTCACCGCTCGCATCGGTGAGCGGTTCGGCATCGCCGCCACGATCGTGCCGATGACCGAGCACGAGGTGACGACCCGCATCGACGTGGTGTCGTCGGGCCAGGACCTCGACCTGCATTTCCAGGAGTACTGGGTGCAGCGAGGCGGCCGCGATGAGGTGAAGCAGATCCGCGTCGAGGGCATCGCCGAGCGCATCGCCGGCCCCCGGCGTCCTCGAGGCGATCGGCGAGGCCGACGTCGTCGTGTTCGCGCCGTCAAACCCGGTCGTGTCGATCGGACCGATCCTGGCGTCGCCGGCATCCGCTCGGCCATCGCCGCCCGCCGCCCGGCCTGCCGTAGGCGTCAGCGGCATCCTCGGCGGCGCCCCGGTCGCCGGCATGGCCGACCGGCTGATGCCCGCAGCCGGCATCGAGGTCACGGCAGCGGGCGTCGCGAGCCGCTACCGCGATGTGCTGTCGGCGTGGGTGATCGATGAACGCGATCGGATCCTCGCATCACGGATCGAGCGCGAGTCTCAGATGCGGGTCGCCGTGACGGACACCGTCATGGACGAGTGACGAGGCCGCCGAGCGTGTCGCCCGCATCGGCCCTCGAGCTGGCTCTCGGATGCCTGTCGATGCCACCGCGATGACGAGCCGCGGATGACCCGCGCGTTCAGCGATCACCGGTCTGGAGGGGATCCCTGAGGTCGAGCCCGGCGACGATCTGGGCGGGCTGCTCTCGCACGGCGCTCCGCCGGGTGGATGCGCGCGACGGCGACGTCGTGGCCGTGACGCAGAAGATCGTCTCCAAGGCGGAGGGCCGGCTGGTGTCGGGCCGCACACATGCCGAGGTCGTGGCCGGCGAGACCGTCCGGGTGGTGGCCCGTCGAGACGACCTGGTGATCGCGGAGACGGCGCACGGCCTGGTGTGCGCGAACGCGGGCGTCGACGCTTCGAACGTCCCTGAGGGCGTCGTTCTCGCTGCTGCCCGTCGACCCAGACGCTTCGGCCGAAGCGACTCCGCCGCGCCTTCCGCGAACGTCTCGGTCTCGTGCTCGGCGTGCATCATCACCGACACGTTCGGACGTCCCTGGCGAGTCGGGGTCGTGAACGTCGCGATCGGGTGTGCGGGTCTTCCTGCGGCCGTGGACCTGCGCGGGCGTCCCGATGACCGAGGACGGCCGCTGGAAGCCACGTCGTGGCCCTCGCCGACGAGATCGCGGCTGCGTCCGGGCTGGTCATGGCCAAGAACGCCCGGATCCCGGCGGCGTTGGTTCGCGGCATCGACCGGCTTGGCGCGCCCCAGGGCAGCGCGGCCGATCTCATCCGCCCCGCCGACGAAGACCTGTTCCGAACCGGTGAAGGCTGAGGCTTCTCGCACGTCGATCCATCGGCGATCCGATGGATCCATCGCGTACCCTTAGCCCTCGAAACGCACCGAGCCCGGTATCCCCGAGGAGCCCATCACCGTGACCGATCGAACAGGAGGAGACGGCAGCCGCCGTCCGACCAAAGCCGAGAAGAAGGAACAGGCACGGCTCGAACGCGAGCAGATCCAGCGCCAGATGGCCGCTCGCACGCGGAACCGCAACCTGGGACTCGCCGCGATCGCACTCGCCGTCGTCGTCATCGTCGTGGTGATCGTGGTCGTGCAGCCGGGAGGGAGCGATCCCGCGGGTGCGTTCCCGACGCCTCAGGAGCTGCTCGACCAGGCCCCCGCCGCGACCGCGAGCGCGGGGTGCGACGACGTCCAGTCGATCGGCACCTACGACGGAGTCGTCGATCCCGAAGACCCCGACTACACCGATCAAGCGCACATCGGCGCCGACGATCGGTTCCCCGAGATGCCGGCGCTCACGACCTACCCGAGCATCCCGCCCACGTCGGGACCGCATGCGGACATCCCTCCCGGCCCCCTGCCTGCCGGGGTCTACGACGAGGCCCCCGGACCTGGCACGCGCGATCCACTCCTTGGAGCACGGAGCGTCGATGATCTGGTACAGCCCGACCGCATCCGGCCCCAGCTCGACGAGCTCAAGGGCTTCTACGACCAGGAGCTCGACGATGCGGCCCTCGATCGCGTGATCGTGGCGCCGTACGACTACCCGGGCGAAGGCGGGCAGTTGCCCGGAGGGCGTCATGATGGCCCCACCGCCTGGCACCGCCTGCAGAGCTGCACGCAGGTGAACCTGCCGGTCGCCTTCGACTTCACCTCGCAGTTCTCGGCGCCGCCGGCTGAGGGCCGCGAGTACATCGGCGAGGCGCCGGAGGCCGGCGCCGGCCTCTGATCCCGGCCGATCGGACAGGAGCCCACCCCACCACCATGGCCAACAAGAAGAAGCGCAAGCCGCAGCCGCGCCCGACAGCACGGCCGCCGCCGCAGCACCCATCCGGCCAGGGGCGGTGCCAACCCTGCTCGGCGGGAGCGCAAGGAGCTGGCGACGAGCGGCCAGGGAAGCCGAACGCAAGTCGAGCGTCCCGCTCCGCAGCACTGCGTCGTGCCGCGATCTTCACCGGTGTCGGGCTGGCGGCGTTCGGGGTCCTGTGGTGGTTCCAGCGGGCTTCGGCGCCGCGCCCGCTCCCCCAGGCGGCCACCAACGCCATCCAGGCGGCGAGCTGCCGGTACGACACCGGTCCCTCGGACGAGACCGCCGGTGGGCAACACCTCGATGACGGTGTGTCCACGACCTATCCGTCAGTGCCGGCGACCGCCGGCGCGCACGACCCGGTCCCGCTTCCCAGCGCTCCCCGCGTGTACGAGGAACCGGTGCCCGACACCAGGGCGGTGCATTTCCTGGAGCACTCCGGCGTCATCGCGTACTACCGGCCGGGCGAGGCGGGGCCGGGCCAGCCCGTGATCGACCGTCTCACGCAGCTGGCGAACGATTCGAAGAACACCATCGTGGCGCCGCTCGACGCGCTTCCGCAGGACACCGCCTTCTCGGTGACGGCCTGGAACAAGGTCGTCAACTGTGGACCGGATATCACGCCCGAGCAAGCGCGAAGCGATCACCAGCGGATTCGTGGAAGCCTTCGCGTGCACCAGCAACGCGCCCGAGCCCGAGCAGGGCGAGGACTGCTAAGCGCGGCTCAGGACACCGAACACCCGCCGGCCCCGCAGCTGATGGAGCCGTGCTGGAACGTCGCCGTCGAACCTCCGCCGCCACCCTGCACCCGCGAGGTGGGGAACCCCAGGGAGCCGGTCGCGGCGCCGCGACGCAGGTACTCCTTCAGGACCGCGCCCCACAAGGCGTGGGCCCCGCTGCCGGGCCGCGCGTAGATCCGGCCGCGTTTGAAGTGCATCCTGGTGCCGAGGGCTCCTCCGCCGCCACCCCGCACGACCCGCGAAGGCGACGACGGCAGGTCGAGCCGGCCACCGCTGCCTCCGACCGCGAGGTATTCCTTGTAGATCACGCCCTGCAGCCAGACGGTCAGGTCCGCCCCGTTGTTGCGGTAGATGGCCCCTCGCCGGTACTTCTGGTACGCGCCGCCGCGAGTCGAGGTGACGGGTGATGTCGGGAGGCCCGGCTTGCACATGAGCGCGTCGTACCGGTCGCGGATCGCGCCGGTGATGTTCTTGTTCCGATCGATCCAGATGCGTCCGTCCCACGCCGAGATGCGCGGCGCGGAGCTCGGCGCCCGTGATACGGACCGATCGCGAGCCGCCCCGAACCGTAGCGGTGATGATGCGACCGCCGGCGCCGCGTTCGATCCTGGAGAAGTCGCGCACGGTCCCGATGCCGCCCGTGTACGGGGACAGGCGGCTCGTCAGCTCGGCGGCCGAGAGCGACCGCTTCCAATCGGTCCACGGGTTGGCGGCGGTGTCCTCCCCGGGATCGCATTCAGCCCGCAGGTAGGGGATCGAGAAGGCCGGGTTCCCACCGTGCCAGACGTCTTCGACGCTGTCGGAATGACCACCGTCCGAGGCAGCGAAGACGGCGAGGATGGCCTTGCCGCGGAAGGTGACGATGCGCCGGCGGGTCGAGTCGACGGCGCGCACCCAGCGCCTGCCGGCTGCACCCACCTCCTTGGAGTGGCCAACGTACACCTGGTCGTTCGCGCCGTCGGTGATGTCGCAGTTGCAGCCGGGGCGGCGGCCGTTCGTGCGAGCGGTGTGGGTCGCGAACGTGCGTGAGGCCACCGCCTGCGCGCTGCAGGGATGCTGGGGCCACGAGCTGGGCATCTCGCCGATGCCGTACAGGTACTGCTCCAGCGCGATGCGGCAGGATGATGCGCTGCCGCCAGTCGCCGCCCGTGCGGTACAGGTTGAACTCCAGGTGTGAGCGGCCGTAGGCGTACCCCACGCCCGAGACCGCGTCGGCTTCGCGGACGAAGACCCTGGAGCCCTGGTCGGCGTAGGTGGCGAACAGGTCGAACGCGGCGCCGCCCCACCGCATGCCGCCCACCAGGCTCGCCGTCGCTGTCACGGACGGCGTAGCCCGTCGGCGTCGCCTTCACGCTCCACGTCTTGCCCCCGGGGATCGTGCCGACCGCATTGCCCCTGGGCGATCCGACCCACAGCCTCACGGGACCCGGCGCGTGCGCCGAAGGTGGATCACCGATCGGTCGTAGGTGAGCCCGACGCGGAGTGTCCTAACCGGTCGACGGTCGGGCTCGCACCTTCGTGCCCCGATAGAAGTTCGACAGGATGCGCCGGTATGACCACCCCTGCAGCGCCAGCCCGTAGGCGCCCCACTGCGACATGCCCAGCCCGTGACCGAACCCCGAGCCGAAGAAGGTGAATCCCGCTCGGCCCGACCGCCCGCGCCCGCCGGCCTGCGCCGGCCTGCACCGAACGGATCATCGGTGATCCCGGGCATGGTGGTCCCTGGCCCGGCAGCGGACGCTGGGCTGCACCAGCCGAGGATCACGGCTATGCAGACGAGCGGATGAGTGGATCGACGTCATGGGTTGAGGTCGGACGCTGCGGTTCCTCGGGGTCTCGAGCGGTGGCCGGTCGGTTGCGCGACGCTACCATGCGATGCCGGTTCTGGCCGGGCTGCCACGGCCTTCGGCCGACGCGTGCGGCGGAGTTGAGTCAGCCGCTTCGCTGCGATGGTGCCGGCCGGGACCTTGGCACCATCCGCTTCGGTCCCGCCGCGACCCCCGCCCTTCGCCCAGCACGCAGGTCTGCACCGTGGCGCCGGCACCGACGCGCGACCCGAACCCCAGGATCGAGCCGACCACCCGCGCGCCCGGCTCCACCGAGCGCGTCCGCCATGATCACCGAATCGTCAACCTGGACTCGGCAGCCACCGAGGCGCCCGGCCCCACCGCGACCCAACGGCCCAGATGAGCCCGCAGGTCCACGTCGGCGGTCGGATCGACCCACGGCGCCGGGTAGGACACGTCGTGCACCTTGCCCTCGAGCATGTCGAAATGAGCCTGCAGGTACTTCTCGGGAGTGCCCAGGTCGAGCCAGTACGCATCCGATGCGAACCCGAAGACCGCACGGCCCGCCTCGATCACGCGCGGGAAGATGTCGAGCTCGATCGAGGCGGCTTCGCCTTCGGCGACCACGGCGCCAGGACGCTCGGGGTCGAGCAGATACGTGCCCGCGTTCACGTCGCCGGAACCAGGTCCGCCGGCTTCTCGCGGAACGCGCAGCACGCGTCCGTCCGGATCGGTGTCGACCAGCCCGAAGGCTCGCGCATCATCCACGTGATGCAAGGCGATCGTGACGTCGGCGCGCGCGATCGAGGTGCAACGCCAGCATCGCCGTCAGGTCCAGGTCGGTGAGGATGTCGCCGTTCAGCGCGAAGAACGGCTCCTCGCCGAGGTGGTCCCGAGCGTTCACGATCGCGCCGCCGGTGCCGAGCGGTTCGCGCTCGGTGATCCAGGTGATGGACGGGTCGCCCGCTCGCGACGCGATGAACGGTTCGAAGGTCTACTCCAGGTAGGGGGACGACAGCACGACCTCGTGGACCCCGTGACGGGCGAGATGATCGAGCACGTGGTCGAGGGATCGGCGATCCATGAGCGGCAGCAGGGGCTTGGGCATCGTCTCGGTGAGCGGCCGCAAGCGCGTGCCCTCCCCGCCGACCAGCACGACCGCCTTCATCGACCCGTCACCTTCCCCACACGCCCACTCCAGCTCTGCGCGGACGCGCAGCGCGAGCCATGCCAACGGCAGCGTGACACGTCGCCATCCGTGGCTCGATGACGAGCGTAGTAGCGGAAGATGCTGTCGGAGTGCATCAGCAGCGTCCGGCGCGATCCGCGCCGATCGAGACGCCGGCCTCGTGCACGACCTCGACGGCGCTCGTGTAGAACGACGCGACGTCCGACATCGCGCAAGCCGCGTGGCCAGGTCGAGCTCCTCGCCGTAGAGGGGGAACCCTTCGTCGAGCAGACCGACCTCCTCGAGCGCCTCGCGGGCGATCAGCATGCAGCAGCCGCTCACCCAGTCCACCTCGCGATCGCGTGGTGCGGTCCCACCCCTGCAGGTGGTAGCGGCGCGTGAACCGGTTCCCGGGCAGCAGCGTGCCCAGGAAGGCGTGGCCCACCGCATCGACGATGCCCGGGAACGGCCGGCCGCTCGGGTAGATCGCACCGTCGGAGTCGCGGACCATCGGCCCCACGATGCCTGCACGAGGACGGGATCGGGCGACCCGGACGTAGTCGGCGAGCGTTCCCTTCCACCATTCGGTGTCGGGGTTCAGCAGCAGGACCCACGGCGCGGTCGTCGGCACGGATGCCCTGGTTCCAGGCCGGCGAGAGGTACACGTTCGTCGGGTTCTCGATGAGCCGGGCCCACGGATGCGCGCCGACCGCTCGCGTGTGCGAGCCATCATGCGATGCGTTGTCGATCACAGCACGTCGGTGTTCACGTCACCGCGGTGCGTTTCCAGGGACGCCAGGCACCGCTCAGGTAATCGCCGGTATTGAAGTTGACGATGACGACGGCCAGCTCCGCCGCGATCGCATCCGGCGTCATGAATGCGGCGTCTGAGCCACCAGCACGATGCCCACCATGATGAAGAAGACCCCCGCCCAGCGCAGCGGCGGGATCTGCTCGTGCAGCACGAAGCGGTCGGCCAGCAGGATCAGCGCGTACGACAGCGAGCGAACGGGTACGCGAACGACAGCGAGGCGCGCGAGAGCACGGCCAGCCACACGAACGCCGACAGCCCGAACAGGAACAGCCCGCCCCACACCGCGAGCGTGCCCACGAGGTCACGGATCGAGCCGGCGTTCAGCTGCAGCTCGCCGGTGCTCGCGGTGACCTGGTTCATGCCGTGCTTGAGCGTGATCTGGGCCAGCGCGGCCAGCCCCACCGACAACAGGATCAGACCGATCAACATCGTGCGGTTCGTCCTTCCTCGTTCGAGATGGTCCAGATGTGCATCGTGCGCCTCGGGATCGATGACCGGTGGATTCGGGTTCACAGGTCCTCCACGTGAGCGACGGGTTCGACGCCGAGGGGCGCTGTGGCTGCGCGCTTCCTGGGGCACCTGGAGCAGGTAGCGCTGCGTCTGGACGTGGTAGGGACGGCCGTCGAGCGAGGCGAGACCGACCGTGACGAAGTACTTGCCACCCATCCACTCGGCGGGAGGCACGACGAACCGGATGCGCTTCTTGCCGTCGATGGCTCCGACGTCGACGCCCATGTCCGACGTTCGCCCGATCGACGACCGGGTGGTTCGTGGCAGCCGAGACCACCGCGAACGACGCTTCCAGGTCGTGCACGGGCTCGTTCGACCGCACGTCCACCGTGATGGTCAGCTCGGCGCCCGGCCACACGGTGCCGTTGCCGTCTCCGCCGGAGTCGAAGCTGACGGCCACGATCTCGACCTCTTTGGTGCCCTCCTCGCGCCACGAACGACGGGTCGGCCGAGAGCAGGCGATGACGCAGCTCGCGCACCACGTCGGCCGGATCCCCGTCCATGTGCACCCTGCCGTGGTCCAGCATGACGGCGCGGTCGCAGACGTCGATGACGGTGTCCAGCGCATGTGTCACCAGCACGATCGTGCGTCCTTCGGCCTGGAACCGTCGCACCCGGTTGATGCACCGCTGCTGGAAGGCCTCGTCGCCGACGGCCAGCACCTCGTCGATCAGCAGGATCTCGGGGTCGACGTGCACCGCCACCGCGAACCCCAGTCGCACCAGCATGCCCGAGGAGAAGAACTTCACCTGGTTGTCCATGAACTCCTCGAGCTCGGCGAAGCCCGACGATGTCGTCGTAGACGCGATCGGTGTCGCGGCGCGTGAGCCCCAGGAACGAGGCGTTCAGGTAGACGTTCTCGCGGCCGGTGAGCTCCGGGTGGAAGCCCGCACCCAGCTCCAGGAGGGCCGCCATGCGACCGCCGTAGCGGATCGTGCCGCGTGGTGGGCCGCAGGATCCCGGCGATGCACTTGAGCAGCGTGGTCTTGCCGGAGCCGTTGTGACCGATCAGCCCGATCGACGATCCCTGCGGCACGTCGAACGACACGTCCCGCAACGCCCAGAAGTCCTCGGCCTTCGTCTTGCGTCACCAGGAGCCGCTGCTTCACGCTGCTCGGCTTCTCGCGGAACAAGCGGAAGGACTTGGAGATGTCGGTGATCTCGATCGCGGCCGTCACAGTTCCTCCGCGAAGTCGCCCGACAGACGGAAGAACAATGCGCCAGGTCGCGTACAGCAGCGCGATCGAGGCCACCGAGCACCACGGCGAGGATGCCGGCGTTCCAGGCGAGCGAGACCGCGGGCAGCACCTGCTCGCCGTCCTGCACCGGGTCGCCGTACAGCGCGCGTTGGAACCCCAGGACGATCGGGGTGAGCGGGTTCGCGAGGTAGAGGTTCCACAGGCTCATGCCCGCGATGTCCTTGTCCGCGAGCGAGCTCTGCACCAAGGCGCCCTGGTAGACGATGGGTGTCATCCAGAACCACACCAACAGGCCCAGGTTCAACAGGTGCTGCACGTCGCGATAGCGCACGTTCAGCGCCGACGCCCAGAACACCACCGCGGTGGTGAACACCAGCAGCGTCACGATCGCCAGCGGATACAGGTACAGCGTGCGCGAGTCCGAACCCGTGGCCGGTCGCCACGATGAACGCGAGCAAGCACCGTCGACTGCAGGACGAAGTCCACGATGGCGACGCCGACGGCCGACAGCGGCAGGATCTCGCGCGGGAACGCGACCTTCTTCACCAGGTTCGAGTTGTCGATCACCGACCGCGAACCCTGCAGGAGCGCCGCGGAGAACACGTTCCACGCCAGCAAGCCCGACAACAGGAAGATCGGGAACGATGGGACGCGGTTGCCCAACACCACCACGACGAACGAGAACACGGCCAGGAACACGATGGGATTGAGCACCGACCAGAGCGCGCCAAGCATCGACGCCGTGTACTTCACCTTGAGCTCCTTGCGGATCAGGTTGAGCAGGATCTCGCGGTAGGACCAGAGTTCGCGCACGCGCGTTCGCACACGCAGGCTGGGCGCCTCGGACGTGCGTTCGGTGAGCGTGCTGGTGGCGATGTGGACACTCCCTGTCGGAACGGCGGCCATGAGACGGCGCCCATGGAACGCGGCAAGCGCACGACGCGCTGGTCAGCGGCGGTCGGCGCGGCTGGACGAGTCTAGCAACGGCCTCCGAGGTGGCCGAAGCAACGCTATGGCGTTCCCTTGAAGCTCTCGAGGGCCCGGGCGTACTCCATGCCGAAGCCGTCGGCCACCATCGATCCGGTGATCCCGACGTCCACCAGAGACTTCCCCCAGATCGCGAGGGCCTTGCGCGCGGGGTCGCGAACCAGCGTCAGCGTGGTCTCGATCGCGCGCTCGTACCCCCGTGCGGTCGCATCGGTCTCCTCCACCTTTCGCATGTGGGCTGCGGCGGCGGCTCCCATCCGCGCGCGCCGGCCGTCGTCGTCCAGCAGCGCGCGGAGCGCGGCCGCGAGCTCCACGGGGTCAACCGGACCAGGCTCCACCCGCAGCACGGTGTCGTCGGGAACGTCGAGATAGGTCCCCGTGGCGCTCACCACGCATGGCACGCCCGTTTGCATGGCGCGAGCCAGCGAACCGCTCACCTCGCCTCGGTGCGGGAACCGCAGGTCGACCACCGCGTCGGCGGCGGAAAGCCACCCAGGAAGTCGGCGTCGTCGACGTCGGCGAACACGCTGACCCGCGCGGCGGCGCCGGCGGCCTCGATGGCGGAGGCCACGTCGTAGCCCTCGATCCGGCGACCCACGATCGCCACGTGCACGTCGTCGGGAAGCCGCGCGGCGGCGGACGCGAGTGCGTCGAGCTGCTTGGCGGCGTTCATGTCGCCGGGCGCCACCACGAGGCGCCGTATGCCGATCGCCTCCAGGGGCGCACGCAGCTCGCGGGCATGGTCCGCGGCTCGCGCCAACGAGGCCGCCGACTCCACCACCGGGTGGGGCACGACGAAGACGGGGGTGCGGCATCCCGCTTCCTGCAGGTAGCGGCGGCAGAACTTGCTGTGCACGATGATGCCGCGCGCTCGGCGCGCGACGTGGGCGGCCCACGGTTCACGGAGCGGTTCGTTGCGGACGATGTCGGGTGAGATGAGGCTGCCGCGCAGGCGGGCGGCGTCGCGGGCAGCCATATAGCCGAGCGGGTCGCCCGCGGTCTTCAGCCCGTTCACGAAATCATCCAACGCCAGGTCGTGCAACACGATCAAGGCGTTCATCAGGAATACCGCTCGGTAGATCTCCAGGTGGAACTCCACGTTGTTGCCGAGCTGGAAGATGCCAAGGTGGTAGCCCGGGAACCGGATCGCATCCTTCGGCTCGATCGGCCACAGCACGTCCATCCGATGCCGGTCGCATGAACCCGATCCGTTCGAGACCCGCCAAGACCGCGCGGTCGTAGGTGGCGATACCGGTGGAGGCCGGGGGCAGCGGTCCGCAGAACACCAGCTCGCCGGAGGAACCGGGGCCCGTGCCGTGCTCGACCTCAACCTCCCTCGGGGTGCGTCTCCGCGAGCGATGCCGGCCGGCCATCACTCCAGCAACCGGGCGACCACGTCCGGCCAGCTCGGAACCTCAGCGCGGATGAACTCCTTGCCCGCCTTGCCCATCGCCGCCGTCGCGGCGCGGTCGGTGTACAGACGGTCGAACGCATCCGCGATCGCCGCGGGTTCGGGCGGGGCGACGATGCCCGTCTCGCCATCGCGCACGAACTCGAGCGGCCCGCCGCTGTCGGTGAGCGTGACCACGGGGCGCTGGGCGGCCATGCCCTCCAGGGTGACGTAGCCGTAATCCTCGTCGTACGGACCGAAGTAAACACCCAGAGCGCGAGAGATACAGATCCTCGAGCCGGTCGTCGCGGACACCGATCTCGAAGCTGACGCGGTCGCCCACGCGAAGTCGTCGGACCTGCTCACGCAGTTGCTGTTCGTCCGGGCCTCGGCCCACCAGCACGAGCTTCACGGGAGACCGCACATGGGCCATGGCGTCGATCACCAACGACTGGCGCTTCAGCGACTCCATCCGGCTGGGGAAGAAGATGTGGTCGCCGTAGGGGCCCGGGTCGCGCGCAAGGAGGTGCTCGCTCACGGCCGACGGGTGATACAGCGTCTCCGCCGGGATCCGGAGCGAGGTCCAGAGCCGTTCCTTGACGTTGTTCGAGTTGGTGAACACCCGCTTCGCCTCGCCCAGCGCGACCCGGTCGGCCTCCCACACCATGTCCCGAACGGAGCTGCCGTCGTCCTGGCGCTTGAGGTCGGCGTAGTCGGGGTGATCCCACAGCTCGTAGGCGGTGCGGTGCTGATGGATCAACCACACGATCTTGCGCTCGTGCTGGGCCAGGTAGGCAGGGAACTTCAGCCCGATCACGGCGTCGACCTTCAAGCCGTTGGACTCGCTGATGTCGAAGCTGCGCCAGACCGCCATCTGATGGGCGAGCATGCTTGGCGGATACCAGTTGCCCGCGATCTGCACCAGATCGGCCTCATGCCCGGCGATGCTGAGCGCCTTCACCAACGACTCGGCATGCGTCTCGGCACCCCCACGCACGAACGCGGTCTGCGGATGCAGGACCGCGACCCTCACGGAGCGTCGCTCTCCGGTGGGTCCGGCGCGGCAGCATCGAGCTCGGTGCCCAGCTCGGACTTGAGCCGGTCCACCTCGGCTTCCAGGATCATCACCTTTTCGGACAAGATCGTGGTGAGCTCGGCGTGATCGGCGATCAGGCGGTCGTAGCGCCAGGTTGCCGGGCGCATCACGCGCCAGAGGCGGTACTTGATATGGCGCCGCCAGCGCGAGGGCGAGGCCAGGTTGCCCTCCCCCATCGGGATCACCAGTGTCTGGTCGGTCCGCAGCTGGGCGGACAGGTCGTGGAGCCGATCGCGCACCTCCGACAGCTCCATGCGTCCACGAGCAGCGGAGTCGCGCGCCCAGTACATCTCGCGCAGCAGGTCGGCCTGCGGGTCGGGATCGGAGGCCGTAGGTGAGTCGGGCGTCGAAGGAACCGTCATTTCGCCCGAGGCTAGCATCAGGGTGTCACGGTTCAGTGCTCACACTGGGCGGCTCCGAGGTGAATGGACTCACCACGGCGAGGCCATCGAGCTCCATCCCGGTCGTAAAATCCTCCGTGAGGAGCGTCTCGCACCCTGCCTCATGAGCAGCCGCGACGATCAGCGAATCCCAGAACGAGATCCCGTATCGGTCCTGGGTCATCCACGCGACTTCCAGCAATGCGGCGTCGACCTCGGTGGGTCGCCACGCGAGGAGATCGCGAACATCCGATCGCGCCTGAGCCGGAGGCATACCCGGACGAAGCTTCCGCGTGACCACCGCGTAGTACTCCTGCAGCACCTGGACGCTGACGCGTCCTTCGCCGTGCGTCCACAGGTATCGCAGCCATCGATCTGCCATCGGCTGTTTGGCGGATTCGGAGGCATCTCGAGCGTAGACGAAGACGTTGGTATCAACGAAGACCGGCACGATCGTGCAACTCCTCGCGATCGGGATAGGAACCACGCCGCTTCAGCATCGAAGGCTCCCGAGACAGGAAGCGCTGCATCGCACCGTCGTACGCCACCTGATTCCCCATCCGTTCGCGGAGGACTTCGCGCAGAAGGCTCGAAACGCTGATATCACGGCGTGCGGCTTCGAGCCTCGCCCAGAGGGCGGTTTCCTCATCCAGCGTGACCGTGACGTTCTTCATGTACACGATTCTCGTGTTACACGATTCCTGTGTCAAGAGGTGGAGCGCTGCTTCTGCGCCCAGATGGCGAAATCTTGGGCGTTGCCCCGCAGGTCGGGGTTGAGGAAGACCACCTCCACCTGCTCGAAGCCGGCGTGCTCGGCCATGAGTGCCAGGGTCTGGGGATGACCGGGCCAGGTGTGGGTGACGTCGGCCAAGAAGTACGAGGTCACCGCCTCCGGGTTGAGAGCGTTGATCGTTTCGACGAGCAGCGCCCCGCCGGGAGCCAGCGATGCATGGGCTCGCTCGAACAGTTCGATCCATGAGCCGCGCGGAAGGTGCTCGATCAGCTGGATCGCGCTGATCGCGCCCGGCTCCTGTCCTCGCCGGGTCGCGAGGAACTCGCCGGCGTCGGCGAGGGTGGCATCGATATCCTTCGCGCGGCATGCCTCGACCGCGCCCGGCGAGCTGTCCACGCCCTCCACCCGCCAGCCCCATTCGCGAACGAGCTCACAGAACTCGCCCAGCCCGCATCCGAGGTCGAGCCAGAGTGGCGGATCGGCCTCCGCGCCCGCGGTATCGGCGAGCGTTGCCGCAACGGAGTGGCGAAGCGCTCATATCCGCGAAGGCGGTCGAGCACGGACGCCGAGCTACCTCGCATCCGCGCCTCGAAAGCCCAGTAGTAGTCGTCGGGAACCCTCCCCGCCCCGCCTTCGTCGGGTTGGAAGCCGCGATGCCGGATGCTCGGTCTGGTGCAGATCTCGAGTCCACTCAGGGCGTGATCCAGGCGATCGATGTCACCGCGCAACGCCTCGATGTCGGCGTTCGCGTCCTGGAGCTGGCCGGCCAGCTCGACGCAACGTTCGCCAGGTCGGTCGCGAGACGGTCGTAGCGGCGGGTGGCCGGCCGCGCGGCGCGGAAGACCCCGCGCTTCACGCCGCCCTTCAGCGCCGACCCGGAAGCCAGGTACGGCTCGTCGGAGGGGATCGATTCGGCCTGCTCGGACTGGAGCTTGGCGACCAGTTCCTGGACTCGCGAGATCAGCTGATCGGTCGCCTCTTGGCGGCTCGGTCCGGACACGGCGCGAGCCTAGCACCGAGCTTTCGGGCGAACCGGCGCAGCTCACCACACGTCGCCGGGGCGCCATTCGCACGTGAGGAGCGTCGTGAGGTCGAGGTCCCGCGTCGCCGGCGTGCGACGCACCATCACGAACCCGTCCTCCTCGGGCGTAGGAGCCGTGCCTCGGCCGTCCGGACGCCGGTTGGACCCTCGCCAGTGCTCCCATCCCAGCCGCTCGTAGAACGAGAAGAGGCCGGTGCCGAGGGCGCCCAGCTCGTGGCGCTCGTCGATGAAGGCTTCCGGCCGCGAACATCACGCGTGGTGGCCAACCCCCGAGCCTCGATGCTCCGGCCATGTGGCGACCCCTTCCACGTATCCGGTCCGCAGCGATCGTGCGCCAGCTTCCAGCGTTCGGTCGACGACCGGCGGCATGCGACAGCACGGAACCGTCGGATGAGCGCATCAGGAAGTGCGTGCCTCCGAGCGTGTGATCCCAATCGTCGTCGGAGAACGCCTCCTCGCCGCTCCAGGCCTCATCGAACATCGCTCGCAACGAACGGAGATCGTCCGCTCGGTCAGCCGGTCCGTCGTCACCACGTCCAGGTCGGGGCCCTCTCCATCACGGCTCGAAGAAGACCGGCCCTTCGCAATCGGTGCGCAGCGGGAGTGGTTCGGCGGCGCGCGGCTCCTGATCGAAGTCGAAGGCGCTGAGGAGCGGCGTGGCCTGCCGGTCGCGGTGGGTGAGCTTGGTGAGCCCCCAGTTGTCCTCGATGAACCGCAGCACGCTGGAGAACTCACCGAGCTCGTGGCTCACCTCGCCCTCGGCGGCGTACGGGCTGAGCAGGATCATGGGGACGCGGATCCCGAACCCGAAGTCGTCCACCTGGGGCGGCGGCACATGATCGTAGAAGCCGCCGTAGTCGTCCCACGTCAGGAAGATCGCGGTGTCCTCCCACATGTCGCTGCGCATGATCGCGTCGATCACCCTGGTCGACCAGTTCTCGCCGTGGCAGAAGTTGTACTCGGGGTGCTCGCTCAGCTCGAACCGGGGCGTGATCCACGTGACCGGCGGAAGCTTGTTCTCCCGGATGTCCCGCACCACCCGATCCACGGGGAAGATGTGCCGGCGCCACCGCTCGGGATCGTTCCGGTAGCGGCGGATCGCGGAGTACGCGGACCAGATGTAGCCCTTCTGGTCCTCCTGCGCGGCGTAGTAGGACCACGGGATCTTCGCGCGGTTCAGCAGATCACCCTCGGTCAGGAAGTCGAAGCAGGGAGCGATCCGTCGAACGATCCCTTCGGAATCGACGACCTCCACGCGCTGTTCCTTGGGGGCATCGCAGCCGAACGTCAGCGAACCGAGGCCGGGCCGCCGGCGCGGATTGTCGTGCGCGCCGCCCGATTGCGCCGCGATCGAGTACAGGTGGTTGGGGAACGACGGACCCTGCGCGCTGGCGAAGAAGTTGTCGAACAACACGTTGCTGGACGCCCAGCGCCAGTAGTTGGGCAGCTGCTCCTTGCGCAGCTGCGTGTATGCCCACCGGTCGGCCTGTTCGCTCTGGTTGAACCCATCCATCATTCCCTGGTTCCACGCCGCGAGCGCGCAGTCGTAGCAGTGAGGGATGTCCTCCCTCGTCGCCTGATCGCGTGCCACGCGTCAGCGGCCGGCGAACACCGTCGTCCCACCCCACACGCACACCGCGCGCGCCCGGGAACGTTCCGAACAGGTGGTCGAAGGTCCGGTTCTCCTTGATCAGGAAGACCACGTGCTTGATGGGCCAGCGGGTGGGGAACGCGTCGGCATCCACCGCGACCGCCGTCGAGGGCGTCGTCACCAACGGCGAGGCAGCGGTCGCCCGCGCCGATGACGACGGCGAGTCCACCACCGGATCGTCGGTCCCCGAGCACGCCGCGGCGACGCCCGCGGACACGATCAACCCGGCCATCACGGCGGCCATGGATCGAGCCCTCATGCGCCCCCGGTCGCGACGGACAGAAACGCACGCAATCCCTCGTCCAACGGCGGCATCGGCTCGATCCCCAGATGCTGGGTGAACACGCTCGCTGAGCGAGCAGTCCTTCGGACGGGCCGCCACCAACCCCAGATCAGCGGCTCGTTGCGGCTCCACGCGACCGGGCAACCCGCCAAGGTCACGGAGCCGCGTCAGCACGTCGAACCACGACGCTGGCTGCGGACCACCGAGGTGGTAGGTGCCGAAGCGTCCGGTGAGCACGAGCGGCAGCAGTCGTTCGGCCAGGTGCCCGACGCAGGTGGGCGAGCCCACCCGGTCCTTCAGCCCGCCGGCGGTCTCACCGGCCGCGAGCCGCCGGGCGGCGTCCGTGAGGTAGTCGCTACCGCCGCCGTACACATGGCCAACACGAACGATGAACGAGTCCGCGAGGCAGCGAACGCACGATGCCGCTCCCCCGCCAGCTTCGAGCGCCCGTACACCGACAACGGGGCCGGCGCATCGGTCTCGTCGTAGGGCCGCACCCTTCGTGCCATCGAAGACGTAGTCGGTGGACACGTGCAGCAGACCGGCGCCGCAGTCCTCGCGCCGCGAGCGCAAGGTTCTGCGGGCCGATCGCGTTGTCGCGGAACGCGCGTTCGGGCTCGGACTCGTTGGCATCGACCGCGGTGAACGCCGCCAGGTTGATCACGGCGTCCGGAGCGAGCGGTTCCACCGCTGCGCGGACCGCGGCGTGATCACCGATGTCCAGCTGGCGTGGGTGAACGCGTGCACCTCGTGATGCGAGGGCAGCTGAGCCAGGAAGGCACGCCCCAGTCCGCCCCCGGCACCCGTCACGAGCAGCTTCACCAGGAAGCGGTCCTCATGATGAAGCTTCTGCCCGCATGGCCTCGACCCACGACGTGTGATCGCGGTACCAGGCCACCGTTCGCGCGAGCCCCTCGTCGAACGGCACTCTGGCGCGCCAGTCGAGCTCGTGCAGGCGCTCCGTCGTGACCCCGTAGCGAAGATCGTGGCCGGGCCGGTCGGCGACGAACGTCACCAGCGACTCGTCGGCTCCTGCCAGCGCGCACACCCGCCGGGCGAGATCGAGGTTCGTGAGCTCGGTGCCGTCGCCGATGTTGAACACGTCGCCGGGCTCGCCGTGATGCAGCGCGGTGACGCATGCCGCGGCCCAGTCGGTGACGTAGAGCCATTCGCGCGACTGCTGCCCGCGGTCGTAGACGGGAAGCGGTCGTCCTTCGAGCGCCGCCATCGTGAACACCGGGATGGCCTTCTCCGGGTTCTGTCGAGGACCGAACGCATTCGTGCCACGGACGACCCACACCCGGGTGCCGTACGTGATGGCGTAGGCGCTGCGCGAGCAGCTCGGCGCCCGCCTTGCTGGCCGCGTACGGGCTGCGCGGCCGAAGCGGCGCATCTTCGGCGAACGAGCCTCCCTGGGCTGGTTCTGGCCGTAGACCTCGTCGGTCGAGATCAGCAGGAGCGACCGCCGATGCTCCCGGCACGCGTCCAACACCACCTGGGTTCCCACGACGTTGGTCATGACGAACTCGGCGGGCCCTGCGATCGAACGGTCGACATGCGTCTCGGCCGCCGCGTGCACCACGCGATCCACGCTCGGCCACCAGGGGCCCATGACGGACGGATCGGCGACGTCGCCGATCCACGAACCGGAACCGGTCATCGCCCTCGTGATCGGCGAGGTTCTGCTGCGAGCCCGGCGTAGGTGAGCTTGTCGAGCACCGTGACCCGGGTCCTGCCGTCGGCGAGCAGGGCGTCGACCAGGTGCGAGCCGATGAAACCGGCGCCGCCGGTGACGAGCACGTGGTCGTTGGCCATCGTCGAACCTCGGGATCGAGCGCGGGAGTCGGGACGCGCCGAGTCTACCCGGTGCACCTCGCCGTGAGCGGCGTGCAACGCCTGCGGCGGTGAGGCGAGCCGTTCGCTCCCACGTGTACTTCGCCGCGCGGGTCACGCCAGCGGCCGACACCATGACGCGCAGATCGTCATCGTCGAAGAGCTGCGCGAGCCCGTCGGCGATCGCGCGAGGATCCCGCGGGTCGACCAGGACGGCGGCTTCGCCCGCCACCTCGGGCAAGGACGAGACGGTCGACGTCAGGACCGGCACCCCGGCGGCGAACCCCTCGAGCACGGGGAAGCCGAAGCCTTCGTACAACGAGGGATAGGCCAGCAGCGTCGCGCCGGTGAGCAAGCGTCACCTTCTCCTGCGTCGCTGACGTAGCCGGTGCGCACGATGCGCGCCCGAGCAGAAGGCTGCCAGCGCCGCGATCGCCTCGTCGAGGCGTTCGGACGCGCCGGGATCCCACCGCACGGCCCCGCCCGCGATGACTAAGCCGGGCACCCGACGTCAGCATCGCGAAGGCCTCGACCAGGTTCTCGACGTTCTTGCGCGGTTCGATCCCGCCGACGAACAGCGCGTACCGCCCGTCGATGCCGTACTTGCGCCGAACTCCCGCTCACCGCCTCCTCCGATGCGGGAGCGAACGCGGCAACGTCCACGCCCAGCGGTGTGACGTGCACCCGTCCGGCGTCGATCTCGTGGCCCGCCAGCAGGTCTGCTGCGCGTCGCCTCCGACGGAACGATGACGCCGGCCGCCTCGGCCAGCCACCGATCGAAGGAGCGGCGCCAGCGCGGTGTTCATGTGCGGGGCCGTTTCTAGCAGGCGTTCGTGCGCGAGGTCGTGCACCACCATCACCACACCGTCCCGCTGCGTCGCGGGGGGCAGGAAGTTGGTCGCCAGCAGCACGTCGAAGTCCACCGACCACTCGATGCGCGGCATCCCCGACCCGGCTCGACAGCGGCCCGAACACCCGGGCCGGGAACCGGGACGCTTCCTCGGACAGGTTGTCCGCCTTCACGCCGGCGAAGAACCGGCGAGGGCGCAGCAACCCCTTCGCATGCAGGTACCACGCCACGTACTCGCAGTCGGGGTCGGCGTACGGCAGGTGACGGATGATCTGCTGGGTGTAGTGCCCCACCCCCGTGCGACGGGGATCGAGCGCCGGACGGGCGTCGATCACGGCTCGCATGAGCCACGCACCCTACCCCAGGTCGGGTGCTCGCGGCGTGCAGCCAGGAACCCGGCGAAAGCCGACGCGACCCATACGAACGCCAGGCCACCCGACCAGCGGCACGACGCAGCGCCGGGTCCTTCCCTGTCTCGGAGAGCGCTCCGGCGAGCTGGGCGATGGTCCAGCCCCACAGCCACAGACCGCAGGCACCGATGACGATCGATGTGTAGGCGGTGACCCGGCCGGGAGCGCGCGCTCCGGCCACGGCGGAGATCGACAGCGACCGGAAGCCCAGCACGATCGCAGCCGGCGAGCTGGCACCCATCACGAACGGGCCGACCAAGGCAAGGACGAACGCCTGGATCGCCATGCGTCGCCCGGGAACGAGCGGGGCATCGGAGCTGCGGTTCTCGGGTTCGGGCATCGTCAGTCCACCTCGACCTGGCTCTGATCACCCACGATCAACCGGTGCAGACCATCGTCCCCCCGAATGGCGCACCTCGACCCCCCTGCCCAGGATCGAGCCCGTGAGACCGTGGACGTCGGTGATCGAGCACCCGTCCATGACGATCGAATCGGCGATCTCGCTCCGAGCGATCCGGCAGCCGCGTTCGATCGAGACGTCTGGGCCGATCGTGCTGTCGTCGATCACGGCGTCGGGCCCGATCACGACCGGGCCGCGCACGACGCTGCCGGTGACCTTCGCGCCGGCCGCGATGACTACGGCTCCCTCGACCGTCGTGGCGTCGATCTGTCCCTCGATCGATCCTTCCAGCGCGGAGAGCATCATGCGGTTCGCTTCGAGGAGATCGTCGGGCTTGCCGGTGTCCTTCCACCAGCCCTCCACCATCTGTGCACGGACGTCCTGGCCGTGGTCCACCAGCCACTGGATCGCTTCGGTGATCTCGAGCTCGCCCCGCCACGAGGGGGACGAGCGAAGCGCGCGGCTTCGACGATCGAATCGTCGAACAGGTAGACCCCCACCAAGGCCAGATCGCTGATCGGTTCCCGAGGTTTCTCGACCAGATCGAACGACCCGATCTCCTTCGATGACGGCCACGCCGAACCGTTCGGGCTCGGGCACACGCGCCAGGAAGATCTGGGCGTCGGGCCGGGTCCGTTCGAACTCGTTCACGAAGCGCGTGAGTCCTTCCAGCAGCACGTTGTCGCCCAGGTACATCAGGAACGGCTGCCCTTGAACGAACGAGGATGCCGTCAGGACCGCGTGTGCGAGGCCGCGCGGCTCCTCCTGGTGGATGAAGGTGACGTCGAGACCCCAGCGCGATCCGTCGCCAACCGCAGCGCGCACCTCATCGGCGGTCTGGCCGACGACGATGCCGACGTCACGGATTCCGGCCTCGGCGATATCCCGGAGCGCATGGAACAGGATGGGACTTCCCGCGATCGGGATCAGCTGCTTGGCGTGGGTGTGCGTCAGAGGTCGGAGCCTGGAGCCTTTCCCCCCGGACAGCACCAGCGCTCGCATCAGATGTTGGGGTCCGGGCATGCTGCCTCGCCCGAGCTCGCCCCACCGATGGGCGCCGGCTGATAACTGGCGGTCACGAACACGGCCACGTCGTCGGGGAGACCTTTCACCTCTTTGGTTTCGAGCGTCGGGAAGTACTTCTTGACCACCTCCGCCTCCGCCTCCTTGCCGGGTGCGTACGCGATGACGTCGCCCTGCACCTTCTCGCCGTAGACATCGAAGGTCGTAAGGCCGGGAGTGATATCGAACCCAGAGTCGGCCACGATCTGCTGCACGCCCACGACCTTGCCCGCCGATCCGTGATCGACGATGAGGACCGGAATCGTGGCCTCGGACGGCTGGGTGAAGACACCGATGCCGGTCGAACCGAGCTGCTTGCCCTCCCTGACCGCCTTGAAGATCCGCTTCGGCGGCCGGATCGAGCCTGATCACGGCGAGTCCGTCGATGATCGCCGGCGTCCCTGGGATTGTCCGGAACTCTGTAGCACCCGTGTCGATCCCCGACAGCTGTCCCACTAGGTAGGCCAGGTCAGCAGGGTTGAGGTCCTCGTCCTTCCGGATGTTCGACATGATCGGCTTTATCTGGAACGGCAGCTGCGCCAGCTGGTCCGGCTGCAACAGCTTGTTGATCACTGCGCGCAAGAACTGCTGTTGCCGAGTGATCCGGTAGAAGTCCGGTGCCGCGCCGTCGCACTTGAGGTGCCGAGTTCGAACGTAGGCGAGTGCCTGGTCGGCCGGGAGCGTCTGACAACCGGGTTTCACGTAGAGACCCGTCAGCGGGTCGGCGATGTATCCGGGCTCCTCGTAGTAGACGGACTCACCCTCGGCCTCCACGTATCCGGGGGTGTTGACATTCTCCCCGGTGATGCACATGTCCACGCCGCCGAGGGTCTCCACGATCCCTTGGAACCCAGCCAGGTCCACGTACAGCACGTGGTCCATGGTGAGCCCCGTGAGCGATTGGACCGTTTCGGCGACCTTCCTGGTGCCCCCACCCTCCACACCCCCCTCGAACGAGGCGTTGATCTTGTCCCAGCCCCGATCCGGGATGTTCACCCACAGATCCCGCGGGAAGGACAAGATGATGGTCTTCTCCAGGGCGGGGTCGGTGTGAACCAACATGATGGTGTCTGCACGGTTCTCCCCCCCGATCTGCTGGTCGGATCCCGAACGCATCACGCTCCTCGGCCGTAAGCCCTGCCCGAGAGTCGCTGCCGAGCAACAGGTAGTTGCACACGTCCTCGGCACACGGATCGTCGGGAACCCCTGCCCCGGGCGAGGTCTGCGGCGGCTCCGGCAAGGCGTTGGGGATGTCGCCGGCCGAGTCCGCCTGCTGATAGGCCACGAATCCATAGGCGCTCCCGACGGCGATCATCAGGGACAGCGTCGCCGAGATGCCCACAAGCCAGTGGGCCACACGTCCGTGGGATCGCACCACACGGGCGTCGTGCATCGGCGAACCATCGGTCATGCGGGAAGCCTACCGGCGCACGCCATCGCAACGCTTCTGTGGCAGTGGCGTTCCTGTTGCGGAACCGTCACCTCGCGGCGGGCGCGACGGCGGTTTCGGCTGGGATAATCCCTGCACTGACCAGGAGGGCAGATCGATCGACACCGTCAACGTAGTGCTCGTGGGGCTCGACCCGGATCTCGCGGACGAGTTGGCCTCCGATGAGGCCTTCGATGTCCGCCACGTCGAGGACATCGAGGGGATCGATGGTGGGAGCTCGGTCGACGCGGTGATCGTCTCCCTCGGCGATCGTGCCCCGCTGGAGCTGCTGGGAGCCCTGCGTGGGCGAGCGCCCGAGGCCGCCGTGCTGGTCGTGACCGACGCAGACCGCGAAGCCGACGGCGCCGTGGCGCTGCACGGCGGAGCCGAAGACCACCTGGTCCGCGGCTCGATCCCACCGGGGTTGCTCGCGCGTGCGGTGCGGTATTCGGTTGCTCAGCGACGCCTTCGCCGGGACCTATCGACCACCGATGAGCTCACCGGCCTGCCCAACCTTCGCGGATTCGCGCCCATCGCCGACCACCACCTCCGCATGGCCGACCGGACCCGGACACCGGTCGTGTTCCTGTTCGTGCGGCTCGACGGTTTGGAGAAGGCAGCGAGCGAGAGTGCCGACGAGGCAGCACGCATCACCCGCGCGGCCTCAGAGGTGCTGCTCGAAGCCGTCCGGGCGTCCGACGTGCCGGCCCGCGTCTCGCCGGACACGTTCGTGGTGCTGCTGTCGGGCGACGCTGTTGGCGCCGAGACGCTGGTGCTGTCACGCCTGGTGGAAGCCATCGCGGTCCACAACGCCGATCGGTACGGCCCGGCGTCCCTGTCGTTGTCCGTCGGCAGTGCGCTCTACGAGCCCGAGCAGCCTGCGACCCTTGCCCAGATCCTGGAAACGGCCGGCCGCAGGCTGCGCGAACATCCGGCGGGGAACTCATCCGACACCTGATGCCAGGCGAATACACCCCGACGAAACGCGTGTTCCAGGGCCCACAACCCTTGGGCGATCGTCGTGGAGGGGGCGGCCGGTGTCGGCGGAGCGTGTGTTGACGGAGATGACCAACATCTCCGAGGCGCGCGACCGTGACCTGCTCCAGCGGCTTCGCGATCGCGACGAGGATGCGTTCCGCGGGCTGTTCTCGCGGTACGCGCCCACGGCCAAAGCGCTGGCGCAGCGGGTCGTCCGGCGATCGCATCTCGCGGAGGAGATCGTGCAGGAAGCATTCATGGCGGTGTGGCGGAACCCGGAGTCCTACGACGCCGAGCGTGGATCGGTGAAGTCGTGGCTCATGGGCATGGTCCACCACCGCGCCGTCGATCTGGTTCGCCGCGAGGAATCCCACCGCCGGCGGGCCGAGGCCTCCATCCCCCAGGCGGTCCACGACGTCGCCGACCATGCCGACGATGTCGTGCACGATCTGGGCCTGCCCGACGAACGCCGCATCGTTCGGTGGGCGCTGGACGAGCTCCCGCCCGAGCAGCGGGACGTGCTCACGCTGATGTACTTCGAGGGCCTCTCCCAATCGCAGATCGCCGAGCGCACCGGCCTGCCGCTCGGCACCGTGAAGTCGCGAACCCTGCTCGGCATGCGCCGCATGCGCAGCGCGCTCGAAGGACTGGAACGATGACCCGGGACCACACCGCGATCGAGGAGCTCCTCGCCGTCCAAGCCCTCGGTGGCCTCGACGGTGACGACGTCGGCCTGCTCGCCCGCGAGCAAGCCGCGCACGGGGATTGCGAGGACTGCCGCCGCCTGGAGGCCGAGTTCGCCGAGACCGCCGGACTGCTGGCGTTCTCGCTCGAACCTGTGCCCATCGACGAGGCCATGGCCGACCGCATCCTGTCGGATGGCGCGGACGATCTTCGCGTGTCAGAAGTGGACGCGGCGCACGCCGACGACCTGTCTGCCCGTCGTGAACGCAGGCACCGGCCTGGATGGCAGGCGCTGGCGGCGGCCGTCGCTGCGGTCCTGGCAGCTGGTCGTGGTGGCCGCCACCGTGCTGCGTCCCGACACCACGCCGGTCTCCAGCGCGTCCAATTCGCAGCAGATCGTTCGGTTCGAGGGCACCGTGGAGGGCGATCTCGCCGTGGCGTACACACCAGGGCAGGCCGGTGCGGTGTTCTGGGGTTCCGGGATGGCCACGCCGGACGACGGTCAGGTCTACGAGATCTGGATGATCGCTGACGGCACGCCGGTGTCCGGTGGTTGCGTCGTGCCCCACGACGGCACGGTGGCGGTGGCGGTGCAGGCCGACGTCGGCACCTCCGAATCCATGGCCGTCACGCTCGAAGACCCCGACTGCCCCGCTGCTCCCACCACCCCGCCGGTGTTCCAAGCGGAGCTGCCCACCGTCGCCTGACCGTGTGGGCCGGGGCCCCCGGCCATTCCGCCTTGTAGGCCGGGGCTTGCCCCCGGCCGGCCGCTCAACTCCGCAACATCTGGTGCAACACCAGGCGCAGGATGCCGCCCGCTGCGAAATACTCGAGCTCGGCCTCCGCGTCGATCCGCACCGTCGTGAGGAACGATGCCTGACTGCCGTCCTCTCGTTCGACGGTCACGGTCGCGTCCTGACCGGGACGGATCCCGGAGGCCAGGTCCGTGACGTGGAAGGTTTCCCTGCCGGTGAGTCTCAGGGTCGCGGCCGACTCGCCCTCGGCGTACTGCAGCGGCAGCACGCCCATGCCCACCAGGTTCGATCGGTGGATCCGCTCGTAGCTTTCCGCCAGCACGAAGCGAACGCCCAACAGGTCGGGACCTTTCGCTGCCCAGTCACGGCTGGACCCGCTGCCGTATTCCTTGCCCGCCAACACGCCGAGCGGCGTGCCGTCCTCGCGGTAGCGCAGCGCCGCATCGAAGACGCTGGTCACCTCGTCCTCAGCGCCCACATAGGTCGTGAACGATCCCTCGGTCCCAGGCGCCAGCTCGTTGCGCAACCGGATGTTGGCGAACGTGCCCCGCATCATCACCTCGTGGTTGCCGCGCCGGGCCCCGTATGAGTTGAAGTCCACCGGCTCGACACCCCGCTCCCGCAGGTAGGCGCCGGCCGGTGAATCCACCTTGATCGAGCCGGCGGGTGAGATGTGGTCGGTGGTGATCGAATCGCCCACCTTCACCAGGATGCGCGCGCCCTCGATGTCACCGGTGGGACCCGCCTGCTCCAGGTCGGCGAAGAACGGCGGCTCGGCAACGTAGGTTGAGGCCGGGTCCCAGTCGTAGACGGGACCGGTGGGCGTGGGCAGCTGCTGCCAGCGCTCGTCGCCGTCCCAGATCCGCCCATACTGTGCGGTGAACTGCTCCTCGGTGATCGCGTCCGCCATCGCGTCGCGAACCTCGTCGGGGCTGGGCCAGATGTCGCGCAGGAACACCGGTCCCGCCTCGCCCCCCCCGATGGGCTCGCTCGTGAGGTCCAGATCGATGCGTCCCGCCAGCGCGTAAGCAACACAAAGCGGAGGCGATGCCAGGTAGGAAGCGCGCACCTGCGGATGCACCCGGCCCTCGAAGTTCCGATTGCCCGACAGCACGGCCACCACGTTCAGCTCCTGCTCGTCCACCGCGCTCGCCACATCGGCGATCAGCGGTCCTGAGTTGCCGATGCAGGTCGTGCAGCCGTAGCCGACCAGCGCGAACCCGAGCTTGTCGAGGTAGGGCGTGAGGCCGGCGCGGTCGAGGTAGTCGGTCACCACCCGGGAGCCGGGCGCGAGCGAGGTCTTCACCCACGGCTTCACGTCGAGACCCGCCTCGACGGCGTTCCGCGCAAGCAGACCGGCCGCCAGCATGACGCTGGGGTTCGAGGTGTTCGTGCAGCTGGTGATCGCGGCGATGACGACGCTGCCGTGCCCGATCGTGGTCGCGCCCGCGGGCCTGTCGGTCACGTCGTCGTCTCCCGGCAGCTCGTCCTGGCGTGGCGTGCCTCCTTCGGCCACGAACCGGCCGATCTCGATGCCCTTCGGGTCGGGTTCGAGGTGGTCGCGGAACGCGCCGACGAACGAGTCCCACACCTCGGGCAGCGGCACCCGGTCCTGGGGCCGCTTGGGCCCCGCCATGGAGGGAACGACCGCGGACAGATCCAGGTCGAGGATCTCGGTGAACGTTGGCTCTGGGTCGCCGTCACGCCGGAACAGGCTCTGCTCCTTCGCGTACCGCTCGACCAGCTCGACGCCGTCGCCCCGCCCCGTGAACCGCAGGTAGCGAACCGTCTCGTCGTCGATCGGGAAGTAGGAGGCCGTCGCGCCGTACTCCGGACACATGTTGGACAGCGTGGCGCGGTCCGCGATCGACAGCGACGAGAGCCCATCACCGAAGAACTCCACGAACGTACCCACGACGCCGTGGGCACGGAGCATCTCGGTGAGCGTCAGTACCAAGTCCGTCGCGGTGGTCCCAGGGGGAAGCTCCCCGATCGTGCGGACGCCGATCACGATCGGTTGCGGCAGGAACATCGGCTGGCCCAGCATCGCGGCTTCCGCCTCGATACCGCCGACGCCCCAGCCGAGCACACCGAGCCCGTTGATCATGGTCGTGTGCGAGTCGGTTCCGACGAGGGTGTCGGGGAACGCGACGCCTTCGCGCGTCGAGACGACCCGGCCAAGGTGCTCTAGGTTCACCTGGTGACAGATGCCGGCGCCGGGCGGGACGACCCGCAGGCCGTCGAACGCCTGCTGGGCCCACCGCAAGAGCGTGTAGCGCTCGCCGTTGCGTCTGTACTCGAACTCGATGTTGCGTTCGTATGCCTCGGGCGTGCGGAAGAGGTCGACCTGCACGGAGTGGTCGATCACCAGGTCCACCGGGATCAGCGGGTTGATCGACGTGGGATCGCCCCCGGCTCGCTGGGTCGCGCTACGCATCGCAGCCAGATCGACGACCGCCGGCACGCCGGTGAAGTCCTGCATCAGCACGCGTCCCGGCATGAAGGCGATGTCGCGCGCCGGACCCGGCCAGCCGGCGAGCGCTTGCACGTCCTCGTCGGACACGTCGCGAGTACCCGCGCGGCGAAGCAGGTTCTCCAACAGGATCAGCACGGTCTTCGGCAGCAGGGCCAGATCGACACCGATGCGGTCGAGGCGCACCATCTCCACGGGTCCTGAAGACGTATCGAGTCGGTCGCGAGCGCCGGCGAGGTCACTGCTGGCCATGGTGTAGGTCATCCCTTTCCAAGGAAGCGATTGCGTCTCCATCCTCCCACTTGGACACCGTCATCCGGACGGCGATGCCTCCGCCGGCACGGGCGGCCTTGACTGCCTCCTTGTGGGCGAGCCTCGCCTGGCGGCGGAGCGTGGCCTCGTGCTGACGGCGCCGTTCCTGGTCGGTCTCGACTTGGAGCGGAGGAACCGGTCGCGCATGCCCCTCGTCGTCGACCGCGACGAACACCAGGTAGGCGCTGTTGGCGTGGCGCATCGTGCCGGTGACCGGTTCATGCGCCTCGACTCGGACGCCGCATTCCATGGAGGTCCGACCCACGTCGTTCACGGTTGCCTTCAGCACCAGGACGTCGCCGATATGCACCGGCTCGAGGAAGGTCATCTCGTCGATCGCCACCGTGACGGCGAGGCCGCCGGCATGGCGGATTGCAGCGAGGCCGGCGGCGGTGTCGACCAGCCGCATGATGACGCCGCCGTGCACGTTGCCCTGCACGTTGACGTCGGTGACCTCCATCATCTGGGTGAGCGTCACCGCGGAGTCCGCAACGCGCTTAGGCGACAGGAGGGGTTCGGTCATCGCGCGAATCCTACGCTGGCGTCGCATCGGCCACCGGTACCATCGCGACCATGCGGCGCTTCCCCATGATCGTGCCAAGGATCGTGCCGATGATCGTGCCGATGATCGTGATGGCGTTCGCGGTGGCATGCTCGAGCGGTGAGCACGCGGCTCCGACCGGCTCCCCGCCGGGCCTGGTGTCGGCCTCGGTCCCCGCGTCGCCGGCTCCGGTGCTTCCCGCTGGGATCCCGGGCTCCTTCGATCAGGACGTTGCCGGCGCCGATCTGCCCGCCAACGAGCTGATCCCACCGGAGACCCGCGTGGCCGACCGGCTGCTCACGCCGACCGCCGCCGGTGAGGCCGCCGTAGTCGATCTACTCGAAGCCGGGCAACGACCCCTTCGTGCGGGCTTACGGGGTTGTGGTGTGGCGGCGCGAGGAAGGCGCCACTCCCCCGTGGCGTGCTGTGTTCGGCATGTCACACTCCGTCGACGAAGACTGCTCGCGATCCAAGGCATCACCGGAGATGCGACGGGTGACGGGTCGGCCGACGCCCTGCTCTTCGAGGCGACCGGGGGCGTCGGCAACTGCGGCCGATGGCGTGTGATCGACCTCGCGGCCGGCGTGCAGCGTTGGCTCCGCGAGACCTGCGACGCGCAGATCGACATCAGTGTCGACCCGCCTGGACTGGTCCTCACCGAGACCGTCTACGAGCCCGGCGACCCGCACTGCTGTCCCAGCTCGATCCGCACCAGCGTCTTGGCCTACCGAGCACCCGACCGCTTCGTCGCGATCTCGGAGGAAGCGGTTCCTCTCTAGTCTGGTCCAGACTACCGAGTCGGAGAGGCTCGCCGAACCTCCCGGGGCTGTCCGAGGCCACGGGTACGATGGGCGCCATGGCGCAGATCTTCGTCGAGGGCTGGGACCCGGACTACGGCACACCCCTCGATCAGGATGAAGCCCTCGCCCCCGCCGAAGGCTCGGTCGATCCCACCGTGGAGCGCGATGACTGGGAACCGCTCGAGGGCGCAGACGATGGCGTCGACCGGGTGGCGTTCGTCGACGGAGTGCGTCGTGTCGACGCCCGGCTCACGCTGGATGACCCGGTGTCGGGACCCACGCCGGGCCTGGTCGGCTCGTTCGCGGTCGGGGCCACGGTCTGGAATCGGACACCCCGGCGGTCGACGATCGACTCGGTGCGCATCGAACGCTGGGCCGTGCTGGCCGAAGGACGCGACGAGCAGATGCCCCCGGTCGACCTGGACCCGGGCGTCGGCACCACCACGTGCGCCTCCGATGACCCGCGTCTGCTCATGGTTGCGCTGCACACGAAGATGCGACGCGCCGAGGGCGAGACGGCCACCGCCCTCGCCGGCGACTGCTTCGTCGTGGCCGACGGCCCCCTGAACGACCTCACCGCCCATCCCACCGTGGGCTACGTCAAGAGCCACCGCGTCACCTACCTGGAACCGGACCGCAACGCGATCGTCGCCCAGCTGGCGCCCGGGCCAGCGCACGCCCATGTTCTGCATCGCCGACTACAAGCGCTACTCGTGGTACCTGCGCTTGTCGGTGCTGCAGGGCGGACATTCGTGGACGGGCATCGTGCGCTGCGAAGCGTCGGGACAGCTCCCCGAGGAGCACGCCGTCAACCATCGCCGATCGCACGGCGGCGTTGTTGCCGCTGGTGGCGTCCCAACCACATGTCGATCCGCGCGCGCCGCAGAACCTGGTGCCCATCGGGGCGCTGGAGAAGGAGCTTCGCCATCGCATGGGCGATCGCGGGCTGGTCTTCCGCGCGCTGCGCCAGGCTGTCGCAGCGCCGCGCTTGGAGCGAGCGTCGTGAGCCAGCAGCAGGGCGAGGACCGGCAGGTCGGCCGGGTGCTGGGGTCCGAGCATTCGTCGACCAGCGCCTTCCGCGTGGTCCTCGATGAGAGCGACTTCCTGCAGCTCGACGATCTGGTGGTCGTGCGCACCCAGGTGCCCAAGGCCGGTGAGGTTCGCACGTACGGGGTGGTCACCGAGGCCGAGGCCGTCTACGAGGGGGCCAGCTACGAGTCCGACACCCATCGCATCGCCGAGCTCGGCATCATGCCGGCCGCCAAGGTCCGCACCGCCCAGGTGCAGATCACGCGCGTCGACCCCGAGGTGTGGGTCTCCCCCGACCCCGGCGAGCCCGTGGAGCGAGCCGAGGGTCCCGAACGTGACAAGGCGCTCTACGTCGACGAGATGGAACGCCCCCTGCCCACCGGCATAGGGCGTGACGAGCGGCCCGTGCACGTCGACCTGGACTTCTTCGACGGGCGCAAGGGCGGGCACATGTCGATCAGCGGCATCAGCGGCGTCGCCACGAAGACCTCGTTCGCGCTCTTCTTCCTGCGGATGCTCACGGCTCGGGAGCACGCGGGGCTGGTGGGCGAAGGCGCCGCCAACCTGCGGGTGCTCGTGTTCAACGTCAAGGGCGAGGACCTGTTGTGGCTCGACAAGCACAACCGTCTCTTCGGCGAGGAGGCGGCCGCCAAGTGGGCGGCGCTGGGCGTCGAACCCACACCGTTCCCCAGCGTGTGTTTCTGGGCGCCGCCGCGGCGACGTTCCGGTGATGTGGTGCTGCCCGACACCGGCGGCCGGCAGGAAGGCGTGGAGGTCTTCACGTGGACCCCGCGTGAGCTGATCGACGAGGACCTGCTGGCGTTCCTGCTGACCGACGCCATCGACCAGCGGAACCAGATCCCGTTCATCCGCGACCGTGTCCAGGCGCAGCTGAAGCGCTTCGCGGTCGACGTGTCGGGCAGGCCCGGGGCCGTCGTGCTGCGCGACCCGCGTGAAGCACCGGGGGGATCGTGGCGCGGGCAGGAGGTCAGCGCACTCGAGGGCGAACGCATCGTCACGGACCTGCAGTCGCTGGTGGATGCCCTCGGAGGGTTCCTGGAGCCCGAGACGGGCGATGAGCCCGACGTGGCGTGGAGCGGGCGGGTCATGGCCGGCACGGTGAGCGCGTTCATGCGCCGGTTGCACGCGGGCGCCTCGCGCATGGGCTCCCTGGTGGCGGCGGGTCCGTCACGCCGGATCGATCGGGCGCGCGCCAGTGTCACCGTGGTCGCGATCCAGTCACTGCACGAGCAGGCGCAGCGATTCGTTGTGGGCGCGCTGCTCAACGAGACCTTCGCCGAGAAAGAGGCGACCGGACAGCGGCTGCCGCTGTCGGTGGTGGTGCTCGACGAGCTCAACAAGTACGCGCCGCGCGAGGGCCATTCCCCGCTCAAGGAGATGCTGGTCGACATCGCTCAGCGCGGCCGTTCGCTGGGCGTGCTGCTGGTCGGCGCGCAACAGACCGCCAGCCGGGTGGCGCCCGAGGTGCTGGAGAACGCCGCGATCAAGGTCAGCGGCCGACTCGATGCCGCCGAGGCAGAACGCGCCGAATACGGCTGGATGCTCCCGTCCACCCGGGCTCGCGCTCGGTTGCTGAAGCCCGGAACGATGGTGATCTCCCAGCCTGCCATCCCCGTGCCGCTGGTGGTCAACTTCCCCTTCCCGCCGTGGGCGACGCGGAAGGAGGAGGTGGCCTCCGAGCCCGGCGACGACCCGTTCGCGGGCCTGTAAACCGGCCAAGCGGGCCGGCAGCCCGGCGAGCTCCCCCCATGAAGATCCTCCACACCTCGGACTGGCACATCGGCAAGCGACTGGGCCGTCACGACCGTATGACCGAGCACGCCGACGTGCTCGGCGAGATCGAGGCGATCGCCGACGAGCACAAGGTCGACCTGGTGCTGGTATCGGGCGACGTGTGGGACCGGCCGGTGCCGCCCATGGACGCCTTCGGGTTGGGCCTGCAGACCCTGATGCGCCTCGCCGAACAGCGACCGGTGGTGGCGGTGGCCGGCAATCACGATTCGCAGGAGTTGTTCGAGGCGCTGGCGCCGCTCCTGCGCCCGGCCGGAGTGCACCTGATCGGCGATGTGAAGGCACCGAACGCCGGCGGCCTGCTCGGCCCCGAGGAACTGGGGGTGCCCGTCGCCGTGGCCGGGTTCCCGTTCCTTCGCGAGGGGCGCGTCGTCGACTTCATGCTGGAGGCGGGCGAGTGGTACACGGCCTACGCCCAGAAGGTGGGAGCCATCACCGCCGCTTACAACGCGGCGTTGATGGCGCGGGTCGCGGCCGACCCGCAGGTCGTGCCGATCCTCATGGCGCA
Organism: uncultured Actinomycetota bacterium; assembly: GCA_963733635.1. Taxonomy (GTDB): domain Bacteria; phylum Actinomycetota; class UBA4738; order UBA4738; family HRBIN12; genus JAOUEA01. The sequence continues at coordinate 90,677 of CAVTEH010000004.1, read as the reverse complement.
CTTCATGGTGGGCGGGGTCAAGGTCGACACCGCCGCGCCGCGGGGCGAGCGCGAACTGCACATGGGCGATGCGTATGCCGCGACGGCGCAATCGATCCCGGCCGGACCGCAGTACGTGGCCATGGGGCACATCCACGCACCCCAAGTCGTGCCGGGTGCGCCGGTACCCGCGCACTACGCGGGCTCGCTGCTGGCGCTGGACTTCGGCGAAGCCGGCGAGCAGAAGCGGGTCCTCATCGTCGACGCCGAGCCCGGGCAGCTCGCTACCGTGCAGAGCGTGCCGCTGACGAAGGGCCGTCGACTCGTCCGCGTCACGGATGACTGGGACGGCATCGAGGCACGCACCGAGGAGCTCGCCGACGCGTTCCTGGACCTCACCGTCAGGACCTCCGGCACCGATCTCACGCTGGCCGAACGAGCCCAGGAGACGTTCCCGTACCTGGTGAAGGTCCGCGCCTGGCGCCCCGAACGCGACCGGGCCGAACGGCTCGTGAAGGGACACCGCACCTGGGGCCAGCTCTACGGGGACTACTACGCGCGCGAGCACGGTGAGACGGCACCCGACGAGCTGCTCGCGCTGTTCCGTGAGGTCTTGGAGGACGCCGATGCGTCCGCTTGAGCTGACCGTGGAAGGATTCCGTTCGTATCGGGGCCCGACGACGTTCGATTGGCGTGGCCGGCGGCTCGTGGGCATCGTGGGACCCATCGGCGCGGGGAAGTCCTCGATCTTGGACGCGGTAGCCTTCGCGTTGTACGGCAAGACCCCCGGCGTCTCCCAGCACACGAAGTCGCTGATCCACCAGCTGTGCGATCAGGCGCACGTGGCGCTGACGTTCGAGGTCGACGGGCAGGTATGGAAATCCGTCCGTGCGCCCAAACGCAGGGGCCAGTCGGGACATCAGCTCTTCAGGTTGGCGGAGGACGAACCCGGCGTGGCGACCCTGGAGACCATCGAGCGCGAAGCAGCCGTCAACGCACAGATCGAGCGGCTGCTGGGCATGGATTTCGCCACCTTCTGCAGGTCGGTCCTGCTGGCTCAGAACCGGTTCAGCGAGTTCCTGAAGGCCACCCCCACCGAGCGCGACAAGGTGCTGAAGGGTGTGTTCGGCTACGAGCGTCTGGATGCCGCCAAGGCCGCCGCCGAGCGCAGGCTGGACCGCGAGGAGCTGACCCTGGAAGCACTCGCTCGCGAGCGCAGGACGGTCGAGGAGGCCCGGGTGCAGCTGGAGGAAACCCGTGTCCGTGCTGATTCGGCGCGCGTGCGTCTGAAGGCTCTCGACGAGGCCGCCCCGCAGGTCGATGAGCATCGAGGGGCGCAGGAAACAGCCGCCGCCGACCAGCTCGCGGCCACCCAGCGGATCAGCGCCCTGGAGGAGATCGCGGCCACGCTACCGGCCGGCGATCAGGTCGAGACGGTGCTGTCAGCCGCTGCCGACGCCCGTGGCCGTATCGACGAGGCTCGCGCCGCCGTGGCGCGGCTCGAGGAAGCACGCACCGCCGCCGATGCGGAGCTCGCCTTGGTGCACGAGCGCCTGGGCGATCGCGAACAGCTGCGCTCGTTCGAGAAGCTGGTCGATCGTCACACAGCGCTTGCGGCGGCATGCTCGGACGCCAGCGAGGCGCTCGAAGTGGCCCGGCAGCGATGGGCCGCGGCCGAGACCGACCTGGAGGCCAAGCGTATCGACGCGGCCGAAGCCGTCGCGGCAGGAGCGCGGGCCGAAGCGCTCCTCGAGGAAGCGAGCACCGCCACCGCCCACGCCCGCTCCGCCGTCGACCGAGCCCACCACGCGGAGATGGCGCACGGCGTCCGTGGCACGCTGGCCATCGGGGCAACCATGCCCTGTCTGTGATCAGCCGGTGGCCACCCTGCCGACGAATCGGCTGCGCCGAAGGCGCTCGCTGCGATTTCCAAGAAGCTCCAGAAGCAGGAGGCCGCCGAGGCGGTGGCACGGCAGGACAAGGAGCGCCGGGCCGCGGCGGTGGGCGCCGCCGAGACCGCGGTGAGCGAGGCGGAGACCAGGGCGGCGCAGGCAGCCGAACGAGCGGAGCAAGCGGCGGCCGGGCTGCGCGCCGCCGAGGCCGACCTCACCGCCATCAAGGATCAGCTCACCGAGCGGCTGGGCGACGGGGAGCCGCAGGCCCTCGTCACGCGCCCTCGAGGCCGAGCTCACCGCCGCCGAGCTCACCGCGACACGGGCCTCCGACGCCGTGGAGACCGCCCGGCGTAGCGCTGGACCGGCAGCGCGGGAACGTTCGGAGGGAGCGGGTGTGGCACTGTCGAACCTCGCCAACACCTTGGCGGGGGCCTGGGGAAGGCTCGATGAGCCACGATCGATCGAGGCAGATCCCGAGGCCGTGCGGGCGGCGTTCGTCGATGCCGGCGAGACGATCGTCCGCCGGCACCAGGAGGCCGCCGACATCGACAAGGAGGCAGCCGACCGCCTCTCACACGCGGTCGAGAGCGCTGGCCGCCCTGCTGGGCTCGTTGGGGTTGGCAACCCGAGGAGGACTTCGTGGCCGTCCGCGCCCAGGCCGGCGCCACGTTCGCAGCGGCCTCCGGCGCCATCGAGGTGCTCGAAGCACAGCTCGCCCGCGGCGACGACCTGGAGCGCGAGGTGCTGGCCGCAGAGGGCCGCCGCGCGATCGCCAAGCGCTTGGCCGACGACCTCAAGCCGTCGCGGTTCCTCGCCTTCCTGTTGGAGGAAGAGCGCGCAGAGCTCGCCGAGCTGGGCAGCGGCCTGTTCGAGACCCTCACCGACGAGACGTACCGGTTCGCCGCCGACGACAGCTTCGACATCGTGGATCTCAACGCCGCCGACCGGACCCGCAGAGCGGATTCTCTGTCGGGGGGAGAGACGTTCCTGGCCTCGCTCGCGCTGGCACTGGCCCTTGCCCAGATGGTTGCCCGGGGCGGTGGACGCCTCGACGCCTTCTTCCTGGACGAGGGCTTCGGCTCGCTCGACCCCGAGCATCTCGATCGGGCCATGGACGGGATCGGGCGGCTCGTGGCCGAAGACGACCGGCGCCTGGTGGTACTGGTGAGCCATGTCGCGGAGATGCGCGCCGCGGTCGAAGATCTCATCGTCTTGGACAAGGACGATCGAACCGGCGACACCGTGCGTCGTGAGTGGCGGCACCCTTGCCTGACCCTTCGCACTAAGGCGCAACCCGCGCGTGCCCCCTCCGACGGTCTCCCCCGCGAGCGACTGAATCTGCGGCACCGTCCTGCCGATAACCCACCCACGCAGACCATGCCGCAGAGCGTGGCCGACCTTGCCAGAGGGGGCAACGTGGCATCGACGAAGAACGGAACCAGTGACTTCGGCAGGATCGTCCCTGTCGTGGTCGTCGGCGTGTTGCTGACCGGCATCGTGGGCTCCATCGTCATGGGGATCCGCGCACGGAACGCAGTCATCGCCACCACCGAGGCCCAGGCCACGACCATCACCGAGCAGCTCCTTGACCTTGGTGTTCCGGCCCGACGATCTGGACGCGACGGCCGCCGGCGACCGCGTGACCAACCTCACCGACCAGGTCGATGCCGTCGTGCTGGACCCGAGCGATTTCGAAGCGTGACCCTATGGTCGCCGGAAGGCACGATCCTGTACTCCACCGATGAGGGCCGCATCGGCAATCGCTTGGACGGCGAGCGCGATCGCATCCGGGAAGCGCTCCGAGGCAAGCCGCAGAGCTCGGTCGCGAACGGAGAGATTTCCGTCATGGTGCCGTTGGAGTTCGCCTCGGGCGTCGGGGAGCCCGCCGTGGTCGAGCTGGCACGGACCGACGATCCGGTCGCGATGGCGACCGAGCTCGTGGCGAACCAGCGCGATCTTCATCGCCCTGGCGCTGCTCGATCGTCGATCGGTCTCCTGCTCTGGTTCCGGTTCTCGCCCGAGCCCGTCGAGGAGCACCCCGTGATGCGACGGGCCGAAGAGCGCTCGCATCAGCGTGCCTCCCACCCGTCTCCTGGCCTCCGCGCACGATCTCCGTCGCACCGGCGGGGATGAAGGAAGAGGCCGACGCCAGGCGCATGGCCGAAGACCGGGCGCGCGCTGCCGAGGAGCGACTGGGCGTGCTCCAGGAGCAGTACCGCAACACGCTGGAGGAGCTGCAGGTGGCGCACCGGCAGGCGCAACAGACGGCGGGACGCCCCGACCCTCGTCTGGAAGAGCGTGCCATGCAGGCAGAATCGCGAGCCCGCCAGCTGGAGGAGCACGCCCGCTACCGCCGAGGAGCGCGCCCGCGCACTCGAGGATCGGGCCCGTGAGCTCGAAGGCCGCGCGGGACTGTTCGAACGCCAGGCCGCCTCGACCCAAGCTGAACTCGAGGAGCTGGGCCGACGCATGGCCGAGCGAGCCCTGGACGAAGACGACCGGCATGGCGACGACGCCGGCCCCCATCCCGCAGAGCACGAGGTGATCGGGCTCCGCGCGGAGCTGGAGGGCGCCCAGACGCAGCTGTCGATGGCACGCCGCGAGCTGGAGAGCTATGAAGCGCAGGAGGAGCAAGCACAGGACCTGCGAGGCGACCTGGACACGATCAACGTCGAGGCGATCCGTGCCCGTGAGTCGGCCGAGAACGCGCAGGCGGAGCTACAGCTGCGCTCCGCAGGAGCTGGCGGACCTGCGCAACGAGTTGCGGGCGCTGCGCACCGAAGAGCAGCGAGCGGCGATGCTCGAAGACGAGCTGCGCGCGCCAAGGCTGAGCTGCAGAGCGTCGGCGCCTCGCACCGAGCCGACCTGGTCGAGCGCGAAGCCGAGCTGGAGGAGAAGGTCCGCGCGATGCGCGAGGAGTTCCAGGCCGAGCTCACGCGGATGGAGGCGCAATACCGGGAGCAGATGGCCCAGCGCGAGCTCGCAGCTGTCCGAACGCGTCTCCAATGCCGAGGATGCGGCTTCGCAACGGCTGGATACCGCCGAGCGGGAGTTGGCCGAGCGAGCCAAGCGGTTCGAACGGGCCGAGGACGATATCGCCAAGGCCACCGCCGAGGCCCAGCACCTGGGAGGAGAGCTCACCATCGCTCAGGCCGAGCTGGAGACCACGGTCGCCCAGCTGCAGGCCGAGACCGAACGCGCGCGCAGGCGCTGAGCGAACGGCTTGGCCGCGGTGGAGGGCAGCTCCCAAGCAGTCCATGGCGGCCACGCAACGGCTCGCCGCCGACCTGAACGCTGCCGCACAGGAAAACGCCGATCTGAACCGGCGCCTCCAGGAGATCGAGGCCCGGCGCGCGCTCGAGATCGCCGACGCCGAAGGCCGGGCCGACCTCGACGACATCCTGCGCGTGACCCAGGAGCGGCTCGCGGGCCAGACCGAGAAACTGATCGCGGCCGAAGAGCGCGCCCAGAAGATGGAGAAGCAGTTCCACGCGACGGGCGAGCGCCTGGAAGAGGTCGAAGCCGAGCTCCGCCAGCAGCAGATGGCGCAGGCGATGCGCGAGATCCGGGGCGAAGGACACGAGGGAGTCGCCGAACGAGGCTGCACGACGGCCGCGGTGAGCGAGCTCGCCCAGACCGAAGACCGCCGAGCAGCATCACCGTTCATGAAGGAACTCTCGCTCGACGCCAAGAAGTCGCTGACCCGCATCCTGGGGATCACCCAGATCCTCAAGCACAAGAAGGACGCGAAGGAGCAAGCCCAGCTCGTCCGCCAGCTCACGGCCCACACGCGCCGGCTCGACCACATCGTCGCCGATCTGGCCGACGCGGAACGTCTCGCGCACGGGATCGTGGAGCTCACGGTCCGGCGCACCGACCTCGAGCCCTTGATCCAGCGGGTCGTGGAGGAATCGGGACTGGAGGCCGACCACGAGATGCGGGTGCACGCCGAGCGCCTGGTGCTGGCGATCGACCCGCAGCGGACCGAGCAGATCATCGCCGGCCTCCTGCGCATCTCGGGAGACCGCACCCCGCCCGAAGAAGGCCATCACGGTCCGTCTGCTGCAGGCTGACGGTGGCGGCACGATCGTGGTCGAGGACCCCGAGCCGTCCTCGGACGCCTCGATGAGCCCCGTCGTCCAGCGCTTCGCCGAGGTGCAGGGCGGGTGGGCCAAGGTCGAGAGCAACGGGTCGGCGGGCTCAGCGTTCTCCGTGTATCTGCCCGATGGTGCAGGCATCGGCGATCGTGCTGGCGGCCCGGGCGCGCGGGCGCGAGGTCAAGGTGGTCGTGGACGAGCCCATGGAGACGTGGGTGCCGCACGACGAGAAGGCCATGGTGGACGAGCTCCACCGTCTGTCGAACGCCGAAGACTGATCCCGCGCTGCAGGCGGCGCTACGGGACGACGCAGGATCAGCGCATCGCCCTGGCCTCCGCCGCCGCAGATGGCCGCGCCGCCCAACGCCACACCACGCCGCGCCATCTCGGTCGCCAGCGTCAGCACGATGCGCGCGCCGCTGGCGCCGATCGGATGGCCCAGAGCGACCGCCCCACCGTTCACGTTGATCAGTTCGTCCTCGACCCCGAGCATGCGCGCGGTGTGCACCGGCACGGCGGCGAACGCCTCGTTCACCTCGAACAGGCCTAGGTCCGCGACGTCCAGGCTCGCCCGCTTGAGCGCCTTCTGCAACGCCAGCGCCGGCACCGTGTGCAGCGATGGGTACCGGTCGGCCGACATGCCGTATGCGACGATCTCGGCGAGCGGCTCCAGATGCATGCGCTCGGCCACCTCGGCGCTGACCACCACCACGGCGGCGGCACCGTCGGAGATCTGTGATGCGTTGCCGGCCGTGACCGTGCCCTCCGGCGTGAACGCCGGGCGCAACCTGCGCGAGCCGCTCGGCGGTGGTATCGGGCGGACGCCCTCGTCCCGCGCGAACGACGAGCGGCTCCCCCGTGCGCTGAGCCACCTCGACCGAGACCACCTCATCGGCGAGACGGCCGTGTTCCCACGCCTCGTGCGCGCGGTGGTGCGAGCGGGCCGCCCATGCGTCCTGCGCCTCACGGTCGACGCCCAGCTCGGCGCTGATCGCATCGGTGCCGGCGCCCATGTGCTGGTCGTCGAACGCGCACCACAGGCCGTCGTGGATCAACGAGTCGAGCATGAGGGCGTCGCCGAGCCGCGAGCCTTTCCGCGCATCCGGCACCAGGAACGGCGCGTTCGTCATGGATTCCATGCCGCCGGCGACCGACGATCTCGACCTCGCCCGCGCGGATCATCTGGTCCGCCATCGCGATCGCGGACATGCCCGACAGGCAGACCTTGTTGACGGTGATGGCGGGTGTCTCCTTGGGGATCCCCGCGGCGATGGCTGCCTGGCGCGACGTGATCTGACCCTGGCCGGCCTGGAGCACGTGACCCATGATCGTGTAGTCGACCTGCTCGGGGGACACCGACGAGCGCTCCAACGCCTCGCGGATCGCCACGGCGCCCAGGTCGACCGCACGGAACCCGGCCAGCGAGCCGCCGAACTTGCCGATGGGGGTGCGGGCCCCCGCCACGATCACGGAGCTTGTCGTCATCGTACGCCAGTCTATCGCCGGGCTGTTCGCTTCGGCCCGCTTCCTGGGTTCACGAACGGTTGGACAGTGCCTTCTCGATGACCTCGAGGATGTCGTCGCGCACCAGCTCGTCACGGGCGATCAACGCGTCGCGGAGCGCGGCGTGCACGTCGCGGTTCTCCTCGAGCACCTCGCGGGTGCGTTGGCGCTGCGCCTCGAGGATGTCGTCGACGCGCTGGCGACCCTCGCCGTCTGCCAGCACCTTGCCCACCAGGTTGGCGCCGCCGATCGGGCCCTGCGTCACCGCGTCGAAGGAGATGAGCGAGCCCGCCATACCGAACGAACCCACCATCGTGGCGGCCAAGCGTCGTCGCATGAGCAAGGTCGCTCGCGGGGCCCGTACCGGTGTCACCGAGGAAGAGCTCCTCGGCGACCAGTCCGCCCAGCGCGATCCCGATGCCGGCCTCGATCTCGGTCCGGGTGCGCGTGAACCGTTCCTCGGAGTCGCCGTGCGCCAACAACCCCAGTGAGCCTCGCCGCTTGATGATCGACAGGACCTCGAGACGCCGGTTCTGGCCCACGAAGTAGGCGACGGTGGCGTGCCCCGCCTCGTGCGTGGCCACCGATTCGCGGTCGGCCTCGGTGTAAACGACCGGCTGTTTCAGGCCGATCTCCTCGTTGAACTTCGCCTCCATGACGTCGTCGAAGTTCATCTCTCGGCGCCCTTCACGCAGGGCCACCAAGCAGGGACTCGTCGAAGAGATGCTCGATCATGACGGGCGTGTAGCCGAAGGTCTCGTACGCGATGCGCTCGCGGGTCTGTTCGTCGTCCAACTGCTGGTGATGGCGCTTGCGATTGAGGAAGAAATCGATCAGCTCGGCACGGCCCTGCTTGGTGGGCACGTCGAAGTACAGTCGCCGGTCGAAGCGGCCTGGGCGCACCAGCGCGGGGTCGAGCGAGTCGCCTCGGTTGGTCGCCGCGATCAGCAAGATGTTGTGGTACTCGGACTTGATGGGCGTCAGCTGGCGGTCGTTGGGAGGTAGCCGTTGATGAAGCCGATCAACTTGGCGCGCAGACGGGTGCGCATGGGCGGCTGGTCGAAGGACTGCATCTGGATCAGCAGCTCGTTCACCATGGACCCCGTGTCGCCCATGCCGAAGTTGGAGACGGTCCGGGCCAGCGTCGTCGGCGATGCGTTGTCGCTGGCGTTGCCCGCCGCGGCTCATGCCGATCGCGTCGATCTCCTCGATGAAGCCGATCGCGCCGCCTTCCTTGCGCGCGATCTTCCGCAGGTTCTTGAAGAACGACCTGATCCGGTAGGCGGTCATGCCCTGCCACATCGACTGGAACGCCGGCGCCGAGATGAACAGGAACGGCACACCCGCCTGCTTCGCCATGGCCTTGGCCAGGTAGGTCTTGCCGGTCCCCGGTGGACCTTCGAACAGGATGCCGCGCCTGCGGCGTGCCGCCCAGCTCGTCGCGGAACGTCGCGTAGCCCAGGAACACGTCGAGCGAGCGCACGACCTCGTCGACCTGCGTGTCCAGACCCTTGATCTCGGTGAGGCCGACCTCGACCTGCTCGGGGTAGACCGTGATGTGCGGTGAACGGCCGTTGAGGAGCGGCAGCGCCACCATCAGCATGACCGGGATCAAGATCAGCAGGGGGAACAGCAGGATGACCCAGTCGTCCGGCAGGGAGGGTGGGGTCAGCGGATGCCCGCTGGAGTAGCGGTAGTACAGGAAGAGGTCGATCAACCCCACCACGATGACTGCGCGGATGATGCGCTTGAACTTGGTGCGCTCCCGCTTCGCGGAAGACGTCTGCCCGACCCTTCTGCAACAGCTGGGAACCCTGCAACAAGGCCGTGGTGCTCGCCTGCTCTTCGTTCGACAAGCGCTGCTCCTTCGGGTCGGACGATCGGAACCCCGTTGAGTGGGTCCTCGAGGGGACCAGGGTACGTCTGTGGGCCTCCCCCGGATATCGGCCGAAGGGCCCGGATGGGGGGGACCGAATGCAGCCAGCCGCCCCCAGGGTGAGCCGCTAAGGTGCGCCCGTGGCCCGCAAGAAGCATCCTCCGGTCAGCGACGACGACAAGCAGGTGATCGGCACCCTGCTGCGCGAACTGCGGCGAGGCGCCGGCTACCGCTCCGTGGAGAAGGCCGCCGGTGTGACGGCCTGCCCGGCATCTCGACAGACGATCTACGCGTACGAGCGCGGAGGCCTGGTGCCCTCGCTCGCCCAGTTCCTGGAGCTGACCGAGTTCTACGTACTGCAGGCGCCGCTCTCAGTGCCCGGCGCCAAGGGCGATGGGGACCTTGGAGCGCTCGGTGTCGCGGCGGTCGCTCGGGTGCTGACGCTTCCCGCCTACCACGTGCTCGGCGCGCACGATCTGATGGCGCGCATGCAACCCGAGCTCGGCGGTCCTGCGTGACGCTGAAGCTGACCGACATCGACCACGTGGGCATCGCGGTCGCCGACCTGGAGACCTCGGTGGCGAGCTACACGCGGCTCCTGGGCGTCCAGCCGGCACACCGCGAGCGTGTCGACGACCAGGGGGTGGAAGAGGTGCTGTTCGCGGCCGGCTCGTCCTTCATCCAGCTGCTGGGAGCGCTGCGCCCCGACACGCCGGTGGGACGCTTCCTGGCGCGTCGAGGCCCAGGATTGCATCACCTCGCCTACCGAGTGGAGAACGTCGAGGAGGCGCTGACGCATCTCCGCGAAGGGGGCGCACAGCTGATCGATGAGTCACCCCGGCCGGGTTCGCGCAACACTTCGATCGCCTTCGTGCATCCTCGCTCGATGGGCGGCGTCCTCGTGGAGCTGGTCCAGGAACGCGACTGATCGATCAACCGAACCTATGGGATCGCCTCGAGCGTGGTGTGTGAGCGGATCGCCCGTGAGAGCCGGTGGTCGCTCGTCAGGACCGGGGAACCGAGGCGCTCAGCGAGTGCGACATAGGCGGCATCAGCAGCTGAGAAGTTCTCGAGCAGCTCCCAACATCGCCCGAGCATCAGCAGGTGACGATGCCGTTCGATCGGCAGGTCGACGTAGTCGAGCAGCAGTAGCGAGATGGTCTCGGCCGAGGCCCTTCCCGCCAAGGCAGCACGCCGAAGGGCGGAGACGACCTCGATGTCACAGACCTCCGGCGCATGGAGCTGGTTGGCCCGGAGATGAGCCGCGAGGGGGGAGCTGGAGGATCCGGCAGCGAGGTAATCGATCAGGGCTGACGCGTCGACCACCAGCGGTCCCACCACGCCTCCTCCCGGCCTCGGACCGCGCGAACCAGCTCGGAACCGGCGGCGCCCAATGGGACAGGTCCTCGCGCCTCGATACGATCGAAGACCTCTGCTCGGTCGGGACGAGCGACCTCGCGCTCGAGGATCTCCTCGACGTAGGCGGTAAGCGTCTTGCCGTGCAGCGCCGCGCGTCTCATGAGCTCAGCATGCACCTCGGGTCTGACATGGCGAACCTGGAGCATCTTGCCCATGTCCGCATGATTGCACATGTGCAGCGCATGCGCTCAACACGGATACTACGGCAGGTCGGTGAGGCCTTCGCCGGGTGCGTTGATCAGCACGCTGACGTTGCCGTCCGGCAGCTGCCCATCGCGCCATGAGCTGATGCACATGACCGCTCTGGTCGTAGGGATAGACCGTGCCGAGCGTGGTCTCGATCTTGCCGTCGACCACCAGCTGGTTGAACGCCTCGGCCTGATCGTCGTTGAACAGATGCGAACCCTGGTAGCGCTTCTGCAACGTCCACAGGTAGCGGACGTCCACCATCGTGTCGTACCCCGTGGTGCCGGCACAGATCACGACCATGCCGCCTCGATCGGCGAGGAAGATCGATGTGGGGATCGTGTCCTCGGCCGGGTGCTCGAACACGATCCGCGGTGAGACCTTCTCGCCCAGCACATCCCAGATCGCCTTGCCGAACGCCTTGGCCCCGCCGAACCAGTCCTTCCACTCGGCGCTGTCCGAGGCCGGCGGCACGCCCCAGTGCGAGAACTCCTTCCGGTTGATGAACCCGACGGCGCCGAGCGACTTCGCGTACTCGCCCTTCTCGTCGCTGCCGACCACGGCTACGGCTCGGCCGCCGGCGTTGGCCACCAGCTGCACGGCCAAGGAACCCAAGCCGCCGCTCCCGCCCCACACCAGCACCACATCGCCGGGCTCGACCGTGTGCGGCGGCCATCCGAAGAGCATGCGGTACGCCGTGGCGCCCGTCAGGGTCGGTGCGGCCGCTTGCTCCCAGGACAGGAAATCGGCCTTGGGCAGGCATTGGTGCGCTTGCACCTTCGTGAACTGCGCGAAGGAGCCCCAGCACGTGTCGTAGCCCCACACCCGGAACGTTCCGGCCAGTCCGGGGTCCTTGCCCGCCTTGACCCAAGGATCGTCCTCGTCCCACTGGCCGGCGTGGACCACGACGCGGTCTCCCACCTGGACGTTCGTGACCTGGTCGCCGACCGCGAACACGACGCCCGAGGCATCGGAGCCGACGATGTGGAAGTCGGTGGGCTCACCCCACCGCGCCTGGGTCTTGGTGACGTCGACCGGCTTCCCTCGCGCGGCCCAGACGTTGTTGTAGTTGACGCCGGCGGCCATGACCATGACGAGGGCATCGTTGGGTCCCAGCTCGGGGACATCGATGACCTCGTCCTGGATCGCCTTCTCGGGCTCGCCGTATCGGTCGGGACGGACGAGCTGGGCGTGCATCTGCGCCGGCACCTCGCCCACCGGTGGGATCTCGCCGATCTCGTACAGATCCTTGCCCATTGCGTCTCACCTTTCCGCGCGCGTCTCGGACGCGGAACGTTAGCAAGATGCCTGGGCCGAAGAGACCGGACGGTTACGCGTCGGGACGCGAGGGCTGCTCCCGATCCGCGGACCCCCGGCCGGTGATGCTGCCGGGGGCGGAAGGCGTCGATCGGCCGAGGAACCCCTTCTTCGGCCGGAAGGACGTGTTCATGTCTTCGATCGAGAAGGCGCCGGATGCCTCGCCCGTGGTCGCGTACCGGTAGAGCGCCGCGTTGAAGACGCCCGAGCACGCCGCGCCGATCGCCATGAGGGCACCGATCGCGACCACCAACAGCGGCACACCCAGGTAGGGTGCGGCGGCCGTGATGAGTCCGCCGACCAGCACCACAGGGATCGCCACGATGAAGATCGCCAACCCGATCGTGGCGTTGCCGATGAACTGTTCGCCCCAGCGCTGTCGGAAGATCGACGCCGATCGCTTGATCGCGCTGGGGACTGAGAGGGGCTCGTACAGGATCACCGGGACGACGAAGAACGTGATCACATTCCAGGCGACGCCGATGAGCCCGATCACGATGCGGCCGATGAGCCCCGCGCGCTCCTGCAAGGACCGCAAGATCATCCCGACCGTTGCCGTGATCAGGGCCCACACGAAGATCTTGCCGACGTGCTGTCGTGCCAGCGCCAGACCGTCCTTGATGGACGCGTCCTCACCCTTCAGGCGCTTCATGGCTGTCCCGACGATCGCGGCGTTGAAGAATATGGTCACGAACGCGAGCGCCACGTACATCACGAAGCCCAGCACGTAGAGCCCCGGGCTGACCGACTCGCCGTTCGCCGGCAGGCCGATGCCGAAGGCGCCGAGCGCGAACACACCCGTCACCAACAGGGAGCAGAAGAACGAGATCACCGGAAGGACCAGCAACTCTCGGTCCTGTTTCACGACACCCCAGCTGGCCTTCGCCAGTCGGAACCCTCGGGAGATCGAACCCATCACGCCACCTCCGGTTGCACTGTCGGCACCCACGGTACGAAACGTGAGCTTGCAAGGCTGGCCGATGTTCAGGCGGGAAGCTCGGCGACGGGGCACGTGGACGCTCGCGGGCACCAGACGCAGTAGGTCCCCGGGCGCAGCGCGGGTTCGCGACCGTTGACCAGACCGGCCGCAGCTCGTGCCGCCCCGATCACTCGGTCCGCGGCGTGGAACAGCAGCTCCTCATCGACGTCCTCTGCCTGCCAGGTGCCACTTTCGAGGAAGAGCGACGCCGCGCGGTACGGCGGCACCCCGAAACGAAGGGTCATGACCAGCGCATAGAACCGCATGTCCTCGGCGAACTCCGGATAGGCCCCACCCGTCTTGAGATCGACCGCCAGCCGCGTTGCCCGGGTGGGTTCGATGGCGTCCGGCAGGCCCAGGACCAGGTCGATCTGGCCCGACAGCACGAGGTCGCCGCCGAGCAGCTCCGCCTTCACCCGGAGCTCGCTGATGGGGCCGAGCTGGCGGCGCAGCGGCTTGAGCGGCGGGAACGACCCCTGGAACAGCGTGACCCGCCGGACGACCTCCATGATCACGTCGTCCTGTTCGGGCACGGGGAGCCCACCCCAGTACTCCGCGAACCGTTCCTCGCGCTCCAGGACCCGGCCCACCGCCACCTGGGCGACCTGATGTGGGTCCATCGGCTCGCGCGCACCGACCTCGACCTCGATGGCCTTGTGGAGCAGCACGCCGTAGGCGCTTCGAGCCGAATGCGAGAACGGCGCGGACTGGCCCGTGATGGCCGCCTGGAACTGACCCTCGCACCGGGAATGCTGATTGAGCTTCTCCTTGCCCAGCCACAGCGGCTCGCGCAGCTCGAGCTCGCGGACGGCGTCTTCGATACGGTCGCGCAAGCGCTGAGGAAGATCCGATGCGAACGTGGGACGATCGCCGCTGCCGATCAGCCCCTGCAGGGTTCGCCGCTGCGGATCGGTGAGCTGCACCTGCGCATGGTACGCATGGAGACCGACATGGCCGAAACACCCGACGACATCTTGCGAGCGCTCGCAGACCCTCAACGGCTGGCGATCGCGGGCGCCCTCGCACAAGGTGACCGCACGACGGCCGAGCTGGCCGACCAGCTGGAGCTCACGGTCGCGAGGGTGCGCAAACACCTCAACCGCCTCACCACCGCGGGCGTTGTCCGCCTCAACTCCGATCGACGGACGTACCGCCTCGATGCAGAAACGTTGCGATGGGCCGCCGAGCAGGCAGGACCCCCGCGCGACGCCGGGCTCGCCCTCGGCGCGGCGAACGAGGAAGAAGAGATCGTCCTTCGAACCTTCTTCCGAGGCGGACGTCTCACCGAGATCCCCAGCAAGGCGTCCAAGCGTCGGATCGTTCTGGAGCGCATCGCTTCGGAGTTCGAGCCCGGCGTTCGCTACGACGAGAAGGAGGTCAACGTCGTCGTGACGCGGTTCTACAACGACTACGCGGCGTTGCGCCGCTCCTTGGTGGACGAGGAGTTCTTGGACCGCGACCATGGCGTCTACTGGCGCGCCGGGGGCCGGGTCGAGGACTGACGAACCCTCGACCACGACTCGACGGTTACAGCGACCGGCTGTTAGGGTAACGCGCTGTCACCGGCACCCTCCCTCCTTCCCAGGTCGTGGGTGATGCCTGCCGTCGAGATGGAGTGGAGCACGCAACAGATGCACACCAACCGGAGCACCAGCCCTCGGCCGATGCGATGGATCGCCGTCTCGTTGCTGACCGCAGCAGTCGCGTTGCCGACGGGCATGGGCATGGCGCACGCCGGCGAGCCTCGACCAGGTCCCTGCCCTCTCACCCGCGAACGAGACGAATCGGTTCGGGCCTACTCCCGCCAGCTGATCCGGTGCGCCGCCGGCCTCTGGGACGTGCCGGGTGGTGCGGCGGTCGCGATCTGCATCGCCAGACGAGAGAGCGGCCTGATCCCGTCGGCGCGGTCCCGCGATGGGCTCAACCAAGGGCTCTTCCAGCAGCACGTCGACTACTGGAACGCCAACTACCGCAACTACGCCGCGCCCAGCTGGAGGCTGAGTCGCAACATCCTGAACGGCCGCACCAACGCCGTCGTCTCGATCCGGATGGCCTCCGAGATCGGCTGGGGTCCATGGGGCGGACGGCGCTGCACCTGATCGGCACGGCTAGACTCCCGCACGACGCAAGGAGAGAGCCATGGCGACCACCAAGCGCACCCCACCTGCCACCGGCGACAACGTGACGATCCCCGACCCCGCCACCACCGTCGAAGATCGCATCGAGCAGCTCCGCAAGCGCAAGAAGAGCGGCCCTGACGCCCGGCGGCCGCGACGCCGCCAAGAAGCAGCACGACCGCGGCAAGCTCACCGCCCGCGAGCGGCTCGAGATCCTCATGGACAAGGGTTCGTTCGTGGAGACGGACCCGTTCGCGATCCATCGGGCGCACGACTTCGGCATGGATCGCAAGCGCCCGCCGGGCGACGGCGTCATCACGGGCTACGGCACCGTGGATGGACGCAAGGTGTTCGTCGCCTCGCAGGACTTCACGGTGTTCGGCGGATCGATGGGCGAGGTCATGGCGCAGAAGGTCTGCAAGGTGATGGACCTGGCCATCGCCACCGGCGCGCCGTTCATCGCGATCAACGACTCGGGCGGCGCGCGCATCCAGGAGGGCGCGGCATCGCTGGCGGGATACGGCTACATCTTCGAGCGGAACGTGCGCGCCAGCGGGGTGATCCCCCAGATCAGCGTGATCATGGGCCCTTGCGCCGGCGGGGCCGTCTACTCACCCGCCATCACCGACTTCACCTTCATGGTGAAGGAGACCTCCCACATGTTCATCACCGGCCCCGAGGTGATCAAGTCCGTCACCGGCGAGGACGTCACGATGGAGGCGCTCGGCGGCGCCATGACGCATGCCACCGAATCCGGGGTCGCCTCGTTCGTCGGGGAGGACGACGAGGACGTGCTCAACCGGGTCCGCTACCTGCTCAGCTTCCTGCCCTCCAACAACCTGGAGGATCCGCCCGCCTACGCCGCAACCGACGATCCCGAGCGGCTCGACGCGGGCCTCACCAGCCTCCTTCCGGACCGGGCGGCCGAGATCTACGACATGCACGAGGTGATCCGCAGGATCGTCGACGACGGCGAGTTCCTGGAGGTCTTCCCCCTCTGGGCCATGAACATCCTGGCCGGGTTTCGCGCGGCTGGACGGGCACTCGGTGGGCATCGTCGCGAACCAGCCGAAGGCCATGGCCGGGACCCTGGATATCGACGCCAGCGAGAAGGCCAGCAGGTTCGTCCGCTTCTGCGACGCCTTCAACATCCCGATCCTCACGCTCGTGGACGTGCCGGGATTCCTCCCTGGGACCTCGCAGGAATACAACGGGATCATCCGCCACGGCGCGAAGCTGCTGTACGCCTACGCGGAGGCAACGGTGCCGCGCATGACGGTCATCACACGCAAGGCCTACGGCGGCGCGTACCTGGTCATGAACTCCAAGCACCTGCGCTGCGACGTGTCGTTCGCGTGGCCGACCGCCGAGATCGCGGTGATGGGTGCAGAAGGCGCGGTCAACGTGGTCTTCCGCAAGGAGATCGATAAGGCCGACGACCCCATGGCCAAGAAGCAGGAGCTGATCAAGGAGTATCGGGACAAGTTCTCGACCCCGTACGCCGCGGCCGAGCGTGGCTTCATCGACGACGTGATCGAGCCTTCGGAAACCCGCACGCGCCTGATCCAGGCGATACGCATGCTCTCGACCAAGCGCGAAGCCGTCCCCGCGCGCAAACACGGCAACATCCCCTTGTAAGGAGCACCACGTGCCCATCCGCGACGAAGGCGAACGCCGCATCGACATCCCCGGGGACCTCAGCCCCGAGGAAGAGCGCGCGATCCTGATGGCGCTGGAGCGCTACTTCGTGGCCGAGAACTGGAAGCCCACGCCGTGGGTGTTACAGGGCCGGATCGACGCCACCGGCATCGGCGCGCTGCAGTCGCGGCGGTACGCCCGCGAACCCTGGCACGGGCAGCACGGTCCGTTCGCAAGGAAAGGCGTCGCCCCCGTCAACGGGCGAAGCGACGTCCGCTAGCGACGTGAAGACGCCCGGTGAGACCAGCCGCGCGGACGCGCTCGCTGTGTTCAACACCGAGGGGTGTTCGGCACCTCGATCGTGGGGCAACGGCCCAGGCGATCGCTACGCGCGGCACTCGCACGACTACCACAAGGTGCTGTTCTGCCTCGACGGTTCCATCGTGTTCCACACCGACGGCGGCGACGTGGAGCTGGAAGCCGGAGACCGGCTCGACCTGCCCCCGGGAACGTCACATGCAGCCACCGTGGGCCCCGACGGCTGCGAATGCATCGAGGCCGAGCGGTCGTGACCGACCCGCTGAGGGTCGCGTTCCACATCGACCAGTTGTGGTTCTCGGCGCCCGGTGGCATCGGCACCTACGTGTGGGAGCTCTCTGGCGAGCTCGAGGCGCTGGAAGGGATCGCGGTCACGGAGTTCCATTCGCGCTGGTCACACGATCCGCCGCGTCGCCGCCTCGGGTCGGCGGTCGGGCTTCCGTGGCCATCCAAAGTGGCCTATGCCGGCTGGTCGTCGGTGCGCCGGCCCCATCTGCCGCACTCGCTTGACGGCGCCGTCGTGGTGCACGCCACGAATCCCGCCACGATCCCACCGGCGCGCGAGGGACAAGCGTTGGTCGTGACGATCCACGACCTGGCGTTCCAGGATCAACCCGAAGCGTTCCCCGATCTGTGGCGTCGCATGTACGAGCGAGGTCTGTCGATCGCACGCGATGAGGCCGCAGCGGTCCTCGTCCCGTCCGACTACGTCGCGGACCGCGTGCGCGAGGCGGGGGTACCGGGCGACCGGGTGCATCTCACGCCGCTGGCGGGCCGGCCCATACCGCTGCCGGCCCCGGCGCTGGCGGCCGAGGCCATCGTCCAGAACCTGGGCATCGAGCGTCCGTATGTGCTGTCCGTGGGGACGTTCGAACCGCGCAAGAACCAAGCGCGGTTGGTGCGCGCCTACCGCAAGGCGATCGAAGCGGGGAAGCTCCCGCACGCCTTGGTCCTGGCCGGGCACCCGGGCTGGAGCACCGACGACCTCGACGCCGCGATCGCGCAACAGGGCCCCGGGCAGATCATCCGGATCGAGAGCGCCGGAGATCACGAGCTCGACGCCCTGTACCGAGCCGCCGCAGTCACGGCCTGTGTGTCGATCGGCGAGGGGTTCGGGATGACGGTGCTCGAAGCGATGGCTCGGCGCTCGCCGGTGGTGGCATCCTCGACCACGTCGATCCCCGAGGTCGCCGGCGATGCCGCCGTGCTGGTCGACCCCATGGACGAAAACGCGATCGCCGGCGCGATCACCCGGCTCCTCACCGACGAGGCGCTGGCCGACGACCTGCGAACGCGCGGCCTCGCCCGAGCGGCTGAGTTCTCGTGGACCCGGACGGCCGCCGCCACGGAACAGGTCTATCGTCAAGTTGCCGACAGGAACCAGAGCCCAGATGAAGGTCTGCCTGATCTCCACCGTGAAGGACTGCGCCGCGGGCGTGGATGCGTTCCTCGCGTCGCTCGCCGCGCAGACACGTGCACCCGACGAGGTGGTGATCGTCGACGGCGGGTCCACCGACGGCACCGTCGGAACGTTTCAGCGACGCTGAGGGCATCACGCTCATCGTGGAGTCGGGCGCGAACATCGCCCGTGGGCGCAACATCGCGCTCGGCGCCACCACACACGACGTGATCGCCTCAACCGACGCCGATTGCATGCTGGCACCGACCTGGCTCGAGGAGCTCTTGAAGCCGATCGAAGCCGGCGCCGACGTCTCGATGGGCTACTACGAGCCCGTGGTGGAGTCGTTCTTCGATGCGTGCATGGCAGCCGTCAACCTGCCCGACGATCCGCGGAGATCGACCCCTCGCGGTTCAACCCGTCGGCACGCTCGGTCGCCTACCGGCGCGAGGCGATCGATGCCGTGGGCGGGTATCCCGAATGGCTGGCGATCGGCGAGGACATGTGGGTGGACCTGCGCTGGCGCGAACGTGGTCTCGACATGCGGTTCGCACCCGATGCGGTCGTGCACTGGCGCCTGCGCGGCGACCTCGCCTCGACGTGGAGCCAGTACTTCCGGTACGCGAAGGGTGACGCCCAGGCCGGCATGCACCCCGAGCGGCACGCCCTGCGGTTCGCGACCTACGGTGCCGCCACCGCCGCAGCTCGCCTCCCGGCGCACCTGGCCGAAGCTGCTCGCGGCAGCAGGAGCGCTGACGTACGCACGCACGCCGATCCGCCGAGCGTGGCGTCGGCTGGACTCCCCCGCCGAACGCGCGCTCGCGACGCTCGCCGTCCCCGCCCTGATGGCCCTCACCGATACCGCGAAGATGGCCGGCTACGCCGCCGGCCTCTCGGGGCGCCTTGGGGCTCAGGACTGAGGGTATCCCGACTCCACGTCCAGCTTCCAGACGAACCTGAACGTGCCGAACACCACGTCTTTGGCTACCGCCCGGATCCGATGCGTTCCCTCACTCAGGGGCCTCACGATCCACAGGAAGCTCTTGGTCACGGACTTGCTAGGACCAGGCACGGCATCCCAGATGTTCTCCGTGGGGAAGTCGATCACCTCCCCCGGGGAGATGAAGATCCAGCGGCGCAGATGCTCGAGACGCTCGCCGTCGATCCAGATGCGCTGCCGGAACTTCTCGGGGTCGAGGTCGCGGGCGAAGTTCTGCCGCGCGCACTTGCGAAGCTGCCGGAAGGTGTCGCCGAGACCTTCGGCCGTCGAGCACTCCCAGAAGCTGAGGGCGCCGGTGAACACCAACGGTGCCCCCGCCGGAACCGAACAATCGGCGCCGAAGGGGCCTAAGAAGACAGCGCCGGACGGCATCTGAACCTCGCAGTTGTGGACGCTCGCCGGATCGTTGATCGGGTTCACCGGTGCAGGGATCTCGTTGAGCCAGATCTGATACGCCCCGACCCACTCGGGATAGGTCATGCCCAAGGGCGAGGAGCCGGGCGGGAAGACCGTCGGCGACGCTGAGCCCGCGTGGGCCGGCACACCGAGCGACGCCGTCACCACGACACACGCTGCAAGGGCCAGAAGCTTCTTCATCACGACACTCCTCCGCGGGCATAGTTCGCGGATGGGGTGTTCCGCTCCTGTGCTATCCCCTGGACTATGGCCTACCGCAGGAACCGTGGTCAAGCCGCGGAAGATGCGAGGCCGGCGGACCCGCACTTGACAGGTGCACGGGACACCGCGCATAACCCTGCCCATGGCCGGCGAGGGGCGCGAGCAGCGGTTCCGCTCGGCGTTGTCCCATCGCGACTACCGGCTCTTGCTCGCCGGCCTCGCGATCTCGGACACGGGGAACTGGCTCTACGCATCCGCCACGATCATCTACATCCTGGACGCCACCGGGTCCGCCGCATGGGTCGGCGCCGCGGCCATCGTGAGGCTGCTGCCCTACATCCTGTTCGAGCCTCTGGGCGGCGCCATCGCCGACAAGTACGACCGACGCAAGCTGATGATCGCCCTCGACCTGGCCAGGGCCGGCGTGATGTGCGTGATGGCCGTCATCGCGATCTCGGAGTCGAACGCGGCCGTGGTGACCGTGATCGCGCTGACGTTCGTCAACAACGTCTTCACCGCGCCGTACTACCCGGCAGTCACTGCGGTGACTCCGTCGATCGTGCCGGAGCGAGACCTCGCCGCCGCCAACGCACTGTCGGGCACGATCGACAACTTCGCGCTGGCGTTCGGTCCGGCGCTCTCGGCGATCCTGCTGTTGCTCGGACCGGTGCCGATCGCGATCGGGGTCAACGCACTCACCTTCCTGCTGTCGGCGTTCCTGGTGTCACGCATGGGGGTGCATGGCAAGGTCGGAGAGGTCGAAACCGAATCCTCGCTCTTCCAGCAGATCGCGTCGGGAGCGCGGGCGATCCGTGGTTCGAAGGAGGCCATCCTGCTGATCGGCCTGGCGGGTGCCTTCGGGTTCACGTTCGGCCAGGAGATCGTGCTGTTCGGTCCGATCGCCGAGGACTCGCTGGATCTGGGGTACGACGCCACCGGCTGGTTGTTCGCGGCGCCGGGCGTCGGTGGCATCGTGGTGGTGGGGCTGGCCGCCAGGCTGGCGAGCCGATCGCACACCGCTGCCATCCTCACGGCGGCCACGTTCGTGGCGGGCATCCCGCTGACGACGCTGGCGTTCGTCCACGAGCCGGCGGCCGCGTTCCTGCTGCTGACGATCGAAGGAGCGGCGGTGATCATCGCCGACGTCGTGTCCACGACCACCCTGCAACGCGTGGTGCCCAACGACCGCGTGGGCAGCGCCTTCGGGATCCTGGGAGCCGTCACGGTCATCGGCACGGTGGTGGGGTCGCTGATCGCACCGTTCACGATCGAGCTCTTCGACCTGTCGGTCGCCACGGCGATCGGAGGCGGGGTGCTGCTGGTCCTCACGCTCGTCGTCCTGCCGCAGCGCTCGAGGCATCGATCGCAAGGCGGCCGCGCGGGCGCTGGAGCTGGCACCTCGGGTCGCGCTGCTGGATCAGCTGGGCATCTTCGAGGGAACGTCCCCACAGCAGCTCGAGGCGCTGGCGGCGGCCGTGACCGAGGAGACTGTCGGCGCCGGGGACGGTCGTGATCCGCGAAGGCGAGAGCCGGACGATCTGTTCGCGGTCGTGTCGGGCACCGCTGGAGGTCCACACGGGCGAGGGCACCGACGACCATGTCGTGGCGACGCTGGACGAGGGCGACTACTTCGGCGAGATCGGCCTGCTGGAGAAGCGCCCGCGAACCGCCACGGTCATCGCGACCTCCGAGTCGGCGCTGTACCGGATCCCGGGCGAGGACTTCCTGCGGATCGTGAACGAGGGTCCGCGGCTCTCCCCCACGCTGGTCTCGGTCGTGGCGAACCGTCTCGCGGCCTCGGATCCCTACGAGGAGCTGGGCCACTCCTGAGAAAGGCGAAGGGCCGCCCGGAGGCGGCCCTTCCGCGTTCGGTACGTCTGCCGCTACTCGGACAACAGGCCGTCGTCCTCGCTCAGGTTCGGACGCTTGGGTCGCTGTTGGCCCAGGGTGTCGTCCTCCTCGGAGAGGTTCGGAGCTTGGGTCGCTGCTGGCCCAGGGTGTCGTCCTCCTCGGAGAGGTTCGGACGCTTGGGTCGCTGTCTGGCCCAGGGTGTCGTCCTCCTCGGACAGGTTCGGACGCTTGGGTCGCTTTGGCCCAGGGTGTCGTCCTCTTGGAGGTTCGGACGCTTGGGGCGCTGCTGGCCCTCGGTGTCCTCCTCCTTGTCATCGACGACCGGCCGAGGCCGCCTGACCTGGCCCTCAGCGTCCTCCGGTCGCGGATCTCTTTCTCTTGGTCTGACATGCCGACCCTCCTTCTGGGTGGGAGCCCTCTTCTGGGACTCACTTTCCTCCTGCATACTCGTCCGTGCAACCCGGATCGACTGTCAACTAGGCGACAGCGGGCCTGTCGGGTTCTCGACAGGGTTCCGAGGGACCGCGCCACGGGGTAGCATCGCGCCTCGATGGCAGAGGACGCGCGACCTTCGACGAGCTCGCGCAGGCGGCCGCCGACCTAGGCCCCGCTATCGAGCCACCGGGCTACCGCGATCTGTTGGAATGGATCACCAAGACAGCCAGCGACGTGACCGGCGCCGCCGCCGCCTCGATCGCTGTGCTGAACGAGCGGACCGAGACGCTGACGTTCGTGGCAGCCTCGGGAACGGCGAGCGAACAGGTCGTGGGCATCGAGATGGACGCCGGCAAGGGCATCGCCGGGTGGGCGATCGCATCGGGCCAATCGATCACGATCTCGGATGCCCCGAGCGACCCGCGATGGGCGGCGGACGTCGCCGCCAAGACCGGCTACACGCCGAGGTCGGTGTTCGCGATCCCGCTGGAATCCGACGCCGGCATGATGGGCGTCATGGAGATCCTGGATGCCGAGGAGGGGCGCGAGCACGCCCATGACGAGTCGCGGTTGGTCTCCTCGTTGGCCTATCAGGCAGCCGTCGCGATCGAGACCACCAAGCTCTTCAGCGACCTCGGGCGTGTGCTGTTCCGAGCGGCCGCCGACGGCCGCCCGTGACACCGACGGCGACCTCGAAGCCGCGCTGGAACGAACGGCGGAACGTTCCCGAGGCACGACGAAGGAGCTCGCTGAGATGCTCGACCTCTTCCACGAGATCGGCCGGCTCGGACCCGACGAACGCACCGCCGCCACCGACCTGCTGTACACGTTCCTGCAGTACGCGCAGGGGAACCGGGGCTAGCGGATGCGGCCGGCTTGGTCGTGGGCGTTCCAGCCGGGAGCCCTGCGCGACGTCGACATCGACCTCCCACACACGATCACGCCCGAGTGGGCGTGGGGCGAGAGCACGGGCCGGGGCGTGAAGGTCGCAGTGCTCGACTCCGGGATCGACGCCACACATCCCTGGGTTCGATCCGTGGAGGGGGGCGTCGCGTTGGAGTACGACCCCGAAGCGGCGGGCCGGGTCAGCTTCGACGAAGGTCCGCACGAGGATCTGTTCGGGCATGGCACGGCATGCGCCGGCATCATCCGCAGGCTGGCGCCTGACTGCGAGATCCACAGCGTGCGCGTGCTGGGCAGCAAGCTCAGCGGCAAAGGGTTCGTGTTCGCGGCGGGCCTGGACTGGGCACTGCGCGAAGGCATGCGCGTCGTGAACATGTCGCTGTCGACGGGCAAGCGCGATTACTTCTCCGTGTTCCACCGGCTCGCCGACGAAGCGGCGTTCAAGCGCGTGATGCTCGTGTGCGCGATCAACAACATGCCGGGGCTCAGCTTCCCGGCGCAGTACTCATCGGTGTTCTCGGTCGCCTCGCACGAGGATGTGGACGACCCGATGGCGTTCGACTTCAACCCATCGCCGCCGGCGGAATGGGGCGCGCCGGGGATCGACATCGAGGTCCCGTGGCTGGATCGCAAGACCATCGTGGCCACCGGGAACTCCTTCGCGGCTCCCCACATCTCGGGCATCCTCACGCTGATCCTGTCCAAGCATCCGGAGCTGACACCGTTCCAGGCCAAGACCGTGTTGATGGCGTTGGCGCGGAACGTCCGTTCCTGAAGGCGCTTGTTCAGATCACGCGGGCACCAGATCGAGCGCCTCGAGAAGCCCTGACCGAGCTGGACTGACGGAGTACGGTTCGCCGATGGGCACCGATGCTGATGCTCCAGGCGATACCGCCGTCAGCACCACTGGTGCCGTCGCGGACGAGCTACGTGCGTCCGTGCGCGGGTTCGCCCAGTCGTTCCGAACGCCTTCGATCGCGAAGGCGTTGCTGGCGCTCATCGCGTTCAGCACGGCCGAGTGGGCAGCCTACATCGCGCTCATCGTCTACGCCTTCGACGAAGGTGGAACCGGCAGGGTGGGCCTCGTGTCCACCGTCACATTGGTCGTGGCCGCCGTCGTCGCTCCGATCGGCTCGGTACTCGGGGATCGCTACCGCAGGGAACGTGTGCTGGTCCTCGCCCACGCCGGTCTGGCGCTCGGCACCGGCGCAACCGCGTTCGCGATGCTTGCGGGACTGTCCCCGGCCGTGGTCTACGTCGCCGCGACGGTGTCGGCGGCTCTGCTCACCCTGATCAGGCCAACGCACAACGCCGTGCTTCCCGCTCTGGCGCCGACGCCGGCCGATCTCACCGCCGCCTACGCAGCCACGGGGATGATCGAGAGCGCCTGTGCGTTCCTGGGCCCCCTGCTCGCCACGCTGGTGTTCGCCGCCAGCGGCTCACTGTCGGGACCGGGATCGATCAACGCCGTGCTCACCGTTCTACTGCTCATCGGCACTGCTCTGGTCGCGACCATCAGATCCGGCGCGGTGATCGAAACGACCGCATCGGCATCACCAGCGAGGCCCGACTGGCGACGTGAGGTCTCGGACGGCATCCGCACGGTCTGGCACGACCCACGTTCGCGGCTGCTCGTTGCGTTGATCGGCTCGTGGACCTTCATCCTGGGTGTGCTCGACGTGCTGATCCTGGTGCTGGCGTTCGAGGTGCTCGGGACCGGAGAGGCCGGCGTGGGCCTGCTGAATGTGTTCATCGGCATCGGTTCGATCGTGGGGGCAACGGTTGCCGTCGTCGTCACCGGCCGCCGCCGGCTGTCCGGTCCGTTCCGAGCCGGGCTGGTGCTCATCGGCCTGCCGGTCGCGGCAACCGCGCTCCTGCCGGTCGCCGCCGGGCCGATGTTCGCCCTGTCGGCTGCAGGGATGTTGCTCACCAACGTCGTCGGCATCACGATGTTGCAGCGGTTGATCCCCGACGCCAAGCTCACGCGGGCGTTCGGCGTGCTCGAGTCGTTGTACATGGGCGGCGAAGGCCTCGGGGCGCTCTCCGCTTCCGTCGCGATCGCCGCGTTCGGATCACGCTGGACCTTGCTTGCCGGCGGCCTGCTGCTGCCGGTGATCGCACTCGTCGTTCGCGGCCGGATCGTGAACCTGGACGTAGGTGTTCGGGTTCCAGAGGAAGAGCTCGCCGTGCTCCGGCGAACACGGATCTTCTCCGTGTTGCCGGGACCCGCGTTGGAGCGGGTCGCGAGTAACGCGGTGCCGGTGCATATGGAAGCCGGCTCGACGGTGATCTACGAAGGTGAACACGGCGACCGCTACTACGTCGTCGAGGACGGCGAGGTGGAAGTTTCTCGGGCCGGAAGGAAGCTCACGGCGTTGAGCCCGGGCGATGAGTTCGGAGAGATCGCCTTGCTCCACGACGTGCCCCGCACCGCGACGGTCGTGGCTACGACCGACGTTCGGCTGCTGTCGCTCCATCGCGACGAGTTCCTGACCGCCCTGACCGGCGACGCCAAGTCGGCTGCACACGACACCGCTCGCGACCGCATGGAAGAGCCCGGCCCGGACGGTTAGAGCACACGCTTCCACGCATGAGCAGAGTCTTTCATCCGTGACATGCGATACATCCGATTCGGCGCTGGGCAGCGCTACGGCCCCCCTAGGAGGTCCATCGAGCTCAGGAACCGGCGCGGCGTCACGATCGGAGGCTCGTTCCCCTCGATCGACGTGAGGTCGCGATCGCTCGATACGAGCACATGCGCGCCGGCGTCCCGGGCCAGCGCGATGAGGTAATCGTCGTTCGGATCGCGCGAGATCGACTCAACCTCGGTGGGATCGTCCGCCATCACCGAAGCGACGCGCAGCACCTCGACGAAGGTGATCACTTCGTTCTCGGTCGCCCACCTCCTGAACTTCGGTCGCAGGAGCGTCTGGGTCAGCTCGTCGAGCAGGTGTGGTGAAACGATCAGCTCGAAGGCTCCCAGCCTCCAAGCGCGGACGATGTCTGACGGCAGGCCGCCCGGAGTGATCAATCCGGCGATCAGCACGCCTGGGTCGATTACCGCCCAGATCAATCTGCGATGTCGCTCCGATCACGACGCATCGCGTCGAGCTCGGCGTACGCGACCTTGATGCCCTGCTTCTCCGTCAGGTCGCTACCGCCCCAGACCCGTTCGAGCACCTCGACGCCCAGGTACTGGCGGAGGGCTGCTTCGAGGACCTCATAGTCTTTCCGATCCGTGCGGGCAGCCAGGATCTTCGCGCCACGGAGGAGGTCCTCGTCGAGGTACACGGTGGTCTTCCGTCTGGCCATGAGGTCATATTGACAGAAAGACGGTAATCCTTCAATCCCTCGGTTGTCAGCGTTCGCCGCGGTGGCGGAGCGCATCCAGATCCAGGATCGCGACCTCTCGGCCACGATGCTCCAGGAAGCCCCGAGTCTCGAACGTCCTCATGATCTGGTTCACGCTCTGGCGTGAGCCACCGACCATCTCGGCGAGCTCGGTCTGGGTGAGCGGAAGCTCCAGGATCGTGACGTCGCCGTCCACCCGACCGTCTCGCTCCGCAAGGTGCACGAGGCACTTCGCTACGCGCCCCGCCAGATCGAGGAACACCAGGTCGCTCGCCTGCTCGGTGATGCGCCGCGCCAGGCCTCCCAGCGCCCGCAGCATGGCGTCGGCCACGGTCGGGTTCCTGTGCACGGAGTCGAGCAGCGTCGTGCGATCGAGCGAGACCAGGACCGAGGGTTCGAGCGCGGTCGCCGACGCCGAACGGCCGTGCCCGTCGACGGCAGAGAGCTCCCCGAACGCGTCGGGGCGCCGCAGGGTGGCCATGACCATCTCCTCACCGTCGCCCGACGACACCCACACCTTCACCAAGCCGTCGGCGACGACGTACAGCGTGTCGCCCATGTCTCCTTGATAGAAGATCGTGCGGCCCTTCTCGAACGAGCGTCGCACGGCCCGCTCCCCCAAGTAGGCGAGGGTCTTGGGATCGAGACCGGAGAAGAGCGATGAGTTGGAGAGCAGCTGCCCGTTCTCCTCGACCGTCATGCGGCGAAGGCTCCCACTCGTTGCCCGATCGTGCAAGCGCGAAGGCGGCGGGACTATCGCAAGATCGAGAGCCTGTCGCTGGCGACGCCGGATGTATGACCGAACCGGTTCGACGCCCTCGTCGAGAACCTATGCCGCCCCGGTGCCACTGGTGCGAGCGGGGTGAAGGTATAGCGTTCCTTCTGCTCCCCGTGGAAGGTGCCATCTGTGGGCCGGAGTCCCTTGGTCGTCCATGGTCCTCCCTCCAGCCTCCACCGTGCCCTCCTCACGGTCGAGATCGTCACCGGGGTGGGTTGGCGATAGCAGATGTCACCCACCGTGTTGCATCCGCCAGGTGGGAACGGACGTTCGCGCGCCACGGCTGTGAACTTCGGCGTCGCATCGGTCGTCGGGTCGCGCCTGACCCGCCTGAGCGAGACCGTCGACGTTCGCACGACGTCCACGATGCTGCCGTTCGGGCCGGATGGGTTCCGCCATCCGATGGCTTCACGTGCCGATCTCGAGACGTCGGCGGCGGGGTCGAACAGCTCGCTCGCTTCTCCCATCACCGAGACATCGGTGGTGATGCCGTCGTTGTTGCAGGACCCGTTGCGCACGTCGAGGTATCCCCAGCTGTCGGCGGTCGAGCATCCCGAGGCCCGATACTCATCCAGCGCTCCGAAGTTGTGGCCGGTCTCGTGGAGGGAGACGCGGTTCATCCCTTGGATCCCATAGCTTCCGTTGTCATACGTCAGGTACTGCATGGGGCCGTTCAGGTCGCCCGCTGCCGACCGACCGTCGGCGAAGGTCCCGTCTGGGTCGTGCAAGCTGTCGACCACCAAGATCAAGATCCCCCAGTCGGCCCCCAGGGCGTCGCGCCGAGCGTCGACGAGATCCCGGGCCGCCGACACATGCGTCGCCGCAGTGGCCGGGAACCCCTCAGCCGTCAGGACGTCGGCGATCCACTTGCCCCGTTCGTCGATGTCATCGAACCCGTGGGAGATGGGTTCGCACGACGTGGGGGACGTCCCCAGATCGTCCAGTGAGAACCTGAGCGGTGTCGGTCTCTCGCTTCGAGATGTCCAGAACCTGAACCCCGCCCGGATCTCCGACAAGACCTTCGTGCGGCGAGCCGGACCCCAATCCTCGGTCTCGGGATCGGCGGGCGAACAACGTCCCTGTCCTCCGCTCGATTCCACGAAGATCACGCTGTAGACCACGTCGCCTGCCATGAACTCACTGGTCTGGCGGGCGGCGGGTGCAGTACCGGCTCGCATCCGCGATGCCGCGCGTGGGTGGATCAGGAAATCGGGCCCAGAAGGCGTGGTCACTGCGACAACGGCCCGCGGCGACGAGGCGACAGACGTTCCCGTCGGCGCGATCGCGAAGGCGCCGATACCGAGCGCCAGGACCAGCCATCGAGTAGTCCATGTTCCCTTGATCTCGCGCACATCCTAGGCATGACCACGAACTCGTGTCGGTCGAAGTGCCTACGCTCAGTAGTCGTAGAAGCCGTGGCCGCTCTTCTTGCCGAGATGTCCGGCATCGACCATGCGTTGGAGACGGGGGGGCGGGGCGTACCTGGGTTCGCGGAACTCCGCGTGCAGCACCTGGGCGATCTGCAGCACGGTGTCGAGCCCGATGAAGTCGGCGAGCGCCAGCGGACCCATCGGGTGGTTCATGCCCAGCGTCATCGCGGTGTCGATGTCTTCGCGGGTCGCGAACCCTTCGTCGTAGAGCCTGATGGCGGCGCAGAGGTACGGGATCACCAGCCTGTTCACGATGAACCCGGCCTGGTCCTTGGCCACGACGACGGTCTTGCCCAGCCGCTCGCCGAACCCACGCGCGAACGCGACCGTCTCCTCGCTGGTGGACAACGAAGGCGTCAGCTCGACCAGACCCATCACCGGAGGCGGGTTGAAGAAGTGCATGCCGATGACCTGCTCGGGCCGGCCCGTCACAGCGCCCAACGTCGCGATGGGGATCGACGAGGTGTTGGACGCCAGCACCACGTCGGAACCCACCACGGCGTCGAGACGCGCGAAGGTCTCGAGCTTCACCGCCGGATCCTCCGTGGCTGCTTCGATGACCAGCTCGACGTCCTTGAACGATGCCGGGTCGATCACGCCGCGCGCTCTACCCAGGATCGCGTCGCGGTCGTCGGCGGCGAGCTTGCTGCGCTCAACGGCCCGGCCGGTGGAAGACTCGATGCGGGCCAACCCCGCCGCGACTAGGTCGTCCGTAGGCTCCAGGAACAGCACGTCGATGCCCGTGCGCGCTAGGACCTCGACGATGCCCGAGCCCATGAGCCCGCAGCCCACGACCCCGACGGTCCGAACATCCTCCGGCTCCACGGTCCTCCGTCCTGCGACCTTCGGTCCTATCGCCTTGTCGGGGCCAAGCCTACAATCGAGGCTATGAGGCACACGCATGCTCGGGTGAGCGCCGCTGTGCTGGGCGTGGCCGGATTCGGCCTCGCGCTCGGGCACTGGCTCACGTATGCCCTGGACGTGCCGGATGTTCATCAGCGGACGCAGGTTCTGGCCCAGACCGGCCACGGCTACCTGCCGATCGCCACCCAGCTCGCGGTATCTGGCCGGGGTCGCCGCGTTCGCCTTCGTGTTCCTGGGGCGGCTGGTGCGGCGCGACCGCGGCACATCGTCGACGGCCCGCACGTTCGCATGGCTGGCGGGCTTCCAGGTCGGGGCATTCTTCGCCATGGAGGTGTTGGAGCGCCTGGCCTCCGGCGGATCGGTTCCCCACCTGTTCCACGGTGACCTGTTGCCCCTGGGCGTGCTGGTGCAGCTCGCGATCGCCGCGCTGGGGCGGTGCTGCTCCGCGTGCTGCTGCGTGCGGCCGACACGATCGCCGACACGGTCCAGGCGGCGTCGTTGCGCCCAACCGAAACTCGCATGGATGGTCGTCGATGCGCGCGCTGGTCGGCCCCGACCACTGGAACCTTCGAGGACGCGCCCATCCGCGGCCCTCCCCCGCTCCTCCTCCGCTGAACCGATGTGCCCAACCCTTCTTGACCCGTTCGCGATCGCGAGCGGTGCCGGCGGGTGGTGCACACCAACGGAAGGAGCACCACATGCAACGATCCTTGGGAGTGCGCGCAGCGCTCCTCGCACTCACGACCGCAGTGATCTCGCTGACACCGGCCGGCGCCGCGATGGCGCACGGCGACGCGCATCAGGGTGACCTGGAGATGACGATCGGGTTCGGCACCGAGCCCGCGTACTCGGGTCAGCCGAACAGCGTGCAGCTGATCGTCGTCCACGGCGGCGAGCCCGTCACCGACCTGAAGGCGGGTGACATGACCGTCGAGGTCACCTACGCGGACGAGACCTCCGAGCCCATGGACCTGGAGCCCGACTTCTTCGTGGAGAACGGCCAGCTCGTGTTCGGTGAGGCCGGGCGACTACCGGGCGTGGTTCACGCCGTCGCAGGCCGGCGAGTACACGTTCCACTTCACGGGCACGGTGGACGGCGAGGAGGTCGACCAGACCATGACGTCAGGTCCGAAGACGTTCGCCGAGGTGCAGGACCTGTCTGCGAGCGAGTTCCCTTCGGTGAACGCGCCGTCGGGCGATGAGCTGGCAACCCGCATCGATCAGGAAGCCGCCCGCGCCGAGGATGCCGTGGCGGTGGCGCAGGCCGAGGTGGCCGAAGCCAACGATGCGGCGTCGACCGCGCGCACCTTGGGGTTCGATCGGCATCCTGCTCGGCGCCATCGGTGTGATCGCGGCGATCACCGCGCTCGCGCGCCGAAGGACCTGAGGCGCAGGCCGATGCTGGCTCACGCGGGCGCGGCCGACGAATCCCTGTCGGTCGTCCTGTTGTTCGCCGGGCTCTGGGTGGGCTGGGCGGGGTTGTCCCGGTTGCGAGGCCGAGGCTTCCCCCGCCTGTCCACCGGCGGGGGGTACGCGCTGATCGCTGATCGGCATCGCCCTCGCGATCAGCGCCGCTGTTGTGCCGCGCGCCCTGTTCCCACCGACGACGGCGGGGCAGGCGACCCCCGGTGGAGTGCGGCCCTCGTCCACCGCCACGGTGTCGTTCGAGCGACCCGCGGCCGATCAACGCGCGGCAGGCGACCAGCTCGACGTCGTGCTCGACCTGCAAGGCGGTCGCATCGTCGACACCTCGAGCACGACGCTGACGCCCGACACGGGGCACATCCACTTGCTCGTGGACGGGTCCGTGGTCTCCATGACCTACGGCTTGGTGCAGGCGGTGGACCTCCGCCGCCTCGAGCCAGGTGAGCACACGTTGGAGGCCGAGTTCGTCGCCGCGGACCACGGTCCGTTCGACCCTCGGGTGACCACGACCATCCGGTTCGAAACGGCCGCGTCCGCATGAACGCGGCGATCCGCCACAGCGCTCGGGTCGTGGTGATCGGCATGCTGGTGGCCGTCGCCGGCATCGTCACCGCGAGCTCGGCCTCGGCGCACGCCAACCTCGACCGGTCCGACCCCGAAAGCGGCGCCGTCCTGACGCAGGCGCCCCCCTCGGTGACGATGAGCTTCACCGAGCCGCCGGACCCCGAGCTGTCGGCGGTCGAGGTCATCGACGCGGCCGGCCAACAGGTGCAGACGGGCCCGGCGACGGCGGGCGAGGCCGCTCGGTCGCTGCAGGTCGGGCTTCCGGCCGACCTGCCCGACGGCATCTACACCGTGTCGTGGCAGGTGCTCTCCGAGGCGGACGGGCACTGGTCTGCCGGCGCCTTCGCCTTCGGGATCGGCGTCGACCCCGGCACCGTTCCGCCTCCTTCGATCGACGCGCCGACGACGCCCGGTCCTTCGGCGCTGTCGATCGTGAGCAAGATCGCGCTCTACGTGGGCATCGTGCTCGCGATCGGGATCGCGGTCGCGGGTCTGTGGGTCATGCCGGGGCTCCTCCCTGCGCGGCGGCTCTTGAGCGTGGTGGCGGGCTTGGCCGGGGTGGCCGGCGCCGTGGGCATCGTGCTCGCCGAGCGCAGCACCGTCGGTGTCTCCATCGGCGACCTGCTGTCCTCGGCGACCGGCCGCAACTACGTCTGGCTCCTGGGAACCGCGGGAGCGCTGCTGGCATGTTCGATCGCCGCCGCGTTCACGACGGGGAGGGAAACCGCTGACCCTCATGGGCCTGGCGGCCATCGCCACGGCACTGGCGCGGGCGACCAGCGGGCATGCCGCCGGCGCCTCGCCCGCCTGGCCACAGGAAATCGCCCAGACGATCCACATCGGGGCGGTGGGGGTCTGGATCGGCGGGTTCGTTCCGATCTTGCTGCTCCTTTGTGCGCGCCGGCGGGTGGGATCGTGGACGGTGTCGACCCACCCGGCACCGATCACGCGGCGCCGGTCACGGAGGTGCGCCGGTTTTCGAAGGCGGCCGGATGGGCGGTGCTGGTCGTCGTGCTGACGGGGGCCGTTCGAACCGTCGGCGAAGCCGGAGGCATCGGGGCGGTTGCGCGATCTGCTGCTCGACACCTCGTACGGCACCACGTTGATCGTCAAGGTGAGCCTGGTGGCCGTGCTCATCGGGCTGGGCGCGCTGAACCGGCGGCGTTCCATCCCCCGCCTCACGACGGACGGACGGCTGCTGTCCCGCGTCCTCACCGTGGAGGCGGCGGGCGCGGTGATCGTGCTCGCCGCGACCGCGTTGCTCACCGGGCTCAACCCCGAGCCGCCTGCGGCCCCCTCGCGACCGGATCCGGCGTCGATCAGCGCCACCGGAGCCGACTTCGCCACGACGCTGCGGGTCCGGCTCACCGCGGCACCGGGCACGCCGGGTCCGAACGACTTCGACGTTCGCGTCATGGACTACGACTCGGGCGAAGATGCGGTGGCGACCGGCGTCTCCCTCACGTTCGAGCCGGTCGGCCGGCCGGGGATCAACAGCAGCCAGCTCGAACTTCGTCAGAACGGAGTCGGGCGCGTGGGTCGGCGAGGGCACGCCGCTCTCGCTGGCCGGAGTGTGGAACGTGACGACACTGGTCGAGATCGGCGCTCGCGGCGTCGAGGTGCCCATGACGCTCGTGACGTCCGCGCCGGGCGGCCAACAGGTGAGCGTGATCGACCAAGGACGACCTTCCCGAGATCGTGACCATCACGCTCGCCGGAGGACTGCAGTTCCAGTCCTACATCGACCCCGGCACGGCGGGTGCCAACGATGTGCACGTCACCGCCTTCGATGCACAGGGCGATGAGCTTCCGCTCAAGGATCTGCTGGTGATCGTCACGCCCGACGGCGGCGACCCGCAGGTGCTGGACGCCACCTTGTTTTCCCCTGGAGCGCCGGGGCACTTCAGCGCGCCAGCTGACCTCGACGCGGGCGATTGGCGTGTCGACGTCATCGCGACCGGCGAAGATGGGTCGGTCCTGCAGGGCTGGTTCGATCAGACGATCGGAGACGGATGAGCACGCGAGCATGGGCATCGCCACGCCGGTGGCTCCTGGGCCCGGCGCTTACGATCGTGGTCGCCTCGGGGGCGGCCGCATGTGGAGGGGCTTCGCGGTGGCGACACGCCGGGGCCACCCACGGCTCCGACTCCCGCGTCTGCCCGGCCCTCCAGCTCCGCCAAGCTCACGATCGAAAGCCCATCCCAGAACCAGGCCGTGACCGGCACCGAGACCGCGCTCGATGTGAAGCTCGACGGCGCGAAGGTCGTGCCACAGACCTCCACCGACCTGCGGCCCGATGAGGGCCACCTGCACGTGATCCTGGACGGCGAGCTCGTCTCCATGACCTCGGGCACCGAGTCCGAGCTCACCGGCTTGACGCCCGGGCAGCACCTGCTCAAGGTCGAGTTCGTGGCCAACGACCATGCACCGTTCGACCCGCGGATCATCGCGGCCGTGACGTTCGACGTGGAAGCGTGAGCACGCGGCGTGAGCGCGCCGACAGCGCGGCCGGCCGGCCACGTGGCGTTGGGCTGGCTCGTGGTGGCCCTCGGCGATGGGCACCCTCGTGTGGCGCACCAGGTTGGCGGTCCTTCCGCCGTCCGGCCGCGCCTTGGCCCTCGTCGCCGTCACCGGATCGATCCTGATCGCGTGCCTGCTGGTCTCCGGTTCCGAGCGATCGCGTTGCCGCACGCCTCGCGCCGATGGCAGGGCTCGTGCTCGGCCTGGTCGCGATCGGGGCGCGCCACCGTGGTGTCGGGGCCCCCGCTGCCCTTGCCCTTCGTGGCTTGGGCGGTGCCGATGTCCGTCCTGGCCGCGATCGCCGAGGAGGCGCTGTTCCGCCGGGTGGCCTATGGGTGGCTGCAGCGGTGGGGCGTCCCGGTCGCCGTCGTCGGCTCGGCGATCCTGTTCGCGGCGATCCACGTCCCCCTCTACGGAGTGGCCGTCCTCCCGGTCGATCTCGGTGCCGGGCTCCTGTTGTCGTGGCAGCGATGGGCGACCGGTACGTGGACGGTGCCCGCCGCCACCCACGCAGCCGCCAACGTGCTGGCGACAGTGCTGCGATGACCCGGCTGAGGAGAGTCACGGCAGCCACCATCTGCACGGCCGTAGTTGCCGTCTCGTGTACGACCGGCACAGGCCTGGAGACCGAACGGTCCGGCCGCGACGGTGCCCTGGTCATCGGGGCCGTCTACCCCCTGTCCGGCACCCAGGGCCAAGGCGGGGTGGACGAGCACCGGGGCGTGCTACTGGCCGCCGAGCTCGTGAACGAGGACGGCGGCGTGGACGGCAGGGCCGTCCGGATCCGGTCGATCGACGTTGCCTCGGCCGACGCGGTGCCGGGTGCAGTGGCACGGCTCCGGTCCGAAGGCATCGATCTGGTCCTGGGCAGCTACGGGAGCACGATCTCGGCTCCGGCGTCCGAGGCAGCCGCCGCTCGAGGCATGCTCTTCTGGGAGACGGGCGCGGTCGGCATGTTGGCGCCCGCCTCCGACCAAGGTGAGCTGACGTTCCGCGTGCCGCCCACGGGTCAGGTGCTGGGGGCGTCGGCGATCCGCTTCGTCAACGACCAGCTGGCGCCCGGGCTGGGACCGGAACCCCGGCTCGGTGCGCTACGCCGTGTCTTACGTCGACGATGTCTATGGGCGGAGCGTCGCTGCCGGCGCCCTCGACTCGATACGGGCGAGCGGCCTGCGCGACGTCGGTCATTTCGGCTACGACCCGCGCACGCAGGACATGCGGGTGCTCGTTCGCCGGATCGCTTCGGCCAGCCCCGATGTGCTGTTCGTCTCTGCCTACCTGGACGACGCGATCGCGCTCCGGCGCGAACTGGTCCGTCAGGACGTGCCGCTGCTGGCCAACATCGGCACCTCGTCGAGCTACTGCATGCCGGAGTTCGGAGCGACCTTGGGCCGCGATGCCGTGGGCGTGTACGCGTCGG
The DNA here is from genome assembly GCA_963733635.1 of uncultured Actinomycetota bacterium. Taxonomy (GTDB): domain Bacteria; phylum Actinomycetota; class UBA4738; order UBA4738; family HRBIN12; genus JAOUEA01. The sequence goes on along the minus strand of CAVTEH010000004.1, from coordinate 54,795 downwards.
ACAAGCCGTCGGCGACCTCGATCGACCCCTCCGGCCTGCGGCCCGAGGGCGAGGAGCTGTTGGCTCGAGCCGGCGCCGCCTACCGCGATCGGTGGGGAACGGACATGAGCCCCGCCGCCCTCGCGGGCTTCTCCGCGTCGTGGGCCTTGCTCGCCGAGGTGCTGCCCGCAGCCGCGTCGCTCGAGCCGGTCGACGTGGCGGCCGCTGCCAACGACGTCCGGCTGATCTCGGGCAGCCTTCCCAACGGCAGCGGGCTGCGGTTCGGGGCCCCGGGCACCGGCGAGGCCGGGGACAACATGGCGGCGGCCAGCGTGATCTGGGAATGGGTCCGGCCCGGTGAGGCGGCCGTGATCTGGCCGCCTGCGTTCGCCACCCAGCCCGCCGACCCGAGCTCCTACGACGCGTGGTGACCCAGCCGGGCAGCCGACGTGCCCGGCGTTCAGCGGTCGCGGCGGGGATCGCCGTTGCTGCGGTCTACGCGGCGCTGGCCGCCTGGTCCGCGCACCTGTCGCCGACGGCGCGGGGTCCGTTGTTGGACGGCCTCGCACCCGTCAACTACCGCTGGGTGAACCCTCCCCCGGAGCTGGCCTCGACCAACGAGGACCCCTCATCGGGGGTCTTCCCCTTCGAGATGGGACCCGAGGGTGTCGAAGGCGCCGTCGTCTTCACGTCCGACGATCAGGTGACGGTGATCGTGGCGAGCGGCTCCATCGCGCCCAGGCGCGGGCAAGACGGCCTGGAGCTGACGGTGACACCGGTGGACCCGGCCACGCTCCCGACCCCGCGGCGGTGGCCTGACGGTCTTCGGCAACGCCTACCGCCTGGACGCCACGTACCGCCCATCGGGCACGCCGGTCGCGCAACCGGGACATCACCGAGCCCTTCAACGTCGTCCTGGTGTATCCGTCGACCTCGACCCTGCACGCCACCACGCACGAGATGCTCTACGCCGCCGACGAGACGACCTGGAAGCGACTGGACACGACGGACACGGTCAGCACCCAGCAGGCGCAAGCCAGCGTCCCCGGCGTGGGCGTCATGATGGTCGCCGGCGTGGCGACGACGAACCCACCAGCGGACGAGCGGAGGTTCCACGACGCTGGCGACCGCGCTCCTGGTGGCGGCGGGATGCGTGCTGCTGATCGGCGTCGCGCTGTTGATCCGGAGTCGACGGGCCTAGACCGTGACCCGCCGCGCTCGGCGGGGAGGCTCCGGGACCGTCCTGCGGCCTGCGCTTCCCTCTCTGGCTCCCTCGCTCTCGCTTTCGACCTCGCTCAGTCCAGATGCAGTCCTCCGGACGGCACCCGGATCCTTCGACGGTTCGGCCTCTCACGCCCCGGCGGGCGAACCACCACGCACATGGCTGAACCGAACGTCCGACGCGGGGTCGCGCCAGAGGCAGCATCTGGGCTGAGCAACGCGAGCGAAGCGAGCGAGCGAGGGAAGCGCTGCCGCCGGCGCGTGCCCCGGGGCGGACCCCGTCAAGACCGATGGTGTTGCTTCTCGAGAGCCCGCGGATCAGCCGCAGGCCGCGACGAGCAGCGGGTAGGGATTGAGCGCGTCTTCGATGATCGAGTATCCGTAGGCGCTGGTCGGCCAACCTGAGGGCATCACGTTGGGGTGGAACTCGAAGTGGTCGTGCGGGATGCCGGTGGCATCTCCGGTGTCGCCCACATACCCGATCACCTCGCCAGCCTGCACCGGCCCGTTCGAGCTAGACGAGAACGAGGAAAGGTGCGCGTTGTAGACCCGGCCGTAGCGCCCCACCACGAAGACCACGTTGCCGCCCAGGGAGTTGTAGTCGGAGTAGGAGGTGCCGTCGAACGGCGCCACGATGGGCGTACCGCTCGGCGCCAGGATGTCCACGCCCTTGTGCAGGTGGTATCCACCGGCGTACCGAGGCGCGCCGAACCCGTCACCGTAGGTGCGCGGTCCGTCGACGGGGCAGCGTTCCAGGGTGTCGGCCCAGCCCGCGGGCATCGGCACCGAGCTGTGGCCGCCACCGTAGCCCCGGGCTTGCTGCTCCTTCAACCACTGCTCGTAAGCCTTGTCCGCCTTGCCCACCTGCTGCTGGGCCTGTCGCAGGTCCGCCTCGATCTGGGTCAGCAAGCTCTGCTGTTCGGCGAACAACGCCAGGACCTCGTCCTTGGCGGCCTGGGCAGCCACCTGTTCCTGGCGGGCGTCGGACTGGAGCCGCTCGAGGTCAACCTTGGCGGCGGTGAGGGTGTTCTGGGTGTTCCGGACCTGCTGGGCCAGGTCCTCGTCGTTCTGGGCCACCGCCCCCACGAACTCGATGCGGTCCGAGAGCTCGGCCAGGGAGGCGGAGCCCAGCAAGAACTCCAGGCTCGAACCCGGCCCTTGCATGAACGCCTGCGCCGCGCGCTCGTTCAGGTCGGCCTGGACGCGGGCGAGCTTGCTGGTGGCGGCGGCGAGCTGTTCGCGGGTGGCCTGGAGGTTGGCGGTGACCTGCTCCAAGGCGGCGGAAGCCTCTTCGACCGCCTGGGACTTCACCGCGAGCTCGGTGCTGATCTGGTTATAACGAGCGCGCGAGTCCTCCACCCGGCCCTGGATGTCGCGACGCTGCTCGCGGGCCTCCTTCAGCTTGTCGCGCGGGCTCGCGGCACCCGGCACCACCGCGAACGCCAGCAACGCCGCCAGCGCGAGCACGATCGCCGCGACACGGAACGCCATGGGGAAGGGAAGGTGCGTTCTGGTCATGGAGCAGCAATACCCATATCGGACCGAGGGAAGGTTGGCAACCGGCCGACGCTCCGAAGGCTCCCCCGGGGCGAAACGTCGATGCAAGCATCCTCGGACGAGCGCGAGACCTCCTTGAGCCCTACCCCGACAGCTCGGAGCGCACGTCGTCCGACCGCTGGGGGGTCGGCCTGGGCGCCAGCTCGGGCTCGCGGAGCGCCTGCCGCCAATGATGGGCCTCCAGTACGGCCCGCGCCTGCTCGGCGATCTCAGCACCGCCCGCGGCGTCGGCCCCGAACACGCCGCGCCACCCACCAGACGAGGCCGGCACGCGCATTGGGGGCGCTGCGCGGTCCCGATTCGGCATCGATGGCGGCGATGCTCTTGGTGAGGGCGGTCTCACGATCGTGCTCGGCCAGCGCCAGGACCGCGCCGGCCATCAGCATGGCGGCAGCCGAACCCGCTTCACCGTCTGCCAGCGCGGTGGGCGCGTCCGACAGGATCTGGCGCGCACCGCCCGTGTCGCCGCGCATCGCCATGATCCGGGCCAGCTCGGCCGCCGTCCAGGTCATGAGCGCGCGTTCCTGGAGGTCACGGCACAGCACGAACGCCTCCCGCAGATCGGCCTCAGCCTCCTCGTAGCGGCCAGCCATGCGGTGGATCGCGCCTCGATCACCGAGAGCGCTCGCCAGCTCCCATCGCGACCCCAGCTCCCGGAAGGTGCGGATCGCCGGCTCGGAATGCTCGAGCGCCTCGTCCAGCCGCATCAGGCGGCGGAGCGACGCGGCGACGGTCTCGTGCGCCACCGCGGCCGTGAAGCGGCTGGTTCGGCCTCCTCCCCGACCGTGAGCGCTTCCAGACCCACGGCCAGTGCTTCCTCCTCATCGGCTGACAGCGACAGGACGTTGGCGATGCCCACCAACGCTCGCGACACCGCCCAGGCGTCGCCCGCCTGGTTGCCCCGCGCCACCTCGAGCGCCTCGCGGAACATCGTCTCGGCCCGGTCCAGCTCGGTTCTGCCAGAACGGGACCCAGCCCGCCATCAACAGGGTTCGCGCCAGCCCGAACGGGTCGCCGACCCGCCGCGCCGCTGCCAGCGACGGCCTCGAACAGCGCCTCGGCCTGCGCTGAGTCACCGTGGATCGTGAGCGAGATGTCGGCCAGGAACCTGGAGGCGTGGGCGACGATGCGATCGCTGGTCCCGCCCCCGATCGCCAACGCGCGCTGGAGGGCGGCCTCGGCCAGGTCGAACTCCCCCAGCCAGTAGCGGGCTTCGCCCAGCGTGGCGAGGATGCGAGCCTCCCGCTCGCCCCAGGTCTCATCCGGGCCCGCCAGGGCCAGGGCCCGCTCGTAGAGCTCGGCGGCCGAGCGCGACTCGATGCGTCGCCGAGCGATGTCGCCGGCCCACGCCAGCGCCTCGACGGCGCGTTCGGCGATGTCGCGTTCCCGAGGGTTGAGGTCCAGCGATGCACGCGCGGCCTGCTCCAGATGGAACGCGACCGTTCGCGGATAGCGGTCGGCGGTCTCGCCGTCCGACAGCTTGTTCGCGACGCGCAGATGGAGTCGCTGGCGCTCCCGCTTTGCAAGCGCGTCGTAGGCCACGTCCCGCAGGATGTCGGAGCCGAACCGCCACAGCCCCGGGCGGTCTTCGTCTTGGATCAACAGGCCGTCGTCCTCGGCCTCGGCCAGCAGCTCCTTGCGCGGCTCGACGATCAGTGAGAGCTCGTCCAGATCGAACCGTCCGCGCGGGAAGACCGCGGCGCGCTGCACCAGCGAGCGCGCGGCCGGGCTCAGCTGGTCGATCCGGGCCGCGATCGACCGCCTGCACCGTGGGCGGCAGCAATCGGGCGCTGGCGGCGGGCCCGCGCGGGGGCAGGTCGCGCTCCTCGCGGCGCATCATGCCCACGATCTCCACCACGAAGTATGGGTTGCCGCCGGCGTGCTGGGCCACGCGCTCGGCCTCCGCATGGTCGAGATCGCCGGCTTCCATGGCGAGCTCGCGCAGCGTTCCCGGGCGTGAGCGGCTCGACCCACAGCGTGACGGCGTCCGCGATCCCGCCCGCCCAGTTGGGGCGATCCTCCAGGAACTCCCACCGCGCCACGCACAGCACCATCAGCGGGACCCTGCGGGCCTCTTTCACCAGCTGCTCGATCAGGTCGAGCAGGAGTGGATCCGCCTCGTGCAGGTCGTCGAACACGAGCACCACGGGACCGCGGGATGCCAGGCCCGTGAGCAGCGAGAGCACGCCGGCGCGAACCTCGGCCGCCTGGTAGCGGCCTTCCTCGGACCCTTCACCTTCCTCGACACCCAGCGTCAGCGCGAGCCGCCGGGCGGCGTCGTCGGCGTCCTCGGGCGCCACCCACTCCGAGACGAGGCTCCGGAGCCGGTCGGCCACGTCCTTGCCGGGGGCGTCGCGTTCGGCCCCGATCTCGCGATAGATCATCTGGGCGAGCGGCCAGAACGTGACCTCTTCCTCGAACGGGCTCGATCTGCCCGTCAGCACCCTCACGTCGTCGGACAGGCCCCCCAGGAACTCCTCGACGACGCGGGTCTTCCCGATGCCCGGCTCGCCCAGGAGCGTCACCAGGTGGGCGCGTTCGCGCACCTTCACGCGTTGGAACGTGTCGTCGAGCAAGGCCAGCTCGCGGCGACGGTCCACCAGGTGGATCGAACGGCGAGCGGGGTGTCGGCCAGCCCCAGCGCGGGCCAGGCCGCAATCGCTCGGTCGAACCCCTTGGCCTGGATCGATCGAACCTCACCGAAGTCGCACCGCCGTGCCGACGAGCTGCTCGGTGGATGCCCCGACCAAGACCTCGCCCGGGGCAGCCCCCTGCTGCAGACGCGCCCCGATGTTCACCTCGCGCGCCGATCACGATGTTGCGGTCGGTGGCCGTCCCTACCGCGACCTGTCCGGTGTTGACACCGACCCGGACCTCGATCGGCACGGTGAGACCGAGACGCGCACCCAGACGCGGGGCGCGATCCACGATCTCCAGACCCGGCTCGCACCCCGCGGAGCGCGTCGTCGGCGTGCACGATCGGCACGCCGAACACCCCCAGGACCGCGTCGCCGATGAACCCTTCGGCCCGTCCGCCCAGCGCCGTCGACCTCGTCGGTCACCAGGCCGTGGAACGCAGCCAGCACCTCTCGGAACCGTTCCGGATCCAGGTGCGACGCCAGCTCCGTCGAGCCGGCGAGGTCGGCGAACACGACCGTGACCACGCGACGCTCCGAGGCCGACGGAACCCCGACCGGCGCGCCGCAGTTCGGGCAGAAGTTGGCCTCCGGGGGCAGCGGGTGACCACAGCGAGGGCATGCCTCGGCCGCGTTCGAGGTCTCGGCGCTCACACGCCGCAGCATAGGTGCCGGACTCAGCCGGGCTCAGTCGGACTCAGCGGGCCCGATATTCGATGATCTGCAAGGGGTTGCGGTCGGGATCGAAGGAAGGTGGCGAACCGGGCGAACCCTTCCACCTCCCCCAGGTAGTCATCGAACGTCGCGCCGCGTTGCTCCAGCACCCACCGTGTTCCGTCCAGGTCCTCGACCCTGAACACGACCGTTGCACCACCTGAGGCGGGGCGCTCTTCATCGGCGCCATGCAGTGCGAGCCGCGTCGGCCCCGCTTCGAACTCGGCCCACTCGTTCCCGTCGCGACGGACGAGCGACAGGCCGACCACATCGCGATAGAACGCCACGGACGCATCCATGTCGCGGGTCCAGTAGTAGACGTGGTCGATGGGGCCGATCATGCCTCAGCCCTGGCCCAGGATCTTCGCCTTCTGCGCCTGGAACTCCTCCTCGGTGAGCACGCCTCGCGCCCGCAGGTCGGCGAGGCGCTCCAGCTCCGTGGTGGTGGACGGCGCGCGCGGCGCGGCCCCGTCGGGTCGGACCGGAGCCGTCGGCGCAGGCTGGGTGCCGACCCCGGCCCGGGCTGGTACGCGCGCCGGCGCCCGCCGTGCCGCGGCCCTGGTACATGCGCTGGTTGTTCATCTCGGCCTGGTGGTAGATCGTCTTCTGGACTTCCTCGGGGTGGCGGATGTCGCGGAACGTCGTGGGCCCGTCGTTGCTGGCCGAACGGATGTGGATGTCGCCGGCCCCGATGATGCGTTCGAACACCCCCTGCTCGAACCGGATGTCGTTGATCTGCTCCAGCGGGATCTCGATCGAGCGCTTCGCGATCCAGCCCTCACGTTGGATCACCCGGTCGCTCGTGACCACGAAGTAGGAGGTGAGCCAGCCCACCAACTCGCGCAGGGGATAGATGACGAGCGCTATCACCACCACCGTCAGCACGATCACGTCGAAGTTGAGCTCGTCGATCAGCCAGATCCCCACGGCTACCGCGACGAACGTGATCAGCGCGGACAGCGCCAGCGCGATCGGGTGCGGACGCAGGTCCAACACCAGCTCCTCACCGGGGACCAGGAGTCGCTTCGGGAACGCCATTGCCGCACGGTACCGCCGCATCCGGAGGTCGGGCAACCGGCCGTTCATCGACCGCCGCCGGCCTCAGCGCAGATGCTCGAGCTCGCCGAAGGCTCACCGTGACGAGGCCGCCGGCGGTCTCGGACGAGCAAGCTCCCGCGCTCGTCGATGTCGACCGCCTCGCCCTCCACCGACGTTGCCGTCCAGGCGCCGAGCACGCACGGCCCGGCCTAGTGAGTCGGCACCGCGCGCCAGCGCGTCACCGCGGATGTCCGCCGCCCCGCGCCGCCGCGCTCCGTAGCCCTCCCTGAACCTGCGCAGGAATCCGCCGAGCAGTTCTGTCGGGATCGACGTCCATCCCCAGGCCCGCAGCATCGGCCACTTCTGACGGCGCCTCGAGGTTGACGCCCGAGCCGATCACGACGAAGCGCAGGGCTGCCGTCGAGGCCGATCGCCGACTCGCTCGAGGATGCCCCCGGCCTTGCGATCGCCGATCAGCAGGTCGTTCGGCCACTTGCAGCGCACGTCCGCACCCGCTCGCGTCGCGGTCGCAGCTTCCGCCCACGCGGCCCCGGCCAGCAGGGTCAGGACCGCGGCGTCCGAGGCCGGCAGCGCCGGGCGCAGCACCATGGACACCATGAGGGCCCCGCTCGGCTCGTCGACCCAGGCTCGTCCGAGCCTGCCCCTGCCCTCGGTCTGGTGAGACGCGCCCACCAGGGTCCATTCCGGCGTTCCGGCCTCCGCCAGCTCCCGCGCCGTGACGTTGGTGGAGCCGGTAACCTCGTCCCATCGCACGGGGGCCGCGAGACCGGCGAGCCGCGAGGGCCCGTTCGAGATCGGTCGTCGACCAACGCCGTGTTGACTCCCTTCCTGATGCCGGAGAGTATCGCGGACCAGTGAAGCACCCAGCGAAACAACGGGTCCTCGTCGCCAACCGTGGCGAGATCGCGGTGCGCATCATCCGCACCTGCAGGGAGCTGGGCATCCCCAGCATCGCCGTCTACTCGGACGCGGACCGCGACGCCCTCCATGTGGAGATGGCCGATCGGGCCTTCCGCATCGGTCCTGCTTCGGCGTCGCGCTCCTACCTGTCGATCGAGGCCATCATGGACGCGGCGCGGCGCGGGAAGGCGACCCTGGTGCACCCGGGCTACGGGTTCCTGTCGGAACGCGCGCAGTTCGTGGAGGCCGTCACCGAGGCCGGGCATCGAGTTCATCGGCCCATCCACGCAGGCCATCGAGACCATGGGCGACAAGGCGGCGGCGCGCCGGGCCGCCGACGCCGCGGGCATGCCGATCATCCCGGGAACCCCCGAGGCCGGTCGATCAGAAGACCGCGAAGCGCCAGGCCGAGCGCATCGGCTTCCCGCTCATCGTCAAGGCCTCGTTCGGCGGCGGCGGCAAGGGCATGCATCTGGTGCGGGACGCGGCCCACCTGGACGAGTCGCTCAAGCGCGCGTCGCGGGAAGCGCAGTCCTACTTCGGGCGCCCCGAGGTGTTCCTGGAACGGTTCGTGGAGCGCGCGCACCACGTCGAGGCCCAGATCGTCGGCGACTCCCGCGGCAACGTCGTGTTCCTGGGCGAGCGCGACTGCTCGGTGCAGCGCCGGCACCAGAAGCTGATCGAGGAAACGCCCTCACCGGTCGTCGACGAGGCGCTGCGCACCAAGCTCGCCGACGCATCGATCGCACTGGCGAAGGAGGCGGGCTACGTCAACGCCGGCACGATCGAATGCATCGTCGACGAGGACGGCGACTTCTTCTTCCTGGAGATGAACACACGGCTGCAGGTGGAGCACACCGTCACCGAGATGGTGACGGGTATCGACATCGTGGCGGTGCAGATCGCGGTCGCGCTGGGGGAGCGATACGACTCCGTTCCGGTCCCGTCCGGCCATTCCATGCAGTGCCGGATCAACGCCGAGGATCCGGGGCGCAACTTCCTGCCGGCGCCGGGGCGCATCACCCGGTTCCGCGAGCCCAGCGGGCCGTTCGTGCGGCTGGACGCGGGCATCACCGAAGGTCGTGAGATCCCCGGCGACTACGACTCCATGTTCGCGAAGCTGATCGTGGCCGGCGAGGACCGCGAGCGCGCTCGCCGGCGCATGGTGCGGGCGCTGGACGAGTTCGTCGTGGAAGGCGTGCCCACCACGATCCCGGCGCACCGGTGGATCCTGGAGTCCAAGGCGTTCCGTGCGGGGACCCACACCACCACCTGGGCCGAGCGTGCGCTGGCCGACGCGCAGCTGCCCTCGCAGGTCGATCTGCAGCACCCCGGGCCGGCGCCCCACGAGGGCCGGCCCGCCGACATCCTGGTGGAGGTGGACGGCAGGCGGGTGCCGGTCCGCATCTACGACGAGCGCCGCGATGTCGGCGCCGAAAGCGCCGCGAGGCCCACGACGCGCACGAGGGCCAGCACGTGCACGGCGAGATCCGGGCACCGATGCAGGGCACGATCGTGAAGGTCCTGGTGGAGAAGGGCCAGCAGATCCGCGCCGGCGAGGTGGTCTGCATCCTGGAGGCCATGAAGATGGAGAACCACATCCCCTCGACGCGCGACGGCGAGGTCACCGAGCTGCCGATCCGCGCCGGACAGGTCGTCGAGACGGGTCAGACCCTGGCGGTCATCGACTGACGCCGGCCAGGAAGTCGCCCACCACCTGCACGTAGCGATCCTGTTCCTCGACGAACGCCATGTGCGCGCTGTGCTCGAAGATCTCCAAGCGCGCTCCCGGGATCCCGGCCGCCATCGCCTCGGCCGCCTCCACGACACACGTTCGGTCGTGTCGCCCGGCCACCACCAGCACGGGGGCATCCACGTCGGCCAAGCGGTCCTCCACATCGATCCCCCCGTAGTCGCCGTTCGCGAAGTGCCGCAACACCTCGCGGCGAGTACACGGTGCCGGACGCCCTCTGCTCGTACCCAGCGATCCGCGGGTCCAGCGGGTCGGCGAAGTGGAACGGCCACTGATCGTGCATCGACGGACGCGAACTCCTCGGCGGTGCTCACGCCGGCTTCCCGCGCCCAGGACTCCGCCACCTGCGCGCGCAGCGCGACCGGTTCGAACGATGTCAGGTTGGGTTCGATGCGATCCAGCCATCGTGAGCTCGCCACGCCCGCCGCCACGATCGTGGCGGCAGCCATCCCCGGGTAATCGACCGCGTTCTGCAGGGCGACGAACGCACCATAGGAATGTCCCAGCACCGCGTAGCGCTGGAGACGCATCGAGCGGGCCAGCATGATGACGTCCTGCGCGTGACGCTCCAGGGTCCACGTCGAGGGATCGCATGGCTCAGAACGACCTTGGGCGCGCTGATCGACCAACACCAGCCGGATCCCTCGTTCGATCAGTGGATCGAGGTAGTCGGCGAACTCGTGATGGTCCAGCCCCGGCCCGCCGTGCAGCACCAGCAGCGGGAACCCGTCCTGCGGCCCTCGTTCCACGACCCACAGGGACGTGTCGTCGATCGCGACGAGCCGGCCGGACCCGTCCTCGTCCTCGCCGGCTCTTAGGGCGCCGCTCATGGCGGCGTGCCCCACCCCTCCCGGCCGCTGATGCGGAACCCGGCTTCCTTCACCTTGTAGCGGCGGTTGATGGAGATGACCAGGGCAGTCAACGGTTCGGTGAGTCGCGCGTTCGCAAGGGGGCCGGCGTCGACCCATCGCATGCCCTCGATCGAATCGACCAGGCCACCGACCAGTCGTCTTGGCGTCATCATCGTCCGCAGCAGAGCAGCACATCGGACTCGACCGGGCGATCCAGATCCGCCAACGCGTGCGCGGCGATCGTGTGCAGCCCCGCGACCACCGCGACCCCCTCCGGCACGTTGTGAGCAGCCAGCTCAGCGGCCGAGCCGTGCCAGGGACGGATCGCCTCCCAGGCCCGCCCACCCACGGCCGACATCAGTGGGCTCGTGGCATCCAGGACGACCTGGCCCGGCCGGAGCGCTGGAGCGATCGATCGATAGATGTCGATCATGCCGGCGAAGGGCACGGTCACCGCCACGACGTCGGCGCCGACCACCGCTTCCTCGTTCGGCAGCGCCATCGGCCAGCACATCGCCGGCGAGCGTCGTCTTCGCGCGCTCCACCGCCTCGTCGGCGCGTTCCTTGGCTCGCGAGCCGATCGTGACGTGATGGCCGGCGCTGAGGAGTCGCAGGGCCATCCCGAACCCTTCGGCGCCGGTCCCTCCCACGATCGCAACGTCCATCGTCGAAGCCTACCGGCACCGTAGGGTCGTGCTCGTCGTGGATGTCCTGATCTGGATCATCGAGCTCGGCGTGGGTGCTGGTTGCATGGTCGGCGGCCTGGCCACGACGCGGAGCACTCGGCTCCGAGTGGTCGGCGTGCTCCTGACCGTGGCCGGCGTGGTCGCCGCGGTTCACGCGATCGCCTCGCTCACGTCGGTCGAGCCGTTCGACTAGTCCATCACGGACTAGTGAGCTCCGGTCACGACGTGGGTCGGTGCTCCCCGAACACTTCCCGCAGCGCGTCCGACACCTCGCCCAGCGTTGCCCCGACTGCGCAGCGCATCCTTCATGGGCGGCAAGAGGTTGGCCGTGCCACCCGCCGCATCGCGCACCGCGGCGACGGCTGCGTCGACCACCGAGCGGTCGCGGGCTGCTCTCAGGCGCCTGAGACGCTCGACCTGGGCGAGCGCTTCTTCCTCCGCGATCCGCTGGAGCTTGACCGAGCTGTCTTGGGGCTCGGCGAAACGATTGACGCCCACCACCACCCGCTCCCCCGACTCGATGCCCTGCTGGATCCGGAACGCGGCGTCGTGGATCTGGTCCTGGTAGAAGCCGGCTTCGATCGCGCGGACCGCGCCGCCCATGTCGTCGATCGTCTCGATCAGCCTGGACGCACTCCGCTCAAGCTCGTCGGTGAGCGACTCCACGAAGTACGAGCCGGCGAGCGGGTCGACGCTCTCGGTGACGCCGGTCTCGTACCCGATCACCTGTTGGGTGCGCAGCGCGATCGTGGCGCTGTGCTCGGTGGGCAGCGCCAACGCCTCGTCGAACGCGTTCGTATGCAGGCTCTGGGTCCCGCCCAGCACCGACGCCAGCGCCTGCAGCGCCGTTCGGACGATGTTGTTCTGTGGCTGCTGCGCGGTGAGCGTGGCGCCGCCGGTCTGCGTGTGGAACCGCAACGCCCAGCTCCTGGGATCCGTGGCGCCGAACCGCTCACGCATGATGCGCGCCCACAAGCGGCGTGCCGCGCGGAACTTCGCCACCTCCTCGAAGAAGTTCATGTGGCACGCGAAGAAGAACGACAGCCGCGGCGCGAACGTCGTCGATGCCCAGCCCCGCATCGATGGCGGCACCCACGTATGCGATGCCGTCCGCGAGCGTGAACGCGACCTCCTGGGCCGCCGTCGAGCCGGCTTCACGCATGTGGTAGCCGCTGATCGAGATCGTGTTCCACTTGGGGATGCGCTCACCGCAGTAGGAGAACAGGTCGGTGATGAGGCGCATCGAGGGCTCGGGCGGATAGATGTATGTGCCGCGGGCCGCGTACTCCTTGAGGATGTCGTTCTGGACGGTGCCGCTGATGTCGGTCGACTTCACCCCTTGCTCCTCGGCCACCAGCTCGTAGAGGAGCAGCAGGATCGGCGCCGTCGCGTTGATCGTCATCGACGTCGACACCCGGTTCAGCGGGATGCCGTCGAGGAGGCGGCGCATGTCGTCGAGGGAGTCGATCGCGACCCCGGTCTTGCCCACCTCGCCGGCCGCGCGCGGATGGTCGGAGTCCAGCCCCATCTGGGTCGGCAGATCGAAGGCGACGCTCAGCCCCGTCTGCCCTCGGCCCAGCAGGAATCGAAACCGCGCGTTGGTCTGGTCGGCGGTCGACATGCCCGCGTACTGGCGCATCGTCCACAGCCGCCCGCGGTACATCGACGGGTAGGGCCCCCGCGTGAACGGGAAGGCTGCCCGGCTCGCCCGAGGTCGCGCTCGGGCTCGAACCCGCTCGCGGCCAGCGCCGCAGCGTCGTAGAGGGGCTCGATCTCGATGCCCGAATCGGTCCGGCGCTCCTCCTCGCTCACCCGGCCAGCCTATTCGCTACCGTGAGCGCATGGACATCGTCGACCCTCGCATCGAGTCGTACACCGCGTCGCTGCACACCCGCTACGACGAACCCGTCCTGCTGGAGATGGAAGCCGAAGCCCAGGAGCGCGGGTTCCCGATCGTGGGCCGGAACGTGGGCGTCACGCTCTGGACGTTGGCCGCCGCGGTGGGTGCCCGGCGGGTGTTCGAGCTGGGGTCGGGGTACGGCTACTCGGCGTACTGGTTCGCCAAGGCCGTGGGCGAAACGGGCGAGGTGCACTGCACCGACGGCGACCCCGGCAACGAGCGGAAGGCCTCGGAGTATCTGGGCAGGGCCGGGGTGTGGGACCGGATCCGCTACCACGTGGGTGACGCGCTGACGTCATTCGCGAGCGTGAACGGCGAGTTCGACATCGTGTACGACGACATCGACAAGGACGGCTACCCCGATGCGTGGCGAGCCGCGCGCGACCGGGTGCGCGTTGGAGGCCTCTACATCTGCGACAACACGCTGTGGTACGGCCGCGTGCCCGCGGACGGCGAACCGGCCGACGACGTCACCGAGGCGATCCGCGAGCACAACACCCTGGCCGCCTCCGACGAGCGGTACGTCACGACGATCCTGCCGATCCGCGACGGCGTCCTGGTCGCGACACGCATCCGTTAGTCTCGTAGGTGACCGTGGCCATCCGAACCCGCAACAGCAAGCAGAAGGACGACTTCGGGACCGTCTATCGCGGTCACGAAGGACAGTGGTCGTGGCTCTTCCATCGCATCACCGGCGTGGCGGTGATCCTGTTCCTGTTCGCCCACATCCTGGACACCGCCGTGATCGGGTGGGGGCCCGAGGCCTACAACAAGGTCACCGCCGCCTACAAGAACCCGGTCGTCCACGTGCTGGAGCTGGGCCTGGTGCTGGCGGTGCTGTTCCATTCGATCAACGGCATCAAGATCACGCTGATCGACTTCTTCCCGCGTCTCGTCACGCACATCCGGCCTATCGGGATCGCGTTCGCAGCCTTCTTCGTCGTCTCGGCCGGCATCGTCACCGTGATCATGGGCAAACAGATCATCGACCTCCTGTAAGGGGCCTGACACCGTGGCAACCACGACCGAGCGCCCCACGCACCTGCCGGGCCGTCGCAACCCCCCGGCCGTGACTACCGCATGGGCCGGGAGCGTCCCGTGGGCGGGTTCGAGCTGTGGTCGTGGCTGTTCATGCGCATCAGCGGCATCGTGCTGCTCCTGCTGGCGGTGGGACACACCTTGATCATGCATCTGCCCAGCGGCGGGGTGGACCGCGTGGACTTCGGGTTCGTGGCGACCCGCTGGAACAGCCCGTTCTGGCGCACGTGGGACTGGATGCTGCTGACCCTGGCCCTGATCCACGGGATCAACGGGCTTCGCAACATCACGCTCGACTACGTGCGCAAGCCCGGTGCGCGGTTCGCCCTCAACATGGCCTACTACGTGCTCGGCTTCACCCTGATGATCCTGGGCACGGTCATCATCGTCACGTTCGACCCCACGAAGTGGGGGCCGGTCGGTTGAGGACCCACACGTACGACGCCCTGGTGGTCGGGGCAGGCGGCGCAGGCATGCGCGCCGCGATCGAGCTCTCAGACACGGTCCGCACCGCGGTCGTCTCCAAGCTCTACCCCACCCGATCGCACACCGGCGCGGCGCAGGGCGGCGTGTGCGCGGCGCTCGGCAACACCGAGGAAGACTCCCCCGAATGGCACGCCTTCGACACCGTCAAGGGCGGGGACTACCTGGTGGACCAGCCTGCTGCCCAGCTGATGACCGAGGAAGCCGTCGCACGGCGATCTACCAGCTGGAACGCTGGGGTCTGCCGTTCAACCGGACCCCGGAGGGCACCATCGACCAGCGCCGGTTCGGCGGGCACACCGCCAACCATGGTGAGCGGCCGGTGCGGCGCGCGTGCTACGCCGCCGACCGAACCGGGCACATGATCTTGCAGACGCTCTACCAGCAGTGCGTCAAGCGCGACGTCCGGTTCTTCAACGAGCTCTACTGCCTGGATCTCCTGCGAGACGATCGACGGCAACACCGCGGGCATCGTCGCCTACGAGCTCGCGACCGGTGAGCTCCACGTGTTCCGGGCGAAGTCGGTGGTGTTCGCGACCGGCGGGTACGGGCGCATGTTCCGCGTCACCTCCAACGCGCACGCGCTGACCGGCGACGGTCCCGCGGTGGTGTGGCGCCGGGGCATCCCGCTCGCAGGACATGGAGATGTTCCAGTTCCATCCGACGGGCCTGGCCAAGCTGGGCGTGCTGCTGTCCGAAGCCGCGCGCGGCGAAGGTGGCATCGTCCTCAACAAGGACGGCGAGCGGTTCATGGAGCGCTACGCGCCCACGATCAAGGACCTCGCGCCACGCGACATGGTGAGCCGCGCGATCTACCAGGAGATCAAGGAGGGCCGAGGGGCCGGCCCCAACGATGACTGGGCCTACCTGGACATCACCCACCTGGACCCGAAGGTCATCGAGGAGAAGCTGCCCGACATCACCGAGTTCGCCCGCATCTACCTGAAGGTCGAGCCGACGACGGAGCCCGTGCCGATCCAGCCCACGGCCCACTACGCGATGGGCGGCATCCCCACCGACACCGACGGCCGAGTGGTCGACGGGGCCGACGAGGTGCCGATCCCCGGCCTGTACGCCGCCGGCGAATGCGCGTGCGTCAGCGTGCACGGGGCCAACCGCCTGGGCACCAACTCGCTGCTGGACCTGGTCGTGTTCGGCCGCCGGGCGGGCGTCGACGCCGCCCGACACGCGAAGGAGTCCGAGCTGGCCGACCTTCCCGAGGCGCCCGGTCGCCGGCACGCTGGACCTGCTCGACGGCTTCCTGGAACGTGAGACCGGCGACAACGCCGCCGACATCCGCAAGGAGCTCCAGGACAACATGTTCGACCTGGCCTTCGTGGTTCGCAGCGAGGAGGGCCTGGCCAAGATGCGAGGAGATCCTGAGCGGGCTCCGCGAGCGATACGGCCGGGTCGCGATCACCGACAAGGGCAGCGTGTACAACACCGAGCTGATGGAGACGGTGGAGCTGGGCTACCTGTTGGATTGCGCCGAGGCGCTGGTGGTGAGCGCCCGCGCTCGCACCGAGAGCCGCGGCGCCCACTACCGCGAGGACCACCCCCTGCGCGACGACGCGAACTGGCTGAAGCACACGCTGGCCTACCGCAACGACGACGGTTCGATCCGGCTGGACATCAAGCCGGTGAAGATGGGCCCCTACGTGCCCATGGAGAGGAAGTACTGATGGCCTCGGCCGGCGGACGTGCTGCAGGGCTCGGACGCAGCGCCGAGGTGGGTCGCCGAGCGACGGTTCCGCTCACCGTCACCACGCTCACGGTCAAGATCCGGCGATTCAACCCGGAGGTCTCGCAGGACAGCTGGTGGGACGAGTTCACGGTGCGAGGCCGATCCGCTGGAGCGCCTGGTCGAGGTGCTGCACGCGATCAAGTGGTACCACGACGGCACGCTGACCTTCCGGCGGTCGTGCGCCCACGGCATCTGCGGCTCCGACGCGATGCTGATCAACGGGCGCAACGCGCTCGCATGCAAGGTGCTCGTCGCCGACGTGGGCTCGAAGGTGACGATCGAGCCGATCCGTGGGTTGCCGGTGCTGAAGGACCTGATCGTCGACATGGAGCCGTTCTTCGACGGCTTCAAGTCGGTGCTGCCCTTACCTGATCAATGACTCGGGCGAACCCGAGCAGGAGCGGCTGCAGATCCTCTGCAGAACGCGCCCGGTTCGACGACACGACCAAGTGCATCCTGTGCGCGGCCTGCACCACGTCGTGCCCCATCTTCTGGGGCGACGAGGGGTACGTGGGACCCGCCGCCATCGTGAACGCACACCGCTTCATCTTCGACTCTCGCGACGAGGGAAGCCGCGAGCGGCTGAAGATCCTGAGCGAGAAGACCGGCGTGTTCCGGTGCCGCACGACCTTCAACTGCACCGACGCGTGCCCACGCGGGATCGAGGTCACGAAGGCGATCCAGGAAGTGAAGCGCTCGATCCTGTTCGATCGCTTCTGACCACCGCTCCGGGAGGGGCACATCGGTTCGGTACAGTCCTCGCCATGGCGCATCGCGTGACGATCATCCCGGGCGACGGCATCGGCCCCGAGGTTCGGCCGAGGCCGCCGGCTGGTGCTCGATGCCGCCGACGTGGGCATCGAGTGGATCGAACGAGCGGCAGGGACGGCGGCGCTCGAGGAGCACGGCGAGCTCTTGCCGCCGAGCAACGCTCGACGCGATCCGTTCCAGCCGCGTCGCGATCAAGGGGCCGATCACCACGCCCGTGGGAGACCGGTTACCGAAGCGTCAACGTGGCGTTGCGACAAGGGCTCGACCTGTTCGGCGCAGTGCGGCCCGCGCGGGCGCTGCCCGGCGTCCCGATCCGCCACCCCAGCGTCGACCTGGTCGTGATCCGCGAGAACACCGAGGACCTCTACGCGGGATCGAATACCAAGCGCGGCTCCCCCGAAGCGCTCGCGCTGTCGGGAAGAGCTGCAGGCGATCTGGGCGGCCACGAGCTGCGCCCGGATGCCGGCATCACCGTGAAGCCGATCAGCGTCAGCGGCACGCGAGCGGATCGTCCGGTTCGCGTTCGAGTACGCGCAGGGCGAACGGGCGCAAGAAGGTCACCGTGGGCCACAAGGCCAACGTCATGCGCTACTCCGACGGACTGTTCCTGCAGACCGCCGAGCAGGAGATCGCCGGCCTTCACCGACGTCGAGTGGCAGGAGATCCAGATCGATCACCTCAGCAGCCGCCTCGCCCGGGAACCGGACATGTTCGACGTGTTGCTGCTGCCGAACCTGTACGGCGACATCCTGAGCGACCTGTGTGCCGGGCCTGGTCGGGGGGCTGGGGCTGATCCCGGGCGCCAACATCGGGTGGGAGTACGCGGTGTTCGAGGCCGTCCACGGCAGTGCGCCCGACATCGCCGGCAGGGGCGTGGCCAACCCGGTCGCCATGATCTTGTCGGGCGCGATGTTGCTGCGGCACGTGGGCGAGCTGGCCGCCGCCGAGAACGTGGAATGGGCGGTGGACGAGATCCTGCGGCCGTGGCCGAGGTCCGCACGCCCGACCTGGGCGGAACGTCCTCGACCATGGAGGTCGGCGAGGCGATCGCAGCCGCGGTCAGCCACTGGGAGCACGGCGCGAGCTGAGGCGAGATCTGCCGCCCTGCTTGGTTCGGG
This sequence comes from uncultured Actinomycetota bacterium, assembly GCA_963733635.1. Lineage (GTDB taxonomy): Bacteria > Actinomycetota > UBA4738 > UBA4738 > HRBIN12 > JAOUEA01. The sequence goes on along the minus strand of CAVTEH010000004.1, from coordinate 36,385 downwards.
ATCCCGCGCGGTGTCACGATGCGCCGGTCATGGAACCAGCCTCAGACGTCCCGCGCGACCACGTCCCGGTGGAAGCTGGCCACACCGGCCCGACGCCGCCCTCCACGAAACAGCTCGTCGGCCTGCTCCTCGGGGGCCTGGGCGGCATGCTTTTGTGCATCGGTGCCCTGATGCCGTGGGTGCGCACCACGTTCGTCGGCATCCCCGACGAGATCTCCCCCAGCTACGTCGGCATCGACTTGCCCGATGGCAAGGTTGTCTTCGGGCTCGGGGTCGTGGTCCTGGCGGGACTGATCACGAGTCGGTTCGTGTCGTCGGCGCCACTTGCTCGCCGGGCGGCCATCGTCGTGATCGTCGCGGCATCCGCGGCGGTGGGCGTCGTGGTCGTCATGGCGCTCACCAGCTCGCGGTTCCAGGATTCGGCGGTCGAAGGCGTGCTCGCCCTGATCGGGTCCCCCACCGCCGAGATGCGTGCGCAGGTCGAGGAGCTCGTCGGGCTCGGACTTCTCCGCCGGACCGTTCGCTCGCGCTCGGTGGAGGCATCCTCGCCGTCGCGGGGGGCGCCCTCACATTGGCGTGGGCCAACTCGACGGAACCGCCGCCAGGCGGACCTAGAGCTTCGCCAGGTCCTCGCACTTCGCGCGGATGCCTTCGGCGGCTGCGCGCAGCGCGCCGAGCTCGTCCTCGTCCAGGTCGAGCTCGACGATCTCCTCGATCCCTCCGCTGCCCAGCTTCGCCGGAACACCCACGTAGACATCATGGATGCCGTACTGCCCGGTGACCCAGGCGGACACGGGCAACGTGGCGATGGGTATCGTTCACGACGGCCTCGACCATGGCCACCACGGAAGCGCTGGGCGCGTAGTAGGCGGAACCAGACTTCAAGAACCCCACGATCTCCGCGCCGCCGTCGCGCGTCCGCTGGAACAGCTGCTCCAGCGTCGCCTCGTCGACCAGCTCGGGCAGCGGCCTGCCGTCCACGGTGGCCTGCCGCGGCAGCGCGACCATGGCATCGCCGTGGGAGCCCAGCGTCATCGCCTCGACCTTGGTCGGAGCTCACCCCGGTGACCTCGCTGATGAACTAGCGGAGACGCGCCGAGTCCAGCACGCCCGCCATGCCGAACACGCGCTCCTTCGGGAACCCGGATTCCTGCGGCCGCCAGGTAGGTCATCTCGTCGAGCGGGTTGGAGACCACGATGAGGATCGCGTCCGGGCGATCCGGGCACCACCGCGGAGATGACGCTCTGCATGATCGCGGCGTTCTTGCCCAGCAGGTCCATGCGGCTCATGCCCGGCTGTCGCGGGAGCCCGGCCGTGATGACGACGATGTCGCTGCCGGCTGTGTCGGCGTAGTCGTTCGTGCCGATGATGAGCGGCTCGTAGCCTTCGATGGGGGCTGCCTGCCGCATGTCCAGCGCCAAGCCCTGCGGCTTGTCCTCGACGATGTCGATCAGCACGACCTCGCCCAGCCCCTTCTCCAGGATGCGCATCGCGGTCGTCTGCCCGACGAATCCGCACCCCACGACGGTGATCTTCATGACGGTCCGGTCTCCTTCGGAGCTTTCGAGCTAACGCCCGTCAGGCTAATCGAACTGACCGTCAGAGCTGGTCTATCACTGCGTCGGCGACCTGGAACGTCCCGGCCGGAGGCCGGTCGTCATCGGGTGCGCGGAGATCGCCGAGGCAGATGTGCTCCGTCGGCGAGCACCGCGACGATCGCCGCTTCCAGGCGATCGCCCGCCTCCCGCTCCCCCACGTGGCGCAGCAGCATCGCGCCGCTCAGCATCACGCCGATCGGGTCGGCCTGGTTCGTCCCGGCCAGGTCGGGCGCGGTGCCGTGGGTGGCTTCGAACACCGCCAGCTCCACTCCGCCTGCATCGACGCCGAAATGGCCCCCCGGGCGCCACGCCGACGCCACCGATCAACCCGGCGCCCGAGCTCCGCCGCGACGTCGCCGTAGAGGTTGGGCAGCACCAGCACGTCGAAGCGCTCCGGCGCCTGGATGAGCTGCATGCACAGAGCGTCGATGATCCGGTCCTCGAACGCGATGTCCGGATATTCCTGCGCCACCCGCTGCGCGACCTCCAGGAACAGCCCGTCGGAGAACTTCATGATGTTGGCCTTGTGGCTGGCCGTGACCTTCGCGCGTCCCCGTCGTCGTGCTTCCTCGAACGCGAACCGCACGATCCGCTCGCGAGCCGGCTTCGCTGATGGATCTTGATGGAGATGCCGCTGTCCTCGCGGATGCGCCGGCCGGTGGTGTCCTCCACGAAGCGGATCAGCTCCTTGACGGCCACCGTTCCCATCTCGAACTCGAAGCCGGTGTACATGCCCTCGGTGTTCTCGCGGACCACGATCAGGTCGACATGCTCGTAGACGCTGGGCACACCCGGGTAGAGGCGGCACGGGACGCACGTTGGCGAACAGGTCGAGGGACCGTCGGAGCTCCAGGTTGACGCTGCGCAGGCCGCTGGTGACCGGGGTCTCGATCGGTCCCTTCAGCGCGACGCGGTTGGCCGCGGATCGAATCCAGCGTCTGGGCGGGCAGCGATCGCCCGGTTCGTGAGAACGCACCCGCCCCCATGTGCTGACGGTCCCACTCGACCGCCGACGCCGGTGGCCTCGATCGCGCGCCGCGACGCCTCGATGACCTCGGGTCCGATGCCGTCACCGGGGATCAGCGTGATGCGATGGGTCAACTCGTCAACTCCGGCGGCTCCCCTGCTGGTCACCAGCGATCTTGGTCCGTCGGCGGGCCGGAGGCTATCCTGACAGATACGTTCCCGGGCCGCCCGGCTGGAGTTCCTGCACGCGCTTCGTGAAGAAGGATGTGGCCAACGTGACCGAGAAGGGGCTCCGGGAGATCATCGCCGCCGACACGGTGATCTCCGACATCGACGGCGAGCAGGGGCGCCTGTGGTACGTCGGGTACGACATCGCCGACCTCGCCGAGCACGCCACCTTCGAAGAGGTCGTCTACCTGCTGCACAACCGGACGCTGCCCAACCAGGATCAGCTGGACGACCTGGACGAGTTCCTGACGGAGAACCGCGAGCTGAGCCCGTTCCTCACGGAGCTGATGTCGACGCTGCGCAGCAGGCCTCGCCCATGTCGATGCTGCGCACGTCGATCTCCGCCGCGTCTGCCTACGACCCCGACGGATGGGACGACTCACCCGAGGCCGAGTACCGCAAGGCGATGCGCCTGATCGCGAAGACCCCCACGATGATCGCCTACTACCACCGCGTTCGCACCGGCCAGGAGCTGGTCCCGCCCAACCCGAAGCTTCCGCACGCGGCGAACTTCCTGTGGATGCTGCTGGGCGACGAACCGTCGCAGGAAGACGCCGACACGCTCGACACCACGTTCACGCTGTACGCCGACCACACGATGAACGCCTCGCACGTTCACCGCGCGGATCATCGCCTCGACGCTCTCGGACATGTTCAGCGCGATCACCGGCGCGATCGGGGCGCTGAAGGGACCGCTGCACGGCGGGGCCAACGAGGAGGCGATGAAGGCCGCCGAGGAGATCGGCTCGCCCGAGAACGCGCCAGCGCTACGTGGCCGGTCGGCTGGAGCGGCACGAGAAGATCATGGGCTTCGGCCACGCCGTGTACCGCACCATGGACCCGCGCGCCACCATCCTGCAAGCGGCTCGCGCGCGAGGTCCGGCGAGCGACACGACGACACCGTGTGGGCCGACATCTTCGAGGCCATGCAGGAGACCGTCTACGAGCAGAAGCAGCTTTGGCCCAACGTCGACCTGTACGCGGCGGGCGTCTACCACGTGCTGGGCATCCCCACCGACCTCATGACGCCGATCTTCGCGCTCGCGCGCATGGCTGGGTGGACCGCGCATGTACGCGAGCAGTACGCCGACAACAAGGTCATCCGACCCGGTTCCACCTACGTCGGACCGCGCGACCAGGTCTGGGTTCCGATCGACGACCGCTGAGCCGCAGCGCTACGGCGTGAGGTCGGCGCAGAGGACCTCGATCTGCACGGATACACCGGTCCCTGGCGAGGGGAATAACGTGAACGAGAACCGAAGATCTTCCGGCCTGATCGACGAGCCCGTCACCGAGGCGCGCTCGTGGAGCAGCTGGCCGTTCAGGTCGGAAGGTTTCCGAGCCCAGTGGACCGATCGCCCGATCCCCACGATCGCATGAAAGCACGACGTCCTTGGCGGCCGTGCCGGGACCGTCCGGACTGTCGTAGTTCAGGAAGCCGGTCCGCGTGTAGAAGCGTGCGATGCCGGGCGTGCCAGGCTCACCCTTCGGCCCTTGTTCGCCCTTCGGGCCCGGCTCGCCTTGGGGTCCTGGGATGCCCGGCTCTCCCTGTGTCCCGGGCAGCCCCGGCTCGCCCTGCGCATGCCCGGCTCGCCCGGCAAGCCCTGCTCACCCTGGAGTCCCGTATCGCCCTGGGGGCCCTGCTCGCCGGGGATCCCCTGCTCGCCTGGGGGTCCCGGAACGCCCTGCGGACCCGTCTGGTCCCAGGTGACCAACTGCGCGTGCCCTGAGCACGTCGGCTCCTCTTCCACCGACAGGGACCCGGGATTGATCTTGCCGTCCTTCGCACATGCGTAGAACACATCCCCTCCGCTGGGCTCGGCGAGCGCGAGCCCACTGGCGACGAGCGTCGCGGTGACCGCGGATGATGCCAGACCGATGGCGATAGCGCGTCGCACGGACATGTGATCCCCTCTCAAGCCCGATCCGTCGCCGAGATCCCCGCGGGTGTGCGGGCGGAACTTCGGCTGGTTGATGTCCTTGGGAAGCAATCGGCATCTCGTCCGCACGAGCTTGAACGGCGAACGGTCGTAGCGCCTCGATCAGGGGGTTAGGCCGAGTGGACGACCTCGCCGTCGACGATCGTGTGCGTCACGTGCAGGTCGAGGATGCGCCGGGATCCGGCCTCGGCCGCCGCGAACAGATCCCCGCTCGAGCACCGACGCAGGTCGGCCTGCTTGCCGGCCGTGATCGAGCCGCGTCGATCGTCGGCGGCCGCGACGTGTGCGCCGCCCATCGTGTACGCGCGGATCGCGGTCTCGAGGTCGACGGTCTCCTCGGGGATCCAGGCGCCGGTCCCGTCGCAGGTCGGCGCGGGTCATCGCGGTGTAGATGCCGACCAGCGGGTCCATCTCGGCGACGTTCCAGTCGCTCGAGAACGCGAGTGAGGCGCCGCTGTCGCGCAGCGACCGGAACGCCCATGCGTACCGCCACCGGCCGGCCCCGACGTTGGCGCGCCAGTCCTGCGACGATCGCCGGCGCGCAGTGGCGCGGCTGCATGATCGGCGCTACGCCGAGCGCGCCGAACCGCGGCACGTCGTCGGCGTGCAGGCACTCCGTGTGCACCATGCCGTGCCGGGCGCCGCGTCGGGCCGTGCGCGGCGCGCGCGCTTCGAACCCGTCGAGCGCCACCCGCAGCCCGCGGTCACCGGTGCCGTGGACGTGGCACGACCAGCCCCGCGCTCGAGCTCGATGATCAAGCTCCGCGAACTCGTCGGGTTGCCAGAACGTCTCGCCCGCGCTCGGCGGCCGGTTCGCGTACGGCTCCAGCATCGCGGCGGTCCATGGTTCGATCACGTCGTCGATGTAGAGCTTGATCGGCCCGACGCGCAGGCGATCGTCCTCACCGAGCCGCTCCCGCACTCGTGTCGAACTCGTCGCGCTCGGCGTCGGTGGTGCCGACCGGGTGGAACATGGCGGCGATCAGCCGTGAGCGCAGCCGTCCCTCGTCCCGCGCCCGCTCGAAGATCCACATATCGTCGGGCGAGTTCTGCGGCTCGACGATCGTCGTGATGCCCAGACTCGATCGCCATGTCCAGGCTCTCGAGCGTGCGCTCGTATTGCTGGGAACGCGCTCGTACCCGGGCAAGATCGCCCTCGAGCGCGGCCTGCCCGCGCGGCTGATGCCCATGACCGCGAAGTCCCCGACGATGCCGGTGGGCTCACCGGTCTCGGGGTCCTTGCGGACGCGGCCCCACGGGAGCACGTCTGCGTCGCGGGTGATGCCGAAGATCTCCATCGCCTCGCGGTTGAGCCACGCGTTGTGCGCGTCGTAGGTGAGGATGAACGCCGGCCTCCCACCGGTGAGTCCCTCGAGGTCCCTCGTGCGTCGGCATGCGGCCGCCCGGCATCGCGGAGTAGTTGAAGCCCGACCCTTCGATCCATCGGTGCTCGGGATGCGCGTCGGCGTGGTCGCGGATCCGTGGCCCTGACCTCCTCGAGCGTGCGCGGCGCCTGCCAGGTCGACCTCCAGCGGGTTCGAGCCCAGCCGCACGTGGTTGTGCGGAGTCGATGAAGCCCGGGCAGCACGGTCGCGCCCGCGGCGTCGATCACCTCGGTGTCGGATCGCCCGACGTGGCACCGGCCTCGTGCGTCGTCCCCGATCCAGTCGATCCGCCCGTCGCGGACGGCCACCGCCTCGGCCCGCGGGCCGGCGTCGTCGTCCACCGTGAACACGTGCGCGTTCCGGATGAGCAAGGTTCACGAACGCGGCCGTCACCCGTGGGCCGCGGGAACAGCCCGGCGCGCTCGACGACCGCCCGGACCAGACTCGTCGCGGCCCATGCCCATCAGGTGCACACCGGCGACGCCGTCGATCGCACGCGATCGCGCGCACGACCTCGACCGTCAGGTCGAGGCCCACGCGCTCGCGCGTCCGTCGCCCGCGCTCTCGAGGGCATCGATGATGCTCCGCCGGCACCCGCACGCCGGGCAGCTTCTCGTCCATGAACCTCGCGCCGCCGGCGCTGCGCAGCGGCACCACCCCCACCAGCACCTTCGCCCGTTCGAGGACACCGCGTCGCACGCGATCGTGTCGGCCCACGCCGCGAGCGCCTCCACGTCGTAGGTGATCTGCGTCCAGATGACGTCGGCGCCGGCGTCGAGCTTCACCTCCAGGCGGGCCGGGTCGTACGGATCGGCCAGCGGCATGTCGGCGCACCCGATCAGGTAGCGGGGCGGATCGGCGATCTCGGCGCCGCCCAACGTGGTCGCCCGTCTCGCGCAGGCGGCGGCCGAGACCGCATCAGGTCCAGACGGACCGATGTCGTTGACGACGTCGGCGTCCGGGTGGTCGCCCACGTGGAGCGGGATCGCCGGCGAGGCACAGCACGTTGCGGGCGCCCATCGCCCACCCTCCCAGCAGCTCGGACGTGATCGCGAGCCGGTTGCGGTCGCGGACCGTGAGCTGCAGGGTCGGTCTCGATGCCCGCGCGCGCGACGAAGGCGGCGCCCGCGACGACGGACATGTGCGCCGATCGCGGCGGGGTTGTCGGTGACGTTGACGGCGTCGACGTATCCCACCTGCCCGCGTGCATGCTCGGTCACGGCGGTCCCGTCGGCCGATCGAGGCGGCGCGATCTCGCCCGTGACCGCGAACGCGCCCGAACGAAGGATCGCCGCCAGCCCGCCGCCGACCGGCAGCGTCACCGAGTGAAGGCCTGCCGCTCCGCGGCGGACACGGTGTTCACCAGCAGCATCGCGACCGTCATCGGACCGACCCCGCCGGGCACGGGGGTGATCGCGCCCGCGACCTCGGCGACCTCGTCGATGCGCCACGTCGCCGACCAGACCCGTCAGAGGTGCGATGCACACCCGACGTCGACCACCGTGGCGCCGGGCTTGACCATGTCGCCGCGGATCAGCTGGGGCACGCCCGCGGCGGCCACCAGGATGTCGGCGCCGCGCGGTGTGGTCGCGCAGATCGCGCGTCTTCACGTGGGTGCTGGTGACGGTGGCGTTCCCGCGGATCGAATCCTGCGACAGCATGATCGACAACGGCGCGCCCACCAGATCCCCGTGCCCCACGACGCACGACCTCGGCGCCCTGCAGCTCGATGTCCTCGCGGAGCAGCAGCTCGACGATGCCGTAGGGCGTGGCGGGCACGAACGTCGGCTCGCCGCGAACCATCATGCCCACGTTCCACGGGTGGAGACCGTCGACGTCCTTCTCGGGGGCGACGGTTCGCTGGACCTCGAGCTCGTGCAGGTCGCGCCGGCATCGGGAGCTGCACGATGATCCCGTGGATGTCGGGGTCGCGGTTGAGCCGGCGGAGCGTGGCGAGCAGCTCGCCCTCGGTCACGTAGGCGGGCAGATCGATCTGCTCGGATCGGATGCCGACGTCGGCGCACGCCTTGTGCTTGGCGCCCACGTAGATGCGCGAGGCCTGGTCGTCGCCCACCAGGACGGCGGCCAAGCCCGGTGTGACCCCTCGTTCCGAGAGCGCCTGTACCCGCTCGGACACCTCCGAGCGGATCTGCGCGGAAACGGCTCTGCCGTCCAGGGTCCGGGCGGTCACGGCCCGAATCCTACCCGGGGCGCCGAACCCCCGACCAAGGAGGCGTCACCCCGACGGAGCGCGTGCGATCACGCCGAGCCACGACCCGTCATCGCCCCGCACCGTGGCCGTCTCGTCGACCACGAGACCGGCGTCCTCGATCAGCACCAACGTCTCCTCGGCGTCTGGATGGCTCCAGTACATGGGGGCCCCGAACCAGTCATCGTTCCGCTCGTCGGGGTTGTCGCCCATGGGGAGCTCGCCGGCGAAGATGCCACCGGGTCGCAGCACGTCCGCGATCATCCGATAGAGACCGGCGTGCAGCTCTCGCGGGACGTGGCCGAACGAGGCGAAGGCCACGGCGGCATCGAACGAGGCGGGCTCGCCGCGGAAGGTCACCATGTCGTGCTGGACGTAGCGCGCATCCGGCACGGCGATCCGAGCGAGCTCGCAACTGCCGGGCCGAGATGTCGACCGCGGTCACCGAGCCTCGGGTGGTGAGCGCCGCCGTGACGGGGACCCCTGCACCGCACCCAAGCTCCAGGATGTCACCACCGGGTCGGATGACCCCCACGATGCGGTCCAGCAGGTCACGCTCCTCATCGGTGAAGACTGCGATGCGGTCTGCCAGGAAGGCTTCCGCGATCGCGTCGTAGCCGCGTTGGACGATCGCGCGTCCGTCCTCGGCCATCAGTGGCGGAAGTGGCGGGTTCCTGTCAGGACGACCGCCATGCCGCGCGCTTCGGCGGCGGCCAGCACCTCTTCGTCACCCTTGGAACCGCCGGGGTGGATCACGGCGGTGCACCCCGCATCGGCCGCCACCTCGAGCGCGTCGGGGAACGGGAAGAACGCGTCGGACGCCAGCACCGCGCCCTGCGCACGATCGCCCGCCTTCCGCACCGCGATCCACGATGAATCCACGCGGGACATCTGGCCGGCGCCGACCCCGACGGTGGCGGCGTCCTTCACCAGCGTCGATCGTGTTGGACTTCACTCGCCACGCGATCGTCCAGGCCAACGACAGGTCGGCCCACTCGGCGCTCGGTGGGCTCCCGGCTGGACACGACCTTCCAGTCGCCGCGCGTCTCGGTGCAGCTCGTCGCGGTCCTGCACCAGCGCCCCGCCCGGGAACGGACGGACGTCGAGCGCATGACCGCCGCCCGGCGAGTGGCGCAGCCACCACCCGGAGGTTCGGTCCGCTCCGCGAAGGCCGCGGCGGCTTCCGACGTGAACGACGGGCGCGATCACCACCTCGGTGAAGACATCGGCCATGGCCGCGACGGCGTCGGCGTCGACCTCGTCGTCGGAAGGCCACGATGCCGCCGAACGCGCTGACCGGGTCGCACGCCAACGCGGCTCGGTAGGACGCGGCGGCTGATCCTCGTGACGCGACCCCGCAGGGGTTGTTGTGCTTGACGATGACGGCCGAGCCCTCGCGGCAGGGCGCCAACCAGGTCGAAGGCCGCGTACGCGTCCAGCCAGTTGTTGAACGACATCTCCTTGCCCTGCAGCACCCGCGCGCCGCCCAGCGGCCCAGACGTCGGCCGCCTCGCGATACAGCCCGCCACGCTGGTGCGGGTTCTCCCCGTAGCGGAGGTCGGCGACCTTCTCGTACGCCAGCCCGACGAACCCGGGCAGCGGTCGCTCGTCGCCGATCTCCTGGCGCGCGAACCACGCGGCCACGGCGGCGTCGTAGGCGGCAGTGTGGGCGAACGCGGCGGCGGCCAGCGCGATACCGGGTCGCGCGGGTCACCCCGTCGTTGGCATCGATCTCAGTCAGGACCACCGCGTACTCGGCCGGATCGACGATGACCGTGACCGACTCGAAGTTCTTGGCCGCGGCCCGCATCATGGCCGGCCCGCCGATGTCGATGTTCTCGACCACCGTCTTCGGACCGGCACCCGACGCGACGGTCTCGCGGAACGGATACAGGCCACCGACGAGCAAGTCGAACGGTTCGATGTCGAACGTTCCGAGCTGCTCCAGTGCTCGGGGTTGCGCCGATCGGCCAGCAGGCCGCCGTGGATCTTCGGATGCAGGGTCTTCACCCGTCCGCCCAGCATCTCGGGCGTACCCGGTGACCTGCTCGACGGCGGTGACGGGGAGCCCCGCCCGGTTCAGGACGCCGGCCGTTCCCCCCGATGCGACCAGCTCGACGCCGCGTTCGACGAGCGCCGAGGCGAACTCGACCAATCCCGTCTTGTCGTACGGCGCCAGGATCGCGCCGCCGGATCGGTCGCACGTCGCTCATGCCGGAGCCTCGCTCCGCGATCGTCACGCGTCTGCCCTCCACCGTCGATGCGCCCCTCCAGCACCGCGCGCACGGCCGCCGGGCAGGAGCCGGTGCTCGGCCGCAAGGATGCGCGGTTCCAGCGAGGCCCAGTCATCGTCGTCGCGCACCTCGACCGCTTCCTGCGACACGATGGGCCCGGTGTCGATGCCCTCGTCCACCAAGAAGACGGTGACGCCCGTGACCTTCACGCCGTGAGCGAGCGCGTCCCGGACCCCGTGCATGCCGGGGAACGACGGCAGCAGCGCGGGGTGGGTGTTGAGCCAGCGGCCCTCGAACGCATCGAGCACGGCGCGTCCCAGCAGTCGCATGTACCCCGCGGTCACCAGCGACATCGATCTCGGCTCCCTGCAGGCACGCGACGACCGCGTCATCGAACCCGTCCCTGTCGGGGTAGGCGCCGGGTTCGATCACTTGCGTCGGGACGCCACGCTCGTCGGCTCGCTGCAGCGCCTTGACGCCCGGGCGATCCGACAGGACGAGGAAGATGTGCGGACCCACCACGGCGTCGTCCAGGAGCGCTTGCAGGTTGGTGCCGGAACCCGAGACCAGTACCGCGACGCGTCCATCCATGCAGTGGGTCACGCTACCAGCTCAGGTAGCCCGGAAAGTTCGGGTAGCCTGGGAAGCTCGCGAGCCCCGGAGGCGACCACCGTGAAGAAGTGTCCGTACTGCGCCGAGATGATCCAGGACGAGGCCATCAAGTGTCGCTACTGTCACAGCGACCTCACCGTGGCCCATCGACGGCCAAGCCGCGACCACGCACGACCACCGCCGAGGCGGACCCGGCGCGCGCCGACCCGGCCCCGCACGGAGTCCCGGACGAGCCATCGACCACCTCGGCATCGCCTGCGATCGCAGGCCGACACCGACCCCTGCGCAGCCAGCGACTTCGAGCCGGAGCCGGTCGAGACCTCCAGCGTCCGCTACACGCATTCGGGCTTCCGCTACGTGCTGGGCTACGGCGCCGACTTCTTCGGCATCTGGGACCGGCAGTCGCCGAGCGTGGCGGCAGAGCGGTTCCCGATCGAACGGATGACGGCTGGCGGCAGGCGTGGCTGCGGTTCGCCGCGCTCGAACCCGACCACACCACGGTGCCCGCCGACGGCCCCGCTCGGCCCGCACCGGTCCAGGCGTCAGACCCCCAGCCCGGAAGGCGTCGCGATGGACCCCGACGACACCGCCGGCGGTCCAGTACACGCATTCGGGCACGCGAGTACCTGCTGGGCTACGGACGCACCTTCTTCGGCATCTGGGACCGGCAATCGCCCGACCTTCCCGTTGAACGGTTCGCTCGCGACGACTCAGGCTGGGCGGCCGCGTGGAGCCGCTACACGCAGATGGAGTCCAACTTCACCGAGGTGAAGCTCAGCTAACGCTGCCGTTCGAGCGGCGTGCGCACCAGGCGGTCACGCACGCTGTGGGAACGCCGACCACCACGCCCCAGACCCAACGCGATACGCGCCGGCGACGAAGCGGCTGGGCGCCGAGCGTGACCCGCCGGACCTCGTCTCGACGAGATCGCCTCACCTGCTCGTTGGTCGTGGAGACGACCACGGTGCTCGCCCATGTGCGACCAGCGACCAGCGCGGCGAACACGACCGCCGCGCCGACCGCCGCACGGCACCGCATCGCCGACGCTCCTTGACCCCGCAGCTGACCGCCGGGCGCCGGCGACGACCGCGATCAACGGCACCAAAAGGAAGAGCCTCGTTGACCATGGCGAGGCTTCCGTCGGCGAACCGGGCGGTCGTCCGCGGTCGTTCCCAGCCAGTCCACGCGGGCTCTGCGCTCGGGCAGGCGGTCGAGGCAGAGCACGTCGGACACGTTCGCCCTCGACCGTGAGGGTGTCGCACGCGCCCATGGCGGGCACCAGGATCAGCGCAGCCTGGTTGGGCAGGAGCAGGGACTGGTGCCCGGCGGCGATCGCACCGCCCTCGACGCCGAGCGACCGCAGCTCCCGAACGTAGGCATCCAGACCTTCGGGCCTGAGCGCCGCGAACGCGAGCAGCCCGATCAGCGAGACGACAGCGCCACCCAGAACGTCCGCCACCCCGCCGCCAACACCTGCCCCGCTCGTCCCTGCCACCACGTGGTCGTGTGCAGACCACCGATGCGCCGCCAGCCACTCCCAAGCACGCCGGAAGCACGAGCATCTCACTCGATGTCGGCCGAGAACGTCGTCACGTCGGGAAGGAACCCGCCGCCCGGTCCGAAGGCGGAGCTCGACGAGCAAGGACACGACCGCCAAGGGCCGGCGTACGGGCACACCAACCATCGCGCCGGCGACCGCCCGGCGACCGGGCGCATCGGACCTTCCGTCGCGGACGCCGCCCCTGCCCGGACCAGCATCCACAGCAGGACCGCGGTGAAGGTCAGCGCCGCAAGTCGGAACACGGTCGCTCCACCGAGCAGGGCCTGGCCGGACGACTCCGAGAACGCCTCGATCCGGATGGACGCTGACATTCGCCGCCACGGTGTACAGCCAGCCGAGCCGCAGCTGGGTCACGACCGCGAGTCCAACCCCGTTCAGGTTGACGGCGAGAGGGACGAGCTGACCGAGCAGCACCGCGGCCATCGCCACCGTGAAGCCTCGCCGCAGAGCCACCGGCACGGCACGCCGAAGTTCGGTCGCGAATGACGGCGCAGAGGGAACCTCCTTCCACCTCGCGGAGGCGGGAGGTTCCGCCTGGGTCATCGCAGCGCCTCGACCACCAGCTCGGCAACCTGGGTCGGGGTGCGGGCGACCCTGACCCCCACGGCTTCCAACGCTTCGGCTTTCGCGGCCGCGGTGCCCTCGGGACCCGGTCACGATGGCGCCGGCGTGGCCCATGCGCTTGCCGGGCGGGTGCCTCGAACCCGGCGATGTAGGCCGACGACCGGTTTGGTGACGTGCTCGGCGATGTAGGCGGCGGCACGCTCCTCGTCGTCGCCGCCGATCTCTCCGGTCATCACCACCAGGTCGGTGTCTTCGTCGTCCTGGAACAACGCGAGCGACTCGATGAAGCCGACGCCGTGCACGGGGTCGCCGCCCATGCCGATGCACGTGGACTGGCCCAGGCTCGCGCTGCGTGAGCTCGTGCACGATCTGGTACACGAGCGTGCCGCTGCGGCTCACCGAGTCCGACGCGGCCCGGCGCGCAGATCTCACCCGGGATGATGCCCACGTTCGCGACCCCGGGGGTGATCACGCCCGGGCAGTTCGGGCCGACCAGCGTGGTGGATCGGCCGCGCAGGTAGCTGTGGACGAACGCCATGTCCTGCACGGGGATGCCTTCGGTGATGCAGACGACCAGCGGCACGTCCGGCGTCGGCCGATTCCAGGATGGCCTCGGCAGCGAACCGGGGCGGCACGAAGATCATCGACGTGTTGGCGCCGGTCTCGCGTGACGGCCTCGGCGACGGTGTCGAACACCGGGATGCCCTCGACGTCCTGGCCGGACTTGCCCGGGCGTCACGCCCGCGACCACCTGCGTGCCGTAGGCGCGGTTCCGCAGCGTGTGGAACGTGCCCTCCTTGCCGGTGATGCCCTGGACCACCAGTCGGGTTTCGGCGCCCACCAGGACGCTCATGCGGCCTCACCGTTCGCGAAGGCGGCGGCCCGCTCGGCCGCTTCGAGCATCGTCGACGCCGTGACGATGCGCGCGTGCGCAGCGTCGGCCAGGATCGCGCGGCCCTCCTCGGCGTTTGTGCCGTCCAGGCGGACCACGATCGGCACCGTGCGCCTCCACGCGCTCGAGCGCGCCCAGGATGCCCTGCGCGACCAGGTCGCAGCGCGTGATCCCGCCGAAGATGTTGATGAGCACGGCCTTGACCGCGGGGTCGGACAGGACCACCTCCAGCGAGGTCGCCATCTGGTCGGCGCTGGCGCCACCGCCCACGTCCAAGAAGTTGGCCGCCCGGGCGCCTGCCTGCGCCACCACGTCGAGCGTGGACATCACCAGTCCGGCGCCGTTGCCGATGATCCCCACGTCGCCGTCGAGCTTCACGTACTGCAGGTCCTGCTCGTTGGCCCGCGCCTGCACCGGATCGATCGGGAACGCAGCCTTCATGGCGTCGATGTCCTCGTGACGGAACAGCGCGTTGTCATCGACGGTGACCTTGGAGTCCAGCGCGATCACCCGGCCGTCCTCGAGCAGCACCAGCGGGTTCGACCTCGACCAGCGTGGCGTCGCGTTCCCGCAGCAAGGCGTAGAGCCGCCGCAGCACGTCGGCGGCGCCTTCTCGCGCCGGCTGCGGGAGCGTTCCCGACCAGCTCCCGGACGTGAAACGCGCGCAGCCCGAGCATCGCGTCGACGTGCACCCGCCGGAGCGCCTCGGGACGGGTGCGAGCGAGCTCCTCGATGTCCATGCCACCTTCGGCGGTCATCATCGCCAGGTGATCGCCGGTGGAACGATCCAGCACGATCGACGTGTAGAACTCCTGCGCGATCGGCAGCAGCTCCTCGCACAGCACCTGGGTCACCTGATGACCCTTGAAGTCCGAGCCGAGCATGCGGGCGGCCTCCTCCGCCGCTCGCTCCGGGCGACTCGACCAGCGCCACCCCACCGCCCTTGCCACGGCCGCCGACCTGCACCTGGACCTTGACGACGCTCGTGCCGCCCAGCTCCCTGGTGGCCTCCGCCGCCTGCTCGGGCGTGCGAGCCACGACGCCCTTCGGCGTCTCGATCCCCTGCGCGCGGAAGAGCTCCTTGCCTTGATACTCATACAGGTCCACGAGCGAGCTCCCCGCTTAGGTAGTCTGTGATGGACTAGCGGCGTCCGGGTCGTCGCCGAGCCGTTGGTGCAGCCACTGGGCGATGTCCCCCGTGTTGGCGCCCGGCGTGAAGATCTCCTCGATGCCCGCCGACTTCAGCGCCGGCACGTCGTCGACCGGGATGATGCCGCCCGCGAACACCAGGATGTCGCTCGGCGCCCGCGATCGCGGAGCTCCGTCACTACCTTCGGGAACAGCGTCATGTGCGCGCCGGAATGACAGCTACAGCCCGACCGCGTCCGCATCTTCCTGGATCGCGGTCTCGGCGATCTGCTCCGGCGTCTGATGCAGGCCCGTGTAGATGACCTCGAACCCCGCGTCCCGGAGCGCGCGAGACACCACCTTGGCTCCACGGTCGTGCCCGTCGAGACCCGGTTTCGCCACGATCACGCGATGCTTGCCGGCCATGCCGCGAAGTCTAACGAACGCTCGCGAGCACCGCTCAGGCTTGCGGTGCCCGGTCGCAGCGGCCACCATGGGCCGGTCCGCTGGAGGATGCTCCCGTGAACGACCCGGTCCCTCCGATCTCCGACCGAGTCCGATATCGCTCGTCGATCGGCGGCGACGTTCGACCTGTGTTCGTCCGGCTACGCGTCGACCTGCGGTGGCGCCGAATCCGGATCGGCGCTGTTCGTTCGAGGACGCGGGAGCGACGAGCTCGGTGCGTCGCCCGTACCCTGACGCCTCCGGGTCGTGCCCATGAGCGACGAAGACGCCCGTACACTGAAGCCGTGGCTCGCAGGAGGCTCCAGATCCGTCCGCCCGGCTTGAAGCCGACCACCAAGGTCGGGACCCTGGGACCGTACCGAGGTCGCTTGGGATTGGCGTGGGTCATCGCGCCGCTGCTCGCGGGGATCCTCATCGTCGTGGCCGGCTACTTCGCGTTGTTCCGCTGACCTGATGCTCGAGGCGTACTGCTGGCCGCCGAGCGTGACCCCGGGGACCGTCGTTCCTCCATGTCTCGACGGATACCGGTGCCTTCGACGTGGAGGTCGCTCGCGAGGGCGCGACGCGCGACGTGGTGTGGCACGCCCCATCGGTGCCCGCCGGAGAGCACGCGACACCACCCAACGCAGCGTCCGAAGGCTGCGCGTGGCCCGCCACCGTGGAGATCCCCGTCGGCCCGTGGCGGTCCGGTTACTACTCCGTGACGCTGACCGCCGGCACCGAGCGCGCCGATGCGTTCCTGGTGGTGCGGCCAGCGCCCGGCGGGCCTCGCGAGCCGATCCTGCTCGTGCTGTCCACGTCCACCTGGAACGCCTACAACGATTGGGGCGGACCGTCGCTGTACACCGGCGGCAACCGCGTCTCGTTCGAACGGCCGCTGGCGCGCGGATTCCTGGTGAAGCCCGAACCCGCACGGCGGAAGATGCAGACCGAGCCCGACCGGGAAGGACGCTGGTTCTTCGAGTGGGCCGAGCCGCTCGGACTCTCGGTCTGGAGCGGCGGCGCCGGTTGGTGGAACTGGGAGCGACCGTTCCTGCGCTGGGCCGAAGCAGCAGGGGTTCGGCGTCGACGTCGCGATCAGCCAGGACCTGGAGCAGCACCCCGAGGTGCTCGGAGGTCACCGGCTGTACGCGAGCGTCGGTCACGACGAGTACTGGTCGTGGGGCATGCGCGACGCGCTCGACGGCTTCACCGACGGCGGTGGCAATGCCGCGATCTTCAGCGGGAACACGTGCTTCTGGCAGGTGCGGTTCGAGGACGACCACCGAGCGATGCGCTGCTTCAAGTACCTGGCCGACGAGGACCCGGTCCTCGGCACGCCGGATGAGCGGTTCCTCTCCGGGCGTCTGGTCGGACCGGCGCATCGCACGTCCCGGAGACGTGGTCGATCGGGCTGACGTTCACGCACGGCGGCTACTCCCGCTACGGCCTGGGCGTGCCGCGTGGCTCCAGGCGCCTACACGGTGTGGCGCCCCGAGCACTGGGCGTTCGAGGGAACCGACCTGCGATACGGCGACGAGCTGGGGCGCGCGCGACTCGATCGTCGCCTACGAGGTGGACGGCTGCGAGCTGACGACCGGTCCCGACGGGCTCCCGGTCCCCACCGGGCGCCGACGGCGCGCCCGACGGGCTGCAGATCCTGGGCACCGCCCCGGCGCGCCTGTGGACGAGCGATGAGCAGCCGAGCCGCTACTGCGCACGAGCCCGGCGAGCTGGAGAACACCGCCATGGCGGTGTTCGGACCAGGCTGGCGCGACCAGGTCCATCGCGTCACGAACAACCACGCGTGCATCGGGGTGTTCACCAAGCCCGATGGGGGTGGCACCGTGTTCAACGCGGGCGTCACCGATTGGGCGTACGCGCTGGAGTCTGGCCGACCCGGCGGTCTCACGCGTCACCGCGAACGTCCTCACCCGGCTGTCGACGTAGCCCTGGTCCAGTTCAGACCCCTTCGATCGCCTCGATCCGACCGGACTTGATCGCCTCGAGGAATGCCGCGTGGTCGAGTTCGTTCTGATCCGCGTACCGGTCGGAGAACGCCACGATCGCGCGGTCGAAGACGTCGCCCTGGCCCAGGTAGGAGGCGATCGCGATGGGGTCGCCCGTCCGCGCGTGAGCGCGCGCCAGCGTCCAGCCGCATGCCCGTGCGTACGCGACCATCCCTGCCGGTCTGATCAACTCCGTGTCGATCGAGCCCTTCATGTCCTTCAGCTGACGCCAGTAGAAATGACGCGTCGTGTCGGCTCCCTTGGTCCATCCCAGGAAGATGTCGCTCGCCGCCTGCATTGCACGCTGGCCGTGCACCACGCGTTCGCCGTGCTGACGATACCGGCTCTTGGGCAGGAACTCCTCCAGCACCGAGTCGGTCGCTTCCTTCACTTGCAGGAACAAGGGGTCGCCCCGATCGCTGCCCTCGAGCAACACGATGAACCCTCGTGTGCCGACGCTGCCCACCCCCACCACCTTACGGGCAAGATCGACCAACTTGAACTTCTCCAGCAACAGTCGTCGGTCCGCCTGCAGCGTGGCGCGGTACGCAGCGGTACAGCTCTGCGATCATGGTTCCCTCGAAGTCATCGGGCAGGAGCTCGGGCGGCATGTCCCGGACCGGGATCACGATTGGAGGTGCGCTGGCGATCTTGAATTCGCCGTCCACCTCGACCGCCAGCTTGGAACAGCGCATGCAGGCTGTCGTGCATGCGCGCTTTCTCGCATCACCTTCTCTGCGCCCTTGCGAACGCTGCCCTTCAACTCACCCAGCAGTTCCGCGGCACTCAGGCGCGAGTACCAGACGTCCATCGTGCGCATGCCCGCGAAACCGGCCATGGCCTCCCGGTAGCTCCTGACGGAGGTGCTCGTGCCTTCGGCGATCTCCTTTGGTGTGAACCCGCGATGACGCCCGGCGATCGTGAAGCTCGCCGCCATGCGCTTCACGTCCCACTCCCAGGGCCCCGGCAGCGTTTCGTCGAAGTCGTTGAGGTCGAAGACGAGATCGCGATCGGGTGCGGCGAAGAGACCGAAGTTGGACAGGTGCGCGTCGCCGCAGATCTGCGCGTTGAGTCCCGACCTGGGCGTGGGTGCCGAGATCCGCAGCCATCACACGTGCCGCGCCACGATAGAACGTGAAGGGCGAGACCATCATCCTGCCGTGCCGCACGGGCACCAGGTCTGGCTCACGCCGTGAGTTCTGCTCGACGAGCACCTCGACCGGATCGCGACGATCCGGTGCAGGGCGTCCACTCCCCGTGCTACTGGACGCTTCGGGTACGACCCTGCGCCGGCCATCCAGGGCCACTTGTCTCGCCCTGACGCGCGCTCCTCGCAGCCTGTCCGGATCTGAATGCGATGACCTGCATCTCTCGTCATGGGCGCTGCGCCTCGACCTAGCCGGCCTTGCGCAACGGCGCGTAGGCCAGGAGCACCCGCTTGTCCCCGACGTCGGAGAACGTGATCGTCGCCTCGGTACCGTCACCGGCACCGCTGACGGCGAGCACCACGCCCTCGCCCCACTTCTCATGGATCACGGTATCGCCGGGACCGATGGCGGGTGCTTCGCGCCGTGGCACGCCTCCGGCAGAGGGCGGGGTCCAGTCCCCTGAGCGGCTGCGCGTCGCCGTGGCGGGTGCCGCCGATCACGCGTCCCCCGCTGTCGTCCTCGCGCCGGAGCCGTCCCCCGAACGCCGCCTGTCGTCGCCCCGAACCTTCGCCTTGTCGCATGTCGAACAGCTGCTCGGGCATCTCGCCCAGGAACCTCGACGGTGGGTTGTACTGCGTCTGTCCGAACAGCGTGCGGCTCCATGCATGCGTGAGGTACAGGCGCTGCTGTGCCCGCGTGATGCCCACGTAGGCCAAGCGGCGCTCTTCCTCCAGCTGCGCGGTGTCGGTCATGGACCGGTAGTGCGGGAAGATGCCGTCCTCCAGCCCCACGATCAACACCACCGGGAACTCCAGTCCCTTGGCGATGTGCAGCGTCATGAGCGTCACGCTGGACGCGTCTTCGTCGTATTCATCCTGCTCGCCGACCAATGACACCTGCTCCAGGAACTGCTCGAGACCCGCATCGGGCTCGCGTGCGAGCAGCTCGGCCGCGACGCCCGAGAGCTCCTGCAGGTTCTCGATCCGCCCCTGCGCGTCGACGGTGCGTTCCTCCTCCAGCTGACCGAGGTAGCCGGATTCCAGCGCGGCGAACTCCACCATGCGCGCTGGCCCGGCACCGTCGTCCAGGTGGTGGTACAGGGAGGCGAGGATCTGATCGAAGCCCGCCACCGCTCCCTTCGCGCGCGCTGCGAGGACGGGGATCTCGTCCACGCGAAGAGCGGCCTGCACGATCGCGATGTCCTCGTCGCGCGCGAACGATTCCAGGGCCGCCACCGTGGCGTCGCCGATGCCGCGCTTCGGCGTGTTCACGACGCGCCGGAACGAGATGACGTCGGCAGGGTTCACCAACAGCCGCAGGTACGCGAGCACGTCCTTGATCTCTCTGCGCTGATAGAACCGGACGCCGCCGAACACCCGGTAGGGAGTGCCGACGCGCATCAGCACGTCCTCGAGCACGCGGGACTGCGCGTTGGTCCGGTAGAACACGGCGAAGTCGGAGTAGCGGTAACCCTCGGACTCGCGCAGGCGCTCGATCTCGTCCACGACGAAGAACGCCTCGTCGTGCTCGTCGTCGGCGCGGTAGCGAACGGTCAGCTCGCCGTCGCCGGCTTCGGTCCACAGCGCCTTCGGCTTGCGCTGCTGGTTGTGCTCGATCAGCGCGTTCGCGATGGACAGGATGTTCGAGCTGGAGCGGTAGTTCTGCTCCATCAGGAAGACCTGCGCGTCGGGATAGTCGCGTTCGAAGTCCAGGATGTTCTGGATCGTGGCGCCGCGCCAGCTGTACACGCCCTGGTCGGCGTCACCCACCACGCACACGTTGCGGTACTTCGCGGCGAGCTGGTTCACCAGCTGGTACTGGGCGCGGTTCGTATCTTGGTACTCGTCCACCATGAGGTAGCGGAACCGCTCCTGGTAGTGCGCCAGGACCTCCGGGTGGTCACGGAACAGCCGCACCGTCTCGCTGATCAGATCGTCGAAGTCCAGTGCGCCGGCGTTGCGTTTGCGCGTTTCGTACGCGTCGAACACTTTGGCGATGGTTTCCTCGTAGTAGTTGGAGGCCATGGAGGCGAACTCGTCGGGGCTCAGCACGCGTTCCTTCGCTCGAGAGATGCCGCTGGCCATCGCGCGCGGCGCGAAGCGCTTGGGGTCGAGGTCGAGGTCCTTCAGGATGCCGGCGATGAGACGCTCGGTGTCGCCGTCGTCGTAGATCGTGAAGCCGCTGGGCACGCCGAGGTGAGCATGCTCACGACGGAGCAGCCTGGCGCACGTGGAGTGGAAGGTCAGGATCCACATGCCTTTGGCGACGCGCTCGCCCATCAGACCCTCGACGCGCTCGACCATCTCGCGAGCGGCCTTGTTGGTGAACGTGATCGCCAGGATCTGGCCGGGTGAGACACCTTCCTCCCGGATCAGGTAGGCGATGCGATGGGTGAGCGCACGGGTCTTGCCACTGCCGGCTCCCGCCACGATCAGGACCGGGCCCTCCGTATGGAGGACCGCCTCGGTCTGGATGTCGTTGAGCCCCTCGATCAACGGGGAGACGGCGTTCACGTCCTCAGTGTAGGAGGCGCGGACGACCCCGCCGCCGCGCCGTCCTCACTGCATGTCCTCGGGGACCGGACAGGCGCTTCACCACGCCCGGCGGTACCGTGGGAGGCGTGACCCAGGTGCAGACGCGCCCCGATGCGCCCGCTCCCCCGGCTCAGTGGTCGACCCGTCGCCGCGGCTGGCGTCTGATCCTGCACTGGTTCGGCGTCCTGTGCCTCATGGCCGCCACCGCGTTCGGGGGCTACGTGGTGTGGCTGCTCTGGGGAACCGGGCTCGCCACCCAGCAGGCCCAGGACGACCTGCGGGCCGGCTTCGAGCAGGTGGTCGACACGCAGGCTCCTTCGGAGGCGCCCGAGCGCATCCCGCTGGGCAACGCATACGCACAGTTGTTGATCCCCTCGATCGGGATGAACTTCATGGTGGTGCAGGGCACCGGCTACGAGGATCTCAAGGATGGGCCGGGACACTACCCCGACACCGCCGATCCGTGGGATGACACCGGCCGCGCCGCCATCGCGGGGCATCGGACCACCTACCTGCACCCCTTCTTCAACCTGGACAAGGTGCAACCTGGCGACCGCATGACGGTCCGAACCCGGTTCGGAACCTTCGACTACCAGGTAGACCGCGTGTTCGTGATCCCCGAGGAAGGCTCCGGCAGGGTGCTGGATCAGACGAAACAACCGACCCTGGTGCTCACGACCTGTCACCCCGAAGTACTTCAGCTACCAGCGTCTGATCGTGACCGCCACCCGAGCGCCGACCACCTAGCCATCGGGGCCGTTCGCCGGGCCCGGGATCCGCTCCAGCTCGATGCCGAACCGTTCGCGATAGGCGGTCAACAGCTCGCTGTCACTGAGCTCGGTCTCGGTCCGGCCGCCGTCCACGGTCTCGATCAGGGTCGGACCCGAGATCGTGACCCGGCCACGCGGCGTCGGGAGCGTGCACACGGGAGCGCGCGTGAAATGCGATTCGGGCGATGTCTGGTGATAGCGGCATGCGGACGCGAAGTCGTCGAGCCGCCTCGGCTCCGAGGAGAACCTGTACTGGGGACGCCCCTCTCGTTGGAGGTCGAGCCACCCGTCATCGCGTTCGACGATCGTGAACGCGCCCGACGGATCGAGCTGATCGATCCCCGGGGTCAACGCAAGCGGCTCGAGGAAGTTGTCGCCGAACCCGACATCGACCAGCCAGGGCTGATCGAGGTTCACCCGCAAGCACAGATGGTCGAATGCGATGCCGAGCTCGCCTTCCTCGCCGACGACCCGCGCCTCGAGCAACGTGGTCTCGAACCCGAGCCGGGTCAGGAGCGTGGCGAACGAACCGTTCAGCTCGTAGCAGAACCCACCGCGGCGTCGGATCGCGATCTTCTCGACGAGCGCATCGGCGTCCAGCACGATCGGCACACCCAGATGGATGTCGAGGTTCTCGAACGGCACGGACCAAAGGTGAGCGACCTGCAAGCGGCGCAACCCGTTCGCGTCCACACCGGGAGCCTCGGTGAGGCCGATCCGGTGCAGATAGGCCGGGATCACTCCCACTCGATCGTGCCGGGCGGCTTGCTGGTGATGTCGTAGGCGACCCGGTTCACGCCGGGCACCTCGCGCACGATGCGCGACGCGATCGTGTCGAGCACCTCGGGTGGAAGCCGCGCCCAGTCGGCGGTCATGGCATCTTCGGACGTCACGGCACGCACGATCACCGGGTGCTCGTAGGTGCGACCGTCGCCCATGACGCCGACGCTCTGCACGTCGGCAAGCAGTACGCAGAACGCCTGCCAGGTCTCGCTTTCCAGCCCGGCGCGCTTGATCTCCTGGCGCACGATGTGGTCGGCGCCTCGCACCTTCGCCAGGTTGCCGGCGTTCACCTCTCCCACGATCCGCACGGCCAGCCCCGGTCCCGGGAACGGCTGACGCTGCACGATCTCCTCGGGCAGACCCAGCTCGCTGCCCACCCTCCTGACCTCGTCCTTGAACAGGTCCCGGAGCGGCTCGACGAGCGAGAGGTCCATGTCCTCGGGCAGCCCCCCCACGTTGTGGTGGCTCTTGATGTTGGCGGCGGTGTTCGACCCCGACTCGATGACGTCAGGGTAGAGCGTGCCCTGCACCAGGAACCTCGCGCCTGAGTGCTCGCGCGCAACCTCCTCGAACACCCGGATGAACTCGGTGCCGATCGTCTTCCGCTTAACCTCGGGATCGGTGATGCCCGCCAGCGCGCCCAGGAACCGATCGGCCGCTTTGACGTGGACGAGCGGGACGCGGAAGTGCCGCGCGAACGCCTCTTCAACCTGGTCGGGCTCGCCTTCGCGGTTCAATCCGTGGTCGACGAACACGCAGGTGAGCTGATCGCCCACGGCGCGGTGCACGAGCAGCGCCGCGACGCTGGAGTCGACCCCACCGCTCAGCGCGCACAGCACCTGGGCATCGCCCACCTGCGCACGGATCTTCACGATCTGGTCCTCGATGATGTTGGTGGGCGTCCAGTCAGGCAGCAGCCCGCACCCCTCGAACAGGAACCGCTTCATCACGTCCTGGCCGTGCTGGGTATGCGAGACCTCGGGATGGAACTGCACCGCGAAGAGCC
The DNA here is from genome assembly GCA_963733635.1 of uncultured Actinomycetota bacterium. Lineage (GTDB taxonomy): Bacteria > Actinomycetota > UBA4738 > UBA4738 > HRBIN12 > JAOUEA01. Next base: position 12,373 of record CAVTEH010000004.1, on the reverse strand, counting down.
CGCGCTCCGGATCCTCCATGGCGGCGATCGGGATCTGGTCGGTGCGAGCGGTGACGCGGAACCCGTCGGGCTCCCGGGTGACCGCGTCGCCGTGGGACATCCACACGGTGTCGCTGGCCGGGAAGTCCTGGAGCAGTCGCGACCCGGGCTCGACCGTCAGCGAGGTCGCACCGTACTCACGCTGCCCGGTCGATGCGACCTCGCCCCCCAGCGTTTGCGCCATGAGCTGATGGCCATAGCAGATGCCGAGCACCGGCACACCGAGCCCGAGCACACCTGGGTCGATCTGCGGCCCGTCGTCGGCGTAAACGGACGCAGGCCCGCCGCTCAGGATGATGCCGGCCGGACGTCGCCCAGTGATCTCGGCCGCCGACAGGTCATGCGCCACGATCTCTGAGTAGACGTGGGCCTCGCGCACCCGCCGCGCGATCAGCTGGGCGTACTGCGCGCCCAGGTCGACGACGAGGACGGGGCGAGGATCGGCCATCGACGTCACGCTAGCAGCGATCGCTGTCGAGGGAGCCCGTTCCGACGAGGCCGAGCGCGTTTCTTGCTCACCGACGGGTACCGCTCCGGCACGAGGTTGCGGCAGAATGCCGGGATGGAGTCGGAGCCTGGCATCGCATGTCCCGCGTGCGGGTCATCGAACCCGGACGGGTTCCGGTTCTGCGGCGCCTGTGGCCTCGCCCTCGAACGGACCTGCTCCGTCTGCGGCGCCCTCCTGGCGGCGCCGTTCCGCTTCTGCGGGTCGTGCGGCGCCGCGATCGTCCCCGACGTGGCCCCGGACGTCGACCTCGCCGAGTGGAGGAACGAGGCACGGAACGAACGGAAGGTCGTCACCGTGCTGTTCGCGGACCTCGCCGAGTCGACCGAGCTCGCCACGAAGCTCGACCCCGAGGACCTCCATCGTGTCTACTCGGCCTACTTCGACGCGATGTCGGGGGTGGTCGACAGCCACGGCGGCACCGTCGAGAAGTTCATCGGCGACGCGGTCGTGGGCATCTTCGGCGCCCCCGTCACGCACGAGGACGACCCCCAGCGAGCGGTCCGCGCCGGCCTCTCGATGCAGCGTGCGCTCGATGAGCTGAACCGTCGGCTCCTTCCGGATCTCGGCGAGGAGCTCGCGCTCCGGGTCGGCATCCACACCGGTGAGGTGATCTCCTCGCCGGCGACCGCCGATCAAGCGCTCGTCACGGGGGAGACCACATCGATCGCAGCTCGCCTCCAGTCCGTCGCGCCGGTGGGTGGGGTGGTCGTGAGCGGCCGCACCCGCCGGGATGCGGCCGGCTCGTTCCGCTTCGAGGACCTCGGAGACGTGTCGCTGAAGGGGGTGCCGGACCCCGTCGCCGCATGGTCCGTGGTCGGCGAGAACGATGGCAGGGCGGGCGACGGGGATCACCCACTCGTGGGACGCGCCGACGAGGTCGCCCTCCTCGGGGTGCTCCTGCGAAGGTGCGAAGGCGACGGCCACCCGCATCTCGCCACCATCACGGGACCGGCCGGAGTGGGCAAGACCCGCCTGGCCTTCGAGTTCACGAGCACCGCCGGTGTGCGCTCGGTGCACGGCCGATGTCTCCCGTACGACGGCGGCTTGCGACTGTGGCCGCTCGCGGAGATCGTGAAGACCGAAGCCTCGATCCTCGACAGCGACCCCCCAGATATGATCGCGGCCAAGGCCCAGGCCGCGATCGGAGGACGCTTCGAGGAGACGGCCCCGGGAGGCGCCTCCCTCGCGACCCTCCTGTCGTCGATCGGGATCCCCGTCGATCCGGATCCCCTCGCCGGTGCCGGCCCGGACGTCGGTCGTCGGATGATCGTGAACACGTGGGCGCGGTACTTCACCGCGCTCGCGGCGGACCTCCCGCTGATCGCGTGGATCGAAGACCTCCACTGGGCCGACGACGCACTGCTGGACCTGCTCGACGGTCTCCTGAACCGGGTCGAGGCGCCGGTGCTCTTCTTGTGCCTGTCGCGACCCGAACTGATCGAACGCCGGCCGACGTGGGGCGGGCGCGGCGGCGCGGCCTCGATCTTCGAGCTGTCCCCGCTGTCGCGCCCGGAGAGCGCTTCGTTCGTTCAGGAGCTCCTCGAGGGTGAGGTCGATCCGGGTGTGACGGCTGCCATCGTGGACCGCGCCGGTGGGAATCCCTTCTTCGCGACGGAGCTGGTCCGGACGCTCGTCGAGGACGGCTCCATCAACCGTCGAGGCGAGGTGTGGAGGGCATCGGGGGAGATCGCCCTGGCGATGCCGGACACCGTGCAGACGGCGATCGCCGCGCGGATCGATCGCCTCGAGCCCGGCGAGAAGAGGGTCCTCCAGACGGCGAGTGTGGTCGGGCGCACTTTCTGGGTCGGCACGTGGAACGAGATCAGCGGGCCCGACGTCGAGGCCGCGATCGAGACGCTGATGGACCGGGGGTTGGTCCGACGGCGACCGACGAGCTCGGTCGCCGGGGCCACGGAGTGCACCTTCGAGCACGCGCTGATCCGCGATGTCGCCTACGGAAGCATCACGCGGTCACGAAGGACCGCGACGCATCAGGCGGTCGCCGATTGGATGGAGCGCGGGACGCGCGGCCGGGACGAGGAGTTCGCGGAGATGATCGCGCACCACGCCGAGCTGGCGGGCGACCTCGAGCGGACCGCACGCTACGCGACCCTGGCGGGTCACCGTCACCGGCGCGTCTACGCTGCCGAGGAAGCGATCCGTTGGTACGAACGGGCCCTGGGGGCAACCGAGAAGCTCTCCGCAGATCACACCACCAGCCTCCGCGCCGAGATCCTTCACAGCCGCGGTGAGGCACGGGAGCAGCTGGGCAGTGACGAGGAGGCGCTGGGCGACTACGAGCAGGCGGCGGAGATCGGGCGCGCGACCGGACGCCCATGGCTCGAAGCCCAGGAGCTGTCGGCGATCGCCTCGGTCCTGCGATCCCTCGAGCGTCGGGACGAGGCCGAAGCGATCATCCCACAGGCGCTCGACTCGGCTCGACGTGCGGGGCTCGAGTACCTCGAAGCGCGCGTGATGGGCCTCGCCGGCGAGCTCGCGTGGGATAGCGGCGACCCAGCCCGCGCGCGGGCGCAGCACGACGAGGCCCTGAGGATCTCCCAGGAGGCGCGTGATCTCGAAGGAGAGGCGTTCGCGCGGACCGGACTCACCGAGATCGGCCTCTGCCAGGGGCCGCTCGAGCAGGCCATCGCGGACGGGACGCGGGCCCGTCAGCTCTGGCGCCGTCTGGGCCATCGACCCTCGGCCGACGTCGTCGCCCAGATGCTCGGCTTCCTGCGGCTCATAACCGGTGATCGGCCGCGCGCGGAGCGGCTGTTCCTGGAGGCGCTCGACGGGGCACGTGAGGTCGGGATGGTGCGCGAGGAGTCGGCTCCCCTCACCGGACTCGCACTGCTCTCGATGCAGCGGGGGGACCTGGGCGAGGCGAGATCGCATCTCGACGAAGCGATCGAGGTGGCCCAGGGGTCCGGATCCACTCGAGCGGAGATCTCGGCGCGCCTTGCCCGCTGCCTGCTCTGGCAGGAGCTCGGGGCCCCCGACCTGGCGAGGACGGATCTCGACGCGCTCGACGAGCTCGTGCGCCCGTCGGTGTCGTACCTGCGACCGCTCAGGCTCGCCGCCCGAGGGTGGGTGGAGGCGACCGAGGGCCACGGCGACGCGGCACGCGACACGTTCTCGCGCGCCCGGTCGCAGGCGGAAGAGCTGCTCCTGCCCCGGATCGCGTGCGGGCGGTTCGAGATCCTCGCATGGCGCGAGGTGGGCGACCCCGGGGCGGCGTCGGAGGCCGCGACCTGGCTGCTCGGCGGACCGGGGGGCGAGATCCCCTCCGTCGCCGCCCTCGGCGCGTGGGCTCGGGCGTCGGCGGCCTCGACCGGCACCCCCGACGGATCGGGGCGAGCCCTGGAGCTAGCCGAGGATGCCGATGACGCCACGGTGCGGTGGCGGGCCCTCGCGCTCGCGGGGACACGCGAGGATGGGCGAGGTGACCGAGGAGCCGCCGCGGACTTGCTCGCCGAGGCGCGGGGTGTCGTGCGGGCCATGGCGGACTCGATCGACGACGGGCTGCGGGATCGATTCCTCGCGGCGGCCGACGTCGCCGCCCTCGTCGAGGAGGGAGCGCCTCCGGCGATCAGCTGAACGAGATCGACTTCGCGCCCGCCACGACATGTTCGACGATGTTGGCGGCGCCCGTGATCTTCGCGCCCGGCGCGAGCTGCTCCTCGGTGATCCCGCGAGGCTTCGCGCACGTGCCGCAGAGCCAGACCTCGCCGCCGTTCGCCACGAACTCCTCGTACAGGGATCCCAGCGGGGGGAACCCCTCCTTCTCGATCCCGTCGAGCCCGCCGACCGTACCGAGCCAAACCCCCTCGATCGTGAGGAGGACCACCGCGTCCACCCCCGCGACGGCGGCCGTGTTCGCAGCGACGAACGGGAGGATCGCGCGCTCTGGGTCATCCTTCGCATGGGTGCAGACGAACAGCAGCTGCTCCGACACCGCTTCCCCCTCTATCTCGCGCGCTCCACGACGACCGAGTGCGCGCCGTCCTCGAGCTCCACCTGCGACACGATCCTGTGACCCATCATCCGCGCGAGCGGTGGAAGATCCTCCTTCGCCGACGGGTCTCGCACGACGAACTCGATCACGTCGCCCACCTCGAGGTCCTGCATGTTGCGTCGGAACTCCGTGGGGAGTCCCTCGCAGCCCATGTCGCCGACATCGCAGATCCTGCGGTCGTGCCTCGGAGCATCGATCATCCAGCAAGGCTAGACCGAAACGACGACGTCGGGAAGGGCGATCCTCGAGGTTCCCCCGGTGTCGCGATCGCTAGTGGCCCATCCCCACCCGCTGCTGCGCCTGGTAGGTCTTGCCCTCGGTCTTGATCGCGGGCGCGATCACCAGCTCCGCCTTCTGGAACTCCTTGATCGTCGCGTAGCCGGTGGTGGCCATGGACGTCGCGAGCGCGCCGAACAGGTTGAACGTGCCGTCGTTCTCGTGCGCCGGCCCGCGCAGGATCTCCTCGATCGAGGCGACCTGCTGCGTCTTGACCCGGGTTCCACGCGGCAGCGTGGGGTGGAAGGTGGCCATGCCCCAGTGGTAGCCGCGCCCGGGCGCCTCGTCGGCGCGCGTCATGGGCGAGCCGATCATCACGGCGTCGGCGCCGCATGCGATCGCCTTGGCGATGTCGCCGCCGGTGCGCATGCCGCCGTCGGCGATGACGTGGCAATACCGTCCGGTCTCGTGCAGATGCTCACGGCGGGCGGCGGCCGCGTCGGCGATGGCCGTGGCCTGAGGAACCCCCACGCCGAGCACGCCTCGCGACGTGCACGCGTTGCCGGGCCGACACCGACCAGCACGCCCGACGGCACCGGTGCGCATCAGGTGCAGCGCGGTCGAGTACGACGCGCACCCACCCACGATCACCGGGATGTCGAACGCGGGGATGAACTCCTTCAGGTTGAGCGGCTCGTGGCGGCTGGACACGTGCTCGCCGGACACGACCGTCCCCTGGATCACCAGGATGTCGAGCCCCGCGTCCAGGACCAGCTTCGCGTACTGCTCCACGCGCTGAGGAGTGATCGAAGCGCAGCTCACGACGCCCCCGGCCTTGATCTCCTCGATGCGCCGGCCGATCAGCTCTTCCTGCACGGGCTCGCCGTAGAGCTCCTGCATGCGGCGAGTGGCCTTCTCGTCGGAGAGCTCGGCGATCTCAGCGTAGATGGGCTCGGGTTCCTCGTAGCGGGTCCACAGTCCCTCGAGGTTCAGGCATGCGAGGCCGCCGACGCGGCCGATCTCTGTGGCCGTGGCGGGCGAGACGGCCGCGTCCATGGCGCTGGCCATCATCGGCAGCTCGAACGTGTAGGCGTCGATCTCCCAGCGGATGTCGATGTCCTCGGGGTCGCGCGTCCTCCGCGACGGCACGATCGCCACCTCGTCGAAGCCGTATGCCCGCCGAGCCGTCTTGCCGATGCCGATCTCGAATTCCATCTCCACCCCTGCTCGGCTCGTTCGCCGAAGCTCGTGTGCCGGCAACGCAGAACGCCCACCCGGTCGCCGGATGGGCGTCACTTCACTCCATGCGCGAAGGGTAACAGACGGCTCCGGGCGGGCTCAGACGCAACGCATCCGCGATCCGCTCGCCGATCACGACGGTCGGCAGGTTGGTGGTCGCCCGCACGGTGGCCGGCATCAAGGATGCATCGGCCACCACGAGCCCCTCCACCCCTCGAACCCTGCCGTCGGCGTCGGTCACCGCGTTCGGGTCATCGGCCGAGCCCATCGCGCACGTGCCGACCGGGTGCCAGTAGTGGATCACGCCCGTGCCGCACCTCATGCGCCAGATCGCGGGAACCGACGCTGGGGCCGGGCTCGATCTCGCGGCCCACGAGCGGTCGCATCGCCGGGCTCGATGCGAACCCGCGAGCGAGCTCGACCCCTTCGGTCAGCGCTGCCAGGTCGTGCCCACCCTCATCGGAGAGGTAGGCGTGATCGATCCGGGGCGGGTCGTCGACGTCCGGACTCGCAGGGTGAGCGCACCGCGCGAGCGCGGCGTGAGGTAGGCGGCGAAGATGGCGGTCCGCCCATCCATAGCCGTCTCGGGGAACACGTGCAGATCGAACACTCCGCCTTCGGCATGCGCCGGTCGTGGCCGCTTTCGCGAACCCTTGCTCGTCGGGAACGGGCATGCCGGTGGCCGCGAACGCCTGGGTCCTGGATACCAGCTCGTCTGTCGGCTCGAAGGAAAGCTCGAACGACGGGTGATCGTGCAGGTTCCGCCCCACGCCGGCCACGTCGGCGACGATCGGGACCCCCAGATCCCACAGCTCCTGCGCCGGACCGACCCCGCTCCGCAACAGCAGCTCGGGTGACCCATAGGTGCCCCCGGTGACCACGATCAGGTCGGCCCACGCCTCGGCCGCACCACCGGGCAGTCCGCATGGCCATGTACGCCGACGGCGCGGCTGTCTCTCGAACACGATCCGGTGCACCGGACACCGCCGACGATCTGAATGCCCGGATGCCCACGGACCGGGTCCAGATAGGCGAAGGCCGCGTTCCATCGCACGCCTTGGGGGCTGTTCGACGGTTCCACGCACACGCGCCGGCATGCCATCGAGCGACTCGAGGTCGTCGATCTGACGGCAATCCCAGCTCGGTGCCCGCTTCGACGAAGGCTCGATGCAGCGGCGCCACCTCCTCGTCCCGGAACCGCCGCACCCGCATGCGCTGTGACGCCTCCTGGAACCACGGAGCGAGATCGTCCGCCGCCCATCCCTCGAGACCCCGCTCCGCCCAGCCGTCGTAGTCGGCGCGATGACCCCACGACGCGGTGCAGCCATTGTGCGAAGAACACCCGCCGATGACGCGGGCACGCTCGTACGGCAGGTCACGTCCCTCAAGCTCCGCACCCGACCGGTACCCCCAGTCGTGACTCGTGGGGATCGTGGAGGCGTCCAACAGATCGCTGGGCCAGCCGAGACCGCCGAACGATCCGTAGTCGGGCCCTAGCTTCCAGCACCAGCACACTGCGGCCCGTCTCGACCAGGCGGGCGGCCACGCACCGACCCCGCCGTACCACCACCCACCACGATCGCATCCATGCTATCGATCATGGCGCCACCGTACCACCCTAAAGTTCCGGACCGCGTGTTCACCCAGGGCGTCGCGACGGAAGCCATGAAGCGAAACCTGTCGACCTGCCCGAGGGACGGATCGAGAACCGCCTGGCCCCGCTCTCGTGGAGCCGAGGGAACACCAACCGGAACAAGCTCGGACCTGGCCTCTTGCACCAGCGATCAGCATCGCAGCCACACGCTTACACGCCGGCAGTCACCTTTGCTCGAGTGATGGGGCCGAGGGTGATGTAGCCGATCACCAGCTCGAAGTCGCTCGCTCATCTCGCCGCTGTCGGATGAGATCGCTATTTCCCCTCCGGGTGGGCCATCTCGGTGTCGAGGGCTCCCTGAGCCGCTGCGGACCCGCTACGGCCACCACCGTAGCCGCGGAGCGCGAACGCCGCGGCGACTGCGACCACCGCGCCGGTCAGCGGTCCCGCGACGTAGACCCAGTAGTGCGTGAAGTTCGCTCCGACAAGGTCAGGGCCGAACGTGCGTGCGGGGTTCATGGACGCGCCCGAGATCGGGCTTCCCCACAAGCCTGCCAAGGCGATGTAGGCGCCCACGCCCAGAGCGCCGATCACGCCGAGGTTCTGGGCTCCCGAGGCCGTCCCCAAGATGACGCTCACGAGACCCAGCGTGAGGACCGCTTCCATCAGGAACGCGTCGAAGGAGGAGTACCCCGAGGCGGGGTAGTTGGACCCGAATGTCGCGGACACGTGGATCGCGGATTGCAGGAACCACGCCGCGAGCGCCGCGCCCGCCAACTGAACCACGATGTAGCCGGGCACACGACGCCACGGGAAGTCTCCTCGGAGCGAGAACGCGAGACTCACCGCCGGATTTAGGTGTGCGCCCGAGACCTTGCCCATGAACAGGATGATCGCCATCACCATCAGTCCGGGCGCGACCACGGCCGCGGTGCGGCTGATCGTGTTGGGGAAGGCTTGGCCCATCATCCCGCCACCTGCAGCGACGAGCACCAGGAAGAAGGTCCCAAACAGTTCGGAGAAGAGTCGGCGCCACTCCTGCTTCGGATCCTGGAAGTCGGCCATCGGTTGAACGACTTCGACCTCGAACCAACGCTCGAAGCGCCCCTTCTGGTTCGGTTCCTGAGCCATCATCCCCCGCCACTGTATGGATTCGATCCACCAACGTGGTCCATCGTTCAGTCGCCAGCTTGCTCCCAATGCTAACCCTTCGTGCACCCGCGCGTCTGCCCAGAATTCGCCCGGCTAGTTGCGCTGAGGAACGCGCCAAGCTTCTTCCACAAGCCTGGAAGCATTCAAGTTCGTTGGAAGTTCGTTGGCAGCTATCCACACAGGGTCACCGGCCTGGCATAGGCGACCCAAACACCCTGGTCAGCGCTCCGCACCCCTCAGCTCACCCAGGTCGGCGACGCTTCATTCATCCCGCTAGGGTGATGCCGCTGTGACGATGCTGCTGCATCGTCGGGAACGAGAGGGGAACTCCATGCCGGAAGACGAACACGTCAGTGAACTCGCACAGCAGAACGAAGAGCTGCGCGCTGAGGTGGAATCACTGAAGACGTCCCGCTCACGCGCCGGGCGACTGCGGCTCCGCCGGATCATGACTGCGATCCTCGTCGTGCTGACCAGTATCAGTGTCGTCGCCACCACCGCCGGGGTGTGGATGAATCGCACGATCTGGAACACCGATCGGTTCGTCGCGTTGGTCGCACCCCTCTCGGACAACCGAGCCGTCACCGATGGGCTCGCGGTGAAGCTTGCCGAGGACACCTTCCAGGCCTTGGACGTGCAGGAACGCGTCCAGCAAGCCCTGGCGTCGATCCCGCAATTGCCCGAAGGCGCCGACGCGCTGCTTGCCGGTCCCCTCACAACATCTGCCCAAAGCCTGATCGAGGACAAGGTCAAGGAGTTCCTGGCCTCGCCCGCCTTCGACCGGCTCTGGATCGAGCTGAACACCCGCGTCCACGAGAAGGTTGTGGCGCTTGTTGGACGGAAACCTGGACGAGCTGCCCAACGTCTCGATCAACGACGGACAGGTGCAACTGAACATGCTCTCGGTGCTCGCCGATATCTTGCAGGAGGTAGCGCAGGAAGGCGCCGACGCCCTGGGGCTGAACGTGACGGTTCCCGACATCCCGCCGGACCTGGCGACGTCCGATGCGATCAGCAGGCTGGGCTCGGCCCTCGGGGTCACGTTGCCCGCGGACTTCGGCCAGCTCACGATCATGAGTGAGGCGCAACTCAGCGACTACCAATCGGCGGCGGGCAACCTCAAGAGGCTCTCGGGAGCCCTCTTCGTGCTCAGCTGTCTCTTGTTCGCCCTCGCGATCGCCGCCTCACCCTTCAGGCGCCGCACCCTGATCTGGCTGGGCGTCGGCATTGCCGTCGGTCTCTTCCTCGGAGGCGTCTTGATCAGACGACTCCAACAGCGCCTGCTCGATGCCATCACCGATCCCAGCGGCGATGCGGCCGCCAGGCAGGTGTTCGAGGAGGTCATGGCGGGACTTCGGCGGGTGGGCTTCCTGGTGTTGCTCGTGGCGGTCGTCGTGGCCCTGATCGCCTACCTCGCCGGCTCACCGCCGTGGGCGCAACGGGCACTTGACGCGTGGCCGCACCCTCACGGCAGCTCGCCCCGAAGGCAGCGAGTTGGAGGTGTGGCTGGCGGCTCACGCAGACGCGACCCGGATCGGCGGAGCGATCGTCGCTACGCTCATCCTCTTCGTCACGGGTATCGACTGGTTTCCGGTGGGCATCGTGCTGGCCCTGTACGGGCTGTTGCTGTGGAGCGTTGCGGCGGCCCAGAAACGGGTCGCCGCCGCGACGCCGTAGGCGAGAGAAGCGAGCATGCCGGAGGGCGCGAACGCCGAAGTTGCCCACCATCTGCGCGAGCACGGCCGGCACGGTGCCGAGGGCTCAGATCCACTTTCGAAGTCGGAACGCGCTCTGGAGATCGGCGAGGCGATCCTGCTCGCGCTGGTCGCGATCGCGACGGCGTGGAGCGGGTATCAAGCCGCTCGGTGGGACGGACGGTCGGCCGAGCGCTACGCCGAGGCGTCGAACGTATCGGGTGGAACAGGACCTCGCCGCCACGCAGGGGGGCCAGGAGCGGATCTATAACTCCGGCGTCTTCAACACATGGCTCGTGGCCACCACCACCGGCGACCAACGGGCCGCCACCATCTTGGAGCGGCGGTTCACCGACAACTACGCGGTGGCGTTCGAGGCCTGGCTGAAGACCGATCCGTTCAACGACCCCAACGCTCCTCCAGGCCCGGCGTTCATGCCGGAGTACCGCAACGAGTTCGAGCAGCGCGCCATGAGGCTGGACGAGCAGGCATCGACGGCATTCGAGGAAGGAGCGTCCTCGCGTGAGCGCGGTGAAGACTTCGTCCGGGTCACGGTGATCATGGCCATGGTGTTGTTCCTGATCGCGATCTCCCAGCGTTTCGGTGTCAAGAAGGCTCGCATGGGATTGATCGTGGTGGCGCTGGCGTTCCTGGCCTTCGGGTTCTCGTTGCTGGTCAGCTACCCACGGCTCTGAGATCCCTCGGGCGGTTCCTCAGACGCCACCTTCTCTGGGCTCGGTTTGGTGGCGGCCTTCCAGCGAGCGGGTTGCCACGCGTTGATGACCTTGGCCACCGCTGTCACCAGGAACAGCTGACCGATCAGCATCTCGATCACGGCGAACGACTGGCCCGGATTGCCGGCGGGCACCAGGTTCCCGTAGCCGGTGGTGGTCAGGGTCGTGAAGCTGAAGAAGAGTGACTGGGCAACCGTCGTGTCACTCCCCCCACCCTCGAAGAACACGCCCGATCCGATCTCGGACATCGCTTGGTAGGAGAAAGCGAAGAACATGCCCACGAACAGGTATGCGGCAACCGCCCCCAGCACGGTCTCCTGATCGACATCGGGCTGAGACACGAGCGACCGAAGGATCGACATCGGGGCGATGAGGTAGAGCAGCGCACTCACCGTGAACATCAGCCCCGCCAGACGCACTTCGTCGACGCCGACGAGGTTGAGACCCGCGATGACCGCGGACAGCGCCCACACGACGCTCGCAACCGCAAGCACCCCGCGCCGAGCTCCCGCGACGCGCAGAGCGAGCCACACGGTCGCGATCTGCACCATCAGCACCAGGGAACGCGCCCACGCCGCTGTCAAGCCGACCGACAGGGCGTACGTGAGGAGGATCAGCACCAGAACGGACCCGAAGCTGTGCAGCGAAACGAAGGCGAGCAGGAGCCGTCGCAAGGGTCTCGGTCGACCACCTGGACCGTGCGACTCGCTCATCGTGGCGAACGACGCCTACGGAGGGTGTCGTCGGTCGCTGCCACCGACAGCACATATGCAGCGTGGGTGCCCGCGGCGGTCGCCAGCACGGCCGGCGGCCACTTCCACGGCGGAGGCGTCTTGCCCAGCAACGGGAACAGCGTGAAGGTGGCAGTCATGAGCGTGGCTCCGAACACCAACGCTGCCCAGGGTTCGGGCATCATGAAGCGCAGCGTGCCGTGCCAGACGCCGAACGCCGAGCCATACCCCCAACGCAGTGCCAAACCCAGTTCCTCGTCCCCCCGATCGGTGACGTTCGGCAGGTGCAGGATGCCCGCAACGATCTCTCCGGGCACCAGGCTGTCGTCGTAGTCGAGCTGGCTGGTCGCGTGCCGAACCCTGCGCTCCGTGCCGTAGGCGACACTCATGGCGGCGGTACCGGCGAGTCCAGCGATCACACTTCGGGCGGGCCACGGGAGGTTCATGTCCT
>CAVTEH010000003.1:0-527003 GCA_963733635.1 uncultured Actinomycetota bacterium | reverse complement strand
AACCGATCGCGTCCACGTCGGTGCCATCGATGACCTCGTCCGCGCCGAGGTTGCGAACCGACTCGTGACTCGCCGGTGAGGCGGTGCCGATCACGTGGGCGCCTTTCCACGCGGCCAGCTGGGTCGCGAGGTGACCCACTCCACCGGCGGCTCCGAGGATCAGGACCCGCTGACCTTCCTCGAGCTGACCGTGATCGAACAGGCCCTGCCATGCACTCAATGCCGCCAGGGGGAGAGCGGCGCTCGACACGTGATCGAGCGATCGTGGCTTGGGGGCCAGGAAGCTCGCCGAGACGGCCATATAGTCGGCCGCGGCGCCCTCGCGGTCGAACCCGGTCAACGCGTACACGGCATCGCCTTCTTCGACCCCGTCGACACCGGGCGCCGTCGAGACGACCTCTCCGGAGACCTCGTACGAAGGCGTCGCGGGAAGGCGATCGACAGGCCACTCCAACTCGTCTTTGGTGATGGCGGCCGCATGAACGCGCACGAGCGCCTCGCCCGACCCCACGCTGGGTGCCGGGATCTCCTCGAGCGCGAGGTTTCCCGATCCGCCCGGCTCCCGGAGCCTGATCGCTCGCATCGTGTCGCCGATGCCCCCGTCGTGTGTGCCCTGTGCGCTCATCATGGCTCCTTCCGCCTGCAGCGCCGATCAACAAAGTATCTTCCTGGTAAGTATATCGCGAGGAAGTAAACTTGACGCATGGCGAACCAGGAACCTCGCGACCACATCGACCGGATCGTCGCGCTGTGGGCCGCCGAGCGACCCGATCTCGACACGACGCCGATGGCGGTGCTGGGGCGCTTCTTCAGGGCCGAGCGCCTCGCTGACACGGTCTTGTCGGACGCCCTCGCGGCGCACGGCCTGCAGCCGGGCTGGTTCGACCTCCTCGCAGCGCTGCGTCGCGCTGGAGCGCCGTACGAGCTCAACCCCACGGAGCTCACTCGGGCGACGATGCTCTCCTCGGGTGGCACGACCAAACGGCTCGATCGGCTCGCGGAGGCGGGACTCGTCGAGCGCCGAGACGATCCCGACGATCGGCGAGGCACGCTCGTTCGCCTCACGCGACGTGGGAAGCGCGTCATCGACCGCGCCGTCGAGTCGCACATCCAGAACGAGGCGCGTCTGCTCCGGTCGTTCACACCGTCTGAGCTGCGAACCCTGGACGCCCTGCTGCGGAAGCTCCTGAAGGAGCTGGAGTGACCCGAGCACGTGCGGCTCCGGGGCACGATAGACCGTCACGTGCGAAGCTCGAGTCGCCCATGGAACGTGGGCAGCCATGCCACCGATATGAAGGTCCCCAGTGAAGGCGGAGCCTGACATGAGACGGTTGGAAGCGTCACAGGGCCAACGGATCGTCGGCCCCAACGACGGCAAGGTCCTCGACCTCGGCGGCACCGGCGTGCGGTTCATGGTCTGGGGCGAAGAATCGGGCGGTGGGTTCTCACTCGTCGAACATCCGATCCCGCCGGGCCACCTCGCAGCGCCGCTTCACCGCCATACCCGAGAGGACGAGTACAGCTTCGTCCTCGAGGGAAGGTTGGGGGCGCTACTCGGCGACGAAGTGGTCTACGCCGAGCCGGGAGACCTCGCCTTCAAGCCCCGAGACCAGTGGCACACGTTCTGGAACGCCGGCGAGACGCTCTGCCGCATCCTCGAGATCGTCTCGCCCGCTGGATTCGAGCACTACTTCGATGAGATCGGCGAGGGCACGATCTCGGCCCAGGAGCTCACGTCCCGATATGGGACGCACGTCGACCTCGATGGAACCCGGCGGGTATGCGAGGAGCATGGCCTTTCTTTCCCGCCCATCCCACGTGAGCGGTGATCCGACGATCGCCCGGACCCGAACCGTGCTCGTCCAGGTTCATCCACCACCCGCAGGCACCGAGCGATGACCCGGCTGTCCCGGGCGATAGTCTCGGACCGATGACATACGCCGTGGAGGCTGAGCAGCTCGTCAAGCACTACTCCGGCCGAAGTGGCACGGTGGAAGCGGTGCGCGGCGTCGACCTGCAGGTCGGTGCAGGCGAGGTGTACGGCTTCCTCGGGCCCAACGGCGCGGGCAAGTCGACCACCATCCGCATGCTGACGACGCTCATGACGATCACGTCCGGCTTCGCGCGCGTCGCGGGTGTCGATGTGGCCGCCGATCCCGATGCCGCCCGCAGGAAGATCGGCGTCGCGCTGCAGGAGGCGGGGCTCGACCCCCGCCAGACGGGTCGTGAGCTGGTGATCCTGCAGGCCGGCTTGTTCGGCAGCTCGCGCGCGCAGGCCACCGCCCGTGCGCAGGAGCTGCTCGAGCTGGTCGACCTCGTCGAGGCCGCGGACCGGCGCATCAAGGGCTACTCGGGCGGCATGAAACGCAGGCTGGACCTCGCTTCCGCGCTCGTGCACGAGCCGGAGGTCCTCTTCCTCGACGAGCCGACGACCGGCCTCGACCCGGCCAGCAGGCTGACGGTCTGGGACGAGTTGCGACGCATCAACGAACGCGGCACGACCATCTTCCTCACGACGCAGTATCTGGAGGAAGCCGACCAACTCTGCGATCGCCTGGCCATCATCGACGGTGGATTGGTGGTCCGGGAGGGCACACCACCGGCGCTGAAAGCCGAGCTGCGGCAGCTCAGAGGCCTGGACCACGAGCCCACGCTCGACGAGGTGTTCCTCGACGCCACAGGACGCACCCGTGAACGCGTCGCCGGCGAGGTGCAAGAGGTCCAAGCGTGAACAAGGCCTGGTTGCTGACTCAGCGATCGCTGCGGGAGTCGCTGCGTGCACCCGAGGCGCTGCTCCCTACGCTGTTCATCCCGCTGTTCTTCCTGGTCGTGAACGTCGGGCAGGCCGCCAGGATCTTCCCTTCCGGCTCGACGTCCTTCCTCGAAGGTCAGAACTACGCGGCCTTCCAGCTGCCGAGTGCCCTGCTGCTCGCTGCCTCCTTCGGTTCGGCAGCGCTCTACCTGGTGGAAGACATCGAGGGCGGGTACTTCGACAAGCTGCGAGCCGCGCCGGTGTCGCGAACCGCCATCGTGTTCGGACGTCTGTCCGCCGAAGCCGCGAAAAGCGTCGTCCTCACCTGCATCATGGTGCTCGTGTCGCTGCCGTTCGGCATCTCCATCGCCAGCGGCCCGCTGGGCTTCCTGCTCCTCATCGCGCTGACCGCGGCATGGGCCGTGGTGTTCTCCGGATTCATGCAGCTCATCGCGCTGAAGACACGCAGCGCCGCCGCGACCAACTCGGCCGGGCTCGTGTTCTTCCCGTTGCTCTTCCTCACCCCGAACTTCGTCCCGCGTGAGCTGCTGACCAGACCGATGGAGATCGCAGCCACCTTCAATCCGGTCACCTACATCATGGAGGCGCTGCGTTCGCTCATCCTCGAGGACCTCGTGTGGGTCACCATCGGCAGGGGCTTCGCCGTCGTCGCGCTGCTGGGGTCGGTGATGGTCGCGCTCAGCGTCCGCACGATCCGCCTCTACGACTGACGGTTTAGTGAAGGAGGTGATGTCGACGTGCAGGAGCGAGATGGATATCCGCCGGGAGTTCCCTGCTGGGTCGAGACCGGCCAACCGGATCCTGAGGCTGCGGTCGCCTTCTACGGCGAGCTGTTCGGATGGCGGTTCGAAGAGCGGACCGTCGCCGGTTCGACCGAGCGATCCTTCGCCGCCCAGCTTCGGGGCCACGACGTGGCGGGGTCCGGTCCCAACGGCGGGCCGAGCAGGCGGGAAGGTCGTGCTCGCGGTCGCTTGAGATGCGCACATGCGAAACCCCATCTGGGCAGATGCCGTGGCTGCCTGCAGCCTCCTGCCGTAGGGTTGAAGCGTGCTGAAGAACATCCTTGGCCTGGTAGGCGGCCTCATCGCGCTCAATATCCTCCTCGTGGCCGGGTTGGCCGCCTGGAACATGCGGGAGACGTCACGCAGGCGTCGTGAGATCGGCGAGCTCGAGAACGTCGCGCAGATCCACGGGCGTGATGAAGACAAACGGTCGAATCCGGGGCACCAACGACTGGCAGGCGTCATCTTGGTGACCTTGGTGTTCGGAGCGACCACCGCGCTGGCAAGTCCGCAGGGCCGGGACGCCCTCACCTCCGTGCTCGACATCGTGAGCCGGGGGTTGGATGGCCAACCGGCGGAGCAAGAAGCGACCCAGGGCGATGGCGGCCGTTCGCTCCCAGCGGGTGCCGAGGAAGGCGCACGCCTGCGGACATCGAGCGACACGCTCGGCGAGCGTGAAGGCACCCGTCCGGAGCAGTCGCCACCAACCGTGCAGGGTGCCGGGGATGCACCGCCCGGCGGCAACTCGCCCGGCGGCTCCGCGCCTGCCACCCCGCGCGCGGTGACCGCGGTCGCGATCTCCTCCCGCCAGGTCAAGGTGGACTGGTCAGGTGTCGCGAAGGAGACCGGCTACCGCATCGAGCGTTCGATGGACGGTGGCACCGACTGGACCTGGGTCGCGTGGGTCGACGAGAACATCACGGCGACCGTCGACGGCGACCTCGATCCCGGCACCACGTACTACTACCGGGTGTTCGCGACGGATCCCGCCGGCGACTCCCCTGCCTCGAGCGTCGCGTCGGTCACGACCACGGTCGATCCAGCCGCCCCCACGACCGTGATCGCCGTGGCGATCTCTGCCGGCGAGGTCGAGCTGAACTGGACCGACGTCGGCAACGAGACCGGGTACCGCGTGGAGCGCATGCTTGCGAACGATGGCACCTGGCTCACGATCGCCACCACGGGCGCGGACATCACCCAGTTCGTCGATGAAGGACTTGCTGCCGGGACGGCGTATCAGTACCGGGTGTTCGCGACCAACCCCGGCGGGGACTCGGCGGCTTCCGACGTCGTGGTTGCTACGACGAACAACGATCTCATCATCGTCCCGTAGGAGTCCCTCGCTTCAGTCGTTCGCAACGTTCTTCCAGAGCGGGGAGGGGAACCTCGGCAGCACCCGTGTGCCACCGAACCACTCGCTCAAGCGTGAGACCTCGTGGTCGAAGGCTTGCTTTCCTTCCGGGCTGACCTCGTCGAGGAGCTGCAGGACGACCTCGCCAGTGTCACCCTGGCGCCAGCCGCCCACGATCCGCCCGTTCCACCACGCGGTCGGTCCCGCGTTGCCGGACGTGTCGAACAGCTGCGTCTTGTGCGGGCCGAGGTACCAGTCGCGCTCGAACCAGCCCATCGTCGTCGGGTCCAACGGGGGCAGGAGGGCGACCCACGGCTCGACCGGGTCGGTAGGCTCCAGATCGCCGGGCAGCAGGTATCCGACCTGCCCTTCGAGATCGACCTCGACCGCGTGGAGGTCGGTCAGCGCCCTGCGCACGGCCGCGACCGTCGAGCCGAGCCACCACTTGATGTCGGCGACCGTCCCGGGCCCGAAGACATGGAGCCACGCATCGACCAGGCCCGTCACGCCCTCGGCTTCCGGGATCCGCTCGATCCCCTGCCCCAACCAGGACTCCATGGAGGCCCAACGCGGTCGCGAGCTGGTCCACCCGCCGTCGTTGGACGCCCGCACGATCTGTCCCGCCGCGGACAGGGTGGTCAACACGCGTGGGCCGACCGACATCTGCCCACCCCAGGACTTGCCCTCGCCATAGGTGATCGATCCCTCGAGCGCGGGGATCTCCTCGCGCAGCTCCGACGACGTGGCCTCCCGTCCGTCCGACAGCACCTTCAGCACCTGCTCGCTCGCTGCCAACAGCCAGCGCTCACCGTTGCGGTGCAACCCTGCCGTCTCGACATCGAGGATGAGCCGGCGCCGTTCGCGCTCGGCGACGCGGTTGCTGGCTCCCGCCTGGGCGGAACTCAGCATCGCTCGGGGGAAGACGAACAAGGTGCGACGCATCGCCAGATGCTTGACCAGCGAGCGGTCCGTGTACAAGGCGCGCTCGAGATCGCTCACCGACATGCCGTCGACGCGCGCCCAGGCCGAAAGGTAGACCGTTGCGGGATCCGTTCCGTGGAGGCACACCATGCTCGTGGCGGCCTCCAGCACGTCTGGGGCCCGTTGCCCCGGTGCCAAGCGGTGACGACGGGCCAGCCGGGCCCGGCGTTCTTTGGCGTCGACCTTCCGCACGCGGTAAATCCTGCCACGTCCGAGTCGACCAGGCGGTTCTCTGGGTGGAGGTGAACGGAATCGAACCGTCGACCTCTGCCGTGCGAAGGCAGCGCTCTACCGGGCTGAGCTACACCCCCAGATCGTGCGGGAATGAGCAAAGGGTAGCAAGGTCACTGCTCTTCCGGGGCCGCTGTCGGGTCATCGGAGGCTCGAGGCCGGGGCAGCGCACCGGCTTCGAATGCGAACTTGATCGCAGCCTCCAGCCATCGGAGCCGCTGGGCTGGCGTGGTCTTCAGCATCGCCTCGAGCTCCATCTGTCGGTGCGCTTCCCACCCGTCCGCCGGGGTCCGTGGAGCACTCATCCCTGCTCCCCGCCGGCAGCCTTGATGGCTTCCAGGGCTTCGATGTCGGAATGGTCCTGGGGTCGACCGGCGAGGCGCTTCAACTGAACGATGTCGTCGATCGACGCGATCCGGGTTCCCACGTGATCGACGTCGACAGCCACGGATCGCTTCCACAGATCCTCGAACTCGATCGGGTTCTCCACGAACACGTCCACCGAGCGCATCGGGTCGTCCGGATCCCAGAAGGTGAAGACCTTCATCCCGCGCTCTGCAACCCACTTGGCTCGCTCTGACGGATCGGCGAAGTCCGCTGGATCGACAGGCAAACGCGGGCGAAGTCCGAGCCCCTCGAGGGCAGTCATCGCGGCGGCCGCAGCCTCCGGGGCAAGGTCGATGGCGATGTCGAGGTCTGCCGTGAGCCGGGGGTGGCCGTGGAGGACCACTGCGACTCCGTCGACCACGACGTACCGGATGCCGGCCTCGTTCAGCGCCGCGAACACGTGCTGGAACAGCGACATCGGCCGACTATAGCCCCGTCGTTCGTGCGGGTGCCGCGCGGCTAGGCGCGGGCGAGCTGGCTGGCGGTGCGCACCACCACATGCACACGATCGCCTTCGCCCACCGTGCCCAGGCCGTTGATGGTGGGACGGGCCCAGGTGCCCTTGCCGTCGGCCACGAAACGCTGAGCGGGTGCGGCGGCGCGAGCCGGCTGCGCAACCTGCTCGCGCTGCGGCTGGCGGTGGGGGCCGGACCGGTAGATCGCGGCGCGATGCTTCACGGTGAGGAGCAGCCAGACGTACACGGCGAGCAGGACGACCCCGACGGCGGTGACGCTCCACATGGCGCGGAGCGGCGGCACGAGCCCGATCAGGAAGGTGATCCCGATGCCTTCGAGGAGGAACGTGAAGACCTGCCGACGCCGCTCCCGGGAGCGTGCCCGGTGGCGTTCGGTCTGGCCCATGAACCGCATGCCCTTGCGGGGCGTGACGATCCAACGGCCTTCGCTTCCGTAGGTTTCTGCTTGCGCCAAAAGCTCCATCCTGCGCTCATGATCGCCCACGCTAACGTGGGGACCCCTCCCTCGGCGCCTCGTCGGCACCAAGAACGCCACCCACATGATGCCCAACCCGGCGAGGAGCAACCAATCCAACTCCAGCCTCCCGTGCGCTCGGGGACGTGCACGCCACAACATCTGGGCTAGGACGGGACCGTAGCACTACATCTAGGGGCTCTCAATCACATGCGTGTGATTCGAAGAACTTTTTCACAAGCCGCGATCTCGTTACGCGGCGTTCATCCGGGGGCACTATGGCGTTGTGGAGCCGTCAGTCGGTCGCGCGGTAGTCACCGGACGCACCGCCGGACTTCGCCAACAGACGCAACCCATCGATCCGAGCCGCGCGGTCGAACGCTTTCGCGGTGTCGTACAGGCTGAGCGCCGACACGGCTGCCGCGGTGAGGGCTTCCATCTCCACGCCGGTGCGGTCGGTCGCCCGGACGGTGGCTACCACGCGGAACCGTCCTTCATCGGCGTCGGGCTCGATCTGCAACTCGGCGCCCGTGACACGGATCGGGTGGCAGTGCGGCAACAGCCGGGGGGTCTCCTTGACGCCGATCACGCCGGCGATCTTGGCGGTGGCGACCGGGTCGCCTTTCTTGGTTCCCGCCAACAGGTGACGTGCTGCGTCCGGCGTTGTGGTGAGCCAGCATTCCGCGGTGGCCTCGCGAGCGGTCTCGCCCTTAGCGCCGACCTCGACGATCCGAGTCCGCCCGTCGGCACCGGCCTGGTCCGAGGTCTTGCCCATCTCCCGGCCCGCTCTCAGTCCTCGGCAGCGCGGAAGATCTGCACCCGAACCGGCGATCCGGCCGGCGCCATCTCGACCCCCGCGGGGATCATGGCCAGCCCGTTGGCCCGAGAGACCGTAGAGATCAAGTTGGAGCCGCGCGCGCCGGTGGGCGTTGCGGCCCACCCTCCGTCGGCGCGCGCCACACGGACCCTGGCGAACTGCAGCTTGGCCTTGGGCCCGGTGACGTCCTCGGTGAGGGTGGCGGTGATCTCGGGGCGCCCGAGTTGCGTGCGACCCATCATCTTCAGGATCGCGGGCCGCACGAACTGCTCGAAGCTCACGAAGACGCTCACGGGGTTGCCCGGCAACCCGAAGAACGGCTTGCCTTCGATGTGCCCGAAGCCCTGGGGCATGCCCGGCTGCATCGCCACTTTGGTGAACATCACGTCACCCCGCCGGAAGAACGCCGCCTTCACCACATCGCGCTCCCCCACCGACACCCCACCGGAAGAGATGAACGCGTCGGCCTGGATCAGGTAGTCGAGCACGGTCTCCTTGAGCGAGTCGACATCGTCCTTGACGATGCCCGCCATGACCGGTTGGGCGCCCGCCTCCCGCAACGCTCCGAACAACGTGTATGCGTTGGAATCGTGCACCTGACCGTAGTCCGCATGCTCGATGGGCGGAACCAGCTCGTCGCCGGTCGACAGCACCACCACTCGCGGACGGGGGTGCACGAGCGGCATCGCGTGGCCGGCGTTGGCGAGCAGGCCCAGCTCCGGCGAGCCCAGCCGCTTGCCGGCTTCCACCAGCACCGCGCCCTCCTTCACATCTTGCCCCGCCGGCCGGATGTGACGTCCCTCAGCGGCGGCTTCGAAGAGCTGAACGGTCTCGTCGTGGAGGCGGCTGTTCTCGACCGGCACGATGCAGTCGGCGCCCGCCGGGATCGGCGCGCCGGTCGCGATCTGCACCGCCTCGCCGCCGCCCACCGTGGCCTCGGGGCGCTGCCCGATCATGGCGCGTCCCACTACCTTCAGCTCCGCGGGGTGCTCGGGGCTGGCGTCGGCCACGTCGGCCGCCCGCACCGCGAACCCGTCCATGCCGCTGGAAGCGAACTCCGGCAGGGACGTTGTGGACACGATGTCTATGGCAACGACGCATCCGTACGCGTCGGTCAGGGGCAGCTGCAGCGGCGCCAACGGCGCGACCGAAGAGAGCACTCGCTCGCGCGCATCCTCGACCGAGATGAGCCCTTCAGCGGAATCGTGATCGTGCACACGGGGGGTTCCCTGGGCCATGCTCCGCAGTCTACCCGCGGCCTACGAACCGCCCGCCGGGACGAGGATCTCGATGATCGCGTCCTCTGGCTCGGGCGTGCAGCCCTCCGGTTGATCCTCTAGGCAGGCCATCTGAGGCGACTCCGCCTCCAGGAAGACCACATCGTCCGTGAGCTGTTGGTAGCGGGCGGCCGACATGGACACGACGCGGCACGACGTTCGATACGGATCGCAGCGTTGCTTGCCGGGGAGCTCGTACGGAGTGGCGAGCCGTCCCGCCACACCGGCACCCTCGGCGCCGATCCCTGAATCCGGGCACACGAACGTCGCGCCCACATACGTCCGATCGCCATAGTCCTCGAGCTCGAACCAGGCAACCACGTCATCCCCTCGAACCACCCGATACTCTCCCTGCCTCGAACCAGATGGCGGATAGCCCGCGTATTCGATCCGATCGGTGTCAGCGATCCCGGGTACAACTCGTCGGATCGCGTCGGGGAACGGATTCACGTCCTTGTGGAACCAGAGCGGCGGATCTGCTGAGCCTTCCTCGTAGTCGTCCCCGCATGCGAGACGCTCGTCATGCCAAATCCCTGAGGGATCGACGATCTCGATGGGTGCGGTGTTTGCCGCAAGTTCCCTTGGCCCGCACACCACGGTTCCGGATCCCGGGACCACTTGCAACCTTTCGCGGAACGTATGTTTCCCGTCGGCGACACTGTGGCGTTGGCGAGAGCCATCTCCTCCCTCGATCCAGAAGTCCCGTGCCCCGGCCTTCATGTGCACGACGACCTCCACGCCGTCGGGATCGGTCGCGATCGCCGGCTTGTCAACCGAGGCCCCGGCCTCCAACGCACTTGATGCGGAGCTCGCTCACAGGCCGGCCAAGCATGGGTGCTATCGGCGTCAAGGTCGTTGGTTCGCAGGACACAGCAGCTCCCGCGACGATGGCGACGCCGGCGACCATCGCGAGGACCTTCGTCCTCGGTCGCACTCAGACCAGCTTCTTGCGCTGGACGAAGTCGGCGAGCCAGGCGCTGAACTCGGGACCGACGTCGTCGCGTTCGATCGCAAGCTCCACGGTGGCCCGCAGGTAGTCCAGCTTGTTGCCGACGTCGTACCGGCCGTCCTCGAACGTGTAGGCGTATACCGCTTGGTCCTGGGCGAGCACGTTGATCGCGTCGGTCAGCTGGATCTCCCCGCCCTTGCCGGGCTTGGTCTCGCGCAGCGCGCCGAAGATCTCGGGCGTGAACACATAGCGTCCGATCGCCGCCAGGTTGGATGGCGCTTCCTCCCGGGACGGCTTCTCGACGATCGAGCGCACCCGTTCCAGGTTCTCGTCGACCGGTTCGGGGGTGATGCAGCCGTACATGGAGATGTCGTCCATCGGCACCTCCTGGGCCGCGATCACGCTGCGGCCGTACTTCTCCACCACGCGGAGCATCTCCGAGAGCAGCGGCACGGACGGATGGATCAGGTCGTCGCCCAACATCACCGCGAACGGTTCGTCGCCCACGTGCGGCTCGGCCACCGCGACTGCGTGCCCCAGACCCGCCGCTTCGCCCTGGCGGATGAACTGGATCGTGGCCATGTCCGACAGCACGCGGATCTGCTTCAGCTCGTCGAACTTGCCCTTCTCTTCCAAGAACGTCTCGAGCTCCAAGGAGCGATCGAAGTGATCCTCGATCGAGACCTTGTTCCGTCCCGTCACGATGAGGATGTCGGTGAGACCGGCGCGCACCGCCTCCTCGACCACGAGCTGGATCGAGGGCGTATCGACGACCGGCAGCATCTCCTTGGGCTGTGCCTTAGTGGCGGGCAGGAACCGCGTGCCGAGCCCGGCGGCGGGGATGACGGCTTTCCTGACCTTCATGCCACTCCTTCCCCAAGGGGTGGCGAGCCTACACGCCGCGGAACAGGGCCGCCAGTCGTCCTATCCGGGTCACCCATCCGGGGGAGTCCTTTCCATGCGGCGCCCGGGCCCGGCGGGGGGAGCCGCCGGGCCCGGTTCGCGAACGGCAAGGACCGGTTGTGTCCTCTCATCCGGCGTCCACCAGGTGAGCCCTCGGATGCCTTGGGGGGAAGTCCACGGTAGGGGCATCGGTGGACGCCGCGCATCGGCCACTGGGCCCACGTGTTCGGCGTTCGGCCTGAGCCGAAAGTCCCGGTCGGCTGAGCCAACCTCCACACCACTGGCGCTACACTTCTGCGGGCCATGCCCACCTACGAGTACCTCTGCAAGAGCTGCGGGCACCTGTTCGAGATCGTGCGTTCGATGAGGGATGACCCGCTCACGGAATGCCCGCAATGCGGAGGCGAGCTGCGCAAGGTCTTCGCGCCGCCGGCGATCGCGTTCAAGGGCTCCGGGTTCTACGCCACCGACCACGGCAAGAAGTCCAAGAAGCCAGGTGAGAAGGGCGAGTCCGGCGAGAAGAAGTCCGACGACACCGCCGCTCGGACGAGCGAAAGCAAGAGCGAAGGCAAGAAGGACGGCACCGCCAGAGCCGCAGCGGATCGCCGGCGAAGCCGAAGGACGAGGAGCGATCCGTCCGGATCGTCGCAAGGAGAAGTCCTCGACATGACCACGGCCGAGATCGGGGTGTTCGGAGGGTCTGGTTTCTACTCGTTCCTGTCCGAGGTGGAGACCGTCGACATCGACACGCCGTACGGGCCGCCGAGCGCGCCTCCCGTCATCGGCGATGTGGGCGGACGCCGGGTGGCGTTCATCCCTCGTCACGGCCTGCAAGCACGAGTTCCCTCCGCACCGCGTTCCCGTATCGCGCCAACGTGTGGGCCATGAAGGAGCTGGGTGTGGGCCGGGTCCTCGGCCCCAACGCGTGCGGGTCCCTGCAGGCCGACGTCATGCCCGGTGAGTTCGTGATCTGCGACCAGCTGGTGGACCGAACGCGCGACCGTCCCAACACCTTCTACGACGGACCGGCCACGACCCACATCTCCTTCGCCGACCCGTACTGCGAGGTGATGCGTCAGGCCGCGATCTCGAAGGGCCGTGAGCTCGACATCCCGCTGCACGAGCGCGGCACCGTCGTGGTGATCGAAGGGCCCCGCTTCTCGACCCGCGCCGAATCGACGTGGTTCGCGGGCGCGGGGTGGGAGGTCATCAACATGACCCAGTACCCGGAAGCGATCCTGGCCCGGGAGGTCGAGCTCTGCTACGCCAACATCTCGCTCATCACCGACTACGACGTGGGAGTCGAGGGGTGCCGCCGGTGACCCACGAGGAGGTCGTTCGCGTCTTCACCGAGAACAACGAGAAGCTGCGCGACCTGTTGTTCGCGGTCATCCCAGACCTGCCCGCCGAACGCAGCTGTCCCTGCGCGACCGCCCTGGAGGGCGCTCGTTTCGAGGCGTAGGTCGAAGGGCGGCCGGGTAAGCTCGACTGATGGCGAGCGATCCGGTGTTGGTGCGTATCGAGCTGAACTTCCGGTCCACCGAGGACGAGGATGCCGACGCGTTGGGCGACCGGATCCGCGAGGCGGTGTCGTCGATCGTGGGACGTGAGGCCTTGGAAGACTTCCGCCTGCGAACCCTGCCGCTGGTCGAGCCCAAGGGCAAGGGCGGTCTCCGTTCGCGTGTGACACACGTCACTGCGTTCTCGGTTCGGCGCGCCCTACCGTCCCGCCCCATGAACCTGTTGCGCCGCCGACCTCCTCCTTCGTCCCTGGTGTTCTTCTGTCTGGCGTTGGTCCTGTCGGTAGCGGCGGCCGGTCTCATGGGCGCCTACGCCCGCCGGCTCCAGGTCACCAGGCCGGACGTGGGAGCTGCCCGTCGCGGTGGTCATGGCGGCCGCCCCCCTCGCCCGTGGATCCGTCCTGGATGCCGACGACGTTGAGGCGGCCTCGATCCCCGCGTCGCTGGTCCCACCCGGGTCGATCAGGACAGCGGATCAGGCCGAAGGCAGGGTGCTGGTGGCCGACATCGCGGCAGGCGAGATCGTCACCGGCACCCGGCTGGGTCGCTCCGGGGCCGGGTCGTTGTCCGCCCTAGTGCCGTCCGGCCTCCGTGCGTTCTCCTTGCCGGTCGCGATCTCACCGGGGTCGCTCGTGCCCGGCGACCTCATCGATGTCATCGCCACCTTCGGCGTCAACGGAGGCCGGCCCTACACCGATGCCGTGGCATCTGGCCTGCAGGTGGTGCGCGTGTCTCCGATACGCTCGGGCGCCGTCGCCACCGCCGGATCGTCGGGAGGACCCGCGGGAACCGTCACCGTGTTGGCCGACCCGGATACGGTCGAAGCCCTGGCGCGGGCCGCCGCCACCGGCATCGTCTCGTTCGCCGTGATCGGGCCCGAGGACCGAGAGCAGACCGCCGGCGTGGCACCCAGCCCCTCGGCCTCGGCGCCGTTCACGCCGGTCCCGTCGGTGGCACCGTAGCGGTCCCGGGGCCTGCCAGTCTCCCGCTAGCATGGGCGGACTTCGCTCGTCCACCGGGAGGATCTCGAACCACGTGAGCACCCTGCAGGCGATCATCCTGGGCATCGTCCAAGGCCTGACCGAGTACGCCCCCGTGTCCAGCTCAGGGCACCTGATCCTGGTGCCGTGGGCGTTCGGTTGGACGATCGTCAACGACCCCGACCTGAACAAGACGTTCGATGTGGCCCTGCACATGGGAACCCTGCTGGGCGCCCTCATCTACTTCCGGGACGACATCTGGACCTACCTGAAGGCGTTCGGCCGCTCGGTGGCTCGCCGCTCGATCGACGACGTCCACGAGCGTTTGGCATGGGCGTTGGTGCTCGGCACGATCCCCGGGGTGGTGATCGGCTCGCTCCTCGAAGGCCCCATCCAGGACACCGCGGGTCAGCCGTGGCTCATCGCCGTGATGCTGGCCGTGTTCGGCGTGGTGTTGTGGTACGTCGATCTTCGGGCGGAGACGTCTCGGGGTCTGGATTCGATCGACCCGAAGACGGGCTTCGGCTTGGGCGTGGCGCAGGCGTGCGCCCTGCAGCCTGGCATCTCACGTTCGGGCATCACCATGACGGCCGCGCGCTGGATCGGCATCGACCGCGAGTCGGCGGCGCGATTCTCGTTCCTGCTGTCGCTGCCGATCATCGCCGGGGCCGGCCTGTACAAGGGCATCGACGTGGCACAGTCGGGGTTGGCGGGGTACGGCGCGCAGTTCTTCTGGGGGTTCGTGTCGTCGGGGATCAGCGGTTTCCTCGCGATCTGGTGGTTGCTGCGCTACCTGAAGCGGAACGACTTCGCCCTGTTCATGTGGTACCGCCTCGGTGTGGCCGGGGTGGTGCTGGTGCTGATCGCGACGGGCGTGCGGCCGCCGACCATCTAGCCGCCACGGGTATCGTTCCTCCCATGGACGATCGAGGTGTGCAGCGCTGGCTGGACCGCTACATCGAAGCGTGGCGAGGAGCAGATGCGGCCGCGATCGCCGAGCTGTTCGGGCGTGATGCCGAGTACCGCTACCACCCGGCCGATGATCCGATCCTGGGCCCGGAGGCCATCGCCGCGTCGTGGCTCGAAGACCAGGACCCTCCCGGCAGCTGGGATGCCTGGTACCACCCGTACCTGGTGGAGGGCACGCGCTCGGTCGCGACCGGTGTCAGCACCTACTTCGGCGAGGACGGCACGGTCGACCGCGTGTACGACAACGTATTCCTGCTGGCCTTCGACGACGAGGCGCGCTGTGTCCGGTTCACGGAGTGGTTCGTCCAGCGTCCCGACGACCGGATCGAAGCGGCACCGCCGGCCTCCTAGACGCCCGCCAGCGTCATCTCGCCGATCAGGATCGACGGAGTGCCGACGCTGGAGAAGAAGCGGAGGTCGTCGCCCACCCCGGAGATGCCGGCCAGCATCTCCGGCAGCGTGGAGGCGATCGTCATCTCACGGAGCGGCTCACCCAGCGCGCCGTCGATGATGCGCAGCCCGGTCGCACCCACGCTGAACTCGCCGCTGATCGGGTTGGCACCCGAATGCACGCCGCTCACGTCTTGGATCAGCACGCCGCCCTCGGCCCGCGCCAGCAGGTCCTGGAAGGAACTCGTCCCGGCATCCAGGTAGAAGTTCGACGTGCCCACGCCCGGGGCGCCCTTGTACGACCCGCGCTTGGCGTTGCCGGTGGAACCCTGGCCGTCGCCGGTCCGGGTGGCCGTGTAGGTGTCGTGCAAGAACCCGTTGAGGGTGCCGCCCGTGAACAGCTCCGTGCGGCCGCTCGGCACGCCCTCGTCGTCGAACGGGCACGCACCCGGCCCGTCCAGACGGCGTGCCGTCGTCCACCAGCGTGAACAGGTCCGAGCCGATCTGCTGGCCCACCATGTCGGCGAACAGCGAGCGGCCCTTCAGCACGCTCTCGGCGTTGAGCGCGCTCGCCAGCACGCCCAGGAACGACGTGGCTGCGAACTGGTCCAGGATCACCGGTACCTTCGCCGTGGGCGGCTTCACCGCGCCCAGCATGCCGACCGCGCGCGCGATCGGCCTCGTCGGCGATGGCATCGGCCCCTACGTCGTCCAGCGCGCGCGCGATGCGGAAGGAGAACCCGGTTTGGGTCTCGTCACCTTCGACGGCGAGGGCCACCGCCACGCACCACGCATCGGTACGCGCGTACTCGGCGTCGACCCCCGCGGTGGAGGCGATCGCGACCCGCGACACCGCGTCGCCCACCTGCGCCAGGTCGATCTTCGTCACCCGGGGATCGCTGGTGGTGAGGCGCGACTCCAGGTCCAGCGCCATCTGCACCTTGGCCTCGGTCCCGACGTCGGCCGAGCCCTCGTCGAACAGCTCGGGCAGCGCCGTCACCGCGAGCCGCGGCCGGCAACACGTTGAACTCGTCGGGCTCGGCGAGCGCGGCGTTGTCGCGCGCGCGCGCGACCGCCGTGCGAACCTCCTCCACGGTGGGATCGGCTGCGTACGAATAGCCAAGCCGTTCGTCCCTGATCACCCGCACGCCGACGCCGCGCGATTCGGCGAACTCGAGTCCTTCCACCTCTCCGCGCAGGGCGCTTGCCTCCGTCTGGCGGGACCCCTGGGCGTAGGCCTCCACAGCCTCGTCGCCCTCGGTGGCCTCCACGGCGGCCCGAACCAGGTCGCCGAGGTCAGGCACCCGTGCCCCCCACGGTGATCTTGGAGATGCGAAGGGTGGGCGAACCGCTGCCGACCGGCGCCATCTGGCCGTCCTTGCCGCAGACGCCCTCCCAGGTACCGAAGTCGTCCGCCACCGCGTCCACCGCGGTCATGACCTCGATCGCCCGCCCGATGAGGTTGGCGCCCCGCACCGGCGCCCCCACCTGGCCGTTCTCGACGACGAACCCCTCGCTCACACCGAACACGAAATCGCCGGTGGCGGGGTTCACCTGTCCCCCGCCGAGCGAGGTGACCCACACGCCCTTCTCGGTCGAGGACAAGACGTCGTCGGGCGTCGAGGATCCGTTCAGGATGTTGGTGTTGGTCATGCGAGGCACCGGCGGCGACGCGTACGACTGCCGTCGGCCGTTGCCGGTGCTCTGCACGCCGTCCTTGCCGGCTCGAAGGCGGTCGTACAGGAAACCCTGCAGCACGCCGTCGGTGAACAGCACGGTTCGTTGCGCGGGTTCGGCTTCGTCGTCGAACGTGTAGGAGCCCCAGCCGTTCGGGATCGTGGCGTCGTCCACGCCGTTGATCAGCTCGCTGGCGCACTTCGTGCCGATGAGGCCGCGATAGACGCTGGCTTCCTTGTCGACGGCGTCGGATTCCAGCGGATGCCCCACGGCCTCATGGAACAGCACGCCGCCCATGCCAGGCGCCAGCACCACGGTCATCTCACCGGCGGGAGCCGGGATGGAATCGAGCATCGTGACCGCCCGGCGAGCGGCGACCTCCGCGACGTCTCGGGGGGCATTGGCGTCGATGAACTCCACGCCCGCACACGCCGCCGGTCCGTAGAAACCGGTCTGGATCACGTCGTCTCGCTTGGCGACCGCCTGGGCCACGATGCGGATCCGCGGACGCTCCTCTTCGACCCAGCGACCGTCGGAGGTGGCGATGAGCCGCCGCTGGAGCGAGTCGCCGTAGACGCCGATCACCTGCGCAACCTCGGGGCTGTAGGCACGCGCGGCTTCGTCCACTTCGCGGAGCCACTGCACCTTGTCGGCGGCCGCGACCTCGCCCGCCGGCCGTTCGACCCGGTTGGTCGTCGGGGCCCTCCAACGTCCGAAGGTCGACCACGTCGCCTCCCGACCCGTCGCGCAGGGCCGCGCTGGCGGCCTCGGCTGCTTGCAGCAGCGCGTCACGATCCAGTCGGTTGGAGTAGGCGTAGCCGTACGACGTGCCCTGGGCGACACGCACCCCCGCCCCTCGGTCCAGACCGGTGGTGAGCTCTTCGACCTTGCCGTCGTCCAGGCGGATCGAGGTGCTCGTGGACTCCTCGACGAAGACCTCCGCGAACGATCCACCTCGTCGGCGACCGGCGCGCAGGATCTCTTCGACGAGGGCACGATCGAGCATGACCCGCGATGCTAACAGTCCGGTACAGTCAGCCCGCGAGCGCCGGCAGGCGGCGTTCGCGCGGCCCGGGAACGGATCCGACAGTGCGAGCTCGCCTCGAGCATCTCGGTCTCACGACGCTCCGCGCCATCGGCGCCGGGCTCCTCGATGACCGCCGTCACGACGTCGTGCCGCGGCGAGGAATTTCCGCCGTTGCCCAGCCCGCCGACGGCTGGCGGTGCCGTCCCGACGAGCCCTCCGCCGGCCTCGCCCAATGTCTCGGTCACAAGCTCCGCCGCTTCGCCCACGGTCATCGGCGATGTCACGACCGGGACCGCCGGTGTCACGGCCACCGGCGGCCTCACCGCCATCGTCAGCTTCGACGAGCTGGTCGACGCCGGGGATCTGGACGCTCCCGCCGGGGGCGATCGGGCTGCGCTGGCGTGGGTCCGCCAGGCAGTCGCTGTCGCTCGCCGGCCCGTCGTTCACCGCGCAGCTGCCCACCGACATCGACAGGGTGCTGGAGCTTGCGCTGCGCGGCCCCGAGCGGGTTGCTGACCTTCCGCTCGAGCAGCGGGGAGTGCCTGGTCACGATCAGCCCTGCGCTCGCCGATCAGGTGGGCGGTAGCTTCACATGCGCCGGGCTCACGAACGATGACGGCACGGTGACCATCAGCGCGCAGGGCGCGTTCAGCGCGGAGTAGCGAACGGACGCGAACATCGATCGCCGGGCAGGCCGCGACCTCGCGTGGCTCGCGGGACTCGCCCTGGTGCTGGTGGCGGTCTTCCTGTGGCCGACCCTGGCCTTCGGTTGGCGCTTCGGCGTAGGCCCGGATGGACCCGTGTACCTGTGGTGGGCGCGCATCGCCGCCTCGGAGGGCATCTCCTCGGTGGGCGCCCGCCCGGGCACGCCGGGCCTGATCCCGGCGGTCGCGGGCGCCCTGCATCTGCCGCTGATCCCTGCCGTGGCGGGACTGCAGTACGCCATGGGCGCCGCCGTCGGCCTGGCCACCGTGGCCCTGGTGCGAGGACGCACGCGCGGAGGCACGCCCCGGATGGCTGTTGGCCGGGTTGTTCGCCGGCATGTTCGGGTGCACCTGGCCGCCGGCTACCTGGCGAACATCGCCTTCGTCCTGACGTTCGTCGCCGGCGCGGCCATGCTCGCCCGGCAGGACCGCCGCGGCACGGTGGCCGCCGCGGTGCTGCTGGGAGGCGGAGGGCTGTCGCACCCGCAGTTCTTCCTGGTCGGTGCCGCGGTCCTGCTGGCGGCTGCCGGCCTCGCGTGGATCGCAGAACGCACCTCGGCTGGCGATCCGAAGCGGGCCGCATCCTGGCCGCCCTAGGCGGCGCCGGCGCAGTCGTCCTCGCCGGGCTCGCCTCGATGCTGATCGGCACGCCGCGGCTGTCGGTCGATACCTCTCGTGACGGGTTCCTCCGGCGCGTCGGTCTGGAGGATCGGCTCCGCGGCACCTACCTGGTTCGGTTCCGAGAGAACGTCGGCGGCTATGCGCCCTGGGTGACGCTGCCGCTTGCCCCGATCGGCCTGGTGCAGGTCCGCGGGTTCGCGCGCCGCTTCCTAGCGGCGTGGCTCGCCCTCACCGCTGCTGGCGGTGCCGTTCGCGCTCGTGACGCGGTGGTTCCCGCCCGAACGCATCCTGACGTTCGGGTTCGCCCTTCCGATCCTGGCGGCCTGCGGCATCACCTGGCTCTGGGAGCGCACCGAGCCGCGGCGCTGGCTCACGTCGCACCACGGTCGTGCTGGTCGGGCTCATGGCGTGGCCGACCGCGATGGCGCAGAACGAACAGACACCGTTCATGTCACCTGAGGACCTCCGGGCCGGGACCGAGGCGGGCCGGATCGCCGCGACGCTGCCCGCCGGGCACGCCGCTGGTGTTCGCGGTGGACGACCTCGACACGTCCGCCTCGTTCCTGGCCACCCACGTCGCGAACATCGCGCGCGCCACCGTGCCGGCCGATCGGATCGGCGACGTGTACGTGTTCGTCGGCACGGTCTCCGACTACTTCGCCGGACGTCCCACGGTGAAGGGTTCGGCCGAGTACGACGAGCTGTCTCGCCGGTCGCTCGCCGACCTGCCGCCCGGTCCGCGCGCGCTGTTCGTGGTGCCCGAGTACGACCGCGATCCCGCCGCGTTCGAGGACGCCCGTCTGGAGCGCTGGACCGATCACGTGTGGTCCGACGTCCCCGGTCCCGCGGGATCTGGCGGCGCTGCCCGGCGAGCTCACCGACTCGAACCCGCTTCGGCGATCGCCGGGCTCCCTCGTCGCGGTCCTGGCGCTGCTGTGGGTTGTGGGCATGGGGTGGGCCTCCTGGGCGACCACCGACCGGGTCGCGGCAGCGGCGCTTCGCCCCGGCGTTCGGGCTCGCGACCCTGACGATCACCGCGATCGTCCTGGAACGGCTCGGGGTGCCCCTCACCGGCTCGTGGGGACCGACCCTCGCCTCAGTGCTGGCCGGCCTCGGCGGGTATGGGCTCGGCTTCCTCCAGCGTCAGGTGCCCGCGGATCCGCCGGCGCAGATCGACGAGCGACCAGATGACCAGCACCAGCATCACCGGCGTCACGACCCAGTGCCCGAGCCATAGGTTCACGCCGAACGCGTCGGGGTAGCGGAGCGGCTCGGTGGACCACTGCGCCATCGCGAGCAGCGCGCCCGCCACCAGCACGGTGGTGCGCGGCGGCTTGGGCATGAGCCAGATCAGCGGCAGCGACCACGCCACGTACCAGGGAAGCAGGACCGGGCCCAACAGCATCAGCAGCACGAACGACCACGCGATCGCGGCGCCGAGCTCCTCGATCGCGTCACCCGCGCGGGCGCGAGCCGCCACGGTCCGCGCCAGCTCGACGATGCAGATCACTAGCACGATCGCGAACGCGATGCCCGCGAGCGCCGCCCAGCGTGTCGAAGCTGAAGAAGTCGACCAGCCTTGCCACCAGCACCGACGGCGCCAGCCAGCCCGTGTGCCCGGCGAGCTCGAGCATGCCCAGCGTGGGATCGTCGGTCTGCAGGTAAGGCCCCGCGAACACCAGCCCGATCGCGAGTGCGAGCCCGGCGTGGGTGCCGAGCACCCGGAGCCGTCGTTCTCGAGGCGCCCGGGCCACGCACCAGACGATCACCAGCAGCAGCGGCAGCGCCGCGGTGGCCTTCACGAGCGAGCCCAGCGCCAGCACGGCGATCGCCGGCAGCTCCCGGTCGCTGGTGAGCAAAGCCACCGCGCCGATCGCCGACAGGGCGACCAAGATGTCGTTGTGGCCGCTGCCTACGGTGAGGAACAGCACCACCGGATTCAGGCCCCACACAGCGGCCGCGAACGTGACGCGGCCCGGTCGGACCCGGGCGGTCGTGAGGACGACCAGCGCCAGCGTCGCCAGGCTCCCCATCACCGCCAGCCACTTGTAGGCCGTCACCTGTTGTGCGGGGGAGGTGGCCACGCGCGCGATCTGGCCCGACACCGTGGTGAACAGCGGTCCGTACACGGCCGGCGTGTCGACCCACTTCGGTCCCACGAACGCCCACAAGGCATCGCTGGAGAACTCGACCGGGGTGTGCACGTAGGGGTTGTGGTGATACAGGCCCGCGATCCGCCCGTAGAAGGCGTAGGAGTACACGTCGCGGGAGAACAACAACGGCAGCGCGAGCATCGCCACCGTGAACACGATCGACAGGATCACCACGGCTCGAAGGGAGATCGTGCCCCGGTAGGCCTCCCGTAGCACCAGCAGGAACCCCGCCACCGCCACGATCGTGGAGATGACGCCGGCCACGATAAGCCAGCTGCCGGTGAGCGAGTCGAACCCCACCAGACCCGCGAGCCACGTGAACGGTCCGCTGGGCTCCGCGCCGCGAGGCAGGACCGGCTGGAAGGGCGAGCCGGGTGTCGCCGCGAACGTCGCGCACATCACGAAGCCGAAGACCGAGAGGGCCACGGCACGGCGAACGGACACAGGGGCGCGGCGGCGGGGTTGCACGGAAGACGAACGTATCACCGGGCGGGTTCCCGGGCTCCCGGCTCAGCTCCCGCTGCCCGCCCGGGCACTCCAACGGCCCGCCTCCTGGTGAACCCGGATCGCCATGTCGAAGGTCCGACCGAGCACGTCGTCGGTGAGGACGTCGGCCGCAGGGCCCGCCGCGACCAGCCGGCCTTCGCGAAGCATCGCGGCGTGGGTGGTGGCGGCCGGGAGCTCCTCCAGGTGATGGGTGGCGATGAGCATGGTCGGTGCCTCGGCGCCTCCACCGCAGCGAGAGCGGGCCGGCGATCGTGATTACCCCCGATCCGGATCTCGACGTCGTCCAGGCGAACCGCGGAAGTCTCCATGGGTGGAAGGAGGCTACCGGCCACGCCTGCGATACTCCCGCCATGAGCGACCGTCGTTCGCCGTGGCCAGACGATCCACCGGCTGAACGGCCCGACGCCGGGACCGACCAGTGGGATGCCGAGCTCGACCGTCCCGCCGGCTCTCGAGGGGTGGGCATCACGGTTGCGCTCGCGAGCTTCGGGTTCGGCGTCGCGCTGCCCGCGCTGGTCGTGGTGGGGGTCTACTCGATGCTCATGGTCTACGCCATCGTCAAGGTGGTGGGGTCGGCCCCCGACCAGCCCAACGGCGTGGCTATCGCCCTCGGGATCGTAGGCATGGTCTCGCTGTTCGTCGTGGTCCTCGGGGCGGCGATCTCGCTGGTCGGACGCGCCGCGGACCCCAAACGCCGACGCTGACCGGCCATGCGCATCGCATTCGTTTCCACCTATCCGCCCCGGCGCTGTGGCATCGCGACGTTCACGTCCGACCTCATGGCCTCGGTCCTGACGTCCGACGAGGATCCCGTCGTCGAGGTCGCCGCGATCGATGAGCGCAACTCCGTGCGAGCGTACGGTCCGGAGGTGCGCTGGCGGATCCGCCAGGGCGCACCGGACGGATACGTGGCGGCGGCCCGATCGATCGGCGGCTCCGACATCGATGTCGTCTGCGTCCAGCACGAGTTCGGCCTCTACGGCCTCTGGAAGGACGAGGCCTGGGAGCAGGACCGGTGGATCGAAGGCACCTACGTCGACCACCTAACGCCGTTCCTGGAGGAGGTGGGCAAGCCTGTCGTCGTGACGATGCACACCGTATTGCCGGAACCCACGCCGGCGGTTCATCGCGCGGTGCAGCACATCGCCGCCACCAGCGAAGGACTCATCGTGATGGCCGAGACCGCCGTGAGGATCCTCCGCGAGGTGTACGACGTCACGTCGCCCACGTCCGTGATCCAACACGGCATGCCGCACATCGAACCCACCGGCCGCCGAGAGCTGAAGGAGAAGCTCGGCCTCGCCGAGCGGCCCATCATCTCCACGTTCGGCCTGGTCGGGCCCGGCAAGGGCCTCGAGTACGTGATCGAGTCGATGCCCGAGGTCGTAGCCCACCATCCGGACGCGCTCTACCTGATCGCCGGACAGACCCACCCCGAACTGTTGCGTCACCACGGCGAGGAGTACCGCAACAAGCTGATCGAGGAGGTCGAGGGCCTGGGCATGGCCGACAACGTGGCCTTCGTGAACCAGTACCTGCAGCAGCAGGATGTGATCGAGTTCTTGCTGGCAAGCGACATCTACGTGACGCCGTACCTGGACCCGAACCAGATCACGAGTGGAACGTTGAGCTACGCGCTGGGCGCCGGCAAGGCGGTCGTGTCGACCCCATACCTGCATGCGATCGAAGCGCTCGCCGACGACCGCGGTCTCCTGGTGGACTTCCGATCTCCCGACCAGCTCGCCGCAGCTCTGAACGCGATCCTGGACGACCCGTCGTTGAAGACGCGCCTGGAGACCAACGCGTACGAGTACGCCAACGAGTTCACCTGGCCCAAGACCGGAGCTCGCTTCCTCGAGGTGATGCGCGAGCTGGATGAGACGGCGGAGCCCCGCGAGCCCACCAAGGCGTTGCCGGGCGAATTCGTCGCCGTGCCGATCGCGGCTCGGTTGGCTGAGAACCCCTTGGTGACCCCGGCCGACGTCCAGCCATCGCAGCCCTCCATGGAGGTAATCTCCACGATCAATCCTGCCGCTGCTCGGGTCGGCGACGAGACGGTGCTGCTGCTGCGAGTCGCCGAGCGCCCGGCGCTCAACGGGCCGCTTCCCGACGACGCTCAGCTCGCCGACCTTTCCGGGGACGACCCGACGCTGAGCCCGTTGCCAAGCGATCTCTCGCGCGAGCAGCTGATGGGGCTACCCCTCCTCGACCGGGGTGCCGATCCTCCTCGAGTGCGGGCCGCGTACGTGCTGAAGGACACGCCGGGCGTCGATCTATCGGACCCTCGAACCATCCGCTACCGAGACCCTGCAGACGGCCATCACGCCGACGACCGGTACACCGACTTCCTGACGCACATCTCACACCTACGCGTCGCGCGCAGCAGCGACGGGATCACCTTCGAGGTCGAACCGCTGCCTGCCGTGTCGGCGGCGTCGCGCATGGAGGAATACGGGGTCGAGGATCCCCGCATCACGCAGATCGACGGGGTGTTCCACATCACCTACGTGTCGGTGAGCCGCCTCGGCATCACCACGAGCCGGCTGACCACGACGGACTTCCGATCGTTCGAACGGCACGGCGTGATGCTCTACCCCGACCAGAAGGACGTTGTGCTGTTCCCCGAGAAGGTCGGTGGGCATTACCTGACGTTCACGCGGCCCATGCCGGGGTCGTTCTCACGGGTGCTGGGGATCTGGCTCGCCGAGTCCAACGACCTGGTGCACTGGGGCCGGCATCGCCCCGTGGCAACGCCGCGCCCCGGCCTGTGGGATGAGGCGCGCATCGGTGCCAGCCTCACCCCGATCCGCGTCGATGAAGGCTGGCTCGAGGTCTATCACGGCGCAGATCGCACGAATCGCTACGGCATGGGGGCAATCCTGCTCGACGCCGACGATCCCGGCCACGTGCTCGCTCGATCACGCCGGCCGCTGCTCGTGCCAGAGCTCGGCTACGAGCGCGATGGGTTCCTGCACGACGTGGTCTTCCCAAGCGGGCACGTGCCGCTGGACGGGGGCGAACGGATCCGCATCTTCTACGGCGCCGCGGATTCCCGGACCGCGGCCGCCGACGTGGTGGTGGCGGACATCCTGGCGAGCCTCGAGCGGTGCTGAGGCAGCTCGCCCGCCTGACCCGGTCGGTGCCCGCGGCCGGTCCAGGCGCGGCCGCGGTCGCGGTCTATGCCGACGCCACCGACGATCTGATCGTCGCCCGCGAGTCGGGCATCGAAGGCGTGGCGTGCATCGATGACGCCGCCCGGCTGCTGGACGTGCTGTGCGAGGTATGGACGCGAACCGGCGACCCCACCGTCGAACGGTGGGCGCGCGGCGTCCTGGAGTTCGTCCTGTGGATGCAGGAGCCGGACGGCCGGTGGGTGAACTTCGTCTACGACTGGCGCGGCACCAAGAACCGGTCGGGCCTCACGTCCACCGTGGGCGAGAACTTCTGGCATGCCCGCGCGTTGCGAGGGGTCGCGAGCGCATGGCACGTCTTCGGCGATCCCCGCGCGATCGAGTCGTTCCACCTTGGGTTCGAGCACGCGCGTGCGAAGCCGGCGCCACCCGATGTCCGTTCGCTCCACCTGCTGGCCGGCCTGCGCATGATCACCGAGGTCGGTGACGCGGAGGCGCTGGATCCGATCCGCGGGTGGGCCCGCGAGATCGCCGAGTCGCGGATCGACGGCGTGCTCATGAACAACCCGGACGAGCGGGGGACACCGCACCTGTGGGCTCATATCCAAGAAGGAGTGCTTGCCGAGGTCGCGGGCCCGCTGGAGGATCCATCCCTGCTGGAGATCGCGCGCACGAGCGCGAGGTCGTTGCTCGAGCCGTGCGTGCGCGGAGCGTTCGACTCGGCGCGAACGTCGCCCTACGACGTCGCCAGCGTGGTGTGGTCCCTCGATCGCCTCAGCACCGTGGAAGGCGAACCATGGGCATCGCTCGCTTCCGATGCCCGAGCGTGGTTCGACGGACGCAACCCCGCTGGGTCTCCCGTCTACGACCGAGCTCGCGGTCGCGTCGCCGACGGGATCGACGAAGGGCGCATCAGTGAGAACTCAGGTGCTGAGGCCAACCTGGCCGCCGCCGAGGCCATGGCTGACGACGCGGCCGCGGTCGTGCGCTCCGGCACGCTGGCTGCTGAGCTTCCGGCCGAACTGCGCATCCCCCGCTGATCCAGCTGATACGTACGTAGCCCTCAAGAACTAGGTACGTACGTGTCGATACCACTTCCAGCACGACGCACGACCGGCGGATCGGTCACGGCAAGGGGCACGATCCGCTGGGTAAGCAGAGGAACCCGCAGGACGACGGCGCTCACGGGAACCCCCACGGGGGAGGCGGCTACAGAGCACGGCGGGAACCCGCGCACACGGCCTCCGTGGCCGTGACAGGCGGCGGCGACGGGCCCATGCGGGCGTGGCCCGGCGCCGCCGCTCCTCCAACCCCTCACCCGCTCGAAGCCTGCACCGACAGGGCGAGCTGGCCGCACGCGGCGTCGATGGTGCGGCCGCGTGTGTCGCGCACCGTCACGTTCACTCTGGCGCGGTCCAGCACTCCGACGAAACGGCGGATCCGCGCCGGGGACGATCCCACAACGGAGTAACCAGGCGTCGGATTCAGCGGGATCAGATTGACGTGTGCACCGAGCCGCCAGGCGATCGGCGCGAGCAGCCCGGCCTGCTCCTCGGTGTCGTTCACCTGATCGATCATCGCCCATTCGATCGAGGGCCGGCGGTGGGTGGCCGAGCGCCACACCGCCATCGCTCTCTCCAGAGCCACGAGGGGGTACAGGTCGTTGGGAGGCACCAGCTGGGAGCGAAGCTCATCGCTCGCCGCGTGGAAGCTCACCGCCAGGCCCACTTGTGGGAGGGCCGTCGTCAGGTGCTGGATCCCGGGCACCAGCCCGACGGTCGAGACGGTCACGTGGCGAGCACCCACACCGAACGCCCGCGGGTCGGTGAGGCGGGCGATCGCCTTGAACACATGCCGTTCGTTCCCGAGCGGCTCGCCCATGCCCATGAACACCACGTTCGACAAGCGCTGGGGAGTGCTGTCAGGAAGACGAGCCGCCTCCCGGCGCGCCCA
Organism: uncultured Actinomycetota bacterium; assembly: GCA_963733635.1. GTDB lineage: Bacteria > Actinomycetota > UBA4738 > UBA4738 > HRBIN12 > JAOUEA01. Next base: position 499,990 of record CAVTEH010000003.1, on the reverse strand, counting down.
CACCGCCTGCGCCGCGATCTCGCCCGCCGTCAGGTTGTTCTGCAAGCCCATCTGGCCGGTGGCGCAGAACGTGCACCCCATCGCGCACCCCGACTGCGACGACACGCACACCGTGACCCGGTCGCGATAGCCCATGAGCACGGTCTCGATGACGTGGCCCTTCTCGCCCAGCTCCAGCACGGCCTTGCGGGTGGCTCCTCGATCCGAGGTACGTTCGTCAAGTACCTTGACCATCTGCGGGAGTGACTCGGCCAGGCGCTCGCGGAGGCGCGGCGCGATGTCGGACATCTGCTCGTAGGTCGCTGCCCGCTTCCACAGCTGCCGCCAGAGTTGCTTCGCCCGGAAGGCCGGTTCGCCCCACGCCACGAGACGATCGGTGAGCTGCTCGAGGGTCAGGTCGTAGACGGTCGTCACGGGGGCGGCGAACTCGTCGAGGCCGAGGGAGGGTCCTCGAGCTCGTCGTCGAAGGGATCCTCGCCGACGGCGCCGTCGGCCTGCTCACGCAGCAGGTCGAGTTGGCCCACGTGGCGCGCGGTCTCTTCGATCATGTGCAGGACGATCCACCGCAGGGAGGCCGTCTCACCGTCAACGCCCTTCGCCAACGTATCGAGCGAGGGAGCGGCCTCGATCACTGCGTCGCACAGTGCGGTCTCAGCCGCGTAGGCCGCGACCAAGTCTGCGATGGGCACGCCTTCCGCCTGGAAGTCGCCGTTCGGATCCTCATCGCTCGAGTCGAACCGCAGATCGCTCTCGCCGCCGAAGAACTCACGGAACCATCCGCGTTCCACGTTCTCCAAGTGGCGGACGACCCCGTGCATGGTGAGACCGCTCGCCGTTCGGACCGACGCGAGCGTGTGGTCCGAGGCCTCGCTCACCTTCCAGGCGATCAGATCGCGCTGGCGTTGCAGGAACCCCATCAGCGTGGTGCGCTCGTCGGCTTCGGAGGCCGGCGAGGTCACCCCACGTATCTGGAGGTTGGCCGTGCGGTTCTCCTCAGCCACCATCGCGGCACGATACCGCGGACGTGCATCGATAGGCTGGGCGCCGATGGACGATGCGCAGGTTCGCTCGATCCCCACGCCCGGCCCGATCGACCTGACGCGGACCCTGTTCCCCCTGCGGCGCGGCACCGGCGACCCCGCGATGCGGATCGGCGGCGATGAAGCGTGGCGCGCTACCCGAACGCCCGACGGTCCCGCTACCCTGCACCTGGCGATGGATCGGTCGTCGGCGGCCGTCGTGGCCACCGCCTGGGGGCCGGGGGCCGCGTGGGCTTTGGAGCGGGCGCCGGACGTGGCGGGAGTCACCGATGACGACCGAGGATTCGACCCCGTCCATGACGTATTGCGACGGTTGCGTCGTCGTCTTCCGGGCGTGCGTCTCACTCGGACCGAGCGCATGGTCGAGGCCCTGGTCCCGGCCGTGCTGGAGCAGAAGGTCACCGGGTTGGAGGCTCGCCGTGCGTACCGCCGGATGACGCTGGCCACCGGCGAACCCGCACCGGGTCCGGTCGAGGACCTCCGGCTCCCTCCCGATCCCGCCATGATCGCCACGATGCCGTACCACACGTTCCATCCGTTCGGCGTGGAACGCCGGCGCGCCGAGGTGCTCCGGAACCTCTGCGCGCACGCGCCGGCGATCGAACGACTCGCTTCGCTGCCGCCGGAGATGGCTCGCGAGCAGCTGACAACGTACCCCGGTGTGGGCGCGTGGACCGCCGCCGAGGTCTCCCGGCTGGCGTTGGGCGACCCCGACGCAGTGTCGGTGGGCGACTACCACCTCCCTCACCTGGTGTCGTGGGCCCTGGCCGGGGAGCCGCGCGGCACCGACGAACGCATGTTGGAGCTGCTCGAGCCCTACCGGGGACATCGGGGCCGGGTGCAGCGACTCTTGGAGGCGGGTGGCATCGACGCGCCGAGGTACGGGCCCCGGATGCAGCCGCGCGTGATCGAGCGGATCTGACCGCCTCAGGTCACGGCTCGGATCGTTGCCAGACCGATACGTGTTGCCGGCTCTCGCTCGTGAATGGCTCGCCCTGCCATCCGCTCCACCGTTCGCGAAGCGACAACCCCGCCATCTGCGCCATCAGATCGAGCTCTGCGGGCCACACGTACCGGAATGGCATGGAGAAGCGCTCAAGGTTGCCATCCCCGATATCGAGGTGATGGGACACGAGCCCTTGGTTGGCGACGTCGTACTCGTCGATGCCCCAGTAGTCCTCCCCGCCTTGGAAGACGTGGTAGGTCTCGCCCGGCGGTAGCCGACGCAGCTCCGGGACCATGACCTCGACGACGAATCGACCACCCGCCTCGAGGTGTGCCGCCACGTTGCGGAAGCACATGACCTGCGCCTCCTGCGTCGTCAGGTTCATGATCGTGTTGAACACGAGGTAGGCGAGCGAGAACGTCCCGCTCACGGTGGTCGTGGAGAAGTCGCCGATCGTGACCCCGACGTCCTCGCCGCCGGGTTTCGCCGCCAACCTCGCAGCCATAGCCCTCGACAGCTCGATGCCGTGCACCGGCACCCTGCGCTGTGCGAGCGGCAGCGCGATCCGGCCGGTCCCGATCCCGAGCTCGAGTGCCCGTCCACCGCCGACCCTCTCCACGAGGAAATCGACGACCGGATCGACGGATGACGCATCGGAGATCTCCGCCGATGACTCGTCGTAGGTCGCGGCGATGCGCTCGTCGAAGTAACCGTCGTCGTTCACGATCGGACCCTAGCGCAGGCGTGAGCCGTCCACCGAACTGCGACCCTCGATAGAACAGCTACGCTGCCCGGCGTGACCCACACGATCCTGTTGGACGCGCGTTCCGGCCAGAGAGGGGCAACGTGCGATGGACAAAGCGCGCAAGCCGATCACAACCCGAAAACCGCCCGTGCCATCCGAGAGCCACGCCGAGATCGAGGATTGGATCCGGAGCGTGATGCCGGATCTGCATCCGATCGTCGAGCGGTTGGACGGATCGATCCGCGAGGCGATCCCCGGACTTCGATATGCCGTCAAGTGGAAGAAGGCGTACTACGGGTTACCGGAACTCGGCTGGATCATCGAGATGGTCGCCTACGACGTCTCCGTGAACGTCGTCTTCTTCGGCGGCGCGGAGTTCGACCCTCCGCCGCCGCTTGGAACCACCGATCGGAGCCGCTATGTCAAGGTGAAGACCCTGGAGGAGGCGCGAGGACCGCAGATGCGCAGATGGGTCGAGCAAGCGGGAGGCGTGGCGGGTTGGAGATGAGGCTACCTCGCTCTCAGAGCGCGAGGGGAGTCGCGTGACCCACAGGATCCTGCTGGACGTGTCGAACAGCGAACAGGTAACGGAGATGCTCCCCGACCGTCGTAGCGGTCGACCCGTCTTTCGCGCCCGGCGAACGAGGCCACCATCTAGCATTGGCGGATGGACGGCGATAGCTTGCTGGCATTCGTGCGGTTCCACGCATGGGCGAACGATCGGATCCTGACGACGGCTTCCGACCTGTCGGACGAGGAGCTCCGTCGGCCCGGCGTCCTCGATCACGGCAGCGCGTTCGACACGCTCCGGCACCTCGTCGACGTCGACTGGAGCTGGCGCGAGGGCTGCATCGGAAACGACGTCGGGCAGACCTACGTCTGGGACCACGGGTTCGTGCTCGACGACCTGGCGGCGATCCATGCGTTCTGCCTCGAGGAGGACATCCGCCTCCGGAGCTACGTGGAGTCCCTGGATCAAGCGGGACTGAACGAGCCGCTTGCGGACGGCGACCCCCGAGAGCCGCGGTGGCTGGTCGTCGCCCACGTCGTGAACCACGGGACGCAGCACCGCAGCGAGCTCGCCCGCTACTTCACCGAGTCGGGGAACTCACCGGGCGACCTCGACCTCCTGGCCGCGTACCAGCTTCCGTGGCCTGAGCCTTCCTGAGCCCGGCTAGGCTCTGCCGCATGCATCGACTCTTCTTGGATGTGTCGAGCATGGTGTACCGGGCGTACTTCGCGATGCGCGAGCCAGGGGTGTTCGCACCCGATGGAAGCCCTGTCGGTGCGGTGCACGGCTACCTCGACATGGTGAGCCGGCTGCTGGTCTCCCGTCGTCCCGACGAGGTGACGCACGTCTACGATCACGACTGGCGGCCGATGGCTCGCACGCAGATCTACGCGGGATACAAGGCCGAACGACCCGACGAGCCTCAGGACCTGACGACGCAGTTCGCGCTGCTGCGCGAGGTGTTGGACTTCACCGGCATGCCGCAGGCGCATGCGCCCGACTGGGAAGCAGAAGACGCGATCGGGGCGCTCTGCGCCGCCGCCGACCACGATGATCTGCTGGAGATCGTCAGCGGCGACCGCGATCTGCTGCAGCTGGTGCGCGACGACCCGCCGCCGATCCGCCTGCTCTATACCCTGCGAGGCGTGAGCGAGCTGCACGAGTTCGACGAGCCGGCTGTGCTGAAGAAGTACGAGGTCCCGTCGTCCCGGTACGCGGAGTTCGCGATCCTACGCGGCGACCCCTCCGACGGCTTGCCCGGCGTGCACGGCGTCGGTGAGAAGACCGCTCGCGCGCTGGTGCAGGCCTACCCGGACATCGACGCGATGCTCGCCGACGCCGCCGGCACCAGTCCGCGGCCCGGTCCGCTGAAGGGAAAGCCCGCGGTGCGAGCTCGCCTGCTGGGGGCCGCAGACTACCTGGCCGACATGCAGCGACTCGTCCCCATCAACGTGGGAGCCGAGCTTCAGGTCTGGACGGGCGATCGATGGGACGACGCGGCCTCCGCGCTGGCCGAAGAGCACGGACTGAAAGGGCCGGTCCAGAGACTGTTCGCGGCCCTGGATAGCGTTGCGGGTTAGAAGCCGCTCGCGCTGCCGTCTTCGTCCCCGCGCTGCTTCTTGCGGGCCGCCGCGTTGGCGAGGCGCGATCGGAGGCTCAGCTCGGGCTTGATTTCGGGTTCGACGCCGACGGCCGGAGCGTCGCCGTCGGGAGCGGGGTCGCCGTCGGGAGCGGGGTCGCCGTCGGGAGCGGGGTCGCCGTCGGGAGCGGGGTCGCCGTCGGCCTCGGTCTCGGCATTCGAGGCCATCGACTCGCCGAGGCGGTGGCGGAGACTATCGACCTCCTGCGTCAGTGCCCGAACCTCGGGATCCGCGCTCGAAGGCAGCTCGCCGGTGTTGCGCGCGGTGGCGAACGCCGCTTGGACGGACTCGGCCTGCGAATAGGCGTGGCGGAGCCGTTCGGACATCTGCTCCACCTGGCCTTCCAGCTCGGCGATGGTGCGCTGCAGTACGGCCGTGTCCTCGCTCGACGATCCATCGGGCTGGTCGTCCGAGGCGCCGCCACCCTGGCGACGCACGGCCTCGACCGCCCCGCGACGAGCCTCGTCGACGGCGGCTGCGGCCTCGGTCTGGGCCTTCCCGACCGCGGCGGCGGCTTCGGCGCTGGCGGACTCCGCGACAGCTCGAGCTTCCTCAGCTTCGACCTTGAATGCCTGGGCCGACTCCGTGGCCTCGGCGGCTCGGAGCTCCACGTCCTCGATCCTGGCTTGCAACTCAGTGTTCGCTTCCTGCGCGGCTTCTGCAGCCGCGGTGGCCTCGCCCAGTTCCGCGCGCGCCTGATCGGCTTGCGAGCCAGCCTCCTCCGCACGCGCATCCGCCTCTGCGACGGCCGCATGCGCCGATGCGATCTGTTCGGCCTGTTCGGCGAACTGAGCCTCGAAGGTCTGTGCGCGGGCATCGGCTTCGGACAGCTCGGCTTCGAGAGCGGCGAGCCTGGACCGGGCCTCGGTCCGGGCGTGCTCGGCTGCAGCCTGGGCCTCGGCAGCGGCCTCTTCTCCGGCGCGGGCCACGCGTGCGTCGGCTTCCCGGGCGGCGAGCTGGATCGCGGCTTCGTGCTGGGCAACCAGCGCCGACCGCTCCTCCAGAGCTTCGGCGCGCGCCTGCTCGACTGCGGTCTCCAGGTAGGCCGCCGACTGTTCGCGCAGTGCCTGCTCGGCGGCGTCGGCGTCGGCGCGCACATGCTCGAGGGTCGCTTGCGCGTCGGCGAGCAGGTCTTGTAGGTCGCGTTCGCGGGCCGACGTTTCCTCGACCGTCCTCGTGAGCTCGTCGGCGCGCTCCGCGCGCGAGGCGGCGAGCGAAAGCTCCTTCTCCAATCCCGCGATCCGCTCATCGGATTCGGTGAGCCGGGTCGTGCCGGCAGTCAGGTCGGCGCCGAGGGTCTCGGCGATCTCTTCGGCTCGGACGGCGCGCGCTTCGAGCTCGTTGCGGGTCCGGTCGTCTTGGGTGGCCTGCTCGGTCAGCGCTTCGATCTCGGTTTCGAGGGCTGCGACGCGCGCTTCGGCCTCCGCCGCCCGTTCCTGGGCCTTGCGGGACGAGCGCTCCGCCTCGCTGGTTCGGATCTGGGCCGCGGCCATCTCCACGTCGCGATCGGCAGCACGGCGCTCGGTCTGGTCGGTCGACCCCTGCGCGTGGTCGGCTCGTGAGGCAACCCGCTCCAGCTGGGTCTCCAGCTCCGCGATCCGGCCGCGCTCCTCAATGAGCTGGCCTTCGAGCTGACCGATCAGCGACGAGGCGTTGGCATCCACGGCACCGGACCGTTCTGCTTCTCGCTCGAGCTGGGTCACGCGCTCCACGGCCTCGGCCTCTATGACCTCGAGCTTCGTAGTGGCTTCCGTTGCCTGTGAGCGAGCGGTCGCAACCGCTCCTTCCAATTCCTGGACCTTAGCCTCGAACCCCAGGAGCGTCTGGTCGGCGGTCTGCGCCAGTCGCTCACCCTGCGCCGCTCGCTCCTTCGCCTCGGCCAGCTCGGCCCGCACCGCCTCGAGCTCGGCCGGATCGGCACCCTTCGGGGCATCGGCTGCGGATGCCGCTGCAGCTCGCAGCTCGTCGATCGTGACCTCCAGCTGGCGGACCCGGGTCTCGGCCACACGCGACTGCTCCTCGCGTTCAAGGGCTTCCTCGAGCTGTGACTCGAGCTCGCGGATACGGCGGCCCGAATGCTCGTCGGTGTTGGCGATCTGGGTCCGCAGTTGAGCGAGCTGTGCGTCCATCTCCTCCCGCGCAGACTCCGCTCGGACGGCGCGGGCCTGCGCCTTGGCGACCTCTCGGGCCGAACCCCCGGACTTCGCGACCTTGGCCTTCTTCGAACGGCGCATGGCAGCCCTCGGCCGCTTGGCCGCCACGAACCCGCCGTTTCGCGCCAACCCGATCGGCAGCGTCGCGATGATCGCCAGCAACAGGCAGAACACACCGACCGCGATCGCGACGGTGCGCAGCAGCCCCCACGGAGAGGCGGCCTTCTCCACGATGGGCGTGTAGCCCTGATCCACCTGGACGGCGCCCAGCGCGTCGCCGCCCCCGAGGCGCAGCGGCACGTACGTCTCGAAGACCTCAGCGTCGACGGAACGGGAAACGGGCCGGCCCGCCCCTTTGGTGGCGATGCCGATCGATGGAAGGTCCCCCAGCGCATCCTGGGCGTCGGCGGCGTCGGTGGAGAACAGCAGCGTGCCTTCCGGCGACCAGACCCGGATCCGGAACACCGTGCCGTCGGCCAACACGCCCCTGCGCAACCGGTCGAGAAGGTCGTTGCTCGTCTCGCCCTCGATGGGCCCTGCGACATCCTCCGGCTCGAGCACCGAGGCGACGCCGGCGATGGCCAAAGCCTTCGCGGTGGCCTGGGCGTCGGCCTCGCTCTGCACCAGAGCCTTGGAAGCGAATGACCCCACCGCGAAGAAGGCAGCGACCGACGCCACCATCAAGACCATGAACATGGTGCGCCTGGTACGCAACGCCACCAGCACGAACCCACCGCTCACTCCGCCATCTCCTGTTCCGGCCGTTCCCCGGCCCGTTGTTCTCCTTCCTTCTTCGGTCTATCCCCCGCCCACCCTGAGCCGTGAGCCTTTCGATGGTCGATCTGGCGCGTTCGCCGAGTTCCGTTGCGTCGGCTTCGATGGGCACCTAGGCTCGCTGAGGCGTGTTCACGCTCCCCCTTTTTCGTTGGCGAATCCCGCGGCGCCCCTCGATGGCGGCCGCCCTCGCAACGGTGGTTGCCGCAGTCGCGGCACCCGCGTGCTCCGATGTTCCCAACCGCTCCCCCTCGCCAGTCTGTCGCCAGGGCTCCGACTCGGTCATCGTCTTCCAGGGCCCCAGCGGGAGATGCATCCCGCGCACCCGGATCGTGGGCTACCGGTGCGCCGCCGCGGCACCCGAGATCGTGACGAACGCCGGCAGCGCCAAGGAACGCCGATACCTCGGAGGAGGATTCGCGACGACGGTCCAGCGGCTACCCGAGGGGGCGCAGAGCGTGGGTGTGGGCGATGGCAACCAGATCGTGACGAACCCGGACCGGGATGTGCTCTACACGGTCCGCGGCAGCGAGTCCCAGAAGTGGCTTACGCTCCCGGACGCCGAAACGGTTCGGGCGGACGGACCGCAGGCGACCATGATCGGCGATTCCATCTTGCTCGCGAGCCAACCTTCCATGTCGGCCCAGCTCCCCGGATGGAGCATCGCGTTCGACGCCGTCAACGGCCGGTCGTCCCTATCCGGCGTCGCGATCGCTGACACCATCGGCACGGCATCCGACGACGTCGTGGTGGTGGAGCTAGGCACGAACGATGCGTCGGTCACCGCCTTCCGCGATCACGCCCGGCAGATCCTGACCGCATTGAAGGATGTGCCTCTCGTGCTGTGGCAAACCGTGAAGGGTCCGCCGGAGGTCGTCGTGAACATGGACGAGATCAACACCGTCATCCGGCAGGCCGTAGCGTCCCGCAGCAACCTCGCGCTCGCAGATTGGGCCGGTCTGGTGAGGGAGGAGGATCTGTCCTTCGATGGCGTGCATCCGTCGCTCGGCAACGAGGACGCCATGGCGAACATCGTTGCGCCGATGCTGCTGCGATGGTGGTCGGCGGTCACCGTCCAGGAACCCGGATGCTCCGAGTGACCAGCGGCCTCGCCGAGCACGACGCCTAACGCCGTCGCGGACCCATCGCCCGCCCGGTGGAGAGGAACAGCACGATCGCCCCGATCGCCAGCACCGCGGCCAGCGCGAGCAGCAGGACCACCGAGCCTCCGACCGCGAGCTGCGTGGACAGCCTGGTCCCCAACGAGTCGTAAACCTCACTCAGCTCGCCCGCCGTCGACGCCGTCTCGTATCCGCCGCCGGTGCTCGTGGCGATCTGCTGCAGCAGCCGCGTGTCCGAGCCCTTGTCGGAACCGTCACCGACGATCGCGACCGTGAAGACGGGGACGGTCAACCTCGAGGCGCGCGCGGCGGCCTCCGCCGGGGGGACGATGCTACCGGTGTCGGCCCCGTCAGACAGCAGGATCACAGCCGCCGGCCGCACGCCCGCCGCCTGCCAGTCCGCTTCGATCACGTCGAGCGACGTCGTCAGACCATCACCGATCACCGTGCCCCTGCTGAACCCGAGCCCTTCGATCGCCTCCGCTGCGTCGTTCCGATCGCCTCCGGGCTCGGCGAGCGTCTGTGCCGAACCGGCGAACGTCACGACCGCCACGCGAAACCCACCGGGCAGTCGAGACAGGAACGACGTGGCGGAATCCTTGGCCGCTTCGAGCCGGTTGGGCTCGACGTCGGTGGCATCCATGGAGTCCGAAACGTCGATCGCCAACACGACGGTGCCCTGCGTCGGCGCTTCATCCAGCCGGAATTGGCCGACCGCCATCAACAGGCATGCGCCAGCGGCCACCACTAGTGCGAACGGTGCCAGCGCTCGCCACGGGAGGCCCAGACCTGCCGGCACCGCGGCGGCGCTATAGCGCGACCGCAGCATGGCTCGCCTGCCCACCCGGCGGGCCACGAAGATCACGAACACCAGAGCCCAGACCGCGAGCCATCCGATCGCCAAGACCATGGAGAGCTTCACCCCGTCTGCATCGGCCGGGGCCGGCACAACCTGTACGAGAAGCGTGAGCGAGTTCGGGTGCGCTAGCGTTGGTCCCGGATGAGCGAACCTCGAACCGTCGAAGAGCTCCTGGAGGCTGCGAGGGCGCGCCTCGTCCGCATCGACGCGAAGCAGGCGGCCGCCGAACAGCTCGAGGGCGCGGTGATCGTGGACACGCGGACGGACGAGCATCGACGGGCCCAAGGCGTCGTGCCGGGCGCGCTCGTGATCGATCGCACCGTCTTCGAATGGCGCCTCGATCCGGCCAGCCCGTGGCACCAGCCGGAAGTGACCGACCACGACACCCGCATCATCGTGTTCTGCCGCCAGGGGTACAGCTCGTCCCTGGCGGCGGCGTCTCTGCAGGACCTAGGGCTGCACCGGGCCACCGACATCGTGGGGGGGTTCGAGGCCTGGCGCGACGCCGGCCTGCCCGTGGAGCCGTTCGCGCGCGACTAACCGGCCGGGGCGGGCGTCTCCGGTTCCTCGAACGTCTCGATCCGGGGCTCGGTGCGATCGCGGCGACGCGAGCTCGCGAGGATGACGCCGGTCGCCAGCACCACCACGATCATGCCGACGATCGTGACCGGGCCCGGTCGTTCATCCAGGAGCAGCACGCCGGCGGCCGTCGCGACGACCGGCATGCACTGGATGATCAGCGATCCGAGCCAGGCTTCCAGGTGCCGGTGCGACCACGACACCAGGGAGTGACCGATGAAGCCGGGGAAGATCGTGACCAGCCAGATCCAACCCCAGTCCGCCCTGGTTGGCAGCGCCAGCGACTGGCCGAAGACCAACGCGAGCCCGGTCATCACCACGGCGGCGACGGTCATGACGCTGGCCATGTACTCGAGCGCTCCCACCGGGGTGGCGGACGAGGTTCGTGCGCGCTTGGAGAAGAGCCAGTAACAGGTCCAGCTGACGACGCTCGCCAGTGCGAACGCGTCGCCGAGCGGATCCCAGCTGGGGGAGCCGCGCGAGCCGAGCGCGACCAGCGCCACGCCGGCGAAGGAGGCCGCCACCATGAACAGGTCGCGGCGCCCCACTCGCTCGCCGAACCAGCGTGCGGCTCCCAACGTGATGAACACCGGAGCCAGCGCTCCGATGATCGTGGCGTTCGCAACGCTGGTGAGCCGGAAGGCCGCGAACGAGAGCGCCACGTCGCATGCGAAGAACACACCGCCGAGCGCGCAGAGCTTCAGCGTGCGCCAGGACACCCGGCGTCCCGTGACGGCGAACACGACCGCGTACACCAGTACGCCCATCCACAGCCGGTAGGTGGCGAACGCCAGCACGGGCATGTCCGTCTCCTTGAAGACCAGCGGCACTAGTCCCCAGATCACGGTCACGAGGGACAACGCCACGATCCCGCGGCTGCGGTGGACGGGCGTCTGCACGATGGTGGGGGCGGACATCGACACCGACGCTAGCAGCGGAGGGCATGGGCAAAACCCGTGTTCGATGAGACCATCTGCTCATGCGTCGGACCCTCGCGATCGCGGTGTCGTGCCTCTGCGCCCTGGTGCTGTTCGCGCCTGCAGCGCAGGCTCGCGGCGGTCCGACCGTCACCACCGTGGAGCTGGCGATGCTGCCCGGCTTCGTGCTCCCGGACGTGTGCCCGTTCCCGGTGCTGTGGGAGGAACGCGGCAGCAGGACCCTCACGACCGTGTACGACCGCACCGGGAGGATGATCGCCCAGCACCTCACCGGTGGATTCGACGTGGTGTTGAGCCGCGAGAACGGGGCCGCGCTCCCGTTCGAGGTGGGCGGAACCACGATCGCCTACCACCGCAGCGGGACCGCCACCGTGCTGCAACACGGCAGGTCGGGCATCGCGTACGACCAGGGAGGAACATCGCGTCCGCCCAGCATGACGTGGTTCTCGGGCACGGTGATCACTACGGGCACCGTGGATCCGAAGGACTTCACGATCGATGTCACCTCGCAGCGGCGGTTCGGCCTCCAGGACGACATCTGCGAGATGCTCGTGACGGGCCTGAAGACCCGCCACTGACCGAGAACCCAGCACGACCCTCGGGTGCCTGGCGGCTAGCCGGGGAGAGGTGAAGAGCCGGGCGCAAGGCCCGGCCCACCGCTAACCCTCGATGATCTCGTCGGGGGTGTTGTGGGCCGCGGGGATCGTGCCCAGGCGCCCGGCCTGGAAGTCGTCGAAGGCCTCTTGCAGCTCGTCTCGGGTGTTCATCACGAACGGGCCGTACCAGGCGACCGGCTCACCGATGGGCCGCCCGCCGAGCAGCAGGACCTCGAGCTCGGGCGTCTGCGACCTCTGCGCCGCAGCGGCCTGCAGCTCGCACGGCATCGCCAGGGCCGAACACGACGAGCTGGCCGGTCGTCACCGGCCGGCTGTCCGGCCCCGCAGAGCCATCGCCCGCCAGCACGTAAGCCAGCGCGTTGAAGCCTGGATCCCACGGAAGATCCAGGCGAGCGCCCGGGGACAGCGTTGCGTGCACCATGGTCATGGGCGTGTAGGTGACGCCCGGACCGGCGTGGCCGCTGAGCTCTCCGGCGATAACTCGCAGCAGCACGCCGCCGTCGATCGAAGCTCAGCAGCGAGACCTCGCCCGCGCGGAGGTCTTGGTAGCGCGGCGGGGCCCACTTCTGCGCCTTGGGGAGGTTCACCCACAGCTGCGTGCCGTGGAACAGGCCGCCGCTCGCAACGAGGGCCTCCGGCGGCTTCTCGATGTGCAGGATGCCCGCGCCCGCCGTCATCCACTGGGTGTCGCCGTTCGTGATCGAGCCTCCCCCACCGTTGGAGTCCTGGTGCTCGAACGTGCCGTCGATGATGTAGGTGACGGTCTCGAACCCGCGGTGCGGGTGCCACGGCGTCCCTTTCGGCTCGCCGGGCGCGTACTCCACCTCACCCATCTGATCCATGTGGATGAAGGGGTCCAGGTCGGCCAGGTCGACGCCCGCGAACGCGCGCCGCACGGGGAAGCCTTCGCCTTCGAAGCCGCTCGGGAGCGGTGGTCACGGTCTGCACCGGGCGCTGTCGGGATGCCGGGTCGGGTTCGGGGATGCGTGGCAACGTGAGTATGTCGTCGACGGTGATGGCGGGCATGGTCGGCCTCCCTGAGATCGTTCGCTGCCTCCAGTCGGAGTCGGCCCGTCCGAAGTATCGGCTCCAACGATTTGCGCGCCCAAGCTGTTGCCCCAGACGATGACCCGCACGGCGAACCGTAGGATGGCCGCCCATGAGCCCCCCCGCCACCGCGGATGCGATCGCCCGCATCCCAAGGTCCTGCTGCACGACCACTTGGACGGTGGCCTGCGCCCTGTCGACGATCGTCGAGCTCGCCGCCGAGGTCGGGTACGACGCCCTGCCCACCACCGACCCCGAGGGCTGGCCACGTGGATGACCCGCGGCGCCGACCGCAAGGACCTGGTCCTGTACCTGGAGACGTTCGCGCACACGATCGGCGTCATGCAGACCGCGCGAGGCCCTCATGCGCGTCGCGACGGGAATGCGCCGAGGATCTTGCCGACGACGGCGTCGTGTACGCCGAGGTCCGGTTCGCGCCCGAGCTGCACCTGGAACGCGGCTCTCCCTCGACAGGTGGTGGAAGCCGTGCAGGAGGGGTTCCGCCAAGGCAGCGAGGTCCGAGGTGGTGCACCGCCCCATCCGCGTGCGGACGCTCCTCACGGCCATGCGGACGGCGGCGCGCAGCGTGGAGATCGCCGAGCTGGCCGTCCGATGGCGATATCGCGAGGTGTGCGGGTTCGACATCGCAGGCGCCGAGGCCGGCTACCCACCGACGCGGCACCTCGACGCGTTCCATCACGTGATGCGCGAGGACTTCCACTCCACGATCCACGCCGGGTGAGGCGTTCGGTCTGCCGTCGATCTGGGAGGCGCTGCAGCTCTGCGGCGCCGAACGGCTGGGCCACGGCGTACGGATCGTGGACGACATCGAGCAGACAGCCGACGGTCCGGCGCTGGGGCGTCTCGCCGCCTTGGTGCGCGACCGCCGGGTGCCGCTCGAGCTGTGCCCCACGTCCAACGTGCACTCGGGTGCCGCGGACTCGATCGCCGAGCATCCGATCGGGCTCCTGTCCGAGCTGCATTTCCGCGTGACGCTCAACACCGACAACCGCCTGATGTCGTCCACGTCCGTCTCCAACGAGATGAGTCGCTGCGTCGATGCGTTCGGCTGGGACCTGGAGCGCCTGGAACGCCTCACGGTCGACGCGATGAAGTCGGCGTTCCTGCCGTTCGACGAACGTGTCGACACGATCCATGACGTGATCCAGCCCGGCTACGCCGGCGTCCGGGAGGAAGGGACCCAGTCCTGGACGCCGGACTGAGCGCGCCGCGCTGGCGGGAGGTCTTCCGAGGTCGCCGGGGCAGACTGACCGCTGGATTGCTGCTGCTCGAAGCCCTCGTGGCGATCCAGGTCCTGGTGGTGGCGACGATCCTGCCCGACATCAGGCGTGACCTGGGCATGGTGCAGCTCTACGGATTGGTCTTCACCGTCTCGAGCCTGGCAACGCTGGCCGCGATCCCGATCGCGGGCCGGGCTCTGGATCGGTTCGGAGCGCGCGCGACGCTGGCACCGATCCTGCTCACCTTCACGTCGGGGTTGATCGTGTCGGCGACGGCACCCGCGATGCCCGTGATGCTGATCGGCCAGTTCCTGCAGGGAGCGGGCGGCGGCGGGCTGTACGCGCTGTCGCTGGGCACGGTCGCCAAGACCTATCCCGACCGGCTGCGTCCCAGGGTCATGGCGCTCCTGGCCTCGATGTGGATCCTGCCGGGGGTGGTGGGACCGCCGATCGGAGCCCTGATCGCCAGCACGATCGGGTGGCGGTACGCGTTCATGGCGCCGATCCCGGTCCTGGTGGTGGGGTGGCTGCTCATCACGCCTGCGCTCGACCTGGTGCCGCCGCCCGAGCCTCAAGAGGACGAGCTGTCCAATCGCTGGCCCCTGCAGTTGATGGTGGGTGCGGGCCTGGTGTTCACCTCGCTCACGATCATCGAACCATGGACGATCGCGATGACGGTCGCAGGTCTGGTGATCGGCATCCCGGCGCTGCGACGCATCGTGCCGGCCGGGACGTTCCAGGCCGTGCCCGGCCCTCCGGCGTCGGCGGCTTCGGCGTTCCTGCTCTCGGCCGGATTCCTGGCTATGGACGCCTTCCTCACATTGATGCTGACCGACGTGCGTGACCTGTCGCTGGGTATCGCCGGGCTGGCCATCACCGGGGCCAGCATCACGTGGGCGGTGGGCAGTGCCTGGCAGTCGGGCAGGGCGGACCGGATGCCGTTGGCTCGCCTGCTCACGATCGGCACCGGGGCCACGATGCTGGGCCAGGTGTTGGTGGCGAGCGCCCTGTGGGTCCAGGTTCCACTCTGGGTCGCCTACGTGGGGTGGGCGTTCGTCGGGTTGGGCATGGGCATCGCCTTCCCCACGATCCCCCTGGCCGTGATGCGGACCGCCAGGCCGGGCCGCGAATCGAGCGAGCTGTCGTCGGTGCTGCTCATGGACGTGTTGGGCGTTGCGGCCGGCGCGGGTCTGGGCGGCGGTGCCGTGGCGCTGGCCACCGCCGTCGATGCACCGCTCGCGACCGGCATCGGCGCGTCGTTCGCGATCGGGTTCGTGGCACTCATCGTGCTGCTGGCGGTGGGCCGGCGCATCTCGGTCGCCTCGGTCGAGCCCGGGGACGCCGGTGGCCCGAACGCTGACCTACGGGCTCGCGTCCGCTCTCGCGTCCGACGGGCGTCGACGGGATGCCGCCGGAGAAGAACAGGGCGATAGACGATGGTCCAGAGGGCGACGGCTGGTATGGCCGCCTCCAACGCGCGGCGCAGTTCTCGTTCTCATCGGTGACCTGCCTGAGCCTCGTTCGTCGAACACCTGCCTCGCTCCAGTCCGGCCTCCAGTCCGCGTCCGAGACGAACTGATGCCACCGGCCAGCTCCACGGTCGATCGGTTCTTGGCCTCGTCGGGGATGTCGGGGTTCTCCTGGATGCCGCTGATGAACGACGACGTGAGGGCTTCCGATCAGGATGAGCCGGCCAGCGCGGTACCGAGCGAAGCGCCGAGGTTCGCTGTGTTCTGCAGACCACCGACCTCGAGGCTCTGCTCGTCGGTGACCGCCGACACCGTGATGGCGCCCAGCTGCGAGGCGAGACTCCGAAGCCGAGCCCGAGCAGCGGCACGGCCTGTGACGATCGACGCGGTCGCGTCCACGTCCATCGCGGTGAAGAGCCACACGATGCCGACGACGACGACGACGAGCGAGATGTTGACCACACGCCGGGGGGCGGTTTCGGGAACAGCTTGGGTACCCCGGCGGCGGCGAGGACATCGTGAGCGACAACGGCAAGAGCTTGAGTCCCGTGTCGATCGCCGAGAGGCCGAGCGCCACCGACAGGTACAGCGGGATCGCGAAGAACAGGCCCATCATCACCAGGAACTGGAAGAAGAACATCGGAGTCCGCCCGTCATCTGACGGTTGGCGAACAGACCTGGGCTGACGAGGGATCGGCTCCGGCGGCTTCGCGGCGCCGGATGTGCCACATGAACAGCAGGATCAGGGCGAGCCCGGCCAGGACGAACCACACCACGAGCGACATCCCGAGGACCGAGGGTGCACCGTCGGGGGGGGTATCCACCCCCACTCCGATGATCGGAGCACGCCGATGATGATCAGGCCCATGCCCCCCGCCCAGAGCACCGAACCAAGCCAGTCGAGGCGAGGCTGCTCCTCGCTCGGCGCGTCCGCGACCGTGCGAGCCATGAAGACGATGCCGGCTCCGATGAGCACCTCGCCCGCGAACACCAAGCGCCATGAGGCGTAGGTCGTGGCAGGGCCGCCGATGAGCGGTCCTACCGCGACCGCGATCGCCCCGGCGGCGCCGACGAGTCCGTAGGAGCGAGGCCGCGCGGGAGCCGGGAAGTTCCCGGCGACCAGAGCCACGATCGCCGGCATGATGAGGGCCGCGCCGACGCCTTCGAGGAACGACCAGCCCGAAGATTAGCCAGCCGAGGTTGGGCGAAAGTGCAGTGGTCAGCGACCCACAGCAATAGATGACGCACCCGATCGAACGCTTCCGTCCGATGATGGTTCCGACCTTGCCTCCCGTCACCATCAGCATCGCCATGACCAGCGTGTACAGGACGATGGCGGTTTGGATCCCGGTGATCGTGGTGCCGAGGTCATCGGCGACCGTGGCGATCGATACGTTCATGACCGAGGAGTCGAGCGCCATCAAGAACTGCGCGGTGCACAGCGTGAGCAGCACCGTTGTGGCTGACTTCTGAAGCATCGCTCCACTCGGCGTCCCCGACATCGACCGCACTCTAGGCGTGCCGTCCCCTTCGGCCATCCGCGGAGCATCAGACTTCCGATCGATGGCGCGAACGCTCACCGAGCGGGAGCTGCGACTCGCTCTGCTGGAACGCCAGCTGCTGCTGCGGCGATCGACCGTGCCGCTCACCACCGCGATCGAGCGGGTGGGCCTGCTGCAGACCCAGTACGCGCCGTCGGCCTACATCGGCGCGTGGTCGCGGCTCGAGGGATTCGAACGGGATCAGCTCACGCGATCGTTGGAACGGCGCCGCGTGATCCAGGCCACCATGCTGCGCACCACGATCCACATGTCGAGCCGGCGCGACTACTGGCCCGTGATCGAAGCGGTGCGCTCGGCTCGCCGCGACTGGTGGTTGCGGGCGACCCGCCACCAGGTTGGCGAAGCCTGCGATCCGAAGCGCCGCCGCTCGTGTGCGAGCGCTCCCTGGCGAACGGTCCCAAGCGGCGGAATGAGATCGTGGCTGCACTGGGCATGGACAGCGCCACGTGGAATGGGGCGTCCCTGTGGGTCGACCTGGTTCGCGTGCCGCCGTCAGGCACCTGGGAGCAACGCCGCGCCGACCTCTACGGCCTGGCCGAGTCGTGGGTGGGCCCGAACACGGCGGACGAAGTCGGCGACGGCATCCGACCTGCTCGTGCGGCGCTACCTCGGCGCGTTCGGCCCGGCCTCACGCGGCGACATCGCCAGCTGGGCCGGCCTGCCGGCGTCGGCGATCGACGCAGCCCTCGCGCGCATGCGGGTTCGCCGGTTCATCGACGAAGCCGGGGGCACGCTGGTGGATCTTCCTCGGCGCGCCGCTGCCGGACGAAGACACGCCCGCGCCGGTGCGGTTCCTGCCCACGTGGGATGCGACGCTGCTGGTGCACGCGCGCCGGACCCAGATCCTGCCCGAACCGCTCACGGCCGAGCGTCTTCAACACCAAGACCCCGCACTCACATCCCGACCTTCCTGGTCGATGGGCAGGTGGCCGGCACATGGCGGTTCGAGGATGGCGTCGATCTCGCTGGCTCCGCTCCGGACCCTGTCCCGACCGGAACGACGGGCGCTCGACGACGAGGCCGAGCGGCTCGCGGCGTTCATGTCGTAGCGAGCCTCGTCGATGCCCAGCGTTTCAGTGACGCGCTCCGGGCGCCGATGAGCGCAACCGAGGTACCCTGCGAGCTTCCCGACCCGCACTACGACCTTCCCTCGATGCCTGCCGACCCCATCCGCCCCCGACGACGCCGCTCTCGCCCGTGCGGCGGCGATCGTCGCGACGTGCCTGCTGGCGGCGCTGCCGGCGATCGCCGCCGGCGCCGCACCGGCTCGGGACGGGTTCACGGGGGCGTCGGGAGACGCCGCACGTCTGCCCGGGCTCGCGCGTCGCTCGACCACCGGTGCACGCGCCGGCACCGTGATCCGCGGCATCGACGTCTCGCATTGGCAGGGCGAGATCGACTGGAACCGGGTGGCCGAGACGGGCAAGGAGTTCGCCTACCTCAAGTCCACCGACGACATCGACTTCGTCGACCAGACGTTCGCGTTCAACCGCCCAGGCCAAGGCGAACGGGATCTCGGTGGGGGCCTACCACTTCGCCCGTCCCGACCGATCCAAGGGCGACGCGGTCCGCGAGGCCAAGTGGTTCGTGGCCAGGACCGACCCGCGACCCGGCGAGCTGCTGCCCGTGCTCGACATCGAGACGAACAACGGCCTGACCCAGACCCAGATGACGACCTGGGCCCACCGCTGGATCGCCGAGGTCCGCGAGCTCACCGGTGTGACCGCCATGGTCTACACGAGCCCGTACGGCTGGCTCGAGCGCTTCGGCGACTCGAAGCGGCTCGCGCGCGACGGCTCACCGCTGTGGGTGGCGCACTGGGGCGTGTCCTCGCCGCTGGTGCCCGCGGGCGAACTGGGACGGCAAGGGCTGGGTCATGTGGCAGTACACGAGCCATGGGCACGTCGCCGGCATCCAGGGTCGCGTCGACCTGGATCGGCTCTTCAGCGGAACCGCTGGCCCGCCTCACGATCCGCAGGCTGAGCCTCGACGTCGAGGGCGACGCCGGCGTGGTGACCAGCACGCCCGCAGGCCTCGGATGCGCGCGCACCTGCGAGAAGACCGTGACCCGGACGCGACCGTCACGTTGACCGCCGTGCCCGACGACGACGCCTACTTCACGGGTGGGGCGGGGACTGCCACGGCACCGCGCCGACCTGCACGATCACGATGAACGGCAACCGCAGCGTGACCGCGGAGTTCGTCACCGACATCACCGCGCCGCGGGCCTCGCTGCGAGGCTCACCGGACTCGACCGGCCCGGTGCGCGTGGGGTTCGACGAGGCCGTGCGCCGGGTCCGCGCCTCCAACGTCGTCCTCCGCCGGGCCGACGGTGACCGCGTCTCGGTCTCCCGCACCTGCCGTGGCCGCGCCGGCAGGCCCGTTCCCTGCGTCACCGGCAAGGTCCGATCGGTCCACCTGCGTCCTCGCGAGCCCTTGCTGCCGGGCCGCCGGCTACGAGGTCGTGGTGAACCCCACCGGGGCCTCGCCGGTCGTCGACCTCGTCGGCAACCCCGCCGAGGAGGCCGAGCTTCGGTTCACCGCCTAGATCGAGGCCACGCCCCGATCCGGCCCGGCTCGGTAGCGGACACCGCCCGGTCGGTGCCATGTGAGCTGACCGTCGTCGGTTCGGTGATCGACCACCCTCGCTCGTGCACGAGCGTGTGGTGGAACGAACAGATCAACAGCAGGTTGTCGAGGTCGGTGACGCCGCCGCGCGACCACCATTCGATGTGATGGGCCTGCGTGTAACGGCGGGCGTCGCACCCGGGGAAGCGGCAGCTGCCGTCGCGATACCTGAGCTGCCGCATCATCCAAGCCGACGGCTCCCTGGACATCCGCCGAGGCCCACCACCGCGCCATCGGGACGTTCGACGACGGTCTGGAGTCGGGCGTTGCAGAGCAGCCGCCGGACGGTGGATCCGCCGATCACCGGCCCGTTCTCGACCACCGCATTGGCATCGGCGTCGAGGAGCGCATCGAGGTCGGCGTGGACCACGACCGTGGCCCGGTCCTGATCCTCGTCGGAAGCCAGGTGCGCGGAGCACAGAGCGACCAGCGCGTCGGCGCGACGAGCACCGGCGAACGACTCGGATCCTTCTCCGGGGAGCGAGGGCACATGTGCCGCGACGCGCTCCAATGCCCGGACCACGGCCGCGCCCTGGATCGACGGAAGATCGGCATCGAGCAGCCACCGTCGGCCGTCGTCGGCGTAACGCCACTCGAGCCAGCGTTTTCGCGCGTCGTGGTGGGCCTGATCGTCGCGGTCGGCTGCCTTGACGTCGGCGGCGCGGCGGATGGCGCCCGAGGAGACGTTGCGGGCCCAGTCGACCAGCGCATCCTCGTCGTCGAACTCGGCGAACCGGGTCAGCTCGACCACCTTGTCGATGCCCAGGTCGCCTCGCTCGAGCGCGTGGGCCGTGGCCGGCAGCCCAGGCAATGCCCGGCCGGCGTCGAGCCAGCGATCGGCCTTCCACCGGGAGACGTCGAGCTGCATGGACGTCCACTGCGTCATGTCGTGAGCACCGTCATCGACCCAGGCTTCGCGCTCTTCGAGCTGGGACAGCAGATCGAGCAGCTCCCGCTGGCGAGCCGCGATCTCTCGGTGCAATGCCTGCACGCGCTCGATGAGCTCCTGTGTGCTGGTGGTGGGCCGAACCATGGCACCGACCGTTCCGGGGGAGGATCGGGTTTCGACTACGACAGCTTATCGAACATATGTTCGGGTGTCAAGGCGTCGATTGCGGGAGGCGGTCGGCCCCGGCGGCTATCCTGGAGCCATGGCGACCTACGAGTACGTGTGCCTGGCGTGTGAGCACCCGTTCGAAGAGCGGCGGTCGATGACGTCGCAGGTGGACACGGCCCTGTCGTGCCCGTCCTGCGGAAGCGACCGCGTCCGCCGGCGGTTCTCGCTGTTCGCCTCGGGGTCAGCCGGCGCCGCACCCGGGCCCTCCGCCGGTGGCGGGGGCTGCGCGTGCGGCGGCGCCTGCGCCTGCGGCGGTCACTGAAGCCCGCCCATGCCGGGGCTCGACCGCGTTCCGCCCGACGTCCGAACGGTCTACCTGGGTCAGTTCACCGAAGACCACGCCAACCGCATCGCCGAGCAGCTCGAGGCCGACGGCGTCGTCTGGTGGGCCAAGGAACCGGGCTACCTCAGCGCCCTCTGGGAACACGGCATCCGCCTGTTCGTGGACCGCACCAAGCTGGATCAGGCGAAGTCGCTCGCCGCCCGCGTCACGTCCTCGGACAGTTAGCGCCGCCCTTCCACTTCATGAGGAACGTCCCCTGGCCAGGGGCCGGCCGGTGCGAGGCCCTCGTCGACTGATTGGTTCGGATCGGGTTGGGTTGATAGATCGTAGGCGTCACCGTAGACATCGTCGGTTCGAACCTCCGACCTCGAAGATAGCCATGCACTTGTCCAGCCTGCTCGCCCACTCTCTTCATGGCGGTGAAGTTGTCCCGGCTGCATCGGGAGAACCGATGCCACTCGTTCGCGTTGTTGGGCGAGCTGTTGCAGGGCTCGATCCTCAGGCCGAGCCCGAAGACGCGGATGGCCGGCCGACCGCTCGCAACAGTGGCTCCACCTGGGCGCCGGCCGAGGCCTGCATGATGCCGGCGGTGATCATGACCGACACGAGTGCGGTGGCGATGAAGGGGAGCGTCTTACGCATCGAGCGCGTTCCTTTCGGATGACGGGCGCCTCGAGGGGCGAGGTGCGCTGTTAGTTACAGAATGCGGGTCGGGCGCGTCACAGCTGTTCCGGCGGTGGCGGGGGGTCGGCTCGGCGGCGGCGGAGGAGCCACGACGACCGGTTCCTGAGGCACGACGGGATCAGGTGTAGCGACCGGCCTGAGGAGTCTGACGTTGCGGGTGCGCGAGCGCGCCGCGGTGCCGTTCTCGCCGATGGCTCTCACGCTGTACTGATGTGATGTGCCCGGCACCAGGCCCTCATCGGTGAAGGTCCGCTTGTCCGCTCGCCGTGTGCCGATCATCTCACCGTCGCGCCAGATCTCGTACCCATCGACCTCGGATCCCTCGGCGGGCCGGCGCCACGTGACCGTCACCGTGGTCTGGGCTCCGCTCGAACGTCAGGTCCACGGGCCTGCCGACGCGGACGATCGGCGCGGCGACGACCAACCTCACGCGCTGGCCGTCCCGAACGGAGGCTCCCGGCGCGGGATCCTGCTCCACCACGGTGCCCGGGGTCGACGTCTTCCGAGGTCACGCTGGTGACCTGGGCCGTCAGCCCCAGGGCAAGGAGTCGATCCACCGCCTCCCTCGCGACAACGATTCCACCGCGGGTACCGATACGGCTGCGGTGGCGACCTGCGCGCGGCCGGCGGCCCAACGGAGCTGTCCTGGGCGAGTCGTCTGGGCGGGACAGGACCACCAAGCGTGGCCACGGTGGCGACCACGAACGCCAGCACCGCGACCGAGAAGACGTGATCGGCGAGGCGGAACGGTGGCCGCTCCGTGAGCGTGAACGGGGCCGTCATCCTCCACCGCGGGAGCACGCTCCGCGGCGTCGCGACCGGCGTCAATGCCGGGCCGGCTCGTCGACGGGCTCTCCACCGCCAACGCCCACGCCCACGTGTCGACCACCCAGTGCGCGCCGCGAGGTGTCAGCCCACGTTCGCTGACGAGCCGCTGTGCCAGGTCGCCGAACAGGCTCGGGGCGTTACCTGCGCCGCGGGCCTCGATCAGATGAGCGGTGATACCGGTTTCGGCGGCGCTGACCAGCAGCGATACTTCCGGCTCCAGATCTCCGAGGGCATCGAGCAGCGAACCGCGCATGCGGGCAGGGTCGACCGCGAAGGCATCACCGTAGCGATCGACCAGAGTGGCCAGCTCACCACTCACGTCTTGGTGAGGAACCTGGATCAGGGCAAGCGCTCCTTCCGCGCTTCCAGGGGGAAGGCTCGTTGCGCAACCCGGAGTCTACCGCCGTGCCACCGTTCCGTCCATCACCCTATTTCCGGGAACTATCACAAGAGTTGTCAGGTGGCGGTTCGCGTCCGCTCTCTCGATCTCGTAGCGAACGCCGTGCCAGACCTGGTCGCCCTCACGATGCTCGATGGTTTCAACCAAGTGCATCCCCACGCGTTCTGCCAATCGGATCGAGGGGATGTTCTCTGCGCTCGCGTACGCACGAACGACTGGGGCACCCAGCCGGTCGAACGCGTACTCGATCAGGGCCGTCACCGCTTCGCTGGCAAGTCCTTTCCCCTGGAAGGCAGGCGACATCGTGTACCCGACCTTGATGACGCCGGGCTCGTGATCGGACGGGCTCAGGCCCACGTCGCCCACGAGCCGTCCGCTCTCCAGCTCCTCGACCGACAGCTGCACCCATCCGCCCGGTGCGCCGGGTTCTCGGGATCGCCATGTGCTCGATCTCCTCGCGCACACCGTCGACATCGGTGCGGTCCCACCCCTGGTAGCGATGCACCTGCGGGTCAGCTGCGGTAGGCCGGAGATCCTGGCGGCGTCCTCCGGTCGCGAGCGACGCAGACCGCAGACGCTCCGTCACGATGGGTTCGAAACGCGGGTCGGTGGGCATGGCTCGTGCAGGGTACTCGGGGCGGACGCCCGGAAACGGCCTATTCTCCGCGAAGCCGGGACGCCAGCGTCTGCAGCATGAGCCAGGCCGCTGCGGGCTCCTTCATGACCAGCTTGCGGAGCCCCTCCTGGAAGATCACGACACAGACCATCGGGGTCTCGGACACCACCGACGCAGACGAAGCGCGCCCATCGATCATGGAGATCTCACCGAAGAACTCGCCCGGCCCGATCGTGCTGAGCTGCCTGGCCGCCGCGTTCGACCTTGGCAGTAGCCCTCGACCACGATGAACAGGCTACTGCTCCTGCCTCCTTGGCGGACGATCGTGACGCCGGCCTCGTAGGTGTCCTGGGCCGACCCCTTCAGCAGACGGCGGAGCTGCCGCGTGGAAAGCTTGGAGAACAGGGGAAGGCCGGCGATGGCGTCCAGGGACGAGGTGGTCATCCTCTAGAAGGTGGTCATGACGGTCAGGACGGTGTCCCGGACCGACGGCTGTCCCTGCGAGGTGATCGTGACGGGGCACTTATACGTGACGCCCTCGGCGGTGGTAGGAGCCACGATGTTCAGCGTGATCCACCGGGGCTTGCTCTGCGGTCCCGGCGCCAGATCGAACGTCGGCGGTCCCCTGCTTGAAGGCCCTGGTGATCTTCGTGGCGCTCGCGCTGGGTCGCTTGTGCTTGCCCACGAGCACGGCGTTGATGACGAACCTCGGCGTACCGCTGCACCCATCGACCGTGACCGTGTCCGCGAGCGCGCCGTCGTTCTGCAGCGCGATCCAGAACCGCACGCCTTCGCCGTCCTCCATGCGCACGGCCACCTTCTGGCTGCGCCCGGTGTTGTTGTAGACGTTGTTCCCGCGTGTCGGGTTGGGCAGCGGATTGATCACGCAGCCGGTGCTGAGACCACAGAGCTTGATCAAGCCGTCGGGCCGGTAATCGTCGAGCCCGGCCGCGCGCTCGGGCCGGGCCACGTCGTCGGCCGAGGCAGCCGCGGGGATCGCCAGCGCGGAGACCAGGAGCGAGACCAGCACCACCCGCGGACCGTACCGCATCGTCGTGCTGACAGGCTTCATGCAGGCAGCGTACCGGCCTGGGCCCCCGCATGCCCCGCTTCGTGCGTCAGGAGGCGTTTCGACCGCGGCGGCAACGTCCTGCGGATCGAAAGGCTTCGTCATGACCATATCGGCTCCGCCGGAGAGGCATTCGCGGTGCTCGCGCGCCATCGAGACCGCGGTCAGCACCAGGATCGGAACCTCCCTGGTGGCCTCGTCATCTCGGAGCTCATCCAAGACGTCGAGCCCATTGACCGTGGGCATCATCAGGTCGAGCACGATCACGTCGGGGCGCTCGGCTCGGGCCAGGTCGATGCCCGCTTGCCCGCCGTCGGCCACGAGCGTTTCGTGCCCCTGGGTGCCGAACGCGTAGCTGAGGATCGTGGCCACGATCGTTTCGTCATCGATCACGAGGACGCGAGACATCAGGGCTGATCTCCCTCGATAGGTTCTCGTCAGCATCGACACGAGGTCGGTCTGCCTGAAGCGTCAGGCGCCGGTTCGCCGGTCGCGACCCTTGGGTCGGGACGACCAGGCGGCGGCCGACGAGGGCCCCACCCCGCCGAACACCACACCGGCCAGCGTCCGGCCCGCAGACCGCAGCGGCCGACGAAGCGACCGGCGGGCGGGCGTGAAGGCCCGCTGCAGGCGTTCTATCGGCAGCAGGTCGATGACGTACGTGGACAGCAGCTCCTGCTGCACATCGTTCGCGGCCCGGGTCGTCAGGAAACCGCCGGCGTGCCGATCGCACAGGGCGCTGATCGACGCCCTCCCATTCGCGGGCCCTCGCCGGCGTGACCGCGCCGTCACCGGCGGCCAGGCATCGGCCGCACACCAAACGGAGGCGTGCCGGGTAGGCGAACTGCGAACGCGCGCCGCGTGAATGTTCGACCACCGAGCCCCACATGGCGATCGCGCCGACGACGCAGGTCTCGGCGCTGATGACGTTGGCGGCGGTCAACGTGGTGGGGGCTGACGCCGCGTAGATGCCGCAGCTGCAGCCGGGCTGCGGGACGCCCGAGGGGCCGTGGTCGATCCAGCATGCCGCTTCCAGCGCTTCACCGGCCGGCCACGCGAAGGTTGCGGGTCGCCGACACCAGGGCGAGCCGTCCGTCCAGGCGGTGCAGCCGCCACACACGCCAGCCCACGACCGGTTCCATCGCGAACGTTCCACTGCTGGCGCGGTCGGGCGCATGGACGGCCATACCCCTCGATGTTACTCCCACCGGTTCCCTCCGGGGGCTACGCACGCTGACGCTCGCTTCTTGAGCCCCGCGTACCCCCGTTCCCTCCGGGGCTACGCTCGCTGACGCTCGCTTCTTGAGCCCCCGTACCCCCGTTCCCTCCGGGGGCTACGCTCGCTGACGCTCGCTTCTTGAGCCCCCGTACCACCTTCCCTCCGGGGGATACGCTCGCTGACGCTCGCTTCTTGAGCCCCCGTACCCCGTTCCCTCCGGGGGCTACGCTCGCTGACGCTCGCTTCTTGAGCCCCCGTACCCCCGTTCGCCTCGGCCGAGGCTGAGTCGGTTCCGAGCCCTTCGGCCTAGCGAAGTCAGCCCGTTAGCGGATGCAGGGCTCGGCGAGGTGGCCCACACTGGCGCCATGCCCGATTCCCCACCTTGTGAGTTCGTCGATGTGGCTCTGCACTTCCAACGGATGATCCGCGGACGCGGCTCCGAGCCCACCTCGCCCGAGACCATCGAGATCGGCGAACGGTGCGGCCGGTCCTCGGTCGGCGCGACCCGCTCCCACGGTGGCACGTCCGAGCACTTCTGCGACCTCCACCTCCGCCAGCCCAAGCTCGTCCTGGGTTAGTTTCTCCGGGGGCTACGCTCGCTGCGCTCGCTTCTTGAGCCCCCCGTACCCCCCGTTCGGTTGGGACTGACGCTCGCTTCTTGAGCCCCCCGTACCCCGCGGGCGCAGGTATCTTCAGGGGTGATGGCGAAGCTCAGTGCAGAGGAGCGAGCGAAGCTGCCCGATCGGGCGTTCGCTTACATCGACGCGCAGGGCCGGCGACGCCTGCCGATCAACGACGAGGCGCACGTGCGTAACGCGCTGGGCCGGTTCGAGCGGGTCAAGTTCGAGGACGACGCCGCCCGTGAACGAGCCCGCCGCCGTCTGCTCAACGCCGCCAAGCGCTACGGCATCGTCCCGGTCGGGTTCATCACCGGGCAGCTGCGATCGGAGCGCACCGCCCGGACGCCCGACTACTCAACCTTCCCGACCGGCTCGGTCACGTTCCTGCTCACCGACATCGAGGGCTCGACCGGCCTGCTCCACCGGCTCGGCGATCGGTACGGCCCATTGCTGCGCGACGTCCGGACGGTGATCAGGACCGCGGTGCGCCGCTGTGGGGGACACAAGGTCGACGCCACCGGCGACGAGTTCCTGGCGGTGTTCGAGCGACCGTTGCCGGCGATCGAAGCCGCCATGGACGTGCAGTACACGATGGCCGCGCGGGAATGGCCCGATGGTCTTCAGGTGCGGGTTCGAGCGGGCATCCACAGCGGGCGCCCCACGCTCACTGAGACCGGATACGTCGGGGTGGCGGTCCATACCGTGGCCCGCGTGTGCAACTGCGGCCACGGCGGCCAGATCGTCGTGACCGCCAAGACCAAGGCCGCCGTCGAAGCTCGCATGCCGGCGGGGGTGACGTTCCGCGGTCTCGGCAAGCACCGGCTGGCCGGCCTGCCCAACCCCGAGTCGCTGTATCAGGTGCAGGCCAAGGGCTTGCTCACTCGGTTCCCGGCGCTTCGGCAGCACCCCGGCGTCTGAGCCCTCGGCCTTCGGTCAGCACGAACGCCGCGTCGATCAGCGCCAGGTGCGTGAACGCCTGCGGGAAGTTGCCCAGCATCCGCCCGGCGCGCGGGTCGTACTCCTCGGCCAGCAGGCCCACGTCATTGCGAAGGTCCAGCAGCCGCTCGAACAGCTCGCGCGCCTCCTCGACCTTCCCCTGATGGGCAAGGACGCTGACCAGCCAGAACGAACACGCCAGGAACACGCCCTCCCCTTCCGGCAACCCGTCGACATCTTCGTCGGTGCGGTAGCGCAGCAGCAAGCCGTCCACGCTCAGCTCGCGGCGGATCGCGTCCACGGTGGAGCTGAACCGCGGATCGTCCACATCGATGAAGCCCACGGTGGGCATGAGCAGCGCGCTGGCGTCCAGGTCCTCGGACCCGAACGACTGCGTGAACGCCTGCTTGCGCTCGCTCCAGCCTCGCTCCAGCACCTCGGCATGGATGCGATCGCGGATCGCCCGCCATCGCTCCACGGTCCCTCACGGCCCCATGCCTCGACGGCCTTGACCGCTCGGTCGAACGCTACCCACGCCATCACCTTGGAATGGGTGAAATGCTGCAGCGGCTCCGCGGACCTCCCAGATGCCGGCGTCGGGCATCTGCCACCCGTCCTCGAGCCACTCGAGGAGCTTGCGGATCAGCGACCACACGTCGTCGTCGGCCGGCGCACCCTGCAGCCGCGTCTGGTAGAGCGCGTCGATGACCTCGCCGTAGACGTCCAGCTGCAGCTGCTCGGAGGCGGCATTGCCCACGCGCACTGGCCGGGAGCCCTCGTGGCCCGGGAGCCAGTCGAGCTCCCGTTCCTCCAGCCGTCGTTCCCCCGCGATGCCGTACATGATCTGGAGATCGGCCGGATCGCCCGCGATGGCTCGCAGCAGCCATCCACGCCACATGACGGCTTCATGGCTGACGCCCGCTTTCAACATGGCCAGGAGGGTCAGCGTGGCATCGCGGAGCCAGCAGAAGCGGTAGTCCCAGTTGCGGACGCCCCCCACAAGCTCGGGCAGCGACGTGGTTGGTGCCGCCACGATGCCCCCCGTCGGCGCGTACGTCATGGCTCTCAACACCAGGAGCGACTGCCTGATCTCTTCGCGATAGTCCCCGCCGCTCACGCAGCGACTCGACCAGTCGAGCCAATATTCCTCCGTCTCGTTCAACGCCGCCTCGGGATCGGTCGATCGCCGGCACCGGCTCGTGCGAGGGATACCAAGTGAGCACGAACGGGACCCGTTCTCCGGCCGAGACCGTGAACTGCCCCACCGTCGTCATGTCCTGGCCGCGCAGGGTCACGGGGGTGCGCAGGCACGAGCGCGTCGGGACCGGCGATCGCCACCAGCGAATCGTCGATCCTTCGGACCCACGGCACGATCTGGCCATGGTCGAAGCGGATGATCAGCTCGGTGGTCATCGAGACTGAGCCCGACAGGCCTTCGACGATCCGTACGATGTCGGGAGCCCGTCCTCTGGGCGGCATCAGCTCGATCAGGCGCACCGCGCCTTCGTCGGTCTCGTGCACCGATTCCAGGATCAGGGTGTCGTGCCGGTAGCGGCGCACGGCTCGGCGCACGGGAGCGGTCGGTGCCAACAGCCACCTGCCGTGCTCGGGCGCCCCCAGCAACGCGGCGAAGCATGCGCCCGAGTCGAAGCGCGGGAAGCAGCACCAATCGATGGAGCCGTGCCGGTCGACCAGGGCGGCGGTCTGCAGGTCGCCGATCAATGCGTAGTCCTCGATCCGCGACGTCGTTCGCCCCGGTTTGGGTGTAGCGGCGCCCAGGTGGGTATCGTTCACCCGCTAGGTCATATCAGAGGCCGAGGTTGAGGGGGCATCATGAGCACGCACCGATCGTCGGGCGTCGTCAAGATCGTGGAGTTGGTCGGCAGCTCGGATCAGTCGTTCAGCGACGCGGTCCGCAACGCGGTTCGCACCGCGGGCCGCACGATCCGCGGCATCACCGGGGTCGACGTGATCGCCAGTAGCGCAACGGTCGGACCCGATGGCGAGATCACCACGTACAAGGTGGACTGCAAGATCGCGTTCGTGATCGAGGACCGCGGTTCCGGCGAGTCGTCCTAGGGCCGGCCCGAGCCGGGCCGGCCCTTCCCAGGGTCAGCCGACCTTCACCACGGTGGCTTGACCAGGCACCAGCGCGGCAACCGTCGCGAAGATGCCCTTGCGCGTCGAGGCCACGGCCGTCGGCATGAACAGCCTGGTCAGCACGTCGCAGTCACCGGTCGACACATCGCACGTGTTGATGGTGCCTTTCGTCGGAGTGCCGAACTCCACCGCGAACCAGCTGTCTTCGTCCAGCTCCACCACGTGCAGCGCACCATCCCGGCCGAAGCCGAGGTCGATGATGGAGGTGAAGCCACGGGCCACCACGCTGCAGCGCGGGCTGGACCCGCACTCCGCGTGCCTGGTGCCGCGCTCGATCCTCCACACGCGGGACTTGCCGGTCGGCGCGGGGAAGCCCTTCAGCTCTCCGACGTACCACGCGCCATCGGGACCGATCGCAACGCTGGTCGCCACCGGCTGCGCGGGGATCTTGCGGGGCAGCTCGCAGAACGCCGCGTTCTCTGGAGCCGGGTAGGGGCATCCCACGAGGTTCTTGAGGTTGCGCGTGGGGACCAGCTGGTTGGGCAGTGACGCCACCCAGTCGACTGAGCCATCGCGGCTCACCATCAACAACGAGTTGCCTGCTGCATCAGACACCAACGCTCGGCCGTGACGGAGTGGGGCAACGCCGAATGCGTTGGAGTCGATCTCGCCTCCGTCGGGATTCACGGAGGCTTCGAACGCACCGATGTCGGCGAACGCCTTCACGTTCCCCTCGCGAGCGCGGTACAGCATGTTGTCCGGAGCGCCCGTGAGCGCGTAGACCGAGTGCCGGGTGAACGAGGCAGCGTCCGTCACGCCGGGGATCTCGGCGATGAGCTTGCCGCCATGGCCCCGGAGCTTCACCACGCCTGCACCGGCGTCGGCCACGAGCAATCCCCCGCCCTTGGCCGCGTGCAGCCCGAACAGTGGAGATGCGAACTCGTAGTCGGTGGCGCCACCGGCGGTCGCACCCTGTGAAATGAAGAGCGATGCAGCGGCCGCGAGCGCGATCGCCATGGTCCGAACCCTGGATCTGCGATGCATGAAGCGAACCTCCCCTGGCTCCCCCACCGATCGCCGGCCCTCTCCGCGGGGGGCGGCTGACCTACTCCGCCTGCACCATACCGCCCGAGCCCTCGGTCAGGGAACCCCCGATCTGCTGGCGTTACGGCACGAGGCCGAAAATCGTGCTCGCCGCGCCGGACCCGTTCCGATTGCGCGGTCCGCCGATCACGATCCAGCCGCCGGTCGCAGGCATCTCGCCCAGGTGTGCCAGGTTCTCCAGCGTGAAGCGGTGGCGGTTCAAGGTGAGGAACGACTCCGAGAACGAGGCGTCGGCCGAAGGGTCGGGCCCGAAGGTGTCGCTGCCCAGCGCACCGCGCTTGGCGAGCACGCCGGTCCGGATCAGCCACCGCACGGCCCCTTTCGAGAACCCCGGCTGGCTGAACTTCGCACCCGGCTGCCCACAGTTGTAGTAGGTGCGCTCGTCGCGCGCCAGCTCGGGTCCCCAGAAGGCCGAGCACCCTGTCCACAGCAGCACCGCCGCGCCCGAAGGCATCTGACCGTTGTCGGACTCCCATGCCTGCAGGTCGGCCTTGGTCACCACGTGGTTCGCGTCCGCGGCGACCTCGGTCCGAACGTCCACCACCACGGCCGGCAGCACGTAGTCGGCCGCAGACAGATCCTCCGCGCACGCCGCGCCCTCGCGGAAGTGGCATGGAGCGCTGTAGTGCGTGCCGGTGTGCTCGCCTTCGCGCACGTACTGCATGTAGAAGCCGTCGGCCGCGACCGTGTTCACGGTCCTCAGCCTGAACGCGGGATCGCCCGGGAACAGCGGCGTCCGCCCCGGCGAATTGACGTGGCCCAAGCTCACCACCCTCGAGAACCCGGGGAGCGCGGTGGTCTCACCGCCACCGCCGCGGCGTGCGCCCGATGCGAGCCCCACCGCGAAGCTCCCCGCCACCGATGCCATCACTGCGATCAGCGCGATCACCTTGATCCGCATGGCCTGCTCCCCCTCATCGTCGACGAACCAGCCATTATCCATGCGTGGAACCTGCCGCTGCCGGCCGCCGGGCCGATGTCGCCGACCGCGAGGCGGTCGTGCTCACGATGACCCGCGCGTTCGAGCACGACCCCTTGGTGCGGTGGTTCTTCCCGGATCCCGAGACGTATGAGCGACGAACGGCGGCGTTCTTCGGATACCTGTTCGACATCCGTGTCGAGCACGGCGAGGTGACCGTGGCCGGCGGTGGCAGCGCGGCGGCGCTGTGGACCCCGCCGGGGGGCCTGACCATGACGCAGGCCGAGCAGGACGCTCGATGGGCCGCGCAGGTGGAAGCCGGCGCCGGCCCGGGCGAGATGACGCGACTCGACGCGTTCGAGGATGCCGTGGACGCCATGATCCCGGACGAGCCGTACTGGTACCTCGGGGTGCTGGGCACCGATCCGGCGCACCGAGGCCGCGGACTTGCGTCGGCCGCGCTGGGACCGGTGCTCGAGCGTGCGGATCACGAGCGCACGCCGGCGATCCTGGAAACGGGCACGCCGGGCAACCTCCCCTTCTACGCCCGGTTCGGGTTCGCAGAACATGCAAGCACCGCATTGCCCGACGGCCCCCCGGTGTGGGTGTTGCGGCGAGGATCCGAGGCGACGAGCTAGATCCGCCGGAGATGAAGGCCGTCGATGCCGTCGAACCCACCGCGGTCGAGCGTGACCAGCGTGCGGTTTCGGGAGATCGCGGTGGCGGCGATAAGAAGGTCGTGGGCACCGCGTGGCCGTCCCTCGCGGCGCATCTGCACCAACAGGTCGGCATGCATAGCCGCGACCTCGAGGTCGTAGTTCTCCGCCGGTATCGTGGAGAGCACCTGTTCAACGAACGTCGTCCTGCGGGCGCGGCGGCGGCCGTCGGCGAGGCCCACACCCACCCACAGCTCGGCGGCGGTGACCGCCGCGATCGACACGTCGTCGTCGTCGAGCAGCAGCGTATCGAGCCTGGACCGCGCTCGTTCGGCGGCCACCAACACCGACGTGTCGACGATCACTCGTCCCAGGTCGTCACCTCGGCGGGGAGTGAGGCTCGGAGTGAGCGGAGATCGTCGCGCCACGCGGCGTCGCGAGGCGAGGACGCGAGCAGCTCCTTGACGGTTCGTCCGTCGGCTCCGACCGCCGGTTCGATGCGAGCCACGATCCGGCCGTTGCGACGGACGACGAACGACTCGCCTCGATGCTGCACGGCATCCAGCAGGTCGGCGAAGCCGCGCGCCGCTTCCGTCGCAGAGACCTCTTTCATGAAAATCAGATTATCAGAGCAAGCCGGTGGACTACCCTCCCCCCATGTCCGACACCGTCCGTGAGGCCGCGCCCGGGGACGCGCCCACGTCGCGCTGCTACGTGGGCTCGGAGGTCGGCCGCCTCCGCAGGGTGATGCTGCATCGGCCCGGGCTGGAGCTTCGCCGGCTGACGCCGACGACCGCCCGAGAGCTGCTGTTCGACGGGGTGCTCTGGGTCGGCCGAGCGCGCGAGGAACACGACGAGTTCGCGGCGGCGCTGGCGGCGCGCGGCGTCGAGATCGTCTACCTGGAAGACCTGCTCGCCGACGTGCTCGAGCAACCCGATGTGCGCTCGCGCTCGTGCAGAACCTCGACCCCGAGCTGCTTGGGCCCCACCCTCGGCCCGGAGGTTCGCGATTGGCTCCTGGCCCTGCCTGCGGCCGATCTCGCCGACCACCTGATCGCGGGCGTGACGTTCGACGAGCTGCCCTTCGCCAGCGACAGCATCGTCGCGCGCATGGGACGCGGGTACGTCGCGACGCCATTTCCCGAACACGCTGTTCATGCGCGACACCTCGGCGTGGATCTACGGCGGCGTGTCGATCAACGCCATGGCGATGCCGGCGCGCATCCGCGAGTCGCTGCACCTGTACGCCGTCTACCGCCACCACCCGATGTTCACCGAGGCCGACTTCGAGATCTGGAGCGACCACACGCGTCGGCCATGTTCCTGGAAGGCGGCGACGCGTTGGTGATCGGCAACGGCGCGGTGCTGGTCGGCATGGGCGAGCGCACCCACCCGGCGGCCGTCGAGAACTTGGCCAAGCGGCTCTTCGCCGCCGAGGCGGCCACCAGGTGATCGCGGTCGAGATCCCGTCGCAACGGTCGAGCATGCACCTGGACACCGTGCTGACGATGCTGGACGTCGACGCGTTCACGGTGTTCCCCGATATGCGCGATGCCATGACGACCTACGTGGTGACGCCCGGCGCGGGCGGCCGGCTGGCCGTCGAGGAGGCCGACGATCTGTTCGACGCGATCGCTCGGGCGCTGGACGTGCCGAAGATCCGCCAGTTCGAGACCGGAGGCGACCGCTTCCAGGCCGAGCGCGAGCAGTGGGACGACGGCAACAACGTGCTGGCGATCGAACCCGGCGTGGTCGTGGCCTACGAGCGCAACGTCGACACGAACCGACGTCTGCGCGACGGCGGGCATCGAGGTCATCACGATCGACGGCGAGGAGCTCGGCCGCGGACGCGGCGGCCCCAGGTGTATGAGCTGTCCCATCGAGCGCGACGCGATCACGTCATGACGAACCCCACCGCTTGACGCAGACTGTCCGCATGCCTGATGTCTCGTCACCGCCTGCCGAGGCAACCGCCTTGTTCCGCGAGGCGCCCGAACGATTCGTTGCCGCGCGTGACGCGCTGGTGAAGCAGCTGCGCGAGCAGGACCGCCAACAGGACGCCGTCCTCGTGAAATCGTTGCGCAAGCCCACGGTCGTC
This sequence comes from uncultured Actinomycetota bacterium, assembly GCA_963733635.1. Lineage (GTDB taxonomy): Bacteria > Actinomycetota > UBA4738 > UBA4738 > HRBIN12 > JAOUEA01. The sequence goes on along the minus strand of CAVTEH010000003.1, from coordinate 465,471 downwards.
ACCTGGACGCTGAACCAGCTGGCCGTGCGGGACACCGGAGGGGTCCGCGCCCTGCTCGACGCCGGCGCCCAGGTGCGATCGGTGCAGCAAGCGGCGCTCTCATCGAGCAAGGGAGCGAGCGAGCGGCTGCGGGAAGCCACCTCCTCCAGGCGCGCCGCCGTCACACGGTTGATCAACGTCGCTCGCGAGATCCTGGCCGACGTCGGCAAGGTCTCGATCTCGGACACGCACGTGCAGGCGATCGAACGTGCGCTGGAAACCGCATCCATCGACCATGAGGCCGGCAAGCACCTTCTCGAGGGAACGTTCGAGACACCGCCGCAAGACTCGCCGGGCTTCGGCGACGTGTCGGGTCTGTTCGCGGTGCCGGACCTGCCGCCGGCAACGGAGCACCCCGCCGAACCGGATCGATCCCGGCCCGAAGAGCAAGGGGAAGGGAACGCGTGCGGCCGGCCCGTCGCCGTCATCGGCTCCGCGCCTTCGCCGGGACAGGGACGCCGCGGTCCGGAAGGCCCGCAAGGCCCGGGATGCGGCGGACCGCTACGCCATCGAGCTGGAGGGGATGCAGAGGCGCCTGGCTGCGGTGGAGGAGAAGCGCCGTGCTGCCGAGGCCGCAGCAGCCGAGTCGGAGTTGGCGGCCGAGCGCGCGGAACGCGCCGTGGGCGAAGCCGGCTCGGACCAGGACTGATTCGCTAGGTGCGCTCCAGCTCGATCGTGGACGCGATCCCGAGATGCAGCGCCAAGGACGTGAGGCCCGCCCAGAACAGCAGCGCGATCACGGCGAGCAAGGGACCGTAGGTCTGGCTGGACGAGCTCGACACCGCGAAGTAGAGGCTGAGCAGGCCTGTGAAGGTCGCCCACAGCACGAGCGAGATCGCCGTCCCCGCCAACAGATGCCGCGTGGACCCCAACCGGCGAGAGGGAGCCAGCCGCAGCAGGAGCAGCATCCCCCCGCCCACCAGCAACAGACCCAACGGCCACCGCACGATCTCCCAGATGATGCGGCCGGTGTCCTGAAGGCCGAACCCGTTGACGAAGGCGCTGCCCGCCCCGACCAGCAGCCCGCCCCCAGCCAGCAGGATCCCCACGGGCACCGCCAACAGGAACGCCACGAGATACCGACGCCCGCTCGAACGATCCTGGTCGAGGCCCATGATGCGGTTGGCGCTGCGCTCGACCTGGGCGATGGCGAACATGCCTGCGATCCACGCCGTTCCCAGTCCGATGAACGCGGCCAGCGCGCCACCTTCGGCACCCTGCTGCGCAGCCTCCTGCAGCAGGCTGCCCGAAGGACCGGGCGAGACGCTCGAGACCAACTCCTGCACCGAGCGACGCACCTCCTGCATCTCGAGCAGGCTCGCGATGCCGACCAGGCCGATGAACCCGGACAGCACGACCAGCATCACCTGGTACGCCAGGGCACGCGAGTGGCTCGTGCCATCGGCCTGGCGGAAACGCCGCACGACATCTCCGGCGAAGTGCCCGGCCTTCCGAGGAGCGGCGGCGGCGGCGTGCAGCGTCTGTTCCGGCATCACTGATGTCATGGCCGCACCTTCCCCTGCGCGAGACGGACTCAAACCGTTTCCGCGAGAACCACGCGAGGCCCGTGACGGTAGGCTCCCGGTCCATGCCGCAGGATCCAGCCAACGAGCGATGGTTCCTCGACGCGGCCGAGCGGGGCAACGACGCCACGTCGATCGACCGCCGCCGAGGCGACGGCCGTGCCTGGACCACGGGCAATCACGTCGAGCTGCTGGTGCACGGTGGCCCGTACTTCAAGGCCCTGCATACGGCCCTCTGCGCCACCCAGCGCGGCGACTGGGTCTCGTTCGCCGACTGGCGCGGGGACCCCGACGAGCGGCTGGTCGACGACCTCGGGTTCGCCGACGTGCTGGAAGACCTCGTGCATCGCGGCGTGCAGGTGCGGGGATTGGTGTGGCGGTCCCACTCGAAGCTCACCGGCTTCCACATGGAGCACCACGTGGAGCTGGCCAGGCAGATCAACGACGACGGCGGAAAGATCTTGCTCGATCAGCGTGTCCGCCCGGCCGGCGCGCACCACCAGAAGCTGGTGCTGGTTCGCCACGCCGGCGATCCTTCCCGCGATGTGGCCTTCGTCGGCGGCATCGATCTGTGCCATGGCCGCCGAGACGACGGCGATCACCAGGGCGACCCCCAGCCCGAGGACCTGGATGATGCGTACGGCGAGCATCCTCCGTGGCACGACATCCAGGTCTGCGTCCGAGGTCCGGCGCTGGCCGACCTGGAGCACACGTTCCGGGAGCGATGGGAGGACCCGACCCCCTTGGAGGATCGCCGCACGCCGCTGCGTAGGCTCCTGTCCCGCGTGGCCGATCAGCCCGAGCCCGGCGCCCTCCCGGAGCAACCGGGCATACCGCAGCCGGCGGGGCGGATGGCGTTGCAGGTGCTCCGCACGTATCCGTCGAAACGGCCGCCCTACCCGTTCGCGCCCCGGGGCGAACGCAGCGTCGTCCGTGCCTACCGCAAGGCATTCGAGCGAGCGCGGTCGCTGATCTACGTGGAGGACCAGTACCTGTGGGGAGAAGACGTCGGTTCCCTGTTCGCCGACGCCATGGAGCGTTCACCCGACCTGAAGCTGCTCGTCGTCGTTCCGCGTGTTCCCGACCGCAACGGACCGTTCTCAGGGCCGCCGCATCGCCTGGCTCAGCTCGAGCTGGTGGACCATCTCAGCTCGTTCGGACGAGACCGATTCTCGATCTTCGACCTGGAGAACGAGGCGGGCACGCCCATCTACGTCCATGCCAAGACCGTCGTCATCGACGACACGTGGGCGGCCGTCGGATCGGACAACCTGAACCGACGCTCATGGACCCACGACTCCGAGCTGTCGTGCGCGATCGTGGACGAGGAGCGAGACCCTCGGCACCGATCGACCCCGGGCGGTCAAGGCGACGGGGCGCGGGTGTTCGCGCGCGACCTCCGGCTCACGCTGCTGCGCGAGCATCTGTGCGCCGACGCCGACGAGGGACTCATCGATCCGGCTGAGGCGTTCGAACGGGTCCGTGCCGCGGCCGACGCTTTGGACGCTTGGCACGCCGGGGGCGAGCGAGGACCCCGTCCTGCCGGCCGCCTCCGGAACCACCGGCTGCCCGACGTCCGCTGGTGGGAACGCTGGTGGACACGGCCGCTGTATCAGACGCTGGTCGACCCCGACGGCCGGCCGAGGCGATGCGCAAACGCGGAGCCTACTGAGGGGCTCCTTCTGCCAGCGAGCGGTCTCGTCGAGGCTCTCGCGGGCCGGCCGCGCCAGGATGACCAACGCGCACACCGTGACCCAGCCCCACCCGAAGGCCAGGCCGCCGACCACGTCGGTGAACCAATGGACGCCCAGCATCACGCGCGACGCTGCCACCATGATCGGCGATGACCACCGCCCCTGCGAGCAGCCGCCGTCGGACGGCCGGGGGGCGGCCGCGTGAGAGGACGAGCGCGATCGCCGTGTAGGCGGCCGCGGCGGCAGCCGAATGACCACTGGGGTAGGACGAACCAGTGGTGTCGACCACCTGATCGAACGCGGGCCTCGCACGGTCCACGATCCCCTTGATCGTGTTCGTGAGCAGGATCTCCCCCGCCAGCACGACCGCGAAGAAGACCGGCACCGCGACGCTCGATCCTTCGATGAACGACAGCGCGGCCACGATCGCGAGCAGGATGCCCACCGTGAGCGAGGCGCCCAGCGTCGTCACGGCTCGCAGGAACGGCCGGATGCCCTCCGGCAGGTCGGCAGCCCACCGGGCGAGGCCTCGTCGAGCGCCGTCGGCGTCTGCATCGATGCGACCGTCACCCACAGCAGACCCACGACGAGTGCGCACACGGCAACCACGCCCATCCACGTCCGTCCACGGGCCCATGTTTACCGAAGTCGCACAATGGCGAAACCCCAAGCCGTGGAAACCAACTCGGCCGCCTGGGTCGACCGGAGCTTCCGTGAACGACACCCGGTGACCATGGCTGCCGGCATCGCGGTCGCCGGCATCGTGATCATGGGCGCCGTGATGATCGGGCTCGGCCTCTCGCTTGACCGAAGGACTCCTGAGCGGACCGCTCGGCCCCTGGGACGAGGGCATCAACGACTGGTTCCTCGCCGAACGCACCGCCACCCTCAACCCCATCGCGCACGTCGGCTCGACGTTCGCCATGACGGCGTCGGTGATCGGGGTCGCCACGGTGTGCGTGGTGGTCTTCGCGTTCATGCGGCGGTTCCGCGACGCCGGGTTCCTGGTGGTGGCGCTCGCGGTGGAGGTGTCGGTCTTCCTGTTGACGACGCTCATCGTCGCGCGCGACCGTCCCACCGTCCCCCGCCTGGAACCGTCACCGCCGACGTCGAGCTTCCCGTCCGGCCACACCGCCGCGGCGATCGCGCTCTACGTGGGCCTCGCGATCGTGCTCACGCCGCACATCCAGCAGCGCTGGCTGCGGGTCTGCCTGTGGATCGTGGCGATCGCGATCCCCGTGTTCGTCTCGCTCTCTCGGGTCTACGAGGGCATGCACCACGTGACCGACGTGGCCGGCAGCATCGTGCTGGGCGCCGGCGCGCTTGGCGACCGCCGCTCTCGCCGTCGCGTCCGCGTGTTACGGCCGACCGGCGGGAGGCGACGCATGACGAAGGTCGCGGTCGATCGCGCACGCGGGCAAGACCATGGGCGGCGGGCTCGTCGAGCTCCGGCGACGGCTCGCCGACGAAGGCGTGGACGATCCGCGTGGTTCGAGGTGCCGAAGAGCAAGCGCGCCCCTGCGAAGGTGGTCGAGGCGCTGGAGTGGGGCGCCGAGCTCGTGGTGGTCTGGGGCGGCGACGGCATGGTGCAGCGGTGCATCGACGTGCTCGCCGGTCGCGGCGCCGCCCTGGCGGTGATCCCCGCGGGCACGGCCAACCTGTTGGCCACGAACATGGGCATCCCGCAGGACATCGAGGGGGCGGTCAGAGGTCGCGATCCATGGCGAGCAGATCCCGCTGGACGTGGGCGCCATCAACGGGGAGCGGTTCTCGGTCATGGCGGGAGCCGGGTTCGATGCCCTCATGATCCGCGATGCCGATGCAGGGCTGAAGGATCGGGTGGGCAAGCTGGCCTACGTCATCACGGGCGCCAAGAACCTGCGGGCGGATCAGTTCCGGGCGCGCGTCAAGGTCGACCGGACCACGTGGTTCGACGGCGAAGCCAGCTCGCGTCCTGGTCGGCAACGTCGGCACGATCATGGGGGGCATCGAGGCGTTCGAGGTGCACGGCCCGATGATGGCGTGCTGGAGATCGGCGTGGTGACGGCGGACGGGTTGATCGAATGGGCTCGCACGCTGACCCGCGCAGCGGTGGGCGCCACGGACCGTTCGCCGTTCGTGCAGACGACGTCCGGCAAGCGCATCAGGATCCGGCTCGATCGCGCGATGCCCTACGAGCTCGACGGCGGCGATCGCAAGGCCACGAAGAAGATCGCGATCGACGTCGAGCCCGCTGCGATCACCCTGTGCGTGCCGGCCCGATCGAAGTTTGCGATGCCGGCTTCGCGGGAATCTTCTCCGATGCTGAGTCACTTCGGAGGTGGACAACGATGAACGGGCCGAAGACGCAAGCCAGGGGTAGGACGAAGCAACGGGCCGGCGACCGTCCGCCAGGTGGCAGGAAGGCTCAAGCGCGACCGCCGGCTCGAGACCCGAGGTCGTTCGCGGCACGTCACGCGCAGCACGATACAGCATCCGGAACGGCGGCTCGCAGGGTCACCACGCTAGCGGTGTCGTGACCCGACCGCCCCGCCGCGATCGAAGGGAGAACAACCATGCAACGAACGACCGGTACGGGATTCATCGCGTTCGGATTGGTGCTCATCGTGGTGGGCGCGATCCTGCGGTTCGCCGTCACCACGAAGACCGACGGGTTCGATATGGCGACCGCGGGCCTCATCGCGATCTGGGCGGGCGTCGCCGCGCTGGTGATCGGGCTGCTGCTGGTCTTGGTCGGGCGGCCGGCGCCGCAGCACGGTCCGCGAGGACGTCGTCGAAACGCCCACCGGCTCACAGCGAGTGGAGGAGCGCGACGATTTCTCGGTCTGAGTCCGCGGCCACGGCGCAGCAAGAAGTGACAAGAACCGGGTGTCGGGCTTGACCGCTCATCGGCGCGGTCACGTAGGGTTCGAGGTGAGGAATCGCTGGGGCCTTCGGGTTTCGGCGGTTCCTCACTTCTTCTGCCCAGCTTCCGCCCTTCGTCCCGCTCTCGCGACCTGATGGTGACCACGGCCCGTCCATCCAACGGCGAACTCGGCGCCCTGCTGTGGCAGGCCGTCCCGCGACGAAGACGGTCACCGACGTCTGGCGCTGGAACGGGCCGCCCAGGCCGCGCGGTTCTGGCCCGAGGAAGCCGCTGAGGTCGCCGAGAGCGGCCGCTCCCTCACCGAGCTCCGGAGCGTCGGGCCGTGGGTGGCCGCCCAGATACACGGCTGGCTCGAGGCTCCGCCTCCGCTGCGGTCGAGCCCGACGAGACCCGCACCGGCTATCTGACGTTCGCGCAGGTGCGCGGTGCCCTGCGCGACGATCCGTCGTGGGAGACGACCCCGCACGGCGATCTCCAGATGCACAGCACGGACAGCGACGGCTCCCTGCCACTTGCCCGACATGGTGGCGGCCGCGCGAGCAGCGGGACGCACGTTCATGGCCGCCACCGACCATTCCAAGAGCCTGCAGATCGCAGGTGGGCAGGACGAGGAACAGCTCGCGGATCAGGGACGCAGGATCGACGCGATCAACGCCATGCTCGCCGACGACGATGAGCCGTTCCGCATCCTGCGTTCGATCGAGATGGACGTCTTCGTCGACGGGTCGGGCGACATGGACCCGGAGGCGCTCGCCGGCCTCGACCTGGTTCTGGGCGCCTTCCACACCAAGCTCCGCGTGAGGGAAGACTCCACCGATCGGTATCTCGCGGCGTTGCGCAACCCCACCGTGCACGTCCTGGCGCACCCGAAGGCGCGGATGTACGGCAGACGGCCCGGATTGGTCGCCGACTGGTCGCGGGTGTTCGACGAGGCCGCGCTGCTGGGCAAGGCCGTCGAGCTCGACGCCACCCCCAACCGCCAGGACCTGAACGTGGAGCTCGCCCGCATCGCGGTCGGATCGGGCGTCCGCTGGTTCTCCATGGGCACCGACGCGCACAGTGCGGGTGAGCTGGAGAACTTGCCGTTCGCCATGGCGACCGCGATGCTCGCGGGCATCCCACGCGAACGGTTCCTGAACTACCTCACGGCGGAGCAGGTCGTGACGTGGGCCGAGGAGCTGAGCGCACCGTGAGATCACGACCGGTCGAGGTGACCCGCCCCGACAAGCTGCTGTGGCCGGCACTCGGTGTCACCAAGCGTGACTACGTCGACTACCTGGACGCCGTGGCCGGCCGGATGCTGCCGTGGCTGCGGAACCGGCCCCTCACCCTGGTGCGTGCCCCGGACGGCGTCGGGGGCAAGCGCTACTTCCAGAAGGACACGCCGTCCCACGCGCCCTCCGTGGATCCCGACCGTGACGATCGAGGCGCCCAGCGCCGTCCCGCGACGTCGCCTACATCGTGTGCAACGACGCGGCGACGCTGGCGTGGCTCGGCAACCAAGCGGCGCTGGAGTTCCATCCCGCGCCGGTGCGGCGGGACCGCCTGGAGCGCCCCGACCTGCTGGTCGTGGACATCGACCCTCCCGATGACGCGTTCGAGGCAGCGGTCGAGGTGGCGTTCCTGGTGCTCGAGGTCCTAGACGAGCTCGGGCTCACCAGCGTGGTGAAGACCACGGGCGGCAAGGGTCTGCACATCGTGGTGCCCATCGAGCGCCGGGTCGACCCATCGGCGCTGCGACGTGCCGCGGCACGCCTCACCGCGATCGTCGCCGGGCGTCACCCCGACCTGGTGACCTCGGAGTTCCGCAAAGCTGCCCGCGGCGGACGCGTGATGCTCGACCCCTCTCGCAACGGGACGGGCGCCACGATCGTCGCTCCCTATTCGCCGCGGGCGCGTCCGGACGGCACCGTGTCCTTCCCGGTCTCGCCGGACGAGCTCGGATCGATCGAACCGGGCGCGTTCACCCTGGCCACGGCCCTCGATCGTCTGGCACGGACCCGGTCCCGCGCTCTGGGACCGGGCCGCGGGCGATCGTCGCCAGCGGCTCCCTGCCGAGCTCACCGACCGAGGAAGAGCCCGTCGCCGCGAGTAGGCGATGCCTCGCGTGGGTAGTGCCATCTCATGATCTACCGATGGCTCGTGCGCACCGTCGTGCTCGGGGTCGCAGCATGGGCGTGGCGGAGGTTCTGGGAACGTCGTCGCGTCCCCCCACTCCTCCTACGGACCGAGGTGACGCCATGGACGCCGAGCACGAAGGCCCGCGGAGAACGCCGACCTCGCGGACTACCTCAACGACCATCTCGCCGGGCGCGGCCGCCGGCCTCCAGCTCGCGCAGCGACTGCGGGACGACCATAAGGGCACCGACCTGGGCGACCACATGCGCGAGCTTGGTCATGCGATCGAAGAGGACCGCGACCTGCTCGAATCACTCATGGACCAGATCGGCGCTCCGAACAACCCGGTCAAACGAGCCGGCGCAGTTGCCGGCGAGCTCCTGACCCGTGCCAAGTTCGGCTTGTCCACTGCAGGGCACCGCCTCGGCCGCGCTCGCCCGGTTCGAACGCATCGAGATGCTGAGCATGGGCATCGAGGGCAAATGCTTGCTCTGGCGAACGCTCGCGGCACTCGATCGGCCCGTTCGGCGGGCTCGACACGGCCGCGTTCGGGCGCTGGAGATGCGCGCCAGGCAACAACGCGACGAGCTCGAGCCCTATCGGGTCCAGGCGGCTTCGCTCGCGTTCCAGCGCTGAGGTCAGTGCCAGACGTGGCGGATCCGCTCTTCGAGCGAGCTGTCCTGCTGAAGCAGCTCGAAGGCCCGCTCGTCTCCCTGCTCGACCCTGGCCATCAGCTCTTCACGCACCAGCTCGCTCATCTCGGCATAGCACACCGCCTCGTGTTGCCGGTCGTCCTGGTAGCGTCCACGCGAGGAACGCGCTGGGCCCCAGTCCTCGAGCATCAGCTCGTCGAGCCGGTAGCGGACGACGTCATCGTCGGTCGGGACGTCGTCGTCGACCCAGAGGTTCCAGAGGGCGGGGCTGCGCAGGTTGGCGCCGGTCCCTCGATATCGGGGTCGGCGATCAGCTCGCCGGCGATGTACCTGCCGGTGCCGTTGGCGTTGCGAGCCGTGAGGAAGTAGCGCACGTCATCTCCGTCTTCTCCCCTCCCCGGTTGCAGCGAGGACCCGATGATATGGCGGCACGGTGTCCGGTGCATCGGGCATTCGGTCCCTCTGATGGTCGCCTTTCGGGACCCTCCACCTAGGGCCGATGGCCCTTCGGCGGTCAGTTGGGCAGGCGATGAGTAGATCATGGCCAGCCGACTTGGATTACCGTCGGCGGATGAGGCGACGCGGGAAGATCGGATCTGTGCTCACCGTGATCATGGTGACGATGCTCGGGGGAACGGCCGCCCATGCTTCGTTCCCTGGCGGCAACGGTGACATCGCCTTCGGCCGAGCCACCCGAGGTCAGAGCGATGTCTGGGTCGTGCGGGCCGGCGCGACGAGCACCATGCGGCTCACCGACACCCGGCAGCGGAACGAAGGCATGCCCGACTGGAACGCCGACGGGACGCGGCTCGCGTATTCACGGTGCGGGCTCGACGAGTTGTCGAACTGCGATATCTGGGTCATGGACGCCGACGGCAGCGATCGTTCGCGACTCACGACGTCGCCCGTCGCCCAGGAGACCTGGCCGGCGTGGTCGGCGGACGGGACCCAGATCGCGTACACCTCCGACGCCGCCGCCTCGCAAGACATCTGGGTCATGGACGCCGACGGCTCGGCCCAGACACGACTGACCGTGACGCCGGGCTTCGACGCGTTCCCGGAATGGTCTCCCGACGGCTCGCAGATCGCCTTCAGCAGCGATCGAGCCGCACTGGACGACATCTGGCTCATGGACGCCGATGGATCCAACCTCGTGCGTCTCACGAGCGGTCCCAGGATCGACGAACGCCCCGACTGGTCTCCGAACGGCACGCGGATCGTGTTCTCCCGGAAGGGAAACATCTGGATCATGGATGCCGATGGTGCGGACCAGAAACAGCTGACCGTCACGAAGCAGGACGAATTCGCCCCGGCGTTCTCCCCCACCGGGCGGCGGATCGCGTACAACCGTCTGAGCAACGACGGGCGTATCGGCGTGTGGATCATGCGCCCGGACGGATCGCATCGCTCGCAGACGACGTTCGGCCGGCTCGACTTCTTCCCCGACTGGCAGCCGAGCTGAGCAGGAAGAGCATGGCCACGGAGAGCTGGACGTGAGGGACATCGGTCGCAAGATCATCGTCGCCCTCGTGGGCCTGGCGCTCGCCCTGCCTGCGGGATCCCTCGCCGTTGCTGGTGGAGGACCGTCCCCGGGCTCGGATGGCGTGGGTGACAACTATCTCCCGCGCGCCGGGAACGGCGGCTACGACGTGGGGCATTACGACCTGGACGTCCGGTACAAGCCACGGGTCGACGTGCTCGTCGGGCGCACGACCATCACCGCGACGGCGACCCAGGGGCTGACCAGCTTCAACCTTGACCTCGAAGGCCTCCGTGTCCGTGCCGTCACGGTCGACGGCGCCGCGGCGACCTGGGACCGCCAACGCATGCACGAGCTGGTCGTCACGCCTGCGGCGCCGATCGCCAACGCCGCAGGGTTCGTGGTGGTCGTCGAGTATCGAGGCATCCCGAAGTCACCGCTGTCCTTCGGAGCGCCGGCAGGCGCCGTCCGCACGCGCGACGGCGTCCTGATCCTGGGCGAGCCCGACGTGGCGGCCTATTGGTACCCGTCCAACGACCATCCGCAAGACAAAGCCACCTTCTCGATCGCCCTCACGGTTCCCGAAGGGCTCAAGGCGATCTCCAACGGAAGGTTCTCGGGAAGGACGCGGAGCGGAGCCGAGCGCGTCACGTGGTCGTGGGAGCAGTCGGATCCGATGGCGACCTACCTGGCGATGGCAGCGATCGGCCGGTTCCACGTTCGTCGGTACCGAGACCGACGACGGCATCCCGGTCTTCGACGCCATCGACCCACGCGTGCACAACGCGCTCGAGACGAGCGTTGGCGAGGCAAGAGCGCGTGATCCGACTTCCTCGAGCAGCAGTTCGGCCCCTACCCGTTCGACGCGTTGGGCGGCGTCGTCGACGACGTGCGTATCGGCTACGCGCTCGAGACGCAGACGCGGCCGATCTACGATCCAGGATCGTTCGACGGTGGGCCGAACGTGGGCCTCATCGTGCACGAGCTGGCGCACCAGTGGTTCGGGAACAGCGTGTCGCTGAACGAGTGGCGGCACATCTGGCTGAACGAGGGCTTCGCCACGTACGCGGAATGGTTGTGGTCGGGCGCGCGAGGCGGCGGCTCGCCCCAGATGCAGCTCTCGGGATGGTGTCGGATCCCGGCGCAGGACCCCTTCTGGACCCTCACTCCCGGCGATCCGGGTGCCGGCCAACTGTTCGCGTTCCAGGTGTACGAGCGGGGTGCGATGACCCTGCAGGCGCTCCGCAGGACCGTGGGAACGGCGGACTTCTTCGAGATCGTGCGCACGTGGGCCGCCGACCGCGCCGACTCGACCGGTGTCGACGGCTCAGTTCGTGCAGCTCGCCGAGCGATCTCGGGTCAGGAGCTCAGTGCGTTCTTCGACGAGTGGCTTTTCACGAAGGCCAAGCCGACGCCGTGCGCGGTGGGTGGAGCCACCCGGGATGCAAGCCGAGCCCCGGCCACATCGGCTGCGTTCCTGCGATCAGCTTGAGGCTTGATCGTCGTCGTCGTCTGCGGGTGGCTCGTCGTCGAGACCGGCCGGATCGACGATCGACGGTGAGGGGGCCTCATGCAGGCGCTCCCACACGGCGCCGATCGTGTCCGATCGATCAAAGGCCAGAGCCACCAGGTCGTTGTTCGCGTTGGCGCCGTGCGCGACGAACCACCCGCCGCCCGCGTTCCGGATGAACATCGCGTTGGCGGCGTCCTCCAGATAGCGATCGAGGTCGGGCAGCACCGCCGGCGCCTGTTCCTCCTCGGTCGAGGACGCGAAGTCTGCATCACTCATGGAGCGAGCTACTTGTTGAGGTTCCAATCCGAGGAGCTCGAGCCGCCGCTGCTCTTGCCCTTGGCTTTCTTCGCGGCACGCTTCTCTTTGAGTGTCTTGCTGGCCGCGGTCTTCGATCCCTTGCCGCCGCCCTTGTCCTTGCTGGCCATGGCCGCCCCCTTCCGTCGGCGAAGTATGCGCCTCCACCATGACACACGCGGACGGCTCTCGCTCGTTCGTCATCGACACGATCCGTCGGTTCATGGACCGATGGCACGCAACTCATCCGTCGTGCTAGCTTCGAGCCCGCTCGGCGGAGGTCACGCGATCCCGCCAAGAACGAAGGGGGGGAGCATGCGCAGCCGGGTCCTCATCGCCGTCCTCGCCACGCTCGCCGGATCGATCGCGATCCCGTTCGGTGCCGGCGCCCGAGTGTCGTTCGACCACCTGAACCCGGGCGGTCTCACACCGCTGCGCGAGAAGGTGCCGGTGAACTTCGTGTTCGTGGGCTATCAGCCCGATCAGGTGAAACGTTCGAAGTTCCTGTCCACGCTGCCCGATCGATATCGCCCGCAGATCCGCTCGAAGCGGTACTACGGCCTGCCCTCGGACATGGGGATCGGCTACACCTACGACTACGACGTCTCGTACACGAGCCCCGCGTTCGAGGACCGCTTCTTCGGAACCCTGTCGGCGCTCGCCGACCCGGCGCCGCGCACGGTCTTCCAGCAGGACTACAACGACCAGAGGACCAACGTGCTGAACGTGACGCAGAACCACCTCATCGACGCGCCGACCGTCGAACGGTGGCTGATCGACCACGCGCCGAGCGGGGTCGACACCAGGCAGAACACCCTGTTCTTCATCAACTGGTGGGGGCGGGACGACTTCAAGTTCCACCTGTACACGAAGACCGACGAGCCAGATCCGGACACCGGTCTCAACTTCGGCGTGGAGCGCGAGAGCCGGAAGGTGATCGCCTGGGGCGGCACCACGGCGGCCGACGAAGAGAGCGGCCTGGGTGGGCGCGGCACCAACCGGGTCTGGTTCTACGACCTGTCCGCGGGCCCCGAATCGTGGACCGACAACTGGAACGTGGACGACGCCGACCTGGACGGCAACGGCGAGCGCGACTACCGGATGCCGGCCGTGTGGGAGTACCTGACGCCCGGCGGTGATCGGAAGGAACGCAAGCTCACGGGCGATCTGGCCAAGATCGCCCGGTACGTGGGGATCGACTTGCTGTTCACGACCTCCCCCCTGTACACGCCGGCGCTCACTCCGCCTCGCATGCCCAACTCGATCAACCTCGACCTGAACACCTACGAGGCCTGGCCGGGGGTCGACGCCTCGTTCCGATACATCGACGCCGACCTCGTGCGTGACGAGCAGTCCGAGCTGTTGCGGCTGCCGACCACGCTCGATCGCCAAGACCTGGAGCTCAAGGGCAGAGCGGAGTTCTGCTTCCTGCGTTGGGTGAGGGGGAGGATCTGTTTCCGCCACCGCCCGCAGTACCCGGACGGGTTCGCCAACCTGTTCCTGTACGGCGCGCTCAACCGCGGACGGTTCACCAACGGCGGCGGCCAGTACGAGGCGACGGTGTTCAACTACGCGACCGACTTCGCCGCCGGTGGACTGCTCGGCTACGCCGACGACAACTGGCTGGACGGGACACAGAGCTCGGTGTTCGCCTTCGTGGACCCGACGATCGTGGAGTTCGGCTACGGACTCTCGACGACGACCATCCACGAGGTCGGCCACCATGTGGGCATGAGCCACCCGCACGACGGGTTCGACTATCAGAAGGGACTCGACTTCAATGCCTCCGACCGCTACTACTTCGCCTGGTCGGGCGATGAGTCGAACTCGATCATGAGCTACATCGACCTGAACTGGGACTTCAGCCAGTTCGACCTGGACAACCACTGGCGCACGACCGCGGCCGCGTACCTGATCAACACCAACGCGATCGCGGCCGACGTCCTGAAGAGCGATGACGCCGCCGCCGGCATGGCGGCGCTGCGCGATGCCGACGCGGCGGCAGGGCAGGCGCAGGCCGCCTTCCGTGCCCACGACTACGCCGGGGCCTTCGATCACGCGAAGGCCGCGTTCGGGTTCGCGAAGCGCGCCGCCCACGACGCCGGCGTCCGTGTGCCGATCGGTCAGCAGGGTTGGTACGTGCTGCCGGCCGTGAGGTCGGCCACTGCGACCGACGAAACACCGAAGTATGCCCACGTGGACAAGCTCGGAGCGCGTTCGCACCGCGCACGTCCGTAGTCGCTTGCGCGGTCTGCGTACAGTGGACCGGAGATGCAACGGCTCCGGCGCGATCGATGTGGGCTCGCGACGGTCACGCTCGTCGTGGTCACCCTGGTAGCGGCGTGCACGAGCGCGCCGGAGGAGAGGGCGACCGCCGACCCGCCTGCGACGAGCACCTCCCCGGCCGCGCCGACGCAGGCGTCGTCCTCCAGCCCGGCGACGCCCAGCGAGCCCGAAGCCGGACCGTTCGAGCTGGTCGAGCCACGCGTGTCGCTGCGGCCGCCCAGCGGCGGTTCGTTCGGCGTTCGGGGGCTGTATCCGTTCAGCCCGTCCAGCTGCGTTCGTCCCGATCGGCCCACGCTCGACGGGCGCTACCCGGGCGCCCTCACGATCCGTGCCGTCGACGACGGCACGTTGACCGTGTCGGTGACCCTTCGGTTCCGGCAATACCTCGAGGGCATCGCGGAGGTGCCGCCGACCTGGCCCACGGCGGCCCTGGAAGCCCAGGTGATCGCGGCGCGAAGCTACGTGCTCTCGCGCACCGGTTGGACCGGCGAGCAGGGCGCCGACCTGGACACGCCGATCTGCGCCACGTCCGACTGCCAGGTCTACGGCGGCATCCCGCAGCCGAAGCCGCCCGGCCTGCGTCGGTGGTACGCGGCGGTGCAGAGCACCCGGGGGCAAGTGCTGTTGGACGGCGACCGGCCCGCCGACACCCTGTACTTCTCCACCTCGAACGGACGCACGTACGGCAACGACCAGGTGTTCGGGAGCTCGCCGCTGTCGTACCTGCGCCCGGTGACCGAGCGCGACGACGGCGCATCGCCCCTTTCGCACTGGCGCGTGGAGCTGCCGTTCGACGACCTCGCTACCGTGTTGCGCGGCGCCGGCTCCTGGCCGGGCGGCGCGCCGATCACCTCGGCCAACGTCGACGGATCGGTGGTTCGCCTTGCCGGCGGCGGTGAGTCTCGGTCGTTCGCGGCGAGCGATCTGCGCGACATCGTGAACACCTGGGGGCCGTGCCTGCTCCCGGGGCGCTACCCAAGCGGCGGGCTGCCGACGACGATCCCGTCGGGGTGGTTCGGCGTATCGTCGGAGCCCGCGCGGCCTGGTCGTGGAAGGCCGAGGATGGGGACACGGCGTCGGCATGGTCCAGTGGGGCGCGTACGGCAAGGCGAAGCGTGGGTGGTCCACATCCAAGATCCTGGCCTTCTACTACGGAGGCCTCACGCCGCAGCCCTACCCCGAACCGGGCACGATGCAGGTCGTGGTCGCGACCGGACTGCGTTCGATGACCATCGATCCTTCGAGGTCCGGAGGCTCGATCGGTGGGCGAACCCTGGGCCGTGGGAAGCTTCGGATCGTCGGCGGCGATGAGGTCACAGTGTCGTCGTCCGCGTGAGGAGGCATCCCGACGCGCAACCGACGCTGCGCCTCACGCATCTGCATCACATGAAGCGAGGAGGCGTACTCGCGCTGGTGGTGGCCGCGGCGTGCCTGGGCGCCGCATGCAACACCCCGGCTGCCTCGGACACTGCTCCGAGTTCCTCACCCTCGTTCGTATCGACCCAGACCACGCCGCGGTGCCCACGGTGGAGGCGGTCGCTCCCGCCGAGCCTCCGGCCCCGGCAGACCCCTCCTTCCGAGGGGGCGTGTATCGCATCGGGCCGTTCCTGCGGGAACGCCTGATCGGCACGAACTGGCACCCCGGGTGCCCCGTGAGGGTCGAAGACCTGCGGCACGTCGAGGTCAGCTACTGGGACTTCAAGGGACACGTGCGCTCAGGGCCGCTGATCGTGCACGAGATGGAGGCCAGCGACGTGCTCTGGGTGTTCCAACGGCTGTTCCGGGCCCGGTTCCAGATCCACCGGATCAAGCTGCCGCCGGCCTTCCGGCCGCCAACGCCCGCCGACTACTGGAACAGCACGCGGAACCGAACGGCCGGGTTCAACTGCCGGCCCGCGACCGGAAACCCCGGGTCGCTCTCGCACCACTCCTACGGGTGGGCGATCGACATCAATCCCCTGCAGAACCCCTACGTCACCTCCGACGGCTCGGTGCTCCGGCGCGCCGCCAAGCCATACACAGACCGCTCGCTCGGCGAGCCCGGCATGATCGAGCCGGGGGACGTGGTCGTGCGTTCGTTCGCGAGGATCGGGTGGGAGTGGGGCGGCGACTGGGTGACCCTGAAGGACTACATGCATTTCTCCCTGACGGGGCGCTGACACCGCCGCTGACCAGCGGTGATAGGCGCGCCCGAGACCGGCTGCTAAACGCGGTGCTAAAACGCGAGCGTGCCGGCGAGCCGCTCAGCTGCCTCGCGATCGGCCGAGCTTGCCCTCGTTCTGGAGAGTGAGGGAAACCGGCTCCGACTCCAGCTCGCCAGGCATTTCGTAGCCCTCGTCAGTCACAGTGATTCGGATCTCTTGGGGCGGTTCTGGCTGCGCCTCGCTCCTTGGCGCGTCGCCTTCATTCCCTGCACATGAACTGGCGAGCGTGGCGAGGGCGAGTACGGCGACGATGCGCGATCCTCCTTTGACTCTTGCCAGGACGGACCTGCGAACCACCATGCCCCCATTGTCATTCATAAGCTGCGCGCTTGTACCGGGTCGGATAGCCCGAGATCCAGCTAACGAGGGCGGTCACCGATGGGGCTTGACGCGTCGCCGGACCAGATGCTGTTTTCTCGCCGCACTCCACGGGAGATGGGGAGAGCCAACGAATCGAACTCTGGAATGGGCCGGCGTTCTGTTGACTGGGGGAACCTCAAATAACGTGGCTGCCCACGCCGGGCGCGTGGCGATTTCAACAGCCGCTACGTCAACGGCCGGGCCCGCAGGTCCTTGACCAGGTGAACGTGGGCATGGCCCCGCGGGCAGCCCTCAATCCTCCCGTACTCGACGTAGCCGGATCGACGGTAGAAGTCGGGAGCCTGGAAGCTGTGCGAGGAAACAACCATCTGTGCACAGCCACGAGCCCTCGACTCAGCCTCTGCCGCCGCAAGCAGTCGGCTCCCCAGGCCAGCACCGCGCAGGTCAGCGCGGACCCACAAGAATTCTATGTAGCCGCAACCTCCCCACGTCCAACCCGCCAGCCCCGCTTCGAGGCTTCCGTCACGTCCCCGTTGCGCAGCGCGTAGCCATCGTCCGTCGTCGAACCCGGTCGCATCGGTGTTGAACTCGTTGATGCGATCCGAGAGAGCGACGTCGAGTCCGTCGTCGACGTCACTGACGGTGATGGGATCGTCGGTCACGACTACATGATGAAGGGTCTTCGACGACCTCGCGCGGTGCGGCGGCGGATGCTGGGGCCGCGTGTCAAGTTACGGACGATCGTCCGGCGGCACCGGCCAGGCACACCAGGAACGTGGGGAAACTGGCTAGAGTGGCACTGCGGAGCGACAGCGGGAGCACGGAGCGGGGGGCGGTGACGTCGTATGAATGACGAGCGTCCGATACTGGAGGTAAGGCAATCAGCCTGGCAACTATCGTCTGTACGCGACCAACGTCTACGGATTTTCGGCGACCGTGTCGAGCTCGTTCGCCCCAAGGTCATGAGCGAGGCTGGAACGACAGCCATTCCCCTTGCTGACATCGACTACATCTCGGTGAAGCCCTTCCTGCTGGCGTGGTTTGACCTCATGATCGTCCCCAAGAGCGGTGCTGCCATCAGATTGAGACCACTCGCACGAAGTGATGCGGAGCACGCCGAAGAATTGATCAATCGCCAAGTGCAGAAACTGCAGTCCTGAGCCGACCCGAGGATGGCGTCGGGCCTGGGCTCTAGGGTCCTCGTACCTCGGGCCGTCGGCAGTTCCTGCGAAGGCCGCATACTTGCGCCCCCTCCGAGCCGACTGGCTCCGTACCAGTCCCAGCTGGACCTGCCGATCGTGCGGGTGCTCGACGCCAACATGCGACCGCACTGGCGACGCGACGACGAGTGGACCGGAAGGGAGGCGAATGCCGACGTCCCGGGACGCTTCCCGCCCGAGCCGATGCACTACGTCCGCGGGCGCCTCACGGCGTTGGCGGCGTCTACGACTGGCGCCGGGGCACGCTGTGCCGGCTGCTGCCGCTCCCGTGCGCGAACACCACGACACCTGCCGCGTCCCCCGGCAGCCGGAGATCCCCCTCGATCTCGCCCGCGTCGGGAGCGGGGATCATCAGTGTGTGTTCGAGCGAGGCCAAGCCGCCAGCATCTCACTGGCACTGCTGGTCTTGACCCGAAGCAGCAGTTATCCCCGATCGCTCCGAGTCCCCTAAGGACTACGCGCAGCGCTTACGCCGTGAGCCAGCCCTCTGGCCAGGGGTCGCTCCACGCCTCTAATGGCAACTAGCACATGCGATCGTCCCGCCTCTTTCGCCCTCCCTGAGGCCGTTGTCGTCGCCAACCGCGGCGGCATCCCCCTATCGCACGGGTCGGAAGAACGGGCAACCCGACGTCACGTCACCCAAGGCGGCCGCGAGCTTTCGGGCTTGACCGACCGGCAACAGAGGCGCACGATCGTTGGCAGGTCACCCCAGGAGGTGAGCGATGCGACGCTACCTGGTCGTCGCGAACCAGACCCTCGCCAGCGGGCAGCTCCTCTCGACGTTGCGAGATCTCCACGAGCGGCGGCCCTGTTCGTTCCACGTCGTGGTGCCCGCTACGCCGCCGAAGGACCATGCCTGGACTGACGGCGAGGTGCGGCACACGGCCCGGAGCCGACTCGAGGCAGCCATGGCGAGGTTGGCGTCCGAGGGCTTCGAGGTCACGGGAGAGGTGGGAGACGAACGGCCGCTCGAGGCGGTACAGGACATCCTGCTTCGGGGAGAGACCTTCGATGCGATCGTGCTGTCGACCTTGCCGCTGAGGCTGTCCCGGTGGCTCAAGCGCGACCTGGTGCGCGGGCTCGAGGCCACCACGGGGTTGCGCGTGATCCACGTGGTTGGACAGCCGGCTCCCGCACCCACCGGCTAGGATCGGTCGGGCGGGCGCTGCGCGACTTCAGGGAGCTGTGGTGGCGGCTCGCGAAGATCGCGCAGTGGATGGCCATCGCGACGAGCCGGTCCTCCCGTTCGAGATATGCGTAGACGATTAGCATCCATCGCCACGGTCCCAACACCCGTTGGAGCCCTTCGACCGCGCGATCGAACGCCTTGGGATCCCGTCGGGGATCTCTACCACGTGACGGGCGTCCGGATCGGCGTCGTCGATCGCCTGCGAGAGGAGCGAGCGGGCCAGCGTGCCTTCCTGCACGTGCGCCCGTGTACCGTTGCCGCGAGGCTCCCGGAAGCGTCGAGGCGATCACGTCGACGAGGCCCGGGTGGGCGTCTGAGACCACGAGGGGCGGGGATGTTCCCTGAACCCAAACAGGCCGCGGAGGGCGCTCTGCAGACCTGCCGCGGTGGGACCTGGCGCAATGTTGCCCGCATGGACCGGACCCGCGCCACGGTCCGATGTTCCTCGGGATCCGCGCACGGGCCGTCGCGCCGCTAGCTGCCGAGAAGAGCAGGCCAAGAGACTTTCACCGTTTCGCACCTTGCGAGCCGGGGAAATCTTGGCTAGCTTGGCAGCAGGAGAATTATGGCTCCTGCGATCAAGCACGAGAGCGTCCTGCTGGGGGTGTTGGCCCGGCCGCTGCGACGCCCAAGCCCCACCTACCCTCCCGGCCGTGTGTGCGTGGCAGAGGGATGCCAAACGTGGCTCTCCATCTACAGCAAGTGGGGGTTGTGTTGGCTGCACGAGCCAGTGCACGGCATGAGCGCTGCGTCGGACCAGGAGATGAAAGCCAAGCCAGCGCCTAAGCCATCACCGCAGAAGAAGAGGCGAGGCGGGCGGAAGAAGCCCAAGACGCGGAAGAAGCCGAAGAAACCTCGAGTTCTGAACAAGCAATGACAGGTCCGTCGGTCTGCCCAAGGCCAGAGCCACCAGGGGTGAAGCTCTATAGAGATCCGCTGGGACCAGATCAAGGTGGCCCCCACCAGGAGCGGCAGCGCGACCCGCTCGAGCCGGAAGATTCCACACTCGTCGCCGATTAGGTGAATGTCGCTTGGGCGCTGCGATGACGCCTCCGGCGGCCGAGCGTGGCCCTATCGCCAGGGGAGACGAGGCAACAGCTCTAGGGCTGGCGCTCGCCGTGGCATTCGACGACGGAGAGGCGCGGGCGTACCTGTACTGGCTGCGAGCGCTCACGGCGCGGTTCGTCTGGTCACCACGGTTCCGCTCGATGGTCGATCGATCGACTCGTTCCACCGCTCATGGCCCACGAAGTGCTCAGTCGCCGGCCGAAGCGTCCCCGCGCCCTGGGAGCGGTGGTTCGCGATGTTGAGCCACTGAAGCCACTCGCTGCGGCCTACCAGCGGCGATTCCCCAGTGCCCGCGAGATCGAACTCCTAGTGGTGTTCACGCCCGCTCAGCCGTGATCTCCGCCGTCGAGAGGGGATGGTCGACGCTTGAAGCCAAGCACGGGCGTCAGGGTACCCTGTGCAGCTAAGAGACTCGAAGGGGGAACGCCGCGCGACAACTGAGCTCCAGTCCTGACCGGTACTGGAGGGCGTCCGCACAGCCGATCGACCAGAGCGGACTGGGGTTGGTCTTCGCGGGGTGGGGCCACCGTTTGTGAGAACATAGATGAAGGAACAAGGGACCCGCTACGAAGAGGCCGTGGAGAGCCCCCCAACGAAAGGGAGGCGCCCATGGCGCTCATCGAGCAAGACGCGACCAAGTCGCGACATCCTTCCTCACCCCAGACTCGGACTGGGCCGGACTATGAAGCCGAGGCCGATCGGGATCGTCTTAAGCTCCGCGACAACCAACAGCCACAAGAGTCGTCGCTGCAGAGCCCTCCGCGAACGCTCGCCGAGGAGATCCTCGCCGGTTCGGCACCCAGACATGGAACCGCCGGACTTCGTCCGGGGTTGTCGCTCTCGCTATGACCGCGCAGTGACAGCGTTCGGCCGCCACTCTGGCGATCAGGGATAAAACCTCTCTGTTCCCCGAAGGGATCTCAACGACCGAAGCGATCTCGTGGGGGGCTGGACCGGATGAGCCGGCGATATGGGGCGGGCGTATGCACCATCGCGGTGGCGGCGGTCGCCTACGTCCTCCTTGCCAGGCCCCGCCAGCTCCGGTGGGGGGCGACCGACGAGGAGGCCAACGGGTTCCTCGTCGGCGATGACCTGATCGAGAACTCAGATCTCACCGCAACACGCGGGATCACGGTTCGCGCCTCGCCCGACCAAGTCTGGCCGTGGATCGCCCAACTCGGTCAGGGGCGGGGCGGGTTCTACAGTTACGACTTCCTTGAGAACGTTGTGGGCTGCGACATCCACAGTGCCGATCGCGTCGTGCCCGAGTGGCAGCACGTTGGAATCGGGGACGAGGTCAAGATCCATCCCGAGGTCGCTCTGACTGTGGACGTTCTCGACCCAGGGCGATCGCTGGTGCTCCGCGGCGGGATCCCCATGGGGGCCACCCCGTCTCCCTTCGACCACACCTGGGCCTTCGTGCTCAAGGAGGGGGACGGCGGGACCACGCGCCTGCTGGCGCGTGAGCGCTATGCCTACCTCCGGTCGTGGGCGTCGCTCATCGTCGAGCCCACCGTGGTGGCTAGCTTCGTGATGAGCCAGAAGATGCTTCGTGGGGTCAGGGACCGGGCCGAGGCCGCTGTCGATCCAGCTCCCGCCTAGAAGTAGAGGACCGCGCCGCGCCGCGCGCCCGGATGGATGGCTGGCTTGGTTGTCGCAGCAAGGCAGGCAGAGGCGTCTCGCGGGGTCGCGACGCTGTGACTGACGTCTTGACCCCCCAGGCCGGTCGTTCCAGGTCGAACCGACCCAGCGCCATTCTTCCCCATCGGGGCCACGCCCCGCGTTGTCGCTTCCTTGTCCGATCGACCACTCTCGGACCGGCTCAGCGGTCGGTGAGCTCTAGAGAGATCTCGTCCGCCCACCCGCTGATGGCGTTCCAGTCGCGGAAGTCGCCTTCTGGTGCCTTGACAGCCTTCACCATGATGCGCTCGCTGAACGCCAGTTTGCTGTGATCCAGGGCACCAAAGAACATGCGGTGAGCCTCGGGCCGGAGCTTCTCGGTCAACTCGGCGAGCTGTCGCGGCTGCTCCTCCTCGTCGTGGACCTCCGTCCCCAGCGGCCCGCTGCTGAAGAGCCACACCGGCATGTCGGAGAGGGCCTCGGCGTTGGTATCCGCGAACCCGATCGCTTCCTTCATCCACGATCCGGCGTAGACCGCGCTCCCCAACACGACCGCCTGTGTGCCGCTCAGGTCCGGCACGTCCGATACGCGAACCGCCGTGGCGTCGTGTCCGAGCTGGTGGAGCCGTTCCGCGATGGCCATCGCGATGCCTTCGGTCGAACCGTGCTTGCTCGCGCACGCGACCATCACCCGCATGGCTCTCGCCTCCTTAGCTGGCTTCGGTGGCGGTCGGACGTTCCGCTCCTCAACGCCGTCGAGCTGGTGCTCGAAGACTACTGATAGGCAAGCCGGCTACCCACACCGCGTTGTCGGCTGATCCTCAGAAACGCGACCGCGTCGGAGGTACGCAAGAGCCCACGCTCGGGGGGAGTCTGATCGGCCCAGGCTTCCGATGCAGCACGTGCCCGCTATCCCGGCCGGTGTGGGAATGGTGCTCTCCGAACTTGGTCAACGACCCCTGGGACCTCTTCTGTGGCCCCGAGGGTCGTCGCGTGCGTCAGGACGTTGAGTTCTGTGGCCCCGAGGCGTCGTCGCGTGCGTCAGGACGTTGAGACCGCTGCCCCGACGCGCGTGTCGGAATCCCAACAGCGAGAGGAACCCGAGCGCGAGCCCAGCCACGATCAGCGCGATGCCCACGTACAGGGCGATCGTTGCGATCGTCCACCATCCGTAGGCGTTCAACATGATCGATCGCAGGGTCTCACCTTTGAACAGGGAGTCGGCCTTCTCCTGCAGGTCTGCTGCCGTCTTCGGATCCAAGCCCTCTTCTCGGGCTGCCGAACTCGTCTCGGAGTACGTCGCGCCTTCGTTCACCTCTGCGAGGTGGCCTCCGATGTAGCGGGCGAAGCCTTCAGCTTCCGGACCCGTGTCGACGGCCTGGCCAGCGAAGTTGCCGAGCTCCTGCTGCTCAGCGGGCGTCATTGCGTCGAATGGTGGGAATACGACCTTCTCCGGCTCGAGCCGGTCCTGCACGTTGTCTCTGCCGAAGTTCCCGCCGTACACGGCGGCGGCCCCGATCACGATCAACGCGATCGCCACCACCGCTCCAGCACCGCTCACGATCTTGTCCCACGTCGATCGCGGAGGATCCGGTGGAGGTGCGACGTTCCCGCTCGGTGCTGGGCGACGTCTGCGTTGACGATGCTTCTCGCGACTTGGTCGCGTCTTGCTGGATAAGCGCCATGGGCGCCCTCCTTCTCGTTGGGGGGCTCTCCACGGCCTCTTCGTAGCGGGTCCCTTGTTCCCTACATCTCCCCTGGAAGCGACTGTCTGAAACGTCCGGACCGTTCGACCATCGGCGGAGTCAATGGGCGAGTTAGTGATTGCGGCTAGTCATCGAGGCCGGGACCCTCCACTACCTTGGGGTTGCATCACCCTACCCTGCATCCTCCGTAGGTTGGTCGGCGGTTCACCCCGCGAGAAGCTGCGCCCTAGCCTTTTGGCGATGCATGTCATAGCGATGTCGGAGGCACTCCTAATCACGACTCTGATCGTGGCAGCCTTGGCCTTCGTGGTGATCGCAGCATCATGGGGCGGTAGCTCGGTCCAAGAGAGCGCACCCCTTCTGCAGAAGCCACGGAAGCGGCGGTCGAGACCGCGTCGTCATCCAACCGCCCACCTGTAGGCTCTCATGCGGCGAGCACGAAGACACCTAATATGACGGCGATGGGGATCGGCGATGCGCCAAGTGCGCCAGCTCCGCCGCCGCTACCCGGATGTCTGGGCTGCCGGGCAGGGCACCGGATATATGCGGTGCGAGCGCAGGGTCATGGGACAGGGCGATACGCCGTTTCCGCCGACGCGAGATGGCCGTATCGAGCGCGGCTTCCTGGAGGCAGAGGATGCCACCTATGAACTGCGCCTGCGCATGACCTTGCATGAAGGTATGCCCGAGCACCTCATCGACGGCGATGCCCTTGAGGCGTTCCATTGGGGCTTCATCCAGGGGTGGAACGAGTACCTCGCCGCTGACCCTGGCCGCATCGCCCCGCCACCGAAGCAGCGACCGTCTTGAACCAGTCTTTGCCCGGCGCTGGGTGACCAGCGTGCTCGAGGTGAGCCGCATACACGACTAGGGGAGGCGAGCCCTAGCATAACGACGCCCCTGACCCGGCTTTCCGGGAGCGGGGCGTCGCTTCCCCCCGAGGGGGAGGTCCCATCGGATTGAACAACCCCAAGGGAGTTGCCGTGGAGGCTATTCGACCGAGGCGGCATGCACTTGCCCCAAACGACGCAGCAGGCCTACGTTTCCCGTGTGGAAGGTGCAGAGCGGGTAGCCGTGGAGGTGTAGTGCCCGAGCGCCCCGGTCTCCCCTCAAATCGGCTGGGGCGCTCGTTCTATCTCGGCGTGACGGGAGGCTGCTCGGTCGAGCCTTCTCGATAGGACGTGCTCGCACTCGCGACAGCCCGGAGATGGGTAGAGTGACATGGGTGGGTGGTCCTCCATCCGCGAAGGAAGTGGCTGAGATGGTGATGCGATACGATCCGTTCAGCGAGGCTGACCGGCTGACCCAACAGTTGGCGAGCAGAATGCAGGATACGGGCGGCACGATGGCGATGGACGCCTACCGCCGAGGGGACGAGGTGGTCGTCCATTTTGATCTGCCGGGCGTGACGGCGGACTCGATCGAGCTGACGGTCGAACAGAACACGCTGACGGTTCGCGCCGAGCGCCGGTGGGAGCCCGAGCCCGACGATCAGGTCCTCGCCCAGGAGCGCCGGCAGGGGGCGTTCGCCCGGCAGCTGATGCTGGGGGAGCACCTCGATGTCGAGAAGGTCGAGGCGACCTACGAGGATGGCGTCCTCAAATTGACGATCCCCGTGACCCCTGCTGCTCAGCCACGGAAGATCCAGGTGCGAGGTGGGGGCAGCGGTCGCGCCGATACGATCGAGGTCGAGCCGACCTCCGACCTCGACGGATCCGGCTGAGAACTCAGACCAACCCCGAACCTGCGGATCGACTCCATTTCGCCGAGCCTGGGGTCGCGCCTCGCCACGACCGGGTACCCCACCAGTGCTCGTCAGCCCATGCCCCGATCCTGGTGCGCTTCCACATCCGCCGACCAGCCACGACCTCCGGCGTCGGGAACCCCGACTTGTGGGTGAGCTGGTGCCCACTCTGTCGGGTGACGCCCAGGAAGGCAGCGACATCGGTGGCGCGCATCAGGCCATGATCGACTGCCCGCGTGATCTCGGCTGACTCAGGCACGGCTTGGAGTCTACGAACCGCTGAATCGCGGTTAGGAGTCGAGAACTCTAGGCACGTTGGAGGTTTGTCACGATTGCCCTGACGGTGGCTAAGTGGCGCCCCAGGGCGGGTAGCGTGGAGATGCAGTGCCCGAGCGCCCCGGTCTCCCCTCAAATCGGCTGGGGCGCTCGTTCTATCTCCTGCATTTCCGGCGTATAGGGTGGCCTCCTTGGACATCGACAGGAATGCGCCAGCGACCGCTGAGGGCCAGCTCCAGATCGCAGCACCGCCCGAAACAGTCTGGGCGGTCATCTCCGATGTGGCTTCCTGGCCTTCGTGGAACCCCGACGTGAAGTCGGTGAGCATCGAGGGTCCGCTCGCCTCGGGCAGGGTGTTTCGCTGGAAGTCGGGTCCGTCCTCGCTCGTTTCAACCCTGCAGGTCATAGATCCTCCGCACGAGATCGCCTGGACCGGCGTCACCATGGGTATCCACGCGGTGCACGTCTTCCGTTTCGAGGCCAAGGACGGTGGAACGCTTGCCCGCTCCGAGGAATCATGGCGCGGCCTAATCGCCAGCCTGCTGAAGGGCTACAGCCGCAAGACCCTGCAGCGCGGCATCGACAGCATCCTGGCGTCGCTCAAAGTCGAGGCTGAGCGCCGGACCGTAGCATCGAGCTAGCTGGTCCGCCTGCGCCACGGGCAGCCCAGACCGCGTAGTGCGAGGATGCAGACATGCGGTCTACGACCGCACCACGGGCGTGGACTGGATCGCCTCCATCATCGTGGCCGCAGTCTTGGTCCTCGTGTGGCGTGCCATTGCGAACGATCGCGTGCGCAACTGATGGACACCATCCATCGCACCGTCAAAGCAGTCCTCGAACGGGCGTATGGCGTCGATGGGATGCTCCTAGGCTTGGGTTGGTCCTCATCTAAGCAATCGACGACCTTAGCTGCTCTACAACTGAGGTTGGACGAGGTCGTCGCTCATCGAAGGGTGCCGTGACGTGCTCCTCCGCGAGGTGGACTTCGGGACCGTCCATAGGGTCCGGCTGAAGGGTGAGCTCGATCGGGGCTGCGGCCGATGACGCTGGGACGGTGATCGCGGCCGCGCTGGAGACTTCCCCGTCGGTTCAGGTCGATCTGTCGGCCTTGACCTCCATCGACGCCGACGGGGCCTGCACACTCGTCGCGTTGTACAAGCGCAGTCGCTCGATGGGCAAGATCCTTTCGTTCTTCCCAGGCCCGCCCAATGTGCAGAAGGTGTTCGAGACCGTCAGCTCGATGCAGCCGTCGCCGTTCTGGCAGCCTGATCCAAGCGGCCTGTCCAGGTGATCGAACGAGCGCCCCAGCCCTCGCCGGCTGAGGGCGCTCTTCCATCTTGAGGCGATCGGAGGCTCGGTCCCGGCCTCCCGACGCAGGACGTGCTCGCAGTCTTTGCAGACCAGCCGACGCATCCAGACCCCGTTGGGGGGTTGACCAGTCCTGTGGATACCCGTCTATCTACCAGCGAAACCCAGTGGCTGAGAGAGAACCCTCTTACTCGGATGGCGTCAGCGTTCCGACTCGACCTACTGCAGCGGGGCGTGCAGGCAGGCGTCCACCGCGAACGCTCCGCAGCGTGACGCCAGGGCTTCGTGCCCGACCAGTGGCGCTCCGCCCATGCCTCCAGCTCGGCGCGGTCCCACATCCGGTGAATGCCTACCAAGTGCGGTGTCGGAAGCCGACCTAGGGCCTCTAGCTGATCCACCCGCTGCCGACTGACACCCAGACACGCCGCCACGTCCGAGGTACGCATCGGGCCGCATTGAACCGCGCGGGTGACCTCGGCTGACTCGGGCATGAGCGAGATTCTAGGTTCGTAGGGACGGCACGCCGTTCGCGTTTTCGACAGCCCATCAGGCGTAGGCAACAATGAGGGCTCGCGGGGAACCAGCAGTTGCTTCACGGGCTGTCTTGGAGCGGAGCAGCGGCCTGACCCCATGGGGGAAGGGGAGTTCATGCAGCCCACTGAGCTGCTTCCGGCGATCGCCCTGCTGTTGCTGATCGGAGTCGAGTTCGGCGGCTGGTCGCTGCTGTGGTTCATCACATCCAAGCGCGACGTGATGGACGACCGCCGCATCCAGTTCTTCCGGGCCGGCCACGCGCACGGAGGCGTGCTGACCATCCTGTCGCTCGTCTACTTCGTCTACCTCGACCGCACGGACTTCTCCGAAGGCTTGCAGTGGGTCCTCGGCATCGGACTGATAGCAGGCACGCTTGCTCAATCAGGAGGCTTCTTCGTTCACCTCGGGAGGGGTGCTCCCGACCGCTCGACGCTCGGCACGATCCTCACTCGTACAGGTGCGGTGGTAATCGCAGTAGCACTCATCGCGCTGGCCATCGGCCTGCTCTGAGCGCTGAGAGTTCCGTCGCGCGTCGGCTGGCACGGCTAGGCTCAGTCATGCCGTCGATCCTCGTCCGGCACCTACCCCGTGACCGGGAGCGGCTGGGCGTCAGTGAGGGCCACATGGCCTGATTCTTGGGATCTCCCAAGGTTCGTGCTCCGGCGCATCGGGTGGGAGTCAGGCATCCATCACCTCGTTGCTACGCGGTTGCGATTGAGTTGCGATCGTCGAAGTTGTGGAGCGAAGGCGAGCCATGTCGTGGGGCTGTGCGTCTCTCGTCCCCAGGGAGCCGCGAGCCCTAGACTTCCGTCGCCCCGCCATCGAGCGCACAATGCAAGAAGAGACTCGATGAGGACCGAGACGGCCAAGAGAATCGCGTGGCCCTCGTTCGCGCTGTTCGTGCTCCTTGCGCTCGCCGGTCTCTACTTTCTCGCGCGAGCGGACGACGACTTCGCGGGGAACGCGGTGTTCGCGGCCATCTTTCTTGCAATGGCCGGTGTCGGTGCTCTCGTCGGGTCCCGGAAGCCGGAGAGCCCGATCGGCTGGCTGCTGCTCGTCAGCAGTTGTGTCATTGCGTCTGCCTTCGTTGCGTCCGCGTATGCGACGTACGGCTATCGAGTTGACGATGGCCTCCCGCTACTGCCTTGGGCTGCATGGATGTCGACGTGGCCGTGGCCGCTCGGAATCGGGTTGATGGTGACGTTCCTCTTCCTGCTGTTCCCCGACGGGAGCTTGCCCTCTCGGCGATGGAAGCCTGTGTCATGGGCATCCGGCATCGCGATCGTCGTCGTGTGCGTCTCGGTCGCCGTGATGCCGGGGCGACTCGAGGGCACGCCCGCTGTCAATCCCCTCGGTATCCCAGGGACCCGCGAGGTCTTTGACGCCACCGCTGGCATCGCCTTCTTCGCGCTCGCAGCATTGGCCGTTGCATCGGTAGCCTCGCTGCTCGTCCGCTTCCGTCACGCGGTAGGCGAGGAGCGCAAGCAGATCGCGTGGTTCCTGTTCGCTGCCGCGCTGCTCTTGGTCGACCTCCTCATCGACGGCGTCATGGAAGCGATGGGCGTCGTGCACGATGCGTGGTTCGTGACCGCGCTTGATGTCATCGCGTTCGTCTCGATCCCTGCGGCCGTGGGCATCGCGATCTTGAAGTATCGGCTCTACGAGATCGACACCGTGCTCAAGAAGAGCGTGGTCGTCGGTGTTCTCGCCGCGTTCATCACTTTGGTCTATCTCGGCATCGTCGTCGGGGTCGGTGCACTGGTCGGGAGCCAGCGCAACATCCTCCTCTCGATCATCGCCACAGCGATCATCGCGCTGGCCTTCCAGCCACCTGAGAGAGCGTGTCCGTCGCCTCGCGGACCGGCTCGTGTACGGAGAGCGTGCGACTCCATATGAGGTACTCGCCGACTTCTCCAAGCGCGCCGCGGGGACTTTCTCGACCGAAGAGCTGCTCCCGCGGATGGTCCAGGTCCTCGCCGCAGGGACTGGAGCGAGTCAGGCCCGCGTCTGGCTACGCGTCGGCTCCGAGTTCCGAGTGGGCGCGGCTTGGCCCGTCGATCTCGCTGACGCCTCTCCAACGCCCGTCAACGACGACCTCAGCGGCTTCCCCGAAGGAGAGCATGCTTTCCCGGTGCGCCATGGGGGCGAACTTCTCGGCGCGATCAGCGTCGTCATGCCCGCTCGCGATCCGCTCACTCCGGACGGAGCGAGACTGCTCCGCGATGCAGCAGCTCACGCCGGATTGATCATGCGCAACGTAGGACTCATCGAGGAGCTGCGCGAGTCACGGCGTCGCATCGTCGCGGCGCAGGATCAACGCGCGAAGGCACTCGAGAGGAACATCCACGACGGCGCTCAGCAACAGCTCGTCGCGCTAGCGCTGAAGCTCCGGGTTCTGGAGAAACTCGCTGGCCGCGATCCGGCGAAGGCGGTAGGGATGGCAGGGGAGCTACAGCGAGACGCCACCGATGCCCTCGAGAACCTGCGCGACCTCGCCCGAGGCATCTACCCGCCGCTGCTCGCGGACCAGGGGCTCGAGGCAGCCCTCGCTGCCCAGGTCCGAAAGGCATCCGTTCCCGTGGACATCGAAGCCCATGGCGTCGGCCGCTACTCGCAAGACGTGGAGTCAGCGGTGTATTTCTCCTGTCTCGAAGCGCTGCAGAACGTCGCCAAATACGCCGAAGCAACGCGGGCTCACCTCCGACTCTCCGTGGAAGCCAGTCAGCTCGTTTTTCAGATCGTTGACGATGGCGCAGGATTCGACTCCGACTCGGTGCGGCGAGGTAGCGGCCTTGTTGGGATGACAGACCGGATAGAGGCTGTCGGGGGAACGCTCGAGGTCGAGTCGCGGCCGCTCATGGGGACATCCGTAGCTGGGCGTGTTCCGGTCTAGTGCTGTGACCGGCGTGAGGCTAGCCGGGCAGATTCGCGCCTCCGAGGCAACCGGCTGACGCCGACCGGTCCCATCCTCGGGTCCCGTTGAGGTCGGTCCGAATCATGCTGTCCGTCTGCTTCACACGACGACCGTCCTCGACCGTACGGGCATTCCACAGCGCGCACACGCTCCCGATGGCGCAGACGGCGGAGGAGATCGCAGGACCGATCGGGGACATCACGTGGGATCCCGTGCGAAGCCAGGCGTTCATCGACGGCGATCTCGAAGCGGGGATGGAGTACACCGTCCGCTCGCGGATCGTGGTCCCGACGCCTGAGGAGCTGGATCAGGTCGATCACCTGGCTCCTCGGACGTACGGGCGGTGGACCGAGCTCCCTGCGGATCTCGATCCCAGATTGGAGAGATGGCCGAGCGATGGACCGCAGATGCCACGTCGGACTATCGGAAGGTCCTGGCGATCCAGCAGCACTTCCACAGCGGAGCCTTCGTCTACAGCACCGACGTCGAGACCGCCGACGACGCCGACGGCCTGCTCGAGTTCCTCACGCAGACCAAGACCGGCTTCTGTCAGCAGTACACGGCTGCGATGACGGTCATGGCACGGGCGCTCGGGCTGCCGGCACGCATCGGGTCGGGTACCGGTCCGGGACCCTGCAGGTGGACGGCAGCTACCTGGTCCAGACCACGGACGCCCACGTCTGGGTCGAGGTGCTGTTCCCCGGCTACGGGTGGCTCCAGTTCGAGCCGGAGCCGGGCACGGCACATCCAAACGCGCACGACGGCACGTACCTGAACCCGGTCGCCCCGACGGATGCATCGTGATCTTCCATCTCCCCCGGGGGGGCAGGACGTGGTGATTCATCGGATATCGCCGTCGGGGCTCGGACCCGTTTGGATCGCCCGCCGCGACCACCGGCGCTGGAGGCCGGGAGGCTCGTCATCAACGACGAACGAGCGGGTGGGGGCACCCCCCCGTCCGGAATCGTCGGACACAATTCGCCACTGGTACCAGATCGCTCATTGGCAGACACCTCCCCCTCGTCGGCTCCTTGTAGTCGTACCCCGCAACTCGCAGAGAGATGGAACCACTACCTAGGGAACCAGCATCGGCGAAGTCGGAGTTGGACGCACGTCGTCACTATTCAACTGCGACCGGCTTGCCCCCGGTTCTCGTTATGCGCGTTATGCAACCTCGGATGCACGGCAGCTGACCAGCGAGTCTGGAGGGAGTTCCGCCTCCCTGAGGCGGAGGTGTCGTCAACACCGCAGGTCAAGGGGCATGGGGATGCGTTGGGCATAACAGGTACATAACGCCCGGCGGGCTACTGACCTGCCCGCCGCCCGGGGCAACCGCTCAGCGCCAGCGGGTCCCATCCAAAGCAAGGCCAGTTTCCTTCTCAGGTTCATTCCTCGTTTCCTCCCTCGGATGAGGCGGTGGTTCGCTGCCCCTGCCGGATGTTCCCGCGATGGAGCGTGGACCTTCTCGGCGCCGCCCTACTCGATCGTGACGATTGCGTACATGTCGTAGGCGATGACATGAGGTTCGCCGCCGGCCCGGTCCGCGATGAAGCACGCGAACAGGTAGATGCGACCGGATTCGAACGCTCCCACATCGAACTCGAGCCTTGCTCCGAGCCCTTGGCTAAAGATGCCGCTGAACCCGAGCCCCTCTCGACCGAGTGGTCGGACGCCCTCGGGCAAGGGGCCAGGCTCGAGTTGAGCCTCGAACGCCTCGTTTGCTTCCTCCGCGTCAACGCCTTCGGGGTACCGCTCGATGGCGGTGAAGTGCGCCTGGCCGGGCCCCTCGTTGATGAAGTTCACGCTCGTGTCGCCGGCCTCGAGGTCTGCCTCGAAGGCGTAGTCGGTGGCTGTGATAGTCCCATTCGCCTCGGGGAGCTGCGGCTCGGTGCCCTCACCGGAAACCACCAACTCCCGGTCGATGCCGAGCTCGTAATGAGGCGTCTTCTTGTCACCCTTGGCAACGTCGGTGATCGCGCAGACGAGCGCGTACCTCCCCTCGGTGAGGGTGAACGTGGCCTCGGCCGTTGCCCCACCCTCAGCGCTCACAAACGGGGGGACCGCCACTTGGTCGAGGTAATCGGGAAAGGGGTCGCCCTCGAGCCCCGTACCGCCTCCGAGATCCTCCACGAACCGATCGAGCGGCGTGTCGCCGATCCCGGAAAGGGCGACCTCATGGCCCACCGTGCCCTGGTTCTCGAAGGTCAGGTCGATCACGCCGTCCTGAAGCTCCAAGGGGGCTTCGGCGTACGCGTAGTCGACGGCGACGATCGTGACGTCTTCCTCGCGGGTTCGCTGACATCTCCCTCGGTCGTGGGAGCTTCGGTGGTCGGAGCGTCGCCGGTGGATGTCGGCGTGCCGCTGTTGGCAGTGCAGCCGCCCGCTACGAGGCCGATTAACCGCAATGTTCACGAGGAACCGAACCTGCCACGAGTTCATCGCTGGTCCTCCCAGCTCCGACGAGCAAACGAACGAGGGTATCCACCCGCGAGTGCAGAGCTCCTTTCGGTGGCCGAACCGTTGCCTTCCTCACGAGCCCATGTCCTCGCTCGTCACCGGACGACGGTGCTCTTCCTTCGCCCGTCAGCCCTGCCACGATCGCGCGCAGTTCTTGGATAACGAGACACGGCTCGGCCAACTCTGAGCGGCGCGACATCGCTCTATCCCCACCCCGCTGACGAGCAATCCCTCTGGTGGGGGAGGGCAGACTCGATCGTCACCGGCGTTCCATGAACCCGACCGGGATGGATAGGTCCCCGAAAGCTTCCCTGATTTCCACATGGATCCGGCGCGCCTCGGCCGCCGTGACGACCTGACAGCTGGACGAGTTAGTAACCACGTCGGCGGACCGGAGGAGCTCGTCGGCGGGCGGCGGCAAGTCCGAGGGATCGTCGGGGCTGCGACCCCCGTTCGAGTAGAAATGGATCGTGAAGACGTAGCGGGAGGGGACGAAGGCCCGGATGGTGGGATCCGCCCAAGCATCATACGGCAACCACGCTGCGGGGGCCTTGAAGATCTCGGTGAGTCTCTCGATCTCCCGCGCCTGTTCCTGGGTCGCCCCGAACGGGTCATCAGCGGTGGAAGCCTTAAGGGAGACCACCCGTTCGCCGCGTCGGACCACGATGCCTAGCTCGATCGTCTTCTTCACGAACGAGTGGTTCGCTTCGAAGAGCCCGCTCGAGATGAGTTCCGAGCGGAGCAGCTCGACTCCCTTCGGGGTGAGACGCTGCTCGAGATACCCGGTCTCCCATTCGTCGGCGCCCTGAGGGGCGAGGGGGAAGGAGCCCCCTTCGCCAGGCCCGACGATGTTGTACTGCGTCCAGATCATCCGGCCGTCCGAGTAGATGTTCAGGGTCTTACCGGGGCAACAGAAATAGTCGAAGCTGATCACCAGGACGCCTACGTCGGGAAGGCTCTTCTCGGCACCCGCGGGGGCAAGACGGTGAACCCGACGCGTTCGACGTCGGTGGCCGGGCTCGGCGACGGCTCGATCATGGGTGTGGGCTGCGATGACTGAAGCACCCTGATGGAGGGTTCCGGGAGGGGAGTTGCTCACGGCGATCCTGCCCCACCCGGGATGCCCCGATCGAGATGAGTGCGAGCACGACGGAGAACGTGATCGGATCACCAGCCAGACTGCGCCGGTCCGCAATCGTTTCGAGCGGTCCCGCATCGTGGTTCGTCTCCTCTCGATGGCCGGCCGAGAAGGCACCCCGGGCGCGTGGCGCCGGGGTGCTGTCCCCAACGGCCTACGGGATCAGGTAGAGCGTGGTACGGATCCCCTCAACATCCGGCTCACCGTGGCGTGGCCTCGCACGTTCTTGTAGGCGCCCGTTCCACCGGTGACGGCGAACGTGCAAACGGAGCCGCCGAAGAAGCAGCCATCGTTCGGGACGAACCCGCTCAATGTGATCGATCCACGCGAGGTGTGCGGTCCCTCTCGCAATGTCTCGACCCCGCTGTAGAGCGAGCCGGTCCCAGGAGCGCTACTGAGCCAGCCGTGAGTCGTGCCCGCGCGGTTCCCATCGACGTCGTACGACGGCAGCCGCGCCTGGATCGCCTGCCCGTCGCCGGAGCCGGTCCCTTGCAAGGGCCGGAGCAGGTAGTACGCGCACCGACCGTCCTCGCCGCACATGCTGTGGGTTAGCTCGATCACCACGGGTTGTGTGATCCCACCGCTGCCCCCGTACGCGACGCCGACCCACGCACCCGTCGCGAGTAACGCTGTGGCAAGCAGGCCGATGCCGATCCTCTTGCTCATCGTCCACTCCCTTCCCCGCGCCCTCGCCATGAGGTCGCGGGGTGAGCATCCACGCCAGCGCTCGGGGCTGGATCGGAGCACAGGCAAAGCTTGCTCAATGGCGTCCTTGTGCCGTTCTTGACATCGGCGGAGCATCCTCACGCGTTGCGTATGGAGACGGGTCCCGATACGGTGCGCCGTGCAGTTCCGCGTGCTCGGACCGCTCGAGGTCGACGCGGGGGCCGGCCCGGTCCCCCTCGGCGGACCGAAACAACGAGCGGTGCTCGCGAACCTGCTCGTCCGCGCGAACGAGCTCGTCCCGACCGACACACTGATCGACGAGATCTGGGGCGAGGAGCCACCCGAGAAAGCGCGCAACACCCTCCAGACCTACGTGTCGAACCTCGCGAGGCCGCTCGGCGACGCCGTCTCCACGGGCCGTTCCCCCGGCTACGTGCTCAGGTCCTGGACCCGCTCGATCTGGACGCCGCGCGCTTCGATTCGCTCGTTCGCGACGCGAAGCGCGCGATGCCCGTCGACCCCGAGGTCGCCGTCGACACCCTCGAGGACGCGCTGGCGCTCTGGCGGGGACCGGCGCTCGCCGACCTGGCGGACCAGCCGTCGCTCCTGGCCGAGGCAGCGCCGTCTGGACGACCTCCGGCTCGATGCGCAGGAGGAGCGGATCGCACGGCTCGTCGCGTGCGGCGAGCCCGGCCGGGCGATCGGCGAGGTCGAGGCCCCTGCTCGCGGCCCACCCGCTCCGGGAGCGCCTCTGGGAGCTCCTGATGCTGGCGCTCTACCGGGACGGCCGCCAGGCCGAGGCGCTCGGTGCCTTCCAACGGGCGCGCGAGATCCTCGCCGACGAGCTCGGGATCGATCCCTCGCCCGAGCTCGTCCGGCTCCACCAGCGGATCCTGGAACAGGACCCCGCGCTCGAGCTCCGCGGTGAGCCGCTGCGCGGCTACCGGCTGCTGGAACGGATCGGGGAGACCGCGTCGGGGACGTGTGTTCCGGGCGGTCCAGCCGCACGTCGGCCGCGACGTCGTCGTCGAGGTCGATCCACGACCGGCTCGCGACCGATCCGGCGTTCGTGCGCACCTTCGAGCGTGACGCGGAGGCGGTCGCCGCGCTCGAGCACCCGAACCTGGTCCCGATCTACGACTACTGGCGCGAGCCCGGCCGCGCCTACCTGGTGTCGCGCTTCCTGCGCGGCCCGAGCCTCGCGGCGCTCGTCGACGGCGGCGAGCCGCCGGCCGGGGATCGTGCCGTCGCGATCGTCGAGCGCATCGCCTCGGCGCTCGCGCTTCGCGCACCGCCGCGGTGTGGTCCACGGCGCAATCGACCGCTCCAACGTCCGGTTCGATGCGGAGGCGAACGTGTACCTCGGCGGGTTCGCCATCGGCGCCGGCACCCGCGGAGACGCCCTCGACGACGTCCGCTCGCTCGCCCAAGTCCTGCGGACGTCGGTGCGGCGCGCTGCCGGGTCGCGTGGCGCACCTCCTGGAGCGCGCCGATGCCGGCGACGACGAGGTCGACGCCCCGCGTTCGCCGATGCAGCGCTCCGCGCCCGCGATCCGTCGGCGCCCGCTCAGCCCGCTGTCGACCGACGAGCGCAACCCGTACAAGGGTCTCCGATCCTTCACTGAGGCCGACGCCCGCGACTTCTTCGGCCGCGGCCTCCTGGTCGAGGCGCTCCTGGCTCGACTCCGCGAGGACGGGCCGGACGCGCGGTTCCTCGCGGTCGTCGGACCGAGCGGCGGAGGGAAGTCATCGGTCGTCCGCGCGGGGCTGCTGCCCGCGATCCGGCCGGGCGCGCTCGGCGACGGGACGCCTCCCTCGTGACCGACATCGCGCCCGGCGCGCACCCGATGGACGAACTCGAGACCGCGCTGCTGCGCCTCGGCTGCGGCCGGTCCCGCGGCTGCGCGACCGGCTCGAGGCCGGGCCGCGCGGGCTCGTCGATGCCATCGACCTGCTCGTCCCCGGCGACGGCGAGGTCGTGCTGCTGGTCGACCAGTTCGAGGAGGTGTTCACGCTCACCGCGAGCGAGGCCGAGCGCGCGGCCTTCCTCGAGTCCCTGCGCGTCGCGAGCGTCGACCCCGGGAGCCGGCTCCGCGTGCTCGTGACCCTGCGCGCCGACTTCTACGACCGGCCGCTCGCGTACCCGCGGATGGGCGCGCTCGTCGCCGACCGGACCGAGGCCGTCCCGCCGCTCACGCCCGACGAGCTCGAGCAGGCGATCCGATGGCCCGCCGAGCGCGCCGGCATCGGGTCGAGCCCGGCCTCGTCGCCGAGATCGATCGCCGACGTCGTCGCACCAGCCCGGCGGGCTCCCGCTGCTGCAGTACGCGCTCACCGAGCTCTTCGAACGGCGGCGCGACGACGCGATGACGCTCGACGCCTACCGCGAGATCGGCGGCGTGGCCGGGGCTCTCTCCACGCGGGCCGACCGCCTGTACGGTGCGGCCGACGCCGAGGGTCGCCGCGCGATCCGCCAGGTCTTCCTGCGTCTCGTCTCGCTCGGCGAAGGGCGTCAGGACACCCGGCGGCGCGTCGCGCGCGGGAGCTCGACGCCCTCGACCTCGACCCCGCCGTCGTCGACGACGTGCTCGACGCGTTCGGGCACCACCGCCTGCTCACGTTCGACCGCGAGGCATCCACCCGAGAACCGACGGTCGAGATCGCCCATGAGGCGCTCCTGCTCGCGTGGGAGCGGCTGCGTGGTGGATCGACGAGGCGCGCGACGATCTCCGACAGGACCGGCGGCTGATCGCGCCGCGCCGAGTGGCGCGCCGCCGACCAGCGACCCGAGCTTCCTGCTACGCGGCGCCCGGCTCGAGCAGACCGAGGCCTGGGCCGCCGCCACCGACCTCGCGATCGGCCGTCCCGAACGGGCGTACCTGAAGGCGAGCACCGACGAACGTGACGAGAGCGACGCGCGGAGGGTGACCGCCATCACCACGAGGCGGCCGTCGAACGCCGGCGCGGTCGCCGGCTCCGCGCCCTGGTGGCCGTCTTCGCGGTCGCGGCGCTCGTCGCAGGTTCGCTCACCTCATCGCGACCAACCAGAGCGACGAAGCGGCGCGAGAGCGAGAGTCGCCGAGGCGAGGGGGCTCGCCGCGCGTCGCTCGCGAGCCTCCGAGTCCGATCCCGAGCGCAGCATCCTGCTCGCGATCGCGGCCGTCGACCGGACGAGACGTCGACGGGTCGGTCCTCCCCGAGGCGGTGGAGGCGCTGCACCAGGCGGTCACAACCTCGCGGGTCGTGAGCACGACCCCGGGTATCGGGGGGGAGTGGCGTGGAGCGCGAAGGGCGTCTTCGTCACCCAAGGACCAAAGGGGAGCGGGATCATCGACATCCGGGACGGCGATTCGCGTGCGACCGCACTCCCTCCGTTCCGCGGGCACGTGGGCGATATCACTGACGTGGCGTTCAGCCGGGACGGCACGAGGCTGGCCACCACGGGGGACGACGGGATGCTGAAGGTGTGGGATCCGAGGACGGGGAGGCTCATCACGAGCGAGTCCGGCCCCGGGATCGTCGAGGACCCCTCCTTCAGCGGCGATGGTTCGCTCGCCGCCGCGGTGTGGGGCGAGCGCACGATACGGATTGTCGATATCGCAACTGGAGGCGTGACCCGGACGTTCCGAAAGCTCGACGAGCCCGGGGGCTACCCAGTCGTAGACGCGGCGCTCAGCGCCGACGGGCGGAAGATCGCCGTGGTCGACGACGACAGCGGAGTCGTGATCATGGACGTCTCGACCGGATCCGAAGTGGTCAAGTTCCTTGGCCCGGAGCTCGTCGACGCGCTGGCCTGGAGCCCCGACGACCGATCAATCGCCACGGTCGGATCCAGCGGCGTGATCGAGATCTGGGAGGCCAGCTCAGGAGATCTCCAGCACGAGCTCTGGGGCCAGAGGTCGTTCGTCTGGGCGGTCGCATGGAGCCCTGACGGGACCCGAATCGTCACCGGAGGGGATGAGGGGGCCGCGCAATTGTGGGAGGTCGGGGAGAGCGGAGGCAGGGAGCTCATGTCTCTGCCGTCGCCGGAGATGTCCAGCGGTATCGCTGACGTGGCGTTCTCGCCGGACGGAAGCCGGGTGATGGCCGGCGCCGTCGACCGCTCCGCGGTGAAGGTCTGGGACGTGGGTCCAAACGGTGACGCCGAGTTAGCGAACCTTCCGGCTCCGCGGGCTTTCGGAGACGCTGAGTTCATGTCGGGCGGGGATCACGTGGCCGTGACGAACGGCTGGGGGTCGGTGGCGATCTGGGGACTCGATCCCCTCCGGGAACTCCGAACCATCGGGACCCCGGGGCCATCGCGCTTCCCTGGATCGGGGTATCCAGAACTCGCCGTGAGCCCGGACGGGAGCTCGATCCTCATCGACAGCGAGTCGATCGGCGTCGATGGCAAGATCGAGAGGCGCGCCAGGATCACCGCGTACGACACGGCCACCGGCGGGGAGCTCTTCTCCACGGAGCCACAGGGAGCCTTGGCGCCGTGTGGAGCCAGGACGGGTCCCTCGTCGCGCTGGGCGCCAGGCCGAGTGCGGTGAGGATCTTGGATCGCTCCGGGCGTGAGGTCATGGTCCTGCCCGGGGAGGGCGTCGATCAGCGGATCGTCGACGCGCTCTTCAGCCCGGACGGCCGATACCTTGCGACGTCGGTCAGGGTGCGAGGCGGCACCGGCACCGAGCAGAACGGATCGGTCCGGATCTGGGACTGGGGGCGACGCGACGTCGTCCAGGAGATCGAGGCGGGGTTCGGACCCTTCGCCTTCGATCGGACCGGCACCCGCCTCGTCACGTTCGACGGGAAGGTCGTCGGGATCTGGGACATCCGAACCGGTGCTCGCGTGGCGGAAGAGTTCGTTGCCAGCGCGGCACCCATCTGGGACGTCGCGATCAGTCCCGACGGTTCGCGCATCGCAACCTCATTCCGGGATGCATCGATCAGCCTGCTCGATACGATCACCGGTGAACAGGTGGTTCTTCGTGGGGGCACGGGACCAGGGTCGTCGACCCTCTCGTTCAGCCCCGACGGGGAGAGGCTCGCCTCAGTCGGTTTCGGCTTGTTTGGGGGGAGCGTTCGGATCTGGGCGCTCGACGTCGACGACCTGCTCGGGATCGCTCGCGGAGAAGTCATGCGCGGATTCACGGACGAGGAATGCCAGCATTACCTGCACGTCGATGTGTGTCCGGCGACGTGAGCCGACCGGTGTCACAGGGGACCGCCGAGATGTCGACGGGGGTTCGAGGCGCTGGGACGCCCGAGCACCGGCTTCTCGTTCTAGCTGCAGAGGCTCATCGCCACACCTGCGTTACCAACGGGTGTGGTCTGTTCGACGATTCCTCGCTCGCTCCTTGTGCGGTCCTTGACTGCCGCGCCCTAGGGTCCGATATCAATCGACCCTGCCCTCCCTCACCAGACGGATTGCCTGCGGAACTAGCGTGAGGGTGAAGGCGAAGTCGGGCCGCGCCGAGGCGCATCGAGCCATTGGAGGTGGCGTGCATGGGGACAAGGGCATTCGGCGGAACGACGTTGGCTGGCATCCTCCTGGTCGGATTCCTTCTCGCTGAGGCGCAGCCCTCCGTGGCTTCAATCAAGAGGATCGGGCATTGCCGGTGGTCGGGGGAGCCTCGCCTGCAACGCCTCCGGGACGGTGCGCCACCCGCGGGCACTGTTCGTGAGGGCAAGAAACGAGCACCCCCGCCATCTTCGAATCCCGGTGGACTGGACGACTCGGTGCTTCAAGGGGTCGGAACTTAGGCGCCGGGCAGGTCACTTCGAACGTAGATCGCCTTTCGATAGGCCCATCGAGATGGGCTTCCGGCGACCCGATGTGTGCAGGGTGAAGGTCGAAGTCCTCTCATTCAGCTTTTGGGGGACCGGGCGGATCGTCTTGCTTGCCCGAATTGAGGGAAGTCTCGACCGAAAATGGGATTCGGCCTGACCTAGCTAGCATCCCGGTCGATGCTCCCGTCCCTAAAAGCCCACCTGCCGGAGGACCACAAGCGGCTCGGGCCTAGACCGCATCCTGATGCTTCGGAAGGGGATCGACGACGTCCGGCTCCTTCGCGCGACCGACCAGCGGGTTTCTGACCAGATGCTGAATCTGGAGCCCTACCGACCCGTGTCAGTGATGCCACCGGCCCTACGTGCCCTTTCGATCGCGGCGTCGTCAACGCGACGAAGGAGGATCTCGGGGATCGAATCCGCGCAGCCATGAGGCCCGGAGGCGAGCAGCGTAGAGACGCTCGACGTGATGAGCGAGACGGCGTACGACGACTTGCCGGAAATGGCGCGTAGACGCCTTGGAATCGCCTCGGGTCAAGAGAATGTGCTAGTCCGCGTCGTGCTTCGCAATCTCGAACGGACGCTCACCGAACGCCGAGGCCAACGAGTTCGCGATCGTGTATTCGCCGCGATCCACAGAGGTACCGCGGACAACTCCCAGAATCCGCGGTCTTGAGCGTTCTTTGAGTGAGATGCGACACGGGTCCGAGCGCGGACAGCCATGCTCGTTCGAAATTGCTGGGGCTGACATGGATCCGAAGACACTGCAAGAACTAAGGCAGCTGAGGTCGACACGACCCCTATTGATGCGAAGAGTCGTCATCTTCTTGCTGGTGACGGCGTTCATCGCCATGGTAGCGGGTCCGGTCGAGGCCTTACAGAAGTCCAAACCTGGCGCTGCCTTCGGTGACGAGCGCGGGAGATGCAATTTCGAGACCCAGGACAGGAATGCCATCGTTGTCTGCGGCTATACGGAAAAGCACCACGTCGACTACAGGTTCCGCATCCCACGCCACGCTCGTCGCGTCCACGTGAAGGTGGATTACGGATGCCGATTCTTCCTCGACCACGAATTGTGGTGGAACAAGTCCAGGCACGGTCGTCGCCTCACAGTCGAGGTCACGATCCACCACTACAACTCTTTTCCATTCGCCTTGACGTGCAATATCCACCGTGTGCTGGTCCAGTACCGGCGGCATACATGAGTCGTCTGCCGAGCGTGGGGGACGTCCAATCAGTGGGGCCGGAGCGCGGGCAACCTGCGCGCCTCATCGACCAACGCCTTGCCGTTCATCCGCGGCAGCCCGCCAGCGGGCCGTCAGCGGTACCGATCGCGGCGCGTTGGAGGTCGTCGAGCGATCCCGCGTTGTCGATCATCGCCTCAGCCCACCCGCTCGTCCAGCGCGTTCGCACGGATCAGCTTCGCCGACTGGCTGCAGGAGAGGACACTCGTTCCGTTCCAGGGTGACGGGACGTCGTGTGCTAAACGCGGTGCTAAAACGCCGTCTCGCCCATGGGTGTCCCCCCGTATCCCGGCATCGCAACTACCAGCGGGTATGCAAGGCGGGGGCACGCCGGGACATGCATGGAACCGCAGGAAGCACTACATGCACTTCTCGCTCACGGGCCGCTGACGACGACACATCCCCAGGGCGGAAGCTCGACGTCGATACCCGTCGCCGCTCGACGGACGGCGTCCGAGGCCAACACGATCTCTCCCGTGGGCAATGGGACGGTAGCGAGTTCGTCGGATAGGTTCGCCGCGACCATGGTGTCCTGGCCGCGCCGCCACGCAAGGACGCGATCGTCGCCGGCGAGCAGTTCCTGATCCCCCGCGTGCAGGTCCGCCCGGCCTCGGCGCAGCTCGATCACCTCGCGGCACCACGACAGGACGGAGCGGGTATCGCCCTGCTGCTCAGACACCGATACGCGGCCGGCACCGAACGGGAGCCACGGCTCGACCCCCGGTTCGGTGAACCCGTGGCCGGGCCTCGGTTCCCAGATCATCGGCGTCCGGCCCTCGTCGCGGCTCCGTCCATCCGGGCCCGACCCCTCGTCGCGGCGGCGCGCCTCAGGAACGTCGACATCGGGCAGCGCGATCTCATCGCCGGCGTAGAGCACCGGGGTTCCGCGCAGCAGGAGCAGCACGAACAGGGCGCACCGTGCCCGGACCTCGTCGCCGCGGGCCCACCGCGTCGCGAGACGCCCGATGTCGTGGTTCGACGCGGTCCACAGCGGCCACGCCTCGACGCCCAGCGCGCGATGTGTGTCGTCGACGATCTCGCGGAGCGCACCGGCCTCGAACGGGGCCATCGCGAACGCGAAGTTGAACGCCAGGTGCAGCTCGCGTCCTTCCCCGTAGTAGTGGGCGAGCTCGAGCAGGTCGCGCACCCACGTCTCGCCGATCAACACGCGAGGCGGATCGTAGGCATCTGCCACTGCCCGCCACCGGCGCAGCACGTCGTG
This sequence comes from uncultured Actinomycetota bacterium, assembly GCA_963733635.1. Lineage (GTDB taxonomy): Bacteria > Actinomycetota > UBA4738 > UBA4738 > HRBIN12 > JAOUEA01. The sequence goes on along the minus strand of CAVTEH010000003.1, from coordinate 422,396 downwards.
CACCTCGGGCCGATGCATGCTGAAGGTGATCGGCGTCTCGCCCTCGACCGGCGGAGGATCGTCGCGCAGCTGATCGTCCTTGATGATCGCGTGCGCCACGTCGATCCGGAATCCGGCCACGCCGCGATCGAACCAGCCCCGCAGGATCGCATCGAACGCGTTGCGCACGTCCTCGTTCCACCAGTTGAGGTCGGGCTGGCTCGGCAGGAAGTTGTGCAGGTAGTACTGGCCCGAAGCTTCGTCCAGCGACCACGCAGGCCCGCCGAACGTGCTGCGCCAGTTGTTGGGGTGTCCTCCACCGGGAGACGGATCCGCCCACACGTACCAGTCCCGATGCTCGGCGTCCCGGCCTCCGCGCGCATCCACGAACCACGGATGGCGATCGCTCGTGTGGTTCGGCACCAGATCGAGCAGCACCCGGATACTGCGGGATGACGCCGCATCGACGAGCCGCTCCAGGGCACCGACACCGCCGAACACGGGCGCCACATCGTCGTAGTCCGCCACGTCGTATCCCCAGTCGCGATCGGGGCTGGGATGGACAGGATTGAGCCAGATGCCAGCGACCCCGAGCCACTCGAGGTGATCGAGTCGGCGGATCACTCCATCGAGATCGCCGACCCCGTCACCATCGGAATCCTGGAACGACCGCGGATACGCCTGATAGAGCACACCGTGCTTCCACCAGATCCATCCGTCGCTCACGTCCATCTGCCGTCACGCTACCCGTAGCGGGCCGACCCGGAAACGCGGGCGGGTTCGCCGGTCGGATGGTTGGGTAGGGAACCGCAATGGTGCGTGTCGGTTTCCACGCCTCACATGAGCAGCTGGCCCCGCGTGCCCTGCGGGACGCCGTGGTCGCGGCCGAGGGGGCAGGGTTCGATGCCGCCATGTGCTCGGACCACATCGCGCCGTGGAGCCGACGCCAGGGTCAGTCCGGCAACGCGTGGACCTGGCTGGGAGCCGCCCTGGAGGCCACCGAGCTGTCGATGGGCGTGGTCACGGCTCCAGGGCAGCGTTACCACCCGGCCGTCGCTGCCCAGGCGATCGCCACGCTGGGCGAGATGTTCCCCGGTCGGTTCTGGGCCGCCCTCGGTTCCGGGGAAGCGCTGAACGAACACGTGACTGGCGACCCGTGGCCGCCGAAGGCGGACCGCGATGAGCGCCTGCGTGAGTGTGTCGAAGTGATCAGGGCACTGCTGGCAGGCGAGGAGGTCACCCACGAAGGGCTCGTCCGCGTTGACCGTGCCCGCCTTTGGAGCCGCCCCACAACGCCGCCGGCATTGTTCGGTGCGGCCGTGTCCGAGCGGACGGCGCACGTGGTCGGCTCGTGGGCTGATGGCCTGATCACGGTCAACCAGCCCGAGCCCGTCCTGCGGAAGGTGATCGACGCCTTCCGCGAGGGAGGCGGTCACGACAAACCGGTGCACGTGCAGGTACACCTGTCCTGGGCCGATGACGACACCACGGCTTTAGCGATCGCGCACGAACAGTGGCGGACCAACGTGTTCGGGCCCGAGCTGATGTGGGAGCTGGCGTTGCCCGAGGAGTTCGACGACGCCGCTTCGCACGTGCGTCCCGAGGACGTGGCCGCGGCGGTCATGATCTCCTCCGATCCCGCACAGCACGCGAAATGGCTGGACCAGATCTCCGAGTTGGGAGTCGACACGCTCTTCCTGCACCACGTCGGCATCGAGCAGCAGGGATTCATCGAGACGTTCGGCGAGCGCGTCATCCCACAGGTGGCCTCGTGACGAACGCCCGCACCAGCGACCTGTGGTGGAAGAACGCGGTCATCTACTGCTTGGACGTCGAGACCTTCATGGACTGGAACGACGACGGCATGGGTGATCTGGCCGGGCTTAGCGAGCGGGTCGACTACCTGGCGGGCATCGGCGTGAGCTGCATCTGGCTGATGCCGTTCTACCCCTCGCCCAACCGCGACGACGGCTACGACATCACCGACTATTACGGGGTCGACGACCGCCTCGGCACCCTGGGCGAGTTCGCAGCCTTCATCCGGACCGCGAAGGACCGCGGGATGCGGGTGATCATCGACCTCGTCGTCAACCACACCAGCGATCGGCACCCGTGGTTCAAGAGCGCGCGCGCCTCCTCGAGCTCGGCGTTCCGCGACTTCTACGTGTGGTTGGACGAACCCCCCAAGCAGAAGAAGTCCGACGTGGTCTTCCCCGACGCCGAGGACAGCATCTGGGCCCGGGACGAGAAAGCCGGGCAGTGGTACCTGCACCACTTCTACTCTCACCAGCCGGACTTGAACATCTCCAACCCCGCCGTGCGCGACGAGATCGCGAAGATCGCCGGGTTCTGGCTCGAGCTCGGCGTGGACGGGTTCCGCGTCGACGCGGTGCCGTTCCTGCTGGAGGGAGGCGCGATCCCCGGGGACGTCGACCTGGATCCTCACGACTTCCTGGAGGACCTTCGTTCGTTCGTGGCACGGCGCAAGGGTGACGCCGTCCTGTTGGGCGAGGTGAACCTTCCGGCCCCGGGGCTGCGCGAGTTCTTCGGCGACCAGGGCGATGAGGTGCAGCTCCTGTTCAACTTCCCCGTGATGGAGGCGATGTACCTGTCCCTCGCGCGCGAGGACGCACGGCCGCTCGCCCGCGCGATCGAGGGATCCAAGCAGATCGAGGACGCTCAATACGCCAACTTCGTACGCAACCACGACGAGCTCATCCTGGATCAGTTGAGCGACAAGGAGCGCCAAGACGTGTTCGAGGCGTTCGGTCCCGACCCGGACATGCAGCTGTTCGGCCGGGGCCTCCGCCGGCGGCTTCCCCCGATGCTCGACGGCGATCCCCAACGGATCCGCATGGTCTACAGCCTGTTGTTCAGCCTGCCGGGGACCCCCGTGTTGTTCTACGGCGAGGAGATCGGCATGGGCGAGAACCTCGCGATCGAGGGACGGCTCAGCGTGCGCTCACCGATGCAGTGGATCGACGACAAGAACGGCGGCTTCTCGCACGCGCCGCCCTCACGCCTCGCTCGTCCCGTCACCGAAGGCAGGTTCGGACCGATGGCCGTCAACGTCGGTGCCCAGCGACGCGATCCTGATTCGCTGCTCAACTGGATGGAACGCATGATCCGCCGGCGACGCGAGACGCCGGAGATCGGCTGGGGTAGCTGGCAGGTGCTGGAGGCCGATCCACCGTCGGTGCTCAGCCATCGCTGCGACTGGGAGGGACGCACGTTCGTGGCGCTCCACAATCTGGGCGGTGACCCCTGCTCGGTCCGCGTGCATCTGGGGTCGGACCTGCCCGAGGACCCTCGCATGATGGATCTGCTCGATCGAGAGGGCGAGATGGAGGAGATCGACGGCGGCGCCCTCGAAGTCAAGCTGGAGGGATACGGCTTCCGGTGGATGCGGATACAGTCCGCGAACGCCCACATCTCGCCCTGATCCCACCGGCTTCGGGAGCAGATCATGGAACCCGGCGACTATCCCTGGTAGCCGGGCGGGCGAGGCTGGCAGTGCACGTCGGTCCGGGCTCTGAGGACCGCGATCCGGGTCGCGTACCTGTCCTCGTCGGCGACGTTGGTGAGCTCGAACGGGTCGGCACGATAGTCGTACAGCTCCTCGATGCCGCCCGAATAGCGGACGTATAGGTAGCGCCGGGTGCGGTAGCCGCAGTAGCCGGGCCTGGCCACCTTCTGGCCATTGCCGTCGCTGCCGTTCGTCGCTGCGGCCTCGAGCGCGAACCCCGCGCGTGGGTCCGGTGCGAGCAACGAGACGCCCTCGATCGGCGGAGCCGTGATCCCGGCGGCCTCGGCGATCGTGGCGGGGATGTCCAGGTTGAGCGCCAAGCGTGGGTCCTGCGTGCCTTCGTCGATGTGCCCGTTCCACCGCATCACAAGCGGCACCCGGGACGAGCCGTCGTGGGGCATGTACTTGCCCCGCATGCGGTGCTCGCCCCATAGGTGCCCGTTGTCGCTCGTGAAGATCACGAGGGTGTTCCGCAGGTCTCGATGTTCCTCGATCTCGTCGAGCAGGGAGCCGACGGCCTCGTCGACGGAGCGGAGCGTCTCTTGGACCCGGCGCCGTTGTCGCGTGATCCCCTCGATCGATGCGGTCGGGAGTGCCCGGATCCACACCGGCTTGTCGGCCACGTTGGGCTCGTTGACGTGCGGCGCCAGGTAGGGCCCGACCGTGGCGCTGCCTGCGTGTCGCGGCGCGGGGGTCGTCGGACCGTGCACGCCGTAAGGGGTGAACATCAGGAAGAGGGGCTGGGAGGCTTCGGCGTTGCGGATCTCGCGCGCCGCGTATCGCCTCAGCACGTCCGTCGAGTAGTCGGCGGCCTCGTGCCCGTGCGTCGTGACCGAGCCGTCGGTGTGGCGGAGCTCGTAGTCGAAGTAGGCCCCGTTCGCGACCGAGAACGCGTGCCAGCGGCTCCATCCAGGGGGCACGAACCCGGCGGGTGAGGTGTCGTAGCCGTTCAGGTACTTGCCGACCAACACGGTCCGGTACCCGGCGTCCTGGAGCCACGTCGCCACGGTACGGTCTTCCATGCCCGCCGCGGCGAACACGGGCCATCCGCCCGTGCCGGTGAGGTCACCACTCCGCCCGTTCGACCACACGCCGGTCGAGTGCGCGAAGAGGCCGGTGAGGAGAGAGGCGCGAGAGGGACAACAGACCGACGTCGGGATCATGCCGTTGGTGAACCTGCGACCCCGATCGATGATCCGCCGCCGCACCGTGTCCATCCAGTCGACGGTGTGGACCCGCTGGTCGTCGGTGACGATGAGCAGGACGTCGGTCACGAGCTACGCGGTGTCCTCGTGGATCACGTCGAAGTTGGCGAACGCGGGTGGTCCGTCGGTCATCTCCGCCATCCGCTTAGCGAACGCATCGGTCTCCGGCCGGGCGGAGTTCTCCATGGCCTGCTCGTAGGACTCGAACTCCGCGACGACCAGGAACGTGTTCTCGTTGTCCCGGTCCTTCAGGACCTTGCTCCCGCGGAACCCTGGAGCCTGCGACGACCCCTGCTCGCCCCAGTCGTCCATGAGCTTCTGCATCTCGTCGATCTTGCTGGTCTTGAACCAGATGGTCTGCACGAACGCCATGGCGTGTCCTTCCTCCGATGGAGCGCGACCGTATGCGCGACCGTATGACTACGGCGAGGAACGGTCAAACCAGGCCCGTGTGACCTCCGAGCCGGTCCAGGAACGGAGCCTGGGCTGCCTTGATCTTGTGGTGGGCTTCCTTCAGGCTGAACCACTCGACGCGATCGATCTCAGGGAACTCCTGCGTTCTGCCCGATCTTGGCGGCCACTCCATCTCGTAGGTGTTGCTCACGGCGGTGGCGGGATCCAGGTCACCCTCCGCCGCCCACGCGACCACCACCTTGCCGGACTTCTGACGGATCTGTCCGAGCTCGAGCAGGACGGCCTCGGCGTCGATCGGGTGACCGGTCTCCTCCTCGAACTCGCGCCGCGCCACCGCCATCAGCTCCTCACCGGGCTCGATCTGGCCCTTCAGCACCGTCCAATCACCGTCGTCCTTGCGAGAGAAGTAGGGACCTCCCGGGTGACCGAGCAGCACCTCGATGCGACCGTTGCGCCGGCGCCACAGCAGGATCCCGGCGCTGATCCGGCCGGACTTGTTCACCTTCGGCTTGCGATGGTGCGGCACGGGCGCCCGGTGATCGGCCAGGCTACCGGTCGGCCGGGTCGTCAAGCCGTCTGACGACCTCACGCAGCATCTTGACGGCGACGTCCTGTTCGAAGAGCACGATGTCGAACTGTCTCGCGCCCAATCGGAAGCATCGGAGTGGTTCGGTCGCCGTGACGGTGGCGGTGCGGCGGCTCCGCTCGATCAGCGACGACCGCAACAGGGCGATCTCGCCGAAGTAGTCGCCCGGTCCCAGGGTGCCCCGCTTCCGTCCGCTCTTGCGGACCTCTGCGTGCCCCCCCAAGATCACGAAGAACTCGTCGGCGAACTTGCCTTCCTCGCAGACGTTGCGACCCGCCTCGAAGCGAGCCTCGCCCCCCAGCTCCGCGATGCGACGGAGCTGACGCCCCGAGCAGTGCTGGAACAGCGGCACAGCCTTCAACGCAGCGATCGTGTCGGCGCGACTCATGGGCGAGAGCCTACCGCGCCGGCGGGCACGGCCGCGCACCGGCGTGCGAGACTGGAGGCGAACGTCGAGCGAGGAGAGCGAGCTATGTCCACCACCGTGAAAGCGGCGCTACTGCAGACCGACTGGGCCGGCGACCAGGAGAAGATGATCGACAAGCACGAGGAGGCGGCGCGTGAGGCCGCCGCGCAGGGCGCGCAGGTCATCTGCTTCCAGGAGCTGTTCTACGGGCCCGTACTTCTGCCAGGTGCAGGACGCCCAGTACTACGAGCTACACCGAGCCCATCCCCGACGGACCTACCACGCAGCGGTTCCAGAGCATCGCCAAGGAGCTGGGCATGGTCATGGTTCTGCCCATGTACGAGATCGTGCAGGCCGGCCAGTACTTCAACACCGCGGCAGTCATCGACGCCGACGGCAGCTACCTGGGCAAGTACCGCAAGCAGCACATCCCGCAGGTGCAGGGCTTCTGGGAGAAGTTCTACTTCACGCCCGGCACCGGCGGGTACCCGATCTTCGAGACCGCCGTGGGCAAGGTGGGCGTCTACATCTGCTACGACCGCCACTTCCCCGAGGGCTGGCGCATGCTGGGGCTGCGCGGCGCCGAGATCGTGTTCAATCCGTCCGCCACGCATCGCGGGCTCAGCGAGTACATCTGGCGGGTCGAGCAGCCGGCCGCGGCCGTCGCGAACATGTACTACGTGGGCGCGATCAACCGCGTGGGCATCGAGCCGCTCGGCGACAACGACTTCTACGGGCAGAGCTACTTCGTGGACCCCGAGGGCAAGTTCGTCGGCGAGGTCGGTGACGCGCACAAGCCCGAGCTGATCGTGCGCGACCTGGACCTGGACAAGATCCGCGAGGTCCGCGACCGCTGGGCGTTCTACCGGGACCGACGGCCCGACGCCTACGACGACATCGTCGCGCGATGAGGAGTAGGCCGGGGACGAGCCGCCGAGCCCACGAGCAGGGAAGGACCGGACCGCGATGAGCACGGACGCTGATCACGAACGGGAAGGTCATCTCGCCCACCGGCGTCGAGCCCGCCGACGTGTTGATCGACGGCGAGACGATCGCGGCCGTCGGCGCGCCGGGGTTCTTCGCCGATGCCGCGCGACGCACGAGACACGACGATCGACGCCAGCGGCAAGTACGTGATCCCGGGCGGCATCGACGTGCACACGCACATGGAGCTGCCGTTCGGGGGCACGTTCGCCTCCGACACCTTCGAGACGGGCACGCGCGCCGCGGCGTGGGGCGGCGTCACCACGATCGTCGACTTCGCCGCTGCAGCGCACCGGCGAGAGCGTGCAGGCAGGCCTCGCCGAATGGCACCGCAAGGCCGACGGCGAGTGCGCGATCGACTACGGCTTCCACCAGATCATCGGCGGGGTCGACGACGAGTCGCTGAAGGCGATCCGCTACCTCACCGAGCACGAGGGCGTGACGAGCTTCAAGCTGTTCATGGCCTACCCCGGCGTGTTCTACAGCGACGACGGCCAGATCCTGCGGGCGATGCAGACCGCGTCGGAGTGCGGCGCGATGATGATGATGCACGCCGAGAACGGCATCGCGATCGACGTGCTGGTGGCCCAGTCGCTCGCGCGCGGCGACACCGACCCGCGCTACCACGCCGACACGCGACCCTCCCGATCTGGAGGCCGAAGCGACCCATCGAGCGATCGTGCTCGCCAAGGTGGCCGGCAACGTGCCGCTCTACGTCGTGCACATGTCGGCCGGCGACGCGCTGGAGGAGATCGCCGCGGCGCGGCACGCGGGCCGCAACGTGTTCGCCGAGACCTGTCCGCAGTACCTGTGGCTGACGCTCGAGGAGACGCTCGCGCGCCCCGGTTTCGAGGGCGCGAAGTGGGTCTGCTCCACCCCGCTGCGCTCGCCGAACGACGAGCACCACCACCAGGACAGCCTGTGGATGGGCCTGCGCATGAACGAGCTGGCGGTCGTCTCCACCGACCACTGCCCGTTCTGCTTCAAGGACCAGAAGGAGCTGGGCCTGGGCGACTTCTCGAAGATCCCCAACGGCATCGGCGGCGTCGAGCACCGCATGGAGCTGCTGTACCAGGGCGTCGTGACCGGCCAGCTCAGCCTGGAGCGATGGGTCGAGACCTGCTGCACCACGCCGGCGCGCATGTTCGGCATGTATCCACGCAAGGGCATCGTCGCCCCGGGCGCCGATGCCGACGTCGTCGTGTGGGACCCGGCGCGGCCGACGACGATCGGCGTCAACGACAAGCACCACATGAACATGGACTACTCGGCGTACGAGGGCTTCGTCGTCGACGGCAAGGTCGACACCGTTCTCAGCCGCGGCACGGTCGTGATCGAGGACGACGCCTACGTCGGTCGCAAGGGCCACGGCCGGTTCATCGAACGCGGCCTGTCGCAGTACCTCGTGTGACGAGAGGAGCGCACCCATGGACATCGGCGTCGTGCTGCAGACCACCCCGCCGAGCGCGCGAGTGGTCGACCTGGCGAAGAGGGCCGAGACGTACGGGTTCAGCCACGTGTGGACCTTCGACAGCCACCTGTTGTGGGAGGAACCGTTCCCCATCTACACGCGGATCCTGTCCGAGACCCGCACCGTCACCGTCGGGCCCATGGTCACCAACCCGCTCACACGCGACTGGACGGTGACGGCCAGCCTGTTCGCCACGCTCAACGAGATGTTCGGCAACCGCACGGTGATCGGCATCGGCCGCGGGGACTCGGCGGTTCGCGTCATCAATGGCAAGCCGTCGACGCTCGCGGCATTGGGCGAGTCGGTTCACGTGATCCGCGAGCTCGCGAACGGGCGGGAGGTGTCGTATCGAGGCTCCACGCTCAGGTTCCCATGGGCGTCCAAGAGCCGGGCGGAGGTCTGGATGGCCGGGCTACGGCCCGAAGGCGCTCAAGCTGATCGGCGAAGTGGGCGACGGCTTCATCCTGCAGCTCGCCGATCCCGACATCGCCGCGTGGACGATCGGGGCGGTGCGACGCGCGGCGGAGGAGGCAGGGCGCGATCCCGCCGAGGTCACGATCTGCGTCGCCGCACCTGCGTTCGTGGGCGATCGACCTCGCGTACGCGCGCGACCAGTGCCGGTGGTTCGGCGGCATGGTCGGCAACCATGTGGCCGACATCGTGGCGCGCTACGGCGAGAGCTCCGAGGTGCCGGCGGCGCTCACCGAGTACATCAAGGGCCGCCAAGGCTACGACTACAACGAGCACGGCCAGGTGGGCAACGTCCACACCGCGTTCGTGCCCGACGACATCGTCGACCGCTTCTGCATCCTTGGCCCGGTCGCCGAGCACGTGAGGCGACTGAAGGAACTGCATGCCCTGGGCGTCGATCAATTCGCCGTCTACCTTCAGCACGATGCCAAGGACGAGACCCTGCAGGCGTATGGCGAGAAGGTCCTGCCCGCGATCGCCGAGCACGTCGCCGCCAAGTCCTAGTGATCGGATGCCTGTTCTCGAACCCTCGGCTTCCGGAAGCAGAAAAAGGTGGTCCCAGGCAACCTCACGACCGGCTTGGTTTCCTCGCGGTACCTCGGCTTTGGGGATCCCCAGGTACCCCGCAAGCACAGATGGTTACGCTTCCCACCCATACTCGCAGGTACCCCGAGTCGCCTTACGGCTCTAGCCCGTTCGGTTCCCTGCTTCGATCTCTTCGACTGCCTGGGACCACCGTGACCATACGTGCGGGCGCTCCGACCCGTCAAACGCTCTGACCAGCGCATATGCCCGCTGACCTGCAGGTTCATGTTCCAGAGAAAGTGTGACAACAATGAACCGCCATGCCCGCGCTAGGGTTGGCGGATCGACAACGTCAGGAGGTTCAGGGGATGACCGAGAACGCGAAGCAGGCCTGGAGCGAGGTCGGCGAGAAGTTCGGCTCGTGGGGACGCCGGGTCGCCGATCGGTATCAGGGATCGGGATCGACGAGCACGGCCGACGCGGACGAGAAGGAGCGCGAGCTGAAGCAGGCCGCGAAGGAACTGGTCGACCAGCTCGGCCGCGGGGTCTCGGCCCTGGGGAATACGCTCCGCGACGACGAGGCCAAGCGGGAGCTCACCGACGCCGTCAGCGCGATCGGCGATGCCATCACCGCCACGGTCGAAGAGACCGCCGGCGCCATCCGCTCCGGAAGTGGCAGCGCGCGCGAAGCCACGCCACGAGACGACGAGCCCGACCGGAACGACGAAGAACCACCCGAGGCCACCCCCCGATAGCGGCCGACGTGATGGGCGTTCACGAAACAGCCGAGGCTTTACCGGTCAAGGGCGCGCTCACCGCATGGCTCGCCGCCAAGCTCGCACCGTGGCTCATCCGCATCGGCTCCTACCTGGCGTTCGCTGGAGCCGTTGGTGGGTACGGGTGGTGGGCCTGGCGCCGCGCCAAGAAGCTCGAGGCAGCCGGCGTGCAACCGCCCCCGGCTCCCGTCCCACCACCCCCGGGTCCGCTCCCGCCTGCCCGGCCTCCCCGGTGGTGATGGCGAAGCCAACGGCATGGATCGCCGGCTTTCACCTCGGTGTAGGGTGCTTCGCCGCAGGGAACAGCAACCCTGCGAACGACTCGAACGACGTGGGAGGAGAACGATGAACCTGAACAGCATCTTGATCGGGTCCGAAGACGCGCAGCGCTTGGCCGACTACTACGGGAAGCTCTTCGGCAAGCCCGTATTCGAAGAGGACGGCTACACCGCATGGGAGCTGGGAAGCGGATGGGTCACCGTGGGACCTCACAGCGAGGTCAGCGGGAAGAACACCCAGCCCGGCCGGCTCATGTGGAACCTCGAATCATCCGACGTGAAGGGCGACTTCGAGCGGCTCAAGGCAGCCGGGGCCACGGTCGTGAAGGAGCCGTACGAGATGGGCGATGCCCCGGTGGGCTGGATCGCCACCCTGTCCGATCCCGACGGCAACTACTTCCAGCTGATCAGCCCGATGTGACGGGCTGGCTCCGGCGCGCCTGGGCAAGGGACGATGCGACGGCTTCCTCGATGGATCCGGTGGACGTTCCTGATCGGGCTCGGCCTGTTCGCCGCGATCCAGCTGGTGCCGTACGGCCGCGATCATGCGAACCCGCCCGTGACGCAGGCAGCCACGTTCGGTTCCCGAGCCGGGATGGACCTCGTGCGTTCGACGTGCATGGACTGTCACAGCAACGAGACGGTGTGGCCCTGGTACTCGAACGTGGCACCCATGTCGTGGCTGGTCCAGCGCGACGTCGACAACGGCCGCGCCGCCCTGAACTTCTCCGAGTGGGACCAGCCCCAGGAACGGGCGAAGGATCTGATCGAGGTGGTCGAAGACGGTGAGATGCCGCCGGTCAGCTACACCCTGGTGCACCCGGAAGCTCGGCTCTCCGACGAAGAGCGCGCGACCCTGATCGCCGCGCTTCAGCTCGCGATCGCCGACGCTTCGCAGGACGGGGACGACAACTCGGGACCGGGCTAGGCGGGAGGCCGTCTCCCGGACGATCAGCACCCAGTGCCGAAGCAGTTCTCCGAGAAGACCTCCTTCCCGTCGGCGGTGCCCACGAACGAACCTCGCGCGGAATCGCCGATCTCGCCGGCATCCACCTGGAACGAGCCGTCGATGGCGAGTTCCTCACCCTCGGAGCCGGTGCCGGTGCACGTGACCGACACCTCGGCGGCGCCGCCCTCGGATGTGGCCGTGCAGTCGAGATCGCCCGACACCTGGATGCCTTCGTTCTCGAATGCCTCCGTGCCTCCCTGCGAGGCGATCTGGCGAGCGGCGGCCTCGACCGTGTCGTCCACCACCTCCTGCCGCTCCGCCTTGCTGCAGCCGGCGAGCAGGCCCCCCACCAGCAACAGCGCCAAGGCGGCAGCCATCGAACCTCTCATGCGCATGGTGATCCTCCCTCGTCCCGATACAGCACCGATCTCCTCGATCTTCCCTCTTCCCCGCTCCTTCCGGATGGGAACCACGCTGGGTATGGTCGCACGCTGCTCCGCCCCGACACACCTGCGGTCGACGATGAGAACCAACGCCGCGGAAGCTCGTCGCTAGTCAGGCTTCCGTGCCGGTCCGATCAGGTAGTGCGTGCTGATCGAGCCCTTCCCTTTCAACTCGACCGTTCCGCGCGGCTCGGTATCGAACGACCCTCGGAGCGCGTCGGCCACTGGTTCAGAGATGTGGATCCGCCCTGGTTCGGCCGAGGTCTCGAGGCGGCTCGCGACGTTCACCGTGTCGCCCCAGACGTCGTAGACGAACTTCCTCTTGCCGATCACGCCGGCCACCGCCGGCCCCGTGTGGATCCCGATGCGGATGCTCCATGCGTCCGTCGTCACGCGACCCAGGGTCTGGTCCCTCATGCCGAGGGCCAGGTCGGCGATCGCCGCCACGTGATCGGACCGCGTGTCGGGCAGGCCCGCCACGGCCATGTACGCGTCGCCGATCGTCTTGATCTTCTCGACGCCCGTTCGCTCGCAGAGCTCGTCGAACCCGGAGAAGAGGCCGTTCAGCTCCGAGACCAGCTGGTCGGGCGGCATGGCCGACGAGGTCTCCGTGAACCCGACGATGTCGCTGAAGAGCACGGTGAGCTCCGGGAAGCGGTCGGCGATGGTCTGCTCGCCACCTTCCAGCCGGTCGATGATCCGCTTGGGCAGGATGTTCAGCAGCAGCGCCTCGGGATCTCGGCTCGTTCCTCCTCCAGCTCCCGCGTCAGCTTGCGACAGGACCTTAGAGGTGGCGTCCTGCATCACCTCCATCTGCGCGGAAGTTGGAGTCCCATGCGCTGCCAGCTTCCGGGCGAGCGCGCGATTCTCCTTCTCGAGGTCCCTCGGACGAGGTCCCGGATCGCTGTCGTCCGCCATGGAGCGTTCGCCTCTACGCGGCCTCGCCCATCATGACCGCCACGATCGTCTCGTTGTGGAATCGGGTCGACCCACCTTCGAGCGGGGCGATCTCGCCGAAGCAGTAGAACCCGCAGATCGGCATCCCGGCTCCGAGCTCGTCGCGCGCGATGTCCAGCTCGATCCCGGACCGCGTGCCGAGCACCAGCTTGCGGATGGCGCAGGAGAAGATCAGCGCTGCCTGGGGGCTGGAGGCTCGTCGGGATAGGCCTTGATCGCCTTCTGCACCGCCGACCTGGTCCCCTCGAGTATCTCGTCGGTGACGGCGACGGTCAGTTGCACGAGCGCGCCGGGAGTCACGCCGCCCGCCACCCTCACGGCGCCCGTCGCCGCGTCGAAGGACAACGGGACGCGAAGGTAGAAGGGTCTGCTCGGCATCGCTGTCGAAGACGGCCAAGGGGTTCGCCGGTGTGGGCTTGGCTCCCGAGCCCAGGTAATGCTCGAAGAAGGCGAGCGCGGGCTCATCGTCGATCGTCACGGATCGTTCCTCCGCCTGCGTCGGTCACGCTGCCCTTGCGGCCAACGGGCTGCCATCCCGTGTCGATACCGAACGCGTACCGGAGCGGGCCCGAGAACAGCAGCACGGGTGCGGCGTCCTGGAGCACGAGTCGTTGTAGAACTGATACGCCTTGAGTCGGCTCACCCGGCTCCGTCCGAGGTCCCGAGCCTCCGCCCAGGACCGGGACGGCATGCCCGATCTCACGACGGATCTCCTGCAGCAGGCTCGACGGGTCATCGCCGCGTGATGCACGGCGTCGTGATGCACAGACGAGGCTCCTTGTCGGTCTTGCCCACCGCCTCACCGACCGCATCGGCTCGCCGCGATCGCCGGCATCCGCCGAGACGCCGCGCGCCCATCCCCGCGGTGATGTCGACGGTGTCGGAGGCGAACAGAGCCAAGGTGATGGAGTCATCGCGGAAGCCGAGCACCGAGGACATCTCCCCGACGGACGTCGAACCGACGAGCTCGATGTCCGGGAATGCTGCTCCGGATGCCCGCCGATGCAGGGTCTGGGATCCGTGTCGTAGGTGGAGAAGAGAAGCCCGGCCTTGGGTCGCACACCGCCGAGGGCTTCTTCGCACTGCGCCACCACGGCCTCGACCGCGTCCTGAGCGTCGACGTCGTCGCTATGCCCTACGGCCATCCGGAACACGGCGCGAGCGTACCTCGGAACGATGCTGCTGAGGAGATGATGAGCATCGCCACCTTTCCATCGCATGGCGATGAGTTCATCCTGACCTGCACTGATCTCGCGAATCGCGATGGGAGGACACACATGTCGATCGGCGCGGCAGAAGACGCGCGTCCGGAACCGAACGACTCCATACCGTTGTCACGGTTCCTGAAGCCGTTCGTCGATTGGGTCGCCGGCATCCGGGCGACCGTGCACACGAAACTGCTTGGCGGGCTTCCTGCTGATCGCACTCCTGCTGCTGTCGATGGGGCTGCTCAGCGTCGTCGTGCTGAGCCGGCTGAGCGATCAGGTCGAGACGCTGAACACGCTCAACCGGCAGGCGAGTCAAGCCCGCGACATGATCTACGGGGTCACCTCGCAGAGCCACTTCCGCGCGATGGCTTTGCTCAAGCTCGACGATCCACAGCTACACGCCGAAGATCTACGACGCGAAGCAGGAGTTCTCCAACGATCTCGCCGAGATGCGGACCTACGGCGCCGGGAGCGAGATGCCCCTGCTCGATCATGTCGAGCGAGTGAACACCACGTACGCCGAGGTCGAGTGATGAGGTGACCAGCCTGTTCGACGCCGACCGCGTCGATGAGGCTCTGCGGCTCCACATCGAGCAGGAGCACGAGATCTCCCACGTGCTCGAAGACGACCTGAACGCGCTGATCGCGGAGTCGCAGGCAGTTGGTCGCCGCCGAGACGGATTCGTTCGCATCGCACCGTCGGTTCCTGACGATCGCCGTGGCGACCTTCTCGGGGGTGAGCCTGCTGATCGCACTGACCCTTGGCGCCATCCTGTCGTGGTCGCTGATCCGACCGGTGCGCCGCGTCGACGCAGGCGCTCGAGCAGATCGCAGATGGTGACTTCGACACGCACGTCGACGTGCCCAACCGGGACGAGTTCGGCAACCTCACGAAGAACCTCAACCGCACGACGGGCCAGCTGTCCACGCTCTACCAGGACCTGCATTCGCTCAACGAGCATCTCCAGGAAACGGTGGACACCAAGGTCGCCGAGCTCGAACGGGCGACGCGTCTCAAGCGCTACCTGTCGCCGGGACTCGCCGACTCGATCCTCTCCGGAACCCAGGACGTCACGCTCGGATCGAGCGCAAGTTCCTGACGACGTTCTTCTCCGATATCCGGGGATTCACGGCCGCGGCCGAGCGGATGGAGCCCGAAGAGCTCGTCAACGAGCTCAACGAGTACTTCTCGGAGATGACCGACCTCGTGTTCGCGCACGGCGGCACGCTCGACAAGTACGTCGGCGACGCCATCATGGTCTTCTTCGGCGATCCGATCCCGCAGGACGATCACGCCGAGCGCGCCGTGCGCTTGGGGCTCGAGATGCTCGAGCGGCTGCAAGCGCTCAAGGACCATTGGTTCCGCCGGTACGACGAAGTCTTCGAGATCGGCATCGGTATCGCGACGGGGTGGGTGACCGTGGGCGACATCGGCTCGCCCGCACGAACCGACTACACGGTGCTCGGCAACCAGGTCAACCTGGCATCCCGCTTGGCGGACAAGGCGGCCGCGGGGCAGATCCTGGTCACGGAGCGAACGATGGTGGCGGTCGACAACTTCGTCGACGGCCGGCAGGTCGATGAGATCAGCCTCAAGGGCATCAACCGACCGATCAAGATCTACGAGATCGTGCCTCGACAGGACGCCTGATCCGGCGTCGCGATCCGTGAGTCGTGGAGAGGGCTAGGCCTCCCGAGCGGGGCCGGTGGGCGTTCGTTCCGACGCCGACACGTCGACGAAATCGTCGGAGGAGCCGCGGACGGGGCCGCCGCACCCGCCGCATCGGGCGGTGGCACTTCCCCACCCGGGCCACCGCGGCGCCCGCGCCGAAGGGTTGCGGATCCCCACCGCGTTGATCGCGGCACCGGCCAAGAGCAGGCCGACCGAAACGAGCACGGCCAGGTGGAAGGCGTCCGTCGACGCCGAACGGGCCGCGGCTCGGATCTGCGGCGACATGTCGGGCGAGGGCTGGTTCAAGGGGGAGACCTGGGCGCGGAACTCGCTCGAGTCGACGTTCGCCTCGGGGACCTGCCGCGAGATCGAGGCGTAGAAGCTGGAGGCGACCGCCACGAAGATCACCGCGGTCACGAGCGGGGAGCCCACCCGGGAGATCGCGTTGTTGATCGCCGAGGCCACGCCCGCGTTGCTCTCGGGCACCGACGTCATCAACGCGGTCGTGAGCGGCGCGTGCGAGACCCCAGCGTCGAGCGGCTCCGGCGAAACAGGACGGTAGATCGAGAACGCGTTACGCAGGCGGGGGACTTCGACCCATACTCCGGGTCGGCTTCGTCCGGGAGACCGAGAACCGTCTGCTCGGTGGGCTCGATGGGCGTTCCCGGCTCGACGAGGCCAGCGGCGCGATCGGCGTTGCGCTGGGATCGCTTGACACGCCGCTCTTCTCGAGCGGCGGCCTTCTTGGCCTTGACATCTTGACGCTGACGCTTCCCGAAGGTCTCCGGCATGTCGTCTAGCCTACCGCGCCACGCGCGAACGACCCCGGAGGACAGCGCAACGAGCGGATGTCCGACGTCATCCTGTCACCCGGGAGCGATGAGTTCGGGCTCCGGCAACGGGCCCGCCCGGTAGCGGGCGCCGTCGGGCTTACGCCACTCGATCGCGCCATCCGCTTCTCGTTCGATGGACCAGCCGTGCTCGTGGACGAGTCGATGGTGGAACGAGCAGACCAGGAGCAGGTTGTTCAGGTCGGTTCGGCCGCCGTGGCGCCACCACACGATGTGATGGGCCTGCGTGAACGAACGGGTGCCGCACCCCGGGAAACGGCAACCACGGTCGCGGTACCGGACCTGGCGCATCATGGCCGCCGAGGGCTCACGCGTCATGCGCCCGAGGTCGAGCACGGTGCCGGCTGGGTCCTCGATGACGGTCTGCGTCCTGGAGTCACAGAGCAAGCGCTGGGCGGCCCGGCGATGGATCGGTGCGCCACCCTCCAACTCGGATGCGGCGAGCTGCCCGAAGGCGTCGACCTGTGCGTGGACCACGACGGTCGCCCGATCGGGATCGGTATCGGCGGCGATCCGAGCAGAGCAGATGGCCACGAGCGCATCCGCACGCCGCTCTGGGGCGGAGGTCGGAGGCTTCTCGCCGGGCATCTGGGGACACTCGTTCCGCCATGCGCTCGATCGCGCGGATCACCACCGCCCCTTGGGCTGCCGGGAGCTCCGCCTCTAGCCCGACCCGACGACCTTCGTCGAGAGCCACCACGACAGGCTTCGGGCGCTCCTCGGCCTCGACGACCTGGTCCGCCGACGCGCGGACCCCGATGTCGCCCTGACGCCGAACGGGGTACACGAGACGCCGTTCGGCCCAGTGACCAGTCCTTCCTCGGTCTCCGGCGCGGCGAACCGGCACAGTTCTACGACCTTGTCCACCCCAGTCGCCCGGCCGTGAACGCGTCGGCGAGCGTGAGGCAGCCCTTCCAAGGCATGCGCCGCCGCGATCCATCGGCAGCGCCTTCCAGTGGGAGATGCCGTATCGCATCGACAGCCAGTGCGCGAGATCTCGCGCGCCCGAGCCGCGCCAGGCCTTGGTGCGATCGACCTGGGCGATCAGCGACAGTTGGCGGCGCTGGCACGGGCCACGACGCGCGTTCGCGTCGTCGAGCGCCCTGACGAGTTCCTTGTCTCGAACATGTGTTCGAACCTATGGCCGGCCGCCGCCTCTCGTCTGTGACGCACGTCACATCTGGACGAGATCCCGGAACGGATCTGCCGTGCGAGGATGCCACCGGCCATGGCGACCGTGGACGATGTGCGCCGGATCGCGCTCTCGCTTCCCGAGACCGACGAGCACCCCTCGTATGGCGGCTCTGCCCTCGTTCCGCGTGCGCAAGAAGGGCTTCTGCTACGTGCGCGATGACGGCGAGAGCATCACGGTGCTCGTCGACGGTTTCGAGGAGAAGGAGGCGCTCCTGGCCTCGGATCGCGCGGAAGTTCTTCACGACGCTCCCACTACGACGGGTACGCGATGGTGCTCGTGCGCTACGCCGAGGTCGGCGTCGAGGAGCTGCGCGAGCTGCTCACCGACTCCTGGCGCGAGCGGGCGCCCAAACGACTGCGCGCGACCTTCGAAGCGCACCCGAAGGGTCGGACTCGCCCGGGAACGACGCGTCAGTGACCGAACCAGCGGGCTCGGCGGGTGGCACCGAACTCGGCTTTCTCGGCGGCCGTTTCCGCTGAGGGAGCCGTGAACGCCCCTGTCGGGCGGCCGGGCGTCGAGAAGAAGTCCACGTCGACGCGGCCGACCTGGTGGTCGCCGAACTCGATCCAGCACGCGCCGGTCCCGTCGTAGTCGGGCGGCTCTGCCTGCCCGCGGATCCGTGCGATCAGCTGGTCGGCGACCACGCGGGCGGCGCCCTCTGCGAACACGCCCGCCTTCGGTGTGCCCACGCTGGTCACGTCGCCCACGGCGTAGACGCCGGGGAATCGGGTGGCGAGCGTCCCTTGCTCCACCGGGATCCAGCCGTCCTCCGTCATACCCGACGCCTCGACCACGGCCGGCGCGCGGTGCACGGGGATGCCGAGGAACAGGTCGTAGGCGAGCCGGGTGCCATCGTCGAGCACTGCTTCGTGCGTGTCTGGGTCGAGCGCCGCGACCTTGCGATCGGACACGAACTCGATGCCGCGCTCGGCGAACTTCTCCAGGATCGCCTGCGAGGTGGCGGGCGATGGCGGGATCGGCATGCCGAACGGCATCACGACCTTGATCTGGACCTCGTCGCGGACGCCCCGCTCGCGCAGGTACCCGTCCAGGAGCATCGCGGCTTCGCTCGGCGCCGGCGGGCACTTGAACGGAGTGCCGCACACGCCGACGATCGCGGTGCCCGAGCGAAGAGACGGCAGCGCGTCGCGCGACCGCCTCGGCTCCGGCGAACGAGTAGAACTCGTTGCCGGCCTCCGCCAGACCGGGTGTAGCGGCGAGGTCGTAGTCGGCACCGAGCGCCACGACCACCACGTCGGCCGTATAGGTGTCGAGGTCGGTCGTGACCCGGCGCGACTCGGGATCGATCGCGGTCACGGTTTCCTGACGGAACCGGACGTGCGGCGTGGTGATGTCGGCGTAACGCAGACGGACGGCGTCTGGAGTCACGCATGCCGAACATCACGTCCAGCTTGGAGTAGCCGAACACGAATGCGTCCGCACCGATCGATCACGGTGATGTCGACCTGGTCGCCGAGCGACTCCGAGAGTCGAGTGGACAGCTCCAGGCCCCCGAACCCAGCACCGAGGACGAGCACGGATGTCGCCATGTCGGTCGTGGCCCGCTACATCACTTCCCGGCGGCGAGCGCCTCGAAGATCTCGTAGACCATGAAGCCCGGCCAGAACAGGCCCTGGATGAACGCGAGCACGTACTCCCAGAACGTGTCGGCGTGCTGCCAGTAGTACACGAAGGCACCGATGATGCCGAGGCCGTAGAACGCCCCGCCCCCCGCTGCAGCGCCCGACTTGTTGCTGGTCATGACGCGCGCGACTTGATCGCGGTCCGGGCGACCATGAGCGCTGCGAACGCGACGAGCGCCGCGCCGATGATCACCCTGTTGGGGTCGACCGCCGGACGCCAGTCCACTTCGTCGCCGCGGATCACGTACGCCCCGGCGGGACGCGCGGTGAGGCCGAAACCACTGCCCTTGCCAGCGCCCTCGGGGCCTTCGCCGCCGCCTCCACCGGCTCCGCCCTGAACCCGGGCGGCCGGGATGACCGTGACTCCGTTCTTCTCGTACGGGTCGCCGAACACGCGACGGACGGTCATCGCATCCTTCGCCTGCTCGATCGTCTTCTGGACGTCGCTCAACTCCTCACCCATCGAGGGCCTCCTCCCGTCGTCGACACCACTACCGTACCCACTGGGTCGGTCATTGCCTCCCCACCATGTGGAACGTCGGTTGACCTTTGCCGCGGCGCTCCCGTAGCGTCGGAGGGTCCGCCGATCGAACTTGGGAGGTCGCACGATGCCGTCTCGTCTCAACCCGTACGTCAACTTCGATGGCAACGCCCGCGAGGCGATGGAGTTCTACCGGGGCGTCTTCGGGGGCGACCTGACGATCAACACCTTCGGGGAGTACGGGAACGACGACCCCGCGATCGCCGACAAGACGATGCACGCGCAGCTCGAGACCGAGCGCGGCTTCACCTTGATGGCGTCGGACGGGCCTCCGGGCGCCGAGCTCACGGTGGGCGACAACATCTCGATCTCCCTCAGCGGAGACGATGCGGGCGAGCTCCGCGGCTACTGGGACAAGCTGACCGAGGGCGGCACGGTCGCGATGCCCCTCGAGAAGCAGATGTGGGGCGACGAGTTCGGCATGTGCGTCGATCGCTTCGGCCTCTCCTGGATGGTCAACATCGCGGGGTCGCCGCCCTCCTAGGAGGGGGAGATGGCTCGCTCGCCCACCTATCTGATCAGCTCGACCTGCACATCGAGCCCGGCGTCGACCCAACGGTGATCGGCGGTGAGCGCGACACCGTCGATCGAGGAAGCGAGCGCGAGACACGCGCGATCACCGAGCGAGAGCCCTCGTCCAGCACTCCATAGCTCCGCCGACGAGCGCGCGGACGCTGTGTCGAAGGCGGAGAGCCTGACTCCCAACGCCTCGAGGTCGTACTCCAAGCCTTCCACGTCCACGGCGTGTTGCTCAGCCTTCTGCAGCACTTCCGCGAGGTTCACGCACGACATCATCGAACCATCCATGGCGCGTTCGACCGCGTCGGCACCCGGCTCTTCCCGAAGCAAAGCGAGCATGGCCGATGCATCGAGGACGATCGGCCCTTGTTGGGTCACTCGACGTCCTCGCGGGCAGACTCCGCTCGGCGGTCGGCGAGCAGCTCGTCGGTCAGGCTGACGTCGTCAGGGACGACGGCGAACCGGCCGCGTACCCGGCGGAGGAGCTCGCTGCGTGGCTCGAGGATCAGACGCCGCCCATCGGACCGGATGGCGAGCTCGCTCCCGGCCTCCAGACCCAGCTCGCGTCGGAGCTCCACCGGAACGACCAACCGCCCTTGAGGCCCGAGACGAACGCCGATGGGTGATGCCGACATGGCCGAATGATGCCACATTCCTTCAGTCGTGCCAACTTTCTCGTGTATGGCACCGCCCTCCTCTTACCGGACCCACTGGACGGCTTCCTGTTGAGCGGCCGCCACCTGGGACCCCGACTGCCGGCGAACCATGCGCCGGAGCACCACGGGCGCGACCACCAGGCCGAAGACTGCCCACGCCGTCAGCACCATCACCGTCTGCGGCGTTCGCCACGACCCGCCGATCTCCAACGCCGAGGCAGCCTCGGGCAGGAAGGCCGAGCGCATCCCGAGGCCGAGCCAGTAGATCGGGAAGACCTGCGCGACGGCCTGCACCCATCCCCACAGCTCCTGGATCGGGAAGAAGATGCCGGAGATCCCCAGCAGGACCAGGATCGGGAGCATGCCCCAGGTCCCGACCTTCTGGACGCCCGGCACCAGCGATCCGATCATGATGCCGATCGGCAGGGTCGCGAGCAGGCCGAGCACGACCACCCACAGCACGGTGAACCAGCCGATCGCTCCCTGGCTCATCACGTTGTCGAACAGCAGCGCGCTCGGGATCAGGATCACGACGAACGAGGGCACCAGGCCGAGCGAGCTGACCACGACCTGACCGGTCACGTAGCCGATCAACCCGTTGGGCACGGCCCTGGCGCGCAGCAACGTGCCGTCCTCCCGCTCCATCGCGAGCGCGTACGCGGGACCGATCACCATGCCGAACGCGACCATCGCGCCCAGGATGCTGGGCAGGGCCACCGCGGGGAAGTACAGGTCGGTGCCCTCGACCCGGTCGGCGCGGTTGAAGAACAGGTAGATCAGCGTGATCAGCGCCATGAACAGGTAGAAGCCCTGGTCCTGCGGGCTCCGGATGCTGAGTATGAACTCGGTCCACCCGCGTCGCATCCCGCTCCGGATCGCGTGCAGCCTAGGATCCATCGCCGTCGTCTCCTCCCCCGAACACGGTCGCGACCTCGCTCGTGTCGCCGCTCTCATGCCGCTGCACCATCGCGAGGTAGGTGTCCTCGAGCGTGGCCCGGCGCACGTCGAGGTCGGTGATCTCGCCGTTCGGCGCCGACGACAGCAGGTCGCGGACGAACCCGACGGCGTCCGGCGTCGAGCGTTCGAACGACTCGCCGTCGCGCCGCCACCGAACGTGGGAGTCGCGGGTCACCAAGCGGGCCAGCTCGTCGGCGGTCCCGTCGGCCACGATCCGGCCGCCTGCGAGGATCAGGATGCGATCGGCGAGGCGCTCGGCCTCATCGAGGTCGTGCGTCGTGAGCAGGATCGTGGTGCCTTCCTCGTCGGCGAGTCTTCGGACCAGCGCGTGGAACTCCCGCCGGGCCTTCGGGTCGAACCCCGCGGTCGGCTCGTCCAGGAACAGCAGCTCGGGCCGACCCACGATGCCGACGGCGACGTCGAGCCGCCGGCGCTCCCCGCCCGAGAGCGTGCGGATCTTCCGGTCGGCCTGCGCCTCGAGCCCGACCATCGCGATCAACGCCTCGACGTCGTAGGGCCGCTCGCGCTCGGGCGTCGGAGTACGGCTCGTAGTAGCGGCGCGAGGTCAGTGAGCAGGGCCCGTGGCGACCAGCGCGCATGATCGCGCCAGGACTGCAGCACGACGCCGACCCTGGCGCGCCAGTCCTCGTCGGCCTGGACGGGATCGACCCCGAGCACCGGACCTCACCGTCGGATCGCACCCGGAACCCTTCGAGGATCTCGATCGTTGTGGTCTTGCCGGCGCCGTTGGGTCCCAGGAGCGTGACGACCTCGCCGGCTCTCACGCCGAACGCGACCCCGTCGAGCACATCGACGGTTCCGTAGCGCATCCGGAGCCCTTCGACCTGGACCACGGTGTCGGTTCCGGTCATCGTCCTCTACTCTCTACGGCGTACGGAGTTCCGGTGCGAGCGAGGTTACGGTACGGTGTACGGAGTTGTCAAGGGGGCACACGACGGGCAAGCGACGTGACCGTGAGGGCATCGATCCGGGCCGGAGCATGCGCCTGCTCTGGCGCATCGAGCGAACGCCCAAGCGCGGGCCCAAGCAGCGGCTCACGACCGACGAGATCGTGACGGCCGCGATCGAGCTCGCGGATGAGGAGGGGTTCGCCGCGATCTCGATGCGACGCGTCGCGGAGCGACTGGGCGTCGGCGCGATGACCCTGTACACCTACGTGCCGGCGAAGAGCGACCTGCTCGACCTGATGTACGACCGGGTGATCGGCGAGCACGACGTCTCGCTCCCGGAACACTCAACCTGGCGCGAGCGGCTCGAGACGATCGCGCGAGCCCAATGGGACCTGTATCAGCAACATCGATGGATGGGGGACGTGCCCTGGACGCGGGTGCCCCTGGGACCGAACATCCTGGACTCCTACGAGCGAGCCGCGGCCGCGATCGCGGGCATCGGCCTGACCGGAAAGGAGATGGCCGAGGTGCTCACCCTGATCTCGTCATACGTGCGCGGCGCCGCACGGTTCGCCGTCGAGGCGAGGACCCCGCCGAATGCCGGCACGATGGACGACGAGGAATGGTGGGCCGGCGTGGGGACGGTCCTCGAGACGATCTGGGATCCGGTTCGCTTCCCAACGCTCTCGGGTCCGGAGATGTCGCGAGCGTGGGACCAGGCGAACGACGAACGCGGCTACTTCCTGGCTGAGGCGCTTGCCTCGTTCGAGTTCGGCCTGGCCAGGGTGCTCGACGGCGTCGAGGCGTTCATCGAGCGTCGGAACTCGTGATCTCAGCTGAATCGATCTCTCGACTGATCTGATGCACGCGTTGTGGTGAGAGACCGACCACTGTCTCAACCGGAAGCGAATCCTGAACACCTCGTTAGCTGTCTGGAAGGAACATGCCGGCGAGTATCGCGACGATCCAGAAGGCCAGGAACAGGAAGCCGGAGATCGTCCAGAGGAACAGCAACGCGTTGAGGACGAACTTCAGGGTCTCGACGGCGGCCTCGGCGACCTGATCAGCCACCTCGCGCGGATCGCGCCGCAGTGTCGGAAACCTCAGCGCGGTCGATACGTGCTCGATCGGCAACAGATCGACCGCGTAGCTCGAGAGCAAGTCCGCCTGCACGTCGGCCGCCGGTTTCCTCGGGCCAACGTGACCGATCGCATGTCGGGAACAGAGTGGAGACAGCGATGTGCTCGATCCGACCACGACCGACGGGTCAACTGCGCCGCGACCCTCGCCCAGACACACGGAGCAGACCAGCCGAAGTCGCGCCGGGTAGGCCAGCTGCGCCCGGGCGCCGCGATCGTGTTCGATCACCGTCCCCCACATCGCGATGGCGCCCACGACGCCGACCGAACCGGACAGCACGGCAGCTCGCGCCAACGCCTCGGGCGTCGATGCCGCGTAGATGCCGCAACCACACGACTCCGAAGGGACGCGGCCGGCGTGGGAGGCCAAGGAACAGCGGGCACGGAACGGTTCACCCGGCGGCCACAAGTCCTGCCGCGTCATCGAACCGAGGCTGACGTTTGCATCGCTCTCATACAGGCGCCAAACCCGCCAACCCAGCACGGGCTCGATCGAGAGGGGCGGCTCGACAGGCCTCGGCTGCGCGGCGGGCCTCGATCGCGTTGAGCGCACAGGCTCAGCGGCGTGCAAGAACAGCGGCCCTTGGCCGAGCCTGCATCCCATCCCGCGGAGGGCCTCAGCCTGCGCCGGGGTCTCGATACCGGTCGCGATCGCCTCGAGTTCCAGGATCGAGGCCAGCTCGAGCGTGGCCGACACAAGCGCGGCAGCCTCGCCCCCTCCGCACACTCCGGCCACGAACGACGGCGCAACCTTGACGACGTCGACCGGCAGTTGGCGCACGTACTGGAGAGACGCGAACCCCTCGCCGAAGTTGTCGACCGCCAGCCGCACACCCAGATCCCGGAGCTGCTGCATCTGTTCGATCACGGTGTCGAGATCGTCGATGCGGGTCCGTTCGTTCAGCTCGAGCATGAGCGCCGAGGGGTCGAGCGGCGCGGTTGCGAAGCATGCGTGAGACCTCGAGTGGGAACCCTGGCTGTTCGAGCAAGGCTGGAGCAACGTCCAACGAGACGATCGGCGCGTTCCCCACGGCCGCCCGAAGCGAGTGTGCCCCGAGGATGGTTCGCTCGAGCAGCGAGCCATCGGCATCGGCATCGGCTTCGATCTCGAGGCCCCACAGGGCCCCCGAGTCGAGCCATACGATCGGTCGATGGGGCAAATCACCGGCAGCCAGGGGGAGCTCCTTTCCGCACGGCGGGCCGCGCGAGGGGGGTGGAGCGACTGCACCATCTAGACTACGGGCTGGCACCGACACGCCGAACGGACAAGGTTCAGGCGAGCGGGTCTCGCACCTCGATGCCGTCGAAACGGCGGAAGTCGCGATCGTGGGTGAAGATCGTCGGAACGTCGTTCTGCCGCATCAGCGCCACGAGGTGCGCGTCGGGGACCAGGTTGCCGCGCACCGTCGCCTCGTCGGCAACGGTTCGAAACGCCGGCCAGAAGCGCTCCTGTTCACCGGGGCTCTGCACGTGCGGCAGGGCCAACAGAGATCCGACGTTCGCCATCGCTTCGTCGGCAGCGAGTGGGGACTTGAAGATGCCGGCGTGTGTCGCGATCCGCAGGTACGCCATGAGCACCGGCCAGAAGAGGTAGACGATCTCGGGCCCTTCGGCGACGCCAACCAGGAAGGCGCTCGACCGTTCGTGGAACGGGCTCGACTCGTCGGAGGCGAACAACAGCAGGTTCGCGTCGAGCGTTGCGCTCATCGCTCGTCGAGCGCGCGGTACACAGCGTCCTTGTCGGTGAGGTCGACGCGTGCGCGCATCTTCGCCGTCGTCCAGGTGAAGGGCTCGGTCGGCGGCTCAGGCTCATCCCGAAGACCTGCGGCGACCAACTCGGACACGAGCTGGCCGAGGCTCTTGCCCTCTCGCGCCTGCCGATCCTTGAGATCGCGCAGCACCTGGGCATCGATGTCGATCGTCGTCCGAGGCATGATGCATGATGCTAGCTCTCAGGACATCTGATGTCCACCCCCCGTCGTGTCGCGGGGATGACTTCCACCGTCGATAGACGGGCATCTCGTCGTCGGAGTACTCCGTCGCCACCGCCTCCTCGATCGAGCACGCGTAGTGGACGAGCCCGTAGGGCGTCTGGCCGGGGCGCGCCGTCACCGCCGGGTGTGACGGAGAGATCTGTTCGAGCCATCCGCGCACCATGAACTCGCCGTACTCGCCGGCGTGATCCTCCCACGGCTGCGCGGTGTGCAACGCGTAGCGCGCGTCGCGCGCCACCTCGTGCATCTTCGGGCTCGTGTCGCGGAACGAGACGCACAGCAGCCCGGCCCCGAGCCAAGGAGAGACCGGGTGCACGCGCGGCCCGCCGTCGAGCCGGAGCGTCGCCTGGTACACGATCCGACCCTCCATCCGCTCCCGGGCGAAGGCGGCCAGATCCGGCTCGGCGTTCGCGAACTCGGCCCAGGTGGCCACGAGGGACGTAGCCTACCGCCGCGTCGGTACCGCCGACCGGACTGCGAACCAGTGGGCTTCTGGCCACGTGTTCCAGATAGTGGAACTCAGTTCCAGATAGTGGAACAGGCCCCCGTCGGCCTGGTGCGGAGGCGTAGGATCGTCATCGAGATGCAATTCGGGCGGTTCGCCTTCGGATCCATCGAAGTCGAGGGGACGACGTACGAGCATGACCTCGTGATCGACGGGGGCCGCATCCGGAAGCGCCGGAAGGGGCCTTCCAAGTCACTTCGATCGGGGTACGGTCACACTCCCCTCTCCGCAGCGGAGGACATCCCGTGGAGCTGTCATCGCCTGGTCGTCGGCAGCGGAGCCGCCGGGGCCTTGCCCGTGATGGAGGACGTCGCCGAGGAAGCGACGCGAAGGGGTGTCGAGCTGGTGATCCTCCCGACGTCCCAGGCGATCGAGGAGCTGGAACGAGCGCCCGACGACACCAACGCGATCCTGCATGTGACCTGCTGAGCTCCCGACGTAGTGCTCAGCGGGGTTCGAGGGAGATCCGGGGAGGATAGATCTCGTGGATACGGAGCGAGACGGGGATCGACCCTTCCGTTCGATACGGCAAACCGTGGAACGCGGCCCGAAGCGCCTCGTGCGTGGAGCATGAGCAGGAGCCATCGAGCAACCGACCACAGCGAGACTGGAGCAAAGCGATCAGTGCCTCGGACTCGGCGGGATCGAACGAGCACCACGCCTTGCCGTCGGGCGGCTCATCGGGATCCCATGGCTTGAAGCAGTCGTGGTCGTATCGCTCCCCCTGCATATGCCCCATCGGGCAGCGCCCGATCCAGATGTGGTAGAAGGCGAAACCATGCTTGGGGTGGCCCGCGGGGAAGCCCTCCTCATCCACCACGATCTGAACGGCCAGCAGCTCGCGACACACGAAGCATCGGTCTCGAAGCGGTTCCAACTGGATCACCCTTCCGTCGACGCGGGCGGGGCGACCGAGTGGTCCCACCGGAGATACTATCGAGTGGGTGTGACACGCATCCCTGCAGGGAGCACTGCGCCAGAGATGCGCCGGTCCGCCACGCCGTCGCCGCGTTCCAGCCGCACACATCGCGCACGAACCTGCTCAACGCTCGTCCTCGAATGGGTCGGCGGCAGCGGGGTGTGGCACGAGGTCCACCCGGCCAGCAAAGGAATGCCAGCAGATGGAGTAGTTGTGCCGACGGGTCATCGCGACGTCGCCTCGGAGGCAATCTGTATCGGGCGGCGACGAGGCGAACCCGAACAGTCTCGCCGGCCTCGAACACGACACGAGTTCGACCCACCCGCCGTGCGGGATGCCACAGACGAACTCGAAGTCGGGGAACTCGCTCACCTGTCGATCGGGGGACCGACGGGCCGCCACATCGGCCGAAGGCCGCGTGACCTCCGGCGATCCCACGACCATCGCGGGCGACGACGTCGCCGCATCGGAGTCGGGCACCGTGACAACGCACGACTGCAGCGACCAGACGCACAACGCGATGAAAAGTGAGGCGCTGAACGTGAGCGACATAACCCTGCCGATCCTCCGCGCCACGCGTCGCGGGATGCTCGGGCGGCCCAGCTGTCTCGTCGGCGCGATGGGCGACCGGGTCGGGGTCGGGGCACGCGGAGGTGGGATCGCCACTCGGATCGGCCGGACGGACGCCGCTGCGGCCGTGGTTCGGTGGGCCAGCGGAGTGGACGAGCGAGGCCGCTCGAACAAGTCACGCACGGCGTCGAACGGCAAGGGATCGACTGCATAGCGGTCGAGCAGCAGGCCTTGCACCTCCTGCGGATCGAACAGCGAGAACGACTCCTCCTCGGCGACGATGCCGCTGTGGTCCGAACAGACCGCGACGAGCCCGCTCGCGCTTCGTCCGTGTAAGCCGAGTGCGAGCGCGGCAGGCCTCCCCTCGCCCGACCCGGATCGGACGCACTCGGCGCAGACGAGGGTGAGCCGCGCCGGATATGCGTATTCCGACCGCCACCCGCGCTCATGCTCGATCGTCCGTCCCCACATCGAGACCGTGCCGACGACGCTCAGGGCGGGGAGCGCTCGGGTCGACGACATGAGATCGTGTAGCGAAGCGCTCGCGTAGATGCCGCATGTGCACGCGAACGACGGACTCAGGTGCTGCTCGTCGGCGAGCGGACGGCGTCCGAACCGACCGTCGCCGGTGCATCGAGCCTTGAAACGCCTGCGCCCCGGCCACTCGCCGAGCCCGGCGCCCACGGGCAGCAGCACCGGCGCGCCGGGCGGGTTCGTCGACAGGCCCCACAGGCGCCAGCCGGTGATGGGCTCGATCGAGACGTCGACACTCACCGACGCCGTCCCGCCGGAGGCGGAACCGGCTCGAGGGCGGGCTCGGCGGGCACGCCGCCGGGGGTCGGTTCGGCGAGGGGGATCACCTCCGGCACGGGCACTGTCATCGGAACGATCTCGAACTCGCGCTCCGGCTCACCGATGTTCATCGGTCTGCCCACCGAGAGGGGAAGAGAGTGTTCACAGGGCCGACCTCCTTCCAGTTCGTGCGGGTGATCCGCGGGACTCATGAACCCTAAGAACTGGGAGTATAGCAGCAATATTCGGTTTTTACACGAATATCCCTGTTCACGCGTATGCACATGATAGGGTTCGGGTATGACACGGGGATCGAGCGTGGGCGCCTCCTCGAAGCGGCGCAAACCTGCGAAACCACTGCTCCGCAAGGAGGAGCCCTCGTTCTACGAGGGCCTCGGCCGCGCGATCAAGGTGGCGCGAACGGCGATGGGCCTCGGACGGAAAGACCTCGCCGAGGCCGCCGGCGTCTCCTACGCCTACCTGTCCGACATCGAGACCGGTCGAGGTCGTCCCGGGTCTCGATCGTTCCTGGCAATCGCGGAGGCTCTGGGGCTCTCCCCGAGCGAGTTGATGCGAGAGGCCGAGGCTTACCGGGCCCAGATCACCGGCGGACCGATGGTGGATCGTGGCGCGCCCGCACCGGAAGCGGATCTCGAGATGATGATCCAGCGCTACAGCGATGCTGCCCCCTCCCCTACCGCAAGGCGCTGGTTCCACGCAGGGAGGGCGCTCGCGGGCGCCCAGCTCGATGAGGAACGAGACTCGTACGAACCCCCCCTCGACAGCTCCGGCATGGACGACGCCGAGCACTCTTCGGTCCAGGACGAACTTCAACAAGCAATAGAGGGCCTGAGCCCTGAGGATGCTGCGGTCGTGCTGGCGCTGGTGCGACGACTCGGCCGCCGAGGCTGACGCTCATCCGGGAGAGGGCAACGCGTGCGCGACCGTTCCGAACCCGATGCAAGACCAGCTTGACCGTGTCCGGGCCGGCGATTCCGATCCGACGTTCGTCGAGGGTGGTGGGGTCCAGAAGCGCGTTCCGCGGATGACCCGCAGTGGTGTCCACCGGGTGTCACGACGACACGCCACGGGGTTGCCTGCGCATCGCCCGCCAGACACACGGTTGATGCGCCCGCGGCTCGATCAGAGGTTGGCGCGACTCAACTGCTGACACCCGGATCAAGAAACCGATGCTGCCTTGCGCATCGCTGTCTCAGTGACGCGAACCACGTCTCCCTCGCTGCTGATCCCCCTTTGCCGCACGGTACGCTTGCCAGCCTGGGATGTCGTTGACCCGCCGCCGGCGTGGGCGGCGCTCGGCCCGTAGTAGAGGCGGGGTTGGGAGTGCGATAGTCCGCGAAGCCAGGCGAGGGTCGCATGTGGAACAGCTGATCCACAGTGAGCTCGCCGTGGAAGATGTTGCCGCCGATCAGGCCCAGCTCCTGCTCCATGACGTTGGGCGCCAGCGCCGTGTAGCCGTCGATCGCACGGTCGGTAGGCCTCGGCTCCTCGCGGTGCGGCTCCTCGCTCCACTCATGCGGCACCCATTGGCTGAACATCGAGAACACCTGCACGCCCTTCGGCGCCAGGTCGGGGTCGATCGTGGTGGGGATCCCGCCGTCGACGAACGAGCCGATCGCCGCCCGGTGCCCCAGGTGCGCGTCCTGTAATGCGCGCTCGGCCGACTCGCGCGACAGGCACAGCTCGACCGAGCCGGTGTAGTGGTCCTGCAGGTCGGTGCCCAGGTTCGCGGTGAAGTGGGGCAGCTCGCTCATCGCGACGTTGATCTTCAGGACGCCCGAGCGCGACGTGGACGACCCGGTCGTAACCCAGGCATATATCTGGGCGGTCCATCCACCAAGAGCGCCTGGCCAGCATCGGCTCACATGCCGCATGGCGAAAGGAGCCGGGCTCTGTGACGACCCCGCCGCATGCCGTCGGGCTCAGGGCATCACGAGCACGCGCAGGACTGGCCCCATATCCGATGCAAGCTCATCCCACCGCGCACCCTGATCCCTCGAGCGGTAGATGTACCCAGCGGACGTGCCGAACGCGGCGACCGAGCCATCGGGCAGGGCGTCCAAGCAGTAGCTGTCGATGTTGTCATCGAACGACGAAGGCAGCCCCGCGACGCACCGCTCGAACGTGCCGGCGCTGAGCCTTCCTCGATACACGGCGGCGTTCCCCCCTCGAGGTCCGTTCGATGCCGACACCAGCACATCGTCGCCACAGACGGCGACCGCTCGCGAGTAGCGAGCGTCGAGCCCGTCGGTGCGATACGTCCACGTACTGCCACAGTCGGTGCTCACGGCGAGCCCACCGGCGCACGCCGCGAGCACCATGCCCTCGGAGGTCGTGACCTGGTGCACATCGGCGTCGATGTCGATCGTCGGCGTCCATGTACCACCGCCGTCGTCGGCTCGCAGGATGCCGCCGACATGCACGTTCACGTAGATGTCCTCGTCCCAGTTCGCCATCGAGCGCGTGTCGGGCGGCCCGCCCCAGGGGGTGTACCAGGCCTCACGGCCCTCCGCGGCGTCGAACGCGGGGACGGGCTCGAGCGTCGCTCCGTCGAGACGGAACAGGCGCGCCTTCGACGTGCCGACGAAAACGTCGCCTCCGATCCCCGCGACGCACGTTGCCCGCAGGCCCTCGAGATCGGTGACGTGCGTCCAGCCCGCCTGCGTCGCATGCCAGAGTTCGGCCGCATCGACGATCGCCCAGACGTCGGCGCCCATGCGGCCGAGCGCCGTCACGGACCGCCCGGTATGCGCGACGTCGAGCACACGGCCGTCGCCGTCGAACCTGGAGAGGCCATCCTCGGTCGCGACGAAGATGGTCGGCATGTCCGTCACTCCACAAGGGAACCACACGAGGCAGCGGAGCGTGGGGCCGGGGACCCGCCGCGGCCGGTCCATGCGACCTACGCAGGATCGGGTACCGGGGGGTCGAAAACGGATCGTCGGACCGATGTCGTGCAGGGGCGCGGTTCGCCACACTCCGCCCATGACTGACGCTGTCCCATTCTGCGAACGGTGTGGTCGCCCCGGGCCTTGGATCTCGGGGATGCATCCACAGGACATCGGGCCCGTGCGGTGGACGCTCTATCGCTGCGGCCACGTGCTTACCCAGGTCGTGCCCGAGGACGTCGTGGCCGCGGCCGAGACGCCGGAGCTCGCGGCAGCCACCTGATCGCCAAAGCGCTGAGCCCGACGAGCGAACCGAGCTGGCCGGACGTGACACGTATCACGGTGCCGTCTCCTCGTTGAGGCTTCGATGCACGCATGCGATCTCGAAACCTGGCTCGGCTATTCTGTCTGACAGAAATGTGTTAGGTTATGGCCAACGCGTCCGTCGCCTGGGCTCGGTCTGCAACGAAACACGGAGTGGGTCGGGCGCGAACTGCGTACGTGATCGAGCACTGCGGTCTCGTGTTTCGCATAGCGCCACCGCTCGATCGAAGCGACGAGCGACTCGTCTTCCTGGGGGACGATGCGGATGGAACGGCTCTCGAAGTCATGGCAGTCGAGCTCGAAGAAGGTGGGATCCTCGTGATCCATGTGATGCTGCTACGGGCCAAGTACCGAGCGTTCTACGAAGAGGCGTTGAGATGGCGGATCTGAAGACACCAGGTGGGACCAAGCTCACGAAGGACGAGGTCGACCGCCTCGCGGAGGAAGCAGAGCGTGGCTACGACCTATCTCGAGCGAAGCGTGAGCCAGTCGGTCCCGGCCGCCCCTCCCTCGCGGAAGGGGAGTCCCCTCGGATCAGCTACCGCGTCGCCCCCTCGCTTTTCAAGGCCGCGCAGCGGAAGGCGAAGGCCGAGGGCCGCACCCTGAGCGAGATCGCTCGCGAGGCGCTGCAGCGGTACCTCGCCAGCTAACGAAGGCCAGTTGCTAGCCCACGAACGACGGACGGACCGGGCTGTCGGGTGTCATCGCGGATCTTCGGCCAGCGCATGAGATAGCTCGGCGATCCCTGTGTATCGAACGGGCACTCCGGGCAGGGTTTCGCCGGGTCCATGCACCTCGATCCGGTTGAGCCACCGATGTCGGTCAAACATGCAGCTCGGATTGCATATTCTGGCAGGATTCGCAATCCTGCTGTCAGAACTTGAGGACCGGAGGGCTCGGTAGTCGGCGGA
This sequence comes from uncultured Actinomycetota bacterium, assembly GCA_963733635.1. Lineage (GTDB taxonomy): Bacteria > Actinomycetota > UBA4738 > UBA4738 > HRBIN12 > JAOUEA01. The sequence continues at coordinate 389,210 of CAVTEH010000003.1, read as the reverse complement.
GCCCGTGACGTGATCGACATCACGGCGCCACTCAGCATCATCGGGCAGTCTCGCACCCGATTGACGCTGCCCACTTCCGCATCCCGAATCGGTATGCTGATCGCATGTCGCCTCAGATCGCCGTTCGGCTTCCGGCCTCACTCCTCGATGAGATCGACGGGCTGGTCGAGGGTGGGCGGTTCGAGACGCGGGCCGACGCGATCCGCTCAGGCATCGAGCTGATCGTCGACAGCGAGCGTCGCGAGCGCATCGGACGGTCGATCCTCGAAGGGTACGAGCGTGTGCCGCAGGCCGAGGACCTCGAGGAGGAGCTCGGTCCGTACCCTGAGGTCGACCCGAGCACCGAGACGACCGGTGGCTGAGCCAGGGCACCTCGAGATCTGGTGGGGTGAGCTTCCGGACCGCTCGCCGCGCGCCGATACCTGGTGCTGACGCGGGCGCGGGCGATCCCGGTGCTCCGTCGCCTGGTCGTCGCGCCGGTCACGACGACGGTGCGGGGCATCCCGACGGAGGTCCCCCTGGGCGGCGACGAGGGGTTACCCGTCGAGAGCGTGGCGTCGCTCGACAACGTCGAGACCGTGGCGAAATCCGCCCTGCTTCGGCGGATCGGGGCACTCGGCGTGCGCCGCGATCACGAGGATCTGCGAGGCGCTCCGCAGCGTCGTCGACTGCTGATCGCCTCAGCTCGAGTCGGGAAGGAGGTACGTCGTCATCGGCGCCTTCCCCTTGATCTGTACCGAGTCGCGCGATTCGCAGGCGTAACGCTCCCGGATCAGCTCGTAGGTCGAGGGCGCGAGCTGGACCTTGCCTGGGAGCCCGCTCGACTCCATCCGGCTCGCCGTGTTGACCGTGTCGCCCCACAGGTCGTAGGCGAACTTGTGCGTCCCGATGATCCCCGCGGTGACCGGTCCCGACGCGATCCCGATCCGCATCTGGAGCTGTCGGCCGCCGAAGGTCGTGGTGGCGACGTGGTCCCGGATCCGGATCGCCAGTTCCACGATCGCTTCGGCGTGGTCCTCGCGTGGCACCGGCACACCCGAGGCCACCATGTACGCGTCGCCGATCGTCTTGATCTTCTCGAGCCCGAGCTCGTCGACGAACCGATCGAACGCCGAGAAGACCTCGTCGAGGAGCCCGACCAGTTGCCGCCGGCGAGATCGTCGCCGACATCGGCGTGAAGTCGGCGACATCGGCGAACAGGACCGATGCCGATGGCACGTCGTCGGCGATCGTGGCCGCTCCATCCTTGAGGCGGACGACGATCGCATCCGGAAGGATGTTGTGGAGCAGGTCGTCGGATCGCTGCTGGAACCGGTCGCGCTGCTTCACGAAGTACCCGACGATCGCGAGGGTCACGACGGCGGTCGCGATCAGGTTGAACGCCGCGTCGGCGGTCTGGTCACGCAGCGTGTATCGCTGCCAGGAGCTTGGGGTCACCACCGCGAACCCCACCGAGCCGACGAAGACAAGGAACCAAGCGATCGCGGCCCTGACGCCGGACGCCAGCAGTGCCGAGAGCGCGATCGCGAGGCCGAACATCACGACCAAGCCGGACTCGAGCAGGCCGCCGAACAACGCGGTCTCGGCGAGCTGGCCGACGGTGATGCATGTGAACATCAACGCCAGCAACAGGTCGAACCGTCGCGGCCACCGGCGCATCGCGAGCAAGATGCCGATCGGGACCACGGTGAGGGTGAGGCTGGTGAGACCGACCCACGTGTAGCCGGCGGTGAGGTCGGCGACGATCTGCGGGATCGTCAGGACCGTCGCGACGACGAACGCCACCAAGAAGACGCGGCGACCGCCTCGTTTCGCCTCCGGCTCGCCCTCGACCTCGCCGATCCGCATGATCGGCTCGAAGACCCGTCGCAGGAACGGTGCCGCTCGCATCGGGGAGGAAGCTATCGCCTCGAGTGCTGCTAGGCCGCAGGGACCCTCTTGTTGGGATCGATGAACGGGAGTGTCGCGGTGATGCCTCCGCGTGTGCCGTCGTCGGTCTCGATGTCGAGGCGAGTGCCGGGCTCACCGAGCGCGATCGGCACCCACACGTAGCCGATGTTCTTGTTCAGGCGTGGTGACCAGCAGGCGTCGGTGACGTGGCCGACCATCTCGGCCCCGTGCGCGACCGGCCAGTGCTGCGTGGGCTGGTCGACCGCCTCGCCCTCGAGCTCGATACCCACCAGCTTTCGCGAGACGCCCTCGCGCCGGATACGCTCGAGCGCCTCCTTGCCGATGTAGTCGGCTTCTTGTTCTTCGACCAGCCGATCCAGCCCGGTCACCTCGAACGGATTGTCGGTGAGACCGATGTCGGATCCCCAGTCGAAGATGCCGGCCTCGATGCGCCGGATGTCCGAGGAGGGCGTGACGCGGATGTTGTGCGGCTTGCCTGCGTCCAGGATGCGCTCCCACAGGTCGTCGCCGCGGCTCGGGTCGCGCAGGTAGATCTCGTAGCCCACCACCGCGGTCCAGCCGGTGCGGCTGATCACGACCGGGATGCCGTCCAGGTCGGCCTCATCGCACCAGTAGTACTTCATGTCCAGGATCCAGTCGCCGAACAGGTCGCGCATCGTCTCCTTGGCTCTCGGACCCTGCACCTGCACCGGGTAAACCTCGGGGTGGCCGACCTGCACGTCGAGCCCGGAGTTGACCGCGACCCCCATCGCGTACAGGCCGGCGTCGGAGTCGGCGAGCGCGAGCCACCAACGGTTCTCCTCGACGCGCAGCAGCACCGGGTCGTTCACGATGCCGCCGTCGGGGGCGGTCACCAACATGTACTTGCCCTGCTTCACGGCGCACTTCGTGAGGTCGCGGCAGGTGAGCAGGTTCGTGAACGCGCTCGCGTCAGGCCCGGTGATCTCGACGATGCGCTCGACGCTCACGTCCCACAGGGTCACGTCGTTCACGAGCGCCCAGTACTCCTCGACGGGATCGCCGTAGGTGTTGGGGTGATACATGTGCTGATACACGTCGTAGGCGGAACAGCCCGCGCGAAGGGTCGCCTCGAAGAACGGCGACTTGCGGTACCAAGGGCCCCAGTTCAGAGTCGTGTGCTCCGGCAACGCCATTCAGATCCTCCTCGGCTGGGTTCGCGGTGGTGCGGAGTTTATGAGCGAAGCGTTGGGAACCCTGCTCCGATCGCCATGTAGACGAGACCACCTACCGTTAGGGGCCGCGGCTAGCGGTTTGCAGGGTCCGCGGCCAACGGCATACCGTCGGGCATGGCCGACGCCAGCACCCAGCGCAACCTCGTCATGATCCTTGCCCGCGACCTCACCTCGCGCTTGGCGACGCCTGCGTTCGTCGTGGACGCCGAGGGCTCGCTCGCGTATTTCAACGAAGCGGCCGAGCCGGTGCTCGGTCGTTCGTACGCGGAAGCCGGGGAGCTGCGAGCCGGCGAATGGGCGAGCGAATGGGAGCCCACAGACCTGGACGGGACGCCCGTTCCCTTGGATCAGCTCCCACTCGGGATCGCGTTCCGGGAAGGGCGCCCAGCGCACCGCGCGATCCGGATCACCGGCAGCGACGGCGTGCATCGTGAGATCGAGGTGACCGCGTTCCCTCTGTGCCCGCGACGTGGCGTGATCCTCGGTGCGGTCGCGGTGTTCTGGGAGCGACCCCCGGCGGGGAGCTAGCGGTGCACGCGACGATCTGGGGCTGCCGGGGCACCCTCGCCTCCCCCGGCCCCGAGACGGTCCGCTACGGCGGACAGACCTCCTGCATCGTGCTCGACCTGGATGACGGGTCGGTGGTGATCCTCGACGCCGGCACCGGGATCCGTCCGTACGGGATGTCGCTCGCTGGCGTCCACCCTCCGAGGGTGGACCTGTTGATCACGCATCTGCACGCGGACCACATCGAAGGGCTCAGGTTCTTCTCGCCGTTCTGGGATCCTGAGGTGGAATTCCGCATCTGGGGCCCGCCGGCGCCGTTGAAAGGATTGGAACGGCGGATGGCGCCGTTCTTCGCACCGCCGTTCTTCCCGGTGCATCTTCGCAACGTGCCCTCGCGGCCGCAGTTCCGCGAGGTGCCCGATGAGCCGTGGACGATCGGGTCCACGACCGTCTCGGCCGAGCTCGTGAAGCACCCGGGGCCAGCCCTCGGCTACCGGATCGAAAAGGGCGGCCGGTCGCTCGGGTACCTCCCGGACCACGAGCCCGGCCTCGGGACCGACCTCGGCACGGTGGAGGACGGTTGGATCTCGGGTCTGGCGATCGCGCGACAGACCGACGTGCTCATCCACGACGGGCAGTACACGGTTGCCGAATACGAGCACCGCGTCGGCTGGGGCCACTCGAGCACGACCGATGCCGTGACGTTCGCGGAGCGCGCGGAGGCCCGTCATCTCGTGCTGTTCCACCACGACCCGATGCACACCGACGCGGACCTGGAGGCCATGCTCGTGGATGCCCGCGCGGTGCCCGGCGCCGCCGCGCTCGACGTGGAGCTCGGCTACGAAGGGCAGACCTTGGCGCTGGACCCATGACGGCGCCGGCGACGGATCTCGACGGGCTCGTCGCGGGGGTCGACCTGGGCGGTACGAAGATCCAGACCATCGTGGCACGGGGCGACGAGATCGTGGGCCAGGCGCGCGTGCCCACGCCTGAGGACGGTGCCGAGGCGATCGCCTCCTCGGTCGTTGAGACGATCCGCGTCGCCGTCGACGCATCGGGCGCCGACCCGTCGTCCTTGCGGTCGGTGGGCGTCGGCGCGCCCGGCCGCGCGCACGAAGGGGTCGTCTCGCACAGCCCCAACATCCCGGGCATGCGGGAGCCGTTCCCCCTGGGGCCCAGGATCTCCCTGGAGCTCGCGGGCGTGCCGGTCCACGTCGACAACGACGTCAGCGTCGCGACGATGGGCGAGCTCGAGCTGGGCGCGGGCCGCCCGTTCTCCAGCATGCTCGGCGTCTTCGTGGGCACCGGGGTGGGCGGCGGCATCGTCGTCGACCGCCACGTGTTGCGTGGCCGCGGGGCCGCCGCCGAGATCGGGCACGTGACCGTGAAGCCCGACGGCCGTCTGTGCGGGTGCGGTGGCTACGGCCACCTGGAGTCCTACGCCGGGCGCGCGAGCATGCAGGCCAAGGCCGAGCGCCTCGTCGCCGACGGTGAGCACACCGACCTGTTCCACCTGATGGCCAAGCACGGACGTGACCGCATGACGTCGGGCATCATCGAGCGCGCCCTCGAGCACGGCGACGCGATGACGAAGCGACTGATGGAGCAGGCGGTCTGGGCCCTCGGGTTGGCCCTCGCCTCCGCCCAGAACCTGCTCGACGTCGAGGCCGTGATCGTCGGTGGCGGCCTCGCGGAACGGTTCGGGCGGCCCTGGGTCGACGAGATCGCCGCCCAGATGCAGCCGCTCCTCTTCACACCCGACCACCCGCCAGCCGTGCTCCCCGCCGACCTCGGCGATCTCTCTGGCGCGATGGGCGCCGTCGTGCTCGCGACCTTCGCACTCAAGAACACGTCCCCATCTGACGACCGTTCTTGACAGAGGAACCGCGTCGCCGAAACGACGACCGAGGTGCAAGCGATGAATCCCGACCTTCCCGAGGACCCGGCCGGCCGCCGGTCGGCGGACCGCGGTGTGCTCGACGATCCGATCCGACTGCTGATCGCCGACGACGACGAGAAGACCACGCTCGTCCTGCGCGACAGCCTCCCCGCCTTCGGCTTCGAGGTCGTGGGGAACGCCCGCAACGGCGCCGAGGCCGGAGAGAAGGTCGCGGCCCTGCATCCTGAGGTCGTCCTGATGGACCTGCGGATGCCCGGGGTCGACGGCATCGAGGCCACCGTGCAGATCAAGGCACGAGAGCCCAAGACCCAGGTCGTGATCCTCACCGCACATTCCGGCGGGGACGCTCGCGACCTCGCCGAGTTCATGGGCGCCGCGGACTTCATCGAGAAGAACGCCCCGCTCGAGAAGATCGTGTCGCGCCTGCGTGCGGCCGCGTTCGCCTATCGCACGTCCGACTAGATGCCGTGCAGGGCTCGCACGTTGTCGGCGAGCACGCCTCGGCCCAGCCGCTCGGCGTCGGCGACCGACAGGAAGTCCCGGTCGACGAACGCGCCCAGCACGCGTTCCAGCGACTGGCGGACCAGCCGCGCCGACACCGGGAACATCTCGGGTTCGGACGACTCGTCGCAGCCGTGCACGACCTTGGCGGCAGGCACCGCGCCCAGGATCATCTCGAGCGACCAGTCGATCTGTCCCCAGGCCCACGGCACCAGCTCGGACAGGTCCATGTAGACGTTCGGCAGCACCGTCGGGATGTAGCTCGCCTCGGCCACCCACGGCCAGCCCGAGTGGATCATCAGGATCGGCTGGTCCTGGTGCTCGACGAAGAACGAGAACACGTCCTGGGGCTTGGCGTGCGTGAGGTTCACGTCGGGGTCGCCCGCGCCGACGTGCACGTGGAACACCCGGTCGGTCTCCTTGGCGATGTCGAACGCGCGCCGCAGCAGGAAGTCGCGCACCGGCTTCGCGTGCTCGCGGCTCTCGCGCCAGTCGTCGGCGCGCCAGCGGTCGAACGCGGCGGACGCGTCTGAGCTCGAGGGATCGGTGATGTCGAGCCCGGTGCGGTAGGCGATGATCGTCTTGAAGCCGATCAATAGCTGGTCGTCGGCGGCGGTCCGCATGATCTGCTCGAACCGTTGCGCGGCTGCGTCGAACGAGCCTTCCTCACGCGCCTTGACGATCCACGGCTCGATCCGGCCCACACGGTGGACCGCTACGCCGCCGAGCGCCTCCTGGAACTCGGCGCGCGCGATCGTCGGCTGGGGGTAGCCCTCGTCGGCCACCACCGCGACGACGTGCTCGGACTCCAGCAGGCCGCGCACGTAGCCGGTCGGATCGGCGCGCAGGGCCGCGTCGCGGGCCGCGACGATCGCATCCTTGGTCGGCTCGCATCCGAGGTGTGTCGCGATCCATCGGCGCAGCGCCAACCCGAACATCGTGGACTCGGTCAGCTCCTCGACGAACGCGGCTGCCTCGAGGTTGGCGTGGTTGGAGGAGAGCAGCGCCGTGCCCAGGAACATGCACCGTGTCTCCCAGGTTCGCGGCTCGCGGTCGAGCAGGTCCTGGGTGCGGAACGGATGGCAGTGCGCGTCGACGACGTCCGCGCCCGTGAGATCGATCGGCATGGTGGTCGGTTTCCTCTCCGGGGCCGCGGCCCCAGCTCAGTACCGCCAGCGCAGGCGGCGGATCAGCTCGTCCTCGTCCAGCCCCTCGTACTGCTCGGATTCACCCCGCCGGGTCGCGACGAACGACTCGAACAGGAACTCCCCCATCGCCTCGCGCAGCACGGCGGAGCCGGCGAGGCGCTCAGCGGCCTCGGGTAGCGAGCCGGGGAGCTGGGAGATGCCGCGCTCGGCCTTCACGTCCTCGGGAAGGCGCTCGGGATCCTCCTCGGTCGAAGGCGGAAGGCGGCCCCCCTGGTCGAGGCCGTGCAGGCCCGCGGCGAGCACCGCGCCGACCGCGAGGTAGGGGTTCGCGGTGCCGTCGACGGGCTTCACCTCGACGTTCGCGCCGTCCTCCGTCCCGTGGGCCGTGCCCGCGACGAACCGCAGGGCGGCCTCACGGTTGTCGACACCCCAGCACCGCATCGCGCCAGACCAGTGGTGCGGCTGCAGCCGGATGTAGCCGAGCGCGGTCGGCACCGTGACGCCGACGATCGCCGGGAGCTCGTCCAGCAGGCCCGCGGTGAAGGCCTCCCCCTGCGGGTGCATGCCCGCGGCGCCGTCACCGCCCGCGTGCAGGTTCGTCTCGCCTTCCCACAGGCTGATGTGCAGATGGGTGCCGTTGCCGGTCCCCGCCTCAACCTGCGGCGCGAACGAGACCACGAGCCCGTGGCGGCGCGCGACCGCCCGCACGACCTGGCGCACGATCATCGCGGCATCGGCGGCGGCGAGCGGATCGCGCGGACCGATCGAGAGCTCGAACTGGCCCTCAGCGTATTCCGGGTGGAACTGCTGCAGGTCCAGGCCCTGCTCCTCGGCAGCCTCGATCAACTCGAGGGCGAAGTCGTGGTTGCGGACGAGCGCGATGTCGCTGTAGCCCGGGCCTTCGTGAGCGGGCTGGAACTCCCCGTCGTCGCGCCGCACCCCGATCGAGCACTCGAACTCGAAGGCCGCGCGCACCGAGAGGCCGCGCTCCTCGATCGCGGCTCCCATGCGCCGCGTGAAGCGTCGCGGACACGGGGCGAACGGCTCGCCCTCCTGCGTGTACTGGTCGACCGGGGCCCAGGCCCAGCCGGGCGAGGCGGCGAGCGGCACCGTGGCCGCGGCGTCCGCGCGGAGCCGGATGTCGCCGCTGGGGCCGTCGATGTAACCGGGCGACAGCGCGAACTCGTCGTTGGACATCGCGGCGTTGAACAGCGTCGACAGGCCGATGCCGTGCGTGGCCGCCGCCTCGAACCGGCGGATGGGCACCGACTTCGCACGCACGATCGACGCGGAGTCGACGAAGCCCAGGGTGACCGTGCGCACCCCGGCCTCTTCGAGCCAAGCCTGCACGGCGGCGGCGCCCGCCGGTCGCGGGCCGGTCGCGCTCATCCGGCCTCGGCACCCTTCGGATCGACCTCTCGAAGCGAGGCGAGGGGCTCATGCAGACCGTCGGCTGCGGCATCGAGCTCGGCGACGCGCGCCCGCCCGGTCTCGCCGAGCGCGACGACGACCTCGGCGGCGATCACCTCGGTGAGGGCGAAGGCGCCGAGCAGGGAGTCGAACGGGGAGGCCGAGTCCGCATGGGAGATCAGCACGTGCCGGGCCTGCTCGATGGCCGGCGAGAGCCACGGATCGGTGAAGACGACCACGACGGCGCCGCGCTCCGCCGCGCGCCGGCCCACCGCGATCGTGTCCCGCTGGTATCGCCGGTAGTCGAACAGGCACAGGACGTCCCGGCGCGAGATATCGAACCCATCGAGGCGGCGACCCTCCGGCTCGTCCGCCACGACGGCGCACCCGGACCGCAGGAAACGCAGCTGCAGGCAGAGGTAGGACGCCGCGAGCTGGCTGAACCGCCCGCCGACGAACCAGACCCGCCGCTTCGGGTCGACGAGCGAGTCGCACGACCTCGGCGAGGTCGTGCTCGAGCGAGCCCGACGTCAGCGTCGCATCGAGCGCCGAAGTGAACGCCTGGTGGCTCCGACGCAGGATGTCGTCGTCCTGCGTGCCGCCGCGGGTCCGGTAGAGCGACGGGAGGCCCTCGGTGCGCGCCTGCACCTCCTGGCGGAGCGAACGTTGGAAGTCGGGGTAGCCGTCGAAGCCGATCTTGCGGACGAATCGCAGCACCGTGGGTCCGGTGACGCCGGCGCCCTCGGCGAGCTGCGGCAGGCTCTCGAGGCCCGCGGTGGGATAGGTCTCGAGGAGTGTGCGTGCGACCCGGCGCTCGGCGGGCGTCATCTCATTCAGCCGTTCGCGGATCTCCTCGCCGATCGTCTCGCTCGTGTGCGTGTGCGTCTCTCCTCCCCTCGGCTGCGCTCCCTGCGGTTGAACAGGTCAGGATTCTTACCTATCTCGCAGAACAGGGGAAGTCGGTAACGAGCTTGACAGGTTCGGGAGTGAGGGCTACGAATGCCCGATACCGTCTTGGGGAGGGCTGAGGGGATGCTCAGGAGATCGATCGCACTCGCATTCGTGTTGACCCTGGTGGGTGCCGCGTGTAGCACGGACGAAGGCGGTGGTGGCGACGCCACCGGGTCCGACGGGGGCTCCGCGTCGGGTGAGCCCATCGTGATCGGCTTCCCGGCCGACCTGTCGACCGACTGGGCTTTCTACGACGTTCCGATGCAGGAGGGCGCGCAGTTCGCCGTGGACCAGATCAACGAGGCCGGCGGTGTGCTCGGCCGGCCGCTGGAGCTGCAGACGGTCGACATGCGCAACGACGTCGCCGAGGCCGCGAAGGTGACCCAGCAGCTGATCGACGATGGCGCGGTCTACCTGATCGGCACGGTGGGCGACGCCATCCTGGCCGAGGGCCAGGTGGCCTGCGCCGTGGGGACACCGATCTCGACCGGGCTCGGCACCGCGCCCACGCTCGTCGGCGACATGGGCGAGTGCGCCTACCAGCTCGTGATGAGCGACAACATCCAGGCGGCCGTGCTCGCCGAGCACGCGCTGGCGCGAGGGCTACCAGACCGCCTACGTCCTTGGCTCGAACGAGATCCCCTACACCCGCGACCTGCCGAAGTTCTTCAGCGACGCGTTCGAGAACGGCGGGGGCACCGTCGTGGGCACGGACCAGTACAAGCTGGGGGCGGGCGACTACTCGGCCGCGGTCACGAAGATCGCGAACGTCGACCCTGCGCCGGACGCGATCTTCACGCCGATGTACATCCCCGACAGCGTCGTGTTCCTGCGTCAGCTTCGCCAGGCCGGGGTCACGACGCCGGTCCTGTCCACCGACGGGAACGCCGACGCAGCGCTGCTCGACGCAGGGCAGAAGGCGATCGACGGGCTGACGTTCTCGAACTCGGTGTGCACCGCCGAGGGCGACCCCGCCGTGCAGGCGTTCTACGACAACTACTCGGAGGCCAACGGCGAGGACCCGAGCTCCTACGTCGCGGTGATCGGCTTCGACGAGGTCAACATCGTGGCCGACGCGATCGAGGCCGCGGGGAGCACCGAGCCGGCCGCGATCACGGAGCAGCTCGCGAGCCTGGACGCCACGGGCATCTCGGGCCACCTCGTGATGGATCCGGAGACCCGACGCGCGAACAAGCCCGCGGCCCTCATCCAGATGGACGGTACCGAGTTCACCTGCCTCGGCCAGCCGGACTTCCCGGACTACGTCCCGGCGATCTGAGCGTGTCCGAGGGATCGAGCGAGGAGGGGCCGGCCACCGCGACCGCCGAGGCCGCCCCTCCGCTGCTCGCCGTCGACGGCCTGACGGTCGCCTATGGGGCGGTCGTCGCGATCCGCGACGTCTCGCTCACGGTCGCTCCCGGGGAGATCGTCGCCGCCCTCGGCCCGAACGGCGCGGGCAAGACGACGTTGCTGCGCACGCTCGCCGGCGCTCACAAGCCTCAGCACGGCCGCGCGACCTTCGACGGCGCGACGCTGACGGGGCTCACGCCCGAGGCGGTGGTGCGTCGTGGCGTCGCGCTGGTCCCGGAGGGGCGGCACGTGTTCGCCGATCTCACCGTCGAGGAGAACCTCACGATCGGGGGCATCGTGCGCCGCGATCGCGACGAGCTCCGCGCCGACGCCGACCGCTGGCTCGCGCGCTTCCCGATCCTGGGGGAGCGTGCGGCGCAGACGGCGGGGACGCTCTCGGGCGGGGAGCAGCAGCAGCTGGCCATCGCACGCGGGTTGATGTCGCGGCCACGCATGCTCCTGCTCGACGAACCGTCGCTCGGCCTCGCGCCGATCTTCGTCGATCGGATCTTCGAGTTGATCCAGGAGCTCCGCGACGAGGGCGTCACCGTGTTGCTCGTCGAGCAGAACGTACACCGCGCGCTGGAGATCGCCGATCGCGCCTACGTGCTGTCTGTCGGCGCCGTCGTCGCGTCCGGCCCGACCGACCAGCTGGTGGAGGGCGAGCTGGAGCGCTCCTACCTGGGGATCAGCCAGGCGGGGTGAGGATGGCGTGAGCCCGTCGGAGTTCGTGCAGCAGCTCGTGAACGCGCTGTCGCTGGGCAGCATCTATGCCCTGCTCGCGCTCGGGCTGTCGATGGTCTATGGCGTGCTCGGCATGCTGAACTTCGCCTACGGCGAGCTCGTCACGATCACCGGGTACTCGATGCTGGCCGCGACGTACGCGGGCGCGCCGTTCATCGTCGTCGCGCTGGTCGGCGTCGCGGCGGCGGGGATCTCGTCGGTCCTGATGGAGCTCGTGGCGTTCCGGCCGCTGCGCGACGCGAGCTTCGTCTCGCTGCTCTTCACCTCATTCGCGGTGGCGCAGTTGATCCAAGGGGCGTTCCGCCAGGCCGTGTCGGTCCGCTCGCGCGGCATCCCGGTGCCGGCTTTCTTCGACGAGGCGATCCAGCTCGGGACCGGTGCGGATCAGCGTGCTGAGCATCATCACCGCGGGGATCGGCGCGATCTCGTTGGTGGCGCTCACGACGTTCATGCGCCGGTCGCGGTCGGGCCTCGCGATGCGCGCCGCCTCGGCGGACTTCACGACCGCTCGACTGATGGGCGTGCGCGCGAACCGCGTGATCTCGCTCGCGTTCCTGATCTCGGGACTGCTCGCCGGCATCGCCGGCGTGCTTGTGGATCGTACGCACCACCTCGGTCGAACCCCACGACCGGCTTCGTCCCGGTGATCCAGGCGTTCATCGCGTCGGTGATCGGCGGGCTCGGCAACCTGCGAGGAGCGGTGATCGGCGGCTTCTTCCTCGGAACGCTCGAGGTGTTCCTGCAGGCCCTGCTGCCGGGCTCGCTCCTGCCCTACGCGCAGGCGGCCTCGCTGCTGATCGTCGTCGCGGTCCTGTACGTCCGACCGCAGGGGCTGTTCGGCCAGCGGGCAGAGGCTGTGTGATCGTGATCCCCGCGGGCCGACTGCGACCGGCGCTGTGGGGATGCGCCGTGATCGGCGCGCTGCTCGCGGGCGGCATGCTGCTCGTGCAGGCGTTCGGCTCGTCGTCCTCGAGCCGCACCTACGTCGTGTTCCTCGTGAACGTGATGCTTGGTCGTCTCGCTCCAGACGTTCATCGGCAACAGCGGCATCGTCTCGTTCGGCCACGTCGCTTTCATGGGGATCGGCGCGTACGCGACGGCGCTGGTGACGATCCCGAGCACCGTGAAGGCGGCGCAGTTCCCGGAGCTGCCGACCGTGCTCGCGAACACCGACCTCGGCCTCCCGGTCGCCGTCGTCCTGTCCGCCGTGGTGGCGTTGATCGTCGCCGCCGTCTTCGGCGGGGCGATCATCCGCATGACCGAGTCGACGATGGCGATGGCCACGCTCGCGCTGCTCGTCGTCGTGCACACCTTCTTCCAGAACGCCACGACGTACACCCGCGGATCCCTGGGCCTGGCCGGCGTCCCGGTGCGCACGACGTTGACCGTGGCGGCGATCGCCGCGGTGGCGTTCGTGGTGCTCGGCCGCCTCTACAAGGAGTCCGGATCCGGCCTGCGCCTGCGCGCCACGCGAGAGGACCCGCTCTCGGCGGCGTCGGTCGGCACGAACGTCGTGAGGACCCGTTACGGCGTGTGGCTGCTGAGCGCCGCGATGATGGGCGCAGCCGGATCGCTATGGGCCCAGAGCGTGATCGCGTTCAACGCGAACCAGTTCTACTTCGCGATCACGTTCGCCCTGCTCGCGATGCTGGTGATCGGCGGGCGCACGTCGCTCACCGGCGCGGTGGCGGGTGCGGCGATCGTCACGTTCCTGACCGACACCCTCGCGCGGGTCGAGCAGGGCGTCGCGATCGGCCCGTGGGAGCTGCCCAAGATCACCGGCACGGTGCAGTTCGTGATCGCGTTGCTCATCATCGTCACGCTGATCGTGCGACCCGAGGGCATCTTCGATCGTTGGGAGATCGACGACCTGCTGCGGCGGCTCACGCCTGCGGCTCGCCGAGGCACGGGCGGCCCGGCGGGCGGGTCGGCTCGAGAGCACTGGTCTCCCGCCGGCGTCGATCGATCGGCCCGACGATGGTGCCGCGTCCGTTGCGACCCCGCGGCACCCGTGTACTGGTGGGCGATAGGGTCGCGAAGCGTTTCGAGGGTGTCGCCGCGCTCGACGGCGTCGACATCGAGGTTCGCCAGGACGAGATCCTGGGGCTGATCGGCCCGAACGGCTCGGGCAAGACCACGCTTGCTGAACGTGATCTCGGGCGTCTACCCGCCGACCGAGGGGACGGTGCGCTTCGAAGGGCGGCGAGATCGCCGGGCTCAAGCCCCACCGGATCGCGGCGCTCGGCCTCTCGCGCACCTTCCAGAACATCCGGCTGTTCGCCCAGCTTACGGTCCGCGAGAACGTCGAGGCCGCGAGCCCTGTCCGGCAGCGGACGAGGCCTCGGTCGACGAGGTGCTCGAGTGGTTCAGCCTCACGGCATGGTCCAGCGGGAGAAGGCCGTGAACCTGCCCTACGGCATGCAGCGACGGCTCGAGATCGCGCGAGCGGTGGTGCGCCGTCCGAAGCTGATCCTGCTCGACGAGCCCGCCGCCGGCATGAACGAGATCGGAGTCCGACGAGCTGCTCGCGAACATCCGCAGGATCAGGGTCGTCGCTCGGATGCGCCGTCGTCATCGTCGACCACGACCTTCGGCTCATCATGAAGCTCTGCGACCGCATCCAGGTCCTGGACCAGGGGCGCACGATCGCGGTCGGGCCGCCGCGTCGGATCGCGGAGGACCCGGCTGTGATCCAGGCCTACCTGGGCGGGCCGTCCACGAAGAGCGCCTAGTTGCGGGCTGCTAGGCCACTTCGCCCTGGGTGAATGCGCTGCAGCCGCACTCGGCGTAGAGGCACCTGCGGTCCAGATCGCCATGAACGAACTCCGTGTGTCCGCACGCCGTGCACAGGACTCGGCGCGGATCAGGAGCGCGGAGAGGTTCAGGCTGGTGAGGAGTGGACGGCTTCTTCATGGACATTCGAACGTACGGCAGTCGGGTCCCCCGGGCATCCGCCGAACGTCTCGTTTCTTGCAGGGTTCGGGCTACTCGAACCCCTCGTCGAACTCTTCTTCGGTGACGGGTTCGCCCCATTCCACCGCGCCACCGGTCACCGCCACGTGCACCATCGGTGCCGTGCGCGATCCCCCGTGGAAGTGCCACTCGTCGGGGGCCACGTGGATCACGTCGCCGGGTTCCAGCAGGTGGCCGACCTCGCCGCGCGTGCGCACTCGACCGCGGCCGTGATCGCGTACAAGAACTGGCCCGTGGCGTGCCGATGCCACCGGGTGCGGGCGTCGGGTGAGAAGTGCACGATCCCGATCGTTGTGCCGGCCTCGTCGCCGAGGGCCGAGCGCAGCCACACCTCGCCGGTGAACCGACCCTCGTCCCCCTGTTCGAACGTGCCGTCGATCGCTCGTGCGACGTCCATAGTTCCTCCCTTGGGCGGTGGTGGCTATCATCGGACGGTCATGGACAGCATCTCCTACGACGCGCAGACCGCGCTCATCGTGGTCGACGTGCAGAACGATTTCGCCGACCCGGACGGCAGCCTCTCCGTGAGCGGGGGCGATGCCGTCGTGCCGCTCGTCAACTCCGAGATCGCGGAGGCGCGGGGGCAGGGCGCGCTCGTCGTGTACACGCAGGATTGGCACCCTCCGGACACGCCGCACTTCGCCAAGGACGGGGGCATCTGGCCGGTGCACTGCGTGGGCGAGACATGGGGCGCCGAGTTCCACCCCGATCTGGTGGTGGACGGACCGGTCGTGCGCAAGGGTGTCGACGGCCAGGACGGCTACTCGGGGTTCACGACCCGACACCCCACCACCGAGGCGACCGAGCCCACGGAGCTCGCCGCGATCCTGCGCGACGCCGGCATCACGACGCTGATGATCACCGGGCTCGCCACCGACTACTGCGTGCTCGCGACCGCCTTGGATGCCCTCGCCGAAGGGTTCTCGGTCCACCTGATCGGCGATGCCGTGCGCGCGGTCGACCTGCAGGCGGGCGACGGCGAGCGCGCGCTCGCACAGATGGCTGCCGCAGGGGTCACGCTCCTTCGGAAGTGACCGGCGTCACGTTTCCTTGCGGTGCCATATGCTATTTCATATGGCATGATGCCCGAGATGGCACGGAAACAGGTCCTGGTGCAGCTGGACGATGCGCAGGTCGCCGCGCTCGATCGGCTCGCCAGCGCGGCCGATGACAACCGGAGCGAGCTGATCCGCCGCGCCGTCGACCTGTACGTGGAAGCGATCTCGGAGTCGGCCGCCGACGTGCGCTATGCCCAGGCGTATTCGCGGGTGCCCGAGGACCTCGAGGAATTCGCGGCGCTTCGAGCCCTCGGCGCCACCGCGTGGCCGGAAGGCTGAACACTGCGTCGCGGCGAGATCTACCTTGCCGATCTACCCGAGCCGGCCGGACGGCGACCGGTACTGCTGGTCACGCGCACCTCCGCGATCGCGGTGCGAACGGCCGTCACCGTGGCGCCCGTGACCCGCACCATCCGTCACATCGCCAGCGAGGTTGCTCTGGGGCGCGCCAACGGATTGCGGAAGCGATCGGTCGCCAACTGCGACTCGCTGCAGACGATCCCCAAGGAAGCCATGCGTCGGCGACCGCTCGGCCACCTGTCGACCGATGAGCTCCCCCGCCTCGATCGAGCGCTCCGCTTCGCACTCGGGATCCGCACCTGAGTCCTGGGCTGGCGCTCAATGGAACTCCTCGATGGCATCCCGGGTGCGCTCGAGCGAGCGGCTGAAGGGGTCGACGATGCCCGGGCGGGCCGGACCGTCTCGCTCGATGACCTCTAGCCCGTGACCTCTGTCGAGGTGAGCTCGACCGCCGTCGAGGATCTCGAACGACTCATCGCCTCGCACAGCCTTCCCGCCGATACGCGGGAACGGGTCGCTCGCTCGCTGGCACCGCTCACCCGATTCCCTCGCCTCGGTCCCGAGCTCGACGGACGGTGGGCGGGCTACCGGTTCCTGCTCGGGCCTTGGCGGTCGATGATCCTCGTGTACGTCTACCTCGACGAGGAAGATCGAGCGGTCGTCGTCACGATGAAGGACGGGCGATCGCCAGCTCCGTGAGGTCATGACTCGCCAACGCGGAAACCAGCAGCGGCGACTAACTCGAGAACGACACCGGTCGCACCGGCGGCGGGGTATTGCGGCTCTTCGTGAAGCGAGGCATCGCCGTCGATGATGGCCGTCACCACCGCTGGTGTGTCGCCGATCGCGAGGGCGCCGAGCGCGTCGTCGGCCTGGGAGCCGAGCGGCGCGTCCATGACGAGCAGGTCGGCCTCGCGGCCCGCGGCGACGACGCCGGTGTTCGAGTCCATGCACGGCGGCCACGTTGCCGGTGGCGGCGGCGATCGCCGCGGCCGGGTCGACGCCGCCGAGGGCCGCCACCCACGAGATCGCTCGCAGCATGCCGAGTGGCTGCGCGCCGCTGCCCGCGGGGCTGTCGGTGCCGATCGACCAGGCGGTGGAGCTCGCAGCGGTGGGACACGAGCGCCGCGACCTCGCCGGCGGCCTTGACGTTGCCGTTGTGCACGATCTCGACCCGCGCCGTGCGTCTCGTCGAGGATCCGCTCCACGTGATCCAGCGGCAGCGCGGTGGGGCCTCCGTTGACGTGGCCCGCCACGTCCGGCTGCACCACCACGACGAAGTCCGCCCCGACGATGCCGCTGCCGGGGATGGAGGCGCCGCCCGTGTGCACCATGACGCGCATGCCGCGGGCCTGGGCCCAGCGCGTCATCTCGGCGGCGACGTCGGGGTCCTTGACGCCGGAGATACCTATCTCGCCGACCAGCTCGACGCCCGCGGCGGCCATCTCTTCGAAGTCGGCCTCGGTGAGACCGGGTTCCAGCAGAGCACGGCGCCCGCGTGCACCTTGACGCCCGACGGACGGAGCTTCGCGAACGACGCGTGGGCAAGGATCGCCAGAGCCTTCACGCCGGCGGGGTCGGTGGGGCGGCCGGGCGTGTGCGGCTCGCCCGCAGAGAGCATCGTCGTCGTGCCGCCGTGCAGGTAGGAATCGATGAACCCGAGCTGCGACTGGCGCGGCGTGAAGTCGCCCAGCACCGGGTGCACGTGGTCGTCGCAAAGGCCGGGCGTCACGGTTGCGCCGCGCCGCGTCGATCACGGCCGGGATGTCCGATGGGTCGACGCTCGCCGATGTCGCCGACGGACGCGATCACGCCGTCGCGCACGACGATCGGTGTCGCCCTCGGCGATGGGCGCCTCGACGTCACCGGTGACGATCGTGCCGATGTTGCGGATGACCAGGTCGGCGCCCGTCGCTCACCGGGACGTCACCGCAGGCCGTCTTCGCCGACGATCTCGTCGACACTTGCAGGCCGCCGACGCGAGGCAGCGGACGGCCGCCGTCGGTCACCGCCACCGCGATCGACCAGCTCGTCGTCGTCGGGCGCGTCCACGATCCGGAGCTCGACGCGTCGAAGTGGCTCCGCACGAACGCGGCGTCCTTGTAGTGGAGCGGCACGTCGAGCGGTGACGCCCGGCCCGCCGCGCTTCTTGGCCGACGGGATGATTGCCTTGCCGCCGCCGCACGCGTCGCGCAGCGGGTTGCCGAACTTGGGATGCAGGAACGCAGCGACGTGCTCCAGCTCTCCCTTGGTCCCAGCGATGCCGCCCTTGCCGTAGCTGTGGACTGGGCGGCCGTCGAGCTGGGCGACCGCGATGGCCGAGAGCATGCCCGAGAGCTCGACGCTGTCGTCGATCATCTCGGTGAGGTCCTCGACGTATCGGCCGGCGAACGGGTTGGTCAGAACGGCGGCCGTGACGACGCGCCGGATGGGCGGGTCGACCGGCTGGCCGGCCTCGCTGCGCACGTCCTCGACCGTCGTGACGATCTTGCGGATGTCCACGCTCGTCGCTCACCCCCCGACGGCGGACGCTAGCACGGGGGTCGCGACCGTCGCGACCTGATCGTCGAGGCACAGCACCGCGCGGCGGCGATCAGGCCGTCGGCGCGCATCCGCTCGGCCTCCTCGAGCGCCCGAGGCTCGAGCGCGTCGCGCGACCTCGTTCGCGGTGAGCGCGCCGACCTCGGTCGTGACCGGCCGCGCCCCGAGATCGGAGTCGGGGTCGAGGTCGCGCGCGGGCACCCGGCGGATCGCCGGGTGATCCCGGGCAGGTCGACGGCGTTGGCGATCAGCGTGGCCGCGGCGTCGGCGCGGGCGGCCGAGTCGGCCAGCACGGTCACCGCGTCGGCGATGCCGAGCGAGTAGCTCCGGCCGTGCCGCCCGCTGGTCGCGACCCCTCGGACGGCGTCGTCCGCGTGGATCGTGGCCTTGCCGAGCAGGGCGGGGCGGTCGGGGACGGGCACCAGGCCCGACCTCGAGCGTCTCGCCCGGCGTCAGGTACAGCGCGATGTCGCCGCCGTCGTTGACGTAGGCGCGCGGGATACCGCCGCAGGTCACCATCTGCCGCGCAGATCTCGTCGGCGACGGCCCCGGCCACCGCGGCCATCGGCGTGATGAACCGGTCGGCCGCGAAGGGTCGCACGGCCGCGGCCATGCGTCGGGCGACCGGACCGCGAGTTGCCGGTCCGCCCGCAAGGTCCAGCGGCCGTCGCAGAGCCGGCAGCTCCGCGACCAGCTCGTCCAGCAGCGGCTGGAACCGTTCCCACGCCACGCGGTAGGCGGCCGCGACATCGGCCGGCTCGCCCCAGGCCTCGATGATCAGGTCGATCGGGCCGTGATGCAGATGCAGGCGCGACCCGTCCGGCGTCGTCGCCGCCACCGGGCCGCTCATAGCGTGCCGCACGTCCGGAGCGTGCGAGCACCTCGTCCATCGGAGACGATGGCGTCCATGTGTCCGCCGAGCGCGGCGTAGTCGTCGCGGGGCATCGTGAACTCCAGCGGCGCCACCAACGCGGGCGTCGGTACGTAGCCGAACGCGCCGGGTGGGACGAGCGTGACGTCCACCATGAAGGTGATGCCTCCGCCGGGCCAGACGTAGACCGGCGCGCCGCCGCAGGTGACCCGGGTGAGCATCTGGTTCACCGAGCGCGTCAGCGCCACCGGGTTCTCCGTCGCCCCGGCGCGCAGCGAACCGCCTGCCCCGGCCATGAACAGCACCGAGGTCATGCGCCGGCTCGCAGTTCTCGCGGATGCGCTCGACCGACAGACGCAGATCGTCGGGTAAGCGGGGCCGGCACGGGCTGTAGGTCGTCGTCCAGCACGAAGTACGCGTGGTGCTCGCCGGTCGTGCCGATCATGAGCACCGAGAGCCCCGGCCGCGACACCTTCGGGTCGAAGTCGTCCAGGATCGTGAGCGGGTCCTCGATGTCGGTGCCGCCCCAGCCCGGTACCGGGGTTGGCGACGTTGAAGTACCGCCCGGGCGTCGAGCGGCGGCCCTTGACCTTGATGCCGGTCCGCGGGATGTCGAGGTAGCGGCCGGCCTGGTGCTCGGAAAGCACACCGGTGATGTGATCGTCGACCACCACCACCTCGTCGACATGCTCGTACCACTGCTGCGCGAACATGCCGATGGTGGCGGACCCGCAGCCCACGCGCATCCGTTCCTCGACGACGCCGTTGATCACCGGCGGCTGGCCCGCCTGCAGGAGCAGCTCCGACCCCTCGTCCACCGTGAGCTCGGCCGGTTCGCCGCTGCAGAGCGCGAGGAGCGTTTCCATGGTCGCCACGCCTTCGCGCTTGGAGCCGCCGGTGAGGTGGTTCACCCCGCCCAGCGAGAGCATCTGCGACCCGTACTGGCCGGTGGTGACGTGGCCCACCGCCTCGCCGCGGGCGCGCACGAGCTGCCGTTCGGCGCCCACGTGGCGGTCGGTGTCGATCTTCACGTCCACACCGCAGTAGCTGAAGATCGCCTCGGTCACGACCGTCACGGTGTCCACGCCGGCGACCGTGGAAGAGACGATGAACGGTGCCGGCTTGTAGTCGGGATAGGTCGTGCCCGACCCGGCCCCGGTGAGGACGATCTCGGCGGTGGGCACCACCTGCCCGTCCCAGTCGCCCACGCGCGAGGCGAACGGCACCAGCGCGCCGCCCTGTTCCTGGGTGCGCTCGAGCACCAGCAGCGGGTCCATGCCTGAGCGAGCACCCCGTCGACGTTGCCGTAGCGGTCGCACGCGCCGGTGCGTCCGGGCTTGATCACGCAGCGGATCGGGCAGGCGTCGCAGACGACGGTGTCGGTCGCGCTCGGCGTCATCGCGCACGGCCTTGCTCGATCGCGGCGAGCACGCGGTCGGGCGTGGCGGGCAGATGGCGCACCCCGGCGCCCACCGCGTCACGGATCGCGTTCAGGATGGCCGGGGCGGTGGGGATCAGCGAGTGCTCACCGATCCCCTTCGCGCCGTAGGGACCGGCCGGGTCGCCGGATTCGACCAGGATGCTCACGACCTCGGGCACGTCGCCGATCGTGGGGATCAGGTAGTCGTGCAGGTTCTCGTTGCGGCCCGGGACGTACTCCTCCATCAACGCCATGCCGATGCCCTGGGCGACGCCGCCCTCGATCTGGCCCTCGACGAGCGTCGGGTTCACCGCGCGTCCCACGTCGTGCGCGGCCGTGATCCGGCGGAGCTGCACCGTGCCGAGCTCCATGTCGACCTGAAGCTCGGCCATGTGCGCGCCGTAGCCGAACTGTGCGTAAGGCTCGCCCTGACCGTCGGCGTCCAGGGCGGTCGTCGGCGGGTCGTAGGTGGCGCTGGTGACGGACGACGAGGTCGTCCTCGTCGGCGTCCAATGCTGCAAGGTCCACCCTGGTCGCCTCGCCGCGATCGTGCACGACCAGGTGGTGGTCGTCGAGCTCCAGATGGGCCTCATCGGAGGCGCCCGCGAGCAGCAGCAGCCGTTCGCGGAGGGCGGTCGAGGCCAGGAAGGTCGCGTTGCCCGAGATGAACGTCTGGCGCGACGCGGAACTCTTGCCGGCGTCGGGCGTGGTGTCGGTGTCGGCGCCGAGCGTCGACGATGCGCGACATGTCGATGCCCAGCGCGTCGGCGCAGATCTGCGTCATGACGGTGTTGGCGCCCTGGCCCATGTCGACCGCGCCCTGGTACAGCGCGACGCGGCCGTCGCGGCGGAGGCCCGACCTTGATCGTCGACGGGTTGGCCATGGCGGTGTTGCCGCACCCGTACCACATGCCGGCGAGGCCGACGCCGCGGCGGGTCGTGCCGGCCTCATCGTTCGCGGCGGCGGCGTCGGCGCGGGCTCGCTCCCAGTGCGGCCTGAGCGCCTCGAGACACTCGCGGTAGCCCGACGCCTGAGGCGAACACCTGCCCGGTGACCGTCGGCACGCCCGCCGTGAGCGCGTTCCGGTAGCGGAACTCGAGCCGGTCGACGTCGGTCGCATCGGCGAGCTCGTCGAAGAGCGCCTCCGTCGCGATCGTCGACTGCGGCACGCCGAACCCTCGGAACGCGCCCGACGGCGGCCCGTTCGTGTGGATCGGCGGCGGTGCGTGCGCGGTAGGCGTCGTAGACGTACGGCCCGCTCGCATGCACCGGCACGCGATTGGCCACGGTCGGCCCCCACGACGCGTACGCCCCGGTGTTGAACTCGCCGGTGAAGTCCATGGCGGTGAGCCTGCCGTCGCCGGTCGCGCCGATGCGTACGCGCAACCGGGAGGGATGCCGCTTGGTGGTCGACATCATCGACTCCGGGCGGGTGTAGGTCAGGCGCACGGGGCGGTTGAGCTTCCACGCGGCGATGGCCAGATAGGGCTGAACCGACAGGTCGAGCTTGCTGCCGAACCCGCCGCCGACCGCGGTCGGCTTGATGCGGACGCCTCCTTCGGGCAGTCCCAGGATCTGCTCCAGCTCGATCCGGTCCATGTGCGGGGACTGCGTCGTCACCTGCACCTCGACGCGGTCGCCGATGCGTTCGGCGTAGCCGGCCTCCGGCTCGATGTAGGCATGCTCGATGAAGCCGGTCTCGAACACGCCCTCGACCTCGACGGTGGGCCGCCGCGAAGGCGTCGTCGAGATCGCCGCGTGCCACGTTGCCACGGACGAGGATGTTGCCCTCGCGCGTCGTCGTGGATCCTGGGCGCGTCCTGCGCTTGTGCTTCATCGATGGACATGAGCGGCGGCAACTCCTGCCACGTCACCGGGAACGTGGAAAGGTCCAACGCCGCCATCGGGGCGGGTTCGCCCACGATCATGGCCACCGCTTCGCCCCGGAAACGGACGTGTTCCTCGGCGAACACGGGCTGATCGGCCGTGGCGGGGATCACGCCGAACCGGTTGCTGCCATCGATGTCGGCGGCGGTCAGCACCGCCTCGACGCCGGGCGTCGCCGCGACGTAGGCGTCGATGTCGCCGAGCCGGAAGCTCGCCCGGTGGTGGGGAGAGCGGACGATGCGGATCGTGAGCGCTCCCTCGGGCGCCTCGTCGGCGCCGAACACGTCGGTGCCGTTGACCTTGGGTTGGCCGTCGACCCGCTGGGCGCGGTGACCCACCGCCTTGCCGACCGGCGGCGGCGACGGCGCGGTGCTCCGTGGCGCCCACTTGCGCGGCCATGACCGCGGCGACGATCTTGCGGTAGCCGGTGCAGCGGCACAGCACGCCCCCGAGGGCGTCCATGACCTGCTGCTCGGTGGGCGTGGATGTGGCTCGCAGGAGCGCCGCCGCCGACACCAGCATGCCGGGCGTGCAGATGCCGCACTGCGCGGCGCCGTGCGCGAGGAAGGCGCCCTGCAACGGCGTGGCCTCTCCGCTTTCGTGGAGGCCCTCGAGGGTTTCCACCTGCCGACCTTCGAGGCGCCCGACCGACGTCATGCACGCGGTCACCGGTTCGCCGTCCAGGAGCACCGTGCATGCTCCACAGTCGCCCGCGTCGCATCCCACCTTGGTGGCGGTGAGCGCCAGGTGGTCGCGGAGCACGTCGCTGAGCCGCCGCGCCGATCGGTCCACCTGGGTGGACGATCCGTTCACCGTGAAGGTGACCGTGCTCATCGGTCGTCACCACAGCTCGCGAGCGCCCGGCTCACCAGGATCGACGCGGACCGGCGCCGATAGTCGGCCGTGGCGCGGACATCGTCGATGGGGGTCAGCGCATCGAGATGACCGCCGATCGTCGCGGGGTCGAGCGCATGCGTCGAGCGGCCCAGGAGCGCCGACTCCAGCGATCGCAGCCGCTGCGCCACCGGTGAGCACGCACCGACCGCCACCCGCGCGTCGGTGATGAGGCCGTCCGCGTCGGCCGCGACCAGGACCGCCACCATCACGACCGAGATCACGAGATAGCGGCGGAGCCCGAGCTTTCCGAACACCGATCGTGCGTCCTCGGCGTCACGAGGGATCAGCACCGCGGTCAACAGCTCGTCGGGCGCAAGCGCCGTCTGCCGGTACCCGGTGAGGAAGGCCTCGAGGGGCAGGACCCGGCGGCCGGACGCCGACCTGAGCTCCACCGAGGCATCCAGGGTCAGCAGCGGGGGGATGCTGTCGGCTGCCGGCGAGGCGTTGCACAGGTTGCCACCGACCGTGCCGGCGTTCTGGACCTGGACCCCACCGACCTGGAGTGCCGCGGCCCGCAGGCCGTCGAAACAACCCGGCATCGACGCGGCCGCCACATCCGACCAGCGCGTGAGCGCGCCGATCCGATACGCATCGTCGGTCTCGCTCGATGCCGTGCAGCTCCGTGAGCGCACCGATGTCGACTATCGGGTCCGGCATGGGGCGTCCCACGTGCTGCGGATACAGGTCGGTGCCCCCGGCCAACACCACACCACCCGCGCCCCGCATCTCGAGGGCGGCGGCCACATCGGTCGGCACCAGGTAGTCCACGGGCATCGCTCCCTCGGGCACAGCGCTCTCCCGCCGAGCTTACCCACGCCTTCCTGAGAACGGCGAACGGGCCGGACCCTGTGGGCCCGGCCCGTTCGACTTGCGCTTCACCTCACGAGCACTTCGGCCTCTGACGAGGCTTCGTCCGGTAGACCAGCCGGAACACGTGAGGTCGGTGAACTGGTTGGGATTCTGCCGGTCGCCCGGCAAACGGGCGGAGGGTGGTCCCTCCGCGAGGGACGGCTAGCAGCCAGTCACCTCGAGGGTCTCGAGCTGTTCATGCAAGTCGGACCACCTCCTTCCTCTCGTACCGCATATGGTGCCCCAGACCTCGCCGTCTGACAAGAACGGCGCCGCGCCTTTCGTCGCTGGTACGGTGCGGTGAAGACCGCTTCCGCGGTCGCGAGCACGAGCACCCGTTCTGGGCGATCCGAGGTGGCTGGGGCCAATACGCGCGCGAGCACGATGATCGTGGACCGGTTCCCGTTCGGGGTGGCCCGCACGCCCAACGAGTGGATCGTCCTCGACGACGGGTTGCGACTCGCCTCTCGGCTCTGGCGCCCAGACACCGATAAGGCTGTGCCCGCGATCCTGGAGTACCTGCCGTATCGCAAGGGCGACTCCATGGCTCCGCGTGATGAGGCCCTGGGCACATGGTTCGCCGGCCACGGGTATGCCTATGCGCGCGTCGACATCCGCGGAACGGGTGACTCCGACGGTGTGATCACCGGTGAGTACACACCGCAGGAGCACGACGATGCCATGGAGGTGATCGCTTGGCTCGCCGCTGCCCAGTGGTGCTCGGGAGCGGTGGGCATGGTCGGCATCTCCTGGGGCGGGTTCAACGGGCTGCAGATCGCGGCTCGGCGAGCGCCTGCGTTGAAGGCGGTCATCAGCCTGTGCTCAACCGACGATCGCTACGCCGACGACGTCCACTACAAGGGGGGGTGCGTGCTGGCGTGCGATTCCCTGCCCTGGGCGACGGTGATGCTGGCCTACAACGCGCTGCCTCCCGACCCCGAGACGGTCGGGGAAGGCTGGAAGGAGACGTGGCTTCGCCGCCTCGAGGAGACGCCACCGTTCATCACCGAGTGGCTCGCGCATCAACGCCGCGACGACTACTGGAAGCACGGCTCCATCTGCGAGGATCTCTCCGCGATCGAGTGCCCCGTCTACATGGTCGGCGGATGGGCCGATGGCTACACGAACGCGATCCCGCGGACGCTCGCGGGGCTGCCCGATGTCCGCAAGGGGCTCATCGGGCCGTGGTCTCACGCGTGGCCACACGTCGGCGCGCCGGGGCCTCGGATCGATTTCCTCGGCGAGGCCCTCCGCTGGTGGGACCGCTGGCTGAAGGACGAGCCGAACGGCATCGAGGACGAGCCTCTGCTTCGAGCGTGGGTCCAGGAGCCCGCGAGCGCGCAAGAGCTTCACGTCGATCGGCCCGGCCGGTGGGTGTCTGAACCGACGTGGCCACCGCCGTCGGTAACCGCCCATCGGCTCTACCTCGGGAACGACGGGGACTTGTCAGAGGAGTCATCCGAACCTCGAGAGCTGCGTCACACGGGATCGCAGCGGCACGGGCTGCTCGCGGGCGTCTGGTGCCCCTACGGACGCGACACGGACTTCCCGCCGGATCAACGGGAGGAGGACGCGCTCTGCCTCACGTTCGATACCGCCCCGCTGGACGACAGGGTCGAGTTGCTCGGGCATCCCAGGCTGCACCTCAGCTTCGCTGTCGACCGTCCGCTCGCACTCGTGGCCGCCCGGTTATGTCGCGTCGCGTCCGACGGGTCCTCGACTTTGATCAGTCGGGGAGCGCTCAACCTCACTCACCGGGACGGGCACGAACGCCCGCAAGCGCTCGAGCCTGGGGTGCGCTACGAGGTGGAGCTCGAGCTGGATGTCCTCGGCCAGGCCGTGCCCTCCGGCGACCGGATCCGGCTCGCGATCTTCGAGCACCTATTGGCCGTGGCTCTGGCCGTCACCCGATCCGGTCGAGCTGACGCTCGTTGCCGGTGAAGGGTCCTGGATCGACCTGCCGGTGCGTTCACCAGAGACACGTGATGCGCCGCTCGTACCGGAGTTCGGGCCGCCGAAATCGCCACCACGGCTGGAGATCCACGAAGTCGATTCCACGGAACCTTTCCGCAAGATCGAACACGAACCAGACTCACACCACTACACCCTGTCCATGGATCCCGAGGGCGATCAGCGGTACCGGCTGCCGGACGGCCTCGAAATCACCGAGCGCACCCGCGACCGGTTCAGCATCCGCGAGGGAGACCCACTGTCTGCCCGAGTCGAGTGCGACCGGGATCTGGGGCTCGAGCGCGGTGGCTGGAAGGTCGCGGTAAGAACGCGGAGCGTGATGACTGCCGACCGGGATGCGTTCCGGCTGCTCGATACCGTGGAGGCCTTCGAAGGTTCCGACCTCGTCTTCGAGCGAAAGTGGGACCGCTCCATCCCGCGCGATCACGTGTAGCAGGTATCGTCGCGACGAGGAGCCCAACTGTGCCGGTCGAACCCACGGCGTCCGATCCAACGCAGGCCGCTCATGAGGCCTTGGACCGGCATGCGTGGGATGAGGCGTTCGAGCTGTTCTCACGTGCCGATCAGGATGGAGATCTCTCGGGTTCCGATCTGGAATCCCTTGCCGAAGCCGCCTGGTTCACCGCGCACGCGGATCTGGCCCTGGATGCCAAGGAGCGAGCGTTCAAGGCCTACCTCGCCATCGGGAACCCGATCCGGGCGGCATACTTGGCCCTCGACCTCACGCAGATGTACGCCTTTCGAGGGAGACCATCGATCGCCTCCGCGTGGATGCGACGAGGCGAGCGGCTCCTGGAAGGACAACCTGAGTGCTATGTGCACGGGTACGTCGCGCTCAGCAGGAGCGCGGGGGCGAAGGAGACGGGAGCCATCGAGCGGGCGATCGAGCTTGCCGAGGAGGCCGTCCAGATCGGGACCAGGGTCGACGACACCGACCTGCAGGCCACGGCGCTGACCGACCTAGGTGCCCTACGGATCGCCACCGGCGAGACGGCCGAGGGATTCGCGTTGATGGAAGAAGCCACGATCGCCGCCGTGAACGGCGAGCTCTCCCCCTTCGTCACCGGCGTCACCTACTGCAACATGATCTCCGCGTGCCGGGACCTCACCGACTATCGGCGGGCGAGTGAATGGACCGAGGCGACCGAGCGATGGTGCGATCGCCAATCCGTCTCCGGTTTCCCCGGCGTGTGCCGCGTGCACCGCGCCGAGGTCGTGGCATTGGGCGGCGCCTGGGAACGTGCAGAGGAGGAGCTCCAACGGGCGACCCACGAGCTGGCCGAGTTCAACGCGATCCCCCCGATGGCCGACGGCTTCTACGCGATCGGGGAGATCAGACTGCGGATGGGAGATCTCCCGGGCGCCGAGGAGGCGATACGGCAGGCCCACGCCCTCGGCCACTCAACGGAGCCGGTCTTGGCGTTGGTACGCCTCGCCGAAGGGAACTCACGCGCCGCGCTTGCGGCGATCAACTCGGCCGTGGAACAACAGACGTGGGATCAGTGGGCGCGGGCGCGTCTGCTCCCCGCACAGATCCAGATCGCGGTCACCGCAGGTGATCCGACGCTGGCGCGACAGGCGTTCGAGGAGCTGGACCGGCTCGGGCAGACGTACGACTCCCCCGCACTGCACGCCGGCAGGCACGAGGCTCTCGGACGTGTGCTCATCGCCGAAGGCGATCACGCTGCGGCCGCCCGCGAGATCCGGACGGCGATCGGCCACTGGCGCGAGGTCGCCGCGCCGTACGAGGTGGCGCGAGGCCGAGCCCTGCTCGCCTCCGCGCTGCGGGCGATGCGCGACGAGGACGCGGCCGACCTGGAGCTCGGAGTGGCCCGCGACGAGTTCGTCCGCCTCGGGGCCAGGCTCGACGCCGAGGAGGCCGAACGCGCGTTGCAGGCCGCGGCCGAACGGAGAGCCTCCCCCGCACAGATCCGGAAGACCTTCCTGTTCACCGACATCGTGGGGTCGACGAACCTGGCGGAGCTCCTGGGTAACGAGTCCTGGGAACGCCTCCTGCGGTGGCACGACGAGGCGCTCCGCACGCTGTTCGCCAGGAGCGGCGGCGAAGTGGTCAACTCCACCGGCGACGGGTTCTTCGTTGCGTTCGACGCTGCGCGGAGAGGGATCGATTGCGCGATCGCGGTCCAGCGGGCGCTGGAGGAGCACCGCCGGACGAGCGGCTTCGCCCCCTCGGTTCGCATGGGTCTGCACGCCGCCGAGGCGAACCGCCGAGGCGACGACTACAGCGGCATGGGCGTGCACGTGGCGGCCCGGGTGGCGGCGCTGGCTGGAGGTGGGGAGGTCGTCGTCACGGGTGAGACATTGGCCGAAGCCGGAGACATCCCGGTGTCGGATCGCCGCGAAGCCTTACTCAAAGGGGTCGCGGACCCGGTGAGTGTCGCCTCGCTGGTCTGGGACTGATCAACACGACCGACCGTACTGCCGATAGGTCCGAGGTGAAGACCTCGACCTGGCGGATACTTGCGTACTCCCTCGGCGCCTTCCTCGCGTTCGGGCTGCTGCTGACGACGGTGAACGGCGACGCGCGGAGTGCCCGAGACGTTGCGATCGCGCTGGTCGTGCTGCTGGGCTTCGGCGGCATGGCAGCGGGCGCCTGGTGGATCCGCACGCAGCCCCGTCGGAGCGCTACCGAAGGCGCTGCTCGTACGCTCGGTCTGCGCTTCAGCGCCACCGACGAGTTCGGCCTCATCGATCGGCCGTTCCCCCTGTTCCGGCGCATCTCGACCGTCCGGGGGCTCGAGAACGTGATGCACGGCACGTGGCACGGACGAGAGGTCACGCTCTGCGACTACTGGTACGCGCGTTCGTCGAACCCGGCCCGCAACGACTTCGAACGGTTCTCGTGCGTGATGACGCCTCTCCCCGCGTGGTGGCCGGCACTGCTGATCGCTCGAGAGACCCTCGTGGCGCGAGCCGCCGAACACATCACGATGGACCAGGTGAACACGGAGTCCGAGGCCTTCAACCGGGCGTTCACCGTCCGGTCGGCGGACGAGCGCTTCGCGAACGCGCTGCTAGACGCACGCATGATGGGGTGGTTGCTCGATCGAACCGACCTCGGTGGGATCGAGGTCGCGGGTGGCAGACTCTTGTGCTACCGTCCACGGCTTCATCCGTGGGAGTTACAGCCGTTGCTCGAGACAGCGCTGGAGTTCCTCGACCGGGTCCCGGCAGTGACCTCGAGCCTGTTCCCCGCTCCCTCAGAGGGAGCACAGTAGCTCGACGTACCACACCGCTTCGATAGGCTCGCGAGCCATGGATGACGTGACCATCCGCTCGATCGCTCCCGATGAGCTTCCGGCGTTCCTCCGATCGTTGGTGCGAGCATTCCACGGGCGCCATGACGAGGAGGACGTCGAGCAGGAACGTCTGCTTGCCGAGCCCGACCGCTACTTCGCCGCCTTCGACGGGAACGAGATCGTCGGCACGGCGGGCGCGTGCTCGACCGAGCTCACGGTCCCCGGAGGCCGTACCGTGTCCGCGCCGGGCATCACCGCGGTCGGCGTGCTCCCTTCCTATCGCCGGCGAGGCATCAACACGGGACTCATGGGCACGCTGCTCGACCAGGCGGCGGAGCGAGGGGAGCCACTGGCATATCTGTGGGCCTCGGAATCCCCGATCTACGGCCGCTTCGGCTACGGCATGGCCTCGCTCTGTGCCGAACTCGAGGTGTCAACCGATCGATCCGCATTCGTCGCCGGCATCTCGACCAGCGGGCGAGTGCGAGCTCTCGCGCGAGACGAGGCCCTGGCGCCGATGCGACCCGTGTACGACGCGGTGGCGGCGTCACGTCCCGGCATGATCGCGGTCGACGACCGCTGGTGGACCTGGCTCTTCCACGAGCGGAAGAGGGACGAGGACGAGCCGCTGTTCTTCGCCCTTCATGAGGACGATGACGGGGTTCCCGACGGCTATGCGGTCTACAAGGTCAAGGATGGATGGGCACATGGCGTGTCCTCGAGCGAACTGAAGCTGCAGCAACTGATCGCGACGACCCCTGCGGCGACGGCGGCCCTGTGGAGGTACGTGCTCGACGTGGATCTGATCGCCACCGTGAAAGCCTGGGACCGTCCGGCCGACGACGAGCTCCTGTGGCTCGTCGCGGAGCCCCGCCGACTGCGGTTCATGGTTTCCGACGGCCTCTGGGTGCGCCTGATCGACATCACGCAGTCCCTCGAAGGTCGCCGATACTCCGCCGATGGCGCACTGGTCCTCGAGGTCGACGACGCGTTCCGCCCTGAGACGTCGGGTCGCTACGAGCTGGTCGTCGAGGGCTGCGAGGCATCGTGCGAGCGAACCGAGGCTGAGCCGGAGCTGTCCTGCGGCGTCGATGCACTGGCCGCCACGTATCTGGGAGGAACCTCGTTCAGCCAGCTCGCCCGAGGGCAGCAGATGCGGGAACTGGTGCCCGGCGCGCTCGCGCGAGCGGATGCGATGTTCGCGTCGGATCCTTCACCGTGGTTTGGCTTCATCTTCTGAAGTCCTTGGAAGCCCGATCGCTCGCACTCCGCTCACGGCCCGCTCGCCAGGGTGCTCGACCAAGGCGACGACGCGCGAGGCCATGAACCTTGAGGTGCGCACGGGCGTGCCGCCTCGCGTCACCTCGGCGACCTCGATGACGGTCCTTCCGGTCGTGACCTCCACGCGTCGACCGGCACGCGTTGCCGCGATCTCGAAGGTCTGGACGCCGTTCCCGACATCCATCGTCACCTCGACCCGATCACCTCGCATGCCCACATCGTAGGCGAGCGGTCCTACACTCGGACATCGTCGAGGGAAGGCCGTGCGATGTCGACTGAGTCACGAGGGATCATGGAACGGCTCGCCGAGGGGCCCGTGCTGGGCGACGGCGGCTACCTGCTGGAACTGGAGAAGCGCGGGTACGTGCAGGCTGGCCCGTTCACGCCCGAGGTGGTGATCGATCATCCGGACGCGCTGCAGGAGCTGCATCGCGAGTTCCTGCGAGCCGGCGCCGAGGTGCTGCAGACGATGACCTTCTATGCCAGCGAGGACAAGCTGGAGACGGTGGGCCTCGGCGGCAAGGTCGCCGACATCAACAGGAACGCCGTGCGCATCGCGCGTGAGGTGGCGACCGAAGGCGACGCGCTGGTCGCCGGCAACCTGTCGTTGACGTGGGCCTACGACCCTGCCGACCACGCCAGCCCCGGCCACGTGCGTGAGCTGCTCGATGCACAGCTGCAGGGCCAGATCGACGCAGGGCCGCCCGACTTCTGGATCGGCGAAACCTTTTCCTACCTCGGTGAGGCGCTGTTGTTCGTCGAACGGGCGAAGGCCACCGGCCTGCCGGTCATGGTGACGATGTCGTTCGAGAAGCTCCCGGCGCGGTCGTACGAGGGCGACGACCCGGCCACGTGCGCGCAGCGGCTGGCCGACGCGGGCGCCGACATCGTGGGCGTGAACTGCCTCAACGCTCCGGCGCAGCAGCTGCCCATCGCGGCGGCGATGGTGCGCGGGGTGGCCGGCTGGTACCGATCGCGGCCCAGCCCGTGGCCTACGCCACCACGGACGCGAAGCCCGACTTCACCTCGTGGGACGAGTTCCCGTTCGAGCTGACGCCGATGACGCTGGGCCGAGTCGATCTGGCGCGGTTCGCCACCGACGCTCGTGACGCCGGTGTTCGCTACATCGGCTCGTGTTGCGGATCGGTCGCCGAGCACGTGCACGAGATGGCCAAGGTCCTGGGCAAGGCGCCGGAGAAAGAGCGCGAGTGGCGCTCATCGACCGGGAAGGCCATGTCTGCCTACGAGTACTACGACCACGACGCGACCGGCGAGCCGCCGGCCGGCTAAGCCGTCATGTCCGAGCTGCCGACCGGCACCGTCACGTTCCTGTTCACCGACATCGAGGGGTCGACGCGCCTCCTGCAAGAGATGGGCCGCGAGGACTACGGAACGCTGCAGGAACGACACGCGGCGATCATGCGAGCTGCGATCGCGGCCGGGAACGGTGTGGAGATCCGCACGGAGGGCGACTCCTTCTTCGTCGTCTTCCCGACCGCGAGCGGGGCGGTGCGCGCAGCGGTCGAAGCCCAGCGAGAGCTCGCCAGCGACCCGCGGCCCAACGGTCAGAGCATCAGGGTGCGGATGGGCCTGCACACCGGTGAAGGCATCGTGGGCGGCGACGACTACCTGGGGATCGACGTCAACCGCGCCGCCCGCATCGCCGCGACAGGCCACGGGGGCCAGATCGTCATCTCCGAGGCCACCCGGATCCTCGTGACCGCCGCGCTGCCCGATGGTGTGACGGTCCGCGACCTCGGTGCCCACCGGCTGAAGGACATCGAGCACACCGAACATCTGCACGACCTGGTCCTCGACGAGCTGCCCGCCGACTTCCCCGCGCTTCGGTCGCTGCAGGCGAAACGGACGAACCTTCCCGCGCCCCGAACCTCGTTCGTCGGGCGAGACCGCGAGATCACGGAGATCGGTGAGCTGCTCGACGCCACACGATTGCTGACGGTCACGGGACCGGGCGGCACCGGCAAGACACGGCTCGCTCTGAGGATCGCCTCGGAACGGCTCGAGAGATACGCCGACGGAATCTGCTTCGTCGACCTCGGCCCTGTCACCGAGCCGGCGTTCGTGATCCCGGAGATCGCCCGCGCACTGCGCGTGCGCGAGACGCCCGGCCGCGACCTGGTCGATGCCCTGCAGGATGACCTCCGCGGTCGAGAGCTGCTGCTCGTGCTCGACAACTTCGAGCAGCTGATCGAGGCAAGCCCGATCGTGGGGACGCTGTTAGACGACGCTCCACGTCTCGCGGTGCTGGCCACCAGTCGCATCCCGCTCCGGCTGTCGGGGGAGCAGGAGTTCCGGCTGTCTCCCCTTCCGCTGCCCTTGCAGGATGAGCTCGCGGATGTCGAGCGCATGAGCACCTGCGAGTCCGTGTTGCTGTTCGTCGAACGGGCCGCCGCCGTCCGGCCCGGGTTCCGGGTCACCGACGAGAACGCGCCTGCTGTGGCACAGATCGTCGCTCGTCTCGACGGGCTGCCACTCGCGCTCGAGCTGGCAGCGAGCAGGCTGCGGGTCCTGACCGTCGAGGCGTTGTCCGCTCGCCTGGAGCAACGCCTCCCGCTGCTCACCGGCGGCGCTCGCGATGCCCCCGAGCGACACCGAACGCTGGAAGGGACGATCGCGTGGAGCCACGAGCTCCTGGATCCCGACGATCAGCGGCTGGTCGCTGAGCTGGCCGTCTTCGCGGGCGGCTGGACGCTCGAGGCCGCCGAGACGGTGTGCGGAGACGACCTGGATGTGCTCGGCGGTCTCGGCACGCTCGTCGACGACAGCCTGGTACGCCGCGTCGAGCTCGAAGGCGGCGAGCTCCGGTTCACGATGCTCGAGACGATCAGGGAGTTCGCCACCGATCGGCTCGAGACATCCGACGCCGATGACCTCGTGGCCCTGCGGCGCCGCCACGCCGGGTTCTTCCGAGCCCTTGCCGAGGAGGCGGAGCCGTTCCTGACCCGCGACGACCAGATGCGGTGGCTGACGATCCTTGAGCGCGAGAACGACAACCTGCGAGCGGCACTGGACTGGTCCCAGCAGGCGCGGGCCGACGATGACGTGATCACCGGCCTGCGCACCGCAACGGCGCTCTGGCACTACTGGAAAGAGCGGGGGCGGATCTGGGAGGGACGGCCGAGGCTGGAGCGACTGCTCGGGCTTCCCGGCGCGCAGCGTCGCGACGCCGTGCGGGCCAGGGCGCTCGGAGCCCTCGCCAGCCTCGCGTACTGGCAGACCGACTACGAGCGCGTGGGTGATCAATACGACGAAGCGGTCGCCATCGCCCGGGAGCTCGGGGACGCGCGCCTGCTCTCGTGGGCGCTCTATGACGCCTCATTCGTCTCGCTGGTGGTGACGCAGGAGTTCGTTCGAGGGGAAGCGATGCTCCACGAGAGTCTCGAGATCGCGGAAGAAGGCGACCTCTATCTGCGAGCCCAGATCTCGACCGCCTTCGCGTACTCGCGGATGTTCGGCGGGGACACGGCCGCTGCGACCGAGCACTTCGAGCGGGCGCTGGCGCTGCATCGGGAAGCCGGCGACAGCCTCTACATCATCGAGGATCTGCTGGGCATGGCTACCGTCGCCGTCACGATGGGTGATCTGGAGAACGCCCGCGCACGCCTGGATGAGGCGACGCAGGTGGCGGTCGATTCCGCGAACGCGGCCAACGTCGGGGGTCTGTTGCATCCACATGCCTGGCTCGCCAACCAGGACGGGGGGCACCATCATGCCGCGCGTCTCATGGGCGCCTACGGAAGGCTCGAGGAAGACTTCGACCTGCACATCCCTGAGACCGGACTGGCGTACTACGGCGATCTGCTGCAGGAAGCTCGAGCGACGCTCGGTGAACAGGAAACAGAACGCGCCTACGCTGAAGGCTTCGCGATGAACCTGGATCAGATGCTCGAGCTCGTGGTGGCCGATGGCCCCTGAGGGCCGAGCCGCGAGACTCCTCGGACTGAGGCCGGGCGAGGGCAAGCCGGTCGGGCTTGCGGTCGCGGCATCGTTCTTCGCCTCCGCGGGACTGATGATCGGCGGGAGCGGCATCGAGGCGCTGTTCTTCGCGCAGTACGGGGTCTCGAAGCTGCCGGTGATGTATCTGATCCTGGGCGCCACGATGTTCCTGCTGACGATCGCGTTCGGCGCGCTGCTCGGGCGGCTGGGGCGCGGGCGCGCGTGTCTGTCCATCCCGGTCGCGCTGGCGCTGGTCGCTGCCGCGGGACGGATCGCGCTCGCCTCGGACATCGCGTGGATCACCCAGGCGCTGTGGCTGCTGCAGGGAGCAGCGCAGTTCCTCGTGAGCTTGGCGGTGTGGGGGCTGGCCGGCCTGGTCACCGACACCCGTCAGGCCAAGCGCTTCTTCCCGCTCATCGGCGCGGGCGGTGTGCTCGGATACGTGCTCGGTGGCCTGGTCACCTCGCCGCTCGCGACCTGGATCGGCTCACCCAACCTGCTGTTGGTGTGGGTCGCGACGCTCGTGGCGGTCGTGATCCTCGGAGCACGGTTGCTGGCGATCGGAGGCGAACCTCGCTCCGGGCGGGCACGGGGTCGCCGCGATGCTGGTCCGGTCGAGCAGCTGGCGCGCGGATTCCGGTATGCGCGACGTTCCACGCTGATGCGATGGATGGCTCTGGGATCGATCCTGTTCTCGTTGCTGTTCTTCTCGCTGTACCTGCCGTTCTCGCGGGCCGCCACCGATCGCTACCCCGACCCGGACCAGCTGGCCGGCTTCTTCGGGCTCTTCTTCGGTCTGTCGACCGGCGTTGCGTTCCTGCTGTCGCTGTTCGTGACGAACCGGCTGCTGTCGCGCTTCGGGGTCCCCACCGTGCTGCTGGTGCTGCCGCTCCTGTACGTGGTGGCCTTCGGCGTGCTCGCGATCGACGCGAGCTTCGCGATCCTGGCCGTGTTCCGGTTCGCACAGGTGGCCTGGCTGTCCGGTGGTGCCCTCAGCTCCTGGGAGGCCGTGATCAACACGGTGCCCACGGACCGGCGCGACCAGACCCGCGCGTTCCTGTACGGAGGACCGACGCAGGTGGGAACCGTGCTGGCCGGCGTCATCGCGCTCATCGGCGGATCGCTCAGCCCAGCGATGCTGTACGGCGTGGGGTTGGCCTGTGCGGTGGTCGCGACCGCGGCGATGATGGGGGTGCGCCGCGCGTATCCGCGCGAGCTGGTGAAGGCCCTGCGTGAGGGGCGGCCACAGGTCTTCGATGCGGTCCCTGCGGGTGTGGAGCCGTTCGGCGTCGCGCGCACGGATCGATCGGCGCTGGTCGCGGCCATCGACGCGCTCGCCGACCCAGACGCGCGGGTGCGCAACGTTGCCGCGCATGTGCTGGGAGACATGGACCCACAGGAGGCGGTGGGGCCACTCGTTTCCAGACTCGGCGATGAGGACGCGGAAGTTCGAGCCACGGCGATCGCCTCGCTCGCCCGGGGTGGGAGCGCTGCTGCGCTGCCCGCGATCCTGGAACGCTCGACCGATCGAGAAGCGTCGGTGCGGCTCGCGACGGTTGAGGCCGTCGCAACGCTCGGCGGCGGACAAGATGGAGCCACCTCCGTGGTGCTCGGTGCACTCAGGCTCGACGCGGATCCAGTCGTGCGAGCGCACGCGGCGGCGCTCGTGGCCAACGGCGACGATCAGGCGGGAACCACCGCGCTCATCGAGCTCGCTCGCAGCGACGTGGACGAAGCACGGACGGCGGCCTTCGCCGCGATACGCGGGCTCGACGATGCGAGGTTGTTCGACGAAGCCCGCACCGGGCTGACGGACCCGGTTCCCGCGGTCCGCGCTGAAGCGGCCGGCGCCCTGGCGTCACTGAACCCGGAGCGGGCTCTGGAGCCGCTCGTGCAGGGGCTGGCTGACGAGCAGCCGCTCGTCAGGGAAGCGATCGCCCGAGCCCTCGGCGCGATCGGAGGTCCCGCGGTCGGCCCCGTGACCGGAGCCCTCATCGACGCCGACCGGCGAGAAGGCGCGCTCACTGCACTCGAGCGCCTTCGGCTCGATGGTCAGACCGATCAGGTCCACTCGTTCGCCGTGGCGATGGTGTCGGAGGCGGTCGAGAGCCACCGTTTGGGAACAGCGATCGACGTCGGCTCCGACGAGCACCTCGCGCTCCTGAAGGATTCGCTGCTCGCGCGATCGGAGCGACGGGCGATCCTGGGGCTGCGGGCAGCAGCGGTGCTCGGGGGTCGTCGAGCGATGTCGATCGCCCTCGAGAACCTCTCGGTCACCGATGCGGCACAGCGTGCGAACGCACTCGAGGTCATCGAGAGCGTCGGCGAACGGGAGCTCGTGACGCCGTTGCTCTCGATGTGGGATGGCTCATCTTCCTCCATCGATCCAGATGCCGTGATCGATCGTCTCCGCGACGACCCCGACGAGTGGATCCGAGCCTGTCTCGAGCTCGCGACACGCACGGCCTCGGCCCGCCACACCCAACCCGAAGGAGCCAGCATGACACGAACGATGGCGACGCTCTCACCGATGGAACGGGTCCTGTTCCTGCGGAAGGTGCCATTGTTCTCAGCGTTGCCCCCGCCGGACCTGCAACCGATCGCGGTGATCTCCGAAGAACACGCGTACGACGACGGCGACACGATGGCCGAGCAGGGCGAGCCGGGCGATGCGATGCACATCATCGTGAGCGGCGAGGTCTCGGTCGTCGTGAGACGAGCTGACGGAGACGAACGCGTCGTGGCCGTTCGCTCAGCGGGCGACGTCGTCGGTGAGATGGCAGTGATCACGAGCCGGCCACGCATCGCGACGCTCATCGCACGCGGGCAGGTGAGGCTGCTCACCATCGCACGGCCCCAGTTCGAATCGATCCTGCGCGAACGTCCCGAGACGGCGATCGGGGTGATCCGCGTGCTGTCTCAGCGGTTGGCCGAGCCGCCGGCTCCCATCGCATCGGACCCCACGGGCACAACGACGACATCAGCCTGAGCACCCTTGAGCGACAAGTGCCGCCGCTCGAGGTCGGCCTGAAGCCCGGCGGCGGTGGCGGCGGCATCGGTCACGAGAATCTCGCCGGGCGCTGCATGGGCCACCACATGCGCTGCGATGTTGATCGGGTCGCCGAGCGCCGTGAACTCGCTCGTATGACCGCTCGAAACCATGCCGACGAAGGTGATGCCCGTGTGCACCCCGGCACCGAGCGGGAGCCAGGGCTCATCTCCCTCGCCATGTCCGGTCGCCAGGAGCAGCGCCTGCGCTGCACGCACCGCCGCGCCCGCGTGATGCTTCCCCGCGAGGAATGGCATGAAGAAGCCGACGACCTCGTCACCCACGAACTTGTCGATGAGCGCGTCGTTGTCGATCAACACCTGGTTCGCAGTGGCGTAGAAGCGCTGCATCAGATGAGTGAACTCCATCGTTCCCATCTGCCGCGCGATCTCGCTCGAGTGGCGGACGTCTGCGAACAGGAACGAGATCTCGACCTCCGCGCCCAACACGTCGTACATCCGCATGTCCTTCAAACACCGCACGCAGACGTTCGGATTCTTCTCCCAACGGACGAATCCCAACCGCCGGAACAACGCTCCACCCGGCTCCCCGAAAGGCGCGTAGCACACTCGGCATCGCGGACCCGAAGGGATGTGGCGGAACGTCCGGCGTCCCCAGGTGATCGACGGATGCGACCCGTCGAGAAATGCGCGCCATTCGTCCTCGGGTGTCGCGAACTTGGCCATCGCCGCCAAGTCTAGGGAGTCGTCGGCGACGGAGCGGTCGACCTGGTGCTGTCGACCAGCGGTGGATGAGTCGACGACGACGGCGACCAGTGATTTCGCGTAGGCTAGAGGGAACGCCGGTCTCGACTTCGAGACACGCGCGACGATGTCTCGCCATCCTTCGCACACCACGCCCTCCTGGGCGCCCTTTGCGCAGAGGCGCCAGCCCTCGACGCGCACCCATTGACGACGAACCTCAGGAAGGAACCACCACCTGTGCGAACCATGGCAACAGCCCGTTCCGAGGAACACGATCAACCGACGTTCCGATCGCTCGGCGTCTCCGAACCGATCGCGCACGCGCTGCGCTTACGCGGCTTCGATCAGCCATTCGCGATCCAAACCCTCGTGCTCCCCGACGCCCTCGCCGGCCGCGACGTGCTGGCTCGCTCACGGACCGGATCGGGCAAGACGCTCGCGTTCGCGGTGCCGATGGTCGAACGGCTCCATCCCAGCGGCAAGAGTCCGACCGGCCTGATCCTGGCGCCGACCCGTGAGCTCGCCAGCCAGGTGACCGAAGAGTTCCGAGCGATCGCCGACGTCCGGCGTCTGCAGATCGCCTCCGTCTACGGCGGTGTCGGCATCGGCCCGCAAGCCAAGCGGGCACGGCACGCCGATATCGTGATCGCCACGCCGGGCCGCCTGCTCGACCTGGTGGCGCGCAAGCTGCTGCGCCTCGACCGCGTGCGCGCCTGCGTGTTGGATGAGGCCGATCGCATGCTCGACATGGGATTCTTGCCCGATGTCACGCGCATCCTGCAGATGCTGCGGCCAGACCGTCAGACCATGCTGTTCTCAGCCACGCTCGACGGTGAGGTGGGCCGCCTCGCGACCCGTTTCACGCGCGACCCGGTGCTGCACGAGAGCGGGGAGGCCGGCCCCGACATCGCCCACGCACGGCATCGTTTCATCGCCGTGGAGCATCCGGACAAGACCAGGGCGCTCGTCCGCGAGCTCGCCGCCGACCGAGGGCTGGCGTTGATCTTCGTGCGCACCCAGCGTGGGGCCGACCGGGTGGCGCGCAACCTCCGCAAGGAAGGCTTCAGCGCGGGTGAGTTGCACGGGGGTATGTCCCAGCCCCAACGCGAACGTTCCCTCGGCCGATTCGCCAGCGGCGCCAACGACGTGCTCGTCGCGACCGACGTCGCGGCGCGCGGCATCGACCTCGTGGACATCACCCACGTGATCAACTTCGACGCCCCCGCCGACGACAAGGCCTACGTCCACCGGGTCGGGCGTACAGCCCGCGCCGGTCGAGGAGGCGAAGGCGTCACGTTCGTCACC
Organism: uncultured Actinomycetota bacterium; assembly: GCA_963733635.1. Lineage (GTDB taxonomy): Bacteria > Actinomycetota > UBA4738 > UBA4738 > HRBIN12 > JAOUEA01. Next base: position 349,271 of record CAVTEH010000003.1, on the reverse strand, counting down.
CCCGACCAACGGCTGGACGTGGGACGCATCGCGAAACGGCTGCACCTGCACGCGGAGTTCGAACGAGCCGGACTCTCCCGTGTGCCCGCGCCGGGCTCATCCACCCACACGCCCGGTTCGAAAGGCTCGCCGAAAGGGGGGAACACACATCGACGCCGCCAAGCTCGAAACGGCGCTTCAGCTGGTCGAAGAAGGCAGACTCGATGAGGCATCGGAGCTGCTCGCTCCGCTGGTGAGGGGGAAGCGGTTCACCCGCCCGAGCCGCCTGAACGCCGAAGCCGTCGAGGTCGACGAGCTGAAGGCGTGGCTCAAAGGCGCGATCGCCGACCCGTCCTCGCCCGATTCCCGATTCATGGTCGAGCGCGCGTACTACAAGCTGCGAACCCAGCGAACCGCACAGGAGACGTAATCCCCGGCCGACCCCGTGGCCTCGGGGCTAGAAGTGTTCGGAGAACCAGCCCACGATGCGTTCGAGGCGGTCCACGCGGCGATCGGGCCGGCCGATCGCGAACATGACGTGCGACTCCTCCGGGTAGCGCACCATCTCCACCGTCACGCCGCGCTGACGAAGGATCGCGAACGCGATCTCGCTGTGCACTGGCGGGCATCGAACGTCGTGATCGGCGTGCAGCAGCAGCAGGGGCGTCCGGCTGCGGTGGATCCTCATGGCCGGTGAGATCGCAAGCCAGCCTTCCAGATCCTCGGGCCAGGGTCCGACGCCCGTCTCCTCTTCCATCATGTGGCCGGAATCACCGGCACCCAGGTCGGCGGGCGCCAACGTGAACGGGTTCTCGCTGACCGCAGCCTTGAAGCGACCGGGGTAGGCCCCCAGCATGTGGTGCACCATGAAGCCGCCGTAGGAGAGCCCGAGCACGCCGATGCGATCGGGATCGGCAAATCCTTCGGCCACCGCCCAGTCGATCGACGCGAGCAGGTCGGCGCCGTCCGGCTCTCCCCACCTTCCGTGCAGCGACCGCGCATAGTCTTCACCGAAGCCAGTCGAACCAGCCGGGTTCGGCGCAAGCACGTGGAAACCGGCATCGGCCAGCATCAGCTCTTCGAACAGCGGGGTGGGACCCGCCGCTCCGTACGGCCCGCCGTGCACGTAGAGGACCAGGGGTCGCCTTCCGCGCCGTCCGGTCGCCCGGGTGAGCCAACCCTGCACATCACGGACACGGCGCCGCGGCACGATGATGTCCTCGGGAACCGCGTGATGGAACGACGCGAACCACCGCGAGCCGTCGCGCGTGATCCGTCGTGCCTGCCCCGGTTCATCGGGATCGAGCTCGTAGATCTCGGCGGCGTCACCCTGATCGCACGCCACCGCGAGCAAGCGTCCGCCGCCGGAGACCAGGCCTGCGACCTCGAGGCGACGATCGGTGAGCGCGGTGAGCTGTCCATCGGGATCGACGGCATACGCGCTCGCGGTGCCGAGCGCGTGGCCCATCAGCGCGTATCGACCCCCGCCGAGCTCGATCGGACCATCGTCACGCATGTCCGGCGCCAGCTCGGATCCGATCTGGCCTATCAACGACACCGTGCGGCCCTGGACCAGCCGCCGGACGGTTCCCTTCGCGCCTTCAGCGAGGAACAGGTCGACGTTGCGCCACGGCACGTCTCGCTCCGTGGTGCCCGTGAAGATCAACTCGCGCGAACCGACCCATCTCGCGGCGACGGCGTAGCCGTCGAAATCGGCCAGCGTGCGGGGCGACCCTTTGCCCGACGTCGCGATCGACCATGGGGTCGGAGCCTCGAAGTACCAGGCTCGATCCGACCGATCGGCCAGGAACCCTACCCGCGAGCCGTCCGGCGACCAGAACGCCTGCGAGACCTCCTGATCCGGAGCGGTGACGCGTACGGCCTTGCCGCTGCCCGAGGCCGGAAGCACCCACGCACTCGTGAACTGGTCCCGGATCCATTCACCGTCGAGTCGCCACGTGAAATCGGTGATCCGCCGGGCGATCAGCTTGTCGGGCTCGCCCACCAGGAACCGCTGCGTGCCCGAGGGCCCCAGGCACACGATCCGAGTCCCGTCCGGCGACCATACGCCGGCCTCCCCGCCTTGGGGCAGCTTCGCGAGGCGCCGAGGTTCGCCGCCGGCCACCGGCAAGATCCAGAGCTGGGACTTGGGATCCTTCTTCGGATCGTCGTCGTCATGACGCCGATCGGAGGTGAACAGGATCGAGCGGCCGTCGGGCGAGAAGCGAGGATCGGTGTCACTGGCGGCCACGGTGGTCAGCCGTTCGGGACGGCCACCTGCGATCGGCACGCGCCACAGTCGAGAGCGTTCCTTCCCCTTCTCGATCGTTCGTTTGGCGTAGACGACGGACGAGCCGTCGGGCGAGACCGTGGCGCCCGTGATGAGCACCTGCTTCAGCACATCTTTCGGGCGGAACACCGTGGATGCCATGGATGAGGAGGCTAGCCGGTCGGAGGCGGGGCGTCCTCGGGCACGTGCGGGAACATGTGCAGGTATGGAAGACAAGGACGTCGTGATCCTCGACGGTGGTCTCGCCACCGAGCTCGAGCGTCGGGGCGCAGATCTCAGCGACCAGCTGTGGTCGGCGCGCCTGCTGATCGACGACCCCCAGATGATCCGAGCGGTACATCACGACTACTTCGATGCCGGCGCACAGGTGGCCATCACCGCCACCTATCAGGCGAGTGCCGACGGCTTCGCGCGCCGTGGGATCGATCGCGGTCAAAGCGAGGACCTGATGCGGCTCGCGGTCCGCCTGGCGCGAGAGGCCGCTGGGGAGCACCCGCCTGACGGCGCCATGGTCGCCGCGTCCGTCGGTCCCTTCGGGGCCGCGCTGGCCGACGGCTCCGAGTACACCGGCGACTACGGCGACACGTCCATCGAACGGCTCACCGAGTTCCACCGCGCGCGCACCATGGTGCTCGCCGACGCCGAGCCCGACCTGCTCGCGGTGGAGACGATCCCTTCCTTGCCGGAGGCGGAGGCCCTCGCGACCGTCCTGGGCGAGGTGCCCGAGATCCCTGCCTGGGTCAGCTTCAGCTGCCGGGATGGCGAGCACATCGCCGACGGCACCTCGATCGCTACCGCGGCGCGCATCGCGGCATCGATCCCTTCCGTCGTCGCCGTGGGGGTCAACTGCACGCCGGGTCGGTTCATCTCCTCGCTCTTGCGGCGACTCCGACAGGTCACGTCGCTGCCCGCGGTCGTCTACCCCAACGCCGGCGGCCGCTGGAACGCCGTCGAACGCCGCTGGAACGACGACACCGCGCGCGACCCGGCCGCCCTGGCCCATGCCGCCCCCGCGTGGATCGATGGAGGGGCTCGCTGGGTTGGCGGCTGCTGTGGCTTCGGCGTGAACGCGATCGAAGCGCTCACAAGCGTGATCGCCAACCCTGCCTAGACCTCAAGCGGCCGCTCGACGAGGTCGATGCTTCCCCCGGACGGCAACCCAAGGCCAAGGAGAGAACCGAGATGACCAGGGGCGACCCAGGGCTCGCTCACGGGTGGCGGCGCCTGGACCGGCGAGGCACGTTGGTCCTCTTCGCGCTGTTGGTGGTGCCCGCGAGCGTGCTCGCGATCGCACGGGCGGTCCCCGCGCTCGATCCCACGCTGGAGTCCCCAGTCTTCCATCTGTACGTGGTGAGCGCGATCGCCGCGCTCGCGCTGTTGTTGGCGATCGTCACTGCCGTGTTCGCCGACCGCGACGGTCGAGCCGCCCGGTCTTGATCGCACTCGGGTGCGTGGCTGTGGGCTTCATGATGCTGGGGCACGGCGTCACCACGCCGGGCATCTTCGGACGGCCCATGAACTTGTGGATCGCGCGGTTCCCGGTCCTGGCGTTGGCTGCGTTCGCCGCATCGCTGGCGATGGCGCTGCGCACGCACGGTGTGACTTCACGACTGATCGCGAGGTCTCCACGCATCGCCCTGTGGTTCCCGGTCGCGTCGATCGGGTTGCTCGCGCTCGGCGTGGCCGTCGACCCCACCGTGCTGTCGGGCGCGGCGCCAGTGGCCGGCGAGACGCAGATCCGACTCGGCCTTCTAGTGGGAAGCTCGATCACGTTCCTGCTCGTGGGGTGTGTGCACTGGAACCGCTGGCGTTTGGGCCGGGACCGCATCGAGCTGGCGCTGACCCTGGCCAGCTGGCTCGCGATGTCGTCGGTCCTGTCCTTCGCACACGGAATGTTTTGGCGGATGTCGTGGTGGGACTACCACCTGTATCTGCTGGCTGGTTTCATGGCGGCCACATGGGCGGTGGTCGTCGGCTACCGCGGAACACGAACCCTGGCGGGAGCGGTCGGCGGTATCAGCGTGCACGACCCGGTGGAACAGGTCGCGCAACGACAGCCCGAATCGCTGCACGCGCTGATCGGAGCGGTCGAAGCGAAGGATCCCTACACGCGCGGGCATTCCGAGCGGGTCGCCGACCTCGCCACACGCATGGGCCTGCGGCTGGCCCTGAGCCCCGAGGCGGTGCGGGGTCTGCACCAGGGCGCCTACCTGCACGACGTCGGCAAGATCGGCGTGCCCGACCATGTGCTGAACGACCCCGGCGAGCTGGGTGTCGAGGCCTGGGAGCAGATCCAGCGTCATCCCGAGATCGGTTGGGATCTGGTGAGCCGGGCGGAATCCTTGCACGGCGCCCTCTCGGCCATCCGGAACCACCACGAACGGTGGGACGGGACGGGCTACCCGGACGGGCTCGCCGGCAACAGCATCCCGCTGTCGGGACGCATCGTCGCCGTCGCCGATGTCTGGGACGCGCTCACATCCCACCGCGCCTATCGCGATGCCTGGCAGCCCGATCGCGCCGTCTCGCACATCGCCGCGGCGAGCGGCACGCTCTTCGACCCCGAGGCCGTCGAGGCCTTCCTGGACATCGTTGCCGAACATGGTCTGGTGCCCGATCGCACCCGCGAGGAGCTCGTCGCCATGATCGCCGACGCCAGCTGTCATCCCGCCGAACGCCGTCCGGTACCCCCAGGTCCCTCGGCAGCGCAGGTGCTGACGAGTAGCTGACGGCACACCCCTCCACGCGGTCCAGCGCTCCGCGGCTACCCTTGATGTGTGGATGATTTCCCTCAATGCCCATGCATGGGCTACCGCGAGTGCCCGATGTGCCATGACGTTCGGCCCTGCGGGCATTTCGGGACGAGCCGATGGTGCCCGCCGTGCCAGCGGTTGCGCAAGCAGGGCTTGCGCCCTCGCGCTTCGAGGAGGGCAACGATGCCGGCAGGTCGCACCTGCGCGGGTGCGGGGTGCCAGACCCGCCTGAGCGTCTACAACAGCGGCGACCTGTGCGCGGTCTGCATGCGCCGGAGCGAGCGCGGGCCTACGGTCGCCGCGACGCCGTCGCTCTGACAGGGCCGAACCTCCCAGCGGCCTTGGCTTTACCGCCGCACACCCAACCGGCTACCATCCCGACAACCTGACCCGTTGGGGGTACATCGTGGCGCGCCGTCGAACCCGTCGAACACTGCTCACCATGGGGATGTTGTTCGCCTTGATCGGTGCCACCACGGCTGCCGGTGGTGAGAGCGCACAGGACGAGGGTGCACCTGAACAGTCCGAGGACTGGCGCATGGGCTACGACCAGAAGTTCGACGCACAGCTCAACCCGTTCAAGGCCCAGTTGACCTCCAGCTACTTCGTCTTCACCGAGGTCTACGACCTGTTCCCTTACAACTGGCAGATCTCCGACGCCGGTCCCGACCTGGAGAACTCCTTGGTCACCAGCCACGAGATCTCCGAAGACGGGCTGCAATACACCTTCCACCTGCGCGAAGGGGTCAAGTGGAACGACGGGGAGGACTTCAACGCCGACGACGTGGTGTTCACCTACGAGGCGTATCGGGACGCGAAGCAGAACGTGCTGGCCGGCTACGTGAGCAACATGGTGTCGATGGAGAAGCTCGACGACTTCACCGTCCTCTACACCCTGAAGAAGCCGGATGCTCGTGTGCTGTCGGCGTACACGCCGATGCTGCCCGAGCACATCTGGGGCGATATCGACCTCAAGGAGATCGCCAACTTCGCGCCGTGTTGCCCCATGGTGGGGACAGGCCCGTTCACGATCACGGAGTACGACCCCAAGGGCACGACCATCCTGACGCCCAACGAGTTCTTCTGGGGCCCCAAGGGAGCGATCGAACGGATCCTGATGGTCAAATACGGTGACAAGGAGGGCCAGCTCCGCGACATCCAGCTCAACCAGCTCGATGCGGTCCTGTCAGGCGACCCGAAATGGGTCGGCCAGCTCGAGGGAGATCCTTCGGTGGAGGCCGTCGCCGTTCCTATCCCCGGATTCAGTTCGATCGCGTTCAACATGTGCCCGCCCGGCGGTGGTGATCCCCAGAACACCTGCACGGGGCCGGCCGAGGGCGTCAACTACGAGGTGGTGCAAGATCAGTCGATCCGTACTGCCCTGGCCTGGGCGATCGATCGAGAGAGCTTGGTGAACACGGTGTACAGCGGGCAAGCGACACCCGGGAACGGCTTCATCTCGCCGCTCTACGAGCGCTACTACCAGAGCTACGCGGACGATCCCGAGATCGGCTACCACTTCGATCCTGCGAAGGCGAAACAGATCCTGGCTGAAGGCGGCTGGGCCTGTCCCGAAGGTGGCATCTGCACGAAGGACGGCGTCCCGGCGCAGTTCGAGATGTTGGTCCGCAGCGAGGTGCTGGAGGACCAGAACGCCGGCCGCAGGATCGCAGCGTGGGCGAAGGATGTCGGCATCCAGATCGACCTGTCGATCGTGACGTCGGATTCGCTGATCGACCGCAACTACGCCGCCAGCCCCGAGGATCCCCAGAAGTACGAGCCTGACTTCGACGCGTTCCTGTGGGGGTGGGGCGGTGACATCCCGTTCCCGGACTTCAACTTCGAGGTGACGCTGTGCGGCGGGTATTGGTCCGACACCTTCTACTGCAACATCGATGAGTACGACCCCCTGCCGGCACAAGCGTTGAGCTCGCTCGACTTCCAGGAGCGGGTCGACCTGATGCACCAGGCCGAGCGAATCATCCTTCGCGATTCGCCGTACATCTTCCTGGTGCACGACGCCTTCATCCAGCTGACGCGAACCGACACATGGACCGGCTACACGCCCTCGCCCGAACCCGACGGCTCTCCCTTCTCGACGTCCTGGTTGCAGCTGCAGCTCATCGAACCGGGCACCGCGGCGACCACCAACTATTCGGGCGCGCCGTTCGTCTTGATCGGCATGGGCATCTTCCTGGTGGCCGTGCTGGCGGTCTCCCGCGTGAACCGGCGCCGCGATGAGTCGGGTCCGCTCGAGCTGGCGCCACTCGATGCCCCCGTCGTGCCAGGTGAGCGGATCGGGACCGGGGGTTCCGCTCGGTGAGGTTGCTGTTGGGCAAGGGGGGGGTTGCGTTCGGCACGCTCATCTTCGTGCTGATCTTCAACTTCTTCCTGTTCCGCATCGCGAGCGATCCCGCGCAAGACCTTCGTCGCAACCCCCGGTACACCGAGGAACAGGCGGAGATCCTGATCGAGGAACGCGGTCTGAACGCGGGCCTGTTCACGCAGTTCCGCATCTATGTGATCAACACCGCGCAGGGCGACCTGGACGTGAGCTACGCGACGGGGCGTCCCGTGTTCACCGAGATCAGAGAGGCGATCCCCAACACCCTGCTGCTGGTGGGAACGGCCACGGTCCTGTCGGCGCTCCTCGGCTCATGGCTGGGCGTCGTCGCCGCGTCCAGACGAGGCAGAACCAGCGATACGGCGATCACGCAGGGCTCGCTGATCCTGTATTCGATGCCCGAGTTCTGGCTCGGGATGGTGTTGATCTGGTTGCTCGCCGTCACTGTCGGAGCCTTCCCAACCGGGCTCAAGTCCGACCCCGGCGCCCAGCTCAGCGGCGTGAGCTACATGTGGAACGTCCTGCAGCACGCAGCACTGCCCATCATCACCCTGACGCTGGGGTTGCTAGGTCAGTACGTGGTGATCATGCGTTCGGCCCTCACCGATGTCCTCAACGAGGACTTCGTCACGACCGCCCGTGCGATCGGGCTGCCGCGGCACCGCGTGCTCCGCGACCACGCGGTGCGCAATGCATTGCTGCCCGTGGCGACGTTGATCTTCCTCAATCTCGGGTTCGTGGTCTCCGGCGCCATCACGATCGAGGCGTTGTTCTCCTGGCCCGGCATCGGCTCGCTCACGGTGGAAGCCATCGAGGGCAAGGACCTGCCGATGTTGCAAGGTATCTTCCTGCTGACCTCGTTCGCCGTCATCGTTGCGAACCTGCTTGCCGATCTGCTGCTCGCCTCCCTCGATCCGCGGGTTCGGGTGGCCTGACGTGGCGAATATCGACCACCAACCAACCCCGCAGACGACCGCGATCCTGGCGGGCTCCAAGGGCGTGTTCGGGCGACTGTCGTCGGGGGCCTCGCGTTCGTTCAAGCTCATGGTGCGCTCGAACCAAGGCAAGGTTGGCCTCTCGATCCTGGCCTTCTTCACTCTGATCGCGATCATCGGTCCCTTGATCGCGCCGGAAGACCCCAACGCCTCGTCCTCGTTCTCCGATCAGATCATGCAGCCGCCGTCGTCGGAGCACTTGCTCGGCACGGACGACAACGGACGCGACGTGCTCTCGCTCCTGATCCTGGGCACGCGCATCTCGATGGTCGTGGGGTTCGCAGCAGCGATCGTGTCGGCGGTGATCGGATCGACCATCGGCATCAGCGCCGGGTACTTCGGCGGCTGGACCGAGCGCATCCTGACCGTCATCGATGACTGGTTCCTGGTGATCCCGTTCTTGCCACTCGCCATCGTGCTCGCGACGCTGCTGGGGGAGACGGCGGACTCCCTCCCGCTCGGGCGGGTGTTGGTCTTGGTGCTGGTGATCGGCCTGACTGGCTGGGCCGGCACATCCCGCATCATCCGCAGCCAGGTCCTGTCGGTGCGCCAACGCATGTTCGTGGAACGCGCGAAGGCGTTGGGATCCTCGAACACGTGGATCATCCGCAAGCAGATCCTGCCCAACGTGCTGCCGCTGATCTTCGCGAACACCGTGTTGATCATCGCCATCGCGATCCTCACCGAATCGACGTTGTCGTTCCTGGGGTTGGGCGATCCCAGCCGCGCGTCGTGGGGCCAGATGCTGAACGCGGCCAATGCCTCGGGCGCACTGTCGCTGGGCGCATGGTGGTTCTTCATCCCGCCGGGCGTGTGCATCGTGCTCGTGGTGATCGGGTTCACCATGGTGGGCTATTCGATCGAGGACATCGTGAACCCCAAGCTGCGGGAGCGGAAGTGACGTCATGACCATGACCGACGCACAAGCGGGCCGAACCACAGCCATGGATCCGGACGTGCTCCTCGATGTCAAGGGCCTGGCTGTCGCCTACCGCGACGCGGCCGGCAACGAGGTGCGACTGGTCGACGACGTCTCCTTCACGCTGAAGCGAGGCGAGGCGCTTGGACTGGCGGGCGAATCGGGCTGCGGCAAGACCACGACCGCGCTGTCGATCCTGGGGCTGTTGCCCGGCAACCTGTATCGAGCCGCGGGCGAGATCACGTTGAACTCCGATCGCGGCATCATGCACATCGACCGGCGCACCGATCGAGGCTTCCGGGATCTGCGGTGGCGCAACGTCTCGATCGTGTTCCAGGGCGCCATGAACGCCCTGGACCCGGTGATGCGGGTCTCCAAGCAGATCGGCGAGGCGCTCAAGCTGCACGAGCCCGACATGGACGATGCGGCGGTCAGCGACCGCACGGCGGAGCTCTTCGGATATGTGGGCATCAGCCCGAACAGAGCCAGCCAGTACCCACACGAGTTCTCCGGTGGCATGCGGCAGCGGGTGATGATCGCGCTGGCGCTCGCGTGCGGGCCCGAGCTGATCATCGGCGACGAGCCCACGACCGCGCTGGACGTGATGATGCAGGCCCAGATCTTGGAGCTGCTCGAGAAGCTCCGAGAGGACCTCGGGCTCGCGATGATCCTGATCACGCATGACCTGTCGGTGCTGGCGGAGACCTGCGACCGCGTCGCGGTGATGTACGGCGGACAGATCGCCGAGATCGGCGGGGTGCATCGCATGTACCGTGACCCCGAGCACCCCTACACCAGCCGGCTGTTGCGCGCGTTCCCCGCCGTGGGCGGCCCACGCGAGCTGGCGCCGCCGATCCCCGGACTACCGCCCGATCCCACCGACCTGCCATCCGGCTGCCGGTTCGAGCCTCGGTGCCACGTGAGCACCGAACGATGCGTGGAGGAAGAGCCCCGCCTGATCCAGCTCGGCGAGGGGCATGGGGCACGGTGCCTGTATGCGCCGTGGCCCGAGGGCGTGCCCGAAAGCGGTGTGGTGCCTGCCGAGCCACCTCCGCCCGAGCAACCGGACGACTACGTGCCGCCGATCGATGAGGTGCCCAGCGGGGTGCCATCGCTGGACGTCGCGATGCCGAACACCGTGCCGCCGGCAGCCGCCGACGTCCTCGAGCCCGAGGACCGGGAACCATGAACGACGTCGCGACCACCGCGCCGGTGCAAGCCCCGCCGATCTTCGAGGCCAGGGACCTGCACGTCCGTTTCGAAGGACGCGGGCGCAAGGGCAAACGGAAGGTCGTTCGCGCGCTCGACGGCATCGATCTGTCGTGGCACAAGGGAGAAGTCCTCGGTGTCGTCGGTGAGTCGGGCTGCGGCAAGTCCACGCTGGGCCGCACGCTGCTGGGTCTGCAACCCCCCACCGAAGGCGAGGTCTTCTTCGAAGGCTCGCCGCTGGCCGACACGGATATGCGCAAGCTCCGCCGGCGGGTGCAGATGGTGTTCCAGGACCCCTACCAATCGTTGAGCCCGCGGCAGAGCGTGGGCTCGCTCGTGCAGGAACCGCTCGCGATCCACGGCTTGGAGAAGAAGGGCATCGACCGAATCCAGCGAGGGGTCGATGCCCTGGAAGCTGCCGGGCTCGAGCCCGCCGAACGCTACTGGAACCGATATCCGCACGAGCTGTCGGGGGGCCAGCGCCAGCGCGTCGTGATCGCATCGGCGATGGTGCTCGAGCCCGAGGGCTTGGTGTGCGACGAGCCGGTCTCTGCCCTGGACGTGTCCGTGCGTGCCCAGGTGCTGAAGGTTCTGATGGAGCTCAAGGAGCACCAAGGTCTGGCGCTGATCTTCATCACCCACGACATCGGTTTGGCGTGGGCGCTGTGCGACCGAGTGGTCGTGATGTACCTGGGCCGCATCGTTGAAGCCGGCACCACAGAAGAGGTCATCGGCAACCCGCAGCATCCGTACACGCGGTCGCTGGTCTCGGTCGTGCCGACGCCGTTCCCTCGCGAGGATCTGCAGCGCGTGATCCTGCAGGGAGAGCTGCCGGACGCGTCGAATATCCCGTCCGGATGCCGGTTCCACCCACGGTGCCCGCAGGTTTTCGACCGATGCCCGGTCGAGGACCCCAAGACGTTGCTGCCGATCGTCGGCGAGCAGACCCACGGATGCGCGTGCTGGCTCGTCGATCAGCCGGGCGGAACCTCCGGCTCCGGCGTCTGACCCAGCGCCAGACCTGCGAAGGCCAGGAACCCAGCGAGCACCCAGCGACCGAGGGCTCGGACCATCGACGGACGCTCATCCTGGGTCGGCGCGATCCTCGATCTCCCAGGCGTGATCCAGCACGTGCCATGCGGCGCGGCGCATGAACCGGCGTGGCGTCCAAAGCTTGCCGCCGCGCGGCCCGGCGGCCGGCATCCCCTCGAGCACCGCGGTACTGAGCGCATCGCGGACGAGGTCGCGCTCCTCTACGCGTGCGGCCCAAGCCTCGCCCTCCACCGAGATCTTCGCGGCCAGTAGGCGCGCGTAGCTGGTCTCGGCTCCGACGACGTGGTCCACGATGGTCTCGAGCTGGCGGCCGCCGCCGCGCGGGCCGGTGCTGAGCGTCACGCCACGCGCACCATCGACCGCGCGGTCGAACGCCCCCCAGGTGGCGTCCAAGAGCTTCAGCATGCGGGTGAGGGCTCGACGATCGACCGGCCGATCGTCGTCGACGAAGATCCCGTCGGGGGCCCCGAAGTCGGTGGTCGCGTTGCCATCGACCCGCTCGGTTACCGTCATCGCCGCCCGCGCCTTCGACCCGGGGAACCGCACCTTCGCGTCGCGCAGGACGGCCGCATACCGTGATCCGTACCCGTGCAGCGCGTCCAGTGCAGATGCCTCGTCCCGGCCGGATCGACACCACCCGGGCCACTCGAGGGCACACGCGAAGACGCGCTTGGACCCAGCTTCCACGCCCACGGCGACCGACGACTTCGTCACGTGTCTGATCAGACTTCGACGGCTTGCACGAGGTAGTCGCCGACCTCGTCGTTCCAGTCCAGCTTGATCAAGCCCTGGGTCTCGGCCGCCTTGCAGAACTGCAGGAAACCGCGGTAGCCGAACTTCTTCTCGCTGAAATCTGGCTGCACCTTTCGCACCTGGTTCTTCAGACCGGAGAGCGCCGGCGGCCCGCTGCGAGCTTGCAGGTCGCTGACGGTCGCGCGGAGCAGCTCGAACGCGTCCGTCTCGCCGCCCCGGGACGGCAGCGACACCTCGGGGTCGCCCTTGGCCGAGCCGGTCGACAGCTCGACCACGTTGCGCTCGGCCAGGTGACGCATGAGCTCACCGAACGCGCGGAACCCGTAGTCGGCCTCGCTGAACGTTGGGTCCTTGCGCAACAGGGCGCGTTTCACCGACGACGCCAGCACGGCCCCGCCGGCCGTGCGTTCGAGGCCGGCCACGGTCTGCGCGATCAAGATCGCGAGCTGATCGACGTCTCTTGGCCGTGACATCGTCGTCGTCCGCGACCGCCGGCGGTGGCGGCGCGGGTCTCGGCAGGCGCGCGCACGTCCACACCCTCGAGCGAGTCGTAGAACAGGAACTCGTCGCACGCCGGCGGCAACAGCGCGCTGGTCGATTCCTTCACGCCCACGCCGATCACCCGCTTGTTCAGCTCGCGCAGCTTGTGCACCAACGGAGTGAGATCGCTGTCGCCGGTGCAGATGACGAACGTCGTGATGTAGTCGCGTTCGAACGCCATCTCGAGCGCGTCGACGGCGAGCTTGATGTCGGCCGCGTTCTTGCGTGAGGTGCGCATGCGTTGCGGGATCTCCACCAGCTCGACCTGGCTGCGGGTCAGCATGCGCCGGTCCTCATCGAAGTACGACCAGTCCGCATAGGCCTTGCGGGCGATCACCCTTCCACGTTCGGCCAGCGCGTCCAACACCGGGCGCAGGTCGAACTGCAGGCCTCCCAGGTTGTCCCGCGCTCCGATCGCCAGGTTCTCGTAATCCAGGAACAGCGCGATGCGTTCTTCGTCGGTATCCACGAGGAGCAGCCTATCCCGTGGGACGGCCGCCGGGCTCATCCGCTTGCCGGCCGGCTCCCCCGCGCCCCCGAAGGCGTTCGGCCGAGATCGCATGCGCGGCGCTCGAGGTCTGCGGCATGCCGGTGACGGTGGCGAGGAACTCCTCTTGGTCCAGCGTCCATACGGCGCCGTCGCCGACGGCGGTGACGGTCGCGGTGCGAGGGACGTCGTGCAGCAGGGCGATCTCGCCGAAATGATCCCCAGCGCGCAGCGCGCGAACCGGATGCCCGTCGATGCTCACCTCGAACTCACCCGCATCGATCACGTAGAAGCGGTCGCCCACCTCGCCTTGCCGAACGACCTCGGTGCCGCTCGGGGCCGCCTGCAGATCCATCTGGCGCGCGACCCGTTCCAGCTCCGGTCCCGGCAGGGGCGCGAACATCGCGAGATCTCGCAGCAGCTCGAGCTGTCTGGCCGGGACGGTCGAAGCCCGGTCGAGTCGTCGGAGCCCCCCGATCGCCGGCAACGTGAGGACCACGATCGCCGCCGCCACCGCCAGCATGGCGGCCCGCAGGCCCACGCCCCGCACCACGATCGCGGCGATCGCCGAGCCCACCCCAACACCCGCCATCCAGAGCGCTTCCACCATGCCGAATACCCGGGTGAGCAGATCCTCGTCGGCGACGCGCTGCAGCAGGGTGCGCGCTGCGACGTCGAGCAGCGTGAGGGCGCCGCCGGCGACCAGCACCGAGATGAACGCGAAGGACACGGTCGAGGCGATCGCCGAGCCGGCGACACCAGCCGCCATGAGCCCCGAAGCGAACAGCAACGCGGGGCCCAACGCGCGCCGGCCCACCAGCGCCACTGAGCCTGCTGCGCCGACGAGCGCGCCCACCCCGATCGCGGTCTGGAGCAGCCCCACGCCCGACTCACCGATGCCGAGGGTCTCGATCGCCACCGAGACCAGCAACACGTCGAAAGCCCCGTAGCCCACGGTCATCAGGGCCGCCAACGCGATGATCAGCCGGGGGTCGCGAGATCGAGCGATCGAGGCGATCCCGTGGGCGGCGTCGGCAGCCAGCGTCCAGACGCGGAACGAACGATCGGGCTGCCACGGATCTTCGGCGTGCAGCCCGGCCAAGGTCAACGCGGCCAGACCCAGGCACGCCGCCATCACCGCGTACACCGTTCCGGAGGTCCCCACGGCCAGCAGCCCCGCGGCCGCGAGCGTTCCGAACGTGCCGCCGAGCCCTTCGGATAACGAGCTCACGGAGTTGGCGGCGGTCAGCTCGTCGGGCGTTCGAGCCAGGCCAGGGAGGATCGAATGATGCGCCGGGCGGCTGGTGGTCATCGCGGCGGCCGACACGATCGCGAACCCGTACACGACCCCGGCCGCCCGGTTCGTCAGCATCGCGACCCCGGTGGCGGACACCGCCAGCATCTGCACCAGGTGACCGATCGCCAGCACCCGCTCGCGGCGGAACCGATCGCCGAGCGCTCCGGTGAACAGCGCCACCACACCCGCCGGAACCAGGAGCAACAGACCGACGACTCCGGTCGCCGCCGCGCCCCCGCGATCGAATGCGTACACCAAGATCGCCACCCACGCGCCGGCTTCCGCCGCGTTGAACAACAGGAAGGCGACCTCGACGCGACGAAGCGCTCCGTTGGACGCCACACCGCGGAGCGCGGCGAGCGGGGGACCGAACCTGATGCGAACCCAGCTCACCCGCGGATGCTAGGCCGGGAGCCGGCGCCGAGCTATCTTGCCTGAGGGTGTCCGGGGGATCGCATCGACCACGACCACGCGGCGAGGCGCCTTGAACGAGGCGGCCCGCTCGCGCACCCACGACGTGATCCGGTCGCCGCTCGGAGGGTCGGCCGGGTCGGTGGGCACCACGTAGGCCACCACCTGCTGGCCCCAGGTGGGATGGGGCCGTCCCGCGACCGCCACGTCGGCGACGCCCGCGTGGCTGCGCACGATGGTTTCTACCTCTTCGGGCCAGACGGTCTCGCCGCCGGTTCTGATCGCATCGTCTGCCCGCCCCAGCACCACGAGACGGTCCCGCTCATCGAACATCCCCAGGTCACGCGTCCGGAACCATCCCGTGGTGTCGAAGGCCGCTCCCGTGGCGCCCGGATCGCCCCGATACCCCGAGAAGAGCGTCGGTCCTCGTGCTTCGATCGCCGGCTCCGTTCCCGTCGCGATCCGGATCTGAGTACCTTCGAACGGTAGTCCATCGTAGACTACTCCGCCGCACGTCTCGGTGGTCCCGTAGGTGAGGACCACGCGGGCGCCGAGATCACGGGCGCGGCGCACGGATGCCTGCTGCACCGGCCCGCCGCCCACCAGCAACGTGCAACCTTCGAGGCGGGCGTCCAGCTCGAGCAGACGAGCCAGCATCGATGCCACCACCGACACGGTGATCCGCGATCGCTCCTGCAACGCTCGGATCGTCGCCGATGCGTCGAAACGTTCGTGCACCACCAGGGAGGTGCCCGTCAGCTCCGCGCGCAGCATCACGAGGAGTCCACCCACGTGCGCCGGAGTCAGGCACGCGACCCATGTGTGTTCGTCGGAGGGTGGCTCGTCGCCATCCAGCGCCTCGGTCGAACCGCGGACGGCGGCCGCCACCGCGGAGCGAGGGATCTCCGCGAGCTTGGGCTCGCCGCCGGTTCCGGATGTGGCCACCACCAGCGCGACGTCGGGGGCGATCGGACCCGCGCCGCCGAACACGGTGGTCTCGCCGATCGGATCCAGCACGGCGGCGGGTTGGGCCAGATCCATCACGCGGCGTCGTTCCGCTGGGGTCCACCGCGTGTCGAGTGGCAGGAAGGCCACACCCTCCGACCAGCATCGGTGCACCACGTCCACCCATGCAGGACCGGGTGGCATGTCGACGGCGAGCAGCTCGCCGATGGTCATGCCGAAGGCCGAACCCATCCCGCGAGCGTAGCTGGCTCTCTAGATGACGACGAAGTTCGCGCTCCCGATCGCGCGGTAGACGTCGGACACCATCAGCCACGCGGTGTAGCGACCCGAAGGCAACGGCCACCGCTTCGATGAGTCCGCGTCGAACGTCACCGAGCCCGAGACCGCCGAGCGGGTATAGAGGTAGGTGCGATAGCCGCCGTCCGTGGGATCGTCGCCGCGCCGGTTGATGCCGATCCAATCGAACCGGTTCCCTGGCGCGCCCGACCAGGTGACCGTGATGGGATCACCTTCGTCGTAGCGTCGCGACGACGTGTCGACCACGGGATCGTCCCCGGGGAGCTTCAACAGGAACCCTGCACGGGACAGCACGGCGTCCGCGCCGTTCCCCAGGACGACGTCGTAGTCGCCGGGCGGCCACGTTCCCGTCGCGAACGTCACCGAACCGTCCACGTCCTGTCCACCCGGGGTCGGCGCCGAATCGATCGCGTCGGTGGCGGGGTCACCGCCCGAGGGCACGATCACGACGCGTTCTCCAGGACCGCCCGGCGCGTGGTACGTCACCGTGAGATCGCGGCCCTGCCGCACCAGTCGCGGATCGAAGGACACCGTGACCGGCGACGTTCCCGGTGTGAGCTCCACCGTGGAGACGACGCCGCGATGGTCCGAGCCCCACGGCACGACCTCGATCGCGACATGGCGCCCGCCGCGCTCACCCACGATCTTGCTGCGCAGCGTCGTCGCTGGGCCCGCGACCCAGACCTGGTCGATGCGGTCGTGCGGCGCATCCGGCGGCGGATTCCAGCTGGTGGCGGAGTGAGGCCGGTCGGCGGGCCACGTGGTTCCCAACCGGGCGAGCGGGTTGGGATGCGCGGCGCGATACGTATCTTCGAACCCCCGCTTCGCGAGGAGCAGGCTCACCGGCCATCGCACCGGGAACTGCATCTGCGGCAGCAGACCCACGGTTTCCTGCGTCCAGTCCAGATGTGACGGCGCGTTGAAGTCGCCCACGATGAACGACGGGATCCCCGCGGCGGCCAGGGGAACCATCGTCTTGACGACAGGCCTGATCTCCGGCATGCGCGTCACGCGTTCGTTGCGCAGGATCCGCTTGCGACCCCAGCCCTCCATGATCAGGCGAGGGGAGTACGGGGCCGAGGACAGATGCACGTTAGCGATGGCCACGACCTGTCCTAGCGCGAGCTGCACGAACAGGTAGCGACCGTCCGCACCGGCGGGGTTGAGCAGGGGGAAGCGCGAGATCACGTCGAGCCGGGGGCTGGCGTAGGGGTAGCCCGCCCGGTCGGCCAGTCGCACAGCGTGGCGATACGCCTCGTTCAAGGCGATGACGTCGGCATCGGAGGCCACGGCCGCCTCGACGATCGCGTCGAAGTCGACGATGGTGCCGCCGTACTCGATGTTGAAGGTCATCACCTTCAGCCGGGTCGGCACGGGCCCAGCATGCAAGGCAGCGGCCGATCCACCGGCCACAGCGGGTTGGAGCAGCCCCCCCAGCACGGCCACCAGGAGCAACGGGGTGAGCCTGGCGAGGCTGGGGGCGATCGGTCGGCGCATGTGCGGACGCTAGCACGCCGATTCCAAGCCGCGGAAGCCACCCGGCGACCACGTGTCGGGGTTCGGTAGGCTAGGAAGGAACCGTTCGAGTTCATGCTCTCGGAGTGAACACTCATATGGATGAGCCCACCCGCGTCGTCGCCCCCGCTGCCGCATGGTTGCGGCTCGGCGCCGGGCCGCCCGGCGCGTTCACAGACGTCCGTTACGAAACCGCCGACGGCATCGCGAAGATCACGATCGATCGTCCAGAGGTGCGCAACGCCTTCCGACCACGGACCACAGCAGAGCTCATCGCTGCCCTCGACGTGGCGCGTGATGATCCCCAGATCGGGGTCGTGATCATGACCGGAGAAGGCCCGCTCGCGTTCTGCAGCGGCGGCGACCAATCGATCCGTGGCGACGACGGATACGTCGACGATCAGGGGGTCGGCCGGCTCAACGTGCTCGATCTGCAGATCCAGATCCGCCGGTTCCCGAAACCGGTCGTGGCCATGGTGGCGGGCTTCGCGATCGGAGGTGGCCACGTGCTCCATCTGTGCTGCGACCTTTCGATCGCCGCCGACAACGCTCGGTTCGGACAGACCGGGCCCCGGGTGGGTTCGTTCGACGGCGGCTACGGCATCAACCTGCTGGCTCGGCAGATCGGTGAGAAGCGAGCCAAGGAGGTCTGGTTCCTGTGTCGGCAGTACGACGCCAAGACGGCGCTGGACTGGGGACTGGTCAACGCCGTCGTCCCACTGGAGGATCTCGAGCGCGAAACCGTGTCGTGGTGCCGGGAGATGCTCGCGATGTCACCGCTGGCACTGCGCCTGCTGAAGGCCGGTTCCAACGCCGGCACCGACGGCCTGGCGGGCGTCCAGCAGCTGGCCGGTGACGCCACGCTCCTCTACTACATGAGCGAGGAAGCGCAGGAAGGTCGAGACGCCTTCGTGCAGAAGCGGCCGCCCGACTTCTCCCGGTTCCCCAAGCGTCCGTGAGCGCACGCTCCTCGACGCTCGGGTCTGGCTCCGCCCAGCGCGCCAAGGGCGGCGCATCGCTCGGGGACTGGTGGCGCGGGGTGCGCCCGCGCACCCTGGGTGCCGGCCTCGTGCCCGTCGTGCTGGGCACCGCGGCGGCAGGTGAGGTCATCTGGTGGCGGTTCGCGGCCGCGCTTGTGGTCGGTGGTGGACTGCAGATCGGCGTGAACTTCGCCAACGACTACTTCGACGGCGTGCGGGGCGTCGATACGCACGAGCGGCTCGGCCCACCGCGCCTGACCCAGTCGGGCACGGCCTCCCCACGCGCGGTGCTCACCGCTGCGTTGATCTCGCTCGGCGTTGCGGCGCTCGCGGGGCTCGTGCTAGCGCTGGCCACGGCTCCGGTGTTGATCCTGGCGGTGGGAGCACTCGCCCTGATCGCTGCGCTCCTCTACAGCGGAGGACCCAGGCCGTACGCGGGGCTCGGGCTGGGCGAGGCGATGGTGTTCGTGTTCTTCGGGCTCATGGCGACGTGCGGGACGACGTTCGTGATGGTGGAAACTGTGACGGCCGCGTCGTGGTGGTGCGGGGTCGTCATGGGGCTGCTGGCGGTGGCGATCCTGGTCGCCAACAACCTGCGCGACATCCCGACGGATGACGCGACTGGCAAGCGCACCCTGGCTGTCCGCCTCGGCGATCGCCGTACCCGGTTGCTGTATCGGACATGCGTCGTGATGGCGTTCGTCACGATCGTCGCCGGCGTGATCGCCGAGATCGCCGGCGAGGGCGCCGGGCTACCCCAGTGGGCGCTGATCGGCCTCGTCGCGTGGGTCCCTGCGATCAAGCCGATGGAACAGGTGGGGACCGCCACCGGCCGCGACCTGATCCCGGTCCTCACCGGCACCGCGCTGATCCACGCGGCATGCGGCCTGCTCACGTCGCTCGGACTGGTGCTCGCGAGCGGCGCACCGCTGTTGTCGTCGGTCGATCGCGCGATCGGTGGCTGAGTCCGCACACCTCGGCGACCTGTCGCTCGCATGCGCGTGGGCGTTGGTGGATGAGCTGGTACGGGGCGGGGTAGGCGACGCGTGCCTGTCACCCGGTTCTCGATCGACTCCGATCGCCCTGGCCCTGGCCCGCCATCCGGGCGTGCGACTCCACGTCCATCTGGACGAGAGGTCGTCAGCGTTCTTCGCCCTAGGGCTGGCCAACGCGTCGAGGCGGCCGGTGATCATCGCATGTACCAGCGGCACGGCGGCGGCCGAGCTCCTGCCGGCGCTGGTGGAAGCGTCGAGATCCCGGGTGCCACTGTTGGCGCTGACGGCGGACCGGCCACCGCGCCTGCGCGGCACCGGCGCCAACCAGACGATCGACCAGGTGGGGTTGTACGGGGGCTACGTCCGTGAATGCCTCGACCTCCCGGTGCCCGAGACGCCGGGCCAGGAGTCGTGGTGGGGCCAGTCCGCTCGCCAGGCCCTGGACGCCACCCGGTCCGACCCCATCGGGCCCGTCCACGTGAACTGTCCCTTCGAGGAGCCGCTCACGCCGTCGGCCGATGTGGAGCTGCCACCGCCGGGTGAGGGCGTGATCGAGCTTGCGCCACGCCAGCCCGCCGAGCTCACCGTGGAGGAGGCAGATCGCCTGGCCGCCATGATCTCGGGCGCACACGGAGTGGTCGTCATGGGCGGGTGGCCGGACGACCTGACGGGCGAGGCCGCGTACTGGTCCGAGACCCTCGGGTGGCCCATCGTCGCCGAACCCACCGCGGGAGGCGCACGGCACCCGGAAGCATCGTTGGCAGCAGGCCAAGCCTTGTTGAGCAGCCCCACGTGGATCCAACGACATCAGGCCGAAGTGGTGATCCAGATCGGCGCGACACCGACCAGCCGAGCAACGCAGTCGTTCGTCGGTGATGCAGAACGTCTGATCGTGGCCGATCGCAGGCACCCCGACCCCGATCCGGATCGCCACGCCACGTGGCGCCTCGCCGTCGACGCCGACGCGCTGCAGCACGCCCTCACGGGGCACCTGCTCCAGCCGGCGCCCGAAGCCTGGAGCCGGGCCTGGCGAGAGGCTGATCTCGCCGCGCGTTCAGCGCTGGACGGGTTCCTCGACGCGATCGCGGATCCGTTCGAACCACGGGTGGCGCGGGACGTCGCCGCGTGGCTGCCTGAGCGCAGCACGCTCTTCGTCGGCAGTTCCGCGCCGATACGGGACCTGGACCTGGCGATGGCACCGCGAGACGGGCTGCGAGTCATGGCGAACCGAGGGGCCAGCGGCATCGACGGGCTCGTGTCGACCGCGCTGGGGATCGCGGCTGCCGCAGCACGAGACGGCTCTGCAGAGGTCGGGCTTGGACCGACCCTGGCGCTACTCGGCGATCTGTCGTTCCTGCATGACGCCGGAGCCGTTCTCTGGGCAGGCCATTCCGCTGTCGATCTGGTGATCGTGGTCGTGAACAACGGCGGTGGGGAGGTCTTCTCGCTGCTCCCTCAGCGAGCGCTGCCCGAGCATCGAGAGCTGTTCGTGACTCCGCATGGGCTCGACCTCGCGTCTGTCTGTGCGGCCGCCGAGGTGGGGTACGCCCGGGTCGATCAGGCGGCCGCCCTCACTCCGGCCCTCGACGGCGCGGCCGGGTTGAGAGGCGTGCAGGTGATCGACGTGGTCGTGGACCCGGCCACTGCGTTGGAGCTCCGGATGGACCTGCGAGAAGCGGTCGACGCGGCGCTCGCCGGTTGATGGCCCGATGGGCACGTCGGGCGACCTCGGATGCGACGGAACGTTGACCCGGATGTGACGACCGTGTGAAGCACACGTCACAAACGCATCCGACGGTGCCATCAGCGGGTACACATGAAGGTATGGAACGAACAGTCGTCATCGAGAAGATCACGAGAGCATCGACCCCTCACGACATCTCCAACGCCATGTGCGATGCCAGAACCTGGCTCACAGAACACCCCGAGGACGAGGCCGTGCGCGTCGGCATCCAGCGGCTCGCCCGCGCTGAGCGAGAGCTCCGCAGCTAGCCCGCGATCGGCACGCGGAACGCAGCCTGCCCGCCGGTCAGCCCCAGCGCAAGGAGTCCAGGAAGGCCCGGAACTTCCGGTCGGTTTCGTCGACCTCGTCGAGAGGATCGGACCCGGAGACGATGCCGGCGCCTGCGAACAGGGTGGCTCGGTCGCCGTTCAGCTCCGCACATCGGAGGGCGATCGCCCATTCGCCGTCGCCCTCAGCGTCCATCCATCCGACGGGGCCCGCGTACCCTCCCCGGTCGAAGGTCTCCAGCTCGGAGATCATCGCGCGTGCAACCTTCCTGGGGGTTCCGCACACGGCGGGCGTGGGGTGCAGCGCGGCCACCAGCTCCACGGCGTTGGGCGAAGGATCGAGCAGGGTGCCCTCGAACCGGGTCGCCAGGTGCCACACATTGGCGGTCTCCAGCAGCACCGGCTCGGGGTCCCAGGTGAGGCGCTCACAGCGCGGCTGCAGGGTCTCCGCGATCGCGTCCACGACGATCGCGTGCTCTTCACGGTTCTTCGCAGAGGCGAACAGGGCGTCGGCATTGGCGCGATCTTCCTCGGGGTCGCCCGCGCGTGGTGCCGACCCGGCCAGCGGCGTCGAGCGAACCTGTTGCCCGTGCCGAGACACGAGCAGCTCGGGAGACGCACCGACCAGCAGTGGCTCCCCGGGCCGCCCATGCGCCCGAACACCCGCGTGCCGTGCCGTGATGAACGTGTAGGCCTGCGGATCGACCGCGCGGAGTCGATGGGCGAGCCGCACGGGATCGAGCGTTCTTCCCGCGACGACGCGCAACGTGCGCGCCAACACGACCTTGCGCAGCTCACCATCTCGGATGCGCGCGACGGCGCGCCGGACCGCCTCGGCGTAGCCCTTGGCGGTCGGGACGGCTTCGATCTGGGACGGAACGAACGGTTCCGCCGGCCCCCCCGCGGCCGGGCGCCGGGGCTCGAACGGGAACTCGTCCTCGTCGTCCCCCGGCACCACCTCGATCAGCCACGTCGCTCCTGGCTCCGTTCGTCGAACGAGGCGGGCGGGCACCCTCATCCACGCGTCGTCATCGGGACCGAACCCGATCTGGCCCACCGCGACCGGTGGAGGCCCGTTGCCGTCGCTCTGCCCGGCGACCGCGCGCAGGAGCTCCTCCATGTGCCGGCCCATGCCCGCGATCGAGTCTGACGTCACCGGCTCGACACTGTGACCCCAGCCCCCTGCGAGCGGTGTCGCGGCTACGCCCATCCCTTCGCGTTCGAACAAGAACCTGAACGCCTCCGGCCGCTCATCTGCGCAGGCGCCGAGCAGGTCGAACACAGGAGCCAACCCAGATGTCCGCATGGACGGAGGCGAGCTCTCGTCGATCACCGGCGGGTCCCCGTGAACAGCTGGGTCAGTCCGCCTGAGAGTTGCGCGCGCTCAGCGTCGGGGAAGCCGGCGCCGACCAACATCCGCACGATCCGATCCGGCGCCGGCAGGTATGCCATGGATCTCGGGAGGTACGCGTAGGCATCGCGGTCGGAGATGAGTCCGCCGATCACCGGCACGACACGCTTGAAGTACACCGAATGACCGGCGCGCATCACCGCGTTGTCGGGACGGCTCGCATCGAGCAGCGCGATGCGGCCCCCAGGACGCACCACACGGCTCAGCTCGTCGAACAGACCTTCGAGCGAGATCACGTTGCGCAACGCGAACCCGCACGTGACCCCGTCGATCGCGGCGCCGGCCAGCGGCAGCCGGAGGATGTCGGCCTCGACCAGCGGTGCGTCGGTCCGGGCGTTGACGAGCATGCCGTGGGAGAAGTCGAAGCCGAGCGGCCGGTACCCGCGGCTGGCGAGCTCGCGACAGAGATCGCCGGTGCCACACGCCAGATCGGCGACGAGCGATCGGCCGGGGAGGCGGAGGTCGTGCACCGCTCGCCGTCGCCACCCCACGTCCAGCCCGAACGTCATGACTCGATTCACCAGGTCGTAGCGCGGCGAGATCGTGTCGAAGAGAGCACGCACCGCCGTGCGCTTGTCCTCGCCCTGCGGCAGCGGCGCGCTCACGCGCGGTCCTGGGCCGGGACCTCGAAACGTTCTTCGGCAGTTTCCAGCAGCACCCGCCGGAAGTGGTGGGAGACCAGCGTCGTTACCGCCGGGAGCAGTCCGCGGAACGCCTCTACCAGCTGATCGGAGGCCAAGTCCTCGTCGCCCGCGGTGTCGCGGATCGGCTTGCGCACGTGGTCGTCGAACAGATCGACGGCGCGCTCGGCGAGCCCTCGCATCGCGCTGTCGGCGTCGCGCGCCAGCGTGAGCAGGTCCGCGAGCGGCAGCCCGAACTCCAGCAGTCGCAGCGCCGTGCGAACCATCTCGATGTCGGCGTCCGTGTATCGGACCTCGCCATCGAGCACGCGGCCCAGCCGTATGCCCTCGCGCTCGACCGCCTGGATCAGGGAAGCCGGCACGCCGCTCCGGGCGCTGAAGGTCTCCAGGTCCAACACCTCGGCGTCCGGCGCCGCCCCCCCGGCCGTTACCACCGCGGCGGCGAGGTCGGCATCGGCTGGATCGAGCTCGCCGCTGACCACGCGCCGGATCGCCGCCAGCGTGAGCCCCTTGCCCCGCAGCGCACGGATCTGCCCGAGGCGCTCAAGGTGCTCGTGTCCGTACCAGGCCACGCGTCCCTCACGTTCGGGAGCCGGCAGCAGCCCACGCGACTGGTAGTAGCGGACGGTGTCGACGGAGATGTCGGCCGCGGCGGCGAGCTGTTCGACCCGATACCTCACGACCGCTCACTCTACGAGTGTTCGCTCACACGGTCACGCCCGGACCACCGAGAGGAGCGCATCGCGGCGGGCCGCGGGACCCTGGGGCTAGGATGCGCCCCGTGAGCGTCGCGGACCTCGACCCCACCCCGATCGGTCCGCGCCGGAGGACCCGCGCAGCCGTCGGCCTCGGCGTGGTGTTGGTCTGCGTGATGGGGACGATGACGCTGGGCGCGGTGACGAAGTCTCCGTGCGCTTCGGGCGATTGGGCGGACGGTCGCCAGTACACCTGGCTGTGCTACTCCGACATCGTGCCCCTGCTCGGCACCGAGCAGCTCTTCGAACAGGGCGGACGGCTGCCGTTCTTCGATGCATGCGAGGCGCGCGAGGGACAGAACTGCGACGAGTACCCGGTGGTGACGATGTACTTCATCAGGCTCGCCGGGTGGATCTCGGGCGATCACCATTCGGGGTTCTACTACGTGAACGCGCTGATGCTGCTGGGATGCGCCGTCGCGATCGCCGTGTGCCTCTACGTGTTGAACGGGGTCCGCGCCCTGTATTTCGCTCTGGCGCCCACGCTGCTGATCTACGGCACGATGAACTGGGATCTGCTGGCGGTGATGTTCGCGACGCTGGCCATGGTGATGTTCTTCCGCCGTCGCGATACGGGGACCGGCGCCGCCCTGGGCCTGGGCGCTGCGACCAAGCTCTATCCGGTGCTCCTGGCGGTGCCGTTGATCCTGCAACGGCTGCGCGACCGGGCACCCGATCGCGCGATCACGATCGCGTGGACGACCGCCGGCACCTGGTTGGTGGTGAATGCGCCGTTCGCGGTGGTGGCGCCCGGCGCGTGGTTCACCTTCTTCCGGTTCAACTCTGCCCGGCCGGCGGACTTCGACAGCTTCTGGTACCTGGCGTGCCGGCACCTGGAGCAGTGCCTCTCGATCAGGACCATCAACATAGCGTCGTTCGTGGTGTTCGGTCTGTCGTTCTGGGCGGTGTGGGTGGTCAAAGCCCGGCGCGAGCCCGGGTTCGCGCGGTGGACGCTGGGGTTCCCGATGATCGTGCTGTTCCTGCTGACCAGCAAGGTCTACTCGCCCCAGTACGGATTGTGGCTCCTGCCCTGGTTCGCATTGGCGATGCCACGGATGCGTGAGTTCCTGGCCTTCGAGATCGCCGATATCGGGGTGTTCGTCACGCGGTTCTGGTTCTTCGGCGAGCTCGGCGGCGGCTTCGGTGTGCCGCAGAGCGTCTTCGAGCTCGCGCTGCTGGCGCGCGCCGCGGTGCTCGCGTGGTGCGTGGTCGCCTGGATCCGCCGGGCTTCCGAGTCGCTCGACATCGAGGTCCGAACCGTGCGAGCCGCGCCGCCCGCTCCCGAGGCGACACCGGCGGTGGCGCCGGCGTGAGCACAGCCGTCGCTGAACGCGACTCGCCACCGGCCGGCGCGCCGACACGCCTGCGCGAAGGGCTGCGCGAGAGCCTGCTGATCTTCGTGGGCGTCCGCGTCGGGCTGTCGGTCCTGTCGTGGGTCGCGATCACGCTGATCGAGCCGCGACGGACGCTGCCCTCGGTCCCCGGATGGGCGATCGAGCCGGTGACCCTGGGCTGGCGCGCGATCGTCACCGCGACCGAGCGCCAGGATGCGGCGTGGTTCCTGCGGATCGCCACCGGCGGCTACGCCCCGGATGACGGCAGCGCGGCGTTCTTCCCCCTGTATCCCCTGGCGATCAAGGTGGTCGCGTGGCTGCCCGGCGTGGGTCCGCTCGCGGCGGCGATCCTCATCTCGAACGCGTGCTTGCTCGGCGCCCTCGTGATGCTGCACGGCCTCACCAGGCTGGAGGGGTGGCCGGCCCACACGGCGAGGACCACGATCCTGCTGATCGCGATCTTCCCCACGGCGTTCTTCTTCCTGGCCCCGTACTCGGAGTCCCCGTTCCTGCTGTTGTCCGTCGCGGCGTTCTGGTTCGCGCGCCGCGACCGGTGGGCGCTCGCCGGGCTCATGGGCGCGCTCGCAGCACTCACCCGGAGCATCGGGCTGATCCTGGCGCTGGGCCTGGCCGTCGAGGCGATCCAGCGCTCGCGCCAGGAGGGCGGCCCGCTGGCGCCGCGACTTGCGGGCGCAGCGGCGGTGGCGATCGGACCCGCCATCTACTTCCTGTACTGGGGCGCCCGCCAAAGCGACCTGTGGGCACCGCTCGAGGCGCAACGAACCTGGCGCCGAGAGCTGACCTTCCCGCTCGTGACGATCGCCGACGCCGTCATCGCCGCCTGGCGATACGGCACCTACTGGCTGATCGACATCGTGGTCGTTGCTGTGGTGGTGGTGGCGGTGGTGGCCGGGATCAAGACGCTGCGCGGCGGCTACCTGACCTATGCGCTGGCCAGCATCGCGCTCCCCCTGGCCGTGCCATTGCCCAGCCGGCCGCTGCTGTCGATGCCGCGCTTCGTCGCGGTGCTCTTCCCCGCGTTCTGGATGCTGGCTCGGGCGGTGGAGCGGAACCGGCTGCCCGAACCGCTGGTGGTCGCGACCTTCGCAGGCGGTTACGCGTTGCTGGCCGCACTGTTCATCAACTGGTGGTACGTGTTCTAGCGCCCGTCGCGCTCGCTCGTCCCGGGATCTTCAGACTCGCCGACATGGCGAGCGTCGCGACCGGCTAGGATGTGCCACAACCGCACGGCCTTCGGGGGAGCATGTGACGATCAAGGTAGCGATCGCGGACGACCATTCACTGGTACGGCAGGGGCTCCGGCGCTACCTGGACATGGCCGATGGCATCGAGGTCGTGGGCGAAGCCGCCAACGGCCAGGAGCTGCTCGAGCTGGTCGAAGGCACATCCCCAGAGATCGCACTGGTCGACATCCGCATGCCGGAGATGGACGGCCTGGAAGCCGCGCGAGAGATCCGCGACAAGTTCCCCGACGTCGGCGTCATCATGCTCACCGCCTACGACGACCGTCAGTTCGTGGTGGAAGCGGTCCGGAGCGGGGCCCGCGGCTACGTCTTGAAGGCACGCGACGCCGAGCACCTGATCCAGACGGTGCGACTGGTGGCCGGCGGCAACATGGTGATCGATCCTCAGCTCGTG
This sequence comes from uncultured Actinomycetota bacterium, assembly GCA_963733635.1. GTDB lineage: Bacteria > Actinomycetota > UBA4738 > UBA4738 > HRBIN12 > JAOUEA01. The sequence continues at coordinate 321,678 of CAVTEH010000003.1, read as the reverse complement.
GTGGCTTTGGCCGAAGAGCTCTCGACCGCGAAGGAGCGTGACCGTCGCGCCGAGACCCTGACGGCGCGTGAGATCGAAGTACTCCAGCTGCTCGCGTTCGGCCACACCAACCGCGACATCGCCGAACGCCTCTACATCTCGCCCGACACCGTGAAGACCCACCTCGAGCACATCTTCGAGAAGCTCGGCGCCTCGGACCGCACCGCGGCCGTGGCGGAGGCGCTGCGTCGCCGCCTGATCGAGTAGCTGGGTTCGGCCGGTCGGGCTAGGCCGTCCGGGCCATGATCACCGCAGTCCGGGTGATGGAGCCCGCGGCCTTCTCAAGGCATCATGTCTGCACATGGATGCCGCTGTTCCCCAACCCCGCGTCCGGCTCGTGACGGGGGGCCTGTTGTTGGCGACCGCGATCGCGGCTGTCGCCACCTATCTGGCCTTCCCGGCGGGCTCGCATGGGCAGGCGTTGGCGGCCGAGGCGCTGATCGCGGGCTCGTGCTTCCTTTCGGGCGGCATCATCCTTCGATCGGTCGGTCAGGGACGGGCGTGGTCGGGGTCGGCCTATATCGCGTTCGCCTTGTTCATGTTGGGCGTCGCCAGCCTGATCTTCTTCGGATCGAGCTCCGCACCCCGGGCAGCTTCGGCGCGGGGCCGGCCGACTCGCTCTTCCTGCTGTTCCTGGTGCCGATCGTGGGGCTGGCCGGCGCTGAGTACCGTGAGCACTTCGAGCCCCGCGACCGACGCGAGATCGGCGTCGACGCGTTCCTGATCGCGGCTTCCCTCACCGCGCTGCTCTACCTGATCCTTCGCCCGATCGCGGCCAGCACCAACGCCTCGGTGGTGGCCGCGGTGTTCGCCACCATCACGGCGGCCCAGGTGGCGGCGTTCGGCGCCCTCGCCCTGTGGCGGCGCTCGCTCGAGCACCTGATCCAGTTCGGCCTCTTCACCACTTCGCGGCGGCGACCGCCACGTTCGGCTGGCAGTGGGCGCGGGGAACGTTCGACGGGACCGCGGCCACGGTCGACGTCCCCTTCATGTTGTGTCCTCTGGCATACGCCGCCCTCGTCCTGTTCGGACGATCACGCGACGTCGCCGACCGCGCGCCGTCGGCACCAGGACGGTGGGCGCGCCCCGTGCTCACCAGCATCTCCGTCGTCTCCGCTTGTGCCGCGCTCACCGTGGTGGCGGCCTTCGACCAAGAACGTGGCGTGGACGGCGCGCAGTCCACGGTCATCATCGGCCTGCTGGTCCTCGGTGTGGCGGCGCGCATCGTGTCGAACCAGATCTCCAGCACGCAGGCGCATCGTGGCATGACCGAGGCCCTCCACGAGAAGGAAGCCGCCCTTCGGGAAGCCGACTCGGCCCTGGATCGTGTGCGTGAGGCCAACGAGACGCTGATCCACTCCGAGGAGCACCTCCGTCTGGTGTTCGACACCGCGGTCGACGGCATCGTGGAGCTGGATGAGCGTGGCGTCGTGCTGCGCACCAACGAGGCGTTCTGCGGCATGGTGGGTCTCGATCGCACCGAGATCGAGGGCGAACCGTGGACCGCGCTGGCCGCTGCCGTGGCCGGCGCGGACCCCGGCTTCGGTCTCGTTGCCGGCGGGCGGGCAGGCGCAGATCACACGTCACGAAGGACAATCGCTGTACCTGGAAACCCGGGTGTCGCAGATGCCGACGGACCCGCCCCGCAAGCTGGTGCTGGTGCGCGACGTGACCGCTGCCAAGGTCGCGGATCAGACCATCCGTTCCCTGTTCCAGTTCCTGCAGGACCGAGACGAGGACCGCACGCGGCTGCTGCGGCGCACCAACGCGGCCATCGAATCCGAGCGCAACCGCGTGGCTCGTGACCTGCACGATGGCCCGGTCCAAGGCGTGAGCGCGGCGTCGCTCTCGCTCGAGGCTGCGTTGCTCATGATCAAGGCGGGTGAGGTCGACCGCGGCATGGAGGTCCTCACCAAGATCCGCGAGGAGCTCGCCGAGGAAGCCGACGCGCTGCGACGGTTGATGTCGGGCCTGCGTCCTCCGGTGTTGGAGGAACGCGGACTGATCCCGGCACTGCGGGACACGCTGAAGCGGTTCGGGGCAGAGCACGGATGTGCACACGGAGTTCATCGGCCGGGTGCCCAGCGAGCTCTCCGAGGACCTGGAGACACTCGTGTACCGGGTGGTGCAGGAAGCCCTCTCCAACGCGGGCAAGCACGCCGACCCGTCGTCGGTCATCGTCACGGTCGAAGCCGAAGCCACCCAGCTCCGCATCGAGGTCGAGGACGACGGGTGCGGGTTCGACGCGGGTGAGTCGCGGGAGTTCCTGCGTCAGGGTCGCGTGGGTCTGGCCTCCATGCGCGAACGGGTAGAGCTGGCCAGCGGCACGTTCACGGTGCGCTCGTCACCGGGTCGTGGCACGTCCATCCTGGCGACGCTGCCCGTCGACGACGGCTCACCGACCGGTCGGGAACCGGTGCTGCACCAGGCCTCCCGAGCGCCGGCCCAGCCCGAAAGACTGCGGCCCGGTCCGCGACCGCCTGACGAGCAGGTTCCTCCCGGCGGAGGGTCTTCCGGGGTGGGATCCTCGGTCGGCTCGGGTGTTTCCGTGGGCTCGGGCGTCGCAGATGGGCTCGGGGCTCTCGGTCTCCGTCGGCGACGGGGAGGGCGGGGCCGGGCTGGATACCACCACGGACGGGCCTCGCCACCCGGTGAGCTCCGGATAGGGGTAGGGGTCCCCGCCCTTGTCGTAGTACTGGTTCATCACGTTCAACATGTACTCCTGCCAGATGGCCGCAGGGATCGTGCCGCCGTAGACGGAGGGCACTCCCTCGATGTTGACCAAAGGCCTTGGGTCCCTGGGGGTAGCCGACCCACACGCAGGTGGAGAGCTCCTGGGTGTATCCGCAGAACCACGCCGCCACGTTGTCCTGCGCGGTGCCGGTCTTGCCGTACGCGGTGTAATCGGGATACAGGGTTGCCGCGGACCGGTGCCCCCCGCGACGACCTGCCCCAACGCGTAGGTGACCTGATCGGCCAACTTGGGTCGCAGCACGAAGTCCCTCTTGGTGGGCTCGGTCTTCAGGAACACGTCACCGTTGGACCGGGCGATCTCACAGATCGGGGTGGCCTTGTTGAGGTAGCCATGGTTCGCGATCGTCGCATACGCGTTGGTCATCTCCAGCGGGTTCACGGCGACGCTCCCCAGGGTGATCGAGCAGAAGGGATCCAACTTGGACCGGATGCCCAAGCGCCTGGCCATCTCGACCACATCGCTGGGTCCTCCGTCGAGCTCGGTGACGAGCTGGGCGTACACCGTGTTCACGGAATTCTGGGTGGCTCCCAACAACGTGACCGTTCCGGCTGAGCTGTCGCCGGCGTTCACCGGCTGCCAGGGCACTCCACCCGCCGTGTCGCACTGGTCATCGGAGATCGAGATCGTGGTTGGCCCCGTGCCACCACGCGCCGAGGGAGAAGTCCTGCTCGAGCGCTGCGGCCAGCGTGAACGGCTTGAACGCAGAGCCTGCCTGCTGACCGCACCCCTCGCACGGCTGGGTCGCCAGGTTGACCTTCGATTCCTTCCAGTTGAAGCCCCCGACCATGGCCAACACCTCGCCGGTGTTGTTGTCGATCGTGACGAGCGAGGCTTCTGGGTTGTAGTCGGTGTTGGGCAGGTGCGCCTTGATGGCTCGTTCGGCCATCTCCTGCATGCCCAGGTCGAGTGAGGTCGTGATCTCCAGACCGCCGCCGTACACCCTGGCGCTGCCGAACTTCGGGTTGTCGAACAGCCACTGCCTCGTGTAGTCGACGAAGTACTCCGAATGGATCGGAGCGTTTATCCGAGATTCCGCCTCCTGCCGATCCTCCGGGATGCCGCAGCACTCCTGGGCTTTGAGCCTGGCGGCTTCCTCGGAGGTGATGTAGCCGTACTTCGCCATCTGATCCAGCGTGTAGTCGCGCCGGAACTTGTTGTCGAACGTGCTCTTGATCGGGTCGTACAGGCTGGGGGCGTGCAGCACGGCGGCCAGCACGGCGCTCTCGCTCACGGTCAGATCGCTCGCTGCTTTCCCGAAGTACGTCTGCGCCGCTGCCTCCGCGCCGTAGGCGCCGTGGCCGAAGTAGACGGTGTTGAGGTACTTGGCCAGGATCTGGTCCTTGCCCAGCTCCTGCTCGAGCTTGATCGCCAGCAGCGCCTCGCGCACCTTCTCCTTGACCGAACGCGGCGGCACCACGTACTCGACGACCCCCTTGCGGTTCTCTCTGTATTGGCCTGCGTAGACGTTCTTCACGAGCTGCTGGGTGATCGTGGATGCGCCGGCGACGATGTCCTGCTGCACCAGGTCGGTCCAGGCGGCCGTGATGATGCCCTTCACGTCGATGCCTGGGTGGTCGTAGAACCCGGCATCCTCGGTGGCCAGCACGGCGTGCTGCAGGTTCTCCGAGATCTGTCCGAGCCCCACGATCTTGCGGTTGACCGCGCCGTGGAGCGAGGTCAGGAGCTCGCCGTTGCGATCGAACAGGAAGCTGGTCCGGATCGGCGGCAACGTTTCGGGCAGCTCGATCTGACGGTAGGCCACGAACAGGGTCGCCGACACCGAATCAGGAACACCAGCGGCACGGCCACGAACACCCACCAGAACCGGCGGAAGAACCCCTTCGTCTTGGACGGGGCGTGCTTGGGGGTGTGCTTGGCCCGCTCAGAGGGCATGAAGGCGTCGGCCACGGCTCCATCCTACCGAGGCAGCCTGCGCCGGAACCGCTCAGAGGGTCACAATACGTGTGACGAATGCGTGGAGGAAGGGGCCGCCGCCCCGGCCTAGCGGGTCAACCGGCGGCGGAACGGCGCGCGGTGAGTGCCTCGTGCAGATGGTTCCATTGGCACTCGGTGCAGACTTCCACCACATAACAGCTCGCGCCCGGGTGGGCCGCGATCATCTTGAGACCGTCGTCGATCGACCACACTCGGCCGTTCTGATCACCGAGCCCATCGCCGTACACGTAGGCCAGCAGCACCAGCTTGACCTTGCCGCACACCGGACAGTCGTTCTTGGTGGGTTCGCCCACGTGCCTGGCCGCTCGGATGAGCTCGGGGTGGGCATCGCAGATGTCGGTGAGTCCGATGACCCCCACCTGCGCCTCACGAAGGAGCGCTCGCTTGGCCAACCGGAAGTCGATGACGCCCATCTCGGCGCGCCGGTTGCGGCCCAGCGGCGTGCGTTGGGGCTGGCTCCTCGAAGTGCGCCTGGCGGTCATGGTCGGGCGATTGTACTCCTGGTCCGCGACTTGGGGGACCCGTCGAAGGGCCATGAACGCCCACCTCGCGACCCGCGCCTTCGGCCAGGGGTAGCCTGGACGGATGAGCGAGATGACGCAGGACACGACGATCAGGCTGATCCGGTCGGCCCCTTCAGAACGTGGCAGCTGGAGCCCGCTGGTGGACCCCCCCGGGGCGATCCCCTCAGGCGACGCCGACATCGTCACGACCGACGGCGTGACGCTCACCGTGGGGCCCGGCGACGTGCTCGTGACGCCGAAGGGCTCGGCCGGCATCTGGGTGATCCGCGAGACGATCACCAAGTTCTGGGTGATCTACGACGGCTAGCCCGTTCGGGTCGCTGGAGCCGGAGCGTGGGATGACCGCTGGTGGCGAACCGCTCTACCCGAAGGTCGGATCGTTGCGGGTCATGGTCCGGGGGCTGCGCCGCCGATGTCCGCGCTGCGCCGAACGGGACATCTTCACGTCGTGGTTCCACATGCGGACGGAGTGCCCGCGCTGCCGGTTACGGTTCGAGCAGGAAGAGGGGGGCTACCTAGGGGCGATGGTGCTCAACTACTCGGCCGGCATCGCGGCATGGATCGTGGTGTTGATCGTGGGGCTGGTGCTGACGGTCCCCGATATCCCGGTCGTCCCGCTCACCGCGATCAGTCTCGCCGTCCTCATCGTGGTCCCCCTGTGGTTCTACCCTCGCTCGAAGTCCATGTGGGCCGGGGTGGAGTACCTGGTTGCCCGCAACGATCCCGACTATCGGGAACCCGTCAAACGCGATCCCCGGGCGAAGGACCTCGAGTAGCGAGCCCGCCGCCCTGTTCAGTCGCCGCGCTCGACCAGGCGCTTGAGGGCGCCCAGGCGGTCGTCCCAGTCGGCGCCGACGTCGACCATCCAGCCCATGGCGTCCGAGAGCGGGCTGGGCGTGAGGCGATAGGTCCGTCGGCGACCATCGGCGCTGGCGCTGACGAGGCCCGCGTCCTCGAGCAGCGACAGATGCTTGGCCACGGCCTGACGCGTGACGGGAAGCTCGCCGGCCAGGGCACCGACCGTGGCGGGGCCGCCTTCGGACAAGCATCGGATCACGGCTCGTCGCGTGGGATCCGAGAGCGCGAAGAACACCCGATCGACGGGGCGGTCTGTCACGACGTGGCCCGTCCCATCAGGCGCTCTCCGACAGCACCTGCGTGGGCCGGCCGGGCAGCGGTGCGTCGTGCTCGGTGACCGTCACCACGGTGCGGTTACCGCCGTCGACAGGCTCGAGCGTGAACTCGACGCGGGTGGGGTCGCCGACCCTGAGCGTCAGGCCCGCCCCGGCGATCGATCGCCAGCGGAAGACGAACCGCCGTGGAGGCTCCACGACCTCCACCAACCCCCGGCTCGTCGACCTGTCGGGCCAGTGGACGCTGATGGGCGCTCCGGGTCGTGGGTCCAGCTTCACCGGTGCCCCGAACCAGAGCTGAAGGCGATCCGCGTCGGTGATGGCGCGCCAGACTTCATCAGGGGAAGCAGCCAAGGTCACCTGGCGTCGGATCGGTTCGTGCATCGTGCTGCTGCTCCTCGTCGAACCCGCGTCGAATGTCGCAACCCCTTGGTTGCCAAGGGGCGGCGGCGGTCGTAGCGTTGTCTATGGCAACCGAACGGTTGCCAGGGTACCGCAACCGAACGAGAGGAGCGACCCGTGCAGATCCGGTCCGACACCATCATCCCCACCGTTGTCGAACCGAGCGATCGGGGTGAGCGGGCCTTCGACATCTACTCCCGCCTGTTGCGGGAGCGGATCGTGTTCCTGGGCACGCCCATCGACGACAACGTGGCGAATCTGATCGTTGCCCAGCTGCTGTTCCTGCAGGCAGAGGACCCCGACAAGGAGATCGCGATGTACATCAACTCTCCCGGAGGCTCCTCCACCGCCATGTTCGGCATCTACGACACGATGCAGCACCTGCGGAACCCGGTCGCCACCTACTGCGTCGGCCAGGCCGCCAGCGCGGGCGCCTTCCTGCTGGCGACCGGAACCGCCGGCAAACGGTATGCGCTTCCCAACTCGCGCGTATTGCTGCATCAACCCCACGGCGGCATGGAAGGCCAGTCGGCGGACTTGGAGATCCACGCTCGCGAGATCGTGCGCATGCGCCGGCGCGCCGACGAGATCTTGGCCGAGCACACCGGACAGACGGTCGAGAAGATCGCGGCCGACACCGACCGGGACTTCATCCTCACAGCCGAGGAGGCCAAGACATACGGCGTGGTCGACGAGGTTGTGAGCGACCGTCAGCTCTCGCGGCTCGGAGCCGGGCCGGCTCCGCTGGGAACTGGAGGCGCCGGCGCCGGAAAGCTCACCACTCCGATCCAGGATGAAGCGGCTCTCACCCCGTAGTTGCGTCCCGTCCGACTACGCGGTCGCCGGACCCCGTTCTGTTCATCGACGGCATCACCACGGTGGCTCGTTCGTGCCACTGGGTGATTAGTCAAGTAGCTTGACCATCGCCTCCGGGTCACGCGCCGGGCAGATCGATGACGGCGTGCGCGGTGGCCTCGATCGTGCGCCCGGCAGGCACCAGGAACAGGTGCCCGATCGCCACCCGTACCCGGACGGTCGCCTCGCGCGATCCCGCTGGGCATTCGCACGTCACCAAGCTGCCGCCGTTGCGCTGGGCGTAGTCAGACGCATGCTGCTCGGGCGTGCCCGACGAGGGCAGCGCGAGCTCCTGGACGGCGGCCAGCGCCGCTGCATCGGCCGAAGCGCGCGCTCGTTCACGCGCGACGAGCACGGCGCCCAGGTCGGCGGTGAACAACGTGAGGGCCACCATGACACCTGCGATAGCGGCGGTGACCACCGTGACCGAGCCGCGTTCGCCGGTGCGTCCGGCACCGTTCACCCGAACTCCTGCCGGTCGGTCGCGGCCGCATCCATCGCGACGCTGTCGCCGAAGAGCCATGCGACCAGCGGCACGCGAACCACGGACCGATAGCCGATCGACACGGTGACCGGGTCGCCGCGCTCGCCCAGCCGGGCGATGTCCACCGTGACGGCCGCAGCATCGAGCGTCGCGGACGCTCCGATCACCGCGGTCCGCACCCGGCCAGGATCGTCGTGGACGGCGGCGGCGCGCGCCCCAGCGCGCGCCGCCGACTCCACCAGGAGCCGATCACGGACCAACAACCCCACCTGGAGCAACGCGAGGGTGACCGTGAGCACCAACGGCAGGACGAGCGCGAACTCGACCGCCGCGGTCCCGCACTCGTCGTGCACGCGCCCGCGATGCCACCAGAACGAACCGGGGCAGGGCACCGGATCAGGCGGCACCCGCATCTCCGATCACCGAATCGATCACTTGATCGAAGAATGCCGGCAGCCTGCCCGACGAGCGGGCCCAGGCGATCAGGACCACGGCGACCGCAGCGGCAGCCAGGATGACCAGCGCGTACTCCGCCGTGGTCTGCCCATCTTCGCGGCGGACTCCGGCGGAGACTGCCGGCGGCGCGGAACCACAGGCTGTACAGGTACAGCATCGTTCACCTCCTTGGGTCAGCGGATCGACTGCACGGTGGTGAGGAGGACCGGGACCACCGTGAGGAGGAGGAACGCGGGGAGGACGAGGAACACGAGCGGGAAGAGCATCTTGACCGGCGCGGCGCGGGCGCGCTCCATGACGGCGGCCCGTCGCGAGCCCCGGACGGCCGCAGCCAGCTCGGCCGTGGCCTCCTCGAGGGAGGAACCCAGTGTCTCCGTTCGTGTCAGCACCGCCACCGCTCGTCGGAGGTCGGGCAGATCGAGTCGTTCCGTGAGCGCGCCGAGCTCATCGCGCCATCGGCCACCCATGTCAACCGCGCCGATGACCGAGCCGATCTCGGAGACCAAGGGGCCGCGCAACCCGTCGGTCGCTCGCCTGAGAGCGAGCGGGGCGGCGAGCCCGGCTGACGAACCGGCCGCGAGCAGATCGAGCAGCTGAGGCATCTCCGCGTCGACGGCTCGCAGATAGCGCTGTCGGGCGCGGCCGGCCGCTACTCGACGGACGAGCACCGCGACGCCGACACCGATCGGCACGACCAACGGCAGGGGCCACAGCGGCAGGAGCGCGACGGCCAGCAGGCAGCACGCGCCCCATCGCATCCCGTTCGACGACCCACGGAGCCGGGCACCGAGCGTGCGCTGTGAGGCCTGCGCCGACCGGGCAAGAGGAAGACGATGCCGGGCGCCGCCCTGCACGGCGAGCCGGAGCCCGGCGGCGACGCACGCCGCGGCGGCGCAGGCCAGCCCAATCGCGGCCGAGACCTCGGCGTTCATCGAACCTCCAGCAAGTGGCGGATCCAGAAGAAGGCCAGTCCCTCCAGAAGCGCGCCGACCGCGAGAGCGGCGATACCGGCCGCACTCTGGAACGCGCCCTCGATCTGGTCCCGAGACGTGAGCCACAAGAACGCGAAGAACCCCACGGGCAAAACGCCCAGGATGGTTCCGGACAGGCGCGCCTGGGCGGTGAGGGCTCGCACTTCGCCGGCCGCCGCCTGTCGTTCGCGCAACGTGGCCGCCACCTGATCGAGGACGGCAGGCAGGTCGCCGCCGCTGCGCCGGTGCAGCCGAAGGATACCCGTGACCAGGCGCGCGTCGTCGGTGTCGACCTGTCCCGACCATCGGTCGAGCGCGTCGTCGAACGGCTCACCCAGCTGGAGGGAGCGGTTCATCGCCTCCAGCGAGGTCCGGAGCGGAGGCGTGCTCTCCCCCTCGGCGTACGCGATGGCTTGGGTCATGGACATGCCCGCCCGAAGCGACGACGACATGGCCCGGACGGCGTCGGCGACCTGCTCGTCGCGACGCGCCGCCGCCTGCCCACGCTGCCTGCGAGCGCGGATCGCCCAGGCGCACCCGACCGACACGCCCGCCAGGACGCCCAGGATCACGCCGCGCAGCACCAGGCCGGCGATCGCCGCCACCGCGACCCATGGCGTCCAACCGGGAGGCGATGGATGCGCCTGTTGAGCCGAGCGGCCAGGGCGGCAGAGCCAGAGGCGACCGTCGACCCGGTCGCCGACACGAGTGGAGCAAGCAGGGCTTCACGGCGCCATGCCCGAGCCCCCATCTCGGCGCACAGCGCCGATACCGCGAACAGGGCCGCGACGAGCCAGCTCATGCGTCCTCCTCGGGGGCGAACAGCCATTCGTCGATCGCTTCGCCGCGGTCGGCCAGCATGGTCGCCACCCCTGGAACGGTGCCCGAGGCCTCGAACGACCCTGCCTGGCCTTCGCGCGGTCGGAACCGGAACAGCGGCGTCACGACCGGCTCGCCGCGGTGCGTGCCTTCGACGGCTGCGATCTCCCAGACGATGCGCCGGCCGTCACGCAGACGAGCCAGGTGCACGATGACATCGATCGCGGATGCGACCTGGTTGCGGATGTGGGCCGCGGGCAGGTCCACATCGCTCATCATCGCCATCGTCTCCAGCCGCCACAGCAGGTGCCTGCAGGAATTGGCGTGTGCGGTGGAGAGTGAGCCTTCATGGCCGGTGTTCATGGCCTGGAGCATGTCGAGGGCTTCGCCCCCGCGTACCTCGCCGACGATGATGCGATCGGGCCGCATGCGCAGGGCGTTACGCACCAGGTCGCGAACCGTGACCTGGCCTCGACCCTCAACGTTCGCCGGGCGAGCTTCGAGAGCGACCACGTGCGGCTTGGCTAGTCGCAGCTCTGCGGCGTCTTCGATCGTGATGAGACGCTCGTCGTCGGGGATGAAACCGCTGAGGACCCCCAACAGGGTGGTCTTGCCGCTGCCGGCGCCACCGCTGACTACCAGGTTGGCTCGGCCGCGAACGGCCGCACCCAGGAAACGCAGCATGCGCGGTCCCAACGACCGGCCACCCACCAGATCGTCGGCCCTGATGGGGACCGGCGAGAACTTGCGGATGGTGATCGCAGGACCGCGGAGCGAGAGAGGCGGCACGATCGCGTGGACCCGCGAACCGTCCGGGAGTCGAGCATCCGCCCATGGCGATGATTCGTCGACCCGGAGGCCCAATGGTCCTACGATGCGTTCGATCAGATGTCGGACAGACTCCTCCCCCTCGAATAGCCCCTCCGGCGCCCTTTCGATGCGCCCCCCTCGCTCCACGTACACGTCGTCGGGTCCGTTGACCATGACCTCGGTCACGTCCGGGTCCTTCAGCAGGAACTCGATCGGACCGAACCCGACGACCTCATCCGAAACCTCGTTGACCATTCGCGTGAGCTCACGCTGGGGAAGGATCGCGCCGCTGGTCCGCAGCAGGCTCAACGCCTCCTCACGGACGCGCAACCGGCGTTCGGTGCGCGGCGCGGTGACCAACCCGCGGGCATCCACACGCTGGCGCAGCTCTTCGCGGAGACGGCGCCGCACGAGCGACAGTGGGTCGGCGCTCACGATGCCTCCGCCTGCTGCGCGTTGTCCGCAGGAGCTTCGAGCACACTCGCCGCCAACCGATCGAACCGGCGCCCGGTCCGGCCCTTCGCTGGCAGCAACCGTCCATGGTCCTGTGCCTTGCCCACGCCGCGGTCGACGGGCATGACCGCGAGTGGCTGGGCATCGAAGACCCTGGCGACATCGCCGACCGTGATCTCACCTCGCGAAGCGCGGTTGACCACGAACCCGACGCGGGCCGTCACCCCCATGGGATCGAACGCCTCGAGCGCACGAGTGGCCGCCCGGAACGACAAGACGTCGAGCGACAGCACCTCGATGATGCGGTCGGCCGATCGCAGACCCGCCCGCGCCAGGGCGTCGAGTGCTCGCGGCAGGTGCACGATGACCGCGTCGGCACCGGCGGCGGTGACGTCGACGATGCGTGTCATGGCATCGGCGGTGATCTCCGCCGAGCGCTCCGGTGAGGGCCCGGCCAGGACTCCTGAAGCCGTCCGGGTGCTCCCAGAGCGCCTCGTCGAGCTGCGCAAACGCCAGCTCGTCGGCCATGGGGGCCAGGTCTGCCAGGGTGTGCAGGCCCTCGGTCGGCATGCCGACCGCAGCCGATACGTCGCCGTAGAGCGGGTCGGCATCGAGCACGACGCAGGAGCCCCGCCTGGCGAACGCCGCCGCCAGGTGCGTGGCGATGAACGTGGCGCCGACCCCGCCGCGGGCGCCGTGCACCGCAACGACCACGGCCCGCCGGTCGTCGGGCACAGGAGCGACGGCGCTGGAGGCAACCGAGAGGACGAGCTGGTCGCGATCGCCGGGCCACAGGAAGTAGCCGGCGGCGCCGACCCGGATCGCGGTGCGCAGCGAGGAGACCGTCTCGCGTGTGTCGAGCGCCAGGATGGCGGTGCCCCGAACGCCGGCGGGGTCGACCAGCGCCGGTTGAGCGATGACGACATCGGGCGTGAGCTGCCGGACGGCCTCGATCAGCTGACGGTCGTCGGCGGCGGTGGCCACGACACGGGCGCGTCCGGACCGATCGAGGAAGTGCATGACCTCCTCGGCCACATCGGTGGTCTCCAGGGCGAGCACCACCGTCGCCACGTCGTGCACGGGCGATCCCTTCCTTTCCTGCATCCACGAGATGGGAGGGGGAAAGCGCCCGAGCCCGAGAACTGACCGGCAGCGAACGGAGGCGCAGACTACCCCGGCTCCGGCGGGCCGCGTAATCCCCAGACCGGCCGATTCCGCGATCACGACCGGGGATGCCGCGGGCGCTGTCCGGGGGATGAACCGTGACCCGCGACACATCCTCGGGGCGCATACTCCACGCATGGACTGCCCGGCGTGCGGTGAGGCGGCGCCCGACGGCGCACGGTTCTGCCCGTATTGTGCGGCGCCACTCGCTGGCACGCTCGCGCCCGATCCGGCCGGGGGATCGAGGCGGCCGGTCACCGTGGTGTTCACCGACGTGGTCGAGTTCACCGCCATGGGTGAACGGATCGAACCGGAGACCCTCCGCCAGGTCATGGCTCGCTACTTCGACGAGATGCGCACGGTGGTCACGCGACACGGTGGCACGGTCGAGAAGTTCATCGGCGACGCGGTGATGGCGGTGTTCGGGATCCCTCACGTGCACGAGGACGATGCCCTGCGTGCTGTGCGGGCCGCCGACGAGATGCGCCTTGCCCTCGCCGGAGTGAACGATCGTCTCAGCGCCGAGTGGGACGTGCGCATCGAGGCGCGGACCGGCGTCAACACCGGCGAGGTGGTGGTGGGCAGCTCGGGGCAGGGCTCGTTCGTCACCGGAAGCCCGGTCAACCTGGCGGCCCGGCTGGAGCAAGCCGCCGAGCCCGGCCAGATCCTGCTAGGCCCCGACACCTACCGCCTGGTGCGCGATGTCGTCGACGTCGAACCCGGCGAGCCCCTCGAGATGAAGGGTTTCGATGACCCCATCGTGCCTATGGTGCTGACCTCGGTCGCCGAGGGCAGCGCCGTCCGCCGGGCAGGCAGCACCCTGGTAGGCCGCGAGGACGAGCTCTCGCTGCTCGCCCAGGTGTGTCAGCGAGCGATCGGAACGGGCCGCTGCCAGCTCGTGACGATCATGGGCGACCCCGGCGTGGGCAAGACCAGGCTCGCCGAGGAGCTGGTGGCGAGGCTCGGCTCGCAGCCCCAGGTCCTACGTGGCCGCTGCCTGCCCTACGGCGAAGGCATCACGTTCTATCCGATCGCGGAAGCCGTCGGCCAGGCGGCCGGCCTGCCGGCAGGCGCCGAGCCCGATGAGGCGCGTGCGACCTTGGAAGCGCTGATGGGTCCCGACCCCGACGGCATCACCGGCATCCTCGCGGAGGCGATCGGGCTCTCGGGGGCCACCCCCGCACCGGAGCAGACCCTGTGGGCGATCCGGCGTTTCTTCGAGACCCTGGCCGCCAGGCGGCCGCTGGTGCTGGTGTTCGACGACCTGCAGTGGGGTGAGCCCACGTTCCTGGATCTATTGGACGAGCTGACCCGGCGGGTGCACGGCGTGGGGCTCGCGCTGGTGTGCACCGCCCGGCCCGAGCTATTGGAACGACGCCCGGACTGGAGCGGAGGCACGATGCACGCCCTCACCACGCTGCTGGAGCCGCTCTCCATGGACGACAGCGCGACCATGGCCGCCAACCTGGTGGGCGGTTCGCTCCAGCCCGCGGTCGCAGAGCGTCTGGCCGAGGCCGGTGGAGGCAATCCGCTGTTCCTGCAGGAGTACGTCGCGATGCTGGTCGAGCAAGGGTCGCTCAGCGAAGGCCAGGACGGCTGGACCCTGTCCTCCGATCTGTCGAGCATCGCAACACCCCCCAGCCTGGCGGCGCTGCTGGCGGCCCGGCTCGATCGCCTGCCCGCCGAGGAGCGTTCGGTGCTGCTGCACGCCTCGGTGATCGGCAAGGTCTTCTCGATCGGCGAGCTGGAGGCCCTGGTGCCCGGCGGCCTCGTCGCAGCGATCCCCGAGTCCTTGGCACGCCTGTGCGAACGCGAGCTGCTCCGAGCCGGGGAGGGGGCGGAACCAGGTGGAGACCCGTACGAGTTCATCCACCTGCTGGTGCGCGATTCCGCATACGAGAGCTTGCCCAAAGCCACTCGCGCCGACCTGCACGAACGGTTCGCCGACTGGCTGGAGGTCAGCCTGGGCTCGCGCGCCGAGGAGTATCAGGAGATCGTGGGTTATCACCTCGCGCGATCGCACGGATACCTGCGCGAGCTCGGTTCCCACGACCCCAGGCTCGTGGCCTTGGCGGGGAGGGCCTCCCAGAGCCTGGGCGCCGCAGGCCGCCGTGCCGCGGGGCGCGGAGACGCCCCGGCCGCCGAACGTCTCTTGGCGCGCGCCGCGGAGTTGGCGCCCGACGCCCGGACGCGGGCCGAGTGCAGGCTGCTCTTGCTCGACTCGTTGATCGACTCGGGCGCCACCGGCCGGACGCCGGCCGTCCTGCGCGCCGCCCACGAGGACGTCGAAGCCGCCGGCGACGAGGTCCTACGCGCGCGACTGGCGCTGATGGATGCCAACCTGCGATTCCTGACCCAGCCCGACACCATCACGCTGGCGGAGCTCAGTGAGACCGCCCAGCGGAGCGGGAAGGTGCTGGCGGCATCCGGCGAGGATCGGAGCCTGGCCGGCGCGATCGGGATAGAGGCGCTGGTGGGCTGGCTGGACGGGAGCGCGGCGCAGATGTTGGAGGCGGCCCAGCGTGCCCTGGAGGTCGCGACACGGGCGGGCAACCGTCGCGAAGCCGCCCAGGCTGCGATCTACCTGTTCCTCGCGCTCGTTCGTGGCGACACCCCCTTCCCCGAGGCGCTCAACCGGGTGCGGGAGCTGCTGACCACGGTGGGATCCGATCGTGTGACCGCCGCGGTGGGCCATTCGGTCCAGGCGGATCTGCTCGGCACACTCGGTCGATTCGAGGAAGCCCGGGCCGAGGCACAGCTCGCGATCGATGCCTTCTCGGACCTGGGACAGGAACGCTGGCTGGCGACCGTGACGGTCGTGGTGGGCCACATCGCCGAGCTCGAAGGCAGCCTGGAAGAGGCGGAGTCCTCATTCCGGGAAGCGCAGGCGTTCTTCGACAGGGAGGGCGACATCGCCAATGCGTCGCTGTTGGCCTGCGACCTTGCCCGGGTCTTGAACCGTCTCGGTCGCCACGAGGAAGCGGGGCGCATCGCCCGCGCCGCCGGCGACGCCGCCGCCGCCTACGACCTGGAGGTGCAGGTCGGCTGGCGGACCGAGGCCGCCCGCGCGTCCGCCGCTGCCGGCGACCCGGCCATGGCCGCGGCGCTCGCCGACGAGGCTGTGGAGCGCGCATCTCGAACCGACTTCTCCAACCTGCGAGCGGATGCCATGGCCGGCAGGGCCGACGTGTGGGCGAGCGCGGGGCATGTTCCGGAGGCGATGCGTGCCTGGCGCGAGGTGCGTCGGATCCGTGAGGCCAAAGGCGATCAGGTCGGCGTCGCCATGGCCGACGATGCGCTCGCGGCCGTCAGTAGCGCCTCGCGGCGCTCACCTCAGTAGCGTCGGGCGTCGGTGAACGCCGTGTTGGTGTTGGTGATGCCGTCGATCGACTGCAGCGGCCCGTACACGGCGTCGGCCACGGTCTGGTAGTCCTCGGCGCCGAGCTGCACCAACATGTCGGTGTCCCCCGTCACGACCGATGCACCCTTGAACGTGTCCGCCACCGGGCCGTGGGGATCGAAGAGCTCGCCGAGCACGTCCGCCAGCCGCCCGCGAGCCGTGCGAACACGCACGATCGCGATGATCTCAGGCGTGCTCCGCTTCACCGCCTTGCGCCGAGCCTCGTCGTGCGCGTAGTCGACCTCGATGCAGTACCGGCAGTGGACCCCCCGCTCCCACAGTCCGCCCGCGATCAGGTCCTGCAGCCCCGCAAGGTCACCGTCTTCCACGCGGACGTGCGCGAAGCCGATCGAGCTGCCCACCATCTCGGAGGCGAACATGACCGGTCCGTCGGGCGGAGGCCCGTACGATCGAAGATCGTCGATCACCGTTCGGATGTTCGTCCCGGGGTCCACCTGATCGATGAACACGAACGCGTGCAGCCCGGTGTAGTCGTAGTCGATCCCATGCTCCGACATGATCCCTCCTCGTCCGGCCTCCGACAGCCTGCGCTCACGCTCGCGGGAGCGCAACTCGCCTAGTTCGTGAGCGTCCCCGGGACGTAGGCTTCGGGCATGACGAGCGCTGCCGCGCCGCCTCGGCGTCAACGAACCTTCCTGGCGCTGCTGGCCCTCGCGGTCGCGGGAACGCTCGCGTACACGTTCCTGGCCCCGCAGGCCAACTCTGCCCTCGATGGTGCAGCCCAGGCAGGGACCCAGGAGAACGGCGCCGATCCCGCCGCCGAAGTCCAGCAGACCCCCGCCCCGACGCCTCCTGCCTATCTGGCGTGGATCTCCGGCGGGTTCGCGACGGATTTCCGGGCGCGGGTGCGAACCTTGCCGCTGTTCACCTCGACGGCGGTGGTCGCCGGCGACACCCGTTGGATGACGAGGTCCACCGATGCCGGCGGCAACGTGGTCGACGAGCCAGCCGCCTCGTTCGCGATCCCGATCGACGCGTTCGCCGTGAACCCCCTCGAGTACGAACCGTTCCTGCGCCAGGACATCCGAGGGGCCGTGATCGGCGCGCTCGACCGTGGCGAAGGCGTGATCTCCACACGCAGCGCCGCGCTCCGAGGCATCGGCGTGGGCGGCACGATGGTCTTCGACAACCGACGGGTCGTGATCGGCGCGATCGCGCCGGACGAGGCGATCGGTTGGAGCGAGCTGCTGGTCTCGCGGGAGCTCGGCGAGACCCTCGGGATCGTCGACGATCGCTATCTGCTGGCCCTGCCCAACGGCGTGCCCAGCCTCGAGCGGTTCGCCGACGAGCTCGAGCCATTGCTTCCCGAGGGCACGCCGCTGCGCGTCGAGAAGCCGCGCGACACGCCGTTCATGTGAGCCGATGGATGAGCCGAGGGCTTCTGTGCCTCGAAACCTCTCGGTGCATCCGGGTAGGCTCATGACCTGATGGCCACGGTCAAGCTTCGAGCGCCGCTGTCCCAGCGCACCGGTGGCACGGGCAGCCACGAGCTGCCCGGCGACACCGTGGGCCAGGTGCTGCGCGAGCTCGAACAGCGCTTCCCCACCGTCCAGGGCTGGATCCTGGACGAACGAGGCCGGGTCCGGCCTCATGTGAACGTGTTCGTGAACGGTGAACGGGCCTCGAGCGGCAGTGCCGGCGATACACCGGTCTCCCAGAGCGACGTGCTCCAGGTGCTGCCGTCGATCTCCGGCGGCTCATCGCCAGCGCGGCCCGCGCCGCGACCAGAACGAAAGGACATCCCATGACCCAGCTGCTCGTCGGCACCAAGAAGGGCCTGTTCGTCCTGGAAGGCGAGCCTTCCGCGGGCCGGCCGTTCGCGGTGGCGACCCGCGCGTTCGCCGGCGACGTCGTGGAGTTCGCGATGCGCGACCCACGGTCCGGTCGTCTGTTCGCCTCCGTCACGTCGGGTTTCTACGGACCTCGCCTCATGTACACCGACGGCGACCCGGCGGGCGAGTGGCACCAGGCGCAAGGTCCTGCCTTCCCCGAGGACGGCGAGACCTCGCTGGAACGCATATGGCTCATCAAGGCCGGCGAGGCCGATGGTCTCCTGTATGCCGGCGTCGCCCCGGCGGCGCTGTTCACCAGCACCGACGGCGGGGAGTCCTGGTCGCTCAACGATGCCCTCTGGAAGGAGCACCAAGCGGGCGACTGGCAGCCCGGAGCCGGCGGGCTCGCGCTGCATTCGATCTGCCCGTGGCCCGGCGACCCTCAGCGCCTCGCGGTCGGGGTCAGCGCCGCCGGAGTCTGGATCACCGACGACGGTGGGCAGACGTGGCGTTCCGGGTTCAAGGGCATGGTCCCGGAGTACATGCCTGAGGAAGAACGCGAGGGCACCAACGCACTCTGCGTTCACAACATGCACCGGGCGCCTGCGCGGCCGGAGCGGCTGTTCATGCAGTTCCACGGCAACGTGTACCGCAGCGACGACGAAGGCTCGAGCTGGAATGAGATCCAACAGGGCCTGCCCAGCGGGTTCGGGTTCCCCCTGGCGATCGACCCGGCCGACCCCGACACGGCGTTCGTGATCCCGTTGGTGGGCGCCGAGGACCGGGTCACCCCCGAGGAGCAGGTCCGCGTGTACGTCACGCGCGACGCCGGCGAAACCTGGGCGGCGAGCGGTGACGGCCTGCCCGACCACGAAGCGTTCCTCACCGTCTACCGGCAGGCCTTCGGTGGCACCGGCCAGGGTCAGGATCTGCAGCTCTACTTCGGGGCCACCAGCGGCGCCGTGTTCGGCTCAGCCGACGCGGGCGGGACCTGGTTCAGCGTTCACGAGCGCCTCGCGCCCGTCACCAGCGTCCGCGTCGCCTGAAGCGCGGAGCTCGGCGGCCTCCATCGCCGACCGTCGGCGGCCGAACGCGAACGCGGTCGCGGTGAGGGCCACGATGACCGCACTGAGCAACGAGATCGGCCGAACTGGGCTCGGCGTCTCGTCGGCGGCCCGCAGAGCCGCGAGCTCAGCCTCCAGGGTCGCTGAGCGAGCACCCACGTCGGCAAGGCGTTGCGCCTGGCGATCGATCGTTGCTCCTCGGTCGGCCAGATCGACCCGAAGCTGCTCCTCGCGTTGTTGCGCCGCTCGGAGTTCTCGCTCCCGGTCCGCGAGCTGGCGCTCGGCCTTCTCCGATGCGGACCAGAGCTGTGCTTCCAGCGGCGTGTGTGCGACCAGGATGACCCCACCGATCAAATCACCGACGCCGTCCCCCTGGGCGTTGACGATGTGGAGCCAGTACTCCCCAGTCGGTACGTCGGGCACCGTGAAGGACACGGTCGCCTTCCACCCGTAGAAGTTCGACTCCCCGATCGAGACGGAGCCCAGGGCGATGGACACCCCGTCCGGTCCGTCGGAGCTGAGCCTGGCGAACCACGGCCCAGCACTGACGGGCAGTTGTTGCCCCTCGCCGAAGTGACCGACCCCCGTGACGGAGGTGCCGACCACGCCTCGATCCGCCGGGAACTCGATCCACGAGCCGCCCGCTCGCGCTCCGCCGGGCGAGAGCGCAACCAGGCCAGCGCCGAGGGTCACGGTGACCAGCAGCGTTCGCGTGCGCATGCCGCGACCCCTTCCGCTCCGGTTGATGCCGACGGGGGTAGATGCCGCGGGTTAGGCCCCCGTTGCACGTCGCTGGATCGCATGTCAGACCGGTGGTTCATGATGTCGTCATGGCACAGGTGATTAGCCTCGACGACTATCGGCGGCGCACCAACCCCTTGGTGGCCGCCATGAAGCGGCTCGAGCGAGCGGTCGCGCGTTTGGACCCCCTGGTGCGCGACCGCTCCGGCCGCCTGGGGCCGGCGGTTGAGCGCGAGCTCGCCCAGATCGCCGGGTCGGTCTCAGCCGGCCTGCCGCGTCATGCGGCCGAACGCGCGGAGCGCCTGGCTGATCTCCTGGAACACCCGGCCGCCAACGGCTGAGCCCGGGGTACCATCGTCGGACCTCCAACCTCCCCGAGAGTGGGTCTATGGTCCGGTTGCACCGTTCACGCCCCTTGCTGATCGCGGTCGCGGCGTTCCTCTGGCTTTCGGTACCCGGCCCCGTGCCCATGCCCGCTGCCGTCGGCAGCGTCCCGCAGGCGGTCAGCGGCACGTGGGTCCCACCCGCTTACCTCATGTGGCGGACCGGTGGCCTGCCCCCGGGTCTGACGCCCAAGCTCGGCCGGCTCGCCGGCGTGGAACGGGTGGTGGTGGTGGCCGGCGACACGCTGTGGATGACCAGGTCGGTTCGGGCCAGCGGCACCGTGGTCGACGCCGCCTCGGCTCCCTACCGCATCCCGCTCGAGGTCATGGCCACCAACGTCCGCGGCATGACGCCGTTCCTGCCGGCCGCATGGCGCGACATCTTCACCGACACCTTGCGCCGGGGGCGGGCCATCATGGGCGAGTCCAGTGCCGCCCTGCGCCGGCTTCGCGTCGGCGACCGGGTGGTGCTCCGAGGCCGTCACCGCCTCACGATCGGCGCGATCGTGCCGGACGAGGTGGCCTCGTGGAGCGAGCTCATGGTCGCCAGGGACGTGGGCCGGTCTGTGGGGGTCAAACACGACCGGTTCGCGCTGCTCGACATGAACGGACAGCCGACCGAATCGCGGCTCGCGCGGAAGATCGATCCGCTGCTGGGCCCCGGCTATCGTCCGCGCGTTCGCAAGCCCGGCCACGCAGACTTCCGCCGGCAGGGTGACGCGGTGTGGCCCCCCGTCCTCATGAAGGAAGGATTCGGAGAGTTCGCGGCCTACCCCGACCCGCAGCGCCCGGGGTATCTCCGCATGCATCCCTCGTTCGTGCACCGACACCTGGTGTCCAGGAACGTGCCGCTGTTGGGACGTTTCACATGTCACGAACTGGTGTTCCGACCGTTGATCCGGGCCATGAACCGGCTTCGGAACCAGGGACACTCGGGAGCCGTCCGGAACTTCGCCGGGTGCTACAACGCGCGCATGGTGTTGCGCATGCCCACCGCGGCCATCTCACACCATTCGTGGGGAGCGGCGGTGGACATCAACTCCATCTCCAACCCCTACGGGGCCCAGCCTCACCAGCCCCCGGTGCTGGTCTCAGCGATGAAGGCGAGCGGGTTCACGTGGGGCGGCCTCTGGACGGTGCCCGACGGCATGCACTTCGAGCTCGTGGCGGTCGCAGGCGTCGGCTGATCGTCCCGGCCTCACCACATACGCAAGAGCCGGCAGCGGATCGCTGCCGGCTCGTGCGGGGGGAGCGCTTCGGTCGACGGTCAGTCGTCGTCCGAGCCGCCGTGTCCAGAGCTGTCCTCGTC
Source organism: uncultured Actinomycetota bacterium (assembly GCA_963733635.1). Lineage (GTDB taxonomy): Bacteria > Actinomycetota > UBA4738 > UBA4738 > HRBIN12 > JAOUEA01. The sequence continues at coordinate 300,167 of CAVTEH010000003.1, read as the reverse complement.
GTCTCGTCTTCGTCTTCGTCGTTCTCGTCTTCGTCTTCATCGTTCTCGTCTTCGTCTTCATCGTTCTCGTCCTCGTCAGCCTCGTCGTCGTCATGTCCCGAGTTGCCGTGGCCCGAGTTGCCGTCGTCGTCAGATGGCGACGGGCTTCCAGACGGTCCCGAGCTCTCGGTGTCGTCGTCGCCGGACCCGGGTCCGGAGCTGTCGTCGTCGCCGCCGTGTCCCGAGTTGTCGTTGTTGTGGCCGTTGTTGTCGCCGTGGCCCTGGTCTGGCGTACCGTCATCGTCGGACGGATCGGCCGACGGACTGTCCGACGGGGCCTCGGGGGTCTCGGTCGCGTCGTCGGAGGCAGAAGGCGTCTCCGTGACCGTTGCCCCACTGGGTGACGGGGCGTTGCCCGCCACCGCGATCGCGCCCCCCGTGAGGAGGGCTGCGAAGCCCACCGCGGTGATGATGCTCAAGATCTTCCGTGCCTTCATCCCGTCCTCCTCGTCGCCGTACACGTGCTGACGATGACCACGCTAGAAGGGAGAAGGTGAGCCACCGGTCAGGTGATGGCTAAGAAGTGGCTAAGTCTCAGTCGTCGTCGTCAGAATGATCGTCGTCCGAGCCCGAACCGCCGGAGCCGGAGTCGCCACCTGAGTCAGTCCGGTCTGATCCACCCGAACCCGACCCGCTCGAGTCGTCGTCGGCGTCATCGTCATCGTCGGACTCTTCCGGACCCCCGCCGCTCCGATCGTCACCGTCGTCAGAGCCTCCGGAACCCGAGCCTCGTGGATCATCGCTCGAACCACTGCCGCTGGAACCCTCGCCCGAGCCGTTGTCCTCGCCGTCGCTTCCAGAGCCAGAGCCGCCCTGGCCACCACCATCGGGGCCGTCGTCGCCCTTGGCCGAACCATGGTCATCGCGGCCTTCGGCGGAAGAAGGGCTCGCCGACTTGCTCGGCGACAGATCGAGGCGTCTCCGACGGGGAGAGGCTCGGATCCGGCGTAGACAGCGCAGGTTGCACGACACTGCCCAGGTCGTCCCCCGCGAACGCCAGGGCGCCCACGGTCAGCGCGACGGCACCGACCACGCCCATGAACCCGAGGGCCACCATCAACATGATCCGTTTCACTGGCCAGGATAGCCAGGGCTCGGGTTAAGGGTTGGCAAAGCCCTCGACCGACCGCAGCCGAACCTCGACGAGCGTGCCGTCATCGGCGCTCGAGACCCCGATGCTGCCTCCCCACTTCTCCGCGAGCTCCTTCGCGATGGCGAGGCCGAGCCCAGACCCGCCCGCCGGCGCGTTCCGGCCGCGGTAGAACCGTTCCGTCACTCGCGGCAGCTCGTCGCCCGGGATCCCGGCTCCGTGGTCCTCGCAGCGTCAGAGCGCGCTCGATCCGTTGCGCTCGGTTCGCAGCTCGATCGGCCCGGGCGCGTACGCGATGGCGTTGTCCACGATCACGTCGAGCACCTGGTCGAGGTCGTCGGGATTGGCGAGCGCCACCACGGCCTCGCCTTCCGTCGTCGAGCGTCGGCACCCGCGTTCGACGCTCGTTCGCGCCATCGTTCCACCGCTCGTTCCGCGCGTCGGCGACATCGACGTGCGTCTCCTGGCCCTTCTTCGATCTCCCGGCCATCACCAGCAAGCGCTCGACGATGCCCGCGAGCCGGTCCACCTCGTGCTCGGCAGCGCGAAGCTCGACCCGGATGGCTGGGATCGCGCGTCTCGGCGATCGCCGAGCCGAGCCGGAGCTTCATGCCGGTGAGCGGCGTCCGGAGCTGGTGGGAGGCATTCGCCACGAACTCGCGCTGCGCGTGCACCGTGCGCTCCACACGATCGGCCATCTCGTCGAACGATCCCGCCGAGCTGGCGAACCTCGTCGCCACCCTCGAGCGCACCGGCACGAGAGGTGAGGTCGCCATGCCCGAGGCGTGCGCGCCACCGCCGCCAGCCGCGAGAGCGGCCGCGCGAGCGAGCCGGCGAGCACGAAGGCCAGCACCAGCCCGGCGGCCAGACCGGCGACGGCCACGACCCCGATCGCGATCGTGGCCCGCGTCACGTTCCGCTGCACCTGGGTCACGTCGCGCGAGGTCCGCACCACGCCGATCAGATCCCCGGCATCGATCACCGGCGCGGCCGCAACGACGATGTCACCGCCTTCGTCCTGACTGTTCCGGACACCTGCTGAAGCCACCGACGCCAGGGCCTGGCCGACCTCGGGGCGCCCGTCGGTGGCGAAGTCCTGACCAAGGTCCTCTCCGTCGCGAATCTGCGACCACGATCCCGCCGGGGTCGAGCACGACCACCCGGCCGCCGACGTCCTGCGCGTATCGTTCGATGTCTGTCGTCAGCCGATCCCGGGACGGCCGGCGTCGAGACGCTCACCGTCGAGCAGCGCGGCGATCGTCTGGGCGTTCGTCAGCGCCACCGCCTCCAGCTCGGATCGCGCTCGGTCGCGAAGCACGATGCCCAGCGGCACCGTCAGCGCCACGATCACCACGAGCAGCACGTAGGTGAACGAGGCGACCAGCCTGGTGCGGACCTTCATCGCTCGTCCACATCGGGCTCACCCGGCATGTCCGCAACGGTCGCGAACCGGAACCCCACCCCGCGAACGGTCGTGATGTACCGCGGCGAGGCCGGATCGTCCTCGACCTTCTTTCGGAGCCAGGAGATGTGCACGTCGAGCGTCTTCGTGGGCCCGAACCAATGCGGATCCCAGACCTCGTCCATGATCTCCTCACGACCCACGACTTCGCCCGCCCGCGACATGAGCACCCGGAGCAGATCGAACTCCTTGGCGGCGAGCTCGACGGGGACATCACCCTTGGACACCAGGCGGGAGGCCGGGATCCAGCGAGAGATCGCCGATCGTGATGGGGGCACGCCGCACACCGTCCGCCCTGCCGCGCCGCAGGATCGCACGGATCCTGGCGACGAGCTCCCCTGCGGAGAACGGCTTCACGACGTAGTCGTCAGCGCCGAGCTCCAGACCGACGATCCGGTCGACCTCTTCGCCGCGGGCGGTGAGCATGACGATGACGACGTCAGAGCCGGCACGGATCTCGCGGCAGAGGTCTCGCCCGTCGCCGTCGGGAAGCATCACGTCCAGCAGCACGACTTCTGGAGCGGCCTGCTCGAAGGCATCCCTGGCGGCAGCGACCGATGCCGCAACGATCGGCTCGAACCCTTCACGCTCCAGATGCTGCGCCAGAGGTTCCGAGATCGAGGCTTCATCCTCGACGAGCAGGATGCGGGTCTTCACGAGTCTGATGCTAGCCGCAGCCGGAACGACCGGGTGGCGCGAGACCTGAGCCCCCAGACCCGGACAAGAAGTGCGAGAGGAGCAGGTATCAAGCGTCTCGTCTGCACGTGCTCGGGAGCCGGCGGCGACCCGCCACCGGGTCCTGAGCATGCCTCCCGCGGCATGACTCGCGCGTGGGTTCTGCTCCCCTCGCGGATACCTTTCGGCACCCCGTTCGACCGTACACCCGGCAACGCATCCGCGCAAACCGGAGTCCGTATCAGACCGGTTCCAGGACCCTGCTCACGCTGACCGCGTGAGCGGAGCGCCACCCAGACCAACACCGCCGCGATCGCCGCGGCCCCGACGGCCGCCGCGATGCTGACCTTGGGAGGTGGCACCGCGCCGGCGATGCGGCTGCGCAGTCGTACCGGATCGCCGGAAGTCCCTGATCTCCCATCCCCGTTCCTCGGCCTGTCGACGCAGGCCCTTGTCGGGGTTGACCGCGATGGGGTGGCCGACCGCGGCCAGCATGGGCACGTCGGTGGCCGAATCGCTGTAGGCGTAGCTGCCCTCGAGGTCGATGCCCATCCGCCCGGGCGAGCGCCACGATCGCATCAGCCTTCAGCTGCCCATAGGCGTAGAAGGCAAGCTCGCCGGTGTAGCGACCGGCCGCATCGACGGCGGCGCGGGTGGCGATGACACCGCTGGCGCCGAAGTGGCGCGCCAACGGCCGCACGACCTCCTCTGGAGAGGACGACACGATGTAGATGCTGCGGCCTTCGGAGCGGTGCAGCGCGATCAGGTCCAAGGCCTCCTGATATACGTACGGGTCGATCACCTCGAGGAGCACCTCGCGCACGAGGTCTTCGATCTGGGTCCGGTCCCATCCCTTGGTCAGGGCCAGCAAGGCGCCCTTGAGGCGCTCCATCTTCTGCTCGTCGGCGCCCACGAGCAGGTAGACGAGCTGCGCATAGGCGCCTCGCATGAGCTGACCGCGCGACACCATGCCCGCGCGGTACAGGGGACGCGACAGCGCAAGAGAGGACGACCGCGAGATGATCGTCTTGTCGAGGTCGAAGAATGCGGCTTCCATGGTTCGTTCCATGCTACGTCCGGCCTCCCGACAGCGCCGAGCGGTCGATCATCGGCGGTGGCGGGGTCGCCGATCGAAAGGTCTTGAGCCATGCGAGCTCAGCCTTCGCCAACGCAGCTTGCCGCTGGAGCATGGCGGTCGCGACCGCACGCGCGGGTCCGGTGTCCGGACGCCGTGCGGGACAGTTCCGTGTTCAGGGCCTCGAGGAGATCCCGAACCGATCGCTCCCGCGCCTCGCCTGCCTTGCGCGCGTCGGTCGCCGACAGCAGCTGCGCGAACCCCATCGCCAATCCGGCGTCGGTCTCGTACGGCTGCAGCGACGCGAACCGTTCGGTCAGGCCGCGCCGGAGCCGGTCCCGACCTGCCCTGGTGATCCGGAAGATGCGCCGGTCCGGGCCCTCGCTGCCCTCCTGGGCCTTGCCCGTGATCGAGCCCTCGCGTTCCAGCCGCTTGAGCGCTTGGTAGACGGATGCCTTGCCCACCTCCACCCAGAACCCCATGCTCCGCGATCGGAACCGCTCGAGCAGGTCGTAGCCGTGCAGGGGTCCTCGGCCAACAGGCCGAGCACCACGACCTCGACCTTGGAAGTCATCGCCATCCTCGTCGTGCCTCCCACGCGCCCGACCGATGCGGGCGCACGATCGACATGGTAGTCCATCACAGACTAGAAGCGGGGGAAGGCGCCCGTGTCGCGGGGTCCGAACCCGGGGGAGGCGGGCGGGGATGGTGCCCGCCCGCCGCTCACCGGTCTTGTGGTGCCGTCCGAAGGGACGTACGAAGTGTTCCACCGCATGTCCCTCGGAGCATCGGTCGGAAGACTGAAAGCTCCACCCGGTCCGTACGACGGATGCGCGTATGCTCCGGCGCGGAGGCGTCAGGGTTCCTGGTGGGCCCCGCGGTCTTCAAAACCGACGTGGGAGCGCAAGCTCCCAGGCGGGTTCGATTCCCGTCCGCCTCCGCTAAGCCTGACCTCGGGAAACGCGCGAGCGAAGGGACAATGCGCGCCCGAACAGCTCACGCCACATGCGTGAACGTCACATGCGTCACTCCGCTGGGCGAGCAGGCGGCCTCGACCTGATAGTCCTTCTCGAGGCCCTCCAGGCCCTCCCACAGGCGCGCGCCTCGGCCGAGCAGGATCGGGACCACCACGATGTGCAGGTGGTCCACAAGCCCCGCAGCGAGGAAGTCGCGGATCACGGTGGCACCTCCACCGAGGCGCACATCCTGCCCGCCCGCAGCCTCCCGAGCGATCTCAAGCGCTTCGGCGGGCGACACGTCGAGGAAGTGGAACGTCGTCCCGCCTTCCATCTCGATCGGCGGACGCGTGTGATGGGTGAGGACGAAGACCGGTGTGTGGAACGGCGGGTTGGGACCCCACCAGCCCTTCCACTCCCGGTCCTCGTGCCATCCTGGGTAGCCGAACTTCCCGGCACCCATGATCTCGGCGCCGATCCCGGGGTTGTGCAGCCGCGCGAAGGCGTCGTCGAGGCCGCGGGTGCCGCCGGGCTCGCCGACCATCTCGCGCCAATATCGGGTCGTGAACATCCATTCGTGCAGTCTTTCGCCGGCGTGACCGAACGGCGCGTCGTGGCTCTGAGGTTCGCCGGTGCCGAAGCCGTCGAGCGAGATCGAGAAGTTGTGGACGCGGACGAGTGACACGGCTGACCTCCTTCAAGGATCGGCTTCAACTTCACTGACCTTGTCTTGGGATGTCGACTCTCATCGATTGCGGCACCTTTGTCACTTGGTGGCGGTTGCATACTGCGGGCGCCCGATGGGCCGGTAGACCTGGATCGTTACCCCCTTGCGGGTAGCTCGCGAGTCGACAAGGTCAAGCGCTATGTCCTGGCCGGTGTCGGGGAAGAGCCGCGTGCCCTCGCCGATCACCACGGGATACGTGAGCAGGATGATCTCGTCGACCAGGAGGTTGTCGAACAGCCAGCGGACCAGGCGGCCGCTGCCGTGCACCTGCAGCTCACCGGCCGGCATGGCTTTCAGCTCGCCGATGGCCGCCGAGAGGTCACCGGAGAGGACGGTCGTGTTCGCCCAGCCCTGTTCGGAGAGTGTGGTCGATGCGACGTACTTGGGCTTCGTGTTCAATGCCGTCCAGATAGGGCTGTCGCCCGGATCTGCCCATGATCCCCAGGAGCCGGCGAAGATCTCGTAGGTCTGCCGGCCGAACAGGAACGCGTCGGCGCGCCGGTAGACCTCGTTGAGGAATGTCGCGGCCTCATCGTCGTTCTCGAAGAGCGGCAAGGCCCATCCGCCGCGCTCGAACCCGCCCCTACGGTCCTCATCCGGCCCGCCGAGTCCCTGCATCACCCCATCGACGGAGACGTTCGTGACGGTCGTCAGCTTCATGGTCGCAGTTCCCTCTCTCGCTGCGGCAACCCGGACCACCTGACCTGCGGCGTTCGGGTTCTTAGGTGTTCCCTTCCCCTCCGCTGCGTCCGATCAAGCGAGCGGAACCTCGACCGCGGCATCTTGTTTCGGGTAGTAGGCCTCCACATCATGAGCACCGTACTTGTCGCGGAACCTGTCGAGGACATGATCGACCGTGGCTGCGTCCGAGATCGGGCTCGCGCTCGCACTGAGCTGCTCTCCCCCGACGGCGAGCCTGATCGTCGGCGTCTTCAGCACATTCTTGTACCAGTCGGCGTCCGATCCCCTCACCGGCACGAGATACAGCTTCTCGCCCTCGCGCACGAACCACACGGGGCTGGAGAATTCCCGGCCGGACGTTCGTCCGGTGACCGTGAGCTCGATCTCTCGGCTGGCCTCCAGGGCCTCCTTGAACTGATCTGGGCGTGTCATGACATGTGCCTGTCGAGCCACTCCAGGACCGGCTCCGGGTGTTTTCCGAAGTAGTTGCATCCCTGGAAACGAAGATCCGTCCCTTCGATCCAGAAGAGCTTCTTGTCGTCAGCGGAGATGTTGTCGTAGATCTCCTGCACGTAGGACGGAGGCATCGTGAAGTCGTCGTGGACCTGGGCGACGAGCGTCGGGACGGTGACCGCCTTCGTGTCCTCGATCGGCCTGAAGTCATCGAGCCGATACCCGCTGCGCCTGTGGAGCGCTCGATCGAACGACTCCCGACCATCCGCGATCCCAGCTCCGTCCAAGGCGGCTTCGACGAACCCCCGGGGCGCTGCAGGCTGCAATGCGATCATCGCCAGGATGTGGCTGAACTCCTCTGGGTACCTGTTCATCGCCACGACCGTCGAGTTCGCTCCCAGGCACCGGCTGTACAGAGACGTCTTCATGTCCTTGGTATCGATCCGAGACTTCGCGTAGTGCAAGGAGCCGATCACGTCGCGGTACTCGAGCACACCGTGACCGATGATGCCGCCGCTGCCCATCCCGCTACGGCCATGGTTGCGCAGGTCGTACGTCAGGATGTTGTACCCGGCATCGTGCAGGATCTTGTATTCCGGGAGGAAGTTGACCTCGAATCCGCCGAAGTCGGTCCACGGCTCGAGGTGCCCGGGGTACCCGTAGCGATTGCACGGCATGGGGTGGTTACAGATGATGAGCCGGTCTGAGTCGGCGGGGATGAACCAGCCTTCCAGCGTGACTCCATCCATCGCCGGGAAGAACACGTTCTCGTACTCCAGGCCGTACTCATCCGGCCATCGCAGGATCGGCGTGCGGGCCGAGTGCGCCATCAGCTCGGCGAGGCCATCGATGAACTCGTCGGCGGTTGGCGGTTGGATGTCGGGCGCCGTCGTCGGCGTCGTCGCTTCTGTCGTTGTTGCGTTCATGATCTTCTGCTCCTCTCTATTCGCTTCCGGGCGACCTATGCGCCCGGTACGGCACCGATCTGCTGGAGGATCCCCAGCATGTCGAGCTGGGCACGCTCCTCGATGATCTTGCCGTCGGCCAGCCGATAGAACGCCATGCTCTGCGCGACGACGGGCTGTCCGTCGATGCGACCCCGGCGAAGGTCCCCGGTGGGTTCCGGTCATGGTGTAGCGCACCGAGACGGTGTCGCCATCGGCGACCATCTGCTCCACCGTCCACACGAGGTCGGGGAACGCCTCGCGGTTCGCGGCAACGAGGGCGAGCAGCGTCTCCAGACCCCGCTGCTCCGGCTGTCCGGGGTAGTACATGACGATGTCCGGGCTGACGAACTCCTCCGCCAGCGCAGCATCGCCGGTGGGGAGGAACTCACGGGTGAAGCGCTCCATGACGTGCCTATTCGCGTCCATCATCATTCGCCTCCTGGTATCCGGTGTGGTGACCATCACTTGAGTGAGCCATGTGTTGTCCCTCCCTGATCGTGACGGCTCTGGGTGCGTGCTCACCATGCCCCGCAGATCGCGCTCCAACCAGACCCGGTTGTGAGGGGTACTGCCAGGACCTCCCTCGCGGCTCGGGCGGCGTGTAGCGTGGCGAGGCATGAGCAACAGTGAAGAGATCCGAGACTTCCTGGCCTCAAGGAGGGCCGGGATCACGCCGGAGCAGGCAGGTCTGCCGGCGTACGGGGGCAAGCGGCGCGTGCCCGGACCCCGCCGCGAGGAGGTGGCTGTGCTGGCCGGCATCAGCGTCGAGTACTACACGCGGCTCGAGCGCGGGAACGCCAGGGGGGTCTCCGAGAGCGTGCTGGAAGGGATCGCCCGCGCGCTCCAGCTCGACGAGGCCGAGCGCGCACATCTCATCGACCTCGTGCGCATCGCCAACACGGCCCGCCGAGGACGTCGTCCGACTCGGCAGGGCGCACGCCCGAGCGTGCAGCGGATCCTCGACTCGATGACCGGGACACCGGCGTTGGTGCAGAACGGGCGCTTGGACATCCTGTACGCCAACCAGCTCGGGTCCGCGCTCTTCTCCGAGATCTTCCGCGACCCGGTCAGCCCGGCCAACGCCGCCCGCTACGTCTTCCTGGACCCCCGCGCGACCGAGTTCTACATCGAGTGGGAGAAGATCGCCCACGACATCGTGGCCCTTCGCGCCGAGGCCGGACGCGACCCATACGACCGCGCACTTTCCGACCTGATCGGCGAGCTGTCCACGCGCAGCGAGGAGTTCCGTGTCCGCTGGGCCGCCCACGACGTCCAGTTCCACCGCACGGGCGTCAAGCGATTCCATCACCCGCTCGTCGGGGACCTCACCCTGTCGTACGAGGCCCTGGAGCTCCCGGCCGACCCCGGACTCACCATCTTCGCGTACACGCGGAACCGAGCTCGCCATCACACGACGCGGTCAACCTGCTCGCCAGCTGGACCTCGACGCCCGACCATGTGTCCCCGGTCCCGGCCGAGGAGGAAGTCTGAGCTGGCTCGACGTGTCTGCACCGGAGCGCACGCATCCAGTCCCCTCGGAGAGAATCCGTGGAGCCTGCTCCTCGACGCCCACCGCGCGGCACTTGGTCGACACGCCCTAGTAGCGAGGATCGACCCATGGGCTCGGACCCTCATCGAGGGTCAACGTCGCTGCTCGGCCGGATGTTCGCGTTCAGGCGGAAGGCGTTGGTCGGGTCGTACCGGTCTTTCAACGCACGGAGCCGTTTGAGCCGGTCGCCGTAAGCCTCCTCGACGCCGGGCGAGTCCTCGTCCGAGAGGAAGTTGGCGTAGACGCCCGCGGCGTGGGGCCGTAGGAGCTCCCAGCCCTCGCGGGCCCAGCCGATATGGTGCTCGCCCTCCTGATCACGGGCCGGCCAGGCCGCGGTCACGTTGACCTCGAACCCGACCTTCCGCTCCCGTTCTCCGACTGCGCTCGCGTCGGGGTCCGCTCGGCTCACCGCTCCACCGACGACCCATCCCGCGATCTGGGAGAAGGGCGTCGTGATGGCCTCGACCCGAGCGACGAACGTCTCGATCACCTCGTCCGAGAGCGCAGGCAGACGGTGCGACTTCCAGTAGTAGTGCATCCCGTGCGGCGCACCACCGTCGAGCATCGACTGGACCATCAGGTACGGGACCGGACGGACCGCCTCCGCGATCGGGGTCCCGAGTCCGAGCAGCGGGGCGATGGCCTTCCGCCCTTCGACCGGGTCCCCGGCCCACACGAGCAAGAGCATGAGCACAGGTTTGCCGTACTGCTCCGCCGGAAGGATCGGCATGGGCGGAGCGAGCCTGGCGGCGATCGTGATGCCGAGCTGCTCGGGCGCCTCGAACGCGAACTCGTTCACGAACCGCAACACCTTCGGCGCGTCGAGGAGCGACCAGACGACCGGCCCGCCGAGCACCATGGGCCCCACCTGGTGGAGCTGGTACTCGAACGTGGTGGCGACCCCGAAGTTCCCTCCCCCGCCGCGAAGTCCCCAGAGCAGGTCCGGCTCCGTGTGCTCGGAAACGTGGATCCGCTCGCCGTTCGCGGTCGCGAGGTCGACCGACAGCAGGTTGTCAACGGTGAGGCCCAGCTTGCGCATCAGGTGCCCGAGGCCGCCGCCGAGCGTCAGGCCCCCGATCCCCGTGTGGCTGATGATCCCGCCCGTCGTGGCGAGCCCGGATCCTTGCGTGGCCCGGTCGAGCTCTCCCCACAAGACGCCGCCAGCGGCTCGCACCGTCCGCTTCTCTGACTCGACCCGGATCGCCTTCATGAGCGACAGGTCGATCATCACACCGGCGTCGCAGACCGCGTGGCCCGCTACCGAGTGCCCCCCTCCGCGGACCGATACGAGCAGGTCTCGGTCCCGAGCGAAGCGAACGGCCTCGACGACGTCGTCCGCACCTGCACAGCGGGCGATGAGGGCCGGACGCCGATCGATCGCGCCGTTCCAGACACGTCGCGCCTCCTCGTATCCCTCCTCTCCGGGCTGCAGCAAAGCACCCCGGAATCGGGCGCGAAGCGACTCGACGGCCTTCGCGTCAATCGCTCGATCCTCGATGGTGCTCATCCGTCCTCCTCCGTCCTCACGGCCGGCAGCGCCGTCGCGAGGAAGTCCTCGAGTCGTGTGGGAGTCGAGGACTCCGGCGTGCGGCGGACGCCTTCGAAGTACCGGCGCTCGTTCATCGCGAGCTGCAGGTCGACGAGGAGGCCTGCCACCTCCTCCGACATGCCGGCTCCGACGAGAGATCCCTTCACGCCATCGGGCGGGAACTCCACGTAGGGCAGGTCGGGCATCCCGAGCCGTGCGCCGATCGCCTTCGTCGCCTCCGCCATCGTGACGTCCTCCGGCCCGAGGAGCATCTTCACCTCGTGTCCCGAGAAGTCGCGCCTTCGGAGCCGGGCGGCAGCTTCGCGCGCCACGTCTTGCGTGGCAACCATGGGGAGCCGCACGTCGGCATCGACGGCGCTTCCGTTGACCTTCTGCGCCTGGATCATCGGCACCGCGGCCAGGAGGTAGTCCATGTACGCCGCGGACCTGAGCACAAGCACGTTGGTCTCAAGCTCGGCAAGGTCTCGCTCGAACCCGTGAAGCCCACCAGGTGGTCCCGGGGCGTCCGCCAAGGCGGCGCCCACCGCGCTGAGGGCGACAACGTGACCGACGCCCGAGGCCCGGAGCGCGTCGCGGATACCGAGGCTCATCAACGTTCGGTTCTCAACGAAGCTCCGATCGGCGACGTTGTCGGGGAGCAGGACGAGCGCCGCGATGGCTCCGTCGAAGAACTCCCGGAGGTCGTCCACGCTCATCGCGTCCCCTGTTACGACCTCGGCGCCGCGCTCCTTGAGGTCCGTCAAGTCACGCGCGTACTGAAGCGCTCGAACCTCTTCGCCCGCGTCCAGCAGTACATCGGCCACCTTGCTGCCGACGTTCCCCCCCGCACCCATCACCGCGATCACGTCGAAGCTCCTTCCCTCGGTCGACGAGCCGACGCTATCGGGCCCCCCGCCACAGAGCTAGTTCGGATCTCGAACTGGTACGGATCTCGAACCTGTGTCAGGCTCGGTGCATGACGGCCAGGGACGAGTACTGCCCGCTGACCCGCTCGCTCGACCTGTTCGGCGACCGGTGGGGGCTGCTCGTGGTCCGCGAGCTTCTGCGAGGTGTGAGCCGCTTCAACGAGCTGGAGCGGAGCCTGCCCGGCATCTCTCGTTCAACGCTCGCGCAGCGGCTCCGGCATCTCGAGAACGAGTCCATGCTCCAGCGTCGGATCGTGGGTGACGGGCGGCGGAGCGAGTACGAGCTCACCGACGCCGGCCGTGACCTGACGAGGGTGCTCGATGCGATGGGCGCGTGGGGCGTCCGCTGGCTCGTCCCGCACCGGCGTCCGTCGGAGATCGACCCTGACGGACTGATGCAGTGGATCAGGCGCCACGTGATACTCGGCGAACTCCCGACGCGCCGCGTGGTGATCCGGTTCGAGCTGGTGGGCAGATCGCGTCGGTACTTCTGGTTGATCATGCGGTCCGGGGAGGCCTCGCTCTGCCCCGAGCACCCCGGGTTCGAGGAGGACGTGTTCGTGACGGCGCACCCGATCGACCTGTACCGACTGGTGGTTGGGCAGCAGAGCCTCGCGCAGGCGATGGACGAGGGCGCCGTGCGGGTCGACGGACCTCCCGTGCTCGTCCGCTCGCTCCCGCGGTGGTTCCTCTTACGCGCCTCCGGTCCACCGATCGCGGCCGGTTCCTCGCCCGGGTAGACCGTTCCGGCCCCACTCCCTGGCAGTCACCCACAGAACCTGACCCGGCATGTTCGGGTTCTTACAGTACGAAGTACGCATCTCCGGTCACGAACTCCTCGTCTCCCGCGGCCGTGTGGAAGATCAACTTCCCCTCGAAGATGTACCCCCAGTGCTCGCACTGGCACCGGTCGTCCGGCAGACCCACGAACAGTGCCGTGAGGTCCGAGTCCTGCGTGTAGCTCTCCCAGCCGACCATGTAGCCACCGAGCTCCGCGTAGTGCCCCTCGAAGCCCTCCAATTCCACGTGGTCTGCGGCATTCGCCTTCGACGCCTTGCCCATCTTCCCCTCCATTCAGCGCGCTCCGGCGCGCTCTTCGGCGAGCCGGGCTAGATTGCGGATCCCTCGCCGCGCGAACGACGCGGAGACCCTCAGGCCCAGCGAACGCAGTCCCGGGATCTTGAACATCGCCAACTCACCCGGCAGCTCGCTGATGCGGACAACTCGCAGCGTGTACGAGATGCGGCATACCTCGGCGGCCCGTGCCACAAGCTCATACCGGTGGATGTTCGTCCATTCGACGATCTCGCCCTTCTTGGTGGACAGCCGGGCCTCGGTGACGAATTCGAACAGGCTCGGGCGCGCGGCCTCGGTCACGACGGAGGAGTCGGCGAAACGACCCATCGGGTCTGCGCCCGTGCTTCTGAACTCCGTCCCGACCGAAGCGAGACCCGCCGGCGCCTCGATCGTGAGCAGACGGAAGTTCTCCTTCGGCTGCTTCGTACCGGCCCACTCGAGATGGGTCCGGACCTCGGCAAGCAGGTCGTAGACCACCTCGGCCTGAGCCCGGGCCACCTCTTCCAGGTGGACCCGGAGCTCGCGGCCCTTCAGCGCGCTCGCTCGCCCGCTTCCATTCTGCTGCGTCGCCATGACGCTCCTCCTTCCCCCCGACCGTGCAGGGATTGGACGAGGGTGTGCCGAAGCGGCGGCGGGGGGATGGGGAGCGTTCCCTATTTCTTGGCGGGATTCCCGCCGACGTACCTGACCGCGTACGCGGCCGCCTCCGCCCGGCTGCGAAGGTTCAGCTTCGCGAGCACGCTGCTGACGTGGTTCCCGGCGGTTTTCGTCGAGATGAACAGGCGAGCCGCGACCTCGGCATTGGTGAGGCCCTCCCCGAGCAGCGCGAGCACCTCCTGCTCACGCTTGCTGAGCAATCCCAGCCCCTTGGGCCCGGTTCGGCCGGCGACTCCGTGGGCCCGCAAGAAGGCCGCCGCCTGGTCGGCGTCCCGGGGAGCGCTCAGACGTTCGAACTCCGCCAGCGCGGTCTTCGCCTCGCCCATCGCGACCTCGGGCTCGATTGGTTCGAGGACCAAGGCCAGCTGGAACCGGGCCCGCGCAGCGTCGAGCGGGAGTCGCTGAGCGGCGAAGTTCGTAACGGCCAAGCCGAGCGCGGTCGGGGCATCCGCATCCCCTTTCGCGGCACCCACCCTCCCCCGCTCGAAGCCCGCCATCGCCTCGACCCTGGGAAAACGAGCGGGCCGCAACCGCTTCGAGCCTTGCGGCCGTGCCGTCGGCGGCGTCCGTGTCACCCTGGGCAAGTTGCACATCGACCAGCTGCGCGAGGAGCGGCGCGGCGAGCACGCTCTCGTCGCCGATCGCGTTGAGCCGTCGATGAAGCACGGCCGCTGCCATCGCGGTCTCGCCCCGCGCCAGGTACAGGGAAGCCAGCGCGTAGGTGGACTCCGGCAGCTCCTCGAAGCCGGAGAGCAGCTGTTCGGCGTCTTCGAGCCTGCCCTGCATCACGCGGAGCTGGGCGAGCTTAGCCGCCGGGTGTACGCAGCGCGCTCGCAGGTTGGCTGCCTCCATGGCCCGCAAACCCTCGGCGAGCATCCCGTCGGCCATCTCCCAATCGCCAGGCGATGAACATCTCGGCGCAGCACGCGTAGCAGAAGCCCAACACGGCCACGTGGTTGTGGGTACTGATCCACCCTTCGACGGCCCGCCCCCACTGCTCGATGCGTTGCCAGTCCGCGGCGAGCTCGCACGCCGCGATCCCGGCGCAGATCACGTCCCCGATCGTCTCGAGACTCTCGACGTCGCCGCCGGTCGCGGACGCGAGCGCCTCGTCCACCTTGGCCATCCCGGCCGCGACCTCGCCGGCCGCAACCTCCGCGTATCCGAGCCGAACCAGCGCGGCTGCCTCCAGGTCCTCGTCGCCGAGGCGCCGGGCCGTCTCGAGAGCATCCTTCGCCTGAAGTGCCATCTCCGTCGGAGCCTGGGATCGCTCGGCCCTGGTGAGCGACAGCCAACCCCGTTCGGAGACATCCACCGCATCCCGAAGCAAGCCCTCTGCACGCGCGTACCACCCCGCACTGACCGCCGAGTTGCCATAGGCCGCTGTGTACTCCCGCGAGAGCCAGAGAGCTGCGCGGGCTGCGCCTCGGATCTCCCCGGCGGCGCGGTTGCCTGCGTACGCCATCTCGATCTGCGAGATCGCACCCTCGGTGTTTCTGCAGCCACCACAAGGCGCGCCCCAACCCTTCGTGGGCCACCGGGCTCTCGTCGTCCACAAGAGCCGCCTCGAACAGAGCTCGGGCACCTTCCCAATCACCCGCCCGCAGGGCGGCCTCGCCACGGGTGATCGCGTCGTCCTCAGCCTCGACATCCATCGCTGACATGATGACGCTGACGGACTGGCTCTGCGACCCGATCTCGCGCCTACGCTTCCATCGACCCTGCTGCAACTGGGAGGGCCGAGGTGCGGGCGTAGGCTGACGGGGTCTCGCGCATGGAGGGACACCCGGATGCCCTACGCGACGAATCCGATCGATCATGCCCGGACATTCTTCGAGGATTCGGGAGGTAGCGGATCGCCGGTTCTTGTCTACCCGGGCTTCACGGATCCTCTCGAGTACGCGAAGGTGTCTCCTCTCGCTCAGGCGCTCAAGGAGGACTTCCGCCTCATCTTCGCCGACCACCGCGGCCAAGGCCGCAGCGACAAGCCGCGTGAGATTGCTTCCTACGCTCTGACGACTCGGGTCGCCGATGCCATGGCGATCCTCGACGCACTGGGGATCGAAAGAGCCCACTACATCGGCTACTCGTGGGGTGCCCGCCTCGGTTTCGCGATCGGCGAGCATGCTCCCGAGCGAATCCTGTCGTTCGTTCTCTGCGGCAACCAGCCCTACGAATGGCCCGTCGACGGTCCGATGTTGGGTGCTGTCTCCTCAGCGGTGGCAGCAGGAAAAGAGCACGGGATGGTCGCGTTCGTCGAGTCGTGGGAATCGTCGATCGGCGAGAGGTTCCCGGAGCCCGGACGGACCTGGATGCTCGAGAACGACCCTCTGGCGCTGGACGCCGAGTTTCGATCAGCCTTCATCGAAGGACCGATCTCCCGCGATCTCTCCAAGTGGAATGTCCCGTGCCTCATCTGCGCAGGCGAAGACGACGAGATGCACGAGAACGCCGCACGGGCGGCTGCGGAGATCCCTAGCGCCGCCTTCGTCTCCCTTCCTGGCCACACGCACTTCTCAGCCGAGCGCGTCGCGGATCAGCTGCTTCCGCGTGTTCTGGAGCTATTCCGCAATGCGCCCTGATCACTTCATACGCCCTCGCTCCCGCTCGTCGCCCAGCCCGACAGCAACTTTCACACCCAATGGCATCAGCGCCTGCGCAACCGGGTCGTCAAGCTCAAGGGAGTGCTGGGCCCACTCCAGCGAGGCGGCCAGAGGCGCATCACCTGACCTAGCTGGATCGATGGGTGATACTGACTTCGTGGTGCGCCGAAGAGTGAGCTGTGGACCTGCCCGAAGTGCGGCCGGAAGTTCGTCGGGCGGAACATGTGGCACGCCTGCGGCGACTACTCGGTCGAGAGTTTCCTCGAAGGCAAAGGGGATCGGGCCCGCCAGCTGTTCGACCGCTTCGAGAGCCTCATCGCCGCGTGCGGGCCGTACGAGGTCGCTCCTGCGAAGACCCGCGTCGCCTTCATGGCCGGGGTCCGGTTCGCTGGAGTGAACGCCATCAGCGACCGGGGGATGACCATCTCGTTCGCCCTCCCGGCGCCGATGCGTCACCGGCGGATCAGGAAGGTCGAGCACATCGCCCCGGGCTGGTACGGCCATCGGATGAGGATCACCTCACCGGAGGAGCTCGACGACGAGCTGCTCGGCTCGCTCCACGAGTCATCACCAGATGGGGCTCCAGGAGCGGCTCGCGAAGCGGTGAGACCGACCTACTTCGAGACACGGACTTTGCAAGATGTTGCATACGGGTGTATTTTTACGTTAGACACCGTATCAATCGGGGGAACGAAGCCATGACGTACACGATCGCCGAACCCTGCATCGACGTGAAGGACCTCGCCTGTGTCGACGAGTGCCCTGTGGACTGCATCTACGAGGGACCCCGGATGCTCTACATCCAGCCCGACGAGTGCGTGGATTGCGGGGCGTGCGAGCCCGTCTGTCCCGTCACTGCGATCTTCTACGAGGACGACGTTCCCGGTGAGTGGCAGCAGTTCACCCCCATCAACGCGGAGTTCTTCAACGACGACGTCACCGGTCTCGGTGCACCCGGCGGTGCGGCGCAGACAGGGCCCGCCGCCGTCGACCACCCGGTGGTCGCCGCCTGGCCTACCGGTTGATGGCTCCAACCGTCGGGTAGCCGTCAGGCCTCGACGAGGATCTCGGTCAGGAGGCCTTGGACTCGTCGATCGAGTTCGTCTCGGATGGGTCTCACTTCTTCCACCGTCTTGCCAGCCGGATCGTCCAACTCCCAATCGAGGTATCGCTTACCGGGGAAGATCGGACATGCGTCACCACAGCCCATGGTGATGACCACGTCGGACGCCCGGACGAACTCATCGGTCAGCGGCTTGGGGTACTCGGCCGAGATATCGACGCCGACCTCAGCCATCGCCTGGACCACGGCTTCGCTGATCTCGTTCGCCGGTGTGCTCCCAGCCGACCGGACGTGCACCCTGCCCTTCGCATGCTTTGCAAGAAGGCCCGCAGCCATCTGGCTCCGACCAGCGTTGTGGACGCACACGAATAGGACTTCGGGGTGTTCCTTGGCGATGGTTCCTTCGGCCTGGCCGAGGGCTCGGAGCCGCTCACGAGTGAAACGAAACGCAAGTACCTCGACGTGGGCCCGGACCTTAGGTGCCGGCCAGCGTTCCAGGGACTCCGTGACGAATCGAGCGATGGTCTCTTCCGCGAAGACGCCCTCGAACTCCCGCGACAACGCCGCAACCGTGCGGTTGAACTCGAACTCCACGAGCAGTGGTGCGGATCCCTCATTGGTTGTCATCGCTACCCTCAAATATCGACCATCATCTATTGACGGGCACGTATCGAGTGTGAACGACAGGTGAACAACGCCTGAACACCGCAGCCCTGGTCAGGTCCTGCTTGCCCGAACGTTCGCTCCGTAGATCTCGTCTGCCAGCTCGTGGGTCAGGTCGATGCTGATATCCCCGAAGCCCGCCCGCGTCAGCTCGTCTCCGTACTCAGAAAGCGAGAGTGCTCCAGCGATGCATCCGACATAGCTACCCCGTGTGGCTCGTTCCTCAGTGGTCAAGCCGTCAGCCGCGATCACGTCGCTGATACCGAGGCGTCCGCCCGGGCGGAGAACCCGGAACATCTCGGTGATGACCTTCGACTTGTCCGTGGACAGGTTGATGACGCAGTTGGAGATGACGACGTCCACGGATGCGTCGGGTAGCGGGATGTCCTCGATGTACCCCTTCACGAACTCGACGTTCGTGGCCCCGGCTTTGGCTGCGTTTGCCCGAGCGAGTTCCAGCATCTCGTCGGTCATGTCGAGTCCGTAGGCCTTGCCGGTCGGGCCTACTCGCCTGGCAGAGAGGAGCACATCGATGCCACCTCCCGAACCGAGATCGAGCACAGTCTCGCCTTCGCGGAGGTCAGCGACCATTGTCGGATTGCCGCATCCGAGGCTCGCAAGAACGGCGTCTTCTGGCACCTCACCGCGCTGGGCCTTGTCGTAGAGGATCACGCCAAGGCCTTGGCCCGGCTCGAAGCAACCCGCCTCCTCGCCGAAGTCGTTCGCCGCACAGCCGTCTTCGACCGCACGGGCAGCGATAGCGTAGCGATCGCGCACGTGTTCACGCAGCTCGTTCATCCTGCCCTCCTTCCAGGCTGTCGATGCCTCGATCGGCCGGGCGAGCGCACCACGAAGCAGTTCGATCGGCTCGGGGAGCACCCAGTAAAAGACCCATCTCCCACGTTGCTCTCGGCCCACCAATCCAGCTTGAGCCAACACCTTCAGGTGATGGCTCACCGTCGGTTGCGACAGCGCGAGAGGTGCGGTCAGCTCGCAGACGCACGCCTCGCCCTGGGGATGGGCTCCGATCAGGCTCAGGAGTCGAAGTCGCGCGGGATCGGCCAGCACCCGGAGGGCCGATGCTAGGCGCTCGGCTTCATCCTCCGCGAGAGGAGACGCCAGGACCTGAGGACAGCACTCGGCATCGATCGTCTGGATCAGCTTCATGGCCACATATTGACGACGCTCGATACAACTGTCAACATATCCATCTTCATCGATGCGAGGGGAGGTGTCCATCGTGAAGCACCTCGATCCGAGCTGCCCCGAGGAGTGTTGCCCGCCGGGCTGCTGCTAGCTCCTTCCACGTCGGCGGGGAGAGATTCCCGCCGACGTTCATCAGTCAGGCTGGGGATCCGGTCAAAGCATGGAATCTCGCGGGGCCGGGTACGCTTCCAACATGGCTTCCGACGCCCCCAACCACAGCCCGGTGGCCCGCTTCCACGACATCGCGGAACGGGCCGAGATCACCGTGGACGAACTGCTCGAGTTCCTGGATTCGCCAACCGGCCGGCGTCTGCGGAACGCCCTGGCCATGGGCATGATCGTGTCGATCCCAGTGATCATGCGCATCCCCGGCGTGAAGCGCTCCCCCATCGGGCGCCTGGTGGAGTTCGCGGGCGGAGCAGCGATCGTCATGAAGATCGCAGAGGTCATCCGTGACTGGGAGCGCAGCCAGGACTCGGTGAGCCGGCGCCGGCGCCGAGCCATCGAGGTTCCTCCCGTGAGGATCCGGCTAGCGGTCACGCCGACGGCGTCTTCGGGCCCTCGCGGGATCTCGGCCGTGACCTCCTCGTCATCCACGCGCAGTCGCGCATCCATCTCCTCGGGAGTGAGCGTGCCGACGGAACCGCGACGGATCGCGCGCACGTAGAGCAACAACGCCGGAGCGCTGAGCAACGCCGAGGTCGCCAGGGCGGCCGGAGTCGAGACACGGGTGGCGATCAATCCCAGGGCCGGACCACCGGCTGCCTGGCCTACGGCGTCGGCCTGCGTGCCCATCGAGTTGATCGTCGCTCGCGTCCCCGGGTCCAGTCCCTGGTTGATCCACGCCGTGAAGACCGGATCGCGCACGCTGCGGAGCAGCCCCACCGCCAGGAACATCGCCGCTGCCGCCCAGAAGGTACCGGCGAACGCGAAGGCCAGGGCTGCGACCACCAGCAACGCATCGATGCCCATCAACAGCTTCGCGACCGAGGCGTGGCCCTGCAGGTGCGCCTTCCGCTTCAAGATCGCGAGGCCTCCGATGCCCAGCAACAGCGAACCGCCATCCAGTATGCCGAACCACACGACGGGATCCACGCGGCCCAAAGAAGGCAGTCCCAGGTCGCGCAACAGGTGGAAGTCGGCGAGCCGGTCGAACCCCTCGGTCGAGGCTCCGTGGAGCGCAGCGACTGCCAGGATCAACAGCAGCACGTGGTGAGCGCGCACCTCGCGCACGCCTTCCTTGAACGTCATGGTGAGCGAGGTGTAGAGCCGTTCCCCTTTCGGCCGGACCCGAGGCTGGAACCCCTGCTCGCTCATCGACAGCGCCATGAACAGCGCCAGGCCCAGGAAACCGACGCCCGACAAGGCGATCGGGAGGCGAAGGTCGATCGTGGCGAACCCCACGCTGGCAGCGATGCCGACCAGTGCACCCACCATCCAATACTGGTCGTAATGCAGGTAGAGCGGACGTGCCGCATCTTCCCCGAGCTCGTCGGTGAGCCAGGCGACGTCGGCGCCGCTGGTGAACGTGGCGAACACACCCCACATCGCCTGCGAGACCAGCGCCCAGACGAACGAGTCCGAGCCCGCAAGGACCAGGAAGGCCGCGCCCGCGCCGGCCAATCCGATCACCACCGAGAGCCGGCGGCTCACCGTGTCGGCGATCACTCCCGTCGGGACCTCGAAGACCAGGTAGGTGGCTTCGAGCACAGTGCCCATCAACAGCAGCTGCAACGGGTCCAGCCCGAGCTCCAGCACCAGAAAGACGCTGAAGATCGTGCCCATCAGACGGAAGGCGAACCCTTCACCCAAGACGTAGACGAGATAGGTGGTGCGCGGATGTGGTCGTCGCACGACGGATCCTTCTATGGCACTCGAGCGAACCGGATGGCGCGTCGCTCCAGATCTGCCTCTTCGAGGCGCACCCGGATGTCCGCCCCGAGCTCGTGCACATCGTCGCACGGGCCGATCACCGCGGGATCGCGCAAGACCACCTCGCCACGGTGGCGCTTCCACAGGTCGATCACAAGCGCGTCGGTCTCCCTGCCGACGAAGGGCGCCAGGACCGCAGCTTCCACCGCATCGATCATCGATCGCTCCAGGCGGTGACCTCGGTCGGCACCCGTGGCCATCTCGCCGGGCAGGGACGGCAACGCATCCGCGGCCCACGCAGGCACGTCGGTCCCCTGGGCGATCGCGAGGCACACCTCGTTCGCGTAGCGGTCGACCAGCCGCCTGAGCGGGGCCGTGCAATGCGCGTACGGAGATGCGATCGCCGCGTGGGTGGGAACGATCGGGGGCTCCCCGTCGAACGCAGCATAGGACGCGGCTCGGAACAACACAGCGGCCTCTTGCAGGAACACCGCCTCGGCGGTCGATCGCCGGGGGTCGATCGTTTGCAGCAGCTCGACGTAAGTGGAGCGAGGAGGCCAGTCGAGGCCGAGGCCGGCGGCCACTCGCCGCAACCGCATGACGTCTCGCGGGTCTGGCGCCGGCATCGTTCGCACGATGCCGACCGACGCTTCGAGCATCATCGCGGCCGCCGCCCGACCGGTGAGCAACGAGAGCTGGGCGTTCCAGGCTTCCACGGGGAACGGCGCCCGGAACGAAAGCGCATAGCCGTCGTCACCGGGCACGATCTCTTGGGTGGGCACATTCAGGCTCGTGCCGCCGCGAGCACGCTCCGCGTGCTGCAGCGCGCCGCCGATCTCGGGAAGGAGCCCGAGCATGTCGTCGGCCGAGCCGTCGTCGAGTGCGACCTGCGCGCCCTCGTACGCCAGCTTCGCGCGGCTCGAGACCATCGCCCGATGCACGTCGGCCCCGATCGTTGCCCCCTGGTCGTCGACGTCCACCTGCCACACGACGGCGGGCCGCGGCCCCTCCGGGAGCAACGACGCAGCGCCCTCCGAGAGCACCGGAGGGTACAACGGCGCTCGCTCGTCGGGGCTGTACGCGGTCTCCACCCGTCGGTGAGCCTCCGCGTCGACCGAGCCGCCCGGCCCGACGAACGCTGCGACGTCGGCGATCGCGTAGCGCAGCCGGAACCCGCCTCCCGACAGCCTCTCCAGGTGGAACGCTTGATCGAGATCCATCGAGTCGGGCGGATCGAGCGTGATGAACGGGACGTCGGTGAGATCGGCCCCCGGCAGCCTGGGAGTGTGAGCCGACTCATCCGCCTCAGCGAGCACGGCGGTCGCGAACGTCGAAGCCACACCGATCTCGGAACGGATCGCCGCGAACGTCGGATGGAGCTCGTCCGCTGGAGCAGCGAGCCGGATCGGTCGTCTGGGCATGTCGACCGAGGATACGGGGCCACCGATGTATGGGAGCATCGGGGCGTGAACGCAGTGCTCGACCCCGAGCCGGACGACCGGCCTTTCGCCGTCGTCGACATCGGCTCCAACTCGGGCCGCATGATCGTGTTCCGGCTCCGCGAAGGCGAGCACCTGGATGTAGTGGAGGATGCCCGAGCCCCACTTCGCCTGGCACGCCATCTCCGTGATTCCGAACACCTGGGACCTGACGCCATCGACCGTACGATCGAGGCGCTGCGCGACTTCCTGGCCGTGGCCCGGGGTGCGGGCGCGTCGCGGATGATCGCCGTCGCGACCTCGGCGGTGCGCGACGCCGCCGACGGTCAAGAGCTCGTGGAGCGGGCCCACCACTTGGGCGTCCCGTTGCAGACGATCGACGGCGATCACGAGGCCATGCTCGGTTTCTACGGCGCCGTGCACGACCTTCCCGTGACTACCGGGATCACCTTCGATGTCGGAGGCGGCAGTGCGGAGATCACGTCGTTCCGCGACCGGCGGCTCGTGCGGTCGTGGTCGGTGCCCATGGGCTCGCTGCGCATGAGCGACCGCTACCTCGCATCGGACCCTCCGCGCCGCCGCGGAACTCCGAGCCCTCAGGAAAGCCGTGAAGGCGACGCTGGCAGATGCCGGCATCTCTCAGCTCGAAGCGGGTGAGGAGCTGGTGGGCATCGGTGGCACGATCCGCAACCTGGCCAAGGTCGATCTGAAGCGCACCGACTATCCGCTTCCCCTGCTCCACGGCTACCAGCTCGAGTCGGGGAGGCTCGAAACGCTCATCGACGACCTCGCCGATCGCACCATGAAGCGGCGGGCCTCGATGCCGGGGCTGAACCCCGACCGCGCCGACACGATCGTGGGAGGTGCGGTGGTGATCGCCTCGATCGTTGGACACGTAGGAGCCGAGCACATCGTGGTGTCCAGCCGTGGACTTCGCGAAGGACTCGCGCTGGCCACCACCGGCGGCACCGTGCCCCCGCCGTCGTGGGTCCGGAAGATCTCGGTCGCCACCCTGGCGGCGCGCTTCGCCACATGGAGCCCGGGCGCAGCAGAGCGACGCACACAGCTCGGGAACGATCTGTTGCAGGCACTGGACCCTGATTCGCCGAAGCGGGTTCGCGAGATGCTAGGTCACGCGGCGACGCTGCTCGACGTCGGGCGTGCCATCGACTACTACGACCGCTACGAGCATGCTGCCATGATCGTGACCGCCGCCGACCTTGCCGGTTTTTCGCACGCCGATCTGGGCGCGCTCACCGCGATCTTGCGCCAAGCCGACGATGACACCCGGCTCGGGCCTTACGGCCGTCTGGTGGCTTCCGACGACCGAGACGCCGTCCTGCGGGCAGCGACCGCACTCACCCTGGCCGACGAGTTGAATCGGCGGATCCCGCCGGGCCTGCCCACACCGATCTCATGCAACTGGATGCGCGGCGGTTTCGAAGTGGTGGCGCCGATCCCCGAAGGCTGGCGCCCACGGTCGGTGACCTCCCGGTTCCAGAAGGTCTACGGCAAGCCGTTGCTCATGGTCTCGAACGTCTCGGGGTCTGCACTGGTGGGCTGAGCGGGCAGCCAGCACGCCACCGTCGTCCCGGCGCCGGGATCGCTCGAGATGCGGCACGAGCCGCCCATCAGCTCGGCACGTTCCACCATCGTCTCCAGCCCGAGGTGACCTGGTTCCGGCCGGATGCCGCCCCCCGTGTCGAACCCCACCCCGTCGTCGCTGACGCTCGACCATGACGCCGACACCTTCGGTCCTCACCGTGACCCGGATGGATGTGGCGGCCGCATGCTTCTTCGCGTTCGAGATCGCCTCCTGCGCCATCCGGTACAGGGTCGCCCGCATGTCCGGAGTCGGGCTCAGCTTCGAGCTCGTCGACCACCTCGACCTCCCACCCTGTCTCGTGACCGCGTCGCAGCGAGGTACTGGTCAACGCAGCGACCAGCCCCTCCCGATCCAACGCCGCCGGGCGCAGCTCGAACACCAGCGTCCGCAGCCGTTCGATCGACCGTCGCACCGTGTCATGGATCTCATCCAGCGCAGCGGGATCGATCGTGGCACCCGGCTCGGCGAGCATCGCGAGGCGGAGGTCGATCGCGCTCATCACCTGGATGGGATCGTCGTGGATATCGGCGGCGATGCGGCGCGCGTTCCTCCTCCTCCGCGGTCTCAAGACGCACCGCCAGGTCGCGGCGTTCCTGGATCGTGCGCCGCAGCACCTCGAGGCTCCAACGGAGCTTCTCCTCGGCCTCCTTCTGCGGGGTGATGTCCGACATGACCCCGCGCCAGTGAGGACGGCCGCCCTCGCGCGACAGGGTCGCCTGGTCTCGGAGCCACAGGATGCGGCCGTCCTTGGTGTACATGCGGTACTCCGAGAAGAACGGCTCGCCCGGTCTCGTTCGAGCGATCGTTCTCGGCCTTCACCCGTCCCACGTCGTCGGGATGGATCTTGCGGAGCCACAGATCCGGCGTGGTGCCCCATTCCTCGGCGGTGTAGCCGAGCATCTGCATCGATTGCGGGCTGGTGAACCAATTCGTGGACCACTCGTCTGGGTAGTCCACGTACAGCACCGCGGGGATGCCTTCGACGAGCGACTTGTAGACGTCGAACCCGCGCTCGAACGCGGACTCGTCCCGGCCAGGTGAGGATCGGACGACCGGATCGTCCTCGCTCACAACCGGCCGATGACGCCGGCGAGCAGTGCGATGCGCGGCACGACGCTCGAGAGGTCGAGCCACTCCGCCGGCGCGTGGTCGTCGCCACCGATCGGGCCGAGCCCGTCGATCGTGGGCGTGCCGGCTGCACTGGTCGTGTTGGCATCGGACGCCCCGCCGGTGGCGGCGTCCCGCAGCTCGAACCCCAGCTCGGCCGCGACCTCGATCGCCAGTGACGCGAGCCGGGCGCCGCCCTCCTTCTTCTCCATGGGCCGGTGCCAGCTGTTGGCGATCACCTCGACCGAGATGTCGGGGACCACCGTCTGGGCGCACAGCTCGGGCGATCTCGGCTTCGGCGGCTTCCAAGGTCTCCAGCTCCGGCGAGCGCAGGTCGACCTGCAGCGTGCACCGTTCGGCCACCACGTTGGTGCGCGTCCCACCGCGCGCGACCCCCACGTTGACGGTCACCCCCGGCCATCGGCCGTTCAGTGCCTGGAGCTCGATGATCGTATGCGCAGCTTCCAGCGAGCGCGTTGCGACCCTTCTCGGGCTCCACGCCGGCGTGCGCAGCCCGGCCCACGATCTCGATCGTGTAGTCGGTGATGCCCTTCCGCGCGCTCACGATGTCACCGTTGGCACGTGCGCCCTCCAGCACGAACGCTGCATCGTGCGCCGCTGCCAGCTCACGGATGACGGGTCCCGAGAAATGCGACCCGATCTCCTCGTCGGGGTTGCAGACGTAGGTGATATGCCCGAACCCGTCGAACCCGGCGGCCTGCAGCACCTCGGTCGCGACGAACCCAGTCGAGCAGGCCACCCTTCATGTCGGAGACGCCGGGCCCTCGAGCGATGTCCGCCGTCGATCGTGAACGGGCGCTGCGCCACCGTGCCGTCGTCGAACACCGTGTCCATGTGTCCCACCAGCAGTACGTTCGGACCTCCGGCGCCGCGGAAGGTGCCGATCACCAGGTCGCCGAGTTGCGCCTCGCCGGCGTCGGGGCGATGCGCACGCCGTTCCACCTCCCACCCGTTGGCCCGGAACCGCTCCTGACACAGGTCGGCGATCCGGTTGACGCCTGCCGGCGAGTAGGACCCGCAGTCGATGTTGACCATCTCCTCCAGGTCGGCGACGAAGGCCTCGTACCGTTCCTGGGCGAGGTCACGCAGGGCGTTTGCGTCCACGAGCGTGACGCTAGCATGGTCGCTTTCAGCGCCGGACCTCGGAGGCAGCGATGGCGCGAATGGCTCGAGCCGGCGATCGTGGATCACGCGGGAGCACCCGTGATGATCGAAGACGATCACCGTCGACGATCCGGGGCCCGGCGAGGTCCTGGTTCGGCTCGCCGCCAGCGGCGTCTGCCACAGCGACATCTGGGCCATCGAGCACGGCAACTGGGGCGAAGTGGCCTGGCCGTTCTACCTGGGTCACGAGGGCGCCGGGATCGTTGAACAAGTCGGCGACGGTGTTGCGTCAACATCCCCCGGTGACCGCGTCGTGCTGTCGTGGGCGATCCCATGCGGCCGGTGCCCTCAGTGCATGAGAGGGGCGCCGAGGCGATGCGGACACGAGCTGATCCAGCCGCCACGCATGCATCGATCGATGGATGGCGCCACCGTCAACGGGGTGCTGTCCTGCGGCACGATCGGAACACACACCGTGGTCCCCACTGCGCAGGCGATCCCCATGCCCGATGGCATCCCACTGTCACGGGCCTGCCTGCTCGGCTGCGGCGTCTCGACCGGAGTGGGTGCCGCCATCCAGACCGCGAACGTGTGGCCGGGCTCGACGGTCGCGGTGATCGGCCTCGGTGGGATCGGCCTCGGGGCGCTGCAGGGAGCCGTGGTCGCCGGCGCGAGCCGTGTGATCGCGGTGGACGTCGTGCCGGCGAAGCTCGAGTGGGCCCCACGGTTCGGCGCCACCGACGTGGTGGATGCTCGCGGAACGCGACCCCGTGACCGCCGTGCACAGCCTCACCGATGGCGGCGTGGACTTCGCGTTCGAGGCGGTGGGTCGGCCGGAGTGCGTGAGCCAAGCGGTGAGCATGCTCGCCTACGCGGGCACGGCCGTGGCGATCGGTGTGCCACCCGTCCCGAGCCAGGTCACGCTCGACTGGAACGGCGGGCTCACGTCAGCGTATGCGCACAAGGCGAGCCTGCTCATCACCGATGGCGGCGATCCCATCCCTGCGGAAGACTTCCCCCAGATGGCGCAGTGGTACCTGGATGGGCGCCTGGACCTCGACGCCATGGTCACCCGCGAGCTCGCGTTCACCGAGGCAGACATCGCCGAGTCGTTCCGAGCCATGCTGGCGGGAGAAGTCATCCGCTCGGTGGTCATCCTCGACCCAGTGGCTGCGAGCTGATCCCGTGGGGACCCGCACTCACCCCGAGATGAACTGGGTCTGGATCATAGGGGCGCCGTTGGTGCGTGCGATCATGGCGATGTGCCTACGGGTGCAGGTCGAAGGCATCGACCACGTGCCGGCTCGGGGGCCGGTCGTGCTCGCCCCCAACCATGTCAGCGTACTGGACGGGCCCGGCCTGTCGGCGATCACCGGTTTCCACCGCCGCAGAGCAACCAGGAACCTGATCGCTGCGGAGGTTTTCCACGGCGCGATCGGATGGATCGTGCGACAGGCACGGCAGATCCCCATCCGCCGAGGCATCGGCGACACCAGTGCGCTCGACGATGCGATCGAGGCACTCCGAACGGGCAGCTGCGTCGGCATCTTCCCCGAGGGCAGGGTGAGCGATGATCCGTACGCCGGGCTTGCAGCGCATCCGTTCCGGCCTCACCCGGATCGCGTTGCCCGACCTGCGCCCCGGTGATGCCCGGTCGGCATCTGGGGTACGCACCTGGCGTGGTCCAAGGAAGGACTCGATGCGCGCGCACTCCTCGGGCGACCGCGGGTGGCGGTGGTCTACGGCGAGCCGCTGATCCCGGCCCCCGATGAGGCTCCCACCGCCTTCCGCGAGCGCTTCCAGACAGCACTGCAGCGCGTGGTGGATCGAGCGCGCTCGTTGGCCGGCGACCTGGCACCAGCCGAGCCGTGACCGATCCGACCCTCAACCCGTGGGTGCGGCGATCGCGTTCGACCGTGTACGAGAATCCATGGATCGTCTTGCATCACGACGAGGTCACGCGTCCCGATGGCTCACCCGGCATCTACGGGGTGGTCCACTTCCGCACGCGAGCGGTGGGAGCCGTGGTGCTCGACGAGCGTGACCGTGTGCTGCTGGTGGGGCAATACCGCTACACCCTCGATCGCTACTCATGGGAGATCCCGGAGGGAGGCAGTCCGCTCGACGAGGAGCCGTTGGCCGGCATCCGCCGTGAGCTCGCCGAGGAAACCGGCTACTCGGCGGCCACGTGGCGCGAGCTGCTCCGCTTCACGCTGTCGAACTCGGTCACCGACGAGGACGGCATCATCTTCGTTGCGACCGACCTCAGCCTCGGCGGAGCGCAACCGGACGCGACCGAGCAGCTCCAGATCCAGTGGGTCGAGCTCGACGAAGCGATCGCGATGATCAGCACCGGCGAGATCCACGACATCATGAGCCAGGCGGCGCTCCTGTCGCTGGCTCGTGAACGCCGAGCCTGACCTCCTCCGGCAGCCAGAACCACCGCAGCCCCCCGAAGTCCTCGCCCACCCCGTCCGGCGCGGCATCGTCGCTCGGGCGCGTTTCGGCGTCGTGCTCGAGCAGCGCTCGAGCATGGTCGAGATAGGGGCTGAGGCGGTCCTCCCCCTCGTGGTGGCGGTGACTATCGAACCGCAGACCGTCGTCGCCATAGGAGATCTCGCCCAGCGACATCGGTGGCTCCGGCTGGCCGTCGCGATGGAGCCAACGCCCGCCGGCGGCGTCGAACCGGTATCGGGGCAACAGCTTCCACCCATGCTCGGCAACCAGGTCCACCGCATCGAGCACGTACTCGAATTCAGGCTCGGTGAGGAAGTAGTTGAAGCTCACACGGACCCACCCCGGCTTGATCCCCTCGCATCCGCGGGCGATCTCGCGCTCGAACGCGTGCGAGGTCTCCAGGTCGATACCCAGCAAGCGGTGCCCGTACGGCCCGGCGCATGAGCATCCGCCGCGCGACTGGATCCCGAACAGATCGTTGAGGATCGCGACCACGGCGTTGTGGTGCACGTACCGCTGCCCGTGCCGGACCACGAACGAGACGATCGAAAGCCGCGGCAGATCGTGGCTGCCCAAGATCTCGATCGATGGGTTGGCCTCCCACCGGTGCATCGCGCGGTGCACGAACGAGGACTCTCGCTGCGCGGATCGCCTCGACGCCCACCGCTTCCTTCAGCTGGAAGACCAGGCCGGCGCGGATCGACCCCACGATGTCCGGCGTGCCCCCTTCCTCCCGACGCTCCGACGTCATCGACGTAGCGATGCTCCGTTGGGTTGACGTAGGCCACGGTGCCACCGCCCGGCACGATGGGCACCCGGTTGGTGAAGCAGCTCGCGGCGAGCCACCAACACACCAGGCGTGCCCGGCCCGCCCACGAACTTGTGTGGCGAGACGAACACCGCATCGAGGTGAGCTCCCTCGGATCCCGTCCTCCGGCCATGTCAACCGCGACATAGGGCGCCGCCGCCGCGAAGTCCCAGCACGCGAGCGCCCCGTGACGATGCAGCATGGTCGAGATCGCTCCGACGTCACTGAGGATGCCGGTCACGTTGGACGCGGCGCTGAGAGCTTCCGATCTTGCGGGGCCGGTCCGCGTGCGCGACCAGCACTCTGTCCAACGCCTCGAGATCGATCCTGCCGTCGGCGTCCTCGGGAACCGTCACCACGTCGGCGATCGACTCGCGCCACGGCAGCTCGTTGGAATGGTGCTCGTAGGGACCCGACGAACACCACCGGACGCGATCCGTCTTCCCGAGCCCGTCCATGCAGGCCCGCCGGGGCCCGCAGCCCCAAGCAACCGATGAACGTGTTGATCGCACCCGTCGAGCCGGAGCCGCAGAACAGCACCACGTGATCGTCGGCGTCCGCCCCCACGCTGCGGCGGACGATCCGCCGCGCTTCCTCTCGGAACCGGGTGGTCTGGAGCCCCGTGCCGCTGGACTCGGTGTGCGTGTTCGCATACAGCGGCAGCACCGCCTCGCGGATGAGGTCCTCGATGAACGAGAGGGATGCGACCGAGGCGGTGTAGTCGGCATAGGTCACCCGCCGCAGCCCGAACGGCGTGGCGATGGCCTCGTCCTCACCGATCACCGCTCGCCGAACTGCCTCGATCAACGCGACCTGGTGAGTCGGCGATCCGGAAGGTTCGGCCATCTCCGGCATGGTAGTCCGTCAACACGAAGGGCCGGCCCGACAGGCCGGCCCTCGGTGCGTGGTGCTCGGTCTCGTTGGGCCTCAGCCCAGCGCCACCGCCGTGATCAGGTTGGAGTCGCGCAGCTTGCGCAGCGCCTCGCGCTCGATCAGCCGGACCCGCTCGCCGGACAGGCCCAGCACCTTGCCGGTCTCGCGAAGGCTGAGCGGCTGGCCGTTCTCCAGGCCGTAGCGCAGGGCCACCACGTGACGCTCACGCTCGTCCAGCACACGGTCGACGGCGCCGCCGATCTCCTCGCGGAGCAGCGCGTCTTCGACCTCGTTGAACGCGGCGTCGGAGTCGACCTCTTCGATCAGGTCGCCGAGCTCGGTGTCCTCGCCCACGGGCGACTGCAGGGACAGCGGCTCACGACGCCCCATCTCGGTGAGGTCGTCGATCTCCTCGACCGTGGTGTCGAGCGCCTTGGCGAGCTCTTCGCGGGAAGGCTCGCGGCCCATCGACTGCGCGAACTGGAACCGCGTGCGGTTGAGCTTGCGCAGCCGGTCGTGGATGTGGACGGGCAGGCGGATCGACCGCGAACGATCGGCGATCGCGCGCGTGATGCCCTGACGGATCCACCACGTGGCGTACGTGGAGAACTTGAACCCGCGGCGCCAGTCGAACAGCTCGACGGCACGCATCAGGCCGATGTTGCCCTCCTGGATCAGGTCGAGCAGCGGCAGACCCTGGCCCTGGTACTTGCGGGCCACGGACACCACCAGTCGGAGGTTGGCCATGATGAACCGCTGACGGGCCGCCTCGGCTTCGCGCACCTCGCGGCGCGCCTTGGCGATGCTCTTCTCCGACCGCAGACGGCCGGCGCGGAGGCGATCCTCGCCCTCCTTGCCCGCCTCGATGGTCATGGCGAGTTCGACCTCTTCCTCCTTGGTCAGCAGCGGCTCGCGGGCCGCCGCCTCGAGGTAGAGGCGCAGATCGTCGGCGTCGTCGGTCCCCAGGGGACGCGCAGGCTCCGGCACTTCGTATCACTCTCCTGTCTCGAGGCCGGCCCGCCGCAGGGCGCGGCGTGACTGATCCTCGGGAACTCGGGTTCCTCGGTGTTTCGTTGGTTCCGGTATGACGGTCGTCCACGGCTACAGGGAGGGTGGGCGCGCGGAAAAAACGCCTTGGCAGCCGCTCATCAGCATGGTAAGGGGTCTGTGGAGCGTTTGTAAAGCTCACGGTACGTGAAGCTCTTGTGAAGAGGTTCACGAATGGCGTCGCCTTGATCTGGCCTCCCTGTGTCCATCCGCGCTCCCCTTTCGCTCCCATACCTGTGCTACCCAACGCCGCGCGGGCGGGAAACCTTCCCGCGCAGTCTCCTTCCACCAGGACGTTCGCCCCCCGTGGGCGGTTGCTTCGGGCTGTGGAGGTGGGCTCACCGGTAGCCTGCAACCGTGCACGACGACCTCCCCGACCTCTCGTTCGTCGACCTGGATGGCCCCATCGCCTTTCGATCGTGGGGCGGCCCTGAAGCGACGACGTTCGTGCTCGTGCACGGACTGGGGGGATCCCATCTCAACTGGATCCCGGTGGCGCCGGCGCTGGCAGGGCTGGGACGCGTCGTGGCACTCGATCTTCCCGGCTTCGGATGGTCTCCGCGTTATGGACGCAGGTCAGGCGTGATGGACGAACGTCGTGCGCTGGGGGCGTTCATCGCGAAGGTGGCGACCGGGCGGGTGGTGATCTGCGGCAACTCGCTGGGGGGCATGATCGCCGTCATCCAGGCCGCCGTTGAGCCGGACTCCGTCGATGGGCTGGTGCTGACGGGCTCCGTCTACCCCTGGGTTCGAGGGAGCAGACGTCCGCACCCGGCCGTGCTCGGTGCCTTCGCCCTGTACGACCTGCCCGCGGTGGGCGAGCGGTTCGTTGACGCGCGCGTGCGCCGGATCGACGCCGATCGCATGGTACGGCTGGGGTTCCGCATGGTCACCGCGGATCCATCGTCGATCCCTGATGAGCTGGTGGCGATGAACGTGGAGCTGGCGAAGATGCGCGCCGACGATCCCGACGCCGCGAGCGCCTTCTTGGAGGCAGCCCGCTCCATGTTGCGTCTGGGCAAGCGGCGGGACGCAGCGGCACGAACGTTCGACCGGGTCACGTGCCCGGTCCTGGTCCTGCACGGCCGCCGGGATCGGTTGGTGCCGGCTGCATTCGCCGAGGGAGCGCTGGAGGTCCATCCTCGATGGAGGGGAAGGATCTTTCCCGACCTGGGGCACGTGCCGCAGATGGAAGCACCGGGTCGCTGGGTCGCCGAGGTCGCCGACTGGTGCGCCGAGATGGTCGACCGCTGAGTCCGGGTGGCCGGCTACCGGGGACGCCGTGACGCGGCGGTCTTCTCCAGCTCATCGATCGAGGTCTCGATGCCGCGAGCGACGACCTCGATGTCGGGGGTGGCATCCCAATCGCCGGTCAGTCCGAACGCCATCGTGCCGGCGAGGCTGGTGCAGGCGATCGAGAGCCCGCACCGCTCACCGAGCGGCATCGCCGGGTAGCTGGCCACCAAGGGTGCGCCCGCCAGGTACATCGGCACCTGCGGCGCCGGCACGTTGGACACGACCAGGTTGAACCACCGGCCTCGCGAGACCAGTCGTGCGGCCATGGCATGCAGCGCGGGTGGCGAGTAGGCCCCCAGCCCGATGATGGAATCGGCGCTCACCGCCATCGAGCCTCCTTTGAGCTGACGGCTTGCGGCCCTGACCTTGCGCAGCCGCGACCCGGGCATCATCGCTCCCACCGGTACGTCGACGAACGCAGGGGCCACTCGGTTGCCGACGTCTCCGCGCTCAGCCTTGGAACGGACCGACACCGGCACCATGACGCGGAGCGTGCGGCCCTTGGTGGGCTCGTCTCGGGCGCTGAGCAGCTCGTGCAACCCCCGGCCACCGCCGTGAGCACCACGTCGTTCACGGTGCCACCCAACGCGTCCTTCACGTCCCGGATGCGATCGAAGGACGACTTCGGCGGTCGCGAAACGCCGGGCGGGGCCGATCTCGGCGTCGAACGGCCCGACGGGCGGGGCACCCATGCCGATCACATCACGTACCCCCGAGAGCGTCTGCCCTGACGTCGGCGAGGGTTCGCTGAGGCGCTCCGAGCGCCTGCCCGAGCGCCTCCAACGGATGCAGCAACATGTCCTGCACGGCGTCGCGCATCAGGTCCTGCCGGGTCGGGGGCTGCCGCGGAACCCACGGGCTCCTCTCAGCCGGTCCGAGGTCGGCGTCGGGCGACAGATCGAACAACGCCGACGCGATCAACATGCCGGAGATGCCGTCGGCCAACGCGTGGTGCATCTTCAACAGGACGCCCGTCACGGAGGTGCGCGAGCCCTTCGAAGACGTAGAGCTCCCACAGCGGCTTGGAGGGGTCGAGCGGACGAGACAGCACCCGGCCCACGGCGCGTTCCAGCTGGAGCCGTCCTCCGGGCGAGGGCAGCGCGGAGCGGCGCAGGTGGAAATCCAGATCGAAACGCACATCGTCGACCCACAGCGGCCGTGCGAAGTCGCCGGGGACGCGAAGCACCCGTTGGCGAAGCCGCGGGGCCAGGTGCAGCCTCGCCTGGACCACTCGCACGACGTCGTCATAGGTGAGCGGGCCTTCGGGACCGGGGTCCAGGACGGACACGCCGGCGACGTGCATGTGCATGGCGGGCCTCTCCATGTACAGGAAGCTGGCGTCGAGGCTGGAGAGGCGTTCGGGTGGCATGTCGCTCCGAGCCTACCCCGTCGCGCCCGAGGTCATCCGGTCGCTGGACCGGGTGCTAGGGTGCGGCGCGATGGCACCCGGTCGCAGGCACGCGATGGTCCCGGCCGTGGTGTTCGCAGCTCTGGGGTTGGCGATCGCTGTTGGAGCCGTCCACCGCGCTGGCGGCCGAGGCCGGCCCGGGGCGAGAGCCCGTGCCGACAGGCTTCGCGGACACGATCCGGGTGCCCCGCGACGCTGCCACGATCCAGGAAGCGGTTGACGTCGCCGAGCCCGGCGGCATGGTGCTGATCGATGAAGGTCGTCTACCGCGAAGCGGTCACCGTGACGACCCCGTACATCACGATCCGCGGCATGGATCGCAACAGCACGATCATCGACGGCGAGCACGAACGCGCGACCGGCATCCATGTGATCGAAGCCGATGGCGTCACGATCGAGAACCTCACCGCCCGGAACCATCTGTCGAACGGGTTCCTGTGGACGCGCGTGCACGGGTACTGGGGCTCGTTCCTGACCGCGACCGTCAACGACGGCTAGCGGGATCGCTGCCGATGGCTCTGACTGGGGTCAGTTCGACCGGTCCTACGCGAGCGGCTCGCCGGCAGGGTTCTCGATCCGGGACTGCGATCCGTGTCACGCCCTGATCACCGACGTGCTCGCAGAGCACAACATCCTGGGGTTCAGCGGGATCGATGCCAGCGGTGACGTGACCATCGTGAACAGCGAATGGCGCTTCAACGGAAGCGGCATCGTCCCAAACACCGTCGACGATGAAGGATCACCTCCGCAGCACGACGCGCTGATCGCCGGCAACTTCGTGCACGACAACCACCGGGCCTCGGCCGGCGTGGACGATCGATCCGACGAGGCGTTCGGCACCGGCATCCTGATCGCCGGCGGAGCGTCGAACCAGGTGATCGGCAACCGGGTCCAGAACCACGAGGGCTATGGGATCGCGGTGATGCCGAACCTCGATGGGACCCTGTGGGTGTCCAGCGGGAACGAGGTACGCGCCAACGTGGTTGACGCGTCGGGCCTCGCGGACCTGGCGCTGGGAGCCCCCTCCGCCGGCAGCGACTGCTTCAGCGAGAACGACGTCGCGACGAGCTCACCACCGGCGATCGAGCTGTTGCGGGGGTGCGGATCGTTCGGCGCTCGGATCGGTGGTGGCGACCTTGCACCCACGCTCAACCTCGGTGCGAGTTCCCTCGATGCGCTCGAGCGGAACATTCGCTGCTGCAAGGCAGGCGGCCGGCGGTCGCGTCGCTGAGGCAACCATCGATGCCCGATCCTGAAGCCGCACCGCCGCGGCCGGCCATCCCCGATCAGAGCGTGCCCCAGCCGTTCAGGGTCCGCTCGATCGATCAGATCGAGAGCGTGGGCACCACCGTCGGGAAGGAGATGACCGTGTTCGGCGTTCCGCTCGCCACATCGTGGTGGAGCCTGCTCATCAGCCTCTACGGCTACGCCCTGCCTGGCTTCGTGTACGCGGCGTGGCTCACGATCGCCCTGTGGGACCTGATCCGCCAGGAATCGGCCCCCATCTCGTTCCGCGCGCGCTGGATGGCCACGGTGATCCTGGTGCCGTTCCTCGGCCCGCTGCTGTACTTCGCCTTCGGAGGCTCCCCTATCCCGCGACAGCTCCGGGTGATGCTCACCGTCGGCGGGCTCGGCGCCTGCCTACTGATCGCTGCGATCGCCGCCGTGCTGGGCGGTTAGTTCGACGAGGCAGCGTCCTCACGGTTGTTCGAGCTGGATGCGGATGCGCTTGTTCGCCTTGCCCTTGGATTCGGTCTTGACGACGCGCACTCGGCCGACCTCGCCGCTCGAGGCGACGTGGGTGCCACCGTCCGCCTGCTTGTCGATGCCCTCGATGTCGATCACGCGGATCGGATCGACGGACTCGGGGATCAGCGACACCTTCGTGCGGATCAGGTCGGGGTCGGCGAGCGCCTCGGCTCGAGGGAGGAAGCTGCACGCGCACCGGGACGTCCTCGGCGAGCCGCGCGTTCAGACTGCTCCTCCACCTCGTGACCGAACTCCTGGCTGATGCGCGTCGAGCTCGAAGTCCATGCGGGCGACGCCCCCCGATTCCATGTTGCCGCCGGTGACCTTGGCGCCGAAGTCGGTGAAGACGATGCCCGACATCGCGTGCAGCGCGGTGTGCGTGCGCATGTGCTGGTAGCGTCGGTCCCAGTCGAGCTCGGCGGCCACGCTCGCACCCGACGGACGGCGTCGGCGATCGACGGTTCGATGACGTGCACGATCTGCCCGTCCTCGCGCGACTTCGTCGTATCGACCACCGGGCACTCACCGTCGTCCCACCGCAGCACCCGGAGTCGCCGGGCTGGCCGCCCCCGCGCGGGTAGAAGACGGTCCGGTCGAGGACGACACCGTCGTCGCGGACCTCGACCACGGTGGCATCGCAGATGCGCAGGTACGCGTCGTCGAGTACAGCTCTTCGGTCATGTCCGCGACCGTACCGCAGCCGCGGTCGGCCGTCAGAGCGGCCGCCGGGCGACGACCTCGTCCTTCATAAAATTTTCACCGCGATGCTCGCGGACCTCAGCTCCTCCGTGAGCTCGACCGCCTCGATGGCCGGAGTGCGGCGACTCACACGTTCGGCTCCGCGGTTCGCGGGTGCGGATCAGGCTGGCCATGACCGCGCCACCCAAGATCAACGTGCCACCCGCGACGACGGGCAGGGTGAGCGGCTCGTTCAGGAACGCGGCCGCCAGCACCGCGACCGTGAGCGGCTCCATGACGCCGATGATGGCGTTGCGCACCGCGCCGACGCGCTGCAGGCCGGCCAGCATCGCGGCGAACGCGCCCGCCGAGAACAGAGCCATGGCGGCCAGCCGCCACCACGACCCGGCGGCGGGCACCACCACGGCGTCGAACGCCACCGCGTAGACCACGTTGGCGGTGGCCGCCCCGACCCCCAGCCACGCGGCCGCGGTCAACGGATCGGTGCGCTTCACGGTGCCGATCGGTCGCGATGAGGTACGCGGAGTAGGCGAACGACGTGCACAGGGCGAGGACGATGCCCAGTGTCTCGATCTCACCGCCGCCACCGCCGACCACCACCAACGCGCTGCCGATCAGCGCCAGGCCGAGCGCACCGAACAGACGCGGCCGGTGGCGCCGTTCGATCGAGCGTCATCGTCACGAGCATCACCCACACCGGGAAGGTGTAGAAGAGCAGCGTGACCGCGGCGGCGCTGCCGTGGTTGAGCGCGGTGAAGTAGAACGCGGACTCCGACCCGTACCCGATCGCTTCCCGCCAGCGCCAGCGCGAGCGTTCGCCGCGCTCGGGGACCAGCGGACGGCCAAGGATCACGATCAGACCGAACAACAGCACCGACTGCCCCGCGAAGCGGATCGCCAGGAACACGAAGGGCAGCCGGCCCGCCTGCACCTGCTTGCCGAAGATCACCACGCAGGCGAACAGCACCGCCATGAGCGCGCAGAACCCTGCGCCGGCCAGTTCGCCGCGACGGTCGGTGGCGCGACGGTCGACGATCTTGGGGCCGGGGGCAAGCCCCGGCCCACCGGGGAGCCCCGGCGCCACCGGAACCGCAGTCCCCGCTCACGGCCCACCTTCGCCGGCAGGAACGAGCTGACCCGCTGCACCAACATCGGGATCGACATCATCAGCTCTTCTTCGGACTCCAGCATGACGAGCTCGGCGTTGGGCATGAGATCGGCGAGCACCCGGCCCACCTCGGCGGGATGGATGGCGTCCCCTTCCCGGGCGATGATCAAGGTCGGCGAGGTGACTGCGCGGAGGCGCTCTCGGTCCTCGACCGGCGACGTCGCGGACCACCTGCGCGGATCGCCCGGGCCACCCCCGACGGGTTCATGTCCTGCCACAGCAGCACGTCGAACTCGCGCAGGCCGGGGTTCTCGTCGTAGCTTCCGCTCGCGTCCGGACTCGCGACAGGATCGCCTCGATCGCCTCGTCCTTCGGGGAGGGATTCCAGCAGCTCGGCAGTTCGGTCGAACACCGAGTGATCGCCGATCGGCCGATCGAGCGCAGCGGGGAGCAGGAAGACGATGCGTTCGAACCGGTCGGGCTCGTCGCCCGACCAGGTGCGACGATCGCGCCGGCGCCCAACGACGTGCCCGACCGCGTGCGTCGCTCCATACGAATCCGTGGCGACCGCGTCGAGATCGCTCGCGAAGTCGGCGAACGAGTACGCGCCGTCGCGGCGGCGCGCTCGAGTGTCCGTGTCCGCGGAAGCAGAACCGCACCTTCGTGCCGGACGCCAACGGCGTGAATGCGGCCAGCTCGATGCACGAGTTGGTGAGACCGTGCGCGAACACCGTGACCGGCTCCCGTCACCGTCCACATCGACGTGCAAGGTGACATCGTGGTTCTGGACGTGGGGCACGGCTTCCTCCGCTGCGGGCGGTCAGAGCGTACGATTCGCCCGGGCGCGCCAGGGGCACCCTTCGGAAGGCCTAACCCGTGGGGACGGCGGGCTCGCCGTCGATCTCGATCAGGTCGTCCTGGGGCGCGAACTGGTCGCGGATCCTGCGGGCCCACAGCGCCACCAGCGCGGTCAGCCCCAGGAAGACCAGCCCGGACACGATCAGGATCAGCCCGGTGCGCGATGGCTTCCCTCGACCCAGACGAACGACAGGATGAGGGCGGGCACGATGAACCCGATGTTGTACGCGATGTCGAACAGCGCGAACGCGCGCCCGCGGAAATCGTCGGGCATGGCCTGCTGGGTGATCGTGTCCGCCGAGATCTTGCCCATGAAGAACGAGAAGAACCCGGCGAACAGCATCAGCCGAAGCCGAGCACCGAGACCATGGCGCCGAACACCAAGGTCGCCGCGCCCAGCAGCGCCATGGACGCCAGCAGCAGTCGGATCGGCGGGACGCGATCCTTCCACTTCTGCGCCAGGACCAGACCGAGCGCGCCGCCGACCAGCCCGCCCAGCCCCGAGATGGCGAGCGCGAGCGTGTCCGCCGAGTCGCCGCCGCCCGGTCACCAGGTTCTTGGCGTAGAGCGCGAACACGAACAGCCCGAACCCCCAGAACTGATACCGCAGCATCTGGAACGACATCAGGCCCAGCGCCGCGGGCGGGCGCGACGCGATCTCCTTGATGCCCGCGACGATGCTGCGCACCACCTGCGACGCCTCTCGGCCGAACGTGGTCTCGTGCGGTGCGTGCTCCACGTGCTGCATCTGGCGGGCGACGAGCGCGGCGAGGATCAGCACCCCGGCGCCGCGCGATGACGACGATCCAGCCCGGGAACGCAGCCGCCGCGCCCAGGGCGAACGCGATGCCGAACAGCTGGAAGAGCGCGCCGCCGGCCTGCGACAGGGCGTTGCCCTGCAGCAGGTCCTTGCCCGAGAGCACGTCCGGGATCGCCGCCGACTTCACCGCGAGGATCACGCGGACGACCGCCTGGGCGGCGAGCAGGCCCACGATCAGCAGCGACCGTCGCGCCGGCGTCGCCCTGGGTGGTGTCGTCGCCCAGCGGCAGCAGGACGACCGCGGCGACCGCCGCGACGATCGCCGACGTGATGAGGTTGGTCCACCACACGACCCGACGCCGCGCGAAGCGGTCGATGAAGACGCCGATGAAGGGCGAGAGCAGGGTGTACGGGACGTACAGCGCCAGCACGACCTTCAACAGGTAGTCGGCCGACGGCACGTTCTGCACGTCGAAGCCCTTCCTTGCCGCCGAACGCGATCGACTTGCCGATCGCCCCCTGGATCACGCCCTGGCCCGCCTGGACCAGGAACTGCACGCCCATCAGGATCGCGTAGTCGCGGTTGGAGAAGACGCGCGAACAAGCCGTTGAAGAACCCTCCGAACGCCTCGAGCGGACGCCGGAGCCAGGCGTCACCCAGTCGCAACGCCACACCCATGCCGACGGCGACCGCGACCACGACCCAGCCCTTCGTCGCCGTCAGCGGGCCGCGCCAGACCGCCAGGACGGCGATGCCCGAGAGCAGCACCATCACGACCGACATGCCCGGGATGAGGGCGATGCGGTCGACGCGTCGTGCGGATCTCGAACCAGCCGGACGCGAGCCACCCCGGAACGATGAGGAGCATCCCGAGCAACGCCACGACCAGCAGGTTCTGCGGCAGGTTGTCGAACGGCGCCGGGGTGATCCTGGAACTTCTGGGCCTCTGCCGCCGAGGCGTCCTCGGCGCGGTCGATGACGTCCTGCGGTGGGGCTCCACAGCCCCTCGCCCTCGATGACGTACGACGTCGGGCCCGACCCGCACGCCCTGGCTCGCCGCTTCCTCGAAGAGCCGCTGCTCGGTCGTCGGCGGTGCATTCCGCGAGACCGTTGCAGAGCCCCGCCGTAGTACTGGCCGAACAGGAAGACGACCGGATCTGCCGGGGTACTCCTGCAGACGCGGGATGAAGTCGTCGGGTTTCTTGCCGTCCGGGTCGCACGTCGAGGCCGGGCCCCCGAAGGTCTCGCACCAATGCGAGTTGGATGTGTCGTCGTAGCCTTGGCTGCCCTGGGAGGAAGCCGTGGGCTCGCCCGCCAGGAAGTTCTCGAGGGTGCCGAAGTAGGTCGTCGAGCGCTCGATCGCATCGCCCCGCAGGCCCGTGCGGAACACGTTCGTGTAGGTCTTGGCCCAGCCGTACCCGGTGTTGGTGTCGAACTTTTCGTCCCTGTCACCGAAGTTCACCGACGAGCACGATGGGCCGGTCGGGCCCGGCCGCGTCGACCACTTCCCGCGCCGCCGCCAGCGAGGTACGCACGCCCTGTTCGGCCCACTGGTTGCGTCTCGCTCACCCATCGCCGGTCCACGCCGTCGTAGAGCAACCAGCCCAACGACCCGAACACCAGCAAGGTTGCAAGCCCAACGGCGGCCGCGGTGGGCAATACGGTGGGCGCCAACGCCCGGACCAGCAGCAGCACGCCGATCCCGATCATCAGCGCGGATACGTACCAGGGGGCCGCGTCGGACAAGGCGTCGCTCAGGACCCACGCGATCGCGGACCACGCGACCAGGGCGCCGCCGGCGACGGCCAGGGTGTTCGAGCGCTCGCGCCCGCCGAACCAACGGATCGTGACGAACGCGCCGAGCCCGACGCAGCGCCATGGGCGCCGCCGAGCGCGTTCATGAACCGGTAGTAGGGGATGGCGGCGCCGGTGAGCACCGTGGCGGCACCGGCGAACGCCAGGAGCCACCAGATCGAGACCTGGTCCTCGTTCCGAGCTGGCGTGCGGGTGGAACGCGACAGCACGATGGTGCTCACGATCGCGATGACCATGAACGGCACGATGATCACCGGCTGCAACGAGGTGATCCACTCGTTCAACCGGTCGGCGAAGAACTCCGCCGTGTACGGAGGCGGCAGGGCTGCTTCGGCCAGGCTCGCCGGTTCGCCCCAGATGCCGATCACCCAGCAGGCGAGGCCGGCGATCATGCCGAAGCCCACCGACAGCAGCATGGGGCCGTCGGACTTCAATGCGGAGCCGAGCGAGAACCTGCTGGTCAGGAAATGGAACCCGAACACCGCCATCAGCACGACACCGAAGATCACGCACGTGGTGGGGTGGGTGAATGCTGCCGCGATGCCGATCAGGAACAGCGCGGTCCTGGCTCCCCAGGAACTTCGAGCCGCGTCGACGAACGGGATCATCAGCGACAGCAGGAACAGCACGGTGATGTTGTCCAGGTACCCCACGTAGGGCGTCGTGAGGAACAGCGCCACGGCGGCGAGCATCGTGGTCAGGACCACGAGCGGATCCTTCCGGCTTCGGAAGAACGCCGCGCCCAAGCGCGAGCCCGGTCAGGATCGGGCATGCCCAGCATCAGGAACGCGCTGAACGAGTAGCGGTCGATGCCCACCACCTGTTGCAGCAGCGCTCCCGCCACCGGAACGCTCACGCGGTAGCCGCCGGCGAACAGCCCGTCGGGGCCCCATTCCTGCGACGACGCGAACCGGGTCGCCTTCCAGGACGACCTGCGCGCGCCACGTGTACCACGCCGGGTCTCGGGTGGGAGCGGACAGGCTGGGATCGGCCAGGAACTTCCAGCCCAGGATCAACAGCAGCAGCAAGCGCGAAGCCGCCGACGACCCACCACGAGCCCAGCGGCGAGGCGGAGCGGTCCTTCGGATCGGCGGTCCCGGGCGTGGTAACGGGCAACGCGATGCGGGTATTCGGTCATCGGTGCCCGGATTCTACGACTGCGCCTCTGGCAGGCAGGGGAGGTCGAGCATGATGGCCGAGGGGAACGCCGCCGGCCAAGATCGTGTCGTTCTCCTGGCCGGGGTTGGGCTCGACGCCACCGCCGGCGGTCTGGGCCTGCGTGAACGTCATCATGAACCGCGCCACGTCGTCCACGGTGGAGCCGTTCTGCTTCAGCTCGCCGACGTTGAGGAATGCCTGCGTCGGCTGCATCAGATCGACGATCGCGACGTCGTCGCCGTCGGAGTCGAACTCTTCGTTGATCGCCTGCTGCATCGGTCCGGTCGAGATCTGGAACCCGCCGCTCACCGCCGGGTCGGGCATGGAGGCGTGGTCTGCGGTGAGCGCGAGCACCCAGTCCCCCTTGCCAACCTCGCGGTCCAGGAACTTCACGAGCTGCTTCGAGGGCCACGTCCTGCGCCACCACAGCGTCCCGCATCTCCGGGCTGTTCATGCTCCAGACGTGGCTGACGAAGTCGATCTCCTTGAAGTTGAGGAACATCAGGTCGGGCACATCGTCGGTCCCGAAGCCCTCCTGGGTCATGACCTCTTCGACCACCCGCTGCTGGTACGGCGTCCGCGCAGGGGTGTCGAACCCCCTCGAGCAACTCCTTGATGTCGTTGTCGCGCCACTTGCCATCGTCCTTGCCGTCGGCCCGGTCGACCGCCTCGACATCGTCCTGGAAGCCCTCGAC
The DNA here is from genome assembly GCA_963733635.1 of uncultured Actinomycetota bacterium. Taxonomy (GTDB): domain Bacteria; phylum Actinomycetota; class UBA4738; order UBA4738; family HRBIN12; genus JAOUEA01. Next base: position 256,909 of record CAVTEH010000003.1, on the reverse strand, counting down.
CTGGTTCGCGTACTCCGGCAGGAAGTAGTAGGGGGCATCCTTGTCGGGAAGGTTCCACTCGAAGCCCTCATCAGTGAGCGTCTTGCCCTCGAGCACCGAACGGGTCAGCGCGATGTCGCGGTCGCCGCCCCCGAAGAACGATCCGTGTCCCAGCATGCCGAAGTGGATATCGACCGTGCCCACGAGGCCGACGACCGGCTCGTTGTCCATGGCCCGGTCGTAGACATCGCGCCAGCGTCGGCTTGATGAAGAACGCCGGCCCCTCGCTCCACGGGCCGGTGATGTTGCCGGCCACGTTCATGTTGTGTCCGGTGATCCCGTGTGTCATGGGGAAGGCCCCCGTGCCGATCGTGGCGTGGATCTGCGCGGTCGATGTGGGTGAGGAGCCCACCGCCGTATCGGTGAAGTACGTGCCCTTCGGGATCAGCGACTTGAGGTAGGGCCACGACCTCGGGATGTGCGGCCAGCACGTTGCTGCCACCCGCATCCCACACCATCGTGACGATCGCCTTGGGCACGTCGCGCTGATCCGCTGGGACCAGCGCCTCACTCATGGTCTTGCCGTCGGAGGCCTCGAACCCGTCGAACTTCAGGATCTCTGCCTCGGTCGGGCGCGATGTCTGCCACCGTGACGGGCCGGTCGACCTCGCCTTGGGCCTCGATGATGCCGGGGCCGTACCAGAGCATCGGCACCCGCTGGATGTAGTCCCACGGCCCCACGTGCGGCAGACCCGGAGCCCACGAAATTGCGGCTCCTTCGGGATGAAGCTGAGCTGTGCCCCGCGGTCGGCGCCGCCACCCTCGCCACGTCCGAACGAGCTGCTCGTGAGGCATCGAGCATGCGAGCTTCACGATGTCGGCGTTGCCGGTCGCCGCGCGGGCCTGGATCGACGAACGGCCGGCGAGTCCGCCCGATGAGCATGACACCAACCAGGGCAGGGATGAACAGACGGCGGAACGTCATGGCGACAGAGGAAACACTACGCCACGGCGGAACGACAACCGCACGCACTGCCGGTAGCGTGGTGCCGTGCCCACCGGCCGTCGCCTCGCCGCGTTGCTCGTCGCGCTGGCGCTGGTGGCCCTTCCCGCCGTCGCGCTGCGGGCCTTCTGCATCGGTCAGAGCTGTGCGACGAACGAGGCCACCGCCGCCACCGTTCCGTTCTGCCCGCTTCCGGGCGCCGGTTCGCGCGGCGATCGCCGCCGGGTTCCGCGAGGGTCGATCCCCTGATGCACTCGGGGTCACCACGAGCCGTGGGACGGGTGTGGCGACGGAGGTTGATGGCGATATGGAGCTTCCATGGCCTTCGTCTGGCGTGCATTGGCGCGCGACACCCGTGTGCCGATCGCCTTCTTCGGTGGTGGGTTCACGGGCTCCGCCCCCGCGGAAGGCACGGGCTCGGACCAGATCGCACCCACGCTGTCGCAGGCGATCGGGTTCCGGCTGCCTCATCCCGACGTTCGCACGGGAACGCCGGCTGCCGGGCGTGGTCGTTGCCGGCGGACCGCCGGTCGCCATCGCCCCTCGTCCTGCAGATCGTCTGGAAAGGGGTCGGTTCATCGGAACTCGAGGCGGCGCCCGGGGCATGGCCGTTCCTGCGTTCGATCATCCGAGCGAGCGGGACGCTCAGGGGAACGACAGGGTCGCTGCCCGTCGACCCCGCCGCGGCGCTCACCACGATCGGCACGGGGGGGATCCCAAGTCAGCACGGCATCACGGGAACGCTGATCCGCGGGGACGAAGGCGCCATCACTCGAGCGTGGGACCGGCGAGCTCCCAACTCGGTGATCGCGACGCTGGCCGATGAGCTCGACGCAGCGACGGATCAGCGGGCCCAGGTCGGCGCGGTGTTGACCGATGCTTCCGACCGAGGGCTGATCGGCGACGGCTGGTTCGTGGAACACGATCGCGACGACGTCATCGTCGCCCACCGGCCGCTGCGCGGTGTCGCCGGCTTCTTGCACGATGGATACGGATCGGATGGCGAGCCAGGGATCATCGGTGTCGTCGTCTCGGGCTCGATCCCGCGCCATGGATCGGATGACCCAGCAGCTCGTGCGGTTCGTGCGAGCGCGGAGCCCGATGGCGAGCTTCGTCGTCACCGCGACCGGCAGCACCACCATCGATGCGACAGGCGCCTCCACGATCGTCGACCATGCGAACACCTCCCTGGACGCATCGATCATCGCCGCCGCCGGCGTCGGCGGACTGTTCGTGGACCGGTCCGCCGCAGCGGAACGCTCGATCACCGCTGCTGCAGTGGCAACAACCATGGCCACCGCTCGGGCGCCGGATGGCGAGCGTCTGTTCGCAGACACCTTCCCGTCGTTCGCCGTCTCGTTCGCGAGGTACTGCTGATGGCCGTCGACGTAGCACGACCCGGGCGCACCCGACCTTCACCCGGCTCGGGATCCACTGGTCGCGCCACAAGCGCGGTGGTGATCGGTCTGACCGCGATCGCGATCGCCGTTCGCGTGTTCGAACCGGAACGGATCGGGTGGCTCCGCAACCTGTTGATCGTGTTCGGCTCGCTGCTGGTGGAGGCCATGCCGTTCATCTTCCTGGGCGCCTTGGTCTCGGCCGCGATCGAGGTGCTCGTGCCGTCGTCGTCGTTCGCCAGGATCGGACGGCTCCCTCGCAACCTGCAGCTACCGGCTGCGGCGGTGGCGGGCATGGCCTTCCCCGTGTGCGAGTGCGGGTCGGTCCCCGTGGCACGCCGGCTGGCCTCGAAGGGTTTGTCACCGGGCGCCGCCATCACGTTCATGCTGGCGGCGCCTATCGTGAATCCCGTGGTCATCGCGTCGACGTTCGTGGCCTATCGGGGTCGCGACACGCTGTGGGTCATGGTGCTCGGCCGCCTGGCGCTGGGGTTCATCGTCGCGATGACCGTCGGATGGGTCGTCGGTGCAGTGCGAGGCGATCAACTCCTGCGCCGCCGTGGGACCGACGGCGGCGCGAACGAGGTTCCCGACGAGGGATCGCGATGGCGCCAGTTCTTCGGTCACTGGTCCGGTGACGTGGTGTTCATGGCGCGGTTCCTGATCATGGGAGCAGCGATCGCCGCCGCCGTCCAGACGTTCGTGCCGCAGTCGATCATCGACGGCGTTGCCTCGCTCCCGGTGCTGAGCCTGATCGCCATGATGGGTCTGGCCTTCGTCATGTCGCTGTGCTCGGAGTCCGACGCCTTCGTCGCCGCCTCGTTCACGGCGTTCGGCCCTGCCGCCCAGCTGTCGTTCCTGGTGTTCGGACCGATGGTGGACCTCAAGCTCGGCGCGCTGTACATGGGGACCTTCGAGCGAGGGTTCTTCCGCACCGTGGTCATCGGGGTGGGCACCACCACCCTCGCGCTCACGCTCTGGGTCCAGGTGGTGTTCGGGTGAGGCGTCACTGGAGCCTTTCCCGAGTCGCCGTCGCAGGTGTGCTGGGGGCGTGGGCGGGTCTGTTCTGGTTCATCTGGCAGGCCGATCGAACGACGCTCTACCTGTCGAGCCGGACGGCATGGTTGGTCCCCGTCGGCGCGGTGCTGGCCACCGTGGCGGCGATCGGACGCCTCGCCAGCTCGCGCGTGGAACGTCCCGAGCAGCTCGGCGCGCGGGAAACCATGATGCTTGGCCTGATCGCCGTACCGGTGGTGCTCCTGTTCTCGCTGCCGCCCGCGACCCTCGGCTCCTACGCTGCGGACCGCCGGAGCACTTCCGCGGGCATCGGCGCCAGCGCACGCATCGTGAGCGGACCGCTCGACCTGGTCGACGTGGCTGCCGCACGATCGGTGAGGTCGGCGGCGGCTGCGCTTCGAGCTCGCGCCGGTGAGCAGATCACCATGGAGGGCTTCGTGACCATCGACGCAGGCCAGACCGATCGGTTCCAGTTGACGCGGTTCGTCATCACCTGTTGCGTGGCCGATGCCACCATCAGCTATGTGACGGTGGTCGACGCGCCGCCCGGCCGGTTCGCGACCGACGACTGGGTGCGCGTGCGAGGCACGCATCTACCCGCTCGGGGCGGACATCCTGGTGGACGCGTCCTCGGTCGAAGCGATCCCGACCCCATCTGATCCATACCTCACCCCGTAGATCGGATCGAGCCGGGTTCCCTGCCAGGCTCACGCGCAGTTGCGGCAGGTGCCGATCAGATCGAGGCGGTGGCTCACCTTCGCGAACCCCGTCCGGCGCGCGAGCCGATCCAGGGTGCGGTCCATGGTGGACTCGAACTCTCCGGGGATCGTGACGTCCTCGACCCGGCCGCACGACGAGCAGATCAGATGGTGGTGGTGCTCGGTGAACTCCTCGGTGAGCTCGTACCGTCCGAACTCCTCCTCGGTGATGACACGGCGGACCACGCCGGCGTGCTCCAGGACCGACAGGTTCCGGTAGATCGAGCTCTGCGGTAGACCACCGCTGGCGTTCACGATCTCTCCGGTCGACAGGGGTTGATGGGCGCGTTCCAGGATCGAGACCAGGTCGCGCCGCTTGCTCGTGTACCGCTGACCGACAGCGCGCAGCCGATCGCCCACCACCTGGTGCATGTCGAGGGCTGCGCCGGCCATCACACGCTCGCCTCCTGTGCGCCTCTGTCATCGGCGAGGCGTCCTGGATCCCCCGGTTCCGGCAGGGCGATCGGCGCAGCGCCGCGCCTGGTCGCCAGCGCGATCACCATGAACGCCCCGGCCGCTACCAAGACGATCGTGCCGCTCGGCGCCAGGTCCCAGATGCGCGCGATCGCCAGACCCGCCACGCTGGCCGCCACCCCGACCGCTACCGACCAGCGCATCGTGCCCCGGAACGATCGACCCAGCAGCTGCCCGCTCGGCAACGGGCAAGCACCATCATCGCCGCGATCAGCAAGATGCCCACGATCTGCATCGCGGCCACGACCGCTACCGCCACGAGGACGGCGAGAACGGCGCTGACGACCCCAACAGGCAACCCGGCGACGCGCGCCCATTCCTCGTCGCTCACGACCGCGAACAAGCACGCGCCGCAGCGCCAGCATCGCCACCACGATGAGGGCTCCCAGACCCACGATCACGGCGACCTCTTGCCTGCTCACCGTGAGCGGTTGTCCGAACAGATAGGTCAGGACGCTGGCGTTGATCCCGCCCCCCAGGCTGACGAGCACGACACCGAGTGCGATGCCCGAGTAGAAGAGCAGGGCGAGCGCGAGATCGCCGGAAGCGCGTCGTCGTGACCGCAGCCACTCCACACCCAGCGACCCCCCCACGGCGAAGATCAGCGCGGTCCAGATCGGCCACACGCCTGCCAGCAAACCCGCACCCACACCGGCGAACGCGATGTGACCGATGCCGTCCCCCATGAGCGACATGCGCTTCTGCACCAGGAAGGTCCCGATCATCGGCGCGAACACCCCCACGGCCACGCCCGCGATCAATGCCCGCTGCATGAACGACAGCTCGAACGGATACGGCACGCCGAGGGCGAAGGAAGCCGCCATCACGTGAGCCCCTCCAACCATTGGGGAAGGTCCTCGCGGTGCACGCCAAGGTTGACGCCTTCGGCCACGAGCTGGGACGGCGGCCCGTCGAACAGGACCCGCCGCTTCAACACGATCACCCGGTCCAGATCCTGTGCCACCGCCGAGAGCTCGTGCGAGACGAGCAAGACCCCTGCCCCGTGTTCCGCCACGAGGTGGGCGAGCGAATCACGGAACTGCTTCTGCGAACCTGCGTCCACCCCTGCGATCGGCTCGTCCAGCACCAAGAGATCGGGCTCACTGGCGAAGGCTCGAGAGATGAACACTCGCTGCTGCTGCCCACCCGACAGCCGGTTGATCGGCCGTTGCGCCAGGTCGGCCAGGCCCACCGACTCCATCGCGTGGCGGACGGCCTCGCGATCCTGGCGCGACGGAGGCCTCCACCAGCCGCGGCGAGCGAGACGACCGGTGGCCACGATCTCCTCGACCGTCGCCGGCACCTCGGAGGCCATGGACGGACGCTGTGGCACGTACCCCAGGCGCCAGGGTTCCCGCAGGTCCGCAGGATCGCCGCCCATCAGCTCGACGATGCCCCGAGCGGGGGTCAGTGACCCCAGCAGCACCCTCAGCAGCGTCGACTTGCCGGACCCGTTCGGACCCACCAGCGCCACGAACTCCCCAGGTCGAACCTGCAGGGACACGTCCTCCAACACCGGGAATCGGCCATAGGCGAACGAGACTCCGGTCGCGGCCAGCAGCGGCGGTGCAGCAACCACGGCGGGGTCGCTCAGGGATCGGCGGGGGTCAGGAGCAGCCAAGGCCCGACCGCAATGTATCGAGGTTGGTTCTCATGACCGAATCGTAGTCCTCACCGGCGTCAACCTGCTCGGGAGTGAGCCCTTCGAGTGTGTTGAGGGTAGCGGTGCCAACGCCGGCTTCCTGCGCGAGGGTCTGCGCCACCTCCGGCGAGACCAGCTCTTCGCTGAAGATCGTGGTGACTCCCCTGGCCAGCACGAGCTCCTCGATCTCGGCCAACCGCTCCGGGGTCGGTTCGGCATCGGGCTGGAGCCCGGAGATCGCCTCCTGGGTCAAGCCGTACGCCGCGGCCAGGTAGCCGAACGCGGCGTGGTTCGTCACGAGGGTTTCCCCGGCACAATCGCGCAAGCCCTCGGCGTAGCTCCGCATCCAAGTCCGACACCTCGGTCGCATACGCCCTGGCGTTGGCGACCGGATGGCATGCCAGGTCTGGGGCGGCGTCTGCCATCGCCACGGCGATCTGGGGCACCACCTCGGCCCACAGGCCCGGATCCAGCCAGATGTGGGGGTCGACGACCAGGCCCTCCTGAGCCTCCAACGGTGGAGCCGGCTCGGTGTCGACCAGGGTGAGCACGTCGAGCGTTCGTCCCTGCGCGTCGCCGATCGCGTCCTCGACCGAAGGCTGGAATCCCGATCCTGCGTATATCACCAGGTCGGCGGTCGCGATCAGCTCGACATCGTCGGGCGTGAGCTCCAGATCGTGAGGCTCCACGCCGGGTGGCGTGAGGTCCACAACGTCGACACAGTCGCCGCCGATGATCTCAGCTGCTGCTGCAACGGGGTAGAAAGCAGCGACGACGGTCACCCTCCCATCGTCGCCGGCATCACGTCCAGTGGCCTCGGTGCGCGCACACGTTGCGGTGAGCACGAGCGTGACGAAGGTCGCGATCGGTACCGAACGCCGGGCTCCCTCGATGATTCTAAGAATCGCTCTCATCTTGGAAACAGGCTACCCGTCGGCCGGCGCTCGGGTCAATGCGGCAAGAAGATGATGGCCCTCGGCCGGCCCTGCAGTGCAGCGGCGGAGGCGCGCACCACACCGTCGTTGGCAAGCCCACTGGATCGCCTCAACCACGCGATCGGGTTCGAAGCCGGTCGAGGTTGCCACGGCGGCCACGGTCGCAGGCGAGCGCTCTCGCAACCGGGCCAGCACCGCGCCGCGCACCTGCCGCAGCGACCCTTCGAACGGCGCCTGGCGACGGGTGGACGGTCGCCCTGGCTGCCCCGAGGCCGAGAACCGGCACCACGCCTGCATCGGACATGCCCCGCACCGCGGCGCCGGACGGCAGATCGTCCGACCCAGGTCCATCAGGGCCTGGTTCCACGACGCGGGGTCGCGAGGATCGAGCCACGCCTGTGCGTCCTCGCCGGAGGAGCGATGGCGAGACCTCATCGGGCTCAGCAGCGTGGACCACGCGGGCCCAGATCCGTCGCACGTTGGTGTCCACCGCTGCGACCGGCCGGCCGTAGCCGAGGCTCGCGACCGCGGCCGCGGTGTACTCACCCACGCCGGGCAATCGCTCGGAGGGCGACCGGGTCGCTCGGGACCCGGCCGGCGTGCTCGCGCTGCACCGCGGCCGCCGCTGCGTGCAGGGCCACGGCGCGACGAGGGTAGCCCAGCCCGCCCCACGCCCGCAGCACGTCTGCGCGGGACGCGTTCGCCAATGCGTCCACCGTCGGGAACCGCTGTATGAAGCTTCAAAGGCGGGCACGACTCGGGCGGCTTGCGTCTGCTGCAGCATCACCTCGCTCACGAGGACGGCGTAGGGGTCCGGCCGCGCGCGGCGCCACGGGTAGGCTCGGGAGCGCGGCCGGTACCAGGCCAGGAGCGCTTCCCGTCGGGCCGCGCTCGGTCTAGGCTCGAGTCGCGGGAGGGCACATGACCACGATCTCCGAGGTGATGAGCACCGACATGGTGCAGGTGAAGCCGGACACCACGGTCGCCGAGGCCGCCACGATCATGAGCACCAAGAAGGTCGGCTCCGCCCTGGTGATGGACGGGGAGACGCTGGTCGGCATCTTCACCGAGCGGGACGTGCTGCGGGCAGTGGCGTCCGAGTTCGATGCCGAGCATCATCAGGTGGGCGGCTTCATGACGGGGGATCCGACCACGATCGGGCCCGATGCCGACGCCCAGGAAGGGCTGTCGTCGATGTTCGCGTTCGGGTTCCGGCACATGCCGGTCGTCGAAGGCGGACGCGTCGTGGGGGTCGTGTCGATGCGCGATCTCACGCCCCACGAGCATCTGGAAGGGCTTCCCTAGAACCCGGCCTTTGCGTTCTTGTCGGTCATCTCGATGGCCGCCTGCTTGAGCGCCGAGTGCACCTCGCGGAACACCTCGCCGACGTAGGCCGCCTGCTGGCCGTCGGCCCCGCTGATCGTGCCGCGCACGGCCGACGCCGTGATCTCGCATGCCTTCTCGAACACGGCCCATTCGGTCTCACGCGTCATCGATGTCTCCTTCGGGTGTCGTTCGTCGAACTCAGGCTACTTGCACGGACGCGGTCGCGAAGCTCGCGTTCCCCATCCGTGAGCTGCCGGTCGACCTGGAGGAAGTCCAGGGATCGATCTGGCCCATATCGGTAGCCTATCGTTCGCCCGCCGGCAGCCTGATCGGACCACGATGTCGAGAACGCGCCGCGCCGTTCGTCGACGAGGTGAGGGCGAGGACCACGAGGGTCCTCGGATCGGGAGGAGGGAAGTCATGCAGTACATGCTGCTGATCTACGGGGACATGAGCGCGTTCGCCGAGATGACCGAGGAAGAGCAGAACGCGAACATGCAAGGATGGTATCGACTACACCGTCGTGGCTCGGCGAGAAGGGCTGGATGACGGCGGGTGACGCGCTGGAAGACATCGACAAGGCCACGAGCGTTCGAGTGCAGAACGGTGAACGCGTCGTGACCGACGGGCCGTTCGCCGAGACCAAGGAGACCTTGGGCGGCTACTACCTGCTCGACGTCGCGAACCTCGACGAGGCGATCGAAGCGGCGGAGCGCTGTCCCGGTGCGCGAACCGGAACCATCGAGCTGCGGCCCGTCGCGGAGTTGCCGCCGGAGATGCCGCCAAGGGTGAGCCCAAGCGCTCGGACGAGGTCGTCGACCGCCTCTTCCGGCGGGAGTCGGGCCGGGCGGTCGCGACCTTGATCCGGGTGCCATCGGCGACTTCGACCTCGCCGAGGAGGCGGTCCAAGACGCGTTCTTGACGGCGCTGGAGCGCTGGCCGCTCGATGGCGTCCCCGACAACCCCGGTGCCTGGATCACCACCACCGCACGCAACCGGGCGATCGACCGCTTCGTCGCGACGCGTCGGGCCGGACCAAGACCGAGCTGGCCGAGCGGATGCGTGCCCTCGACGAGATCGGCCAGGACGATGCCCGAGATCCCCGACGACCGGCTGCGATTGATCTTCACCTGCTGCCACCCGGCGCTGGCGATCGACGCCCGGGTCGCCTTGACGTTGCGAACCGTCGGCGGCCTGTCCACCCGCGAGATCGCTCGCGCGTTCCTGGTCGCCGGAGCCCACGGTGGCCCAGCGGCTGGTGCGGGCGAAGAAGAAGATCTCGACGTCCGGCATCCCCTACCGTGTGCCGCCGCGCGAGCTGTTTGCCGAACGTCTCGTCGGCGTGCTCGCGGTGCTCTACCTGATCTTCAACGAGGGCTACAGCGCGACGTCCGGCGATGACCTGGTCCGCGGCGAGCTCTGCGATGAGGCCATCTGGATGACGCGGATCGTGGACCGGCTGCTCCCGGACCAACCGGAGGTGTTGGGCCTCTTGGCGCTGATGCTGCTGCATCATTCGCGCCGGAGCGACCAGGACCGACGAGCGCGCGGCGACCTGGTGCTCATGGACGATCAGGACCGCGCACGGTGGGACCAGCGCCATGATCGACGAGGGGCTGGCCACCCTGGACCGAGCGATCGCGTTCGCGCGTACCCGGGCCCTACCAGTTGCAGTCGGCGATCGCTGCGCTGCATGCGCGCGCGCCTCAGCCCCGAGGACACCGACTGGCCCCAGATCGCGAGCCTGTACGGTGCCCTGGCCGCCACCACGCCTTCGCCGGTGGTCGACCTGAACCGAGCCGTCGCGATCTCGATGGCCGACGGGCCGGCCGCCGGCCCTAGCCGCTGCTCGATGCGCTCGGACGACGAGCTGCGCGGACTACCACCTGTTCCATGCGGCCCGAGGCGACGTGCTGCGCCGGCTCGATCGGCTCCCCGAGGCCGCGCGAGGCCTACCGCAGCGCGCTCGCGCTGGTCACGAACCCGTCCGAACGCGCGTTCCTGGAGCGGCGGCTCCGAGAGGTGGCCACCAGCGCCGATTAGGATGCTCGGCGATGCTCTTCCCTACCGTCGATTTCGCGATCTTCTTCGCCCTGGTCTTCCTGGGCCATTGGTTGCTGAACCCGAAACCCTTGCCCTGGAAGCTGTTCATGATCGGGGCGAGCTATGTCTTCTACGCCTGGTGGGACGTCAACTTCGTCTGGCTACTGGCCGGAGTCTCGGCCATCTCCCAGGTCGGCGCGCTGGCCGTGGCGCGGCAGTCGCAGGAACGGGCGCCGGCGCGCTGACCATGGCGATCGCGGTCGGCGCTCACGCTGCTGCCGCTCGCTCTACTTCAAGTACTACGGCTTCTTCTCGCTGAACGTCACCAACGCCGCCGATTCGCTCGGGCATCAACGCCGGGCTGCCGCTCGTGTCGCTGATCCTGCCGGTCGGCATCTCGTTCTTCACGTTCATGGCGGTGAGCTACGTCGTGGACGTCTATCGCGGACGCTTCGCAACCGGCGAGCTGGATCGACGTGTTCCTGTACCTGTCGTTCTTCCCCCACCTGGTCGCCGGGCCCATCGTGCGACCGGACGAGCTGATCCCCCAGCTGGATGTGCGGCGCGACCCTCGCCACGTGGACGTGGTGGGGGCGTCGTGGCTGATCATCGGCGGGTTGTTCAAGAAGGTCGTGATCTCGAGCTACCTCACCGACCACCATGGTGACGCCGGTGTTCGGGGATCCCTCGGCGTACGGTTCGCATCGACGTGCTGTTCGCGATCGTGTCGTTCGCGATCGTGATCTATGCCGACTTCAGCGGCTACACCGACATCGCGATCGGCGTGGCGAAGATGCTGGGCTTCCAGTTCCCGCAGAACTTCGACCGACCGTACTCGGCCAGGTCACTGCAGGACTTCTGGCGCCGATGGCACATCACGTTGTCGCGCTGGCTGCGCGACTACCTGTACATCCCGCTGGGCGGGTCGCAGAAGGGCGAGATCCGCACCTACGTGAACGTGCTCACGACGATGGTGCTGGGCGGGCTGTGGCACGGAGCCGCATGGCCGTTCATCTTCTGGGGTCTCTACCACGGGGTGGGCCAGGTGATCGGCGCGTGGAAACGCACCCATCTGCCGTCACGGCCCGAGACGCCGCTGCTGCTGCTGGGCCAACGCGTCGTCGACATTCGGGTTGGTGTGCATCGGATGGGTCTTCTTCCGGGCCGAGACCATGGGGATCGCGTTCACCATGCTGGGTAGACTCCTCGTGGGCTGGACGACGGGACCGGAGCTGGTGAACATCGCTGGTGATCGGCACGATCGCCGCGATGCTCGCCCTGCAGTACGCGCCGCCCGCGCCCGCGCTCGAGGTCCAGAAGCGCCTGTCCGCAGCTGCACCCGGCGGTGCTGGGGGCGGGGTTGGCGGGGGTCCTGTTCGTTGTCGCGACGCTCGGACCCACCGGCGTGGCGCCCTTCATCTACTTCCAGTTCTGACCCGTCATATGGCCACCACCGACTCGAACCAAAGCCCCGGAACCCCGCCACCGGCCACGGGCACGCCGTCTCCGGAGGGACGACAGACGATGCCCGCCGGCAAGGCGCTCATCGTGCTGCTCGTGTGCTCTGCTGCTGTGGACGATGCTCTACGCCCCGACGCCTGAAGCGCGCGTCCGAGGCGCAGCCGCTGGGCACCCGCCGGACCGTGTCCCTGTGGGTGCTGAACCCCCTGGCCGCGATGAGCAACGGGCTGCAGCTCACGAAGCTCACCGACGGGGTGTCCAGCGCCTTGGGCCGGGACCCCGACGCGGCACCGGGAGGCGATGTGGATGACATCGTGCTGCCTCCGATCCAGCCGGACGCCTCCCCTTCAGCGAAGCCCGACGAGCCCGTGACCGAGACCACCCCGATGCGCACGCCGACGCCGCAGGATCAGCTGCGCGTCGTCGTCGTGGGCGACTCGCTGTCGCAAGGGCTGGGGGTCTACATGGAAGGGGCCTTCCGACAGACGCTGGTCCGTGTGTCGCAGCAGGGCAGGCTCTCGACCGGACTCGCGCGGCTGGACTACTTCGACTGGCTGGGCGGCATGCGGGAGATCGACGGATCGCTACCGGCCCGACCTGGTGATCGTGATGATCGGCGACAACGACAACCAGAGCCTGCAGACGCCCGACGGGCGAGACCGCAGCCGAGATCGGCAGCTTCGAATGGCCCAAGGGCTACGAGGAGCGGGTCGAGGAGATGACGCGGATCGCGGTCGATGGCGGCGCGCACGTGGCGTGGGTCGGCCTGCCCATCGTCGACAGGAAAGAGCGCTGGCAGGTGATGCTGCGCCAGAACGAGATCTTCGAACGGGTGGTGGACCGAACGCCCAACGCGCTGTACGTGGACACGTGGGACCGATTCGCTACGCCCGATGGTGACTACACCGACTTCTACCGACACGATGGACGCGCGGAGCTCATCCGGGCCACCGACGGCCTGCACTTCAACCCGCGCGGATACGAGCTGGTGGCGCAGGCCGTGACGGACGCCCTGATGGATGAGTTCGACCTCAGCCCGAAGGTCGTGGGCTAGCCAGGCCGCGAGCGTCGATGCCCGCCGACCTCTCAGACCGGGATCGACACCTCGGGCAGCGCCGCCAGCGCTGCGTCCTCGTCGGCCTCCTCGAACTCCACCTCGGGCAGACGGCCGTTCAGGTAGTCGTCGTAGGCCTGCATGTCGAAGTGACCGTGACCGCACAGGTTGAACAGGATGACGCGCTCCTCGCCGGCTTCCTTCGCCGCGAGCGCCTCGTCGATCGCGCCCTTGATCGCGTGGCTCGGTTCGGGCGCCGGGATGATCCCCTGCGCCTTCGCGAACGTGATCGCCGGCCTCGAAGATCTGGTTCTGGCGTGTAGGCGACGGCGTCCATGTGCCCTTCGTGCACCAGCATCGACAGGCTGGGCGCGTCGCCGTGGTAGCGAAGGCCGCCGGCGTGCACGGGCGCCGGCACGAAGTCGTGACCCAGCGTGTACATCGGCACGATCGGGGCGATCTCCGCCGTGTCGCCGAAGTCGTAGGCGAATCGACCCTTCGTGAGCGTCGGGCACGCCGCCGGCTCGGTCGCCAGGAACCGCGTGGAGCGTCTCGCCGCGCAGCGTGTCGGCCATGAACGGGTACGCGATGCCGGCGTAGTTCGAACCTCCGCCGACGCATCCGACGATCACGTCGGGCTGCTCGCCCGCCATCTCCATCTGCTTCTGGGCCTCGAGCCCGACGATCGACTGGTGCAGCAGGACGTGGCCCAGCACGCTGCCCAGCGCGTAGTTCGTGTCGTCGTGCGTCGCGGCGTCCTCGACCGCCTCGCTGATCGCGATGCCGAGCGACCCGGTCGAGTCGGGGTTCGCCTCAAGGATGGCGCGTCCGCTGTTCGTCCTGTCGCTGGGTGAAGCGACGACCGATGCGCCGAACGTCTCCATGAATATCGCGGCGGTACGGCTTCTGGTCGTAGGAAGCCTTCACCATGTACACGTCGCATTCCAGGCCGAACATGCTGCTCGCCATCGCCATGGCCGAGCCCCATTGGCCGGCGCCGGTCTCGGTGGCGATGCGGCGGATGCCTGCCTGCCGGTTGTAGAACGCCTGCGGCACCGCGGTGTTCGGCTTGTGGCTGCCCGCCGGCGACACGCCCTCGTACTTGAAGTACATGCGCGCCGGGGTGTCGAGTGCCTGCTCCAGCCGCCGGGCGCGGAACATGCGGCGAGGGCCTCCACAGCCGGTAGACGTCGATGACCTCGCCGGGGATGTCGATCCAGGGATCGGTCGAGACCTCCTGCATGATCAGCGACTCGGGGAACAGCGGCGCCAGGTCCGCCGGCCCGATCGGCTCCTTCGTCTGCGGGCTGAGCGGCGGCAGCGGCTGCATCCCCGCCTTCACCATGTCCGGGACCAGGTTGAACCACGCCGTCGGCATGTCCTGAGGCTGCAGGTCGAACCGTGTACGGACGTCGGGCATGGCGGAACCTCCTCGTCGGCGGTGAGGCGCGAGCCTATCGAGGAAGCGACGCGCCGGCTAGCCGAGCGACCCTCGGCTGGGTGCGAGGCGACCTCGACCCAGCCGTCCACGACCTCGCCCTGGAAGATGGGCAGCGGATCGACGGCGGGACCCTCGATCGGCTCACCGGTCTCGACGTCGAAGACGCTGCCGTCGACCGGGCACTCGATCGTCGCCCGCCGGTCGTCGAACTCGCCCTCGGCCAGCGAGCACCCCAGGTGCGTGCATTCGTCGCCGAACGCGTACAGATGGGTTTCGTCGTGCGCGACCGCGACGCGGCCCGCCGGGGTGTCGTAGGCGCGAGCCTCCCCCTCCGGGATCTCGCCGAGCGATGCGACCCGCACGTAGTCCATCTCGATCCCTCGGGCCCTCAGGCCTGCGTGAGCGCCGAGAACCCGCGCTGGGCCACCGTGATGACACCGAGCACCGACAGCACGATCAATGCCGGCAGCATCATGCCGGGGATCCACAGCGCCACCAGCAGCGCGAGGATCCTTTCCAGTCGTTGGAACAGACCCTCCGACAAGCTTGACGCCGACGGCTTCGGCTTCCGCGCGGATCTGGCGAGACGCTGAGCGACACGACCAGGGTCAGCAAGGCGAGTCCTGCTTCCAGCGTGTCGCCCTTGGCGGCCAGGTTCCAGAACAGGCACGAGAACAAGATCATGTCCGAGACGCGGTCCAGCACGGAGTCCATGAACGCGCCGGAGCGTCCTGATTCGCCTCGGTGACGCGCCACCGACCCGTCGAAGACGTCGCACAGCGCGCCCACGATCAGCAGCAGCACGCCGGCGACGGCCCAGTTGCCTTCCACGATCTGCCACCCGCTGAGCACGATGAACACCGGGGAGGCAGCGGTGAGCTGCCACGGGCGCACGCCGGTCCAGATCAAGAACGCCAGGATCGCGCGGTATGGCCACGCGAGGGTTCGCTGCATGAACCCGCCCGCCGCGCTCTCGTTCTTGCGGGGCGCGGGCATGTCGCGCACCCGTGGGGCTTCACGCTCGGGGCGTTCGGAGCGTGGGTTCCGCTCCCGAGTCCGGTGCCGGGACGAGGTCACTAGTCCATCGCAGACTAGCTCACACGGAGTGGGGCTCGAACGAGACCACCGAGTACCGGAAGCTGCCCCCGGGCGCCTCGTAGATCACTTCCTGGCCTTCGGATGCGCCCATGAGGGCGGTGCCCAGCGGCGAGGTGGTGGTCACCGTTCGAGCGCCCGCAGCCTTCTCCTCGGCGTTCTCGGCCAACAGGTAGGTCTCCTCATCGGGATCGTCCTCGTCGAGCGGTCGGATCGTGACGAGCATGCCGGCGCCCGACCTCATCTCCGCGCCGCCGGCGCTTCGACGATCTCGGGGTCGCGGATCATGTGCTGCAGCTTGCGGATCTTCGACTCCATCAGGCCCTGCTCGTCTTTGGCGGCGTGGTACTCGGCGTTCTCCTTCAGGTCGCCCAGCTCACGCGCCACGCGGATCTTCTCGGTGATCTGCTCCCGTCCGGTGGTCGTCATCTCGGCGAGCTCTGCCTTGATCCGAGCGTAGGCGTCCAGCGTGAGGGTCGCCGTGGGTTCCTGACCGGGCTTGCGCGCGGGCCTGTTGGCCAGCTCCTCGGGGAGTTCCACCATGCTGTCAGTGTACGAGTGCGCGGTAGGCCACCCGCTCACTCTTGTGAGAGGTAGATGTTCTTGACCTCGGTGAACAGGTTCACCGCGTGCATGCCCATCTCGCGGCCCATGCCGCTCTGCTTGTAGCCGCCGAACGGCGCCTCGGTGTGCACGCTGGACGAAGAGTTCACGCTGAGGTTGCCGGTTCGGACCGCCTTGGCGACGCGGATCGCACGGCCCAGGTCGCGCGTCCAGATCGAGCCCGACAGCCCGTACGGCGAGTCGTTCGCCATGCGGATCGCATCGTCCTCGGTGTCGAACGGGATGACGCACACCACCGGACCGAAGATCTCCTCCTGCGCCACCCGCGAGTCGTTGTCGACGTCGGCGAGCACCGCGGGTTGCATGAAGAAGCCGGGCTCGTCGGGCACTTCGCCGCCGGTCACGTGGCGCGCGCCTTGGCCGATGCCGACCTGCAGGTAGTCGAGCGAGATCTGGCGTTGTCCCTGCGAGATCAACGGGCCCATCTGGGTCGCCTCGTCCAGCGGCTGGCCCACCACGATCGCGCCGGTACGAGCGGCGAACCGTTCCACGAACTCGTCGTAGATCTCCCGCTGCACGAGCATGCGCGACCGTGCACAGCAGTCCTGGCCCGCGTTGTCGAACACCGACCACAGCGAGCCGTCGACGCAGTCTTCGACATCGACGTCGTCGAACACCACGTTGGCCGACTTGCCGCCGAGCTCCAAGGACACACGTGCGATGTGCTCGGCCGCAGCTTGCATCACCCTGACGCCCACCTCGGTGGACCCCGTGAACGAGACCTTGGCCACGCGAGGGTCGGCGATGAGGGCGCTCGCCGTGGTCGAGCCCGGCCCCGGCAACACGCTGAGCGTGCCGTCGGGCAGCCCGCACTCGGTGAGGACGTCGGCGATCGCGAGCGCGGTGAGCGGCGTCTGGCTCGCCGGCTTCACGACGGCGGTGTTGCCGCAGGCCAGCGCCGGGGCGATCTTCCAGCTGGCGATCACGGCCGGGAAGTTCCACGGCGTGATGAGTGCGCACACCCCGACGGGCTCGCGGATGGTCAGGTCGATACCGGGCGGCACGATGGGGATCGTCTCGCCCATGATCTTGTTCGCGGCCCCGCCCCAGTACTCGAAGACGTTGGCCGCGATGTCGATCTCGGCCCGAGCGGAGCCGATGGGCTTGCCTCCGTTCCGCGCTTCGAGCGTGGCGAGCTCTTCCTGCCGCTCGCGGATCAGGAACGACGCCTTGGTGAGCAGCCGGCCGCGTTCCCGGGCGCTGGTGCGCGGCCACGCGCCGGTCTCGAAGGCCTCGGTGGCGCGATCGACGGCCGCGCGTGGCGTCTTCGGGACCTGCTTCCGCGACCTGGGTCATCGGAGCGGCCGTCGCCGGTTCGATGACGTCCATCGTGGCGCCCTCGGCGGCCTCGACCCGTTCTCCACCCATCACGAGCAGCTCGGTCATGCCCGGTCCCTCCCCGATCTCGACGACGCCCGCGATGATAGGTCGCCAGGCGCGATCGCCGCTTCGATCACCTAAGAACCGTGCCGTAGGCTGCGCGGGTCGAGCGAGGGGAACCCTGCAAGGAAAGGAAGGACCGATGCGACTGGACGGCAAGGTGGCGCTCATCACCGGTGGCGGCAGCGGCATGGGCAAGGTGGCGGCCGAGCTGTTCGCATCCGAGGGCGCGAAGGTCGTGCTCACCGACGTCAACGACGACGCCGGTGAGGGCACGGCGAGCGAGATCGGCGACGACACCCACTTCGTCCACGCGGACGTGTCCCGTGAGGCCGATGCCGAGGCCATGGTGCACGCCGCGGTCGAACGTTTCGGACGGCTCGACGTCCTCTACAACAACGCCGGTGTGATGCTCCCCGACGACGGATCGGTCCACACCACGGACGAGTCGATCTGGGACACGACGTTGTCGGTCAACGTGAAAGGCGTGGCGTTCGGCTGCAAGTTCGGCATCCCGGCCATGCTCGAAAGCGGTGGCGGATCCATCATCAACGTCGCGTCGTTCGTGGCGTGGCTGGGTGCGGCGACCTCCCAGACCGCCTACACCGCGTCGAAAGGCGCCGTGCTGGCGATGACCCGGGAGATCGCTGTGGAGTACGCGCGTAAGGGAGTGCGGTGCAACGCGCTCTGCCCCGGCCCCATCGAGACGCCCCTGCTGCTCGCCTTGCTGTCCGACGAAGAGAAGAAGCAACGACGTTTCGTGCACATCCCCATGGGCCGGCTCGGACACGCCGAGGAGCTGGCGAAGGCGGCGATGTTCCTGGCGAGCGACGATTCGAGCTACATGACCGGCTCCAGCCTCATCGTGGATGGCGGCATCACCGCCGCCTACGTCACGCCGGAGGACTGAGCGCTTTCTGCGCCCGGGTGATCACCCGGAAGGCCTCCCGCAGCCCCTGACGGCGCACGGGAGCCAAGGTGTCCGGATCGATGAAATCGTCGGCAGGCGTCCCCGCACGGATGCACGCCACCTGATGCTCCAGCCGAAGCTGCCACAGGAGCGTGAACGCTTCCTCGAGACCTGCGCGGGTCGTCTGATCGATCCGGCCGAGCTCCGCGGCGATGCGCAGGCGATCGAGCGTCCGATGCGTGGACACGCCCGCCGGCATCGCGTTGAACCGCGCGATGTCGGTGATCGGGACGATGCCGCCGTGCTTCAGATCGAGGGCGCCGGCATGCGGTCCCGACCCCTCCACGGTGAAGTCACGGAGGCGGCCCGCGGGAGGCTCGTGCGCCTGGGCCAACGCGGCGAGCCGACGCATGAACCCGGTGTTGCCGGCCGCGGTGCGGATGACAGGGTTCAAGATCGGTTCGACATCGAGCGGACCTGCGACCTGCCGGAAATCGAACACCACCGATGCGATCGATGCTGCGTGCCGCTCGTGCTTGTCGATCCACGAATGGAGCTGATCGACCCAGCCCTCCACCGAGCGGCGGAGGCCTGCGCTCACCGCCATCATGTTGCCCTCGCATCGAGGGATCCCCGCGTCCTCGAGGCCCTGGGTGACGAACTCGGCCACCGCGGCGAAGGACGGATCCAGACGTCGTTTCATCATCCTTCGTGCCCGCATAGGCCAGGCCGTGGTCCTGGTCGGTGTGGCAGCGCCTGCTCGTGCCGTCCGAGGCTGCCGAACGCGAGCCAGGCCCACTCCACCGGTGCCGGCCCGTGGCGCTCGAACGCGAGGTCGAGCAGCCTCCGCGTGAGCACGTCGATCGTGGCCCCCACGATGTGACCGATGTGCACGGCGACCACATCGGCTTCGACCAGTGCCGCCACCGCTCCGGGAAGCCGCTTCGCGGCCTCGACCGCCTCGGCCACGTCGGCCGCCTGCTCCACCGCCGCTCGGATCGCGAACGGCGAATCCGCGCCGAAGCCGATCACGTCGGTTTCCGTCACGACCCCGATCAGGGAGCCGGAACGCGAGACGACCGGGAGGTGGTGATAGCCCCCCTCCACCATCTGGAACAGGGCTTCGGCGGCGAGGGTGTCTTCGACCACCGTCGCCGCCGGCGTCGTCGCCACCTCGATCAACGCCGTCGCCGGGTCGCGCCCCTCGGCAAGGACGCGGGTCCGAAGATCGGCGTCGGTCACGATCCCGAGTCGCTCGTCCGCGGTCTCGAAGACCGCCGCCGACTCATGGGTATCGGCCATCAGCCGGGCGAGCTCGGCCACCGAGGCCGATGGGTCACAGATGAGTGGAGCTCGATGCAGCAACGAGCCACACGGACATGTCGGCCGTCCGGATGGGCTGGCTCCGGGCTGCGTCCGCCACGTCGTTGTACCGCCGCCGGAGGGACTCGGTGATGAAACGGGACCCTGCGCGGCGTGCCCAGGATCTCGAGCGGCGATCTCTCGATCGAGCGAGAGGCACACCGTGTCCTCCCTGAGCTCGGATCGTCGCGACCGGCTCCTCCCCCGTCACCAGCGACATGTGGCCGAAGACGTCCCCCTCACGCATCACGTCGAGCGCCCGGCCGTCGACCAGGAAGTCGGCCGAACCGCTGACGACGACGTACATCGAATCCGCCGGATCCCCACCTTGGCGAAGGATCACCGCTCCGGTGGGAAGCGTTCCTCTCGCACCTGGCTCGGCCACCAGCCGCAGCGTCTCATCGTCGAGCCCCTCGAACGGCGGGAACCTGCGAAGGAAAGTGTCCGACGTCCATCAGGACGATCGTAGATCTCCCACCGCCATCGCGGGGAAGTGCTCGCACGGCGACCGGGCCACCGTCCGGGTCGACGGAGGCGATTCCATCCATCGCCGACGCGGACCGACCGCCCCGGGACCACACGGCGCAAGTTCCCGGTCCACAGCCGGCGACCGTCCTGATCGATCCGGATCATCGGGTCGGCGGAGGAACACCGTGGACCGCAACAGGAAGTCCGCGCGTCCCGTGAGCCACTGCCGATGGCGATCACGTTGGGAACCGTCCAGGCGAGCGGAGCGTCGGCTGACGATCGGGATCCGAGGAGTGGGCCAGTTGCCGTCACGCAGGTAGCCCACGACCGCTCCGCGCGACGCGCCTGCCACCCAGCGCCGCGATATCGGCCGGCTCGGCGCCGTGCAGCAGGTTGCCCACGGCGAACACGCCGGGCATGTCGGTGCGAGACGCAGGGTCGACCGGCGGACCCTTGGTCCCGGGATCGAGCTCGATGCCGGCCAACACCGCCAGCTCGTGGTCGGGGATCCAGTCGGCGGTGAACACGACCGTGTCGCACGGCACCAGTCGGCTGCGGCTTCCGTCGAGGTCGCTCAGCGTCACGGATTCCACACGCTCGACCCCGTGGATCGCGCTGACCTCGGTCCTCGTCCACAGCGGGAATCGATACCGCAGCCGCGCCGCCAGATCGAATGCCGGGAACGTCTGATGTCGCGGGAGGTCGGTCACCATGCCCACGACGTCGATGCCCGCATGCGCGAGCGTCAGCACGGCCGAGTAGCTGACATGCTCGGCACCGATCACCACTGCGCGATGCCCCGGCTGGGTTCCCTCGAGGTAGACGAGCTGCTGCAGCGTTGCCGTCGTCATGACGCCGTCCGGCCGGGACCCGGGCACGAGACGGGCCGAGCGCGGCCGCTCGCGGCAGCCGGTGGCCAGCACCACGGCCCTCGGCCGAAGCTCCTCGCGACCCTGCGGGCTGGTCACCTCGAGCGCTCCGTCCTGGGACCACCCGGTCACCATCGACTCCAACGAGGATCTGCGCCCCCGCCCGGCGAGCGGCGTTCGCGCACCGTCGGGCGTAGTCGGGACCCGACAACGATCGCTGCAGGTCGCGAAGCCCGAACCCGTGGTGTCCGCAGTGGCGCGGGATACCGCCGGGTTCCTGCTCGCGTTCGAGCACGGCGACCTCGACACCTGAAGCGGCACAGCTCCGTCGCGGCCGAGAGCCCCGCCGGTCCGGCGCCGACGACCACGACCTGCGGCACAGTCGTCGCGCTCATCGCTGCTCGGCCGGCCCGCTCGCGGCCACCGCCG
The DNA here is from genome assembly GCA_963733635.1 of uncultured Actinomycetota bacterium. GTDB lineage: Bacteria > Actinomycetota > UBA4738 > UBA4738 > HRBIN12 > JAOUEA01. The sequence continues at coordinate 235,242 of CAVTEH010000003.1, read as the reverse complement.
CGCGCGTGCGAGCATGCTCGAGAGCGCGGCACCACAGAAGAACCCCTGACATCGGCCCAGGATCGCGCGGGTCCTCCGGCGAAGTCCATCGAGGTCGGATGGGCGGGATCGGGCTGGCGAATGCGTCCCGGATCTCACCTCGCGGTCACGCGCTCGCAGTAGCACACGATCCGTCCGTACTCAGGGTCGCGAGCGATCATGTCGCGGCGATGCGTACGGCCGGGGTGACCGCTCACCGATGTTGGGCATGGACACGACGGGCGGCGGTCGGGCCTGAGGTCGAACGGCAAGCCGGTGCCCTCCAGCTCCTGGCGGACGTGCTCCGCGATGGCCAGGGAGGCGGTCAACCCGGTCGAGCGGATCCCGCCCACGCACACGTACCCCTCGGGGGCATGCACGGACACTTGGTAGTCGACGTGCTCCGTGGCGGCCCGAAGTCCGACGTAGACGGCGGTGACCTCGTGCTGCATGAGGGCCGGCACGATGCGCGCCCCCTCACGCATCAGATGCTCGATACCCTCACGCGTCGACGACGTGTCGGCCTTGTCGGCGATGTCCTCGCGCGGTCGGGCCGAGCAGCACGTTGCCGAACACCGTGGGACTCACCAGCACGCCTTTGGTCGTCGCCGTCGGCACCGCAAGCAGGATGTGGCTGACCAGGGACCGCGACAGCTTGTCGAATACGATCAGCTCGCCCCGGCGAGGCGTGACCGTGAAACCGTGGAACCCCACCATGTGATCGATGTCGTCGCTGTGGAGACCCGCCGCATCGATCAGCACCCGGGTCGTGAGCTCACCTCGGCTCGTTCGCACTCGGAACCCACCTCGGTCGAGCCGCTCGATCCCGATCACCGACGTCGCCGAGGCGCAGCTCGCACCCGCCGAGGACGGCCTCGGTCGCGTAGGCGAGCGGGATCGTGAACGGACAGATGATGGCCTCGTCCGGCACCTCCAGTGCCCCGAGCGCACCCGGGCCCAGGTGTGGCTCGCGTCGGGCGAGCTCCGCGACTGCCGACCGGTGCGATCCCGTCGTACCCGTTGGCGCGCGAGCGCGTCCACGATGGCGGGGAACTCGCGCAGCTGCTCTTCGTTCCAGGCCACGAGCAGCGCGCCGGTCCGCTCCATAGGCGATGCCCACCTGTGCTGCGTACGCCCGCAGGAGCCCATAGCCGCGCCGCACCAATCGCGATTCGAGGGTGCCGGGCTTGGCATCGAACCCGGTGTGCAGCAACGCCGTGTTCGCCTTGCTGGTCCCGGCGCCCACGTCCGGCTTGGCTTCGATCACCACGCATCGAAGCTGGAAACGGGACAGCTCACGGGCGATCGCGGCGCCGACCACGCCGGCTCCGACCACCACCACGTCGTGATCGAGAACCCGCTCGATCAAGGCGCGTCGCCGAGCGAGGTCGGCCATCGCCTCGGCGGCTCGATGCCAGCGCGCGAGGCGTTCCTCGGCCCGGTCGGCCTCGATCGCCGGTTCGAAGGTCGCGGCCGGGGTCCACGCCCCCACGGCTCCCGCGGGCGTGTCTGCTGCTCCGACGCCGAGCCGAGCCAGCGCGGCGGCGCCCAGCGCGGTCGCGTCCGCCGAGGGGTAGCGCTCCACCGGGGCCTGCAACAGGTCGGCCTGCGCCTGCATCAACACCGACGATCGCGAGAGACCGCCGTCGACCCGCAGCCGTTCCAGAGGACGGCCGAGGTCGTCGCCGATCGCGTGGGCCAAGCGAGGCGACCTGGGCCGCGATGCCCCAGGCGACGGCCCGAACGAGGTCCTCGCGATCGGTCGCCAACGAGAGACCGACCCAGCCCCCCGCGCCTCCGGCTCCCAGAACGGCGCCGCGAGGCCGGCGAGCGCAGGGACGAAGATCACGCCGCGATCACGCTCCGGTCCCAGCCGGTCGAGCTCAGCCGCCTCCGCGATCATGCCGAGTTGCTCGAGCCAGGTGACGACGGACGCCGCCGTGTACACCTGACCGTCGAGGCAGTAGGTGGTCCGACCACCGAGCTTCCATGCCACGCATGCCGCCAGCCGGGCCCGCGACCGGACGGCCTCCTCGCCCGCGGTCGCCAAGATGAAGGCGCCGGTGCCGTACGTGCACTTCGCCTCCCCGATGCCGAAGCAGGATTCCGCGAACAACGCCGCCTGTTGGTCGACCACCAAGCCGGCCACCGGCAGGGTCGGCCCGAACGCATCCGTCTCGCCGACGACCGCGTCGCAATCGACGCACGGAGGGCTGATCCGCGACGTCGAGTGCCGAACAGATCGCACGCTTCCTCGGACCAGTCCGCACGATCGAGATCGAGCAGCATCGTCCGAGACGCGGTGGCCGCGTCGGTGACGAAGGCGCCGGTCGAGGCGATGGTTCAGCCAGGCGTCCACGGTCGTGATGACGTCGCCGTCGCCGGTTCGCCGCCGGAGCCACGTCATCTTCGGGGCCGCGAAGTAGGGGTCCAGAGGCAGCCCCGTGATCTCGGTCAGCCGGTCTTCGGCCCCGGCGAGCTCCTTCGTGATCTCGACGGCCCGTCGATCCTGCCAGCTGAGCGCCGGGCCTTGCGCCTCGGCCGGTATCTCGGTCCCACCGAAGGACCGTCTCGCCTTGATTGGCGATGCCGACGGCTCCGACATCGGCGCCCGCAGCCTCGACCGCCTGACGTCCTGCCTCGACCATCGACCCGAAGAGCTCCTCGGGGTCCTGCTCGACCGCGTCGTCGCCGATCGGCTTGGGGTTGACGGGTACGTTGCTCTCGGCCAGCACGGCACCGTCCGGATCGACGACGATCGCCTTCGTCGACGACGTGCCCTGATCGATCGCCAGAACGTTGACCGCGGCCCCCTTCACCCTCCAGCGAGCGCGAATATAGCGCGATACGGTATCCGGCCATGGACGTGCTGATGAGCGACCGAGCCCTGGAGTTCGTGCGCGAGCGCGGCAGGCATGTCTGGATCTGGTTGGACGTCCGGCGCTGCTGCTCGGGGGCGATCAGCTACCTCGGGGCCTCCTGCACGGAGCCTCGTCACGCCGCGGCGGCCTCCTCACAGAGTTCCGTTCCATCGACGTCGAGCGATGTCACCGTTCATGCTTCGCTCGGGCCGGCGCCGACCGCCCGACGAGCTGCACGTCGATGTCCGTGGCCATTCCGCTCCGCGGATCGAGGCGTACTGGAACGGATGTATCTTCATCGATGACAGAGGCCCTGTGTCCAGGCCGGCTCCCAGGGATGGTGCGAGGCAGTCAACCCCGGCTTGACCGCGGAGCGACGCGTCCCTACTGTGCAATCGGTTCCGGACTACGGGGGGGAATATGTCCGACGAACGGCCACAGATCCAGGACGAGGACGAACGCAAGCTCGCCGAGCTCGGCTACAAGCAGGAGCTCGGCCGCTGTGGAGTGGTTTCGCGAACTTCGCGATCAGTTTCTCGATCATCTCGGTCCTCTCGGGGTGCTTCACGAACTACGCGCTGGGTTGGGCCAACGGTGGCCCCATCGTCATGGGCTTGGGATGGCCCATCGTCGCGCTCATCATCCTCACCGTTGCCTTCTCCATGTCCGAATTGGCCTCGGCGTATCCGACCGCGGGCGGCCCCTACTGGTGGGCCTCGAAGCTCGGGAGGCCCCGGCTGGGCGTGGTACACGGGCTGGTTCAACGTCGCTCGGCCTGATCGCGATCGTGGGCTCGGTGACCTACGGCGCCGCGCTGTTCGCCTCCACCCTGTTCAGCGTCTGGGAGCTCGACCTGGGAGTCATCAGCTTCGTGATCGACGACGCGAACGCGAACCTGGTGCACGAGCAATTCATCTTGTTCTCGTGTTCCTCGTGCTCCTGGCGGCGATCAACGTCTTCTCCTCCCATCTGGTCGCGCTGCTCAGCAGCATCTCCGTCTGGTGGCACGTGTTCGGGGTCGCTGTCGTTATCCTGATCCTTGTCGTTCATCCCGGATCAGCACCAGAGCGTGAGCTTCGCCTTCACGGAGCGACTCAGCCTCAACGGCTTCGGCGACGGCGCGTATTGGGTCCTCGTGCTTCCCCTCGGCCTGATGTACGTGATCATGTACACGCTCACCGGCTACGACGCTTCTGCGCACGTCGCGGAGGAGACGAAGGGGGCGGAGATGTCAGCGGCACGGGGCATCTGGCAGTCCGTCGTCTACTCGGCCGTCATCGGCTGGCTCCTGCTGCTGGCTTTCAACTTCGCCGCGACCGACGTCGAGGGCATCAACGCGGTGTTCGGATTCTCACCCACGGTGTTCCTGACCGCGATGCCTGGCGATGAACAGATCTTCGCGGAGTTGGTCATCCTCATCTCGGTGATCGGCCAGCTGTTCTGCGGGATGGCGTGTATCACGAGCTGCTCGCGAACCCTGTTCGCGTTCTCCCGAGATCGCGCGGTGCCGGCACACAGCATGCTGAGCAGGGTCGACAAGAAAGCCGTGCCCCGCAACGCCGTCGTCTGGAGCTGCTTGTTGGCCCTGGGCATCAGCATCCCGGCATTGTTCGACCCGCTGGGGGTCGGAGTCCCAACCGCCTTCTTCGCGGTGGTCTCGATCGGAACCGTGGGCCTGTACATCGCCTACGTGATCCCCGTCTACCTGCGGCTCCGCGCTGGAGACTCGTTCAAGCCGGGGGCGTGGACCTTGGGCAAGAAGTACAAGTGGGTCAACACCATCGCGGTCGTTTGGGTCGTGATCGCGGTTGTCTACTTCGCGATGCCGACGGGAACCTTCGCGATCCCGGGAACGACGCCTACGACATCTGGCTCATCAACTACGCGCCGATCATCCTCGGCGTGATCACGATCGCGATCACGATCTGGTGGTTCGCGAGCGCGAAGAAGACGTTCACTGGGCCGGTCCGCACGATCGAGTTCGACGAAGCGATTGCGCGTCATCTCGGAGCAAGAGACGACCTGATCAGCTCGACGATGCAGGTGTGAGGCGGGCCGCGGACGCGGCCCGCCTCATGCGTCTGCGAGAGGAGGAACCGTGGAAGTCCAGGGCATGCTCACGGCGGCGGAGCTCAAGTCGCTGGCGGACTGCGGGCGAGATCGACACGGTGCTCTGCATGTTCACCGACCTGCAGGGCCGGTTCATGGGCAAGCGCATCCTGCCCGACTTCTTCTTGGAGGATGTCCTGGGAGACGAAGGCCTGCACGCCTGCCTCTACCTGCTGGCGGTCGACATGGAGATGGAACCGCTGCCCGGCTACGAGTACGCCAGCTGGGAGACCGGCTACGGCGACTTCCGGATGAAGCCGGACATGGCCACCTTGCGCCTGTGCCCGTGGCTCGAGAAGACCGCCATGGTGATCTGCGACATCTTCGCCGAGGACGACGACGAGCCGGTGCGGTCGCGCCGCGCCAGATCCTGAAGGACCAGCTGGCGAAGGCCGCCGACATGGGCTACACCGTGAAGACCGGCTCGGAGCTGGAGTTCTACCTGTTCAAGGACGGGTTCGACGAGCTGGCCGATCGCGGCTACCGCGACGTGCACCCGTCGCAGCACCTACATCATGGACTACCACATGCTCCAGACCACCAAGGACGAGTGGATCATCCGGCAGATCCGCAACCACATGCGTGGCGCCGGCATCCCGGTGGAGTTCTCCAAGGGTGAGTTCGGCAAGGGCCAGCACGAGATCAACATCACCTATTCCGACGCGTTGTCCAACGCCGACCACCACTCGCTCTACAAGCACGGAGTGAAGGAGATCGCCGCGCTCAACGGCGTGTCTGCGACCTTCATGGCGAAATGGACGATGGACGAAGCCGGGTCGTCCTGTCACCTGCACTCGTCCATCTGGAACGCCAGGGGCACGAAGAGCCTCACGTGGAGCGATGACGGGATCGGCAACATGTCCGACGAGTTCCGCTGGTACCTGGGCGGCATCATGGCGACGGCCCGCGAGATGTCGTGGATGTACGCCCCGTTCGTCAACTCCTACAAGCGCTACCAGCTGGCCTCGTGGGCGCCGACCGCCATCGTCTGGAGCCGGGACAACCGGACCGCCGGCTACCGCACCGTCGGCGAGCACAAGACCTTCCGTGTGGAATGCCGCATCCCCGGCGCCGACGCGAACCCGTACCTGGCGTTCGCGGCCACGGTCGCGAGCGGCATGTGGGGCATCGAGAATAAGGTCGAGCCGCCGCCGGTGTTCGAGGGCAATGCCTACGAAGCCAAGCGTGTGCCCCGGGTCCCGACCAGCCTGCACGAGGCGATCGACGTGTTCCGCAAGTCCAAGCCCGCCAAGGAGATGTTCGGCGACTTCGTATTCGGGCATCTGTTGAACACCGCCGTGCAGGAACAGGCCATCTTCGACAACCTGTGTGTCACCGACTGGGAGCTGGCGCGCTACTTCGAGCGCGGGTAGCACCGCGATGCTCGCACCCCGCCGCGTGTCGAGGGTAGCAACGGCTAGCATCGGGCCGTGAACATCGCCGTGCTCGTGAAGTGGGTACCCGAGCCGCAGGGGACCCCCACGCTCGGTGAGGACCATCTGCTCGTGCGCGAGGGAGTCGACGGCTCGCTCGATCCGGGCGACGAGTATGGGCTGGAGCGGGCCCTGCAGCTCGTCGAGCGCGACGGCGGAGAGGTGACCGTGGTCTCGATGGGGCCGGACGTCGCGCTCGGCGCGGTGCAGCGGGGGCTGGCGATGGGCGCCGCTCGCGGCGTCCTCGTTACCGACGAAGGGCTCCGCGGGGCAGATGCGCTCGTGACCGCGCGGGTCCTCGCGGCTGCGATCCGCTCGCTCGGCGAGATCGACCTAGTTGTGGCCGCGGTGGAGTCGACCGACGGTTACACGGGCACGCTGCCGATCACGGTTGCGGAGCTGCTCGGCCTCCCTAGCGTGACGTTCGCCACGGCGCTCGACCTCGAAGGCACCCAGCTGCGGGCCGAGCGTCAGACCGCGGCCGGCACCGAGACCGTCGCCTGCCCATTGCCTGCCCTCGTGACCGTGACCACCGGAGTTGCCGAGCCCCGGTATCCGAGCCTCAAGGGTGTCATGGCCGCGAAGACCAAACCGCTCGACCGGCCGTCGCCGGCGGACCTAGGGCTCGACCACGAAGAACTCGCCGCGACGCAGGCCGTCGTCTCCGTCGAGGCGGCACCGGAGCAGTCGGGAGGGCGGGTGATCGAGGCCGGCCCCGAGACGGCCGCCGAGATCGCGGACGTGCTGACCGAGGCCAGAGTGATCTGAGTGACGGGCGTCTGGATCTGGGCGGACATCGGGGCGGACGGCGTCGCGTCGTCGGCGCTCGAGCTGCTCACGAAGGCCCGCGCGCTCGGCGACGACGTCGCCGCCGTCGCGCTCGGCCCGGGCGCGAGTGACGCATCCTCCACGCTCGGTGAGCACGGCGCCACCCGAGTGTTCGCTTCGAACGACGACCGCCTCGACGAACCGACCTCCCGCGTGGCCGCCCACACCCTTGCCGGACTCGTCGCCGCGCACGCTCCCGACGTGGTGCTGTACCCATCGTCCTACCGTGGTCGCGACGTCGCTGGGCGCCTCCAGGCGATCACCGGCTCCACGCTGATGGCCAATGTGATCGACCTGCCGTCCGCCGATCGGGCCCGCGCCGAGATCCTCGGCGGCACGACGATCGTCGAGGTCGACCTCGCTGGCGCGCGACCGCATCTGGTGCTGATGCGTCCTCGAAGCTTCGAGGCCGATGCCGTCGGCGGCTCCGCGGAGGTCGTCACCGTCGACGTGGTGGAGCCCGACGGAGGAGCCGAGGTGCGCGTGATCGACCGGACCGACACGGCAGCGAGCGGCCCCAGCCTCGAGGGTGCGAAGGTCGTGCTCGGCGGAGGGCGGGGGCTCGGCGGACCCGAAGGCTTCCGCCTGCTCGAGGATCTCGCCCAGGCGATCGGCGGCACCGCGATCGGCGCGTCCCGCGCGGCGGTCGACGCCGGGTGGGTGCCATACGCGATGCAGATCGGCCAGACCGGCGCCACCGTCAAGCCCGAGGTCTACATCGCGGCCGGCATCAGTGGCGCGCTGCAGCACGCAGTGGGCATGAAGGGTTCGCGCCGCATCGTGGCGATCACCAAGGACGCCGAGGCGCCGATCCTGCGCATGGCCGACCTCGGCGTCGTGGGCGACCTCTTCACGGTGCTGCCGGCGCTCACCGAGGAGGTCCGGCGACGGACCGGGCGCTGAGCGCCGCGCTGCTGCTCTTCGCCGTGACGGCGTCGGCCGCGCTCGTGTGGCGCAGAGCCGCGCCTCGGCTGGCGACGCTGCGAGCCGCCCGCCCCGATGACCCCGATCGAGCCGGGCCGGTCGCCGCGAGAACGTCGCGGGAGCTCGTCGACGTCGTCGGCCAGCGGAAGCTCCTCCAGAAGCTTGTCCCCGGTCTGATGCATGCGGCGATCTTCTGGGGGTTCCTCGTGCTGTTCCCGACGATCGTCGAGGCGGCGATCGCGATCGTGGACCCGGTGGCCACCTCCCGCTGCTCGGCGACGCCCCCTGGTACCTTTCCTGGTCGATCTGTTCTCGGCGCTCGTCGCGCTCGGCGTGGCGGCGGCGTTCTGATCAGGAAGGTGCAGCGGCCGGACCGCTTCCGCGGTTCGCACATGGGCGAGGCGGACCGGATCCTGCTCGATGATCATCGCGATCGTCGCTCACGCTCACGCTCTGGAACGCCACCCGGATCGCGCTGGGGATGGCGGACCGACCCCTCATCGATGCCGGTGGCGAACGCGCTCTCCGGGCTCTTCGACGGCTCGGGCGCACGGCACCGAGGAACCTGGAGCGCGTCTTCGTCTGGTCGCACCTGCTGCTCGTGCTCGGCTTCCTCGCCTACCTGCCCGGGTCCAAGCACCTGCACATCCTCACCGCTGCACCCAACGTCTACCTGGCGAAGAACGGCGCTCCCGGCGGGCGCCTCGAGCCGCTGCGGATCGACCTGGACGCCCCCGAGGAGGACCTGCGGTTCGGCGCCGCGGTGGCCACCGACCTGTCCCGCAAGCAGCTGCTCGACCTCTTCAGCTGCACCGAGTGCGGCCGATGCCAGGAGGTCTGCCCCGCATGGGCCACCGGCAAGCCGCTCACGCCGAAGCTGCTGATCATGGACCTACGCGACCACGTGGCCGGTGGGAGCGGCGGGGATCGACGCCGCGTCGGAGGCCGGCACGTCGAGCTGCAGCCGCTCGTCCCGAACGCCGTCACGGACGAGGTCGTCTGGGACTGCGTGACGTGCGGCGCCTGCGTGCAGGCATGTCCGGTCGACATCGAGCACGTGGACACGATCGTCGACCTGCGCCGGCAACCTGGTGATGGCGGACTCTCGGTTCCCCACGGAGGCCGGCGCCTGCTGCGCGGGTCGAGGGGCCGGCGAGAATCCCTGGGGCCAGCCGCTCGACGCCCGCATGGATTGGGCCGCGGCCTCGACGTGCGGGTGCTGGAGCCGGGCGACCCCGCGCCCGAGGTGCCTGTTCTGGGTCGGCTGCGCCGGCGCGTTCGACGAGCGGGCGCGCGAGGCCACGCGGTCGACGCGCGCCTGCTGCAGGCCGCGGACATCGACTTGGCGTCCTGGGCCGGCGCGAGTCGATGCACGGGCGACCCCGCGCGACGGATGGGCCACGAGTTCCTCTTCCAGACGCTCGCCGAACGAACGTCAGACGCTGGTGAGGCGGGCGTCACCACGATCGTCGCGAGCTGCGCGCACTGCTTCAACACGCTCGCCAACGAGTACCCGCGACTACGGCGGCACCTTCGAGGTCGTGCACCATACCGAGCTGCTCGCGACGGCTCCTGCGCGAGGGCCGGCTCCGCCCGACCGCGCCGACGCCGTGACCGTGACCTACCACGACGCGTGCTACCTGGGACGCCACAACGGGAAGTTCGATGCGCCCCGCGAGGTGCTCGGCGGCGCGGCCGGCGAGACCGACGAGATGCCGCGGAACCGCGAGTCGCGGTTCTGCTGCGGTGCCGGTGGCGCCAGGTTCTGGATGGAGGAGGGCGGGGACGCCCGCATCAACGACACGCGCTTCGCGGAAGCGGCCGCCACCGGGGCGGACATCGTCGCGATCGCCTGCCCTTTCTGCTTCGTGATGCTCGACGACGCTTCGAACGCAACGAGCGAAGGTCCCGAGGTCGCCGACGTCGCCACCCTGCTCGCCCGCTCAACGCTCGACGACCGTCGGTGAGGACCTCGGCGACGATGGATCGTTCGAGCACGTCCGGCGCGAGCGGCGGGATGGTGCATGATGGTTGCATGACTGCGGACGAGCGCTCCCGAGCTCCTGGCGCAGCGGTCGTGGGGATCATCCTGGCTGTCGTGCTCGCCGTCGGAGTGGGGCTCCTGCGCGCGATCAACGCCGAGCCGGCCGAGCGCGCCGTAGAGATCGCCGGCGCTGCCGCGTTCACCGTCGTCTTCGCCGCGCCGGCACTCCTGGCCTACCTCGGGCTCCGCGACCGGCCAGCGCTGCTGGTCGCCGCGGGGATGCTCGAGTTGGGGCTCGCGTTGATCTCGTTGTTCTCGTATATCGGGCTCCTCCTCGTGCCGCCCGCGGTCTTGTTCTTCGTCGCGGCAGGGAACATGCGAGGCGCCGGAACGGGGCTCTGGAGATCGATCGCCGCGGTGCTCGTCTCGATCACCCTCGGCACCGTGGCGTTCCTCGCACTGTTCGCGCGGGACGACCCGGTCTGCTGGATGACGGACTCTTCAACTGGGGAATCCGTCAGTGTGGACCCGGACGAGTTCGTGCAAGGGTCCTCGACCTCTATCGCCCTTCCGCCTGGCGCGAGCGCAGCCGGATGCTCGAGCGACTCGATCTCGACGAGCGAGGCTGTCGCGGCGATCGCCAGCGTGGCTGCGATGGCCGGAGCGGGCTGGCTGCTCTCGAGACCCCCGCCAGCTCGCGTCGCACCCGTGGCAGAGCTGATCGTCTGATCGTCGAAGACTCCTTCCTGGCCATGCTCGCCGCTCCGGAGATCTGACCTGATCAGCATGCGGCGATCCGACCTCATGCGACACCGAGGAGACCGTCGATGGGGCTGACCAGCCTCGTCGCCCTCGTGCTGTTCGCCGCGGCCGGATCCGTGTCGCCCGGCCCGAACAACACGTTGCTGCTGGCATCAGGGGTCCGGTTCGGGTTCAGTCGCACGCTCCCCCACGTGGTCGGGTCGGCGATCGGCATCGGCGCGCTGATCCTCCTGGTCGGGCTGGGGATCGGCACGGCGATCGAGGCGATCCCTTCGTCGCAGCTCGTCCTGAAGCTCGCGGGGTCCGCGTACTTCCTCTGCCTCGCGTACCGGATCGCGAGGACGTCGGGCGTGGCCGGAGCCGACGTCGCGGCCCCGCTCACCGTTCGTCAAGCGGTCGTGTTCCAGTTCGTGAACCCGAAGGGGTGGATCTTCGTGATCGCGCTGGTTGGCGCCTTCCTGCCTCCGGAGCTGGCGCCGCCGGTCGCGAGCGCGTTCGTCGCAGCGATCGTGGCCGTGGTCGTCGTGGCGGCGGCAGCGATCTGGGCGCTCGGTGGCGCGGCGCTGAGCTCGATCCTCGGCGACGACCGGGGCAGACGCATCGTCACCGTCGTCCTCGCCGTGCTTATGGTCGCCTCGGTCGCCTTCCTCTGGATCTGACCGATCACATCGCCCGCGCCGTCCGTCACACGAACGCGCGGTGCCCCGTCAGCAACCCGCCGATCACCAAGGTGTGCACCTCTTCGGTTCCCTCGTAGGTGATCACGGACTCGAGGTTCGTCATGTGGCGCATGATCGGATACTCGAGCGTGATGCCGTTCGCGCCGAGGATGCCTCGGCACGTGCGGGCGATCTCGATCGCCTCCCGCGCGTTGTTGAGCTTGCCGATCGAGACGTGCTCCGGCTGGAGTCGCCCGTCTTCCTTCATGCGACCGAGATGGTAGGCGAGCAGGGTGCCCTTTTCGATCTCGAGCGCCATGTCGGTGAGCTTCTTCTGGGTGAGCTGGAACGCGGCGATCGGCTTGCCGAACTGCTCCCGTACCTTGGAGTAGGAGAGCGCCGACTCGAAGCAGGCGCGCGCTGCGCCCATCACGCCCCAGACGATGCCGTAGCGCGCCTCGTTGAGACATGACAGCGGGCCCTTGAGCCCTTCCACCCCCGGCAGCATCGCACCGGCCGGCAAACGCACGTCGTCCATCACGAGCTCGGACGTCACGCTCGCGCGCAGCGACATCTTCCTGTGGATGTCGGGCGCGCTGAACCCCGGCGAGTCGGACGGCACCGCGAAGCCCCGAACCCCATCGTCGGTGTTGGCCCACACGATCGCGACGTCGCTGACGCTGCCGTTCGTGATCCACATCTTGGTGCCGTTGAGTACCCAGTCGTCGCCGTCGCGCTTGGCGAACGTGCGCATCGACCCGGGGTCGCTGCCGGAGTCGGGCTCGCTCAACCCGAAACAGCCGATCGCGTCGCCGCTCGCGAGCCGCGGGAGCCACTCGGTTCGCTGCTCGTCGCTTCCGAAGGTGAGGATCGCGTACATCGCGAGCGCGCTCGTCACCGACACGAACGACCGCAGTCCCGAGTCGCCGGCTTCCAGCTCGAGCTCGACGAGCCCGTAGGCCACGGCGTTCAGGCCGAGCATGCCCTCACCCTGCAACGACATGCCGAGGAAGCCCATCTCGCCGAGCTCCTTCGCGAGCTCGCGCGCGGGGAACTCTCCCCGCTCGTACCACTCGTCGACCTCGGGCAGTACCCGGCGTTGCACCCATTCCCTCGCCGTGTCGCGCACCGAGCGTTCGTCGGCGCTCAGCAGATGGTCGATGTCGAGCATGTCGTGGGGATCGATCGAAACACTCATGGGCCGACGGTAGCACCTAGAATCCTCGCTCATGGAACCGATCCTGTTCGCGCGATGCGACGCAGGCGAGACCTTCGGGGTGGCCCAGCGGGCGGTGGAGGGCGCCGGGGCGCCGGTCGCGGTGTGGGAGGCGCTGCAGGGCAGCCCGAGACCGGCGGCCACTGACTACTCCGGCGTCGTCGTGTTCGGCAGCGTCTACAACGTGGAGCACGCCGCCGACCAACCCTTCATCAACGACGCTCGGAGCCTGACGAGCGAAGCGATCGAGGCGGGAGTGCCCTATCCTCGGCGTCTGCTTCGGGGCGCAGCTGTTGGCGTGGTCGCTGGGGGCGGAGGTCGTCGAAGGCCCCGGTCCGCGAGGTGGGGTTCGAGCCCGTCCGTCCGCGCCGAGGCGGCGGCGGCCGACCCGCTGCTGTCGCACCTGGCGATCGGCGACATGGACTTCCAGTGGCACATGGACACCTTCACGCTGCCCGACGACGCCAACGCTGCTCGTGGCCGGCGACAGCGTGACGAACCAGGCCTACCGGGTGGGCGATCGCACGTGGGGAGTGCAGTTCCACCTCGAGGTCGACCGGTCCGGAGCTGCAGCTGTGGCTGCACGATTTCGGCGCCCGAGGAGGACCTGCTGTCGTCTGGGGCAAGTCGGCCGATCAGGTCCTGGCCGAATCCGACCGTCACCAAGCCGGCCATGAGCGACGAGGTCGTGAGGTCTTCGAGCGCTTCGTTCGGGTCGCGGCCGCGACGGCTGAGGAACCGATCTCGACGTGAGCAGCGCTACCGGCCGCTCGTGGCCGTTGTCGGCTACCACCTCGCCGACGATCGGGTCGCCCGCTGGCCACAGGTGGGCTACGGCGTCCCTGCCCCATATCTCGACGCTCTGCGGCGCGCCGGCGCCCGGACCGCCATCGTCGCCCCAGGCGAAGCAGGCGACGCCGACGAGCTGCTGGAACCGTTCGACGGCCTGGTGCTGGTGGGTGGCGGCGACGTCGACCCGGCGCGCTATCAGCGCCGAGCCCGACGCCGAGCACAACTACGGCGTCGAACCCGATCGTGACGAGCTGGAGATCGCGTTCGTGCGGGCCGCCGACCGCCTGCACCTGCCCACGTTGTGCATCTGCCGGGGCATGCAGATCATGAACGTCGCGTTCGGCGGCACGTTGCACCAGCACCTGCCCGATCTGCCCGGCTGCTCCAGCACGGCGTACCGATCCAGGGCACCGAGACGCTGCATCCCGTGACACCGGAACCACGAACCCTGCTCGCGGCCACGACCAAGTCGGGCCCGCTGACCTGCTCCTCGCACCACCATCAGGGCGTCGACCGACTCGGCCAGGGGCTCCTGGTCAGCGGCCGGAGCCCCGACGGCCTGGTCGAGGCCATCGAGGTGCCGATCCCCGACATGGATACGACCAACCGATCCGAGGCCGAGATCACGTGGATGCTCGGCGTGCAATGGCATCCGGAGGAGACGGCGGCGAACGACCCGGCGCAGCAGTCGCTGTTCGACGCCGTCGTGAACCTGGCGAGGCTCCGCGGCTCGCGCGCTCGGCCCAGGGGAGTCACACGGCCGCAGCCGCGCCTTCGGCCTCGCGGACCACGACCCTTCCTGGCCCTCGAGCTTTCGACGCACGAAGCCGCCCGCATCGCGGCGATCCCTACCTGCGGACCTGGTCGCTCGCATCGATCACGTGGGTTCGACCGCGGTGCCGCGGGCTCGCGGCCAAACCGATCATCGACATCCAGCTGTCGCTCGTCTCCATGGTGCCCCGCGACCGAGTACGTGGACCCGCTGCGAGCCCTCGGCTACCGCTGGATGGCCGACCCGTGGGACGACGAACACGAGTACTTCTCGCTGGACGACGCCGACGGCGCGCGTCGGTTCCAGATCCATGCATGCCGGGCGGGCGGCGCCTGGGAACGCCGGCACCTAGCGTTCCGCGACACCTTGCGGGCAGAGCCACAGACTGCGGCGGCCTACGAAGCGCTCAAACGCGACCTCGCCGTCGCCCACCCCCACGACCTCATGGCTTACGTCGACGGGAAGACGGCCTTCATCCGCGGGATCGAGGCTCGAGACGTCGTCGAACCCACGGTGGCATGAGCCGGGAGCCGATGGGTTCGCGTTCGCGTTCGCTTCCCGCGATAATCCCCCGCATCTTGGAAGGCAGCTGGGAGCACCATCCGTGACCGAGGTCCGCGTGGTCGATGCGCGAGGGCGACGGCCTCACCCGGGGTACCCAGCATCGGCACCGAGCTCGCCGACCAGATCCAGCGCCTCGATCGAGTTCTATCACCGCTACCTCGACCGCCGCGGCGTCTCGTCCGAGGACCTCCAGGATCTCCTCACGCCTTACCTGGTCGCCGAGCGAGACCGCGTATCCCGACATGATGAACGTGCTGAAGGGCATGTCCGTGGGCGCGATGGTCCCGGTGCTCGAGCTGTTCGCGATCAACGCGTTCGAAGAGCTCGAGCCCCTGCTGGAATCGCCCGAGGGTGAGCTGATGTTCCTCCAGAAGAAGGAGGGCTACGTGAAGCCCCCGCCGCCGATCGCCGGCGACCAGCCGGAACGATGCTCCAGCGTCTCGGTGCACACAGGCTCGACGACGATGCTCGCCCACAACGAGCATTGGCTGGCCGGCGACATCGGGAACGTCGCGGTGGTCATCGATCGCCCCGAGCGACGGCCGCGTCCCGGTTGCCTCACCCACGATCGTGTGTTGCCTGCCGGCGGTAGGCATGAACGCACACGGGGCGGCGCAGGGCATCGGCTCGCTCATCGCCTCCGACGACGGCGTGGGTGTCCCGCGTGTGCTGGTGAGCCGTAGCTCGCTCGAAGCGCGCGATCGCAGGGACGCCACAGCGCGGGCCGCCATGCCGGGCCGCGCCGGCGGGTACGGTCACGTCTTCGCTTTCCGGGACGGCGACGCGTTCACCCTGGAGACGACCGGCCGCCAGCATCGCTTGCTGGACCACCCGGGCGCGCACACGAACCACTACCAGAGTGACCTCGCCGAGCTGGCTCCGCCGGCCTTCCGAAGGATGCTTGGCGCGCCTGGAACGACTGCAAGAACTGCTGACCCTGTTGGACCCCCAGACGCCCGACGAGCTGATGGAAGTGATGCGCGACCATCACTCCACCCCGCAGGCGGTGTGCCTGCATCCCGACGTCGAAGAAGGCGACGAGGCCAGCGCCTGCCTGTTCTCCATGGTGAGCGACGTCGAAGACCGGCCGCATGTGGGTCGCGCCGGGCAACCCCTGCGAACACGAATACCAGGAGATCGACCTGTCCGGGATGCGCATGTGACGCAGATCGCGGCGACCAGGTTCGGCGCACCGTTGCCGGCCGGGCGGCACGATCGGCGTCTGCGCGCCGCAGCGGCCCGTACTACAACCGCAGCGACATCGAGCGGCCGGTGGAATGGTGGGAGAGCAAGGGGTACCGGGTCAAGCTCACCGACGGCGTCTGGGCCCAGGACGACTACGTCGCCGGCACGGCCGCAGCAGCGCGCGGACGACCTCAACGCGCTGTTCGCCGACCCGGACGTCGACGTGATCCAGGTGCTGTGGGGCGGCACCGGCGCGATGCAGGTCCTCGCCGTTCCTCGACTACGACCTGATCGCGGCCCACCCGAAGGCGCTGATGGGCTACTCCGACATCACGAACCTGCATTTCGCGCTGCGCCAGGAGGCCGGCTTGGCCACCCTGCACGGCCCGGGCCTGGGCTCCATGGGCATCCCGGAGCGCACGGCCTTCACGTGGGACTCGGCGCTGGCGGCCTTCACCGACCGGTGGTGCCGGGCGCGGTGCCCCGCGATCCCGACGACCCGTACGTTCGCACGATCGCGCCCGGCCGGTCACGGCGCCGATCGTGGGCGGCAACCTCTTCACCTTCGTCCACCTGCATGGGGACCCGTTGGGACCCGGCGCTCGATGGCGCCATCGTGTTCTTCGAGGAGGTGCACGAGCCCGCCTACGTGATCGAGGTCCATCTGGACCAGCTGCGCCTGGCGGGCAAGCTCGAAGGCGATCGCCGGCGTCGTGGTCGGCGAGCTGAAGGACTGCGACTGGACCGAGGAGCGGCCCGAGGCCCCCAGGAACCGCTCGCTGGAGGATGTCCTGGAGCGCATCTAGCGCCGCTGGGGGTGCCGGTGCTATACAAGCTCCCTCTTGGACACGGGAAGCACCTCGCCAGCATCCCTCTGGGGGTCACCGCGACGCTGGACGCGGACGCCCGCACGCTGACGATCGACGAACCGGGAGTCGTGGCGGTTCCGTACAGACGTAGACGACGGACCGCGACAGACCCGAGGAGGACGCGCGATGAGGATGACCAGGACGGACGGTCGCCACGCGCTGCGATCGTGATGGTGGGCGGCCTCGCGCTCAGCGGGGCAGCGCCTGGCGCAGGATCGCCAGCGAGACCGCCGACCGACGAGAAGGTCGTCTCAACGTCGGACGTGGACTCCGACGTCACCAGCCTGAACCCATACAAGCTGTGCTGCGGCCCCGACTACGAGTACCTGGGGCTGCGTCTACGACATCTCGTTCGACTGACAGCGACACCCTGGAGGCGGCGCCCGGCTTCGTCAGGAGTGGACGCCCAACGAGGACTACACCGAGTGGACGCTGAAGATCCCCGACGACGCCACCTGGCACGACGGCCAGCCCCTCACCGCCGAGGACGTCGCGTTCTCGTTCCAGCTCGTGGCCGACAACGGCATGCCGTTCTACAAGGACTACCTCCCGTTCAACCCGACCTTCGAGGTCGTGGACGAGGCCACGGTGCTCTGGCGTCGAAGGAGCCCACCTTCGCGCCGGAGGTCCCGCCTACATCCCGATCGTTCCCGAGCACATCTGGGGCGAGTTCGTGGTCGCGGGCGACCCGATCGCCACCGGAAGGCCGTCAAGGAGTTCGCGAACGAGGAGGCGATCGGCTCGGGTCCCTTCACGACTGGTCGAGTACGAGAAGGGCCAGTTCATGCGCCTCGAGGCCAACCCCGACTACTGGGGCCGGAAGCCGGCCTCGCTCGACGAGGTCGTCTTCACCTTCTACAGAACCAGCGAAGCCATGGTGCAGGCGCTGAAGTCGGGCGAGATCGACTACGCCTACGGCCTGAACCCCACGCTCTACAACTCGCTCGAGGGCAGCCCAACATCGCGCGCCGCGCAGGGGACGGCGGCTGCTGGGGCAACATCGCCTGGAACTTCGGTGGCCAGACGCCCGCAGGCCAGCGCCGACCCGACGATCCACGACCTCGGCGTTCCGCCAGGCCGTCGCGACCGGCATCGATCGCCAGGAGATCATCGACAAGGTCTACCAGGGCACCGCGACCGTGGGCTACAGCGTGCTGATGCCGGGCAGGAACGGCACCTGGTACTCGCGATATCCCCGAAGATCTGCAGTTCAACTACGACCCGGCGCGGCCAACACCATGCTCGACGACGCCGGGCTATCACGGACACCGACGGCGACGGCATCCGCAACGGCGAGGACGGGACAACCTCGACCTCGAGTTGCTGGTCGATCACCGACGTCCACGGGTCGGTGGACACCGGGCAAGCTGCTCGAGGGCTACCTGAACGACATGGGCATCGACTCGTTCCTCACCACGGTCAACACCAACAAGGCCTACGACCTGTGGGGATCGGGCGAGTTCGACGCCTACGTCTGGGACTGGTGCCCCGACCCCGACCCGACTTCATGATGTCCGTCTTCACCACGGAGCAGTGCCTGGGGCTGGAGCGACGGCTGCTACTCGAACCCCGAGTACGACGACCTCTACGAGCTCGCAGCAGACTCAGCTCGGATCGCGCCGAGCGCGAGGCCACGATCGACGAGATGCAGACTGATGCTGGCCGAGGAGGTCCCGACGATGGTCCTGAACTACTGGAGCGATCTCTCGGCCTACCGAACCGACACGTTCGACCCGTCGACGTGGCGTGCCCTCACCCGAACAACGAAGTCGGGCATCTATCTGTTCGGCGCTACGATCGACTCGTACTTGAACCTCAAGCCCTTGAGCGCCACGGCCGCGAGCCGCCGGCGACTCTCGTCGCCCGGGACTTCACCGCGTGGATCTGGGTGCGTCGGCGTCGGCGCGGTCGTCGTGATCGGCGCCGCGTTCATCCTGATGGCCCGGCGGCAAGGGCCCGGACGAGGACGAGGCGTAGCGACCCGAAGCCCGATCGTGGACCGACGGGAGACGACGGAGGCCGAGCAGGGTGGGAGCGCAGCGGTACCTGGCCCGCAAGGTGCTGTACGCGCTGCTCACGCTGCTGTTCGTGCTGGTCTTCAACTTCTTCCTGTTCCGGATCATGCCCAGCGACCCGGTCGAGCTGCTCGCTCGCAGCCAGCGGCTGACCGAGCAGGACCAGCAAGCAGCTCCGGACGAGCTCGGGCTGTGCGTTCCGCCCGAGGGCAGCGCCAAGTGCTCGCTCGTGCCCAGCTGCGGCACGCTCGCCCACGTACCTGCGCAAGACGCATCACGGCAACCTCGGGCGCTCGCTTCAGCTCGGCCGACACCGTCATCGACGAGATCTCGGCGACGACTGTGGCCCACGGTGCTGTTGGTCGGGCTCGGCACGATCCTGTCCACGATCTTCGGCGTGCTGATCGGCATCAAGGGCGGCGTGGCAACGAGGGAGCACGTTCGACACCAGCTCGCTGTACGGGTCGCTGGTCTTCTACTCGATGCCGGAGGGCTGGCTCGGGATGCTCCTGCTCATCCTCTTCGCCGGGACGCTCGGCTGGTTCCCGTCCGGCGGCTACAGTCGTCGGGGACTGACGCGGGCTCGCGCACGATCGTGGACGTCGCGCAACCACCTGTTCCTGCCGCTGCTGACCCTCACGCTCGGCTACATCGGCGAGTACGCCATCGTCATGCGCTCGTCGCTGCTCGAGGTCATGAACGACGAGTTCGTGCAGACCGCCCGCGCGAAGGGCGTGCAGGACCGGCGTGCGACGGCGCCACGCGGTGCCGAACGCGATCCTGCCGACGTTCACGCTCGTCTTCCTGCAGCTTCGGCTTCGTCCTGGGCGGCGCCATCATCGTCGAGACGGTCTTCTCGTGGCCCGGCATCGGGCTGCTGACCTACGACGCGATCAACGAGCTCGACTACCCGATGCTCCAAGCGGTCTTCCTGCTGTCGAGCGCCGCGGTCGATCATCTTCAACCTGGTCGCCGACGTCCTGTACGGCTACCTCGACCCTCGGATCCGGGAGGCATGAGATCGCGACCGTCGAACGATCTGACTCCCAGCCAGCCGCCGCAGAACCCCGCGGCACTCCGCGCAAGCTCGCCGTGGATCGCGGCGCCGGCGCGCCGCGGCCGGCTACTGGGGCCTGTTCCGGCACAACACGCAGGGGATGATCGGGCTGATCGTCCTGTGCGTTCTTCATCTCCCTCGCGCTGTTCGGCCCCGCTGCTCGTCGACCAGGCCCAGCTGGACCCCGCCGACGCGACCGGGCCGATCCTGCGAGGGCCCGCCAGCGCCGACTACCCACTGGCTCGGCACCGACAACTTCGGACGACTCGGTGCTCGGGCCTGATCGTCGCGGGCGCGCGGGTCTCGCTGATGGTCGGTCTCGACCGCCACGATCGGCGCCATGGTCCTCGGCGCCGTCGTCGGCATCGCCGCGGGCTACTTCGGCGGCAAGATCGACTCCGTCCTGAACGCCATCACCAACTGGTTCCTGGTGATCCCGTGGATCGCCCTCGCGATCGTGCTCGCGTCGATCTGGGGCCGGAGCCTGCTCGCCATCATCGTCGTCATCGCCGTGACGTCGTGGGCGGGCACCGCCCGGCTCGTCCGCGCGCAGGCGCTCACGCGTGAAGGAACGCACCGTACGTGGAGCGCGGCAAGAGCGCTCGGGGCCGGGCAACTGGCACCTGTCACGCCGCCACATCCTCCCGAACGTCTTCCCGGTGCTCTTCGCCAACACCGTGCTCACGGTCTCCCTGGCGATCCTGTCCGAGACCACGCTGGCGCTGCTCGGGCTCGGCGACCCCAACTCGATCTCGTGGGGCATCACGATCCAGGAGTCGTTCGAGGCCGGCGCGCTCACGGCCGGCTACTGGTGGTGGCTGATCCCACCGGGCGTCGCGCATCGTCATGGTCACGCTGTCGTTCACGATGTGCGGCTACGCGCTGGACGAGATCCTGAACCCGAAGCTGAGGGAACGATGACGGTCCTGTCGCTCCGGGACCTGCGGGTCACGTACTCAGACGCATGGCGGCCCCGTGCCGGCCGTCCGCGGCGTGAACCTCGAGGTCGAGAAGGGCGAGGTGGTCGGGCCTGGCCGGTGAATCCGGGTGCGGCAAGTCCACGATCGCGGGAGCCGTCCTCCGGCTGCTGCCGCCCAAGACGCAAGATCGAAGGCACAGATCGAGCTCGACGGCCAGGACGTGCTGGCGCTCACGCCCGGGCAAGCTGCGCGCGCTCCGTTGGGTCGGCGCCTCCATCATCTTCCAGGGCGCGATGCACTCCATGAACCCGGTGCAGAAGATCGGCGACCAGATCGCCGAGGCGATCGTGGTCCACCGGCAGGGCGGGCGAGGCGAGGCCGAAGGTCCGCGTCGGCGCGCTGCTGGAGCAGGTCAACCTGCCGCCGCGGCGCGCGCAGGACTACCCGCACGAGCTCTCGGGTGGCCAGAAGCAGCGCGTGATGATCGCGATGGCGCTGGCCTGCACCCCCTCGCTGGTGATCGCCGACGAGCCCACCACCGCGCTCGACGTGATGGTGCAGGCTCAGGTCCTTCGCCTCATGAAGCAGCTCCAGAACGACCTGGGTCTGTCGATGATCTTCATCACCCACGACCTCTCGGTCCTGGTCGAGATCTCCGACCGGCTCGCGATCATGTACGCGGGCAAGATCATCGAGGAAGGCCCCGCCGACAAGGTGTTCCACTCACCCCAAGCATCCCTACACCGAGGCGCTGGCCGCGGCGTTCCCCGAGATCGGCGACCACCGGTTCCGGGGCAAGCCCTCGGGGTTGGGTGGCGATCCGCCGGACCCGGCAGAACATCCCCACCGGCTGCTCGTTCCATCCGCGCTGCCCGAAGGCGTTCGACGACTGCTCCACCATCGAGCCCGAGCTGTACGACGCGGGCGAGGGCCGTCGCGCCGCGTGCCTGCTCGTCGAGGGCGCCGCAGCCCGCGCGGGAGCGACCACGTGAGCCCGACCGCAGCCACGGAGCCGCCGGCGACCGCTCGGCGACGGTCAGCGGTACCCGTGGTCGCGGTCGAGGACCTGCACGTCACGTTCCGGGGCCGGCTGGCCTCGTGGCCGGACTCACCGGCAAGAAGGCCGCCATGTCGCGAGCGGTCGACGGCGTCTCGTTCGAGCTGCACCGCGGAGAGGTCCTGGCCCTGGCGGGCGAGTCCGGGTGCGGCAAGACCACGCTCGCGCGCGCGATCATGGGTCTGCAGCCCGTGAACGGCGGGCGGATCCTGTTCGAAGGCGACGCCGCTGCCGCGGAACCTCAAGAGCTACCGACGCCGCGTCCAGATGGTGTTCCAGGACCCGACCGGCACGCTGAACCCACGCCAGACGATCTACGAGATCGTGGCCGAGGGCCTGCGGATCCACCACATCAGCCACGGGCCCGAACGGCGAGACCGAGGAAGAGCTCGTCGCCCGGGCGCTGTCACGCTCGGGGCTGCGTCCGCCGGAGCGGTTCTTCCTGCTCTACCCGCACGAGCTCTCGGGCGGTCAACGCCAGCGCGTCGTGATCGCCGGAGCCATGGTGCTCGACCCCGAGGTCATCGTGGCCGACGAGCCGGTCTCCAACCTGGACGCCTCGGTCCGCGGAGAGATCCTGCAGCTGCTCATGAAGCTGCGCGACGAGCTGCGGACTGAGCATCATCATCGTCACGCACGACCTCGGGCTCGCCTGGACCGTCGCCGACCGGGTCGCCATCATGTACCTGGGTCGGATCGTGGAGATCGGCCCCGCCGAGGACGTCCTGCTGCACCCCTACCACCCGTACACGAAGGCCCTGCTCGACGTGGTGCCCGAAGCCGGCGGCCTGGAACGCCCGATCCTGGCCGGCGAGCCTCCGGACCCGACCCGCATCCCGGCCAGGGTGCCGGTTCCACCCGCGATGCCCGGTGGTGGCATCGGGCAAGGCGGCGCGGCTGGGGATCGAGGCGCGGTGCCAGGGACGAGGACCTGCAGCTCGAGGCCCTGGCGCCCGCCCACCGAGGTGGCGTGCTACGAGGCGGCCGCCGGGCCGGGACAGTCGCGCAGCTCCGCCGACCGAGCGGCTCAGTAGGCGGCGCGGCGCCGGGCGGCGCGGACGGGAGCCTCCGGCTCGCCGTTCTCCTTGAGGATCCCCAGGATGGCTTCCATCTCGGTGTCGGACACGGGCGCATCGCGCGGGCTGCGTCTCCTTGACCTTGGCGGTCGCCAACAGCGTTCGAAGGTTGGACTCCGCCATCTCGGCGCGCGATTCCAGCTCGCGGTTCTTCTCGCTCAGCGACCGGGCGCGCGCGCACCGCTTCGTCGCGCGTCTGACGCGCTTCTCGGGCTTCCTCGCGGGCCGTGCGCAGGCTGGCCCGCAGCTCCGCCGCCTCGCGCCCCAGCTCGACGACGCGATCCACCACGGCCCGGCCCATGTCGGAATAGGCGGGCGAGACCTGCGGGACGGCCGCGCCGCGCGCCGTCGTGCCCGGCGCTCGCCGAGCCCGAGGCTTGCGTGGGCGGCGACCCAGGGCCTCCTTCTCGGAGGCCTCGACCGGGCGGGCATCGAGCACCCGGTACGAGCCCATCGAAGGCTCCAGCCGCTGGCGGGCGATCAGGGCCCGAACCGCTCGGGCGGTGGACAAGGCATCGGGGAACCCCAGCTCACGGCCGATCTCCGCCGGCGTGACGTCGAGCACCTCGCCCACCTCGGTCCGCGCCGAGGCGGCGGCCAGGAAGGCGTTGACCCGCTCCAAGCTCTGTTCATTCACCCCGCAATCATGCCGCAATCGAACCGGCCCCGACCAGTGCTCCTCGATGGAACTGGGTACGCTGCGCGGATGATCGCGCAGGGTTGGCCAGCGCTGCGGCCCGGCGCGCCCGTCGGGCCCGGACCGCTGGCAGGTTGCGGGTGCTCGACCTGACACGCGTGCTCGCCGGACCGCTCGCCACCATGACGCTGGGCGACCTGGGCGCCGACGTCATGAAGGTCGAACGCCCCGGGCCACGGTGACGACACACGGCAGTGGGGACCGCCGTTCGCGGGCGAGGACGCCGCCTATTTCCTGTCGCTCAACCGCAACAAGCGCTCCGTGGTGATCGATCTACGGGATGACAGCCGGCGTGCGGATCGTCCGCGATCTCGCCGCGTCGGCCGACGTGGTGGTCGAGAACTTCCGGCCGGGGCTGATGGCCGAGCTCGGCCTGGGTCTGGACGACCTGCGGGCCGACAACCCGCGCCTGATCACGTGTTCGTTGACCGCGTTCGGCGAGGACGTGCCGGCGGCCGCGCGCCCCGGTTACGACATCATCGTGCAGGCGCTGTCGGGGCTGATGAGCGTCACCGGCCAACCGGACGGCGAGCCCACGAAGGCCGGTGTCGCGCTGCTCGACGTGATCACCGGGCTGTACGCGACGATCGGGATCCAGGCTGCCTTGCTCGAACGCGAGCGCACCGGACGCGGACGACACGTGAGCGTCTCGCTGTTCGACGCCTCGGTCGCCGCCATGGTGAACCAGGCGGCCAACTACTTGGTGGGCGGCGTGATCCCGCGTGCGATGGGCTCACAGCACCCGAATATCGTCCCCTATCAGGTGTTCCACGGCTCCGATCGGCCGTTCATCGTGGCGGGCGGGAACGATCGGCTGTTCGAGCGGATCTGCGAGGTGATCGGCCACCCCGAGTGGTCGGACGATGAACGGTTCTCGACGAACGACGCCCGGGTCCGGAACCATCGACGACGCTGATCCCGCTGCTCATCGATGCCTTCGCCCGGCGGCTCCGCCGAGTCGTGGCTCGACGCCCTGGAAACCGCCGGCGTGCCCTGCGCGCCGATCCGCACGATGGACGAGGTGTTCGCCTCGCCCGAAGGTGCCGCGCTGGTGGACAGCGATCGACGACCCCGAGCGGGGTGGGACGTCGCGTCTGGTTCGTGCTCCGCTTCGCTTCGATGGGCAGTCGCTGGTGAGCCGGATGCGGCCGCCCATCCTCGGTGAGCACGACGGCGACATCGCCGAAACCGTGAACGCTTCCGAACGCTGGAAGGCGGCGCTCGAAGCCCGGGCCATCCCGCAGGCGCTGATCGATGCCGCGCCCGCATCACCGTGGGGGTTCCCTCGCGAGCTGTTCGCAGCTCGGGGGGCGCAGGCGGCCGGGGCGGACGTCGGCATCACGCCAACCATCGGCCAGCGCGCCCTCGAGGCGCTTCCCCGACGACGGTTCCGTCTTGGATGTCGGTGTGGGAGGCGGCGCCACGTCGCTTCCCCTGGCGCCCAGGGCCGCCACGATCATCGGCGTCGACGCACAACCCGACATGCTCGTGGCCTTCGCGTCGACCGCGGAATCCGCAGGCGTGCAGGCGATCACCGTGGAAGGACGATGGCCGGAGGTGGCACCGCAACGTGGAACCGGCCGACGTGGCCGTTTCGGGGCACACCCTCTACAACGTCGCCGACCTCGGGCCGTTCATCTCGGCGCTGGACGACCACGCGAGAAATCGTGTGGTGCTCGAGGCCACCGAACGTCATCCGTTGGGCTGGATGTACCGACCTGTGGCGGCGGTTCCACGGTCTGTACATGCCCGATGAGCCGCGGGTGGGCTTGGCGCTCGAGGTCATGGGTGAGATCGGGGTCGAGCCGCACCGTCAGGATCGACCAGGCGGTGACGACGACCCCGGCGGGCGGCGGGTTCACCACGCGCGAAGCGGCCGATCGCCCTGGTGCGGACCCGCCTGTGCCTGACGCCCGACCACGACGATGAGATCGCCGATGCGCTGGGCAGCCGCTTGCGTCTGAGGAACGGCCGGTGGTCGGCCGGACCTGTTGAGCGAACGGTGGTCACCCTCTGGTGGGATCCGTCGAGCTGAGGACCACCTCGCCGACAGCTCCGTAGGTCCCTCGGTCGCCGTCGGGCAGGGTGGTGTCGAAGGAAGCCGTGGCTCCCTCGCGAGCCGGCAGCCGGAACCGCAACGTCGGAAGCGTCTTGACCAGCCCGGACAGATCCTGTGCTCCCACCGGCGAGCGAGACGTGTCGTTGAGCCGGAAACGAAGCTCATCTCCCCTGGCGTTGCCGGTGGCCTCGAGCTCGACCTGCTCCGCTTGGATCTGCGCCGTCGGCTCGTCGCAGCGGAGCTCGCCCGTCAACGTCGCAGGCCCGCTGCCGCGGATCGTGGGATCGAGGCTGTCCAGCGCCACGCTCCGCCCTCCAACTGGCGTTGCAGCGCCCACCGACGTACAGGTCGTGATACGTGCGGAGCTCGATCTGCAACGTCAAGGCTGCCCTCTTCCGGCGCGTTCGAAGGCGTCGCGCCTGGGTCCGACCGCGCGCCGGGATCATCGACGCCGGGTGGGAACGGATCCGTGTGCGCGGCCACGTAGGCCCCGACGCCGAAGCACGCCGCGAACACGGCGACCCACAGGACGACCTTGACCACGCGGCGCATGCTCGACCCTACCGCGGGCGGTGTGCCACGTAGTCGCGGACCACGAAGTCCCCCACCCGGTGGTCATCCATCAGGAACACGCGCCCGTGCGTCGTTCGGGCGAGCCGCTCCATGAACCGCGCGAGCCCCTCCGACTCCTCCAGCATGAAGATGTTGAACCGCACGCCTGCCCTCGATAGACGCATCGCCTCTGTGAGCGTGCGCTCGATCGTCTCGCGCACCGGCGGCCACGAGAAGAACGCCTGGTCGCCCTCCAGGTGCGCGGTAGGCTCGCCGTCGGTGACCATGATCACCTGCCGGGTCGCGCGGGGATGCTGGGACAACAGCCGGTTCGCCAACAGGAAGGCGTGCTCCATGTTCGTGCCGTAGACCCGCTCGAACCCGGGCGCGGTCAGGTCTTGGGGCTGCAGCTGACGCGCGTAGTCGCTGAACCCGATCAGGTAGAGCGTGTCGTGCGGGTAGCGGCCCTCGATCAGCGCGTGCAGGGCCAGCGCCATCTTCTTCGCGTGGACGAAGTGACCGCGCAGTGGCATCGAGAACGATAGGTCCAGCAACAGCGCGGTCGCGACCTCGGTGCGCTGCTCGGCCTCGACCATCTCGAAGTCGTCGGGCCGAAGCCGTACCGGTTGGCCCGGCTCGGACCGAACCACCGCGTTGAAGACCGTCTTCTGCACGGCGAGCTCTCCATGGTCACCGAAGCTCCACGGGCGTGTGGCGCCGGTGGGCTCGGCCAGACCCCCTGGGTCGCGGGCCTCGTGGGTTCCTTCCCGGTCGCGTTGGAGCGCCTCGAAGATCTGGGTCAGCGCGCGTTCGCCCAGCTTGCGAGCGCCGCGAGGCGTCACCTCCAACCGGCCATGCCGCCGCTGCAGCAGTCCCGCCTTCTCCAGGGCACGCTCGATCTCCTTCAGCCTGCGGAGGTCCTGCGCGGCGGTATCACCCAGCGTGCGGCGCAGGGCCTCTTCGTCCACGTCGTCCAGGGTGGCGCCCGCGTAGTCCCCTTCCATGGCGCGGTCCAGCTCCTCGAAGTCGTGCAATCGCTCCATGGCATCGACGGCGGCCGACATCGGCATGGCGCCGTCGCCGTCGCCCATCGCCGGCTCGCCCCAGTCCATTTCGGGGAACGCGCCCGACAGGTTCGAGCCGAGGCGGTCCACCTCGAAGGCAAGGTCCATGTCCTGCATGACCTGGGCCGAGAGCGCGGCCAACTCCTCGCGCTGCTCGGGCGAGAGCGAGGCCATGAACCGGCTCATGGCGGCCATGCGCTTGGCCATGTTCTCCAACAACTCATCCAGGGTGCGTGGCCGGTCGGGGAACAGATCGCCGTAGCGCGACATGAAGTCTTCGAACGCGGGCTGGGTGTCCTCGCCTCGCTCGCGAAACTCGATCAGCCCGTTGAGCTCGGCCAGCATGTCCTTGAACCGGGCGATGTCCTCGGGCGTCATCGATCGCATCCCCTCGGCCATCTGCCGGAAGTAGCGACCCCATGACCTGTTCGCGCACGTGGTCCTGCAGCTCATCGAATAACCGCTGAGCCTGCGGCGTCGGCGAACCGGTACTCCTGCAGGTCGCGCATCTGGCCCGGCGCGTCGGGCGGCAGGGAATCCAGGAACGCTTCGCGCATGCGGGCATCGTCATCGTCGCGGAAGCTCAGCTCGATGCGCTCGCGCTCGACGATCTCCTCCAGCCGTTCGCGGACGTCCTCCAGCGGGCCCGGCCAGGTTCAGCATGTCCTGCTCCTGCTCCCGGCGCTGCTGGAGCCGGTTGCGCAACGCGTCCATGCCGGAGAAGCGCCCCCGCATCCCGCGACGCAGCAGCCGCTGGAGCGCACCGTCGGGGCTTCCGCCCATGAAGATCTCGTCGCTGAGCTCCTCGAGCACCTCGGACGTGTCGACGTCGGGACCGAACGGGTCCTGCGTCCCATCCCATCGCGAGTAGCGGAACCGCATGCCATCAGCCTACGCACGCTCGAGCCGAAGCAGGAAGCTGCCGGAGGGCGGGCGGCCCTAACCTATGCCGAGGCCGGTCATGAGACCGCGCAGGGTCAGCCCGAAGCAGATGAACGCCGCGAACGCGAACGGCACCCAGGCCTGGATCGGCTTGGCGCCCGGCTGGGTCTTCTGCAGATCGCGGGCGAGCGCGTGGGCGATGGCGAGGATCAGGAACGGCCCGAACCCGTATACGTAGTGCAGCCATGTGGTGGGGCGCCGCCCCAACAGCAGCAAGACGATGCCGATCACCGCCTGGATGCCGGCCGTCACCTGAGCGACGGTGAGCCAGTTCCAGAACCGGTCGCCGGGCCCACGGCGTGAGATCCACGCCGCCAGACCCCAGATCCAGCCGACGGCGAACACGCCGACGACCACGTAACCGACGTACTTGTGCAGCTCGGACACGCACGGATACTACGGGGCGTCGGGTCCCGTGTAGCGTGCCACGCCGTCGGCGCCGTCCTTGTTCAGCCGGCGCGACAGGAAGAGCCCCTCCAGGACGAACTCCATCGCGCTGGCCGCCACGCCGGGGCTCTCCTCCTCGACCCCGAGACGCTCGAGCATCTTCGCGAGACCGGGCAGGTCCCCAACCGCCGTCGAGCAGGTCACCCGCCGGCGTGAGCTCTCCCGTGTCGATCGCGAGACCCTTCGTCGAACCGGAGCAACAAGGCCGTGAAGTCGAACCTCGACAGCCGGCGGCGGAACACCTCCAGCTCCGCGGTCCGAAGGGCGCGGGCCAAGATCTCGCGACTCACGACCTTCCTCCAACGTGTCGAACTCCACCCGGCCCTCGCTGGACAAGAGCACCGCCGGCAGGTCGCACACGCGGGGGACAGCCTCGGGCTCACCGGTGCGGGCGGCGCGGCGGACGGCGGCCGCCTGCAGGGTCTCCAAGTTGCCGATCGAGTAGCGAACGCTGACGCCGCTGCGGTGGTTCACGTGCGGCGAACGGCGCAGCTCCGACGTGAGCGCCGCCACGACCTCCTTCATGAAGGCCGGCACACGGACGGGCGCCGACCCCGCAGGCGAGCCCGACTCCTGCTCCATGATGCGGATCTCTTCGCGAAGGGTCTGCGGGTAGTGGGTGCGGATCTGGGTGCCGAACCGGTCCTTGAGCGGCGAGACGATGCGACCGCGATGGGTGTAGTCGTCGGGGTTGGCCGTGGCGACCAGCAGCATGTCCAGCGGCAGGCGGATGCGGTAGCCGCGGATCTGGACGTCGCGTTCCTCCAGGATGTTGAACAGCGAGACCTGGATCCGTTCCGGCAGGTCGGGCAGCTCGTTGATCGCTACGATGCCGCGGTTGGTGCGCGGGATCATGCCGTAGTGGATCGTGAGCTCGTCGCCGAGGTAACGGCCCTCCGCCACCTTGATCGGGTCGACGTCACCGATCAGGTCGCCAACGCTGGTGTCGGGGGTCGCGAGCTTCTCGGCGTATCGGTCGTCTCGATCGACCCAGACGATGGGCGTCAGGTCCCCCTGCTCGGCGACCGAGCGCCTTGCCGAACGCGCTGATCGGCCGGTAGGGGTGATCGTTGATCTCGCTCCCGGCGATCACCGGGATCTGATGGTCAAGTAAGTTGACCATCTCACGGACGAGGCGGGTCTTCGCCTGGCCGCGCTCGCCCAGCAGGATGAGGTCGTGCCCTGCGAGGATCCCTCGTTCCAACGCCGGCAGGACCGAGTCGCCGAACCCCACCACCCCCGGGAACAGCTCTTCGTCCGGATTCCAGGCGCACGAGGAGGTTGTCGCGCAGCTCCTGCTTGACGGTGCGATCGGGGTACCCGGAGGCCCGGAGCTCACCGAGGGTCGAGGCACGTTGGCTCATGCAGCCAGGGTAGCGGCTTCCCCCGATACGGCCGGATCGAGCGCTCGCCGTCAGTGGACGCTGCGGACGGCCAGCTCGACGCCACCGAGCGCGTCCGCCAGCTGCACCGGGGCTGCGGCCGTCGCTGTTCTCGTGGTGGGGGTCGGCGCCCCTGCCCAAGAGCAGCTGCACGATGGGTCCGTCGCCGCGTGTCCGCAGCGTCGCGTTCCACAGCGGGGTGTTGCCATCCAGATCTTCGGCGTCGACCTGCGCGCCGTTGGCGATCAGCAGCTCGGCGACGGAGACCGAACAGCCTTGCGCGGCATAGTGCAGCGCGGTCTGACCATCATGGTCGGCGGTGTGGATGTCGCAGCCGGCGGCCACCAGCGCTTCGGCGTGATGGAGGTCGCCGAAGAGCGCTGCGTAGTGCAGCGGCGTGCGTCCCATGAGGTCCGCAGGGGGACGGTCCTCGACCAAAGCCATAGGGTTCCTATCGACCCCCAGGCCCCGGGACTGAACCCACTCGTGTCGGATCGGGGAAGGAAATGACGGTTTCGCCCTCGGTTCTCGTGCGCCTGCAGCGAAGGGAACCACCGCGAGGGACCCCAGTGCAAGGATGCCGGCACCCTTGTCCGGCACGGCTGCTACGGTCCGAGCGTGGCGCCGGAAGCGGACATCTCGAGCGACCCGATCCTGGGCCGGCTCAACGAGCGCCAGCGGCAGGCGGCCACCGCGGTGCGCGGGCCCGTCGCCATCCTCGCCGGTGCCGGCACGGGCAAGACCACCACCATCACCCATCGCATCGCGCAGCAGGTCGCCACCGGCGCGTTCCCGGCCACCGCGCTGCTGGCGGTCACCTTCACCGAGAAGGCGGCCCGCGAGCTGCGCGCCCGGCTGCAGGCGCTCGGTGTCGAACGCGGTCGAGGCCCGAACGTTCCACGCCGCCGCCTTGTGGCAGCTGCACCGCCTGCTCCCGCGGTACCAAGGTCGCGACGTGCCGCAGATCGCTGGACTCGAAGGCGCCGCTGATCGCGTCGCTGGCCAACGCGCTGCCCCCGCCGCACAAGTTCATGCCGCGCAGCGAGCTGGCGGGCGAGATCGAATGGGCGAAGAACCGCATGGTGGCCCCGATCCCGTACCTGGACGAGCTGCAGCGCAGCGGCCACCAGCCTCCGATCCCCGCCGAGCTCATGGAGGGCATCTGCCGCGGCTACGAACGACGCAAGGAACGAGCGCAGCGGATCGACTTCGAGGACATGCTCGGCATGGCGGTCGAGCTCTACCGCGACTCCGACCGATGCGGCCGCGGCGGTGCGGGATCGGTTCGCGGCCTTCACCGTCGATGAGTACCAGGACGTGAACCCGCTGCAGCAGGCGCTGCTCGACGCGTGGCTGGGCGATCGCAACGAGATCTGCGTCGTCGGCGACGACTACCAGACGATCTACTCGTTCACGGGTGCCTCTCCCGAGCACCTGCTGCGTTTCCCCGATCGATATCCCGACGCCACCGTGGTGCGGCTGGAGGAGAACTACCGGTCGACGGCGCAGATCCTGGCGGTGGCCAACGCCCTGGCGCGGCTCGCTCGGCGGCTTCGACAAGGCGCTGCGCGCGACCCGCCCCGACGGGCCCAACCCCACCGCTCGCGCCCTCGCCGACCCGGCGGCCGAGACCTCGTTCGTGGTCGAGGAGGTCCGCCGGCTGGCCGGCACTGGGGATCGCCTTCGAGGAGATGGCCGTGCTGTATCGCATCAATGCCCGATCCGAGCCCTTCGAGGAAGCCTTCGCCGCCGCCGGCATCCCCTACCAGGTTCGTGACGGAGCCTTCCTCCGCCGGCCGGGACCACGAGCGGCGATGGCTCGGCTTCGCCGGGCCACGACGGACGGTCCCGACGTCGTGACGCGGTGCATGCGGCGACCGACGAGCTCGGGTTCGATCCAGAGTCGGGCAGCGACGACACCGAGGAGGTGACGCGCCAGGCCGACCTGGCGCGTCTGCGCACGCTCGCGGTGGAGTTCGAGGACGCGGCGCGCGGCCCCGGTGACCAGGATGCTGACCTTGCCGCCTTCCTCGACGAGCTGACGCGGCGCTTCTCCACGGAACAGACCGGGCGCGGCGTGAACCTGCTCACCTACCACCGCGCGAAGGGTCTGGAGTTCGACGCTGTCTTCCTGCCGCGTCTGCTCGACAAGGAGCTGCCCTTCCGGTCCCAGCGCTCGGCCGCCGACCCACAGGAGGAACGCCGCCTGCTGTACGTGGGCATCACGCGCGCGCGCACCCATCTGTACCTGTCGTGGCCGCAGGAGCCACGGACGGCACCCAGCCCGTTCCTGAAGGAGATCGGGGTGGTCCTCCGCGGCGATCCCGCACGCCGGCTCGCGCAGCGCCGAAGCCCAAAGGCACCCCCGTCACCGTGGATGGCGAGGGTGCTCCCGCCTTCGACCGTCTGAAGGAATGGCGCCGCAAGCGGGCGGCGGCCGACGGGGTGCCCGCCTACGTCGTGTTCCACGACAAGACGCTGGCCCAGATCGCCGAGCGTCACCCCGCGGACGGGCGGGCATGGCCTCGATCCCAGGCGTGGGTCCCGCCAAGCTCGAGCGGTACGCCGACGAGGTCCTGGCCGTGATGGGGACGGCAGGCTAGGTTGCGCCTACGCGGGAGGTGCTAGACCAACCGCATCACGATCAACGCGGCAGCGAGCAGCGGCATCGCGACGCACAGCAGCCGCAAGCGCGGCCTCGGGTGCCGCACGAAGCGTGCCGGCGTCGATCGAGCTGGCGGTGCCGTCCTTCATGGTGATCGTGCCTTCCACCTGCGCTGACACGACGGCGGAGCTCTCGGACCGGTGTCGAGCAGCGCTCGCTGGGACGCCGAGACCGTCGCGCAGGCGCGGCGGCGACGAGCACGGAGGCGACGCTCAACTCGCCGGTCTGGGCGAAGTAGGCCGTCAACACCGGGAACGCTCCCCAGGCCAGCGCGAACCACACGTCGGAGTGCACCGCGCCGCCGAACAGCTCGAGGTTGTAGGCCACGACCAGGAACACCCCGACGACGATGAAGACCCAGATCCATGGCGAAACCTCGGAGGCCCCGTGGATGCCCAACGCGACGGCACCGGCCAAGCCCAGCGCCGCCAGAGCCCACAGCCACGCGTCGGGGATGCGGGTCCGCAGCGGCCTGCCGTGAAGCTCGTCCAACGCGTGCGCCGCGATCCCCATCGCCAGGAAGAACGCCGCGGTCGTCTCGAGCCACCACCCGACATGCAGCCTGGTCTGCCAGCGCGGCGCCGATGGCGACGTAGGACAGGTGCCACAGCGTGTACGGCGGGTGCAGCAGGCTCCAGTAGTCGCGCCACCCGCCCGGCGTCAGCGCGTAGAAGGCGGGACGATCAGCCTGGGGGGCGCTCATGGCTCATGGACGCCGCCCTTGACACCCCACGTCACG
Source organism: uncultured Actinomycetota bacterium (assembly GCA_963733635.1). GTDB lineage: Bacteria > Actinomycetota > UBA4738 > UBA4738 > HRBIN12 > JAOUEA01. The sequence continues at coordinate 201,594 of CAVTEH010000003.1, read as the reverse complement.
ACGCCCGCGCCCAGCGACATCACACGCGTGCGGACGCGGGTGATGCCGGCTTCCTGCCACCAACGCACCTGCTCGGGAAGCGGCGCCCGGCGTTCGAACCGGTCGATGCTGGGACCCAGGAACCGTCCAGTCCGACGCCACGCCGGACCGGCGAGCGAACCGACGATCGGCAACGCACCGCGTGTGTATGCGTACCAGCCCACCCGCAACAGGGGCTGTTGCGGCACGTGGAACTCCAACGAGGAGATCGAGCCCCCAGGCCGGACGACACGCGCCAGCTCTCGCATCGTGGCGGCCGGATCGTCGACGTAGCGGAAGAGATACGTGAAGGTGACTGCGTCGAAGGCATCGTGGGGAAGGGCAATCGTTCGGCACGCGCCAGCACGGGATCGATCCGGTCGTCCGAGCGCCGTCGCCTGGTTCGCGGCGAGCCCCGAGCGCAGCATGGTTCGCTCGCGTCGAGGGAGATCACGTGCACGCGTGCGCGAGCGGCCAGCTCACGCGAGACCAGACCGGTCCCGGCGGCAACGTCGAGCACCGTGGACCCGGGCGCCGCATTCACCGTGGACACCATGAACCGGCGCCACCGGCCATCCTGGCCGAACGACATCACCGCCGCCCATCCACGAGTACTGCGGAGCGATGGCGTGAAGAGCTCGGGAGCCGCTGGTGCGATCGGACGGTACGCGCGTGTCCACCGTCATCCGCTCGAGCAGATCCGGCAGATCGGCGATCGAGTCGACGACGTGGTCGGGCGAGCCTCGCTCCAGGTCGGTCGGCTGGAACTTGCCGGTGCGCACCAACACGCCGGTCATGCCCACGTCTTGTGCACCCAGCACGTCGTTCTCGATGTCGTCGCCCACCATGAGCGCCTCACCGGCGGCCACGCCCAGCGGCTCCAACGCCGCCTCGAAATACGCCGGAGCAGGCTTGCCGCAGATGACCGCAGTGGCGCCGGTCGCCGCTTCGAGGCCCGCGATGTAGGCGCCGGCGTCGAGCTCGAGCCCACCCGCCGTTCGCCAGTACATGTTCCGGTGCATGCCGACCAGGGCGGCGCCCGCGTTCAAGCGGCGGAAGATGCGGTTCACCGTCTCGTAGCTGAAGTCGGCAGACGCGCCCCCCACGACGATCACGTCCGCCTCACCAGGATCCTCGACCAATTCCACGTCCTGGAGGTCACCGACTGCCGTCGCCGTCGGACAACACGAAGGTCACGCTCGCCGGGGTGATCGCTCCGCAGGTACGCGGCGGTGGCGACCACGGCGGTGATGATCTCGGCCGGTTCCACCTCGAATCCTGCCTCGTTGAGCGTCACGGCCAGATCCGAACGTGTGTGGGTCGTGGTGTTGGTGATGAGCCGGAACGGCATCTCCTGCTCCCTCATCCATCGCGATCGTCTCGACCGCGCCCGGGAGGGCGTGCCACGACGTGACCAGGACGCCGTCGATGTCCAGCAGCACGCCGCGAGCCTCGTTCGGCGACATGGGAGGCAGTGTGCCACGGGCTCGCGAGCCGGGTCGAGCCGGGGACCGCCCGAGACGACTGCGCGGAGCGTTCGGGCGGACGACACTACAGCCGGATCCCGACCTGACGTCGAGCCCGCGCGATCTGATCGCCGGGTTCGATCCCGCGCTGACGCAGCAGGAAGTCCTGATAGGGAGCGATGAATCGGAACTTGGGCGGCAGCAGTGGACGGGTGGCCCGGATCGCCGGGAACGTGGCCCGCATCGCACCGCGCTCCTGATCGGCCCGAACGGCAGGCCGTACATCTCTCGCACCGCCGGCGGGAGCGTGCCGTAGGCCAGACGCGACACGCCGCGCAGGATCGGGCGCCATTCGGCCTCGGCAGGCGGTTCGAAGAAGAGGTCGAGCACGCGGCGAGCGCCGTCGGTGACCTGCAGCTCCCCTCGGTCCTCGAAGTCGGCGAGCCAGGCTCGCAGCGCGGGGACGGTCGGCGGGATCAATCTCGCGAGGCACCAGGCACAGCTCCGCCGCCAGCATCTGTTCCCTGTGGAACCGGTCCCTGCCCTCATCGTCGAGCGCGCCCACGGTGAGCTCCTCGAACAACAGGGCCGAGTCGACCAAGCACGCGTGCACGTACAGGAGCAGCTCGGGGTCCAGGGCGTCGTACCGCTTCCCGGTGATCGGGTCGATGCCGTTGATCCGCGTGTGCACGTCGTTGATCTTGCGGGCGGCAGCATCGGCATCGGCTTTCGTGCCGAACGTCATCGTGTAGGTCAGGATCAGCGTTCGCTGCAGGCGCTTCCATGGGTTGCGCTCGTACATGGCGGTCTGATTCGCGCCCGCCACGACCAGGGGATGGGCGGCCTGCATCAGCAACGCCCGGGCGCCGCCGAACAACACGGTGACCTCGCGATGCACCTGCCAGGACACGCTGTCGGGACCGAAGTATCCCTCGTCGCGCTCGATCACCATGCCCGCAACTGTACGAGCCGCTGGACTTCACGATGGGCGGGACGGACAATGCTGCTCCCCTGCAGCCGATCGATCCTACGATCGGTCGGGGGTCCAATCCATGGCGCTCGTCGCGATCATCGTCCTCGCAGGCCTCGGAGCCGGATTCCGTCGCTCGCGGCAGCGTGCGCAACTTCGAGCGGGTCCGCATCTCACTGGTGGGCCGTGGCCCTCGTGGGCCTCGGCGTCCAGGCGATCCCGGTCCCCGAGCGCTTCGGCACCCGGCTGGGCGGTGGGGCTGCTGCTCGCCTCCTACGTCCTGCTGATCGCGTTCGTGTGGGTCAACCGACGGCTTCCGGCGGCGCCGCTGATCCTGATCGGCCTGCTGCTGAACGCCGCCGTGATCGCGGCCAACCAGGGGATGCCGGTGAGCAGGTGCGGCCATCGAGGAGGCCGGGCTCCACCGGCGAGTCGATGCTCATCGGCATCGAGGGGACCAAGCACCATCTGATGACCGACGATGACGTGCTCACGCCGCTGGCCGACGTGATCCCGATCCCGGCTGCCCATCGGAGTCATCATCTCGATCGGAGACGTGTTCCTGTATGCGGGTGTGGCGAGCTTCGTCGTCCTGGTGATGGTCGGCAACTTCGAGGAGAACCGGCGACCGAAAGCTATGCTGCAGATGTACCGGGGGAAGCACCTTCCGGTTCGGCAGCGGCTGCCTCGCCGTTCCGAGCCCCACCGGGCATCTCCTGTGACTGCAGGAGCGAGGTCGGGAACCGCACGGTGATCGTGGCGCCTTCGCCCGGGGCGCTCTCCACGGCGAAGGTCCCGCCACCGACCTGAGCTCGTTCGCTCATCATCGCCATGCCGAAGTGGCCCTCGGGGCCCGGCGCGGAGGTGTCGAACCCGACCCCGTTGTCGCGGAGCTGGAGCTCGATCGTCTCCTCGTGCTCACGGACGACGATCCACATATCCGAGGCGTGCGCATGCTTGAGCGCGTTCATCACGCCTTCGCGAGCGATGTGGTAGACGAGCAGCGCGATCGGCGCCGGAAGCGGGATGTCCTCCACGTCGCGGTGGAAACGGACGCTGGAGTCGCGACCGACCTCGTCGGTGAACGATTCGAGGGCCTCGGCCAGGCCCTTGGCCCCCAGCGGCGAGCGGTGGAGGTCGCGGATCAGACGCGCGGATGCGGTCGGACGTTTCCTGCTTGGACTCGCGGATCTTGTCGAGCTGCTCGGTCACCTGTGTCAGCTCGCCCTTGTCCATCAGCTTGCGCGCGACGTCCACCTGGATCGAGAGCCGGAACAGCACCTGCGCAAGATCGTCGTGCAGGTACCCGGCGATCTGGAGCCGCTCGTCGGCCCGCTCCTCCGCCATCGCGTTCGAGAGCGTCTTGAGCACCTGCTCGCGTTCCTGCAGCTCCTTGTGCGCCTCCTCAAGCGCCTGCGATCGAAAGAACATTGCCCTAGCGAGCAGGAGGGGAGCCAGGTAGGCTGGGAGCGACCAAGGTCCAACCTCTTGATAGAAGACCGCGAGAGTGAGCCCTAGAATTCCAAGACCCAGGTAGCTGAGGAGGAAGTCACTAAGCTTTCCGACTCGTAGCTCGCTCAACACCTGCCGGAGCGGAGCGCCCACTCGCATGGACACGAAAATCGTCACGAGTGTGCTGTTGACCGCATAGTCAGCGATGGCGGCTGCTGACGCCGCAACAATCAAGATCAACGGTGTGGCGGTTGTCAGATCGGATGAGTTGGAGCAGATCCCGCGATTTCGTGGAAGACGGATCCCGCGGCAATCACCGAAAGTGCGACTTGGCTTCGATTGAAGAGAGCTCGAAGCGGGCTGACTTCGCGACGGAACTCGCGCGGATCGGACGCTCCCAGCAGCGCAATGAGGCCGGCGATTCCCGGCGGGTAGAGAATGGCGACCATGATGAGGAGAGGGAACCCGACACTCACCTGAAGACCTCGCCAGACCGGAACGGGTAGCAGTTCGACGGCTCCGATCAGTACTCGACCAGAGTAGATACCTCCATTCGAATTCCTCGATGTCGCGAGCGAACAGGAGAGCCGAGAGGGTCAACGTGGGCACGATGACCGCCAACTGGAAGCACACGAGAAGTGCCTGCGCGAGCGTCGCTCGATTCGCTGGATCCGCGGTGGCCATGGCGTAGATACTCGACCGCTGAGCGGGCTAATGGAAGCAGGCGGGCTCCCTATTGATATCCGCTGACGCCGGCCTACTGCGAATGACGTACCCCTCATATCCCTCTTGTCCCCCGAGTGGGTGACGCCCGATAGTTGCGCGTGTCCCCCATGTGGGGTTATATGAGCAGACGAAGTACCAAGGCTCCGTCAGAGGAGGAGATGCACATGAAGGTCGCACGGCGAATCGCTATCGCGCTCGGATCGCTCTTGGCCGTCGCGCTTGCAGGTGGCGCGCACTGGCGGGGCTGAGTTTCTAGCCGATCAGACATTGAAACCCTCGGGCTTCCGGCCCGGGGGTCTTTTCATTCGTGGAACGTTACGCGCTTGGACAAGCGCTGCAGTGCGAAGCCAGCACCGACTACGACCTTCGTGCCTCTATCCACCGAAGACTCGACAGAAACCGAGCCCTTGGACGCCTCGACTCGCTCCTTGATCAGCTGAAGGCCGAAGTGTCTGCCCCTGTCCACTTTGCCAAGTCGAATCCGATACCGTCGTCATCCACGACCAGCCTTAGTCTGTCCTTCTCCTGAGGAAGGTTCACTTGGATGGAATCAGCCAGAGAATGGCGAGCAGCATTCGTCATCGCCTCTCGTGCGACTTGATAGGCAAGCAGCTGGGAAAGCTCGGATGCCTCAACCTCGGACAGGGACAAGTGGATTCCGGGCGACCCAGCAGACTCCAGCTGCGTAGCAAGTAGCCTCAACGTGTCACGCAAGCCCGCAGGGCCGATAGGTGACTTGCGCAACTCTCCAACGACCCCGCGGACGGCTCCCTGCGCCGCTTGCGTCGCCGAAAGGAGCTCAGGGATGTCCTCATCCAGATCGAGCAGACGGCCAGCATTGAGGTCCTGCCTTAGCACCTGACCCATGAGATGAACTTTGAACAGCGGAGGCAGGACCTCATCGTGTAGCTCCCCCGCCATCGCCAAGCGCTCGTCCCGCCGTTCGTCGGAGAATTCTCTCGAGCACCTTAACGAGAGCCAGGTTCTTCTCCTGAAGCCTCTTGCCTGCCTCAACAAGTCGCTCGGCCTGCACGAAGGTCAAGTCGAGCAAGCGCTAGTGGCGCTAGAAATGCAACCGCACCCCAGGCCCCCGCAGACAACCCAACCGTCGCAAGGAGTATTGCAAGCAACCCAAGGACGAGATAGCCGAGGAAGTACTGAGCGGGCGAGTCGTTCAGAATCCTGCGAAGGACGGAGTCCGGCCTCGCCCCCACTGACAGGCCAGCGGCACCAACCACCAGCCCTGTATTGACGAGGAAGTCCACGTCGAGGGCCGCCAGCGCCGGCAAGAGCATCCCGGGCCACTCCCACCTTGCCCCCCAAGACCGTGGAACGCCGCGGACGCCGCAAGCACAGCCAAGGCAATCTGGCTCCTGTTGAACAAGCGCCCTTGCGACGGAGACGTCACCCTTGATCTCCCTTGGATCCAAGGATGCCACGAGGGTTACCACCGCAGCCGACACAGGATCGAAGAGCATGCCCACCGCGAGCGTTACTGGGAGCGACATCGTCAACGTCGCCGGGACCCCAGAAACGAATCGGGAGACTGTCGCTGCAGCGATGACGAGTCCCCAAGCAAGGAGCTGTGGAAGTACGTCCAAGACCACATGCGGGTCTCGCATCAGCAGCCAGCCAAGAAGGCCAATAGCAAACACGTTGACCGTCCAGTAGAAGGCATGAGCTGCAAATGGCTCACGCTGACGCGACCCCAGCCTGATGTCCGAAGTCGACTGCTACTGACACAGTGCCCTCCCCCTCTGCAGCGGTCCCCCTACCACTGGTTCGCCCCCGCTTTCTACCGGAGGGGAGTGACACTCCGCAAGAACGACAACTTCTTGAACGTGGGCGCGCGGAGCCGCGACCGTATCACAGCCACGCCGGGGGCGCAGACCGCTGGACGACAGCGGATGGTTGCGCGTCCGGTCATCGGGGGAACAAGCTGTGCGGATGGTTGGTTCCGAGCGGCAACGAGGTCGACCATCGGCAATCCACCAGCCCACCATCGAGACGACGGGCGAGCTTTGCATCGCCCGGGAGAGGGTATCTGTGAACGACCCGACTGTCGACGACGAAGCCGCAGACCTGCCGCGCGTTCGCGTGTGGGTCGATCCGGGCTGCCCGTGGGCGTGGCAGACGGCGATCTGGCTCATCGACCTGCGTGATCAAGGCGTGCTCACCCTGGAGTGGCGCGATCTTCAGCCTCGAGATCAACAGCTCCGAGCGCGGAGCTCCGTTCTGGGAGGCGGCGCGAGCGCTACGGCGAGGCGCTGGTCTCGCTGGCCCTCGCCCAACCGAGGAAGGCGGGACGCTGCGTTCGAGGCCTACTACACCGCGCTCGGCCGGCTCCGCCACGACGAGAAGCGCGAGATGAGTCCCGAGCTCGTTCGCAAGGCGGATGCCGACGCCGGGATGCACGGCTTGGTCCACCGGGCCATCGCGCACCCCGACCTGCCCGGCGAGATCGCCGAGGAGTACGAGCGCGCTCGCGAGCTGAACGTCTTCGGCGTGCCCACCCTGCAGCTCCTCCGGCGGGAAGCCCGATCTATGGTCCGATCCTGCCGCTCGCTCCACGCGACGACGAGGCGCTGGCGTGGTGGGAGCACGTGCGGTTCGCCCTCGATCACGCAGAGATGTACGAGCTGAAACGCTGGCCACGAGGTCGCCGCCCCGGTTCCAGGTGACCCAACACGGCACTCCATGAGAGGATGGCCGAAGGATGGCTGACCACTCCCACCGCCACGATGTCTGGGGCGACGACCCCGAGGAACGAGACGCGAGCGCGGTCGTCGAAGGGCTCCTCGCCCAACCGGGTGGCGCCGCGCGCTGGCACGACCATGCTTCCATCATGTGGATCAAGGCCGTGGGCAGGTTCATCGGCCGCAACGGCAGACGCGTGGGCGATCACGATCGCCGGGTTCGCCGTCCTCCTCGCCGGTGTCGCGCTGCTGGTCCTCCCCGGGCCTGGCTGGCTGTTGATCTTCGCCGGCCTGGCGATCCTGTCCACCGAGTACGTGTGGGCGCGCCGCCTGCTGACGAAGGCGAAAGCCAAGGCCGAGCAAGCCAAGAACGCCGTGCTGAAGAAGAAGGAAGCCACGGCGTCGGCCGACGCACAGGAGCTGCCCACGAAACCCGACGCATCGTTCCCACCGACGACCCGGCGTGAGCAGCGGCACCATCCTGATCGGCACCTCGTCCTGGACCGACCCCACGCTTGGTCAAGGACGGCAACTTCTATCCGCCCGGCACCTCGACGGCGAAGGCCCGGCTCGAGTTCTACGCCTCGCGGTTCCCCTTGGTGGAAGTGGACTCCACCTACTACTTCCCACCCAGCGAGAAGAACTCCGTGTTGTGGATCGAGCGGACGCCCGCGCACTTCACGTTCAACATCAAGGCGTACTCGCTGCTCACGAACCACCCCACGCGACCGAACTCCCTGTACAAGGACCTCGCCGAACAGGTGCCGGCCGAGGTGATGGACAAACGCCGCCTGTACCGCGACAAGCTGCCCGACGAGATCGTGGACGAGGTGTGGCAGCGGTTCCGCGACGCGCTGATGCCGCTGCACTCCGCCGGCAAGCTGGGCGCCGTGCTGTTCCAGTTCCCGCAGTGGTTCACGATCTCGCGCACGAACAAGGCCTACATCGAGGAATGCGTGGAGCGTCTCCCCGACTACCGGGTGGCGGTGGAGTTCCGGCACAAGAGCTGGATGGAGGACCGCAACGTCGACGAGACGCTCTCGTTCCTGCGCGAACGCGACCTTCCCCTGGTGTGCGTCGACATGCCGCAGGGGTTCGACTCGAGCCTGCCGCCGATCGCCGAGACGACCGCCGACGACCTGGCGATGGTGCGCTTCCACGGCCGCGACCCGGAGGCGTGGGCCACCAAGAGCGAGACCGCGCAGCGAACGCTTCCGCTACGACTACCCGGTCGAGGAGCTGAGCGAGTGGGTGCCCCGCATCGAGGGCCTCGCGGAGCAGGCGCGGGAGACCCACGTGCTCATGAACAACTGCTACCGCGACTTCGCGGTCCGCAACGCCCGGGAGCTGGGCGGGCTGCTGGACCTCGACCTCGTGCTCGAATGATCAGCCCGGCCAAGTTCGGAGACCGCGGTAGGCTCGCGAGCATGAGGATCGGCCATGGGTAGCGGCAAACGCTGGAAGGTCGCGACCGTTCGCGGCATCCCGCTGTACGTGAGCACGTCCTGGGTGTTCATCGTGGCGTTCGTCGTCTGGATCCAGTACACGGACCTGGCTGACAGGCAGTTCGTCGACCCGGCCGAGGCCCTGACCGTGTCCGTGGTCGCGACCATCCTGTTCTTCGTCAGCGTGCTTGGTGCACGAAGCCGCCCACGCGGTCATGGCTCGAGGACTCGACCTGCCGGTCATGGGCATCACGCTGGTGTTCTGGGGTGGCGCCACCGAGGTCAAGGCCTCGGCGCGCGGTGCCGGAGGCGAGTTCCTGGTCGCCTTCGTGGGACCCGCCAGCACCCTGGCGATGGCGGGTGTCTTCTGGGCACTGGCGGGCGCCACGACGGGGCTCGCGTCCGACGCCGATGGCGTGGCTCGCTCTCATCAGCCTGTGGTTCGCCGGGTTCAACGCGTTGCCGGCATTCCCACTCGACGGCGGGCGCATGTTCCTCGCGGCCGTGTGGGGGATCACCGACAACCGCCGGACCGCGATGCGCGCCGCCGGCTACCTAGGCCTCGCGATCGGCATCGTCATGGCCGGAGTGTCCGTGTGGCTGTTCCGCAGGGTCAGTTCCGCATCTTCCTCGCGTACATCGCGTTCATCCTGATCGCGACCGGTCGGTCGATGGAGCAGCGGATCGCGTTCCGCGATCAGCTGATGCGTGGCACGGTCGCCGATGCGATGCGGCCCGCCGCCGCGCGCCGTGCCCGCAGACCTCTCGCTCGCTGAAACCCTCGACCGCTACCTCCGCGGGTCGGACGGCTCGTCGTTCCCGGTGGTCGACCAGGGCCGCGTCGTGGGAACGGTCTCGATCGAGACCGCGAGGAAGGTGGGGCGCCGAGATCCCCTGCGCCCGACCCGGGACGGCATGGCGCCGCTCGTGCAGACGCCCACCTTCGCACCGGACGAGACCCTGGACGATGCCGTGGAATGGCTCGCCGGCAAGGAAGGACTCGTGCTGCGGGACGGCATGCTCGCCGGCGCGATCGGACCCGACGACATCGAACGTTGGTACCGCCGCGTGATCGAGGGCAAGCTGGATCGTGAGACGGCGGCGATCGGCCTGCCGCCTCGCCCCGATCTCTAGGGTCCATCAGGGCAACCCGTGTCCGGGACGGCGAGTAGCATCGCGTTCGTGACCGCCCCGTTCTCCCCCGATCCGCGTCAAGTCGACGTGCTGCAGCATGCCGGCGGCGCGTTGCTGGTGACCGGTTCGGCCGGAACCGGCAAGTCCTCGGTGTTGCGCGAGCGCTTCGCGGCCCTCATCGAAGCCGGGGGCGATCCCGAACGGGTCGCATTGGTCGTCGGCTCGTCCGGCGCTCGCGAGTCGGCCCGGCAGGCCCTGCTGCAACGGCTCCCGGCGTCGCTGCCCGGTCTCCACGTGGTCACGATCCACGGCCTGGCCAACCGGATCGTCAAGGAGCGGCTCACCGGCCACGACGGCGACGAGCCGCCACTGATCCTGTCGGCCGCCGAGCAGTTCGCCACGGTGCAGGAACTGCTGGCGACGCAGGACCCCGATCTCTGGCCCGCGTACGGCGCGCTGCTGGGGCTGCGCGGGTTCGCCGACGAGGTGCGGCAATTCCTCTCGCGTGCGCAAGAGGCGTTGCGAACGCCCGATGAGATCGCGGCCGCCGCCGAGCGCCGCAGCCTGGCCGGATGGCAGGAGCTGGCCAGGTTCCTCGGTGAGTATCAGGGCGTCATGGACGAGTTGGGCGTCATCGATTTCGCGGGTCTGCTACAGCGGGCGGCGGTGCTCGCCGGGCAGGGCGAGCCGCTGTTCGACCATCTGCTGGTCGACGACTACCAGGACACGACGTTCGCCGGCGAGGCCATCGTCGCCGGGCTGCGAGCACCCGACACGGTGGTCGCCGCCGATCCCGAGGCGCACGTGTTCTCGTTCCAGGGCACCAGCTCCGTGCCGTTGGAACGGTTCGCCCAGACCTTCCCGGGTTCGTCGGCGATCGAGCTCACCACCACGCACCGGACCCATGCCGCGGGGGTGGACATCCAGGCGTGGGTCGCGCCTCACACCTCCGAGGAGCATGCCTCCATCGCGCGTGAGCTCCGCCGAGTGCACGTGGAGGATGGCGTGGCGTGGTCCGACCTGGCCGTCGTGGTGCGACGCCAGGGTTCACACCTGGGAGGTCTCTTGCGCGCGCTCGATGACGCACGGATCCCCCGCGCCATCCCGGAGCGGGGCCTGTCGCTCACCTCCGAACCGGCCACCCGGCCCTACGTGCTGGCCCTTCGCTGGTTGGTCGCCGACGAGACCCAACGCGAGGAGCTCGTCGAGCAGCTCGTGACCTCCGATGTGGTGGGGCTCTCGCCCGCCGTCGCCCGCGGCCTGCTTCGGGCGGCTCGGACCCAACTGGGGTCGCCCGCCGCCGCGCTCGAAGTCGAGGACGGGCTCACGCCTGACGAACTGGACAGCGTGAAGGCCGCTCGCGAGACGCTGACCAAGGCCTCGCTGTTCGCCGGCATGAGCGTGCAGGATGCCTTCCGACATCTGTGGGAACAGCTCCCGTGTTCGAGGCGGCTGGTCGAGCGGGCCGCCACCGACGCCGACGCGCGTCGAGACCTCGACACCGTCGTGACGTTCGCGAACGTGGTCGCAGAAACGGACGCCGGCGGCGGCGACAAGAGCGTGCAGGCGTTCCTGGAATCACTCGATGCCGGCGAGCACGGTCCGGGCCATTCGGCGTGGGAACGCGCTCGCACCGACGCCGTCCAGGTGCTCACGGCGCACGGCGCCGTGGGGCGAGAGTTCGACACGGTGCTGGTCAGCGGTGCGGTGGAGGGCGCGTTCCCGAGCCTTACGCGCCCCGAGCCCATGTTCGACCTGGCCGTGCTCGATCGCTCGATCACACAAGCCGACCGCAACCGCGATCGCCTGCAGGATGAACGCCGCCTGTTCGGCAGCGTGCTGGCACGGGCGAGGCGCCGAGTGTTGTTCACATGCGCCGAGGTCCATGCTCATGGCGAGGCCAGCGGGGCGAGCCGCTCTCGCTTCGTCGCCGACCTGGGTCTGGAGTGGGTCCGCGCACCCTCGGGGCCGTTCGACGAGCCGGTCTCGGCCCGTGAAGCCGCCGCCTCGTGGCGACACCGGTTGGCCGACCCCACCCTGGCTGGCTGGCGCCGGCTCGCCGCGCTCGACGGTCTCCTCGCGCTGCGCGTCGATCCAGCAGGCTGGTGGTTCCAACGCGACTGGACCGACACCGGTCGGCCGCTGCACGAGACGGTCCGGGTGTCGTACTCGCGACTGTCCAACCTGGAGGCGTGCGAGCTCATGCACGTGCTGGGCGACGAGCTCGGCCTCGGCAAGCCCGGCGGCTACCACGCCTGGGTGGGCAAGACCGTGCATCGCATCGTCGAAGACGCCGAGCGTGGGGTCATCGCCAAAGATCCACCGGCCCTGGTCCAAGCGCTCAAAGACCGGTGGCGGCCCGAGGAGTTCCCCTCCAAGGCGGTCTCGACCGCCTTCTTCCGGCTGGCCCACGACCACATGTTGCGGAACTGGTTCGACAACTACGCGGACAAGCCGGCCACGGGCATCGAGCGCTTCTTCGAGTTCGAGTTCGAAGGCGCGCTGGTGATCGGCTACATCGACCGCATCGGTCCGGCGGTACAGGAGGGCTCGGTCATCACCGACTTCAAGACCGGCAAGAGCGACAACGCCGGACCACCTCGCGACAGCCTGCAGCTCGGCATCTACTACCTGGCCGTCCAGGAATCCGAGTCGCTGGCCGAATTCCAACCGGTGCGCACCGTGGAGCTGGCGTTCCTGCGCGGCAACTGGCGCAACGCCGACATCGACTACCGCAAGTGGCAGATCACCGATCGGGACGAGGACCAGTACCAGGCGCAGATGCGCGAACGCCTCGCCGATCTCATCGCCCGCAAGAAAACCCTCAACGAGACCGAGGTCTATCGGCCGAACCCATACGCCAACTGCCGCTTCTGCGACTTCCAGACGCTGTGCCCGCTGTACCCGGAAGGTCAGCCGGTGTTCCCCGTGGAATCGGTTCGGGCGGGTGCCCCGGCATGACCAGCGCACGGGCCGCCGATGTGATCCCGGCCGAGATCGTCACAGCGATGGGCGCCATGCCCACCGACGAGCAATGGGCGGCCATCTCGATGCCGCTCGAGCCCTACGTCTGGTGGCCGGAGCCGGATCGGGCAAGACCAGCGTCATGGCCGCGCGGGTCGTCTTCCTGGCGCTGGCGGCGCTCGATCGCATCCAGGTCTCCGATGATCCTGGCGACAACTCGGGCGTCCTGCCCGGCAACGTCCTGTGCCTCACGTTCACCGTGAAGGCCACCGAGAACCTCCGTGCCCGGGTGCGCAGAGCGCTGGCCGGCATCGAGCTCCCCGAAGGCGAGGAGCCCGAGATCCTCAACTACCACGCCATGGCGGCGCAGGTGCTGGAACGCCACGGCATCCTGGCCGGCATCGAAACGGGCCGGCGTGTGCTCAGCCAGGCCCAGCGGGTGGAGCTTGCCGGCAGGGTGCTGGACGAGATGGAGTTCGAGCACACCAAGACCGAATGGCAGCCCAGCGTCGTCGACAAGATCCTGAACCTGGACTCCCAGATCGCGAACCACCTGCTTGAGCCCGAACAGGTCGTGGCGTTCGTCGAGGAACGGCTCCCGGTCTACAAGAAGATCGCGCGCACCGACCGCGTCTACTACTCCGCGCTCGAGCGCATCGAGCTGGCCAAGGCCTCGGTCATCTTCCGGCGGCTGAAACGTGACCTGGGCGTGATCGACTTCAGCGACCAGATCGAGCTCGCGATGCAGATCGTCACGCTGCGCACCCCGAGGTGGGGCGCGAGTACCGCGACCGCTTCGGCGCCGTGCTGCTCGACGAGTACCAGGACACGAACGTGGCGCAGGCCCGGCTGATGCAGGCCTGTTCGGCGACGGGCACCCGGTGACCGCGGTCGGGGACCCGGACCAGAACATCTACGCGTGGCGAGGTGCGTCGCTCTACAACCTGTTGGAATTCCCCCAGGCGTTCCGCGACGCCGACGGCAACGAAGCGACTCGACTGCCGCTGTTCACCAACTTCCGCAGCGGCGCGCGCATCCTGCACGCCGCCGATGCCATCATCGAACCGTTGCCGGCCGCGCAACGGCCCGACCCCGACAAACACCTGGTGCCGTTCGAAGCCAACGGCGAGGGCCAGGTGACGATCGCAGCACACCGCGATGAGCTCACCGAGGCCCGGTGGATCGCCGAGCAGATCTGCGCCCTGCACGACGAGGGCGAGTCGTGGTCCGAGGTCGCGGTGCTGTGCCGGACCTCGCGCTTGTTCTTCCTGCTGCAGCAGGCGTTTGCGGAGCGCGAGATCCCTGCCGAGATCGTGGGGCTCGCCGGACTGCTCCGGTTGCCCGAGGTGGTCGAGGTGCTGGCGTACGCACGGGCGGCCAACGACCCCACCGCATCGGTCGCGTTGGCCCGCGTGCTCATGGGCCCCCGGTACCGGGTCGGCTTCAAGGATCTCGCGCTCGTGGCCGGCTGGGCCAAAGGCAAGAACTACGCATGGCGCGAAGACGGCGGTGACGACGAAGAGACGCCGTTCCTATTCGCCGAGGCGCTGGAGCATCTCGACGAGGTCGAAGGCCTCTCGGACGAGGGCCGCGCACGTCTCGAGGAGTTCCGCGACGAGCTCGCGCAGCTGCGCGTGCAGGCGCGGCGGCCCGTCGCCGAGTTCCTGGGCGAGGTGATCCGGAGCATCGGCATCCTGGACGAGCTGGACGCCGACGTGGACCGGGCCGTGGCGGCTCAGCGCGGACGCAACCTGGCGGCGTTCCTGGACCAGGTGCACGGCTTCGAACCCGTCGAGGGCGAGCTCACGCTACGCGCGTTCCTGGACTACGTGGACGCGGTCGAGCAGCTCGACAAGCAGGAATGGGAGCCCGTGCAGCCCAGCGACGACGACGCGGTCAAGGTCATGACGATCCACCAGGCGAAGGGGCTGGAGTTCGACCACGTCTTCGTGCCCGGCGTGGCCAGCGGGCTGATGCCCTCCAAGCGCATCCAGCAGAACCCGGCCGAGCGCGGCTATTCGCTGGACTTCGAGCTGCGGGGCGACGCGGCCGTGCTGCCCACGTTCGACGGCACCCTGTCGCATTTCAAGCGCGATCTGCAGGCGCAGGAAGTGATCGAGGAGCGCCGCACGATGTACGTGGCGCTCACGCGCGCACGGCGGACGCTCTGGGTCAGCGCCTCCACCTGGTACGGCGAGAACGTCAACGCCAAGGGACCCAGCGAGTTCTTCACCGAGCTCGCCACGTGGGGCCAAGACAACGGCGAGGCTACGGTCACCGAGGACACCGCGCCGCCCACGGCCGACGGCGACGAGCCAACCGAGCCCGACCAGAACCCGATGCTGGGCTACCGGCAGGCCCTGGTCCGGGAATGGCCGGGTCCGGCCCGGCCCGACGATTCCGACGAGCTGTTCCCCGATGGATGGCGGCGGACCGCAGCCGGCTCCGCGTCGGCCGGCGCCGTCCACGCGGACCTGCTCGAGACGCTCGCGAGCGACGATCACGATGCCTACGACCGCGCCGCGGCGGAACATCGTCAGCTCGCGTTCCACCTGCTCGAGCGGGAAGCCGGCGACGTCCGGCCGAGGCCCGAGCCCGCTCCGACCGACCGTGGGCGCCAGCGCCCTCATCACCTACACCCAATGCCCCAAGCGCTTCTACTGGTCCACCGTGCGACCGCTCCCGCGGTTCAGCGGGCCGGCCGCGCGCATCGGCACCGAGATCCACGCGTGGATCGAACGGCGCGCGCGTGGTCAGGGCCAGCTGCTGGAGATCGACGACCGCCCCGACCTCACCGACGAGGAGCTGGCCGGCGACCCCGGCCGGGTGGACCGGCTCCGCGAGGCGTTCATGGGCAGCCGGTTCGCCGACCGGACACCGCTGTTCGCCGAGCGAGCGTTCCTGTTGCGGCTGGGCGGGTTCACCGTGGGCGGGCCGGATCGACGCGATCTTCGGCGAGCCCGGACGGCCGCATGGGAGGTCGTCGATTGGAAGACCGGCAAGCGACCGCCGGTCGAGGACCCGTCGGTGGGCCTGCAGCTCGACATCTACGGGCTGGCGTGCGCGGAGATCTGGGGCAAGGCAGCGTCAGACGTGACGCTGACCTACTGCTACCTGGCGACAGGCGAGGAGGTCACCAAGCCCATGGACGACCCCGCCGTGGTCCGCGGCCGTATCGCAGGGCGCGCTCGATGCGATCGGCGCCGGCGCGTTCGAGCCCACCCCGGGGTCTGGTGTCGCCACTGCGACTTCCAGAGCTTCTGCGACGTGGGACAGGCTTGGCTGGGGGCCGACACCAAGGCCCGAGCAGTGTAGAAAATGGGGAGAGAATCAGCACGAGGAAAGAAGGCGGAGATAGGGAAGGCGCTCTTGAACCCTTCGGGATATCCAAGCGATCGGACATCGGAAGGCGACCTGCTGGTCCTAGGACGCGCGGAGCTCGAGAGCCTGGGGCTCACGTGGACCGAAGTCGTGGATGTGCTCGACGACGCATTCCGCCAGAAGGCCCGTGGTTTCGTGCAGAATCCGCCGAAGCCCGCGGTGCATCCACGGCCCGACGCGTTCATCAACGCGATGCCTGCCTACCTGGGCGGATCGGACCGGGTGGGCATCAAATGGGTGGCCGGCTTCGAGGGTAACCGCGCGAAGGGCATGCCGTACATCTACGGGGTGTTCCTGTCGAGCGACGCCGAGACCGGGCGCCCCCAGGCGCTGATCGATGGAGGCTGGATCACCGAGATGCGGACCGCCGGCGCCTCAGGGGTGGTCATGCGGCACGTTCCCGATCAGCCGCGCTGCCTCGCGATCGTCGGCGCCGGCGTGCAGGGGCTGCGCCATCTGGAGCTGCTGATCGAGATGCGTCCCGGCATCGAACGAGTGCGACTCTTCGACTCACGCGCCGGTGCGGCTGAGCGGATGCTCGCGAGTGCTGGGGACCGGAAGGGCATCGTGGCGGCCACCGCCGAGGAGGCGCTCGAGGGCGCCGACCTCGTCGTCACTGCCGTGACCATGCCCCTCGAACCTCGCCTCAACGCCACCAACACCGATCTCGATGCGCTGCTGCTCCCCATCGACTACGACGACGGGCTGGGAGCGCAGGCCGCGAACGAAACCGTGCTGTACGTGGTCGACGATCGGCCGCAATATGCGTCGGTCTCGGACCTGCATTTGGGGAGTTCCGCGACCCGGACGGAGAGCTGGCCCAGGTCGTTGCGGGGAGCTCCCGGTGCCAGCGACTGGCAGGCGGATGTTCCTGAACATGGGGATCGCGATGGACGACGTTGCCCTCGGCGGACTTTGCTTCGACCGAGCGCGTGAACGCGGGATCGGCCGGACGATCGTCTTCCCCTGAAGGCCTCGCCCCCGAAAGGGAGAGCCAGTGTGAGACACGACTGAGGGGCGGCTTGACCGCCCCTCAGTTCGACCGGATCGAGCCCAGCTAGTACAGGAACCGGTGGTTCCTCGACGAAGCCAAGGCTTTGCCAGACTTTGCCAAGGCCGTAGTACCGGCCGGCGTTCGCCAAGAACAGCCCCGCCAGCACGACCGCCTCGATGACGTGGTCATCCAGGACCGGGTTGTGCTCGGGCCAGATCGCGGTTGCTGTGTAGAAGACCGCCATCCAGGCGATGCCACCGAGGGCTGCGAGCCGACACTGATCCCCAGGATCAGGCCAGTCCGATCGCCAGCATCGAGAGCATGAACGCCCAGTCCACCCAACCCGCTGCGATGGGGCCAGCGGCGGTCATCTGGGCCCCCGTGATCGTCTCGTAGAAGCCCTTGAACGGCCCTTTGAGCGCGAATCCGAGGACCCCCCGGTCGGGGAACCGCCGTTGATCCAGGCCTCCGGACCGCCGAACACGATCGCGCCGGTCTCGGCGTCCCGGCCTGTCGCGAAGCCGAGCCCGAACAGCTTGTCGATGAACGCCCAGAGGAACGTCCACCCCATCGCCACCCGGAGGATCGCGAAGACCCGCTGCAGCCCCTTGGTGTGGATCGGCTCCAACCGCTCGATCGGGGGCATCTCACCCGCAGTCACTTCCTGCGTCACCTTCATCGTTCCCACCTCCTCTTGATCCATGACCACAGCTTCGGTCGTAGAGAGGACCCTGACACCAGGCGAAGGACCCCGCCGTGGAGAGGACCTTCAGACCGGCGAGAAGTGGGTGGTGTTGCCGACCGAGCCAGGGGTGGTGGTATGACGAGCAAGGTACGCGGCCGCCTCGGCTCGCCGAGCGACCTCGAGCTTGGACAGGATGAGCTCACGTAGTTCTTGACGGTCTTCTCCGCGAGGTGGAGGTCATCGCCGATCTCGCGGTTGGTGCGACCATCCGCGATCTGGGTCAGGATCCGTTCCTCCTGCGGGGACAGACGTGCGAGCTTCTCGTCCTTGAGCAGGTGCTTGCCCTTGCGCAACCGGTCCAGGACGGCGCTCGTGACGCTCGGATCGAGGAGGCTCTCGCCAGCGCCGACCGACGGATCGCGCGGAGCAGATCGTCGGAAGGACCTGCTTCAACACGTACCCCGATGCGCCGGCCATGATCGAGGAGAACAGTGCTTCGTCGTCGGCGAACGAGGTCAGCATCAGCACGCGCGTGTCCGGACGAGAAGCGCGGATCTCTCTGGTCGCCTCGATACCGCTGCCGTCCGCGAGGCGCACGTCCATGACGACGACATCGGGACGGCTCCGATCGCCTCGTCGATGGCTTCCTGCACCGTGCCTGCCTGGGCCGTCACGATCACGTCGTCCTGAGAGTCGAGCATCGCCTTGATGCCGTCGCGCACGATCTCATGATCGTCCACGGCATGACCCTGAGGGGAGCGCTTCCGGCTCATCGAGGCGATCTAGCTCGACGGTGCGGGCGCAGGCGCGGAAGGGCGATGTAGTGCTCTCCTCCACGCGATCCAGGAAGTTCTTGATGGTCGCTTCCGCCACCCGAAACAGCACCGCACGATCGAGAGCCCGGCCCACCACCCCGAGCGGAGGCACGTAGCGAGCGCTCATCGCGAGCTGGCTCCGGCCTTGAGCTAGCGGCGCGATCTCGAGGTCTGCCTCCAACTC
The DNA here is from genome assembly GCA_963733635.1 of uncultured Actinomycetota bacterium. Taxonomy (GTDB): domain Bacteria; phylum Actinomycetota; class UBA4738; order UBA4738; family HRBIN12; genus JAOUEA01. Next base: position 182,664 of record CAVTEH010000003.1, on the reverse strand, counting down.
GGGGAACAATCCGGTGGCGCCGATACCGACCGCGGTCCATCGCAAGGGCACGACGGTCTTCGTGTCCTGCGTGAACCGGCTCCCCGAGTTGGACGTGGACCTGGCGCCGGACATGAAGCCTCTCGCCGATGCCCACCTCAACGAGCATGTCATCGCCTCGCTCGTTGGCATCCGTAGCGAGCCCTGGGAGCCGAGGACTTAGGGGATTCGGCAGGCAGAGCTGCTTCGATCTGGACGGGGTCCATCGGGACCTCGATGAAGTATCTGGCGAACATTGGTCAAGTCTCGGCCCTCGCGCCGGGCTCCGCGCGGGTCATAGGTCCCACCCGGATAGGGCCGACCCCGCCGACCCCTCCTGAGGCGACGACACTCCTTGGGATCGACGTCAGACCGTTCTCCCTGATCGAAGGAGCACGTGATATGGACAGGTTCAGGACGGCCATCACATCAGCGGCGGCCCTCCGGGGTCGTCGCGACCGACCCGACGTCGCGAGGCGTCAGAGAGGGCCGGGCCCGGACGGTCGTGCCGCCCCCTCTGCACTGTCGATCGTGAGCTCGCCACCCAACGCGCGAACCCGGTCCGCGAGGTTGGCGAGGCCCATCCCCGCTCGGCGCTCCGATGGGTCGAACCCGATCCGTCATCGTCGATCTCGAGCACAGCGTGCCGTCCCGCGCGTCGGAGCGAGATCCGGCACGTTGTGGCTCCGGCGTGCCGGCCCACGTTCGACAGCGCCTCGTGGGTGAGCTGCACCGACGTCAGCAGCAGCGGGAGCCAGCGTCGAGGCGACGTCGGCATCCACGTCGACGACGGCCACGATGCCGTCTTCCCCTCGAACTCCTGACCGAGCTGTTGGAGGGCTTGCCCAGATGCCGGTCGGCGAGGATGCCGGGTCGCAGACCGAAGATGTAGTTGCGCAGGTCCCGGATGGCGCGGTCGATCTCCTCCACCGCTCCCTCGAGCCGGCGTGACATCTGCTCGTCCTCCGTGATGGCCGCCGCCCCCTGCAACCCCATCCCGACGGCGAACAGCGATTGGATCACGCCGTCGTGCAGCTCTTTCGCGATGCGCTCCCGTTCCTCGAGGAGCTCGAGCCGCGCCAGCTCCCGTTGCGCGCGCTGCGCCTCTTCGTAGAGTCGTGCGTTCTCGATCGCGATGCCGGCCTGCGAGGCAAGGACCAAGAGAGCGTCCTGGTCCTGCTGGCTGAACTCGGACGCGCCCTGCTTCTCGGTGAGGTAGATGTTGCCGAACACCGTGCCTCTGGCAACGACCGGCGCGCCCAGGAAGACCGCATCGGCGGATGGTTCGGCGGGAACCCCACCGACCGAGGGTCCGCGGCCATGTCGGAGATCCGGAGCGGCCCGACCTTCTCGATCAGAAGGCCCAGCACGCCGTGGCCCACCGGAGGTCGCCGATTGCCGCACGCTCTTCGGACGTGACTCCAACGGTGATGAACTCCTCGATCGCCTGCTGATCGGGCGTCAACACCCCGAGGGCCCCGTATCGGGCATCGGTGATCTCGACGGCCAGGTCGACGATCCGCTGCAGCACGGTCTCGAGCGAGAGCTCTGAAGCCAGGATCATGCCAGCCTCGATCAAGGCGTCCGCCGATCGGCTCGGCTCGTCTCGCGCAGACATCATGCCGAAGACTAGCGGGGACCGATTCCTCGCAGGGGCCGACCCGTCCGTCCTAGTCCTCTCGGATCAGTTGGAGGAAGAGTTCGAGATACGCCACCGAGGTAGCGCGTGGGCAGATAGCGCTCCTGCACCCGGCGATGGGCAGTTGCCCCGGCTCGGCGGCACGGGCAGGGTCACCGAGCACGCCCGCGACGGCGGCTCCGAACGCATCCAGGTCGCGTGGGTCGACCAAGACACCTTTGATACCGTCGATCGATCTGATCCCGGATGCCGCCGACGCCACCGGCGACGACCGGGCGGGACTTCCACATCGCCTCTGTCACCGTAAGCCCGAAGCCCTCCGCCAGGCTCTTCTGGACCACGACGTCGGCGCGCCGTTGCAGCGCGTTCACGACGATCGCGTTCTCCTCGACGTCGTCGGTGGGCAGGTTCGCGATGTGTACGCGGGCGCGGTCGCGAGCGCGTAGTTCGTTCCATCGTTCCGTCACGCTGTCGAGACGAGCTCTGCCTCGGGGTCGTCGGCAACCGAAGAAGGAGCAGGACCGGCGAGTACCAGATGAGCGTCGTCAAGCTCGGAATGAGCGGCGAACCCGAGCATGACGCCTACGGGGTCCTTCAAGGCATCCCATCGAGAGACCTGGACCACGAGCGGAACCCTCTCCGGAACGGTCGCAGCTCCGAGGACCCGCGTTGTTGCTGCAATCATGGCCTCGGACCCGTCCATGCGCGTGAAGGCGACCGGATGAGCTGGTGAAGCGCCGAGGATCCCTGCAGCCTGCAAGATCTTATCGATGTGCGGGGACTCCAGCTCGACGTTCTTCAGGGAGAGCGGATCGATGCAGGGGGGGATCACTCGGATCGTGCCCGGGTCGAGACCATCCCAGGCAAACACCTGCCGCGTGAACGTAGCGGCTCGGGCCCACTGAACGTCATCCCGCAAGAAATCCCAGGCCGACCGGGTGATGGCGTTGGGCGTGTCGGCGCCCACGTGACACGTCCACACGACCGTTGCCCCAGCAGCTGTCAGCCCCGGGACGAGTCCCGCCGGCTGGGGGTCGTGGACCACGACGATGTCATCGGTTCCCACGAGCTGAAGCATGTCGGCGAGCTCGCGGGCGAGGGTGTCGTCGTAGTGCCGACGCTCCGCTTCGCCCAACGAGCCGCCGTCGCCCAGATCTCCGTGGAGCCGGTTGTGGATCCGCTTCGTGATCTCGAAGAATCGCGCATCTCCCTCGACCACGAGCCGATGGCCCTCGATGCCGTCCGCGAGCAGGTACCCGAGGGTACCGACTAGGAGCTCGGCAACCCCGCCCCCTTCCGCCGTCGCGTTGACGTGCCAGACGCGCCGACCCTGCAGGACCTCGCGCGCCTCCCAGACCAGGGAGTCGTACCGCTCCCCCGCTCCTTCCCCCGCCATCGTGCGTAGCCGGTCGGCCGGCCGAGATGGAACGGGCACCTCGAACATCAGTTGCCCTGGGCGGCTAGCGGAGCGACGGTCGCACCAAGACCTTCATCGTCAGCCTCCGTTCTTTCAGCCGGACGTCGTCATGCGCGACGGCAGGACGGTCCAGCTGCGACTGGTGCGTCCACCTGATCGGACCGCAGTTGAAGACTACCGGCCCGCCCACCCCGACGACGTCAAGGAGTCTTCGTTTCTCTGGGAGGTGCCGGTCGACATCGCGAGATGAGTTAGGACCGGACCAACAGCCAGCATGATCAGGCCACCTGACCGCCTGTCGACCCGGTCGGGTCCAACCGACCCAGTGGCTTCGGGACTTCCGGCCCGTGTGGCGAACCGTCCTCGCGACGAGGATGGCTGCACAGGAGGAAGGAGACAAGCATGTATCACCACGTCACCTATTGGAAGATGTCGAAGCGGGAAGTGGACGTCACCGATGCACGGCTGGCCGAGCTGCAGGCCGAGGAGGACCGAGGAGAGATCTACATCGAGCTCCTCGACGGTCATCGGCTTCCACTCACCTGGGACCACGAATCGAGCCATTGGCTCACGACTCGGGCGCGAACACAGCCCGCCGCTGCCTGAGCTCAACGTCGCGCGAGACCAGGACTCGCCCACAAGAAAGCGGTCTCGCACAGGAGAACAGTGTCCTGTCGCGGCCGTCGGCCCAGGTCTCACGGCGACCCACTTCGCCGCGTCCAGTTCAGTCGACCAGACGCGTCGCGATCGCGAAGTAGATGAGGATCGAGGCGAGGTCCTGTATCACGGTGGCGAGAGGTCCGCAGCCGAAGGCTGGATCCCGGCCGAGCCGGCTGAACAGCCAGGGAAGGGCCATTGCCACCAGGGTGGCCGAGGAGGAAGCCGCCAGGAGGGCCAACGCGGCTGCGATGGCCACGTCGGCGCCCCAGCCCAACCAGGCGAGCGGCAGGAACGCCGCCGCGAGGGCGACGCCAACGAGCAGGCCCGTCGGCAGTTCCCGCCGCACCACCTCGCCGATGGAAACGCCCACCGAGAGTCCGCGGGTGGCGACAGTCTCCGTCTGAGTGCCGACGGCGTCGGCCATGTACACGATCCCGGGGATTGAAGAAGGCGAGCGCCACGGTGCCCTGCAGTCGCTCCTCGAAGGACCCCACGATCCATGCGGCCACGAGAGCTCGGGCCAAACCCACCAAGAGCCATGGGAGCCGGTGCCAGAACCGACGGAGCACCGGCTCGCGACTCGCTCGCCGTGCCGCAGCCGAGTCGTGCAGGAAGCCACCGAGGCGGGCCATGTCCTCGTCGTGCTCCCAGAGGAGCACCGCAAGCATCCGCTCAGGAGGGACGAGGCCATGGAAGCGTCCTTCCCCGTCCGTCACGGCCAGGAACGACTCTCCTCGCTGTACCGCCTGCCACGCGGCCACTTCCTGGTCGACACCGGGTCCCACCACGGGCGGCGACGCATCTATCACCTCGCGGACCTGCGCGTTTGCGGGCGCGGCCGTCAGGTCTTCGAACCGGACGATCCCGACCAGCCGCCCGTCGTCCACCACGGCGACGGCTGCCAAGGTCTGGAAGCGATGTCCCTCGAGCGCTCGCCGGACTTCGTCCACCCGTTGCTCGGGCAATGCCGATGGGACGTGGGTCGCGACATGCTCTCCCGCCGTCTCGAACAGGATCTCCTGCAGCTTTCGAATCGTCCTCCGGCACCATCACCGACTCTTTCTCAGCCGACAGTTCGCACTCGCCCTAGCTTCACTCGCGCAGCTTCGCGGTCGTCAGCATGATGAACCGGCAGGAAGCATCGCAGCCAGTTGATGACTGCGTTCACCGGCCCACACCCGGATGCTCCTTGACAGGCCATGGCTAGCGGGAATGGAGAGGAGGGTGTCGCCGTGGTGGGAAGCTAGCGTACGAGTGGTCCGGGAGAGGAGTGGGTCATGAACGTGCTCGTGACGGCTGCGACCAAGTACGGAGCGACCGGCGAGGTCGCTCGGGCGATCGGGGACGTGCTCGCCGAGCGCGGTCTCGACACGACGGTCGTTCCACCCGAGGACGTCGGCTCGATCTGATCCCGGTCGCGCGGGTGCAAGGCGGCGTTGGTGGAGGAGGCGGTGAGGGCCCCGACGGACAGGGCCAGGGCTCGGGGAGCGGATTCGCCATCAGCGCCCGCCCGATCGGCACCTTCATGATCACGGGAAACGAGTCGAGCTGGCGGCCCGCGGCCGACATGGGTCGGATCATCCTTGGCGGCCAGGTCGTCGTGATCGTCGCCCTGCTGACGATCCGATCAATCGTGAAGGCCCAAGCGAAGGCAGCATTCCTAGTCAGTAGGGCCGCTCGCCCGGACCTCAGTGAAGAAATTGCGCCGGCGGGACCCTTCCGGATGAGTGGCTCGATCAAGCTCGGAAGGAGATTGGTGCGATTCCATGCCCGACATATCGAGGCTCCCCACACACGGATCCGTGCGCCCCGCCCGCGCAGGCGTCATCGTCGGCTCAGCCCCGGTATGCGGAGGGGCAAGGGCATATGAACTGGAAGGTCCTCGGCCAGCCCGTAGGGGCCATCGCTGCCTTTGGCAGCCGGCTGAGTCATCAGCGGTCCACGCTCGATGCGTCCGTAGCCAGCGGTGGTCCCGGAGATCCCCACTCGTAGACTGCGGACATGACCCCCTCCCTCGCGCCAGGAGCCATCGATCTCTACTGGATCCCGCTGGGCGCGGGGGCGCATGTGGTCCGGTTGAGTGGGAAGGTCTACGAGGCGATCACGGCCCTCATCCGACGTCGGCCGCGGTGCGCCTTGTACCACACTGCCCTCAAGGTAGGGGTCTCCGGCGGCCAGTTCGTGATCGAGTCCGCGCCGATCAGGGACAACGGGGGACGAGAGCATGGCGTCGTCGCCGAAGGCCCCGTCGCAATGCGTTGGGCCCGACGATTCCGTCTGTTCCGCTATGAGATCCGCCGCTGGCCAGGAGGCTCAATTCCAGATGTGAACGAGGCGGTCTCGGGTCCGATCCGCGTCTCGAACGACCTCGCTCACGCCCAACGGGTCCTCGATCTGGTGCCGACCGTCCCAACCCCCCTGTGGGGTCGCGACGAGCTGCGCACCGGCGACATGTGGAACTCCAACTCGCTGATCTCGTGGCTGCTCGCACGCGCTGGCGTAGAGACCGAGGATCTCCTGCCCCCTCCCGGCGGTCGAGCGCCGGGTTGGGACGCCGGGCTCGTTGTCGCTCAACGCGAGATGGCGCCAGGGCCTTCCCGCTGACGGGGAAGCCGCATGTATCGACCGGCGTCCTCACGGATGACGGCGGCACCCCGCGCCGGGCTTCGACTCGAACCTCGCTGCTGACAGGTACCCCTTGGGGGCTGACCGTCCCAGCCCTGGTCATCAAGAACCAGTGAGTTGTCGAGCCTGGTGAGACGGTGGCAATGGGCGGGTCTGTGGTATGTCCTGGGACCGAGCCATGGCAGGTGATGGGATTCGAGGAGTGCTCCCTCGTCGCGTGGGAAGCGGATCCGTTCGCACGACCGCGACCTGCACGCATCGATGCGCAGGAGGACGGATGGAGCCCACTCAGCACCCGATGTCGGGGATGGACGCGTTCGCGCCCAGGGAGATCGCGACCCTCGTCGACACACGCGGGGTCGCCAAGGCGAATGCGTCGGCCGTGACCACGTTCGTGCTCGGGATCCTGGCGGGGGCGTTCATCGGTCTCGGCGCGGTCCTGTCGACCACCATCTTCGCGGGGTCGACCCCGGGGTCGGGGGCGATCCGATGGCTCGCGGGCATCGGGTTCTCGTTGGGACTGATCCTGGTCGTGGTGGCGGGCGCCGAGCTGTTCACCGGCAACAACCTGCTCGTGATGAGCCTCGTCAGCCGGCACATCACCGTCGGTCGGCTGATGCGCAACTGGGGCCTGGTCTACGCCGGCAACTTCGTCGGCGCTCTGAGCATCGCTCTGATGGTGTGGCTCGCCGAGTGGTGGCAACAGTCGGACGGGGCCGTGGGTGCCACCGCGCTCTCGATCGCTGCGACGAAGACGTCGCTCTCGTTCGGGGTCGTCGTGATGCGAGGGGTCCTGGCGAACGCGCTGGTCTGCTTGGCGGTGTGGCTCGCCACGGGAGGACGCTCGATCACCGACAAGGTGATCGCGATCGTGTTCCCGATCAGCGCATTCGTCGCGGCGGGCTTCGAGCACAGCGTGGCCAACATGTACTTCATCCCGATCGGGCTGCTGCTCGAGCGAGAACCGGGACCGGCAGCGGACGCGGCGGTGACACCCGAGCAGCTCCAGTCGCTCGACCTCGCCGGCTTCGGCGCGAACCTCGCGGCCGCGACGATCGGCAACGTGATCGGTGGGGCGGTCCTGGTCGGAGTGGTCTACTGGTTCGTGTACCTCCGAGATCGGGAGTGACCCGTTCAGCGGTGGAGTGGCGAGGCCCCCGCGGTCGACGCGTTGGTGCGGCCCTGCGAGGTCTTCTGGCACCCAGAATGCGGCCCTTGTCCCCCGCTGACCCCTCCACATCGCGAGAGGCTGGCCATGTGTATGGGACGTGACGGACCAACTTGCGCGGAACGCTCCTGATCGGCCTACGGAAGACGGGCCGTTCGACCTGTGGTCGCCTTCCGGATCCCAAATATGTTGAGGAGGGAAAGGAGGTCCAGTCATGATCATGCAGTACGAGGTTCAGCGGAACGGCCCGTACGTCCGGGTACTCGTGCCCGACTGCGCATCGAACTGGCCTCGGTTGGAACGCGAGGTGGACGACGCGCTCGAGGAGGGGGTGACGATCGCGCGGATCATCGCTCCTCGCCCCATCGGGACCGGGGAGCTCAAGCGTGTGGTAGCCCTGAACAACCGGCTCACTGAGATCGGCGTGGTGACGACGATCGAGTGGCGGCAGTCACCTGCTCCCACCGGCGTATCCGGTGGATGAATCGCGGTCGGGAAGCCCGCGGCGACTCGAGGATCGCGGCATCGGCTTCCCGGCCCGGTTGGTTGACGGAGGATGCCCGCCGTTCGTGGGATGCGGCGAGCGCGCCGATAGCTGAACCACAGCCGTTCGACAGCTCCATGTGCGAGGGACTCCCAGTCCCCGTCCGTCGGTGGCTCGCGCACGCCATCTCGGACGGAGCGCCGCTTCGCGGGACGGGCCGGATCTCGATGCACGGCGAGATCAAGATCGGCTCCTGGCGTCCCTTCGAGGCAACCCAGGTGCTCGCACCGACGGTCGGCTTCGTGTGGGCAGCAGTCACGCGGCTAGGACCGCTCCGGATCAAGGGATTCGATCGCTACTTCAGAGGGAACGGCGAGATGCGGTGGCGGGCCGCGCGCTTCATCCCTGTGCTCTCGCGCTCCGGTCCGGACATCTCCCACAGCGCGGCCGGACGACTTGCTGGAGAGGTCATGTTGATACCCACCGGCGCTTTGAGCCCTGGGATCACTTGGTGCCCCGTCGACGACGACACCGCCACCGCTGTGGTGCCTGTCGCGGGCGCACCGAACCACAGCGTTACGATCGAGGTCGATGACGCCGGCGCCTTACGAACGATCCGCCTTCTCCGGTGGGGTGACCCCGACGGAGGACCACCGCGGGAGCACCTGTTCGGCGTCGAAGTAGAAGCGGAGAAGGTCTTCGACGACGTCACGACCATTTCGCGTTTCTCCGCTGGATGGTGGCCGGGGACCGGTCGGTGGTCTGAAGGGGAGTTCGTCCGGGCCGTGATCGACGACATCCAGCTGCTGTGACCATCCCGAGATCTGTGCCAGCTTGAACGAACAGGATGATCGCGACCGTTCCCTTCCGAAGCCGATCAGGATCTGAGCGAGGAGCCCTCTAGCCTGAATCCAGCCTGTCGATCGTGTCCTCGAACGTCCGATAGCCGGCAGCCGGGTCGAAGCCGCCTTCGGTAACGCCGGGGATCAGCCGGGCGATCACTCCTGCTTCCTTCGTCACACGGACCTGCGCGGCAGCGCGGAACCATTCCAGGTTTCCCGGTTGGATCTGCACCTCGCCGTGCGTGCCGAACCTCCGGTATGCCGCATCGTCGGTGACGACAGGGGTCCGCCGGAACGCTCGTTCGAGCGACGCGCGACGCTCGGGATCGTCCGCATCCACGGTGACCCCGCCTTCACGCCAGACCGCGGTGCCCACCAACGTCGGCGGGTCGGCCTTGGCGTCGGGCTGCTCGGCGGCCGGCGCCGCAGCCGGCAGGTAGAACTCGACCTTCATGCGGGGAGGGGCTCCATGGTGGAGTGAGGTTACCGAGACAAGGAACGGTCGACGCGGCGGATCATGCGAGCCATGCTCTCCAGCAACGCGATCGCCACGTCGGGATCGCCCTCCACCGCCTTGACGAAGGCCGACCGCCGGATCGTCATCACCGTCATCGGCGTCTCGCTGGTGACAGTGGCGCTGCGATCACCGCCGTCCAGCAACGAGATCTCGCCGAAGTGGTCGCCGGGCAAGATCCGGTGCACCGTCCTGTTCTTCACCGTGACCTTGGCCTGTCCGGTGATCGCCACGAAGAAGCTGTCGCCCGGGTCACCTTCGTTGACCAGGGGGGTACCGGCCGCGTAGGTGGCGGTCTCGCCGAGCGCGGCGATCTTCCTGAGCCGGCGCTTCGACAGGCCCTCGAACAACGGCACGCCCGCCAGCACGGCGTCGAGCTTGGGCTCCCCCACGACACCCCCCTCATCGGTACGGGCCACCCTAGCGGCCCAGCCATGTCGGTGGTTGCCGGTATGGTGCGGAACCCTCCCTCACGGTGAAGGATCCCGAAGATCCCAGATGAGAGGAGTGGTGCCCATGGCCAGGGCCATGCCCAGCGCCGTCCAACCGCTCCCCCTCGAGGTCGGGGTGCCTGCCGGGCGCGTGGTCGTCCGCCAAGGCGAACCCTGCCCACACCCGGTCGTGGTAGCCCAGGGTGCGCTGTATGTCAGCACCGTCGACGATCAAGGCCGGGTTCTCGGTCTCGACGTGACCGGCCCCGGCGACATCGTGGGCGAGCCGGCAGGTGCCTCCGCCCGCGCCACCGCGCGAGCCCTGGGCCCGTGCCGTCTCGCACCGGCGCGTGACCGCCACCTCGCGGCGCTCCTCGACGTCCGCGAACAACGCCTGGCCTCCCTCGCGTTCCAGCTCGCGTGGCTCGACGTCGCAGGCCGTGTCCAGCATCGGCTCCGCGATCTGGCCACACGGTTCGGGCGCCCAGTCCCCGGTGGCACCCTGGTCGCACTCGGGCTCACCCAGGAAGAGCTCGCACAGCTGTGTGGCACCTCGCGGGAGACGGCCAACCGTGTGCTGCGTGCGCTGGTCGCCCACGGCCGACTGCGGCTCATCGGGCGTGGGCGGTTCATCGTGCCGCCGGCTCAGGGTTCCGGCGCGTCGCCGGCGTCGGCCCGGGCGGGCGGCCCGGCCGCGTGTCGCCGCCTTCCTGCAACATCACCACGCTGCAGGTACCGCAGTAGCGCGCCCTGCCCTTCACGAGCTTGCCGCACCGATCGCACGTGCGCGGAGTCGCAGCCGACCAGGTCGTGGCGCGCCCCGCCCCTTCTTCGCGGCACGGCCCTCGCTCTGCAACTTCAAGAGTGGGCCAACACGGACGGCCCGCCAGCTCGTGCACCTCGGGGGGTAGTCCGCGTAGATCGACGCGACCATCTCGGGCACGGTCACGGGCCGGCTTCCATGGCCGCCAACACCTGCGCTTCGCGTTCCGCTCGGTGGTCCAGGTACTCGTGCAGCTTCGCCTGGGCACGGAGCACGACCGGACCATGCCCCGGATAGATCGTGGCCGGAGCCAGCTCGAGCATCCGTGTCAGCGACCGGAGATACTGGGTGAGATCGCCTTCCGGCGGATCGATGAAGCTCGTGCCACGGCCTAGCACCGCATCCCCTGTGAACAGCGCCGACGACGACGGCACATGGAAGGCCACGTGGTCGCTCGTGTGGCCGGGCGTATGCGCCGCCACCAGTTCCAGCGGTCCGCCGTCCCCGGTGCCGCCACCCATCTGGATCCGCTGACCGTCGCGAAGGTGCTCCGTCCCCGCCAACCGGAACGCGAACAACGGTGCCCCCACCAGCTCAGCGAACGATAGTCGCACCCGGCGCGTGATCGGGATGGTCGTGGGTCACGAACACCGCACCCACGCCGCCGCGTTCGGCGGCGGCCGATGCCACCTCGCGCAGGTGCCCCTCGTCGTCAGGCCCGGATCGATCACGATCGCCGGTCCTTCGCCCACGACCCACGTGTTCGTCCCCTCCAACGTGTAGACGCTGGGGTTGGGAGCCAACACCCGGGTCACGCGCAGCACGGTCAGTCCTCCCAGAACACCGATCGAGGGAGCCGCTCGAGCTCGGTCATCGTCGGGCTCACGCGCCTCGAACCGGAACGCCCCACAGCTCGTCGGCGTGGTCGCACTCGGCCAGCCGGGTCATCGTGTACCAGGTGGGCCAGTACAGGCCTACGTTCCCCGTGCTCCCACTCGTCCAACAGTGCTTGCGGTGCGACCCACCATGCGGCGACCGCCTCCACCCGTCGGGCACGGGATCCAGATCTGTGCGGCGCGCGGACGGCGAAGTACCGCGCGTCGAAGCGCACCGGCACCTGTTCAGGCGCCACCCAGTGGCACAGCTCATGGAGCTGATCGAGGCGGGGTGGGGCCGCGTGGATGCGTGCCAACGGATCGTCACCGTCGGCATTGACGAGCCCAGCGGCTGTCACCGCCACCCCTGCCTCCTCGACCAGCTCGCGGACCGCTGCGGCACGTGCCGCCTCGCCGTCATCTGCGAACCAACACCTGGCGAACGCGGCGTCCTCGCCGTCGACGGCCCCACCCGGGAAGACCACGTACGAGGCCAGGAACCGGCTCGACGCGCCGCGTTCGACCACCAGGACCTCGGCTCCGTCCGACCCCTCGCGAACCGCGACCACGGACGCCGCATGACGGATCTGCTCGCTCACGGGGCCATCTTCCCAGGTGTCGACAGCACGCCTGGCGGCAGATACTGCGCTGCATGGCGCGCCGGCTCTCGAGCGGTCGCCGAAGCGATCGCGAGATCACGGGCCCATCACGTTCGCCGAATTCATGGAGCATTCCCTGTACGGCCCAGGCGGGTACTACGGGCGCTCGCCGGTCGGAGCCGCGGGCGACTTCGTGACCAGCCCGCACGTGCATCCGGTGTTCGGGCAGCTCGCTGGCCGAGGCGATCCGCGAGCTGCACGAACACCTGGGCGGCCGGCATCCGTTCGAGCTGATCGAGGTGGGATCGGGCGACGGGACACTGATGCGACAACTCCTCCCGGAGCTGTCCGACCTGCCGCTGCAGGTCACCGCCGTGGAGCGGAGCGAGCAGGCTCGAGCGGCGCTCGCCGCGATCGAGGGCGTCACCGTGACCGGGTCCTTCGTCGATGCCCCGCGCGGAAGCGCCGTCGTGCTCGCCCACGAGCTGCTGGACAACCTCGCCTTCCGTTGGTTCAGGGCACCCTCGAGGGCTTCGCGAGGTGTGCGTGTCGATGCACGACGGCCGGCCGATGGCCGTGCTGGAGGTGGCGAATCCGCCGCCATGGCCGAACGACGCGGTCGCACCGGGCCATGAACGGATCCTGCCGGAGGGCGCCCGCGACTTCGTGGTCGATGCGCTGAACCGCCGATCCGGGTTCGCGCTCGCTACCTGGTGGCGGTCGACTACGGCGCCGAAGACGACGAAGCGGGCGAGGTGCACGGATACCGCCATCATCGGATGGTGGAGGACGTGTTCGCCGAGCCGGGAATGACCGATATCACCGCGGGGGTGCCGTTCGGCGATCTCCGGCGACACGCCGAGGCCAACGGGCTGCAGGCGTTCCCCATCGTGAGCCAACGCCAGGCGCTGGAGGCGCTCGGGTTCGGCTCCTGGATCGCGTCGGGGCTCGAACGACAGACCGATCTGCTCAACACGGGACGAGGAGGCGACGCCGTGCGCATCTGGGGTGGCCGCGGCCGCGCGGGCATGCTGGTCGACCCGGCCGGACTCGGCCGGTTCCGATGGTTCGTGGCGTCCACGCCCGGCCTGCCTGAGCCTTCCTGGCTCGCTCGGGCGCGGAGCGGCTGAGAGGCGCCGCCTCTGTCCTAACCGAGCGCTGCCGGTCAGACTTGCCCTGATGATCGCAGCCGGCGAGCGCCCGGCGAACCTCCAACGTTCGGGTCGTGCGGGCTGTGTCGCAGGTCCCCGGCTGAGGGATCCGGCGCCGAGACGTCGATCGAGAGGATGGGTTCGCTGTCTTCGGCCAGTGCCGCACGCAGTCGCCCCGCCAGTCGGTTGAGCTGGTCCACCGCGGAGGTCTCCCCTTCGGCCCAGAACGGGTCCATCTGGTCGGGCTCGAGCGTGCCTGGCGAACGGATCCGACCGCCGTCGGTCGACAGCACGACGCATCGTCCTTCGTGCTCGTTCCGTTCGCCGACGATGCCGGCGAAGCGGCTCCAATCCAGCGCCCTCGTCCGGATCACGTCGATCACCGTGACTCCCCGGCCGTCGAATCGGAATCCGAGCCGTGTCAGCCGGAACGTGCCGTAGGCACACACGAGCATCGCGACGCTTCCCATGGCCCGCACGGCCACCGAGAACGGTGCCAACCAGAATGCGATCGCCAGCAGCGCGGGGATGAGCACGGGCACCTGCGATTCCAGGCGCCAGCCGCGAGCCCACACCTCGACAGCCCCGTCCCGCGAGACGCGGGTCTTGAACAGTCCGACCGTTTCCACGTCGATGAACCCCCTCGAGACCCGTATCATCGGCCCGAGCACCACAAGAACTGGAGCCCGGATCATGAGAGGCGAGCGAGGGTCGCAGCGCGCAACGATCCGGTCTGGGCCTGGATCAGGTAGAAGGTCACTTCCCGCGACAAGCGCTGCGCCGGGTGCGAAAGCGACATGGCACCACCCCCGGACGCCGCGACCAGAGCATCGGTGGCGCGCCGAGCCAGGTCCAGCCCGCGGTCCCTCTCGAGGGTTCCGCGATCGATCTGCGCCGCCAACGTCTCGGCGTCGCCGCTTCCAGACATCTCCATGATCACGTTGGCGACCTCGTCGGCACTGGAGCGGCGCATCTGCAGCTGCTCGCGGAGCGAACGGGTCGTGGCCGACAGCTGAGGCACGGGCGGGTCCCGCTCCTCCAGCAGCCGGATCGCGCGATCCGCGATGCCCAGCGGTGCCGCCGGAGGAAGGGCGGATCCGATCCGGTCGCGCAGCGACCATGCCTCCGAGGTCTGCACGCCGATCACCGAATCTTCACCCAGCCGGACCCTGTCGAAGCGAAGCGCCACGGTGCCCGTCGCCCCCATCGCGGCCAGTCGCAGAGGGGCGCTCGCCACCAGCTCCGAACGCTCGTACGGCCCATCGACCATGACCGTGACGACCCGGCCATCGTGGGCACGAGCCATGATCACGAAGACATCCGCCAGCCCCCATCCCGTGATCCACGGAGCTTCCCCGTCGAGGCGCCACCCATCGCCGGCCGGCGTGGCGCGGACCGCAGCCCGACCGGGACGGCGGAGGTATGCGAACCCGATCCCGGCGGTCACGGAACCGTCGCACAGCCGGGGCAGCCACGCCTCGCGTCCGGGACCGTCGCCTCCGGCGCATCGTCGCACCGCGCCGTGGTGCTGGGCCCAGACGAAGGCCGTGGCCCCGCACCCGCCGGCCACCACTTCGGAGACGGGACGAGCGCCGACGTGGTCCGCACCGAGACCGCCGGGGACGTCGACCGGGCCCTGGAGCCCGTTGAGACCCGCATCGCGCAGCGCGTCCAGGTGGGGGCGCGGCACCAGATCGGCGGTATCGGTGTCCTGTGCCGACGGGAACAAGATGTCGTCGGCCACCGAGCGAGCACGATCGGCTGCGGTGGAGAGATCGAGTGTCACTAGTCCGTTACAGACTAGATGTCAGCGGTCGACGTCGCCGACGACGAAGAAGATCGAGCCCAGGATGGCGATGAGGTCGGGGACGAGCGCGCCCGGCAGGATCGCCGGGATCACGCTGACGTTCGAGAACGACGGCGTCCGCATCTTCAGCCGGTACGGCTCGACCTTCCGTCGCCGACCACGTAGTAGCCCATCATGCCGAGCGGGTTCTCGGTGCGCACGTAGACCTCGCCGCTCAGCTTCAGCGTCTTCGGCAGCTTCTCCGCGCGGAACTGGCCCGGCGGCAGCTTGTCCATGCACTGCTCGATGATGTTGCACGACTCCTTCATCCGCTCGACCAGCACCCACAGGCGGTCGTAGCAGTCGCCGGTCTGCCCGACGGGGACGTTGAACTCGACCTCGCCGTACTTCTCGTACGGCTCGTCCTTGCGCGGATCCATCGGCACGCCGCTCGCATGCAGCACCGGCCCCGAGCATCCGTAGGCGACGGCGACGTCCGTCGGCAGCACGCCGACGTTGCGCGTGCGCGCGAAGATGATCTCGTTCCCCATGATCAGCGTCTCGTACTCCCTGATGCGCTTGCGGGTCTCGGCCAGCACCTCCGCCGAGCGCTTCAGGAACCCGCGCGGAAGGTCGTCCTTCAGACCGCCGACGCGGCAGTACGAGTGGTGCATGCGGGCGCCGGTGGCCGCCTCCAGCATGTCCTGGATCATCTCGCGCTCGCGGAACGCGTAGAAGATCGGCGTCATGGCGCCCAGCTCGAGCGGGAACGACCCGCTGAACATCAGGTGGTTCAGGATCCGGTTCCATTCGGCGAACATCGTGCGGATCCACTGCGCGCGCTCGGGCACCTCGATGCCGGCCAGCCGCTCGACGGCGATCGTCCATCCCAGCTCGTTGTTGAACGCGCTGATCCAGTCGTGACGGTTCATCGAGCACCAGGACCTGGCGCGCGTCGCGGTACTCGGCGAGCTTCTCGGCGGCACGATGCATGTAGCCGATCACGGGCTCGGCGCGGGTGATGACCTCGCCGTCCAGCTCGAGCACCACGCGGAGCACGCCGTGCGTGGAAGGGTGCTGCGGCCCGATGTTGAGGATCATCTCCTCGGTCTTGAGCCTGCCCGGGGCGCGATCGTCGATGTCGAGCCCGCCGCCGCGGACGATGCGATGCGACCTGCGAAGTCTGGAACGCGGGGCGCTCGGTGTCGACCATCGCCGGATATCCTACGCGAGCCCTCGCGACCGCGGACCGCCAAGTGGCACGCCGCCCGGTGGACCCGTCCTCTCCACGGCCAGCGGGAGGGGTCGTCGGTCCGTGCACGCCTCCACCGACGCCCGCCGGCGCGGCTCGCCCCGTCCGCGAGCGCAGGACACCGTGGATGGAACCGCACCCGCCGGGGATCCGCGTCGGATCCGGCGGCTCGCCGGCAAGCAGCCGCCGCTCGATCGGCGCCTGCATCGCGTCCGGCACCACGTCCAGCAGCGCGCGCGTGTACGGGTGCATCGGCTGGGTCAGCACCCACTGCGTCGGACCCACCTCGACGATGCGGCCCAGGTACATCACCGCCACCCGGTCGGCGATCGTCCACGCCAGCCCAAGGTCGTGGGTGACGATCAAGGATCGTGATTCGATTCCTCTTCACGGAGCTTGAGCAGCAGACGCAGGATCTCGCCGCGGACGGACGCGTCCAGGTTCGAGACGGGCTCGTCCGCCACGATCACCTGCGGCTCCAGGGCGAGCGCGCCCGCGATCACGACGCGCTGCCGCTGACCTCCCGAGAGCTCGTGCGGGAACTGCAGGAAGAACCGTTCCGGCGGGCGAAGGCCCGCGCGCGAAAGCGCTCGTGCCACCAGCTCCTGCTCGTCCCCGCGCATCCGGTGGATCCTCAGCCCCTCCGCCACCGAGTCGTAGATCGTCTGGCGAGGGTTCAGCGCGCCGGTGGGGTCCTGGTAGACCATCTGCACCTTCCGCCGGTACGCGCGGAGATTCTTCCCGAGCGGCTCGCCCTCGAAGCGGATCTCGCCCTTCGTCGGGCTTCACGAAACCCATGATCGAGCGCGCCAGCGTGGTCTTGCCGCATCCGGACTCGCCCGCGAGCGCCACGATCTGCCCTCCCCGAGCGTCCAGGTCGACCCCGTCGACGGCGCGCGCCACCAGCTCGGCTTCTTCCGCGAGCCCAGCGCGCGGCCCCGCCCGGCGAACCGAACGTGCAGGTCACGGATCTCCAGGATCGGCGAGCCACCTCGGCAGGCAGCTCGTCGACCCGGTCGAGGACCTGACTCACGCGTCCACCCCGGCGGTCGCCGGTCAGCGCCGGCTCCAGCAGCATGCACGCGGCGCGGCGCTCCTTCGCCGGCGGCCAGCAGCGGCGGGTCGACCTCGGACAGCGCTCGAACGCCTCGGCGCACCGCGGGTGGAACGTGCAGCCGCTGGGCACATCGCTGCGGATCGGGTGGATCGCCGTCCAGGCCGGTCGGCGACTGCACGTATCGCTCGTCGCCGATGGTCGGGAACGCGCCGGCGAGGGCCTTGGTGTACGGATGCTGCGGGTCGCGGAACACGCTCTCGTGCAGGCCCCTCCTCCACGATGCGCCCCGCGTACATCACCGCGAGCCGCTCGCTAGACCTCGGCCAGGACCGAGAGATCGTGCGTGATGAACAACACCGCACAGCCCGAGCTCGTCCTGCAGCTGCTTCAGCAGCCGCAGGACCTGGCCTGCACCATCACGTCGAGCGCGGTCGTGGGCTCGTCGGCGATCACCAGGTCCGGCCCGCACGCCAGCGCCATCGCGATCATCACGCGTTGCTTCTGCCCCCCGGAGAACTCGTGCGGGAAGTCCTTCGAGCGCCGCGCGCGGCAAGCCGACCCGCTCCAGCAGATCGCCGGCGCGAAGCACGCCTCGCGCCGTGTCCGGCCGAGCCGTGCGCCACGATCGCCTCGACGATCTGGTCGCCGACCCGGATCGACCGGATCGAGCGCGTGTTGCGCGCCCTGGAAGATGATCGACCCCTGGGTCCAGCGGACCGCACCGAGCTCGGCTCGGCTCCATCGCCAGCACGTCCTGCGCCGTTCAACGTGATGCGACCATGCGACCCGGCGTGCCTCGCGGCAGCAGCCGCAGCAAGCCGAGCCCGATCGTCGACTTCCCGCAACCGGACTCGCCGGCCAGACCCAGCACCTGGCCACGGTCGATCGTCAGATCGACAGCCGCGAACGGCAGGCACAGGACCGGCCTGCGTCGGAGTACTCGATCGTGCAGGTCGCGCGACCTCGAGGACGCTCATCGCTGGCGCAACCTCGGGTTCACGATCTCCTCGATCGCGTTGCCGCACATCGTGAACGCGAGCACGACCAGCACGATGCAGATGCCCGGCGCGCCGATCCACCACCACGCACCCAGCGTGGGAGCGCCCGCCTCGAACGCGTTCTCCAGCACGGCGCCCCACGACGCGCGGTTCGGATCGCCGAGGCCGATGAACGAGAGCGTCGACTCCGCCAGGATCATCAGCGCGATCGACAGGATGGTCTGCGCGAAGATCACCGGCAGGACGTTCGGCAGCACGTGGCGAACGATGAGCTGCGGTCGCCCGCACCCAGCCCGCGCGCACGTTCGATGTACGGGCGCTCGCGGATCGACAACGTCTGGCTGCGGACCAGCCGCGCCGTCCACGGCCAGGACGTCAGACCGATCACCAGCACGATGATGAGCAGCGACTGCCCGTAGATCGCCGGCAAGGATCACCGCGAGCGGCAGGAACGGCAACACCAGGAACCAGTCGGTGAAGCGCATCAGGAACGCGTCCCACCCGCCACCGCGATAGCCCGCGAAGATGCCGAGCGCCGATCCGACGGTCATCGAGACCACGGCCGCCAGCAGACCCGACGAGCAGGGAGATCCGGGACCCCCAGATCACGCAGCGTGAGCACGGACCGGCCGAGATCGTCGGTCCCCAGCGGGTACTCCCACGAGGGCGGCGCCAGGATCGGGCCGTCGACCTGCGTGACGTCCAGACCACTCTCGTCGGCCAGCAGCGGCGCGAAGATCGCCATCAGGATGAACAGCAGCAGGATCACCAGTCCGGCGATCCCCATCCTTGCTCTTCCGGTACGTCGCCCAGAAGCGCGTACGCGCCAGCCGGCGGCGCGCGCGAGCGAGCGCTCTCGGATCGCGCGGAGCCGTGGGTGCCACGGCCGGGATCGCTCGTCGCCGTCACTACGCCTCCCTCACGCGCGGGTCGAACCAGCTGTAAAGCAGGTCGGCGACGAGGTTCGAGACCAGGACCGCCAGCGTGAAGAACAGGAACAGGCCCTGCAGCATCAGGAAGTCCTGCGAGTCGAGCGCCTGGAACGTGAGGAGGCCGAGGCCGGGGTACGAGAACACGACCTCCACGACGATGGCGCCGCCGACCACGAACCCCAGCGAGAGCGCGATCACCGAGATCGTCGGGAGCATCGCGTTGCGCACCGCATGCCGCCACAGCACCTTGCCCTCGCGGATCCCCTTGGCACGGACCGTGGTGATGTACTCCTCGCCCATCACGTCCAGCAGCGACGACCGCATCACCAGGTAGTACTCGCCGACGTAGGCGACCGTGAGCGTGACCACCGGAAGGACCATATGGTTCAGCGACGTCGACGATGTGCGCGATGCCCGTGAGGTCGGCGTTCGGGCTCGAGTAGCCGCCCGATGGGAACCACCCCAGCGTCGGTCGAGAAGACGATCAACAGCATCATCGCCGAGCCAGAAGTCCGGCATCGAGTAGAAGAGCAGGGACACCCCCATGGAGCCCGTTGTCCAACGCGCTGCCTCGCGTCCACCCCCCTCGGATCCCCAGGTAGATGCCGATCGACGATCATCAGGATCGTGGCGGTCCCCACCAGAAGGACGGTCGGCCACAGGAACCGCAGGAACACCTCCATGACGGATTCGCCCTGATAGATGAACGACAGGCCCAGTTCGCCCCGCGGCGATGTCACCGACGTAGTCGACGAACTGCGCCGGCAGCGGCTTGTCGAGACCCGAGGTCCCGCCGCAGCGACTCCTGCGCCTCGACCGAGAGCTCGATGCCGCGTTGACGGGTCAGCAGCCGCACGGGGTCGCCCGGCATGATGCGGAACAGGAAGAAGTTGAATACCAGGACGAAGATGAGCGTGAAGAACGCCTGCAGCACCTTCCGCCCGACATATCGCCACCCTCCCACACGCGCTCCCTCCTCGCTACGCGTAGTACCCGTCGAGTCGCCGTCGTCGCGCGTACGCTGCCACGACCCCGCCGCGACCGCGACGACCAGCACGCAGCCACACCCAGCCGGTCGGTCCGCTCTCGACGTTCGCGCGCACCGCGGCGTCGCCGAGATGGGTCGCACGAGACCTGCGCGGAGTACGTGTTCGCCCAGAACGCCGTCGCCGTCGGGCTCGGGCAATCGGACGAACCCGGTCCATCGGTCCGACGCGCCACGCCTCGAAGGTGTTGGGGTACCACAGCACGATCTCGGGCGTGTCGGCGTACAGGATCTGCTGCATCTCGTCGACCATCGCCTGGCGTTCGGCTCGGTCGATCTGCGCTCTGCTGCTCCTTGTAGAGCGCGTCGTACTCGGGGTTGCTGTAGCAGGTGTCGCTCCAGAATCCAGCACTGCCCGGTCGTGAAGCGTCGACAGCATGAAGTCGGGGTCGGGGCTCGACGCCCCAGGAGTAGATGATCAGGTCCCAGTCGAGCGACTCCAGCCAGACGTCGTAGAGCTTGCTGTCGGTCATCGTCTTGATCGCGACACTCGATCCCGACGTCTCGGAACCACCCTTGGATGTAGGGCGCGGCCTTGATGCCTTCGACGTCGGTCGACTCGGTGAACAGCCGCAAGCTCGAGCGGGTCACCGCCCTCAGGGAGCTCCCGCATCGCCGTCGCCGTCGGTGTCGAGGTAGCCGGCCTCGTCCAAGATCTGTTCCGCCGCGGCCGGGTCGTACGCGATCAGCTCCTCGGCGGCGGCTCCCAATGCCAGTCGCTCGTAGAGGGGCACGATCGGCGTCGTGCCCGGCGTCGCATAGCCCTCGCACCACCTCGTCGATCAACGTCTCCCGGTCGATGGCGTACGCCATGGCTTGCGCGGAACGCCGGATCCATCACCGCCGGGTTCGCCGCTGCTCTTCGGATCTTCGGCGAGGTTGAAGGACAGCTGGTGGAACGCCTCTGCACTGTCGACCGCCGGCCTCGATGTCGGGCTGTGCCCTTCACGGCCTCGAACAGCGCCGGGGAAGTGATCGAGCGTGTAGTCGATCGCGCCCTTCAGGAGCGCCTGCACGACCGCTTCGTTGGAGTTGTAGACGCGGAACACGATCTCGTCGATCGCGGGAGCGCCGCCCCAGTAGTCGGGGCGCGCCGTCATGGTCCAGTACTCGCCCTGCTTCCACTCGCGAGAGTGAACGGACCGGACACGACCGGGTCAGGGAAGTTCCGGAATACTCTTGATCTCTTGCTCGTGTCTTGTCGCCCCACACGTGCTCGGGGAGGATCAGGTTGTATCCGGGCAGTCCGGGAACGACCGTCGGCTTCGTGGTCTTCCAGACGATCGTGTAGTCGTCGATCGCCTCGATGCTCTTGGTGTAGGTGTAGCCGTCGGTCCAGGAGCTGATGTCGTTCTCGAGGATGAAGTTGCCGGTCGTCGACGAAGTCGTGGGCGGTGATCGGCTTGCCGTCGCTCCAGGTCGCGTCCTCGCGGAGGTGGAACGTCCAGGTGAGGCCGTCCTCACTCGTCTCCCATTCGGCTGGCACAGCTCGGGCTCGATGCGAATAGTCCTCTTGTGCACGCCGCAGCAAGCTGTCGTACATCAGCGTCCCGACGAAGGCCTCGTAGGTGTCGATCTGCCGAAAGGGGTTGGCTGAGTTGAGGTCGCCAGTCACCCCGACCGTGAACGTGACCTTCTCGTCGGCGGCCGACGGGGACGGAGTCGTCTGTCCGACGGCGGTGGCCGGCACGGCGACCGCGACCGCGAGCACCACTCCACAGATCGCGACCAGTCGACGGTTCATGACACGGGCCCCTCCGGCGTCGTCTCGCTGGCGGCATCCTAGGCGCTCCTTCGTCTCGGTGATACCCACCACTCATTGACCGAAGGTCAAGCGATAGGCTGCGGGCATGGTCGACACGCGGCGATCACTGCCCTCTGTTGATTCGTTGTTACGGGCCGCACCGGTTCTCCGTGCGGCCAAGCTCTTCGGCCGGCCCCTGCTGAAGCGAAGCCTGAAGCTCACCCTCGACAGCGCCCGGGGGCGAGCCGCCGACGGCCACATCTCGCCCCAGGCCGACGACGTCATGGCCGTCGCGATCCGCGATGCGTCCAGGATCGCGACGGGCCTGACTCCCGTGATCAACGCCACGGGGGTGATCCTGCACACCAACCTCGGCCGAGCGCCCATGCCTGCGCGCGCCGCCGACGCGGCCCATCGGGCCGCCCTGAACTACACCGATCTCGAGGTCGATCGCGTGACCGGGCAACGAGGAACCAGGACCGGGCGCGCGGAGGCGATCCTGATGGCGTTGACCGGCGCCGAGGCCGCGATCGTGGTCAACAACGGTGCCGCCGCCGTGCTCCTGGCCATGGCCGCGCTGGCCAAGGGCAAACAGGTGCTGGTCTCACGGGGCGAGCTGATCGAGATCGGCGGGGAATTCCGGATCCCCGACATCATGCGCGCCTCGGGCGCGAAGCTGGTCGAGGTGGGCACCACCAATCGCACGCGCATCGGTGACTACCGAGGCGCAATGAACGAGCGGGTCGGCGCGATCTTGAAGGTCCACCCTTCCAACTATCGCGTCGTGGGGTTCACCGCGGAAACGTCCACCAAAGACCTGGCAGCGCTGGCCGGTCGTCATGACGTGCCGCTGGTGTACGACGTGGGATCGGGCCTGCTGCAACGCGGTCGCGGCATGCCGGCCGACGAGCCCACGGTCGCGGACGCCCTCGCCGAGGGTGCCGACCTGGTGATGGCCTCGGGCGACAAGCTGCTTGGGAGGACCTCAGGCCGGACTGATCGCGGGCCGGTCCGACCTGGTTGCCAAGCTCCGCAGGCACCCGCTCGCCCGCGCCGTGCGCGTGGACAAGATGCAGGTCGCCGCCTTGGAGCAGGTCCTGGCGATGCACTCGCGGGGCTCGGAGGACGACCTTCCCGTGCACCGGATGATGCGCGAGCCCGCGGGATCGGTGCACAAACGCGCCCAACGGTTGTGCGAGACGCTCGACGGCGATCTCGAGCACGCCCACGTGCAACGGTGTGAGTCCGTGGTGGGAGGTGGCTCCATGCCGGGCACCACGATGGATTCCTGGGGGGTTCAGCGTCGCCGTGCCCGATCCCACGGCGTTCGCGGCGCGCCTTCGCGTCGGCAACCCGTCGGTCTTCTGCCGGGTCGAGGACGACCACGTCCTCTTCGACGTGCGAACCGTGCCCGAGGGCAGCATCCACGACGCGGCCAGGGCGATCCAGTACGCCATGGAAGGCGACGAGTTCGTCGACGAGGACTGACATGTCCGCGCACCGTGACGTCGCGGCCGCCGCCTCGCATCGTGTCGTGGCGGCCACCGCCGCGCATCGTGTGGTAGCCACGGCCGGGCACGTCGACCACGGCAAGTCGTCGTTGATCGTCGCGCTCACCGGCATCGACCCCGACCGCTGGGACGAGGAGAAGCGTCGCGGCCTGACGATCGACCTCGGCTACGCGTGGTGCGACCCTGCCCAGCGGCCGCGAGGTGGGGTTCGTGGATGTCCCCGGGCACGAGCGGTTCATCACCAACATGCTGGCGGGCGTCGGGCCGGTGCCCTCGGTGCTGTTCGTGGTGGCCGCCGACGAGGGGTGGAAGCCCCAGTCCGAAGAGCACCTGCAGATCCTGGACGTCCTCGGCGTGCGTGCCGGCGTCGTGGCGCTGACCAAGACCGACCTGGTGGAACCCGACGCCGTCGACGACGCGGCCGAGCCGCGTCCGCAACCACCTCGCAGGCAGCACGCTGGCCGATGCGCCGATCGTGCCGGTGGCATCGACACCGGCGAAGGCGTCGACGACATCCGGCAGGCGCTGGACGCGATGCTGGCCGCGGTGCCAGCCTCCCGAACCCGCGCGCACCCGCCTGTTCGTCGACCGAGTGTTCACGATCAAGGGCTCCGGCACCGTCGTCACCGGCACGCTGACCGGAGGATGCCTGCAGGGCGGCGACGAGATCGGGTTGGAGCCCGCGGCCGTCGCGGGCGGATCCGCTCGCTCCAGACCCATCGCAGAGCTCGAGGATCGAGCGTGTCCGTGTCTCGAGGGTGGCCGCCAACCTCGCCGGCGTCGAGCGCGACGAAGCCGGGCGCGGCGATGTGCTCTGCCAGACCTCCCAGTGGATCACCACCGACGTCTTCGATGCGGCGGTTCGGCCGGTCCGGGGCCTCGCGCATCCCGTAGTCGCTCGAGGTGCCTACAAGGTCTACGCCGGGGCAGCAGAGGTCGACGCTCGGCTTCGATTCCTGGGTCCCGCGACCGCCCTGCAACCCGGCGACGATGAGACCTTCGTGCGGATCCGGACCAGCCGCCCGCTGGTGCTGGACGTGTTCGATCGGATCGTGATCCGCGACGCGGGTCGGACGCGAGACCGTAGCCGGCGCCGTGGTGCTCGACGTGGCGCCGCCGCGACGGCCGCCGCGCGACCGCATCGCGCAGCTCGCGGCTCGCACGCGCGGCGACCGCGGGACGCGCTGCCCGGGCTGCTCGCCGCACGAACGCGGCGCCGTCCGAGCCGAAGAGGCCGCCCGCACCAGCGGCAGTCGGACACCGGGCGGGTCGGTGATGGGTGGTTGGTACCTGCGGCGGGAGCTCTCGAACCCAGCTGGAGCGCGACCTGGGTCGCTTCCTGGCCGACTACCACCGTGACCACCCGCTGGAGGAAGGCGTCGAACGGCAGCGGGCACGCACCGTGATGGCGTCGTCCTTGCGCTCCGCGGGCGCGCCCACCGACGCCGACCTGCTCGATGAGCTCACCCGCGACCTCGTCGAGCGAGGTGCGATCGTGACGTCGGCGACGACCGTCCGCGCCGCACGGCCATCGCGTGACGCTGGCCGAGCACGACGTCGACGTGGACCGGCTGCTCACCGCGATCGGTGGCGAGCACGAAGCGACCCCGCCGACGATCAAGGAGCTCGTCGCCTCGGGGTTCGGACGCGACGTGATCGAAGCAGCCGCCCGCGCTGGACTCGTGGTGAAGGTCTCCCCGGACCTGATCGTCACGCCCGACGCTGGTGGAGCGAGGACGGGCGACGGTGCTGGCGGCCACCGACGGGATCACCGTGAGCGCGTTCCGCGAGTCCTTGGGCACCAGCCGGAAGTACGCCCTGCCGATGCTGGAGTACTTCGACCGCACGGGCGTCACGCGGCGCGACGGCGACCTGCGGTTCCCCCAGAAGCCGGGGCGCCAGCAGCCGGCCCAGGCCTGACCAGTAGCGTCAGCGCACCTGCGCGGTGACGGCCACCTCGACGCTCGCGCCCAGCGGGAGCGACGCCATGCCGACGGCGGCGCGCGCATGCGATCCGGCGTCGCCGAGGACCTCGACGAACAGGTCGCTGGCGCCGTTGGCCACGATCGGATGGTCGCGGAACTCCGGCGTCGCCGCCATGTACACGGTGACCTGGGAGATCTGGACGAGTCGCTCGAAGCTCCCGCCCAGGCCTTCACGCAGCGCGGACAGGGCCTGCAGCGCGGCCCGGCGGCCGCCTCGGCGCCCTGTTCGGGGGTCACCCCGTCGGCCTCGCCCAGCCGCCCGGCGTGAAGCACGCTTCCGTCGATCGTGGGCACCTGGCCCGCGACGTAGGCCGTCGGACCGGCAAGGCGGACCGGCACGTAGGCGGCCACGGCCTTGGGCGGCGGCGGCAGCTCGATCCCGAGCTCGGACAGACGCCGCTGGATCGCGTCGTCATCCATGGGTCAGACGGCTTCCTCTGGCGCGCTGGCGGAGCAACGCCCGGCGTTCCATCTCGTTGAGCCCGCCCCAGATCCCGTGGTTCTCGCGGACGCTCAACGCGTACTCCAGGCACTGATCACGGACGGGGCACCGGACGCAGATGGCCTTGGCCACAGCCTCACGAGCGTTCTTCTCGGACCGGCGTTCGAAGTAGCTCGGGGGCGAAGAAATGCGTGGAATCCTCGCCGCGACACGCGGCGAAGTGCTGCCAGCCGGCCATCGACTCGTTCTGCATCTCTACCGGGTTGTTCGAAGAAGGTGGCCCCGGGGATTCCGCTGAACCAGTTCGCCACGGTTCCGGCTGGCGTGGTCATGCCTGCTGCTTCATCTCGGCGCTTTCTCGGCTGCTTCATTCGGCGCCCCGACCTCTTCGGGCTCGGGCTCGACGCGAAGGACCAGCCCGTCGACGCCACGAACGCGAACCTTGGTCCCAGCATCGATCGCGTCGCCGGAGGAACGGCCACGCCACAAGCGCGCCCTTCACGAAGACCGGACCTTCGGGGCTGAGCGGCCCGCGAGCCTCACCCACCAGGCCGATCAGCCCACGCTGGGTGTTCACGATGCGGTCGCGCGACTGGATCGCCACCGTGAGCGCCGAACCCGTAGTAGAGGATGCTGGCCACGACCGCGCCGCCGATCAGCCAGGGCGAGATGGCGATGGGCTCGGCGACCCCTCTTCCATGCGAACACCGACCCGGCGGCGAAGGCCACCAAGCCCGATGCCCGTCAGGGGGCCCAACCGGCGCATGCGCACGTCGAGCGTCATGAGCGCGACGCCGCCGACCAGGGCGATCATGCCGGGCCACCAGGGAGGCACGACCCAGATGCCGTAGGCCGCCAGCGCCACCATGCCCACGCCGGCGAACCCCGCGAACCCGAACCCCGGCTGTGTCAGCTCGAAGGCCAGGCACGCCAGCCCGATCACCAACAGGAAATAGATCATCGAGGGCGACGAGACCCCGTGCGCCACCGCTGGCGAGCGGACCCATGGCGTCGAAGCGGATGTCGACCGTGCGCTCGCCGGCCTGCTGCTCGCTGGTCGCGATCCGGGTCTGCAGCGACCACCGGCCCGCCCGGCGTCTGCACGGTCTCGGCCGTCGACCACGTTGAGCAGTTCGGGGACCGACTGCGCCACCGCGGTGGCGATCCGCAGATCGAGCGCATCCTGGGCCGTCAGCGCGGCTTCATCCGGTCGTTCCAGGCTCGTGTCCTTGTCGCGATCGTCCAGCCACCCTTGGATCGTCGCGTCGAGTCCCGGGAATCCTCGATCGGGCTGGGCGAGGTCGATCGGATGCGAGCGGTCCGGTCTGCGAGCCGGGCGAGACGGCGGTCAAGGAAGCCGCGTACATCAGCAGCAGGCCTGCGCCGCTCGCTTCGGGCCGGCGCGCGAATCCACCCACGCGATCACCGGGAACGTCCAGCCCGGCCACCCGTTGGGCCAGCGCGACGCCGTCCTGATCGATCGTCCCCGACGTGTCGATCTGGAGCACCACCGTGGCGCCGTCGGCCTCCGCCGACGACAGCCGGTCCTGCAGGTAGCCGAGCAGCGGACGGTCGATCGCGCCTTCGACCTTCAACACCACGACGGTGGTGGCCGGCGCGGCCGATACGGGCCCGGCCAGGCGGCGAGCACACCGAAACAGCACAGGAAGAGGGCCGTGCGACGCATCTGCGACCTATCGTACCCGTGAGTCTCAGGGGTATCCTTCGGGGCGACCCTATGGCCCCAGCTCCCCGCCCTCGACGCCCCGATCTGCGCCCACTGAACGACCGGATGGTCTTCAAGCCGTTGGCGCTGGTGCTGCTGGTGCCCGTCATCGTGCTGTCCGGAGCATTGACGGCGTTCATCCTGGCCCCGCCCTTCATCGGAGCGGCGATCGGCGTGATGCGCGTGGACGCCAAGCTGAACGCGCTGGGGGCCGACTTCACGCGCATCCCCCGGTTCCCCGAACGCTCCACGATCTACGCCAACGACGGCGAGACGGTCCTGGCCACGGTCTTCCTGGACAACCGCGAAGCCGTCCGCTTGAAGAACGTCAGCAAGGCGGCCCAGAAAGCCGTGCTGGCGATCGAGGACGCCGGTTTCTACGAGCACGGGGCCCTGAACTGGAGCTCGCTGCTTCGTGCCCTGGTCCAGAACGCTCGCGCGGGCCGGGTCGTGCAGGGCGGCTCCACGATCACCCAGCAGCTGGTTAAGAACACCCTGGGGCTCGACCCCTACGACCTGAGCTTCGAACGGAAGTTCCAGGAGCTGGCGCTGGCGATCCGCGTGGAGGAGGAGTACTCGAAGGAAGAGATCTTCGAGCTCTACCTGAACCAGGTGTACCTGGGCAACGGCGTGTACGGCATCGGGACCGCGTCGAAGTTCTACTTCCACAAGCCCGCGTCCCAGCTGACGCTCACCGAGGGCGCGATGCTGGCCGGCATCATCAGGGAGCCGGCCGAGTACGACCCGTTCGTCCACCCCACCCGGACCAGGGTGCGGCGGAACGAGGTGCTGGTGCGCATGGGCGCGCTGGGCCCCGACTCGCCCGTACGGGATCTCGAGCGAACGCGAAGACCGCGCGAAGCGCACCGACCTGGGTTTGCCCAAGGGAGCCGGCAAGCGGCTCTCGCAGCGCAACCAGCCGTTCTTCGTGCGGTACATGATCCGCCAGATCCTGGGCAACGCCGCCGGCGCCTACGACTCGCTCGGCCGCAGCGAGAAGGCGCGCCAGCGAACGCTGTTCGAAGGCGGGCTGAAGATCACGACCACGCTGGACCCGCCGTGGCAGCGGTACGCGCAGCAGTCGGCGGACATGCCCTACCAGGTGGGTCTGCCCACCAACGGCAAGGCCCATCCCGACACCTCGATCGTGTCCGTGGATCCTCGAACGGTGCGATCCGCACCATGATCTCGGGCAAGACCTTCAAGGAAGACAACCTGGACCTGGCCGCCACGCCGCATCCGACCGGCTCGGCGTTCAAACCGTTCGTGCTGGCGGCGGCGTTCGAGCAGGGGGTGCCTCCGACCCAGACGTACAACAGCGCGTCTCCCTTCTGCAGCCCGCTGTGGCAGGACGACGACCATTGCGTCTCCAACGCCGAGGGCGGCAGCGCGGGCGGCGCCGTCGACCTGTGGTCTGCCACCGAGAACTCGATCAACGTGGTCTTCGCCCAGCTGATCTTGGACATCGGTCCCGAGACGGTGCCGCCGGTCGCCTCGAAGATGGGCGTGACCGCAGGAGCTGCCACCGGTCGCTTCACTCGCGACCGGGTCCGCCGAGGTCTCACCGTTGGACATGGCGGTGGGGTACGCCACCTTGGCGAACGGCGGCACGCACTGTTCGCCGTACACCGTGCAGACGATCGAGCGAGACGGTGAGGAGCTCTACGAGCACGAGGCCGACTGCGAGCGCGTGCTCCGCCCCGAGATCGCCCACCTGATCACGGAGATGCTCGAGCGGGTTCCGGTCTCCGGAACCGCGGCGAGCGCGTTCAGCCACGGCTGGGGCGCATTGGCCGGTGGCCGGCAAGACCGGGACCGCCGACCTCAACAAGGCGGTGTGGTTCTGCGGCTACACGCGGCAGCTGGCCACCGCGGTCTGGGTGGGCTCGAACGGCAACCCGTACTCACTGGGTTCGGTCTTCGGCGGCACGGTGGCTGCCCCGATCTGGCGCGCCTACATGTATCAGGGTCATGTCAGGTCTGCCCGGCGCAGGGTTTCCCCGATGCCCCGGACACCGAGACCGCCACGGTTCCCGACGTCGTTGGCCTCACGGTCGATGAGGCGATCGCAGCGCTGCAGGCGGCCGGGTTCCGGGCGACGCTGGTCGACGTGGACTCCATCGAGCCCGAGGGCACCATCGTGGGTCAGGTGCCCGCTGGTGGCGGGCTCGCCGACCTGGGCATCGCGGTGCGGCTGGACGTGAGCACCGGCCTGGAACCGAGCAGCGGGGTTCCTGGGGTGGTCGGGCTGGCGACCGGCGTGGCGAGATCCACCTTGGAAGGGGCGGGATTCGAGGTGCAGGTGCGGATCGAGGAGGTGGTCGACCCCACGCAGGACGGGATCGTGCTGACCCAGTCGCCCGGCGCCGACACACCGGCACCTCCCGGATCCACTGTGACGATCACCGTGGGCCGGGAAGCCGGCGGCTGACCAGCGCCGTGCTAGTCTCCCGAGAGCCTGGCCTTCACCTTCGACTGCACCACGCTGCCGTCGACGCGTCCCTTCGCCCGGCCCATGACCTGGCCCATGACCTTGCCCATCTGCTGCATCGAGTCCGCGCCGGTTGCCACGATCGCCTCGTCGACCAGCGCATCGACCTCGGCATCCGACAGCTGATCAGGCGCGAACGCCGCCACCACCTCGCGCTCGGCCTCTTCCTTGTCGGCCAGCTCGTCCCGGCCCGCGTCGCGGAACGCCTCGGCGGCCTCGGTGCGCTTCTTGACCTCTTTGGTGGCGACCTCGACGAACCTCGTCGTCGGACAGCTCGTGGCCGACCTCGTCCTCCTTGTAGCGGATCGCCGACGTGAGCATGCGCAGCGTCCCCAGCCGCACCTTGTCGCCTGCCCGCAATGCCGCGGTCATCTGCTCGTGGATCTGATCCTTCAGCGAAGACTCGCTCACTACACTGCCCCTCCGTGTTCGGCATAGCCGTGATCGTGCAGGTGTTGCTCGTCGCTCGTGGTGGCGGGCTCGATCTGCGTGGCCTACGGGGTACTCATCGAACGCCGTTGGTACCGGCTGGTGCGCCACCGGCTCGACATCCTACCGGCGGACGGTCCGCCGACCCTGACGCGTGCTCCACCTCTCCGACCTGCATTTCGTGCGTCGCGACCGGAAGAAGGCACGGTTCCTTGCCGACCTGCCGAAGGCCGATATCACGGTGGTGACGGGCGACTTCCTGGCCGAACCCGAAGCCGTCGAGACCGTCGTGGCCGCGATCGGGCCCAACCGGGGGCGGCTCGCCTCATGGTTCGTGCTGGGCTCGAACGACTACTTCGTGCCACAGCCGCTGAACTACTTCGCGTACTTCCGGCGCGACCGGACGCCGCGCCGGGCGTCCAGGGGCCGGAGCCGAGAGCTGATCTCGCAGCTGACCGACGACGGCTGGCGCGACCTCACGAACGTGCGCCACGACGTCGACCTGGACGGCCTGAAGGTCGAGGTGATGGGCCTGGACGACGCGCACATCCGGTGGCAGGACTACCGGGTGACGCCTCGTACCTCGCCCGATCGCTTCGGCCTGGCGGTGATGCACTCGCCGGACTCGGCGCCCGAGGCCGCCTCGTTCGGCTACGACCTGATGGTGGCGGGCCATACGCACGGCGGCCAGGTCTGCCTGCCGGTCGTGGGGGCGCTGGTCACGAACTGCTCGATGCCACGGCGGCTCGTCAAGGGCGTGATCCGGATGGGCCCGTCCGTGCTGCACACCTCGCCGGGTCTCGGCACGAGCAAGTACGCGCCGTTCCGCTTCTGGTGCCGTCCCGAAGCCACCTGGCTGGAGCTGCGCCGCAGGTCGACGGGCGTCCGGCTGAAGGGGCGCGCCGTACCGGGCGAGCCCGGCCCGAGTCGCTACACTCTGTGGTCTTCGGGACGTAGCGCAGCTTGGTAGCGCGCAGCGTTCGGGACGCTGAGGTCGCGGGTTCAAATCCCGCCGTCCCGACTCAGAACTTCACGTTCGGACGGGCTTTCGGCCCGTCATGCGTCGTTTTCCGTAGGCCGAGGGCTCGCCTTGACGACCAGCGGAAACGTGCTTCGGGCGGCGTGCCGGGTTGTGCCGGGACGTTTGACGCCCCCCAGGACCGTTCGTTAGCCTCGGTCCCCGTAGGGCTCCGCTCCCGGTCACCGGTATCGGAGCCTTTGCCGTTATCCGACGACCGCCAGGGAGGGAAATGACCGGGAGCGCGAAGCGTTTCACACGGCTGCTCGTAGCCGTGGTCTTCGTGGTCCCCGTCATCGTCGGCTCCCTCGCCACCACCTCTACCGCTGCGCCCACCGCGGAAGAGGTGCAGCAGGCGCGGGCGAAGGCGAACGCCATCGGCTCACGACCTCGAGATCGTGATCGAGCAGTACAACGAGGCTCGCGTCCAGCTCGGCGCCATCCAGGAGAAGCTGGAAGCGATGAAGGCCGAGAAGGCCGAAGCCGACGCCGAGGTGCGGGCCGCCACCGACGACCTGGAAGCGCGCGCGGTCGAGGCCTACACCGGCGCCGGCTCGCAGATCGACGTGTTGCTGGGGGCAGAGAACTTCACCGAGTTCTCCGACCGGCTGGAGTTCATGGGGGCGGTCGCCCAGAACGACGCCGACCTGGCCGCGGCTGCCGCAAGCGCTCGCCAACGAGCCGAATGGGCAGCGCAGAAGTACGCCGAAGCCGTCGGCGAGCAGCAGGACAAGCTCGACGCCATGGACGATCAGCGCTCCAGGATCGAAGACATGCTGGCCGAGCAGGAAGCCTTGGCAGACCAGCTCAACAAGGAGTACCAGGACTATCTGGCTCGCCAGCGTGCTGCTGCGGCCGCCGCGGCAGCTGCCGCCGCGGACACGAGCTCGACCACGACGAGCGGAGGGGGCGCTCCTACCGATCCCACCGGGAGCTGGAACCCACCGCCACCGCCACCCAGCGGCGTCGGCGCATCCGCGGCGATCAACGCTGCGCAGTCGGTCATCGGCGCCCCCTACGTGTTCTCCTCGGCGGACCCGAACGTGGGCTTCGACTGCTCTGGGCTCACGATGTGGGCGTGGGCGCATGGCGGCGTGTCGCTGCCGCACTCGTCCGCTTCGCAAGCGAGCGCGGGTGCCGTGGTGCCCTACTCGTCTGCCGCGCCGGGTGACCTGCTGTTCTTCTACTCACCGATCAGCCACGTCGCCCTGTACATGGGCAGCGGCATGATGATCCACGCTCGCCACCCTGGCCCCGGCGGCGAGGTGCAGGTCGGATCGGTCGCCGGTTACGGCACCCCGGTGGTCCGCGTCGTCCGCGTCGGCTGACGCACTCCAGTTCTCGCGGCTGCCTGCTCGATCCACCGCTAGGCTCGCGCCGTGGGATCCACCCCTGCGTCCGACGACGACCTCGAGCTGATCAAGCGCCTTCGGGCCGGTGACGAGGACGCGTTCATGGATCTGGTGGATCAGCTCGGCCCATCGATGCTCCGCGTGGCTCGCATGTACGTGCAGAGCCAGGCGGTCGCCGAGGAGGTCGTGCAGGACGCGTGGATCGGGGTGCTCAAGGGCATCGACCGGTTCGAGGGCCGCTCGTCCCTTCGAACGTGGATCTTCCGCATCGTCACCAACATCGCCAAGACCCGCGGCCAGCGCGAAGGTCGCAGTGTTCCGTTCGCGGCGCTCGCGGGGGACGATCTGGATGCGCCCTCGTTCGACCCGGCGATGTTCGTGGGCTCGAACGAGCCCAGCGGGCCCGGCCACTGGTCGACCGTGCCCAGCGATTGGCGAACGATCCCCGAAGACCGCCTCGTCGGCAGCGAGACCCTGCGGGTGGCGAACCGGGCGATCGAGGCGCTTCCTCCGATGCAGGCTGAGGTGATCCGGCTCCGTGACGTACGCGGGTGGACCAGCGAAGAGGTCCGTAACGCCCTGGATCTCAGCTGAGACCAATCAACGGGTGTTGCTGCATCGTGCGCGAGCCAAGGTCCGGCGCGCGCTGGACGAGTACCTGGAGAGCGAGGCTAGCTTGTGAGCTCGACCGACATCTCGTGCCGGGAGCTGGTTGAGCTGCTGACCGACTACCTGGACGGTGCGCTGGAGCCTTCCGAACGCGCCGCGCCTGGAGAGCCACTTGACGGGCTGCGACGGATGCAGCAACGCGCTCGCTCAGCTCCGAACGACGATCGAGGTCACGGGAAGGCTCACCGAGGACGAGGTCGCCGCGCCCGAACGCGAAGCGGTCCGGGAAGCCTTCAGGCGATGGAGGGCGGAGCAGCCGACGGATCCTCCTCGATCCGCTGAGCCTGGTTCCGGCGGAGCAGGCTGAGTGCGCTCGCCGGGAACACCAGCACGGCGACAGTGAGCGCGGCGGCCGTCTCGGCTGTCATGACATCCAGCTCACGACCGATCCCCACGGCGACCAGGATGAACGACAGTGATGTGGCCTGTAGCAGGCCGGCCGCCGCGATCTCGAACCGGTTCAGGATGCCGCGGTAGAGGATGGCCGGCAGTCCACGGACCAACAGGAGCAGTGCGACGTACAACGGTACCCGCAGGATCGTGGACGGCGACCGGAACAGCGCGTCGAGATCGAATGCCAGCCCACTGGCCACGAAGAACACCGGCACGAAGAAGCCGAACGCCACGGCGTCCAGCTTGGTGCGGAACAGCTCCGGATCGTCGGCCCACCCACGGTGCAGGACGCTGAGGATGGCCCCGGCCATGAATGCGCCCAGCACGGTCTCGAGCCCGAAGTCGCCGGCCAGGACGACCGCCGCGAGCAGGATCATGATGGCGGCGCGAACGCGGAGCCGCGCCGTGGTGTTCTGCAGCATGTTGAGGACGGCGACGTACCGGCCGTGGCGCCACAACCGGGCGTGCGTCCTTCAAGACCGGGATCACCACCCCGACCGATGTGGCGGCCAGGGTGATCCCCACTATGAGCGGCGACCTCACCAGACCCACGGCATAGAGCACCAGATCGGCGGCCAGCGCCAGCCCGAGCGAAACCAGGAACGCGACCACCGAGAGCTTCAGCACCCGGCCCTTCATGAGCGAGAAGTCCAGCTCCAGGCCGGCCATGAACAATAGGAAGCTGAGGCCGAGGGTGGAGATGACGATCACGGGCTGGTCCACCTCGATGATGCCGAGGATGGCGGGGCCCAAGACGATGCCCAGCAGCAGCTCCACCACGACCGAGGGGATTTGATGCGTGGGAAGAACCCCAACACCAACGGCGCGAGGAACGCCACCGTCATGACGCCAGGAAGGTTCGTGAAGTCGATGGCTTCCACGTTCAGCGGATGATGGCATCGAGATCGGCCAGACGCATTTTCGCCTGATCGACGAGGGCGTCGTTGCCGATCGCTTCCGCTTCCTTGATCGCTCGATCCAGCAGGTCGGCGGCTTGCGAGGCCCGAAGGTCACCGGTGGCAGCGGTCGCGTACTTGATCTTCTCGTCGGCTTTCACGATCAGCTCGAAGATCTCGTTGGGTTCCACAACGCGCCTCCCTCACGCCTAGGCCGGTTCCATCGTCACACGAACCGGCTTCCACGGCATGGAGCTGGTGAACAACCGGTGAACGGCGCGGGAACCTCCTCCCGCGCTCCTTGTTGGCTCCCGCGTCGACATCGGAAACTCGTGTCTGTAGCGGATCCAGGGAGGTGGCCCACATGTTGATCGAGGAAGGTCCGGAGGCAGAGGGTCGTAGCTCGATCATTCGCGTGCTCAACCGTGACCCCTACGACGTGTGGACGCGCGACAGCTTGGCGAGCGCCACTGGCCTGTCATCTGGTCTTGCCGCCCGGGTTCTGGCCGACCTCGTCGCCGGGGGACTGGTACGGCGCCTTGCCGGCCCCGACGAGGAGTACACGGTCGCGGGGGCCGACTACTAGCGCACGCTGGTAGCCTCGGAGGGCACCAGGGCACGAGTTCCCGCAGGTCGCACGCCGTTCCGGTCCTCTTCTTGAGCACCGTTCCGGCGACACTTCACGGTCAGGGGTCTTCCAGCCTCACGCCCTGACCAGCGGGAACACCCACAGGCTGGACGGACCGAAGGACGCATGCTGTGAACAAGATCGGACCCAAGCACCGCACGTGCCGCCGCGTGGGCGAGCCGCTCTGCGGCCGCCCCAACTGCCCTTCGCTCAAACGGCCCTATCCACCCGGCCAGCAGGGCAAAGGCCGCAAGCGCATCTCCGAGTATCAGACCCGGTTGGTCGAGAAGCAGAAGCTTCGCGTGATCTACGGCGTCAGCGAGAACCAGATGCGTCGCTACTACGACCGAGCCTCGCGTTCCATGGGCGTCACGGGCGAGGAGCTCATCCGCGAGCTCGAAACGCGCCTCGATTCGGTGGTGCTGCGACTGGGCTTCGCGCTCACCACGCGCCAAGCTCGGCAGCTGGTCAGCCACGGTCACGTGCTCATCGACGGCAAACGGGTCGACATCCCCAGCGCCCGCGTCAAGCCGGAGCAGACCATCGAGATCAGCGCCAAGGCCAAGAACTTCGTCTCGGTCCGTGAAGCACTCGAGATCACCGCCGATCCGCCCGGCTACCTCTACCGGAACAAGGATCAGGTGCAGGGCACGCTGTCGCGACAGCCCGAGCGCGATGAGGTGCCACTGCCGGTCAAGGTCGACGAGCGCCTCATCGTCGAGTTCTACTCCTAGCACGCCCGGACACCGTTCGACGGGAGCCGACCGCGTGAGCTTGCGAGCACCGCACCCCCAGGCGCTGGTGATCTTCGGAGCCAGCGGCGATCTGGCCAAGAAGAAGGTCTTGCCAGCGCTCTACAACCTGGCGGTCACGGGCCTGTTGCCCGAACGGCACGTGATGATCGGGTTCGGCAAGACGGAGTGGGACGACGAGGCCATGCGTGCCCACGCCCGCGAGGCGGTCGAGCAGTACTCCCGAACCCCGCTGGACGAAGCGGTGTTCGCCGATTTCTCGAAGTCGCTCTCGTACATCTCGGGCTCGGCCGACGACGCCGCGGCCATGGCCAAGCTCAAGTCGGCGCTCGCCGACGCGGACGAGCGTATGGGCTGCGCAGGAGCGCGGCTGTTCTACCTGGCGGTGCCGTCCAGTGCTTTCCCCGTCATCGCCAAGGCCATCGGCGACATCGGCGCCAACACCTCGAGCTCGGGCATCGTCGTGGAGAAGCCGTTCGGCCACTCCCTGGAATCCTCCCGCGCCCTCACGGACACGATCCACGAGTCCTTCGGCGAATCGCAGCTGTACCGCATCGATCACTACCTGGGCAAGGAGACCGTGCAGAACCTGGTGGTGTTCCGGTTCGCGAACTCGCTGTGGGAACGCGTGTGGAACCGCGACGCGATCGAGCACGTGGAGATCACGGTCGCCGAGAACATCGACGTAGCCGGCCGCGCCGCCTACTACGAGCACGCGGGTGCGGTCCGCGATCTCTTGCAGAACCACATGCTCCAGGTGCTGGCGTTCCTGGCCATGGAACCGCCGCGCGCGTTGGACCCCGAAGCCTTCCGCGACGAGACCGCCAAGCTGCTGCGCGCGATCCGCCCGATCGCTCCGGACGAGAGCGTGCGAGCGCAATACGAGGGCTACCGCCAAGAAGACGAGGTCGATCCCAAGAGCGAGACCGAGACGTTCATCGCCGCACGGCTCTGGATCGACAACTGGCGGTGGGACGGCGTGCCGTTCTACCTGCGCCACGGCAAGTGCTTGCCCGAGCGCAACACCGAGATCACGGTGGTGTTCCGCCAGGCCCCCGACTACCTCTTCCAGGAGCTTGAGATGGAGCACATCCCGTCGAACCATCTGTCCATCCGCGTGCAGCCCGACGAGGGCATCTCGCTCGCCTTCCAGGCGAAGGAACCGGGACCCGGCTACGAGCTGCAGACCGTGCGCATGGACTTCGACTACGACCGATCGTTCGCGAATGCGCGAGCCGAAGCGTACGAGCGCCTCCTGCACGACGCGATGAACGGCGACCACACCCTGTTCACGCGCGCCGACGCCGTCGAACGCGCGTGGGAGATCGTGACCCCGCTGTTGTCCGAGCCGGGACCGTTGTTCTTCTACGGCCGCAACACCTGGGGTCCCACCCAAGCGGACAAGTTGATCGAGCCGCACCACTGGCACCTGCGAACCAAGGCCACGCACGGCGGATCGGGTCGGTGACGCGACAGAGGATCGTGCTGTTCGATGTCGACGGCACGCTGATCGACACGGGTGGAGCTGGCGGACGGAGCTGGGCCCATGCGTTCCAGCAGGCCTTCGGCGTCGACGGCGACATCCGCAAGTTCAGCGAGGTCGGCATGACCGATCCCATCGTGGCGCGCCAGACGTTCCGCGGCACCCTTGGGCGCGACCCGACGACCGATGAGGTCATCCGGCTGATGATGCGGTACGTGCTGCACCTGCCGGAAGAGGTGGAACACTCCCCCGGCTACCGCGTGATGCCAGGCGTTGACGCGCTGCTCTTGCAGCTGGTCGAAGCCGACACCTTGCTGGGTCTGGTGACCGGCAACATCGAAGGCGCAGCTCGCATCAAGATCTCACGTGCGGGCTTGAACAAGTACTTCCTGTTCGGCGGGTACGGCAGCGACTCGTCGGTGCGCAGCGACCTGACGCTGGCCGCGATCGCGCGAGCCCAAGAGTTGCACGGCAACCCCGTCGATCCTGCCGAGGTGATGGTCGTGGGCGATACCCCTCGCGACGTAGAAGCCGCCCACGGCGCCGGCGCCGTCGCCGTGGGGGTCGCGACCGGTGAGTACACGGTGGATCAGCTCACGGACGCCGGCGCCGACCACGTCCTCGCCTCGTTCGCACGAACCGAGTTCCCGCCGGTTGGCTAGCGACCATCCACCGCTGGGCGGAGGGCGGCTCGAACGAACAGCACCACGTCACGTTCGCGCTTGCGAAGCGTCGCACGGCTGGAATCGGCACCGACCACCGCGTTGAGCACGCTGGCCTCGGTCAGTGAGCCCACCACTGCGGTGTAGAGCGTGAAGAGCAGCATCGCGGGATCCTGCTTGCGGATCTCCCCTTGGTCCATCCCCGCTTGCAGGAACTCGACCGCCCGCTCACGCATCGGGTCGAGCACGCTGGCGAACCGATCGAAGGCGTCGGGGCCCAACCGAGCCGCCTCACGGACGAACATCGGGAACTCTGGCCAGTCACCCGCCAGGCGGAACACCGCGTGGATCACGGCCTCGGCGCGATCCCAGTACGACTCCTTATCGGCCAGCGCGGCAGCGATCTCGCGGGCGAGGCGTTCCCCCGCCGCGGCGAGGCACGCTTCGAGCAAGGCGTCCTTGGTGGGGAAGTAGTAGAGCAGCGTCTGCTTCCGGACACCGACGACGGTCGCGATGCTGTCGAGGCTGGCGCCCTTGTACCCCTCGCGCCCGAACTGGCGGATCGCCTCCTCGACGATGGTGGTCCGCCGCTCCTGGCCGTCGCCGCGCGGCACGGTGCCTAGTCCTTGTCCTCGGACCAGGTTTCGGGAGGACCCCGGCGCTCGAGCGGACGCGACCCTTCCCATCGACGGCGCCACTGGGGACCGGCCGGACCGGTGAGCACGGGGGTCTCGTCGCGTTCAGCGTGCTGCAACGCCTCCCACCACGTCGTGCGGTCCTCGTCGTGCAGCTCGGCCACCGC
This sequence comes from uncultured Actinomycetota bacterium, assembly GCA_963733635.1. GTDB lineage: Bacteria > Actinomycetota > UBA4738 > UBA4738 > HRBIN12 > JAOUEA01. The sequence goes on along the minus strand of CAVTEH010000003.1, from coordinate 143,425 downwards.
TTGTGTCATGCGAAGCGAGAAGGCCTGGTGGGTTTCATCCCGCCGAGGGAACAGCGGGGCGCCGTAGCGAACCCGTACGGGCGGCCGGCCGGTTCGCGGCCAGTTCTTGCCCTTCGGCATGGCCTGGAACGCGCCTCGGATGCCGATCGGCACGGCCCCGATGCCGGCCTCGATGCACAGCCGCGCCGTGCCGTGGCGGAAGCGCTGCATGTGACCGTCGGGAGAGCGCGCGCCCTCGGGGAACACCACCAGCGACCAGCCATCGTCGATCAGCTCGCGTGCTTGGCTCACGGCCTCGCGACCGCCACCGGTGCGGTCGATCGCGAAGGCGCCGAAGACCAGCGCGGTGAACGCCTGTCGCCACCACACGTCGAAGAAGTAGTCGCGGGCGGCGCCGACGGCGGTCGTGGACTGCCACCGGTTGGGCAGCGTCGTCATGATCACGGTCGCGTCCAGGTGGCTCGTGTGGTTGGAGAAGAAGATCACCGGCCCCGCCACGCCCTCCAGGTTCTCCAGGCCGTAGACACGCAACGAGACCTGACTCCGCAACAACGGACCCATGGCGGTCTGCAGGATCAGCTGCCGCGCGGCGGTGCCTGCTTCGCTCCGCGCCCACGCGGTCGGGAATGCAGGGTCCTCCTTCTCAGGTGCGAAGGGCTCGGCAGAGTGCGGCACCAACGGACGTCGTCCCCAGCGGAACCCCTCCGCCATCGTCTTGAGCTCTTCTCGCATGCCGGCCATCGCTTAGCCCACCCCTATCGCACGTCCGCGATCATCACGGGCGGCGCATGGAAGTACGTCATCGTCGGCGACGGTCCCACGGTATCCTTCGCCATCTCCAAGGCGTCGCGCATGGAGTCCGCTCGCCGGTAGCCCAGCCGCGCGACGCTCGACGGGTTGCCGCCCACGAAGATCACGTCGCCTGCATGGTCGCGACCGTGCGCACCCCAGTACCACATGTAGAACGGGTGCACGCCGTGATAGGCGTGACTGGTCCGGTAGAGATGCCGGTACCACGGATCGGTGGCGTACTGCTCCTCGAAGTTGGCCTCGATCTCCTTGGGGTCGGTGGACTCGCGCAGCACCTCTTCGAAGAAGTCGATGTAGCTGGGGTGGTGGATCTGGTTGAACTCCCATGGCACCGGGTGGTGCAAGATCACCACTCCGCCCTCACGGACTAGCGGCTTGTTCCGGTACATGTTGAACAGGTAGCCGAGGCCCAGGCAGTGCACCAGGATCGGGTTGAGGATCGAGTTGACGTTGTAGGGGCCTAGGTACGGCACACCCATGATCAGCACGTCGGCCTGGCCGTTCACCTCCACCAGCTGCTGGTGGTGCAGGTTGCCCAGCGTCCGCTGATGCACGGCTTCCACCTCGCCGGCGTTGACGCCCGTCAGCTTGTACGGCGCCTCGATCCGCCGGAAGAATTCCCGCCGTGCGCGCGGGGGCGCCAGGTCGTTGGCCTTCCTGGCGGCCATCATCATGCCCTGGTCGGCGGCGCTCCATTCCCACTCGCGCTTGTTGAGGAAGCCCAGGTTCGACGGGAACGTCTCGGAGTTGAGCGTGGTCTCGATCTGGAAGATGTTGACACCGCTGTCGGCCAACAGCCTGCCCATCCGGTTGACGGAGTCGTTGATCGCGCTGTGGCCCTCGCGCGGATCCATGTACGACTTGGAATGCAGCATCGTGTTCACGTTGTGGTGGTGCTTGAGGCTGCGGTACCCGGCCAGCCCCACCGCCACCGACTTGTGGCCGCCGTCCATGGCCACCAGGTTGATGTTGACGTAGACGATCAGATCGCTCTCGGCCGCCCGCTTGGAGATCTCGACCAGCTCGCCCTGGTCGGTCGTGCCGATCTCCAAGCAGCGTCCGCCGGGTCCTCGGCGTCGAAGTTGTACAGCTGCTTGGGCCAGAACGACCGGAACACCCGCTCCCCCACGGCGTGACGCACCTCGTCCGCGGTCATACGGCGGTGCAGCGCCGTGGCGATGATCAGCTCCAGGTCCTCAACGCCCGCGCGCGCAGCCAGCTCGATCACCGGTTCCAGGATGCGCTGACGGATGTCGGGCGAACGCATCGGCGGCAATGGGATCGAGATGTCGTCGATCGCGATCGTGAGCTTCATGCCGGCCGTCAACAGCTCGGGCAACGGCTTCGCGTCCCCCACCGGATGCAGCAGCGCGTGCTTGACCGCCGCACCCACGTCGCGGATGCCCGGCAGCGCATCCGGCGGATACACCACGCGTGTGCCCAACGGGAACTTCTGCATGCGGAAGCCCTCGCCCTGGTGGACGAGCAGCGGCGGCGTTCGCTCGTCCACCTCCAACACGAACCCTGGTCTCGGCATGTGCCTCGTCTCTCTCTGGTTGCTCGGTTCGTCCCTATGCCTGCGGCGCGAACGCCACCTTGAATGTCCCCAGTCTGCCTGCCGACATGGCGTGGTCGATGGCCTCTCGCCAGCGATCCAACGGATAGGTGGCGCCGACGAGCTGCTCGAGTACCGGTCCGAGCTGGGTCGCGATCTCGAGTGCCAAGGCGAACGAATGCCGTCGCCCGTCGCCCACCGTTTCCATGCTGCTGGTGTAGGCGCCGATCAGCTCCAGCTCTCGGAACCACAGCGGCGTGAGATCGGCGCCCGAGCCAGGGATGCCGCTCATCACGACGCGCCCGCCGGCCCTGGTGCTGCGCAGCGCCAGATCGAGCGCGCTGGTCGAGCCGGTGCACTCGAACACCACGTCGGAGCCTCCCAGCAGGAAGTCCTGCCCGCGTTCGGGCCGCAACATGACGGCATGCTCGGTGCGGCGCACGGCTTTCAAGGCGTGCTCGGGCCGCACGACCTCGTCGGCGCCGGCCATCGTGGCGGCGGCACGCTGCTTGGCGTGCTTGGCCGCCACGATCACGCGTCCCGGCTCTGCGAAACGACGGAGCGCGATCAACGTGAGGATGCCCACCGTGCCTGCGCCGATGACCATCACATCGGCGCCCGCGGGCACGCGAGCCCGGAACACCGAATGGATCGCGCAGGCGAGCGGCTCGATCAGCACCGCGGTTCGTCGGTCCATCTCCGACGGCACCGCCCACAGCTGCGATCGGTGCGCCAGCATCATGCGGCTCCACCCGCCGCCGGTATCGGCGCAGTAGCCGGTCTGCAACCCTGGCTTCAGATCACCCACCGTGACCCGGTCACATCGCCCGTAGTCGCCCGCTCTCGCAGTTGGGACACAGGTCGGCCAGCCCGCGAGCGGCGCAGCCCAGCACCGACGCAAGCACCACGCGATCACCGGCCGAGTGGTCGCCGCAATCGTCGAGCAGTTCGCCCACGACCTCGTGACCCGGGACGAACGGCACCGACACCAACGGCGAGAAGTAGAACGAGCCGCGTCCCGCTACGAGGCGACAGGTCACTGCCGCAGATCCCCGACAGCAACGGCTTCACACGCGCCCAGCCGTCGCCCGGCGGCTCGGGATCGGATCGGTTCACGAGGCGAAATGGGGCGAGCGGCCCCGCGACCAGACCGGGCGCCTTGGACCCCACGGCGCGCGCACCCACGTACCGCGACGACCGACCGGAAGTATTCGACCGCTTGCGCCACTAGTCGCTCACCCCCGCATCGCCGGCTTCGGGAACCGGACACGGGGCATGCCCTTGGTCATGCCCCACTCTTCGATGGGCCAGCGGCGGCGGCGCGCGTACCGGTACAGCGCCGCGTCCGGCGACACCGCGACCGGGTTGCCCACCGCACGCAGCAACGGAAGATCGGAGTAGCTGTCCGCGTAGGCGTAGGAATGCCGCAGGCTGAGGTCCTCGAGCAGCGCGTAGCGCTTCAGCCAGGCGCTCCGGGCCTCACCGACCAGCGGGGGCTGCGACATGAAGCCCGGTGTATCGCCCGTCGCGCACCTCCAGCTCCGCACCGATCACGACGTCGAACAGCGGCCCGAGCGGCCGGATGAACGGCTCAGCCGCCGCCGTGATCAGCACGGTGCGATGGCCCGCCGCGCGATGTTCGCGGATGCGGCGGATCGCCGCGGCGCTGGCCTTCTGCAGCATGAACTCACCGACGTGGCTGGCCACCAGCCGGTCGATGCCTTCGACGATGGCGCCCTCGTACCGCCGGAAGAACGTCCGCAGGAAGTCGCCGCGGTCGCGCCGGTCGATCTGTAGATATCGCGGCACCTTGCCGAACACGCTCGCCAGCTCGGCGGGCCACTCATGGGCGGGCAGGTCCGCCATGCGAGCCCACACGTACGACTCCACGACATTGGAGGAGATGATCGTGCCCTCCATGTCGAACACGGCCAGGACCGGTTCGTCCCGTTCGCGGATCGTCACCGTGGGGCCGTGCGCGATCGCGCGTGCTCAGCTCGCGGAGGCTCTGGGTCACGGCGGGCGAGTGGACATCCTTCAGGTAGTACTTCCAATCGACCATAGCGGCGTCGAACGGGAACATCGCCTTATCATCGTCCTTCAGCGAGTCGTACAGCGCGAACGTGCGGTCGTCCGTGTAGACGACCTCGGTCTCGGTGTACATGCCGTACAGGTCGCTGTATCGCTTCACGAAGTCCACGCGCGCCTTGTCGCGGTCGACGCGGCGTACCGAGTCGCGCATCGCTTTGGATTTGGGCATGTGCGTGACGACCTGCTCGGCGACGTCGGTCAGGCGCTCGGCGCGCCGCAGCATGCGCTCCACGGTGAGGTTGCCGGGGAACTTCCAGTCGGGGACCTTGTGCTCGCCCGCGTCCACGCTCGGGCAGCGGATGCTCCTCGAAGTAGCCACGCACCCACTCGTACAGCTCGAAGAACCGAAGCGGGTTCCGCGAGCCGGAGCTGACGTTGTAGTGCGCCGCCTCGCCCGGCGGTGGGGGGTTGGCGGCCACCGCCAGGATCGCGTTCACGACGAAGTCCACGGGGATGATGTCGATGATGCCCTCGGCGATGCCGGGGAACTCCGGGATCTGCCCCAGCCCGTAGGCGCGGATGATCGGGTCGGCCATCTTGAACCCGTCGATCCACCCGGGGAACGGGTGCGTGTAGGCCGACTCGATGATCGAAGGCCGCACGATCGACAGCGGCAGGTTGGCTTCGGGCGGCGAGATCCTCCACGGCCCGTTCGCCCAGCGCCTTGGTGAAGGTGTAGACGTCTGGCCAGCCGAGGGACCTCGCGCGCGTGCGTCCGTACTCGACCAGACGCTTCGTGACCCACTTCTGCCGGCGTTCCTCGGCGTCACTCGGCCACGGTCGACGGCCCGGCTCGTTCGTGCTCCTTGCGGGCGGCGGCCAGGAACGCGTTCAGCATCTCCGGCTTGCGTGAATGCGACCTCGACGTCGTGACGCGCCCCCATCGCCAGGTCGAGCTCGAGCCGGTAGTCCACTCGATGGTCGAGCGGTCCCTCGGGGATCACGCCCTTCTGCACGCCGGCCACGTAGGCCGTCGACACGTGAACCAACGCCGGCGTCGAGCCCCCGGCGATCACGCCGCCGTAGAGGTTCATCGCGCCCTGCAGGTTGGTGGTGAACCCTTCGTCGATCGGCGGGTCGAAGCTGACGGCGGCGGCCGAGTGGCACGCGATGTCGATGCCGGCGGGGATCTGCGGGCATCCCTCGGCGCGAAGTCGGCGTCCAGCACCTCGACACGTTCGTCAAGGTAGTTGACCAATCGCTCCTCGCCGACCCGCGAGCGGAGCGTGTCGAACGCCGGCTTGCGGAACAGGTACTCGACGCGCTCTCGGCTGGTCGCGCCCGTTTGCGAACGCACCAGCAGCACCACGCGCGTCTCAGGGAAGTCGGCGAGCAGGCGTTCGAACACCACCTGGGCCAGGAATCCGGTCACGCCGGTGAGCAGGATCGTCTTGCCCGCCAGCGCCTCAACGATCGAGGGTCTGTGCCCCCCGCGTTCGGTCATGCGCAAGAGTATGCCTTCTCTACCAGTTGGTAGACAAGTCGAGCTTTCAAGGAACCTCCGGCCCCGTCCGAAGCATGGCTGGAGGAAGGAACAGGCCCCGTGTCGCTGAAGACCAAGACCCTCGTCGTGCTGGCCATCCCGGTCGTCGTTCTGGCGGTCACCACCGGGCTGACCTCGCGTGCACTCCGTGGGTCCGAGGAACAGCTTCGCCAGCTCAGCCGGACCTATCAGATCCGGGAGGAGATCTCCGAGGTGATGGATGACCTCGTCGATGCCGAAACCGGCGTCCGCGGGTACCTGCTGACCGAGAGTCCGGATTTCCTGGAGCCCTACACGATCGGATCGACCGCCGTGCCGGGCGACTTGGATCGGCTGGGCGCGTCGTTGCGGGAGGACGGCGCCGACGGTGACCTCGCGTCCCTCCGTGCCCTGGTCACGCAGCGCCTCGAGATCCTGGCCAGCCTGAAAGCGGCCGGGGACACAGGCCGCACAGAGAGCGCTCCGATCCAACAGAAGATCTTGCAGGGCCGCTTGGTCATGGAGGACATCCGGGTCACGCTGGACCGCATGTTCACCCAGCAACAGACCCGTGTCGAGCAACGCGAGGCCATGGTCGCCGACACCCGAAGCGACGCGTTCAGGTTGGCCGTCCTGGGAGCGCCGATCGGGCTGCTGGTCGCCTTGATCATCGTGATCATGTTCAATCAACGCATCGCGCGGCGGCTCCGCAGGGTCGAAGAGAACGCCATCCGGCTCCAGCACGGGGAAGCGATGGTCGCCTCCGAAGAAGTCGACGATGAGATCGGCCGCCTCGCTCGAGCCTTGTACCGCAGTGGAACCCTGACGATCGAGCTGCAGGGAGAGCTGCATCGCCTCGCGAGTGCAGATCCGCTGACCGACCTGGCCAACCGACGTGGCTTCATGCCATTGCTGGAGCATCAGCTCGCGATCGCACAGCGACGGGTCGAACCCTTGTCGTTGTTGTTCATCGACATCGACGGGCTGAAGTTCGTGAACGACCAGCTCGGGCATGCGGTGGGCGATGAGATGCTGCAGGAAACCGCGGCCGTCCTGCGAGATACGTTCCGAACTTCGGACGTGCTGGCGAGGCTGGGCGGCGACGAGTTCATCGTGATGCTCCCCGGGGAGTCCTCGGACGGCGGCGCGGCCGGTGTTCGACGACTGACCGACGCGGTCGCCATGGCCAACCGGCTCCCCGAACGACCGTACGAGCTCTCGATGTCGGTCGGGGTGGCCACCTTCGACCCGCTGCATCCGCGATCCGCCGAGGCCCTGATCGCCGAGGCAGATCGGTTGATGTACGAGCACAAGCGCATGAAGAGAGCTGGGGACCACGAGGTAGAACCCGTCCGCGCATAGCGCTCCGGGCCTGGCACTACACTCGTCGAGCTGATGGAGCTCTCCGACCTGCAGGCCACCATGCGTGCAACGTATCTGCAACGAGACGCGGCCCGAGGTCGCGACGCCACCTTCCGCTGGCTGACCGAGGAGGTGGGAGAGGTCGCCAAAGCCATGCGCACCGGCGACCGGGACAACCTCGAACACGAGATGGGTGACGTGCTGGCGTGGCTCGTCTCGCTCGCCAACGTCGAAGGCATCGACCTGGAGCGTGCCATCGCGCGATTCGCGCACGGTTGCCCTCGGTGCGGCTCGACCCCGTGTGATTGCCCTGCTGCATGAACGCCCGGATCGTCGAGGAAGGCGTGGTTGTTCGGCTCGCATCGCCTCACGATTGGCCTGCCGTCGCCGCGCTGCTCGTCGAGCTCGGCCGTGGCGTCGCCGCCGGCACCGCTGAGGACCCGACGCACCGCCAGGCGTTCGCGGGTCACCTGCGTCAGATCGGCAACGTCACCCTTGTTGCCGAGCATCAGGGGTCGGTAGCAGGCGTCATCGACATGGAGTACCACCAGCGCCTGGGCGACCATCGACCCCAAGCCCGAGTGAACGACATCGTCGTCACCGAGCGCGCCCGCGGGGTCGGTGTCGGAAGCGCCCTGCTCCGCAGGGCCGAGGAGCTCGCTCGCAAGCGGGGCTGCTTCCGTATGGCGCTGGTCACGGCGTCCTGGCGAGAGGCTTCCGCCGGGTTCTACCGGCGTGAAGGCTGGAGCGACTACGGTGCTTGGTTCGTCAAGCCGCTGGTCGACGACGTCTCGCCGGGCGGGCAGCCCATGGACGACAACTAGGGTGCGGGCTCGCTGGTCGCCTCGCTCGAGGCTTTGCGCCATGGCGCCACGCCGTCCACCTCGATGTCGATCGCGAAGCTCAGGACGACCCGCACCACCACGATGACCCCCAGCGTCGCAGCACTCTCGAGCGTGGGAGCCACCACGATCGTGCGGATGATGTCGGCGACGACGAGCACCTCGAGGCCCAGCAGGATCGCGCGGCCCAGCGAGGCGCGGACCGTGTCGAACGCGTCACGACGCGCCCTGCCCGCCAGCAACTGCCGGAAGTAGATCCCGAATGCGACAAGGCCCCCGACCACCAGCACGGCGACGCCGACCAGCTCGAACACCCGCACGATGTTTTCCATGACGTCGTCGTAGCGCACGTGTCGACCCTACCGCCAGGTCATGACCGATGGAACGACCCTCAGACGAGTGCGGCTCGGAGACGCCCCCTTCGCCTCTTCACGAGGCGAAGAGGTGCTCGGCGATCTGCACAGCGTCCAGCGCGGCGCCCTTGCGGAGGTTGTCGGCGCAGCTGAACAGCGCGAGCGCGTCGGCGCGCCCGGGCACCTGACGGATGCGGCCCACGAGCGCCACATCGCGTCCCGCTGCCTCGATCGGGGTCGGGTACACGTCGCGTTCCGGATCGTCCCAGAGCTCGACGCCGGGGGCAGCGAAGAGCGCTTCACGCGCCTCGGCGACGTCGATGGGTCGTGCGAACTCGGCCACGATCGACGCGCCGTGCCCGGTCACGACGGGCACGCGGACCGACGTCGCCAGCACCGGCAGGTCCGGCAGGCCCAGGATCTTGCGCGGCTCGGCCATCATCTTGGCCTCCTCGCCGGTGAACCCGTCGGGCCCGAACGTCGCCGACCTTGGCCACCACGTTGTACGCGATGGTCTTGCCGAACACCGGCCCGGCGGGCAGCGCGTCGTGGTCGGGATGGGTCAGCGATTCCTCGTCGCCGCGGAGCTTCTCCACCTGCTCGAGCAGCTCGCTGATCCCCGCCTGTCCGGCGCCGCTCACCGACTGATAGGACGTGAGCACGAGCGACGTCAGGCCGGCGGCGCGGTGCAAGGGCCCCACGGCGAGCATCGCGGTGATCGTGGTGCAGTTCGGCACCGCGATGACACGCGGAGCAGGGTCGGCGTCGAGGACCTCGGGTTCACCTCGGGGATCGACAAGCGGACGGCCGGGTCCATGCGGAACGCGCTGGAGTTGTCGATGCACGTGGTGCCGTCGGCGGCCGCTTCGGGGATGAACGCCGCGCGAGACAGCGGCCCCGGCGCTGACGAGCGCGACGTCGACACCGCGCAGGGCATCGCCGGTGAGCTCCTGCACGGCGATGGTCCCGACCGCGGAAGCGGACGGTCGCGCCCGCCGACCGCGACGAAGCGAGCGGCACGAACTCGTCGACGGGGAAGCGCCGCTCCTGGAGGATGCGGGTCATCTCCCGGCCGACGGCCCCGGTGGCTCCGACGACGGCGACCTTCATGATGCGCTCACCCTACCAGCGATTCGCTGAGCTCAGCGGAACCCGCCAGCAGAGGCGCTCCGGCTACACGAACACCCAGCCTTGGAGCACCTCGTCCAACGCGCGAGTGCTGGCGTCGAAGCTGACCGTTGCGTCGGCGAGCTGCACCCGCCATGCGAACCCTTCCCGAGGAACACGACCTCTCGCGACCGGTGGCGTCGTCCTCCGGCACCGACCGTCGCGTCGAACATCGCCGCCTCGACGCCGGCGACCTCGACGCCGGTCATCTGGCCAACCTTGGCCCCTGCGTCCGCATCGAGCGCGACGAACGTCGTCGGCGAACCGCTCGCAGGTCCTGGCCTGTCGGACACCGGCACGGCGGTCACCAAGATCGTGGCCGCCGGCCGCAGGCCGCAGGAACCGGTCGGCAACCTCGTCGCCGGTCGCTGCGGCGGCCTCCCAACCCGACGGCACCCGCGTGCAGTAGCCGAACCGATCCGACGTGAACGAGCGCTTCCTCGCAGACGGCTTGGCCCGCCGAGCACCCGAGCCGAGGAGGGCGACCACCCCGCCCGCCACCACCACCAGGCCGAGCAACGCCGACCACCACGGGCCATCGTGAAGGCTCGCTTCCTCGGGCGCCGGCGACGCCTCGCTCGGTCTGCTTCATCGGCCGGGCCGGCCGGAGGTGCGGGGAAGCGGAGGCGGCGAGCTCATGGCGCCGTGGTGATGCCGGGCGAGGACCCGGACCCGTCCAGCTCGAAACGCTCGTGGATCGTGCGCACCGCCTTCTCGCCGTCGTCGCGTCGGATCACGCACGAGATGCGGATCGGCGACGTGGAGATCATCTCGATGTTCACGCCCTCGGAGGCCAGGCAGTCGAACATGTCCGCCGCGACGCCCGGATGGTTCTTCATGCCGGCGCCGACCAACGACACCTTGGCGATGTCTTGGTCCACGGTGAACCGCTCGGCGCCGACGTCCTTCACCACTCGATCCATGACACCTTCCAGCCGCGGGATGTCGGACAGCGGCGCGGTGAACGAAAGGTCGGTGGCGCCGGCGTGCGAGATGTTCTGCACGATCATGTCGATGCTGATGCCTTCGTCGGCGATCGCCTTGAACACCTGCGGCCGCGACACCCGGCCGGTCGGGAACACGCTCCAGGGTCACCTTGGCTTCGCGGGTGTCGAGCGCGACGCCCGAGATCAGCACGCCTTCCATGTCATCAACCTCCTGCACCCAGGTTCCGGGCACGTCCTCGAACGACGACCGTACGTGCAGCCGCACGCCGGTTCGCCGGGCGTACTCCACCGATCGCGGCTGCAGGACCGTCGCGCCGGCCGCGGACAGCTCGAGCATCTCGTCGTAGCTCGCCACATCCAGCTTGCGGGCTTTCGGCTCGATACGGGGGTCGGTGGTGAACACGCCTTCGACGTCGGTGTAGATCTCGCAGACCCCGGCGCCGATCGCGGCGGCCATGGCCACGGCGGTCAGGTCGGAACCGCCCCGCCCGAGCGTCGTGATCTCGTACTGACTGAGGCTGAGCCCTTGGAACCCGGCGAGCACGACGACGTTGCCGCTCTCGAGCGCCTCCAAGATCCGCTTCGGGACGGATCTCCACGATCCTGGCTTGCCCGTGCTGCGTGTCGGTCATGATCCCGGCTTGTGAGCCCGTGTAGCTGGCCGCTCGGCAGCCGCGCGCGTTGATGGCGATACCGAGCAGCGACATGGCGATGCGCTCGCCGGCGGTGAGCAGCATGTCCAGCTCGCGCGCATCGGGCGCAGGCGTGATCTCGGCGGCCATCGCGAGCAATTCGTCGGTGGTGTGGCCCATGGCCGAGACGACCACGACCACGTCGTTGCCGTCCTCTCGGGCAGCCACGACGCGGTCGGCCACGGCCTGGATCCGCTCCACGGACGCGACCGAGGTCCCTCCGTACTTCTGCACGATGATGGGCATGGCGCGCCGCTCCGAACGAGGCTCGGGAACGCGTTCGAGTCTATCGGTCCGCCCTACGCCCCCGGTGAGGCGACGCCGAGCGCACGCTGCAGGAACTCGACCTCGATCTTGAGCATGTTCTCGGCCGCCTGCTCGTCGACCGGGCGGTGGGTGATGCCGCTGAGCGGGATCATCGAGTGGCGGCGGCCGGCCTCCATGAGGGCCTTCGACATGCGGAGCGAATGCGCGACGTAGACGTTGTCGTCGGCGATCCCGTGGATGATCATCAGCTCGCCGCGGAGGTTCGCCGGCGTCGGGCACGAGGTCTGCCTTGGCGTAGGCGTCCGGTTCGTCCTGCGGGGTGCCCAGGTAGCGCTCGGTGTAATGCGTGTCGTAGAGGCGCATGTCGCTGACCGGAGCGCCGGAGATGCCGGCGTGGAACACATCCGGTCGCCGGAGCAGCGCCTGCGAGCGTCAGGTACCCGCCGTAGGACCAGCCGCGGATCGCCACCCGGTCCAGGTCGAGGAACGGATAGCGCTCGGCCGCGGCGTGGAGGCCTTCCACCTGATCCGCCAGCCCGACGTCGATGTAGTCGCGGTACACCGCCTGATCCCAGGCAGACGCCCCGGTACGGGGTGCCGCGGCCGTCGATCACGAGCACCGCGAACCCCTGGTCCGCGAACCATTGCGACTCCAGGTGCATCCGCTGCATCCGCTGCACGCGACCGAAATGCGGTCCGCCGTACGGGTCGAGCAGCACGGGAAGCGTGCTGCCGGTTCCTTCGGGCGGCATCCGGCCCCCGGGGTGAGCAGGGCGTACCGCAGCTCGTTCGCCCCCAGCTGAGCCGAAGGCCGGTTGGGCTCGCAGGCTGGGCGTTTCGGCGAGTCGCTCGAAGGTGTGGACCGGTCCGGCCGTCGCGTACCAAGGTCGCCGTGGGCAACGCGTCATCGTCGTACTCTCTGACCAGCACGATGATGTCGCCGCCGACGACGGCACCGTGCACTCCCACGCTCGTTCGTCAGCCGCTCCAGCGAGCCGTCGGGTCCCAACCGCCACACATGCATCTCGGTGGGTTCCTCGGTCGCTCGAACCACGATCGACTCACCCGCTTCCAGCACGGCATCGACCTGCAGGCCTACCGGCGTCACCCGATCGTCGTCGACCAGCAGGCTGCTCGTGTCATCGCGTGACCCACCGTCAGCAGCCGGCCCCCCGGCAGCCACGCCGGAACGCCCTCGACGATGTCGGTCCAACGTTCGTCGTGATCGCGCCAGACCACCTCGGTCTTCCCCGAGTCCGGGTCGATCGCCAGCACCTGCACCGTTCGCTGATCGCGCGATTGCACCAAGGCCAGCGGCGGCCCCTCCGATGTCCACGACACCGCAACCAGGTACTCGAACGCCTCTCGGTCCCAGTCGACGTCGACCACGGAAACCGTCCATGCCCACGACGTGCATGGTCACGATGGCGTTGGCAGTGCCCCGTCACGCGGGTAGCGGGTCGTGCGTGGTTGGGCGGCGGGGTCCATCGGGTGATGCGATGTGCCAGGTGGTGACCGGCCGCTCATCGACGCGGCAGGCGAGCATCCGTTCGCCGTCGGGTGCCCACCAGTAGCCACGGAGGCGTTCCATCTCCTCAGCGGCGATGAACTCGGCGAGCCCCCACTGCACGTCCGGGTCCTCATCGAAGGCCAGCCGGTGATCGGTGTCCGTCGTCGAGGTCGAGATCGCATGCAGCGCGCCGTCGGTCACGTAGGCGATCCGTCGGCCGGTGGGATCGGGCCGCGGGTCGAACGCCGGGCCGGCCGGGTTCAGGGCGCGGCACGTCGCCGGATGCAAGGTCGGCCACCAGCAAGTCTGTCCCCCACGACGAAGGACGCGATCCGCAGGTCGGGATCACCGGCGAACGTCACGACACCCGACTGCCGTTCGCCGGCGCGCTCCCGCCGATCGATCTCTGCCTGGGTGAGCCGCTCCTCTCCGACGCCGGCTCCGTAGACCTCACGCTCTCGATCGTCCGGCACCTCGTAGACCCACAACCCAGCGTGGGGATCGTCGCCGGCCGGCGTTCGCAGGAACGCGACCCGCGAGCCGTCCGCGGCGACCTGGAACGACCGAGGCAGCCCGAGGTTGAAACCCGCGCGTGCGCGCGAGCTGCCGTGGGAAACGCGTCGCTCAACGCCACGGCGCTACTCCTTCGTGAGGCGGTCACCCGGGCTGATCGAGCCACCTTCCACGATCCGGGCGTTGAGACCTCGCAGTCGCATGGCGCGGCCGATGTCGGAGTTCACGAACGCGAGCGCGTCATCGCCGAACCGCGACGAGAACTTGGAGCAGCCGCTATGTGGCTTCGCGCTCACCTCGATGAGTGCGGACCCGACGCGAAGCCGCGTTCCGGCAGGCAGGTTCTCGACGCTTAGGTCGAGGTCCACGTAGAGCTGGTCACCGGCGAGCGGCCACCGATCGACATCGCCGGCAAGCATGGCGATGCAGCGGGAGTTCATCAATGTGAGCTCAGCGTGCGGTGACGGATGCGGCGCGATCGCCCCACGAATCCCCCACCAGCCCCAGTCCGGGTTCGACGCGAGCGGCGATCATCACCTCGCGCTCGTCCACCGACGGCCGTCGCACGATCATCTCGACCGTGCCGTGATCGATCGGCGACTCAGCGATGTGATGCGAGCCCCTCCTGATGCGCTCCGATGTCCAGTTCGCTCATGCTCCACGAACGTACCATCGGACCGATCGGGAACCGCACCCGGCGCGAGGGGCGTCGCACCGACTGTCACGGCGGACGCCGTCGCGGCATGAAGGCTGACACGACAGCGAACGACCCCGCGAGGACGGCGAACAGGAGGCCCCGTGCCGGACGAGGACGAGCGGACCGACAGCGAGCTGCTGCTCGCGTCCAAGGACGACGCGAACACGTTCACGGAGTTGTATCGGCGGCACGCCGAGGAGCTGCTCCGCTACTTCGCGCGCCGCACCCTCGACCCCGAGACGGCAGCCGAGCTCACCGCCGAGACCTTCGCGGAGGCGTTCGCATCCAGAGGCAACTACACCGACGTGGGGGTGAACGGCGTGGCATGGCTCTACGGCATCGCGCGCAACCGGCTGGGCCGCTTCTTCCGAACCGGTCGGGTCGACGCGGCCGCTCGCCGGCGCCTGGGCATGCCCGAGCGCGAGCTTCCACCGGAGGATTACGAGCGCATCGAGGACCTGGTCGACTTCGCCCCGATCCGCGACGCGCTGCTCGACGCCCTCGAGACGCTGTCGAACGAACAGCGAGACGCCATGCGGCTGCGAGTGATCGAGGGGCTGGGCTATGCCGAAGTGGCCGAGCGCACTGCGATGCAGCGAGGCGAACGCCCGCCAGCGCGTGAGCCGGGGTCTGCGAAAGGTCGCGATGGTGCTGCAGGAGCGGGGGATGCAGCTGAGCACGGAGGCCGAAAAGACATGAACAGCGACATCCGCTACCTCCAGTTGCTGGACGACGACCTGAGCGAAGCCGCCCGCCTCGAGAACGTGCGCGCCGCGGCTCGAGCCACCCGGACCGGCCGACCCCCGCCCCGCCTTCCTCGGCGCGGAGGCCAGCGGTGGCCGGCCCTGGTCGCCGCCTCGGTGGCCCTGCTGGTGCTGGCCGGCAGCATCGGCTTCCTGGCGCAGGGAGGCGGTTCCGACGGCGGTGGCGGCCAAGCCGCAGGTGGCGCAAAGCCGATTCGCTCCCGGCGCAAGCGACCACCTGTGCCGGCAGCGGACGGCCCACGTCGGCTCCTCGGAGCGGGCTCGGCTACAGGAGGAGTCAGGCAACACGATCGGCTCCGGCCGACGCTCAGGCCGACTCGGATGCGGGCGCCGACGGCAAGCCGGCACCGGGTCTCCCGAACATCGGCACCTGACCTGTTGGCTCAGGCGCCTGGGCAGCAACAGGACCTGAGCAAGATCGTGCGGGACGGTCGCATCGAGGTCGTCGTGCCCAACGGCGATTTCGACCGGAAGGTGAGCGGCCGTGTCGCGCATCGCCGCGCACCAGCGGCGGGATCGTGCTGACGTCCTCCACCCAGGACGGGCGCGCCGGCACCTTCACCCTGCGCATCCCCGCGCAAGCGGTTCGACCAGGCCATGGAGCAGCTGCGCGGCTTGGGCACCGTGCAGCTCGACCAGATCACCGGCGAAGACGTCACCGCCGAATTCATCGACCTGCAGGCGCGCCTGCAGATCCTGACCGACCGGCGCGACCTGCTCCGCGACCTCCAAGCCGATGCCACCTCGTCCGCCGAGATCCTCCGCTTCGCGACCTTATCGACAACACGCAGTTCGAGATCGAGAAGATCCAAGGCAACCTGAACTTCATCAGGGATCAGGTCGCCGAGGCGACGATCAGGGTCTCCGCTCCGTGAACAGGACGCACCTGAGACCGAAGAGCAGCAGCCGCTCGGACATGGACAACCCGAGCCTGTCCGAGGCCCTCGACTACGCCACGCAGGGGTTCCTGCGAGTGCTCGGCGCGGTCGTGGTCGGACT
Organism: uncultured Actinomycetota bacterium; assembly: GCA_963733635.1. Lineage (GTDB taxonomy): Bacteria > Actinomycetota > UBA4738 > UBA4738 > HRBIN12 > JAOUEA01. The sequence continues at coordinate 127,394 of CAVTEH010000003.1, read as the reverse complement.
GGGCTACCTGGTCCCGCTCAGCCTGCTGGCGCTGCTGGGGTGGCTCGTGTTCAGGCTGGTGCGGCGCCGCGATCGAGACACGGACTGATATCGGCGATGCATTGACGGGCAACCCCACGGCGAAGTACTGTGCACCCCGCAGTGGCCCCCATCCCCCCGATCCGCGCTCCGCACGCGCCCTGCTCCGGGTGCTCGCCGCCATGTGCATGGTCGGCGCCCTCGTGGTGGCCGCCCCGGCGACCTCGGGCGCGGCCCTCGATCCGATCGGACCGCTCTCGCCTTCATCGGGGGCCTGGTTCGGGGCCACCGTCAACCCCGACCGAGGAGACGGGGTGGGCGGCGGGATGGGCGAGATCGGTGCGCGGGAGTCCTTCCTGGGCCGGCCTACGACATCATCAACCGCTTCTACGCCTTCGACGAGGCGATCCCGACCTCCCTGGAGAGCTGGGACCTGTCCGAGGGTCGCTCCCCATGATCACCTGGGGGGCGCCGGCCGACACGATCGAGCTCCGCACGGGGGTCCACGATGCCTGGCTCGCGCCCAGGCCGACCGCATGGCGGCCTTCGGTGAGCCGCATCTTCCTGCGCTTCTACCACGAGATGGAGGCTGGCTACCGCTCATCCGAGGTGCACTCGCCCGCCGACTTGATCGCGGCGCTGGCGCCACGTGCACGAGATCTTCGCCCAGCGTGGTGCCACCAACGTGGTGTGGGTCTGGTCCCCGACGGCCTGGAGCTTCGTCACGCGCTCCCCGTGGCCACCCGACTACTACCCGGGCGATGCCTACGTCGACTGGGTCGCGGCCGACGGCTACAACTGGTATCCCAGGCCCAGGAGCCCGTGGCGCAGCTTCACGAGTCTTCGACCCTTCTACGACTGGGCCACGACCAAGACCAAGCCCATCATGATCGCCGAGAACGGGGTCATGGAAGACCCGGCTGCAGCCCGCTCGCAAGGCGGCATGGATCACCAGCTCCCGCAGCTGATGCAAGTCGACCTATCCCATGATCCAGGCCGTGATGTATTTCGACACCCTACGACCAAGAACGGGTTCACCTACACGTGGCAGGTCGATACCTCCCAGTCTTCCTACAACGCCTACAGGGCCATGGGAGCCGACCCGTACTTCAGCCCGTCGCACGGGCGGTGGTGGCGGTGGTGCGATACCGCCCGGCCGCTACGCGATCGGTGACTCGGTCATGCTGGGCGCTGCGCAGGAGCTTCGGGGCAAGGACATCCGGGTGAACGCTTCCGCGAGTCGTCAGTTCACGGCGCTACCGGGGTTGATCCGATCCCTGCGGAGCTCCGGAGCGCTGCGCAAGACCGTCATCATCCACCTCGGCAACCATGGCTCCATCGACCTGGCCGACTGCAAAGACGCCGTGATCGCGGCGAAGAAGCGCACGGTCTACCTCGTGACCGTGAAGGTGCCGAAACCATGGGGTCGCGACAACAACCGGATCCTGACCCGTTGCGACCGGGCATACCCTCGAGCCCACTTGGTGGATTGGTTCGGTCGCAGCGTGCAGCACCCCGCGTGGTTCACCAAGGATCGCTACCACCTGACGCCCATAGGTCAGCGGCGATACGCCGGCCTCATCTCGAACCGGACGCGATAAAGAACTATCAGGACCTATTTCCGGCCGATGCGTTGACCGGCAACCACGGCGAAGGTAGTGTGCAGCCGCCGTGGTACCGATCCCCCCGATCCGCCCTCGACGCGCCCTGCTGCGGGTGCTCTCAGCCACGTGCATGGTCGTCGCGCTCGTGGTGGCGACCCCGGCGGCCTCGGGTGCGGCCGTCGAGCCCGTCGGACCGCTCTCGCCTCCGTCGGGCGCGTGGTTCGGCGGGACGGTCAACCCCAACCCGAACGACGGCGTCAACGGCGGCATGGCAGAGATCAACGCCAGGGAGAGCTTCCTGGGCCGCACCTACGACATCATCAACCGGTTCTACGGCTTCAACGTGGCGATCCCGACCAGCCTGGAGAACTGGGACGTCTCGAGAGGTCGCTACCCGATGATCACCTGGGGGGCGCCGGCCGACACGATCCAGCTCCGCAACGGCACCCACGATGCGTGGCTGCGCCAGCAGGCGGATCGGATGGCGGCGTTCAACAGCCCCATCTTCCTGCGCTTCTACCACGAGATGGAGGGTGGATACCGCCAGAGCTACGTCCACTCCCCGGCCGACTTCATCGCGGCCTGGCGCCACGTCCACGACATCTTCGTCCAGCGAGGTGCCACCAACGTCGTGTGGATCTGGTCCCCCACCGCCTGGAGCTTCGTGACCCGCTCGCCGTGGCCGCCCGACTACTACCCGGGCGATGCATACGTCGACTGGGTCGCCGCCGACGGCTACAGCTGGTTCCCGTTCCAGAGCACGCCCTGGCGCTCGTGGTCCACGATCTTCCAGGATTTCTATGACTGGGCCAAGACCAAGGACAAACCCATCATGATCGCGGAGAACGCGGCCATGGAAGACCCCGATCAGCCCGGGCGCAAGGCCCAATGGATCACCAGCTCCCAGCAGCTGATCAAGTCGATCTACCCACGGATCCAGGCCGTGATGTATTTCGACAACCTCTACACCAAGGGCGGCTACACCTACACGTGGCAGGTCGATACCTCCCAGTCTTCCTACAACGCCTACAGGGCCATGGGAGCCGACCCGTACTTCAGCCCGTCGCACGGCGTGCCTGACTCACAGCCACCCACCACCCCCGGCACGCCCACCGGTGTCAGCAACTCGTCGTCCTCGATCGACCTCACATGGTCGGCCGCCACGGACGATGTGAGCAGCACGTTGACGTACCGCATCTTCCGCGACGGGGACGAGGTTGGCAGCCTCTCGAGCGCTTCCACGACGACGGTCTCGTTCACGGACTCGGGTTTGGCCGCGGGCAGCACACACTCGTACCGCGTGCTCGCCGAGGATGGGTGGGGCAACCCGGGTCAGCAGAGCGGCCAGTCCGCTCCAATCACTGTCTTGACGTCTCCCAACCCCACTGTGATCTTCGCCGACGGTTTCTCATCGGGAAGCTTCAGCAACTGGACGACCACCGCTCGGCTGTCGATCAGCACCGGGGTTGGGAGCCCGTCACCTCCGAGCGCTCGAGCGCAGGTCGTCAACCAGAGCGCCTGGGCGGAACGGGTCTTGCCCGGCACCCACACGGCCGTGTGCATGAGCCTACGGGCGGATGTGGCTTCCTCAGGAAACGCGGCGCTCGTGCTCTTCCGCCTGCGGACGGCGAGTGATGGGGCGATCGCACGGGTGTTCTTGAACCCGGCGGGCCAGCTCGTGTTCCGCTCGGACATCTCGGGTGTGCAGCGCAGCTCCGGAGTCGCTCTGGGCTTGGGCTGGCACCAGGTGCGTCTCTGCGGTGCAGTGGGTGCCGCGGGCTCGTGGACCTTGTCTCGAGACGGCGCACCGGTGCTGTCCGGATGGGTGGCGAACACGGGGTCGACCCCCGTGGGCCGCGTCGAGATCGGTGACACCTCTGCCAGGACGTTCACGGCCAACTTCGACGATGTCGTCGTCGAACAGGCCGGCTGAGGGTAGGAGTTTCGCACTCGGCCAGATGCTAGGTCCGGTACGACCGAAGTCCTATTGTGGGAGCACTGAACCGAACGATATCCTCCCCCAAGTTCCGTAGCTCGAACGTCGGTCCCCGCTCGAAGGGGACTACATCAGATATGCCAGACGCCCAACGATCCCCCCGAAGGGTCCCGGAAGGCGTACGCGAAGCCGTATCCGTGCAACGGATGCCGACCGAGATCAGGATCCAGGGAGTCAGGGATGAAGGTTCAACGACACGGTGCTCGACGCGCGATCTCCATGCTCGGGCTGGTGACCCTGATCGCCGCCACCCAGATGGTGGTTGCACCATCAGCCTACGCGGTCCCGATCTTCACCGACGACTTCACCACAGGGAACTTCGCCAACTGGACCGCCGCCACCCGTCTCACGATCGACAACGTCAACGGTAGCGCGGCCGCCCCCAGCGCCCGCGCACAGGTCACCGCTCAGTCGGCGTTCGCTTACCGCGACCTGGGTTCGACCTTCAACCAGGTGTGCATGAGCGCCAACGTCAACATGGCCTCCGCGCCTGCGGGGACCGACCTGTTCCGTCTGCGCACGGCCGCCAACGGCGGCATCATCAAGGCCTTCCGGGCGGCCAACGGCACGCTGCAGTTGCGATCGGACTTCGCCTCCGTCGTTCGCACGACGACCGTGCAGCTGGGGACCGGCTGGCACAACGTGGAGCTGTGCGGCACGGTGGGCGCCGCCACGACCTGGAATCTCTATCGCGATGGCGTCCTGATCGTCAACGCGTGGCAGGCCAACACCGGCACCACTCCCGTCGGCCGGATCCAGATCGGTGACAGCGCGGCCAAGACCTTCACGGCCAACTTCGACCACGTGGTCCTGGACCAGGCGGTGGGAGATGAGGGCCAGCCCGGTGACACCATCGCGCCGACCGTTCCCGGCCGCCCTTCCGGCACGAGCCCCTCGACCAGCTCGATCCAGATCAGCTGGGCCGCCTCGACCGATGCTTCGCCCTCCGATCACCTACCGGGTCTATCGCGATGGCGGCGCCACCTCGGTCGGTTCGACCACCGCCACGTCGTTCACCGACACCGGCTTGGCCGCGGGTTCGAGTCACACCTACACGGTCGATGCCGTGGACGCGGCAACCAACGCCAGCGCGAAGAGCCAGGCATCCCTTCCGATCACGGTGACCTCCGGTGGCTCGGCCGGGCAGCAGCCCGTGCCGGGACACACCAGGCTCGCCTACGACATCCCGCGGAACAACGTTCCTCGCATCACCACCGGTGAGATCTGGGACCTCGAGTACATCGGCAACCGTGTGTTCATCGCCGGCACGTTCACCTCGATCCAGAACAACACCGCGACCAACACCACGGTGGTCAACCAGCCGTCACTCGCGTCGTACAACCTGACCACCGGCCTGATCGACACCAACTTCCGTCCGACCTTCGGTGGCGGCGGCGTCACCGAGGTCGAGGCCTCTCCTGACGGCACCAAGCTGTTCGTCGTCGGACGGTTCAACACCGTCAACGGCGTCACGAAGCGCAAGGTCGCCTCGATCAACCCGACCACCGGCGCGACGGTCGCCGGCTTCACCGCGAACGCAGGAGCCGCGGCGACCTCGGTCGAAGCCACCAACACCACGGTCTACATCGGCGGCCAGTTCACGACCGTCAACAACACCGCGCGTGTGGGCCTTGCCGCGGTCAACGCCACCACCGGTGCGCTCGTGCCCGGCTTCGTCAACAACCTCTCCGGCGGCATCGGCGTCAACGGCGCGCTCACCGTCCAGGCTCTCGTGCTCACGCCCGACAGCAGCAAGCTGCTCGTCGTGCACACCGGGCGCCAGATCGCCGGCCAGGACCGCTACGGCGTCGGGCTGATCAACACGCTGAACAACCAGCTGCTCCCGTGGCGCACCCGGCTGTGGGACGACAACCTCCAGTTCGTCGGCGGCATCCAGCGGATCTACGCCGGTGCCATCGCGCCGAACGGCCAGTACTTCGTGGTGACCAGCGGCTCCGGCGGGGACCGCCCGCCGATCAGCGACACCGCGGTCGCGTACCCGATCGCCGGCAACGACAACGTGCAAGCCGCTGTGGATCTCGCGATGCTTCGACAGCGTCTACTCGGTCGCCATCAGCGAGACCGCGGTCTACCTGGGCGGCCACTTCAACTACATGGAGTCGCCCGACCGCACCGGACCCATGGCCCGGGCTCGACCGACGTCGGCTACGGCCGTGGCCAGGGCCTGGCCGGCTACGGTCTCGGAGACGACATCGTCATCCGCGACCACGTCGGCGCCGTCGACCCGGCCACCGGCAAGGCGCTCGAGTGGAACCCCGGTTCCAACTCGTTCGAGGGCAACAAGGCCATGCTGGCCACGCCGCGCGGGATCTTCACCGGCGGCGACGGCAACACGCAGGGCGGCCAGAACGGCGGGCCGCGTCGCCTTCTACGACTTCAACAGCATCCCGGCCGCAGGCCCCAACGAGACGGCGATCATCAACCCGATCGAGGGCCGGGTGGAGGAGGCCGACGTCCAGTTCGTGGTCAACGGCACCGCCACCGCGACCAGCGGCGTCCAGCGCGTCCAGCTCGAGGTGCGCGAGCGCGACACGGGGCAGTACCTCCAGGACAACCTGACCACGTGGGGCGCAGCGAACACGATCAACGTCACCCTCGCTTCACCGAACGCCACGTCCACGCACGTGGTCGCTGCCGCTGACGATCTCCGGCAACCATCGGATCCAGCTGCTGGCCAGGACCGTCGGCGTCAACGGCAGCCAGGACGCGACGAAGGCCATCAAGAAGATCGAGACGTTCGGGCTCGCCGACGCGACCCCGACCACATCGATCAACGGACCGTCCGGCAGCGTGATCCCGACCACGACGTTCACCATCACCGGTACCGCCCAGGACGACGTCGGCGTCAACTCGATCACGTTGTCCGTTCCGTGACGCCCAGAACCGCTACCTCCAGGACGACGGCACCGCCGACAACGCCTTCAACACCTTCCGAGGGATCCCCGACGTCATCGGCGCCACCAGCGCGACGTGGTCCTACGAGGTGACCGTCCCCTACGAGGGCGAGTGGACGGTCCAGGCCATCGCGGTCGACACCGCCGGTCAGTCCGACCTGCGCAGCGCGACCGACACCTGGCTCGTCAGCGCCACCGCGGTCGCGCCGACCGTCGACGATCACCACGCCCGCCGTGATGAACCCGCCGACGGCCACCGCTCCGCATCACGATGGCGCCGGGCAGTCCGATCACGTTCTCGGGCTCGGCGACCGACGACGAGGGCCTGAACGACGTCGAGATCACCCTGCGCAACAGCGTCGACCCGCGAGAACCTCGCCTCCGACGGCACCTGGGGCACCAACGTGCTGGCCGGCGTGCTACCGCATCTCCGCCGCTGAACCTCAGCGGGACCAGCTACAACTGGTCCTACACCACACCGTTCAACCTGCCGTCCCGGGCACGTACATCTTCTCCGTGCGGGCCACCGACGACCTCGGCCTGACGACGTCGTCGGCCAACCGAGGGCAGCCTGACGATCAACGTCCAGGTCCCCGGCGACGCCTTCCCCGAACGGCACGATCAGCCCGACCGGCACCCAGCCAACGGCGTCCAGGTCGCTGCACCTCGACCTGGCCGGCACGGCGACCGACGACATCGGCGTCTCGGCGGTGCGGGTGACGGTCGAGGAGACCAGGACAGCGGCCGCTACCTCCAGCCCAACGGCACGCTGGCCGCCGCGTTCTCGCCTGCTCAACACGAACCTGGCCAGTCCCAACGCCACCAGCACCACGTGGACGCCTGTCGCTCGACCTGCCCGCGCAGGGCGACTACGCGGTGACCGCCTTCGCCTACGACACGTCGGATCAGCAGGACCCCTCGACCACCGGTGCGACCTCGCGCTACCCCGTCTACCCGGGTGACCTGCCGCCCGTCTTCGTCGGACGGCCTGTTCTCACCGCCGGAGGGCACCGCGTTCACCGATCGCGCATCGTCGTCAGCGGACGGGTCGAGGACGACCAGCAGATCGCCGCAGGCCCAGGTGGCGATCAGGAACAGCGCTCGGCCAGTACATGAGCTCGTCGGGCACGTTCACCAGCACCACCGAGAGCTATCGGACGGCGTTCCTGAACAGCCCAGGCTCGCCGGGATCGAACTTCTCCTACACGTCGCCGGCGATCCCGTCCGGGGCCTACACCGTCTTCGCTCGCGGCGTGGACCAGCACGGCTTCATCACGCCCGTGCCCCTCCAGCGGAACGTGACCGTGTCGGCCCCGCCGGCAACCTTGCGCCCGTCGCCAACTTCACCTCCAGCTGCGCGCAGAACGTGTGCACGTTCGACGGTCGCGCGCTCGACCGACGAGAACGCACCCGACGCTGACCTACTCGTGGAACTTCGGCAACGGCACCGGGCTCTGGCCCGGTCCCGACCCGGACCTACACGAGCGCCGACACGTACACGGTGACGCTGACGGTGCGCGACGAGTACGGCCTCACAGGCACGACCACGCAGACGGTCACGATCGTCGAGCCGGCAGGCAACGTTGCGCCGAACCCGGTGATCAATACGCCATCGTGCTCTGGGTCGGTATGCAACATCTCCGGGGTCGGCTCCGCCGATCCGGACGTGGGCGACACGTTCACGTACCTGTGGAACTTCGGGGACGGGACTGCGACGAGCACGGCGTCGGCCAACGCACACACGTTCCCGGGGGCAGGCACCTACATCGTCACGCTCACCACCACCGACGGGTGGGGGAACGCGGCGAGCACGACGAGATCCATCACGGTGCCGTGATCAGATCCTGAGGTTCACTGACCGTTGATCCTAGGGCGGGCCGAAAGGCCCGCCCTTAGAACGTGTCTCCTGTCATCGTCAGAGGTTCGCCGAACCAGACAGACAGAGCTGTTCGCAGCGCGGTCGCGGCGGTGTCGGAGGGTTCGTCGATGGTTGCGGCCCAGGCGATGTGGGCGTCCGGGCGGATCAGGAGGGCGTCGGCTGGTCGGTGATCGGTTTCGGCGGTGTGGATGTCGATCCGGTCCTGCCAGTCTCGGGCGTTCTCACGGAGGTCGGCGCGGTCGGCGAGGTCGAGGAGGAGGGGCCGTGCGCTGTGCATGAGCTCCGCGACGCTCGTCGCACCCCGGTCGTTGTGCAGGGCAAGGTCGGGTGCGAAGGTCCCGATCAAGGCGTGGTGGTCGTGGCCGGGGAACGGGTAGCGGACGTCGGAGCCGGCCATGAGGGCTCCGATGCGGCGCAGTGGCTGCTCGTCGACGAGCAGTTCCTGGAAGAGCTCCCGGAGTGCTTCGGCGGCCTGGTCGTGGCCGCGCCGAATCGCGATCTGGGCTTGCGTGTGCAGCATGGTCCGTGCGCCGGCGAGTTGGCGTTCGTCGTGGTAGGTGTCCAGCAGGCCGGCCGGCGCCCAGCCGTGGATATCGGCGGCCAGCTTCCAGCCGAGGTTGACGGTGTCGAGGAGGCCGGCGCAGAGTGCGGCGCCCGGGGCTGGGAACAGGTGAGCGGCATCGCCGGCCAGCAGGATCCGCCCGTCGCGGTATCGCTCGACCTGCCGAGCGTGAAAGGTGAAGCGGGTCAGCCGGGTCGGTTCTCCCAAGGGCAGATCCACGCCGAGCACGCGGCGGATGCTGTCTCGGAGCTCGGTCAACGTCATCGGCTCGTCGTCGTCGTAGTCGGCGGACTCCTCCTCGCTGGTATAGAGCCCCATGAGCTCGGGGTTGGTCGAACCGAGGGCGAACTCACCGCGCTCGGTTCGTGTGAAACCGAAGCTGATCCTGCCCACACCGGCGACGTCGATATCGCCGTTCTCGAGCATGGTCACCGGCTCGGGCACGGTGACCAGGGCGAGCCGCTGGACCTCGGGGTAGGTGATCCCGGGGAACGGGATCCCGGCCATGTCGCGCACGCGGCTGCTGGCCCCGTCGCAGCCGACGAGGAATCGGGCGGTCACCCGATCCTGCCCGTTCGACCCGCGCACGTCCGCGGTCACCGTGGCCTCGTCCTGGGTCAGCCCGACCACGTCCTGGCCGCGTCGGATCTCGGCGCCGAGCTCGCGAGCGAACTCGTCGAGGACGCGCTCGAGCAGGGGTTGCGGGAGCGGCAGGGCCTGCATCGGGGAGTCTGCGAGTTGGGCGAGATCTACATGCATCCCGCCCCACGGGAATCGCCCGGTGGCCGGCCGGGGAGCGGTGCTGGCTACTTCGAATCGCTCGAGCTCGCCTCGATAGCGCAGAAGCTCCAGGATCTGCCCGCTGAGACCGCCCGCCTTCGGGATGTCCCGGATCTGCGGCTGCCGCTCCAGTACCAGCGGCCGCACGCCCGCCAGGCACAGCTCGCAAGCGAGCATCAGACCGACCGGGCCGGCGCCCACGATGATCACGTCGGCGTCCATCACTAGCCACTCCCCTCGCTGTCCTTCGTCGCGTCCCCGCGTGACCCATACGTCGTGCACGACACACGCAGGCGTTCACGCGGGCGGGGCGTCGCGATCGCGGAGCCAGCTGAACGCGCGGAAGCGCTCGGCCGCGATCGAGGCGACGTTTGCATCGTCGCCCGCTCGGCCTTCGGTGGCGCCGAACCACGCATCGGCCTCCATCCAGGCGTGATCCACCTGTTCCTCGGGCCGTAGATGCCCCTCGTCGCGGAACGACGACACCGACCCATACCGGGTGATGGCCTCCTCCAGCGCCTGCTGCTGGAACTCCTCGCCGTACGGAGGCAACGCTTCGAGGTGTTCGAGCCCCCACAGCAAGACGCCAAGGGACTCCTTGCGCCACATGGCGTCGGCGATCGCGTCGGCTGGCCACGACCCCGACTCGGCATCCATCAGCCGCCGTTCATCCTCGCGAAGAGCAGGGGTGACCGATTCGCGGTCGAGCCATCGCTCGGCTTCGATGCGCGCACGCTCAGCCTGGACCAGGCGTGCGGGCTCCCCCTCGCTCTCCGACACAACGAACTCGATCGTGCCGCGTCGCGAGTACGCGTACAACACCAGCGCCCGGTCCGAGACCTCTGCGGCGCTGGGTCGGCTCACCCAGCCAGTATCGCGCGCGGTGGGAGGTTCGTTTGCGCGTCGGTCACATCTCGCGGCGGCCGTCCAGCGCCTGCGAGAGCGTGACCTCGTCGGCGTACTCGAGGTCGCCGCCCACCGGCAGGCCGCTGGCGAGCCGTGTGACGCGCACCCCCAACGGTTTCACGAGGGCTGCCACGTACATCGCCGTGGCGTTGCCCTCCAGGTTGGGGTTGGTCGCTAGGATGACCTCGGTCACGTGATCGCGTTGGACCCGGTCGAGCAGCTCCTGCACGCGAAGATCGTCCGGGCCGATGCCGTCGAGCGGGCTGATGGCCCCGCCGAGGATGTGATACCTGCCCTTGATCAGGGAGGTCTTCTCGAGGCTCGCTGCATCTTTGGGTTCCTCGACCACGCAGACCAAGGTGCGGTCGCGTGACTCGTCGCGGCAGATGCGGCACAGGTCGCCCTCGGCGACGTTGCCGCATTCCAGACAGAAGGTGATGCGTTCCTTCGCTTCCACGATGGCGGCGGCCAGGCGCTTGGCGTCCTGGGCGTCGGCCTTGACCAGCCAGAACGCGAGCCGCTGCGCGGACTTGGGACCCACGCCGGGCAGTCGTGCGAGCTGATCGATCAGCTCCTGGATGGCTCCTTCGTACGCCACCGGCTAGCCCCCGTCCCTGCCGGGTGCCGGCTGGACCGGTTGGGCGCCCAACATCTCCTGGACGCGCCGAAGCGCCTCGGCTTCGTCGGGGACGTCTTCCTCGTCCACGATCTCGACCGTGCGAGGCTCGCCGGGCGGATCGCGGAGCTCGCGCACCACGCACGTGATCTGGGGCTTGATGCCGAATAGCTCACCGAACGCTGCGCGCAGCTCCTCCTGCTTCTCCTCCACCTTCTGAGGACCAACCTTGCGGTCGGGGGGGAAGGCCAGCTCGATCGTCTCGCCGTCGTAGGAGGCCACGGTGGCCGATTCCAAGATCGCCTTGAGGATCATGTGCCGGTTGGATGCCAGGTGCTCGATGAGGGAGGGCCACGAGCGCCGGAGCATGGTCACGTCGATGCTGCCGGCGTCGGCAGCCTGCGGCACCGGCATCTGCTGCGGCCGTTCGGCGGGCTCAGCGGGCTGCTCCGTGGGCCGGGGCTCGTCCCCGGCCTCCTCCACCACCACGACCGGCGTGGTCGACGGTTCCGGCACCACGACGTCGTCGGCAGGGCTGGCGGGAGCCGCTTGGTCGACGTCGGCCGCGGTAGGCACGACCGCGCCCGGGTCCAGGTGGGCGAGGCGCTCGAGCCGCTCGAGCCGGGTGATCAAGGCAGCGGGGTCGGGATCGGTCTCGGGCATGGTGGCGCGAACCATCGCCAGCTCCAGCGAGAGCCGGGGCGACGTGGTCCAGCGCATGTCGTTCTGGGCCGCCAGCAGCAGCGCGATGACCCGAGCGAGTTCGGCAGGCGAGAACTTCTCAGCCTGGATGCGGAGGTCCTCGTACGCATCGGACTGGATGTCGAGCAGATCCTGCTGGCCGGGTGCCGTCTTCACCAGCAGCAGGTTGCGGAAATGGGTCAGTGTCTCGGACGTGACATTGCGCAGGTCCTGGCCGTCCTGCACCAGGCGCGCCACCGTTTCGAAGACGCCTCGAGCGTCCCCCACGGCCACGGAATCGGCCAGGTCGTGCTGGATCTCGCCCCGTGGCGCGCCCAACAGGGCCCGCACCACATCGTCGTCGATCGTGGCGCCGCCCATCACGCTGGCCTGGTCCAACAGCGACAAGGCGTCGCGTGAGGAACCCTGGGCCTGGCGCGCGATCACCTGGGCGGCGGACGGCGTGAGCGTGGCGCCTTCCTGTGACGCGATCGAGACGAGCTGGTCGGACAGCGTCTCGATCGAGAAGCGCCGGAAGTCGAACCGTTGACAGCGCCCCACGATCGTGGCGGGCATCTTGTGGGGCTCGGTGGTGGCCAGCACGAACCGCACCCCCGGCGGCGGCTCCTCGAAGACCTTCAGCAGCGCGTCGAACGCCTCGCGGGACAGGCGCTGCGCCTCGTCGATGATGTAGACCTTCTCGCGACCCTGCACGGGGGCGGTGGGGGCTTTCTCACGGAGCTCGCGCGCATCTTCGACGCCGCCGTGGCTGGCGGCGTCGATCTCGACCACGTCCAGGTGCGTGCCCTCGCGGATGGCCACGCATTGGGAGCACTTGCCGCATGGTTCGGCAGTGGGCCCCTGCTCGCAGTCCACCATCTTGGCCAGGATGCGAGCGGTCGAGGTCTTGCCGGTCCCCCGCGGCCCGCAGAACAGGAACGCGTGATGCAGCTTGCCTTCGCGGATCGCCCCGGTGAGGGCGCGCACGACGTGATCTTGGCCCAGGACCTCCTGGGGCGTTTGCGGCCGATACCGCCGATACAGGGCCTGATGCTGTTGCTCGTCCGCCACCCACACGCCTCCTGCGCACCTGTCACGGCGCGCCCCCCTCGAGGGAAGACAGGTGGCCGTGCACCCGCCATCGACCACACGAAACTCGAGCGCTTCGTGACACGGCGACTCCGGCCAGGCGTCCCCACGGCACCCGCCGGGAACCGCTTAGGGCTGCTGCGTTCCCGCCCTGACCCGGTTCGCGGCCCGACGTCGCGTAGGACCCGACCTTCAACGTCCCGCGCCGAGGGCTGCCTCGGATCTCGCGGGCCTCTGACGGGGATTCAGCCCCGCATCAAGCGGATCTCGGGCTACAGGGCACCGCTGGCTCCCCGCCTAGCACGGCCTCGCCGAGTATACGCACGGCGTGGGACAGGCCTTCCGGCCGGCCAGATGGTGGGGATGTCGGCGCGGCGCCGAGGCGCGAACTTGGATGCGAGGGAACCCGATCGCGCCCACTGCCGTCCTACGCTGGTCAGAACCCGGCAGGCCCACGGGCCTCATCATGCTTGGAGGTTCCTCGATGCGCATCCCCGCACGCACCGCCATCGCCCTGATCGCATCCGTCGCCGTCGTGCTCGTGGCCGGGATCACCGGCGTGACGCTCGCCGACACGCCCGACCCCGTGCCTCCCGCCGCGATGGAGCCCGGTGATCGTGGCGACGGGGTTCCGGGCGACCCGGGGGGCTCGGGCGGCTCGGTCGGCTCGAACATCGGTGACGGCACCCAACCCGGTCAGAACGGCGACGACTGCGGCGAGACGATGGTCGGACCCGGTCAAGGCCCCGACACCTCGGTCAGCTACGCGCCGTGCATCGACCCCGACGGCGATCTTCCCCCGGTGGGATGACCCCGGCGGCGCCCAGCCCGTCGAGCCGCGGCCCGGCATGGCGGACGTGCGAGCTCGCGGTTTCGACCGCGCGATCGTGAACGACGACGGCACCATCACGATCCTGTTCGTGAGCGGCGTAGAACCATGTGCAGTCCTCGATCACGTGGACGTGGCCTACTCCGACGCGGCGGTGACCGTGACGTTGTTCGAGGGCTACGATGCTTCCGCCGGCGATGTCGCGTGCATCGAGATCGGTGTCTCGAAATCGGTCACGATCACCTTGGACCAGCCATTGGACGGACGTCACGTCCTGGACGGCGCCGCCTGAGGCACAGACATCGACGCTACGAGGCAGCTCTCACCCAGACCTCGTAGTCGGCAACCCGGCGGAACCCGATCCGTTCGTACACGGCGCGGGCCTCGGGCGTGGGATGCAACCACGCCAGGTCTGCGCCGTCGAACGCACGGGCGGCGTGAGCGGTGATCGCAGCACCGAGCCCTCGCCGCCGCGCCCTCGGCACGACCCCGACGCCCATCACCCCCACCGCGCCACGATGGAGGTACCCGGCCGACATGCCGACCGGCTGGATCCCATCCCACGCCAGGAACACGCGCGCACCTTCGACGCCGTAGGCCCCCGCGCCGTAGAACGCCAAGCCGATCTCGGGGTCGTCCCCGAAAGCATCCGTGCCGACACTCACGACAGCCCGCGCCCCCAGGTCGTCGACGACCGGCCGGATCTCGATCCCGGCGGGGATCGGGATGGGAGACAGATCCGAGAGCCCCACGACCATCCCGGGTCGTTCGATGATCAAGGCAAGCCCCATGGAACGAACGACGCGATCGAGCGCCGGGTGCCGGCCGACCTGCAGGTCGATGCCCAACGGCTGGCCACGACGTTCGAACTCCAGATCCGCGCTGGCCATCGCGCGCTCGGGATCATCCGGCGCCCGTGCCACCGCGATCGAGTTGAGGGCCGGGTCCGCCAGGTTCGAGAAGCACAGCACCAGGCCGTCGATCTCCAGCACCTCCGCACCCGCGACCTTCTCCCTGCGCTTGCGTTCGGCATCGACCATGCCCAGGGCGAGGCGTTCGGCGGCATCCATCGGCCGGAGTGTGGCAGGGACCGGTACCCTTCGGCGGATGTCACTCCAGGTCGCGGCGGTGCTCGTGGACTTCGACGGCACGGCGTGCCTGCACGACGTCGCGGAGCACATGCTGCAGGAGTTCGGCCAGCCCGATTGGGCCGACCATGACGACGCCGTAGATCGTGGCGAGATCGGGCTCCGCGAAGCCATCACCGCGCAGGACGCGATGCTCGATGCCGATCGCGACACGTTGCTGGCCTTCGCACACGAGCACTGTCCGATGGACCCCACGTTCGCCCCGTTCGTGACGTGGCTCGGCTCGCTCGACGTGCCCGTGATACTGGTGAGCGACGGGTTCGGGTTCTATATCGAACCGTTCCTGGTGGCTGCTGGGCTCGCGGACATCCCCGTCATCACGAACGAACAGGTGTGGGGCGCCGACCGCCGACCCGCGTCGATGCGTTTCGGCAACGGCCACCCGGAATGCATCGGGTGCGGAACGTGCAAGATGCAGGCCGTCCTGACCCACCGGAAGCGGTACGGACCTGTGGCGTTCATCGGTGAAGGCCAAACGGATCGATACGGCGCGCTGTACGCCGACATAACGTTCGCGAAGCTGGACCTGGTCGCGCATTGCGAACGAGACGGTGTCCCATACATGCCGTGGGAGTCCTTCGACGATGTGCGGGCCGTGCTGGAACGGGGCCACCGACCGCCCGGTCCAGTCGCGCCGATACGCTGTCCCGGATGGACGCTCCCCCCGCGGTGAACGGGCTGCCCCAGGGTCTGACCCAACGGGCGATGGCTGCGACGGAGGGCGACATCGACGCGGTGACCACGCTGGTGGCCGACGCGGAGCTGGCCGACGACGGCACGATCGAGATCGATCGCGAAGACATCCAGACCGACTGGGCCCGGCCGGCGTTCGACCTGACCACCGAGAGCATCGGTGTCTTCGAGGGAGACCGGCTGGTTGCCGAAGCCGAGGTCTTCAAGGGCAAACGCGCCGAGGTCAACGTGCATCCCGACGTGCGCGGCCGCGGCATCGGCAGCGCCCTGCTGGGCTGGACCGAGGACCTGGCGCGAGCACTGGGAGCCCCCAAGATCGCCCAGACCGTGAGCGACAGTGACCGGACAGCTGCCGAGCTGTTCGCGCGGTGCGGGTACGGATATGGGCACACGTCTTGGGTGTTGGAGATCGAGAGCATCGAACGTCCGCAGGTGGAGCTGCCCGACGGGTTGGTGTTCCGCCCCTACACCGACGCGGATGCTCACGCGACCTACCGGGTCATCGAGGACGCTTTCAACGAGTGGCCCAACCGCGACCCGGCAACCTTCGATGATTGGGCGGCGCTCACGATCCGGCGGCCGAGCTTTCAGCCGTGGCAGATGCTGCTGGTGGTCGACGAGGCCACGAACGAGCTCGTAGGCGTGACGTTCCTGTTGGAGTACGCGGCCGAGGACGGGTGGATCCAACAGGTGGCGACCAAGGCCACCCATCGGCACCGGGGCATCGCCCGCGGCATGCTGCAGCGGTCCTTCCAGGTGTTCTGGGACTTGGGGAAGCCGCGGGTCGGCGTCAACACCGATTCGCGAACCGGCGCCTTGGGTCTCTACGAGAAGGTCGGCATGCAGGTCGTGCGTTCCTACACCAACTTCGCCAAGGCCCTCTAGCTCGAAAAAGCGGTGGCCGAGGGATTCGAACCCTCGAGGGAGTTGCCCCCCTACACGCTTTCCAGGCGTGTCCCTTCGGCCGCTCGGGCAGGCCACCGCGGACGAGTGTACCGACCGTCTTGAGCCGTCCTGCCGGCGTCCCCGGCCCGACGCGAATCGGGCAAGATAGCCAGATGAGAACGATGGAGCCGGAGGCGTTGCTGGTCACCGGCTCCTACGGTGCGGGCAAGTCGTCGGCGGTCGAGGAGATGGCGGAGGCGCTGGAGGCGCGTCGTATCCCCTACGGAGCCCTGGATCTGGACTGGCTGGGTTGGTTCGACGTGGACGACGACGAGGTCCACGAACGCATCTACTGGCGCAACCTGGAAACCGTCGTGGAGAACTACCGCTCGGTGGGCGTGCGGCGGTTCCTGCTGGCGCTCACGATCGAGGATCGGGCCGAGTTGGAACGGTGCCGGCAGGTGCTGGCGATGCCCACCCACGTGGTGCGACTGACCCTCGACCTGGCGCGGGTCCGAGCCCGTCTGGGAGCGGTCGTCACCACCGGTCGCGCGGGCGACCTGCGCGAGGCGGAGAGCCAGATCGAACAGAGCGTGGGCGTCGGGTTGGAAGACTTCACAGTGCCGAACGACGGGACCATCATGCAGACCGCCGCGACGATCCTTCAACGGATCGGCTGGAACGGCTAGCGCGACTGGTTCGAGATGAACCCTGCGTACCTGCGTTGGCCCATCGGGGTCAGGTGGTAGAGGTCGTCGGCGAACCACCCCGGGTGGTTCACACTGTGGCTGAACCAGTCCACCAGATGCGCTCGGGTGGATGCTCGGTCGCACCGGGCGAGGGTGCGGTTGTTGGCGCGACGCCACTGCCGCGGCACCTTCACGGTCACGAGGTAGATGGTTCGGTTCGTCGCTGCACGTACGGCCTCTTTACAATCGGCCAGCTCGATGTAGCCGTTGTTGCCGAGATGGATGATGACCGTCTCGCGGAGCACGCCTGAGTTCCGTAGCGAGCGGATCAACCTGGGCAGCGCCGAGAACTGCCGGCTGACGGCGGTGTCGGCCTTGATCCGCCTAGCGTGGAGCTCTTGGACCGCTCCCCTCATCACCGAGTCACCGATCGCGTAGCGACCCTGAGGGATACCGCCGGCACCGGCCGGCACTGCCGAGGCAAGCACTGCCCCCACCACGAGGACGGCCACGACGATGACCGAACGCCGACGTTCGCGGAGCGCTGATGGCGAAGTTGTCTTCATGCTCGGATGCTAACCCCCGCATCCGACGGGCGCATCCTCGACGATCTATCGCCCTTCGCGCGGGTGCGCACCTCGGTGTGCACCCGCGCGGTGAGATCGCTGGCGGAGGCGGCGTGTTTAGGGTAGGTCGTCCTACGTGCGGATCCTCGCTCACGAGTGTGCCCTTGTGTGCCCTAGATCGGTTACCTGTCAGCGCGTCGCCTCGTGAGGCGTTCAAGGACCTCATCCAACCGGCGACGGAACGACCCCGACGACGCAACTCGCGCCCCTCGCTGCCTTACGCGATCGGCCAGGTCTCTGTCGGACGTCACGACCGCGAGCCTGGCCGGCGACTCATCGTCCGACACCATATCTATGATTTCGTGATCGGCGGCGTTGCGGCCGCGCCGGGATGCGAAGACCACCGTGATCGCGCCGTGAATGCCGGGCGGCACGTCCCGGGGCTGCCGGTCGAACACCACGATGACCTGCTCGCCGGTCTCCTTCGAGTACCGGTCGAGCTCGTCGATCAGCCGTCGAACCGCCTTGTCGGGATCGATCCACCACCGGTCCGGACGGGAGCCGATCACGTTCATGCCGTCCACCAACCAACCTGTCACTTTGGCGATCTTGCCCCTCGCCGGCCCTTTTCCGTCGCCATCCCGGCGGTCATGAAGACGATCTCCTCGTGACCGAGAACACCAACCACTCCCCGGGCACCCCCTTGAGCTCGTGCGGGCCGCGGTCGTCGAACTCGATCCCCGAACCCGCGACCAGATCCTTCACCGTCGAAGAAACGAACACATCGCCGGCGTCGGCCAGTGCGGCGATGCGCGCGCCGATGTGAACCGCGATGCCCTGCACGTCCCCGTCCGACAACTCGATCTCACCCGTGTGCACGCCGGCGCGGATCTCCAGGCCGATCGATCGGACGCCCTCGCCCGCCGCACGGGCACACTCGATGGCTCGCCGCGGCGAGTCGAACGTGGCCAAGAACCCATCGCCGGCGGTATGCACCTCGTTCCCACCGAACCGCTTCAACGCGCTACGGAGGAGCCGGTTGTGGTGTTCCAGGAGGTCGCGCCACTCTCGGTCGCCCATCGCGGCTGCTCGCTGCGTCGAGCCGACGATGTCGGTGAATAGAACCGTCAAGAGGACCCGGTCATGCAGCGATGGCGGACGGGTTCCGGTCAGGAACGCCTGGATCTCGTCCGCGATCTCGTCGACGTCCCCCGAGACGATCATCGTGCCAGTGCCGGGGAGCTCCACGAGCCGGGCGTCCGGGAGGGCCGCGGCCAGCGCCCGCGCATTGTGGATCGGCAAGATCGTGTGCTCGGTCTTATGCAGCACGAGGACGGGCACGTGGATCTCGGAGAGCCTGTCGGTGATGTCCCAGGTCATCGTCAGTGCCATGAACGCCGGGAGCTGGAACCCGCTCGAGGCTGACCGCGTGTAGCGGCGGAACCAGGCCTGGAAGCCGGGCTCATCCTTGCGCGCCGGTGCGACGATCGAGAGCCACGTGTCCATGTCGAATGCCCGAATGGCCTCGGCCATGCGTCCCAGCAGCTCGACGTCCACTCCCAAGTCGTCGTCGTCGGACCGCATGAACCTCGCCGGCGTCTCGAACGCGATGACGGCCGCCGTCCGCTCAGGGTGCTCGGCCGCAAAGGCGAGCGAGAGCATGCCCGCATCGATCGTGCCCATGAGCACCGCACGCTCGGATCGCACCGCGTCCATGACTGCCCCGAAGTCCTCGATCTGCTCATCAAACGTGGGCAGCTGGTCCAGCGGGTCCGACATCCCCATGCCCCGGCGATCGAACCGGATCAGACGTGAGAAGGCCCCCAGCCGGTCGAAAAGCCGGCTCAGCCTCGCGTCCTCCCACGCTAGCTCCAGGTGGGCCACCGCCCCCTGCATCAGCACCAGGTCGAGTCCACCTTCGCCGGTGACCTGGTATGCGATATTGACGCCGTCCGCAGCGGAGGCGTACTGGGTCTCGGGCATGTCCGCAGTCTCGTCCGGTTCCCCCCCGGGGGCAACGCCCGGATCCGTCCGGAGCGAGGCTTATGAGCTCTGGGTCCGAGTTGCCGAAGTCCTGGAGCCTACCGCCAAAACGGCGGTCACGTCGGCGGAACTTCGAGAAAGAGGCTAGCGTTCCGCGTCGCTGCGCAGGATGCAGAACTCGTTGCCCTCGGGATCGGCGAGCACCAGCCACCCCGTGCCGTCGGGCTGACGCCGGTCATCGAGGGGCTTGGCCCCCAATGCGCGGACCCGCTCGATCTCCTCGTCGCGGGTTCGATCAGTGGGCACAAGGTCGAAGTGGACCCGGTTCTTCACCCGTTTGCCCTCTGGCACCTCGATGAACAAGACCTGCTGGCCTCCGCCTGGGTCGATGATCATGCACTCCTCATCCCCCGGCTCATTCGGGTCGCCAGGCACATCGGTGAAGCCCAAGACGTCGGCCCAGAACGTCGCCAGCGCATACGCATCGTGGCAGTCGAACGTAGCGTGGCCGATCCGGGAGGTCATCGGACCCGATGTTAGCGCGGTTGTCGATCCGATCCACCTCGGGTCGGCCCCCCTCGGGTCGGCCCCCCTCGTGCGCCCCTGAGCGAGTCCCCTGGCGCGCACGACGGGGCGGCGCTTGGCGGAGGCGGCGTGATTCGAACACGCGAGGGGCGGTTTAGACCCCTAACCGCTTTCGAGGCGGTCCCGTTCGTCCGCTCCGGCACGCCTCCGCCGACGATTCTAGCGCCGTGAACGGAAGAAGGCCCGAAGCACCTCGCCGCACTCATCGGCCAGCACCCCGCCCGTGACCTCTGCGCGGTGGTTCAACCGATCATCCTGGAGCAGGTTGCCGAGGGAACCCGCGAACCCGGCCTTGGGGTCGGCGGCTCCGAACACGACCCGATCGATCCGCGCCAGCACGATGGCGCCTGCGCACATGGCGCATGGTTCCAGCGTGATGTACAGGGTGCGTGCCGTCGAGGCGCCAGGCGCCCGTCGCTTCGGCGGCTGCTCGCAGAGCCAGCACCTCGGCGTGGGCCGTGGGTCGTCCGAGCCGTTCCCGACTGTTGCCCGCGGCGGCGATAACCTCGGTGTGACGGACGATCACGCACCCGACCGGAACGTCGTCCGAGCCGGCACACGATGCGGCTTGCTCCAACGCCAGCCGCATCGACGCCTCGTCTGTCCCTTCGGCGAAGTAGTCCGACATGGACTAGTAGGCGTCGATATCGAGCAGCCGCTCGTCGCTGATCCCGAAATGGTGAGCCACCTCGTGCGACACGGTGTGGCGCACGATGGCCTGGAGCCGATCGGGGTCGCCTCCCGACTCGCGCACGATGGGCCTCATGAACAAGGTGATGCGGTCCGGCAGCACGTTCGTGTAGTTCGAGCCGCGAGAGGTCAGCGGGATGCCTTCGTACAAACCGAGCAGGTCGCCCCGGCCTTCGGGCGAACGGTCCTCCACGAAGACCTCGACGTTGTCCATGGCGCGAACGATCCACCCGGGCAGCGAGTCGAGCGCTTCGGCCACCAACGTCTCGAACCGCTCCTGCGTGATCTCCACCGAGTCAGGCTACCCCCGGTCGCGGCTCGCGTAGGCTTTGCCGCGATGCCCGGAGCCCTGCTGACCGATCTCTACGAGCTGAACATGGCGGCCAGCTACCTGCGCCGTGACATGGACCGAGCTCGCCACCTTCAGCCTGTTCGTGCGCGGCCTGCCGCCGGAGCGCGGGTTCCTGGTGGCGGCGGGGCTCGAGTCGTGCCTGGACTTCCTGGAGTCGTTCTCGTTCACGGACGAGGAGCTCGAGGCGCTCGGGCGTGATGGGGTTCGACGACCGGGCGCTCTCGGACTTCGCGCTCGCTGCGGTTCGACGGCGAGGTGTGGGCCGTGCCGGAGGGCCGCATCGTCTACTCCGAGGAACCGCTCCTCGAGGTGACCGCCCCCGTCGCGGTGGCGCAGATCGCCGAGACCTACCTGCTGAACCAGATCACGCTGCACACGACGCTCGCGTCGAAGGCCGCCCGCTACGTGGTGGCCGCCGATGGATCGCGATCTGGTGGACTTCGCGTTCCGGCGGCACCCACGGGACGGAGGCAGCGATGGCGGTCGCCCGCGCCAGCGCGATGGTCGGATTCGTCGCCACGTCGAACGTGGAGGCGGCGCGCCGGTACGGCCTGCACGGTCGCGGGCACCATGGCGCACTCGTTCGTGGAGGCCTTCGACAGCCGAGCGGGAGGCCTTCCGGCGTTCGCGCAGGATCACCCGGAGCGCGCGACGTTCCTGGTGGACACCTACGACACGATCAACGGCATCGCCACAGCGATCGAGGTGATCGCGGAGCTCGGGCTGACCGAGCACCTGGGTGTGCGTCTGGACAGCGGCGACATCGACGCGCTGTCGCGATCGGCGCGTGCCATGCTCGACGGCGCCGGGCTTGCCGCCCGCGCGCGTGTTCGCGAGCGGAGGTCTCGACGAGCACGAGGTGAGCGCGCTGGTGACGGCGGGGGCGCCGGTCGACGCGTTCGGCATCGGCACGCAGCTGGGGGTGTCGGCCGACGCTCCCGTCGGTCGATTCGGTCTACAAGCTATCGGAGTACGGCGGGCGGCCCACCCTGAAGCTCTCGACGGGCAAGGTCTCGGCGCCCGGCCGCAAACAGGTGTGGCGCGGCCTGGCTGAGGACGGAACGCATCGCGACACGTTGACGCTGCGCGACGAGCCGCCGGTCCGGCCGACGGCGAGCCGCTGCTGGTGGCCGTCATGCGTGCGGGCCGGCGTCTCGACGCGGCGCCGGCGCTGGCCGCCGCTCACGAGTGGTTCGTCCACGACCTCACCGGCGTGCCGGTGGAAGCCCGCCGGCTGGCCGAGCCCGAGCAGGTCGTGGTGCCGCACTCGCCGGGGCTACAGGTCCTGACCAGACAGGCCACCGACGACGCGCTTCGCCGCGAAGGCGCGACGCGATGAGCCGCCGGGCCGCTGCCCGGCGGCGGCGCCGGCGGTGGCCCTGGTTCCTGCTGTGCATCGCGTTGATCGCTGGTGCTGGTCTTCTACGGCGGCGGTGGCCTCTACTTCTCCGACGTGCTGGACGAACGCGGGCTTGGACGCCGTGGCCCGCCGTGCCGACACGGCCGACGCTCGAGCCCGACGTCGAGGTGGTCGAGGTGGACACGTCGGCCGAGGGCGACACCGATCTGGTCCTGCGAGCCACCGACGGCGACGCCTGCCGAGCTCACGCGCGACGTGGTGGTCGGGTCTGCGGTGGGACGGCGGCTACGGCCGGCTCGACGCGGTGATCGACGCGGAGGGAGATGCGGACGACGTGGTTCGCCGGCCGCTCCGGCTGATGTCGGGCGATCTCCCGCGAGCCCGGCGCGCCCGCGCAGCTGGACGTGCGCGCCTACCCGAGCGACCCGATGGCAGCCGAGCTGGGTCTGCGCGCGGTCACAGTGCCGGGGCCGTTGGGCGACTACCCGGCGTGGCTCGGGACGCCGTTCAGCGACGCCACGAGCAGCACCTGGGCCATCGTGGTCCACGGGAACTCGCTCTCGCCCGCCGACGGTCTCCGCATGGTGCCGATCCTGACCGACGCCGGCTACCCGACGCTGGTGGCGTCCTACCGCAACGACCCGGGCGCGCCACCCGACCCCAGCGGCAAGCTCCGCTACGGGCTCACCGAGTGGCGCGACCTGGAGGCGATGGTGCGCTACGCGTTGGGCGAAGGTGCAGAAGGTGTCGTGCTGGACGGCTACTCGATGGGCGCGGGCATCGTCATGGCGTTCCTGCAGCGCTCCGAGCTTGCCGACCAGGTTCGCGCCGTGATCATGGACGCGCCCATGCTGGACTTCTCGGCCACGGTCGACGACAACGCGTCGCGTGAGGAGATCGCTCCGGGCGTGCCGCTGCCGCTCGTCGCTGACGGCGGTGGCCAAGCAGCTGGCCGCGTGGCGGTTCGGCGTGGACTGGCCGGCGCTCGACTATCTGGCCGATACGCCGGCCGTACGAGCGGCTGCCGTTCCTGGTGTTCCACGGCACGGCCGACGACACCGTGCCGGTCGCGACCAGCCGCGAGCTCAAGGCGTTGCTGCCCGACCAGGTGCAGTTGGAGGAGTGCGCAGGCGCCGGCCACATCGAGTGCTGGAACCTGGACCCGGAGGCATACGCCAGCCACCGTCGACGCGTTCCTGCAGGCGACGGTAGGAGCATGGGCAGCCCCGGCACGTCAGGCGACGGGTAGCCAGGCGGGGCGGGTCGCTTCGTAGGCCGTGATCTTGTCCTCGTTGCGGAGGGTGAGGCCGATGTCGTCCAGGCCCTCCATGAGGCGCCAGCGGGTGAAGTCCTCCATGTCGAACGTCTCGTCAAGGCCGGGCGCCCGCACGGCGAGCGCCGTCGAGGTCCACGACGATCCGCGTGGCAGGGTCGTCCAGGCACGGCGTCCATCAGCGCCCGAACGCTCTCGGCGCGCAGCTCGACCGGCAGCAGGCCGATCTTCGTGCAGTTGTTGCGGAAGATGTCCGCGAAGCTCGGAGCGATCACCGCCTTGAACCCGGCGTCCTCGATCGCCCACGGCGCGTGCTCCCGACTGGAACCACAGCCGAAGTTCTCGCCGGCGAGCAGGATCGAGGCGCCGTCGTAACGCTCATCGTTGATCACGAACGCCGGATCCTTGCGCCACTCCGCGAACAGGAACGGCCCGAACCCGGTGCGCTCGATGCGCTTGAGGTACTCGGCCGGGATGATCTGGTCGGTGTCGACGTCGCTGCGGTCGACGGGCAGTGCGGTGCCTTCGATGATCGGTGATGGGGTCCACCGGCGACTCAGAGCTCCTCGGGCGTGGTGAAGTGACCCGCGATGGCCGTGGCGGCGGCCACCGCGCGGGCTGACCAGATGGGTGCGCCCGCCCTTGCCCTGGCGCCCCTCGAAGTTGCGGTTGCTGGTGCTGGCGCTGCGGTCGCCAGGGTTCAGGGTGTCGGGGTTCATGCCCAGGCACATGCTGCAGCCGGCGCCGCGCCATTCGAACCCGGCCGACTCGAAGACGCGGTCGAGCCCCTCGGCTTCGGCCTCCTGCTTGACCGCGAAGCTGCCGGGGACCACGAGCGCGCGGAGACCCTGAGCCACCTTCTTGCCGTCGACGACGGTGGCGGCGACCCGCAGGTCCTCCATGCGCGAGTTGGTGCACGAACCGATGAAGATCGTGTCGGGCCGGATGTCGCGGATCGCGGTGCCGGGCGTGAGGTCCATGTAGGCGAGCGCACGAGCGGCGGCTTCCTTCTTGGACGGTTCGTCGAACGCGTCGGGGTCGGGCACGGCATCGTCGATCGTGACCGATTGGGCGGGGTTGGTGCCCCAGCTGACGTACGGTCGCATGGCGGTCGCGTCGATCGTGACCTCGCGGTCGAAGGTGGCGCCGTCGTCGGTGGGCAGGCTGCGCCAGTCCTCGCAGCGCGCGCTCCCAGTCGTCGCCCTGCGGAGCGTGGGGCCGGCCCTCGACGTAGGCGAACGTGGTGTCGTCGGGCGCCACCATGCCCGCCCGCGCGCCGCGCCTCGATCGACATGTTGCAGATCGTCATGCGGCCTTCCATGGAGAGGGCGCGGATCGCGGAGCCGCGGTACTCGATGATGTGACCCACGCCGCCACCGGTGCCGATGCGATTGATGATCGCCAGGATGACGTCCTTGGCGCTGCAGTCGGCCGGGCAGATCGCCGTCGACCGTGACGGCCATGGTGCCGGGGCGGTTCTGCGGCAGCGTCTGGGTGGCCAGCACGTGTTCGACCTCGCTGGTGCCGATGCCGAACGCGAGGGCTCCGAACGCGCCGTGGGTCGAGGTGTGCGAATCGCCGCACACGATGACCAAGCCGGGCTGCGTGTATCCCTGCTCCGGCCCGATCACGTGGACGATGCCCTGGCCGGGCGAGCCCATGGGATAGAGCGTGACGCCGAACTCCTTCGCGTTGGCGGCGAGCGCCTGCATCTGGCGCGCGCTGATCTGGTCGGTGACGGGGCCGCGGGTCGTGGGGACGTTGTGATCCATGGTGGCGACCGTCAGGTCGGGCCGGCGGACCGGACGGCCGTGCATGCGGAGGCCGTCGAACGCCTGCGGGCTGGTCGACCTCGTGCACGAGGTGCAGATCCACGTAGAGGATGTCGGGCTCGCCGTCGGCGCGATGGACGACGTGGCGTTCCCACACCTTCTCGGCCAACGTCTGGGGCGTCGCTGCGGCATCGCGAGGTTTTCTCTCCGGTCCGGGGGCGAGCCGCGCGCCTCTGCTGGTACCGTTGTTCCACTATTTGGAACTTTGTTCCGCTATTTGGAACACGTGCGCGGGAGGATAGCAGGTGGTTCCCGACGACGGCGACCGCAGCACCCCCAGCCAGCGCCGAACCGACCCCCCGGAGACGGGCGTCGGCACCCTCGATCGCACGCTCGACGTGCTGGATGCCGTCGAAGGCGGGGCGCGCAGCTTCACCGACGTGGTCCGCGCCACCGGCCTCACCCGGTCCACGGCTCACCGCTTGATCCGAGCCCTGGAGGCCCACGGACTCCTGATGCACGTGGGAGGGCACGGCTACGCCCTGGGAACCAGGCTGCTCCGCCTCGCCGACAGCGCCGCGAAGAACCTGCCGCTGCGCGACCTGGCCCACCCTTCCCTCGAGCGACTCGCTCGAGCGACCGGCGAGAGCGCCCAGCTCTATGTGCGCGACGGAGACGTCCGCCTGTGCGTGGATTCCGTGGAATCGGCGAGCGAGCTCCGAACCATCGTGCACGTCGGTTCCGCGTTGCCCCTGACGCGCGGGTCGGCCGGCAAGGTGTTCCTGGCCTGGGCGAACGCCACCGGACGTCGCCAACATCATCGCCGACCTGCAACCCGACGTGCTGGACCGGCTCCTCCGCCAGATCGCCACCGCCCGACGGCGCGGGTGGGCGGACTCGATCGGCGAACGCGAGGAAGGGGTCGCCTCGGTGAGCGGTCCCGTCTTCGATGAGCACGGCTCCCTCATCGCGGTGGTGTCGGTGTCCGGTCCGGCCAACCGGATCGGCCAGCTCCGGGGACGCCACTACGCTCCCGCGGTGACCGCGGCCGCCCGCGAGATCCAGGCCGCCCTGTAAGCTCCACCGACCATGCCGCATCGCGTTGCCCTGCTCCGACCGCTCGAATCCTGGCTCACTGCGCGTCGTGCCATGACCGCCTCGATCATCAGCATGAGCATCGTGATCTTGATCGCGGCGACGCCGGGTTCGCCCTACCACCCGGTGCTGCCCGAGAGCCAGGGGAACGGCCCGCTCGAGCTGCTCGCGAAGCTGCTGTTCTTGGACCGGCTACCGCACGGCATCCTGATCGCGCTGGGGTTCGCGGCCATGATCGGTGCGGGCGTGTGCTTCCTGCTGGTGTTGTGGGCGGCCGAGCGCGGCCTCATCACGACTCGAACCGTGGTGAAGCTCACGATCGCCTACCACGTGGCGATCCTGCTGCTGCCGCTGCTGCTCTCGAGGGACGTGTTCAGCTACGCCTACTACGGACGCATCCTCAGTCGCTACGGCGGCAACCCGTACGTGAACACGCCGGCCGACTACCCGGCCAACGACCTGTTCCGGTTCACGTGGCCGGACTGGCGCGAGACGCCGTCGGTGTACGGACCCGTGTTCGTCCGGCATGTCGGGCGCGATCACGGCGGTGTTCCGGTCGATCCCCGACGTCATCGTGGCGTTCCGTGCGATCGCGGTGGCCGCCAGCCTGGGTTCGGTGTGGTTCGTCATCAAGACCGTGGATCGGATCCGGCCTTCCAAGACTACGTACGCCGCCGCGATGATCGGGCTGAACCCGGTGATCCTGTTCCATACCGTGGGCGGCGGTCACGTGGACGTGCTGGTCATGCTCGGCGTGGCGGCAGCGCTCTACCTGATCGCCACCGACCGCGCGCTGCCCGCCACCGTCGCGCTCACCGCGGCCGCGTTGGTGAAGGTCTCGGCCGTGGTCCCCCTGATCCTGCTGATCGCCTACATCGCGAGCCGGGCCGCGCCCGAACGACGCGCGCGCGTGCTCGTGACCCACATCGGCACGGTCGCCGCGATCGGCCTGGTGGCGGTGCTGCCGTTCATCTCGTGGCAGAACCCCACGCTGGGCATGGTCGAGCTTGCGCAGCACGGGTCATGGATCGCGCCGCCCGCATTGGTCGAACGCATCCTGGAATCGATCGGGCGCGTGGTGGCCGGCGACGTGGGCGCCACCGTCGGCGTGGTGCTTGCTCGGATCGCCATGGTGGCCGCCCTGGCGGCCGGACTCTACGTCGTGCTTCGCCAGGTGATCCGCCACGCTCGGGAAGGATCGCTCTCGTTCCTGGCCGCGGCCTGGGGATGGTCGTTCCTGCTGATGATGCTGTTCTCCCCCACGTTGTTCCCGTGGTACTTCGCGTGGATGCTCCCGGTCGCGTGGGCCCTGCCCCTGGTGCCTCGGCGCACGCTGGAGTTCTCGTTCCTGGCGTTGGTCACCGCGCAACTCACGACCGAGAACTTCCGGCTGCCCGAGTGGATGCACATCGACCTGGCGATCGGGCACCCGATCCTGGTCGTGATGCTGGCATGGTTCCTGTACGACCTGTGGCTCCGGTTGAAGTACGACGTGCCCGCTGGACGCCGAGACCGATCGCGCGCGCGAGCTGCAACGAGAACGCAGTCGTCGGAAGGACGCCTACCAGGCGTAGGCTTCGGGCGCCGGGCCGCCCGGGCCCGGGAAGATCTCATCCAGCTTCGCCAGCACCTCCGCCGACAGCTTGATGTTCAGCGCACGCAGCGAACCCAGTAGCTGTTCTTCGGTGCGCGGCCCGATGATCGGCGCCGTGACCGCGGGCTGGTGGAGCAGCCACGCGTGGGCGACATCGGCAGGACGTTCACCGAGCTCGGCGCACAGCGCTTCCCACGGTTGCAGCTTGGCGCGGTTGGCTTCGATCTCGCCTCGCATGTACTCCTCGCCGCGACGGCCGGCCTCGACCTTCTGCAGCGCGCCGGCGAGCAGGCCTCCCGACAGCGGGCTGTAGCAGATGAGACCCATGCCGTACTCCTGCACCGCGGGGATCACCTCGAGCTCGATCGTTCGCGCGGTGAGGTTGTAGACCGACTGCTCGGTGGTCAGCCCCAGGAAATGCCGGTCGCCCGCCAGCTCGTTGGCCCGGGCGATGTGCCAGCCGGCGAAGTTGGATGAGCCCACGTACAGGATCTTGCCCTGGCGCTTGAGCTGCTCCATGGCTTCCCAGATCTCGTCCCACCACGCGTTCCGGTCGATGTGATGCATCTGGTACAGGTCGATGGTGTCGGTGCGCAGGCGCCGCAGCGACTCCTCGCACTGCCGGATGATCGACAGCTTCGACAGCCGGGATTCGTTGGGCCAATCGCCCATGGTGCCGTAGACCTTGGTGGCCAGCACGACCTTGTCGCGACGCCCGCTTCCCTTGTCGAACCACTTGCCGATGATGTCCTCGCTGGTGCCGACACCCAGATGCCGGCCGTACACGTTGGCGGTATCGAAGAAGTTGATGCCGTGCGCGATGGCCGAATCCATGAGCGCGTGCGACTCTTCCTGGACGAGTGCGGACCGAAGTTCATCGTTCCCAGGCACATCCGACTGACGACCAGGCCGAGGCGACCGACCTTCGTGTACTCCATGTTTCGAGTCTAGCGGGCGCCCGGTGAAGGTTCGGCAGACACCGTAGGCCGGGGCTCGCCCCCGGCCTCCCCCTCATCCCCGACCACCGGTTCGCCTAGCGAGCCATCCTGCTCAGGCCTGCGAGCTCCCGGGATGAACATGGCGGCGATCGTGACGAGGCCGCCAGGCCACTCCGGCCCAGATCATGGTCGCGTCGGCACCGATCGCTTCGGCGAGTGGGTCCGACCGCAGCGAAGGACAGCGGCACCCCCGCGATCGTGATCATCCAATCCAAGGCTGTGACGCGTCCTAGCAGTTCGGGCGGCACCAGACGCTGCAAGACCGTGAACCAGATGATCACCAACGCGGCGATGGAACCCTCCGGCGACCAGACTGAAGAGCATCGCCTGCCACAGCTCGGTCACCACCCCGAACCCCGCGGTCGCGAACATGGCGGCGGCCCATGTCAGGTAGAGGAGCGACATGGCCCGGCGCGGCAATCGCCCGCGCTGCCCGAACCAGAGCGCCACCGAGATGGCCCCGATACCACCGGCCGCGTACACCGCGCCCAGCCCCAGCGGCGCCTGAGCCTAGGTCGTTGCGAACGATGTACGGCATGAGCGTCTCCCACGGGCCCCACACCGCGAACAGGCTGAGGACCGCGGAGCCGAAAGGATCATCAACCACCGAGTACGGCGAACGAACGCGAGCCCCTCGCGCATGTCGGCCCACAGCGAAGAGGGCTCCTCCTGCGAACGATCGACCGCTCGGCTGTGCATGGCGGCGATCATGATCGGCGGAGAACACGAACGTGCCGCCGTCCGCGATGAACGCCCACCCAGGCCCCACCGTGCCGACGACGACGCCACCCAGCGCCGGCCCGAGCACCATCAACGCGAACGGCCGCACGAACTGGTCGACGGAGTTGGCACGGACCAGATCCTCCGGGCGGCACGATCAACGGCACGATCGACTGGAACGACGGCTGGAACAGCGCTTGTCCCACACCGAACACCATGACGAGGCCCACCATCATCGGGATCGTCAGGACGCCGGCGATCGACAGCACACCCACCGTCACGATGGCGGCGCAACGGATCAGGTCGCCGGCGATCATGAGGAAACGGCGATCGAGCCGGTCGGCGAGCGCACCCGACAGGAACACCAACAGAACCTGTGGCAGGCTCCAGGCGAGACCGACGTACGCGAGCGCCGACGGGCTGTCCGACAGGTCGAAAACCTGCCACGCGATGGCGACGAAGTAGAACCCGTCGCCCACCATCGACACGAACATGCCCGTCCACAGCAAGCGGAAGTCGCGGATGCGGAACGGCGCGAGGATGCCGATGCGCGAGGCGAGCCCGGTCACGTACTGAGCATACGAGCGCACGCTGGCGCCCAGAGGCGAAGGCTATGGAACCCGCCGTCGGGAGAGGGTGCTACGGAGCGGTGACGCAGCCCAGTGACTTGGCGGTGGCGTTCCACTCAGCCAGCCATGCCGCCGCAACCCTGCGGGTCGCCGCCCACCTTCACCTGGCTGTTGTCGACCGCTCCCGTGTACACGCCTCGAGGATTGAGCTTCGAGATGCGCTGTTGGACTTGGTTGATCCATCGAGTCGTGCGTGTCCGGAAGTCGAGGAGCCGCTGGATGGTTCCGCGCTGCTGGGTGATGTCTTTCCTCAGATCTGCGATGGCGCGAGCCTGCTTATCGGCCCGTTCCTCCAGATCGGCGACGCGCTGCGTCACCGTCGCGCCTCCACGTTGCACACCCGCCGTGGCGTTCATGGCGAAGGCGCCGACCCCAAAGCTCGCGATGACCGCGAGCAACACGATGTTCCTGCGCATGCCGTTCCCCCTCTTCCCCTGGACGATCTCGACTCCATCTTCCGGCGCAACGGCACGCTGTCAATCATGCACGTGGAATCTCTCGGCTCCTGCCGGTCGTGCGTCCTTGCACGCGAACGCAACGACTCGCATGGTCTGAGGCGTCTCACCCTACAGGCGTTCAGAGCCGATAAGGCAGGAGCATGAACACGGCATCCTCGTCCTCATTCAAGCGGCGCTCGTTGGCGACCGCAGCGCTCGCGATGTGCGTCGCGCTGTTCTCGATCGCGACACTGGCGAGCGGATTCGGCACGGGCCTCGGCGGCCAGGACCGGGATCGAGGGAGCCCGGGGCCGGCCGAACATCGTGGTGATCGTCACCGACGACCAGCGGTGGGACACGCTGCGGTACATGCCCTGGGTGCGCAGGCATCTGATCCACCACGGCACGACCTTCGAGAACGCCTTCGTGGTCAACCCGGTGTGCTGCCCCAGCCGCGCCAGCATCCTGACCGGCCTCTACTCCCACGGGACGGGCGTCTACACGAACCGTCCACCGCTCGGCGGCGTCGATGCGTTCGACCCGTCGGACACGATCGCGACCCGGTTGCAGGATGCCGGCTACCGCACTGCATTGTTCGGCAAGTACCTGAACCACTATGAAGGGCCGAAGGCGCCGCCCGGTTGGGATCGGTGGGCCTCATTCAACGGCCGAGCCGCCAACGCGCCGTACTTCGACTACACGATGGCGGTCGATGGCAGGATCCGCCGCTACGGACACGCGCGCAAGGACTACTCGACCGACGTTCTCGCCGATCGCGCGGAGCGGTTCATCGAGGGGAGCGAAGCGCCGTTCTTCCTCTACCTCGCGCCGAGCGCTCCGCACAAGCCGGCGATCGCCGGCACCGCGAGACCGTCGCTCGCACACGTCGGCTCGACCTCTGCGCCCGCCGAGCTTCGCGGAAGCCGATATCTCGGACAAGCCGGATTGGGTACAGGCGATCCCGGACATCGCTGCGAACCGGGAGGACCGATTCGACGAGTTCCGCCGGGCACAGCTGGAGAGCCTCGGAGCCGTCGACGATGCGGTGCACCGCGTCGTCCGGCGCTGCGAGCGTCCGGCGAGCTGCACCACACCCTGATCGTCTTCACGTCCGACAACGGCATCCATCTGGGCGAGCATCGTCTGCGCGGGCAAGGAGGCGCCGTACGAGGAGAGCATCCGCGTTCCCATGGTCGTGCGGTACGACGCTCTCCTGCGGCGGGCACGAGTCGATGACCGGCTCGTGCTGAACATCGACCTGGCTCCGACCGTCGCGGACCTGGCCGGCGTCGGGTTGCAGCGCCCCGACGGCCTCAGCATCGTGCCGCTGCTCAAGCATCGATCGGGTCGATGGCGAACGGGCTTCCTGATCGAGCACGTGGGAGGGCGCATCCCCACGTACTGCGCGGTGAGAACCAACCGTTGGAAGTACGTGTACTACATGGACGGCCAGCGCGAGCTGTACGACCTCAAGCACGACCCCTTCGAGCTGGAGGATCTGGTCGAGGACCCGACTGTTGCCGACACGACCGATCGACTCCACGATCGATTGCGCGCCTTGTGCTCACCAGCCCCACCCGGTTGGAGTGGGGTACCGCCGGCGCCGTAGCTTCGGCCAGGTCTCGGATGGATCAGTCCCACCGGTACGAGACAGGATCCGTTGCCCCTTCGGTTTCACCGGCGCTCGGCTCGGTCGCGAACGGAAGTATGTCGGTGAGGCCAGTGATCTCGAACACCCTCTGCACCGCTGGCGGTCCAGGGATGATCGAGAACTCCCCCACCATGGTTCGGCTCTGCTCCCAGGCGACCGTGAGCGCCCGGATCCCTGAAGAGTCGATATAGGTGAGGCCCCGCAGGTCGACCTCGATCGACCGGCAAGTATCCAGTGCGTCTTCGAGCGCGCGTTCAGCCTGCGGGAGGGCCGCCAGATCGAACTCCCCACTGAGCTTGATCTGGTGGACACCGTCGGTGTCGGCACCTTCGAGATGGAACAACGCCATGTGGGGCCTCCTCGGTTGTTCCGATCAGGGCGGCATAGTTTACGGGCGAAGAGGGTATGTAGCGACCGGAACCCTGTGCACCTGCTCCAACCCGAGCGAACGAGGACAGGAACCTATGCCCGACCTCTCAACGAGCTTCCCGGCAGACTCCATCGCTCCGGCCTTCGCTCGACGGCTCGTCGATGACTTCCTGGCCCCGGAGTGCCCCCCGGAGCTGGCCCAGGACGCCGCGTTGCTCGCCAGCGAGCTCGTTACCAACAGCGTCCGGCATTCGGGCCTCACCGAGTCCGACTCCATCGGACTGGATATGGACCTGACGCCTGAACGGGTGCGGGTGGCAATCTCGGATGAGGGCGCGGGCTTCGATCTGCCGGCACCCGCGCCGAGAGGCATCGGCGGTTGGGGGCTGGTGTTGGTCGAGCGTCTCTCAGACCGTTGGGGAGCCGTTCGGGACAAGCCGAATTCCGTCTGGTTCGAACTCGATCGCTGAGGTCACCTGACCCGCATCCAACCCCTGATGTCCCAGATCGTGATGCTGGGACTCGCCGTCGGCATCTGGCCACCTGATGTTCAATCCGTCGTGGAAGTAGCCCTTCACCTGCCAAGGATTCCCGCCGTCGCCGACCAGCCGAGTCAGGAGATGCTCGCCCGAAGGTTCCTCCCATCTCGGCGACGACACGGTTACCAGCTTCGAGCCGGCCTGGGGGGATCGATCCGAGCGCGGCGCTGATCAGATGTCTTGCTCCCGTGACGTCATGTGCCCTTCCCTTCGGAGGGATTACCGGGAAGTAGGGCAGAGGGTGGCGGACACCCCCTTGGCGGCTCGTTGAGCGTGCCCCACCAGTCTACTGCCCCCACCGCATCGGATGGCTCGGCGGTCCCGCCTACACGATCGACTTGTTATGGATGTAGGACGTGAAATCCCGGCAGCGCAACTTACCGCTTGTAATCGAACTCGCTGTGTCATCGATGAATCCGTCGAATGAGTCCCTGCCGTCCGGGAAATCGAGGAACAGCACAGGGTCCGTCAGTCCGTCCCAGGTCATGTACCTCACGTTCTGACCGCATGCGACCCCCGAGCGAACGAAGTAGACGACCCCGGCCTCGGTTATCGACGATGCGTACTGCTGCCTGTTCCCGGGGTTCGGGACCTTGGAGGTCACGGCGAGCGAGATGTTGTATCGGAAGACGTTGCACACCCGGTTCCCGCAGACGAAGTAGACGGCCCAATTGCCGTTCACTTGACCGGCTATGAGGGTCTTGCTCCTCTTCTCGGTCTCGACAAGGATGATCTCGGAGTCAGTCAACGTGTTGTAGAGGACGATGCGCTCGACTTTGTGACGACGGGCGAACCGATCCCGCTCGAACAGCAGGTTGTCGCCGGAATTGCTCGGGTTGAACTCGTCGCGACCGGTGTTCACGCCCGGAGGCATCGGCAGGACGGTCTGGGGTGGCCATGTCTGTACAGCACCAGGTCGTTCGTTCCGGCGTCGGTCTCCGAGTAGATGAGCTCCGTTCCGTCGATGCCGCCGGTCGCCCCCCGGTGCCAGGCGGATTGACCCGCTGCTTCGGGCCGCCACCGGGCTGAAGTACACGTTGAAGCGCCTCGGTCGCCGAACCGTGTTCGCGCTCCACGCCACGTACGAGTTGTCGGTCGCCGGCCGAACTCGCTGGCGGCGGTGGTGACCACCGGTGCACGATGCGTGAACCCGCCCCGCGGCAACGCCGAGGCCGAGAACGTTGACCCGGAGATCACCGCAACACCGATGAACGAAATCGCCAGCCGCCAGCGCCTCATGGATCCTCCCTCTCTCGACACCCGCTCGCGCGGTTCATCGTCTGCCTTCGTGCGCCGACGCGCAACTCCGCCGGTAGCAGCTACGCTGCGTCGATGAGAGCGCTCGCGCTGACCGACTTCGGTGTCCCACCCTCGATGCTCGACGTGCCGGCACCGGAGCCAGCAACGGGTGAGGTCGTGGTCCACGTCGGTGGCGCGTCGCTGAACGCCTACGACGCGGTCGTCGCCAGTGGCGCGATGAAGGACTACCTCCCCTACGAGTTCCCGGCCGTGATCGGGATGGACGTGGCAGGAGTGGTCGAGTCGGTCGGCGCAAACGTCGCGGGCTTCTCACCTGGCGATCGCGTGTTCGGCACGATGGGGGCGAAGCCGGTGATCCACGACGGCACCTTCGGTGAACTCGTCGCAGCTCAGGCCGCGGCGATCGCCCTCACCCCCGACGGCGTGAACGACGCCCAGGCGGTGAACCCGTCGGGGTCGCCGGAACGACTGCGCTCGGGGCGGTGAACGCTCCGAACCGGCAGAAGGCGATCGCGGCTCATCGTCGGCGCCACGGGAGGCGTCGGCAGCTTCGCGGTCCAGATCGCCGCCGCGAGGGGCGCGCACGTGATCGCCTCGATCCGTCCGGGCGACGAGAAGTTCGTGACCGACCTGGGAGCAGCCGCGATCGTCGACTACACGGCTGACCTCGTGGGCACGATAAGGCAGCGCCACCCGGACGGTGTCGATGGTGTGATCGACCTGGTGAACCGTGACCCGATCGGTTTCGCGGAGCTCGCTGCGCTCGCCCGCCAGGAAGGTCGAGCGGCTTCGTCCATCGGCGCTGCCGGTCATTCCACCGAGATCGGTGGGGTCGCGGTCTCGAACGTCGGCGGAGACCCGGAGTTGTTGGACACCCTCGGCAAGCTGGTGGCCGAGGGCACGCTCCGCGATCCGATCCAGCGCACCTACCGTCTGGAGGATGCCGCCGACGCCCTCCAGGCCTTCACGAACGAGCACACCCTGGGCAAGCTGGTCATCTCCACCGAGTAGATAGTCAAGGTAGCTGACCATTCAAAGGGGACGGCGGTCCCCGATCCACCATCGCACTTCAGCGAAACTCGACAGAATAGATCTGCCCCTCTCTATCCTTGTCGGACTGATGAACCTGGAAGGGGCAGCGAGTTCCGATGGCTGAACGAGTGATGTTGGTGTGCGACACATGCGGCAGGCCCGCGGCCGAAACGGTGACGATCCGCTCGTCCCGAGGGAACCGGCAACGCGACTACTGCAGCACCCACCTTGACGAGCTGCTCGAGCCTTCACGTGTCCCCAAACGCGGCCGCAAGCCCGGCTCCACCAATCGGACGACATCAGCGAGCGCCAAGCGGTCGTCCGCCAAGAAGAAGTCGACCACACGCCGCAAGTCGCCTACACGAAAGACGAGGAAGAAGAGCTAGCTCGGTCCCAGTGACCACCAGACCCGACGCGGCGCAGTACCGGCGCGTCATCACTGGGCTGGGCCGTGGCGACCTCAGCGTCACCGAGGTCTGTTTCGAGGTCCGCTGCTCGTCGCTGCACGTAACCTGACCCCCATGGACATGACCATCAACGAGAGCTTTCTCCCGCACGACGACCCGGAAGTAGACTGGTCCGCATCCAGGAGCTGACCTGAGCCTGAGGATGGCTGCCCGCGACCGCGAAACCCGCAAGGCCAACACGCTGGCCATGCTCGCGACCCCTGCGATCGACGTGTGGGTCGCCACGGCGTCGACCGCAGGCGCGCCCCACCTCGTGCCCGTGTCGCTCGCCTGGGTGGACGAGCGGGTGGTGATCGCGGTCGAGGGAACATCGGTCACGGCGCTGAACCTGACCGCGTCCGGCGAGACCCGACTCGCCGTCGGACCGACGCGCGACCTGGTGATGATCGACGCCGTCCTCGAGACGGCGGTCGACGTCGCGGCCGACGATGCGCTGGGGGAGGCATTCGCTGCGCAGGCAGACTGGGACCCGCGCCGCGACGCGGGCTACGTCTTCTTCGTCCTGCGGCCTGTGCGAGTGCAGGCGTGGCGCGAGGCGGATGAGATCCCCGGCCGTACGCTCATGCGCGACAGCGTCTGGCTCGGATAGATGAACGTTGGAGACACGATGAGCAAGACCACGAAGGAGGTGCATCGCGATGGCTGAGAAGAAACGCGCGAAGAAGACCACGCAGAGGTCCGCCAAGCGCACCACCGCGAGCAAGTCTGAGGCATTCACCGCCGAGGAACGGGCTGCGATGAAGGCTCGTGCCCAAGAGATGAAGGCGGAAGCGCGCGCGAACAAGAACAAGGCGGACGGGGAACGCGACCTGCTCGCGGCGATCGCCGAGATGAAGGGACGAGATCGCGCCATGGCCAAGCGGCTCCATGCGATCGTCACCGCTTCCGCGCCGGACCTCTGGCCGAAGACCTGGTACGGGATGCCCGCGTACGCCAAAGACGGCAAGGTCGTCTGCTTCTTCCAGCCTGCGGAGAAGTTCGACTCGAGGTACGCGACGTTCGGCTTCAGCGACGAGGCGAACCTCGACCAGGGCGCCCTGTGGCCGGTCGCCTTCGGAGCTGAAGGAGCTGACCGCTGCCGAGGAGACGAAGATCGCCGCGCTCGTGAAGAAGGCGTTGCGCTGAGCCCAGCCCATGAGCGTCGCGAAAGACACGACTCCCGAGCAAAGCCGACAGCCACGATCTGATCCGCGTGCAGGGCGCGCGCGTGAACAACCTGAAGGATGTCAGCGTCGAGATCCCAAAGCGCAGGCTGACGGCGTTCACCGGCGTCTCCGGTTCGGGCAAGAGCTCGCTGGTGTTCGGCACGATCGCCGCGGAGTCGCAGCGGATGATCAACGAGACCTACAGCGCCTTCGTGCAGGGATTCATGCCGACGCTCTCGCGGCCGGAGGTCGACGTGCTGGATGGCCTGACGACGGCGATCATCGTCGACCAGGAGCGGATGGGCTCCAACCCCCGCTCCACCGTCGGCACCGCCACGGACGCCAACGCGATGCTGCGCATCCTCTTCAGCAGGCTCGGGAAGCCGCACATCGGCTCGCCCAACGCGTACTCGTTCAACGTCCCTTCGGTGAAGGCCAGCGGTGCGATCACCGTCGAGCGCGGCGCCGGCAAGACGAAGACCGAGAAGGCCACCTTCAACCGTCTCGGCGGCATGTGCCCGCGCTGCGAGGGCATGGGCTCGGTCACCGACTTCGACCTGATCCGCGCTGTACGACGACAGCATGTCGCTCAGCGAGGGCGCGCTCACGATCCCCGGCTACAGCATGGACGGCTGGTACGGCCGCATCTTCAGCGGCTCCGGCTACTTCGACATGGACAAGCCGATCAAGAAGTTCACCAAGAAGGAGCTCCACGACCTGCTCTACCGGGAGCCGACCAAGATCAAGGTCGAGGGCATCAACCTCACCTACGAGGGCGTGATCCCCAAGATCCAGAAGTCGATGCTCTCCAAGGATGTCGACGCGATGCAGCCCCACATCCGCGCCTTCGTGGAACGGGCGGTGACCTTCACGACCTGTCCCGAGTGCGAGGGCACCCGGCTCAGCACGGAGGCCCGGTCGTCGAAGATCGAGGGGAAGAACATCGCTGACGTCTGCTCGATGCAGATCAGCGACCTGGCTGACTGGGTCCGGGGCCTCGACGAGCCGTCGGTGGCTCCGCTGCTCACAGGGCT
Organism: uncultured Actinomycetota bacterium; assembly: GCA_963733635.1. Lineage (GTDB taxonomy): Bacteria > Actinomycetota > UBA4738 > UBA4738 > HRBIN12 > JAOUEA01. The sequence continues at coordinate 88,553 of CAVTEH010000003.1, read as the reverse complement.
GCAACACCTGCTCGACTCGTTCGCGGAGATCGGCCTGGGCTATCTCTCGCTCGACCGGCCGTCGGGAACACTGTCCGGGGGAGAGGCACAGCGCACCAAGATGATCCGCCATCTCGGCTCGTCGCTCACCGACGTCACCTACGTCTTCGACGAGCCCACGATCGGCCTGCACCCGCATGACATCGAGCGGATGAACGAGCTGCTGCTGCAGCTGCGGGACAAGGGCAACACGGTGCTCGTCGTCGAGCACAAGCCCGAGACGATCGCGATCGCCGACCACGCCGTCGACCTGGGTCCCGGCGCCGGCACGGACGGCGGCACCGTCTGCTTCGAGGGCACCGTGGAGGGGCTGCGGGCGAGTGACACCACGACCGGCCGCCATCTCGACGACCGGGCGGCCCTCAAGGAATCGGTGCGATCTTCCTCCGGCAGCGCTGGAGATCCGCGGCGCGTCGACGCACAACCTCCAGGACGTGGACGTCGACATCCCGCTCGGAGTGGTCTGCGTGATCACCGGCGTCGCCGGCTCGGGCAAGAGCTCCCTGATCCAGGGCTCGGTGGCCGGCCGCGACGGGTGGTGGTGATCGACCAGGGTGCGATCCGCGGTTCACGGCGGAGCAACCCGGCGACGTACACCGGCCTGCTCGACCCGATCCGCAAGGCGTTCGCGAAGGCCAACGGCGTGAAGCCGGCGCTGTTCAGCTCCAACTCCGAGGGCGCCTGCCCCACCTGCAACGGCGCCGGCGTCATCTACACGGACCTGGGCGTCATGGCCACCGTCGAATCCACCTGCGAGGAGTGCGAGGGGAAGCGGTTCCAAGCCGAGGTCCTGGAGTACGGGTTCGGCGGCAAGGACATCAGCGAGGTGCTCGCGATGCCGGTGATCGAGGCCGAGGAGTTCTTCGGCGCGGGCGAAGCGCGCACACCGGCCGCGCACAAGGTCCTCGATCGGCTCGCCGACGTGGGGCTTGGCTACCTCAGCCTCGGGCAGCCGCTCACGACCCTGTCCGGCGGCGAGCGGCAACGGCTGAAGCTGGCCACCCAGATGGCTGACAAGGGGGACGTCTACGTTCTCGACGAGCCGACCAGCGGCCTCCATCTCGCCGACGTCGAGCAGTTGCTCGGCCTGCTCGACCGGCTCGTCGACTCCGGCAAGTCGGTCATCGTCATCGAGCACCACCAGGCGGTCATGGCCCACGCCGACTGGATCATCGACCTCGGTCCCGGCGCCGGCCACGACGGCGGAAGGATCGTCTTCGAGGGCACACCTGCCGACCTCGTCGCCGCTCCCTCCACCCTCACCGGCGAGCACCTCGCGGCCTACGTCGGCACCTAACCGAGCCTCGAGACCTTGCCGCCATGCCGGATAGGGAATCGCGGCCAGGTCTGTCCGATCGAGCAACGGTGGAGTCTGAGTACGCCAGCGAGCAACGGTTGGCGGCGCGGGTTCGCGTATGGAGAGAGTTCCTCGACGGGCCCGACAGCTTCGAGCTCACCTACCAGGCGGTCGCGGAGGCCGAACCCCGGGATGTCCTGGAGGTCGGCGCTGGATGGGGTGATATGGCCGTGCGGATCCGTGACGGTGTCCGGGCGCGCGTGACGGCCACTGATCTGTCACCTCGGATGACGACCCTTCTGCGACAGCGCGACCTTCCGGCGGCGAGGGTGGATGCTCGACGTCTGCCGTTCTCCGATGACGAGTTCGACGCCGTCGTTGCGCACGGCATGCTCTACCACTTGCCCGACCCTGGGGTCGCGGTCCAGGAGCTGGCGCGAGTGCTCCGCCCTGGCGGGAGACTGGTCGCGATGACCTACGGCGCTGACCACCTGCGAGAGGTGTGGAAGCTGGTGGGCGACGCTGAAGTCCAGCTGTCCTTCTCCCGCGAGAACGGAGATGCGATCCTCGGAAAGTCGTTCGAGCACGTCGAGGTTCGACTCGGGCGTGGTGTTGTGACGTTCCCGAACCGCGAGGAGGTCCGGATCTACATCTCCTCGACGATCACGCGAGCCGACCTCGCCGAGCGTCTTCCGGATTTCGATGGCCCGCTCGTGGCCCACAGTGACTCCGTCGTCTTCGTTGCTACCTAGGGTGCTTCGCCGATGATCGAGCTGGTCTTCGAGACGCACTCCATGCACCGACAACGAGCGCGGGATCGGTTGGACGATCGTGATCTTCTTGCTGGCTCCTTGGGCTGACTGGCGTATGCGCCCCCTGGTTCGTGAGACCGAGTCGTCAAGTACCCTGACGAAATTCGGCGATCCGTCGAGCTCGAGGGGACCCAGGCGTAGCCTCGCACTCTGGCCCGGATTTTTCGGCGCGCCCCGAGGTCTGGGAGTTCACCGGATAGTGGACAGATGTGTCGGAGCATCGTGGACACCGATCTTGGGGGTCTGCGATGGATCTGGCTCGCTACGTGGTGGACGCGGTCGTCCTGGAGGGTCGTAGCTACCGGGAGGTCGCTGAAGCCCACGGGATCTCCAAGAGCTACGTCGGCAAGCTCGTGGGTCGGTTCCGCGAAGGCGGCTACGAGGCGCTCGTGCCCCGCTCCCGTGCGCCCGGGACGATCCCGCACCGATGTCCCGATCGGGCTCGAGGATCAGATCGTGGCGCTGCGCAAGGAGCTCTGCGATCGAGGGCTCGATGCGGGGGCCCAGACGATCCACTACCACCTGGGCCAGAGCCTCGAGCAGGTCCCCTCGGTCTCCACGATCTGGCGGGTGCTCCGGCGTCGGGGGTTCGTGGTCCCCGAGCCCCACAAGCGACCCCGCAGCTCCTGGATCCGGTTCGAGGCCAAGCTGCCGAACGAGTGCTGGCAGTCCGACGTGACCCACTGGCGGCTCGCGGATACCACCGAGGTGGAGATCGTGAACTTCATAGACGACCACTCGCGCCTGGCGGTGGCATCGCGGGTGCTGCGCACCGCGACCGCTCCCGCGGTGCTCGAGGTGTTCCAGACAGCCGGCGCGACCTGGGGGTTGCCTGCGGCCCTGCTCACCGACAACGGCTGCGTCTACACGACCTGGCACCGTGGTGGGCCCAACGTCATGCAGACCGAGCTACTCGCCCTGGGGATCGACTACCGGCACTCCCGTCCCTACCACCCCCAGACCTGTGGGAAGGTCGAACGGTTCCACCGGACGTTGAAGGCGTTCCTGGCCAAGCAGCCCAAGCCCGCCTCGATCGGCGAGCTCCAAGCCCAGGTCGATCGGTTCTGCGCCTACTACAACGACGTCAGGCCGCACCGAGCCGTGGGACGCCGACCGCCGAGGACGGCCTTCGATGCACGGGACAAGGCGCGACCCTCTGGTCCGAAGATCGTCGTGGGTGCCGGGGTCCGGGTGCGCCGGGATCGGATCGACAAGCACGGACGGGTGACGCTTCGCCACCGCACGAAGCTGCATCACCTCGGGATCGGGGCGAGCGCATCGGGGCAAGCGCGTGATCCTGCTCGTGAAGGATCTGGATGTGCGGGTCGTGTCCCTCGACGGCGAGCTGCTCCGACATCTCACGCTCGATCCCGAGCGCGACTACCAGCCACAGAGATCGTGAGCCGCGGCTACGATGCCCCGACACATCCGGCCACGATGCTCCGACACATCACATTGGCGCGCCCCGGGGATTCGAACCCCCGACCTTCTGATCCGTAGTCAGACGCTCTATCCGGACTGAGCTAGGGGCGCAGAGCGAACAGCATACCGAACCCCGCAATCCCGCCAGACCGGCAGCGAGCGGCTCATCAGGCGCTTCGTGTAGCGAAAGAGGCAGCTGTGGGGAGAGCAAGGGTGATCGGTGATGCGTTCAGCCGGGCCGCCGGCCCTGATATCGGGTCAGATCCGCGTCGAGCAGGTCGTCGTCAGGCTCGTCGTCGTCGAGCAACCAATCGGGCAGGATCTCGTCGTCGGGATCGATCGGCACAGATGCGGTCGCGAGGTCACTCACGTGCTCACCTCCTTGGTCCATCATCGATGCGCGACATGACGCGACGACGAACCTGGGGTAACGACCGCGTTACATCCCCGAGCGGCGAGAGCCGGGGGTGGTAGCGTCCCGCGGCGTGGGAGCACCTAGGCCCGACGTCGAGCGTGAGAAGCGCATCGCTGCGGAGCATGCTGCGACCCTGGTCGAGGATGGCATGCGAGTTGGCCTCGGCACCGGTTCGACCGTCGCGTTCATGTTGCCGGCGTTGGCGGCTCTCGGTCTGGATCTTCGATGCGTCGCCACGTCGGTCACTACCCAGGACCAGGCGCGTGAGCTGGGGCTGCACGTCGAACCGTTCGAAGGACCCGACGGGCTCGATCATCTCGACATCGCGATCGATGGAGCGGATCAGGTGGACGATGCCGGCTGGGTCGTGAAGGGCGGCGGCGCGGCGCACACCCGCGAGAAGCGTGTCGCATCGGCTTCGGACCGGTTCGTGGTCATCGTGGACGCGGGGAAGCTGGTGGACCACGTCCGTGATCCAGTGCCGTTGGAGCTGCTTGATTTCGGGCTCGCCGCCACAGTGCGCGATCTTCGAGCGAACGGCGATGTCACGCTCCGTGACGTGGCCCGCAGCCCCGACGGCGGGATCATCGCCGACTTCCACGGGGACGTGAGCGATCCCGAGGCGCTCGCCGCGCGTCTCGACACGGCACCAGGCGTCGTGGCGCATGGCTTGTTCCCGCCGTCGATGACTTCCGCTGTGCTGATCGGGCGCGGCGGCCAGGTGGACGTTCGACTGATCAGCTGACGCCGGCGTCCCCTGCAGCGGCCTCGTCGCAGAACACGCGCTGATCGGGAGTCATGACTCGGCCCGCTGGGATCGACGTATCAGCTGCACGTTTCCGCCGTAGCGCATCGATCTTGCCGATGCCGGTGACCAGCCACAACACACGCGCCGCTCGGTTGAGCACCGGGTAGGTCAACGTCATCCTGCGGTGACCCTGGTAGTCCCCCGTCACCGCAACGTCGCGATCCGCCACATCGAGCACGGGATCGCCGGGCACCAACGACGCCGTGTGGCCGTCGGGGCCGAGACCCAGATGCACTAAGTCGAACCGTTCTGGCAGCGATGCCGCGTACCGCGCCGCGGCCTCATCTAGATCTGCATCGTTCACCGGCATCGGATGCAGCTGTCCGACGGCAGGTGGCGGCAGGCTCGCGATCGTGTGGGTGAGGTTGCGGTCCGCATCACCCGGCGGCGCCACGCGTTCGTCCACCTGGAAGATCTCGACGTGTTCCCACGGCACCTCCAGATCGCGGAGCGCAGAGAACATCGCCGACGGAGTGTGACCTCCGCTCACCGCCAGCGTGAAGCCGCCGACGTTCGCCACCTTCTCACGAGCCAACGCCGCGACCTCATCAGCGGCCAGCTTCGCCGCTGCATCGGGATCCGGCAGGACATGAACGTCGAGCGTCACGTGGCCTTCTCATCGTGGCCGCCGAACTCCTTGCGCATGGCAGAGAGCGCCTTGTTGGCGAACAGGTCCAGGTCGCGCGAAGCGAACCGCGAGTACAGCGCCGTGGTCAGCACCGGGGCGGGCACGCCCTCGTCGATGGCCGCGATCGCCGTCCACCGGCCTTCCCCCGAATCAGACACACGACCTTCGAACCCAGCCAGGTCGGGCGAGGCATGCAGCGCGATCGCGGACAGGTCCAGCAGCCATGACGCCACGACGCTGCCACGACGCCACACTTCGGCGACCTCGGCGACATCGATGTCGTACCGATAGAACTCGGGATGCTCCATGGGAGCGGTCTCGGCGTCGGCCGTGCGTGTCACCGAGCCCGCGTCGGCGTTCTTCAGGATGTTGAACCCCTCGGCGTAGGCGGCCATGAGCCCGTACTCGATGCCGTTGTGCACCATCTTCACGAAGTGGCCGGCACCGTTGGGACCGCAGTGCAGGTAGCCCTTCTCCGCCATGGACGGTTCGCCGTCACGACCGGGCGAGCGCGACGCCTCGCCCATGCCGGGCGCGATCGACGCGAAGATCGGCTCCAGGTGTGTGAACACCTCGTCTTCAGCGCCGATCATCAGGCAGAAGCCACGATCCAGTCCCCACACGCCTCCACTGGTGCCGCAGTCCAGGTGGTGGATGCCCTTCTCCTTCAGGGCCGCGGCGTGTCGAAGGTCGTCGCGGTAGTAGGTGTTACCCCCGTCGATCACCATGTCGCCGGGGTCCAGGTGCGTGCCCAGCTCCTCGATGGTGCTGTTCGTGATGTCACCGGCCGGCACCATGACCCACACCGCGCGGGGTTGCTCGAGCGCGGCGACGAACTCGGCCAACGAGCGTGAGCCGGTTGCGCCCTCACCCTCCAGGGTCGTGACGGCGTCGGGTTTCACGTCGTAGACGACGCACCGATGACCATCGCGCATGAGGCGGCGCACCAGGTTGGAACCCATCCGTCCCAAGCCCACCATGCCCAGCTGCATCGGGTTGTCCGTCGTCATCACGTCTGCTCCTTCGTGTCGGCGAGCCAGGGTGGTTGCCACGGAGTGAACCCTGCGACGAGCGCCGAGGCTCCGTCTGGGCCCATCGAGCCCTTCGGGTACGCGATCACCGGAGGCGGCGAGTCCAGCAGCGGCTCAACGATGCGCCAGGTTTCCTCCACCGAGTCCTCGCGCGTGAACAACTGGCCTTCGCCCCTCATCGCGTCGGAGAGCAGCCGTTCGTATGGCGTGGGCATCTCACCTTCCTGCTGGCTGAACAGCATGCCCAGCGTGACCTCGTCCACCACGGGCTCCCCGGGCCGCTTGGCGTGCACCATGAGCCCCGCACCGGGATCCGGATCGATGCGGACCACCAGCTGATTGGGCCCCGCACGGACGCGGGAGCTCATGGCCCCGAACAACGGCGCGCGCCGGAACACCACCCGCACCTCGGTGGCATTCACGGCCATCGCCTTGCCCGCCCTGATGAAGAACGGCACGCCGGCCCAGCGCCAGTTCTCGATGTGCAGGGTCAGCGCCGCGAAGGTCTCCGTCTGTGAGCCCGCCGACACGCCGGCGACGTCAAGGTACCCCTCGTACTGGCCGCGGACGTAGTTGTCCGGGTCCGCGTCGGGGATGGCGCGGAAGACCTCCTGCTTCCTGTTGCGGAGGGTTTCCGTGTCGACGTCGGCGGGTGGCTCCATCGCCACCAGCGCCAGCACCTGCAGCAGATGGTTCTGAACGACGTCGCGCAGCGCGCCCACCGGATCGTAGAAAGAGCCCCGGTCCTCGACGCCGAAGTCCTCGGCCATCGTGATCTGCACCGCCTCCACGTACCGGCGATTCCAGAGGGGCTCGAAGATCGCGTTGGTGAACCGCAGGAACATGAAGTCCATCACGGGCTCCTTGCCCGAGAAGTGGTCGATCCGGAACAGCTGCGTTTCCTCGACCAGCGCTCGCAGGGTGGCGTTGAGCTCGCGCGCCGAGGCCAGGTCGTGACCGAACGGCTTCTCGATCACGATGCGGGCGGCGGCGGTCAGGCCCGCGCCGTGCAGCCCTTGCACCACGCGAGCGAACAGCGACGGCGGGATCTCCAGGTAGAACGTGGGACGCTCACCGCACCGAGGTGATCCGCGAGCGTCCGGTACGTCAGGGCGTCGGCATAGTCGCCGGCCACGTAGGACATACGCGCCGCGAGCCGGCCGAACACCGTGTCATCGATGTCCTCGCCGGCCGCCTCGATCGACGAGCGCGCTTGTCGCGCAGCGGTCGTCGGTCAACTCGTCGATCGCCACGCCCACGATCGGGCACCTGAGCTCGCCGCGCAGCTCCAGCCGGTAGAGCGAGACGAATGTCATCTTCTTCGCGAGATCACCGGTGATCCCGAAGATCACCAACACGTCAGAGGGCCCGGTGATCTCAGCCACGGCTCTCCCTGGTGAACCCCACGATCGACCAGACGAACAGCGCGCCACCCACCGGCAACAGGATGAGCCCGTAGATCAGGCTGGCCCCGATCGTGATCGAGCCCAGCACCAGGAAGATGGGCCACACGGTCTCGGCCGGGAACGGGCCCAACACCTCACCCGCCTGTGACCGCGGATCGGCCTCTGGGTCGTCCTCGCTTCGGCGGTCTCGCATCGCACCGTGGCGGATCGCGAACACCGCGACGATGGCCGGCGTGCAGGCGAACGCCAGCAGCAAGATCGTGCCGACGACCTCGTACGTGATGAACCAATAGACGACGCCGGCCCCGCTGCGAACACGACCAGCACGACGAGGAACCGGGTCGCCATCCTCACGGCGCGACCCCCGGATGCCGTTGGTCGTAGGCTGGTCGTTCCGAACGGATCCGCGGGAAATGATCGAAGTTGTACTCGGGGGGCGGTGACGTGGTGGCCCACTCCAGCGAGTAGCCACCCCACGGATCGTCGCCTGCTTCGCGACGTCGCCGCAGCGAAGACCAGACGTCCACCAAGAACACCAGAACCGCCACCGCCATCACGTAGGCGCCGATGGTCGAGACCAGGTTCGGCGTGTCGTACCCCAGGCCAGAGCTGTAGTCGACATAGCGCCGCGGCATGCCCCGTTGTCCTAGGATGAACTGTGGCCAGAACGTCAGGTTGAACCCGATGAACATCAGGAAGAACACGGCACGCCCCAGCTCTTCGAGAGCATCGCGCCGGTCATCTTCGGGAACCAGAAGTAGATCGCGGCGAAGACGCCGAACACCGCGCCCCCCAGCATCGTGTAGTGGAAGTGCGCCACCACGAAGTAGGTGTCCTGCGCTAGGTAGTCGATGGCGGGTGAGGCGAGCATCACGCCGGTCACCCCGCCGATCAGGAAGTTCAGCATGAACCCATCGAGAAGAGCATGGGCACCGCCAGCCAGATCTTGCCGTTCCACATCGAGCCCACCCAGTTGAAGAACTTGACCCCCGTGGGCACCGCGATCAACAAGGTCATCGCGGAGAAGAACGGGTTGTCGACCACGCCGGTGGTGAACATGTGGTGGGCCCACACCCCCGTCGATAGGGCACCGATCGTGAGCGTCGCCAACACGAAGCCCGTGTAGCCGAACAACGGCTTGCGCGAGAACACCGGGATGATCTCGGTGATCACGCCGAAGAACGGCAGGATCAAGATGTAGACCTCCGGGTGGCCCAGGAACCAGAACAGGTGCTGATAGATCGTGGGGTCGCCGCCGGCGGCGGCGTTGTACGCCAGTCCGTCCAACCGCCGGCCGATCAGCAGCAACGTGAGCCCGGCCGCCGCCGGCGGGAACGCCACCAGACCCAGGATCGAGACCACGACCATGTTCCAGGTGAAGATGGGCAGGCGCCACATGGTCATCCCGGAGCCCGCATCAAGAACACAGTGGTGAGGATGTTGACACCGTTCATGAACGAGGAGATCGCGACCATGGCGATGCCCAGGATCCACAGGTCCGGCCCCACGCCGGGCGAGAGCCGGATCTCCGACAGTGGCGGGTAGGCGGTCCAGCCCATGGCCGCGGCCTGGCCCGCGACGCGACACCCGCCAGCAGCACCAGGATCCCGCGCCCACGAAGAAGTAGAACGAGGTCAGGTTGAGTCGGGGGAACGCCATGTCGGGGGCGCCGATCTGGAGCGGAATCAGGTAGTTGGCCAGCCCGGCCGCGAACGGGGCAACGAACAAGAAGATCATCACCGTGCCATGGATCGTGAACAGCGTGTTGTAGCTCTCGTTGAGAACAGCTGGCGACTGGACTCTGCCAGCTCGGTGCGCATCAGCTCGGCGAGGGAGCCTCCCACCAGGAAGAAGGCGAACGCGGTGACGCAATAGAGGATGCCGATGTTCTTGTGGTCGGTGGAGACCAGCCGGTGGACGATGCCGGGCTTGGGCGGTGGCTGCTGGGCCTGCGGGGGACGCTCGACCGTCGTGGTCATGCGGCCTCCGCTGCAACCAGGCGTCGAAGTCAGCTCCACTGACCACCTGCACATTGAAGTTCATGTAGGCGTGGTTCAGGCCACAGAACTCGGCGCAATGCCCCTGGAACGTGCCCAGCTCGGTGGGGGTCACGTCGAACTCGAACGTCCGACCGGGGATCGCATCCTGCTTGTACAGGAACTCCGGCACCCAGAATGCGTGGATCGCGTCGTTCGAGGTCAGCTCGAACCGCACGGTCCGGCCTTGCGGCAGCATCATCACGGGTTCCGCGTGCGTCCTCCGCGCTGGGAGGGCTCACCACTACGACACCGTCCGGGTAGCCGAACCGCCACCCCCACGTATAAGCCTCGACCCTCACCACCAACGAGGGGTTGGGCGACGACGTCGGTCACCCGGCTGTTGGTACGAACCGACATGATGAACAGCGCCACCACGATCACCATCGGCACCACCGTGTAGACGATCTCTAGGGGCACGTTCTCCTTCGCTGGGACCCGAGCCCGTCCGGGTCGTCGAACCCCGGCGCCGGTACCGGATCAGCGACCACACGATGAGGAAATACACGAGCCCGCCACCGGGATCGCCGTGATGAAGAAGATCTGCCACAGGGTGAACGTCTCGTGCGCTTTTCCGCTGACGCCGCGTGGCATGCCGAACGATGCCGAGCAGGCCCCCCCACCCAGCCAGAGCGCGAGTGCGACCCACTCGCGACCGACCGCGCGAGCGCGACGCATCAGACGCGCCCACCTCGTCCTGGTTCTCGGGCTCGTGGATCTCCTCGAAGCCGCCGCCCTCGGTTCGACGGACGGTCATGTCGCCGGGCCGATCGACCGGCACTCGCGGCCGGTCGTGCAGATCTCGGCACAACACGAACGTGAAGGCGCCCGCCATCACGGGCAAGACGAACACCAGCACCTTCAACACGGTGTTGAACGTGTCCACCTCGATCTGCAGGTACTTGGCGAGCACGTCGTTGCTGCCGGCAAGGAACAGCACCACCATGAGCGCGACCGCGGCCGCGCCCAAGGCGCTGCGCACCGGCGCCTCGCGTGGGCGTTGCGCGAAGTTGTGCCAGTCGTGGTCTCCGGAGAACCTGGCCTCCAGGAAGGGCCACGTCGCGAGCAACGTGAACATGATGCCGGGCACCACGATCGCAGGCAGGAACAGCTCGCCGATCGTGACGCCGAAGATCGTGAACTCCCAGTCGGGCCACAGTCGCAGCAGCCCCTCCAACCACCCCGCGTACCAGTCGGGCTGGCTGGGGGACGGTCCGGAGTACGGCACGTACGGTCCGTAGAACCACACCGGGTTGATCTGGAACAGCCCGCCGAGCAACGTGAGGGTGCCGAAGGTCACGAACGCCAAACCGACAGACTTCAACGCGAACTTGGGCCACACGGGCGTGCCGGTCACCGTGTCCTCGCTGCGGCCCGGTGCCCGGAACTGCGTGTGTGTCTGGTGCCACACCACGGCCAGGTGGGCGGACATCATGCCCAGGATCACCAAGGGGATCACGAAGATGTGCAGCGTGAGCAGCCGTGGCAGCAGGGCGTCGCCCGGGAACTCGCCGCCGAAGAACATGTTGGCGAGCCATTGGCCCACGAAGGGGATCGACTGCGCGATCGAGTAGGCGATCCGCAACCCCACGCCCGACAGCAAGTCGTCGGGCAGCGAATAGCCGGTGAAACCCGCCCCGATGCCAGCCGTCACCAGGCCGACGCCCAGGAGCCAGCTCATCTCGCGCGGCTTGCGGAACGCGCCTGTGAAGAACACCCGGATCATATGAGCCACGATCGCCGCCATGAACACCAAGGCGGACCAATGGTGCGTCTGGCGCATGACCAGGCCGGCGCGTACCTCGAACGACAGCCGTAAGACGGAGTCGTAAGCCAGCGACACCGACCGGCCCTGCAGCGGCTCGTAAGGCCCGGTGTAGGTGGTCTGATCCGGCGAAGCCACGTAGAAGAACGCGAGGAACGTTCCGGTCAAGATCAGCAGGACGAAGCTGTACATCGCGAGCTCGCCCAGCATGAACGACCAGTGATCAGGGAAGACCTTCTTGAGGTTCCGCGCGATGAACGACGAGCCGTCCAACCGATCGTCGAGCCCTTCGACCAGTCGCCGAGTGATCATGACGGCTCCTCAGGATGCGCTATCGCTTCGCTACTTGAGCGCGGCTCCTCAGGATGCGCTATCGCTTCGCTACTTGAGCGCTGGTCCGTGATGTTCCAGAAGCTGGGGCCGACGGGTTCGGTGAAGTCTCCCGTGGCGAGCAGCGTCCCGTCGTCGTCGATCTCGATGAGGAGCTGCGGCAAGGCGCGAGGGGCGGGACCGTAGACGGGTTGGGCGCCGTTGAGCACGTCGAACGTCGACTGGTGACACGGGCATCGGAGCTCATGCGTTTCGGCCAGGTACAGGCCGAGCGGACATCCGGCGTGCGTGCAGATCTTGGAGTAGCAGACGAGCCCTTCGGGGGCACCGCCGGCGCGACCGGGTGCCAGCTGCAGCAGGTCGGGCTCCACTTTGACCAACACCGCTTGCGAGTCGGCCGAGCCCACGGCGCCCTCCGGGAACACCGTCGTGAACGAGTCGACCGCGAGCGTGTCGCTCGTCACCACGTTGCCTTCGACGTCGACCAGCTTCGAACCCCGCTTCCACTTGGTGAAGAAGGGCGAGTCGCCGGGCGCTTCGCCCAGGGAACGGATCGGGAACAGGGCCGCCAGCCCCAGGGCGCCGACCGCGCCGACCAGCAGCCGCGACAGGAACGTGCGGCGCTTGACCTCATCCACGCCGCCCATCACGGTATCGGCCGCAGTCTCCTTTTCAACGTCTGGAACCGGTCCGTGGTGGCGCGATTGAGTCTCGTCCACGATCTGGGGCATGAGCTTCTTGGCCCACAGCAACAACCCGGCACCGATGCCGCCCAGCATGAGGAAGAGCAGCGCGCCCTCCAACTGGGTCTGACCGCCGCGCAAGTACACGAGGAACAAGCCGAACGCCGACGCGATCGCCACTACGAAGCAGCCCGCGATCAACCGGTCGGGACGCCTCACGTCTTGCTCCCGGTCAACCGGAGGACCACGATCAGGAAGCCGAGCCCGATCACGAACGCCATGAGCCCTTCGGCGACCGCCCCGACACGACCCAGCTGCACGCCACCCTCGTCCCCGTTGTCACGGAGCCAGTACAGGTACGCCGCGATCGAATCGACGTCACGGTGGGAGAGGTTGTCCGTGTCGAACACCGGCATCAGGCCAGGGCCGACCCGGACCGCCTCTCCGAGCTGCGTGGCGGAGACGGGCGCCAGGTCGGGCGCGATCTGGCCGCCGCCCACCGAGTCGCCGATGCCGGTGGCCGCATGACACCCCGAGCAGTTGTTCTGGAACAAGGCCGCACCGGTCGGAAGGTCGCCCCGCGAGATGTCGACGTCCGGGATCGGCGGTCCACCGGGTGCGATCTCGGCGAGATAGGCCACGATCGCGTCGATCTGGCTGTCCGTGAACTTCGGCGGTTGGCGGTTCGGCTGGTCATCCGGCGCCGCCAGCGGCATGCGGCCGGTCGAGATCATGAAGTCCACCGCCGCCGCCCCCACACCTTGCAGGCTCGGGCCGTTCCCGGTGCCTTCGGCGCCGAGGCCGTGGCAGGTGGAGCAGTTGGCTTCGAACAGGGACTGCCCCTGCACGGCGGTGGCCGACCGCGATTGACCCTGCGACGGCGTGAAAGACCACAGGATCTGGGCTCCGACAGCCAGCAGGAGACCGATCCGCAGGATGCGGGACAGGAATCGAGCTTCGGCGGATCGGCGGGTCATCGCAGGACGAACACCACCAGGAAGATCAAGATCCACGTGACGTCGCAGAACTGCCAGTAGTAGGCCATGGAGTGCGCGCCGTCCAGGTTCCCGGCGTGGTAGGCGCCCTGGTACGACCGGCCAAGCAGTACCGAGAGCACCAGCAGCCCCGCAAGCACGTGAAGACCGTGGATGCCGGTCAGCGTGAAGTACATGGTGCCGTACGGGTGGCTCGAGATCTCGAACGGCACGTGCGTCCAGTCCCAGACCTCCAGCGCGAGGAAACCCGCGCCCAACGCCATGGTGGCCAGCGTCCAGCGACGCAGGGAATCGATCCGCCCCGTCGAGGCGTGATCGAGCCCGCGGGCCAGGCAGAAGCTGGAGACCATCAGCAGGACGGTGCCTGCGAGCGCCAGCTTCCAGTCGGTGTCGATCCCGTCCGGCGGCCACGGAGTGGTTCGCGAGCGGAGACCGAAGTAGGCCGCGAACAGACCGCCGAACAGCAGCAGCTCGGAGGACAAGAACAGGATCGTGCCGAACCGCACCGGAGACGTGGGGGTCGCCTGCGCCGCCCTCACATCGTCCACCTGGGCCATGTTCGAGTGATTCAACTGGAACGGTCCGAACCCGTCAACGCGGCCACGTCAGACGGGCGAACTCGCGCTGGTTTCGTCGTCGGCCTAGGCTGCGCAGGTGGTTCGGTGTCAGGCGTGTGGACACGACAACCCCGAGACGAACAAGTTCTGTGGGGAGTGCGCGGCTTCCCTCGCATCTGCTGAGCACACCTCTGAGGTTCGTAAGACCGTCACGATCGTGTTCTGCGACGTGGTCGGCTCGACGGCCATGGGCGAAGCACTCGACCCGGAATCGCTCCGCCACGTCATGGAGCGCTACTTCGACGCGATGCGTGCCGCGATCGAACGCCACGGTGGCAGGGTCGAGAAGTTCATCGGGGACGCCGTCATGGCCGTCTTCGGGGTTCCCCAGGTCCATGAGGACGATGCACTTCGGGCGGTCCGCGCTGCAGCCGAGATGCGAGAGGCCCTGACGACGTTGAACGCCGAGCTCGGTCGCGACCATGGGATGACGCTGGCCTGCAGGATCGGGGTGAACACCGGCGAGGTGGTGGCGGGTGCGGGCGACCAGACGATCGCAACGGGAGATGCCGTGAACGTCGCGGCACGCCTGGAGCAGGCCGCTTCACCCGGCGAGATCCTTCTTGGGGAAAGCACCTTCGCACTCACACGTGATGCGGTGATCACTGAGCCCATCGACCATCTGGGGTTGAAGGGCAAGACCGATCCGGTGCCCGCGTTCCGCCTGATCGAGGTCACGCCGGGAGCGGCCGGGTTCTCCCGCCACCTCGACGCCCCCATGGTGGGTCGTGAACGTGAGCTCTCGCTGCTTCGGAGCGCTTTCGAGCGGACGGTGACGGACCAGGCATGTCAGCTCTTCACCGTCCTCGGCGTCGGTGGCGTCGGAAAGTCAAGACTGACGGCCGCGTTCGTCGAAGGACTCGGCGACCGCGCGACCGTCCTCCGTGGCCGGTGCCTGCCCTACGGCGAGGGGATCACGTTCTGGCCAGTCGCCGAGGCGTTGATCGACGTGGCAGATCTCAACGAGGCCGATACGCCGCAGGCCGCTCGGGGCAAGCTCGCAGCGCTCGTAGGTTCGGACGAGCGCGCCGAACGAGTCGCGGAGCGCGTCGGCCAGGCGATCGGGATCGCGGGCAGCGAGACCGCGCCGGAAGAGACGCTCTGGGCCATCCGGGTGCTGCTCGAGCGACTGGCAGCCGAACGGCCGCTGGTCTTCATGGTCGATGACCTCCAGTGGGCCGAGCCCAAGTTCTTAGAGCTCGTCGAGCACATCGCCGACATCGCTCAAGATGCTCCGATCTTGCTCGCGTGCATGGCCCGCCCCGAGTTTCTAGACGATCACCCAGGATGGGCAGGGGGCAAGCTGAACGCGACGTCGATGCTGCTGGAACCTCTCGGTCTCACAGAGTGCGGCACCCTGGTCGCGAACCTCCTCGCGGACGACAGCGTGGACGATGGGGTGCGCGCGCGGATCGCCGGTGCCGCCGATGGTAATCCGCTCTATGCGGAGGAGATCACCGGGCTCCTCGTCGATGAGGGCCGTCTCGTCCTGAAGGAAGGTCGATGGGCGGCGACCGGCGATCTTTCCGACGTGCCGGTCCCCCCGACGATCTCTGCGTTGCTCGCCGCACGTTTGGACAGGCTGCCCGCCCAGGAGCGTCGGCTGATCGACATCGCCTCGGTGATGGGTCAGGTCTTCTACCCCGGCGCAGTGCGTGAGTTGGCGGCTGGCGGGGCCGATGAGGTCGGGTCCGGAATCACCGCCCTCGTCCGCAAGCAGTTCGTGCGGCCGGAGCGATCCGACCTGCCGGCGACCGAGGCGCTCGCGTTCCGACACCTACTGATCCGCGACGCGGCCTATGACGCGATCCCGAAGGCCACCCGCGCGGAGCTGCACGAGGCGTTCGCGAACTGGCTCGTTGAAACAGCGGGGTCCGTAGGTGAACAGGACGAGATCCTCGGCTACCACCTCGAGCGGGCCTATCGGTATCGAACGGAGCTCGGACCCCTCGACGATCGGGCTACCGAGCTCGGGCGTCGGGCCGCAGAGCACCTGGGGGACGCGGGCCTGCAAGCCTTCGCTCGCGACGACATGTCTGCGAGCGCCGGACTGCTCGATCGCGCCGTCGAGATCCTCCCATCGGATCACCCGCTGCTCCCGCCCCTTGAAGACCGGCTCGTCACCTCGTTCATCCGGTCTGGGCACCTCGATCGCGCCGCCGAAGCGAACCTTCGACATATCCGGGATGCACGCTCGCTCCGTGATCGTGCACAGGAGCAGAGGGCGGAACTCGGCGCGTTGAAACTCCAGCAATTCGGGTCGCCGCATGATGTCACGAGGGATGACGTCCGCCGGATCGCGCATCGAGCCATCGACGTATTCGAGGAGCTGGGCGATGAGGAGGGACTCTCCTCCGCCCATCTCTTCCTCTCGGAATCTGCGTGGCAGAGCGGGAGGGTGGTCGAGTCACTCACCGAAGCCGAGCTATCGCTCGACTATGCACTGCGCTCGGAGGCGAGGATCCCCTTGATGGACGCCCCCGGCCACATAGGCTCGTCATTGTTAAACGGCCCGACCGCTGGCGGAGCAGCGTTGGAACGACTCGAGCGGCTCGCCGACCAGATGGCGGGTTATCCGGCGGCGGAAGCCGCAGCGAAGGGCACCGTGGCATGGTTCCTCACAAACCTCGGACGATTCGACGAAGCGAGAGTGGCAGCGCGACATCAGTTGGCGATGTTCAGGGATCTTGGCAACAGATGGGGCGTCGTCGACGCCGTTTGGAATCTGAGCGAGATCGAGTGGTTCGCCGGTGACCCGCCAGCCGCCGAGGAAGGCTTCCGAGAGTTTTGTGACTTTGCTCGCGACATCGGGAACGATTCATTCCTGGTCTTCGCGATCATGTCCCTGGCGGAGCTCTTGGTCGTTCTAGGCCGCGACGATGAGGTGCTCGAGCTGACCAACGAGATCCTGAGCTTGATCGCCCCGGACGACACTGCGCTGCAGTCATGGTGGCGGGAGGTCCGATCTGTCGCCCTCGCCCGCCTGGGACACATCGACGAGGCGGTGACCCTGATCGAGGAGGCGGAGCGGCTGGCGAGGTCGACCGAGTTCATCTTAGGGATCGCCCAGACGATGCGCTCGAAGGCGGAGGTCCTCAAGCTCGCGAACCGTCGAGAAGAGGCCACGGTTGCCGCTCGCGAAGCCCTCGCGTTGTATGAGGCGAAGGAGTTCATGCCCCATATCGGCTGGACGCGATCGCTGCTCGGATCCCTGACCCAGTAGATCCGTTCTCCCTCCCGCGACCACGTGGGAGGATGCCTCGATGGACGCCGGCGTGCCGGGGACGGGACCATGGTCGTGGATCACGACGTGGCCGGCCGACCCCTTCGCCGTCGCGATGCTCATGGTGGTGGGATTCCTCTACGTCGGCGGCCTGCGGCGGCTGCGCGTGGCGGGCACACCCTTCCCTGCCCGGTGGGCGCTGGCGTTCTGGTTCGGTCTAGGTGCGCTCGCACTGGCGTTGCTGTCGCCCGTCGACGCCTACGCCGAGGCCTCGTTCTCGGTGCACATGACGCAACACCTGCTCCTGACGTTCCTCGCGCCACCGCTGCTGGCGCTGGGTGCGCCGATCACCTTGGCCCTGCGCGCGTGCACCCCCGACCGCGCTCGGTGGATCACAGGGATACTGCGCGGCCCGCTCGGTCGAACGCTTTCCAACCCGATGGTGGGGTTCACGTTGTTCGTGGGTGTGCCATTCGCGATCCATCTGTCGCCGCTGTTCGACGCCGCGCTTCGCGATGCGTTCGTCCACAGGGCCGAGCACCTCGCCTGGGTCACGGCGGCGCTGATCTACTGGTGGCCGATCGTGGGGCGTGACCCCGCCCCGCACCCAATGTCGCACCCGGTGCGCATGCTGTCGCTGTTCCTGGCGATGCCCATGATGTCGTTCCTCGCGCTCACGATCTACCTGGCGGGCGAGCCGCTGTACTCCGCGTACTCGGCCTTGCCCGAGCCGTGGGGCTCACGGGCGCTCGAGGAGCAGCGTTGGGCAGCGGTGCAGATGTGGCTGGTGGGAAACCTCGCCTTGGTGCTGGCGATCCTGTTCGTCGCCGTCGCGTGGAAGCACAAAGAAGACGAGGGCCAACGCCGGGTCGAAGCGCGGCTGGACGCAGCGGAAACAGGGTAGCTAGGAGCTCGGGAGATCCCGCGAGGCGCGTCGGGCGGCACCGAGCAGGGCCGTCAGGTCGTTGAGGATGACCTTGACCGGGATGCGGCGAAGCAGCGGTTCGAATCGGCCCTTGCCCGCGAAGGCGTCAATGAACCGCCCGTCGGCGAGCTTCGGCAGGATCTTGGGCGCGATGCCGCCTCCCATGTAGACACCGCCGGTGGCCATGAGGGTCAGCGCCAGGTTGCCGGCCTGGCGACCGTAGACGTCGATCACCAGGTCCAGCGCTTCGGCGGCGATCCGATCCGTCCCCTGCAAGGCGGCGCTGCCGATGGCGGTCGCCTCGCCTGAGCCTTGCCCCGACCAGTCGCGCGCAGGTTCACCCGCCCGTGCTCGCAGGAAACGTTCGACGTTGACTAGGCCGATGCCGGAGCACACCCGCTCCCAGCTGACGTGCCCTTGCTCGGCGCGCAGGGTTGTCAACAGCTCCGACTGGACGACGTCCCCCGGTGCGAAGTCAGCGTGTCCGCCCTCGGTCGCGAACACCTGGTGCTCGGCGCCATCCCAGTACATGCCCGCCTGCCCCAGCCCGGTGCCCGCTGAGATCACGGCTCGATTGCCGACGGCGTCGCGATCACCGTCGTTCAGGCTGGCCAGGTCCTGCTCCTGTAGCCAGGCGATGCCCCAGGCATTGGCCTCCAGGTCGTTGAGCAACGTCACGCGATCGTCGGGCAGCCCGAGTACCGACGCCATCTGTGCGTCGTCGACCGGCCAGGCCAGGTTGACGGTTTCCGTCTTGCCGTCGACCACCGGCCCCGCCACGCCGAAAGCCGCTGCCTGCAGCACTGCCGGACTTGCGGCCAGGAACGAACCCGTCATCTCCGGCAGGCCGTCATGGTCCTCGCTGCGGTACTTCGTGAGCGAGACCGGGGCCTTCGAGCCCGGCTCGAACAGGGCGAGCCGGGTGCTGGTGCCGCCGATGTCGCCGGCCAGGATCGTCATCGGTGGTCGCCGAACACGGAGCTCATCAGGCGTCCCGGAGCGCGCGGTACCTGCGGATCAGGGCGTTGGTGGAACCGTCGTGCAGCAGATCCGGGTCGTCAGATGCCGTGAGCTCCGGGATGATCCGCCTCGCCAGCACCTTGCCCAGCTCGACCCCCCACTGATCGAACGAGTCGATGCCCCAGATCGTGCCCTGGGTGAAGACGTTGTGCTCGTACAGGGCCACCAGCGCGCCCAGGCGATGCGGCGTCAGCTGATCGGCCAGGATCGTCGTCGTGGGCCTGTTCCCCTCGAACGTGCGGTGGGGCACCAGGGCCTCCGGGGTTCCTTCCTCTCGGACCTGCTCGGGTGTCTTGCCGAACGCCAGCGCCTCGGCCTGCGCGAACACGTTGGACATCAGGTCGTCGTGATGTTCCCCGAGCGGGTTCAGGGACTTTGCGAACCCGATGAGGTCCAGCGGTATCAGCTCGGTCCCCTGGTGGATCAGCTGATAGAAGGAATGCTGCCCGTTGGTTCCCGGCTCGCCCCAGTAGATGGCGCCCGTCGGGTAGTCGACCCGCTCACCCTCGAGTGTCACGTGCTTGCCGTTCGATTCCATCGTGAGCTGCTGCAGGTAGGCGGGGAAGCGTTTCAGGTACTCCTCGTACGGCATCACACCCACGGTCCGCGCGCCGAAGAAGCCGCCGTACCAGACCGCCAGCAGACCCATGAGCACGGGCAGGTTCCGCTCGAACGCCGTGGTGCGGAAGTGCTCGTCCATGTCGTGGAAACCGGCGAGCATCTCCTTGAACCTCTCAGGTCCGATCGCCAGCATGGTCGCCAGGCCGATCGCCGAATCCATGGAATAGCGGCCGCCGACCCAATCCCAGAACCCGAACATGTTGTCGGTGTCGATCCCGAAGTCGATGACCTCTTCGGCGTTGGTCGAGACCGCCACGAAATGCTTCGCGATCGCGGCTTCGCCTTTGCCGAGCCCGTCAAGCGCCCACGCGCGAGCAGAACGCGCATTCGTCATCGTTTCCAAGGTCGTGAAGGTCTTCGACGACACGATGAACAACGTCTCGGCGGGGTCAAGATCGCGCGTGGCCTCCACGAAGTCGGTGGCGTCGACGTTCGACACGAACCGGAACGTCAAGTCACGGCTGCTGAAAGAGCGGAGAGCCTCGTACGCCATGACCGGCCCCAGATCGGAACCTCCGATCCCGATGTTGATGACGTTGCGGATCGGCCTGCCCGTGGAACCGGTCCACTCACCCGACCGCACACGTACGGCGAACGAGCTCATGCGGTCGAGCACCTCGTGCACCTGCTCGACGACGTCCACCCCATCAACTATCAGGGTCGCCTCCCTGGGCATGCGGAGGGCGACGTGAAGCACGGCCCGATCCTCCGACACGTTGATGTGGTCGCCGCGGAACATCGCATCGATCCGCTCGCGAAGTCCCGACTCGTCGGCGAGCTGGAGCAGGAGCCGGACGGTGTCGTCAGTGATGCGATGCTTCGAGTAGTCCAGGTACAACCCGGCGCCCTCGGCCACCAAACGCTCCCCACGGCCGGGATCATCGGCGAAGAGCTCGCGAAGATGACGTCCGCCGATCTGCTCGTGATGCTCGCGAAGCGCCTTCCACGCGGTCCGCTCCGTGAGGTGGACCGTGCTCACGCGGGGCTCGCCTTCTCGATCACGGCGAGAAGCTCGTTCCAGAACTCCAACGTGGTGATCCCTCCGTGTTCGGTGAACAGCGCCGAGTGGGCAGCCTACCGACCGAAGACCTCACAGGCACGGCGGACGCCGAGAGACAGCCGGGACCCGTGACGGACCCCGGCTGTCCTGACGCACGTGGAACGACCTCAGCCGGTCGAAGCAGTGAACCTCACGAGCTGCTCGTGGATCGAGCCTCCGGAGACCCCGAGGACCAGCACCGGTCCGACACCCTTGGCGTAGAGCTTGTACTCCAGGATCCGGGGATGCAGAGGCGTGAAGTCCTTCGTGAGCAGGGCGTTGCGGAAGCGCCCGTATGGCACCTCAACCCGCTCGTCGGTGCTGAGGACCGT
The DNA here is from genome assembly GCA_963733635.1 of uncultured Actinomycetota bacterium. Taxonomy (GTDB): domain Bacteria; phylum Actinomycetota; class UBA4738; order UBA4738; family HRBIN12; genus JAOUEA01. Next base: position 67,109 of record CAVTEH010000003.1, on the reverse strand, counting down.
GGCGGCATCCTCGGCTTCGCCGGCGTAGTACTCCTGCCGGTAGGTCGTGCCCACCGTGGGATCGGCGGGCATGGCGATGCCGGCCTGGGCGCCGTCGACACCGGCTTCCCACGAGCCCGCGGTGGTGACGACCTGGCCGTTCTTGTACTCGGCCGTCTTCTCACCGAGGTACCAGACGTTGCCGCACACGTCCTGCGCGTACCAGTCGATGGTGTCTTCCACGAGCTCGCGGCGCTCACTCACGACGTCGTGCACGACCGTCGCCTCGATCCCTTGGATCATGCGCGTCCTCTGCTTGACGGTGATGCGCACCTTCGCGGCGCCCTCCTTGAAGACCCACTTGGTTCCCGGCGCCATGGGCCAATACCGGTTGTCGATAGGCCCGCCGAAGTCCGCCGGGTCCAACGTGACCGGATCGCTTCCCTGGGGAAGCGTGATCGGACACGATCCAGACGGTCCTGCCGCGCTCGCCATCGACAACCCACCCGGCAGCATCGTCAACGCCAGGGCGATCACGGTACCGATCGCTGCTGATGCTCGTTTCATCTCGATCCTCCTTCGTCTCGTCCACTGGCAGGGGGACGATGCCAAGGGGCACATGAGAGGCGCGTGAGCGGACCGAGCTCGGTGCTCCAACACTGACCTGACCGGCCGCATCGGAACGGCTAGGCTGTGAGGATGGGAGCTTCGGTGAAGGGCAGCGGGACACCCGGCGATCCATGGACGTTGCAGACGCCGAGCCTGCAGTCGGAGTTCCAGATGTATCGCGATCCTCAGGCCGAGCCGCCGGCGTTGGTCTGCACCGTTGGCTCGACCGAGCTCCGCTACCACCTCAGCGCGATCGACGACCTGCACGCCATGCTCACCGAGCGCGGCGATTGGGTGCCTCTGGGCAACGCCGACGAGCAGAAGCCGGCCAAGGAGGGCACCGTCGAGGCCTGGGCCCGCGACCCCGACAACCCGGTCGGCGGTTGGTACGGCTTGAAGAAGGGCCTGCGGGGCCGGTTCGGGAACTACGTGCCGCCGGTTCTCGAGGCGATGGGCCTGGCCGAAGTGGAGCACAACGCACGGAACAACCGCATGCGTGCGATCTGACCAGCAACGTCCTCGGTTGGGTGCCGCCTAGACGGTTTCCCAGCTCGCGACCGTGGGGTGATCGACCGTGGCTACGTCGACCTGGGCAGCGCCGCCGGGCTCGCCGAGCCCCGTCACGGATCCTGCGAAGAACTCGGCGTTGATCGCCGTGAACGGTTTCCACTCGGCCGGGATGTCGTCCTCCGTGAAGATGGCCGTCACCGGACATACTGGCTCGCACGCAGCACAGTCGATGCACTCGTCCGGCTGGATGTAGAGCATGCGAGGACCCTCGTAGATGCAGTCCACGGGACACTCGTCGACGCACGCCCGGTCTTTCACATCGATGCACGGTTCCGCGATGACATAGGTCATGGACGCATCGTACCCATGTTGCAGCGTCGTCAACCGGCAGGAGCGCGAGCCCGCTCTGCGATCGCGAGGCTGTTCTCGGGGTCGAAGAAGTGGAACCGCTCAGGGTCCAACGACAGACGGATCGTGCCGCCGGGTCGAGCACTGGAGCGGGAGTCCACCCGGGCGCAGAAGCGGCTCCGCTCATAGCGATCGGCGATGAGCGGGATCGTCTCGATATCTCCTTCGTCGCTTGCCGCCGCGATCGTGTCCTCGGTCAGCAGCGGCGGGGCATCGACGGCGAAGATGACGTTCACCTCGGAGCCGAGCTCCTCGGTGACCTCGGCCTCGACCTCGATGACCGGCAGGTCGCCTCCGTCCCACACGCTGCAGTCCTCCATGTCCGAAGGCCGGATCCCGAGGATCACGGTCCTGCCGTCCAGGCGCTCGAGCCCCTGACGTGAACCGAGCGGGATCGAGAAGCCGGCGAATCGCACCTGGCCCGACGTGATCTGGGCTTCCACCAGATTCATGGGCGGCGAACCGATGAACGCCGCGACGAACAGGTTGGCGGGGTGGTTGTAGAGGTTCTGGGGCACATCGACCTGCTGGAGCACGCCGTCCTTCAAGACAGCGACGCGGTGCCCGAGCGTCATCGCTTCGACCTGGTCGTGTGTCACGTAGACGGTGGTGGTCTTCAGCCGGTCATGCAGCCGGGAGAGCTCGGCACGCATCTGGACCCGAAGCTTCGCATCCAGGTTGGAGAGCGGCTCGTCCATGAGGAAGGCCTGCGGTTCGCGGACCATCGCGCGGCCCATCGCCACCCGTTGGCGCTGACCGCCCGACAGCTCTGCGGGCTTCCGATGCATCAGCGGGTCCAACCCGAGGATCCTGGCGGCGTCCTTGACGCGTGCCTGTTGCTCGAGCTTGGGCGTCTTGCGCAATCGAAGACCGAAGCCTAGGTTCTGCTCCACGCTCATGTGCGGATAGAGCGCGTAGTTCTGGAACACCATGGCTATATCCCGGTCCTTGGGCGGCAGGTCGGTGACCTGGGTGCCGCCGATCGAGATCTCGCCCTCGGTGACATCCTCGAGGCCGGCCAAGATCCTGAGGACGGTGGACTTCCCGCAGCCCGAGGGGCCGACCAGCACCATGAACTCTCCGTTGCCGATCTCCAGCGACACGTCGTTCACCGCGATGACCTCGTCGCCGAACACCTTCGAGACGTGATCAAGCACGATCTGGGCCATGGACTGGCTCCTTCCCTCGGCGGTGAGTGTGGGCAGACAGTCGTTCGTGGGTCAAGGCGGCACTCGCACGCAGGTGCGACGCTCGGCTGGCGCCCATCCGATCGAGCCCCAGATGCGCGGCGCCGATGACCGGGGGATCGGTGAGCACCGTGATGACCGCATCCGGCGCGACCGTGTGGATGCCTGAATGGATCCGTTCGAAGAACGCCCGATCGTCGTTGCGGAAGATGCCACCACCCAGCACGACCGGCACCGCCAGCGCGCGCACACCCAGACGCCGGATCGCCGCGGTGGCCATGGTCGCGATCTCGTCGGCCTGCCGGTCCACCAAGGATTGCGCAACCGCATCGCCGTCCTGGGCCGCTCGGAACACGATGGGTGCCAGCTCGGCGAGCCGGTCGGGGTCGAGCGTGCCGAAGTAGAGGGCCTTCGTCACGTCGCGAGGGCGTCGGAGACCGAACGACTCGGGCACGAGCTCGACGAACGATGTCCTCGGGCCCCGTCCGTCGCCCGCACGAAGCGCATGCCATAAGGCAGCCATCCCCAGCTCGTTGGCGCCCCCCCAATCCCCCGAGATCTGCCCCAGTGCAGGAAGCCGGTACGTCCTGCCATTCGGCGCCACTCCGGAGCAGTTGGTCCCGAAGCCACACACGATGCCGACCCCCCAGGTCTCGTGCGTGCCGGCGCGAAGCACGGCGAACGTGTCGTTGCGGACGAGGTTGTCCGTCGTCATCCCACGCCCACGGAGCCACCGAGAGATGCGCCGGTCATCGCTCGGCAGGTCTGCTCCCGCGAGGCAGTACACGCCGAGGTCGGCGATCGGGAGCCGTTCTGGGTCGATGCCACCGTCGCGGCAGGCGTCGATCACCGCGTCCATGACGCCGGACATGCGCGCGTCATCGCCGTTGCCCTCGAGCTCCCGGGTCCGTGTCCGAGCCGCGCCCAGGATGGTGCCATCCTTCCTCAACAGCGCCGCGTCCGTCTTCGAGCCGCCCCCGTCCACGGCCAGGATCGCGGCGCGGGCGCTCACGGGAGCCGCTCCAAGCGATCGACGGTGACGAAGGTCGCACCGAGATCGCGGAACCCGGCGATCATCGGAGCGAGAGCATCGGCCGTCCCTCCCGACCACGGGTGCAGGAGCACCACGGCACCGTCGCCGAAGGCGGCGACGTGATCCTTGGCATCGCGAGCGATGTCGTCGCCGGTTCGCCACGGTTCCCAGTCCTGGAGGTCGACGGTCCAGTGCACGTTCCGGTACCCGAGCGCCTCGAGACTGCCGATGATGCCGTCATCGTCGTGACCGGCGCCGAATGGACAGCGGAACCACGGGCGGGGATCCGCGCCGGTATGTTCCACGATGGCCCGGTAGCCGTCGGCGACGTCGTGCTTCAGGCCTTCAGCGGAGAGCAACGGCATGCGAGCGTGATAGAAGCTGTGATGGCCGATCAGGTGACCGTCCTCGGCGATCCGCCTGGCGGTGTGAGGGTCGCTCTCGGCCCACCGTCCTTGCACGAAGAAGGTCGCCTGGATCCCTTCGTCGGCGAGGATGTCGAGGATGCGTTCGGTATTGCGCGGGGGACACCTAGAACGATCTGGGTGTTCCGCGTCGAACGTCAAGCAGACCCGAGGGTTTGGCTCATTCACGAGTGGTGACCTTCGTGCGCGCGCTGGTACGCGCCGGGTTCTCGGCCCTGCAGGATCGACAGACGCCATGCCAGCAGCTGCGCCGGCAGGATCGAGACCGCCGGAGCAACGAGGCGGTCGATCGGACCGATCATGAGCTGCGGAGCATCCAGTCCAACCGCGATGTCCTGGGTGATCACGTAGACGGCTGCGCCCGCTTCGATCAGCTCTCTGGACAACGCCACATCCAGGCCTGCGGTCGCGGGCTCGGTAGCGATCACGATCGCGGCCAACGATGAACCGACCATCTCCAAAGGACCGTGGCGGAACTGCGCCGTCTGCAAGGACTCGATCGGCATGGCGACCGCTTCCTTGATCGTGAGGGCGCCCATCTCGGCGGCGGCACGAGCGGGGCCCCGTCCCAAGATCACCGTCGTGGTGCGCCCCTCAACCCACGTCGCGAGGGCATCCGGCAGATCGGCGTCCTCGAGTACACCCTCGATCGCGACCAGCCGCGAGCTCGGTCTGGGACCCGAGATCGTCGAGGGCGGCGCTGGGCCTTCCACGTGCGAGGACGCGACCGATCGTGCCAACCACCACCAGCGAACCGGCGAACGTCATGGTCGACGGCCCCGTCTCCGGACCGGCGCACGTGTCGAAGATCAGGTCGGCCGATCGGGCGAGGGAGCTCATCTCACCGTTGGAGACGGCGACGATCCCCGGCGGAGAGGCGCCGCGTCGAGCATGCTGCACGACTCGGACCACTTCAGCGCTCTCACCCGACTGGCTCACGGCGATCAGCAGTGTGGTCGGCCCGAGCAAGCCTGCACGGAAATGCAGGAGCTCCGCCGAGTCCACCATGACCGCCGGCACCCCGGCTCGAGCGAGCTCAGCCACCGCTGGGTAGCAGGCGTGGTAGGAGCTCCCCATACCCGTGAAGATCAGTGTTCGTCCACTGGCGAGCTCCACGAGCCGAGCGAAGAGGTCCGGGGCGGCGAGGCACCGGGCGGCCGCACGGCGCAGAGCGTCCGGCTGTCCTGCGATCTCGGCCCTGAATGGGTCAGGAAAGTTTCCTAACGATCTCATCGACGCGAGTGTACGATGCCCGGACCATGGGTGTGAAGGTGGCGGTCGTCGGCGGCGGAAGCACGTACACGCCCGAGCTTGTCGAAGGCTTCGTCACCCGAAGCGGCCGGCTTCCCGTGGACGAGTTGGTGTTGCTCGACATCGACCGGGAGCGGCTCGACGTCGTGGGCGCACTCGCAGAACGCATGATGCGACGTGTGGGGTGGACGGGCACCCTGTCGCTTACCGACGATCGGGACGAAGCGATCGACGGGGCGGAGTACGTGGTGGTGCAGCTGCGAGTGGGCGGCAACCAAGCTCGCTACCGCGACGAGACGATCCCGCCCCGGTTCGGATGCATCGGCCAGGAAACCACCGGTCCTGGCGGATTCGCCAAAGCCTTGCGAACCGTGCCGGTCGTGCTGGAGCTCGCGGAGCTGACGGCTCGGCGAGGTGCGCCTGGGGCGTGGTTCGTCGACTTCACCAACCCGACCGGACTGGTGACGCAGGCGCTGGTGGACCAGGGACACCGGGCGATCGGGCTGTGCAACGTGGCGATCGGCTTCCAGCGGGAGTTCGCCAGCGTCGTTCGGAGTCGAACCCGGGAGCGTTCGTCTTGATCATGTCGGGCTCAACCACCTCACGTGGGAGCGAGCCGTGTACGTGGACGACGAGGACCGTCTGCCCGAGATGCTGGCTTCGCTCGACGACCCGCCATCCTCGTACCGCGCGCTGCTGGAGGAAGAAGGTGTCGATCTCGACCTGGTGAGGGTCCTTGGCGCGCTCCCCAGCTCATACCTGCGCTACTACTACGACGGTGACCGCATCCTCGCCGAGCAGCGTGGAGGTGCGACCCCCCGTGCCGAGCAGGTCATGGAGATCGAGGCGGGGCTGCTCGATCTCTACCGCGATCCCTCGCTGGACACCAAGCCGAAGCTCTTGGAGCAACGTGGTGGCGCGTTCTACAGCGACGCTGCCGCGGCGTTGATCGCCTCGCTCCACGCAGGGACGGGTGACGCTCAGGTCGTGAACCTTCGCAACGATGGAGCCATCCCGAACCTGCCCTCGGATGCGGTGGTGGAGATCACGGCCTCGATCGACCGAGAAGGTGCCCACCCGCTGGCCACTGCCCCGCTGGCACCTGAGATGCACGGCTTGGTGTCGCACGCGAAGGCGTACGAGCTGCTTGCGATCGAGGCCGCGGTCGGGGGCAGCCGCACGCACGGCGCTGAAGGCGCTCATGACCAACCCGCTCGTCGGCGACCATCAACGCGCGAAACCGCTGTTGGACGCGTTGCTGGAGGCGAATCGCTCGCTGCTACCTCGATTCTTTCCGGGCTGACGCCCTCGGCTCGCTTCTTCCCGGGCTGACGCCCTCGGCCCGCTTCTTCCCGGGCTGACGCCCTCGGTGGGTCACGATCGCTGCAGCTCTCCGGCGTGGCGCTGGATCTTCGCGAGGGCTTCCGCGGCGTCCTCGATGCCACGGCTGCCGTCGCGGAAGACCGACTCCATGAAGTAGATGGACTCACGCTGGCCCGCCGCCTCGGCGACCGGGAACGACATCTTCTGCATGTCCAGTCGGCCCGCGTGCTCCACCGCAACCGGAAGGCGGGACAGCGACGGTTGGAACAGCTCGTAGCGATTCATCGATGGGTACTGAACCTCGGCTGGGATCCCCTCGGCTTCCATCGCCTGGCACACGACGTCGTTGGTCGCGCCACCGAAAGCGTCTGGGTCGATGGCCAGGATGTAGTTGTAGAAGCTCCAGCGGGTGATGCGTTCGTCCCTCGGCATGACACGGACGCCGGGGATCTGGGCGGCGAGCTGCTCGAACGCCTCGCCGGCTTCGGCTCGAGCCTTCTGCTGGGCCGGGAACTTCTGCATCGCCACCACCAGCAGGGCGGCGTTGAGCTCGCTCAGGCGATAGTTCGCACCGAACGTGAACTCCTTCTCGCCGTCATCCTTGGCGCGACCGCAGTCGATGATGGAATGGGCTCGCCGCGCCAGCGAGTCTTCGCCCGTGAGCAGGGAACCGCCTTCGCCCGACGTCAGGATCTTCGAGGACTGGTGGCTGAACGATCCGAAGTCACCGATGCACCCGGCCCCCTGGTCGCGCCACCGTTGGCCGTGCGCGTGCGCGCAGTCTTCGATGACGGCGAGCCCGTGTGCCCGGGCGATCTCCATGATGCGGTCCATATCCGCCATCTGGTGGCCCAGATGCACCGGGATGATCGCCTTGCTGCGCTCGGTGATCGCCGCCTCGACCTGATCGGGGTCGATCGTCCAGGTCTGCGGCGTGACGTCGACGAACACCGGCAGCGCGCCGGCCGCCATCGGCGCATACGCGGTGGCGGCGAACGTCAGGGCCGGCACGATGACCTCGTCGCCCCACCCGATCCCCAGTGCCTTGCAGGCAACCTCCATCGTCACGGTGCCGTTCATCATCAGGATGCCGTGCGCCGCACCCTGATATGCCGCGAAGGCCTCCTCGAACGCAGCCGCTCGTTCGCCCGGCTCCGGCCATCCGCCCCACTCGCCGCCACGGACGATCTCCGTGACCGCGGCTACGTAGTCGTCGTCGGGTGCCGGCCACGCGGGGTAGGCGGTGGACCGGACCGGCGTTCCTCCATCGATCGCGAGCTCACTCATCGCCTTCGCGCTCCCTCCTCGTCCCCTCGATTGTCGTCGGCCGGGTGCTAGCGTGCCCGGCCTGATGGACGCGAGCCCGCATCACCCGCCCTTGGCATTGAACACGGTACGGTCGATGCTGCTCGATGGTCGCACGAAGGGCATGCCGCATCTGGCCGAGCCGTTCGAGCTCGGGTCGATCGGGACGCTCGGCCTGTCCCTCGAGGACCTGCCGCTGCCCGTCATGGTGTTGCGCTCGTCGGCGCTGGAGCACAACCTCGGCATGATGCAAGCCTTCTGCCGCGAGCACGGCGTCGACGTTCGCTCCGCACGGCAAGACCACGATGGCTCCCCAGCTGTGGGACCGCCAGCTCGCAGCGGGCGCCTGGGGCCTCACCGCCGCGACCGTCGCGCAGGCGCGTGTGATGCGTGAGACGGGTGTTCGCCGGATCCTGATCGCCAACCAGCTGACCGACCTGGCGTCGATCCGATGGGTTGCGGCGCAGCTGGACGACCCCGACCTCACGCTCCGTGTGCCTGGTGGATTCCGTCGATGGTGTGCGCCTGCTGGACTCGCACCTGGCCGCGACCGGGCACGATGGAACGCTGCAGGTGCTGGTCGAGTTGGGACATGCCGGGGGCAGGACCGGTGCCCGCTCCGTGTCCGGAGGGCGTCCGGGTCGCGATCGCGGCCCAGGCCTCTCCCCAACCTTCGGCTCGCCGGGGTCGAGGCGTTCGAGGGAACGGTCGGGACCAACCGCTCGCCGGCGGTGCTCGGCTCGGTCGAAGCGCTGCTCGACCAGCTGGCGTTGCTGACGACGAGGTCGGGGCGATCGGTTCGTTCACCGACGATGACCCTCTGATCGTGTCCGCGGGCGGCAGCGCGTTCTTCGACCTGGTGGTCGATCGGCTCGGCGGGAGACCGGTGGGGAGGGCTTCCCGTGCTGGTGGTCCTTCGCGCCGGCTGCTATCTGATCCACGATCACGGCTTCTACAGCGAGGTCTCGCCGAAGGTCGGCTCCGGACGGCGCGATCCAGGGGTTTCATGCCCGCGCTCGAGCTGTGGGGAGCTGTGCTCTCGCGGCCCCAAGCCGGACCTGGCGATCGTGGGCTTCGGCAAGCGCGACGCGCCCTTCGATCTCGGGATGCCGATCCCTCTGCGCGCGCGATCGACGACCGGGTGTGATCCACGATCTGGATGGGTTCGGCGACGATCGAACGCATGAACGATCAGCACTCGTACGTTCGCCTCGACGGCCAGGCGCAGCTCGATGTGGGCGACGTGGTCTGCTGCGGCATCTCCCATCCGTGCACGGCTATGGACCGATGGAAGGTGCTCCCCGTGATCGACGATTCGGACCATGTGATCGACGCGGTGGCGACCTTCTTCTGATCGCGAGCCTCATGCGTCCGCCTTCGTCGACGTCGGGACGATGCCGGTGGAGCGGTATCCCCGAACGAAGCGGCCGTCGCCGAGCCCGCCCGCGTTCCCTCGGGCAGCGCCTCGCGCTGGCGAGCACCGGCCAAGCGAGCGTGCACGTAAGCCGCGTTGAACGCATCGCCTGCGCCCACGGGATCGAGCTCTTGCACTGCCGGCTCTGCGTGTTCGGACCAGTGATCGTCCGCGTCGAGTACGGCCGCTCCGGCGGGCCCCCGCTTGATGACGACCTCGGAAGGTCCGATCGCTCGGCAGCGCTCGGCGAGGGTGTGTAGCCCGTCGGGTCCGTCGGATTTGCCGACGAGCGCCGCCAGCTCGGCCTCGCCGCCCAGCAACGCGTCACATCGTTCCACCAAGGGCATGATGAGCTCACGCGCGCGATCCGATCCCCACAGGCCTGGGACGCAGGTTCGGGTCGACGAAGCGCATCCCAGAGGCGCCATCGAGCATCGCCACGGCGCTGCGTTGAGGACCGTCCCCGATCAGGGCAGTGACACCGGTGACCAGCACAGCCCGCGCCTCGTGCAGCGGTGACGTCCTGCAGATCGTCAGGTGACAGCGCCGACGCGGCGGAATGGTCTCGCCGGTAGACGAGACCACCGTCGGTGTCGCGGATCATGACGCCCGTCGCACGATCCGGATCTCGGCGCACCCATCGCAGATCGATGCCCTCATCGCGAAGGTCGCGCTCGATGCGTCGTCCCAGGACATCGTCACCGAGCCGGCTGACCCACGCGGTCCGGGCTCCCAGACGGGACAGGCCGACGAGGGTGTTGGTCTCTGCGCCACCGTGCGTGGCGAAGAAGGTCGTCGCCTGCTCGAGAGGACCATCGGTCGCGATCAGCGACAGCATCGTCTCGCCCAAGCCGATCACGTCGAACGGGACCGTCATCGCCGTGCTCTTCATCGTCGCCGTTGCGGCGGCGGCCATCGCCTGGCGAGCCCTGCCGACGAGTGATTCGAGATCCGCGGTCGATCGTGACGGGTGGGAACCCACCAGCGAGCTCCCCAGCCCCACGCACGCAGCACCTGCGTCGAGGTACCCGGGGACCTGGTCGAGCTCGATGCCGCCCGTGGGGACGAAGGCGGTCGTCGAGAACGGTCCACAGCAGGGTCCGCACGTATGAGGGACCCCCAAAGGAGGCGGGGAACAGCTTCACCGCATCCAGACCCAAGGAGTGCGCCATGAGGATCTCGGTCGGTGTCAGGACGCCCGGGAGGGGAACGATCGACCGTTCGAACGCGGCTTCGACGACCTCACGCCGTAGCCCCGGGGATACGACGAATCGCGCCCCGCGATCGGCGCATGCTCGAGCCTCCTCGGCGGTCACAACCGTGCCCGCCCCGATCATCACCCCGGAACGAGCCGCGTGCTCGATCGCCTGAAGTGCGCCGGGTGTGTCGAGGGTCACCTCCACCGCCACGATCCCTCCTTCGAACAAGGCAGCCAGCGTCCCTTCGAGGTCGGCCGGCTCATGGAATCGCACGATCGCCAACACCCCGTGCGTTCGCAGGATCGATGTCACGGCGTCCGTAGGGCACCCCTTGGCTTGACTCGCGGAAGAACGGAAGCGTAGCATCCGCTCCAATAGTTAGGAAAGTTTCCTTTGCGCTAGGGGAGTGACCGAGGACGAACCTGGAACGGAGAGCCATCGCCGGAACGCCCAGCCTCCTGCGTGCGCTGAACGAACGCACCGTGCTGGAGAGCGTTCGGGAGATCGGGCCGGTCTCGCGAGCACAGATCGCCCGAGTGACGGCGCTGTCCAAACCGACGGTATCGCAGGCATTGGCCGCCCTGGTGGATGCCAAGCTCGTGCGCGCGGCCGGACGATCCAGCGGCGGGAAGGGTCCCACCGCAGTGCTCTACGAGTTAAACCCTCGAGCGGGCTGGGTGGTCGGCATCGACGTCGGGCGATACTGGGTCCGTGCGGCGATCGCCGATGTCACCGGCGCGTTCGTCGCTCGACGCGACGAACGGGCTCGGGTCAAGAGTGCCAAGAGCCTCATCACTCAGATCGGAGCGATCGCACACGGCCTGGCGGCCGACGCCGGGATCCGCTGGAAACAAGTGACCTTCGCGACGGTGGGCAGCCCTGGTGTGTTCGAGCCCGAGCGTGGACAGGTGGCTTTGGCCTACAGCTTGCCCGGCTGGGGACGGCAAGGGTTGGTCGAAGCCGTGCAAGAAGAGCTCGGGACCAAGATCGCGTTCGAGAACGACGTGAACCTGGCCGCGCTCGGTGAGCAATGGCACGGCTTGGGCAAGGGGATCGCCGACTTCGCCTACCTGCACCTCGGGACCGGAGTCGGCATGGGCCTGGTGTTGAACGGCGAGTTGTATCGGGGCGGCGGCGGCGGCGCCGGCGAGGTCGGGTACTTGCCCCTCGCCGGAACCGACGTGCGCGACCCGTCGAGCCGGCGCCGGGGACCGCTCGATGCAGCCGGAAGCGCGGCCGGAGTGGTCGATACGGCGCGACGGCTCGGCATGCGATCCCCCCTCACGGCGAAGAAGGTGTTCGCCGAGGCTCGCAAAGGCGACCGCACAGCGCTCAAGGTCGTGAAGATCGAAGCAGGCAGGATCGCCCTGGCCATCGCCGCCGTGGCCGCCGTCGTCGATCCCGAGCTCGTGATCCTTGGGCGGAGGCGTCGGCGGCAACGCAGACCTGCTGCTGGAGCCCGTGGACAAGCAACTGGCGACGATCTCACCGTTCCGGCCCCGGATCGACGTCTCGACGCTCGCGAGAGGAAGCCACCTTGCATGGCTCGGTGTCGATGGCGTTGCAGGCGGCGCAAGACCAGCTGTTCGAACGCGGGAGGGCGTCGGCATGAACCCGGCTCGCCGATCGAGAACGTACGTAAGGGATGGACCGACGACCGCAGTCGTCCGAGCTTGCTCGGGGAGGGAGGCGCACGATGAAGCGATGGTTGGTGGCACTCGCCACCTTCACGCTGCTAGCCGCAGCGTGTACCGCGGGAGGCGGTGAAGATGCGCCGTCGGCGATCGACACCGGCGCCGAAGCGTCACACGAGCCGGTCACGATCGAGATGTGGAGCGCATGGACGTCGAAGGCGGAGCTGCAGGACTTCGACAAGATCTTCGCGGGGTTCGAGGAGGCCTACCCGTGGATCACCGTGAAGAGCGTCGGCAACGTCGACGACACGAAGCATGCTCGCGGCGATCAATAGCGGCACCCCGCCTGACGCGGCCTTGTCGTTCAGCCTCGATAACGTCGGCAAGTTCTGCCAGAGCGGCGCGTGGCAGGACCTGACGCCGTTCATGGAGCAGACCAACTTCGACACCGAGCGAGTTCCCGGATGTGGTGGAGCGACTACACGAGCTTCGCGAGACAGTCGCTGCGCGTTGCCGTTCCTGACCGACGCGTACGGGCTCTACTACAACCTCGACATGTTCGAGAAGGCCGGCATCACCGATCCGCCGAACGACCATGTCCGAGCTCGTGGAGACTGGCGAAGGAGCTCACCGTCTTCAACGACGATGGTTCGATCAAGGTCGCGGGGTTCGTGCCCTACATGGCGTACTACGAGACCAACGTCGTGACGATCTCCATCGATGTTCGGAGCCAACTGGTACAGCGAGGACGGAACCACCTCGGCCGTGAACTCGGATCCCGCATGGCAGGACATGGCCAACTGGCAGAAGGAACTGGTCGATTTCTACGGCTACGACAACCTGCAGCGTTTCGTTGCGGGTCAGGGCGACGAGTGGGGCGAGGAGAACGACTTCCACACCGGGCGGGTGGCCATGACCATCGACGGGGAGTGGCGGACCTCGGAGAACTTCCTCGGAACGAAGAACCCGGCCGTGAATTACATGACGGCTCCGTTCCCGGTTCCCGATGACGCGGCCGACTCCTACGGCATGGGCCAGGTCGGCGGCACGATCATCGGGATCCCGAAAGGATGCGCCGCATCCCGACGAGGCATGGTTGCTGGTCTCGTGGATGGCCACGGACACCGACACCCTCGTCTACATGGCGAACACGGTGGGCAACGTGCCGACGACAGAGGCGTCGCTCACCTCGCCGGAGTTGGTCGTCACCGCCGCAGTTCCAGACGTTCCTGGACATCTTCGCCCACCCGGACTCCCACTACAAAGAGACCTCCGCGATCGGCCAGGCCGACCAAGACCTCATGGCGACGTTCATGGAGAAGTGGCAGGCCGGCAAGGTTCCCGATCTGCAGGCCGGACTGGATCAGGTGGCGCAACAGATCAACGATCAGCTGACGCAAAGCTAAGCGCCCTAGGGAGAGGACGGCGCCATCGCCACGAGGCAGGCGACAAGCGCGAACGCCGTCGCGGTACCTCGAGCTCGACGCTCGAGGCCGCGGCGGCGCACGCGCTGGACCACGGTGCTGCTGTTCATGTCGCCGTGGATCATCGGGTTCTCCGTCTTCATCCTCTACCCGATGGTGTCCAGCCTGTACTTCTCGTTCACGCACTACGACCTGCTCGGTGCACCGATCTGGATCGGGCTGGACAACTACGTCTACATGGTCACCAAGGACTCCGCTGTTCTGGGTGGCGATCCGCAACACGTTGTGGTTCATCGCGGTCGGCCGTGCCGTTGCAGATCGCCTTCGCGATCGCGACGGCGACCCTGCTCACCAGGCCCCGCCGCGGCATCAAGGTCTATCGAACGATGTTCTTCCTGCCCGCGATCGCACCGGTGGTGGCTGCGGCGCTCGCCTTCCTCTTCTTGTTCAACCCGTCCTACGGCGCGGTCAACCGCGGTCTGGAAGCCGTCGGCATCGATCGGCCCCCGACGTGGTTCTACTCGCCCGGGTCGTCGAAATGGGCGCTGGTGTTCCTGGCGCTGTGGGGCGTGGGCCAGACCATGATCATCTTCCTGGCTGGCCTGCTCGATGTGCCCCGGCAGCTGTACGAAGCTGCCGACATCGAGGGAGCGAATCCCCTGCAGAAGTTCCGCCACGTGACCCTGCCCATGATCACGCCGGTGATCTTCTTCTCGTTGGTGATCGGCGTGATCCAGGCGTTCCAGTACTTCACCCAGGCGTACGTGGCCAGCACCACGTTGGGGGGCCAGCGGTCGAGCCTGGGTGCCCCGCAAGACTCCTTGCTCTTCTACTCGATCTACCTCTACCAGCAGGGGTTCAGCTACTTCCGCATGGGCTACGCGTCGGCGATGGCGTGGGTGCTGTTCGTCATCACGATGATCTGCACGCTGGTGTTCATCAGGACATCCAAACGGTGGGTGCACTACCAAGGTGGGATGTTCGAAGTGAGCGTGCACAGGGCGGACGTACGCCGCCGGCGCCGCCGAGATCGACCATCAGGCCCGTACCCCAGCGGGTGCACCGACGGAGGGTACTGCAGGCATTCATCGATCACACCGTGTTGATCACCGTGGCGGCGATCTTCATGGTGCCGATGGTCTTCATCATCGCCACGTCGTTCATGACCCAAGGGCAAGCGCTCACGTCGTCCCTGGTCCCCAACCCGTTCAATCCCTCGAACTTCGCGGACGTCTTCCAGGAAGTGCCGCTCTTGCGGTACACCTGGAACACCACGCAGGTCGCCGTGTTCGCGACGGTCGGGACCGTGGTCTCGTGCGTCCCGGTCGCCTACGCCTTGGCGCGCATGCGGTGGCGCGGGCGCGGGGTGGCCTTCGTGGTGGTGCTGGCCACCCTGATGCTGCCGTTCCAGGTCACGATCGTGCCCCTCTACATCGTCTTCGTGCGCCTGGGGTGGATCGGGCACCTCACCCCGCTGATCCTGCCGACGTTCTTCGGCGATGCGTTCTCGATCTTCTTGCTGCGGCAGTTCTTCATGACGATCCCCGAGGAACTGTCCGATGCCGCACGGGTCGATGGCGCGAGCGAATGGCAGATCATGACCCGGGTCATCGTGCCGCTCGCGAAGCCGGCGATCGCCGCGGTGGCGCTCTTCACCTTCCTCTACAACTGGAACGACTTCTTCGCGCCGCTGCTGTTCGTGGGCAACAACCCGCGGCTCTACACGCTCGCGATCGGGTTGGCGGAGTTCAAGGAGAAGTATCAGGTGCAGTGGAACCTCACGATGGCTGCGTCCGCCTTGATGATGATCCCCATCATCGTGCTGTTCTTCCTGGCGCAGAAGGTCTTCGTGGAAGGCATCACCCTGACCGGTGTCAAAGGCTAGCGGTGCGCGTCGCACTGTTCGGTTGTGGGTACATCCAGGACTTCCACGCGCGTGGGGTCCTCGCGCACGGCGACGAGCTGATCGCTGTGGCGAACCACCGTGAGGCCACGGCTCGGGCGTTCGCCGAGCGCTACGGCATCATTCATGTGACCACCGACTGGGAAGGCCTGGCCGCCGATCCCGAGATCGATGCCGCGATCGTCGCGACCCCCAACGCCCTGCACGCCCCACAGTCGATCGCGCTCCTGCGCGCCGGCACACACGTCTTGGTCGAGAAGCCGATGGCGATCAGCGTCGCTCAGTGTGACTCGATGATCGAGGCGGCGGAAGGCAGCGGCGCGTCCCTGATGGTTGCGCACTGCTGGCGCTTCCGCGACGAGGTCATCGCCATGCGTGATCGGATCGCCGGCGGCGAGCTCGGCGATGTGGTCCGGACGCACGGCTACGGTGTCCACGCGGGCTGGGGGCCGTCCGGGTGGTTCATCGATCCCGAGCTGGCCGGTGGCGGCGCCCTGATGGACATGGGCGTCCACGCGATCGACACCGCCCGGTTCCTGCTGGGAGACCCCGATCCCGGCCGTGTCCGCGCGTCGATCGGGACTCGTTACTCCCAGGGCCGCTATCGCGTCGACGACGACGGGCTCGTCCTGATCTCGTGGTCCACCGGAACCGAGAGCCTGGTGGAAGCCGGATGGTGGCAGCCACATCTGGGCGGCTTGGAATCTGACACCGAGGTGTTCGGCACCAAGGGGTACGCGCGCATCTGGGATCCCATCCCACCGTCGGAGGACTACGAGCACTGCACCCAACCGATGTACACGGCGCAGGTGGCAGCGTTCCTCGACGCGATCGAAGACGGCAGGCAGCCACGGCCCAGCGGTCACGACGGCCGTGTGGTGATGCAGGTGGTCGAGGCCGCCTACGCCGATGCAGCCGGCTCCGTCTAGCCCATCTGCATCGCGAACGCGAGCGGTGTCGTGGCTGCGAAATCGATCGCCGGCTCGGAGGTCGGCCCTTCTCAGCCCCCTTTCATCTTCGCGGGGCTAGCATCGAGCGTATGCGCATGGATCGGGCCGTGGTCGGACCGCTCGTGGCGGCGGTGTGTCTCTGCGCCGTCGCCGCAGGGTGTACCGGCGCGGATGAGACGGCGCCGACCGCCGAGGTCCCGACATCGACTTCGACGACCGCGACGACGCCGACCGCAACTCGAGACCCGACACCGGAACCGACACCGGTCAAGAAGGTCCCGCGAACGTTCGACCCCAAGAACTTCGGCGCCTCCCTCACCGATGTGAATCCATGGGTGCCCCTGACGCCTGGGATCCAGGCGGTCACGGAAGGGTCCGTGAACGTCGGCGACCGGAACCTTCCGCACGTCAAGGTCACCACAGTCACCGACGTGACGAGGATGGTGAACGGCGTGCGCGCCATCCTGGTCTTGGATCAGGACTTCGACGGGGGACAGCTCAGCGAGCAAGCCGTCGACTACCTGGCCGAGGACGAAGGCGGCAACGTCTGGTACCTGGGCTCCTACACGGAGGCCTACGAAGGAGGGCAGTTCCTGAACGCTGAGGACGCCTGGCTGGCCGGGGTCAACGGAGCGGCCCCCGGGCTCTACTTCCCGGGAGACCCGAAGACCGGGACGCCTCCCTTCTCACAGGTGAGACATCCCCGGAGGTGAGCAGTCCACGGCTCAGGTCGTGGGAGTCGGTCGGAGGACCTGCGTGCCGTTCAAGTGCTACACCGATGTCGTCGTCGTCCAGGAGCAGAGCTCGGAGAACAAGTACTGGGCCCCCGGAGTGGGCGGGATCCTCACCGAGCCCCTCTCGGGCGCCGCGCAGGAGATCGAGGAGCTGGTCAACATCAAGCAGCTCAGCGCGACGGGGTTGGCTGAGCTCAGCGCGGAGGTGCTGAAGCTCGACCGGAACGCCGCCGTCTACGTGCCGAGCGTGTTCGGGGGATCCAAGCCCGCCAAGCGGGGCCTTTGACTGCCGGGCCGCTCGTACAGGTCCAGGAGGTCTCGAAGGCCTACCGTGAAGGCTCCGTCGAGCGGAGCATCCTGCTCGAGGCCAGCGTGGAGCTCCCACGCGGCGGGCTGACCAGCCTGACGGGGGTATCGGGGAGCGGGAAGTCCACGCTGATCTCGATGCTCGCCGGGATGATGCTGCCCGACTCGGGTCAGGTGGTGTTCGACGGTCGAGAGATCACCGCCCTGGATGACGTGGCCCGCGCGGGCCTCCGAGCCCGCCGGGTCGGTGTCGTGCTCCAGAGCGGCAACCTGATCCCGTTCCTGACCGCGCTCCAGAACGTCGAGCTCGCGATCGAGCTCGGCAACGGAGGCACCGCCGGGGACCGAGGGATGGATCTCCTATCCGAGCTCGGCCTGGGTGAGCGCCTGCATCACCTTCCTCGCCGCATGTCCGGTGGCGAGGCCCAGCGGGTTGCCGTGGCGATGGCATTGGCGAACCGCCCCGACCTGCTGTTGGCCGACGAGGTGACCGGCCAGCTGGACTCCGCGAATTCCGAGCAGGTCATGGGTCTCATCCTCGACGCCTGGCGGCGCCTCGGGCTGACCGTGCTGTTCGTGACCCACAACCGCGAGCTCGCCGCTCGAGCCGAGCGCCGGCTGCATCCTGGAGGACGGCAGGTGCGGGATCTGTGAGCGCAGGGGCCCGCATCGAGCTGGACCACGTCGTGAAACGGTACGAGACCCCCGCGGGCGTCGTCCGAGCGGTCGATGGGATCACCCTGGACGTGCAGCCGGGAACCAGCCTCGCCATCACCGGACCGAGCGGCTGCGGCAAGTCGACCCTGCTGGGCCTCATCGGCGCCCTCGACGCTCCGACCGCGGGACGCGTTTCGATCGGAAGCCGAGAGGTCTCGACGATGCCCGGGCGGGACCGCGCCCGCCTGCGCCGGCGCGAGATCGGGCTGGTCTTCCAGTCGGACAACCTGCTGCCGTTCCTGACGGCGACCGAGAACGTGAGCCTGCAGGCCGCGCTGGTCGCTCCAGTCGAGGAGAACAGGCGAACCCTCGAGCTGCTGGATGACCTCGGACTCGCAGATGAAGCGGACCGGTTCCCCGACCAGCTGTCGGGGGGGCAGCGGCAGCGCGTGGCGGTGGCCCGTGCCCTGATCCATCGGCCGAGCCTGATCGTCGCGGATGAGCCCACCGGGTCGCTCGACGCCGAGAGCGCGGCGGTGGTCGTGGATCTCCTGCTCGAGGCACAGCGCAGCTCCGGCGCCACCCTGGTGCTGGTGACCCACGAGCCGGAAGTGGCTCGCCGATTGGACGGGACCATCGGCATGCTGGACGGGCGGCTGGCCGACCGGGCAGGTCGTGGTGCTTAGGTACGCCTGGCGCGACCTGCTGCACAACCCCCGGCGCACGCTCGCCTCGCTGCTGGGAGTCACGCTGGGGGTCGGATTGTTCTCAGGCGTCCTGTTCTTCATGGACGGCTCGGGCGCAACACTGACGACCCGGGCCATCGCACCGCTTTCCCTCGACATCCAACGCGTGCTCACCTCACCGGCCGGCGGCGGCTTGCGCCTGACCGAGCGGATCTCGGCGACGGGGGCGCTCAGCCCAGGGCAGGAAGCCACGATCACCCTCACCGTCGTCAACGCTGGCGCCGCATCGGCGAACGAGGTGGTGATCACCGGCGTGCCACCGACGCCCCTGACGTACGTCGCGGACACCACGACCATGGACGGTGCATCGGTCTCCGACATCGGTGGGGAAAGCCCACTGGCGCACGGGCTCGCGGGTTTCGGCATGAACATCGGCAGGGTCGCACCTGGTGCCACCGTGACGATCTCCTACATCGCCGCGGCCGAGCAGGCTGTCGAGGATGCCGGGTCGCTGCAGCTCCAGGGCACCATCTCAAGTCGTGAGCAGGTCGAACCGACCCCGGCGAACGCGTCACCGGTCCTGACCCTCGAGGAGCTCCAAGCGCAGGTGGCGATGATCCCAGGGGTCGCCGCGTCGGACGGGCTCGGCTTCGTCGACCTTCCGCCTGGCTCGCTCACAGCGGATACCTCTAGCGCCGTCGGTCCGGTGCGAGTGTTCGCCTTCGACGAGCGTTATCAGGCGCACTATCCCTCGATCCGGATCGTCGACGGGGGCTTCGATCCGGGGTCGGCGCTCGTGAGCGTCGAGGCCGCTCGAACCCTGGCGGCGGAGCCCGGCGACACGGTCGAGCTCAGCGTCCCCGGCCGTGGTGCGCCGCTCCCCCTTCAGGTGGGCGGCGTAGTCGACCTGGCTCGTGCGCAGCCACTGTTCTCCAGCAGGAAGGCCACCAAGCTCGAGGAGTTCCTCTACGTGCCGGAAGCGATCGTGGTCACACACGAGATGTTCCGGGACGAGATCATCCCTGCGTTCGCGAAGGCACGGGCGTCGGTCGGCAGCGTGATCAAGAGCGTTCCGCAGCTGGAGCTGGACGTGCTGGTGGATCGGACCCGGCTCGAGGCGGATCCCGGAACCGCCTTGGAGCAGACGAGGAGGATCGCCGGGGCGATCGAGCGGATCGGTCCTGGACAGGGCTACCTGATCGACAACATCTCGAACACCCTGGCGGTGGCACGGGATGACGCGGCCGTCGGCAAGCGGATGTTCCTGTTCCTCGGCCTGCCGGGCGTGCTGTTGGCGGCGTTCTTGGCCGCGTACGCCGGCAGCCTCCTTGCGTCCGCGCAGCGCCGCGAACAGGCGAACCTGCGGGTCCGTGGCGCACACCGAGGGCACCTGAGAGCGATCGCCGTGTACAAAGCGATGGCGTTCGCCGGCATCGGCGCGGTGCTCGGGATCGCACTCGGCATGGGGTCAGCAGCGGCGTTCCTCGGCCGGGCCGCACTCTTCCGACGCTTCTCCACAAGACCTGGCCGTCTCCGGACTCATCGCCGTCGGAGTGGGGGCGGCGACCACGGCCCTCGCCCTCTACATCCCGGGCCGTCGCTCGGCGAGCCGGGAGATCAGCGAGGAGCGCCGTGAGATGGGCGTGGCTCGGATCCCTGCCTGGCGTCGCCTGTGGCTCGACCTCGCCCTGCTCGCCGGCCGCCGGGCTCGCAGGGGTCATCGCCCTTCGTACCGGGGCTTTCGACCCCGCCTCCGGGTCGGTGTACTCGGGGGTTGCGATCTCGCCTGCCGTCACGACTGCTGCTGGCGCCACTGCTCGCGTGGGTCGGAGGCGTGCTCCTGTGCGTGCGACTGTTCCTGGCGATCGCTCCGGCGTCTTCCGGGACCCTCGTCCGTCCGGTTCGGCACGGTCGTGGCGGGGTCCTGAGCCGCAGCCTTCGACGGAGATCCTGGGCGCTGGCCACCGGGATCATCGGTCTCGGGCTCGTCGTGGGCTTCGGGATAAGCCTGGCATCTTCGCGGCCACCTACGACGCGGCGAAGGCCGCCGACTCCAGATTCGTGGTGGGATCGGACCTTCGCATCACCCCGAGCGCTCGTGAGCACCCGTCCGCATCCGGCGGGCTACGCCTCCGAGCTCACCGTCCCCGGTCGTCGCGGCCGTGAGCCCGGTCGTGTTCGATCTCGAGAACTCGGTGCTGGTCGGGCCCTTCAACCAGGGCAGGACAGAACCTCGCGGCGATCGACCCAGCGACGTTCGCGCGGGTCGCGCCGCTTCCGGACTCGCTCTTCGTCGACCGCTCGGCGGCCGCCACCATGTCGGCGCTGGGCGCCGACCCGCGGGGACTCCTGGTCGACGCGGAGACGGCCGACGACCTCCAGGTCGAGACGGGCGACGCGGTTGAGGTCATCCTGGCGTTGGGAACGAAGCAGGAAACCCGCGAGCGTTCCGCGTTGCAGGCTTGTTCGATCGCTTCCCCGGATTCCCCGAAGGCGCGAACCTCGTCGTGAACCTGGGGCGGTATGAGGAGACGACCGGTCTTCAGCAGACCGACTTCTTCCTCGCCGATATCACCGACGACAGCGGGCCGGGCCTGGATCGGGCGGTCGCGGCGCTCGAGTCCGGGCCGGGCACGGACGACCCCATCGACATCGAGACCACCGAGACGGTGCTGGACAAGGACCAGTCGAGCCTGACGGCGGTGAACGTGGACGGACTGGCTGGCCTGGATTCCTTCTACGTGCTGCTGATGAGCGCGGCAACCATCGCGATGTTCATCTTCGGCCTGATGCTGCAGCGTCGCCGGGAGTACGTCACCCTGCGGGCGCAGGGCCTGCGGATACGCGAGCTGCACGCCCTGGTCCTGGCCGAGGCGGCCGTGGTCGTGGTCTGCGGACTGGTCGCCGGCCTCCTCGTCGGTGCGGGAGTGGCGTTCCTGCTCGTGCACATCCTGCGGGCGTTGTTCATCCTCGACCCCGGTGTGACCGTTCCCTCCGGGCGCCTCGCGATGCTGGCGGCCCTGGTGCTGGCGGCGGCACTCGTGTCGGGCCTGGCCGCCACCGAGATACTTCGCCGGCTGAAGCCGACCGAGATCCTGCGAGAAGAGTGAACGGGTAGCAGGCAAGGCGGAGGGGACGAAGAGCGATGGCGATCGCGACGCGCTCGATCACGAGCCACCGGTTGACGAAGATCGCCGCTCCGTCCATACTTAACCGTATGGTTCAGTCTCAAACGCTCGACCGGACGTTCTCGGCGCTGTCGGATCCGACGCGTCGCGACATCCTCGATCGCTTGACGACCGGCCCTGCATCGATCACCGAGCTGGCTCGGCCCTACGGCATCTCCTTGCCCGGTGTGTTGAAGCACGTTCGACTGCTCGAGGAGGCGAACCTCGTGACCACACAGAAGCACGGTCGCACACGCGAGTGCAGCCTCGTCCCGAACCAGATGGGCGATGTCGCGGATTGGATCGAACGGAACCGCCTGCAGTGGGAACGCCGGCTCGACCGGCTGGGAACGATAGTGGAGCGGAAGCAGAGAGAGAAAGGAAAGGCGCGATGACGCACGAGATGAAGCTGGAACGCCTGTTCGACGCACCACCTGAGGTCGTCTTCGACGCGTTCGTCGCGCCGGATACGCAAGAAGAACTGCACGGGGCAGGTCGGACACCGGACTGGATCGTGCACCGATGTGAGAGCGACGTGCGCGTCGGTGGAACGTCGGTCTACGTGATGGGACAGCGAGGTCAGGAGCCCGACACCGAAACGCGCACCTACTCGGTGGTCGACCGGCCTCATCGACTGGTCCTCCGTCACTCCATGGCGATCGCAGAATGGGGTCGCACCGTCGAGACCGACGTGACGATCACGTTCGAGGACCAGGACGGCAAGACCCTGTTCACGATGGTGCAGTCCGGCTTCGAAACGGTCGAAGACCGCGACGCCTTCATGAGCGGTTGGCCCGCATATCTGGATACGCTGCGCGGCGTCGTCGGTGACCTCAAAGCGCGACACGACTCCGATGAGCGTGCAAGGAGCGAGGCATGAGCGACGAAGGAACGCCCGACGACGTTCTGACCGCCGAGAGTGACCACGAGAGCCTCACGATCGTTCGCATCTTCCACGCGCCTCGCGAGGAGGTATTCAAGGCGTGGATCGAGCCCGAGCTCTTCGCTCAGTGGTTCGGCGAGCACGGCTCAGATGTGCCGGTGGACGCGGCGTCGATGGACGTCCGCCCGGGCGGCGCTTGGAGAGCGGTGATGCTCCTGGGGCCCGAGTCCCAGATGGTGTTCTCGGGGCACTACGAGGAGATCGATGAGCCCGCACACCTGGTGCTCACCCTCACCGACCAGGAGCACGTCAACGCCGATGCGTACGAAGTGCTCACGGTCGACCTCGAAGACCTGGGCGACGGTCGCACCCGGATGACGTTCTCGCAGCGCGGTGGCAACGTGCCGCCCGATCAGTACGAGATGACGTTGCGTGGCTGGCTAGCCTTCTTCGACCGCCAGGCCGACCTCCTCAAGACCAGACACGACACGGAGGGATGACCTGAGCGCTGAGAGGTAAGCCGCCCTAGGATGTCAGCGTGCTGTTCGATGTAGACACGCTCGGATTCGTCGGTGTGGCTTGATCGAGTAGACCGGATCATCGGATCGTGACGACGCTCCCCTCGCGCGCACTGCGAAGGGCTGACTCGATGATCTCCAGCACGGCAACGGATCCCCAGGGATCCACGGGCGGCGGCTCGTCGGTTCGGAGCGAACGCGCAACACCCGCGTAGAACGCGGGATAGGCTCCGGGCTCGGTCTCGATGGGCCGCTTCTCATCGCCGGTCGACAGGCGGCCCCACCGCTCCGGGGGCTCGCGCCCCCACCCCGAGTCGCTCGGACGCATCCCGCTGCCGAGCCGCTCCTCCTGCACATCGAGACCATGCTTCTCGTATGCGCCCCGCAGCCCGAGAAGTCGGATCCTGGGACCTGGGGTCGCGGCCAGGACGCTCATCCAAAGGTGACTGCGGATGCCGTGGTCGTGGGTTAGGGCGACGAACACGTCGTCATCGACTTCCGCGTCGGGACGCTTGCGATCGACCTCCGCGTAGATCCTCGACGGAGCTCCGAACAGCAGGACCGCCTGATCGATCAGGTGGCTTCCGATATCGAATAGCAGGCCGCCTGCTTCCGCTGGCTCTCCGCGCTCGCGCCACGCGTCCGCCCTCACGGCCGGTCGCCACCGATCGAACCGGGATTCGAACCGGACGATCGGTCCGAGCGCATCCTCCGACAGGAGCCTGCGAACCGTGAGGAAGTCGCCGTCCCACCTTCGGTTCTGGAAGACCGTCAGAAGCAGGCCCTTCTCCTCGGCCGCGGCGATCAGGCGGCGACCTTCCTCGGCCGACGGAGCCATCGGCTTGTCGATCACGGCTGGTAACCCGTGCTCGAGTGAGGCCAGCGCGAGCTGTGCGTGGAACCGGTTCGGCGTGGCGACCACGACGAGCTCGTGCCGGGACGCCCGTTCCCACAGGGCATCGACGTCCGGCAAGACGGTCACCTCAGGGTGCTCGCGGCGGGCCCGCGCTTGCCGCTCTGCATCGCTGGTCACGACGGATGTCAACGCCAGGCCAGGCGTTGCCGCGACGAGGGGAGCGTGGAACACGGCACCGGCGAGGCCGTACCCGATCAGCGCGACCCTGATCGGTGGTGACAGGTCGGGCTGCGGCGTCATCGCTCCCTCCGGACCACGGCGTTCCTCCCTTCCGAGCCTACGCCCATAGCATGCGGCAACTTGCACGTCCGGAATAAGCGGGCGTAGGCTCGGCCTCTGGACTTTCGGGGTCACGTCGGCATACGACGCGTAACCACGAACGAGGGGGAGATATGGAAAGGCGCAACGTCCGGGTGTCGCTCGTCACCGTGGCCGTCCTCGCGATGGTCGCCGTGGCATGTACGGAGGAAAGTGGCGGGGGGGAGGCCAACGGCACTACGGCGGCAGGCGGCCCGATCTGGGTTTTGCTTCCCGACACCGCCACGTCTCGACCGATGGGAGGGTGACGACCTTCCCCTCTTCACGGAGGCGTTCGAGGCCGAAGGCCTCGTCAACGGCGAGGACTTCAACATCGTGAACGCCGAGGGTGACCCCACGCACGCAGCAATCGCAGGCCGAGCAGGCGATCGCCGACGGCGCGAGCGTGATCGTGCTGACGAGCATCGACACGGGCTCAGGCGCCGCGATCATCGACCAAGCGAAGGACGCCGGCGTCCAGGTCATCGAGTACGACCGGTTCAACACCGGTGGGACCGGCGGCGTAGCATACGTCAGCTTCGACAACGTCGCTGTGGGGGCAGCCATGGCGGAGGCGATGGAGCCCGTGATCGACGAGCTCCCAGTCGGCAAGCCACAGTCGTGATGCTGAACGGCGGCGAGGAGGACAACAACTCGTTCCAGTTCCGGGAAGGCTATGCCGAGACCGTGGAGGCAAGTGCGAACGCCGGTGACTGGGCGATCGTCGAGGACTCATTCGTGCCGGGCTGGGACAACGCCGAGGCACAGACGATCATGGAGCAGATCCTGGTCGACGCGAATAACAAGGTCGATGCGTGTTCGCCGCAAACGACGGGCTCGCCAACTCGGCGATCAACGCGGTCGAGGCAGCTGGCTTCGGCCCGATCCCCGTCAGCGGCCAGGACGCGACCGCTGAGGGCATGCAAAACATCGCCCTCGGCAAGCAGACCGTCAGCGTCTACAAGCCGATCCAGGACGAGGTGGGCGTCGCCGCCGCGATCGCATTGGCGCTGCGAGCGGCGAGGACTACGAAGCTGCCGCGACCGGCTACCAGTCACCGCTGGCTTCGGGCGGCTCGACGGTCGACGATCATCGGCATCAACACCGAGGACGGTTCGGCGACCGATCGCCGGAGGGCGACGACGTGGTGCCATACGTCGCCCTGGTCCCTATCGGTGTGACGGTCGACAACATCATGGACACGGTGATCGCCGACGGGTTCCGGACGATCGAGGAGATCTGCACCGGCAAGGTCGCGGAGACCGACTTCTGTCAGGAGAACGCGGCCTAGAGAAAACGCTGCCAGCCGAGCCCGCGGACGCGGAGGAGGATCGTGGCTGACACCCCGCTGCTGGAATGCATCGGCGTCTCCAAGTCCTTCGGCGCCGTCCAGGCGCTGTACCAGGTGGACTTCGAGGTCCGCGCGGGCGAGGTCATGGCCCTCGTCGGCGACAACGGCGCCGGCAAGTCGACGCTCATCAAGTGCATCGCGGGCATCCATCCGTTCGACGAAGGGGAGGTGCGCTTCGAGGGCCGGCGCGTCTCGATCCACGGGCCGCGGGACTCCGCCAAGCTCGGGATCGAGGTCGTGTACCAGGACCTCGCGCTCGCGGACAACCTGGACGTCGTCGCCAACATGTTCCTCGGTCGTGAGCGCACCCGAGCGGGATCGTGCTCGACGAGTCCAGCATGGAGCACTCGGCTCGCGAGACGCTCGACAGCCTGTCCGTGACGACGCTGCGGTCGGTTCGCCAGGTCGTGGCCGGACTATCGGGAGGTCAGCGACAGGCCGTTGCCGTGGCGAAGTCGGTGATGTGGAACTCGAAGCTCGTGATCCTCGACGAGCCGACGGCGGCGCTCGGCGTCGCGCAGACCCGGCAGGTCCTCGACCTCGTCCGCCGACTCGCCGAGCGAGACCTCGGCGTCGTGATCATCTCTCACAACCTGCACGACGTCTTCGAATGCGCCGATCGGATCACCGTCCTCCGGCTGGGGCAGCGGGTCGCGCTGTTCGAGCGGTCCCAGACCGACCAAGCAGGAGGTCGTCCACGCCATCACGGCGGGCAAGCTGGCGCACGTGCCGGGGATGGCCGATGCCGGAGTGGTCGAGGCATGACGACCCAGGAGACGCGACCGGGGGACGAGGCTCGGTCGACGCCGCGGAGACCGAGCCCCCGGCCGCCGGAGAGCCTCGATCGCCGGGCAGGAGTCCGTCACGGACTACATGCGCCGTGGCTGGGAGGCGGTCCGGGCCGGGGAGCTCGGCTCGCTGCCGATCGTCGTTCGGCCTGATCGTCATCGCCGTCGTCTTCGGGCTCCTCGACGACACGTTCTACACCGAGCGCAACTTCACGAACCTGCTGCTGCAGATGGCGGCAGTCGCGACGATCGCGATCGGCGTCGTCTTCGTGCTGCTGATCGGGGAGATCGACCTGTCGGTCGCCTTCGTCAGCGCGGTCGGTGGCGTCATGATGAGCCTCTTGCTGCGCCCGGAGGCCCCGAACTGGCCGGCGTGGGCGCCATCGCTGTGGCCCTGACCATCACGACGGTCATCGGGTTCCTCCAGGCGATCGTGATCACGAAGGCCGGGGTCCCGTCCTTCGTCGTGACGTTGGCGGGCCTGCTATCTGGTCGGGCGTCGTGCTGGTCCTCACGACGCAGTACTCCACGTCGGGAACGATCCGGATCCAGAACGACGCCGTGATCGGGATCGCGAACGACTTCCTGACGACTGCTGGGGGTGGTTGGTGGGCGTCCTCGTGGTCGCCGGCTACGCCCTCTCACAGTGGCAGACGGCCCGCTCGCGACGGGCAGGCGGGCTGTACGCGAAACCCGGGTCCGTGATCGCGATCCAGACGGTCGGCCTGGCCGCCGTGACGTTCGCCGCGATCTGGTACGCGAACACGGACCGTGGGGTCCCCATGGTGACGGTGATCCTGCTCGTCTTCCTCGTCTTCTGGTCGTTCGTCGCGGCCAGGACGCGGTTCGGCCGGCACGTCTACGCGGTGGGCGGCAACGCCGAGGCGGCCCGGCGCGCCGGGATCAGCGTGGACCGGGTCCGCATCGCGGTCTTCATGATCGGCGGGTTCATGGCCGGCGTGGGCGGCGTCATCCTCGCGTCCCGGCTGCGGTCGGTCGCGACGGGCTCCGGCGGGGCAACCTGCTCCTGAACGTGATCGCCGCGGCCGTGATCGGCGGGACGAGCCTCTTCGGAGGAACCGGCCGGGTCGTCGCGGCGTTGCTCGGGGCGCTGGTGATCGCCTCGATCGACAACGGCATGAACCTGCTGGGGCTCGCCTCCGGGACGAAGTTCGTGATCACCGGGTTCGTGCTGCTCGGGGCGGTGCTGCTCGATGCGCTGACGAAACGGCGTCGCGCAGCACGTGGAGGTGTGTAGCTGTACGCCCGATACCGGAGCTCTACCCGGCCCTCGCCCCCACGTTCCACGCGCTCCCCTCGGGCTAGCCTCCCGAGGTCCGCCGGATCTCGTCGATCACCTGCATGTTGCCGACGGCATCGGCGGTCGGGATGGGCAGCGGTTCGTCGTCCATCACGGCACCGGCGAAACGCTCGGCCTGCACCGCATACGGGTCGGCGGGCTCGAAGGTGATCGTCTCGGTCGCAGGCGCTACGGGGGGGTCTCCACCGGACGAGAGGAACACCTCAGTCGTGCGATCCGGAGGGATGTTGAATGGGATGCCCATGAGATCCGCCCCGATGTGCCGTAGATGTGTACACGCTGATCGGGCTCGGCTCGCGTAGAACACGTGAAGGTCGCCACACCGCGTTCGAACTCGAGGATCGCGCTCGTGGTCACGTCGACGCCTGTTTCAGGATCGCGCGTCATCGATGCCTCGACGCGGACGGGTTCCCCGCCGAACAGCATCCGCGACGCATTGACCGAGTAGCAGCCGATGTCGTAGAGCGCGCCACCCCCCGCCTCCGCGATGTTGCGGATGTTCGACGGATCGTCGTTGAAGTACGAGAACCAGCTCTGCACCGAACGCAGCTCGCCGATCCGGCCGGATGCGATCAGCTGCCGGACCCCCTCCCACGAAGGGTGGAGCCGGTACATGAACGCCTCCATCAGCCGGACGCCGTGGGAGTTGCATGCCTCGACCATCCGCGTCGCCTCCACCCCATCCATCGCGAGCGGTTTCTCACAGAGCACGTGCTTGCCGGCGTGAGCTGCTTCTACCGTCCACTCGGCATGGAGGTGGTTGGGCAGAGGGATGTAGACCGCGTCCACATCCGGGTCTGACAGGAGCGCCTCGTAGGATCCGTGCGCCCTAGCGATGCCATGCGCAGTTGCGAATCGGCTGGCGCGCTCCGGATCCCGGGAGGCGATCGCGACGACCTCGCACCGATCGGCCCGCTGGATCCCCGGGATCACCTTGCGGACAGCGATGTTCGCGGTCGACAGCACTCCCCACCGACAGACGCGGGTGCCCCTCACCGCGACGGCTCGCTCAGCTCGATGAGCCGGTTGACCTCGACGTGTGCGAGCCGCGTCCGGGTGCCGTCGGGGTAGCGGATCAGCAGCCTGCGGACCTCGACGACGTTTCCCAACCCGAACAGGACGCGCGGATCCTCCGACGAGAGGTAGCTCCCTCCGGCCACCACCTGTCGCACCAACCTGCGCCCGTCCGGCAGCACCGCGATGACCCGCGCGCCCGGCCACGATCCGTGCAGCGACACCTCCAGCCAGTTGCCCCCGGAGGATGCGTTCTCGAGCAAGATCAGCGGTCCTCCGATCGAGTTGACCGCGACGTCCACGTCTCCATCGTTGTCATAGTCGGCCGCGGCGAGGCCCCGTCCGTTGGTCCGAAGCCGGGGTTCCCCCGCGGCGCGCAGCCCCAGATCGGCGAACCGAACTCCTGTCCCGGAGGCAGCGATGTTCTCGAACGCTTGGATCGGTTCGGCATCCTCGACCAGGCTCGCGACCGGGATGTCGCCGTTCGCCAGGATCAGATCGAGATCCGTGTCGAGATCGAGGTCGGCCCACGAAGCCCCCCAGCCCGTGATCGTCGCGCTTGCGAGCTCCTCGCGCGCATCCGCGAACCCTGTTCCGCCGGCCCCGGCCGGATGCGCGCGGTACATGGCGTGCCCCTGGCCGCGCGAGTTCGACACGAAGAGGTCCACCCACCCGTTGCCGTCGTAGTCGGCGGTCGCGATCCCCATGCCCGCGTTCGGGTCCGCCACGCCGGCGCGCACCGCGATGTCGCGGAACCGGAACCCGAGACCTGCAGGATCCGCGGCGGCGCCTCCCGGCCAGGGCACGTTGCGGTAGAGCTGGTTCGGGTCCTCGTCGTTGGCCACATATGCGTCCAGCCGACCGTCGCCGTCGAGGTCGGAGAGCACGGCACCGAGACCGTGGAGCGGTTCGTCGGCTCCATCGACACCGACGAGCTCTCCCACTTCGCGGAAGGTCGCCGGTCCCGTCCCCCCGGTCCCCTGGTTCAGGTACAGCAGATCGCGCACCCCCAGATGGTTCGTGGGGAATCCCTCGAACGACTCCGGGTTCGGGGCGTTCATGTCGGTGTAGCCGGTCACGAAGAGATCGGGGAGTCCATCGCCGTTCACATCCCCGACGGCTGCACCCGCGTGCCAGCCGTACACGTCGATCCCCGCCGTCCGCGCGCCCTCGATGAAGGTCCCGTCGCCCCGGTTCCACAACAGGGCGTCGTAGGTGTTCGAGGTGACGTACAGGTCCGTGCGTCCGTCCAGGTCGAGGTCGGCCGCCACGCATCCGTTGCCCCGGATCGCCAGGTTCGCCCCGGATCCGCGACTGACATCCGTGAACGTGCCGCCTTCGTTGTGGAAGAGCCCACTCCGGGGCAGGTCCCCCTGTTCCCTCCATCGCGCGACGTCCTGGATCGAATGGGAGTTCACCACGTAGAGGTCGAGCAAGCCGTCGGCGTCGTAGTCGATCCAGCAGACGCCGCCGCCCATCATCGCGACCGGGTCGCTCGAACTCATGGAGTACCGGAAGGCTCCGTGCCGGAACCGCAGACCGATCTCGCCGGCGACGTCTCGCAGCCCAGGCGCCACGAACCCCTCAGGATGCAACGAGATCGGAGGCTCGGCCGGTGAAGACGGCTGGGAGTACGGACCCCGTTCCCGCACCACCGAGAAGACCCCTTCCTGGAACGAGAGCTCGAACGTGCGCTCGAAGCGCAAGGGTTGCGTACCGACCAGCGTCGCGACGGCGAGCGGCGGACCCTGTCCTGCCCCGGGCTCCAGCGCCACCTCCGCGTGGTCGACCTCGCCGGGGGGCACCCCCATCCGGGTCAGGGACGCGAGCACGATCTGCTCCGCAGAGTCCCGATCGAGCTGCGTCGCCACCCCCTCGGAAGGCAGGATGAGCAGCTCCGGCAACTCGCCTCCGGATCGGCCGAGGAGGACGGCGTTCCCCAGGGTCGGCCGGGCCACGATCCCTGCCACCAGGACTAGCCCAGTCGAAGCCACCACGGCCACGGCCGCGAGGCTCGTCACGGCCACGCCCCCCGCGGCCCGGAGCCGCACCCGCGTCCGGTCGATCGCCGGTCCGGCACGGCCGGCGGACAGCGCCAGCTCGAGGAGGGGCCTCGCGGCGCAGACCAAGGCGAGTGCAGCAAGCACGGCGACCTTCGTCGCGAACTCGGTCGTCTGGGGGGCGATCAGGAGCACCGCGAGCAGGCCGATCGATGCTCCGAATGCTCGGCGCGCCGCCCGCCCGTCGGGGACCGTCTTCGGATCCGTGATCATGAAGAAGAGGAACACGAGGATCTCGGGCGAGAACACGAGGATCCGCCACAGCTCCGAGTCCGTGATCGGCCCCAGGTGCCAGCGGGCCGTCATCACATGATCGGTCGCAGCGAGCACCGCGACACCGGCCGCGAAGACGAGCCAGAAGCCGATCGCGACCCCCACCAAGTGGAGGCGTCGGAGGATCGCGAAACCGCCGGCCACGATCAGCGTGAGGGCGAGCGCCAGCCACACCGACATCGGGCCCCACCAGAAGTCGAGAGGTTCCGCCAGGGCCGAGCCCAGCACGAGGAAGCACACGACGAGGCCGAAGTTGGACGGGTTGAAGACGTGGCGACCGCGGAAGCGGATCAGGTACTTGGAGAGCAGCGAGATCGCGGCCGTTCCGGCAAAGATCCACCACCCGTGCATGCTCCACCAGTCGCCGTGCTCGGTGCCGGGAACGCGCAGGATGAACGCAACGCCGTTTCCGGTGAGCATCGCGCTTGCCGGCCACATGATCACGTGCTGGCGTCCGAACGTGATCGCGACCTCGAGCACGACGCACGTGAGGAGCGAGATAAGGATCTGCGCGATCGACAGCCTGAAGTCGAACACCACCTGCCCCAGGATCTGGAGCGAGATGATCACGCCCGCGAGATGCAGGCGAGGGTCGCGCAGGGAGGGCAGCAGCAGCGGGTAGTCCGTGCCACGGATCCGCAGGGTCCTGGGCGCCGTCACGGGTCCAGTATGGCCCGTCGGCGTATCGGGATGGAGCCGAGAGGTGCCGTTGGGACTTGCCGGGTCGAGATCCGCTCCCACATACTCCAAAAATGCCCGACGACACGGCGCAGCGGCACCAACCCCGACTCGAAGCACTGGCGTCCGCGGTCCTGCACGGCCCCGGGGTCGTTCCACCGGACACGCGGCTGGCGGCGGCGCAGAACGATGGTGCCCCAGACACGTTCAAGGCGTACGTCGACACCATCCACCGCCATGCGTACCGGGTCACCGACGAGATGGTGGCCGGCCTAGAGGAGGCGGGCGCCGATGACGACACGGTGTTCGAGATCAGCGTCGCATCCGCCTTCGGCGCAGCCCGCGAGCGTCTCGACACTGGGCTCCAGGCGCTGCGAGACGCCCGGGACGGCGGCTGATGCGGCTCGAGGCGGTCGCAAAAGGCAGGGGTCTTGGCGCCAAGGTGAAGTTCGCGATGATCCGGCTCCTCTCCGGAGCACCGACGCTCGACGTCGTGAAGACGCTCTCGTTCCGGTCGGAGTTCTTCGGTGATCCCTTCAATCAGCTCATCCAGGAGGTCATGCGGGGGCCCTCGGAGTGGACCGTCGGCGAACGGGAATTGTTCGCCGCGTTCGTCTCCGAGCGGAACCGATGTGTGTTCTGAACGGGGGCTCACGGCGCGGTCGCGTCGAAGAGTTTCGGGGGCGAGGCGACGGCTGCCGTGCTGGCGGATTGGCGGGCCGCGCCCGTCGACCAACGGGTCCGCGCCGCGCTCGCGCTGCTCGAGACGATGACGTTGCGGCCGTACGACCTCTCCGCCCGAGAGGTCGAGCCGCTCCTTCGCGCGGGCGTGAGCGAGGAGGGCGTCATCGATGCGC
The DNA here is from genome assembly GCA_963733635.1 of uncultured Actinomycetota bacterium. Lineage (GTDB taxonomy): Bacteria > Actinomycetota > UBA4738 > UBA4738 > HRBIN12 > JAOUEA01. The sequence goes on along the minus strand of CAVTEH010000003.1, from coordinate 34,049 downwards.
TCTATGTGGGGTTCCTCTTCAACACGATCGACCGGATCGCCGACTCGCTGGGCTTCCTGGCAGTCAGCGCGGAGCAGTACGGCAAGAGTGCCGACCGGCTGCTGAAGCACGGGTACCTGTAGTGCGGAGACGGAGAGACTCGAACTCTCGAAGGATGGTGAAGCCCCCAACGGCTTGATACGGCGCTGGGAACCCTCACCCGGGCTGTGGTGTATGACGGGGAACGGTGACGAACCAGCGCCCCGTGGAGGGCCGACCATCGGAGGACGCCGAGCTCACCGCGCGCGCACGCGACGGAGACGTCAGCGCGTACGAGGAGTTGGTGACGCGGTATCAGGGCATCGCCTTCCGTGTCGCCTGGCTCGTGGTACACAACCGGGGCGACGCGGAGGATGCCGTGCAGGATGCGTTCGTGAAGGCTTATTACGCCTTGCCGCGCTTCCGGCCGGGAGCTCCCTTCCGCCCATGGATCCTCCGCATCGTGGCCAACGAGGCACGGAACCGCGGAAGGTCAGCTCGCCGCTATGAAGGTCTCGCCCTGCGAGCAGCCGCGACGGGACCGGGGACGCGGCCCAGTCCCCCGAGGTCGCAGCCTTGGCCCGTGAGGATGCCGAGGCGTTGACGGTCGCGCTCGACCGACTTCCAGAACGCGACCGGCTCGTCGTCGCTTGCCGCTACCTGTTCGAGATGAGCGAGGCGGAGACGGCCGAAGCGCTCGACGTTCGCCCAGGCACGGTCAAGTCGAGGCTCTCACGGGCCCTGGTACGGCTCCGGACCGAACTCTCAGCAGGTGTGGAGCGCCACCCTGAAGGGATCGATCGATGACGTTCCGAGAGATGACGAACGAACAGCTGGGCGCCGCGATCTCGGGGATCGCCGAAGATCTGGCCTGGCCGACGACACCCGACGTTGCGGGCGAGGTGGGCACGACCCTTCGGCTGCATCAGAAGGCTCCCTCGCTCGTGGCCCCTCGCCTCCGGCTTCCGAGTCGCCGTCGCACCGTGCTCGTGATCGCGGCCACGCTGCTCGCGCTCGCGGGGGCAGCCTTCGCCGCACGTCTCGTGATCGAGCTCGGCGCCGCGACGGTCTACGTCCTGCCCGGAGCTCCGACCGCATTGCCGACGGATGTGGTCTCGCCCGACGATCTCGGCCGGGAAGTGACGCTCGCCGAGGCAGCAACGATCGCAGGGTTCGAGCCAGCACTTCCTCGCGAGCTCGGGGATCCGATCAGCATGTGGGTCGACGAAGCAGCACTGGAATTGGATCCCGACGCCCCTGCACTGCGAGTCGTCAGCATATGGTCGCCCTCGCCCCACCTTCCCCAGATCCCCGAGACCGGTGTCGGAGCCCTGCTCATGCAATTCGAAGGGGACGAGGAGGTTGCCTTCAAGCAGGTCTACGGTGAGACGAACAGGTTCGGAACGGCAGTCGTCGAGGGCCGGGAAGCCTTCTGGACGTCGGGCGAACACCTGCTCGTGCTCGTGTCAGGCGATCGATCGCTGAGACTGCTCGTCACCGGCAACGTCTTGATGTGGCAGGACGCCGAGTTCACCTTCAGGCTTGAGACATCCCTGCCCAAGGATCGAGCGGTCGCGATCGCAGAGTCGATGAACCCTGCGTTCGATCCTGCCTGATCTGGAACCTGCGCCCGCCTCCCGGTGTACATCGGTTGAAGGCACACAACTGGGAAGGTCGTGATGGGACTCATACAGAAGCTCGCGACGGTCGTGCTGCTCGCCATGCTCGGGGCGCTCACCGGCGTCACGGCCGCCCGGGCCGGGGGTGGCGGCCACTGCGAGCCAACCGACGGCCGCGGGACGACAGTCGAGCTGTCGGGCGCCTGCTTCTCCGCCACCACCTCGTTCGTCGAGCCCGGCGAGACGGTCACGTTCGTCAACCGCGATCCGTACTTTCACAACGTGAGCGGAAGCGGCTGGGGGCACTACGAAGACATGGCCGAGGGCGACACATACTCGACATCGTTCACTGACCAAGGGGTCTTCGCGTTCGCATGCACCCTTCATCCGGGCTATGACGGGCTCGATCGTCGTCGACGACGGCAGTTCCTCGCCGACGGCTCGGTTCGTCGAGCCAGCCGCAGCGTCAGCCGTGCCAACCCCGAGCGCCGGCGGATGGCTGCCCGCCGCCGCGGTCGGCATGCTGATCGGTGCCGCAGCGGGTGCCGGCCTCGTCGGGCTGCGGAGAAACCGAGCGATCTCGTGAGGCCGGTCTTCATCGAGTTCTTCAACGGCTAGCCCCGGTCCGGGCGCCTTGGTGTTGCCGACGGGTGGCTGGGTATATTCCGAGGCGGTGAGCGAACAGGGCTGGATCGACTTCCTGCACGCCGAGGGCGTCGACGACTGGGCCGTGCTGCACGGCGGCGCGACGGCGGTCTTCCGCGTCGGGACGCTCGGCGAGGCGGCGGACCTCGCCGCAGCGATCGCCGAGGTGCCCGGCCTGGAGGCGGTGGGGGCGCTGCTGACGATCGCCGCCGACCGCCTGACCGTCCGGCTCACGCGTGGCGTCCTGCAACTGGAGCCGACGCACGTGGAGCTGGCGCGCGCCGTCTCGGCGGTGGCACGATCCCGGGGCGTCCCCGTCGACCGCGGCGCGGCGCAGGAAGTGCAGCTCGCGATCGCGGCCAAGCCCGACGACGTCGACGTGGGGTTCTGGCGCGCGGTGCTCGGCTACGACCCGATGGAGGACGACAACGCGGTCGACCCACTCGGCCACGGGTCGACGGTCTGGATGCAGCCGCTCGATCCCTCGAAGCCGCTCCGGCACGCGATGCACGTGGACGTGTCAGTCGCCCGCGAGCACGCGGACGCGCGCGTGGCAGCCGCCCTCGCCGCGGGGGGATCGCTCGTGGACGACACCGATGCGCCGGAAGCCTGGATCCTCGCGGACCGCGCCGGCAACAAGGTCTGCATCGCCGCGTGGCCCGACGGCGCGATGCGGCCCGATCGGTGACCGGCATCCTGTTTCGTCACCACGTAGGTCAGCGGTTCCCTCGGCGCCCGAAGCGCGGGCGCCTGTAGCGCGGAGACGCCGGGATTCGAACCCGGGAAGGACGGTGAAGCCCTTAACCGCTTAGCAGGCGGCTCCTTTCGGCCACTCAGGCACGTCTCCGTCGACGATTGTACGGGCTAGTCTTCGCGCCATGCCCGACGTGGTCATCGTGGGAGGCGGCGTGATCGGGGCTGCGTGCGCCTTCGAGCTGGCCGGCCGCGGCGCATCCGTCACGCTGATCGAACGCGACCACCTGGCGGCCCACGCTTCGGGGCGCAACCAGGGTCTGTGGGTGCTGCCGGACGACCCGGCGAACATGCCCATGGCCGAGGCCAGCCTCCAGGCCTACCTGGACTTCGCTCGCGAGTCGCCGCTCGACTTCCACCTGGACCCTGAGCCGGTCGGCCAGCTCTTGGTTGCAAGCGACGCTGCGGAGAAGCGCATCGCGCTGGAGGCGGTCGAGATGGCGCGAGGTCTGGGCGTCGATGTCGACGAGCTCGACTCTCCCGCCGCGATCCGGGACACAGAACCGGCGCTCACCCGCAACCTGGCAGGCGCGTGGCTGATCCACCATGGCCACCGGATGGATCCGGGCGCCTTGACGGTCGCGCTGGCGCTGGCTGCAGCCGATCGGGACGCGACCGTCCGACATCATCTGCACGTAGGCGCGTTGGCGGTTCGCGGCGACACGACAATCGGCGTCATCACCGACGAGGGGCTCATCGCAGCCGACACCACGATCGTGGCCGCGGGTCCCTGGTCGCACATGCTGCTCGAACCGCTGGGCGTCCGTCTGCCGATCGTCGGCGCCCGGGGCTGGATCGTGCGGGTGCAGCCGGAACCGCACCTCCTGACACACCTCATCGAGTCACCCGGATCGCACGCGGCGCTGAGCGGAGCCGCCACCCAACGACCAACCGCTGCCGAGATGGCCGCCGATGGAGCGCCTGCGAGCGCGGTGGGAGCACTCCTTCATCCGTCCGCCGACGGGCACTCCGTGCTGATCGGCTCGTCACGTCAGACGTGGATCACGCCCGAACCGCACGACGCCGACGTGGTCGACATGTTGCTGCGCGACGCGATCGAGCTAGTGCCCGCGCTCGCAGACGCAACGGTGCTCTCGTCGTGGTGGGGGTTGCGCCCACTCTCACCGGACGAGCGGCCGTTGGTGGGTGCCGTGCGTCGAGGGCTCCACGTGGCAACCGGACACGGATCTGAAGGCGTGATCTTGGGAGCCGGCACGGCGCAGCTAGTCGCAGCGCAGCTGCTTGACGGGGCCGCGCCGTTCGACCCGGCGCCGTTCGACCCGCTCAGGTTCGAGGCTGGCAGCTAGACTGCCTGTCCTACCTGCTCATGGCCATCCTCACCCTCGGGGTCTCCTTCCATCACGCGCCGATCGAGCTGCTGGAGCGGCTCGCCTTCGGCGACGACGATCTCGCCAAGTCCTACCGGCGTGCTCGGGAGCTGGACGGGCTTGACGGAGTCGTGATCCTGTCCACCTGCAACCGTGTAGAGGTCTACGGCGACGTCGCCACTTATCACTCAGGGTTCATGGCCCTGAAGCGGCTCCTGATCGAAACCCGTGGCATCGAGGCCGACGAGCTGTCCGAGCCTCTGTACGCCCACTGGGAACAGGAGGCGGCCGATCACCTCTTCGAGGTGGCGAGCGGGCTCGATTCCATGGTCCTGGGTGAGACGCAGATCCACGCCCAGGTGCGCGAAGCGTTGCGGCGCGCCGAGTCAGAAGATGCCGCCGACCCTGCGCTGAAGGGTCTGTTCCACGCCGCATCGCGGGCTGGGCGACGCGTGCGACAGGAGACGTCCGTGGGCGCCGCCCCCGACGCGTTCGTGGCGCTGGGGGCCGACCTCGCGCAGGCCGAGCTCGGCGGCCTGGCCGATCGCGAGGTCGTCGTGGTGGGCGCAGGGCACATGGCATCCATGGCGGTGAAGCATCTGCGCGAACGTGGCGTCGGGACGATCCGCATCCTCAACCGCTCCATCGAACACGCGCGCCTGCTTGCTGCACGGGCGGGCGCCGAGCACGGCGACCTGTCGGCGCTTCCCAAGGCGCTGCGCACGGCGGATCTGGTGGTGAGCGCCACGGGCGCGACCGGCACGGTGATCGACGCCGGCTCCGTTGCTAGGGGCATCGGGCGGGCGCGCCGGACGGCCGTTGATGTTGCTCGACCTCGCAGTGCCCCGCGACGTCGACCCTGCGGTGGCCTCGTTGGACGGGGTGAGCCTGTTCGACGTCATGGCCCTGCGGACACGACTCGCCGCCCACGACGAGGAGACCGCCGAGGCCATCCAGCGGGCGCACGGCATCATCACCGACGAGGTTCACCGCTACGTGGTCAGAGGTCGCGGCGACGCGCTGGCACCGCTGATCACGGCGCTGCGTCGGCGAGGCGACGAGATCGTCGCCGGTGAGCTCGACCGGCAATCGGCCCGCCTCGAAGGCCTGACCCCTGACGAGCGAGCTGCCGTGGATGCGCTGGCCCGGGGCATCGCCGCCAAGCTGCTCCATGACCCGATCGTCGAGCTGAAGGAGCGCTCCGAGCCTGGCGATCAGGACGTGCACGCGCGCATCCTGGCCGAGCTCTTGGGGATCGACCCCGACCAACGGTGACCGTGGTGCGGATCGGCACGCGCCGCTCACCGCTCGCGATGGCCCAAACCGAACACGTGCAAGGCATGCTGGCGGGGCTCGACGTGGAGACCGACGTGGTGGCTCTCACCACGTCGGGCGACGAAGGCGCCACCGCCGAAAGCTCGCCCCAAGGTCTCAAAGGTCTGTGGATCGACACGATCCTGGACGCCTTGGAATCGGGCGAGATCGATCTGGCCGTGCATTCCGCGAAGGACCTTCCTGCCGACGAGGATGACGGTTTCGTGATCGCGGCGGTGCCGCCACGTGCCAACCCGTTCGATGTGTTGATCTGCCGCACCGCAGGCGAGCTCGCGCCCGGGGCGGTGATCGGCACGTCCAGCCTGCGCCGCCGCGCGCAGCTGCTTGCGGCCTTCCCCGGGCTCGAGATGGTGGACCTGCGCGGCAACGTAGGAACCCGTTTGGAAAAGCTGGCCGCCGGACAGGTCGACGCGGCCGTGCTCGCGGCCGCCGGCCTCGAGCGTTTGGGCTTCGATCCCCCGAACGCCCGCACGTTGCCGCTCGAGCTCATGGTCCCGGCGCCCGGTCAAGGCTGCCTGGCCGTGCAATGCCGCGACGACGACGAGGGAACGATCGAGCTGGTGAGCGCGCTGGACGATGAGACGAGCCACCTCGCGCTCGACGCAGAACGGTCGCTGATGTGGCGCCTGGGGGGTGGATGCGCGCTGCCGCTCGGCGCGTACGCCACGATCGAGGCCGACGCGATCCATCTGACGTGCGTGATCGGCACCCCGGAGGGCGACCGGACGGTGCGGGTCCAGACCGAGGGCGCCACGCCCGAGGATGCAGCGACCCTCGCCGCCAAGGAGCTCATCACCGGGGGCGCCGAGGAGATCCTGGCCGAGCTGACCGGCGAGCGCAGCGAGTGGTGAGCGGGAAGTCACCGTCTGGTCCGCTGCGAGGTCGAGTGGTGCTGATCACCCGCCCGAAGGATCAGTCGGCGGCATTGGTCAACTACCTTGACCAACATGGAGCGGCCACGATCGTCGCGCCCGCCATCGAGATCGTTCCCGCTCGATCGGCGGCACTCACGCGCGCCCTCCGCGACCTGGTGGCAGGCCGGTTCACGTGGATCACCCTGACCAGTCGCACCACGGTCGAGATGCTGTCGCAGCGCCTCGACGCGCCGGGGGACCTCCGAGCGAAGGCCGCGGCGATCGGCGATGGCACCGCTGCTGCGTTCCAGGCGTGGTCGGGTCGTGAACCGGACCTGCTCCCTGCCGCCTTCACTACCACGGGTCTGGCGCGTGCCTTCCCCCGGGGGGAAGGACGGGTGCTCTGCGCGCGCGCCGACATCGCTCCCGAAGGTCTGGAGCATGCCCTCGCGGCGAAGGGCTGGACACCGACCCGAGTGGACGCCTACCGCACGCGCATGCCACGGACCTTGCCCGCCCAGGCACGCGACGCCTTGCGAGCCGGCGCCGTCGACGCCGTGACGTTCACGAGCGCGTCCACCGTGCGCGGGTTCGTGGGCGCGCTCGGCCGGGTGAAGGGCACACCAAAGGTCGTCTGCATCGGACCGGTCACGGCGCGCGAGGCCCGGCAGCACGGGTTCACGGTGCACGCGGTGGCGAAGCCGCACACGATCGAGGGTCTGGTTGCAGCCTTGGAGCGCGTGTTCACACCCCGTAGCGTGCGCGGCTACCCTGGGTGACATGGGTTTCCCGCAGCAGCGGCCTCGGCGGCTCCGGCGAACGGCAGCGATGCGCGCGCTGGTCAGCGAGACGCGCCTGCACCCCGACGATCTGATCCTCCCTTTGATCTGCAAGCAGGGCATCGACGAACCGCGAGCCATCGAGTCGATGCCGGGTCAGCGGCAGCACACGGTGGAGTCGCTCCGGAAGGAAGCCGTCGCGACCGCCGATACCGGCGTGCGCACCTTCATGGTGTTCGGCGTGCCGAACACGAAGGACGCCGAGGGTTCAGAGGCGTGGAGCCCCGACGGGATCGGCCAGCAAGCCATCGCTGCGCTGCGATCGGAGTTCGGCGACGACGCTGTCGTCATGAGTGACCTGTGCCTGGACGAGTACACCGATCATGGGCACTGCGGCGTGCTCACGGCAGACGGTACGGACGTGGACAATGACGCCACGCTGGAACGGTACCGGCAGATCGCGATCGCCCAAGCGGAAGCCGGCGCACATCTGGTGGGGCCCAGCGGCATGATGGATGGGCAGGTGGCGGCGATCCGTGACACGCTCGATAACGGGGGCCATGTCGACGTCGGCATCATGGCGTACGCCGCGAAGTTCGCCAGCGCCTTCTACGGACCGTTCCGTGAAGCGGCCGAGGGGGCGCCCCGGTTCGGGGACCGAACCGGCTACCAAGAGGATCCCGCCAACGCCGACGAAGCGCTGCGGGAGATCCGTGCCGACCTGGATGAAGGCGCCGACATCGTCATGGTCAAGCCGGCGGTCCCGTACCTGGACATCGTGCGCCGAGCCAAGGACGAGACCGGCGCGCCGGTTGCGGCCTACCACGTGAGCGGGGAGTACGCGATGTTGAAGGCGGCGGCCGCCAACGGCTGGATCGACGAACGTCGCACGGTGCTCGAGACCCTGACCTCTGTCCGCCGCGCCGGCGCGGACATGATCCTGACCTACCACGCCAAGGAGGCCGCCGGGTGGCTGTCGCGATGAGGCGGTTGGCGCTACTCGCGGTCAGCACCACCGCCTGATGGAGCGCTCCGAGGCGCTGTTCCGCCGGGCGAACACGGTGATCCCGGGCGGCGTCGACTCCCCCGTGCGAGCGTTCGGCACAGTGGGTGGCACCCCGGTGTTCATCGAACGCGGAGAGGGCGCTTTCCTGATCGACGTCGACGGCAACCGCTACGTCGACCTGGTGCAGTCGTGGGGCGCGCTGTTGTTCGGCCACGCTCGCGCCGAGATCGTGGAGGCCGCCATCCGCGCGGCCGCGAAGGGCACATCGTTCGGAGCCCCCACCGAGGGCGAGGTGGAGCTGGCCTCCCGCATCGTGGACGCCGTGCCCAGCGTCGAGCAGGTGCGCCTGGTCAACAGCGGCACCGAGGCGGCGATGAGCGCGATCCGGCTGGCGCGCGGGGCAACCGGTCGCGACCTGGTCGTGAAGTTCGCGGGCTGTTACCACGGACATTCGGACTCGCTACTCGCGACGGGAGCGGGCAGCGGTCTCGCAACGCTGGGGATCCCGTCGTCGCCCGGCGTCACCGAAAGTTCGGCGCGCGACACCCTGACCGTGCCGTTCAACGACCTGGATGCCGTGCGTGCGATCTTGGCCGAGCGCGGCGACGAGATCGCGGTCATCGCGGTGGAGCCGATCGCAGCCAACATGGGTGTCGTCGCGCCCGAGGCCGGGTTCCTGGAAGGGCTCCGGGAGCTCTGCGATGACAGCGGCGCCTTGCTGCTGTTCGACGAGGTCATCACCGGGTTCCGGGTGGGGTACTCGGGGGCGCAGGGCTACTACGACGTGTCACCGGACCTCACTGCGTTCGGCAAGGTGATGGGGGGCGGGTTCCCCTGCGCCGCGTTCGGCGGGCCGGCCGACGTCATGGGCCGGCTTGCACCTACCGGCCCCGTCTATCAGGCGGGCACCCTCAGCGGGAACCCCGTCGCGGTCGCCGCCGGCATCGCCGCGCTCGAGCTGGCACGCACGACCGACCCGTACATGCAGCTGGAAGCCACCGCCGACGTGCTGACCGACGGGCTCGCCAAGGTGTTCGCCGACGCTGGGATCGCGGTCACGATCAACCGGGTAGCTTCGTTGTTCAGCGTGTTCTTCAGCGACGGGCCCGTGAGGAACTTCGAGGACTCCACAGCCGCCGATCACGGGCGGTACGCGCGCTTCTTCCATCACATGCTGGACGCGGGCGTCTACCTGCCCCCGTCGGGCTACGAGCTGTGGACGCTCAGCACCGCGCTCGGACCCGACGAGTCCGCACACGTGGTGGACGCAGCGCGAACCTTCCGGGGCTGACGCTCGATGAAGAGACCGGTCGTGTCGTCGAGCGCCGTCGTGGCGCTGAGCCTGGCCACGCTGATCTCATGTGTGTCGTCGGAGCCAGATCCCAGCCCCGGCGGCGGCGTGGAGCTGGCCCCCAGGGCACCGTGCCCGGACATGGGACCTGCCACCAAGCTCGGCAAGATCGGCGGGGCGCGCAACGGAGTCGACCCTGCGGTCGTGGGCATCTCCAGCCTCGGCGTCTCGGCCAGCACGGGTGGCGGCGGGCACATCGCCTGGGCGGTGGGCGATCGTTCGGCCAATGAGGTCGCGGGGCCGGACTCCGTGTTCCTGTTCGCGCTGGACGCCATTGATGGAGACCTCGTCACGAGCTACCCGCTAGACCCCACCTCGTTCCAGACCGACGCCCAAGGCGACCCGGTGACCAACCTCGGCCAGACCCCCACCGCACTGCCCGATCTGGAGGACCTCTCGATCGAGTACGGCGATGGCGACGGAGCCGACCGGATCTGGCTGTTCGACACGGGCGACAACGAGGGCAACCGCCAGAACCTCAACGCCTATGTGGTTTCCGAGCCCAGCCCCCAGGAGGGACCAGGTCCCAGCGAGCTCGAGGCGAGCCGCTACCCCATCGTCCTGATCCGCTCCTACGGCGCGGTCGCCGCCAACGTGGAGGCAGCGATCATCGATCCCGGCAGGGACGGACGACCCGCGACGGCGTATCTGATCCCCAAGTTCCCGTCGGATGTCGACGGTGACGGTCAGGAAGACGACTACCCGGTGTTCGCCTTCGAACCGAACCCGGACGTGGGCACCGGGACGGGCGCGGACCCCGGCGAACCGAACCGGGCCACCGAGATCGGTCACATCACGCTGGACGATCCCGCCCTGCAGGTGACCGCGGCGTCCGCCAGCCAAGACGGCACCGCGCTGGCGGTGCGAGCGGTGAGCGGCGGGCAGGGGCAGCCGAACCTGGACGTGGTGGCACTGTGGAGCCGCGACCCGGTCACACCGGTGGCCGACCTGATCCGTGCGCGTCCCACGCCCGATTGCACGTTCTCCTTCGACACGGCGAAGGCGTCGAGCACCGAGGAAACGCTGGCGTTCGATCGGGGCAAGGGTGGGGAGTGGTCGGGGTTCCTGTGGGTCCACGATGAGTCGGACCCGGGTGCCCCGTTGTTCGAGGCCCGGAGGAGCTGATCGAGGAACCGGGAGAGAACGACGCACGGCCCCGAGGAGACGGAGAGGACCCTCGGGGCCGTGCTGTCGTTGGGGCTAGGCCCTGCGGGCGGGGCCCATCCCGTTATGCCACCGCAGCGTGCTCAGGCACGTCGCGGAGGTCCACCCTCTCCACGCTCACGGCGAGGCAGAAGGTGCCCGTGACGCGTTCCATCGCGTCATGGGTTGGGGCCACCTGGCATCGGACGGTTGCGCGTGTCCCCTCGAGCGTGAACTCGGCGGTGTCGCCGTTCAGCGCTGCCACGTGCGCGTCCAACAGGGCCAGGTTGGGCCCCTCCATACCGAACACCGCGATCAGATCCCGGCCTTCAGTGCGAGAGTACGGAAGGCCGATCACCTCGGTGGCTGCGCCGGTCACCGTGCGCAACCGAAGAGCGGTGTCGGTGGTCCAGAAGAATACGGGGCGGCCGTCTGCAGCCGCTCCGATCGTCGCCGCATTCGCGAAACGCGAACGCGGTGGCGGCGGTGGTGTCGGTACGGTGTCGGTGATACCGATCAGTTCCCACTGTCGCATCGTGCTCAACCCCCTCCCGGGAATCGGGAATATGTCTGTACCTGGTTTCGGGTAGGGGTGAGGGTTTCCGAATAGGCCCTTCGACGCATTTCGAGTGTTGACCCGACGACCTAGTTACCCGATCATGAGCGTGGCAGCCATCGTGTCTGCGCTGCAGACATCTTGATATCGGACTACGTAGTGGGTGCCATCATGGCGACATCACACGTGGCGGCGTGCGCCGGTCCGGACGAAGCTTCAACTCCGTGAGCGCGCCGCTGGCCTGGTCGACCGTGATCGTGACCGACAACGTTCCTCCGTCGCCTCGGAGCGGGAACGTCGCCGTCGTGCTGCCGTCCCCGTGGGTCGGTGCGGCGACCTCGACCGGACCGAATATGGCGGCCGCGGCCCGGAGCGATCGGTCCGCGGCATCGTGAGTGTCGGGGTCCGGGTCGGCCTCACGAGTGCCGGCCGGCCGCAGGTCGTCGGGCCAAGCGACCGGTGGTTCGCCCGAGAGCAGCGCCGCGACGCGTTCGGCCAGCGCCAGCAGCGCAGGGGTGGGCTCGGCGACCTCACGTAGCTCCAGGCTCTGCACGCGAGGCGGACGTTCGCCGTTCATCATGATCTCCACGCGAACCCTGCCGCCGCGCTCGCCGCGCAGCCACCAGGCGAGATCGCTCGGGGAATCGGACTCGGCGGGTTCGCGCTCATCGCGGGTCAAGGCACCGAAGCGGTCGCGGATCCGCTCGAGCGTGGCGCGGCGGTGTTCCAACGGTTCGTCCAGGTCCACGTTGACCGCGAAGATGCGGCCGACGAGCCGGTCGTCCCAGTCCGCGAGGAGGCGCTCGATGTCGGCGCGCGCCGCATCAGTGGCGCCCCACCGCGGAACCGTACGGATCGGGGCTGCCTCCTGCGTGACGAGCGCGGTGAGCGCGTCGGCGCAGGGGGCCATCATCGGCGCGTATGTACGGTTGCCGAGCGCGATCACGCCGATGCCCGATGCGGGATGCCAGCGCATGTGCGAGCCGAACCCCGGATAGCCGCCGCTGTGGTCCACCACGGTGCCGATGGCGAGGTCGTCACGCACGAACAACCCGAACCCGTACCCGGTCACGTCGACCGTGGACGGCGCCGCCGGGTCGTCGTGCTGGAGCTCCGGATCGAACGTGCGATGCACCTGTTGCATCTCGCGTCTGCTCGCTCGCGACAGCGGGTGCGATCCCTCGGAGTCGTCCCGCGGTGGGAACGCATCGGTGAATCCGGCCACCCAGGTGGCGAGGTCGCGCACCGAGCTGAAGATCCCGCCCATGGACGCCAGCGCGCCGTACCCGTCGAACGGTTCGTCGATGAACGCGTCGTCACGGTGGACGATGACCCTGCACCAGTCGGTTCGCAGGTACCTCATCTGCCTCGAACGTCGTGGCGGTCATCTGCAGGGGCTCCAGCAGCCGTCGGCGAACCAGATCGCGGTACTCGATGCCGCTAACGTTGGTGAGCACGCGGCCCAAGATGCCGTACCCCAGGTTCGAGTACTCGAAGGTGGTTCCCGGCGCCCATGCGAACTCGAACCCGCCCCTCAGCAGCTCGGCGAACCGGTCCAACGGCATGCCCTGCAACCGGTCTCCCCACGGATCGTCGGTGGGCAAGCCGCTCGACATCGTCAGCAGATGGCGCACGGTGATCGGCGGCGAATCGGCAGTCGGCCCGTGGAACCCTTCGAGCTCCGGCACGTACGTCCGCACCGGCTCGTCCAATCGAAGCAGCCCTTCATCACGCAGGAGCAGCGTCGCAGCGGCCGTGAAGCTCTTCGTCATCGACGCGATACGGAACACGCTGTCGGCGTCGGGTGCGGTCGGCGTCACAGCATCGGCATGGATCGCACCGACGCCTCGCCCATGGACGAGCTCGCCGCCGATCACGACGCCGTAGGCGACCCCCGGGATGTGCTCGGCCCGCGCGACCTTGTCGAAGGTGGCATCGACCTGCTCGAAGACATCCGACATGGCGGGGACTATCACAGACCGTGCCATCATCGGCCGACTCTCGAAGTCCGGCCGTTCCGAGCTGCGGTGGGCACCTGGTTGGACTAGCGGGTCTTCAGCGCTCGATCCTTCAGGATCTCGCGGACGCAGTGGTGGCCGGGCATGCCGGTGACGCCGCCGCCGGCGTGCGTGGCGCTCGACGCTTGATACAACCCGCGGATCGGCGTGCGGTAGTCGGCGTAGCCAGGCGCGGGCCGCATGTGGAACAGCTGGTCGACCGTGAGCTCGCCGTGGAAGATGTTGCCGCCCATCAGACCCCACTCGTCCTGCATCTGCTTCGGCCCGATGATCTGGCGGTGCGTGATCGACGCCCTTGAAGTTGGGCGCGACCGCGTCCACCCGATCGATCAGGCGGTCGGCGTACGCCTCCAGATCTGCCTCGTGCCCGTCCTCGTCGGCCCACTCCTGCGGCACCCACTGCGTGAACATGCTCATCACGTGCGTGCCTTCGGGCGCCAGCGTCTTGTCGAACACCGTCGGGATGGCGGTGTCGCTGAACGGCAGCGTGGCCGCCTGCACCGAAGCGCGCCTCCTGGAACGCCTTCTCCAGGTAGTTCGACGTCGTCCAGGATCTGGATCGCGCCGCCGTGGACGTTGGGGTCGAACTCCGGGTCGGCGGTGAACTCGGGCAGCTCCGACAACGCCAGGTTGATCTTGACCGTGCCGCTGCGCGTCTTCCAGTTGGTGATGTCGTCGACGAAGTCGCTCGGGCAGCTCGGACGCCGATAGCTGGTCCAGGAACGTGATCTTGGGGTGGCACGTGGTGACGACGATGGGCGCGATCAGCTCCTCGCCGCCTTCCAAGGCGACCCCGACGACACGCCCGTTGGCCTGGGCCACGCGGGAGACGCGGGCGTTCACCCTGATCTCGGCGCCGAAGAACCTAGCGGACTTCGGCGCACGCGTCACTGACGGCGCCCATGCCGCCCTCGGGGTAGCCCCAGCTGGCGATCTGGCCGTCGCCGATGTCGCCCACCGAGTGGTGCATGAGCACGTACGCCGTGCCTGGCGCGTCGGGGCCGGCCCACGTGCCGATGATGCCGTTGACCGCCATGAAGCCCTTCAGCACGGGCGACTCGAACCAGCGGTCCAGCAGGTCGGTGGCGCTCATCGTGAACAGGCGCGTGATGTCGGCCACGGTGCGCTGGTCGATCTCCTTGCGCAGCGCCCAGCCGAGCTGCGCGACGTCCTTGATGTCCTTCGGCTTCTTGGAGCCGAGCGTCGGCGGCGTCTGCATCAGCAGCGGACCCATGATGTTGGCGATGCGGCCGATCCACTCCTCGTACTCGAAGTAGGCGTCGGCATCCTTCTTGCTGAACCGCGCGATCGATGCGCGCGTCTTGTCCTCGTCGTCGTGCTGCACGATCGAGCCGCCGTCGGGCAGCGGCAGATAGCCCATGCCCTGCGGGAACACCTTGTAGCCGAATCGCTCCAGCTGCAGGTCCTTCTGGATGGTCGGCGGCATCAGGCTCATGACGTAGCTGAGCGTGGTGACCTTGATGTCGGGAGCGTCATCCCATGGGCTCATCGTGTCGGCAGCGCCGCCCGTCTTGTGCCTGGATTCGAGCACCACGGTCCGGGCCCCGTTCTTGGCCAGATAGGCCGCGGTGATGAGTCCGTTGTGGCCCCCCCCGATCACGATCGCGTCGTAGCGGTTCGCCTGCTGCTGCGCCATGGCTTTGAATCTCCATTCAACGAAGGGTGGCGCTCAGGATACACCACCCCAGGCCAAGAGGGGAAATCCGCCCTGCTGACCGTTCAGTTTTCGAACGATCCGGGCCGTGCAACGCGTGACGGACATTCGCGAGACGATACGAGACGAACACGACGAGAGGAAGAGGAGCCATGACATACCACCGAGACCGCGATCTTCGGAGCCGGATGCTTCTGGGGCGTGGAGTGGGTGTTCCGTCAGGTGCCGGGCGTGAGCGAGGCCATCAGCGGCTACGCGGGCGGGGTCACCGAGAACCCCACGTACGGGAGGTCTGCAGCCACCGCACGGGCCACGCCGAGGTCGTCGCAGGTGACCTTCGACCCTTCGGTCGTGACGTTCGACCAGCTGCTCGAGGTGTTCTGGGCGATGCACGACCCGACCCAGGTCGACCGCCAAGGCCCCGACGTCGGCGACCAGTACCGCAGCGCCGATCTACGCCACGACCGCCCGAGCAGCTGACGGCCGCGCGAGGCGTCGAAGGCCGCGCGCCCAGGAGCGGTTCAAGCGACCCATCGCCACCGAGATCCGCGAGGCTCCGGTCTTCTACCGCGCCGAGGACTATCACCAGCGTTACTACGAGGGCAACGGGCACCAGCCCTACTGCCACGTGCTACCGGTCGCGCGTGATGCGCGAGCAAGGACTGCTCCTGCCCCGCCGCGTCGTAGCGACCGGCACCTACGGGTCGGTGAACCCGATCTCGGCGTGGGTGCCGTCGCAGTAGGGCTTGTTGGTCGAGGCGCCGCATCGGCACAGCGTGACGCGGTTGCGCGTCTCGAGTCGACACCGTCGGCACCGGTGATCCGAACACCGCCGCGAACCCAGAGCGGCCCGTTCTCACGACCGCCGACGCTGACGCGGCAGGCTGGGTTCGATCGGTTCGCCGCCCTCCTCCAGTGAATACTCCAGCGCACCCGACGGACACAGCGCGACCATGGCGATCAATCGCTCGCGCACGACGGGGTCGTCGGTCTCGCGCGTCATGCGCCACGCGTTGGTGTATCGGTCGCCGCAGAAGCCGGCGTGCTCGCAGATCGAACGGTCGTCGGTGAGGACCATGCCCGTCGCCGGCGTAGCTCTTGCGCCTGGTCGGCGCTGGGTCCACGATCGGCGGTCTCCGTGCCGTCGAAGGGCTCGCCCTCGCTTGTGGGAACCGTCGCAGAACGGCTTGTCGGCCGAGCGGCCGCACCGGCACAGCTTGACGGACTCCCGCGCCTCTGGATCGGCCTCGTCCGGGGCCCATGCGACCGGTTCACCGTGATCGGTCTCGACCTGCGCGGTGCGCACGAGCGGCACCGGACCCTCCACCACGTAGGGACCGTCGGTGATCCGGATGCGCGGTACGTGATTCCACGCACCGCAGCCTACGGCAGCGAGTGGGCACGGGAACTTCGTGTCGCCTGCTCGGAGCAGGTCGAGTGCCGTGCGATGCTGCGCGTGTCAACCCATCTGGAGGTTTCCGTGTCTCGACGTATCCGTTTCCGCACGCTGATGATCCATCACCGCCGCGATGGTGTCGCTGGCTCTGGTCCTCCCTGCACAGGCGAGCTTTCCCGGCCAAGGTGGGCGCGTCCTCTTCGCACGTCAACGGCGAGATCCCGGCGCGTGGTGGCTCGGGCGCCCTCGATCTGTACACGATGAAGCCCAACGGCAACGGACAGCATCGGGTGGATCAGGACGCAGGCCCTCACCGAGCTCGGAGGCCACTGGTCGCCCGACGGATCGTCAGATCGTGTTCATGGGCAGCAAAGCCACGGAAGGGGCCGACATCTACACGGCCGATGCCGACGGGACCCATCGCGACGCACTCACCTCGGCCGCGAGCAACCTCAGCCCTAACTGGTCCAGGAACGGCAGGCAGATCGTCTGGACCCGGTTGTCAGGGGCGCTCGAGGCAGCCTCGCACTGGATTCATCGTTCCGCGGCGAGGGGCTGAGCGCGGAACCTCATGATCATGGACGCCGGCGGCAGGAACAAGCGCTCGATCTACTCCGGGGACGCCGTGTCGCCCGGTTGGGATCCGACGGCGGGCCGGATCGCGTTCTCCACCAGCCGACGCCGACTCGTTCGACGTGTGGACGATCAAGCCCAACGGCTTGGGCCTGCGCCAGCTCACCGACTACGGGATCGGCACCACGACGATCTTCGGTGACTGGGCGCCCGACGGCGATTCGTTCGCCTTCACATTCAGACGGGGGAGGAGCGCTACTTCGCTCTGGGTCGCCCCTACCGCGAACCCGAACATCCCTGAGATGCTCGCAGTTGACGTCGATGCCGATCTTCGCGCCGGTGTTCACCACCAACGGTTCCCGGGTCGATCTTCGTCCGTGATGACGGCGCCGACCTCGAGCTGTTTTCGGTGAAGATCGACGGCACCGGCGAGCGACAGCTCGACTACGAACGCCGCCGACGACCCTCTCTGACGCTCGTCCCTCTGTTCTAGGGGGCGGGTATAGACTCCGAACACATGTTCGGAGCGGAGCTCAACGACGCGCAGAGGACCGCCGCGACCCACGGCGAGGGCCCGCTGCTCATCGTGGCGGGCGCGGGCACCGGCAAGACGACCACGCTCGCCTCTCGCGTGGCGTGGCTGCTGTCCGAAGGCGTGCGCCCGGAGCGGCTGCTGCTCCTCACGTTCAGCCGACGCTCGGCGCGCGAGATGCTCTCCCGCGCTGAGCACATGGTGGCAGGGCAGGCCGGGGACGAGCCCGGCCCACCACCTCCCAAGTAGGCCGGGGTCGCCCCGGCCGGGCGCGTCTGGGGCGGGACGTTCCACGCCGTGGCCAACCGGCTGCTGCGATCGCATGGGCGTCCGCTCGGCCTGCGGCCCGACTTCACCGTGCTGGACCAGGCCGACGGCGCCGACGTCATGAACCTGCTGCGCGACGAGCTGGGCTTCAGCTCGCGGCGAGCGGCGGTTCCCGCGCAAGGAGACGCTCGCCTCGATCTACTCCCGCATGGTCAACGCGGGCCAGAAGCTGCCCGAGGTCCTGAAGCGCCACTACCCCTGGTGCCTCGACGAAGCCGACGGCATCCGCGAGATCTTCACGCGCCTACACGGCCCGCAAGCGCCGGCAGAACGTCCTGGACTACGACGACCTGCTGCTGTTCTGGAAGGCGCTGCGCTGGAGCGATGCCACCCGGGGCCAGCTTGCCGAGCCTGTTCGAGCACATCCTGGTCGACGAGTACCAGGACACCAACGCGCTGCAGGCCGACATCCTGGAAGGCATGCGCCCGCCCGGCACGGCTCGCAACCTCACCGTGGTCGGCGACGACGCGCAGTCGATCTACGGGTTCCGCGCCGCCACGGTGCGCAACATCCTGGAGTTCCCGCAGCGGTTCGACGGCGCCACCGTCGTCACGCTCGAGCAGAACTACCGCTCGATCCCGCCCATCCTGGCCGCCTCCAACGCGGTGATCGCGCTCAGCCCGCAACGCCACGACAAGGCGCTGTGGTCGGCGCGCACGGGCGATCGCGTCCCCACCCTGCGCACCTGCCTGGACGAAGCGGCGCAGTCCGCCGACGTGTGCGAGGCCGTCCTCGGCCATCGAGAGGAAGGCGTGCCGCTGAAGGAGCAGGCGGTCCTGTTCCGCGCCGCGCACCACAGCGACCTGCTCGAGGTGGAGCTGGCTCGGCGCAACATCCCGTTCGTGAAGTACGGAGGGCTCAAGTTCCTGGAGGCCGGTCACGTGAAGGACACGCTCGCCGTGCTGCGCGTGCTCGAGAACCCCACCGACGAGGTGGCCTGGTTCCGCGTGCTGCAACTGCCCGAAGGCATGGGACCGGCGACGGCACGGCGGCTGATGGACCAGATCGGCGTGGGCGAGTCCGTCCGAGGAGGACGATCGCGGGACGCCATTGGTCAAGCTACTTGACCATCCACTCGAGGTGCCGACGGACCGCGGTCGACGGCCTGCGGGCGATGCGCTCGGCGATGCGCGGCTGCCTGGACGAGGACGTCATGACACCCTGCCGCACAGCTCGAGCGGCTGCGGCCGTTCCTGGAGCCGATCATCGCGCATCGCTACGACGCCGCCGGCGGCGCGACTGCGCGATCTGGACCAGCTGTCCCTGCTGGCACAGGGCTATCCGACCCGCGGGCGGTTCCTGTCCGAGCTGACGCTGGACCCGCCTTCGTCGACGGGCGACCTGGCCGGGCAGCCTTTGCTGGACGAGGACTACCTGGTGCTGTCCACGATCCATTCCGCCAAGGGCCTGGAGTGGGATGTGGTGCACGTCATCCACGCCGCCGACGGCATGATCCCATCGCGACATGGCCACCGGTGACGACGACGAGATCGAAGAGGAACGCCGCTTGCTCTACGTCGCGCATGACACGCGCTCGAGACGCTCTGCACGTCACGTTCCCCATGCGCTACTACCGGCGGCCCCGCGGTCTCGAGGATCCGCACAGCTACTCGCAGCGCTCACGGTTCCTGGACCCAGACTCCGTGGCTTCGTGCTTCGAGCTGATCGCGCCCGAAGGGCCGGCCGAGGACGCCGAGGTCGTCGATCTTCGTGGCCGTGCCGACGTCGACCGTTTCCTGGCCGGGCTCTGGTCCGACTGACGTCGTGAGCGCTGGGTAGCCTGTGCGGTCGTGACCTTCGATGCCGTGTTGCTCGACCTGTACGACACCGCTGGTGTGGAGCGACTGGCGTTCGTGGCAGATCCGGCTGGCCGAGCGGGTCGGTGTCACTCCCGAGGTCATGGGCGCGGCGTTCGACGACACGCGCCCTGCCCGGAACACGGGTGGCAACCCCGACGCGGATGGGGACCTGGCCTCGGTCCTGATGGCTGCTGGCGTGGTCAGCACGCCCGAACTCATGGTGGAGCTCACCGCGTTGGAGGCAGAAGCCCTCACGGACTCCGTGCGGCTGTACGACGACTCGCTCGAGGTGTTACGCACGCTCCGCGAGCGCGGCGTGCCGACCGCGCTGGTGAGCAACTGCTCGTGGAACACCCGGCCGATCGTGGACCGGCTGGGTCTGGAGGCCGTGTTCGACGCTGTGATCCTGTCTCACGAGATCGGTGCCATGAAGCCCCATCCCGAGATCTACCTGGAAGCGCTGCGCCGGCTGGGCGACCCCGAGCCGTCACGGTCGGTGTTCGTTGACGACCAGGTCGATTACTGCGACGGCGCCAGGGCGGTGGGCTTGGACACGCGGTTGATCTTCCGGCCCGAGGAGGCGTCGGAAGATCGGCCGGCCAACACGAACGACCACGAGATCATCGAAGACCTGCGGGCGCTGCTCAGCTGACGACCAACAGGATGCAGATGTACTGGCACACAGCCGCCGCGATCGTCATGGCGTGCCATACCTCGTGGTAGCCGAAGGTGGTCGGCCACGGGTTGGGCCGGTTCGTCGCCAGCACCAACGCGCCCAGCGAGTACAGCAGTCCGCCCGCGATCAACAGCACGGTCTCGAGCGTGTCGAGACCTCGCAACAACGCCGGCAGCGTGCCGATCGCGACCCACCCGAGCCCGATGTACATGAACCCGGACAGGACGTGCAGGTCCACGCGGTACAGCTTCGTGGCCACGCCGATCGCAGCTCCGGCCCAGGCGAGCGCCAACGTGACCGCTCCGAGGGTTCCCTGCAGCACCAGCAGGCAGAACGGCGTGTAGGTGCCCGCGATCAACACGAAGATCATGGAATGGTCCAGCCGGCGCATGCGCACGTACGCCTCCTCGGACCATGACCCCAGGTGGTAGGAGGCGCTCACGCCGAACAGACCGATCAGGGTGAGCGCGTAGATCAGGGTCGCGATCCGCGCGCGAGCATCCGATGCCACCGCTACCAACACGAGCCCCGCCGGGATCGCGCAGAAGAACGCGGCCTGGTGGAGGCGTCCCCGCATGCGAGGCTTCGGCCGTTGCTCGATGGGCACCGCGCGCAGCGCGGCGCGGTCGGCCAGGATCTGCGGATCGACGTCGGTCACACCATCAGGGTAGAACAGTGCCGGCCCCTGGGCGGGGCCGGCACTGTTTTCATCCAGGGCTGGTCGAGCTAGATCTCGCAGCTCGTTTGATTCGCCGCGCTGGCGCAACGGTCTCGACCCTGCCCCCCGCGCGCCGTATCGGGACCCGGACCACCCAGCAAGTTGTCGTTCTTCGGGCCGCCCTTCATGACGTCGTTGCCTGCACCACCCCTGATCTCGTCCCTTCCTCCACGGCCGAGCAACGTGTCGTTCCCGCCCAGGCCACAGATGATGTCCCGGCCGGCCGTGCCCCGAAGGGTTTCCCCCGCGGTCGTCCCGAGGACCGTGCACGGGGTGTCGTCGACGAGACCTTGCACCACGCTGCGCCCCAGGAAGCACCCGTTGAGGCACGTGTCGGCCGCGGTGATGAGTGTGTCACTATTGAGATCGACCAGTCCGTCGAGTGCAGGGTCGATAGGCCCTCCGAATCCGCATCCTGCATCGGATCCCAAGACGTCCCTCGCACCGATCACATTGAACGTGCAGTCATCTCCCTCGATCAGCTCATTGCCATTCGAGTCGACCTTTCCATCGATCGTCGACCAAGCGAAGTCGGCTCCGAGAACGGTCGGATCTGTTGGGTCGGCTGCGTTGAAGATTGCCGGAAGGGACTGCCCGTTCGCGATGGGTCCGCATCGGCCATGGTGAACTCGCCGTCGGCGACCGTGATCGTGATGCCATCCGCCGTGGTGTCGTAGCCGATAAGGGTGCAGTCGTCAGCGGCATCGATCGTTCCGTCGCCGGCTAGGCCTTCGTTGTCCTGGAGCCACGCGTTGCAGTCGAGCCTGCCGTCGATGATGGAGGTGAGGCCATAGAAGGCGTTGGAGTCGTCACTCGCGTTGACGACACCATTACCGTTCAGGTCTGCGCGAGAGTTGAAGATGGTTGGGGCAAGAAGCCCTGAGAACGGGGCCGCGATCCCCGGCGTCGCACCGAAGCCGGCAACACTCCCAACCGAAGCGAGCAGCAAGCTTGCGACCCCTGTACGTACGGACGCGATGATCCGATCCATCCGTCATTCCTCCTCATCTGTCGTCCGAAATCTGCGGCGGACCCGACCCGGGAGGAAGAGGATCGATCGAAGCACCACGTTTCGCGGCGACGATACGGCCTCCGCGCGGAAGGGGTCAAATCGACCCCAGACTCCCCGCCCAGTAGCTCGGTTTGCAGACCACATCGCGAGCGGAATAGTGTTGCCTCTCCGATCGCACCGCCCGTCTCGACGCAGCCCGCGGAAGGGAGGGGTCACATGACCTCACCACCAAGGAGACGCGCCCGCCGGGCCGTGTCCTCCATCACCATCGCTGCATGCGCGATCGTCCTCGTGGGTGAAGCCGCGATCGCCGCGCCGCTCACTCCCGTCATCGATCGCCCCAACGTCAGCGAGGAAAACCCCGCCGGCTCGCCGGGGTACCTCGTGTGGGGTCAGTTCGTTGGGAATAGTGCGAACACATTCGTGAAGCCGGCAGGTGAGCCGCGGATCCGGATGAACCGGCCGAACACCGGCAGCTTTGGTGCAGGTATCGATGGCATGACCGCCGTCTTCGACGCGTTCCGGGGAGACCAGGATGGGAACCTGAGGATGTTCGACGTGCTGACGCAGACCTCGAGTGCCCCACCGGCGGGCGTCAATACCCAGCACCACGAGTACCAGCCCTCGATCTCCGGGGACTGGCTGTTCTTCTCGCGAGACAGCTTTCCCGTGGACGGTCCCAGGCGCGCCCGCGCTCGCGTGGTGCTGTTCAACATGTCGACGACCGAGGTCCGTGTCTTGGCGAACCTCCGCAGTCGAACCCATTACCTCATCAGCAATCAGGTGAACGGGGACTGGGCCACCTTCGAGTCCTGCGATCTTCCGTCGAGACGAGTTCTCCAACTGCCAGGTGTTCCTGTACGAGATCAGCACGGACACGCTCACTGAGATCCCCAACCCCAACAAGCAGCAGTACGGCTCCGCGGTGACCAGCGACGGCACCCTGTACTTCGGACGCTCGGCGAACGCGGACCACTGGCTCTGCGGCAGGAAGGTCAAGATCATCCGTCTTCCGAACGGTGGTGCCGAGCAGATCATCGGGAGGACGAGGGGAGGCAAGGATGTGTTCTCCTCGTTCGCGCTCGAGGAGACCGGCGGTTCCGTGACGCTGCTGGTGGGCCGCGCGAACTGCAGGGGCGACTTCAACGGCGGGATCTACCAGACCGCGAACGCCAACACTGCGACCTGACCGGTCTTGGCCCAGACCCATCTACACTCCCGCAGGGGAGGGACGCGATGAGCGAAGCCATGGAACAGCAAGGATCGGGACGTACGAAGTTCCCGAAGAAGCCGTACGAGAAGGAGCTCTACCGGCTGCAGGAAGAGCTCGTGAAGATGGAGCAGTGGGTCGTCGAGACGGGCGCCCGGGTCGCGGTGATCTTCGAGGGACGCGACGCGGCGGGCAAGGGCGGCGTGATCAAGCGCATCGTGGAGCACACGAACCCGCGCATCACCAAGCACGTCGCGCTGCCCAAGCCCACCGAGCGCCAGACCACGCAGTGGTACTTCCAGCGGTACGTGGAGCAGCTGCCGGCCGCAGGCGAGATCATCCTGTTCGACCGCAGCTGGTACAACCGCGCCGGCGTGGAGCGCGTGCTGGGTTTCTGCACCCCCGCGGAGTACTACCGGTTCCTTCGGCAGTGCCCGATCTTCGAACGTCTGTTGGTCGAGGACGGCATCATGCTTGATCAAGTACTGGTTCTCGGTGAGCGACGAGGAGCAGGAGCGACGGTTCGAGGCGCGCATCGACGATCCGCTGCGCCGCTGGAAGCTCTCCGCCGACCGATCTCTATTCACGCACGAAGTGGGTGGACTACTCGCGCGCCAAGGACGAGATGTTCGTGCACACCGACATCCCCGAGGCCCCCTGGTACGTCGTGGAGTCCGACACGAAGAAGCGTGCGCGGCTCAACTGCATCGCGCACCTGCTCTCGAAGATCCCGTACACCGAGGAGTCGGTGCCCGAGATCGAGCTGCCCGATCGCCAGCACGACGACGGATACGTGCGGCCCCCGCGTGACCTCTACACCTACGTGCCCGACCATGCCGACGAGGTCGTGGCCAAGCACGAGAAGAAGGCGAAGAAGGGCTAGGCCCAGGGGTAGGTGGGCTCGTACTCTGTCGCTGAGGGCGGATGAGGCCCGCCGGATAGCCCACGCCCAACGCGTCGAACACCTCAGCGGCAGCGCGCCCCCCGGACTCCACCCCGCCGTTGAGGTAGCCCAGGCTGTAGAGCGACGTGTGCTCGCCCGCGAAGTGCAGCCCGCCCTCCGGGGTGCCCATGATCCCCAGGAACGACGTGGTGTCGCCCGGTCCGAACGCGGCGTAGGAACCACGCACCCACGGATCGATCGCCCAGAAGTCCAGCCACGCATCTCCCGAGTAGGCATCCGCGCACCCCCGGCACCATCTCGTCGAGGGCGGCCAGGGTCGGGTCCACGACGCTCTCGGGCGCCGGGCCGTGCGGCGCGGCCGCGTCGTAGGAGGTCCCCACCCGACCGCCTGAGTAGACCGTGAGCATGCCGTAGCGCTGCGCACCGCTGCCGTCGGTGGTACCCGACTCCCACGTTCCCCAGATCGGATCGTCGCCGCGAGCGACACTCGCCGCTCCATCGGTCGAAGTCGGTGAACGGCCGGTCGAACTGCATGAGCACCTTGGCGTTCGTGCCCATCGACAACTGTTCGATCGCACGGAGCTTGATGGCTGAGAGACCGGCGCCGGTCAGGTCCACGTCCTTCAGCACGTTGAACGGAACCGTGATGATGAGGTGGTCGGCGATCACAGGATCCTTCCGGCCCGGCGAAACGGGCTTCGTACGTGCCGGCGCTTGTTCGGTTGACCGCTTCCAGGGGTGACTCCAAGGTGACCGTGCCGTCGGGCAGCGCATCGAACATGCCCTGCGGGATCTGGTCGTTGCCGCCGTGCGTGGTGTATCGCTCGTCCGCGCCTAGCCAGTCCGAGGCATAGAAGTCGAGCAGGTTGGTCGCGCCGAGCCGGTCCGGGTCGAGCCCGTACCACCCGGCCTGGCGCTGCGTGATGAGCCGGCCCATGGCCGAGTCCATCGACTCGCCGGTCGCCTCGGTGATCCACTCGGCTTCGCTCATCTGATCGAACGCCACCGCTTCGGGTGTGGGGTCCGGGGCCAGGAACGAGCCGTTGGCCTTTGCGATACGGGCGATCTCATTGGCCGCCTCGTTCATGGGCGCCAGGATCTCGTTCGGCTGGGCCCTGGCGCCATCGACCCAGGTGAACCAGTCCCAGTCCTCGCCCCACGCCGCGAACAGATCATCGAGCGGAAGGCCGAGCTCTTCGGCGATGCCTCGGATGTGCACATGCCTGGTGTCGATGAACTCGCCACCGTGCTCGCACACCTGGCCGCCCTGCCACCCGCGCGCGCTCCAGCACCGGCCGCCGATGCGATCGCGAGCCTCGAAGACCTGCGATGCCACCCCCGCCTGATGCAACCGGTAGGCGGCGGTGAGTCCCGCGAGCCCGGCGCCGACGATCACCACGCGAGGGGTGTCGCCGGAGGGCGCCGATCGCTGCGATGTGCCCGGATCCGAGGTGCAGGACGAGAGCAGCAGCCCCGCGCCGGCAGCGGCCGAGAGCCGCAGGAAGTTGCGCCGCGAGATGGCAGAGGCGACGTGGACCGCTTCGTCCACCGAGGCATGCCGGTCGAGGCCGCCGCGAAGATGCGCCTGCACGAGCCCCTGCATCGCCCGATCAACGGGCGATCGGCGTCCCCCTGGCATGCCTTCGTGTCTCCTCGTTCGGTCTCGGTTGGAGCCTACCGTCGGGTCGAGTACACAGGGGCGTGATGGGTATCGAGACGCTGAGCCGTCGGGCGCTCAACCGGGCGACGTTGCAGCGGCAGCTGCTGCTCGAGAAGATCCGATATTCCGGCTGGTCGAAGCGGTCGAGCATCTGGTGGGCCTGCAGGCGCAGCTGCCCATGAACCCCTACGTGGGCCTGTGGTCGCGGGTCCGCGACTTCGATCCGGAGGCGCTGGGACGGCTCGTGCTCGACGGCGACCCTGGTCCGCATCGTGGTGATGCGGGCCACGATCCACCTGGTGAGCGCCGAGGATTGCTTGCTCCTGCGCCCGTTGATGCAACCGGTCCTGGACGAGGAGCTGCCGGCGTCATCCCGAGTTCGGTCCCGCGCTGGACGGCGTGGACATGGGCCCGCCGCTGGCGCTCGCTCGCGCGCTGCTGGCGGAGCAGGCGATGAACGGCACGGAGCTGCGCGCCGCCATGGCCACGCGGTTCCCGGACCTGGACGAGCGGCGCCCTGGCGTACGCGGCCCGCAACATGCTGGCCTTGGTGCAGGTCCCTCCCCGCGGGGTCTGGGGCCGTTCGGCGCAGGTGCGCTCGATGACCGCCGAGGCCTACCTGGGCGCCGACCTCGTCGCCAGAGCCCTCGATCGACGATGTCGTGCGCCGCTACCTGGGAGCGTTCGGTCCCGCCACCGTGGACGACGTGGCGTACTGGTCCAGGCTCACCGGCATGCGAGAGGTAGTGGAACGACTACGGCCGCGACTTCGGACGTTCCGCGACGAGGAGGGGCGCGAGCTGTTCGACCTGCCCGACGCACCGAGGCCGGATCCCGACACGCCGGCGCCGCCACGTTTCCTGCCCGAGTACGACAACGTGTGGCTCTCGTTCGCGGACCGGCAGCCGCCTGATCTCACCGCGCCATCACGGCGAGCTGACGCTGCGGCCGGGCCCGTGGCGGGGCGGAGTGCTGATCGAAGGCTCGATCCGAGCCATGTGGCGCTGGAGACCGACGACGACGCTCGGGACGGTCGACGCTGGCGATCGAACACGTGAGCCCGCTCCGAACGCGCGCCGCGTCGGCGGTCGCGGCCGAGGGACGCCGGTCTGCTCCGGTTGATCGCTACCGCGAGCCCCTTCGCACGACGTTCGGCTGACGCCGGCGACTGCTCGTGGTCACTCCAGGTCCGAGGCTCCCAGGAATCGCTCGACCGCCGACATGTCGCCCTCGATCCCGACGTCGCGGGCACGATCCGTCGCCAGAGCAACAGGTCCAGGTCCGACGCGGTCGCCTGCACCGTGGCGTCGACCGCCTCCGCGACGTGATCGACGGTCGAGGCGCCGTCGGGCCGGACGGCGAAGGAATCGCTCGACGTCCGAGATCGGTGGCAACCAGCGCGAACCGCCACCGGCGCGGCGACCGCGAGGTCCTCAGGGTCGGCCATCCATTCGGCCCATTCGTCGACGCCGTCCAGGGCCAACGCCGGTTCGATCGGAGCTCGGGGCGGAGCTCGCCGGCGGCATCCTCCGCGTCCCAGCGATGGATCGCCACCTCGTGGGCCTGGCGCCGACGCACCCACGCGATGTCCTGCTCGCCGCCGGCCCAGCTCCACAGCCGGGTGTGGGGATCAGCCAGCTCCAGCACTCGACCAGAGCCGGCCGCGCCCTCGCGGAACCCGGCCACCAGTTCGTCGTCGGAGGTGGCGGCTCGGGCTATTCGCCCACGTCGTGCCGGGACAGCAGTGGGCCGAGCCGCGATCTGGGTCCAGAACCACTGCACGCCGGTGAGGTGCCAGACGAGGTCGCCCAGCGTCCACTCCGGACACGAGGGCACCCGCGTCTCCAGATCGCCTCGCTCTGGCCGCCGCCGCGAACGCTTCGCTGTCGCGCCGGATCGCCTCGACGAAGTCGACGGGGGCCATGGTCTACACCAGGTCGTCGAGCACGTCGGCGGCCGACTTGCGGATCCCCGGTCACGAATGGCACCTCGACCTTCGTGTACAGCCGGGCCTTCGTCTCGCGAAGGCGACGGATGCAATCGACGAGCGAGTCGGCTCGCTCCGCTTCGAACGCCAGGATCCATTCCCAGTCGCCCAACCCGAACGCGCTGGTGGTGTTGGCGAGGACCTCGGGGAACTCACGCCCGGCGCCACCGTGCTCGCGCAGCAGCTCGCCCCGTTCCTCGCGCGGCAGCAGGTACCACTCGGGCGTGCGCACGAACGGATACACGCACAGGAACGTCTCGGGTGGCGTGCCCTTCACGAACGCGGGCGCGTGGTCGGCCGTGAACTCGGCCGGCTTCACCGCACCCATGAACGTCCACGTGAGGTCCGTGAGCCGTCCTACCGTGGTCCGCCGGAACTCGACCAGCGCGTGCTGCAGATCGTGGGGCGAGGACCCGTGCAACCACAGCATCAGGTCCGCGTCGGCGCGGAACCCCACCGTGGAATAGGTGCCGCGCACGTGCACCCGGCCCTCCCAGGACTTGTAGAGGTTCTCGATCTCCTGCGCAGCGTGACGGCGTTCGTCGTTCTGGATCAGGGCCTCGCGCAGATCGTCCTTCACCTTGAACACCGGGTAGAGCGCGTAGATCGTCTCGCTCATCGTCGCTCATGGGACCGTCTCCTCGTCGTTCGATCGCCTCTTCGGCTTGCCGCCAGCTGAGCCGAGCATCTGAGTGCCGTCTCGCCGGCCGCGCGAACGCAATCGGGGATGCCCACACCGTCGTAGGCCTGCCCCACCACGAAGATACCCTCGGGCAGAGAGGAGCGGATCCGCTCGACGCGCGCCGGTGTCCCACCTCGTACTGCGGCATCGATGACGGCCACCGCACGACCGCGGCATGCTCGGGACGATCGGGCAGCGACACCAGCGCCGCCAGGTGGCGCGCGCACGCCTCGATCAGGTCGTCATCGTCGGCGTCCAGCACGTCCTGCTCGCCCACGGCGCCGACGAAGCAGCGGACCACGGCACGGGAGCCGAACGCCTCGTCGGGCCACTTGCTGCTGAGCCACGTCGCGGCCGTCATCGGTGCGCGTCCTCGGGGCACGACGAAGCCGGTCCCGTTCGGGAGCCCTCGCTGCGTGTCGTTCCCGTAGACCAGGAGCACCACGCCGGTCGACGCGTAGCGGGATGCTCGCGAGCTCGGCGGCCGCCGCGGGAGCCAGCGGCTCGACCAGCCGAGCCGCCTCGTGCGCCGACGACGCGATGACCACGGCGTCGGAGGCCTCGGAGCTCGTCCAGTTCGGCCAGCGAGCCCGCGACGGCGTCGGTCCGCAGCCGGGGCCCGAGCCGTTCGGCGAGCGCGTCGGTGAGCCGGTCGACGCCGCCTCGCGGCCGGGCGAACATCGGGCCCGGGTCGCCCCGCTTGGACTGACGGGTCGCCGCCTGCGCACCGCGGATCAGGCTTCCCTGCCAGGACTCCCACGCCTCCAGGTCGGGGAAGGTCGCAGCGCGCCGACAGCCGGTCCACGTCGCCGGCGTAGAGCCCCGCCAGCAGGGGTGCCACCGCTCGGTCGGTCGCCTCGTCGCCCAGCCGCCGGCGCAGCAGCTCCCCCAGGCTTTCCTCCACGCCGTCCTTGCGCTTCTTGCGCAGCAGATCCTGGGCGGCGCGGCGGCGTCCCGCCGGCGTCAGCCCCGGCCACCGCAGCACCTCGCCGATCTCACCCGGGATGCCGAACGGTGCCTCCCTGGGCAACGGAACCAATCCCGCCTCCGTCCAGAGGTGGGCACCCGAGGCGCCGGGTGCTTCGAGCTCGACGCCCAGCTCCCGGCACAGCTCCACCGCCCACGGCTTGCGCGCCAGGAACGAATCCGCACCCGCCGGCAGCACCAGGTCGCCCACCTGCACCGAGCGGAGCTTGCCGCCGGGACGATCGCCGGCCTCGAACACCGAGACGTCGACGTCGGATCGAGCTCCAACAGCCGGTAGGCGACGGTGAGGCCGGTGACGCCGCCGCCGATCACGGCAACCCGACGACTTCCGCCCAACGACTCGGCCAAAGACTGGGGCGGATTCACCCGGTGGGACACCTGCGCCGCGAGGTGGTCGCGCACCACCTGTGCTCAGCACGTCCAGGTACTCGGGGTCGGCGTTCGGCATGCGGGTGCGTGCGAAGGCGATGCCGGCATCGCGGGCGATCTGCGCGGCTTCGATGTCCAGATCGAACAGCACCTCGAGGTGGTCGGCCACGAATCCCGCGCTGCACACGAGCACCGCGGGGAACCCCTTGGCCGCCAGATCGCGGATCACGTCCTCCACGGGCGGACCCCACCACGGGTCGGCGGTACGGCCGGCGCTCTGCCAGGCGATCATGGAGTGGGCCAGGGCCGACCGGCCGAGCACCAGGTCGGCCGTTTCCTGCAGGCCGTCGCGGTACCGGCAGCTGTCGTCACAGTCGCAGCGCTTGCAGCGCTGGGCGCCGTCTTCGAGCGTGCGCACCGGCAGTGAGTGCGCGCTGAAGACCACGGCCGCGTCGCCCCGCACTTCCTCGGGGAATGTCTCAAGCCCTTCGCGAACCCGCTCCGTGAGGAACCCGATGAAGTCCGGATGGTCGTGGTAGTGCCGCACGAACGTGAACGAGGGCCCGCCGCCGTGGTCGTCCACCGCCTGCTGCACCCGCTCGATGTAGGTCTCCACCGACATGCCCGACCAGTGCGGGGCCATGACGATGCCGATCGCTTCGGTGACGCCGTCCCGACGCATCGCCTCGACACCATCGGAGATGAACGGCGGTGAATGCTTCATGCCCACGTACGCACGGTAGGTGCGGCCGTCGGCACGGGCGTTGAGCCGCTCGACCAGCCCTTCGGCTTGCGCCACCGTCGTCTCGAGCAGCGGGAAGACGTTGCCGATCGCCGCGTACCGATCCTTCAGCTCCTGGAGGTGCTCCAGGCTCGGCGTGCGTCCGCCTCGGATGTCGGTGTAGTAGCGCTCGATGTCCTCGGGTCCGGTCGCCGTGCCGTAGGCCATCACCAGCACACCGACGGGAGCGGGAGCGTCACTCACGGTGCGGTGCTCCTCTCGGTGGTCGCATGGACCATGTCAACCAGTCGTTGCAGGATCGCGGGCTCCGTGGCGGGCAACACCCCGTGACCCAGGTTGAACACATGCCCGTCGCGCCCACCGGCTCGCTCCAGGACCCGCGACGCCTTCTGTTGAACGGCCTTCCACGGTGCCAGCAGGACCCCCGGGTCCAGGTTGCCCTGCGCCGCGACGTTCGCCGAACCTCCGATGCGGTGCCAGGCCTCGTCGATCGGCGTGCGCCAGTCGATGCCGATCACGTCGCCACCGGCTTCGCGCAGCAACGGCAGCAGCTCGCCCGTGCCGACGCCGAAGTGGATCACCGGTACGTCCAGGTCGATCAGGGAATCGAACAGCCCGCGCATGTGGGGCAAGACGCTGGTCCGGTAGTCGTCCGCATCGACTGAGCCCACCCACGAGTCGAAGACCTGCAGCGCCTGTGCCCCCGCAGCCACCTGCGCGCGGAGGTGGGGCTCGATCACGGCGACCAACGCTCGCATCAGGGCATCCCAAGTCTGCGGCTCACCCAGCATCAGCGCCTTGGTGCGTTCGTGGTTCCGGGAAGGACCGCCTTCCACCAGGTAGGAGGCCAGCGTGAACGGTGCGCCGGCGAACCCGATCAGCGGCACGTCCAGCTCCTTGCGCAGCAGGCGGATCGCCTCCAGGGCTTCGGGCACGTCCTGTTCGGGTTCGAGGGGTCGGATCCTTGCCACGTCGGCGGCCGACCGGACGGGCGTGTCGACGACCGGCCCATGGCCGGGTTCGATCCTGACGTCGATCCCCACAGCAGACAGCGGCACCATGATGTCGCTGAACACGATGGCGGCGTCCAGCGGCATGCGTCGAAGCGGCTGCAGGGTGATCTCGACGACGTGCTCGGGGTCGCGGCACGTCTCGAGGATGTCGCGATCGCCCCGCAGCTCGCGGTACTCGGGCAGGTAGCGTCCCGCCTGGCGCATGAACCAGACGGGCGTGCGATCCACCGGCAGCCGTCTGCAGGCGCGCAGGAATCGATGGGAGGAAGGGGCAGAGCTGATGCTCACCCGCTCAGTCTACGGAGCGCCCGCGCCCGCCCTCGCCTGTGCCGAACTCAGTGCACGTCCGGATCCGGGCCGTCGACCCACGCGGTGGTGGCCGCCATCCTGCGCGCGATGCGGTCCGCGTCGAACTCGACCGGAGCGGTGGGCCGCGATCGCCGAGGGTTAGGCCCCAGCACCGCGTTGAACAGGATCTTCTGGGTGCCCTCCGAACCGCCGCCGTAGAGCGGCTCGAACGAGAACACGATCGAACGACCCCGTCCGAACCGTTCGTCGGCCACCGCGGTCGTTCCCCAGAGTCGATGCGTTCCTCGACGCAGACCCGGAAACGCGGAAGTTGCCGCTCTTCTGCGTGGGGAACCGCACCGGCGAGACCGACCGCGGCGCCGTCATGGCTGCGGTATCCACCAGCGCCCAGACGGCTGCGGCCGACGCCCTCGGCCAACGGGCTGTCCGGGTCCACCAGGGCCTTCACCATGGGACCGTCGATGCTCTCCGGTGAGGTAGTCATACCTCGCCCTGGACATGCCCAGCACGTAGGCGAGCCGTGCGGCGCCGTACCGCCACCCGATCAGCCGTCCCCCCTGGTTCACCCAGCGGATCAGCTCCTTCTGTCCCTTCTTGCGCAGGCGCTTCAGGCCCACGTTGATCCCGCCGGCCGGCACCGCCAGCACGTCGAGACCGTCCAGCCCGATGCCACGTCGGCCGAGATCAGCTCGTCGCACTGCAGGCCCCACTGGCGCTTGAAGAGCCACCGCGTGTGCCCGATGGCCTCGTAGGCGGTGAAGTCCCCCGAGAGGTTCAAGATGCCCACCGACGGAACGTTGGATGGCAGCGGCCACGAGCCCGGCTCGGCCACCGGCGCCACCAGTGACGCGTCCGGGTCCAGGTTCGACCCCGAGGTGAAGCCGGCGAGGTTGTAGGCCAAGGGCAGGCTCCACGAGCTGACCCGGTACGCGGTGTTGGTGGGGTTGTAGGGATCCTCATTGAGCGCCGCCTGGATCCATCGCTTCTGGCGCTGTGCCATCGGCACCCAGTACGTGCCGGCCGGCAGCACCTCACGCCGGGACCCCTCCATGTAGGGCCGCAGGTCGGGCACCCGCAGCGGGGCGGTCAGCCGGTACACGTCCACGTCCATGCGTTGCAAACGGCGGACCAGCAGCTGGAGCTCGCGCCGCTTGCTGGGCTCGTCCTTGAAGAAGTAGTGCCGCAACCGGCGGGCGGGCACCTTCCGTTCCGGTGTGGACCGAGGCTCGTACGTGCGGTTGGGTTGCAGCTTCCCCTTGCGTCCTTCGTCCATGGCGTCCACGTAGGAGTTGTGCAGATCGCGCAGCAGCTTGCGCTTGTTGGCGGCGGCGGTGCCCAGCGTCGAGCCACATGACCGTGAGGTGCCGTTCGAACCGACGGTCCAGTGGGGCTCCGTCGTAGACCTCGATCGTCATGCCTGCGCCGCCGAACCCCATGGTCGCGAGCGTGTCGGTGAACCGAGGGGCGAAGAAGTCGTACCCGTAGCCTCGGTTGAAGAACCCCCAGTCCTGCGCCGGAACTCTCGCGCATACGCCGGCCCGAACATGTCGTTGATCTGTCGGACGGTCTGTTCCGGCGTCTCGTGATATACGGGGTCGTCGTTGGGCGGGAAGAAGGATCGGTAGTAGCCGAACTCGTGATGGTCGGTGAGCACCAGCGGCGGGTACTGCCGCATGAGCTCGATCTTCCCGTCGGTCTCGATCTGCGTCCGCACCATGTGGTCCTGGTTCAGGTCGAAGGCGTAGGCGTTGCGCCGCAGGTCCTTCTCCCGGCCGTCGGGGTTCTGCGAGGGCAGGATGACGACGACGCACTGATCCAGGAGGTCGGTGACCCCGCAGTCGTTCCGGTCCGCCAGCTCGTACAGGAGCTGGAGCGAGGCGTCGGCACCGCTCTCCTCCCCTCCGTGGAGGTTGCTCGCGATCCAGATGATGCCGGGCGTGCTGGTGGCGAGCGAGTTCACCGTTCCTGCGGAGGTCGAAGGGTCCCGGATCGCTTCGACGTCGGCCTGGACCTGGCTGAGGCCACCCGGCGTGACGTTGGCCGGCTGGCCTACGATGGCGTAGCGGATGACC
>CAVTEH010000002.1:0-159025 GCA_963733635.1 uncultured Actinomycetota bacterium | reverse complement strand
CCTTCAAGCCCCGCCGGGCGGTCTCAGCATGTGGCCTGCCGCGAAAACATTACGGAGTGGATATGGGGGAGCCCACGATGCAGAAGCGCTCTCGTGCACGGCACCATCGGACCGATGTTCGAAAGCTCCAAGAGGAAGAGGAGTCACGATGAGAGCCCGTAACAGTTGGAGTGCCCGAGTCGCGCTCGTCGGGGCGGTCGCGGTCCGTCGATTGAAAGGGGTCTGGCGCATCCACCTGATACCGGGTCACACCGGCGAGGACTCCGGAGGGACTCGGGCGATCTTGTACGACGGCGTGGTCTATGTCGTCTCCGGTGCCGGCGACGTCTTCGCGATCGACTACCACAGCGGCGAGATCCTCGTTCGCGGATTCGCCCGTTCAAACGGCGACCTCCACCCAGAGACGAAGACGGCTGAAACGGGCCTGGCTCAGGCTCCCGCCCAAGTCACCACCACGAGCTTCGAAGGTCAGCTGCTGCCGGCCGCCCGTCAACTCGACAGGAAACTCGAGGCTCTCATCAGTGCCGCGACAGGCGTTGCGAGCCCATCTGCAACCGGTCCATCGACGAGCCATACGGTGGCTGACGATGTGAGTCCCACGGCGAGGTGGTGCTCCTGAACCCATAGCGCGACGAGAGCCGACTAGCCGAGAACCAGCACGCCGACCTCATCCATAGGAGGCAAGACATGCCCTTCATCACTACCCAGGACGGCACGGAGATCTATTTCAAGGACTGGGGCAGCGGTCAGCCGATCGTGTTCCACCACGGATGGCCGCTCAGTTCCGACGACTGGGACGCGCAGATGATGTTCTTCGTCTTGCGCGGGTACCGCGTCGTCGCTCATGATCGTCGCGGTCACGGCCGCTCGACCCAAACCTCGAACGGCCACGACATGGACACCTATGCGGCCGACGCTGCGGCCGTCGTGGATCATCTCGATCTGCGCGATGCGGTTCATGTTGGCCACTCGACCGGAGGCGGGGAGGTCGCCCGGTACGTCGCCAAGCACGGAGGGGGTCGCGTGGCAAAGGCGGTGCTCATCGGCGCGGTGCCGCCGCTGATGCTGAAGACCGAAGCCAATCCCGGCGGCCTTCCGATCGAGGTGTTCGACAGCTTCCGTGAAGGCACGGCCTTCAATCGGGCACAGTTCTATCTCGACGTCGCGGCCGGACCCTTCTATGGGTTCAACCGCCCAGGGGCGACTGTGTCGGAGGGCGTTACTCAGAACTGGTGGCGGCAAGGGATGATGGGCGGTGTCAAAGCTCAGTACGAGGGCATCAAAGCGTTCTCCGAGACCGATTTCACCGACGACCTCACAGCCATCGATGTCCCCACGTTGGTGATGCACGGCGACGATGATCAGGTTGTGCCGATCGCGGACTCGGCCGAGCTGTCGATCAAGCTGCTGAAGAATGGGACGCTGAATGTTTATCCAGGCTATCCGCACGGCATGTGCACCACCCACGCCGACGTCATCAACACCGATCTGCTGGACTTCATTCAGACATCACACGGCGGCGCCGTGGGCAGACGGCTACGTCCATCGCGCCATCAAGCCGGCGAACATGCTGCTTGATGCCCTCGGTCGAGTCAAGGTTTCCGACTTCGGGTTGGCTACCCAGACGGATTGGCAGGGCCTCGCTTCACCGGTGGGTTACGTTGCGCACCTTGCCCCGGAGGTCGTTACTGGGCGTAACTGGTTCAGCGCCAGGGGGCGGCCCTTGACCCCTGGGAGGGGGGCGGCGTTCCGGGGGGCCAGGTCCAGCCGCCTCGTGATCCCGATTTCGCTCTCGCCTTTTCGGGGGCCTCCGGGGGGGCGGCGTTGACTATCGGGAGGGGGGCGGCGTTCCGCCGCGGTCTATCTCCTATCCCCTCATGTGCATGACCGTCCCCGAAGCCACCAACAGCCGAGCCAAATACATCCGCCGTCGTCTGAGGCTGAAAAGCAATGCGACCACGCTTGCCCGGGTTCCTGGCCCGGACTACTTGCTTCTGCCTGTTCGTTTCGCCCAGGCTTCAATGTCTTGTCTCAACCACAACCTCGGCTGCCGAGGCCCCAGATCGATAACGGGCCGGGGCATGTCTGAATAGCGCTTCAGGTAGCTACTAACGGTGTTCCGATGGCTGAGCCCGAGGATCTTCGCCACGTCGGTGGCATCAATTAGGTCCTCGGTGTTTACCCGTGGCGTCATGGGGCGGAGTCTACAGCTGTTGACTGAGGCGAGCCTGACGGATAGAGTCATATTACAGCTGTAGGCATCCAAGCCGTGCCCCGGCATGCTGGAACACCCGGGGCGTGGCCGGAACCTGTTTGGAGGTCCCGACATTGGCCATCGTAGAGCAGCAGGCACCTCACGAGAGGCGCCGACGATCCACCGCCGTGGACGCACTCACGATGCGCCAGTCCGTGCCGACCCGGCCCGCTGCGCTGCGGCGCGAGATTGAGCCTCTGCTCCGAAAGCTTCGGGAATCGCCTGAGCTCTCCTCACAGAGCCAAGCCAAGTTCCTGGACATGCTGGATTGGTTCGAGACGTTCCTGGCGGTGGGCCATGGGGTCGCATCACTGGCGGAGGTGACGCCGGCCCACGTCGTCCTCTTCATATCGGCTGCTCCTGCTGGTGCCAGATCGATCGAGCCGGCGGCCGCGACCATGCATCTTCGTCGCTCCGCCGTCCGCCTGCTCTTCCGTCTCGCGCGGGAGTCGGGTCTTGAGGTCGGTGACCCAGCGCTCGATATCTCGCTCCCTGCTCGTGCGCCCCGGCAACTTCGTCCACTCACCGACCCCGAGGTCGAGAAGTGCAGAGGAGCATCTCTCCACACGTTGATCGAGAGTCGGCTCCCTGCGGCATGGGCCCTGGCTGAAGCCACAGCTCGAACATCGGAGCTCCCATCCATCATGGCGTCGGATGTGGACATTCCCGCCGGGATCGTCCGGATCCACGGCTCGTCGAAAACGCGGCCGAGGCGCGGCTTTCTCTCGGACTGGGGGACCCAGCAGCTCAGGAGGCGGCTCGACACCCTGGCATCAGCAGGTGCTGAGGACACGGCGATCATCTACAAGGGTGATCGGGGTGGAGCATCGGGGCAGGCGTCGGCCAGCACGGCGATCGCGTGGACTTTGCGCCGAGCGGGCCTTACCGCCGATGCTGCCGTGCGCCCCGCGTCGGTCGCTGCGTGGGCGGGTCGCTGCCTGTTCGACCAGGGCTTGGCGCTCGAGGAGGTCGCTCACCGGCTCGGTATCCGCAGCCTAGACCGCACCGCGAACTTCATCGGGCTCGATCGAGGTGATCGGTGAGGCGGGTTACGGGGCCGGCAGCGTTGGAGAAAGTCGAAGCCCTCCTGTGCAATCCGGCCGTCTTCGCACTCGCGGATCTGATCCCCGACAGGCCATCGGAAGTTGGGGGCCGGCCCCGGACCTATCCGACCTTCATGTCGCTCGTGTACGGCGCACTGTGCAGCGTGTGGCGGAGCGCCCGCCAGGTGGAGGCTGAGCTCGCCCACCCAATCGTGTGGACATTCATGCGCAATCTCGTCGCCGCCCGATTCCCCGGTGACCTGTCCAAGCATCTCCCGGCCGTTCCGATGCGCAGACATCACTTCATCTACATGCGTAACCGGTACCTGACGGACCCGACGGTCCTCGAGGCGATCGGCGACCTCCACCGCTCGATCGCGGCCGAACAGGCGCGCGCCACTGGATTGCTGGAACAAGACGGGGGTGGGTCGTGGACCCACCCCAGTCTCGATCGGCTCCTGCACGCGGATGGGAAGGTGGTCACACCGCTGTTCCGCGCCAAACCCGGGGACACACGTGTCGACAAGCGGACGGGAGAGATCATCCCGCTTCGCCACGAACCTGACGCCGCTTTGCACTTCGAAGGTGACGGTGAAGCGGCATGGGGCACGAAGTTCGTGATGGTGGCCGCCCGCGGAACGGACGAGGGGACACGCGTAATCCTCGATATCGAACGAGTGGAGAAGCCGGGAGCGGAAGCCTCGGTCGCAATGGACTGCTTCCGCCGTCTTGCTCCCCTCGTGCCAGGCGCCCAGGGCGTCGTCTACGACACGGCGCTCCGCGGGGTCCACCACCAGGAACTGCCCCGCGACCTCGGGCTGCTTCCGATCAACCGTGTCGCGGCAGCCGAGAAGGGCGCGCGCACGCCGCGCCGGAAGGAAGGTCGCCGCGTCGCCAAGAGCGTCCACGTCGAAGACAAGTTGGTGACGGGTCACAATGGCCAGGCCGTATCGGTTTCGCTCTACGCGCAGGATGGTGCGATCGGGATCGGGAGGTTGACGGACCGCGGTCAGATGGTCTTCGAGGCG
Source organism: uncultured Actinomycetota bacterium (assembly GCA_963733635.1). Taxonomy (GTDB): domain Bacteria; phylum Actinomycetota; class UBA4738; order UBA4738; family HRBIN12; genus JAOUEA01. Next base: position 154,700 of record CAVTEH010000002.1, on the reverse strand, counting down.
CTCCGGCGCGTGCGCACCCACAGGACGCGCGACAAGAGCAGGATGTACCGCTGGTACAACGACTACCGGTTGCCGCAGCGAATGGGTGGGGGCACCGTGACCGTCCGGCTCCATGCGAACGATCAGGACCGGACCAGGCGCTTCAACCGGACCGAGAACGTCCGGCCGATCCCGCCAAGCGACCCCGACTTCGATCGCCTCTACGCGCGCAGGAACGACGCGGAGTCCATCAACCGAAACCTCGAGGACACCCTGTTCCTCGGAAGAGCCCACAGCGTCGGCCGTCTACGCCAGCAGGTCGACCTGATCGGTTACGCGCTGCTCGTGAACGGGCTGACCGTGCTCCGTCACGAGCGACGCGGCAGGCTCCCCACGGCCGCCTAGATCGGTCCCGACTTCCACCCCGCCCTGGCTCCGCAGTACAAGGTGACACCCCGTAGGGCGGCTCGAATCTTCCTCGGTAATCAGCGCTCCCCCCGCCGTAGACTCAGTTTCGACCGAGTGTCGGATCTGTTGAAAGGGGTTCTCGACCACCTTTTCTACAACCCTCGCCCTCGGCCCTCGTGTAGCTCAGTGGAGTAGAGCACCGGTTTCCTAAACCGGGTGTCGCAGGTTCGATTCCTGCCGGGGGCACCCATATCGATTGCTGGGCAAGGTATGTACCAGACCTCCGATTCTGCCCGCAGACCTTGCCTGAAGCTCTCACGAACAGAAGCAGTGCGCGTTCGCCCGGATGCGTCAGATGCGGGCGTTCACTTCCCAGGTTGTGATCGGAGCCCTATTCCCGCTTGAGATCGAGGCGATCTCCGCAAGTGCCTTCAGGAAGCCAGACCCGCGCTCAGAGGCCGGCAGCTTGGCCTGGTCTTCGGTCTCCCAAAGCATGATCATCATGCCTGCTCCGGTCTGGCGGTCAACCAGATTCAGACCCCCGGCGAACCCAGGTTCTTCCTTCAGGGCCGGCATCATCATCTCGTTCACGATCCTGTCCATCTCCGGCCGCTTCTCCAGCGTCGTTCCTCCTTGAACCACCTGTGCAAACATCTTCCCTCCTGTCCCGCGCCCAGAGGATTCTGACATCGGGCCGGTTGCGAGGCCAAACCTCATCAAGCCAGTCTCACCGGCGAAGCCTTAGAACGCTACGGCCCGGTGTGCAGCGATTCCGCGCCCGACTCTCATCGCAATCTCGTGCCGAGCGAGGAGCTGGGGGATGCCCGGCGCTGTCGGACCTTTGGGCATCCTTCCGGCAATCGCCAACGTGTTCGGCATCGGCGTGCGCGTGCGTCAGCGCCTGGACCAGAAGCGCGCGCAGCGCGCGGGGCGACTCGCCCATGACCAGGCAGTCGCGGCGCAGGTGCGATCGATCGCCGACGTGGTGCTTCGCATCGGCGACAGGTTCGTGGAGAACGAGAAGCGTCGAGGACCATATCGACTGCTGGGCGAGGTATGTGCCAGACCTCCGATTCAGCCTTCAGGCCATGCCTGAAGCGCTCACGAACAGAACCGGCTGAGTCGATCGACGATCCAGGTCCCTCGTATCGACCGTGGTGAAGGATCCATAGCGGCCGAGCGGATCCGACTCGAGCAGCGCGAGGGTAGGTGTCTAGGATTGCCCTTATGGGCGTGTTCGGCATCGGCGTGCGCGTGCGTCAGCGCCTGGACCAGAAGCGCGCGCAGCGCGCGGAGCGACTCGCCCACGACCAGGCAGTCGCGGCGCAGGTGCGATCGATCGCCGACGTGGTGCTTCGCATCGGCGATAGGTTCGTGGAGAACGAGAAGCGTCGAGGATCCTTCACGGGTGCGGAGCTGCGCTCCATGGAGGCCGAGATCGAACGACTGTCCGATGGTGACGACCGGCTGGTCCTTCGCGCGCTGGACGACCCTCGGATTGTTGCCTGGAAGCAGGCGTGGGCAGACCAGAGGAACCTTGCCGGCCTCACCACGGCTCTGCGGGTGAACTACTTCGCTGACCTGGGGATGCAGATCCATCAGCGGTCCGCGCAGCAAGGAACACGATGAGGGGCTGCGATATGCAAGGTCATCTCCGAGATCTCGATGTCGCTTGACGGGTTCGTCACCGGACCGAACGTGCGCGTACGTACTCCCGACTTCTCGCCTCCTACTTCGGCCGCTAGGCACGCGGAGGCGCGCCGGCGAGCTCACTCAACGCCTGATCGGCGAGCTTGATCCCATCCGGCAGGGACAGCCCCCGTCCAGCGGCCAGTGCCTCCTCGAATCTTTGGTCGCCCAGCACGCGTCGGCCGTTCGCGAAGAGGTCCTCAAGCGTGGGACCTTGCTCGTCAGCCGCGGCCTCGAACCCGTCTGCTCGTGGATCTTCACGGACTGAGCGGCGAGCCGAACCGCCGCCTGAGCATCACCGGCACGTGCCGACAGATGCGCGGCAGTCGCGATCGCCATCCCGACGGTGGCGGACATGCCCAGCTCGCCGGATCGCCGGAGGCACGCGAGGGCGTGCTCCGCCGCAACCCGCGGCCGGTCGAGGATCACGGCCATCTCCGCCAGGTTCGCGTGTGCGATGGCGATGTTCTGCTCATGCCCCACCCTGGTGTCGACCACGAGACCTTCCTCGAAGGCCTCGTTCGCGGCCTCGAATCCCCCCAGCTCGTACCACGTGACGCGGATGTTCAGCATCCGGGATCGGCCCGCGTCCCCGACCCCCCGATCGAGCGTCCGCTGCGCCATCTCGATGGTCGACTTCGGGTCTCCGCCCCTCCTGGCCAGGTCGGCTCGGTCATAGGCGATGGACCAATCCGTGCCATCGTTCGGGCTTCCGACAAGGTCACGAAGCTCCTCGGCCGCATCGAGCATCCGCGCTGCCCCCTCCGGATCGTCCGACCACAAGAGGAGGTCGGCGTAGACGACGAGCAGGTAGACGCGCGCCCGGGTCGGTTCTATGAGTCGCGATACGACGTCGCTGAGCTCCTCGGCGCCGATCGGAACCTTGTCGTCAGCACGTGGTAGTCGCCGATCGCGCAGCCGAGCCATTGCGCGATCTCCGGCGGATACCCTTCGATCTGCGCGAGGACGCCGCGCACGTTGTCGATCGACGTTTGGAGCTCCGCGAGCCGGTCCCGCCGGAATCTCATGTCTTCGAAGAACCGCTCGACGTACCACTGCCCGAGACGCCCAGCCGTCTCGGCGAGCGCATCTTCACGCTCCAGCTCGCGCCTCGCGTAGGCCTGCACGGAACCGAGCAGCCGGTAGCGCGTGATCCCCAACGACCGATCCGTCGAGACCAGCGAGCTCTCGGCGAGCGTCCAGATCAGCTCGGGGACGTCGTCGGGATCGACGTCGTCGACCGCGACCGCGGCCACCTCATCGAGCCCGAACGCGTCGGCGAACACGCCGAGGCGCCGAAGTATCGTCCGCTCGTCCGGGGCGAGCAGGCGCTCGCTCCAGTCGAGTGATGCCTCGAGCGTCCGCTGGCGCTCCGGCATCGTGCGGTCGCGGCTCCGGAGGATCCTGAAGCGGTCCTTGAGCCCCACGAGGATCTCTTCGAGCGAAAGGACGCCGACCCGGGCCGCGGCGAGCTCGATCGCGAGCGGCGATCCGTCGACCGTCTGACAGATCGCGGCGACCGCTGGCCTCGTCGTCTCATCCAGGGCGAACCCGGGGTCGATCGCGGCGGCGCGCTGCGCGAAGAGCTCGGTCGCCGGCGAGCTCCCTTCCTCGTGGGTCTCGAGCGGCTCCAGGCGCCACAGCTGCTCACCGTGCGCGCCCCAGGGAACGCGGCTCGTCGTCAGCACCGTCATGCCGGGACCTGCGGTGAGGAGCTCACCGACCAGTTCTGTCAAGCCACCGATCAGATGCTCGGTGGTATCGAGGATGATGAGCGCGCGTCGCTCACGGATATGTTCGATCACCGCCGTCCAGGGATCGGCCCCGGCGGGGACCGCAGCGCCGATGGCACCGGCGATCGCTGAGGGGATCAGCGCGTCCTCGTCGATCGGCGACAGGTCGACGAGCCACACCCCGTCGGGCCATCCGGACGCCTTGGCCAATCCGAGCTCGGTCACCACGCGTGTCTTCCCGATCCCGCCGGGCCCGACGACCGTCACGAGGCGGCCCGGTGCGAGGAGTCGTCCGATCCCTTCCAGCACCTCGGCGCGTCCCACGAAGCTCGTCTGCGGTCGCGAGAGGTTGTGGCGGTCCGCTGGGATCGCACGGACCGCAGGGAAGCGCTCCATGAGACCGTCGGCATGCACTTGGAAGAGCGGGATCGGATCGTCGAAGTCCCGGACTCGGTAGATGCCGATAGGCGCCAGGGTGATGCCGTCGATCGGGCCCACGAGGGCAACGACCTGACCCGATACGAGGATCTGGCCGCCGTGCGCCGCCGATTCCACGCGTGCGCTCTGATGGACCGCGATCGCGACGTAGTCGTGTCCGCGCGGATACGCGAGCCCCGCGTGGATCCCCATCCGGGCGCGAACCGAGATCCCGTCGCCCCATGCTTCGGCCGCCAGGGCGCGCTGAGCCCTGACGCATGCGCCCACGGCGTCGTCCGCGTCCTCGAACGCCACGAAGAAACCGTCACCCTCCGTCTTCACCTCGTGGCCCCCGTGATGAGACCACGCATGACGAAGGAGCTCGTTGTGGCGCTCCAGGGTATGGACGTACCCGTCGCCGAGCTGGCGGAACAGCCGCGTCGACCCCTCGATGTCGGTGAAGACGAACACGACGATCCCAGCTGGAAGGGCGCGGTCGGCATCCACGATCGCATACTCTCATCGGCTGCTGGGGTGAGCCGGCGCGATGTGGACAGGTCCGTCTGCTACGTTCGCGCCCCGTGGATTGGTTCTCGACGAGGCCGCTCGATGAAGGCGTGTGGTTGATCGCCGAACCGTGCCACGTCAACTCCTACCTGGTCGAGGGGCCCGACGCCCGGCTGCACATCGACACAGGGCTGGGAGTGTCCGATATCCGGGCCGTGGGAGACGGGCTCAGCGCCGCGCCCCTCGCGCGCGTCGCCAACACCCACCGTCACTTCGACCACGTAGGGGGCAACCCTGCGTTCGATGACGTGGCCATCCACCATGCCGGGGCGGACACCTTGGCCGAAGGTCCCCGGGAACGGGAGCTGGCCGCGTATCGCGACTGGGTGAGCGGGATGTACGAAGCGTGGCCCGCATTCGAGCAGGCGGATCAGGACTACTTCGGGCTGGTGGACGACGTGGCGCGGCTGCGACCGGTGCCCGAAGGATTCAGCTGGGAGCGCTGGACCGTTGGGCCGTCCACCGCCACTCGCACGCTGAGCGAGGGTGACACCCTCGACCTCGGAGGCGATGTCGAGCTTCGGGTGCTGCATACCCCGGGGCACACGCCCGACAGCGTGTGCTTCCTACAGGAGCGACGCGGCCTGCTGTTCGGCGGGGACACCGTGAACAGCGCTGCCATCCTGGTGAACGATCCGACGTCCTCGCTCGAAGACTTCGCTCGCTCGACGCGACGGCTCGCCGATGAGCTGTCGGACTCGGTGCATGAGGTCTTCATGGCCCACGGCTCTCGCTACCGAGCCGAGGCCGCGTACCTGCGGGAGCTGGCCGAGGGGGCCGAGGCCACGGTCGACGGCTCAGCGCAGATCGACACGATCGAGGATTCCCTGGGTGAGGGACCGGCGCGCATCGCGCGGTTCGATCGGTTCTCGATCATCCTGCCTGCCTAGCCGTGTGGCGGTACCCCACGCGCCGAGGACGGCTCATCGAGCTCGCCGGCCAACATATCCATGAGTAGCCCGTCGTGCCAGGTGCCGTCGGCGGCTCGCTCGTAGTCGCGCATCACACCGACGCGACGGAAGCCGACCCGCTCGTACGCCGCGATCGCGCCGACGTTGTCGGCCGCCGGATCGATGGTAAGACGATGGTGCCCGCGTTCGGCGAACAGGTAACGGGCCAGGGTGCGGATCGCATCGGAGCCCAGGCCCTGCCGGTGACGCTCGGTAGTGAGGAAAACGTCGACGCTCGCATGGCGGTACATCGGGTCGTCTTCCTCACCGAACTGGATCGCCCCGATGACCTCACCGTCGACCTCGACCGCGAACACCTCGTCGTCGCCATCCACCAGCTCGTGGATGTCGGATCCGTCGAAGGGACCCCAACGCCGGGACACCTGGGGCTCCGCCAAGATCGAGGCGAAACGCTCGGCGTCGTTGGCGGACGCTGGCCGCAGCGTGACGCGATCGCCGGTGAGGAACACGCACGCAAACCTACCCGGATATCCTGAGCCATGGGCGATGCCATGACCAGGGTGTACCGGAAGGGCGTCCTGGAGGCGGAGGACTTCGCCGTCTCCGACGTATCCGTGCACCTCGAGCGAGCCCGACACCGTGGTGTGGGTCGACTTCTGCGGCCCGTCCAAGGACCAGCTGCTCGAGCTCGAGGACGAGCTCGGCCTGCACGAGCTGGCCGTCGAAGACGCGCTCGGCCCCCATCAGCGCCCGAAGCTCGACCGCTACGCCAGCCATCTGTTCCTGTCCGTGCACGCCGTGCGCGTCGATCCCGAAGGGGAGAGTTTCGCCCAGACGGAGATCGACGCCTTCATCAACGAGCGCTGGCTCATCACCGTCCGCAAGGACGACGGGTTCGCCATGGAGCACCGTGCTCGAGCGATGGGATCGCTCGCCCGACCTCGCTGCCCATGGTGTCGGGTTCTTGCTCTACGGCTTGCTCGACGCCGTTGTCGACACGCTACTTCGACGCGATCCAGTCGTTCGACGACTACTACGAGCAGGTCGGCGAGGGGATCTTCGAGGAGCGACCGCTCGAGCCTTCGGGCCAGCGGCAGTGGTTCGACATGCGCCAGGCCATGGTGAGGTTTCACCGCCTCGTCGTGCCCGATGCGTGAGGCGGTCAGCAGCATCATGCGCCGCGAGAACGCCGGGGTGTCCGAGGAGCTCTATCCCTACTTCCAGGATGTCTACGACCACATCTTGCGCGTCAGCGAATCGTCGGACTCCCTGCGAGACCTGGTGAGCTCCCTCGTGGAGACGAACATCAGCCTGCGGGACTACCGCCAGAACCAGATCGTGAAGAAGGTCAGCAGCTGGGCGGCCATCATCGCGGTCCCCGCACTGATCACCGGCTACTACGGCATGAACGTGCCCTACCCGGGGTCCGGCGCGCACGTGGGGCGCGGTGGCCTCCACCGCACTGATCGTGGGGCTCTCCGTCGGGCTGTATCGCCTTGTTCCGTCGCATCGACTGGCTCTGAATCGGGGCGTCGCGGTAGTCTCTCGTTTCGACGCATCTGAGAAAGGGAACCCCCCGACCATGAACCGCCTCCACGTTTCCGCGCGCGCCGGCTCGCTCGAGCCGCCGCCGCGACCTCGTTGATCCTCACCCTGTCGTTGGTCGCAGCGATGGCGAGCGTCTCACCCGCTTCGGCCTCGATCGCCCACCCGACGGTCACCTCGGTGAACCCGTCGCCCGAAGACGCCCCACGCGGTCGACGACGCCGTCGTCCAGAACGCCGAGGTGAACACGTTCACCCGAGTGGGGAACACCATGTACGCGGGCGGGCGCTTCCATACGATCCAGAACCCGAATCGCTCGGTCGACTACGTCCGCTCCAACCTGTTCTCCTTCAACATCGACACCGGGAAACCGACCTCGTGGGATCCCTCGGTCGACGGCGAGGTCAACCGCACCCTGCGGATCGGCGGGTTCCTGTATGTCGGTGGAAGGTTCTCCCCGCCAACGGGTGTCGCCAACCATCTGGTGCGCTACAACCGGGCCACGGGCAAGATCGACAAGTCCTTCTCACCGGCGTGACTTCGCTGGCAACGGCGCCGTCACCGATCTGCAGTACGTGGGCGGCCGGCTGCTGGTGTCGGGCTCCTTCGGCAAGCGCATCGTGGCGCTCAACCCGAACACCGGCGCCGACACCGGCTACATCAACCTGGCCATCGCCGGCAGCGTTGCGCCGCAGGCGGGACGGATCGCCGTCTACCGGTTCGCGGTCAACCCGGCCGCCACGAGGCTCGTGGGCATCGGCAACTTCACCACGGTCAACGGCTCCGTGCGCACGCGAGCGTTCATGCTGAACCTCAACGCCGGGGGCACCACGCTGAACGCCTGGTACTACCAGCCACTTCACGAGATGTGCCAGGCCGCGAGCCTGGCGGACTACCTGCGCGACGTCGACTTCTCCCCCGATGGCTCGTACTTCGTGATCGTGTCGACCGGCTTCGTGTCCCGCGCGGGCGACCTGGGCTCGACCGTCTGCGACGCGGCGGCCCGGTTCGAGACCTCGATCGCCTTCGCCGTCCCAGCCGACCTGGATCAACTACTCCGGCGGCGACACGCTGCTGTCGGTGGCGGCGGTCGGCTCGGCGGTCTACGTCGGCGGACACCAGCGCTGGATGAACAACCCCCAAGGCAGGGACAACGCCGGGCCAGGTGCGGTCGAGCGCAGGGGCGTCGCCGCCCTGAACCCCACGACCGGCCTGGCGCTGGGTTGGAACCCGTCCAAGACCAGAGGCGTGGGGCTGAGCTTCATCTACCCCACGTCCACCGGCGTGTGGTTCGGATCGGACGGGCGCCGCTTCCATGGGCTCGTCCGCGACTCGATCGCGTTCACACCCCTGCCCTGAGCAACTTTTTGTCTCTCTGAGGCTTCCTACGCCCCAGAGGTCATCAGGAAATCGTTTCCTCGGTGTGCTACAGCATCTGCGTGACGGCGTCCGATACCCCTGGGTAGGGTGAGCCGAACCGTATGCGTTTCCTTCGATATCTGATCCCCGCCATCGCCGCCGCCGTGCTCGTGTCGGCAGGCACCGGTGAATCCGCCGTCGGAGGCCACACCGGCCGAGGCCTTGACCAAGAAGGTTCGCGTGATGCGTGGCGACATGTTCCAGATGATCAACAAGGCGCGGCGCAACAACAGCGTGAAGCCGCTCAAGATGAATTGGCGCGTGGCGAAGGGCGCCCTCGGCATTCCCGGCGCATGGTGAGACGGAACAGCATCTACCACAACCCCCGCCTCTACTCCCTGGTGCGCCGGTACAGTCCGCAGATCTGGGGCGAGAACGTGGGCATGGCGGGAACGATCAGGCGCATGCACACGCTCTTCATGGGGAGCGCCCCCCACCGGGCGAACGTCCTGAACCGCTCGTACAAACGCGTCGGTGTCGGGGTGCAGCCGACCCACCGCGGCGTCTGGGTCACGGTCGACTTCTACGGCTGACGCCTTCGCTAGCCCACGAGGGCGCGGATCTGCCGGAGCGCAACCGTGAGCGGCGCGATGTCGGTGACCCCGTCGACCGACAGCCCCTTCATGAATCGTTGGAGCCTGCCGTAGGTGTCGGCTCGGGACTCCAGGAACTTCTCGATCGCCTCGTCGATGGGCAGCGGACCGCACTCGGCCAAGGCGGTCTCGGCCAGTTGCCGGCGGATGTTGAACAGGTCGTCTTCCATCGACTGCTGCGCCCAGCGCTGCCACCGGGTCGTGGCGGGCATCGCTTCCAGCTGCTGCTCGAGCCAGTCGAGCTCCAAGCGCTCCCCCAGCAGGAAGAAGCCACGAGCGACCTCCAGCACCGACCGGCCGGTCGCGTGCGCGACCGCGATGATGTCCGGACCGTGCACGAGCTCCGATTGGAACGCGTGCCGGCGGGCGATCTCGACCGGCACGCCCTCGGCCACCAGGCGACGGGCCGCATGCTCATGCTCGTCCCGCCACGATTCCGACCCGATCTGGTCCATGACGTCGGACAGCTCCGCGAACGAGTCTCGCGCCGCGCCCACGGCCTCGGACAGACGTTGGCCCGCCGCACGGACCAGGTACCAGCGTGAGGTGGTCTCCACCAGCCAGTCGACGCCGCCGAGCAGCTCGTTCTGGATGGAGGGGTCGATCGTGCCGTCCAGCGCCTCGATGTCGGCCCACCGTTCGATCGCGCCGGACACGTCTCTGGCGATCCGGAAAGCGCGCACCACGTCGGGGATGCCCGCGCCCGTTTCGGTGATCATGCGCGAGACGAACGTGACGCCTTGCGCGTTCACGACGTCGTTCGCGACCAGGGTCGCGATGAGGTCCCGTTTCAAGGGGTGATCGGCGATGAGGTGCCCGAACCGCTCGACGATGGCGGACGGGAAGTAGGCCTCCACGTCCTGGAACAGGTACGGAGAGTCGGGCAGGTCGGAATCGAGCAGTGAGGCGGCGATCGCTCGCTTGGCGTAGGCCAGGAGCATCGCCAGTTCGGGACGAACCATGCCTCGCCCGGCGCCCCGGCGCTCCCCCATCTGCTCGCCGGACGGCAGGAACTCGACCCATCGCTCCAGATCGGTTTCGACCTCGAGCTGCTGCATCAGGTCTTCGTAGCTCTCGATCCGTTGGGCGCTGACCTCCATCTCCTGAGACAGGATCTGCGCCTGCAGATAGTTGTCGTACAGGACGTGCGCCACGACGTCGGCCGCGCATGCCTGCAGGAGCACGTTGCGCTCCTCCGGTGGTCAGCTCGCCCCGCTGCACGGCCAGTCCGAGCAGGATCTTGATGTTGACCTCGTGGTCGGACGTGTCGACGCCGGCAGAGTTGTCGATGAAGTCGGTGTTGATGCGCCCGCCCTCGATGGCGTATTCGATCCGCCCGCGCTGGGTGAACCCCAGGTTCCCTCCCTCGCCCACCACGCGGGCGCGGACCTGGTCGCCGTTGACCCTCACCGGGTCGTTCGCGCGGTCACCGACCTCCGTATGCCCTTCATCGGAGGCTTTCACGTAGGTGCCGATCCCGCCGTTCCAGAGCAGGTCGACGGGAGCCTGGAGCGCTCGGTTGATCACCTCGTTGGTCGACATCTCGGCGGGAGCGTCGTCATCGATGCCCAGCGCGGCCCGTGCCTGCGGTGACAACGTCACCGACTTCACCGAGCGATCGATGATGGCCCCCCTTCGGACAGCAGGGCACGGTCGTAGTCGTTCCACGACGATCGTGGGACGGCGAACAAGCGCTGACGCTCCGCGAACGAGGCGGCTGGATCCGGGTCGGGATCGATGAACACGTGACGATGGTCGAACGCGCAGACCAGCTTGATCTGCGGCGTGTAGAGCATGCCGTTGCCGAACACGTCACCCGACATGTCGCCGATGCCCACCACCGAGAAGGGCTCGGTCATCACGTCGATCCCAACCTCCCGGAAGTGGCGCTTCACCGACTCCCAAGCGCCGCGCGCGGTGATGCCGAGCTCCTTGTGGTCATAGCCCTGGGAGCCACCGCTGGCGAACGCGTCGGAGAGCCAGAACCCGTACTCCTCGGAGATCGCGTTCGCGGTGTCGCTGAACGCGGCCGTGCCCTTGTCGGCGGCCACGACCAGGTAGGGGTCGGGCACGTCGTGGATCCGGACGCCTTCGGGGTGCACCACTTCGCCGTCGACCCGGTTGTCGGTGATGTCGAGCATGCCGCGCATGAACGTGACGTACTGGGTCGCGACCTCGGCGCGCAGCTCCTCGGGCGAGGCGGTGGGCCGCTTCAGGATGAACCCGCCCTTCGATCCGTCGGGCACGATCACCGCGTTCTTCACCTTCTGGGCCTTCATCAGGCCGAGCACCTCGGTGCGATAGTCCTCCTTGCGATCGGACCACCGGATGCCGCCTCGGGCCACCATGCCGCCGCGCAGGTGGATCGCCTCCATCTGCGGCGAGTAGACGAAGATCTCGAACAGCGGGAACGGCTTCGGCATCTCGGGGACGCGCGCGGAGCGCAGCTTGAAGCTGAGCGCCGGCCGGTCGGGCAGATAGGCGTTGGTGCGCTCCATCGCCTCGATCGTGCCCAGCAGGCTCCGCAGGATGTTGTCCTGGTCGAGCGACGTCACCTGTCGAAGGTCCTGGTGGATCTGCTGACGGATCTCGTCGATCTCCTCCTCGGTCGCCATGCGCTCGGGATCGAACTTGGCCTCGAACATCTCGACCAGGTGGGCGGCGATCTCGCTGTGGGCCGCCATGGCATCGTTGCGGTACTCCTCGGTGTAGCGGCTGGACACGCGCATGCGGTACTTGCGCAACGCCCGCAGGATCTGCACCTGTGCGCCAGTTGAGATCGCTCAACGTGACCAACCGATTCAGCGAGTCGGACTCGATCTGTCCGCGCCAGACCGCGGCGACGGTGTCCGCGACATGCTTGGCCTTGGCGCCGAGTTCCAGCACCGCACCGCGGCCGTCCAGCACCCCGAAGTCGTGGATGTAGACCTTGCCCTCGCCCAGGATCCCGCGTCGGGATCTCCTCGACCGCCCGCAGGCCCAACGCTTCGAGGATCGGCATGAAGGCGGAGAGATCGACCTTGCCGCCCGTCTTGTACAGCTTCACGCGCGTGAGTCGCTCGCCCTCGCTCTCGTTCCCGATGCCGACCAGGAAGCCTTCCTCGGTGCGCTCCAGCGTCTCGAGCGCCAGCACGTCGTCGACGATCAGACCCCATTCCTCCGACGCCTTGTAGTAGGCGGGGAACCGAGGTGAGTACTTCTCGGCCAGCGCCGTGCCCTTCTGGTGGCCCACGCGGGCGGTCAGGGCATCGCGCAGGTCGTCGTCCCACGTGCGCGCGAGCCGTTCCACCTCGGCCTCGAGCGTCTCGTACGGCACCTCGGGGATCTGCGTGCCCGGCCTCGACGTGCACCGTGAAGAAGATCCGGGCCGATTCCGTCTCGCCCAGCGACAGGTGGTAGTCGACCGTGACCCCGTGGAACTTCTCCTGGAAGAACTGCTGCAGGCGCTTGCGCAGGGCCGCGTTGAATCGGTCGCGCGGCAGGGCCACCACGATCGACACGCTCCTGCCGTACAGGTCCTTGCGAACGAGCACCCGGATGCCGCCGTGCTTCTCCAGTTGCAGCAGCCCCACCACCAGCCGCCGCAGCTCCTCCGTGGATGCCTGGAACAGCTCGTCCTTGGGGAAGGACTCGAACAGCTCCACGACCTGCTTGTAGTCGTGCGAACCGGGGATCAGGTCCTCGACGGTCGAGGATCTGTTCCAGCTTGTGATGCAGCAGCGGCGTCTTGGCGGCCGGCTCCATGTAGGCCTTGGACGTGAGGAGACCGATCAGCCGAGCCTCGCCCTGGATCTCGCCGGCGGCGTTCACGATGCGAACGCCGATGTAGTCCATGCGCCCGCGCCGGTGCACCGTGGAATAGGAGTTGGTCTTGGAGAAGACCAGCAGGTCGCCGTCCTCGATGCGGCGGCGAACGACCGGATCCAGACGTGGTCAGCGGGGTCGGCTCGCGGAACGAGGAGTGCTCCACGTCGGACAGGATGCCGAGGCCGCTGCCGGGCACCGCGCGGATCGCCCGTTGGTCCTCGCCCACCGACCAGCTCGTATTCTCGATAGCCCAGCAGGACGAAGTTGAGCTGCAGCAGCCATTCCAGGAAGTCGACGGTCTCGCCGACCTCCTGCGGTGAATAGCGGACCGCGCCCGACGCGCGCCAGCGTCGATCATGTGCCGGACGCGTTCCTTCATGGGCTCGAAGTCGCGGACGACGAACCGGACATCGTGCAGGATCTCCGCGCACGCGCCGCTGCAGGTCCGCCCGCTCGGGATCGGACAGCAGCCGGTCGACCTGGAAATGCATCACCGATTCGCGATGGCTCGCGTCGCGCCCCGCCAGGACCCGTTCGATCTTGCCGTGCTCGTCCCGCACCGTGCCGATCACCGGATGCAGGAGCCGGGTCACCGTGAGACCGCGCGCGAGGAGCTCCTCGTTGACGGAATCGACCAGGAACGGCGAGTCGTCGGTGCACGTTTCGATCACGCTGCCGAGGCTGGTGTATCCGTCCTCTTCCTTCGATGGGTTGAACACCCGGACGGTCCACGGCTTGACGCCGCGCTCGTCGGTGAACCGGAAGGCGGACGTGACGATGCCGAAGAGCCTGATCGGGCCCGGCCTCGACGATCTCCTCGTCGCTCAGCCGGCGCAGGAAGCTCTTGGCGAACGCGTGGAGGACCTCGCGGCGCTCCGCGGGGACACGTCCTCATCGATGCGCTCGGACATGGCCTGGATGACCGAAGGGGCGTCGAGCTGGGACTGCGGGTCCACGACGGCTCATCGTGGCAGGTCCGGAGACCTGTGGCAAAGGCGAGGTCAGGCGCCGGTGGCGACGATCCGACGCCGCATGCGAGCGCGTAGTCGGCGCGCGACGATGGGCAGCAGGCCCGTGAGGTAGGCACCGTCCGTGCAGCCACGGCACCAGGCCGAGGCGTTGATGGCCTCGGCGGTCGCCTCCGCGGAGGCGCAGGCCTGCAAGCGAGCTCAGGATCGCGAGATAGCCGTAGGACTCGGCCCCGCCCTGAAGGGTGTCGCGCGACGCGTCGAGCCCCTGTTCCAGCGACCGGTAAGTTCTTCACGCCCGACGCTGTTGAAGTCCGTCGCCCCGTCCATATCATGCGTGGTCGCGAGCGGATTGAACGCGGCGTCGGTGGATTCGGAGGTCTCCCAGGCGACCACTACGAGCAGGTTGTCCGTACAGTCGGGCGCGCTCACGTGTCGCAGGAACGCCCGTGCCCACGATCTCGTACGTGAGCGGACCCCATAGCTGCGGCGCAGTGTCGCCGTCGGCGGCCGCGTCGTCAGGCGAGCATGCGTTCGCGCTCCCGGAGCCGCTCTGCGAGGGCCACCGTCCACGCATCGAGCTCGCGCTGGGCTCGGCGCGCATCCCGGTCACGGAGCACGGAGCGCGTCGTGATGCGCCCGGTCGAGCCGGTGCGCCCACAGTTCGCGCGTGGGGAATCCGTGCATCCCGCCCTCGAGCGTGATCGGCTCGCTGGCCTCGACCCGTTCGGTCAGCCGGCCGACGGTCGTCGCGACGTCGGCGATCTCGCCGTGCCATCGGTCCACGCGCTGGTTCCAACGCTCGATGCGACGTTCCGCGGTGCGGATCTTTCGGTCGAGCACGCGGGTCTCGGGTGACCGCGCGACGTCGTCGGCTCTGGCCAGACCGGCCGAGGCCGTGAGCATCAGCACGCTCACGACCGGGACGAGGAGGGGGGAGAGACGTCGCATGGGACGTGGAGGGTATCGACGGCGGGCCTCGATCCCTTGACCGGCGGCGGGCCTACCCGCGAGCGGCCTCCACGACCTCGGCGGCCAGATCGAACCGACCGAACTGCGGCATCACATAGACGCCGCCGGCCCCGGCTTCCCGCAGCTGGGCCATGAGGTCCTCGGCCAGCGCCAACCCCTCGCCGCCTGCCCTCGGCCCCGGCGCCTCGCATCCTGGTGCGTACGGTTTCGGGGATGGAGATCCCCGGCACCTCGTTGTGCAGGAACTCGGCGTGGCGGCCGGAGACGAGGGGCAGCACACCCACCAGGATGGGCACCGACAGGTGGCTGCCGGTCACGGCCTCGAAGGTTTCGTGAAACCGCCGCAGCGGCTCGACGGAGTAGATCGGCTGCGACAGGAAGAACCCGGCGCCGGCTCGCACCTTCTTGTGCGCGAGGCGCACCTCGCGCGCGAGGTCTGTCGGCCTCGGGAGACAGGGCCGCACCCACGAAGAACGACGTCGCCTCCCCGATCGAGGAGCCTCGTCGATCACGGCCTCGGTTGAACTCTTCGGTGATCAACGAGAGCAGCCCGGTGGCCGTGACGTCGACATCGTTGAGCGCCTGCGGGTACTCGCCGATCGAGACCGGGTCGCCGACGCACACGAACAGGTTGCGGATACCCAGCGCGTAAGCGCCCAGTAGGTCTCCCTGCAGCCGAAGCAGGTTCCGGCCTCGGGTCGGGAAGTGCAGCACGGTCTCGATCCGTGCTTGCTCCTGCACCCTTCGGCATGCTGCCCATGCGCTCATCCGCATCCTGGCCATCGGAGAATCCGCGACGTCGACGACGTCGGCGCCTGCCTCATGCAGCGTCTGAGCCGCCGCGACCAGGGTGGCGGCGTCCCACGAACGCGGAGGCTCCATCTCCACGGCGACGGCGAACCGACCCTCGCGCAGCACGTTCTGCAGGTGCGTCGGCGCTGCCTCGGATCCGCTCGATGCTTCCACCGACCGCGCCGGCGCCGGCGACCGCGCGGGTTCCGGCTGCGAGATCAGCGTGGCGGTGCGCCCTGTGGAGGGCTCCCTCCTGCGGGCCGCAAGCGCGGCGACGATGGCTGTCGTGTGGTCGGGCCCCGTTCCACAACACCCACCGACGATCGCCGCCCCGAGGTCGATCAACGTGGCGATCTGGTCCCCCACGTAGGTGGGCGTAGCGGGGTAGACGAAACGTCCGCCGATCTCGAGCGGACCTCCCGCGTTGGGGCGGGCGATCAACAGCCGGTCCGGGACGAACGTCCTCATCGCTTCCACGATGCGGCAGATCTGCGCCGGTCCCTCGCCACAGTTCACGCCGATCGCGTCGACATCGAGATCGACGAGGCGCACGGCTACCTGCTCGGGAGTGGAACCCAGCAGGGTTCGATCGTCGCGGGTGAAGGTGGCGCTCACGGCGAGGGCGAGTTGGGGAGCAGCGTCGCGGGCAGCCGCCACGGCGAGCTCCATCTCGCGCAGGTCGGTCTGCGTTTCCACCACCAGGAGATCGGCCCCTGCGGCTGCCAACGGGCTCGCTTGGTGCCGGTAGGCGTCGAGCGCCTCGTCCGCGCCGACCCTGCCGTAGGGTGCCAGCCGGATCCCGAGTGGACCCATCGACCCGGCCACCGCGAGGGGTCCCGCCCGTCGTGCCACATCCACCCCCGCCGTGTTGATCGTTTCCACGCCGGCGGTCGCGCCGTGCTCGTCCAATCGGAAGCGGTTGCCTCCGAAGGTGTTCGTCAGCACGATCGTTGCGCCCGCCTCCACGAACGAGCGATGCACCGCCTCGACCAGATGCGGCGCATCCACGTTGAGGTGCTCCAGGCACGACCCCACCGGTGCGCCCGCAGCGATCAGCGCGGTCCCCATGCCGCCGTCGGTCACGACCGGCCCATGGGCAACCAGGGCGCGCAGGTCATCGGCGTTCATCGTTGCAGGCTACCGAGACATGTCGGCTAGCATCAGATGCCGTGCGACGGTCTCGCGGGTTCCCTGACCGGTCTCGTGGCAGGTTCTCCGGCCGGTACCTCGGCTCGTCGAGGGTCACCAGACGAAGGCCGACCACGTTCGTGCTCGTCATCGCGACCGCCGCGGGGATCGTGGCGGGCGTGCTGCTGACCCGAGCGCCGGGAACGCCCGGCCCGCCACGGAACCTGACGGCGGAGCCGTTCCTGTGCAGCGATCAGTGTCGTCGGATCGACGCGGCCATCACCCTTCGTTGGTCACCCCCCGCGACCGGCGCGGAGCCCTCAGGGTATGACGTCTGGCGTGACGGGAGACCCCTGCCGCTCGTTGGGCAGGGAACGGAAACGGCCGTGGCGTACACCGATCGAAGTGTCACCTTCGGGCGCCGCTACGAGTACCAGGTCGTGGCGATGAGCTCGACCGGCTCCTCGCAGCCGTCGGCCACGGTCCAGGCGCGGCTGCCCCTGCCGCCGGCGAGCAGCGCGCAGCTGGGTGGGGTGTATGCGGTGCGCCTCACCGTGACGAACGCCCAGTCGCTCAACTCCATGCTCAACATCGAACGGCCCCGGCCAGGCACCACCGGCACAGACCGATGGACGTTCGAACCGGGATGTGCGGTGCCGAGAAGCGGATGCCCAGCACGATGGGAAGGGCTGGACGGGACGCTGAAGCCCGACGGACGATCCTGGCGCGGCACGGTGGCAGGGCCGGACGCGCGATGCGGGGGTGGCACGCGAGTCCCGGCTCCCACCCGTTTCCGGTTGGAATCGACTCGGGCCAAAGGGGTCGACGGGGCGTGGGTGGTGGGGTCGTTCCGGGGGTCGGTAATGGTCTCGTTCCACTGCCCCGGCTTCCTGGTTTCGCGTGGCTCGGTCGAGGTCAGGGGCCGGCGTACGTGAAGCACTGCAAGGGGACTAGTAAAACCGAGTCAGCAACTTTGGGTCAGTTGTTCGCATCATCGCTCCCATGCTCTGGGGTAGGCTCGGCTTCCATGAGGGTATTCAGAGGGACAGCGAACGCGTGAACGCGCAGCGTGTACGTGTCGTGGTCGGCGAGGGACGCTCGTCGCAGCAGGGTTTGTTGCGGTTCGTCCTCGACGGCGAAGGCTACGACGTCGTCGCCGACGCCGCCAACCCGGCCGAGCTCGCGCGTGTCCTGGCGACGCACAAGCCCGATGTCGTGGTGCTCGATGACGGCATCGGAGCGACCGCAGTGAGCATGGTGCACGAGATGGCACCCTCGGCCAAGGTCGTCCTGGTATGGCCCGGAGCCGTGGTGCCCATCGGCGGTGCCGCCCAGGTGCCGCCTTCACAGGTCTTGCAGGAACTGGGCCCGGCGGTCGCCAAGGTCGCCGGTGTGGCGGGCGCCGCCGCCGCGATCACGGGCGCCGAGATGGTCGACCGAACCAAGCGCGACCCGGACGCCCTCCGGCGAACCCTTCAAGGAGTAGGTGAGATCTCGGCGGCGACGATGGCGGGAGAAGCCATCATCGACGCTCGCGAGGCGGCTCCCGTCGTCATCCTGCCCGTCACGCCATCGGTCGATGACGACGTCGTCACCGTGCCCGAGGCCGGCTCCGGCGCTGTTGCCGCCGCTGCGGGCGGCGTCGCGACCGCAGGCGCGGCCACATACGGCGCACAAAGCGTCCTCAACCGTCGCCTCGGCAACCTCGCGCTGGGCGGGGCGGCCGTGGCCGGCGCCATCGTGCTGGCGCTCGCGCTCGGTGGTGCGAAGGTGCCGATCGCTCAGGTCAGTGGGCAGGCCTACACGATCTCCCCCCTGCCGCCCCAAGCCCCGGCGGCGGGTCGGGCCCGAGCAACGGTCCTGCGACTCCTGGATCCACCGGAGAAGGTCGGCCGGGCGGCGGCAAGAACGATGGCAAGCAAGGAGGGGCCGGCGGGGAGTTCGGAGGGTTCTATCCGATCCAGCCGGCGCTCGCTTCCTTCCTTCCCGACCCGCTCGCTCCGCTCTTCGCGGGTGGAACGCAGCCGTCGATCGAGACTGTGGTCGGGGCCTTGGACGAGCCCAAGCGGAGCGCCCGAAACGCCGACAAGGCACAACGGCAGCGTTCCGGCGGCCAGCGCAAGTCCTGAACACGGAGCATCCTGCGGGTGGCTATCCAGGATGCAACATCGGCACTGCGGCGTGTGCTGGTCCGTGCACCCGAGCCGGCTGATGCCGCCGCCTGGCGCCGGTACGGCTGGCGCGAGGCCCCCGACCCCGCTCGCGCCGCCGAGGAACATGCGGCGTTCCGCGCCGCCCTCCAGAACTCGGGGGCGGCGGTGGTGCAGGCCCGCTCGCCGGTGCCGGGCGACATCGACGCGATCTACACATATGACCCCACCCTGTTGACGGATGCGGGCGCGATCGTGCTGCGCCCCGGCAAGGAGACCCGACGAGGCGAGCGCGACGCGATGAGCACCGACCTGGAAGCCGCCGGCACCCCGATCCTGGGTCACGTCCACGCGCCCGGTACTGCCGAGGGCGGGGACATGTTCTGGCTGGACGAGCGCACCCTGGTCGTGGGCCGCGGGTACCGCACGAACGACGACGGCATCGTCCAGCTCGCCGCCCTGCTCGAGCCGCTCGGTGCCGGTCTGGTGTGGTTCGACCTGCCGCACGCGGCCGGTCGGTCCGAGTGCTTGCACCTGATGTCCTTCATCTCGCCCCTCGCGCCCGACCTGGCGGTGGTGTTCGCACCGATGGTGCCGGTCCGGCTCATGGAGATGCTCCGCGATCGCGGTATCGGCCTGGTCGAGGTCCCCATCGAGGAACTCGACACGCAAGGCCCCAACGTCCTCGCGCTCGGGCCTCGCGTCGCACTGGCGCTGGACGGCAGCCCCCGTACGCGCCGGCGCATGGAGGCTGCCGGCGTCGATGTACGAACGTACGAGGGCTGGGAGATCTCACGCAAGGGTGACGGCGGACCCACGTGCCTGACCCGTCCCCTGGAACGCGGGTAGAGACCGGCCACCTGCCTCGAACCGCTATAGTCCCGCGCGATGTACCGGTACTGGTTCATGTTGCACATCATCGGGGTCGTGGCGTTCATGGCGATCCACGGCGTTTCGATGTTCACGATGTACCGGATCCGCAACCTGAACCTCGATCGCCCGCGCATCGCCGACACCATCTCCTTCTCCGGCACCACGACACGTCCCATGTACGTCTCGCTGGTGGTCCTGGTGGGCGCGGGCTTCGTCGCCGGGGTGCAGGGCGACTGGCTCGACGATTGGTGGATCTGGCTGGCTGTAGTGGTCCTGCTGATCACGACAGGCCTCATGACCGCCATCGCCGCGCCCTACTTCCGCCGCGTCACGGAGGCCTGCGGCGTGCGCCCCTCCGGCGTGCCACGGACCAGCGACGAGGAGCTGACCTCGCTGCTCCGGGGCCCTACCACAACGTTGATCACGGTGATCGGTTCGGTGGGGATCCTGGTGATCCTGTACCTGATGATCTTCAAGCCCGGGCAGAGCTTCTACGCCGGGCCCCTACGCGAGGTGGCAGAGGCCGAGCTGCCGGACCGTTGACGACCTCGCCGTGCGGACCGTACTTCGAGCCGTGGCAGGGGCACTCGAACAGGTGGGTGCCGCCGTTCCACGCCACGGTGCACCCCATGTGCGTGCATCGAGCGGACATCAGGTGCAGCTCGCTCTGATCGTCCATGAACGCGGCGAGCCGCTCTCCCGCCTGCACGATGATCCCGCCCTCGCCCGGATCCAGCTCTGACGCCACCTGGGCCACGGTGCGAACGATCAGGACGTCGCGATCGCTGAGATCGATCACTTTCTCTGGTACCGGATTCAGGAAGAACCGCTTGGCGCCCAGCATGCCCTTGTTGCCCGACTACGACGAGGTCGGCATCGATCTCATGGGCCACCTGCACGATCTCGTCGGAGGGATCCCCTTCGCGGAGCACGACCTGGGTCTCGACCTCGGACCCGTAACACGGCCGCGGTGTCCTGGGTCACCAACGCCCCGGTCGAAGGATGGCCCACGAACACCAGCGTCACCGGCGCTCCGACGGCGGCCGCCAGATCGTAGCCTTTGCGCGCAGCACGGTCGGCCGTCGGCGATCCGTCGGTGGCGATCAGGACGCGCCGATAGAGCCGCTCGGCCTCGCCGCGGGCCTGATCCATGACGATCAGCAGATCACGGGGCGCGTGATGCGACAGACGATCGGCGGTCGGACCCAGCGCCGTCGTACTGCGCCCGCCGCTCACGACGATCAGCCCGACGTCCTTTGATTCGGCCAGCTCGATCAGCACGTCGGCGGGGGGGCGGCCCCCGTGCAGCTCACCCTCCAGCCGCTTCACGCCCGAGGCCTCCGCGTCCGCCAAGTGCCGCTTGCAGACCTGCTCGGCGCCGCCGGGCCGCTCCCACACGTGCGCGATCACCAGCTGGGCCTGACCGGCGTTCGCCAGGGCAGTGGCCACCTGAGCGCAGGCTGACGCGCGATCGGTGCCGTCCGTTCCGAACAGGATCCGCTTGTATGCCACGTCGACTGCCTCCCGGGCGCGTCAGGCTACACGTGCGTGGCGACCCGTCTCGCCATCTGCTCCCGATAGCCTGGGCACGATGAGCACCAGGACCTTCAACTTCTCGCCGGGCCCCGCGACGCTGCCGCTCGCCGTGCTCGAGCAGGTTCAGCGCGACCTGCTATCGCTCCCGGGGGTGGGCGCATCCGCGCTGGAAGTCTCCCATCGCGGACGCTTGGTTCGAGGACGTGATCGAGGAGGCGCGAGTCAACCTACGGACCCTGCTGGCGATCCCCGACACCCACCACGTCGAATTCTGCCCCGGTGGCGCGACGTTGCAGTTCGCCATGGCGCCGATGAACCTGTCCGCCCGCACTCCGGCGCCGCCCGACTACGTGGTCACAGGCACCTGGGGATCGAAGGCCGTGAGCGAGGCGGCGAGGCTGTCCGGGGCCCGGGTCGCGTGGACCGGCGCGGATGAAGGGTTCGTGCGCGTGCCCGCCCCCGAGGAGCTCGGGGAGCGCCTGGCCGCCGAGACTCCGTACGTCCACCTTTCCACCAACGAGACGATCCAGGGCGTGCAATTCGTGGACGATCCTCGCGATCGATGCCGGCGGTTCCCCTGGCCGCCGACATGTCTTCGGACTTCCTCTCCAGGCCGGTCGAGGTGGGGCGGTACGGCCTGATCTACGCGGGCGCACAGAAGAACGCCGGCCCGGCAGGAGTCACGATCGTCATCGTGCGTGACGACCTGCTGACGACCGTCCCCGAGCGACCTGCCCTCGATGCTCGACTACCGAACCTTCACCGAACACGGTTCGCTGTTCAACACCCCCCCGGTGTTCGCCATCTATGTGGTGATGCTGGTGACGCGATGGTTGCGCGACGACGTCGGCGGTCTCGAGGCGCAGCATGGGATCAATCGCCGGAAGGCCTCGGCTGCTCTACGACGTGATCGACGACAGCGACGGGTTCTTCCGTGGACACGCCAACCCGGGATCGCGTTCGCTGATGAACGTCACGTTCCGTCTGCCGAGCGAGGACCTCGAGAAGCGGTTCATCCAGGAAGCGGCCGACGCGGATCTGCGGGACCTGAAAGGTCACCGCAGCGTCGGCGGGATCCGGGCGAGCCTGTACAACGCCATGCCCCAGTCGGGCGCCGACGCACTGGCAGCATTCATGCGCGCGTTCGCGGCGCGCAACGGCTGAACCGATCGAGGTCAGCACCATCGCTCGTGCGCGACCTCACGCGCCGGTGGCCACGTCGAACTCGTTGCCTTCAGGGTCGGCGAGCGTCCGCCACGTGAAGCTCTCCAGCGTTCGCTCGGTCCCATCGGGCCACGAGCCACCCAGCTCTACCACGCGAGCGGTGGCAGCCTCCAGGTCGTCAACGGACAGATCCAGGTGGATCCGGTTCTTGTCACGCTTGGGCTCGGGCACCCGTTGGAAGCACAGCACCGGGAGCGTGTCGCTGCCCTTCAGGAACACGTACCGCCCGTCGTCCATGGTGAGCTCGACCTCAGTATCCAGCACCCTCGACCAGAACGCAGCGACGGCGACCGGATCGGCGCAGTCGATCGTCGCGTACAGGAAACTCCCCACGCCTGACATCGGATCGTGCTCCCTTCTGCCCCAGATGCGGCCCGGCTCAGCCGCCGATCAGCTCGTCGGCGGCCTGCGCGAACACCTCGGTGTGACGATCGACGTCCTCCGCCGTCGTGGCAGGCGACATCAGCGACATGTTGTGGAACGGGGTCATCAGGATCCCCCGGTTCAGCATGTACAGGTGGATGAACGAGTCGAGGTGCTCATCCTGGCCGGCGGCCGCCATCGCGCCGTCGCGTGCGACGTCGGGCCGGAACAGGTACTCGACCCTGCACCCCAGGCGCGTCACGTGCCACGGCAGCTCCCGGCTCGCGATCACACCGGCGACCCCTTCCTCGAACCGCTCGCCCAAGCCGATCATGCGTTCGAACGCCTCGTCGGTGAGCACCTCGCCCAGGGTCGCCCGCATCGCCGCCAGGCTCAGCGCGTTGCCGGCCAAGGTGCCGCCGGTGCCACCGACGTCGGAGTTGCGCCAGTCGGTGTGCTCGATGATCCGGTCCGAGACCTCGTGCGTCATGCCGAAGGCGGCGCTGGGGATGCCGGCGCCCAGGGTCTTGCCGATCGTGACGATGTCGGGTTGCAGGTTCCACGCCTTCGTGCAGCCGCCGGGACCGGCGCAGATGGTATGCGTCTCGTCGATCACCAGGAGCGTGCCGGACTTCGTGCACAGCTCACGCACGGCCTCGTGGTAGCCCTCGTCGGGCAGCACGATGCCGATGTTGGTGAGTGCGGGCTCGAACAACACGGCCGCCACGTCGCCCGGTGCGAGCGCCGCTTCCAGAGCCTCCAGGTCGTTGATCTCCACGACCTTGGTGGTCATCTCCAGGGGCACGGTCTGGCCGATCAGTGCCGCCCCGCGGCCGGAGGCCCCCATCCTCGTCGAGCTGCGCCATGGTCTCGTCGACCGACCCGTGGTAGTTCCAGTTGTGCACGACGGTCAGTGGCCGTCCGGTGATCTCTCGTGCCCACCGCAGCGTGAACCGATTGGCATCGGTCGCCGTCAGCGCGAACTGCCACAGCGGCACACCGAACCGACGGGTCATCTCGTTGCCCACCCATGCGGCGTCCTCGGTCGGTAGCATCAGCGTGATGCCCTTGGCCGCCTGCTCGGCGATGGCATCGACCGACACCTTCGGTCCATGGCTGGCCATGCCGCCGGTGTCGCCGAGACAGAAGTCCACGAACTCGTTCCCGTCCACGTCGGTGAACCGCGCTCCCTCGGCGTGGTCGACGAACACCGGCCAATCACCGGGCCATCGCACCATCCAGTTCATCGGCACACCGAAGAGCAGCGATCCCTTGGCTGCCTCGGACAGCTCCCCCGAGCGAGGGTGTCGTTCGCGGAACGCCCCGCGCTCCCGCTCCATCAGATCAGCCAGACCTGGTGCGGTCGATCACGTTCACGATGGTTGCCTCCCGGCTGCATCCGTCCCTGGTTGGTCGACAGTCTACCGACGGAGTCCGGCCTCGGCTCAGGACTCGGGACGACGAACCGCCAGGGCAACCGATGTGCCCCGTTCTCGGCCTCGCTCCGACGGGCGCGTGACGAGGCATCCACCCGCGGGAAGACGGTCCTCGCAATACGCCCGCCGTTCGGGCCGCACCCACATGACCGTGCCGCCGCCCCCATCGAGGTTCAGGGCCCAGGTCGCTCCGGCCCGGATGAGCACGCTGGCCAACTGGGGCGTGCGCATGCCTTTGGACCAGCGTTCGGACTGGCGTCCGTCGACCGTCGCGATGAACGTGAGGCAGTCGGTATCACGGGTTCGATCGAGACAGCCGTCGCCGAGGCCGACCGCGGTCCTCGGATTGAGATTGAACACATAGTTGTCGCCCGGGTCGTAGCTCGGCGCCACATTGAGGCCGTTCTTGACGAGCAGGGGTGAGCCACCCATCACATCCACCACGCCGGGTCGATCGCGGAGATGCGTCGAGATCGAGACCGGGTCACCCGCCTCGAGCCGCTCCACGACGTTCCCACCCGCTCGATCGTGTAGCCCGGTGATCACGACGGCCTCACGGTTGCGGGACACCGAGACCGGGTCTTGAGACAGGGTTCGGGCTGCTTCTCGACCATGTACGTCTGCCTCCTGGAGGCCGAGTCGGTGAGACTACGTGCTCCTGGGGCAGGGATGAGCCGCGCGGCGCAGTACCGTGGATCCCTGGCTTCGGGCGATCGATCTCCCGAGGGCGATTCGACCGAGCCGCCTCGCCAGGTGAAGCCGGCCACTTCGATCCCCCGGGATCGCCGGCGTTCCAGGAGCCGATCGCGAAGGTTGTTCCTGCTGACCTCGCGGTGACCTCCAGATGCGGTCTCCCGATGAACGCTCGATGACCATCGGCGCTCACCGCGAAGACGGGACCACGCTGGATCCCCGATGTCCATACCTCCCCGTCGACCATCGACCGATGCTTGGGACGACCGTCCGAGGCCACGAAGTCCCCGTTGATCGCTGCGACCGACCCAGCGTCCGAGCCGAGCAACGACGGCTGCCGATACCCGGGGTAATGCTCCGAGGCCGTGAGCACCTCCAGCGCCGGCGCAGGGGCAGCTCCGTGATTCACGCGTATGACCCGGACCTCGTTGGGGGTGCCGCGATCTCGGATCGTGATCAGGTGCACCCCCGGGGCCAGCCCGTACGAACGGCGGACGGTGGGGCGCCTCGTCGCCTGGACCGGATCGGACGACCAGAGTGCCGAGCACCGCACAGCGAGGAAGCAGATCGCCGCAGCGACCGTTCGAGCGGCGAACGAAGATGAACGATGCAGCACGGTGCGGGCCCTCACGTGATCGAGACCATGCGATCGCCGACGATCGGCGAGGTCGATGCGAACGCTAGCCCACCGCGACCAGCAGGTGAATATCCCTGATGGACGACGGCCGTTCGGCCGACGCCATCCGGGGTCGTGTTGGACCGCTCCGACCGATACGTACGCAGTAAAGGTGGGTGACTCCCCTTCCGATGGGAAGGGAGCCATGGAAACCGAACCCTTGGAACCGCTCCACCGCCCGGTCGCGGACGGCCTGAGTCGCCGACGCTCCGACCTGCCCACCGAACCCTCGCCCAATGGCAAGCCGAGGCGGCGCGGCTACGACGGCTGGCTCGACCGATGGGCGGCGACCACGGCGGACCTCGCGCAGGCTCACGTGCACGCATCCCATGATGGACGCCGTGATCGACGAGCAGATCGGTCGCTCGATCCGCATCGGCGATCAGCTGGCTCACGGACTGGGCCTCCTGCAACTACCTGGGGTTCGATCTGGACGAGGAGATCATCGCCGCGGTGCCCGAGTACCTGGCCCGCTGGGGAACGCACCCATCGTGGTCGCGCCTGCTGGGCAACCCTTCGCATGTATCCCGAGATCGAGGAGGAGCTCACCGAGCCCTGGTGGGCGCCGAGGACGCACTGGTCCTTCCGACGATCACCCACATCCACATGTCCGTGATCCCCGTGTTGGTCGGCGACGGGGCGATCTTCCTGGACGGGCGGGCGCACAAGACGATCTACGACGGCGCGATGGTCGCCGCCGGTCACGGCGCCACGATCCAGCGTTTCCGGCACAACGATTTCGAGACACCTGGAGGAGCTGCTGCAGGCGAGCGACCCCGCCGCTGCCCCGGCGTGATCGCGATGGACGGCGTCAACTCCATGACCGGGAATGCGCCCGACCTGGCCGCCTTCTCGCGCCTGGCCGAACGAACACGACGCGCCTGCTGTACGTCGACGACGCGCACGGCTTCGGGGTGATCGGCGAACGCGGACCCGCGACGAGGCGTGTGACTACGGCGCGTTGGGCAACGGGGTCTACCGGCACCTCGGCGTGCCCTACGACAACGCCGTGCTGGTGGCCGGCTTCTCCAAGTCCTACTCGTCCTTGCTGGCGTTCATCGCTCTGCCCTCGCGGCTGAAGGAAGCGCTGAAGGTGCTGGCGCCGCCCTACCTGTACTCGGGACCCTCGCCCGTGGCCTCGCTCGCCACGACGCTGGCCGGCCTGAAGGTGAACCGCACGCGCGGTGAGGCCGATCAGAGCGGACCTATGGCGCAATGACCCACCGATTGCTGGAGGCTCTGCACGAGATCGGGATCCACACCCCGAACACGTCGGGATTCCCGATCGTGGAGATCCCCCTCGCCAACCACGACGACATCGACGAGGTCGGGCGCTACCTGTTCGAGCACGGGCAGTACGTCACCATGGCTGCCTATCCACTGGTGCCCAAGGACGAGGTCGGGTTCCGCATCCAGGTCACCGCCGCCAACACCGACCAGCAGATCGAAGAGCTTGTGACGGTGCTCGGCAACCTGCACGAACGTTTCCAGCTCGAGCCGGTCGCCTCTGCGATGAGCCGAGCGGCACGCCTAGCTCTCGCTCGAGCAGCCGCTTCAGCTCGGCAGGCGTCACCCCGCCGATCCACCCGCCGTCGACCCGCAGATCCGTCGCGGTGATGTAGCGCGCATCGTCCGATGCCAGGAACAGATACGCGCCGGCAACCTCGTCCGGCGTCCCAACCCGTGCCCAGGCACGTCGCGAGCCGGGCGGCCCGAGCCTCCGGATCGTCTTCGGGTTGCATGCCCGTGATGATCGTGCCGGGGCTGACCGAGTTGACACGGATAGCCCGCGGCCCGAGCTCCATCGCCGCGTGCGAGACCATGGCGCCGATCGGCGCCTTCGAGGCTGAGTACGTCAGGTAGTCGGGGAAGGGCCAACCCAGGGCTGCGGTCGACGTGATCGTGATGCTGCCTCCGTCGCGCATGTGAGCCGGCGCGTGACGGAGCCCGTAGAACACGCCCATGGCGTTCACCTCGAACTGCCTGCGGAGCGAGCTCGGGCTCGGCGGCTCGGAGCGACCCCCCGTCCAGCTCGCTGATGCCGGCGTTGAGCACGAGCGCATCGAGCGGACCGAGCAGCTCCTGCGTCTGCTCCGATCGCCTCCGCAACCTGATCGGCGTCGGCCACGTCGCAGGCGATGAACGTTGCCCCGGCCTCCGCCACCTCGGACGTCTCGCTCCTCGCGAGAGCGACCACCGACGCGCCTTCGGACACGAACCGTCGCATCACGGCTGCGCCGATGCCGCTGGTCCCACCCGTCACCAGGGCGGTCCTTCCGCTGAGCTCCCCCGGACGTGCGATCGCCACGCTCGCTCCTTCCTTGGGTTCCCTGATCCTCTCCTTGGCACAGGTCAGCGTCGGTGCATACCTCGTTCTAGGTATCAGCGATCCTGGCGGATGACCGATAACGCCTGAGATGAGGAACAGAGCCTGGCTCGTGTACCCCGCGCTGGCGATCGTCGCGCTGGTCGTCTACTTCATGGTGGGTCACAGCAGCACCCTGTTCAACCTCATCGGCCTGAGCTCTCCGATCCTCATCGTGGTCGCGGTCCGGCTTCATCAGCCGCAGACTCCCAATGCCTGGCGCCTGATCGCGTTGGGCCAGTTCCTGTTCATCGCTGGCGACGTGGTGTCCTACAACTACGAACGGTTCGCGACGGCGCTACCGCAGGTGTTCTGGCTGGACCGCACGTTCAATCCGGCCGGGGACGTGCCCTATCCGGGGATCGCCGACGCCCTCTACCTCGCCGTGTACCCATGCTTGATGGCGGGCCTGCTGCTGATGATCCGGGCACGCACGCCGGGCCGCGACCGCGCGAGCCTGTTGGACTCGCTCATGGTGGCGATCGGCGTGGGCACGTTGACCTGGGTGCTGCTAGTGGCGCCGTACATCCACATCGGCGATCTGGATCTGAAGACCAAGCTCACCGCAGTCGCCTATCCGACCATGGACCTGCTGTTGGCCGCTGTAGCGATCCGCCTCGCGGTGGGCGCCGGGCGACGGCCGGCGTCCTTCTACCTGATCATCGCAGCCATCGGCGCGTTGTTCACCACCGACGCGATCTACGGTTGGTTCGGTCTGTACAGCGCCGCCGGCTATCAACCGGGAAGCGGCTGGCTGGAGGCCGGCTGGGCAACCTTCTACGTCCTGTTGGGGACGGCCGCGCTCCATCCGTCGATGCGGCAGCTCACCGAACCGGCTCCCGACCTCGAGACCAAGTTGTCCTTCGGGCGATTGGTGGTCTTGGCGACCACGTCGTTGATGGCGCCCGCGATCATCGCCTACCAGCAGATGAAGCGAGTCTCCGACGCGGACACGGAGGTGTTGATCGGCGCCACGATCATCCTGTTCCTGTTGGTGGTGTTCCGGATGTGGGGATTGGTGCGCGCCCAGCAGCAGCTGGTGCTGCGCGAACAAGCGTTGCGGCGCGCGGGTGCCGCGCTGGTGACGGTGACCAACCGCGACGGCATCTACGAAGCGGCTATCGAAGCGGGCCGCTCCCTGGCCGGCGCAGATGCGACGATCCGCATGTGTGACGAGCCGGACGGCAACGACGAGCTGGTCATCGTCTCGGCCGCCGGGGGGATGAAGACGTGCTCGGCGCGCGGTTCCAGTTCACGGTCCTGCAGGAGTGGAAGCGGGAACGGCTGCTTCACAACGACGCCTACGTGGTGCGCAACTACGAGAGCACGCTTCGGGGGCCATTGGGCCTGCCCAGCGACGACGGATCGGTGTTCGTTGCCCCGCTGTTCATCCGTGAGGAGCTCCACGGCCTCATGGTGGTCACCACACCGGATGAGATGCCGCGAGGCGTCGCCGACTCCCTCCGAGCCCTGTCGTCCCAGGTAGCCCTGGCACTGGAATCGGCGGCCCTCACCGAGGATCTGCTGATGAAGCAGAGCGAGGCACGGTTCGCGTCGCTCGTCAGCAACTCCTCCGACGTGGTCACGGTGATCGACCCCGACACCACGGTGACCTACGCCAGCCCGTCCGCCGCGCGCGTGCTGGGCTTCGAACCGCAAGACCTGGAGGGCACGCGGTTCTCCGAGCTGATCCACGTGGATGACAAGACCCGCGTGATGCAGTTCCTTACCTCTGCGGGCGATGACGAAGGTCACCCCGGATTGGCCGAGTTCCGCCTGCTTCACCGGAATGGCAACCATGTCTTCGTGGAGACCCTGCGAACGAACCTGCTGAACGACCCCAACCTGCGCGGCATCGTGCTGAACACCCGTGACATCTCCGAGCGCAAGGAGTTCGAGGAGCAGCTCTCGCACCAGGCGTTCCACGACTCGGTCACCTCGCTCGCCAACAGGGCGTTGTTCCGCGATCGGGTGACCCACGCGATCGAGCGGCAGGAACGGGACGCCAAGCCCATCGCGGTCCTGTTCATGGACCTGGACGACTTCAAGACGATCAACGACTCCCTCGGCCACGCCGCCGGAGACCAGCTGCTCCGCGAGGTCGGCGAGCGGCTGAAGGAGTGCCTGCGCTCCGCGGATACCGCTGCGCGCTGGGCGGAGACGAGTTCGCGATCCTGCTGGAGGACGGCGGAGAGGGCATCCAGGCCGTCGACGTCGCCGATCGCGATGATGCAGATGTTCGAGGAACCGTTCGAGCTGGAGGGCAAGGAGGTGTACGTCCGAGCAGTCCGTGGGCATCGCGGTGGCCGAGGGCGAGGGACGAGGGCGACGCGGAGGAGCTGCTGCGCAACGCCGACGTCGCGATGTACATGGCCAAGGAACGAGGCAAGAGCCGCTACCAGGTATTCGAGCCTGCCATGCATGACACCGCACTGAAGCGCCTCGAGCTGAAGGCCGACCTGCAGCGCGCCCTGGAGCACGAAGAGTTCCAGCTCTACTACCAACCCGTGATCGAGCTGGAGACCGGCAATATCACGGGCGTCGAAGCGCTGATCCGCTGGATCCATCCCACGCGCGGCCTCGTGCCGCCGCTCGATTTCATCCCGCTCGCCGAAGAGACCGGCCTGATCGTGCCGATCGGAGCATGGGTCCTGCGCGAGGCGGCTCGGTACGCCGTATCGTTGCAGGAGCGCTACCCGATGGACCCGCCGTTCCACATGGCGGTGAACCTGTCGGCGAGGCAGGTGGCGCGTCCCGAGCTGGTCGACGAGGTCCGCGAGATCTTGATCGAGACCGGCCTGGAGCCGGACTCGCTGATCCTGGAGATCACCGAGAGCGTGATGATGCAGGACATGGAGCTTTCGATCGAGCGCCTGGGCTCGCTGAAGCAGCTGGGCGTGCGCCTGGCGGTCGACGACTTCGGCACCGGGTACTCATCGTTGAACTACATCCGGCGGTTCCCCGTGGACATCCTCAAGGTCGACAAGTCCTTCGTCGACGGCGTCAGCGAAGGTGGCGAGGCCTCGGCCCTCACCGCCGCCGTCATCGAGCTGGCGGGCATCCTCAACCTGAAGCCGGTCGCCGAGGGCATCGAACGAGCCGACCAGCTAGAACGCCTGCTGGAGCTGCACTGCGACATGGGGCAGGGCTTCTTCTTCGCCAAGCCGCTGCCGGCCGACGAGCTCCAATCGCTGCTCAACGAGCGCAGCTCGATGCAACACGAAGCTGATGCCCTGGCACAGGGCGTGCACGGGTCGTAGCATCGGGCACTTGAACCGAGCCCGACGCGCCTTCCTCCTTCCTGTGCTCACGGCCATCGCGGTCGCCTCCGGAGCTCTCCCTGCCGGCGCTGCGCCCCCCTCGTGGGTGCAGCGGATCGACCGCGTCGTTGGCACCGACCCCGTCTCGGTCGTGATCGGCTACGGGGGAGAAGTCCTCTACCACCACAAGGACCAGGCGCCTCGAGCACCCGCGTCCAACCAGAAGCTGCTGCTGTCGATGGCGCTGCTGGATCGGCTCGACGTGACCACGACGATCCCGACGCGCGTGCTCGCGACGCGCCCAGTGGGCCCAGATGGTGTGCTGCACGGCGACCTGTGGATCGTGGGTCACGGCGATCCCGAGATCGGGCCGCGCGACATCAAGGATCTCGCGGCCGGGGTGCAGGACGCAGGGCTCGACCGACTTCGAGGTCGTGTGATGGGCGCCATCGGCCCCTTCCGGCGCGACTGGTTCGCGCCTGGATGGCGCGACTACTTCCCGACGTACTACATCGCGCTGCCGACGGCGCTGACCTACCGCGACAACCGGGGCCCGCGCGGGCAGACGATCGGCGACCCCGAGCGGCGGGCCGCCGCCGCGCTCACGAAACAGCTCCGGGCCCGGGGCGTGAAGGTGAGCGGCAAGCCCGGCATGGGCCCGTCACCCTCCAACCTCATGGGGTTGGCGACGATCATGAGCGATCCGTTGATCCAGATCATGCATCGCATGAACCTGGTCTCGAGCAACTTCCGGGCCGAGGTGCTCGGCAAGTATCTCGGCGCCCGTATCCGTGGTGCACCCGGGTCGATCGCGAAAGGGGCGTCATCGATCGAGGAGTACTTCGCCGCCCGGGGCTTCTCGACGGTCGCGCACGATTCCTCCGGACTCTCCTACCGGAACCGAGTGAGCGCCGACACGATCGTACGTGCGCTCGGGGAGGCGGAGTCGTCGCCGTGGGGCCAAGCGCTGCGCTCCACGCTGCCTCGTGGAGGGCAAGGGACGTTGGAGGACCGCTTGGAGGATGTGCGGCTGCGAGCCAAGACGGGGACGCTCATCGAGATCTCCGCGCTCTCGGGCTGGGTGTGGCTCAAGCGCGAACGCGAGTGGGCGACGTTCTCGATCCTATCGAAGGGGATCACCAAGACCCGGGCGACCCACATCGAGAACGCGATCGTGCGCGTGGTGAGCGCGAACGCCGGTCCCCGCTGACGCGCCGGTTCAGTCCTCCGGGTGCTCGCGTGGGTGCAGCAGGCCGAACGTGTAGGCCTCGACCAGGGCTTCCCACGAGGCTTCCAAGATGTTCTCGCTCACGCCCACCGTGGTCCACTCTCGCTCGCCGTTCGATGTGTCGATCAGCACCCGCACGACGGCGCCGGTGCCGGTCGTCCCTCCCAGCACCCGAACCCGGAGGTCCTTGAGGCCGATGTGCATGAGCTCTGGGTAGTCGTTGCCGAGTGCCTTGCGCAGCGCGTTGTCGAGCGCCCCCACCGGGCCCGCCCCTTCGGCCGATTCGATGTGGCGCGTACCCTTCGTGCGAACCTTGACGGTGGCCTCGGCCAGCGGCGGCTCGTCGTCGGCCATGCGCTCCTCCACATGTACGCGGTAGCTCTCGATGTCGAAGAACGGCTGTGTCCATCCCGTGGCTCGGCGCATCAGCAGCTCGAGGGAGGCTTCGGCCACGTCGAAGGC
Organism: uncultured Actinomycetota bacterium; assembly: GCA_963733635.1. Lineage (GTDB taxonomy): Bacteria > Actinomycetota > UBA4738 > UBA4738 > HRBIN12 > JAOUEA01. The sequence goes on along the minus strand of CAVTEH010000002.1, from coordinate 121,506 downwards.
ATAGCCGTGGGATTCGCGTCCCTTGATCTGGTCGACCACCGCGGGGATCGCGCTATCCGGCAGGTCATCGAACCCGAGCTCTGCGGCCTTCATGCGGATCGTGGCGGCGCCGCCGTAGTCCGAGGCCACGATGCCTCGCCGGTTGCCGACCGTTTCCGGCGTGCACGTGCTCGTATGCTCGTGACAGCCGGGCGACGCCGCTGGTGTGCAGCCCAGCTTTGTGCGTGAACGCGTACCGGCCCGAGTACGGCTGGCGAGCATCCGGAGCAAGGTTGGCGATGTCCGCCACGTAGTGGGCCAGCTCGGTGAGGTGCTCCACAGCTCCATCGGGCAGCGCGTCGGTCGCCCCCATCTTCAGCATCAGGTCGGCGGTGATCGGGATCAGGTCGGCGTTGCCCGTTCGCTCGCCGTAGCCGTTGATCGTGCCTTGCACTTGGACGACGCCGGCGTCGACGGCGATCAAGGTGTTGGCCACGGCGCAACCCGCGTCGTTGTGCACGTGGATGCCCAGCGTCACGTCCGTCTCTTGGTCGATCTGCTTGACGATCGTGGCGATCTCGAACGGCAACATGCCGCCGTTCGTGTCGCACAGGACGAGTCGTTCGGCGCCCGCCTCCTCCGCGGCGGCCAGCACTGCCATGGCGAACCCCGGGTCGGACCGGAAACCGTCGAAGAAGTGTTCGGCGTCGAAGAACACCCGCCGCCCTTGCGCACGCAGGAATGCAACGGAGTCGCGCACCATCGCGATGCCCTCGTCCAGGTCCGTGCGCAGCGCTTCCGTGACGTGCAGGTCCCACGCCTTGCCCACCAGGCACACGTATTCGGTGTCGGCATCGAGCAGGTCTCGGAGCACTTGCGACGCATCGGCGCGCTCCCCGGCCTTACGGGTCATGCCGAACGCCGTGAGCGTGCTGGTGGTGAGCGTCTCCTTGGTAGCGAGCTTGAAGAAGTCGGTGTCGCGCGGGTTCGCGCCCGGCCAGCCGCCTTCCACGAAAGGGAACCCGACCTGGTCCAGCTTGTGCAGGATGCGCAGGCGATCCTCGACTGTGTAGGACAGGTCGGCTTGCTGCGCGCCGTCGCGCAGCGTCGTGTCGTAGAGCTCGACGGTGGGAGGGGACGTGCTCATGCAGAGGCACCTTCCACGACCAGGTCGCCCACCTCCGCGGTGGACATGCCCATCTCGCCGGCACGCATCGACTTCATCCGCTGCGCTGCGGCGCGGATCCCCCTGTCGACGCGGTCGGCGGCCGCGTTCTCGCCGAGCTGGCGGAGCAGCATCTCGGTGGCCCCGATCGCGGCCAGCGGGTTGATCGTGCCCTTGCCCACGTGGTCGGGGGCCGTGCCACCGATCGGCTCGAACATGCTAACGCCCTGGGGATTGATGTTGCCGCCCGCGGCGATGCCCATGCCTCCTTGGATCATGGCGCCGAGATCGGTGATGATGTCGCCGAACATGTTGTCGGTGACGATCACGTCGAACCGGCTCGGCCAGTCCAGGAAGTAGATGCACGCCGCGTCCACGTGCACGTAGTCGGTCTCCACGTCCGAGAACTCCGCGCCGACCTCGTCCACGACGCGTTGATACAGATCGCCGGCGAACGTCAGCACGTTGGTCTTGTGGACGAGCGTGAGCTTGCGGCGGCGATCGGGGCGCATCGCGAGCTCGAAGGCGTACCGAACGATGCGTTCCACGCCGTGACGCGTGTTGATCGACTCCTGCACGGCGACCTCGTGGGCGGTCCCCTTCCGATGGAACCCGCCGGCGCCCGTGTAGAGACCTTCGGAGTTCTCCCGCACGACGACGAAGTTCACGTCCTCGTCGGTATGGCTGGGCACGAGCGTCTCGACCCCGGGATAACGGACCACCGGGCGCAGGTTCACGTACTGGTCCAAGCTGAATCGAGCCTTGAGCAACAGGTCGCGTTCCAGGATGCCGGGCTTGACCCGAGGGTCACCCACAGCACCCAGGAGGATCGCGTCCATCGTGGCGAGCCGTTCGAGCTCGTCGTCGGACAGCGTGTCGCCCGTTCGCAGGTAGCGGTCCGCCCCCAGGTCGAACTCCACGAGCTCGAAGGACGTGTCACCCCGCACCGCATCGAGGATCTTGAGGGCTTCAGCGACGACCTCGGGGCCGGTCCCATCACCACGGATCACGCCGATCCGGTGATGAGCCACCGTCAAGGGGTCACCTCGTTCGTCGCTTTCGGTTCGGCGGCCTGCAGGGCGCGGTTCACTGCAGCGAGGTAGGCGCGAGCGCTCGCTTCCACCACATCGGTAGCGACGCCGCGACCGCTGACCCGTCGGCCATCGACTTCGATCTGGACGACCACGTCGCCTAACGCGTCGGTGCCACCGGTGACGCTCGAGACGTGGAACTGCACGAGGCGTCCCTCGACACCGCTCGCACGCTGGATCGCGCCCATGACGGCGTCGATCATGCCGTCGCCCATGGCGGATTCCTCCAAGGTCTCCTCCCCCCGGCGGAGCTTCACCGTGGCCGTGGGAGCAAGATGGGTGCCGCCGCCGACTTGGATCGCCTCGAGCACGAGGTTGTCCTCCGATCCGGCGCCGACCTCCTCGGTCACGATCGCCTGCAGGTCCTGGTCGGTGAGCTGGATCTTGCGATCGGCCAGATCCTTGAACCGGACGAACGCCCTGTTCAGCTGTGCGTCATCGAGCGTGACACCGATCTTGGACAGGGCGTCGACGAAGGCATGGCGGCCTGAGTGCTTGCCGAGCACGAGCGAGTTGCCCTCCAAGCCGATCTCGACCGGGTCCATGATCTCGTAGGTGGCGCGGTTGCTGAGCACCCCGTGCTGGTGGATGCCGCTCTCGTGGGCGAAGGCGCTGGCGCCCACGACCGCCTTGTTCGGCTGGACGCTGTAGCCGGTGGTCATCGCGACCAGGCGCGAGGTGCGAACGATCTCCCGGATGTTCAGGCCGTGGCCCTTGTCCAGCGCCTGGCCACGGGTTCGCATGATCATGGCGATCTCTTCGAGGGAACAGTTGCCTGCGCGCTCGCCGATGCCGTTGACCGCCACCTCGACCTGCCCCGCGCCGTTCTCGATGCCGGCCAGCGAGTTGGCGACCGCCAGCCCCAGATCGTTGTGACAGTGCGTGGAGATCGTGACGTGGTCGGGCGTTCGATCGCGCACGATCCGGATCAGCTCACCGAACTCGGTGGGCGTGGCGTAGCCGACCGTGTCGGGAACGTTGATCGTGGTGGCACCGCACGAGACCGCGAGCTCGAAGCACTCCAACAGGAAGTCCAGCGGTGTGCGCGTTGCGTCCTGCGCGCTGAACTCCACATCGTCGGTGTAGCTCCTTCGCCAGCTTCACGTTCTCTCGGATCGCGGTGAGCACCTGGTCGTAGCTCATCTTCAGCATCGACTCGCGCTGCACGTCCGACGTGGAGATGAAGGTGTGGATGCGCCAGCGATCGGCGCCCTTCAGGGCTTCGGCGGCGCGTTCGATGTCACCGGTGGCGGTGCGCGCGAGCGCTGCGATGACCGGGCCCTGCACGGTGTCGGCGATCTCGCGCACCGCCTCGAACTCCCCGGGCGATGAGATCGGGAATCCCGGCCTCCAAGATGTCCACGTTCAGCCGGGCGAGCTGCTCGGCGATCTCGACCTTCTCGGGCTTGGTGAGGGCGATGCCGGGTGCCTGCTCCCCGTCGCGCAGGGTGGTGTCGAAGATCCGTACGGATCTATCGCGGTCTACCGCTACTTCTTGCTCGCGGTCTACCGATTCGCTGCTTGAGACCGCTACTTCGGGGTCTGGGGTACTCATGTCGGTGGGACCTTCCTGTCGCTCTCCAACCAGGGCATCATCTGGCGCAGCTCCCGTCCCACGTCTTCCAGCTGGGACGTGCGCGCCTGGCCTCGAAGTCGGAGGAACTCCGGGAAGCCCGCGTCGGCTTCGGCGATCCAGCGCTTGGCGAACGAACCATCCTGGATATCGGCGAGCACCCCGCGCATCTGCTCGCGAACGTGGTCGTCGACCACGCGGGGACCACTCACGTAGTCGCCGTACTCGGCGGTGTCGGACACGCTGTAACGCATCCACGACAGGCCACCCTCATAGATCAGGTCGATGATCAGCTTCAGCTCGTGCAGGCATTCGAAGTACGCGATCTCTGGCTGGTACCCGGCTTCGACGAGCGTCTCGAACCCGTTGCGGATCAGCTCGCTGATGCCGCCGCAGAGCACGGTCTGCTCACCGAACAGGTCTGTCTCGGTCTCCTCGGAGAACGTGGTCTCGATGATGCCGGGGCGCGCGCAGCCGATCGCGCTGCCGTAGGCCAGGGCGCGCTGCTTCGCCTTGCCGGTTGCATCCTGCTGCACCGCGACCAGGCCCGGAGTCCCGTTGCCCTCGACGTAGGTACGGCGAACCAGGTGACCGGGGCCTTTGGGGGCGATCATCGTGACGTCGACGCCTTCTGGTGGCACCACCGTGCCGAAGTGGATCGAGAACCCGTGGGCGAACATGAGCATGTCGCCGTCCTTCAGGTTGGGCGCGATGTCACTGGGGTACACGGCCCCATGAGACGTGTCGGGGAGCAGGCACATGACGACATCGGCCTCGGCGACCGCGTCGGCCGTGTCGAGGACGCGCAGGCCTGCTTCCTCCGCTTGTTTGCGACTGGCCGACCCCGGGCGCAGCCCTACCCGCACGTCGACGCCGGAGTCCTGCAGGTTCTGCGAGTGCGCGTGGCCCTGCGACCCGAACCCGAGCACGGCGATCTTCTGATCGGCCAGCACGCCCGGCTCGGTGTCCTTCTCGTAGTAGATCGTCGCCATCGTCATCTCCCGTAGCAGGGGCGGGGCTTCCCCCGCCCGACCCGTTCCGTTGCCGGGGACGAGCCCCGGCCTACCTTCTGTTGCCGGGACGAGCCCCGGCCTACGCTGTCCTACGCGCTCGCGGTCTTGAGGGTGCGTTCGCGGATGCCGCGTTCGCCGCGCGCGAGCGCGATGCGGCCGGTCCGAGCGAGCTCGACGACGCCGTGCTCGGACAACAGCTCGCGCAGCGCTTCCAGCTTCTCCGGCTTGCCGGCGGCCTCCACCGTCAGTGTGGTCGCCGTGACGTCCACGATGTTCACCCGGAAGACCTCGCAGATCTCCATGATGCGGGCGCGCACGTCGCCCTGCGCGCGGATCTTGGCCAGCATCAGCTCGCGCTCGACCGCAGAGCCCTGCTCGTGCTCCAGGATCTTGATCACGTTCACCAGCTTGTTGAGCTGCTTCGTGACCTGCTCCAGAGGCTTGGTGTCGACGTTGACGACGATCGTCATGCGCGACAGGCCCCCGGTCTCGGTAGGCCCGACCGCGAGCGAATCGATGTTGAACCCACGCGCCGCGAACAGCCCCGCGATCCTCGTGAGCACGCCGGGACGGTCTTCGACCAGCACCGAGATCGTGTGCAGTGAGTCGCCGTTGTTCATGCGATCGGTGCCTCCGCTGGGTCGGTGGTGGGTTGGATGGCGTCGGGGCTCACGATGATGTCGTCGTTCGAGGCGCCTGAAGGCACCATGGGGAATACCATCTCAGCCGGGTCGACGCGGAAGTCGATCACGACGCTGCGGTCGGTGATCGAGTAGGCCTTCTCGATGGCAGCGTCGACCTCATCGGCGGTGTCGACCCGAAGCCCGACCGCTCCGTAGGCCTCGGCCAGCTTCACGTAATCGGGGACGTTCGGATCGAGCCACACGCCCGAGTACCGCTCATCGAAGAAGAGCTCCTGCCACTGGCGCACCATGCCCAGGTACCCGTTGTTCAAGATGGCAGTGACGAACGGGATGTTCTCGGTGGAGCTGGTGGCCAGCTCTTGCGCCGTCATCTGGAAGCATCCGTCGCCATCGATCGCCACGACCCGCTTGTCGGGTTGGCCGACCTTGGCCCCCATGGCGGCGGGCACCGCGAACCCCATCGTCCCCAGACCCCCGGAGTTGATCCACTTCCGCGGATGCTCGAAGTGCCAGAACTGGGAGGCATACATCTGGTGCTGACCCACGCCGGAGACCACGATCGTGTCGGCGTCGGCGTGGTCACGCAGGCGCTCCACGCAGAACTGGGGCTTCAACGGACCGTCGGGATGCTGTTCGTACCGGTACGGGAACTCTTCCTGCCAGGCCTTCAGCTGGTGCAACCACGGGGTGCGGTCGGGCACGCCGCCCGCATCGTCCTGGCGCTTCGTGAGCTCGGCGACCATCTTGCCGATCACATCGCGGCAATCCCCCACGATCGGGACGTCTGCGGCGCGGTTCTTGCCGATCTCGGCGGGATCGATGTCGACGTGCACAATCTTGGCGTGCTGGGCGAACCCCGCCAGCTTGCCCGTGACGCGATCGTCGAACCTGGACCCCAGCGCCACCAGCAGGTCGGCCTGTTGCATGGAGGTGACCGCCGTGTAGTTGCCGTGCATGCCCGGCATGCCCAAGCACAGCTCATGGGAATCGGGGAATGCTCCACGGGCCATGAGCGTCGTCACGACCGGCAGGTCGCCGAGGCTGGCCAGCTGGAACAGCTCTTCGTGCGCCTCGGCTTTGATCACGCCGCCGCCCACGTACAGCACCGGCTTCTTGGCGCGCATGATGAGTTTGACCGCCTCGGCGACCTGCCGGTTGTTGCCCTTGGTCGTGGGCTTGTAGCCGGGCAGCTTGATGTGCTCGGGCCAGTGGTAGTCGATCTCGTTGATCAGCACATCCTTGGGCAGGTCGATCAGCACCGGGCCGGGCCGCCCCGTCGATGCGATGTGGAACGCCTGGCGGACCGTCTCGACGATGTCGGCGCCGTCCTTCACCAGGAAGTTGTGCTTGGTGATCGGCATCGTGATGCCGGTGATGTCGGCTTCCTGGAAGGCGTCGTTGCCCACGACCGGCGTGGGAACCTGGCCGGTGATCGCGACGATCGGCACCGAGTCCATCTTGGCGTCGGCGAGCGGGGTCACCAGGTTGGTGGCGCCCGGTCCACTGGTGGCCATGCACACACCGACCCTGCCGGTGGACCAGGCATAGCCCTCCGCGGCATGGCCGGCGCCCTGCTCGTGACGGCACAGGATGTGGCGGATCGGCGAACGGTCGACCAGCGGGTCGTAGATGGGCATGCTCGCGCCGCCCGGGATACCGAAGACGACGTCGACGCCCTCCTGTTCCAGGGCCTTGAGGACGGCGTCGGCGCCGGACATCCTGGCCATCAGACCGCTCCTTCGCGCGCCTCGACCGGGCCGGTCTCCACACGGCGGACACGCGCCTGTAGGCGATGTGCCAGGTTGCGGCACGCGCGTTCGAACTCCCACGGGGTCCAGTCGCGGCGTCGCGTCTGCAATACGTCCTGCTCCTGCTCTTGGCCAAGCTCGAAGCCGGAACCCAGATACACCACGTCGGAGCTGAGGTATCGGTCAACGACCGCACGCGTGGAGGAGTCGCTCGCCTCCATGGTGACCTGGCCCGGACCCTCCCAGAGCACGCTCGCGACAACCGTTCCGTCTCGCTCGAACTCGTACCGCATGGCGGTTCTCCTTGTCTCCGGGCTCATCACCCGACTTGGTGCTGCGTTCTGCCTGATCGTGGGTAGAAAAAACCCCGCGGGATTCGCGGGGTGAGCGGCGCGGTCAGCAGGCCTCGTCGGGCCTGGCCGCGCCTACGTGATAAGTACGAGGGTGCTGCGTCCGAACAGCGTGTGGTTCGACATGGTCAACCCATTGTAGAGATGACAGCGTCCGCGTCAACCGCCGAGAGGGCCGGGAGACCGGGGCCCGGTTGCCGGGACAGTGGGTGCTCAGCCGACGAGCAGGGCGTCGATCTGTCCGAACGTCTGCGTCATCTGTTCAGCGATGTCCATGTCCAGGAGGTACCACTGCATGGACTCGGCGTCGACGAAGGCGACCACGACCGTCATGACCGTGCCGCCGCCGGCGCGCTCGGACAGCGCCAGCTGCATCGACGTCGGCGTGATGTCAGGGTTGGGTTCGCCCTGGTCGTCGAGGAAGCCGTCCTCCCACGCCATGCTGCGCGGGGCGTCCACGGCGGTGATCCGCCAGTACGCGTTGACCTTCCCGCCCTCGGGAGAAATCGCGAAGGCGCGGACGAAGCCGCCCACGGACAGGTCGTGGTCGACGATGGTGAGCGGATAGCCCGGCGGGTTCCACCACTTCTCCAGCTGACGCGGGTCGGCGTAGAGCTGCCAGACGCGGGAGAGTGGGGCGTCGAACTCGGCGGTCAGCGTCATCGTCAGCGCTTCGGCGTCATTGGTCACGTCGGTCACGGGCATGTCGGGATTCCTTCCGTCAGGGAGTCGAGTCGAGGTCGGCGGCGAGCAGGTCGTCCATGCGGGCGACGCGGTCGCGCCACAGCAGTTCGAGCCGGTCCAGGGCGTCGTGGGCGGCACGCAGGGCAGCGACGTTTCCTGCCACCAGGTGCTCCCGGCCCTTGCGTTGCTTGGTCACCAGTCCCGCCCTCTCCAGGACCGCGACGTGCTTCTGCACGGCGGCGAAGCTCATCGGGTAGTCGCGGGCCAGGGTGGAGACCGAGAAGGAGCCGTCCATCGTGCGCTGCATGATGTCCCGCCGGGTGGCGTCGGCGAGGGCGTGGAAGAGCCGATCCACCTCGATCTGATCTACAACCATACGGTTGTATATACTCCAAGACCTGCGCGGACGCAAGGGCGAGCGCCGAGATAACGTGGGCTCCCGTGTATCCAGGAGGCTCAACCACCGTGGTTGGGTCCGGTCTTCTTGCTTCGGTCGTGTCAGTGATGGGTGTGACAATTGCGAGGCCGAAATGAGAAGCGAGGTGAGCAGGATGGCTACACCGAAGAACAGCGGCAAGACCTGGACCACATCGGAGGAGAGAGCAAGCTCCGCAATGAGGCCAAGGGCAACACGCCGACTCGCGTGATCGCACTGAAGCACGGTCGATCCGAAGACTCGATCCGGAGCAAGGCTCAGCGATCTCCGCGTTTCCCTTAAGCCGGTCAATCAGAGCCCGTATGGAACTGGTGGCAAGCGGAAGAAGTAGCGCAGTGTGAATGGACGAGCGTAGGCACTACAGAGAGAAGTTCGAAGGCTACGCGGCAACCGCTCAGCGCGACTTCGACCGAATCATTGCCACCCTTGCTGGCGGGGCACTTGGCCTCTCCGTGACCTTCATCCACGATCTGTCCCCGGCCCCGGAGCACCTGGGGCGCCTTGTGATAGAGACGCAGCTTTGGCTGCCTTCATCCGGCGAGACACCGTGCCAAGAGGGAACTGGGATGTGCAGGTGCCAGCGATCGACGCAGCAGCTAGAGACATCGCTGACTTCTACGGGGATCGAACTGTGAGGACGATTTCAGCGGATGGCGAATTCGTAGAGTGGTTCCGACGTGGCAGCGAGGCTGCTCTCTTCCTGATTTCCTGAGACACGCATTCACGACGACAGTGTCAACACCCAACCACTGTCCCGGCAACCGGGACCCCGGTCTCCCGGCCCGTCAACCGCCGAGAGGGCCGGGGAGCCGGCGATGCACTCTTGCGTCGGTCACGTCCAACGCCAAGGATCCAGGCGTGGAACGGTCGCCTTGATGAACGCCGACCTGTGGACCGACACGACGGGGCAAGGAAGGCTGTTGTCGTCTTGTGCCACGGTGGTCCGGGTCTGTCAGATAACCTCCTCCCCGTTGCTTCCATGATCGAGGACCTAGGGAGTTCGCACGAGTTCTCCGTGGCGCGGAGCTGTCGATATCGTCATTCCCGTTCGTCTCATACGCGACCGATCTCCACGAGGAGGAGGAGGAGGAAGCGATGAAGTACATGATGATGATCCACCAGGGGGACACCCCGACCCCGCGGTCGCCCGAGGCCTGGGCCACGCTTTCCGAGGATGAGCAGCAGGCGGTCTTCGCCGACTACCAGGCGATCAACGAGACCCCGGGCGTGACGCCCGGCCTCGGCCTGGACGTTCCCGAAACAGCGACCACCGTACGGGTGCAGGACGGCACGACCCTCACCACCGACGGTCCCTTCGTCGAGATCAAGGAGGCCATCGGCGGCTACTTCCTGTTCGAGGCCGACGACCTCGACGCGGCGATCGATCTCGCGTCCCGGGTGCCGGCAGCCCGACTTGGCGGGGCTGTCGAGGTTCGCCCAACCGTGGAGTGGTAGCGACGGCCGATCTCGAGCAGGTCTTCCGCGATCGTTGGGGGTACGTGTTGGCTGCGCTGATCGGCTACCTCGGCGACTTCGACCTCGCCGAGGAAGCCGCGCAGGAGGCCTTCGCGATCGCCGCCGAGAGATGGCCACGTGACGGAACCCCGGATCATCCAGGCACCTGGCTGGTGACGACGGCCCGCAACCGAGCCATCGATCGCATCCGCCGCGATCGCACGCTGGCCGCCAAGACCCGCCTGCTCCAGGTGCCCGAGGAGGCGGAGGAGGACACGATGGAACCCACGATCTTCCCCGACGAACGACTCGAGCTGATCTTCACCTGCTGTCATCCGTCGCTCGCTCTCGACGCACAGGTCGCGCTCACGCTGCGGACGCTCGGCGGCCTCACCACCGTCGAGATCGCCCGCGCGTTCCTGGTTCCCGAGCCGACGATGGCGCAGCGTCTGGTACGGGCCAAGCGCAAGATCAAGGCGGCGGCCATCCCGTTCCGGGTGCCGCCCGGCCACCTGTTGCCCGACCGGCTCGTCGCCGTGCTGGCCGTGGTCTACCTGATCTTCAACGAGGGCTACTCCGCCCCGCCCGACCGCGGCGAGCTGGCGGCCGAGGCGTTGCGGCTCGGGCGGGCGCTCTCCGAGCTGATGCCCGACGAGCCTGAGGTGCAGGGCCTGCTCGCGTTGATGCTGCTGCTGGACGCTCGGCGAGAGGCCCGGTTCCGCAAGGCCGAGCTGGTGCTGCTCGCCGACCAGGACCGCTCGCTGTTGGACGACGCACAGATCGTCGAGGGTCGGGCGGTGCTCGACCATGCCCTGGCTCTCCTCGGGCGCGGTCCATACGTCGTGCAGGCGGCGATCGCGTCCCTGCATGCCGATGAGCCGCGCGACTGGCCCCAGATCGCCGCCCTCTACGGCGAGCTCGCCCGTCTCACCGATTCATCGGTCGTCGAGCTGAATCGAGCCGTGGCGGTGGCCGAAGCCCAGGGTCCCGAGGCGGGGTTGCGCATCGTGGACGAACTGGATCTGGGCGACTACCGCTACCTGCACTCGACGCGGGCAGAGCTGCTGCGTCGTGCAGGTCGCAGGGACGAGGCGGGCGAGGCCTACCGCCGTGCGCTGACGCTGGTTCACGATGACGCCGAGCGGCGACTGCTCGAGCGGCGACTGGCGGCGTTGACGGCACCTGATCCGACGCGACAAGGAGGATGACATGCTCTCCGTCAGCAGCTACCCGCAGCCCAACGTCGACGGGTGTCGGGAGAAGGCCGACCGGCAGATCTCTGCGTACCAGGACCTGGAGAACGTCGCGAAGGGACACGAGCTCGAAGCGTTCGAACCGCTCTTGTTCAACAGCATGGTCATGGTGTTGGACAACTACTTCCTCCACCATCGAGCTGGATCCAGCCACATCTGTCGTCGGGTCGCGGCCGGCGACGAGATCAGGTTGAACGTCGAAGACTTCCAGGCGCTATCGAAGGCGTTCTTCGCCGAGATCGAGCGGAAGTATCCCTAGCTCGCGCGATGAACGCGGGCAGGACCGAGACCGCGAACAGCGCTCCCGCGACGAGATGCATCCAGACCAGCCGATCGCGCGCATCGGCCGGCGTGCGCTCCAGGGACAGCGGATAGTAGAGCGAGGTGATCGCGAACGCGACGCCCAGGATGAGGACGGCCACGGCCGCACCCGTTGAGTGTCGCAGCGCGATGCTGAAGAGCCCGAGACCCACTAAGAAGGGGCCGGTCGTGTTGATGAGCACGTTCGTGACGGCGATCCCTCGCCAACCGGTCGTCAGCTCCTGGAAGGTGATGAACACGTCGGGGTTGCCTTTCAGCACGAATCGCACCCCCGCTGCCTCGGCGGTCTCGAACAGTCCCACGTTGGCATACACCGCGATCACCATGCATGTGAGGCCGACCGGCCACACGAGCGATGAACCGGGCGTCGTGACGCCGGCACCGCCGGACGATCCGTGCTGCTGCGTCACGCGTCTGCTCACCTCAACCCTTCCTACGAGACCGTAGCGACCCCGCCGGTCCCGAGTGTGTGCACCCGATGGCGCTCTCATCGCGGTTGTGTTGTAGCGGTCAGAGGACCTCGGGCTTGACCCGTGCGAGCCGGGGCTACTAGCGTCCTCCGCCATGTCCCCCCATCGCAGCACCGCAGCCCTCTCCATCGTCGTCTGCATCGTGGCATCGATCGCGGCGATCCCCGCCGCCGCGGCATCTGGATCCTCCGGATACCCCGCGCCTGATCCCTTGCGATCCGCGCTCCACGACCTGGTGGATCACCCCAACGGACCCCCGGGCGTGATCGTCGTGGTGCAGCGAGGGGAGCATCGTCACGTGTTCCGGGCCGGGCTCGCGAACGTCGCCACCGGCGCCCGCATGCGAGCCGATATGCACATGCGGATCGCCAGCACGGCGAAGGCCTACAGCGGCGGCGTCGCACTCTCGCTGGTCGAAGACGGAGTCCTTGCGCTGGACGACACCGTCGGCGAACTGCTTCCCTGGGCGCCCCGAGACTGGAAGCGCGTCACGCTCGCACAGGCGCTCCATCACACGAGCGGGCTTCCCGACTTCTCGGCCGACACCGGCTTCCTGAACTATCTCGTCGCGCATCTGGACGATGCTCCTGCCCCGAAGCGGCTGCTCCGTTTCGTCTTCGATGAGGACCTGGAGTTCGAGCCCGACTCCCGATACCGCTACTCCAACTCCGACAACATCGTGGTGGCGTTGATGGTCGCGGCCGCCACGGGCCACCGGTACGAGCGTGAGCTGGCCAGGCAGGTCCTCGAGCCCTTGGACCTTGACGACACGAGCCTGCCGAGCGGCGTCGAGATGCCTGCGCCGTTCATCCACGGCTACGACCGCGAAGACGACGGCACGCCGGTCGATATCAGCGAGCTCATCGCAGCCGGCTACGCGTGGGCCTCCGGCGGGATCGTGTCGACCCCGGCCGACCAGAACCGGTTCATCCGCGGGTACGTGGGACGCCACCTGTTCGATGCGGCGACGCAAACCGACCAGTTCGACTTCATCCCTGGTGGAGGATCAGAGCCTCCGGGCCCCGGGCGCAACGCGGCAGGCCTGGCGATCTTCCGCTACCGCACCGCCTGCGGGACGGTGTTCGGCCACACGGGGAACACGCCCGGCTACACCCAGTTCATGGCGGCCTCACGCGGCGGTCACCGCTCGGTCGTGGTCTCGATCAACCGGCAGGCGACGCCGACAGAGGCACCCGACGTCTTCGCCAAGCTTCGGAACATCTTCCGGCTGGGCGTCTGCGAAGCCCTCAGCTGATTCAGCTCCGGTCGCCCTGGAAGAACACCTCCAGCACGGGAGCGAGGACGTCCCTTGACACATCGTGGGTCTGACCTTCCAGGATGCGGAACTGCCCGCCGGGGATCACGTCGGCCAGCGCGCGGGCAGTGTCACTCATCCACGGGAAGCTGGCGTCACCCGCCATCACGATGGTGGGGACCGTGATGGAGGCAGCCCGCTGGGTGGGCAGGGAGTAGTCCCTCATGATCTCGGCGTCGTAGGCCAGCGTGTGCGCCAGGGCTTCTTGTTGCGCCCAGAACGGCGACTGACGCGCCTGGGCGACGAACTCGTCCGGCAGCCCCACGACGTTCGACATGAAGTACTCGACCGCGTCGCCGCGCCGGCCGGCCCCGACCAGATCACGGTAGGTCGAGGCGGTGTCGGCCGGCGGTGCCGGCACCCCTTCGGGGATGAAGGGCGGCTCCCACAGCGCCAGCTTCGTGATCGGCAACCCGCTCGCAGCCGCCTCGAGGGCCAGCGCGGCTCCGGACGAGGAGCCGAGCAGGCAGGCCGAGCCACCGGCGCCGTCGATGACCGCGGCGATGTCCTCGACCTCGCGCGCCACCGCGTAGGGCTGCGTGTCGCCACTGTCGCCCCTGCCCCGCCGGTCGTAGTTGTGCACGGCGAAACGCGAGGCCAGGAGTGAGGCGACGCCTGCGTTCGATGGTGCGATCCACCGAGCCGCCGCACACCAGGACCACCGCCGTGCCCCGGCCTGAGCGCTCGACCGCGATCGTGGTGCCGTCGTGCGAGATGACCTGGTCCATGTGCTCCTCCTCAATCGCTGTCGTGCCTGGTCTTGAGGTGCTGGGCTAGGCGATCGAAGAAGATCAGCGAACCGCGCATGGCCCGCGAGTACTCGTCGGCCGGCAGGTTGCCGCCGCGCTGCGTGAACGTCATCTCGGTCCTGCCGCCGCCCAGATCCCCGAACTCTGCCGTGAGCACCTCGGCGCTGCCACTGTCCGGATCCTGGGGATCGACCAATGTCATGACGACGCGTTGGGGTTCGACCACCTCGAGGAACTGCGCCCGCGAAGGGGATCTCGATGTGGTCGGGACCGTGGAGCATGGTCGCGTTCCACTCGCCACCCGGCCGCGCGTCCATCGAGACCCTATCGAGCGGGATCGAGGACCCGTGCTCGCCGAACCACGTAGCGAACCGTTCTGCCTCGGTCCACGCCTTGAACACCAGCTCGCGAGGAGCGTCGAAAACCCGGACGATCACGATGCCGTTGGCATCGCTCGATGCGGAGACCACTCCTTCGGGGGAAACGGGATCAGACATCGCTGACTCCTTCCTTGGCTTGCATCAGCCGCAGATGCTCGTCGAGCCGGTCGAAGCTGGCTTCCCAGAACCTGCGGTAGTGCTCGAGCCAGCCGGTCGCGTCCCCAAGCGGCTGTGCTCGCAGATGGCACGGGCGGAACTGCGCCGTGCGGCCACGACCGATCAAGTCGGCGCGCTCCAAGACGATGAGGTGTTTGGACACGGCCTGCAGGCTCATCGGGAACGGCTCGGCCAGCTCGTTGACCGTCGCCGAGCCCTCGGAGAGGCGCGCGAGGATCGCGCGCCTCGTGGGATCGGCGAGCGCCGAGAACGTGGTGCTGAGCTGATCCACCGCCATCCGGAAGACGCCACCCCTTTGCCCTAATCAACCGATAGGTTGAATATGGTAGCAGGAGTAGCGAGTCCCGCAAGCCCGGTAGGCTCAGTGACCGACAGGAGATTCGATCTATGACGGAGGATCCGGAATGACATCCAAGGATGCGTTCACCGAAGATGAATGGGTTCGGCTGCGCCGCGCCCCCGTGGTGGCGGGGATGGCGATCTCGATCGCCGATCCGGGCGGTCCCATCGAGCTCACCAAGGAGACCCTTGCGTCCTTGCAAGCCGCTGGGTCACCTCCCTCGAACGAGGAGCTGCTCACCGCCGTCTCGCAGGACATCCTGTCCATGACCCAGCAGAAGCAGAACCCCATCGGTGACTACAAGCTGGACAAGACCTCCCCGGCAGGAGCCCAGGTCGTGGAGGAGCTGCGTGGCGTGCACGCCATCCTCTCGGCCAACGCCACGCCCGCGGAGACCGAGGCTTTCGGCCGCTGGATGGTCGCGGTGACACAGGCCGCCGCCGACGCCGCCAAGGAGGGCGGGTTCATGGGCTTCGGAGCCGAACGTGTGAGCGCTGGTGAGCAGGAGATGCTCACACGGGTCGCGGAGGCTTTCGGGATCGTGCGCGTAGTACGGTTCCGCGACGATGGCCTCAGCTTGGAACGACCCGCAGCTCGATGCCGCGATCGCCGCCGTTCCCGAATGGGAGGGCCGGCAGATCGCCGTCACCCCCATCACCACCGGCATCACGAATCGGAACTTCCTGATCGAAGCGGGCGACGAGGCCTTCGTGCTGCGGCTCGCCGGCAAGGACACCGAGCTGCTGGGCATCGATCGTGAGGCAGAGAACGAGGCGGGCCGGGCAGCGGCCGCGGCCGGGGTAGGCCCGGAGATCTTCGCGTGGCTCCCCCTGCACGAATGCCTCATCACCCGGTTCGTGTCGGGCGGCCATATCCCCGGACCGGATCTGCAACGCGAGGAGATCCTGACCTCGGTGGTGGGGTCGGTGCGCGCCTTCCATGCGTGTCCGCCGATCGACGCGCGAGTTCCCGGTCTTCCGGATCGTGGAGAGCTACCGGCGCATCGCTTCCGAGCGAGGCGTGACGGTGC
Organism: uncultured Actinomycetota bacterium; assembly: GCA_963733635.1. Taxonomy (GTDB): domain Bacteria; phylum Actinomycetota; class UBA4738; order UBA4738; family HRBIN12; genus JAOUEA01. The sequence goes on along the minus strand of CAVTEH010000002.1, from coordinate 105,333 downwards.
CGGACGACTACGATCGGGCTCACCAGGTCGCCGCACGGATCGAAGATGCGTTCGCCGGCGCTCCGATGCCGACGGCGCCCTGTCACAACGACCTACTGAACGCCAACTTCCTGCTCGACGGCGACCACGTGTGGATCGTGGACTACGAGTACGCCGGCATGGGTGACGTCTTCTTCGACCTGGGCAATCTGGCCGTCAACAACGGGCTCACGCCGGAGGCCCAGGAGATCCTGCTTCGTCTCTACTTCGGCAAGGTCAACGACGTACACCGCGCGCGGCTGGCGCTGATGCAGCTGATGTCGGACTTCAGGGAAGCGATGTGGGGCGTGGTCCAACAGGGCATCTCGACGCTGGACGTCGACTATGTCGCCTACGCGGCGACCCACTTCGAGCGGATGCTGACCAACGCCGGTGACGACGGGTTCGCCGATCGCCTCAGCGCCGCCCGTGCCCCCGTGCGCTGAAGAACGTTCGCCTGGACACGGACCGGGCATCGCCTACCCCAGAGCGACGAGGAACTCGTCGAGATCGGGGGGCACGTGGTAGCTCGCCTCCAGGAAGCCCTCGAGGGCCTCGATGGTCTTGTAGCCGTTACCGGTGATGTAGACGACAACCTCCTCGCCCGGCTTCACGATGCCCTGTGCGACCATGCGTTTGAGGTTGGCGATGGTGACTCCGCCTGCGGTCTCGGTGAACACACCCTCGGTGGAGGCGAGCAACGTGATGCCTTCGCGGATCTCCTGCTCGGTGCACCACTCGATGTGACCGCCGGTAGCGCGCGAGACCTTCATGGCGAAGAACCCGTCCGCGGGCGCCCCGATCGCGAGCGAGCGGGCGATCGTGTCGGGCTTGACTGGCGTGACATCTTCCGCTCCGTCCAGGAACGCCTGGGCGACTGGGCGGCAGCCCTCAGGCTGGGCGCCGCTCACGCGGTACGGCTTCTCTTCCACGGCGCCGATCGCGATCAGCTCGCCGAACGCTCGGTGGATCTTGGTGAGCAACGCACCCGATGCGACCGGCACCACGACGTGGTCGGGCAGCCGCCAGCCGAGCTGCTCCGCCGTCTCGAAGCCCAGTGACTTGGAACCTTCCGCGTAGTACGGACGCATGTTCACGTTGACGAAGGCCCACGGCAACGCGTCTGCCACCTCGCTGCACAGACGGTTCACGTCGTCGTAGTTGCCCTTGACCGCCACGACCTTCGCGCCGTAGGCCTCGGTGGCGAGGATCTTCGCGCGTTCGAGGTCGTCGGGGACGAACACGTAGCACGGGATGCCCGCCTTCGCGGCATGGGCCGCCGTGGCGTTGGCGAGGTTGCCGGTTGAGGCGCAGCTGATGGCCTCGAACCCGAACGCCCGCGCCATGGTGGTGGCCACGCTCACGACACGGTCCTTGAACGAGTTGGACGGATTGACGCTGTCGTCCTTGACCCAGATGACGCCGTCGTGCCCGATCGCTTCGGCCAGGCCCTCCGCCCTGCGCATCGGTGTGAACCCGGCGCCCAGGTCGATCCGTTCGATGCCGGGCCCGCCGGGCAGCAGGGACTCGTACCGCCACAGGGTGGACGGTCCCGCCTCGGCCTGCTTGCGGAAGTCGGTGCCGTCCACCGACTGCAGGTCGTAGGAAGGCTCCAGTGGGCCGAAGCACTCCTCGCAGATCGTGAGTGGTTCGACCGGGTACTGCTGTCCGCAGATGCGGCATTGCAACGCTGCGGGTGACGTGATCGCGGGGTGGGTCACCACGTCACCGCCCCGTGATCGGCGCTGCCCACGGCGCGCGCGTATTTCGCGAGCGCGCCTTGCGTGTACTTGGGCTCGGGAGCCGACCACTCGCTGCGGCGGCGCTCCAGCTCCCGGTCGTCGACCAGCAGCTCGATCGTGCGAGCGTCGGCATCGATGTGGATCCGATCACCGTCGTGCACCAACGCGATGGGGCCACCCACGCAGGCTTCGGGCGCGATGTGGCCCACGCTGAAGCCTTTGGTGGCGCCGCTGAAGCGTCCATCGGTGATGAGCGCGACGTCCTTGCCCAACCCGGCGCCGGCCACAGCCGCCGTGACCGCGAGCATCTCCGGCATCCCGGGCGAGCCCCTCGGTCCCTCGTAGCGGATCACCATGACGTCTCCAGCTTCGATGGCGCCGTTCGTGAGGGCGTCGAAGGCGGCCTGCTCCGAATCGAACGGTCTCGCGACGCCCTCGAACACCAGACCCTCGGCGCCGGCTGCCTTCACCACGGCGCCGTCGGGCGCGAGGTTGCCGCGCAGGATCGCCAGACCGCCCCACGGGTGGATGGGGTCGGCGGGCGCGTGCACGATGTCGCCGTCGGGCGCCGCAACGTCCATGGCCTCGATGTTGGCCGCGAGCGTCCTGCCCGTGACCGTCATCACGTCGCCGTGCAGCAGTCCGGCGTCGAGCAACTCCTTGATGACGACTTGGACACCGCCGACCCGGTCGATGTCGCTCATGACGAACCGGCCGGCAGGGCGAACATCGACCAGATGCGGTACCGAGCGCCCGATCCGGTCGAAGTCGTCCAGCTGCAGGTCGACGTGGGCCTCGCGCGCGATCGCCAACAGGTGCAGGACCGCGTTGGTGGAGCCGGCCACCGCCATGACCACGGCGATCGCGTTCTCGAACGCTTCCTTGGTCAGGATCTCTCGCGGGAGTGGCCCTCCGTCGGTCACCAACGCCGCCGCGCGGATCCCGCTCTCGCGGGCGAACACCTCGCGCCGGTAGTCGACCGCGGGCGGCGATGCGCTGCCGGGCAGGGACATGCCGATCGCCTCGCCGACGGCCGCCATGGTGTTCGCGGTGTACATGCCGGCGCATGAACCGGTACCCGGGCACGCGGCGCGCTCGATGTCGCGCAGCTCCGCGTCGTCGATCGTGCCCTTCGCGTGCGCTCCGACCGCCTCGAACACGTCCTGGATCGTGATGTCACGACCTCGGTGGGTGCCGGGCAAGATCGTGCCCCCGTACAGGTAGACCGAGGGAAGGTTGAGGCGAGCCATGGCCATCAACATGCCGGGCTCGGACTTGTCGCAGCCGGCGATGCCCACCAAGGCGTCGAACCGCTCTGCATGCATGACCAGCTCGACCGAGTCGGCGATCAGATCCCGTGACATCAACGATGCCTTCATGCCCTCATGACCCATCGCGATGCCGTCACTCACCGCGATCGTGGTGAACTCGAGCGGCACCGCGTCGCCCTGCCTCACGCCTTCCTTGGCCAGCGCCGCGAGCTTGTCCAAGTGGTAGTTGCAGGGCGTGACCTCGTTCCAGCTGGACGCCACCCCGACTTGCGCCTTGCCGAAGTCCTCCTCGGAGAACCCGACGGCGCGGAGATACGCGCGGGCGGGTGCCCGCTGTGGTCCGTCCGTGACCTCCCAGCTACGGGGCCGGTTGGTGCCTGCCATGGTGATGTTCTCCTCGGAATGGGTGGGGTCCCTCACCGTAGCAATGGGAGCGAAGTCCTGACCGGGTACGCTCATCGCCGGAATGGCGCGCGACATCACGATCCCGCCGGACGCGGGGCGCAGCTGGTGGCTCGTCGAAGCCCTCGCACGACCGGAGTTCGCCGGCGACCCTGCGCCTGCGCTGACGACCGACACGGTGGCAGACGTGGTGATCTTGGGCGGCGGCTACACCGGCATGTGGACGGCCTACCACCTGAAACAGCTCGATCCCGGCGTCGATGTCGTGATCGTGGAACAGGACATCTGCGGCGGTGGCCCAAGTGGGCGCAATGGCGGGTTCGTCAGCAGCTTCTGGCCGGAGTTGCCGCATCTGGCGCGCGAGTTCGGCGATCGTGGCTGCCCTAGCGTTGTGCGAAGCCGGCGAAGAGAGCGTGCGTGCGGTTGGTGCGTTCTGCGATGAGCATGACATCGATGCCTGGTTCCGCGGCGACGGGGACATCAACGCCGCCGCGTCCGCAGCCCAGGTCGGCGCTTGGGCGGACCTCATCGTGACGGCCGACCGCCTAGGCCTGGAGCGCGATTTCGAGGTGCTGACGGCCGAGCAGATGCGCGCCAAGGTCGATTCCCCCACGTTTCGAGGAGGCGTGATATCCCGGCACGGCGCCACCGTCCACCCCGCCCGGCTGGCGTGCGGGCTGCGCAGGGTGCTCATGGAGATGGGCGTGCGCATCTACGAAGGCACGCCGGTCACACGGTTCGGTACCGGGTCACCATCGGTCGCCGAGACCCCAGGCGGCACGGTGCGCGCAGGCTCTGCGGTGGTGGCGCTCAACGCGTGGGCGGTTCATTGGAAACGGTTCCGTCGCCTCATCGCCGTCCGCGGCAGCTACATAGTGGTGACCGCCCCCGCCCCCGAAAAGCTCGAGGAGATCGGGTGGACCGACGGTTCGGGGCTGTCGGACTATCGCGCGGCGCTGCACTACCTGCGCACGACGCCCGACGGACGCATCGCGTTCGGCATCGGGGGGATGCAGCCCAACCTGGCGAGGCGCATCGGCCCGCGGTTCGCCTACGACGAGGAAGCCCTCCGGGTCGCGATCCGTGACCTGCATCGGATGTTCCCCACGTTCGCGGAAGTGCCGATCGAAGCCGGGTGGGGCGGACCGATCGGCGTGTCGGGATCCCATCTGCCGTTCTTCGGCACGCTCGAGGGCGGCTCGGTGCACTACGGACTCGGCTACACGGGCAACGGCGTGGGCCCCTCGCAGATGGGCGGCCGGATCCTGGCACTGCGAACGTTGGGTCGCGAGGACGATCTGATGGATCTTCCGGTGGTGGACTCGAAGCCGCTGCGCTTCCCCCCGGAACCGATCCGATCGCCGGGCGTGCTGATCGCCAACCAGGCGATCCGGCGCAAGGACGAGTTCGAGGACCGAGGCGAAGAGCCCAATCCGTTCGTGGATTTCGTCGCCAAGCTTCCCCGGCGTTTGGGCTACAACCTCGGCCCGTAGCTCAGGAGGACGGTGGTCCAATGTTCGACGACCTGCTCGAGGCGAACGCGCGCTACCGCACCGAGTTCCACGATCCGGGAGTCGCGGGGAACGCTGCGCGAGGCCTTGCGGTACTGACTTGTATCGATTCGCGGATCGATCCGCTCACCATGCTGGGGCTCCGGGCCGGCGATGCCAAGATCATCCGCAACGCGGGGGCACGCGTGACCGACGACGCGCTGCGTTCACTGGTCCTGGCCGCGAACCTGCTCGGTGTCACCCGGGTCTGCGTGGTTCAGCACACGGACTGCGCCATCATGGAGACGACAGAGGACGAACTCCGCGAGCGCATCGGCGCGATGCGAGGCGTCGACGCATGTGACTGGACCTTCCTCGCCAGCACCGATCAGACGGCGACGCTCCGCGGTGACATGAGGCGGATCGAAACGTGCGCACTCATGCCGCCCGGCCTCCGGGTGGCCGGCTTCATCTACGACGTGCACACGGGGGCACTTTCACCCACGTAGGCCGGACGTGCCGAACGGTTCGAAGCCCGGCGCCGACAGCGGCCACGGGCGGGCTGCCTCCCACGCAGCACCCACCGCCAACACCACATCGTCGGCGAACCTCGGACCGGTGATCTGGATACCGAACGGCACCCCGTTGGGAGAGCGACCGGCGGGCACATTGAGCGAAGGGTGCCCGGTCAGGTTGGCCGCCTCCGTGTTGTACGCGAGGCTGTCGGGGCCCGGCACCTCGCTCCCCGCCATGCGGCCGTCGGCGAAGAAGCCTTCGACGCACATCGTCGGACTGACCCAAACCGCATCGTCATCGAGCAGTTCGTCAACTACCTTGACCATCTCGAACCGACGTCGCCGCGCCGCCAAGTAGTCGTCGACCGAGCAAATGGCTGCGCATTCCAAGGCTTGTCGCAAAGACGGCGACAGCTCGTCCGCACGTTCCGTGACCACCTCTCGACCGACCCACGTCAGTTCCTCCACGCCCACCAGCGTGAACCAGTCGGTATCGACCTGGTTGGGGAGCGGAGGATCGATGCGCTCGATCGGTAGACCGGTGGCCACTCCCAGATCGGCGACCGCGTGTTCAAACAACGTCTCGATCGCCTCCGGCAGCGGATCGTGATGAGCCACGCGATGCGACATGAGCAGTCGCCGCGGCCAGGCTCCCTCGCGGAACCCCCACCGAGGCAATGCGGATGGATCGCCGGCCGCAGGGCCGCGGAGCACCTCCAACAGCAACGCCGCATCCGCGACCGAGACGGTCAGCGGGCCCTTGGTCGACAGATCCATCCATGACGGGATGGGGTCTCGCCCGATCAATCCGTTCGTGGGCTTGAGGCCGACCAGTCCAGAGAAGGCGGCAGGGATGCGTATCGACCCACCACCGTCGGTGGCCGTGGCCAGTGGGGCGAGCCCAGCGGCCAGCGCTGCTGCACTACCGCCGCTGGATCCTCCCGGCGACCAGTCCAGCGCCCATGGGTTGTGGGTGTCACCGAACGCCCTGTTCGCGGTGAAACCGGCGAACGCGAACTCCGGCAGGTTCGTCTTGCCGACGACGACCGCACCGGCGGCCCGCAACCGGGCCACCGCCTCGCAATCGCGCTCGGCGAGCTCTGCGTCGCGATACAAGAGTGAGCCATGGGTGGTGGGGAGCCCCGCGCAATCCTCGTTGTCCTTCACCAGGAGGGGCAGGCCGGCGAGCGCACCGGGATCGTCGCCGGCGGCGATCCGAGCATCGACCGCCGCCGCGTCGGCCAGCGCGTGATCGTCCCTGGTCGAGATCACGGCGTTGATGGGACCGTCGAGGCGTTCGATCCGTTCGAGCGACGATGCCACCAAGGCTCGCGAGGTCACTCGCCCTTCCCGCACCTCTGCCGCCAGTTGGGCGAGGGCCATCAGCGCCGGGCCTTCAGCGGAGCCCCAAACGGTCGCGGACCCGTTCGAGACCGTCGGCGAACTTGCGCACCGGCATCGTTGAGCTTGGCTTCCAGGTCCCCGCGCTTCGCGTCCTTCAGCACCACGGTGGAGGCGTTCCTGCCTGCGATCCCCATGACACCGCCGCCGGGATGGGTGCCTGCGCCGCACAGGTACAGGCCCGCGATCGGGGTTCGATGGTTGCCGTAGAACGGGATCGGGCGGAACGAGAACATCTGGTCGGGGGTCAGCTCACCCTGCATGATGTTGCCTCCCACCAGGCCCGTGCGAGCCTCGATGTCGGGCGGGACCAACACCTCCATGTCCTCCACCAATTCGGCGAACCCTGGGGCGTACCGTTCGAACTCCGCGATCACCCGCTTCCCGTACGCCTCTCGCTCGGTTTCCCAGGAGCCCTCTCGGAGCTCGTAGGGGCCCCACTGACTGAACCCGATCGCGAGATGCTTGCCCTCGGGTGCGAGCCCGGAGGGCTCATGCGCGGTGGGGAACACCATCTCGGTATAGGGATGCTCGCTGGCCCGGCCGTACTTCGCATCGTCGAACGCCCGCTCCAGGTACTCCATCGACGGCGACGTCGCGACCAGCCCCCGCAAGGGGTCGCCGTCCTGATCCCAACTGGGGAAATCCGGCAACGCAGACAGCGCCAAGTGCACCTTCACGCTGCCACTGCGGGAACGGTAGCGCGAGATGTCGCGCACCACATCGTCGGGTAGCTGTTCGCGACCGACCAGGTCGAGATAGGTGGTGCGTGGGTGGACGTTGGAGATGACCCTGGTGGATCTGACCACCGAGCCGTCGTCCAGCTCCACACCGACGGCACGGCTCTCGGAGTTGATGGCGACCTTCGCGACGTGTTGGCCCGTTCGTACCTCGACGCCCGCGTTCTCGGCCGAGCGTCGCATGGCGTGGGTCACGCCGCCCATGCCGCCCTTCACCCAGCCCCAGGCTCCGAAATGCCCTTCGATCTCGCCGATCCAGTGGTGCATGAGCGTGTAGGCGGACCCGGGGCTCATCGGTCCGCCCCAGGCCCCCACGACCGCTTGCGTCGCGAGGGCGCCCTTGACGCGATCGTCGGTGAACCATTCGTCCAGGAAGTCGGCCGCGCTCATGGTGAACAGGCGCACCAGCTCGTGGATGTCGCGGCCCGTCCACCCACGGAACCGGGCCCCAGCGCGAGCCCAGTTGAGGACTTCGATCAGCTTCATGTTGGGCGGCACGACGTACAGGAGCGACTTCATCAGCTCCGCGATGTGCTCGAAGTAGGTGTCGAACTCCACCCACGCGTCGGCGTCGGCCTTGCTGAGCTTGGCGATGTTCTCCGCGTCGCGCCGCAAGTCCCCCCACAGCGTCAGGGAGGTGCCGTCGGGGAACGGGACGAAGTAGTCGGGCGTGATGATGGAGACCTCATAGCCGAACCGCCTCAGCTCGAGCTCGTCAACGATCCGGTCGGGCATCAGCGAGACCACGTAGGAGTTGGTCGAGACCCGGTAGCCGGGGAAGCTCTCCTCGGTGACGGCGGCGCCGCCGACCTGCTCGCGCCGCTCCAGCACCAGCACGTCGAGCCCGGCTCTCGCCAGATAGGTGGCGCACGCCAACCCGTTGTGCCCACCCCCGACGATGATGACGTCGCGCTCGTTGATGCCCATGGCCGGCGAGCCTATCGAGCGTTCCGCGTCGCGGGCAACGGTTCACATAGCCGGCCAGCGGTGAGCTATCCGGCGGCGATGAGCGCGATCCCCACGAACGCCGCTGCGACACCCACGGTTTGCGACCGGGCCAGCCGCTCCAGGAGCACGACTCGCGCGAGCAGCACCGTGGTGACGGGGTAGAGCGCCGCCAGCACGGCGATCACACTGAGCAGCTGTCCGGTCGAAGCCGCCACCGCGAACAGCAGGTTCGAGCCGTTGTCGAGCAGGCCCAGCAGGACGAGGGTGCCGAGCTGGGGTCGCGTCATCGCGAACGAAGGGCGCACGGCCAAGAGGATCAGAGCGAGCAACGCAACCGCCCCGATGCGCACCGAGACGGTGGTCCACACCGGATCGATACGAGCGCCGCGGTCGAGGAAGATGACCAGGACCCCGAACGCGACGGCGGCGGTCGCCGACAGCAACACCGCGCGTGCGGTGACCGGCTGGCCGTGCCCGACCGGCGAACGCGACGCCAACAAGATCCCGGCGATCGCGACGACGATGCCGACGAGCTGGAGCGTCGCGGGACGGTCGCCCTTGGCCAGCCCGGCCCCCACCGACACGACCACGGAGAGAGCCGAGATGGGCGCGACAACGCCCATCGGTCCCAGGGCGAGCGCCGTGTACAGCGACGACAGGCCGATCACGCCGCACACGCCCGCCGCCATGCCGAGCCAGATGACCTGGACGTCGTCCGGTCCACGGCCGAGCCCCGCCACGATCGCGCCCATGAACGCGAGTCCTGCCAGCTGGGACACGATGCTCACGACCCAGATCGACAACGCCTTGGTGGAAAGCCCGCCGAGGAAGTCGGCCGCGCCCCACCCGGCCGCGGCGCCCAGCGACAGCACGATCCCCAGCATCGCGGGAGGGTAGCCGAGGGAGCGCATCGGAAGCGGCGCTGAATCAGGTCGCGCCCTACACTCCCGGCCGAGGTTACCCGCCTCACGGAGCCAGGAGCGAACCGATGGACATGCGACTCGACGCGGCCGATGCCGCGTTGCAAGCGAAGGCGCGAGCGTTCACCAAGGACGTGCTGATCCCGTTGGAAGACGAGTGCGAGGCGCACGACGGGCTCACCCAGGCCAGCGCCGCCGCAGCCAAGCGTGCCGTCCTGGACGCCGGGTTCAACGCCATCAACCAGCCGGTCGCCGATGGAGGGCAGGGGTTCGACCTGTTCCAACAGATGCTGATCGAGGAGCAGTGGGGTCAAGCCACCGGCGCGCTGTGGGATATCCCATGGCGGCCCTCGATCCCGCTGCAGGCAGGCACCGAGCAGCAGAAGGAGCGCTACCTGCGTCCGGCGATCCGTGGCGAGCGACGCGACGCGTATGCCATCACCGAGGAAGGAGCCGGCTCCGACGTGTCGATGGTGGCGACGCTCGCCCGCAGCGACGGCGAGGGCTGGGTGCTCGACGGCGAGAAGTGGCATGTGACCAGCGGTGACGTAGCCGACTTCTTCCTGGTGCACGTGCACGTCGACAACGACCCGGCGCGGGCGACCGTCTTCCTGGTGGACAAGGACACGCGAGGCGTGCGGCTGGTGCGCACCCCCAAGTACACGCACACCTTCGTGTTCGAACATCCGATCTTCGCGTTCGACGACGTGCGCCTGAGCGACGATCAGGTGCTGGGCCAGGTGGGCCAGGGCCTGGAGCTCACCAAGGACTGGTTCGTGGAGGAGCGCATCATGATCGGTGCACGCACGATGGGCGCGAGCGCCCGCGCGCTGGACCTGAGCTTGGCGTTCGCGAGCGAGCGGCGGCAGTTCGGCACGGCGATCGTGAACTTCGGCGCGATCGAGTTCATGCTCGCCGACATGGCGGCCGAGATCATGGCCGCGAAGTCACTGCTCTATCGGGTGTGCTGGGAAGCGGCGCGCGGAAGGGCATCACGCAAGCAGACCCACGCCATGGCCAGCGTCGTGAAGCTCGTGTGCAGTGAGACAGCCGGGCGAGTCATCGACAAGGCGGTGCAGATCTTCGGCGGACGCGGGTATATGCGCGAGCAGCCGGTCGAGCGCCTCTATCGGGAGCTGCGGGTCGACCGCATCTGGGAGGGCACGTCCGAGATCCAGCGCGTCGTGATCGGCAACGAGCTTCGCAAGCGCGGCTCCGGACGGTTCACCGGGTGGCCCGGGTCTTAGAGAGGCCGACCTCGGCCGGAAGGCCTACGTCCCTTTCATGCAGCCCGCGACCTCGTCGGGCAGGCCGGGGTTGGTGAGGCCGCCACCCCCGATGGCGAAGTCGTACGCCTCTCCTCGCCAACCGCCCGGCAACCCCGGATAGGTGCGGGCAGAGGGCTTCGCGGAGTCGTATTGGAAGCCGATCCAGTCGGGCGAAGAGAACCCCTGGTGTCGTACGGAGCCACCGCCGAGACCCCCTTGCCGAACGCCCGTTGCTCCACGAGGAAGCGACCCTGGTAGGACAGCTCGTCGGTGGCGTACAGCTTCACGTACCAACGACGCACGATCTGCAGGTACCCCTTGGCGCTCTCACCCACCGACGGCGGGGACTCCGGACCCACGAACAGCCGCATGTCCACGACCACCAGCTCGCCCTTCACGGGGGCGGTGCGCCGGATGACCCCGAGGGGGTCCGTGAACATCGGGGAGCTCCGGGCGGGGTCACCCACCCTTCCACGCACGTGGTCGAGACCGCACCGCGCGTGGGAGGGTCGGTGCTCGGCACGGCGGGTTGCGTCGGGGACGCGGCGACGGGATCCGCCGACGGCGTGAACACCGGGGTCGACGCGGGCGGCGAGTTGGTGAATGCGCCGGTGGAAGACCGCTTCGGGCCGACCTCGTCCTCACGGGCGAGGACGAGGACGAGGGCACCGCCGGCCACCACCACCAGCATCGTCGACACGACCAGCACCTTGCGCACCGGCGAATCCTACGCATGCGCTGTGTCGAAGCCATGGCGTTGCCGGATCGGAGCTATCGCAGCAGCTCAGGCTGGTAGAACTGTTCGGATGAGCGAAGGCGTGCACACCCTGGACGCCGAACGCGGCGACCGGCATCCCTTGCCACTCCCTCGCCGCCGTTTCCTGCAAGCCTCGGCGATGGCCGTGGCCGGCGGGGTGCTGTTCTCATGCACGGGCGGTCGCACCATCGCCAAGGTGAACGATCCCACGCCGGCGATCGACACCAACACGCCGATCAAGCGCGTGATCTACGTGATGCTGGAGAACCGGAGCTTCAACAACGTCTACGGACGGTTCCCGGGAGTGACAAGGCGCGACCGAGGGCGTGGAGAACGGCAAGGAGCGCCCGTTGATGACCTGCCCCGAGTGGCTGCCGGGCGATCTGCCGCACGATCTATCCGCCCACCTCAGCTGCGTCAACGGCGGAAAGATGGACGGGTTCAGCGTCGGGCCAGTTCGGTCCTTCCTACGCCTACTCGGTCTTCGAGGAACGCCAGATCCCCAACTACTGGCTCTGGGCACGCGAGTACGCGTTGTCGGACAACTTCTTCGCCTCGGCGGCCGGGCCCAGCTACGCCAACCACTACTACTTCATCGCCGGTCAGGCCGGCGGCGTGATCGACAACCCCGAGAACATCGAAACGCGGTTCGAGAACGGGAAGCGGTTCAAGAGCTGGGGGTGCGACGCGTTACGGCGAGGACGTGTACGTGTTCGTGAAAGACGCGCAGGGCAACCTGACCAAGCACGACACGTGCTTCACGTTCCCCACTGTGGGTGAGCAGCTCACCGACATCGGCGTCGACTGGACGTTCTACTCGGCGGTGCCGGGCCAGCCCGGATACTTCTGGAACGCCTACAACGGCATCGCCAACGTCTTCCACAACGACTCGATGTGGGAACAGCACGTCCGTCCGGTCGACGACATCGTCAAGGACATCGACGCCGGCACGCTGCCCGCGGTCACGCTGGGTCACGCCCCGGTTCGAGCTGTCCGACCATCCGCCGCAGTCCAGCGGGCACGCGCACAACTGGGTCACCGACATCGTGAACGCGGTGATGCGCTCGGACCAATGGGAGCACACGGCCATCTTCCTGACGTGGGATGAATGGGGCGGCTTCTACGACCCGGTGCCTGCCGCCGGAGATCGACCCCATCGGGCTCGGGCGTGCGGGTCCCGTTGCTCACGATCAGCCCGTACACGCGACGCGGCATCATCGATACCGAGCTGGGCGAGTTCTCGACGCCCTTGCGTTTCATCGCCGACAACTGGGGCTTGGACTACCTCACGCCACGCATCGCCAACACGCACAGCTTCGAGCATGTCTTCGATTTCAAGCAGAAGCCGCGCAAGCCCGTGATCGGCACCAAAGCACCCGTGTACGGCAACCCCTTCGATTTCCCGGAGGGGTTCCAAGGCTGCTGCCCGGCACGGTCCCGAGCGCGATCACTTCGTCTGATCGGCAGGGGTCCGGGGGTCAGAAGCGAGCGTCAGCGAGCGTAGCCCCGGGGTCCGGCCAGCAGTCGCTCAGCCCTGGTCGCCCAGGTCGAACGTGGTCCGCAGGTCCTGGGTCTGACCGGTCTCGGCGGCTCGGTAGGCGGCCTCGATGATCTCGATCACGTGACGGGAGTGCTCGGGCGTGACCGGCGTGGGCGTGCCGTCCCGGACCAGACCGACCAGCTGCATGATGTCCTCGAAGACGTGCGCCTCGGGGATCTCGCGGTGCGGGCCCGGTGACGTGGGGCAGCACGCGCATCTGCGCGTCCCAGTCCCAGGTCGGCCGGTCCACGGTCAGCTCGCGGCCCTCGAACTCGATCGGCTCGCCGTTGAGCAGCAGGCCCGAGATCGTGCCCTCGGTGCCGAAGTACTGCGCCGCCGCGAAATCCTCGATCAGGGTGCCGGCGGCGCGTGCCGTAGGCCACCACCTGCACCCCGTCGCCGAAGTCGAGCAGCACGATCGTGTTGTCGTCGACCTCCGTCACGATCTCGGCGCCCAGGAAGGTCCGGCTCGGCACGACCGTGCCCGACATGGCGGTGACGCGGCGCGCCGGCCCCAGCACGCTGGTGAGCTGGTGCAGCGCGTACACCGTGACGTCGTACATCGGCCCGCCGCCGGGCTTGCGGAAGTACCAGCTGGGATCGGCGGGCACGCCGCCGGGCACCGACGTCCGCTCCGCTTCCTCGTCGCTCTCGTGGTAGGCGCCCGAGCGAGCACCCACAGATGCCCCAGCACAGCCGGCCGATCGCGCCGTCGAGGATCAGCCGTGCGGATCGCCGTGAGCTGCGGCCTGAGCACCTCGCCGGGCGATGCGACGAGCTGCAACGACCGATCCGCTGCCAGCGCGATCAGCTCGTCGGCCTCGGCCGTCGTGGTGGCCATGGTCTTGTTGACGTGCACGTGCTTGCCCGCCTCGAGCGCCGCCTTCGCCTGCTCGAAGTGCAGTCCGATCGGCGACGCGATCGAGACCGCATCGACGGCCGGGTCGGCCAGCAGCTCCTCGAGCGTTTCGTAGGGCGTCGTGATGCCGAAGCGCTCCGCCGACGCGGCAGCACGGCCCGGGGCCGGATCGCAGACGGCGACGAGCCGCACGCGATCGCGCGATGTCGTCCTGGCTGAGGTGGGGCAGGATGCCTCGCTGGGCGATCATGCCGGCACCGACGACGCCGATGCCGAGCGGGTCCGTCGAGATCACGATCGGGATGCCTCCTGGTTCGTGCGTGAGGTGTCGGCTCGCGATCGCGTCACGGCGCGAACGTCGTCTCGAGGTCGACGCGCGATCCCGTCGCGCGCCGACCGGGCCGACGCCTCGAGGATCTCGAGGACGTGGATCGCGTGGTCGGCGTGCAGCCGCGGCGGCGCGCCCGCTGAGGATGCAGTCCACCAGGTGCTCGACCCCGACGATGTGGTCGGGCCCGCCCGTCGGCGCGTCCGGCTTCGACGTCGATCGAGCGCCATGTCCCGCGTCGGGTCGAGCACCTGCAGCGGCTGGGCCGACGTCGAGCAGGCTCAGGGCGATCGTGCCGCGCTCGCCCATGAGCTCCAGCTCGGCCGAGCGCGTGCCGTGCGCGGTGAAGTTCGCCTCGACCGTCGCCAGCCGCGCCGTCACCCAGGTCCAGCGTGACGGCCCAGGCGTCGTCGACGTCGGACCGGCGACCGTCGTGCCCGGCGAGCGGTCCGTCGGCCACGTCGAACCCGTCGCGGGTGCGCGCGCTCATCGCGACGACCCGGCGGGCGGGGCCGAGCAGCCCCGTGATCGCGTGCAGCGGGTACACGCCGAGGTCGACCAGCGGACCCGGCTCCGTCGGCGAAGAAAGGCGAGGGGTCCGATCCGTAGCCCGTCCCACGGCGGCACGCCGCCGAACCCCAGTCCGCGGACGGTGTGGACCGTGCCCGATCGCATCGTCCTCGAGCATGCCGGCGCGCGAGCTCGACCTGCGGGAACAGCATGCACGCTCGGCGCCGCCACCAGCACCAGCCCGTCGCTCGGCCGCCTCGTCGCGCAGGCGCTGCGCGGCTCGACCGAGCCGGCCAACGGCTTCTCCGAGTACACATGCTGCCCGGCACGGAGGGCGCTCGTCGTGGTGGCTTCATGCGCCGGAGATGGGGGTGAGGTTGATGACGGCGTCGATCGGCACCTCGGCGCTCATCCGCTCCTGGTCGGTGAACCACGGCACGCCGATGCTCGTCGGCTACGGCGCCGGCCCGCGTCTTCACCCCGGCCGCACACCGCGACGATCTCGCGCCCGGTCGGCGATCCGATGGAACTCGGGCAGGTAGTCGCGGGTCGCGACGTCGCCGGGACCCAGGATCGCGACGCGGACGCGCCCATCGGTGGTCCGTCACGGGCGTCACCCCGTCGCGACGCCGGTGACGTGCGCGTCGACGGCGCTCAGCGCCGCCCCCACCAGGACCGCGTCGGCTCCCGAGCTCGGCGTCGACGACCGGGGTGTCGCGGCTGGTCGGCGCCCAGATGTGTGCTGCGAACGACGCTCAGGAACCGGTCGCGGTAGCGGCCGCGCGCGAGCCCGAGCCCGCCACCCATGCACCACCGCCTCGGGGTCGAGGACGTTCACCAGGCCGGCCACCACGGTCCCCAGCATGGCACCACCCTCGTCGACGATCCGCTGCGCGACCTCGATCGCCGGCATCGGCGGCCGCCAGCACGTCCTCGGCTCGTTCGCGCTGGGGGTGGCCCCCGTGCCGCCGCGGATACCGGCGACCATCCCCAGCCCCGACGCGATCGTCCTCGGGCACGATGTCGATCGGTTCGCCGCAGTGGGGACAGACCGCGGAGACGCTGCCGCTCGTGGCGACCAGTGCCGACCCGTGCCGCCCCGCGTACGGCGTCCCCGCCTGCACCAAGGTGTGGCTGATCCCGGTCCCGACCGACACGTAGAGGAACGGGTCGAGCGACCGTCCCGCTCCGAGCCGCGCTTCGGCCAGTGCGCCGGCCCGCACGTCCGAGGCCACCGTCACGGCACCGGCGCCCGCCAGGCGCCCGCGACGGCGCCCATGACGTCGCGCCCAGCCAGTCCAGGGTCTGGTCGCTCGTGACGCTGCCCTTCCAAGATCGACCAGCTCGCAGACCGCAACACCGACGTCGACGGCGCTCCGCCGTCCTGCGTCAGCGCAGAGACGATGGTCACCACGTCGTCCAGGATCGCTCCGCCGCCCCGTTCGGGGCGGGTCGGCCGCTCCTCCGGTCGGACACGGAGCCGTCGCGCAGATCCACGACGCCCGGCGGCGATCTTCGTGCCGCCGACGTCGACGCCGATCGCCCGGTGCGTCCTGCCGGTCATCACGTTCGCGAGGTCAGTCCTCGATCGAAGGACGGCGCGACGGCGAACATGACCGCACCCGCGGCAGCCGTGACGTTGCGCAGTCTCGTAGCCGGACCCCTGCGGAACGAAGAAGCCGTCCTCGGGCTGCAGCTCGAACCACCGCTCCCGTGTCGGTCCGGGCCGTCGGTCAACAATATGTTGATCCTGCCCTCCAGCACGTGGAACGTGGCGTCCCCACCGTGACGGCGTGGCTGCGTGCGCCCGCCGGCGCGGATCGTGATCTTGCCCGCGGTGATGTGCTCGGTGCTCACCATGGTCTCCACGAACGCACCGTCACCGTCCAGGCTGCCGAGCCGGTCGGCCGGGCCCAGGACGCGTGATCCGGGAGGCCTTCGCACGTTCGGCCGACGCCATCGGCCAGCGCCCGTCCCACCGTCGGTCGCGGTAGGTCGGCTCGGCCAGGTAGTCCTGGCCCTCGCGTAGGCGCTCGAGGTGCCGGCCGCAGGCGGCGGCGCGAAGAACTCCAGCACGCGGAGCTGGTCGGCACCGAAGTTCATCGCGTGATGCCACGTGTCGCGCCGGAAGAAGATCGCGTCGCCGCGCTCCACGCCGGTGGACCTCCCCGTGCTCGGGATCGGCGATCACCATCGTGCCGCTGAGTACGTACATCAGCTCGTCGGCAGCGAAGACCGTGCGGAACTCCTCGGAATGGCGGAACATGCCACCCGGCGGCAGGCCGAACACCAGATGGTGGATCTTCTCGCTGGAGACGTAGATCCAGTCGGGAACCTGTCCGGAATCCGCGTCGCCCCACAGGTGCAGGGTGGCGTCGGCGTACGGGATGTGGGTCGGCTGGTCGAAGCTGGGGCGCGGCGACGACGCGGGCACGACCGCCGCCACGGTCCCGGGGCCGTTGTGTTGCAAGCCCTTCCCTACGTCTGGGTTCGCTCCTCGACCGCCATCGGCGACCATCATACCCCGGAACGCCCACGCGGGGAAGACCAGTAGCAATACCAGTTATGTCGCCCGCGATCCTGTCGTGAGCGTCGTCCGGAACCGGTACCGATCCCCGCGGTACACGAGCCGCGAACTCTCCACCGGCCGGCCACGCTGGTCGAAGGTCGTCTGACGCGAGACGAGCACGGGCGCGGAGGGGTCCAGGTCGAGCAGCGGGGCGATCACCGGTCCGGCGGCGGCCGCCTCCAGGGTGCAATCCGCCGAAGACGGCACGATGCGAGACGTGGTCCGCAAGGATCTCGTAGACCGAGTCCACGGTGAAGTCCGCGTCGGCGAGCGCGGGGCACTGCGCTAGTGGGATCAGGCCGTGATCTACGGCCACCGGGAGCCCGTCCAGGAGCCGACGCGCTCCAGCTCCAGCACCTCGGCCCCGGGAGCCATCTGCAACGATTCCGCTTCGTCCATCGATGCATCACGGATCTCCTGTAGCAGCACCGTGGCGCTCGGCTTCAGGCCCCGTTCGTGCGCGAGCGCCGTGAAGCTCAGCAACGCGTTGGGTGGCTCACTGAGCGGCCCGTCGGAGACGAACCACCCCTTGCCGGGTGACGCTTCGATCAAGCCCTTCTCGACCAGCGAGGCCAAGGGCACGCCGGGCCGTGACGCGGCTGATGCCGAACCGGGCGCAGAGCCGCGCTCCGAGGGCAATTGCTCCCCGGGCGCGAGCCGGCCGGCCGCGATGTGCTCGGCGATCGACCGCTGCACCTGCTGGTAGAGGGGGATGATCCTTACGCGCCGGATCCAGAGCGAGGGTGACCGACGAGCGGCATGACGGTCATCCTCCGCGCCGAGCGGTCCGGTGTCAATGACTGGTCCCATGCTGGTCTGGTGGCCGGTCTGCGATCTCCTACTGCAGCGCGGCCAGATCGTGGTCGCGGCGATCATCATGGCCACCCCGATCCACTGGTGGCGAAGGAGTCGCTCGTGCAGCACGAGAGCGGCGAGCAGCACCGCCACCGTCGAGAACTGCGCCATGACCACCGAAGCGACGGCGACCGGACCGATGTCCAACGCCGAGGTCAGCGCGACGAAGCCGACCGTCTCCAGCAACGTCGCGGCCCCGAGCAGGCGCAGCTGCGGACGATCGACCGCAGCCGGTACCCGCATCGCGAGGGCGATGGGCACCAACACCAGCAGTCCCGTGAGTCCGGTAGGACGCAACCGACCACAGGGGTCCGATGCGAGCGGTCGACGCGGCCAGCGTCACGTTGTAGCAACCCAGCAGGATCGCCGAGAGCACGGCCCACCGGATGCCCTTCGCGGTGCCCCGTCCGCGAGAAGGTCGCCAGCACGACGCCGGCGACCGCGACGCCGAGGCCCAGCAGACCCAGGGGCGGGAACCGTTCTCCGAGCGCCACGATCGCGATCACCGCGCCGATGCCGCCGCTGGTCGCCACGGTGGGCGAGACGATCGACAGCATGCCTTCTCGCAGCGCGAGCCAGTAGGCGAAGGTCCCCGCCAGCGCGATGAGGGCGGGAGCGACCGCGTAGGGCACGTCGCGCCAGGCTCGGGCACCGGGTCCACGACCGCCGCCAGGGGCACGATCACGCAGCGCCCCGAAGATCATGAGCCATAGCCCCAACGTCAGCGCATGCATCTGCTTGGCCGCGCGGAGCAGCAGCAGCTCGTTGACGCCCCACGTCAGGGCCGTCAGCAGCGCGAAGGCGACCTGCACGGTCAGCTCGTGGCCGCGTGTTCGCCGCCGTCGACCAGCACGGTGGCGCCCGTGACCCAGGACGCTCGACTCGAGGCCAGGAACACCACGACGTCGGCGACCTCCTCGGGAGTGCCGAGCCGTGCCCGATGGGATCGATGCCACGTGCGCGTCGAAGCATGGCCGGGTCGTTGCGCTGCACGTCGTCCCACCACCCGCCGTCGAACCAGATCGCGCCGGGACACACGGCGTTCACCCGGATGCCGTCAGGGCGCGAACGCGCACCGCCGCGTTCTTCGTCCAGGCCAGCAGGGCGGCCTTCATCACCGAGTACGCGTGGTGCGGGGTGGCGCCGGTCATGCCGTCGACCGACCCGAGGCACACCATGGTGAACGGGAGTTCCGGCTGCGCGGCCCGCAGCTCCTCGGCGAGGCGAACCGACTGCATCAGGTCGACCGCGAACGAGTCCGCGTACTCGGGCTCGGAGCCGCCCGCAGCGGCGGCCGTAGCGTTCGCCACCACGACATCGACGCCGCCGTCGCGCTCGACGAGATCGGCGACCAGGCTGCTGGACGCCATGCAGCACGTGGAGATGTCGGCGACGACATCCCGGACACGGTCGGCACCGAGCTCAGCGCGCGCCCGTGGCGAGGTTCCGTTCGTCGCGGCCGCAGATCGTGACCGATGATCCCTCGCGCAGGAACGCCGCCGCGATCGAGCGTCCGATGCCACGGCTCCCGCCGGTGACCAGGACGCGGGCGCCTTCCAGGCCGAGGTCCACGGACGCTAGCCAGGCTCCCCGGCGAACCGCGGCAGCAGGACGCACGCGTCCTGGTCCCACGACACGGCCACGTCCGTCGCCGAGCTCGAAGGGCTCGCGGCCTCCCATCTCGCACTTGATGGGCTCGATCGAGGCCCGCCACCTCGACCCGATACGAGTGTCCGGTCCCGCGGAACGCGTGGTCCAGGACGACCCCGCGGAGGCTGCTTCGTCGACCTCGGACGTCTCCTGCGAGCCGTTTCCGTCGACTTCCGTTGCTCTCGAGCCGGATGCCCTCGGGACGCAGGACGAGCCACGCCGGGCCTTCCTCCACGCCATCGGCCTGGACCGTGACGGCATGGTCGCCCACCCTGACCCGACGGCCTTCGGGCGTCGGCTCCACGTCGACCGGCCAGCACGTTCGAGTCGCCCACGAACCGCGCGACGAACGGCGTCGCCGGCCGCCGATACACCACGCCGGGCGCCCCGACCTGTTCGACCCGGCCTTCGTTGAACACCACGATGCGGTCCGAGAGCGCGAGCGCCTCGCGCTGGTCGTGCGTCACGTAGACGAACGTGGCCCCGGTCTCACGATGGACCCGACGCAGCTCCGCCTCCATCTCCAGACGGATCTTCAGGTCGAGCGCGGACAGCGGTTCGTCCAGCAGCAGTACCTGCGGCCGGTTCACGAGGGCGCGAGCCAGCGCGACGCGTTGCATCTGGCCACCGGAGAGCTCGTAGTTCTTCCGGTCCTCGTACCCGTCCAGTCGCACGAAGCGTGAGGGACTCACGGACCCGCTCGCGGACCTCCTGCCGGGAGACCTTCGCGATGCGGAGACCGAAGGCGACGTTCTCGAACGACGTTCAGGTGCGGGAACAGCGTCGGGCGCTGGAACACCATGTTCGCGGGGCGACGGTACGGCGGGGTCGTGGTCACGTCGACGCCGCCGAGCAGCACTTGCGCCCTCGGTGGGCCGTTCGAACCCCGCCACGACCCGTGAGCAGCGTGGTCTTGCCGCAGCCCGAGGGCCCGAGCAGCGTGATGAACTCGCCGTCGCGGACGTCGAGAGTTGACGTCGTTCAACGCCGTGACGTCGCCGAACCGATGGGTGACCGACTCCAGGCGCACGCGCGGCGCGTGCCGTCCGTGCTCATGTGCTCCCGCCGATGGCGTCGCTGAGGATGTCCGCCTCCTGGCCGTGCCGGCGGCTGCCCCGCAGGGTCAAGACGAACGCGATCGTGAACATCACCAAGGTCGTCATCAGCAACAAGGTCGAGATCGTGTTGATCGTGGGGTTCACCGTGCGCCGGAGGCTGGACCAGATGAACATCGGCACGGTCGACTGCGGCCCGATCACGAAGAACGTGATGATGAACTCGTCGAAGCTGAGGGCGAACGCCAGGCTCGTGGCCCCCAGCAGCACCGGCCAGATCTGGGGCAGCGTGACCTTGCCGGAACACCGTCCACGACGTGGCGCCCAGGTCGGCGGCCGCTTCCTCCAGGGCGACGTCGAGCCGGTCCAGCGCGGCGATGGCGATCAGCAGGAAGTACGGGAACACGTAGACGAAGTGCGCGACGGTCACGCTGATCAGCGAGAGCTTGAAGTCGAGCACCTGGTCGTTGACCAGGTTGAAGAAGACCAAGAGCGAGAGACCGATGAAGAGCCCGGGCAGCGTCAAGGGAAGGAAGAACAGCAGCGCCAACGGGGCGCGCCAACGCGACGAGGTCCTGCTGAGGCCGTAGGACGGCCAGGGTGCCGAGGATCAAGCGACACCACGGCCGTGGCGGTCGCCACGATCAGGCTGTTGCGGGCGGTTTCCCGTGATCTGCGGCGAATCGATCACCTCGCGGTACCACCGGAGCGAGAAGCCTTGGAATGGGAAAGAGAGCCCCGACGGTCTCGTGGAACGAGAACAGCACCACCACGATCAACGGCACGAACAGGAACACCAACGCCACGACCGTGATCGCGCCGGTGATCGGGCTGCGCTGGGCGCGCTCCATCAGTTCACGAACCTGACGTCACGCAAGCCGGCGAGCCGCAGGACGAGCATGGTCGAGCGCGAAGCACGCAAGGAACGCAGCCAGCATCAGGAACGACGTCGCGGCCGCGAGCGGCCAGTTGCCCAGGGTGATGAAGTTCGTCTGGATCTGCACGCCGAGCGTCGAACCCGACGTGCCACCGAGGAACTGCGGCGTGACGTAGTCGGCCGACGACAGGATGAAGACGAACAGGAACACGCTGGCGGCGGGTGCCGCCGCGAGCGGCAGGATCACTCGGCGCCACAGGACGGGAGCCTTCGCACCCAGGTCCTGCGCCGCCTCGATGATCCCCGACCCCAGCGGTCCCATGGCTGCGTACAGCACCAGCACCGCGTACGGCAGGAAGATGTGGATGAGCGCGACGCGTCACGGAGAACAGGTTGTACAGCAGGAACCCGACCGGTTCGTCGATGACCCCGAGCTGGATCAGCCCCTTGTTGATGAGCCCGTTCCTGCCCAGGATGCTGCGCCACGCGTAGATGCGCACGAGGTAGCCGGCGAACAACGACGCGGTGATCAGGAACAGGACGGGCAGCCGCCACCGTCCTGCGGCGCGGCGGAGCCAGTAGGCGATCGGCAGCGCCAGCGCGACGGTCACGATCGCCGTTCCCAGGCCCGACCCACGCGGAGTTCTTCGCGAGCGTCCGGTTGACGCTGGTCGTGATCGCGTCCTGGTACCCCTCGAGGCTGAACGGCAGCTCGACGTCGTAGCCGGCGAGGCTCCGCAGTGAGCACGCTGTAGACCGCGAAGACCAGCAGCGGGATCAGGAAGAACACCACCATCCCGGCGGCGGCCGGGACGGTGGTGAAAACGGCCCGAGCCGTGCCGCGCCGCTACCGCGTCGCGCCGGGCTGGCTGCGGCGCGTTCTCCCTCGGTGTTCGCCACGGTGAGCGGCTCGGCGCCGTGCCGGTTCAGGCGCCCGCCTTGATCTCCTGCCAGGCGTCCGTCCAATCGGTCTGCGTCACGAACTCGTCGGACTCGACCGGAGGGTTGTTGTAGAGCGGAGCCTTGCTCGAGGAAGCCGCGGGTGTCCGCGTACGACGCCGTACAGCGTCTTGAGTCTCCTCGCTCAGCAGATCAACCGCGGCGTCCACCGTGACCGCGCCCACCAGGTACTCGGCGTTCTGGCGCGTTGACGACCGGGTCCAGAACCATGTTCAGCCACGCGTGCGCCGTGTCCACGTTGTCCGCGCCGGCGGGGATCGCGTACATGTCGGCGAAGGTGAAGCTTCCTTCCTCGGGAAGGTTCGGTCTTGATCGTGTTCACGCCCTCGGCGGCCGCGAAGCTGTTCATGGCAGCCCAACCCTGGTAGCACGCAACGATGTCGCCGGCGACGAGCTTGGTGGTCATGTCCCCGAACGACGGCGAGATGGACTCGCACTGGGCCACGAACTGGCTCGCGAGATCGACCACCTTCTGCAGGTCGGCCTTCGGGGTCGCGCCCGGATCCAGTCCGAGGATGTGGGCCGTGAGCGTGAACTGGCCCACCGGGTCGTCGGGCAGCGAGATCTTGCCCTTCAGGCTCGGGTCGAGCAGGTCGTACCACGACGACATCTCATCGATCTCGGCGGAGTCGTACGTGATGCCGATGGCGCCGAACGTCCACGGCACGCCGGTCCGCGTGCCGTCCTCGTCGATCCATTGGTGCTTCGGGTCGGTCTTCCAGAACTCGTTCAGCCCGGCGAGGTTGGGGATCTTGTCGTCATCGATGGCGCCCAGGATGCCGAGCTCCGCGTAGAGCGGCTTGTACCCCTGGTAGTAGGTGGTGAGGTCGAACCCCTCGGAGTTGTCGCTGGCCTTCAGCTTGGCCTGGATGTCGTCGTGGTTGCCGATGTAGCTGGCGTTGAGCTTGACGCTGTTGTCCTTCAGCCACGCCTTGGTGCCCTTGACCGGCGAGTCGTATCCCTCCCAGGAGTAGTAGTCGAGCGTCCCGCTGGCGGCGGGACGCTGGGGACGGCGTTGCCGCACCGGGCGCGGACGTTGGCGGATCGCGCGGTGGGCCGAGTCACTGCCGCACGCTGCGAGCACAGCGGGCGTGACACCCACCGTGACGACCGTCAGCCCGGCTCGCTGCAAGAACTCACGCCTCGACAGGCTGCTGCTGCTGCCGGCTTCCTCATGCTGCTGCTCCTCTCCCCACGTGCCCGAGAACCTTGCATGCTGCGGCCCCGCGCATCCGATACCGGATAGATACCGGTATCCATACCACCGCGGGCTGATGCTAGGCTCGTGCTTCCGCGTTTGCAAGGGACACTTCTTCCGGTGGATACGTCGACGACAGCGGCTCAGGATCGAGGCTCCCGGGTCGGAGCGGCGGCGTCGGCGTCGGGATCATCGGGGCGGGCAACGTGCTCTGGGCCTACCTGCAGGTGCTGGACCGGCTGATCCCCCGAGGCCTGGCGTGGGAAGGCCCGATCCACGCGCATCGCCGCGATACCTGGCCGGACATCCGTGCCGTCGCCCCGGCGTTCAACCTGGTCGACGACGCCCGACAGGTGCTGGAGTCCGACGTGTCGGTCGTGGTGATCATCACGCCACCGGATACCCACGCGTCCTACGCCCGGGCGGCCCTGGAAGCCGGCAAGCACGTCGTCTGCGAGAAGCCGGTGGGCATGAGCCGCGCCGAGGCCGAGCCCGTCTTCGAGCTGGCGGCCTCGCGCGGGCTGCATCTGCTGGCTGCGCCCTTCGTGCAGCTGTCGCCCACGTTCCGCGAGCTGTGGACCCGGGTGCAGGCGGGCGAGATCGGGCACGTGCACACCGCCCGCGGGCTGTACGGGAACCCGGGTTCGACGTGGTCCGCGTGGTTCCACGACGGCGGGGTGGGCCCGCTCGCCGAAGCCGGGCGTCTACAACCTGAAGAGCCTGACGGCGCTGGTCGGACCCGTGACCGAGGTGTACGCGGCCGACGGCGTTGGCCGTGCCGGTCCGCGAGGCGGGCGGCCAGCGCATCGAGCACCCCGACCCCGACGTGTCGCAGGTGATCCTCCGCCACGCGGACGGCGCGCTGTCGGCCGTCACCTCCGGCCAAGCCGTGCAGCGATATCGCCGGCCCGGCTGGAGCTGTACGGCACGGACGGCACGGCCAACCTGCTGGGCGATGACTGGGACCCCACCGGCATCGAGATCTGGCGCAACCGCGACGCCGCGTGGACCATGATCGACCCGGCCGACGCCACATGGCTCTGGGCCGACGGTCTGCGCGAGGCGGTGGTCGCGGTCACCGAAGGCCGTGAGCCGCTCACCGACGCCGACCACGATCTGCACCTGCTCGACGTGATCGACGCGGCACGCGTGTCTCGGCTGCCGAACACCGCCCGTCGGCGTCACGTCGAGGTTCGGTCCGTTGGACTTGGCGGTCGAGCTCGGAACGGCGCGCCATCACCTGCACGACCACACCCGACCCGCCGACGAGCAGTGACGACGTCCGGCTCAGCCGCCACGGCTACCCGATGAGCGCGCGCGGCTCGATGCCTTCGGCGGCGCAGTGCTCGAGGTAGAGCCGCTGCCGGCTGCGCATGTCGTCCTGCTGGATCAGCCGGTCCTGATCGTCGAGGTACTGGATCACCCCGTGTACGAAGAAGAGCGTGATCATCTCCTGGTCCCCGCGCACCTCGAGGGTGTGCACGTCGCCGGGAGGCTCCCAGACGTAGCTGCCTTCCTCGGCGACCCAATCATGCTCGAGGTAGCGCCAGCTTCCCTTCAGGACGTAGCCGTGCACCGATCCCCCTGTGTGCAGGTGCCGGGAGATGTGACCCCCTGGCGCCACAGCGGATCAGGTTCACCCACATGCCGGTGGACGGCGAGTAGTGGAGCGGCTTGAAGGCCAGGCCCTGGCCGTTGGGGACCCATGGCAGATCGTGCGCCGAGATGGCCAGGTCGGCAAGATCGGTGGGGAGCGGCTGTGCGTTGAAGTGCGGCGTTGCACCCATGAACTCGCCGATGGTAGCACGATATCGAAACGAGCAGGGAGGCTGAAGGAACGGATGCTGGTCTACATCGAGTACATCAGCCGGCGCCCCGGCGTCGGGCTGCACGAGTTCCACGCGGTGGCCGGCGGCGGACAGACGGGATGGGCGGGCGAATACGACGACGACATCGCCGTGCTCAACGTGGGGCGTTCCTGGCGCATGGGTCCGGAGCCCGAATACCTGTGCGCGTGGTACAGCCGCGACGCCGGCATGGAGCGCATCGACGAGTGGGAACGGGTCTTCCGCTCCGGCGAGGCCGACCTGTTCGAGGAGCCGTTCCGGCTGGCGGCCAGGATCGATGCAGCCGGGTGCTACGAGCCGCTGATCGAGCCCGTGGTGGGCACCGCGGGTCGCTACTACGCGGAATGGTTCGACCTGGCCCCCGGCGCCGACCATGACGCGGTTCGGGTCGCGTACGAGGAACGCGCGAAGACGCATCCGGACCTCGAGCTGAACCTGCTGGTCGACCGCATCGGCAAGCTGGGCCCCGATCCGCGCGGGCTCGCCGTGTGGGGCGTGCCGTCGTGGGGCGCGGTCGCTGAGATCGCGCAGGATCTCGACGACGTGCAGGACCCGATCCGGCTCGTGACCGCGTCGTTCTACGCCGACTTCGGCCAGGAACAGCTGTGACCGAGCGGCGCCTTCCGTGGCCGCGCCGCCATCGTGACCGGGGCCTCGTCCGGGCATCGGACGGGCGATCGCGAGCCACCTCGCCGCGCGAGGGCGCCGATCTCTGCCTGGTCGCCGCACCGCACGAGGCCACGACCCCTCGAGGAGGTCGGCCGCGCAGCTGCCGCCACGGCGGTGCGCGGCGTCGTCGCGATCGCGGCCGACGTCGGCGATGCCCGAGACCGCCGAGCGGGCGGTCGGCGAGACGCTCGAGGCGTTCGGACGCCTGGATCACCTGGCATCCAACGCCGGCATCGCCTACTTCGACGAGGCGCTGTCCGAGCCGCTCGAGCACTTCGATCACACCATGCACGTCAACGTGCGCGGCATGTACCTGATGACCCATGCCAGCGGCCCGAGCCATGGCCGAGCGCGACGGCGGCACGATCGTGTGCACCGCCTCCACCGCTTCGATCGCGGGGAGGAGCATCAGGTCGCCTACAACGCGTCGAAGGGCGCCGTGAGCCAGCTCGCGCGCTCGCTGGCGATCGACCTGGCGCCGTACGGCATCCGCGTGAACGCGGTCGCGCCCGGGTGGGTGCGCACACCGCTCACGACCGAGATCGTGGCCGACGGCGCCGAGTGGGCGAAGCACCGTTCGCACATCCCGCTCGATCGCCCGGCCGAGCCCGACGAGATCGCGAACGTCGTGGCGTTCCTGCTGGGCGACGCATCCTCGTACGTGACCGGGTCGCTGATCGTCGCCGACGGCGGCATGACCGCGGGGTTCCGCTTCAGCGACTGGTCGGCGGCCGCGCAGCCCGTAGCGCCGCGGGAACGGAAGGGGGCATCGTGACGATCGCGCTCGGGGTCGACACGCTCTGCTGGCACATGCGACTGGAGGCCGGCGCGATCACGATCGGAGCAGGTCTGTCGCGAAGCGGCGTCCTTGGACGCGCCCGTCGTCGCGGTGAACCTGCACCACGTTCGCGACCGGTCCGTCGGCGCAGCTGACCGAGCTCGCGGCGCGCGCGGCCTCGCATGGACATCCGGCTGCTGGCGTCCGGAGACTTCGTGGGCTCCCCGCGACGCGGCGACACAGCCGGCCGTCGGCGTCGGCGCGCATCGAACGCTGGCTGGAAGGCGCGGTGGCGTTGGGAAGCCCGACGTTGCGGCTGGCGTCGGGGTTCTACCGCGCCGATCTGGCGGCCCAGCCGGAGCTGATCGAGCGCGAGCGCGAGTACGTCACCGAGGTGCTGCGCCGCTCGTCCACGGCGCCTCGTCGGCCAGGGGTGCGACTGATCCTGGAGAACCACTCCGACTTCACGATCGACGAGTACGAGCGCATCGTGGCCGACGCGGGCGAGGAGACGGTGGGCGTGTTCCTGGACCTCATCAACCCGATCATGACGTTCGACGACCCGTTCCGTGCGATCGCCACGCTGGCGCCCGCTCGCCCGGAGCGGACACATCCGCGACTACGAGCTGATCTCGGTGCAACAACCCGACGCCTACCACCGGCGCGGGTTCGACGTGCGGTATCGCTACCCGGGAGAGGGCGCCGCTCCCACTCAGGGCCCTGCTCGACGGCGCTCGCCGCCACCGTCGGCGATCGCCCGTACGACCTGCTGGTCGAAGGGCCTCGACAGCCGGGCGGACGTGGACGATCAGGTCGAACGGCTTCGAGCCCGCGATGGCGTTGCGTCGCGTTCGATGCTGCAGGAGGTGGCGGCGTGAGGGCGGTCGTGTTCGCCGGTGCGGGCGGCAACGAGGTCGTCGAGGTCGTCGGATCGCGACGACCCCGACGGTGGCCGACGACGAGGTGCTCGTCGACGTGACCGTCGCCGGCCTGAACCCAGCCGACCTGCAGCAGCGCGAAGGACGCTACCCGGCGCCGCCCGGCGTCGTGCCGGACGTGCCGGGGCTCGAGGTCGCCGGCTCGGTGGTCGAGGTCGGCGCGGCGGTGACCCGATGGTCGCCGGGCGACCGGGTCTTCGGGCTGGTGGCGGGTGGCGGGCTGGCCGTCGCGGGTCGTCCGTGCACGAGCGGTGCGTGACCCGAGTACCCGGAGCGTCTCGACGACCGGGCGGCGGCCGCGATCCCCGAGGTCTTCATCACCGCGCACGACGCGCTGACGACCCAGGGAGGGCTGCGAGCCGGCGAGACCGTGCTGGTGCATGGCGCCTCGGGAGCGGTCGGTTCGGCCGCCGTCCAGATCGCGACGGGGACTGGGTGCCGAGGTCCTGGGCGTCGTACGGAGCGACCGCGGCGGCAGAGCTCGTGCGCTCGCTCGGCGCCGAGCCGATCGATGCCGCGACCGTTCGCGGCCACGGCGCTCGAGCACACCGACGGCCGCGGCGTGGACCTGGTGCTCGAGCTGGTCGGCGCGTCGAACCTCGCAGGCGATCTCGACGTCGCTCGCGCTGCGCGGACGCATCGTGGTGGTCAGCGTCGCGACGGGCTCGACGGCGCAGATCGACCTGCTCCGGCTGATGGTGCGCCGGGCCACCATCCGCGGCACGGTCCTGCGAGCACGGTCCCTCGACGAGAAGGCGGCCGCGGTCGAGGCGTTCGCCCGGGAGGTCGTCCCGATGCTCGCCGACGGCCGCGCGCGGCCGATCGTCGATTCCGTGTTCGACGGTCGACGACGTCGCCGACGCGTTCGATCGCCTCGCCGAACCGGGCAAGGATGGGCAAGGTGCTGGTGAGCTTCGCATGAGCGGGCGTGTGCAGGACCGGGTCGCCCTGGTCACCGGCGCCGGCACCGGCATCGGCCGGGCCACGGCGCTCCGGCTCGCCGAGGAGGGCGCCCAGGTCGTCGTGACCTCCCGGACCCGGCCCACGCCGACGAGACCTGCGACCTGATCGAGGCGGCCGGGCTGCCCCGGCCGCCGTCGAGCGGCTTGGACGTCACCGATGCGCGCCCGCATCGACGAGGTCGTGGAGGAGGTGGCTGGCCGACACGGGCGCATCGACATCCTCGTCGCCAACGCCGGCGTCGAGCTCACGCACGCCCCCAGCCGTGGAGCAGACCCGAGACGAGGAGTGGGCGCAGCATCTTCGACGTCAACGTCGGCGGGATCTTCCGGCTGTGCCGGGCCGCGCTGCCCTCGATGCCGGCGGCGGCTCGATCGTCACCGTGGGCTCGATCAACTCGTTGATCGCCTGGCCCAACGACGCGGCCTACACCGCCACCAAGGGGGCCGTGCTGCAGTTCACGCGCGCGCTGTCGCTGGAAACCGCGGAGCGCGGATCCGCGCCAACTGCGTCTGCCCGGGCGTCATCGACACCCCGCTCACACGCTCGTTCCTGACCGGTGACGATGCGGCGGCGCTGGAGATCGAGTTCGCGGACACGTCGCCCGATGCGGCGCATGGGCACACCCCGCGAGGTCGCCAACGCGATCCTGTTCCTGGCCTCGGACGAAGCGTCGTTCGTCACCGGCTCGGCGATGCTGGTCGACGGCGGCACGACCGCTCGATAGACCGTCCGCGGCGCTGAGTGGTGCGGTCACACGGCGTCGCTACCAGAGGCCGCCCGAGCGCCACCGTCAGTGCTTCGCCGTTGACCGCGGCCGCATCGTCGGTGGTGAGCCACACGATGACGCGCGCCACCTCCTCGGGTTGGAGCACGGAGCCGCGCGGGTACTCGGCGTCGTGCTCGGCCCACACCTCGCTCCCGCGTGATGCCGCGTTCGTCGGCCTCCCTCTGGACGTAGGCGTCGGCCATGGCGGTCTTGACCCAGCCGGGCAGGACGGCGTTGCACGTGCCGCCGAACGTGCCGACGTCGTGGGCGACCGATCGCATCAGCCCGAGCACGCCGTGCTTCGACGCGCAGTATGGCGACATCGACGCCGCCCCGATCTCGCCGGCGGTCGAGCTCACGATCACGATCCGGCCCCAGCCGGCCTCGCGCATCTGGCCCGGCGCACGCCTTGGAAAGCAGGAACGGCGCGTCCAGGTTCACGGCCATGCTCGTGCGCCAATCCTCGACGGACTGCTCCCAGATCGGTCGGTCGAGGTCGGCGCCTCGGCCGGCGCTGTTCACCAGGATCGACACCGCGTCCGAGACGCTCGTTGGTCCGGGCGACGATCCGCTCGCACAGCCGCGGGGTCCTCCAACGAGGCGGCGACGGTCTCGACGCCGGTCTCGTCGGCGAGCGTCGCGCAGTCGTTCCTCGCTCGCGGCCCGTCGCCATGACGCGCGCGCCTCGCTGCGGCCAGCAGCGCCGCCGTGGCCCGACCGATCCCCGAGCTGGCGCCGGTCACCAGCGCGACGCGTCCTTCCAGGTCGTTCATGCCTGCTCCCTCCCGTTCACGACCGCGTCACCGACCCCGGGAACGAAGATCGTCTTCAGCTCGCGGAACTCCGACCGGCCCAGCAACGCGTCCTCCAGATCGTCGAACGAGCACCGGGCCGAGACCAGCTCCTCGAGCGGGAGCGACCCCGACGCGATGATCTCGGCCGCCTCGTCGTAGCGTTCGCGCCGCTGGTTGGGCGGCGCGCCGATCCACTCGCTGCCCACGAGCTCGATCTCGCGGTAGTGGATCGCGTTGACGTCGATCGGGAACACGGGCCGGTCCCCGAACCCCGCGAACAGCACCACCCGGCCGCCGTTCGCGCACGCCTCGATCGCCGGGGGGACCAGGGCGGGGTCGCCGGCGCAGACGATCACCGCGCGCGGCGCCCCGTCGGCGCCGGCCCGAACGCGCTCGGGCCACCGGTCGGGCTCGATCGCCTCCGTGGCCCCGAACCGACGGGCCAGATCTCGACGTTCGGACTGCGGCTCGACGACGGTGACCCGAGCCCCGAGCCGGGCCACGACCGCGACCATCTGCAGACCCATCGACCCGGCCGCGACCACGACGACGTGATCGCCCGAGCCGACCTGCCCCTGATCGATCGACGGCGTGGAGACAGTCGGCGAGCGGTTCCAGGAACACGGCTCGTTCCACCGGAACGTCGTCGGGCACCGGCGTGGCCCGCACGACCACGCGCCCGGCTCGACGCGCGATCGTCGCGTACTCCGCGTAGCCGCCGTACGTGTCGCCGTAGACGCGCTGGCCTACCGACCACCGCTCGACGCCGTCGCCGAGCGCGGCGACACGCCCGACCCACTCGTGGCCGGGGTTGAACGGGTACGTGCCGTCGTTCACGCCGACCCGATACTTCCGCGCATCGGTGGCGCACACACCGGTGGCCTCGATCCGCACCAGCAGCTCACCCGCCGCAACGGGCGGCACCTCGATCCGATCGACACGCAGGTCTCTCGAGGCCGTGCAGACGACAGGCGCGCATCGTCTCGGGCATCCCGCCGGTCGGGTCACGGGCTCCTCACCGCACCCCGAGCAACGAGGATCGGTGCCAGCGATCCGTGCAGCCCTCGGTACGGCTCGAGCAGCCCGGTGTAGGTCGTGATGGCGATCGGCGTTCGGCTCGACGAGTCGCAGTCGGAAGGTCCGGCGCCGGCTCGCCCAGGGCTGGAACGCCGACCGCGCAGCGCCGCCGGCGTCGCCCAGATCGGCGATCAACATGGGTTCACCGACCGCGTCGAGGTCGCCTGCAGCCATGCGGCGTCGTCGAACCCCGCCGCCGGCGACGAGCCACGGTCGCGTCGCGCCGCCAAGGCGGCCCAGCCGGCCGGCGAGGTCGGCGGCCGACAGCGCCACCGCCGTCGATCGTGGCGCGATAACAGCTCCGCTGCGGTGGTGGACGTCGTGAGCCCGACGAATGCGCCGCGCGCATCGGGGTCCCACACCGGGGCGCGCTCCCCGTCCAGGTAGGGCAACGCGAGCAGCCCACCTGCGCCGGGGGGCAACAGGGCAGCCTCACGTTCGATCTGCGCCCGCCCTTCCGCCGGAAACAGCCCCAGCCACCAGGCGAGCGCCCGGCCCGCGGCCTGCGTCCACCCCCCCACGAACCAGCCCCTCGCCGGCGTGCGCCGACGCTCGCAACCCCTCGGGCGCGAGATCGTCGCGGCGAACCGTGCCCACGATCAGCGTGCTGCCGAGCAGGATCGCCCGGTCGCCGGGGTGCCGAACCCCGAGCGATGCGAGATCGACGAAGGTGTCGTAGGTGCCCACGGTGACCGGTGTGCCGGCGGCGAGACCGAGCCTCGAGGCAGCCGCCGGGATCAGCCCTCCCGCCAGGCTGAAGGGCTCTTCCTCGTCGGGCAGCACCAGCCCGGGCCAACCGTCGGGCGCGAACTGATCGGCTGCCGAGATCCGATCCAGCACCGGCCTACCCACCAGCGTCGAGACCAGGAAGCCGCATACGTCCAGCGACCACCTCGCGCGCTCCACGAGCCCGGGATCGCCGCCAGCCCATCGCCTGAACGTGCGCGCCAGTCGTCGTGACGGGAACAGCGGTGCGGGCACCAATGGCTGCAGCGCCTCATCGAGCAGCACGGGTGCGGGACCCAGCGCCGCGACCCCGATCGCATCGACCGATGTCACGCGCGCCTCGGCGATCGCCTGCGAGGCGGCAGTCATCATCTCCTCGACCCAGCCGCCGGGATCGTGCTCCGACCCACCGGCGCACGGTCACGAGGTCGAGGCACTCCGTGCCCGCCCCGGCCGAGCACGCGGCCTTCGCCTGTCATCACCGCCGCCCGGGCTCCGCTGAGACCCTGGTCGATGCCGAGGACGACGGAACCGGTGCTCACCGCGCAAGCGTACGCGAGGCATGTGGGCCCTCAACATCGGCTCGATACCAGCCGGACGGGGAGCCGCTCTCAAGTTGACCGAATCGCATCCAAGGAAATACGTTTCGTGTTGCTGGAGACGCGGTACAGGGTTGGCCGAGGGGGCGCTGTGGCAGGACCGGCAGCTCGGGCACGTGCGTTCAGGCGACCTCGGCGAAAGGCGGCCGTCGCCGCCGCGATGATCGTCGCATGTTCGCTCCTCGCCGCGTGCAGCGAGGACTCCGGGACGCGGACCTTGACCTGGTACATCAACCCCGACCCGGTGGCACCTGCCGACTTCGAAGGCGGCTTCGGGCAGGCAGGGATCGCGGAACGGTGCAGCACCGACCAGTACAACATCGAGGTCCAGGTGCTCCCGACCAGCGCGACCGAGCAGCGGGTCCAGCTGCTCCGCCGGCTCGCCGCAGAAGACTCCTCCATCGACCTGATGAGCCTGGATCCGGTGTTCACCGCCGAGTTCGCGGCCGCCGGCTACCTGGAACCGTTCACCCAGGATGCGGCCGGCGCCGTGTCCGAAGGCGTCCTGGACGGAGCCGTCCAAGGTGCCTCATGGGAGGACAAGCTGGTGGTGGCGCCGCTGTGGGCCAACACCCAGGTGCTGTGGTACCGCAAGTCCATGGCCGAAGCGGCTGGGCTCGACATGAGCCAGCCCGTCACCTGGGACCAGATCATCGATGCCGCCTCAGAACAGGGCGGGCAGGTTGGCGTCCAGGCCAACAAGTACGAGGGGTACGTGGTCTGGATCAACGCGCTCATCACCGGCGCCGGCGGCAACATCCTCACCCAGACCCAGGCGGGCAGCGAAGCATCCGTGGACATCGCATCGGAAGCCGGTGTCGCCGCTGCCGAGATCATCGAGAAGCTCGCCGGCTCACCCGCCGCCCAGCCCGACCTGTCGGTGTCCAACGAGGGCACCGTGCTCGCCGCCCCTCGCCGACCCTGGTGGATTCATGGTCAATTGGACCTTCGCCTACAACACCATCAAGCCGGATCAGGAGACGTTCGACGATCTCGGGTGGGCCAGGTACCCGGCGACGGTCCAAGGAGAAGAGTCGCGGCCGCCCATCGGTGGGATCAACATCGGCGTCGAGCGCGTTCACCGACGACCCCGATCTGGCGTCTGAGGCCGTCCAGTGCATCACGTCCCAGGAGAACCAGGTCCAGTACGCCGTCGAAACCGGCAACATGCCGGCACGGCAGGCTGCGTACGAGGACCCGGCCCTCACCGAGCAGTTCCCGGCCGACCTTCTGCAGCTCTACCAGGACAGCATGGACACCGCCGGACCACGCCCCGCGTCGCCGTACTGGAGCACGGTCGTCGATGCCACGCTCAGCCAGTGGCACCCGGCCGACTCGGTCGATCCCGCCTCGACCCCTGAGGACTCCGCCTCCTTGATCGACAAGGCCTTGCAGGGCGACGCGCTAATCTGATGAGGAGGCGACGACCATGAGCTCGGCGACTGCGACCGCCCCACCCGCGGCGGTGCGGAAGGAACGGATCGGACCGTTCCCGCGACGAGAACCGGCTGGGCCGGCGTCTCGTCGCGCCCGCCGATCGTGGTGATGCTGGTGGTGACCGCCTACCCCATGCTGCGCGCCCTCTACCTGTCCCTGTTCCAGTACCGGCTCACGGCTCCCGACGACCGCGAGTTCGTGGGGCTGGCCAACTACGCCACGGTGCTCACCGACGGCCTGTGGTGGCGCGACATCGGCAACACCGTGTTCATCATGGTGGTGACGGTCGTCGTCGAGCTGGTGATCGGGTTCGCGTTCGCGATGGTGATGCACCGCATCATCTTCGCGACGCGGGCGTGATCCGGACCTCGATCCTGATCCCCTACGGCATCATCACGGTGGTCTCGGCCTTCTCGTGGCAGTTCGCGTTCAGCCTCAACAACGGGTACGTGAACGGATGGCTGCCCTTCGTCGGCGATGACTTCAACTGGTTCGGCAGTCATTGGCCGGCGATGTTCGCCATCTGCGTCTCGGAGATCTGGAAGACGACGCCGTTCATGTCGCTGCTGCTGCTCGCCGGACTGGCGCAGATCCCTGAGGACATGATCGAGGCGGCCAAGGTCGACGGCGCGACCTGGTGGCAGCGCCTGTACAAGGTGATCCTGCCGAACATGAAGGCCGCGATCATGGTGGCCGTGCTGTTCCGGGCGCTCGACGCGTTCCGCATCTTCGACAACATCTACATCATGACCAGGGGGGCCCAGGACACCGAATCGGCCTCGTTCCTGACCTACCGGCAGATCATCGACCCAGTTCGAGCTGGGCATGGGCTCGGCGCTGTCCGTCCTGCTGTTCCTCTCCGTGCTGGCGATCGCGTTCCTGCTGGTGAAGCTCTTCGGCGTCGACCTGGCCGCAGCCAGGGGTGAGCGATGAAGAGACATGGCGTGTCGGACCACGGTCGGCTTCATCGTTCATCATGCTCTGGTGCCTCACTGCCGGTGGCGTGGATCTTCTCCCTGTCCCTCAAGCCGGTCGCCGAGACCACCGCCGGCAGCGCGCAGTTCCTGCCGCAGTCCTACACCTGGGACAACTACGTCGAGGTCTTCAACAACCCCGACTTCCGGCGGGCGCTCGTCAACTCGTTCGGCATCTCCTTCATCGCGACCGCTCTGTCCGTGATGCTCGCCACGCTGGCCGCGTACGCGATCGCCCGGCTGGACTTCCGGGGCAAGCGGATCGTGCTCACGATCGCGCTCGCGATCGCGATATTCCCGGTGGTCTCCCTGGTCGGCCCGCTGTTCGATCATGTGGCGGGTGCTGGGCCTGTTCAACACCTGGCCCGGGCTGATCATCCCGTACATGTCGTTCACGCTGCCGCTCGCGATCTGGACGTTGTCGGCGTTCTTCCGTGAGATCCCCTGGGAGATGGAGCAGGCGGCCCAGGTCGACGGCGCCACGTCGTGGCAGGCGTTCCGGAAGGTGATCGTGCCGCTGGCGGCGCCGGGCGTGTTCACGGCCGCGATCCTGACGTTCTTCTTCGCGTGGAACGACTTCGTCTTCGGCATCTCGCTTGACCTCGACGACCGCCGCGCGGCCGGTGCCGGCCCAGCTGGCCTTCTTCGTGGGGCCTGACCAGTTCAACCCGCCGACCTCCTCGCTGTCGGCGGCCGCGGTGTTGGTCACGATCCCGATCATCCTCATCGTCCTGCTGTTCCAGCGGAAGATCGTCGCCGGCCTCACGTCCGGCGCAGTGAAGGGTTGATGCCAGATGGCCACCATCGAGATGAAGAACATCGTCAAGCAGTACGGCGACGGATTCCCGGCCGTCAATGACGTCAGCATCGACGTCGCCGACGGAGAGTTCGTGATCTTCGTCGGCCCCTCGGGGTGTGGGAAGTCGCACGCTGCTGCGGATGATCGTCGGGTCTGGAAGACATCACATCCGGCGACATCGTGATCGACGGCGAGCGGGTCAACGAGGAGGCGCCGCGCGACCGGAACCTGGCGATGGTCTTCCAGAACTACGCCCTGTACCCGCACCTGACGGTCTACGAGAACATCGCCTTCCCGCTGCGCCTGTCGAAGAAGTTCAGCGACGAGGAGATCGACCAGAAGGTGCGCGAGGCGAGCGAGACGCTGGAGCTCGACGAGCACCTCGAGCGCAAGCCGGCCAACCTGTCAGGTGGTCAACGCCAGCGGGTTGCGATGGGACGTGCGATCGTCCGGGACGCCCAAGCGTTCCTGTTCGATGAGCCCCTGTCGAACCTGGACGCCAAGCTCCGCGGTCAGATGCGCACGGAGATCTCCCGTCTGCAGAAGCGCTTGGGCATCACGACGGTCTACGTGACCCACGACCAGACCGAGGCTATGACGCTGGGTGACCGGGTCGCCGTCATGCGTCGCGGTGTCCTGGAGCAGCTCGCCACGCCCCGCGAGCTCTACGACCAGCCCGCGGAACCTGTTCGTCGCCGGCTTCATCGGCTCTCCGCCGATGAACTTCCTGCCCGCAACGGTGGAGGGCGACGAGGTCACCGTGCCGTTCGGCACCTTCACGCTCCCCCACGAGAAGGCCGAGAAGGCACAGGGCAAGGACGTGCTCATCGCCGGCATCCGACCCGAGCACTTCGAGGATGTCTCGCGTCATGGACTCAGCCAACGTCGAGGGAGGCTCGACGTTCAAGGCCACCATCGACGTCATCGAGTGGCTGGGGAGCGAGCAGTTCGCCTACATCCCGTTCGACGCACCCCCTGAGGTCGAGGAGCAGATCGCCCAGCTCAAGAAGGACATGGACAGCGAGGCGCTCCGCACCCAGCTCGTCGTCTCGCATCGATTCGGCGAGTCGGATCGGGGAAGGCGAGGAGGCCGAGCTGTACATCGACGCGGGCAAGATGCACCTGTTCGATCCCGCCTCGGGAGAGAACCTGACTCGCGGGAACTGACTCCGAGGCGCCGGGAGCCTAGCGCGGCGCGGCAGGGATCAGCAGCGCGTCGACGGCGACACAGCCCTGCGGCGACACGATCACGGGGTTCACGTCCAGCGCGTTGATGAGGTCGCCCAGATCCGCCGCGAGCAGCGAGAGCCGCGCGATCGCGGTCGAGAGCGACGCCACGTCAACAGCAGGTGCGCCGCGGAGCCCGTCCAGGAGCCGGCGGGACCGGAGACGGTCGACCATCGCCCGCGCGCGCGCCTCGTCCAGCGGCGGCATCGCCAGCACACGGTCCTGCAGGAGCTCCACCAGGATGCCGCCGGCCGCCACCAGCACCAGCGACCCGAACGAGGGATCGCGCACGATGCCGAGCGCGACCTCGACCCCGGGAGGCGCCAGCGACGCCACCACCACCTGCGGTCCGAGGCGCGTGGCCAGATCCTCGTACGCGGCTCGCAACGCGGCGTCGTCCGCGACGCTCAGGGCGACACCGCCGACATCGGTCTTGTGATGCACGCCCGGCGCTGCGGTCTTGAGCACCACCGGCCAGCCGAGCTCCTGCGCCTCTCCGACCGCTTCGGCCACCGAGCCCGCGGTCTTCGTCTCCACGACCGGGACGCCGTAGTCGGCCAACAGCCGCAGGGTCTCTGCCTCGTCCATGCCGGTGCCGTCGGCGAGCCGCGCACGCCAGCGCTCGCGCACCTGGGCCTCGACCGGAGGCGGCGGCACCACCGGCGGACGGGCGTGCACGTCACGATCGGCCACGAGCGCGCGAAGCGCGACCAACCCCGATCGCGTCCCCTCGAGGACGGGGATCCCTGCATCGCGCAGGACTCTCGCTTCCTCGGGCGCGATCGCGCTGGCCAGGTTGGACACCACGCAGAACGGCTTGGTCGTCGCGGCGAACACGCTCTGCGCCACGCCCAGGAACCCCTGGTCGTAGGGCTCACCGTCGCGGGTGAGATCCACGACGAACGCAAGCGCCGCGGTGTCGGGATCGTCGTGCAGGGCCTTGAACGACTCGTGGAAGATCCGATCGGCGTCGATGCCGGTACCCCATGCGTCGAGCGGATTCCCGGCCTCCATGCCCGGGTCCAGCACGGCTCCGATCGCCGCCCGGGTCCCTTCCTGGATCCTCGCGAACTCCACGCCCACATCGACCGCGACGTCGGCGAACATCGCCCGCTCGCCTCCGGAATCGTGCACGCTCGCGATGCCGCTGCCCGTGCCGGTGGCACGGCGCTCGCTCGAGAACAGCTCCATGGCATCGGCCATCTCGTCCATCGTTCGCATCTCGTGAACCCCGAACGCATCGAACAGCGCTTCGTAGGAGCCGTGCTCCCCGGCGAGCGCTCCCGAGTGCGCCGTCACCATCGCCTTGGAGCCCTCCGTGCGCCCCACCTTCAACGCCAGGACGGGCACGTTGGCCTGGGCGGCACGTGACAGTTGGGCGCGGAACTTCGCCGGGTCGCGAACGGTCTCGAGCAGCAGGCCCAGCACCCGCGTGCTCGGCTGGTTCAGGGCGTACTCCATGTAGTCAGCCATGGTCGTCACGATCTCGTGACCGCTGGAGACGAGCAGGTTGAACCCGATGCCGCGATCGTTGAAGGCCAACGCCGCGTAGGTGGATCCGGAGTGAGAGATGAACGCACACCGGCCCGGCCCGGATGTGATCGGGCGTCGCGAATCCGGTGGCCCGCAACCCGGCCTCCAGGTTGCAGAACCCCATGCCGTTGCCGCCACACAGCGCCATGCCCGCCTCACGAGCGATCGCGGCGACATGTTCGCCCAGCAGCGGGACGCCCTGCTGTGGGTGCTCGTCGTGGAGCGAGGAGAACGTGAGGGCGCTGCCCGCGCCGGCAGCCGACCGCTTCGATCATCGCCTGTTCGATGCGGTGGTTCGCCACGCCCAGGATGGCCAGGTCCACCGGCGCCGGTACCTCGCGGATCGATGCGAAGCACGGCAGCCCGTCGATCTCGTTGTAGCCGGGGTTCACCGGGTAGATCGCGCCGCCGTATCCGCCCCGTCGCAGCTCCACCATCATCTGGTGACCGAGCGAGCCGGGCTTCACCGAGGCGCCGACGACCGCGACCGAACGTGCCTCGAGCATGCGCTCGAGCGCGGTCAGCTCGTCGCTCATGTGGGGTTCAGGCTGCGGCAGAAGTAGTCAACTACCCTTACTTCTTGCCGATGGCCTTGTCCTTGACGGCCATCTTGTAGGCCTGCCAACCGGGGATGCCGTTGACGCCGCCGCCGCCGTGGGTCGCGCACGACCCATGGTAGAGACCTCGGATGGGGGTGCGGATAGTCCGCGTAGCCCGGCGCAGGGCGCATGTGGAACAGCTGGTCCACGCTGAGCTCCCCGTGGAAGATGTTCCCGCCGATCAGTCCAAGCTCCTGCTCCATGTCGTAGGGGCCGATCACCTGGTAGTCGATGATCGAGCTCTTGAAGTTGGGAGCGAGCGCGTCGTAGCCCTCGAAGATGCGCTGCGCGTAGGCATCGAGCTCGGTGCGGTGCGGCTCGGTGTTCCAGTCGTCGGGCACCCACTGCGTGAACATCGAGAACACGTGCGTGCCTTCGGGCGCGAGCTTCTTGTCCAGCGTCGTGGGGATCGTGCCGTCCACGAACGGCGCGGTCGCGGCCTTGCGGTCGATGTGGGCGTCCTGGAACGCGCGCTCGGCGTACTGGGGGCTCAGGCACAGCTCGACCGACCCGGTGTGGTGGTCCTGCTGGTTCGTTCCCGGCATCGACGTGAAGTCGGGCAGCTCGCTGATCGCGACGTTGATCTTCACGGTGCCCGAGCGCGACTTCCAGCGTTCGATGTCCCAGACGAAGTCGGCCGGCAGCTCGTGACGATCCAGCAGGTCCAGGAACGCGATCTTCGGATGGATGGTGGTGACCACGACCGGCGCGCGGAGCTCCTCGCCGCTCTCGAGCGCAACGCCCACCGCGCGACCGCCGCGCGTGAGGATCTTCTTGACCCGGGCATCGGTGCGGATCTCCGCGCCGAACGACTCGGCGCTGCGGCGGATCGAGTCGCTCACCGCGCCCATGCCACCCTGCTGGAACCCCCAGCTCCCCAGGTGCCCGTCGCCCACGTCACCGATCGAGTGGTGGAGCATGACGTACGCCGTGCCGGGCTCATCCGGCCCGGCCCAGGTGCCGATCACGCCGTTGACCGTGAGCATGGCTTTGATCGCGTCCGACTCGAACCAGTCATCCAGCAGATCGGTGACGCTCATCGTGAACAGCCGTGTCACGTCGGCGACGCCGCGCTGCCCGAGACCACGCATCTTCCATGCGGTCTGCGCTTGTGGCAGCAGGTCGCCGAGCTTGGTGGAACCCACGTGCGGAGGCACCGACAACAGCAGCGGACCCAGCACATCGGAGACGCCCTTCATCCAGGCCTCCCACTTGGGCAGCGTCTCGGCGTCCTTCTTGGAGAACTGCGCGATGGAGTCATGACTCTTCCTGGCGTCGTCGGTGTACACCGTGATCGCGCGGCCGTCGGGGAAGGCCTGGAAATAAGGCCCGAACGGTGTGACGTCGTAGCCGTGCCGCTTCAGGTTGAGCTCGCGGATGATGGTCGGCGGCATCAGCGACATCACGTAGCTGTAGGTCGTCACGTTGATGTCGGGGTGGTCGGCGAACGGCGCGCTCGTGTCGGCAGCGCCGCCCGTCTTGTGCCTGGATTCCAGCACCACGGTCCGCGCGCCATGGCGAGCGAAGTACGCACCGCTGGTGAGCCCGTTGTGGCCACCACCGATCACGATGGCGTCATAGGTGTTGGAGACCATTGAGCTTCCCTCCGCCTTCCGTCGAGTGCGCTTCCTCCGCTTCACTCGAGCACTGTCCTGCGACCCGCAGAGTATGGCTCGACCTTGAACCGCCAGTCAACTCGATCTCACTGCCTGCGCGGTTTTGACTTCCCTGCTCACGCGGGTACAGTTGGCTGAACATTCAACCAGGGATGAGTCCATCGAACACGTCCGCTTTGCCGTCGTTCAGGACTCGGCCCCATCCTCGCTTCCCAGGAGCAACCAGTGGCGCGAACACGACAGAAGAACGGCAAGGATCGGCACGAGGAGATCCTGGAGGCGGCCGCACGGGTCATCACCGAACGAGGCTTGGCCGACACCCGCATCTCCGACATCGCCGATCGATGCGGGGTCTCCCCGGGCCTGATCCTCTACTACTTCGAGTCGAAGGACCGGCTGTTGGTCGAGGCGCTCACGTCGGCCAACGACCAGTTCTACCTGCGGCTCTCGCGCGAGATGCGCCGGATGAGCTCGGCCCGCCAGCAGCTGGAGCGGCTGATCGAGCTGTCGGTGCCCGGCCTGCTCCCCGACTACGACCGGCTGGACGATTGGGCGCTGTGGATCGAGATCTGGGTGCGCGCCCTCCGCGACGAGAAGCTGGCGCACGAGCGCGAGATGCTGGACCGCCGCTGGCGCCAGTCGATCGCCGACATCATCCGCCACGGCCGCTCGACGGGCGAGTTCCCCGAGGGCAGCGACGCCGATCAGCTGGGCTCTGGAGCTGGGGGCCATGATCGACGGGCTCGCCGTGCAGACGCTGATGAACGAGGCCGCGTTCCCTTCCCAGCGCATGTTCGACGTATGCATGGACGTCTCGGCGCGCCTGATCGGGTTCGAGCTCGAACCCGCGCCTGCTCGGTAGCCCCATGAGACGAGCCGGGCCCCATCCCGTTGATCCTGGATGTCGACACCGGCGTCGATGACGCGCTGGCGTTGCTGTACGCCGCGGCCACGCCCGGTGTCGAGCTCATCGGGGCCACCGCCGTCATGGGCAACGTCACGGTGGACACCGCCGTGACCAACACCCTCGCCGTGCTCGCGCTGGTGGGATCGCCGCAGGTCGAGGTCGCCCGAGGAGCATCACGGCCACTGATCCGTGATCACGAACCGTTCCCGGTCGTCCACGGTGAGCTCGGACTCGGCGATGCCGAGCTTCCCGAGGCCACCACGGCCGTGTCGTCCCGTTCGGCTGCGACGCTGATCGTGGAGACCGCCCGCGCACGTCCCGGTGAGGTCGTTCTGGTCGCGACCGGCCCGCTGACCAACGTCGCGCTCGCCGCTGGCCGAGGAGCCGCGCCTTGCCCGAGCTGTTGCGCGGCTTCGCGCTCATGGGTGGCTCGTACGCTCGAGGAGGCAACGCCACGCCGGCCGCCGAAGCCAACACGTGGGTCGACCCCGATGCCGCCCAGGCCGTGTTCCGAGGGTTCTCCGGACGGGCCCCGACCAAGCTGCCTCGTTGCGTCGGGCTGGACGTCACCGAACAGGTGCAGCTGTCCCGCGCCGATCTGGATGCGGTCATCGCACCCGCGCCGGGCTCTCACGCTCGGACGGTTCCTGGCCGACTCGGTGCCTTTCTACATCGAGTTCTACGAACGGACTCGGAGCTACGGCGGCGCCTGCATGCACGATCCGCTCGCGCTCGCCTTGCGCTCGACCCGTTGATGGCGACGTGGACCACGACCCGGGTCGAGGTGGAATCCGACGGCACCTGGACCAGGGGCATGACGGTCACCGACCTGGACGGCATCCGACACAGCCCGTGGCCCGTGGGCTGGGAACCCCAGGAGAACGCGGTGGTGGCGCTGGGGTCGACGCGCCCGCGTTCATGACGGTGTTCATCGATCGGCTCGCTCGCTGGTCGAGGGTCCGCAGCGGCGTCATGAGCGAGCCGGTCCTCGCCGTGCTGGGTGCGATCAACGTGGACCTCGTCGTGCAGGGCTCCGCGCCTGCCGAAG
Organism: uncultured Actinomycetota bacterium; assembly: GCA_963733635.1. Classification (GTDB taxonomy): domain Bacteria; phylum Actinomycetota; class UBA4738; order UBA4738; family HRBIN12; genus JAOUEA01. The sequence goes on along the minus strand of CAVTEH010000002.1, from coordinate 62,163 downwards.
GCTGGGCGAGACCGTCGTCGGTGGAGCGTTCTCACAGCATCAGGGCGGCAAGGGAGGCAACCAAGCCGTGGCCGCGGCTCGCGCCGCTGGGCACCGCAGGAGCCGGGTCGCCATGATCGGCGCCGTGGGCAACGATCCGTTCGGCGAGACCGCCCGCGACGTGCTGGCGCTCGAAGGGCGTCGACGTGACCCACGTCGCCATCGATCGCGGCAGCGCCACCGGTGTCGCGCTGATCGCGGTCGATGCCGACGGGCCAGAACCAGATCTCGGTGGCTCCGGGCGCCAACTCGGGACCTGACGCCCGACCACGTAGAGTCGTCGTTGTCGTCACTGGGCGCGCAGGTCGGAGGGGTCCTGGCCAGCCTCGAGGTGCCGCTGGACGCCGTCCACGCCGCCGGACGATGGTGCCGGTCGCGATCGCTCCCGTTCGTGCTGAACCCGGCGCCCGCCAGGCCCGAGGTGCACGACCTGCTTCCCTATGCCACCCACATCACGCCGAACGGATCCGAGATCCTGATCGTCGCCGCCCAGGCCGAAGAACCGCGCGGAGCGGTGGCTCGGCTGACCGCCGCATACCCGGACCTGACCGTCATCTCGACCGTCGGCGCCGCCGGCGCCGTGGCGGGCGGCCCCGAAGGACCGATGCGGGTCGCGGGGCTGAAGGTGCGGGCGGCTCGACACCACCGGCGCGGGCGACTGCTTCAACGGGGTGCTGGCCGCGGGCGCTGCTGGAATCACGGCCACTGTCCGACGCGCTCAGGCGGGCATGTGTGGCGGCATCGTTGTCGGTCAGGGTCGTCGGCGCGCGCAGACGGGATGCCCAGTCGCGACGAGATGAGAAGCGGCGCTGCTGACCGTAGCCGCGCGTAGTGCCACGACTCCTTGGCGCGATCGCCCTTCGGGTCGTGGAAGGGCGCCAGCTGCACCGTCGCGCCGGACCTGCTCGTCCCGCACCTGCACGGTCCAGTCGTCGCCGTCGATCTCCCCGTGGACCCACGCCAGCGCCGACCGAGCCCGCCGCCCAAGGTCGGCGCCATCGCCGCCGACGTGACGTGGCCCACTCGGGCGTCGCCTTGCGAGCACCGGCTCGCCGTGCCACAGCGTGGCGCCCGGCACGTGCACCGACGCCAGTCGTCGTTCGCGCGACGCGTCCTTCAGCGTCGCGAGCGCTTCCCGCCCGACGAATCGAGGGCCCCTTGCCGAGATGCACGGTGAAGCCGAGGCCGCTCGACGAACGGATCGTCGAGCTGGCCGATGTCGTGACCCCACGAGCGGAACCCTCGCTCCAGCCGGGCGGCATCGAAGGCGAACGCCCCGGCGTGCCGCAGCCCCAGGTCGCGGCCAGCAGCCACGACCCGGTCGTACAGATCGGTCACGAACTCCGTCGGCACCGACAGCTCCCACCCCAGCTCGCCGGTGAAGGAGACACGGAAGGCCCATGCCCTCGCCCAACCCACTTCGATCTGGCGCGCGCTCAAGAACGGGAACGCTTCGTTGGACAGATCCTCGTCCGTGAGCCGGCCCAGCAGTTCGCGCGAGGATGGCCCCGCGAGGTGGAGCGTCGCCCAGCCGCTCGTGACGTCGGTGACGACCGCGCCGGTCCACCTCCCGCAACCCGTTGCGCAACAGCCCTTCGGTGCGTCGCTGCGCCAGCGTCGGCGCCAGCACCAGGAACCGCTGTCCTCGCCGAGCCGCGTGACCGTGGGATCCATCTCGATCCCGCCCTGCTCGTTGCAGAGCACGGTGTAGACGACGCGCCCGGCAGGCACGTCGAGATCGGAGGCGCACAGGCGCTGCAGCCCTGCCAACGCGTCCGGTCCTTCGACCACGAACTTGGAGTACGTCGACAGGTCGTAGAGCGCCACGCCATCGCGGGTCGCCGAGACCTCCTCACGCACCGACGGGAACCAGGACGGCTCGTCGAAGTCGTAGGTCACCGCGGGATCCACCACGCCGGGCTCGAACCAGTTGGCGCGTTCCCAGCCCTGCGGCCTGGCCGAAGACCGCACCCGCGGCTCGCGCATCCGTTCGTACAGCGGGATGCGGCGGACGCCGCGCGCCGTGACCGGCTGCTTGCCCGGCCAATGCATCTCGTACAGCCCGCCCAGGTTTCCACCGTGCGCTCGTGCAGCCAGCGCCGATTGTTGGCCCACCGGCCCATGCGCGCGACGTCGACGTCGGCAAGGTCGTACGTGGGATGACCTTCCACGATCCATTCCGCGAGGGCCATGCCGACGCCGGGGCCGTAGATGATGCCCTGGGAGTTGAGACCGGCCGCCACCCAGAGCCCGGGCACCTCCGGGAGCTCCCCGAGCTGGAACGCCGCATCGGGCGTGAAGCTCTCGGGAGCCCGCAGGTAGTGCGAGAACCCGATCGTCTCCAGTTCGGGAACCCGTTGGCGGGCGTTGCCAACACCGGCGCGAAGTGGTCCCAGTCCGGACCGAACTCCACGAAGCCGGTCGTCGGGATGCGATCGGGGGCCATGCGGCTTGCCGTTGGGCTCGAACGCGCCGATCACGATAGCTCCGCCGGTGATGGCGGATGTAGAGGATAGCCGTCGAGGTCGCGAAGGAACGGGGCCTCTTCGCGAGCGCCTTCGGCGGGCTCGGTCATGACCCACACGTGCTCGGCCGGGTACAGCGCCACGCTGGCACCGGCGAGGCGAGCGAGCTCGCCCGTCCACAGCCCCGTCGCCAGCACGACGGTCTCGGCCTCGATCGCGCCTCGGTCGGTCTCCACGCCGGTGACCCGGACGCCGTCGGCAGCCGCGCAGTGAATCCGGTGACCGTCGCGCCCTGGACGAACCGAGCCCCTCGGTCCTTCGCGCCCTTGGCCAGAGACAGCGCGGCATCGCCCGGATTCACCGTGCCGTCGGTGGGGAAGTTCACGGCGCCCACCAGATCCTCGGTCACGGCGGCGGGCCAGAGCTCGCCGAACTCGGCCGGCGTCAGGATCTCGACCGGGATGTCGAAGTCCTGCGCCATGGCAACGCCGTACAGGGTCTCGGCCATGCGGCCGGGGGTGCGCGCCACCGTGACGGCCCCATGGCGGCGCATGCCGGTCTCGATCCCGGTCTCGGCGGGCAGCGACTCGTAGAGGTCGGCGTTGACCCGCGACAGCTGCGGTCAGCGCGTGGTTGCCCCGAACCTGCGAAACCAGCCCGGCGGCGTGCCACGTGGTCCCGTTGGTGAGGGTGCCGCGTTCGACCACGACCACGTCGGTGCAGGCCCAGCTTCGTCGAGGTGGATAGGCGATCGACGAACCGATGATGCCGCCCCCCACGATCACCACCCGGGCGCGCGACGGCGGGTCGGCCAGCGGCTCCAGCACGTCGGCCGAGAGCTGCTGCGTTCGCGAGGTGTTCGGGGATCGTCATCGGTCCGGCGAGCCTATCCGCTGACGGCGTCGGCGAACGCCACGGACGAGCGCCATGTGTGCCTCTTCGTCGACTCATCGTCGGCGTCCGGCAGGCTCGAGAACCGCGCGACGACCAGCTCGGCCGCCCCGTCGATCGTGACGAACTGACCGTGGATGCCGATCGCGCGAGTACAGCGGATCGCGCCGGGTCATAGATCCACCACTTGTTGCGGTAGAAGGCATCCGGGTATCGGGGGTCTGCCTCCAACATCCGGCGCGTCGCGCCGCGCCTGCACGCTGTCGGGGCCTCCGGCGAGCGTGTCCCGCACCCACGTCGGCCGGCACCAGTTGGGATCCGTCGGGCAGGGTCCCTCCACGACGCCACAGCTCACCGAACCGCGCCATGTCCCGCAGGGTGGCGTTGAACCCGCCGCCCACGAACCCGTTCCCGATCGCATCGACGGCCAGCGACGCCTCGAACTCGGCACCCATCGGCGACCACAGCTCGCGGCCGATCAGCGGCGCGAGCCGCTCACCGCTCGCACGCTCGCAGAGCCACCCGAGCATCGACGTGAGCGGCGTTCGGTAGTCGAACGGCCCGCCGTGATCGCGGTCGGCGGACAGCGCTGCCAAGTAGGTGTAGGTGTCGTGCGGCACCGAGCCATCGGTGCGAGGGAACCACCCGATCACCTGTCCGAAGATGTCGGCATCGCCCCCCACCTCGTCGTAGATCTCGTTGAAACGGGTGCCTGTGCGCATGTCCAAGACGTGCTGCACGGTCGCCGCCTCCCACGACGTGCCGCCCAGCTCGTCGATCACCTCGGTGACGAGCGCGTCGGGGTCGAGCTGGCCTCGGCCCACCAGGATGCCCGCGACGGTCGCGACGACGGACTTCGACACCGAGAAGCACAGGTGCCGGGTCGCGGGCTCCATGCCGTTCGCGTATCGCTCCCACACGATCCTGCCTTCGATGCAGGACCACGATGCCGTCGGTGGCGAGGCGGTCCAGCAGCTGCTCGACGGGATGGATCCGGTCGTCGAGCTCCACCGTCATCGATCCCAGGTCGCGCTCGGCACGCGGCAGCTCCCACACCGCCGTCGAGGGGGCGATCGGAGCGCACGGCACCAGCTCCTGGAGATGTTGCAGTCCCCATCGGTTGAACGGAGGTCGGATCCAGTTGTCCAGGCTCACGACCTGGTCGTCCGGGGGCGGCGTGCCCTGCATCAAGCCCAGGTCAGCGGCGCTTGCAGGGTTCGGTGCGGGGGTCGGTCCTGCGTCGTCCGTCACGGCGAGCAGGCTACCCCAGGCGACCGCCGGCGCCACCGGTCTCAGTCCGTCGCACGACACGGCCGATACCTCCCGGGTGGACGTGGAGCACACCCGGGTCGCCGGTCATGGCGCAACGCTCGTCCGCCGCCCGCGCCCGCCTGCCGCTCCGCGTGCTCCTGGGCGTGTTGCTGGTGGCACGTGGCCTACGTCGGCGTGCGGCAGTTCCTGCAACCGGCCCGTGGAGATCCCCGAGTCCCTGGCCGGGGTCCCCCGCATGCACGACGCGCTCGCCACGAAGCTTCGCCGAACAGATGCGGACCGAGGCCGAGCGCTTCGACCTGCCGGTCGGAGGCCGCTGCGTTCGGGAAGCGCGGCGCGGCAGAGTTCCTGGTCGTCCTCGTCGACGAGCCTGCCGGCAAGGCCACCGAGGAGATGTTCCGATCGTTCACCCGAGGGTTCACGCAGGGCGGCGCCGTCGTGGGACGCGAGGAGCGCAAGGGCGAGGTGAAGGGCGCTCGCTATCGATGCGTCTCCGCGATCGGCGGCGGGCAGCAGGCCGGCGTCTGCATGTGGCGCACCGACGCCATGTGGGGTTCGTCGCCGATCTCGACGGCACCCTCAAGAGCGCCCAGGAGCTCACGCGCTCGGGTCTACCGCGCGGTCGAGTAGACGCCCGACCGAGCTCCAGGCGTCGGAGCCGCTCAGCCCAGCGTGGGACGGCCCATCGCGCGACGCCACTCCTCGTTGAACCAGTAGAGGAACCGGTCCTGCCGCGGGAAGACGCCTCGTGGTGAACGCGCGGGAGCTGACCCCGGTCTGGGCGCGCTCGCACACCTCCCAGTCCTGCTTGGAGATCAGGTCCCAGAACTCGACGGTGGCCTCGGGCTTGAACAGCTCCGGATCGGCGATCGTCTCAGGCCGGAAGAGGAACTCGCTCACCACGGTGGTGTGGTTCGGGCCCTTCGGGTAGCCGATGTAGTACATGCCGCAGTCGGGGTGCAGGTTCAGCAGCAGGTTCGGGAACTGGTAGGTCCCGTAATACATCTCGTAGTCGTCGGGCTCCAGATCCGGAAGCTTCGGCAGCTCGCTGTGGCCCGTCACGCGTGAACGATGTGGCCCCCTCGACCATGCGGTTGCCGTCGTCGGGGATCTCCTCGTCCCACACCTCGCCGAAGCGGAACAACGGGATGACCTGGACCAGCTCCGGATGGATCTGCGGGCAGTGCAGGCACTCGTTGTAGTTCTCGACCACGATCTTCCAGTTGGCCTTGACCTCGTAGACGATGCGGACGCCCACCCGCAGCTCGTCCATCTTGAACCGGTCGAACGCGGTGATGGTCTCGGCGCCGTCGTTGAGCGACTCCAGCAACGACTCCTTCGGCCCGCCGGTGGTCAGGTTGACGAACAGGAAGCCCGGCGTACGTGTCGATCGCGATGTCGTAGAGCGGGTGGTCGGAGCGATCGAAGTGCTCGTCCTCGCGCACGTTCGGTGAGCCGATGAGCTGGCCGTTCAGGTTGAAGGTCCAGGCGTGGTAGGGGCACACGAACGCCTTGCGGACGTTCTTCGTGCCCTCGACGTCATCCAGGAACTTCGTGCCGCGGTGGCTGCACACGTTGTAGAAGGATCGCAGCTCGCCGGCGTCGTTGCGCACGATGAACACGATTCACCGGCGATGTCACGGACGATGTAGTCGCCGGGGTCGGGCACCTCTTCGGCGCGGCCGGCGCAGATCCACTCGCCCCACCAGATCTTCTCCTGCTCCTCGTCCCAGACCTCGGCGCTCGAGTAGTCGGCGCTGCCCAGGGTCGGACGCGGCTCCCACTCGACCTCATCGTTGCGGATCTTGATCTCCTTCTCGGTCTTGGCCATGGCGTGAGGCGTCCTTCCGGGTCAGTCGTCGCGGATGCCGATAAGGATAGTGCCGCGGGTACCGCGAGAACAGCGGCGCGCACCGGTCGTCTGACCACGGATATCGCAGGCATGGAACGTTCCATCTGCGAGAATCGCATCCAGTGGAAGGCAACCGCGATTCGACGACCTCGATCTGCGCATCATCGACGCCCTCGCCGAAGACGGACGCCGCCCGTTCACGTCGGTCGCCGAGGAGCTCGGGGTGGCCGAGGCCACGATCCGGGCTCGGGTGGCGCGGTTGCAACGTATCGACGCGATCCGCTTCGTCACCGACGTCAAGCCGCACGAGCTCGGGCTGCTGTTCGCCTACCTCGGCGTCGGATCGGCGGCCGCGACGTGCGCCGCTCGATCGACGCGATCTGCCGCATCCCCGAGGCGGTGTACGTGATCGAATGCACCGGCCGGTACGACGTGCTCGTCGAGATCGTGGCCCAGGACGGCGACGACCTTCTTCGCGTGATGCAGGACGAGATCCGCAAGGTTCCCCGACGTGACCCAGGTGGACTCCTTCGTCGGACTGCGCATCGCGAAAGGCACGTTCCGCTACACCGACCTCGGCCGGGCCGGCGAACCCCGATCGGCGCGATGAGTGAGGGCATGAGAACCGACGAGCGTCCATCCGAAGCGCTCAGGCTAAGGGTTGGCGTTAACCTCCGGAGCATGTCGGAGGACGAGATCGTCGATCACCGTCGCCACCTCGGCTCGGCTCCCGGTGCTCGCTGAGGTGTTCGGGAGGGCGTTCCTGCACGATCCGATGCTCCGCTGGCCGCTCGAGGGCCGACGTGGACCCTGAGTCCGCGGATCCGAATGACGTTCGCGACGATCTATCGAGAGGTCGTCGGCGAGGCATCATCTGGGAAGCGGGCGATGCGGACGGTTTCGCGGTGTGGATCCCGCCCGGCACCGCAAAGGACATGTTCCGGAGCGATCACGCCGCACGCGACGAGCTGGCGGGGATCACCGATGACGGCGGCGAGCGCTACGACGTGCTGTGGAGCTGGATCGAGGCCCGTGTCCCCGACGACGCGTACTACCTCGACGTCATCGGGGTCGATCCGGCGCGACAAGGGCGCGGCGTCGGCACGGCGCTGGTTCGCTTCGGCCTCGACCGAGCCCACGCCGACGGCGCGCACGCATTCTTGGAAACGGCGATCGAAGCCAACGTCAGCTACTACGAGCGTTTCGGGTTCCACGTGATCGGGGAAGGCGAACCGGCCCGCGGCGGACCGCACATCTGGTTCATGCGCACTGGCGCGTAGGCGACCGCGCGGATCAGGCGCCGTTCGAGGCGAACGCTCTCACCTGCTCGGCGTGCTCGCCGTAGTGCACCCACGACTCGTCAGCGGCCCATTCGATCGGCTCGGAAGGCACCCCGGGGCGGGCCACGGCGGCTCGAAGCGCTGCGCGAGCATCCTCGGCGCCGGCGCGGACGTCGTCCCACGACATCGTGCTCGACGCCGCGGCGACCTCGTCGTTGACCGCGTCCCAATGCTCGTCCGGCTGGGCGTCGAATGGGTCGATGAAGGGGTCATCACCCGCCACCGCGAGGTGGTCGGCGGCGAACCGCGCCCAGTAGGCGCAGTGCCACACGACGTCCTTCAGGGTCCAGTCCCCCACCACGCCAGGTGTCGCCCGACGATCCTCCGCGACGAGCGCGACCTGGTCGTCGAACGCTGCCCACGACGCGGCTTCCCGATCGAGGAACTCGTTCACCGTGGTCATCGGCACCGCTCCTTCATCTCGTGCGCGGGAAGCCGAGATCGACGCTGGACGTGCCTGGGTCGGGCCAGCGTTCGGTGACGACCTTGCCCTTCGTGTAGAAGTTCACGCCCTCTGGTCCGTACATGTGGTTGTCGCCGAACAGCGAATCCTTCCAGCCTCCGAACGAGTAGTAACCCACGGGCACCGGGATGGGCACGTTGACGCCCACCATGCCTGCCTGCGCGTCGAACTGGAACGCGCGCGCCGCCCCGCCATCGCGGGTGAAGATCGCGGTGCCGTTGCCGTACGGGTTGTCGTTGACCAGCCGCAGCGCCTCGTCGTAGGTGTCCACGCGCATCACCTCGAGCACAGGTCCGAAGATCTCGTCCCTGTACGCGTCCATGTCGGTCGTGACGTGGTCCAGCAACGACACGCCCAGGAAGAAGCCGTCGGAGTCGCGGAACAACGCATGCTCCCGACCGTCCTCGACCACGGTGGCGCCTTGATCGGCGGCCGAGTCGAGGTAGCTCGCGACCTTGTCGCGGTGCTCACGCGTGACCAGCGGCCCCATCTCCGAATCGGGGTCCGTCCCCCTGCCGATCTTCACTTGAGGCAGCCGCTCCTTGATGGCATCGACCAGCCGGTCGCCGGCATCGCCCACGGCGACCGCCACGCTGATGGCCATGCACCGCTCGCCGGCCGATCCGTAGGCGGCCGATACGGCGGCGTCGGCCGCCATGTCGATGTCGGCATCGGGCAGGACCACCATGTGATTCTTGGCGCCGCCCAGCGCCTGCACACGCTTCCCGTTGGCGGTGCCGGTCGAGTAGATGTACTTCGCGATCGGCGTCGAACCGACGAACGACACCGCCTCGATGTCGGGGTGCTGCAAGATCCGGTCAACCACGACCTTGTCGCCTTGCACGATGTTGAGCACGCCGTCGGGCAGCCCCGCCTGCTGCAGCAGCTCGGCGAGATAGAGCGAGGCGCCCGGGTCCTTCTCGGAGGGCTTCAGGATGAACGTATTCCCGCACGCGATGGCGTTGGCGAACATCCAGATGGGCACCATGGCGGGGAAGTTGAACGGCGTGATGCCCGCCACCACGCCGAGCGGCTGGCGGATCGAGTACACGTCGACACCGGTTGAAGCCTGCTCGGTGAACCCACCCTTCAGCAGGTGCGGGATGCCGGTGGCGAACTCGATGTTCTCCAGGCCGCGGGCCACCTCTCCCATCGCGTCGGACAAGACCTTGCCGTGCTGGGAGGTGATGATGCGTCCGATGTCGGCGCGATGCTCGTGGACCGTCTCGCGGATGGCGAACATGATGTCGGCGCGCTTGCTCAATGAGGTCGAGCGCCAGGAGACGAACGCTTCCTTCGCGGCTGCAACGGCGTCGTCCACCTCGCCGACGCTCGCGAAGTCGACCTCGTGAGTCTGCTCGCCGGTCGCAGGATCGAAGACAGGTCCGGTGCGGCCGCTCTCACCGGGGACGGGCTTGCCGTCGATCCAGTGACTGAGACGTTCCATACCGTTCAGCTCCTTCAACCCGTTCCACGAGAGATCCGCCTCGCCCGATGGTACCTGCAAGGGTCTTCCGTCAGAGCGGCGGCGGAGCCGCGGGTTCGGCACGGAGCCCGGCTGCAAGGACGATGCCGGCCAGCACCACCACGCCTCCGACCACCTGGGCCAGGGAGAACGCTTCCCCCAGCACCGCGACCGCCAACGCCGTGGCGAACAACGGCTCCAGGTAGCCGAACGGTGCCGTCCGCCCGATCCCACGCCGCCGCAACGCGAAGTTCCACAGCGCGAACCCGGCCAGGATCGGTCCGGCGGCGGTGTAGGCCAGGATCACCCAGTCCACCGGCAGCACCACGGACCACTCTTGGGATGCGAGCGCCGGCACCGAGACCAGGATGAGGAGGATACCGCCGGTCATCAGGCTGGTGGCCATGAGCTCGCCGGCGGGCATCCGTTCGCTGAGCCGATCGGTCATGGCGCCGTAAGCGCCGAACGCCATCGCCGCAGCGAGCGACAGCAGGTCGCCCGCCCTCACCTCGCTCAGCGCATCCGGGCCGCCGAAGAGCACGACGATGCCCACGATGCCGACCAGCAGCCCAGCGATCTCATGAGTCGCCGGCCTGCGCCGGTCAGCGGCGGCCGCGAAGCCGACTCCCCAGATCGGATGGGTCGCGACCAGGATCGCGCTCGCGATCGCGCTGGTCCGGTCCAGCCCCAGCACGAACGTCAGCTCCAGCACGAAGTATCCGAACACCCCGGCCAGCGCCGCGCGGCGAAGATCGAGCCCACTGCTTACACGGCGAGTGCGCGTCACCCACAGGAACCCGGCCGCCATCGGCACCAGGATCAGATATCGCACCCCTGTGAACGCCAGCGGGTCGAACCGCCGGAACGCCACCTTGTAGATCGTGAAGGTCGACGACCAGAGCGCGACCGATAGGACCGCGGCGCCGGCGGTCCACCAAGATGGGCGACGCTCGGACACCGCCACACCCTACGGGTGGAAGCGTATGACCTAGTCAAGCTTCGCCACGTCGATGCTGAGACCCGTCAGCCCACGAGCGGCTCGACGCCCCGCTTCCCCAGCTGGTCGGCGATGATGTTGCGCTGCACCTCGGACGTGCCTTCCCAGATGCGGTCGACGCGCACCTCGCGCCAGAAGCGTTCGGCGACGTTCTCGCGCATGTACCCGCGCCCGCCGAAGATCTGCACGGCACGGTCGGCGACCCGGCCGGCCATCTCGCTCGCGTACAGCTTGGCCATCGAACACTGCGCGTGCTGCAGCTTGACATCGACGCCGGCGCCGATGTTCTCGGCGAGCCGGTAGGTCATGAGCCGCGCCGCCCACAGCTCGGTGAGCGAGTCGGCCAGCATGTGCTGGATCACCTGGAACCCGAAGATCGGCGAGCCGAACTGCACCCGTTCTTTGGCGAACGCGGTGGCCTCGGTGATGAGCCGGTCGGCGGCGCCGCAACAGCGCGCCGCGATCATCAGCCGCTCGTAGCGGAACCACTCGTAGGTGAACGCCATGCCGTCGCCCTCTTCGCCGATCAGGTTGACGGCGGGCACGCGGACGTCCTCGAACGCCACCAACGGGTGATGGTCGGCGTAGGTGTGCGTGTACGCCGGCACGCGCACGACACGCACGCCCGGCGCATCGATGTCCACGAAGAACATCGCGTGCTCACCACCGTGCTCACCGCCCACGATCTTCGCCTGGAAGAACGCATACGACGCGTTGTTGAACGACGTCACGTGCATCTTCACGCCGTTCAACACGTACTGGTCGCCGTCGCGACGAGCCGTAGCCTCGATCGCATCCACGTCCGAGCCCGCCCCCTCTTCGGTGATGGCGTAGCACTCGTGCATCTCACCGCGGATCGTGGGCAGGATCCAGGTGTTCATCTGGTGCTCGCTGGCCACCGATGGCGCCCAGGCAGGCGGCGTGTGCACGACCCAGCCCAGCGCGTTCGTCACACGTCCGATCTGCTCGGAGACCAGCACTTGTTGCAGCGTCGTCATGCCGGTGCCACCGAGCTCGACCGGCAAGTTCATGGCGAACAGACCCAGATCCTTGGCCTTTTGGGTGTGCCTGGCCTTCTCGTCTCCGGGGATCTCGCCGCCATGTTCCTCGGCGTGCTCTTCCCACGGGATCAGATCTTCGTCGACGAACCGTCGAGCACGTTCCTGGATAGTCCGGTCCTCGGCGGAAAGCGGATAGGTCGACATGGTTCGCAGCATATCGTCCGGGCTGAACGGTCGTTCAATCGCCCGCTGCGAGCAGTCCTTCCTGCACCTCGGCGACGACGGACATCCGGTCGAAGCCTGCCGGCATGTATGCCTGTTGATGACCCGCGACTACCGTCACATCCAGCTCAGGGCATGTGTACGCCGTCGTTCCCCACCAGCCATCGTGGCCCCACCATCCGTGATCGCCGACGTCCGCACGGAACAGGAACAGTGCCGCATCATCCGGGTCGTCGTCGATGCCCACATCCGCTGCGCGCGGCACCCCGGTCGAACGCGTGGTCATGATGTCCAACGTCTCCGGCCGCTCGAACACCTCATCGCGGAACAGGGCTCGGAAGAATCGAGCCACGTCAGCACAGGTCGACACCAAGCCGCCGCCTCCGAACAGGTCGACCGACGGATCGATCCCGGCGATGTCCACGTCGCGCTCGTACTGGTGGGAGAGCGGCGGGAGGTCGGCCGGCTCCGGTTCGATCGATTCGAGGTAGGTATGCCGCAGGCCCAGCCGCTCGTAGCCCACCAGCGACCGGATCGCCGCGCCCATGTCGGTGCCGGTGCGACGCTCAAGCATCTCGCCGACGAGGTTGGCATTCGTGTCGGAGTAGCCGTAGACCTCACCTGGCGCTCCGTACGGCGCGCCGTGGTCCACCGCGAACCGGAACTGCTCCAGCCGCGTCCATCGATTCATTGGGTCGGCCGCTATCGCTTGGTCGAACCCGTCGGTGATCGATGAGTCGTACGCCGATGCGGCGAAGTCGTAGAGGCCGCTCGTGTGGCTCATCAGATGCCGCAGGGTGATCGCGACCGTGTCGTAGCCACCCCCACGCAGTACGTCGAGCGTCTGGCCCGACACCAGAGAGTCGAGCGGATCGTCCAGGCCGACCCGACCCTGTTCGACCAAACGCAGCGCCGCGGCGCCCACGAACGACTTGGTCACGCTCGCGATGCGGAACCGAGCGCCTGGGACTAGCGGAGCGGCCGTCGACCGATCTGCGACCCCAGCCGCGACCTCCACGCCGACCCCTTGAGAAGGTGCCAGCACATGCAGCAGCCGGGCCGGCATAGCGGGCCACGCCTGCACGTCCCGATCGACGATGGCTTGTAACTGGGAAGCGAGCATCGCTCCGCACCGTAGCGTGAGGTTCGGTATCCCCGCATCGGGGGAAGCACCATGGTCAGCGATGAAACTCAGACGACGGAACAGCCCGCGAGTGATCGACCGCCGGGGAGGACGCTCCGGAGGCTTCGGATTCCCGGGACTCGGTGGCGGCGGTGGCCTCGGACGAAGCGGCGGTGGCGGCGGCTCCCCCGTCCCTATGGGCAAGGGCGGCGGCCTCGTACTGATGCTGGTGATCGTGGTCTTCGCGGTGTGCATCGCCCCGCGCATCTTCGGCGGCGAGGACGGCGCGCTGGGCGGCGATATCTTCTCCGGGCTCAACCCCGCCCCGGCCGACGGCGCGGGCTTGGATCCCGCCACAGACCCCGACCGCAAACTGTTCCTGTTCGTCAACGACGTGGTGTTCGACCTGGAGGAGACCTGGACCGACATCTTCCAGGGGACCGACAGCAGGTTCCGGCCGGCCGGGGCGGAGGTGTACACCGGCTCGACCAACACCGGGTGTGGCAGGGGTTCGGCGGCCAGCGGTCCTTTCTACTGCCCCGCCGACGAGAAGATGTATCTCGACTTAGGCTTCTTCCGTGAGCTGGCCGATCGGTTCGGGGCGCCCGGCGACTTCGCGCAGGCGTACGTGATCGCGCACGAGTACGGGCATCACATCCAGACCGTGCTGGGCATCAACGCGGAGGTGCAGCGGCTGTCACAGCAAGACCCGGGCAGAGCCAACGACCTGTCGGTCCGCCTGGAGCTGCAAGCCGACTGCCTTGCCGGCGTGTGGGGTCATTCCGTGTTCGAAGACGGCGAGCTGGAATCAGGCGACCTGGAGGAGGGCCTCGCAGCCGCCGAAGCCGTCGGCGACGACCGCATCCAGGAGTCGACCACGGGTCGCATCGACCCCGAGAGCTGGACACACGGTTCGTCTCAACAGCGCGCGCAGTGGTTCCGAACCGGGTTCGACTCGGGGAACCCGGATTCCTGCGACACCTTCAACACCGACATCTGACAGCGCCGGGCGCTCAAGGCCTCCGTCAGCTGATGAACTCCAGGCGGTCGCGATTGGCTTCGAGGCTCGCCAGGACCGCTGGGTCGATGGCGTGCTCGCGATCGGGCTCGTCCGAATCGGGACGTTCGCCGAACAGCTCGCCCGACAGGTATCGCTGACCGGTGTCGCAGATCACCGTGACCATGCGGCGCAGTTCCGGGTGCGCAGCCGCAACCTTGTGCACGGCAGCGACGTTGATGCCCGAGGACGGCCCCGCGAGCATGCCCTCTTCCCGGGCCAGACGCCGGGCGGTCTCGAGGGCGTCCTCGGTCGACACCGTCACGATGCCGTCCATGCACGACAGATCCAGGTTGGGCGGGATGATGCCGTCACCGATGCCGGGCACGCCGTGGGTCCCCCATCGCTGCTCGGTGATGAGCGGACATTCGCTGGGCTCCACGGCGAACGCTCGAACGCGGTCGTCGTATGACTTCAATGCCCGGGCCACCCCGGTGATCCAGCCGCCGGTCCCCTGCGCGCCGACGACGGCGTCCACTCGCCCGCCGGACTGCTCCCAGATCTCCTCGACCGCTCGCGAGCTGGGCCTCGGGGTTGTCCGGATTCTCGAACTCCCCGGGGAAGAAGTATCGGCCGGGATCGGCGTCCACGATCTCGCGCATGCGCGCGAGCGCCAGGTCGATGTCGGTGCCGGCGCCGGGGGTCAGCTCCAGCTCGGCGCCGTAGGCCGCGATCATGCGCTTGCGCTCGTCGCTCATGCCCTCCGGCATCACGATCGTGCACGCGTAACCCTTGATCGCGGCCACCGCGCTGCATGCGATACCGGCGTTGCCGGTGGTGCATTCGATGACGGTCATGCCGGGCCGCAGGTCGCCGCGCTCCTCGGCCTTGGTGAGCATCGCGGCGTAGATCCGATCCTTGACCGAGCCCGTAGGCCCGTACCACTCGACCTTGGCGAGCAACTCGACGCCGTCGGGAGCCACCCGCTGCAGGCGAACCAGCGGCGTCCGTCCGATGGCGTCCAGCAAGGTCGGCACCTCGCTGCGATACGCGTCCCAGCCCATCGAAGTGTCGCGCGTCCGCGTCATCGGCTCACCCCGCGGCGGGCCGATCGCGATCGACATATCCCAGCCGGCGCGAGATCGACGCCGCTGCCTCGGCGGTGGCCCGGCCGAACCGAGGCAGATCCACCGCGTGCATGCGGAACGCAGGTCCCGACACGCTGAGCGCCGCGACGACCTCGCCACTCATCCCACGGATCGGCGCGGCGACCGCATTGAGGCCCTCCTCCAGCTCTTCCATCGTCTGCGCGTACCCGCGGACCAAGATCTCCGGGAGCTGCGCGCGCAGCGTCTTGGGGTCGGTGATGGTCTTCGGTGTGAGGCGGGGCAGGCCATCCTTCAGCAGCCGGGCTCGTTCGGCGTCGCTCATGGACGCCAGCAGCACCTTGCCGTTCGACGTGCAATGCAACGGTGTGCGCTGGCCCACCCAGTTGACGCTGACGATCGAGCGTGTGCCCGTCACCTGATCGATGTAGACGACCGCGTCACCGGACAGAACCCCCAGGTTCACCGTCTCACGGGTGCGCTCGGCGAGGTCTTCGACGATCGGCCGCGCCGTGCGGACCAGGTCGTTGCCCCCCATCGCCGCGCCTGCCAACGAGATCAGCCCGAACCCCAGCCGGTATTTCTCGGTGACCGGATCGCGTTCCACGAAGCCGCGTTCAGCCAGCGTCGCGACCAGCCGAGACGCGGTGGCTTTGTGGACGCCCAGCTTGCGTCCCAGCTCGGTGACGCCGCACTCGCCTTCGGAGATCAGCTCCAGGGCGCGGAGGGCGCGGCGCACCGATTGGAGGTTCGGGCCAGCTTCGTCTCGCATACCGCAACACCCCCAAGGTGTCCGCAACACCGCGCGGGATCGTACGCCGCGCGGTAGTTCCCTGTCGATCCCCGCTACCCTGTCGCCGATGATCGAGGGGTCGCGTTACTGGCGCGCAGCAGAGCCCAAGGACACGTACGAGGTGGTGATCGTGGGCGCAGGTGGACACGGCCTCGCAACCGCGTATTTCCTGGCCGCCAACCACGGCGTCACCGATGTCTGCGTGGTGGAGAAGGGGTGGCTGGGCGGCGGCAACATGGCTCGCAACACCACGATCATCCGCTCGAACTACCTGTGGGACGAATCGGCAGCGATCTACGAGCAATCATTGAAGCTCTGGGAAGGACTCGAGGACGCCCTGGAGTTCGACCTGGAGTTCTCCCAGCGCGGTGTGCTGAACCTGGCGCACGATCTGGGAGACGTGCGCACTCCCAGCGACGGGTCTTCGCCAACGCGCTCAACGGCGTCGACGCGGAATGGCTCGACGCCGCCCAGGTGAAGGAGTTCTGCCCCCTCATCAACGTCTCACCCGACGTGCGCTACCCGGTGCTCGGGGGAACCCTCCAGCGCAGAGGGGGTGTCGCGCGCCACGACAAGGTTGCGTGGGGCCTCGCGCGCGCCGCCGACCGGCTCGGCGTCGACATCGTCGAGCACGCCGAGGTCACCGGGTTCCTGCGTGGCGACGCCGGCCGCGTGCAAGGCGTGGAGACCACTCGCGGCGCGATCCGGGCCGAGAAGGTGGCCCTGGCGGCGGCGGGACACACCAGCGTGCTCGCTGCGATGGTGGGGATCCGGTTGCCGCTGCAATCGCATCCGCTGCAGGCGCTGGTGAGCGCGCTCTACCAGCCGATCCTGGACTGCGTCGTCATGTCGAACGCGGTGCACGTCTACGTCTCACAGGCCGACAAGGGCGAGCTGGTGATGGGCGCCGGCATCGACACCTACAACGGCTACGGGCAGCGAGGGTCGTTCCACGTCATCGAGCACCAGATGGCGGCAGCCGTGGAGCTGTTCCCGATGTTCGCGCACGCGTCCGATGCTGCGCACTTGGGGCGGCATCGTCGACGTATGCCCCGACGCTTCGCCCATCATCGGTCTGTCGCCCGTGCCTGGCCTGTTCCTCAACTGCGGTTGGGGAACGGGCGGTTTCAAGGCGACGCCGGGCTCCGGCTGGGTCTACGCCGAGACGATCGCGAACGGCGAGCCGAGCGAGCTGGCACGCCCGTTCGCCCTGGAGCGTTTCACGACCGGTGCCCTCATCGACGAGCACGGCGCTGCGGCAGTCGCTCACTGATGAGCGCGATCATGGAAGCGCATTAGTGGAGACCATGGGGATCCGTGCCTCCACCGTGCGGCGGTTCGCACTCTCGCTTCCGGACGCCGAGGAGCAGGAAACGTGGGAGACGGCCACGTTCCGGGTTCGGAACAGGATCTTCTGCATGTTCTCCGATCGGGAGCGCCACATCTGGATCAAGGCGGTCGATGAGGAGCAGCAGGCGGTGATCGCCCAGGATCCGGACGCCTACTTCGCGCCTCCCTACGTCGGTCCGAAAGGCTGGATCGGCGCGGTCATCGCGAAGGCGGACGGCGATGAAGTGCGCGAGCTGATCACCGAAGCCTGGCGCATGACGGCTCCCAAGCGCCTGGTCGCCACGTTTGATGCGGGCCTTGGCGACGAGAGCGCCGGCGGGTGATCGTTCGATGCTGCTGATCCCTTGCCCGTGGTGCGGTCGGCGTGAGGAGATCGAGTTCCGCTACGGCGGACAGGCTCACGTGGCCTACCCAGCCGATCCATCGGCGCTGAGCGACGAGGAGTGGGCGGACTTCCTGTTCATGCGGGACAACCCGCGCGGACCGTGGGTCGAACGCTGGATGCACGCGGCGGGGTGCCGCCGGTGGTGCAACGTGGTGCGGGACACCCTCACGAACCGGGTCTTGGGTTCGTACCGGATCGGTGAGCCGCCATCCACGGTGACCGATCGATGAGCTCGAGGCGTCCCGGGATCGGCGGTCACGGGATCGACCGCTCGACGCCGATCGCGTTCACATTCGAGGGGCGCGAGCTCACCGGCTTCGACGGGGACACGGTGGCGAGCGCGATGCTGGCCAACGGCGTCGATGTCGTGTGCCCGTCGCCCATCCTGGGGCGGCCGCGCGGCGTGTTCTCCGCAGGCCCCGAGGAACCGTGCGCGTTCGTCGAGGTTGCAGGTCCGAGCTTCGAGCCCATCATGCCGGCGACGATGGTCAAGCTAGTTGACCATCTGGTCGTGACAGGCGTGCCGGGGTTGGGCCGACTTCCCGCCGACGAAGCAGGCACGCACGAGGCAGACCACCGACACCTGCATGTGGAAGCCCTCATCGTCGGCGGCGGTATTGCGGGGCTGCGCGAGGCCGTCGCCGCGTCGGCTCGCGGTGACCGCGTGCTCCTCATCGACGAACACCACTGGCTGGGCGGCACGGCCTGCGCGGGCGACACGGTCGACGGGGTCTCCGCGTCCACCTGGATCGGCGGCGCGGCGCGAGCGCTCGCCGGCGCCCCCGACACGACCGTGCTGACGGAGGCGACCGCCACCGGCGTCTACGACGACGGCTACGTGGTCGTGTTCCAGCGGAAGGGGTCACACCCCTGCGTCTGGCACGTCCGCGCAGCCCGGATCGTGCTCGCGACCGGTGCGCACGAACGACCGATCGTCTTCGCGGATTGCGACCGGCCGGGGGTCATGCTGGCCTCGTCGGCCCGGCTGTACGCGGACCGGTTCGGGGTGCTGCCTGGCGAGCGCGCGGTGGTGTTCACCACGAACCACAAGGGCCACGAGGCAGCCAACGCGCTCAGAGAGCACGGCCTGGAGATCGCTGCGATCGTCGACGTCGGTGCGGGAGGTCCAGCAACGGAAGCGGCTCGCGCTCGAGGCATCGACGTGAGGACCGGCTGGGCGGTCACCGGCACCGACGGCGATCCCCGTGTGTCATCGGTCAATGTAGGCGGCCCCGGCGGTGCCAGCGAGACGATCGATGCCGACCTGCTCCTGGTGTCCGGCGGATGGAACCCCGCGGTCCAGCTGTGGCGTGGCATCGGGGGAGGCCTTCGGTACGACGAGGAGCGTGCGTGCTTCCTCCCCGACGGCGGGGCTCCGCCATGGCTGGAGATCGTTGGCGCGGCCGCCGGCGAAGTGCCCACGTCGGTGCCCTTCTGGTTCACGCCGGCGCCCGACCTCTCGCGGCACTTCGTCGACCTGCAGCGCGACTCCACGGTCGCCGGCGTGCTCGAAGCCGTCGGCCACGACCTGCGTTCGACCGAGCACGTCAAGCGCGCCACCTACATCGGTACGGCGATCGACCAGGGCCGCACCAGCGGCGTGCTGACGGCGGCGATCGTGAACCAGGCGTGGGGTGCCGGTCCCGGCGCGCAGGGTCCGACCAACGCGAGGCCGCCGTACACGCCCATACCCTTCGCGGCGCTGGCAGGTCGAGATCGAGGACCGCGCCTGCTGGATCCCGTCCGCACCACGCCGATGCATGCAGCCCACGTCGCGCGCGGCGCGGTGTTCGAGAACGTGGGCCAGTGGAAGCGTCCGTGGTACTTCCCGAACCGCGCGGGCGAGCCTCTCGAGGAGGCCGTGCTCCGCGAATGCGCGGCGGTGCGAACCACGGTCGGCGTGATGGACGCATCGACGCTCGGCAAGATCGACGTCGCCGGCCCGGATGCGGCCGTCTTCCTCGACCGGATGTACACGAACCGCATGTCGACGCTGGGCTTGGGCTCCATCCGGTACGGCCTGATGCTGGGACTCGACGGCATGGTGTTCGACGACGGCGTCGTCATGAGGCTGGCCGACGACCGGTTCTTCGTGACGACCACGACCGGCGGCGCGGCGACCGTACTCGACCGTTTCGAGGAATGGCTCCAGACCGAATGGCCCAACCTTCGCGTGTACTGCACCAGCGTCACCGAGCAGTGGGCGACGATCGCCATCAATGGGCCGCGAGCACGACAGGTCCTCGCCGCAGCCGGGACCGACCTGGATCTCGATGCCCGCGCCTTCGGGTTCATGACGTGGCGCGAGGGCGCGGTGGCCGGGCTGCCCGCGCGCATAGCGCGAGTCAGCTTCACCGGTGAGCTGGCGTACGAGATCAACGTGGCAGGGTGGCACGGACCGGCGATGTGGGAAGCCGTGATGACCGCCGGCGCGCCGTTCGGCATCACTCCGTACGGGACCGAAGCGATGCACGTGCTCCGCGCCGAGAAGGGGTTCGTGATCGTCGGGCAGGACACCGACGGCACGGTGACGCCGGACGACCTGGGCTTGTCGTGGATCGTCCGCAAGGACGGATCGGATTTCGTCGGGCGACGGTCGCTCTCGCGACCCGACACGGTCCGAGGTGACCGCAAGCAGTTGGTCGGCGTCCTGCCCATGGAACCGCATGCGCGGCTGCCCGAGGGCGCGCAGCTCGTGGCCACGGAGCACGCGAACAGCGTCCCCCCGGTCCCGATGCTCGGCCACGTGACGTCGAGCTATCGAAGCTCCGCGTTGGGACGATCGTTCGCCCTGGCGATGGTGGCGGGAGGCCGTTCGCTGCACGGCGCCGTCATCAGTGCTCCGATCCCCGGAGGTGACGCGATCGAGGCGACGATCACCGAACCGGCGTTCCTCGATCCGGAGAACGCTCGTCGGGAAGGCGTCCCGGGCGGCTCCACCCTTCACACTGCGGCTCCGAGCCCGCCGCTCGATCCGACGACCGCCGCTCGCTACCCGTTGGCCTCACGTGCCGACGATCTGTCCCGCATCGAGGTCCTCACCGGTGGATCGGTCCTCGCGCGCCGTGCGCCGTTCACCGCACAGGTGAACGTGCGGCTGGATCCCTCTGCGGCCTGGTCGTTGCCGATCCCGCTTCCAATGGCACCGAACACATCGTGGGATGACGAGGGCGGCACCGCGCTCTGGCTGGGTCCCGACGAATGGTTGTTGCTGAGCCCCCGACGCTCCGGCGCGAATCTCGTGGCCGAGCTCGACCGCGACCTCGGCGAACAGCACCGATCCGTGGTCGATGTGAGCGCCAACAGGGTCGCGATCGAGCTGGGGGGCCCGCGCCGCGCCGACCTGCTCGCGAGAGGGTGCTCGTTGGACCTGCACCAGCGTTCATGGGGCCCCGGCATGTGCGCGCAGACGCTGGTGGGCAAGACCCAGGTGATCCTGCACGAGGGGACCGCCACCACCACGGTGCTGGTTCGTCCCTCGTTCGCCGACTACCTGGTCGACTGGCTCGTGGCGGCCGCGAGCAAGCTCGCGCCCTAAGCTCCCTCGGGGTCGGCGGCGTCCAGCGTGGACAGCATCCGCTGTTGCCAGTCGACCGTGGCTTGCACCTGGTTGAACGTGAACAGGTGCAGGGCCTCGAGGCATGCGGACGCGTCCGTGAGCGCGGGACCCATCCCTTCGAGCAGCGCGTCGGGCCCGAACTTCCCCGGGGTGAGCAGCGAGCCCACCATGCGACGGTTCTTCTTCAGGTACCGCGCGCTATCAGCCACGCCGATGCGGGTGCTGATCGTCAGGAGCTTCGTGAGCTCGGCGACCCCCGGCGTGCCCAGATGCACCGGCAGCGTGACGCCGTGCTTCCGCATGCGCCCAACCCACCGCACGATCGCACCCGGGTTGAACGACATCTGCGTCGTCACGTATCTCGCGTACGGCTGCTTGTCCTTGAGCACCTCGAGCAACCGTGCGTCGTCGATGTCGACGTGACCCTCCGGGTAGCCTGGCACCCCGATCTCGGTGAACGGGTGACCGAGCTCGTCGATCGCCCGCAACAGGGCCAGACCGTCGTGGTAGACGCCGCGATCCTTCGCGTCACCGCCGACGATGAACGCCCGGGTGATCTCAGCTTCGGCGCACCGCTGCACCAGCTCGGACAGGTGGGCGCGGTCCCGGATCATGTGCGCGGACAGGTGCGGCACGACGGCATGCCCGCGCTGGCTGAGCGCTTCGCCGACCTCGACGGTGGACTCGATGCCATGGCTCGGGCTGGCGGTCACGGTCACCGTGGCGCCGTGCGGCAGCTCGTCGGCGATCTCCATCACGGTGGAGAGGGGGATCACCTCGAACTTGGGGTGAGCGACCAGCCGGCGCAGCACCGATCGCTGCTCGGGAGTGAGCCCACTCGCACTCCGTTTCCTACGCAACGCCATGGTTCCGCTTCGCCTCACACGTTCGAGTCCGGGAAGGACGCCTTCTTCTGTTCGACCCAATCGCGCAGCTCTTGATCGATTGCCTCGTCGATCGGCGGCGCCTCGTACTCGGCCAGCGTCTTCTTCCAGATGGTGTTCGCTCGTGCGATCGAATCCTGCGCTCCCTCGATCTCCCATTGCTCGAAGGAGTTGTTGTCCGCGATCGAGCTTCGGAAGAACGCCGTCTCGAAGTTGGCGAGCGTGTGCGCCGTGCCCAGGAAATGCTGGCCCGGCCCGTTCTCGATGATGGCCTCGATCGCCTGCCCGTTCGGACTGAGATCCACGCCGGCGGCCATGGCCGCCATCATCCCGCACTGGTCCAGGTCCATGACGAACTTCTCGTAACCCATGGTCAGGCCGCCCTCGAGCCAGCCCGCCGCGTGCAGCACGAAGTTGACCCCGCCCAACATCGTGGGCTGCAAGGTGTTGGCCGACTCGTATGCGGCCTGCGCGTCGGGGACCTTGGACGCGGTGAGCGAGCCACCGCTGCGGAAAGGCACCCTCAGCCGGCGAGCGCAGTGCGCCAGCGAGTACAGCACCAGCGCCGGTTCCGGCGTGCCGAAGGTGGGAGCCCCCGACTGCATCGACATGGACGAAGCGAACGAGCCGAACACCACCGGCGCGCCAGGGCGCACTAGCTGCACGTAGGCCATCCCCGCGAGCGCTTCGGCCAGCGTCTGCGCCGCGGCTCCGGCCACCGTCGCGGGCGACATCGCCCCCGCCAAGATGAACGGCGTCATGATCACGGCCTGGTTCGCCTCGGCGTAGGTCCGGGCCGCTCCCAGCATCGATGAGTCCCACACCAGGGGCGAGTTGGCGTTGATCAGGCTCATCACCACGCAGTGGTCCTCGAGGTAGTCGGCACCGAACAGGATCCGAGCCATGTCGACCGTGTCTTGTGCCCGCATCGGGTGGGTCACCGAGCCCATGAACGGACGGTCGGAGTAGCGCATGTGGGCGTAGACCATGTCGTAGTGGCGCTTGTTCACGGGCAGGTCGACCGGCTCGCACACGGTGCCTCCCGAGTGGTGCAGGAACGGCGACGCATACGCCAGCTTCACGAAGTTCCGGAAGTCCTCGATCGTGCCGTACCGACGTCCGCCGTCGACGTCACGGACGAAGGGCGAACCGTAGGCCGGCGCCAGCACCGTGGCGTCGCCGCCGATCTGCACATGGTTCTCGGGGTTGCGCGCATACTGCGTGAACATCGGTTGCGCGGTTGCCTGCACGATCTGCCGGCACATCCCGGCCGGGAACCGGACCAGCTCCTCGACCACATCGGCTCCGGCCTGCTTGAACAGCTCGAGCGCGTCCGGAGCGCCGTGGATCTCGACCCCCACCTGCTCCAAGATCGTGTCGGCGTTCTGCTCGATCAGCGAGACGCCCTCCTCGGACAGCACCTCGACCGGGGTGAGCGTCCTCGTGATGAACGGGATCTTCTCGACCACGGCGTGCAAGCGCGCGGCCTGCCGAGCCTCGCGGCCGCCACCGCGTCGTCTGCGCGGTGCTTCGTCGCTCATGGAGTGCTCCTCTCGGTTCGGTCCTCCGGGGCTGCGATGCACCACGACGACGCCGGCGGGGGCGGCCGGTGCCGTCCGGACCGACGGAACGGGGCGGTGGAAGGTCGACCGCCGAGGCCAGCCGCGGGAACGTGTCGATCGCGTGCGGGATCCCCATGGCGCCCACGAAATGCTCTTGGAATCGCGGTTCCACGGCGGTTTCCAGCTTCTCGACCCGGCGAACCACCGATTCGATCTCGGCGCGAGCGGCGACGTTGAGCAGGGCGATGCGCGCCCCGGTACCGGCGGCGTTCCCAGCACTGGTGACCCCGGTAGGAGCGCAGTCGGGAACCAGGCCGAGCACCATGGCATGCACGGGATCGATGTGGGCACCGAATGCGCCGGCCAATCGGATGCGATCGACCGTTTCGATGCCGTAGGCGTCCATCAAGAGCCGGCACCCCGCGTACAGGGCGCCTTTCGCGAGCTGGATCTGGCGGACGTCGTTCTGCGTCAGGACCAGGCGCGGTGCGCCGGGTGTCTCGTGCAGCACGTAGCCGTACGTCCGGCCGTCGGGGATCACACGATCGGTGCGGCCGGCCATCGCGCCGTCGATGACGCCGTCCGATGTGAGCACGCCCGCCAGGAACAGCTCGGCCACCAGCTCGATGATGCCGCTGCCGCACACGCCCGTCACCTCGGCCGCGCGGAACCCCTGTTCGTCCGACCACGCGTCTTGCCCGA
Source organism: uncultured Actinomycetota bacterium (assembly GCA_963733635.1). GTDB lineage: Bacteria > Actinomycetota > UBA4738 > UBA4738 > HRBIN12 > JAOUEA01. The sequence continues at coordinate 37,695 of CAVTEH010000002.1, read as the reverse complement.
TCACGCGGAAGCGAGGCTCCAGCGTGTCGCGATCGATGCGAACCCTCTCCACAGCCCCGGGTGCGGCTCGCTGGCCACACGAGATCTGGGCGCCTTCGAACGCGGGGCCCGTCGGGCTCGATGCTGCCAGCAGACGATCACGGTTCCCGAGCACGATCTCGGCGTTCGTGCCGACGTCGACCAGCAGGTTCACGGTCTCTTGATCGTGGGGCGCCTCGGACAGGATCATCCCTGCGGTATCGGCCCCGACGTGCCCTGCGATGCAGGGCAGCACGTAGACGCGCGCTCCCGTGTTGGTCGTGGCCAGGTCCAGCGCGGTGGCCCGGCGGTGCATCGCCTCGTCGGTCGCCAACGCGAACGGCGCACCCCCTAGCTCCGTGGGATCCAGCCCCAGGAACAAGTGATGCATGATCGGGTTGCCGACGACGGTCAGCTCGAGCACGTCGGCGGGATCGGAGCCGGCCTGCGGCACACAGCTCAGCGATCAAGCCGTCGACGCACCCACGGATCGCGCGCTGTCAGCTCTGCCTCGCTGCCCGGGTTCATCATCACGTAGCTGACCCGGCTCATCAGGTCCTCGCCGAAACGGATCTGTGGGTTCATGGCACCGGCGCTGGCGAGCACCTCGCCGGTGAACAGGTCGCAGAGGTGACCCGCCACCGTGGTGGAGCCGATGTCGAACGCCACACCGAGCGCCACGTCGTGGAACCCCGGCCAGATCGCAGAGATCGTGGCACCGTCGTGCACGGCGACCGTGACCGCCCACTCGCCGGTCCGCAAGGTTCGTTGGAGGGCCGCGAGCACGTGCGGGTCGCACGCTGAGCCCTTCGAGCGACCAGTCGCGCTCGAGCGCCTCCTGCAGTCGTTGGAGGTCGCCGCTGGGGTCGGCCAGGTCGGGCTCGCGGACCTCCACGTAGTGCAGACGCACGACCGGATCGACCTCGATCGGGTGCGCGTCGGCCTCCTTGCGAACGACCTGACGATGGATCTGGCTCTCCGGTGGCACGTCGACGACCAGATCGCCGCAGACGCGAGCGTGACATCCAAGCCGGCGATCGGCAGCCAGACCGCTGCGCTCGAGATAGGCCTGCTCGGGCTCGCTGAACGCCGTCAGATGGTCTGCCTTCGACGTGATGCCGTGTTTCGCGAACTCACCCTCGCTCACCACCACCTGGCAGCGGCCGCAGATGCCGCGCCCGCCGCACACCGAGTCCAGGTCCACGCCCAGCGTGCGAGCTGCGTCCAACAGGTTCGTCCCCTCGGTCGAACCGCCCACGGAGCCCCGACGGCGTGAAGACGACGAGCGAGCCGCCGGGATCGGTCACGACGCCGAACCCTCGGTCTCCACCGCGGCCCCGGCGCTCTCTCCTTGCGCGCCTCCGGCGCTCTCTCCTTGCGCGCCTCCGGCGCTCTCTCCTTGCGCGCCTCCGGCGCGACGCCCGCTCGACCGCCTCGGCGACGACCGCCTTCTCCTTGGCGCGAACCGCCCTCGCGGTACTGCGCGATCCACGCCGAGCAGTCCGGATCGTTGCCCATGAGGACGTCGGCCGCCATGACCGCCTGACGCACCTCGGCGTGCAGCGGGCTCGTGATGGCGCTCGTCATGCCGCTTGCGATCGCCATGGCCAGGAACGCCCCGTTGATGCCGTTGCGGTTGGGCAGGCCGAACGAGATGTTGGACGCGCCGCACGTCGTGTTGACGCCCAGCTCGTCGTGCAGGCGTCGAACCAGCGCGAAGACCTGCCGGCCGGCGGTGCCCATGGCGCCGATGGGCATCACCAGCGGGTCGACCACGATGTCGTGCGCCGCGATGCCGTGGTCCGCGGCCGCATGCACGATCTTCTCCGCCACGGCGAACCGCACGTCCGGGTCCTCGCTGATGCCGGTCTCATCGTTCGTGATCGCGACCACCGCGGCGCCGTGCTTGGCCACCAGCGGCAGCACGCTGCTCGATGCGCTCGTCCTCGCCGGTCACCGAGTTCACCAGCGGCTTGCCCCGGTAGGCGGCCAGGCCCGCTTCCAGCGCGGCGACGATCGAGGAATCGATGGAGAGCGGCACGTCGGTGAGCGACTGCACCAGCTGGATCGTCTCGGCCAGGATCGCCGGCTCGTCGGCCAACGGGATCCCGGCGTTGACGTCCAGCATGTGCGCGCCCGGCGGCGACCTGGGCGTGGGTGTCGGCCACCACGGTCGAGAAGTCACCGGCCTTCATCTCCTCGGCCAGCCTCTTGCGACCGGTGGGGTTGATGCGCTCACCGATCACCACGAACGGCCGGCCCGATCCGATCACGACCTCGCGGGTCGCCGACGACACGACGGTGTCGGTCATGAGGCGTCCCCTCGTCCCGGCTCCGTGCCGGACGCCGCCGCTGCGCACGAGCGAATCCAGCATCGCAGTCGCCGAACGCCTGCTCCAGGCGATGTGCTTCGGCATCGGCCTCGGCCTGGAGATCGTCGCCGCAGGCTGCGGGTCTCGCGGCGCCACTGCTCGCAGGTACTCATCGGTGCCGATCAGCCCCACGCGCGTTGCGGCCATGTCGATCGCTTCCTGGAACCGACCCGGACAGTGGCGCCTTCGCGCCGGCGCGGCTGCCCCGACCGGTGCGCCTTCGCGATCACCTGTGCAGGGATGTCGCGCCACCAGATCACCGTGAGGTCCGCCATGATCGGGCTTCCTCAGGCGCTCGCGGTCGCGGCACGCTTGGCCAACACGAGGGCCTGCGCCGTCTCGGCGGCGACTGCCGCGTCGCGACAGTACGCGTCGGCACCAACGGCCTTGCCGAACTCCTCGTTGAGCGGTGCGCCACCCACCAGCACGATGTAGTCCTCGCGGATCCCCTTGGCCACCAGCTCGTCGATCACGACCTTCATGTAGGGCATCGTCGTGGTCAGCAGCGCGCTCATGCCCAAGATGTCGGGCTTGTGTTCCTCCAGCGCCGCGAGGTAGTCCTCCACGGGGTTGTTGATGCCCAGGTCGATCACGTCGAACCCGGCACCCTCGAGCATCATGCCCACCAGGTTCTTCCCGATGTCGTGGATGTCGCCCTTCACGGTGCCGATCACGATCGTGCCCATGCGCTCGGCCCCGGTCTCCGCCAGGAGCGGTCGAAGGATCGCCATGCCGGCCTTCATCGCGTTGGCCGCCAGCAGCACCTCGGGAACGAACAGGATCCCGTCGCGGAAGTCGATCCCGACGATGCGCATGCCTTCGACGAGCGCCTCGTTGAGCACCCGGTCGGCGCCCCAGCCGCGGCCCAGCAGGATGTTGGTCCCTTCGGCGATCTCGTCGGCCAGACCGTCGTAGAGGTCGTCGTGCATCTGGGCGGTGAGGTCCTCGTCGGACAATGAGGAAAGGTCGAGCTCTTCGTCGGTCATCGTCGTTCAGCCCTTCTCGTTCAGCTCCTGAGTCGTTCGCCCCTTGGGATCCCACAGACGGGTCGGCGCTCACGGTCGCGGCGAGCCGCCGTCCGAAGTACTCCACCTGCACCGGGGTGCCCTCCACGGCCAGCTCGACGGGCAGATACCCGTAGGCGATGCAGCGGCCGATCGAGTAGCCGTACGCCGCGGAGGTGACGTAGCCGGCCAGACGATCCGCCAGACCAGATGGGCTCCTTGCCCATCACGACTTCGGCGGGATCGTCCAGCGTCATGCACGCTGAGCCGGCGCGCCGGACCACCGGCGTCCCGGATCCGTTCCAGCGCGTCCCGGCCCTGGAAGTCCTTGTCCCACTTCACCGCGAAGCCGAGCCCCGCTTCCAGCGGATCGTGCTCGGTGTCGATGTCCTGGCCCCACAGCCGGTAGCCCTTCTCCAGCCGCAGCGAGTCGAACGCGCCGCCCCCGACGGCGGTGATGCCGTGCTCCTGACCGGCCTCCCACAGCAGGTCCCAGGCCCGGTCGCCCATCGCGATCTGGCCGTACAGCTCGTATCCCAGCTCGCCCGCGTACGAGATGCGCTGGGCCCATACGGGGCTGACCTCGCCCACTTGGAGGTAGCGCGCGGTCATGTACGGGAACGCTTCGTTCGACAGGTCGGCGACCGTCACGGCTCTGCAGCACGTCCCGCGCGCGAGGCCCCCACAGCCCCAGCGCGAACAGCGACCCGGTCCGCTCGGTGATCGCGACTGAGGCATCGTCATCGATCTGCGCACGCAGCCACGCGAGATCGTGCTGCCCGCTGCCGCCGCCCGTCACCACACGGAACAGCTCCTCGTCCTTGCGGATCACGGTGAGGTCGCAGCGGATGCCACCCCGAGGCGTGAGCATCGCCGTGTACACGATGGAGCCCACCGGCCGGTCGATGCGGTTGGCGCAGATCCGTTCGAGGAACTTGCCAGCGCGTCCGGGCCCGTGCACGTCGAACTTCGCGAACGCGGTGATGTCGAACAGCCCGACGCAGCTCACGGGTCGCGATGTGCTCGGCACCCACCGCCGGCGACCACTGCTGCGCGCGGCCCATGCGATCCCGGCGTCGCCCACGGTGCATCGGCGGGCACCAGCCCCTCGTTGACGGCGTACCACTGCGGCCGCTCCCAGCCCGCCCCCGAGAAGAACTCCGGCCCCCAGCGCGCGCTGCCGCTCATGCCACGGGGCCAGCTTGATCTTGCGTGGCCGCGCCATCTGCTGCAGCGGGTGGATGATGTCGTAGACCTCGCGGTACTGCTGCTTGCCGCGTTCCACCACGTACGGCGGCGACATCTGGAACGGGATAGAAGCGGTTCGCGTCGGCCTCGGCCAGGTCGTAGGAGGGCTCACCGTCCACCATCCATTCGGCGACCTGACGGCCCATGCCCCCGCCGTGGGTGACCCACACGGCCTCGCACACCCACACGCCGCGTGCGGACGTGCTCTCGCCCACGATCGAACCGGCGTCGGGCGTGAACGAGAACATGCCGTTGATCGAGCGCGTCGGGCTCGGATGGGTGCATGTGGCCCGCGAGCGCCGGCAGCACGCGGCTCGCTTCGGCCTCGGCGACCTCGAAGTCCCGCGGCGTGAACGGCATCAGCGACGGCTGCGTCGCGCCCACCCGGCGGACGGATCGCATCCTGCGGCGTCACGATCGGCTCGTGACGGTAGCTCCCGACACCGTAGTGGTCCTCCCGGTGCCGGAAGTACATCGCCATGTCCTGATGACGAAGGATCGGATGCGACGATCTCGCGGGTCTCGCCGGCCAGCTCTGGGATCGGATCGGTCCACACCAGCTGGTGCTGGACGGCGATCAGCGGGATCGGCACGCCGGCCAGCGCACCGACGCTGGGGCCCCAGATGCCGGCGCAGATCAAGACGCGCTCGCACTCGATCGAGCCGCGATCGGTGTGGACCGCGCGCACCCGGCCGTCGGTGATGTCGAATCCCGTCACCGTGACGCCGCCCTCGAAGCCGACGCCCTCGCGCCTCCGCCTTGCTGCGCGAGCGAGGCGACGATGCGGACCGCCTTGGCGACCCCGTCGCTGGGAACCCAATAGCCACCCAGGACCTGTGCCGGATCGACCAGTGGGATGCGCTCGGCGACCTCGGCGGGCGAGAGCTGCGCCGTGCCGTCGATGCCGAACGAGCCCGCGCGAACCCCTGCCGGCGCGTCAGCTCCCGCAGCGCGCTCCGGCGTGGTGGCGATCTCGATCGACCCGACGCCGAACCACCCAGGCACCCCGTCCACCTGCCTGGTCGCCGTAGAGAGCGACGGTATCCTGCGCGATGCGGCACATCGTGCGCGAGCCGTTCGTCTGGAACACCAGGCCCGGCGCGTGCGAGGTGGATCCACCGGTCTCGAACAGCGGACCCTGGTCGATGCACGAAGACGTCGGGCGCGCCGAGCTCGGCCAGGTGATAGGCGGCGCTCGACGCCGACGATCCCGGCGCCGATGACCACCGTCTGTGCGCGATCGCGCATGCTCACCCGCTCCCGTTGCTTCGCTTCGCCTCGGATGTTCTCACCCACTGTTGCGGGAGCAAGCTCTCAGTTGCGTTGCCCGCAACAGGATGAGACGCCTGAACGGGAGAGGGCGGCCCGCATCCTGAGCCGCCCTCCAACCCGCTCACGCGGTCGTGACGCTCCTACGCTGCCGGAAGCCAGCCCTCGACGACGTCGGGGTTGGCGTCGATCCACGCCTGAGCGGCCTCCAGCGGATCGGTCTTCTCCTGGATCGCGAGCCCCACCTGGTTCTGGTCCTCCTCCGTCCACTGGAAGTTCTGAGAGGAACTCGAACGCTGCCGGATCCTTCTCCTGGAGTTGGGCGCTGATCGCCTTGTAGAGCACGTCGTCGGCGTAGTCGCAGCGTAGCCGTCGGCGTCGGAGTTCTCCAGCGCACGCGGCGCATTCCTGGTTGCCGTCGTACGCGGGGAGCTCCACCTCGACGAGGTCGTACTTGGCCTGGCCCAGTGCGGCGTCCAGAAGTACATCAACAGCGGATCCTGATTCGCGAACGCCTTGTCGAGCGCCGCGAGCGAGCCAGTCTCCGAACCCGAGTAGACGAACTCGAGGTCGAGCCCGAGGTTCTGGGTGATCTCCTCGTCGAAGAACCCGAAGTTCGGGTCGGACCCGAGGAACTGACCCTTGTCGCCGGTCTCTGCCGTCGCGAACACCTGCTCTGTTCCCGATGATGCCTTCGTACGAGGCGAACTCGGGGTACTGGTCGAGGACGTACGACGGGACGAACCATCCGATGTTGCCGAGGATGCCCAGCTCACCGCCGTCGACGACGCCGCCGTTCGGATTGTCGATGTACTGCTTGCGGTCCTTCGGGTGCACCGAGGGCCACACCTCGAGCGTGGCGTCGATCTCACCGTGCTGCATCGCCGCGAACTGCGGGAACTCGTCGATCTTCTGGAGCTCCACCTCGCAGCCCATCTCCTGCTGCATCACCGCCGCAGCCACGGCCGCGTTCGCCTCGGCGCCGACCCATGCGTTCACCGCGAGGTTGATCGGCTCGCTGCCACACTGGGCGACCGTGCTGGCCGCGCCCCGGTCTCGCCGCCGCCGCCGGTGTCACCCTCCTGGACATCGCTGCACGCGGCGGCGAGCAGCGATGTCGCGGCGAGCCCCGCGACCAGGAGCTTCCAGCCCCGAACCTTCATGCGTCCCCCTTCCGTTCCGTCGATCGATCCGACGATCGCCCGCATGCGCGGCCACCGTGACTGGCCCTTCGATCCCACCGGGCCACGCATCGACCTGGGCGCCGTGCCCATCGCTTGAGTTATACGGTCGAGCACGACCGCGAGGAGCAGGATCGACAGACCCCCCGCGAGCCCGCGACCGATATTTCGCTTCGACAAGGACGACACAGGATGTCGAAACCGAGTCCCCCGCCACCGATCAGCCCGGCGATGATCACGACGGAAAGCACCATCATGATCGTCTGGTTCACGCCCAGCAGGATCGAGGGCCGAGCCAGGGGGAACTGCACCTTGCGAAGCAGCTGCCGCCTCGTGGACCCGAACGCCTCAGCCGCTTCCACGGTCTCCCGCGGCACGCCGCGGATGCCGTGGCTGGTGAGCCGGATGCCAACCGGCAGCGCATAGATGACCGCCGCGATCACGGCCGGGACCCTGCCCGGGGCGAAGATCAGCAGCACCGGCACGAGATAGACGAAGGCGGGCATCGTCTGCATCGCGTCGAGCACAGGGCGGATCGCTCGCTCGAGGCGATCGCTCCGGGAGGCCATCACCCCGATCGGGATGGCGACCGCGATGGCGATCGACACGGCGACGAGCACCTGGGTGAGCGTCTCCATCGACAGGTCCCATGTGCCGAGCAGGCCGATGCCGAGGAAACAGAGGAACGATCCGATCGCCAGACGCACACCCGACACGCGCCAGGAGATGACCGCGGCGGCTCCGCCGATCATCCACCAGGGCACGCCGACGAGCAGATCCTGGAATGGATCGAGCATGAACCGGAGAAGGAACGTCGACAGCGCGTCGGCCAGACCCGTGAGGTTGTCGCGCGACCACTCGACGATCGCGTTCGCCGGCGTGGCCACCGATGTCGTCCACGACTCGGGGCCAGTCCTGCTGCCGCAGGATCTCGCGACCGATCAACACAGCGATGACGATCGCTGCGGCCGTGACGCCCCACATCGTCCGCCGCGAGAAACGACGCCCGGCGACCTCGATACCCTCGTTGACCGCGTGGCCCCGCATGCTCCACGCCGTCGTGACTCGGTCGAGCACGATGGCCATCATCGACGATCGCGATACCACCGTTGAGTGCCTCGCCGACATCGAGCTGCTTCAGGCCGTCCAGCACCTGTCGCCCGAGGCCGGGCGCTCCGACGACGGCCGCGATCACGACCATGCCGAGCGCCATCATGATCGTCTGGTTCACACCGAGCATCACCGACGGCTTCGCCAGCGGGATCTGCACCTTCCGCAGCGTCTGGCGGGTGGTCGAGCCGTACGCGTCCGCCACCTCGAGCGATGCCGACGGCACGTTGCGGATGCCCAGGGCGGTGAGCCGGACGGCGGGCGGCAATGCGAAGATCACGGTGGCGATCAGAGCCGGCGGCGCGCCGATACCGAACAGCAAGACGCACGGCAGCAGGTACGAGTACGCAGGGATCGTCTGCATCGCGTCGAGGAACGCCCGAAGGCCTCGCTCGACCTTCGGTTTGCGTCCGGCCCAGATGCCGAGTGGGATGCCGATCAGCAGCGAGATGCTGACCGCCACGAGCACGAGCGAGAGGGTCTCGATACTCTCCTCCCAGACGCCGAGCAGTCCGAAGGTCGCCACGCCCGCCAAGGTCAGCAGGGCCAAGCGCCATCCGGCGACCATGCCCGCGATCACGCACGCGGCCGTCGTGAACCCGAACCACGTCATGCGCTCGAGGCCGGCCTGCACGCTGTCGACCAGGGTCGTGATGGCTTCCTCGATCGGGTTCAGGATGTAGACGAACGACCAGTGCGTTGCCTGGTTGTTGATGATCCAGGTCTCGACGTCAGCGAACCAGTCCTCGATGCCGACCACCCAGCGTTCCGGGAACCCGGGCGTCAGCCAGGCGAGTCCGATCGCCGCGATCACGGCACCGGCTACGAGCCACGCGATCCGTCTGGGCCACGGGTTCGGCTCAGCGTGGATCACCGGTGCCGACGTCTCGGGAACGCCGACGACCTCGAGGCGCTCGAGGGGTTCGATCGCCATCGTCAGCGCTCCTCGACGAGCGCGGTCATCACGGCTCCGCGGTCGACCATGCCGACCACCTCGTCACCGTCGATCACGCGCATCGGCCGGTCCGACACTGCGAAACTCGCGATCAGCTCCTGCACGACGGTGTCTGCCGACACGTCCGCCCGCGTAGTCGAGTCCATCTCCGGCCGGGATCGGCGCATGATCGATCGGGCGGTGAGGACATGGGCCCGGGGCACGTCCTTCGTGAAGTCGGCAACGTAGTCGTCGGCAGGGCGGGCCACGACCTCTTCGGGGGTCCCGACCTGGACGAACGCGCCGTCCTTCATGATCGCGATCCTGTCGCCGAGCTTCAGGGCCTCGGCCAGGTCGTGCGTGATGAAGAGCATCGTCTTCCGCAGGTCGCGCTGCAAGGCGATCATCTCGATCCTGCATGTCTCGCCGGATCAGCGGGTCCAGCGCGCTGAACGGCTCGTCGAACAGCAGGATCTCCGGGATCGTTCGCGAGCGCCCGCGCGAGACCGACGCGCTGCTGCATGCCGCCTGAGAGCTCGTCAGGGTATGAAGCGCCCCACCCGTCGAGGCCAACCTTGCCGAGCACCTCGTGCGCGGTGGTGAGCCGCTGCTTCCGGGCCTGCCCCTGCACCTCGAGACCGTAGGCGACGTTCTCAGCGATCGTGCGGTGCGGGAACAACCCGAAGTGCTGGAACACCATGCTGATCTTGCGCCGGCGAAGCTCGCGCAGCCGCTCGTCGTCCATCGCGAGCACGTCGTCACCCTCGACGAGGACCTGCCCCGCGGTGGGTTCGTGGATCCGGTTCAACGTTCGAACCAGCGTGGATTTGCCCGATCCTGACAAGCCCATCACCACGAAGACCTCGCCGGGAGCCACATCGAACGAGACATCTCTGACCGCAACCACACAACCGGTCTTCTCGAGCAGCTCCGCCCTCGGAAGACTCGCATCGGGCGAGCCCGACGATGCGGTCGGCGTTGGGGCCGTAGACCTTCCAGACGTTCCGGCACGACACCGTGATGCTGGACTGTTCGGTCAAGGCCACCCTCCCCGTAAGGACCCGGAGAGTGTCGGCCTCCCAGCGGCCACGCGCAAGTCAAGGGTTGCGTCTTCGGCAACCAGCGCATGCAGGGAGACCCCGTCCTGGTGCAGACTCCCACGCATGGTCGGCAGGCCGTACGACTTCATCGTGATCGGGGGAGGCTCCGCAGGAAGCGCGCTCGGCAACCGCCTGAGCGCCGATCCGTCCAATCGCGTCCTGGTCCTGGAAGCCGGCCGCCCCGACTACATCTGGGACGCGTTCATCCACATGCCCGCGGCCCTGGCGTTCCCGATCGGCAACCGGTTCTACGACTGGAAGTACGAGTCCGAACCGGAGCCGCACATGAACGGGCGGCGCATCTACCACGCGCGAGGCAAGGTGCTCGGCGGCTCCAGCAGCATCAACGGCATGATCTTCCAACGCGGCAACCCGCTCGACTACGAACGGTGGGCGTCCGACCCCGGCATGGAGACGTGGGACTACGCGCACTGCCTGCCCTACTTCAAACGCATGGAACGATGCCTGGCCGCGGACCGAGACGACGAGTACCGGGGCCACGCCGGTCCCCTGGTGTTGGAACGCGGCCCTGCCACCAGCCCGTTGTTCGGCGCGTTCTTCGAAGCCGTGCAACAGGCCGGCTACCCGCTCACCGACGACGTCAACGGCTTCCGTCAGGAGGGCTTCGCGCCGTTCGATCGCAACGTGCACAAGGGCCGGCGGCTCTCGGCGGCCCGCGCGTACCTTCATCCGGTTATGTCGCGTCCCAACCTCGACGTGAAGACTCGCGCGTTCGTCACGAAGATCCTGTTCGAGGGAACGCGTGCGGTCGGCGTCGAGTTCTCCCAGGGCAGTGGCGCGACGCAACACGCTCGAGCGGGCGAGGTGATCCTGTGTGGCGGGGCCATCAACACACCGCAGCTGATGCAGCTTTCGGGCGTCGGCGACGCCGACGGCCTCCGGCCGCTCGGCATCGACGTCGTGCACGATCTGCCCGGCGTGGGACAACATCTGCAGGACCATCTCGAGGTGTACATCCAGTACGCATGCAAGCAGCCGGTCTCGATCGCCCCCGGCATGAAGATGTGGCGCCGTCCGTTCATCGGCGCACAGTGGTTGTTCTTCCGCAGCGGCCTGGGTGCCACCAACCACTTCGAGGCAGGTGGCTTCGTTCGAGGCGACGACGACGTGGACTACCCGAACCTGATGTTCCACTTCCTGCCGATCGCGATCCGCTACGACGGATCGGCCCCCGCAGGAGACCACGGCTACCAGGTGCACATCGGTCCCATGTACTCCGACGCCCGAGGAACGATCACGCTGAAGAGCGCAGACCCGCGCGTGCATCCCGCGATGACGTTCAACTACCTGTCGACGGAGCAGGACCGGCGAGAATGGATCGAGGCGGTCCGCGTCGCTCGCAGCATCCTGAACCAGCCGGCGTTCGATCCGTTCAACGACGGCGAGACCTCGCCGGGTCCCGACGTGGAGACCGATGAGCAGATCCTGGAGTGGGTGGCCCGCGATGCCGAAACGGCACTGCACCCCTCATGCACCGCACGGATGGGGATCGACGACCGCTCGGTCACCGACCCGCTCACGATGAAGGTGCACGGCACCGACGGTCTGCGGGTCGTGGACGCCAGCGTCATGCCCTACGTCACGAACGGCAACATCTACGCGCCGGTCATGATGATCGCCGAGAAGTCCGCCGACCTGATCCTGGGCAACACCCCGTTGCCACCGGGAACGGTGGAGTTCTACCGGCACCGGGATGCGCATCCGTCGTGAGCGACCCGGGCGAGCCGGGCCGATTGGGGCAGCGAGCTCACCCACATCCTGGTGATCGACGACCTCGCGAGGGCCGTCGCGTTCTATCGGGACGTGCTCGGAGCCACGGTCGTGGGTGAGTACGGCGGCACCTCGTGCGTCCTGCAGCTGTTCGGGGCGTGGTTGCTGCTGGTCACCGGCGGACCGCCCACCGACGACAAGCCCACGGTGACGTTCGCGCCGCCGGCGGACGCCGACCGCGTGAGCCATTCCATGACGTTCCGGGTGCCCGACTGCCGGCACGCGTACCAGGTCCTCACCGAGCGCGGTGCGGTCTTCCTGGCGCCGCTCGCCGAGTCCGACTGGGAGATCCGTGGCTTCTTCCGCGACCCCGACGGCCACCTGCTGGAGATCAGCGAAGCCAAGGGCTGACCCGGCGCACCGCAGCGGCGCCGGTCCTTCAGGCGCGGTCGCCGATGCCCAGCAGCAGCAGACCGGCCACCACCAGCACGACCCCGCCACCTGGTTGGCCACCAGCCGTTCGTGCAGGAACCGGATCGACAACAGCACGGCGACCACGGGGAAGATCGCGCTGGCGGCCAGGACGATCGACAGGTACCCGCGCTCGGCGCCGGCCGAGTACGTCGTGACGCCCAGGATGTCGGCGGCGCCCGCCGCCAGGGCCACCCACAGTCCGGGGCCCGGGCGAAGCGCGGCGAGCTGCTTGCGATAGACGAACGCCACCGGCACGTAGCACGCCACCTGTGCCGCGCGCGAAGCCCACAGCCCCGCGATCCAACCGGCTTCCTGTGCCGCGAACCCCAGCAAGAACGCCGCCACGCCGAAGCTGATCGCCGCCACGATGGCCCAGGGAAGCCCCGGCGGCATGCCATGCGTTCCGGCACGCAGCTTCCGAAGGTCGGTCGAGACCAGCATGACGCCGATCACCGTTATCGCCGCACCCAGCAGCTGTAGCGTCCCTGGACGCTCGTCGAGCACGACGATCGCCAGCGCCACACCCACCACGGCATATGCCGCGCCGATCGGTGACACGACCGCCACCGGACCCAGCTCCAGCGCCCGGTAGTGGGTCATGTACGCGATCGCGGTGAAGATCCCGTTCAGCGCGACCCAACCCAGGATGGGACCGATCCCGGCCGTCGATCCGCCGGTGGCGAGCAGGAGCACGGTCATGAACGAGAGCGACAGGACCTGGCCAACGATCACGGTGACGATGCTGCCGATCTTGCGTCCCGCGATGGCGCCGGTGAAGTCGGCAAGCCCCCACCCGAGCGCGGCGGCGAGGCCGAAGATCACGTGACGCGCATTTCGGCGAGCGCGTCCACGGCCACCGCGCCGCGATCGTCCACGAGCAGCGGGTTCGCTTCGAGCGACGTGAGCCGGTCCGCAGATCCCACGACGCACGCGCGATCGCTTCGACGGCCTTCGCGACCGACACGAGATGGTGGCGGGCAGGGTCGAGGCCGCAGCGCGCCGGCCTGATCCATCACGAACGAGCGAGCCTGCTTCGGTGTGAGCGGACATGGCACGAACGTGGCGACGCCCGCTTCCGCGAGCGCACCCCCGGGTCGCATCGTGACGAACGGCCCGAACCGCTCGTCGACCACGGCCCCCACCAGCACTTCGTCGCCTGCCACCATCTGCTGCACCAAGACCTTCGGGCGCGCCGCGCCGGCCCGGCGCGCAGCCGCCAGCACCTCCGTCGACGCACGCACCACGTCGTCGGCGCGTCCCGATGTCCAGGCGAACCCCACCCAGCCGGGCCTTGTGGGGATCTCCGGCGCCAGCGCCTTGATCGCGACGGGGAACCCGATCCGAGCGGCAGCGTCGGCCGCGGCCGCCGGTGTGGCGACGGTGGCCTCGTCCGGACGGCGCACGCCGTACCGTCCCAAGACCACCGCGGCCGTCGCCTCGTCGATCGCTCCACTGCGGCCCCGCAACGCCCGGCGGGCGGCGGCGCGCGCCCCATGTGGCTCCCGGGCAACGACCGAGCGCGCCTTCACGGCCTGGTGGTCGACCAGCGCCCGGATCGCACCCGCCGAGGCGCGATGACCCTGCAGGAACGGCAGACGCTTCCACCGTTCCGTGAATGCCACCGCTTCCGGGATATACGCGAGCGGGCTCATCGCCACGCTCACGAACGCCACGCCCGTTCGACGCTGCAGGTCGACGACCTTCGCCAGGACGGGATCGGCCCACGGCGTCTCGCCCGGAAGCCGAGGAGGGAACGCGTCGAACGCGATCAAACCCACGGCTGGGTCGGACGCCAAGGCCGTCAATGCACCCTCGAACATCTCGGTCTCCACGGCGGCCTGCCCCGTGACGTCGAGCGGGTTGTTCTGCGACGCGAACGAGGGCAGCACCTTCCGCAACGATCGCTTGGTCGCCGGCGCGAGCTCGGGCAGCGACAGTCCCGCGTCGCCGGCCGCCTCGGCGAACAAGGTGCATGCGCCACCCGATTGCAGGGCCGCCGCAACCCCGGTCGTCCGCAGCTTCTTCACGTGCGAGCACAGCACCGCCGCCTCGAACATCGTGACGGGGTCGGCCACCATCACCGCCCCGTGACCTCGGAGCCAGGCGTCCCGCAGCGCCGTGTTACCGGCCAGCGCGCCGGTGTGCGCCACGATCGAGCGCCGGGCCGCCTCGCTGGTGCCCTCCGGCGCGCAGATCAGCACGGGCTTGCCCGCGGCGCGCAAGGCTTCGAGCCCGCTGCCGATCCCTTCGACATCGCGCATCGTCTCGATGTAGCTGGTGACGACCCTGGTCGCGGTGTCCTCGGCCGCCCACCGATAGAGATCGCCGAGGCCAAGGACCGCCTCGTTCCCCACACCCAGGATGATGCGAAGCCCGACCCCCCGGTCCGATGCCATCTGGTTCATCGCCCAAGCGACGGTGCCCGACTGGGAGATGACGCTGATCGGGCCGACGACCGGATGCGCGGGCGGCGTCGTCCCATAGGGCGCAACATGGTCAAGGTAGTTGACGAATCCCTCGACGTTGGGGCCCAGCACGGGGATGCGGTTCGCGCAGGGCCGCCGCGCGAAGCTCGTCCTGCAGGGCGCGACCTTCCTCGCCCGCTTCGGCGAAGCCCGACGAGACCACCATGATCCCTCGCACGCCGCGAGCCCCGCACGTCGTCGATCATGCGCACGACCACGCGCGCCGGGACCACGAACACGACGAGGTCCACTCCTCGGGGGAGCTCGCGCACGGACGACAGACAGGGCGTCCCCACACGGTGCCGTACTTGGGATTCACCGGAAGAGCTCTCCGTCGAACCCCAGATGTCGAAGGGACCGTTCGATCTCGGGCGCCCAGCTGTCGGGTGACTCCGACGCACCCACGACGGCCACCGACCTCGGAGCCAGCAGGGGCCGCAGGTCCCAGGCGAGCCATCAGCCGTCGCCGCGGAACTTGGCGTCCCGCCACGCGATCGCCGCCTTCAACCCTTCCTCGTTCGTGATGCGCCGGAACTCGTCTCGGGCCGGCAGGTTCGCCGTTTCGATCATCACGTCGAGCTCGGTGTTGGCCGCCATCGCCGCCCGGAACCCGGCCACGTCCCATGCACGATTGGCGGCGCGCTTCGAGGTCTGCACGACGAAGGGTTCGTTCTTGGCGATCTCGTTGGCCAACGCCAGGGTCGCATCGCCGAGCTGGTCGGCCGGCACCACCGAGTTCACCAGGCCGATGCGGAGCGCCTCGTCGGCCGAGATCCGGTCATCGCCCGTGAACAACATGCGCTTGGCCTCGCGCACCCCCACGACCCACGGCAGGAACATCGACACCACGCCGGAGCCGAACCGCACGTCGACGTACCCGAACTTCGCGTCGTCGGACGCCACCGCCAGATCGCACGCCAGCATCAGGTCCGTGCCGCCCGCCAGGCAGTACGAATGCACTTGGGCGATCGTGGGCTTGGGGTGGTCGGTGAACTCCAGCATGTGCGCGGTCGACTCCGCCAGCCCGGCGTGCCAGCTCGCGGCATCCAGCTCGCCTTCGTCGGCATCCTCGGTGAGGTCGTAGCCCGCGCAGAAGGCCCGGCCGGCTCCCCGCAACACGATCACGCGAACGTCGTCATCGTCGGCGGCTTCGCTGAGCGCCTGCGACATGGCGTCGACGAGTGGACGGTTCAGTGCGTTCAGCGAACCGGGCCGGTTCATCGTCAGGCATCGGACCGGACCGATGTCCTCGATCAACAGCACGGGTTCGGTCATGGAATCTGCCTCGGTCACTGGTGTCCCTCGATTCGGTCGGCGTGCGGCCGGATGCTACCCGAGCACGGCAGCGACCTGTTCGGCGGCGCGGATGCCGCTGCGCAGTGCCCCTTCCATGGTGCCGTGGTGCGCGCCTGCCGTGTGCTCCCCGGCGAACACGACGCGGCCCGACCGGGCGCGTGAACACACCCGCCTCGGCGCGCTCCATCGAGACGCGATCCCACGCTGAGTAGGCGCCGATCGTGAAGGGGTCGTCGGCCCACTGATACATCGACCGGTTCGCCCTTCGGAGGTGACATCGGGGTTCATCTCGCGGATCCGAGCGAACCACGGCCCGACCTGCCCGCGATCGATGACCAGCGACCGATGCGCCTCGTCGGAGCCGGCGAACGCCGCGATGCACGAACGAGTGGCCGCCGTCCTCCCCGATCGGCGGCCCAGCACCACATCGAGACGTCGGTCGACTGCCGCGTGCGAGGCGACGGCGGCTCGCGGGTCGCCGACCGCGAACTTCGACGCGACGCCCATGGGCAGCGCAGTCAGCGCAGCCGTCAGCTCGCCCGGCAAGGCCGGTTCGCACCGCAGCCGCGCCGCGATCGGCGCCGGCACGGCGACGACCGCCGCCCCACCGCGCTCGCGTCGCCGAACCGAGTGCAGCCGTCACACCGGTCTCGTCTACATCGAGGGCCTCGACCACGGCCCCGGTTCGCACGTCGTCGAGCGCAGTCGGCCATGCGCGATCGCGAGCCGCTGATTGCCACCTTCCACCCGCGAGTACGGACCGCCGTCCATCGTGAACGCGTCACCGTCGCCGGGCGGGTCCAGCGCCACGTCGTCCAACGGATGCGCGCACGTTCCTTGGAGCCGGAGCTTCACGAGGCGTCGGGCGGCTTCGTCCTGGGACGGCACCGAGTCCAGGAACCCTCCCAGTGTGGAGGCGCGACACGCGTGCGGCGAGAGCCGCGCGTGGGCCTCGCGGGCGACTCGTCAGGAACGTCGGCCTGCGCATCCAGCGAAGCCGCGCCCGGCCCCCATGGTTCCCGACGCCGGTAGTCAGCGCCCGACTCGACCAGTTCGATGCCGAGTCCTGCTGCCGCCGAACGGACCTCGCGGTCATCCGCCATGATCCACTCTGCACCGAGCTCGATCACGGCCCCGTTCGACAGGGTGGACGACCACACGCGACCGCCCACCCGTTCACGGGCCTCCAGGACGGTCACGTGCCACCCGCGGTCGGTCAACCGCGACGCCGCCATCAGGCCGGAGAGCCCTGCGCCAACCACCAACACCCTCCGAGACGTATCTCTCATCGAGACGGTCCGTTCGGGCTAGGCAGTTCGAGTTGTCTCGGCCGAAACTTGCGTGGCACGGTTCGCCTATGGTACTCAGCGCCATCGGGCCGATGCCGACGAAGACCGCGTGAGCGGAGGAGGAACCATGTCTGGACATCCGATGGAACGCCGGAACCTGTCGCGGCGGCAATTCTTGCACCGAGCAGGAGGCGCAGCCATCGCGGTACCCAGCCTCGCCGCGATCCTCGCCGCGTGCGCGAAGCCCGGCACCACCGGTGGCGACGGCTACACCGTCGGTCCGATCGCACATCGCTCGTCCCGGCGACCCTGTCACGCTCCCGATGAACGGCAGGAACCGATCGCCGACCGAGCACTCCCGATCGAGGCCGGGCGCCACGCTGCAGGTCTACAACTGGGCCGACTACCTCTACAAGGGGACCCTCGCCGACTTCGAGGAGAAGTTCGACGTCAAGCTGGAGCTCACCACCTTCAACAACATGGAGGAAGGCATCCAGAAGCTGGCCGCCGGGCAGGTCCAGCCCGACGTCTTCTTCCCGACCACCGACTACATCTCTCGACTGGCTGCAAACCGACGCTGATCCAGCCCCTGAACCACGACCTCTCCCCAACATGACGAGACGTTGTGTGGCCGGCGTTCTCCGACCCCGGCCCCTGGTACGACCAAGGGTGGCACTACACCGTGCCGTACGTGATCTACACCACGGGCGTCGGCTACCGACGCGATCGGATCGAGGACGCAGAGGCAGCGGAGCAACGGTACGAATCTGCTCTGGAACCCTGAGTTACACGGGCGAGATCAGCTACTACGACTCCTACCGTGACGCGCTGGGCATGGCCATGCTCCGCAACGGGGACACCGATCCCAAACCGGCGACCCAGCCGTGATCGACGAGGCACGCGACAGCGGTCGAGGAGATCCTGAACGACCTCGCAGGGCAAGCTCACGATCAACGGCGCATACGCGAAACTGCCGGAAGGTGAGTACACCGTCGCGCAGGCCTGGTCGGGCGACATGGTCGGCGCAAAGTACTACCTGCCGAAGGGGACCGGGGAGGAGATCCTCGGCTTCTGGTACCCCGACGACAACGTGGGCCTGATCGGCAACGACACGATCGTGATCCCACGGCACCGCGCAGAATCCCGCGGCTCGCGCACGAATTCCTTAACTTCATGCTCGACGAGAAGTACGGCTATGAGAACTTCGCGAAGTTCGTTGGCTACCAGCCGCCGTTCACCACGATCGAGCCCGACAAGCTGATCAGCGACGGCGTCGTGCCCGAGGGTCTCTACCGAGCCGGTCGTCACCGAGGAGATGTTCATCAATGGGTACGTCCAAGGCCAGCTTGCCGCCGAAGTCGAGGACATGTGGCTGGACGCTTGGAACCAGATCCAGGCCGGAGGCTAGGCCCACGTGCCGAGACCGCGGCGACCGGTCCCGCCCCAGCGGAGGAAAGGGAACGGCAGCCGAACCACGCGGCGCGTGGTACCCGCGCTGGTACTGGCCTTCTTTCACGCTGCCCGGCATCGTCGTGGCTGTGCTGCTGTTCCTCCTGCCTTTCTACACCGTGCTGGCGGTCGCATTCGGCACCGTCGACCCGGTCTTCCGCCAGCCACTCCCGGTCTACCAGCCGTGGTGGTGGAGCTTCTCGTCGTTCAACGAGACGCTGCAGAAGTTCTACGTCCGGCGACGCGATCTACCAGGCACCCCTGATCCGGACCTTCGCCTACGTCTTCGCGGCGAGCTCGATCTGCCTGGTCGTCGGCTACGCCGTGGCCTACTACACCGCCCGATACGCCGGAAAGTATCGGGTGCTGATCTTGATCCTGCTGGTGTCGCCGTTCTGGATCAGCTACCTGATGAGGATCTACGCGTGGCAAAGCCTCCTGCAGCCGGACGGCTTCGTGAACGACATCTTGACTTCACTCCAGTTGTTGTCGGAGCCGACCGCGTGGGTGGGACGACCGATCACGGTGGTGCTGGGACTGGTCTACGGCTACATCCCTTTCATGATCCTGCCGCTGTTCGGGTCGCTCGACCGCATCAATCAGAGCCTGCTCGAAGCCGGCCGGGACCTCGGGGCCAGCCCGTTCCAGACATTCCGAAGGGTTACCTTGCCGCTTCTCGATGCCTGCGATCCTGGCCGGACTGGTCATCGTGTCGCTGCCGATGTTCGGTGACTACTACACGAACAACCTGCTTGGTGGCACGCAGACCTCTATGTTCGGCAACCTGATCGACAATGCCGGTGACCCAGCAAGGCCGCGGACCGGAAGCCGGGTCATTCGTGCTGATCCTCATGGTGATCGTCATCATCCCGATGCTGTACTACCTGCGCGAGACCAAGCGGGCGGCCGAGGCACGATGAGCGAGCTGGGCGTCGACCACAGCGCGTCGCGAGGTCGCCGCGCCCGCGATCCGACGACGCAGCTGGTTCCACGATCCTTGGCGCAGAGCCGGTATTCCTTCAAGGCGTCACCGTGGCTTATCTGCTGTGGTCGCTGTTGCCGGTGGTGATCGCGGTGATCTTCTCCTTCAACGCCGGACGGTCTCGGAGCACATGGCAGGGCTTCTCCCTCCGCTGGTGGAACGGCGACCCGTTCAACTCGCTGTTCCACGATCCCGCCCTGCTGAGGCGATGCTCCAGACGTTCCGGCTCTCCACCGTCACCTCGGCATGGCCGTGGTGCTCTGGGCACGCTTGTTCGCGATCGGCATCGATCGTTGGCGTGGCCGCCCGGCCCGCCGCGCGAACTTCACGATGCTGCTCTCGTTCGTCGTGCCCGAGATCATCCTCGGCATCGTCGCTCTTCCTGCTCTTCACTCAGTTGCTCAAGGCGTTCGTCCCATTGGGGACCGCCGCACAGTCGCTCGGACTGATCACCTTCCAGCTCTCCTATCCCGTCATCATCATCCGGGCCCGCCTCTTCACGATCGGCCCCGAGTACGAAGAAGCAGCGATGGATCTTGGGGCGACGCCCACGCAGGCCATCCGTCGGTCGTTGCTCCCGATGCTGTTCCCGGCGATCCTTGCCAGCATCGCCGTGACATTTGCCGACACGGTCGACGACTTCGTCACCGTCCGTTACCTTTCGGGCCCCGCCAACAGCGAACCGCTCTCGGTCAAGATCTACTCGGCAGCCCGCGCCTCACCGACCCCCGCCGTGAACGCCGCGGCCACCGTCATGCTCATCGCCACCATGCTGGTCATCATCGTGGGTTATCTCGTCTACCGGAGGATCTCCAAGGGCGGCGGCGCCTCGCGACGTCTCGAGCTTCGCCCAGGTGTAGCGGAGGGACGACCAAGACCGAGCTCGCTTAACGGGGGCCGCCGCGGGGCACGCGCCGGCGGCAGCGCTTCCCTCGCTCGTCGCTCCGCGACATCGCTCAGTCCAGATGCTGCCTCTGGCGCGACCCCGCGTCGGACGTTCGGTTCAGCCATGTGCGTGGTCGTTCGTCCGCCGGGGCGTGAGAGGCCGAACCGGCGAAGGATCCGGGTGCCGTCCGGAGGACTGCATCTGGACTGAACGAAGCGAGCGGAGCGAGCCAGTGAGGGAAGCGCAGGCCGCAGGACGGTCCCGGAGCCTCCGCCGCCGAGCGCGGGGGGGTTCGCCTTAGGAGTCAGTCCTCTTCGTCGACGTCCAGCTCGCCGGCGATGACGGCGGTCCCTCCCCGCGGCAGGACACGCAGGGCCTCGACCGGGAAATGAACGGTGATAGGTGTGCCGGAGGGGTGCTGGGTGGTGTCGCCTTCGTTCTGCTGCCAGGCCTGGATCGTCTGCCCCCACGGCAGGTGGATGATGAGCTGCAGCACGGATCCGACGTAGACCGTGCGTTCGACCATGGCGGGGATGCGGTTCTGGCCGGTGGCACCTTGTGCTTCCAGGCCGACACGCTCGGGGCGGATCGTGACCTTGCACTCGCCTCGGTGATCCTCCTCGCCCTGTCCGGCCACCAGGTCGAACTCGCCCAGCCGAACCGCGCAACCGCCGGTGGTCGCTCCCTTGGCGGTGCCGTCCATCAGGTTCGACACGCCCAGGAAGTCCGCGACGTACGCGGTGGCGGGTTCCTCGTAGATCTCCTTGGGGGGACCCACCTGTTCCACGGCGCCTTGGCTCATGACGGCGATCCTGTCGCTCATCGTGAGCGCCTCTTCCTGGTCGTGCGTGACGTAGATGAAAGTGATGCCGACCTCTTCCTGCAGGGCCTTCAATTCGATCTGCAGCCGCTTCCTGAGCTTCGCGTCGAGGGCACCGAGCGGCTCGTCGAGCAAGAGCACGGCGGGGTTCAATATCAAGGCCCGCGCCAGCGCGACGCGCTGCTGCTGGCCACCCGACAGCTGTGAGGGCCGGCGTCCGGCGAACTGGCTCATCTGCACCAGCTCCAACGCCTTGCCCACGCGATCCTTCGTCTCGTTCTTGGAAACGTCCTTGTATCGAAGGCCGAACGCCACGTTGTCGGCGACCGTCAGGTGCGGGAACAGCGCGTAGTTCTGGAACACCGTGTTCACGTTGCGCTTGTGGGGCGGGGTCTGTGCCATGTCGTCGCCGTCCAGCAGGATCTGGCCTTCGGACGGCTTCTCGAACCCTGCGATCATGCGCAACGAAGTGGTCTTGCCACAGCCCGACGGGCCGAGCAGGGAGAAGAACTCCCCCGACGGCATGTCCAGGTTGATGCCGGCCACGGCCGTGAAATCGCCGAAGCGCTTCACCAGATCGACCAGCTGTACCTGTCCGCCCGCCATTGGTTCGCGGAGTCTAGCCCACCAAGGACAGGTCGGGTCAAATCTCGTCGGGACCGTGCTGCGGCCGTGGCATGATGCGGCGATGGCCCGTGAGCCCGCCTCCGTGCCGTCGGGGTCTATGCCCTCTGGCTTCGCTCTCCGTCCCGACGTCCTCCCGCTCCTGCTCGGATACTGGGCGTTCGGGCAGTTCTGGGGCGTCTGGGTCATCGTGGTGTCCGACTTCCAGGTGTTCCACCGCATCTCCGACAGCCGGATCGGGCTGCTCTACACGCTGCTCTCGATCGTTGCGGTGCTGGTGATGGCCTTCCTCGCCCCTCGGCTGCAGACCCTGCGATTGTCGGTCAGCGTGCCACTCTCGCTGGCGTCCTTGGCCGTCGGAACAGCCGTCATCGCCCTGCAGCCGACAGCGCTCCTGGTGATCGGGTTCGCGCTCGTCGGCCTGGGCAATGGGCTGATCGATGTCTACACCAACGTCGCGGCGCAGCGATCGGAGGTGAAGAGCCGTAAGCCCGTGCTGCAGCTGATGCACGCGTGCTACGCGCTCGGCGGCGTCACCGGCGCGGCCTTCGCCGGACTGACGCTGACGGCAGGTGTCGACTTCCAGATCGCCATGATCTACGCAGCCGTCGCGTTGGCCATCACGGCGGCGATCGCAGCTCGGAAGGTACCGGATGAGCGGGTCGGCTCCGCAACCAATGCGTCGTTCTCGATCTCCGCGCTGTTCCGCAATCCGCTGTTGTGGATCCCTGCGCTGGTGGTCTTGTCGTCGTTCCTGGTGGAAGGCTCGATGGATACGTGGTCGGGTCGCTACCTCATCAGCGAGCTCGGCGCCTCACCCGCGGTGGCGGCGAGCGTCTTCATCGCGTTCTCCACGGCGCTCTTCTTCGGGCGGCTGTTCGCGGGGCGAGTGTTGTTCGGGCTGGGTCCCCGAGCCACGATCCTGGTGGCCGGGCTCGGCGCCGCCCTGGGTGGCACGATCGCGGCGATCACCAGCAGCCCGCTCGTGGTCGGCTTCGCCTACCTGCTCATGGGGTTCACGATCGCGGCGGCCGCGCCAGCGGGGTTCAGCCTGATCGACGTGCCGGACGAGGAGGCGACCAATGCCGTGGCTGCCGTCTCGACCGTGGGCTACACCGGGTTCATCTGGAGCCCGCCGATCTTGGGCTGGGTGGCCGACAGCTTCAGCCTGCGAGCATCGGTGAGCGTCATCGTGATCGCGACGATGGGCATCATCGCCGGCGGCTTGCTAGCCCCCCGTCGCATGGCCGTGCGCGAGTAGCCGGTGTGAGCGGTCCATCTCCGTCCGGATCGCGACTCCGCTGGAAGTCATACTCATCCAGTGAAGCGGGTCCTCCTCACCGGCATGTCGGGGTTGGCAAGTCGACGGTTGCTGAGCGTCTGTCCGAGCTTGGCTACAAGGCGGTCCAGACGGACTACGGCGGCTACTCCGTGATCGACGAGCGCGGCGATCAACACTGGGATGTCGATCGCGTCCGCCAGCTCCTGGCGACCGAGGACGTTGACGTGCTGTTCGTCGTCGGCTCGGACGACGGTCAGGTCCTCTTCTATCCGGACTTCGACCACATAGCCCTACTGAGTGCGCCCCGTGACGTGATGGTCGAGCGTCTCGCGTCCCGGACCAACAACCGGTTCGGCAAGAGTCCCGACGAGCTGGTGAGGATACTGGCCGATCTGGAGGAGTACGAACCGATGATGCGGCGATCTGCGACTCATGAGATCGATACGAGCAGGCCCCTCGACCGCGTGATCGATGAGATCCTTGCCCTGATCCAGCAGCCGCCGCCGATGTGAAGTCGAGGGATTCCCCTAGCTACTATGTGGCTACTCGAGGTCGGCGGGCAACGATCCCATGCCCCACGCGTCGGCGCCGCCGTCCACCAGCACGGTGGAACCCGTGACGTAGCCGCCTCCGGCGGAGGCGAGGAACGCGATCGTCGCCGCCACCTCCTCCGCCGAGCCCGGCCGCTTCATCGGCACCTCCCGTGCGAAGGCATCGACCGCCTCCTGACCTCCGTACTGCAGCATCCCCTCGGTCTCGATCAGGCCCGCCGCGATGCAGATCGCACGGATACCGAACCGAGACCACTCATTCGACAACGACGAGGCCATCGTTTCCAGGGCGCTGCGCGCCGTAGACGAATGGGCCATCGACGGGATCCCACGCCTCGGGCTGAACCCCACGAAGAAGATGACGCCCCTTCGCTGGGGGATCATCCACCGCGTCGCGGCCTCGTGCGTCAGCGCCCACGGCGCATCGACGTTGAGGCGGTGGACGGCGCGGAACCCCTTCAGCGCGATGTCCTCCGCGGGCGCGGCGAACTGGCCACCGGCGTTGTTCACGAGCGTGTCGATCCCGTCGGTTCGCTCACCGATCGCGTCCAGGAGCGCGTCGACGTCCTCCGGCTCCCGCACGTCGCATCGCTGGGCGAACACGCCGTGCCCGCCGGCCTCCAGTTCCGCACGGACTTGCTCCAACGGCTCTGTCCGCCGGCCGCAGATCGCGACCCAGGCTCCGGTACGAGCGAACTCGCGAGCGGTCGCCCGGCCGATGCCGGTCCCACCGCCGGTGACCAACACCGTGCGACCTTGGTTGGCATCGGTGGCCAGCGGCGATCGGAACTCCTGCCTCATCGAACCGCAGTATGCGGGAGCGGCCGGCGCCTCGACCGATGGAGGGGTACGTCACGTAGGTCGAAGCCGCCGCGTCGTCGTAGGCTTGACCATATGGTGGTCTTCATCCTGATCCTGCTGTTGCTCGCCGCGATCCTCGGCGTGCTGGGTGCGGTGCTCAAGGCGGCCGCCTTCCTGGTGATCACCCTGCTCCTGACCATCACGGTGCTGGGAGCCCTCGCGTACTGGGCCATCAAGCGCAAGGCTCGTGAGTTCCAACGCGAGATCGACCGCAGATCGACGAGCGGTTCGGCACGCTTCCAGCCGAACGAGGCCGATCCGACGCAGCTCCCGCACACCCGAGACGACCGGTACTGACCGGTTCCTTCAGCTCACCCGTCGACGACCGCGTTCGGCCAGGAGCTCTCGGTACCGACCCGGCGCGTCACCGATCAATGACGGCATCACGCCACGGCGGCGTCCCACATCGCGCCGACGATCGCCCCACTCCAGCATGCGTTCCGCGGCCATCATGGCGGCGTACCGGAACGGCTCGGGCGGCGTCTTCGAGATCTCGGGTCCCACGACCGGCAGCGAGGTCCACTCGTCGTCCAAACCCAAGACCAACGACGCCAGGATGCGTCCGCCGACCATGGTCTGCGAGAGCCCATGGCCGGAGAAGCCCAGACCGGCGTGGATCGTGCCGGGTTCCAGGGTCTTGTAAAACGGCAGGAACGACGCCGTCATGTCGATCGGCCCTCCCCACGCGTGTGTGAACCGCACACCTTCCAGCTGCGGGAAGAGCCACAGCAGTCCTCGCGCCGCCACCCCGGCCACCCGGCGATCATGCGTCGCGGCGCGGCCGCCGGCTCTCCCCCCGAACACCACCGCCGCCGCGCCACCGCCGATCGCGATCCGGTCGTCGTCCGTTGGTCGCAGGTAGAACAGCAGCTCTCGCCCGTCCGCGATGCCGGTGAACGAGGTCCAGGCGATCTGGCGGCGCAGCTCCGGGATCGGCTCGGTCACCACCATGTGGTCGGCGATCAGGCCGAAGCTCCGGCGGAACCCGGGCCATCCGGCGGCCCAGGCGCCCACCGTGAGGACCACGTGGGCGGCCTTGATGGCGCCGTGCTCCGTCCGAACCACCGCGGGCCGCGAGCGCTCCAGATCGGTGACACGCGTGCGCTCGAAGATGCGCACGCCTCGTTCGAGCGCGACAGAACGGAGCCCGCGCGCCAGCCTCGCCGGCTGCACCACCGCGCCGTCGTCGATCATGCTCGCGCTGGCGATGCGAGGCGAATCCGCGATCCTTCGAGCGTCCTCGAGCGCGATCGGACGGATACGCTCGGTCAGGCCTCGCTCCACCAGGTAGTCAGCGGGGCCGGTGGCACCCGGCCCCTCCTGCCAGTCCCCCGTCTGGATGCCCATGATGCCTTCGCGGTGGAACCAGGCGTCGATGTCGTGCTCGCGCAGCCACGCACCGACCTCGTCCACGGTGTCTGCGACCGCCTGCAGGTAGCGGAGTCCCTCCTCGTCACCGAACAGGCCACAGATCGACGGCGCGTCCCACCATGACGAGGAGAAGAACCCACCGTTGCGCCCGCTGGCTCCGCCGCCGCAGATGTCCTGTTCGACGAGCACGATCCGCAGATCCGGGTCGCGCGTGCTCAGCTCGATCGCCGTCCACAGCCCGGCGAACCCGCCGCCCACGATGCAGACGTCGGCCCCGAGGTTGGCGGTGAGGGGCGGCGTCGGCTCACCTGGATCGTGGGCCAGGGCTTCCTGCAGCCAGAAGCTGCGGGCCGAGCCGGGGGCGGGCATGTCGAGCGATCGGCTCATGCCGCTGGTGTGCCGAACGGGGCGAGCGCGGCCGCATCGGCGATCTTCTGCGGCGTCATGACTCCCATGATGCCAGGAGCCCGGAGCCCGAGGCGCGGCGAACGCGGCGATTACCATGCATATGTGGAACGTCCGGTGGTGTTCTTCGACGCTGATTGTGGGTTCTGTCGGTGGTCGGCCGGACGGGTGCACGCGTGGGACCGCGGCGGACGTCTGCGCTTCGCGTCGATCCAAGGCAGCGACGGCGACGTGACGCTCGGGGACCTGGACCCCGACGCACGATATGCCTCCTGGCACCTGGTGGAACACGGCCGGGTGTGGTCGGCCGGAGCCGCCCTCACGAGGATGCTGCGATACCTGCCTGCCGGCGGGCCGCTGGCCACCCTCACCGGCGCCTTCCCCGATCTCACCGAACACATGTACCGGCTCGTGGCCCGCAACCGCGGCCGGCTCGGCCGCGCGATCGGCCAGCACGCCTGCTCGGTCGATCCAGCCGGGACGTCGGGTCCGCCGTGATGACTTCGACCGACCGAGTCCTGGGCGATCTCCGCCAGGTCGCCGACCAGTCACGGCTGGCGGGGATGGCGCGGGTCGGCATCAACGTCACGCGTGCGCTGGGGGTCAGCATCCCCCAGTGCCGCACGCTCGCCCGGCGACATCGCAACGAGCATGAGCTGGCGATCGGGCTGTGGGCTAGCGAGATCCACGAGGCCCGGATCGTCGCCTCCATGGTGGACGACCCCGAGATCGTCGACCGCGACCAGATGGAATCCTGGGTCCTCGACTTCGATTCCTGGGACCTGTGCGATCAGGTCTGCGGCAACCTGTTCGATCGAACCCCGATCGCTGGGGTCGCAGCACGAGATTGGGTCGAACGCGACGCGGAGTTCGTGAAACGCGCGGGCTTCGTCCTCATCGCCGAGCGCGCTCATCGCGATCGTGACAGCCCCGATGACGTGTGGCTGGCCTGGCTGCCGGTGATCCGCCAGGGGGCGGTCGACGAGCGGAACTACGTGAAGAAGTCCGTCAACTGGGCGCTGCGCGAGATCGGCAAGCGGAACGAAGCGCTGCGAGCCTCGGCGATCGAGGAGGCGGAACGGCTCGTGGCATCAGCGAGCCGGAGTGCACGCTGGATCGGACGCGATGCGCTGCGTGAGCTCCGAAGCGAGGTGATCGCCCGATCACGGAACTCCGAACCCTCCCGGTGAACAACCGCGCGCAAGGATGAAGGAGGGAGCGCGAACGCTCCCTCCTTTCGGGTCGTGGTCGTCCGCTGGACCTACTCCTTGGCACCCTCGCCGGCTTCGACCAGCTCGGCCGGAGTGTCGGGGATCACCACCGACTCGGAGGCCACCTCGTGACCTTCGACATCGATCTTCGGCAGCCACTGCAGCCATCCGGGCAGGTACCAGTTGCGGTCGCCCAGCAGGCGCATCGTGGACGGCACCAGGATCGACCGCACCACTGTGGCGTCCAGGAAGACGGACACGGCGAGGCCGAATCCCATCTGCTCCAGGGACGTCAGGCGCCCGGCCGCGAAACCGGCGAACACCGCCACCATGATGATGGCCGCGCCGGTGATGATGCCACCGGTCGTGCGCAACCCGTACGCGACCGCTCCGGCGTTGTCGTGGGTCTTGTCGTACTGCTCCCTGATCCGTGTCAGCAGGAACACGTGGTAGTCCATGGACAGGCCGAACAGGATCGAGAACAGGAACAACGGCAACCATGACTCGATCGAGTCCACCTGCTGGAAACCCAGGAAGCTCGCGATGGACTCGCCGATCGCGGGGCCGCCCTTCTGGAACACCAGCACGATGAGCCCGTACGCCGCGCCGACCGACAGCAGGTTCATGATGATCGCCTTGATCGGCACCACGATCGAACGGAACACGACCGTGAGCAGCAGGAAGGACAACCCCAGCACCACCAGGATGATCAGCGGCGTGTATGTATCGGAGATGTCGAAGAAGTCCTTCACGAACGCGGTGTCACCGCCGACCAGCACGGTCG
This sequence comes from uncultured Actinomycetota bacterium, assembly GCA_963733635.1. Classification (GTDB taxonomy): domain Bacteria; phylum Actinomycetota; class UBA4738; order UBA4738; family HRBIN12; genus JAOUEA01. The sequence goes on along the minus strand of CAVTEH010000002.1, from coordinate 8,977 downwards.
CCGAGGTGTCCGCGAACGCCTCCGGTACATAGGAGTCGCGAAGCTGCGCGACCGTGGCGACCGCGACCTCGCCTTGCGAATCGGTGGCTGCACCCGCCAGCGGAACCACGATCAACGCGACCGAGCCGTCCTCGCTGACCAAGGGCGCCGCCGGGACGCCGAGCCGGTCGTCGTCGGCGAATGTCGCTTCCATGTTCTCGACGGCCGTTGCGTACTCAGGTGCGAGCTCACCAGGCGCACCGGGTGCAGGGCCTGCCGTGCCCACACCCTCAGCTTGCACCACGATGTCGACCGAGGACTGCGCCCCCGCCTCGGGGAACTTCTCCACGATGACGTCGAATGCCTCCTTGGTCTGGATGCCGTCCGGCAGGGTGCTGATGCCTGCGAGCCCGGTCTTGATGCCCTGGCCTTCGCCGTCGGGGTGAGATTGGAACCAGTACGGCAAGGACAACACGATCATGAACGAAGCTCCGATCGCGAGCCACACCACGGGGCGGCCCATGACCACCTTGGTGACGCGGTCCCAGAATCCGCCCTCACTGCTGAGGCTCGAGCCTTCCGGCCGTGAGAAGCGCGCGAACGCGCCTCGCTTCAGCATGCGGCCGAAGAAGATGCCCGCACCGACGAAGCCGGCCAGGCCGCCGAGCGGCGCGACCGCCGACAAGCCCACCGCGCCGAGCAGGCCGCCCACCACGCCGCCGCCGACGAGCATCCCGATGAACACCAGGATCGTGGCGCCTCGTGACAGGTAGGGCCAGTTGACGCGGTCTCCGAGCAACGCCAACACGGCGGGCAGCAACGTCATCGACGACGCCACCGAGACCAGCACGACGACGATCGCGCCGCCGGCCAGGCTCCGGAAGATCGTGGTCGGCACCAGCAACATGCCGGCGAGCGCGACCACGACGGTCATGCCGCTGAAGAACACCGCACGGGAAGCTGTGGCTCCCGATGCCCGGATGGCGTCGTCCTTCTCACGACCGTTGTGACGCTCTTCGCGGTAGCGAGAGACGATGAACAGCGCGTAGTCCACTCCGACCGCGATACCCATCATGGTGATCAGGTTGGGCGTGAAGAAACTGAAGTCCCACAGCACGCCCAGCAGGCCCACGATCCCAAGCGTGATCGGCAGCGTGAACAACACCGTCTTGAGCAGCGGCAGAAGGCCAGCAACGATCGCGCCGAACACGATCAGCAGGACGATGATCGCGGCGGTGACGCCGATGCTCTCTCCGAAAGCCAGGTCCTCCTCGGAGATCACCCGGAAGTCCTCGGACGAGCTCACGGCGCCGAGCATGTAGGCCTCGACCCCGTCGGTGGATGCGGCCTCGCGGGCAGCTTCCACCTCTTCGAAATACGGGGTTGCCTCATCGATGTCGCCGGCGTAGATGCCCGTGAACAACACGGCGGATCCGTCCTCGGAGGGGATCGGACCCAGGGCGGCGACCTGTGGGTCGGCCGCTTGCTCCTCGCTCAGCGGGAACTCCGCGGGCAGCGCGGAGAACACGTCGGGACCAAGGTCCCTCAGCTCCGTCATGAAACCGTTCACGTCGTCGGTGAACGCCGGATCCTCGATCGCGCCAGGCTCGCTTGCGAGCACGAAGGTCTCGCTGATCACGTCCTCGGTCAGGTTCTGATCCTCGAGGAGCTGCTGCGCCCGCTTGGCCTCCGGCGAGTTGGTGAAATCGAAGTCGGTCGTCAACGCGGGGCCGAGCAGCGTGGCCGCCGATGCGATCCCCGCGATCAGCAGGACCACCCAGATGCCGACGGTCCTCCACGGGTGACGGCTACTTGCCTTCGCGAGCGATTCGGGATTGAGCTTCATCCCGGTGTTCCCCCCTTCTCCGATCGGCTCCCGGCCGACCTTGACGTACACTGTATGCTTACGATGTACGGAGGATAGGCATACACCGTAAGCCTGTCAACCCCGATCCGCGTGAACATCCGGAGAACGAAGACGATGGCAGCTCGAACCGACAAGCCCGAGGCCCCGATCGCGGTCGCCCCTCGCGAACGTCTGTCCCGCGACCGCGTCGTCGAGGCGGCCCTGGGCATCATGGACGCCGAAGGTTTGGACGCCGTGACCATGCGTCGCGTCGCTCGAGAGGTCGGCGTCGAAGCGATGTCGCTCTACCACTACGTCCAGGACAAGGACGATCTCCTCGATGGCGTCTGCGCCCGCGTGATGCAGGACTTCCGTTACCCCGACGAGAACCGGCCATGGATCGAGGTCGCACGCGACGGCGCCCGGGAATGGCGCCGCGTCTTGCGGCAGCACCCGAACGTCATGGCGGTCTGGGCCGACCGGCAGCGCCCCATGACCGACCTCGAAGGCCTGATGCCCATGGAGTTCGCGCTCCGCGTGATCGGGCGCAGCGGCATCGACGCTCGAGAGGGCGTGCAGGTGTTCAACGTGCTCGGGGGCTACATCATGGGGGTGGTCATGATGGAGGTCGGCGCCATGTTCGCGGGTGGCACGTCGACGGCCGGACAGGCCAAGAACCACATGCACGCGAAGATGGGAGATGAGGTCTTCACCGAGTTCGTTCCGGTGGACCGGCTGCCCTGCATCGCTGCGGCCCTTCCCCATTTCGCGGACTGTGACCCGGATCAACAGTTCGAGTACGGGCTCGACCTGATGTTGGCCGGGATCCAGGCGCGCGTCTCCCGTCCCTGAACCGGTCACCACTTAGCGCAACCCGAGCTCCGATCCCACCCGGGCGAACACCTCGAGCGCTTCGTGCAGATCGTCATCGGTATGGTCGGCCGTCACGATCGTGCGCACCCGCGCCGAGCCTTTGCCCACCGTCGGGAACACGATGGCGGGACAGAACACCCCCTGATCGAACAACACGCGCGCGAACTCCTGGGTCCGTTCTTCGTCTCCGGTGATCACCGGAGTGATCGGCGTCTCGCTGGCTCCGGTGTCGAAGCCCAGCTCGTGCAATCCGGCCTTGAGCATGGCGGTGTTGGCCCAGAGACGTTCGAGACGCTCGGGCTCGTCGCGGATCACGTCGAGCGCGGCCATGCAAGCTGCCGTCACCGCCGGTGGTGCGCTGGTCGAGAACAGGTAGGGGCGTCCACGGTTCTGGAGCCACTCGATCAGGTGCGCGGGCCCGGCGATGAACCCGCCCAGCACACCGATCGCCTTCGACAAGGTGCCCACCTGGATGTCCACGCGTCCTTGGAGCCCGAAATGATCGACCGTACCGGCACCGCCCGCGCCTAGCACGCCGCTGGCGTGCGCGTCGTCGACCATCATGATCGCGCCGTGCCGCTCCGCCACTTCGACCAGGTCGGGTAACGGCGCGATGTCGCCGTCCATCGAGAACACCCCGTCGGTGGTCAGCAGTTGGCGCCGGCCGGGAGCCGCCGACTCCTGGAGCTGCCGGCCCGCGTGCTCGGCGTCTCGATGCTCGAACACCTTGATCTCCGCCCGGGACAGCCGCGCACCGTCGATGATCGAGGCGTGGTTGAGACGGTCCGACACGATGACGTCGTCCTTGGTCAGGATCGCCGCCACGGTCCCCGAGTTCGACGTGAAACCCGACTGGAACATCAACGCGGCCTCGGCGTGCTTGAACATCGCGAACCGCCGCTCAAGCTCCAGGTGCTCGGTCATCTGCCCAGCGATCGTGCGCACCGCTCCCGAGCCCGCCCCGAGCTCGGCCGCCGCCTTCGACGCCGCCTGGTTGAGCCGAGGGTGGTTCGCCAGGCCCAGGTAGTTGTTCGACGCCAGGTTGATCACTTCCCGTCCGTCGTAGATCGCGCGGGCCCCTTGGGCGCCTTCCAGGGTTCGCGGATGCAGGAGCAGGCCACCTTCTTCCAGCGTCGCGAGCTCCGTCTTCAGGAAGTCGAGGGCTCCGGTCACGTGGTCACCCCATCTCGCATGGACGGGAACATGATCACCTTGCCGCTGCTCCCCGACGCCGTCGTCTCGAACGCCTCCTCGAACCGCTCGAGGCTGAACCGGTGAGTGATCACGGGCGTCACATCGACCCGGCCGGTGGAGAGCAACGTCGTGGTTTGTTGCCACGTCCGGAACATCTCGCGTCCCGTGATCCCTTGGATCCGCGCTTCCTTGAAGATCACCTGATCGTTCAGGTCCAGCGTCACCGCGCCGGCCGGCAGGCCCAACAGCGACATCCGTCCTCCCCGGGCCAGCATGCGCGTGCCTTGATCGATCGCCTGGGCATTCCCGCTCATCTCGAGCACCACCTCGGCTCCCGAACCCTTCGACAGATCCATGACCGTCTGCACGGGGTCGGCGGTCGCCGGGTCGATCGTCACATCGGCGCCCATCTCGACGGCCTTCGCACGCCGGTACTCGTTGGGCTCGATCGCGATCACCTTCCATGCACCCAACGACCGAGCGACCGCGACGGCGAACAGGCCGATCGGTCCGCAGCCGATCACCGCGACGGCGTTGGTGGCGATGTCCTCTCCGCCGCCCGTACCGAACGTCGCGTGGACGCCGTTGCCGAACGGTTCCATGATCGAGGCGACATCGGCGTGGATGCCCTCGCCCACCACCCACGCGTTCTTCGCCGGCAGCACCACGAATTCGGCGAAGGCGCCGTCGGTGTCCACGCCCAGGATCCTCAGGTTCTCGCAGATGTGCGCCCGGCCCGTCTGACACGTCGAACAATGGCCACACGCGATGTGTGTCTCGGCCGCCACGAAGGCGCCGGTCTGCAGATGATGGACCTCCTCGCCCACCGCCTCCACGGTGCCGGCGACCTCGTGGCCGAACGTCATCGGTACCTTCGGAACCCGCGTCTCTGCCCATTCGTTCCACTCGTAGATGTGCAGATCGGTGCCACAGATCGATGCTCCATGCACGCGGACCAAGACTTCGTCTTCGCGCGGCTGGGGCACTGGGATCTCCACCAGTTCGGCGCCTGCCCGGCGTTCGATCTTCCGCAGCGCTCGCATCGTCCGGCCCACGAGCCGAAGACTACCCTGCGCTCATGGGAACCCATGGGCGTGGCCCGGCCGTCAGTAACACCAGCCCGATGCAGGCTTGCCCCGAGGAAAGGACGACTCCATGACCCGAAGGACGCTCATCGCAACCGCGCTGGTGATCATGGTGTTGACCGCCTGTGCCGATCCCGCCGAACCGGGAGCCGGCAACGGCGGAGGCAGGAAGGCCGGCGCGATCGGGCACGATACCCAACCATCCGATCTGGTGCTGCAGGTGGGCTACCAGGGCGGATTCACCCCGGTCGAATACCAGCTCACCAACTTCCCGTTCTTCTCGCTCTACGGCGACGGCACCCTCATCACGCCCGGTGCGCAGATCGAGATCTATCCCGGGCCGGCGCTCGCCTCGATCCAGCAGCAGACCGTGAACGAGGACGGCGTCCAGGCGATCCTGGAAGCCGCGCTCGACGCGGGACTGGCCGAAGCCGACGACATGACCGACATGGGGAGCGTGATGATCACCGATGCTGCCGAGACGGTCTTCACGATCCGCACCGAAGTCGTCTCCCGCACGATCCGTGTCTACGCGCTCTCGGAGATGGGGCCCGACCGGCCCCAGGGGATGAACGAGGGCGAGTTCGAGGCGCGGCACCGGCTGGCCCGGCTTGTGCGTGATCTGGGCGACCTGCGATCGTGGCTGCCAGCGGGGGCACTTGAGGACGATCAGACCCCCTACGAGGCACCCGGAGTCCGTGTGTATGCGGGCGAGTACGGAGAGGACGGCGACCTTCCTCAACCACCCACCATCTGGCCGTTGGAACGAGCGCTGAGCTCGCTCGGCGCGACCGAGAGCACGTACGGATACGGGTGTGCGGTCGTCACGGCAGCCGAGTGGACAGAGCAGCTGCTGCCGCTGGCCGAGCAAGCTAACCAGCTGTCACCGTGGCGCAGCGAAGGCGAGCGTTACGCAGTCGTGTTCCGGCAGCTCTTGCCGGATGAGGTCGACACCCAGGACTGCTGAAGGCTTCACGGCGAAACCGTTTTCTCACGACGTTCAAGAACGCGGCTCCCGCCGCCGAAGATGGGGAGGATCGCCCCTTCGCATCGACGGAGTGAGCTTGTCTTGACACACAACCACGAGGACGATGCACGCCCATCCGCCGATCCGGCGGCCGTGCAGCGGCTCGCAGACCGCTACCGAGCCGTCATCGGCCGGCTTCCCGCGATCATCTATGTGGAGGAAGCCGGCCCCGGTGGCTCCATGGTGGATGTGAGCGATTCGGTCGAAGCCACCCTGGGGATCAGCCGCCAGCGATGGCTCTCGAGCCCGCAGGCGCGCCAGCAGGCGGTCCACCCCGACGAGGCGGAGCGCATCCTGGAGGCGACCGAACGCGCGACCACATCGGGACAGGACGTACGTCTGGAATACCGGGCGATCCACCCCGACGGTCACGAGGTGTGGATCCGAGAGGATCGTGTGCTCGTGCCCGGCCGCCAGGGTGAACCCCCCTACTGGCTCGGGCTGATGCTCGACATCAGCGAGTCGATGCACGCGGTTCGCGAACTCCACGACGTGCAGACCAGGTTCGGCGCTCTCGTCGAGCAGATCCCGGCGATCGTGTACATCGATGTCGCCGACGCCCTGATGAGCACCAGCTACGTCAGCCCTCAGATCGAGCCGCTGCTCGGCTTCAGCCCCCAGGAGTACATCGAAGACCCAGGCCTTTGGGAGGCGATGCTCCACCCCGACGACCGCGAGGCCGCCATGGACACGTACCTGCGGGGGCGGGAATCCGGTGAGCCGTTCGTGTTCGAATACCGGCTGCTCTCGCGGGACGGCAGGCTGGTCTGGTTCCGCGACTCGGCGATCGTCCTACCCGATGCCGACGGCCTCCCGCGTTTCATCCAGGGCGTGATGCTGGACATCACCGAACGCAAGGCCGCCGAAGAGCAGATCGCCTATCTCGCCTACCACGACAAGCTCACGTCCTTGCCCAACAAGGCGATGTTCGACGAGCTCCTGGAGCTGTCGATGGCCAGGGCCAAGCGCAACGACCTGGGCGTGGCCGTGGTGTCGATCGACCTGGACGACTTCAAGCTGGTGAACGACTCCCTGGGCCACGAGGTGGGTGATGCGCTGATCCTGCAGCTTGCCGAGAGGCTCCGGGATGCCACACGCGACACGGACCTGGTCGCGCGGCCCGGGGGCGATGAGTTCCTCCTGTTGCTCGCCGACCTCGATCTCGCTCCCCCCCTGCAGGGGGGGACGGACGGCGCCACGCTGGCTGCCGAGTCGGTGGCCGTCCGGGTTCAGCACGCGTTGAAGGATCCGTTCGAAGTGTCGGGCATGGAGCTCTACGTCTCCGCCAGCCAGGGGGTGAGCGTGTTTCCCAAGGACGCCGACGAGCCGACAGGACTGCTCAAGAACGCTGACACCGCCATGTTCACCAGCAAGAAGCTTGGCCCCGGCGGGTACCTCGTGCACACGAGCCAGCACGGCGACGCCATGAACCGGCTGTCGATGTCGACCCGCCTGCGGAAGGCCGTCGAGCTGAAGCAGTGGATGCTGCACTATCAACCGCTGATCGAGCTGGACACGGGTGCGATGTTCGGCGTCGAGGCGTTGATCCGGTGGCCCGAGCCGAACGGGGGCCTGGTCTCGCCGGGCGAGTTCATCCCACTGGCCGAAGAGATGGGTCTGATCGAAGCGATCGGTGACTGGGTCGTGGAGGAGATCTGTCGGCAGGACGCGCAGTGGCGCGCCGAGGGCCTCACCCTGGAGATCGGGTTCAACCTGTCGCCTCGGCAACTCTGGCAGCCCGAGCTGGTCGACAAGATCGTCTCCCCCATCGTCGTGGCCGGCATGGACCCGACGAGGGTCACAGTGGAGATCACGGAGTCGACCGCCATGACCGATCCCGACCGCACGGTCGAGCTGTTGAACGCCATGCACGACCGTGGACTCAAGCTCGCCATCGACGACTTCGGGACGGGGTACTCATCCCTGGCGCGGCTCAAGCACATGCCCGTGGACATCTTGAAGATCGATCGCTCGTTCGTGCGCGACGTGGACAAGGACGACAACGCGGGCAGCATGGTGAGCGCCATGGTCTCGCTGGCCAACAACCTGGGCATGATCCCGCTGGCCGAGGGGATCGAGACCAAGGGTGAGTGGGACTTCCTGGCTACGCGTGGATGCACGTTGGGTCAAGGGTTCTACTTCTCGCGGCCCGTGCCGGCCACGGACATCCTGGCGATGCACCGGCGTGCGGGGCTTCAGGTCATCGACGGGGCCGCCAGCTCCCCGTAACGCCGAGCCGGACGGGTTCTAACGACGCTTCTTGCGTGCCCGCAAACCGCTGCGGCGCCCCCGGCTGCTCCCGCTGAACACGGTCCGAGGCGGCGAGACCTTCATCCCTTCCAGCTCGAACTCTGCGTGCAGATCCAGCCTGGCGGCCATCCGGCTCACGTCACCGAGCTGTTGAGGGGTCACGAACGTCACGCTGGTACCCGCGCGACCGGCCCGCGCCGTGCGTCCGACCCGATGAACGTAGCCCTTGTCGTCCTGTGGAGGATCGAAGTTCACCACCAGCGTGATGTCGTCCAGATCCAAGCCGCGCGCCGCAACGTCGGTGGCGATCAGGACGCCCACGTGCCGATCCTCGAAACGCTGGAGCGCGCGTTCCCGAGCCTGCTGGGTCATGTCGCCGTGCATCGTCACGGCGGGAACGCTCTCGTTGCGCAGCTGGCGGGCGAGCGTCTCCACATGGCGTTTCGTGTTGACGAAGACCAGCGTGAGCCCCGTGGCCTCCTCCTGCCGGGCGAGCTGGATCAGCGTCTTCAGCTTCTCCGCCTGCTCGACCGGGATGAAACGGTGATCGGCTTCATCGACCGTGTAGCCCTCTGACTCGATCTCGTGGCGCACCGGGTTCCTGGTGTAGACCTCGGCGATGCGGCCCACCGCGCCGTCGAGCGTGGCGGAGAAGAACATGGTCTGACGATCCTTGGGCACGTGGCGGACGATGCGATCGACCTGCGGCTGGAACCCCATGTC
>CAVTEH010000001.1:0-63298 GCA_963733635.1 uncultured Actinomycetota bacterium | reverse complement strand
GTTTGCGCGGCCACCTGCTCGCAGGTTCCGCCCGCTTGCGTCCACAACAGGACCAAGGTCTCGGGACCTCCACGTCAGCTCGAGGAGACGCATCGCCGATTGGTTCGCTACGCTTCTGGGGTACAAGGACCGAACGACAGCTCATAGGAGATGCTGATGCCTGTACTACTCGTCGACTTCGTCACTTCGCTCGATGGTTACGGCGCCGCTGAGGGCTGGCCTGGCTGGTGGGATTGCAAGGACCGGAATATCTTGAGTGGTTGGGCGAGCGGCCGGATGCCGACTACGCGGTCCTGATGGGCGCGAATACGTACCGCCTCATGTCGGGACTCGCGGACGAAGGCGAGCCAGGCACCGATGCGCTCGCCGGCTTGTCGAAAGTCGTCTTCTCGACCACCTTGAAGGAGCCCTTGGCGTGGCCGAACACACGCCTCGTCAACCAAGACGCCGTCGAGGTCGTGAGGAAGATGAAGAGCGAGGGCGCCGACATGACCACGATCGGCAGCCTGACGCTGTGCCGCTCCCTCCTGAAAGCGGGTCTCGCACCGCTTCCGCGTGGGGACTTCCCGGTGATCACCGGAAGCACCGGTTCGGACCGGATCTACGACGGGTACCCCGATGTTGGGCTCGAGATGGTCGACAGCCGCACCTTCGACGGCCGTATCCAACTCCTCGAGTACGTTCCTACGGTGCTGACCGGGCCGCCCGCCGCTAGCGCGTGACCGCGCCATCCTCGCCTACGGCGTTGAGCCGTCCTGCATCGCCTGCATGTTCTTCATCATGACCGCCTCGTTCGTGCGCAGTGCTTCGCTTGGGCTGAACGAGACGAACTCGGTGCCGGGCTCGTTCTGCACCGGGATGTGGCCGGGCGGCGTATAGAAGGCGTCGCCGGCCTCGAACACCTCATCGCGGTCGGCGTACCGAGCGGTCATCCTGCCCTTGATGACGTAGCCCCAATGCGGGCACTGGCAGCGGTCGTCCGGAAGCCCCTCCATGAAGGGCGTGGCGTCGATGTCTTCGACGAGCGCCGTGAAGGTCACGGTGTAGCCGTCGAGTTCGTCGCGGAGGTCCACCACCGAGCCAGTCTCCTGCCGTTGTGGCGCGCTGTCCCTTGAGACCTTCGGCATCGCTCATCTCCTTCTCTCGCTAGACGGTTGCGGTTGCCGGCGACCCCGACCCCGATGTGTACGGGTGGGCCTGAACCCCTTCACGATGAGGTAGATGTTGAGCGACAACTCCCAGAACGCCTCCGGATCGACATGAGGCCTTGGACCGACCCCCCGCCCTCGATGACGTCGACTGACGAGGACACCGGAGATGATGATCAGCGGGCCACCGATGAGGCCGAAGATGGACAGGCCTCTCGGCACCAACTGGGACGTGTACATGAGCCAACCCGGATCAATCCGTTCCCGACGCCGACGACGAAGCCCGGTCCGAGCCGGAAACACCACTCGTACACCGCTTCGAGTCCTTGACCGGTGGCCGCGTCCAAGCCGCTCGGCGCGTCCTGTCGGAGCGTCGAGATGGCCAACATGCACACGAGACCGACCGCGATGAACACGCACTCCATCACGCGGGCCGTGACGTAGCCGAGTGCCCCGGCTTCGTTCACCCGCTTGTGGATCGGATACGGCAACACCGTGGTCCCGATGTTGGCGATGATGAGGATCATCTGGAGTAGTGCCCCGAACGCGATCAGCGTCATCGCGTTGTCGCCCTGACCGAGCATGTATTCCTGCCCGTCCTTCAAGACCGGAGCGTAGAAGATGAACCGCGCCGGTATCGAGGTCACGAACGTGATGATCCACAACCACCCCGTGATGGTCGCGATCCTGCGGTAGTTCAAAGCGGGCCCCCTCCAGGCAGCTGCACCTCCTGATATATCGCTGAACGGCGGGTCTCGCAGACGACGGTCTTCACGGACGCCTTCGTCGGGCCGAAGTCGACGAGATGGCAGTTCGGCCGATCAGGCGGCGAGCGACGTGTTACCCACGGTGAGCGGGGGGTTGTGTGTCCGGCCCCTTGAGGATGATGCGCGCATCGACGAGGTCCGCCGTGTCGGACTCATCCGCGAAGGTTTCGAATATCGCGTGAAGGGCGGCGCGCTCCTCCCCCGCCGGCTCACCCGAGGCCGAACGCAGCTCTGCGAGCCGGGTGGCGGCGCGGAGTCGCCAGATGGCGCCCCGGCCGCATCGGCCAATCGAACGCGTGGCGGAACGAGCCTCGAGCGTCCTCCGCACCCGTCGTGGCCGCGAGGAGATCGCCCTTGACCAACGGCAGCTGGGGGAACAGGACGTTATCGAGGCCTTCCATCAGCTCGATCGCTTGGTTGACGGGTTCGAGGCCCTCCTCGGGTCGGCCGGCCATCCCGAACCCACGTGGACGCACCGATAGCAGCATCGGCCAGAAGACCGGCGGCGTCGTCAGGTCCTGGTAACTCGCGATCCCTTGATCGCTGAGCGCCATGCCCTCGGCGTGGTGACCCAACGCCGTCTCGGAGACGCCGAGGAAGATGAGCGCAAGCGCTCTCCACACCTGGTAGTCCTGCTCCTCGGCGATGCCCAGCACCTGCGACGCCCGGTCGTGCACGCTCGCCCAGTCCCTGCGCCACACGTCGAGGAAGGCCACGTGGAAGAGCGCGTACGCCGCGCTGTACGGATGCCGCAGCTCGGCCGCGATGCGCAAGGCGCCCGCACCCCGCTCGATCGCCCGCGCGGGATGTCCGATCGACCAGAGCACGAACGCCGAGGTCGTGTACGGCACCACCCCGGGACTGGCGCCCAGCCGCAGGCGGCCCGAGCCGTGCTGCTGCGGATCGAACAAGCCGATCGCACGATCGAGGTGATCGAGGCCCTCGTCGACGCGACCGAGCGACACGAGGTTGGTGCCGATGCGCAGGTGGCCCTCCGCCTGGAGCGCGGGCTCCTCGTGTCCTGCGAGCTCGAGGAGCCGTTCGCCGATCGAGATCCCCTTGGCGAACTCACCGCGGTACAGGTAGAGGCTGCCGAGGCTCCGTAGCAGCGGTACCGCGTCCGATGGCTCTCCCGTCTCCTCGAGCTGGACGAGCGCATCGGCGTAGATGTCCGCGACCTCTTGGGTGTATCCGCGGATCGCCATGAGCCCGCGAGCGAGGCTCGTCCGCACCGTGATCTCCTGCGCGGCACGCTCCGCCGTCGCCGGCGCCGCCGAGAGCACGGAGAGCAGGTCGTTCGAGAGCTCGATCGCTCCGTGGTACCACCCGCGGTCGTCGTGGAGCGTCCAGAGCGCGTCGAGCATCGCGTCGAGCCGACCCAGGTCGCCCGCATCCACCCAATAGCGCCACGCGGCGCGCAGGTTGCCGAGGTCGGCCTCCAGCTCGGTGAGAACCTTGGTCCGCTCCCGACCGGTGAGACGCCCCCGCTGCTCGTGTGCGGCATCGGCGAAATGCTCCGCATGTGCGCGACGGACCTCATCGCGTTCCGGCATCTCGTCGAGCCGCTCGGCGGCGTAGTTGCGGATCGTCACGAGCATCGCCAGCCGGCGGTGACCGGCCTCATCGAGGCTGCGGACGAGACTCTTGTCGACCAGCGACACGAGTGTCGCGAGGACGTTGGTTCCACCATCGCCGTCCAACCGCTCGGCGACCGCCTCCACGGCCTCGATGCGAGCGGACGCGAAGACCGAGAACAGGCGGAACGTCCAGCGCTCGTCCTCATCCAGGAGGCGCTCACTCCACTCGATCGTGCTCCGAAGCGTCTGCTGACGCTCCGGGAGGTCGCGCGCGTCGCCGCCGAGGACACCGCCGTGCTCGCGCAGCCGGTCGAGCAACTCCCCCGGCGAGAACAGGGCGATCCGCGCAGCGGCCAACTCGATCGCGAGGGGAAGCCCATCGAGCCGGGCGCAGAACTCGGCCACGATCGGAGCGTCGTCGTCGGTGAGCTCGAAGCCCGGACGTGCATCACGTGCGCGCTCCACGAAGAGTCGCCCTGCCGCCGAACGTTCGACGGCATCCGCCGACCCACCGTCGCCAGGGAGCGTCAATGGCTGCACGGCGTACAGGCGCTCACCGCGGATCCGCAAGGCCTCTCGGCTCGTCACCAGGACCCGAAGGCCCGAGGAGGATCGCAGGAGCTCCGCGATGCCTCCTGCTGCGTCCATCACTTGTTCGAGGTTGTCGAGCACCAGGAGCAGGCGCCTCGAGGCCAGGTGGCCACGCAAGAGGTCGAGCGGCCCGCCCGTGCCGGATGCCCCGACCACCCGCGCTACGGCATCGAACGCCGCATCGGCGTCGTTCGCCATCGAGAGGTCGACGAAGTAGACGCCGTCGGGCGCGAGGTCGGCGTGCTCCGCCCCCACGTGCAGCGCAAGCCTCGTCTTGCCGATGCCCCCCGGCCCGACCAACGTCAGCAGCCGCACGCCCGGATCGGCGAGGAGGTCCCCGATCTCTCGGAGCTCGAGATCTCTGCCCACGAGCTCGGAGGCCTGGGTGGGCAGGTTGTTCGGGCGGCCCGTGAGGGTCATCAGGGGCGGGAACCGGTCGGCGAGCGCCGGATGCTCCGCTTGGAAGATGCGCTCCGGCTGCAGCAGATCCTTCAGTCGATGCTCCCCCAGGTCCGTCAACGACACCTCGGACGGCAGCGTCTGTTCGCACAGCTGTGCCGTGTTGGCCGAGACGAGCACCTGGCCCCCGTGACCCGCCGAGCCGATCCTCGCGGCGCGATGCACGTCGATCCCCACGTAGGACCCCGCACCGATCCGACCCTCGCCGGTGTGGAGCCCCATACGCACGCGGATCCGTGCTTCGTCGGGCCAGGCATGACCCTCGAGCGCGAGCTGCGCCTGGACCGCGGCGCGCAACGCCGTGGGCGCTTCAGGGAACACGGCGAAGAACGAGTCACCTTCCGTGCTGACGACCATGCCGTCGTTGGCCCCGACCGCCGAGCGAACGATGTCGTGATGCTGCTCCAGCAGCGGAGGGTAGCCCTCGCCCAGGTTCTGGACGAGCCGCGTGCTCCCCTCGATGTCGGTGAATAGGAACGTGACCGTTCCGGTGGGGTAGTCACTGAGCGCGGGCACGCCCCATCATGACGCAGGGGACGACCCGGAAACAGCCGCGGCGCTGTGCCGCCGTCTGGGCGTGCATGGGAGGCGCGTGGCCTCATTCGCGCGTCGGCGCATCACCGGCTTCATCCTCGGCGGGATCCGCAAGCTCGTACGCTCCCCTTCCGATCGCTTCGACGATGCGGCGCGCCTGCGCCTCCGAAGCCGACGGAACGAACACCTCGGTCGGGCCTGTGGGATACGGGCCGTCCCCTTCCCCTTTGAGATGGGCGGAGATGCCTTCGGCCTCGAGCCGACCCTTGGTGAGCTCAGCTTCAACCCACGACTGCGTCAAGAGCACCGACACGAACCCGTCTGTCACGGTTTCCCCCTAGCCATGGTTCGGTCTCAGCGTAGCGACCTGAACCCGGCTCGGATCTCCTCGGCGAACAGCTGTGGCTCCTCCCACGCCGCGAAGTGACCGCCCCTGTCGACCTCATTGAAGTAGACGAGCTTGCTGTACGCCTGTTCGGCCCAGGTCCGCGGAGCCTGATATTGCTCACTCGGGAACACACTGATCGCGACGGGGATGGTGACCCCCTTCGCGTTGAAGAAGCCACCCTTGTACTCCCAGTAGAGGCGAGACGCAGAGATCCCGGTGTTCGTGACCCAGTAGAGCGTGATGTTGTCGAGGACCTCATCGCGCGTCAGTTCGCCCGTGGTACTCGTGATCCGGTGCAGAGCCGACGCCACCGCTGCGGCAGGCTGGCCGTCGGCATCGTTGTGATCGAGGAGCCATGCGGCCAAACCGACCGGTGAATCCGCGATGCCGTACAGGGTCTGCGGGCGCGCCGCCATGTACTTGGCGTACTCGACCTGTTGGAACGTGCGCTCCAGCTGCTCATAGGCGCGTCGCTCCTCCGCCGAGAGCCCGGACGGCGGCGGGTCGCCGGCCAACAACGCCTTGTCGACGTCGGCCGGCACGGTGGCGGGCATGTTGGTGTGGATGGCGAGCAGGCCCTTGGGTGCCTGCAGGCCCATCTGATCCACGACGAACGCACCCCAGTCGCCGCCTTGCGCCACGTAGTGGTCATAGCCGAGGCGCGTCATCAGTTGGTCCCAAGCTCGACCCATGCGCTCCGGGCCCCACCCTGTTCCCGTCGGCTTGGCCGAGAACCCGTAGCCCGGCATCGACGGGACGACGACGTGGAAGGCGTCCGATGCGCTCCGCCATGGGCGGTGGGATCGGTGAGCCGATCGATGATCTTGAGCTGTTCGATGATCGAACCCGGCCATCCGTGGTTGATCACGAGCGGCAAGGCATGCTCATGCTTCGATCGAGCGTGGATGAAGTGGATCTGCAGTCCGTCGACCTCGGTCATGAACTGCGGGTGGGCATTCAGCGTCGCTTCGCACGTGCGCCAGTCGTAGTCCGTCGCCCAATAATGGGCCAGCTCCTGGATCGTCTGGAGCTGGACGCCTTGGGACGAATCGTCCACGGTCTCTCGTTCGGGCCATTGCGTCGCGACGATGCGTCGGCGCATCTCGTCGATCGTCTTGGCCGCCACGTCCACCCGGAACGGGCGGATGCTCGTGTCGTCGATCACCGTCACGGATGCCGTTGCGGTGGTCTTCTGAGCCATCGCTCCTCCTCGTTCTTCTGGGCCAGAGCTGCGACCGGAAACCGGGGCGGCGATCAGCGCAGTGAGCTGAACGCGGCGCGCAACTCGTTGGTGAAGAGCTCCGGCTCCTCCCAGGCGGCGAAGTGCCCACCCCTGTCGGCCTCGTTGAAGTACGCCAGGTCGGGGTAGACCGCCTCGACCCAGCTCCGAGGCGACGCCCAGATCTCGTCGGGGAACGTGGTGAACCCGACCGGCACCGAGACCGGCGGCGGAGGCTGGCCGCTCGCAAGCGCCGCGGCCAGCGCTCTTGCGTCCTCCCAGTACGAGCGGGCCGCCGACGTCGCGGTGCCGGTCAGCCAGTACAGCGTGATGTTGTCGAGGATCCGGTCCCGCGTCAGGTTGCCCGTGGGCTTGCCGTCGACGAAGGCGCCGGCGATCTTCTGGTAGCTGTCCGTGTCGTGATCGAGCAGCCAAGCCGCCAGAGCGACCGGTGAATCCATCTGGGCGTACCCGATCGTCTGCGGCCGCGTAGCCATCTCCAGGAAATAGCCGAAGCCGTCTTGCTTGAACAACGCGAACGCCTCGGCGGCTGCGCGTTCCTGTTCGGATTCCTTGGGCAGGTGGTCGCCGATCGCAAGCACGGCCGTGAGCAGGTTCAGGTGGTAGCCCACCAACCCTTCGACCGCCTGACGACCCATCAGGTCCGTAACGAGGGCACCCACGTCGCCGCCCTGAGCGACGTAGCGGGTGTAGCCGAGGCGGTGCATCAGCTCCGCCCACGCGCGTCCGGTACGGGCGGAGTCCCAGCCGAGGCTGGCGGGCTCCCCCGAGAAGCCGTAGCCGGGCAGGGACGGCAGCACGAGGTGGAACGCGTCTTCGGCCTTGCCGCCGTGCGCGGTCGGGTCGGTCAGCGGGCCGATGGTCTCGAGCAGTTCGACGACAGAGCCGGGCCAGCCATGCGTCATGATCAGCGGCAACGCGTTCTCGTGCCGCGACCTCACGTGGATGAAATGGATCTCGACCCCGTCGATATCGGTCGTGAACTGTGGAAGCGCGTTCAATCGCGTCTCGCACGCTCGCCAGTCGTACTCGGTGGTCCAATAGCCGGCGAGCTCGCGCATCGTCGCCAGCTGCACGCCCTGCGACCGATCCTCGACGAGCTCCATGCTCGGCCAACGCGTTGCATCGATGCGCCGACGGAGGTCGTCGATCGCCTCCTGCGGGACGTCGACCCGGAACGGACGAACCTCCGTGCTCTCGACGATCGTCACCGGATCGATCGAATCGGTCTTGTTCCCCATCGGTCTTCCTCCCCCTGCCCTCAGCCGAATCGGAACCCGCTGCGCTCCCTCACGTTCTTCCGATCAGGGTGGGCATCGTTCGTGACCGGGACGTGACAGCCACGTGACCGCCCGCTCGTCAATCCATCGCCAAGGCATCGTCCAAGAACACGTTCACCGCATCCATCACCTGTGCCTTCGTGGACACGGTCCAAGCGGCTTGAAGACCTAACGCGACGTCGGTGGTCGTGCTGATCTCAAGACGCCAAGGGTTCGAGGACCCTTCCTCTCGCCAAGTCCGGAGGGTGAGCAGAGCGACGATCGAGGTCTCGTCCACCTCGCCATCTCAGACGACGGGGCGTTACCGGCCCGTGACCGGCAAGAGTTCGCCCACGAGGGCGCGAAGCCGCTCGGTGGGTTCGATACCGAGTTCCAGTCGTAGGAGCTCGCCGTACTGCGCGAATTCTCGAAGGGCCTCTGAAGGATTGCCCTCGGCGATGTGGACGCGGATCAGCGCGGCACGAGGACTCTCACGAAGCGGCTCGGCCTTGACGGCCGCGAGCGCTGCCGTCGCAGCGTCGCCGTACTGCTGTCTGCTGGAGAGGCTGTCTGCGAGGGCCTCAAGGGCGTGGAGGCGAACTTGCCGCCAGGCCTCGGCCTCGACGAGTACCCAATCGTCGTACCAACCAGGCAGGATCTCGTTCGAGAGGTCGACGACGACATCGACATCAGGTTCGAACGCTGGGGCGCGTGCCGCGGTCGTCAACAGGTGGGCCAAGTCCCGGGAATCCCAGAGATCAACGGCGACATCGTGTGAGAGTCCGATCTCCTTCGAGGTGGCCAAGACGCTGGCCCGAGCCCGAGGGCTCAACCTCGCGAGGGCAGATCTGAGGCTCGAAGACGCGTGGTCTTCGGTGACGGCGGGCCAGAGTGTCCCGGCCGCCTCGCTGCGGCGGATCGATCGGCCGTTCAGCGCCAGGAATGCCAGCAGACGCTGGGAACCGTCCGGGACCAGGACGCGGACGCCATCCTCCTCGAGCCTGAATCCTCCCAGCACGGAGACACGAAGATGCGTCCGAGCCTGTTTCGGGTCCGGGCCTGTCATTGGAAGCCGTCCCCCCTCGGTCGCAGGCTTCCGTTGCCCCTCACCTAAGCATCAACCCCCGAACCGATGCAAGTGCAGGTAGTTGCAAGGCGATGGTGGGAGAGCTGGTGCCGTGCACGCCGCACCCCCGGACCGCACATCGGCCCGATCGGGTGGTGTTCTGGTTCGCCCTGGCCGACCCCCACCGCACGTGCACCCCGGTTGCCCGCGAAAGGAGCAAGCTCCTCGCCCAGGGTGCACGGGCGCTGGGGGCCCAGCGCCGGCTTGGTCAGCGCATCCGTTCGTTGGTCAGGCCGCCCCATGTCACGGCGAGCGCGAACACCGCCAATGCCAGGACGGTGATGATGATGAACAGGGCCATTACGGTGCTCCTTGTCTCCGAAATCGGTTCCATGCCACGTGCTATCTAGGGTGCGAGCAGCGGCTACCCAGCGTCAGTGACTTGAGTAGTGACGTCGTGGAACCGGAGTCACGGACGCTGCGAGCCCCACGACTCGTCGAAGAGCCGAGCGGCGTCGAGGATCACGACCTCGTCCGTCGAGGTGGCGACGATCCCGGCCGCACGGAGATCCCGCAGCGCCCGCGCGACGACCTCGCGCACCGATCCCACCGCGTCGGCCAGCTCCTGCTGGGAAAGGTGCGCCGACAGCTGGGCGTCGGAGCGGTTCTTCGTGGTGGCGAGCTGCAGCAGCTGCGAGGCGACCCGCTGTTTCACCGAGCCGAAGGCGGTGATCGCCATCTGCTGCAGCGTCTCGTCGAGGCGATGGCTGACCTCCTGGGACATGGCGTAGGCCACCGCCGCGTCGCGGCGAGCAGCCTCCTCCAGCCGACCCACGTCGATCCCCAGGATCATGCTGGACGCGAGCGTCTGGGCCCGCACGTCCAGCGGGCCGCCGACGACGAGCGCCGTCCCCAGGACGTCCGAAGGCCTGCCGTACCGGATCGTGACCTGCCGACCGTCACCGGAGACCAGGAAGAGTCGGAACAAGCCGGAGATGACCAGGAACGCCCGGGACGCCTCGCCCTCCCGGTAGATCGTCGTGTCCGCCGGGACGTCCATCCGCAGCTGGCCCTCGACGAGACGATCGACCAGCTCGCGTGGCAGGCGTCCGAGGAAGCTCTTCTGCAGCGCGGCCTCGATGTCCGGTTCCATCCACCCAGGACGATGGCACGGTTCGGACGCGATTGGCCAGGTCAGGAATCAACCTTCACCCTCGCCGCCGTGCTCACCTCCGTGTCCGTCTTCATCTCCCCCGCCGCCGTGTCCTCGATCGCTACCCTCGTTGCCGTCTTCGGGAGGAGCCTCGGATGGATCGACGGACGGGGAGGGCGACGCTGGCGTTGGCGGCGAAGAAGACGCTGACACCGTCGGTGTAGTCGACGGCGTGGGTGTCGGACTACCGTCGTCCACCAACGCGACGCCACCGCCTACGATGAAGGCGACCAATCCCGCGATCGTGATGACGAGCAAGGTCGTGCGCGACAACTCGTTCCCCCTCGAGAGCATCTTCCTCCGCAAGGGTTAACCGTGACCTTAAGGTCGCTTCAAGGGTGCGTAATCACGAAGACGAGCGCGGCGCGATCCGAACCGCTCCGATCGTTCTCCACGACCTTCTTGCATGCAGGGGCCACGGAGGCACGGCTAGGATGTCCCCAGGAACCGGAGGGGCACATGAACCAGCCTGCGGATGACTCGGTCCTCGATCAGGCGCGTGAGGCCATGGATCGGAAGGCCTGGGACGAGGCCTACGCGCTCCTCTCGGAAGCCGATCACACCCGCGGACTCAACCTGGATGCCCTTGCGACCCTCGCGGATACCGCGTACCTGGCGGGCCATCCGGAGGAGGCCATCGACGCCTGGGAGCGCGTTCACGCGGCGGCCGTGCGTGCTGGCGAAGACGAACGGGGGGCCGGGGCGGCGGAGCAGGTGGCCACGCTGCTCCTGTACACAGGGCTCCTGGCACCCGCGCGAGGGTGGATCCAGCGAGCTGAGAGTCTCCTGGCCGATCATCCAGACTCCGCGGTCCACGGTCGGCTCGCGGTTGTCCATGCTTGGACGGCCGTTCTCGCCGGTGACCTCGATCAAGCCCTGCTACACGCGCGCCTGGCCGTCGACATCGGGACGCGGCTGGGCGCTCCGGCCATCCGGATCCATGGGAGGAACGCCGAGGCTCGTATCCTCATCTTCCTGGGACATCTCCAGGAGGGGCTCGCTGTCCTGGATGAGACCGCCGTGGCAGCGCTGTCCGGGGAGCTGGATCCCGTCAGCACTGCACTCCTGTACTGCAGCACGGTGTGCGCCTTCCAGGGGCTAGCCGAGTTCGACCGAGCCGAGGAATGGACCATCGCCATGGACCGCTGGTGCCGTCGGCACGCGACCGGCGGCTTTCACGGGCTGTGTCGCGTCCACCGTGCAGAGATCCTCCGGCTCCGCGGGGATTGGGACGACGCCGAGGTCGAGGCGCTGGAGGCGTCGATCGAGCTCCGCAGATACTCACGGACCGATGTGGGCTGGGCCTTGGCCGAGCTCGGACAGATCCGCCTGCGGTTGGGAAACCTTGCGGGTGCGGAGGAAGCCTTCCTGGAGGCGCACGAGCAGGGATGGGATCCAAATCCCGGCCTGGCCCTCCTCCGGTTGGCCCAAGGGGATGTCGCGGCGGCCGCGGGGTCGATCCGAGACTCGCTGGAGAATCAGCCCCAGATCGCCTCGCTCGAGGCCCCGCCCAACACCGACTTGCGTCGTGCGCCCTTGTTGGCGGCCGAGGTCCAGATCGCCGCCACCGCAGATGAACTGGGGACCGCCCGCGAAGCCGCTGTGGAGCTGGACCGGATCGCCACCTTGTTCGGCACCAAGGCACTCAGGGCGAGCGCGGCCACCTCGATGGGGTTCCTCCTCCTGGCAGAAGGTGAAGCCGTGGAAGCCGGCAGGCGCTTCCAGGAGGGCATGCACCTGTGGACTGAGGTGGGAGCCCCCTACGAGTGCGCCCAGGCGAGGATGGGCCTCGCTGATGCCTTTCGTGCGAACGGGAACGAGCGACAGGCGGTCCTCGAGTTCCACGCGGCCCACTCGACGTTTGAGCGGCTTGGCGCAGAAACCGACGTGCGCCGCGCAGCGGAGGCCGCCGGAGACGCCAAGGCGTCCGCCGGCCCACGGATGGAGAGGGTGTTCATGTTCACCGACATCGTCGAGTCCACGACCCTGGCGGAGTTCATCGGAGACGAAGCTTGGGGGCATCTGGTTCGGTGGCACAACGACTTGCTCGCATCAGTCGTTGCCCGCCACGGAGGTGAGGTCGTGCGGACCACGGGCGATGGGTTCTTCGTTTCCTTCGACGACCCTGCGTCCGCGATCGCATGCGCGGTGGCTATCCAACGGGTTCTGGCGGATCATCGCCGTGAGCAGGGCTTCTCACCGACAGTGCGGATCGGACTCCACCAGGCCGAAGCCACCAAGGAAGGTCCCGACTGGAGTGGCAAGGGCGTTCACGCCGCTGCCCGGATCGGGGCGCTCGCCGCGGGCGAGGAGATCCTGGTGAGCTCGGAGACCGTCCAGGCCGCCGGGGGTTCAGTCGCGGTCTCGGATCCTCGGACCGTAAGCCTCAAGGGCATCTTCGAGCCATGCGAGGTCGTTGCTGTCGCCTGGCGCTGAGTGCCTTGGAGTGCCTCCGAGTTGCTCTACAGATGCTAGGCACGTAGGAGGCAGCCGGCTGCGGGCCCGCCCGGACAAGGGGCCGGACAAGCGGCCGTGCTCAGGGTGGCGCGAGGTGGCGCACTGACCGACGAGGGAAGGATCGAGCGCGATGAACGGTGGCGGGGGGCAACGAGCGGAGATGAGCGGGCAGGCGTTCGCCGAGCTGTTCGATGCGCTGTCCACGTGGGGACGATGGGGTGAGGGGGACGAGCGTGGGACGCTCCATTACGCCAGCGAGGCCACGGTCGTTGCCGGCGCGGCCCTCGTGCGTGACGGTCGGACCGTCAGCTTGGGCCGCCCGCTCGATACCCGAACCTCGGCCCACAATCCGAAGCCTGCCGACCATCACATGACCGCGCTGGGCGACGAGGGTGAGGACCCACTGCGATTCGAGATGGACTACGTGGGCCAGGACTACCACCACCCGAGCCAGAGTCACATCGATGCCCTCTGCCACGTCAGCTACCGGGGCTCGCTCTACAACGGCTTCGAGACCGCCACCACGGTAAGCGCCGACGGAGCCGCCTCCCTCTCAGTTGAGACGCTGCACGAAGGACTCGTCGGCCGTGGTGTCCTGCTGGACGTGCCGGGGGTTCGAGATCGGTCGTGGCTCGAGCCTGGAGAGAACGTGTATCGCGACGACCTGGAGGCCGCCGAGGAAGCGCAAGGTGTGACGGTCGGTCCTGGCGACATCCTGCTCGTTCGGACCGGATACGCTCAGCGCCTGGCGGAGCTCGGGGACACGGACGGGAACGGATCCGTTGCGGGGTTGCACCCCACCGCGATGACGTTCGTCGCGGATCGCCAGGTGGCGGCGCTCGGTTCCGACGGGAACAGCGACACCGCACCCAGCACGACAGAAGGCGTGGCGTTCCCGATCCACGTGCTCGCCATCAACGGGATGGGGGTGCACCTTCTGGACTACCTGACCCTCGAGGGATTGCGAGATGCATGCGCGTCGTTGGGCCGATGGGACTTCCAGTTCGTTGCCGCACCTCTGCGGATCCCCGGAGGGACGGGCTCGCCCGTCAACCCGATCGCCATCTTGTGACACGCGGCTTGCCATCCGCGTGGAAAGAGGGTGAACTACGGCTTCGCTCAGGGAGGGGTTGGTATGAACACCGCGTTCGTGTTCGATCCCACGGGAAACTACAAGCTGGTCGGGAAGATCCGGGACCAAGGTCAGATGCCTACGCCCGGGCTCCGGTACGTGGCCTCGGTCACCGGCCCGTACAAGGTCTTCCAGGTCGTGACCTTCGAGGCGCTCGCCGGACTGGACGACCAACTGGACTTGCTGCCCGGTGGGGGCGGGTCCGAGGACCCGCCGAACGCCATCGTATTGGGCGCGGCGAAGGTCCGGAGGAGCACCTACCGCCTCCACACGGCTCTCGTCATGATCCACGTTCGCGTCGCCGATCCTGAAACGCTGCTCCCCCAGATCGGGGAGGCGATCGGCGTCGAACCGGACGGCGAACCCGAAGCGGACGTCGTGGTCGGCGACTTCGACATCCTCGCGTGCGTCGTCGCCGATGACGAGGACGAACTCCTCCAGAAGATCCTCGATCTCCGAGCGATCGACGGCGTGAAACGGACGGTATCGCTCCGCGTGATGGACTACGTGTCGACGAGCGAGAACGCGCCCGACGATCACCGGGTGTTCGCCCGCTGGTTGAACCAGCATCAGACCGATCCGACCGGCCAGGCCATCTACGGACCCGGCGCCCTCGCTCGTCTCAGGAGCGTGTCGATCTCGGAGAGGGCAGGCGCGGCCCGGAGTCCTTCGAAGATCCCCCGGGCGTGCTGAAGGACGGGCGTCGCCTCGGTTGGTCGGGCGAGCCCGAGGAGGCACCGTCCCTGGCCCAGGAGAGCGAACCCCTGCTCGGGGACGTGCCCGAACCGCTCCCAGCGGCTGGCGACAGCGGCGTAGGACTCCGCGGCTTCCTCGATCGTGCCTCGGCCTTCCGCGATCGCCGCTCCTGCCGTCATCGCGGCGAGTTCCGAATACGGATTTCGCCGGTCGGCCTTGATGAGCAGTTGCTCAGCCACGTCGGTATCCCGGCATGACAGCGCTACCCGGACCAGCTGGGGAAGGCAGGGTGCGTACACGTCGGTCGCCCCGGCATGGGGGATAACCGAGATCCGCCTCAGGTTGAGCACGGCTCGCTCGCGGTCGCCGATCGCTGCAGCGAACAGGGTTGCTTGGTACAAGAAGAAGACGAGCGTGACCAGATCTCCGGTTCGTTCATCGATCGCCTCGAGCGAGCGCTCGACGTAGTGCAGCGACTCCTCCAGCGCTGAAGGTGTGGCCTCGCCTCGCATCAGCTGGACCGTGAGCTGATAGCAGGCAACATCAGCAACACCTTCATCGTCGGCAAGGGCCTCGAACTCACGGCCCAACGTCGTCAGGACGTCGAGGGCTTCGTCGAGGGACCCCATCTCGACGAGCGCCAAGGCGCCGATGTTCTCTTTCATGTGATGACCCCACTCGGCGATCCCTCGCTGTTCGGAGAACAGCAAACCTTCGCGCCAAGCTTCCAACGCGCTACGCGGTCCTTCGAAGTCGGCCAAAGCACTTCCGAGATTGTTGTAGAGGGCCGCTGCCTCCCACCCTTGTCCCCGCTCGATGGCGAGGGCAAGCGCTTGCCGGCAGTCCTCGAGGCCCCCCGCGTCACCGAGATCGACTCGAGCGCTCCCCTTCGATCCCAGCGCCGTTGGGGGTGGGTCGATACCGAGTCGTTCTGCCAACTCGAGCGCCTTCTCGGACCAGGCCAGCTCTTCCTCGGGCGAGGCCGCTCTGTCGTTCATGTAGGCCATCTCGGTCAGCGCCTCGACGAGTTCCTGCCCGGGCGGTAGTGGTTCGAGCAGCGCCAGAGCCTCCGCGGGGAGTTCGAAGCCTCGTTGATCGAGGAGTCGGCGCAGGACGCCGGCAAGCCTCACCATCGCGAGCGCGGCCGCGGGGATATCCCCGAGCCGACGGAGATCCACGATCGCCTCTTCCAATGCCTGGGCCGCATCCTTCGGACGTCCCGCTTGTCGGGCAGCGTCGGCAAGGAGCAAGAGGACCTCGGTGCGTTCTGGATGCCCGGGCGGGGTCAGCTTGAGCGCGCGTTGGAAACCTGCCAACGCAGCGGTCGTGTCCAAGCCGAGGGCGCGCTCCCCAGCGAGTGTGAGGAACCGAAGGGCGGGAGGTTCCAGGGAATCGGCCTGCTCGGTGTCACCCGCAGCTCGAGCCAGCTCCAAGGCCGTCGTGTAGTGGTAGGCGAGGACATTGGCTAGGTCCTCAACCCGCTCGGGGGCCTTGGACTCGAGCCATCGGGCGGCGGCGGCGTGGCGGGATGCTCTCGAGGCTCGCGGGAGCTGCCCGTAGACGACGTCGCGGGTGAGCACATGCCAGAACGCGTATTCGGCCTCGCCCTCGATCGAGGAACCTCGGGCAGGACGAACGAGTTGCCTGCGGGAGAGGTCCCGGAGCGAATCGGACACGTCGGAGAGGTCGATTCGCCCATCTGCGCGATCGCGCCGGCCCAGAAGACCTTCCCGATCACCGCGGCGTCGGCGAGCACCGACTTCGCGTCCGAGGACAGCGTGTCCAGCCGAGCAGCGATGAGCGCCTGCACCGAATCCGGGAACGGAACCTCGGCCCCTTCGCGCAGTTGCCAGCGCTGGTCCTTGTTGACCAACAGATCCTTGTCCTTCAGCAGGCGGACGAACTCCTCGGCGTAGAGGGGGTTGCCACCCGCACGGTCCACGATGGGCCGTTGGAGTTCAGCGGCGACCACGGAGGTCTCAAGGAGTGCGGAGACGAGTCGCGCCGTCTCTTCTTCCGACAGCGGCGAGAGGTTGATATTGGTGATGTTCCGCAGGCCTGCGGCGTAGCCGGCCCGGCGTTCGAACAGCTCAGGACGGGCCGTACCGATCACGAGGAGCGGCACGGCCTCGGCCCGACCGGCCAGGTGTTCGAGGAACGCGAGCATGGCCTCGTCGGCCCAATGCAGGTCCTCGAACACGATCACGGTGGGACCCTGCTCGGCGATGTGCTCGAGGAACCGCCGCCACGCGGTGAACAGCTCTTCCCGCTCGGCGGTGGACGTCGCCTCGATACCGAGCAACGGGAGGAGCCGTTGGCGGAACCATGCGCGCTCCGGACCTTCGGGAAGCACCTCATCGAGCTTCGCGGTGGCCGCCTCCGGGGGGTCGGACTCCAGGATCCCCGCGTGCCCCTCTGAGGATCTCGCCGAGCGCCCAGAACGTGATGCCTTCGCCGTAGGGAAGGCATCGGCCCTGGCGCCAGGTGATCCGTGCGGGGAGGTCGTCGACGTAGCGCCCGAGCTCGGCCACGATCCGGCTCTTGCCCAGACCCGGCTCCCCGACCACCGTGATGAGCTGCGGGGACCCGGCGGCTACCGTCTTTTCGAAGACGCGCTTGATGATCGCGAGGTCGATCTCCCGGCCGATGAACGGGGTGTCGTGGGTTCGGGTGAGGTCGGTCCCCAGCCGAGCCCTCGGCGCCTTCGCGTGGAAGACGCGCACCGGATCGGACTTGCCCTTGAGCACGGCGGGCTCGAGCTCGTCGTAGTCGAAGGCAGCGGCGGTCGCTTCGTAGGTGCCCAGGCCTACCGCCACGCCCATCTCGGGGGCCACCGACTGGATCCGCGAGGCGGTGTTGATCGAGTCACCCGAAAGGAACCCCTTCCCCGAAGTCGGAGCGATCCCGAGGCGCACCAGGGCCTCCCCGGTGTTGATCCCGACCCGGAGCTTCAGCGGCGCCCCGCCGAGGGCCTCGAGTTGCTCCGCTTCCTCGGCGATCTGCAAGCCCGCTCTGACCGCCCGTTCTGGATCGTCCTCATGGGCGGCGGGGACTCCGAAGACCCCGACCACCGCGTCCCCGATGAACTTCTCCACGATCCCGCCGAAGGATTCGATCTCCGCGCGTGCCATCGCGAAGTAGACGGCGAGCATCGCGTCCACGTCCTCGGGATCGGCGGCCTCCGAGGTGGCGGTGAACCCGACCAGATCGCAGAAGAGCGCCGTGATGACCTTGCGTTCATCAGCGATCGCGCGGGCAGGCGCGACCAGGGGTGTGGCGCACGCTTCGCAGAACTTCGCGCCGTCCCGATTCTCGTGCGCGCAAGAGGCGCATGTCGGCATCGGCCGAGCCTACGCCTCGTGTCCGAACGGGCTCAACATGGCTCGGATCGCGCGAGCCCTTATCGGTGGGGGCTGAAGGTTCTCGAACCGGGTGAACTTCGCGAACTGCAAGAATGGCGGCATGACCCTTCAACGGATGGACAACGTCGGCATCGTGGTGGAATCGCTTGATGCCGCCATCGCCTTCTTCGCAGAGTTAGGCCTCGAACTCGAAGGGCGAGCCATGATCGAAGGAGACTGGTCAGGGCGCGTCACTGGACTGCGCGACCAGCGCGTCGAGACCGCCATGATGCGTACGCCCGACGGCCACAGCCGGATCGAACTCTCGCGATTCCTCGCGCCGCCTGTGGTCGCCGATCACCGGAACGCTCCGGTGAACGCTCTGGGCTACCTGCGCGTCATGTTCGCCGTGGACGACCTCGACGATGCGCTCGCCCGGCTCCGCGACCAGGGCGCGCAGCTCGTCGACGAAGTGGTCCAGTACGAAGACGTGTATCGGCTCTGCTACGTCCGCGGCCCCGAAGGCATCCTCATCGGGCTGGCCGAGCAGATCGGCTGACGGCCAATCTACTGATCGGCACTGCCCCAGATCCCCGACGGCAAACGCTTCCGGGGATCTGGGGCCGACGCCACTTGCAGCCTCCTAGTTGAAGCAGAGGTCCCGCAGGTCACCCACGTTGTCCGGCGTCACCTCGGTCGGAGGCACGATGATCTCCGACGGAACCTCGGGCTCCAAGAGGTCGGACATGCCTCGACCTTGCGCGATCAGCCGGGCCATGTTCACGGCAGAGCCCGCCATCGTCGGGCTGTAGAGGTAGGTCGCCGCGTAGAGGCCACCCGCCTCGATGCTGTCGAAGGCGGCACACGAGCCTCCGACACCGGTGAGGATCATCTCGTCCTCGCGGCCGGCGTTCTCGATCGCAGCGACGACGCCCTCTGCCATGTCATCGTCGTGCGTGTACACGGCATCGATGTCGTCGTTCGCCTGCAGGATCGCCTCCATGACCTCGAGGCCCGTGTCCGGACTGAAGTCCCCGGGCTGTTGCGCAACGATCTTGATGCCGTCGCCGCACAAGTTCCTCGATCGTGTCGGCGAAGCCGGCGGAGCGATCCTCGGTGACCGAGATGCCGGCGATGCCCTGGATCTCGACGACGTTGCCGTTGCAGTCGAGCTTGCCGGCGAGGAACTCAGCGGCTTTGACGCCGATCCCGTAGTTGTCTCCCAGGATGGTCGCCCGGGCCGCCTCGGGTGTCGCGAAGAGGCGGTCGACGTTGATCACGGGGATGCCGGCTTCCATCGCCTTCTCCGCGACAGGTGTCAGCGCCTCGCCGTCATACGGGAGGACCACGATCGCGTCAGGCTTCTCGTTGATGAGGGTCTCGATCTGCGACGCCTGGCTGTCGGCGTCGGCGGCCTCCACCAACCGGAAGTCGACGTCGTCCCACTGGTCGGCGGCCTCTTGCGCCTTCGCGGCGACCTGACCGAGCCAGCCATGGTCGGTGGGAGGCACGCTGGCCACGATGGTCACCGTGTCGCCGAGCTCAGCACTTGTCCCCGGAGGGTGCCGCGGATGGTCGCAGCAGATGTCTTCATCGCCCCCGTCATCGTCGCTGGTACAGGCTGACGCGACGATGACGAGAAGCGCCATCAATAGCGCAAGTCGTTTGATGCTTGACATGTCGTTCCCTTCTCTTCAACTCCGTGGACGTCCAGACCGATCTCGAGGGCGGACCTGTCGGACCAACACCGATCGGCGCGTCGCTGTTCGTGCGTGGCATCGATCGTCAGTCGCGCCCGGGTCGCTGGATGAGGACGGCGGCCAGGATGATCACCCCCTTCACGATCTGCTGCCACTCCGTGGCCAGGTTCAGCTGGGTGAGGAGGTTGAAGATGACGGCGAAGACCATCACGCCGAGGAAGGTGCCCACGATCGTGGCCTTGCCACCGCTGAGACTCGTCCCGCCGATCACCGTGGCGCCGATCGCATCCAGCTCAAGCAGTTGACCCGAGACGGGTGAGGCGCTGGCCAGGCGACCGCACAGCAACACGGCCGCCACACCGGCGAGCAGGCCGGTCATGCAATACACGCTGAAGACGATGCGCCGGACCGGGCACACCGGCGATGCGAGCGGCCTCCCGGTTGCCCCCGACGGCCACGACGTGGCGGCCGTAGCGGGTCCGGTTGAGCAGTATCCACCCGCCGATGGTGATGCCGAGGAACACGACGACCGAGACCGGCACGGTGAGGATCTTCCCGGTCCCGAACCATCGCACGCCATCAGAGCCGAGGAGGCTGATGGGGCTCTTGCCGCTCATCTGCAGGGCGAGACCCCTCGCGATGGCGAACATCGCCAGGGTGGCGATGAAGGGGATGACCCGCCCGTAGGCGATCGACGTCGCGTTGACCAGCCCGAGGAGGAGTCCGAAGCCGAGCGCTCCGAGGATGAAGGCCAGCGATCCGTTGTCGACCAGGAGACCCCCGGCGACACCGGCGGCAGCGACCACCGAGCCAACCGAGAGGTCGATGCCCGCCGTGGCGATCACGAACGTCATCCCGATGGCGAGGACGCCGACCACGCTCGCCTGGGTGACCACCGCACGCAGGTTGTCGGCGGTAGGGAACGTGTCGGGCTTGAGCACGGCGCCGACGACGACGAGCACGAGGATCACCCCGGCGAGGGTGTACTCCTGGAGCTTCACGCCCGTCGGAATCGCCAACGGGCCCAGGTGCCGGGCATGGCTCGGTGGGGCTGACGTCGACATCAGGTCTCCTCTCCATCGGTCGGTCCGTGACCACCGGTCGGTGGCGTCGACGTCGCGACCATCTCCTGCGTGCTCGGCATCGCGTGACGCAAGACGTCGAGTTCCGTGGCCTGGGAGCCTTCGAGGTCGGCCACCATCTCGCCTTCGCGCATCACGAGGATCCGGGTACACAGCCCGCACAGCTCCTCGATCTCCGACGACACGACCACGACACCGAACCCCTGGTTGGCCAGGTCCGTGATGATCCGATAGAGCTCGGCCTTGGCCGCAACGTCGACGCCACGCGTCGGCTCATCCAGCAGGAGGATCCGGCTCCGACGCAGCAGCCATCGGGCGAGCACCACCTTCTGCTGGTTGCCGCCGGAGAGTTCCTGCGCCGGACGCTCGCCGTCATCTGGCTTCGTCTGCAGGGCTCGGAGCTGCTCCTCAGCGGCGGCGCGCTCGGCTCGCACTCGCAAGACGATCCGCTGGAACCGCCCGATGTCAGCCAGCGTGACGTTCTTGGTCAGGCTCCAGCCGAGCAGCAGCGCCTGGGACTTCCGGTCCTCGGGCGCCAGTCCAAGCCCGGCGGCGATGGCACGGTCCGGGCGGTTCGGCGGGAGACGGTGGCCGTCGATCAGCACCTCGCCGGCATCTCGGTCGTCCACGCCGTAGATGGCGCGCAGGAGTTCACTCCGCCCCGCACCGACCAGCCCTGCGATCCCGAGCACCTCACCGGCGTGGAGCTCGAACGACACGTTCTTGACATCGGGGAGCCGGGTGATCCCACTCGCTTGCAGCAACAGCTCGCCGCCGCCCACGGCTCGATCGGGAACGAGATTCGAGAGCTCCTCGGCCCACCATGAGCCGCACCAGTTCATCGGCAGGCGTGCTGGCCGGAAGCCCGGATGCGACGGTCGCTCCTTCGCTCAGCACGGTCACCCGGTCGCCGATGCGGCGGATCTCGTCGAGACGATGCGAGATGTACACGACACCGACGCCATCGGCGGCGAGCCGACGCATGACGTCGAACATCGTCTCGATCTCCGTGTCGTCGAGGATCGCCGACGGCTCGTCCATGATCAGGAGACGAACGTGCTGCGACAGCGCTCGTGCGATCGACACGATCTGCTGGCCGGCAGGGCGCAGGTCCCGGACCAGGATGTCCGGCGAGATGCCTTCGTGGTTCACCCGGCGGAGCAGCTCGGTGGTCGCCCGACGCATCCGGGCTCGGTCGAGCAAGCCCCACCGGCGGAGCTCGTGGCCGAGGAAGATGTTCTGGGCGACGGAGAGATCCTCGACGAGATCTCGCTCCTGGTAGATCGTGGCGACACCTTGCGCCAGAGCAGCCGACGGATCACCCGACGACCAGCTCGCCATCGATGCGGATCTCACCCGAGGTGGGCTGGATGACACCGGCGATGCACTTGATCAAGGTGGACTTGCCGGCACCGTTCGGGCCGACGATGCAGTGCACCTCGCCGGGCCAGCACGTCGAGATCGACGCCGCCCAGCGCGCGGACGCCGGGATAGTCCTTCACCAGCCCGCTGACCTCGAGGATCGGGGTGCCGTCCATCAGGCCACGATCAGTGGACGCAACGTGTGGTGAGCGATCTTCAACCCGATCTCGACCTTCTCTTCGGAGCCGCCCCAGACGGGGTCCTCGTGCTCGACCGACAGGACGCCCTCGAAGCCGCCCTCATACAAGGCGTCGATCAGCCGGGGCCAGTCGACCTGGCCGAGTCCGGGCACCCGGTAGCGCCACCAACCCACGTCCCAGGGGTTGCCTCGGTCGACCGCCTTGCCCGGCCAGCCGAAGCGATCGCGGGCCCGCACATCGAGCTCGATGTCCTTCGCCTGCGCATGGGGGATCCGATCGATGTAAGGCTTCACGGCTTCCACGGGATCGATCCCCATCCACATCAGGTGTGACGGGTCGTAGTTGAGATACAGGCCGATGGAGAACATCCATTCCCAGAGTTCGGGCGAGTAGGCGAGGTTCCCCGGATACCCGTCGGGATGCCAGCCCTCCATCACGCAGTTCTCGATGATGATCTTCACGCCCACCTCGCCCGCGTGGTCGACCAGCGGCGCGAAGACCTTCTCGGCCTCGCGCAGGTTCTCGGACACCGTGCGGCCGGGATCGCGCCCGACGAACGTACCCACCGTCGGACAACCGACCGCGGCCGCCGCGTCGATGCACCGGTGCACGTGTTCGTTGACCGCATCCCGCTCGGTCGGATCGGGATGCAGGTTGTTGTCGTAGTACGCGAGCGACGACAGGAGCAGGCCATGACCGTCGAAGAGCTCGCGGACCTCGGCTGCCTCCCGGTCGCCGAAGTCGTCGACGGCCAGGTGGGTGGCGGTGAAGGGCCGATCGCCCAGGTCCGGCCACGCCGCCACTTCGAGCGCCTCGAAGCCTTCGCTGGCGGCCCACCCGCAGATGTCGGCGAGACTGCGGTCCGGTAGGCATGCGGTGAGGAACCCGAGGTTCACGGCCTGACCTCCTTCGAGTTCGGTTCTGACGACGGCGTCGACGTCCTCCCAACGGTGGGAGGAAGCCGAGCGCAGGACGGCCTCGGTGATCAGCGCGGCCCTGACGCCGTCTGCGAAGCGTCGGCAGCCCGTCGATCGCGTCGACGGAGCCGGCTTCGATGGCGCGATAGCTGTCGGCCACGAATGCGTCGAAGCAGTCCTGGTAGCCCTGCGGGTGACCGGGTGGGACCCTCGCATAGGGAGCGGCCGCCGGATCCAGGTGCGCCGGATCTCGTTGCACGAGCTCCGACGCCCGACGTCGCCCGACCCAGAGGGTCTCTGGCTGCTCTTGGTCGAAGGCCATGGTCGCCTCGGCGCCGGTGATCTCGAGGAACAGCCGGTTCTTGCGGCCGGAGGAGATCTGGCTGATGACGACGGATCCCGTCACCCCGGCGACCGTTCGGAACATGACGATGGCGACGTCCTCGGTCGTGACCGAGCGGGGTGTTCCGCCGCGCCCTGTGCCGGAGCTGAAGGCGTGGACGTGGCCACCGCTCGATGCGGCGTTCCGGGACAGCCGTCACGAGCTCCGCGCACACGGCGGCGAGCCGGTCGCCGGTCACGAATTCGACCAGGTCGCACCAGTGCGAGCCGATGTCGGCGAAGGCACGGGATGGCCCAGCGAAGGCCGGGTCGACGCGCCAATTGTCGTCCTCCTCCGTCGACAACCAGTCCTGCAGATAGGTGCCGTGGATGAGCCGCAGCGGGCCGAAACCGGCTGCTACCCGCGCGCGGATCTCGCGAACCAGCGGGTAGAAGCGGTACACGAAGGGCACCGTGGCGACGACGCCCGCGCGTTCGGCTGCGGACTGCAGGTGTGTTGCTGAAGGAAGGTCGAGGGCGAGCGGCTTCTCGCAGATCACATGCTTCCCCGCAGCCAGGGCGAGCTCGGCCAGGGGGGCATGGAGTTGGTTCGGCGTGCAGATGTGGACCACGTCGATGTCGGACGAGGTCACCAACGACTCCCCATCGGCGAATGCCCGTTCGGCACCGAGAACCGCGACGGCTTCCTTCGTGCTGCTCGGCGTCGAGGCGGCGACGCCGACGATGCTCGCGCCCGCCC
Source organism: uncultured Actinomycetota bacterium (assembly GCA_963733635.1). Classification (GTDB taxonomy): domain Bacteria; phylum Actinomycetota; class UBA4738; order UBA4738; family HRBIN12; genus JAOUEA01. The sequence goes on along the minus strand of CAVTEH010000001.1, from coordinate 39,088 downwards.
GCCGGGCCGCCTGCGCGTGGACGGCACCGATGAAGCCGGCGCCAACAACGCCGATCCTGAGCGGCGACCGGCCGTTCAGGCCGGGAAGCCATCCTCCCACGCAGCCGATACTCACCCCGACTTATGTCGGCTGTCAAGCAGAACTTGAGTGGGATTCATGCGGAACTCATCCGCTTCGACATCTTTGACAGACGGAAGTCGCAGCTGTTTCATGTCGAAGTGACGATGAGATCCGCGCCAGAGTCCCTGCCGCCCAGGCCAGGTTCCAACGCGTCGACCTCGAGCGGTTCGGCGGGCGCGATCCTGGATCTGGTCCGGACGGGTCGGGCCAGCACGCGGGGTGAGCTCGCGGCGATGACCGGGCTGGCCCGCTCCACCATCGCGCAGCGAGTGGATGCCCTGCTCTCGCACCGCCTCCTGGTTCCGGGTGGCGACAGTGCCTCAACCGGTGGACGGCGCCCGACGATGCTCGCGTTCAACGGTGATGCGGGTGTCGTGCTCGCTGGTGATCTCGGTGCGACACATTCTCGGGTCGCTGTCACTGATCTCGCCGGCGAGGTGCTGGCCCAGGATGTCCATGACATCGCCGTGGCGGAAGGACCCGAGACCGTCCTCTCTTGGCTGGAGCAGACGTTCGATCGCCTCCTCCTCGAGATCGGAAGCGCGGGCGACGACGTGCGTGGCATCGGGGTCGGTCTGCCTGGCCCCGTCGAATTCGCCACCGGCAGACCTGTGAGCCCTCCGATCATGCCGGGCTGGAACCTCTATCCCGTCGGCCAACGGCTCGGTGAACGATTCTCCGCGCCGGCTCTGGTCGACAACGACGTGAACATCATGAGCCTCGGCGAGTACTGGTCGAACTGGCGGGCGGAAGACTTCCTGCTGTTCGTGAAGGTCGGGACCGGGATCGGCTCAGGCATCGTCACCCACGGGCACGTGCACCGGGGGGCGGACGGCGCGGCAGGCGACATCGGCCACATCCACGTACCCGACCACGACGACGTCGTCTGTCGTTGCGGGAACCTCGGGTGCCTCGAAGCGATCGCCGGTGGCGCCGCGCTGGCCGCCGGCCTCCGCGAACTCGGGCTGGATACACCGACCGGACGAGACGTCGTCGCGCAGGTGTTGCATGGCCAGCACGATGCCGTCCGACTGATCCGCCAGGCGGGGCACGCCATCGGTGGAGTGCTGGCGACCTGCGTCAACATGCTCAACCCCGCCGTCGTCGTCATCGGCGGCGACATGGCCGCAGCAGGCGAGCCCCTGTTGGCCGGGATCCGGGAGGCCGTCTACCGACGTTCGCTGCCGCTGGCGACCGGCAGCCTTCGCATCGTGCCGAGCGAACTCGGCGACGAAGTCGGGATCACCGGGGCGGCGGTCATGGTGATCGAGACGATCCTCGCCCCCGCCGCCGTGGACGCTGCCTTGGTGAGCGCTATCTGAGAGCTTCGTTCGAACTCGCCGAGGGAATTGACTAGGCTTCCATGAGTCGATCAGGAGGTGCCGATGACCACGTACCTGATGCGGTTCACCTACACGCCCGAAACGTGGACGAAGTTGATCCAGAACCCTGAGGATCGCAGAGATGCAGCGCGCGCTTACGCCGAACAGGTGGGCGGCTCCCTTGTCGGGTTTTGGTATGGCTTCGGGAAGTACGACGGGTACGCGATCTTCGAGGTGCCCGACAACGCGTCCATGGCTGGCCTCGCGGTTGCCATCGCGGCGGGCGGCGCTCTCGCCGCGGTTGAGACCACGGTGCTGCTCAGTGTGGAAGAGACACTTGAGGGGCTCGCCAAAGGGAAGGGCATCGGCTACCGAAAGCCGGGAGAATAGACGCGTCGATAGGTCTCTGTTTCGACGCGACCCGGGGAGTCTCTCTAGGGAGGGGAGAACCCGCTTGGCCGTTCCTGCCCCGAGGCACGGTGGACCAAACGGCGCGGCACCCAAGAAAAGAAATGGCAGACAGCGGCCAAGGAGGCTCGGCGGTCCCTGGGAGCTAGTACATGGGTGGACTCTTCCCCCGAAGCCGTAAGGCGGTGCGCGACAAGTGCCGATCCACAGTTCGTAACCAACCGGTTACGTGTCACAGTCGCGTCGGCGCTAAGGGCGGCATCTTCCAGAATGATTCCCGATGCCGTCGCCGTTGCCCAGGACCACATCTGGACCGTAGAGTCACGACGTGGACGTTCAAGCAGACGTCGTCGTGGACGAGCAGAGCCGATCTGCCCGTTTTTCGGGAGAGATCGACCTAGCGGCCTACGACAGGCTCATCGCCGGCGATGGCACTTCTCACTGGGTCGACCGGGGACATCGTCTGCGACCTCACGGACGTCACGTTCATGGACAGCAGCGGGATACGGCTATTCGTCCAGATGCAGCGGTCCCGAGACGTGGGGTCAGCCGTGGTCCTGCGGAACCCAGCGCCGAACGTCGCGCGTGTTTTCGAACTGACCGGTCTGACTTACTTCGGTATCCGGATGGAACCCTGTAGCACCGTCACCGACGCGGACGATGAGGACGGCGATGTCATCGTGCGCTCGCCGGCCTCCGTTCACGAACCTTCGACCCGGTCGCGGAGCTCGAGCGCAGACGACCACGGCGTTCCGCGTAGCGAGGAGATCAGCGCGACCGGTTCATCGACGCAGACTCGTGCTTCCCATGATGCCGTCCGTGTAGAGCAGCAGCGAGTCCCCCTCTTCTAGCTCGATCGATACATCATGCAGGGTGAGGTCCTCCACGATGCCGAGCACGGTCCCAGGCTGGCCGACGCGATAGATCTCCCCGCTTGCCGTGACGATCTGTGGCGGAGGATGCCCGGCCAACGCGATCGTGGCGTGGTGCTCCCCGGCGCTCGATCGGCTCCACGATGGCCAAGGCTACAGTGCAGAACCGCTCCTGAAGATCCTCCTGCAGCAAGGTTCGGTTCAGATGCTGCAAGAGCTCGCTCGGCCTTCGCAGATGCGTGAGGGCCCTGAGCGTTCGTCGTGCGATGCCGGTTACCGTCGCCGCCTCAACACCCTTGCCGCAGACGTCACCGACCAGGACCGCGATGCGCCCGTCCGCCATCTCGAAGACGTCATAGAAGTCTCCGCCGATGCCATGCTCAGCTCAGCAGGCAAGAACAGGGCACGCGAACTCGAGCCTTCCATCTCCGGGAGGGCGGGGGGATGCAGACTTCGCTGCAGGGTCTTGGCGACGAAGTCTCGATCCGTGTACAGCCTGGCGTTCTCCAGGGCTCGGGCGATCCGACGAGCCACTTCCTCGATGAAGCGAAGGTCGTCCGGGTCTTCCAGTCGACGAGCGGCCCCCATCCAACAAGGATCCCTGACTCAGCGCTCGCGATCGTCAAGCGAAGGACCAGGATGGGCCCTTCCCCGTTGTCCACCGTGAACGGGTGGTTGTCCGCAGGCGTATGGCCGCCGCGCGAACGGCTTCCGCTACCCATCGTCGCTCATCGTCATCAACGGGCGGATGGACGAACACTCGTGGATCACCCCGTAGCACCAAGCCGACGGAGGAAGCGAGGTACTCGGTGCCCAGACGCAGGGCCGTGTCGACCGTGGGCTCCATCTCGAGGCTCTGAGCGAGGGCCTGTGAGGCTGCCGAGACGGCGTCGAGTCGGCTGATCGCTCGTTCGGCGCGCGCTCCGGCACGAGCACGATCGATCGCTTGGGCACATTGCTCGCCGATCGAGCTGAGCAATGACATGTCCTTCTCGCTGAACGTGGCCCCTGGCGGATACGAGGCCGAGAACGCTCCGATCGCGCGCGAACCCAGCAGCATGGGGATACACGACGAGTGTGTGATCAGCCTGCTCTCCGCGGCCGGCCAGCACGGGGTACCGCGCGTTCCGTTCTGCCGTCGTCGAGAGCACGACCGGTGATGCCCTGGCGGATCGCATCCGTCATCGGGAGCGGTTCGTCCAAGCCGAACCGATGCCAGAATCGGTCGTCGTCCTGCTCGGTACCCGTCCACGCCCACCAACGCAACATCGTCGCCGTCCACGATCCCCACGGTCCCGGCACGGGCGCCGGCGGCCTGGATGCCCTCGAGGAGCATCGCTTGCACCACGTCCTCCACGGACGAGGACCGACCGAACGCTGCCGTCGCCTCCTTCAAGATCTCGGTTCGCCGCGCTTCCTCCACCGCTTCCGTGCGCGCTTGCTGCTCTTGGGCGAACATCTGCGCGGTATCGATCGCCAAGGCCGCACGAGCAGCGATCTGCTGAGCGAGCGCCAAGTCTTCGTCGCGCCGTATCGTTCGTGCGCTCTCGGAGCCGATCATCGTGATCGCGCCGATCGTCCTCCCTCGAGCTTGCAGCGGAACGACCATCGCGCATCGCAGGCCAAGGTTCGCGCATCGTCTCGAGCAGATCGGCGATCGTCGATCAACGCTTCGAGCATGTCGTCGGTGATCGTCTCCGTCAGTTCCGCCACGCCCGACCTGATCACGTTGCGGCGCTCCGGATGGCGCGTGCAGATCCGAAGGGAAACGACGCTGCAACTCGCGTGCCAGCTCGACCTTCCGAGGATCCGGATGCATCACGATCGCGTTCCGGATCTCATCGCCCTTCCAGCAGGTCGACCGCGAACCAGTCGGCCAGTGCCGGAACGAGCACTTCACCGAGTCGCTGAAGCGCCGACGTGACGTCGAGCGCCTCGGCGAGCGCTGATCCCGCTCGTTCGGCGAGACGGACGCGCTCACGGTGCAGTTCGTCGGCCTGCATGGGCTCACACTAGGGTCGAGCGAACAAACGATGCACAACACTACGCAGCCATCCAACTCGGCCCACGGTTTGCTGGGCGGCGATCGAGGCTTCGTCGAGGACCTCTGCCACCTCAGGATCGTCGTTCTTCTCGGCGGCTCGATCGATCGCCGCTGCCGTCTCGACCGATGAAGCCTCAGCTGCGCCAGCGACCAGGGGCAGCCCTTCGTTCTCGTCAGACACACCCATGACGTGATGCTAGGGGAAACTGTCAGGCGTCGCTAGGCCCGGAACTCGAACCACACTTGCCCTGGAGGACCCGGCTCGAAGCCCCACGAATCCGCGAGCGCCTCAGCGATGCCCAAGCCCCACCCGCCGATGCGTTCACCGACAGGGTCTGCCTTGACGGCCTGCAACCCTACGGCAGCCAGCGTCTGGTCGACTTGGACCCGGACCCTGATTTCGTCCGCCTCGATCACCATCTTGATCGGGCTTCGAGCCTTGCCCTCTCCATACTTCACAGCGTTGGTCACGAGTTCACTGATCACCAGCCTGGCGTCCTCGTTCCTGATCGTTAGCTCGGGCGGCGGGATGACATCATCAAGCGCCGCTCTGGCGAGACCTGGGGCCGCGGCGGTTGCGGGGAGCAACACTTCGCGACGCATGACGCCCCCCCTCTCTCTCTCTCTTCGCACCTTCGACCGGCCAAGGACCATCATGATACCCACGGCAGCGCAATGGGAAACAAGGGCGTAGGTTCAAGGTTGCAGGGTGCACCGACCGACGCTATCTTGTCGCCGCTGACAGGCTGGAAAGGAGGCTCCCGCCATGTTCGAAGCTGTTGTCTCCCAAGAAGGCACCGTCCGCCAAATCAGGTTGAACGGCGAGTTCGACCTGGAAGGGTTTCCCAAGGTCGCGGAACTCTTCAGGGAAGCGTTCAGCAACGGGTCCTCCGCGGTCGAGGTCGATCTGCGAGACCTGACATTCATAGATTCGTCCGGGATCCGCTCCCTCCTCATGGCCGTCCGGGACGGCCGGGCCGTGGGCGTCACGCTGACCATCATCCCTGGGCCACCACAAGTGCAACGAGTGTTCGAGACCGCGGGGCTCCTCGACAAGCTCCCGTTCGCTGAGAACTGACCCTGCCTCGACAGCCGAGAGGCCACCCGGTGCGAGGTGCCTCTCTGTGTTCCTACAAGCGGTGCAGCTGCTTACATCTTGCGGACTCCGCGAAGACAGCGACACATGGCGTGGGCATGCGCAGCACCGCGGCGAGTCGGTGCTCACGGGTGGGTGGAAAGCGGGCACGCTGATAGGAGCCAGCGTGTCTCGATGCCTCTTGTCGCCCCTTTAGTGCTCATCAACGAGACCGTTCGCCGCCTAGCCGAGTCGTCGGACGACCATTGGGAAGTGGAGCGCCGAGGAAGAGCTGCCGCTACGAGAGATTCCGTCTCCCGTCGAGCGCAGGGGGGACGGTCCCCTGGGACGAGCTCCCCGATCGCTGCGGCCGTCTCGACCGACGAGGCGGCGGCTACTTCGGCTACGAGCGGCGCGGGCTGCATCTGCTCTTGTGACAATGGCGGCCCAAGGGTCGAAACGCTCGAGGAATGCTCTCGTTTCGGTTTCCTCGAAGGAGGGCATGACTCGCATACCGCATATGGAAGGAGTCCCCTCGTGGCGAAGCGAAAGGTCTACTCGGTGGAGAAGCGATCCTCCAAGCCCGGCTGGAAGGTGAAGCAGCAGGGTGGCAAGACGGTCGCCAAGAGCAAGACGAAGGCGGCAGCCGTCAAGGACGCGACGCGTGTCGCTCGCAAGGACAAGCGAGCGTCGGTCGTGATCCGCAAGACGAATGGCCGCATCCAGGAAGAGCGCACCTACCCCCGAGGCTCCGATCCGCGCAAGCCGAAGGGGTGAGCGACGTGCCTAACGAGCGCGACCGTCGATCCTCTGACGAGACGGAGGAGAAAGCTCCGGGAGTCGAACCCTTCGAAGGTGAAGGGGGCACGGACACCGGACCTCCTCATGAGACGACGCCCGAGCAGGACGAAGACGGCTCAGGCACAGGCGCGAACAACCAAGGGGCCGTGCAACGGCCGGATCAGCACTAGCCGGACGCTGGTTCGACGAGAACGGGCCGGCGCATCGCGTCCGTAAGCCGGATCCGAAACTAGTCAAGGAGGTGGAAGGCGCACCTTCCGTTCTTCGCACGAGCTAAGGCGCGGCAGCTCCCAGCCCTTCGCGGTCCGGATCGAGCGCGAAGCGGATGTCCCTCTCGTCGTCCATGGCTTCAACCGTCGCAGCACGGAGGAGCGCAGCCTGCTCGTCGAGCACTTGGATCCGCTCCGGAAGCGCGACGCGACGGAGATCCATCAAGGCGGCGACAAGGCGTCGCGACACCTGCGGCGAGCCCGCGCCGGCCATCCGGATCTCGTCGAAGGCCAGATGAACGTAGTTCTCCCAGGTCATCGTCTTCACGAGCAGTCGGATCTCGCCGTCCTCATCAGGAACGCGACCATCGGAGAACGGACGACGCGCAAGCTGCCTGAGGATGTCGTGCAACCGGTCGATCGCCTGCACGGCCGTCGTGGGGTCCTGAAATGGCGACTCAGACAACGAGCGTTCCGCGATGTCGACCAGAAGCCGCATCCCGTAGGCAACGTCCTCGTCGAGGGTCGGCTCGAGCTTCAGGTTCAACGCCGCGAAGAGCCGGTTCTTGTCCAGGTCGCTCGGGATGGCCGTGAACGATGAACAGCGGTCCGCCCGCGGGAACGAACGCGCCAAGAGCTGGGACGAGCTCGAGCACGCAGTCGGCCCGTTTAGCCTCGGCGACGAGTGCCTGCGTCCCGATCATCGTGATGACGCCCGACTTTCGCGCAGCGACGACGCGCGGATCCTGTGGATCGACCGGGAGCGGCGGGCCGGTGTCGGGATAACGGCGGTCGACGAGCTTGCGCGTGTCCTGACCAACGAGTTCGATCATCGCTGACACGCGCAGCGCCTGGCCGAGGTGGTGCACGTAGATCACCAAGACGGCGATACTCGCCAGACACGAGCAGGTACGACGTCGCCAAGGCGATGCCCGGAACCTGCCCAGTGCCGTCTCCGCGGTCAAGGACCTCGCGGATCGTCAGCATGGCATGCACGAAGGTTGCGACGAAGAGTCCGATCGCGAGCTGGCTGGGCTTGTCGCGAAGGATCCGCTGCACGATCCGAGGCGAGAACTGCCCCATCGCCAATTGGACGACCACCATCGTGATCGTCAGTACGAGCGTCGCGAGGCTCACCATCGAGACCGCGATCGTGGTCAAGATCGCTGTGCGCTGAGGTCGGCCGACCGACGAGAGCCTGCGGGATCGCCTGATAGTCGAAGGCTCGGTCGAGGGAGATCGTGCCGAAGGAGATCGCCACGCCTGCGAGGACGCACATGACCGGGACGAACCAAAGGCTCGACCCCACGCTGACCGAGAGCTTTCGTAACCACATGACCGTGCCCTACCCAGCGAGGGTGGTTTGAACCGAGCGACTGCAGGTAGAGGTCGACAGCCTCCGCGTTTGCTTCAGGTCAACGGTGGGCGCTGAGGGTCTCGAACCCCCGACCTTCGCCTTGTAAGGGCGACGCTCTGCCAGCTGAGCTAAGCGCCCGAGCGTTCCGTGTGACCGCATGCCCGGCACACCACCTCGCCCAGGGTCACCGACAGGCGTGTTCCTCCGCATGCGGAGCAGCGATCGAGCCCTTCGGCCCAGTCCTGGCGCTCCTGCACGCACGTCGGGCAGATCAGCACCTGCCGCCCGCCCGCGACCGCCCGCACCCATGGAGCATCCCGCTTGCCGGGATCGTAGGTTGGGCGACCGCAGAGGGAACATCCCGGTCGGTCACCCCTCGAGGGCGCACCGTCCAACGGCCTCACGACCAGGAAGGATACCCCCGTCGGGGACCTCGTTCAGGACCCGTCGCGACGACGACGCATCCTGGGCGGATACCCCGTTCGCGCCGCGTCGAAGATCGGGAGCGAGCGTTCCCGCGCCAACTCGCGCAGGAACCGATCCTCGCTCAGCTCGAAGCGGCGCCCCTCCCCGTCGGCGTCGACCAGCACGACGGACTTCGGGCTCATGACCGTCTTGGGCTCCACGTAGGCCTCCACGCCCGAGTGGGCATCCAGCCACGTGACCAGTTCGTCTCGTCGTTCGGGCGCACGCGGCACCTTCTTGATGTCCCGGTAGACCTGCTCCCGGCGCTTGTCGAATTCGTACCGGCCGAGCCGGCCTCCTTCGACGCGCGGTTGGGGCGTGAATCGGTCCGCCACCGCTCCGGCCGGGCCGTGAGCCACTTGAACGCCGCGTCAGTCAGCAACAGGCCGATCAGCACAGGGATGAGGCGGATCATGGTTGAACGATAGGTCAGATGCCCCTGGCGGTAGATAGGTCGAAGGTCCTGGGTTGCGTTCGAGCGCCGCTTGCGGCATGTTCCGTGGTCTGGAACACTCCGCCCGCCAGGCGTGACGCGTCAGCATCGCGCTGGGCGATCGGGGAGAGAGGGGACTCCACGACGTGAGTGGCGAACAAGGCTCCGTGCAACTGCGCCAATTGGTGAAGCGTTTCGGCAGCGTCGCGGCGGTCGACGGCATCGACCTCGAGGTCGAGCCCGGGGAGTTCCTCTCGCTGCTGGGACCCTCCGGCTGCGGCAAGACCACCACGCTGCGCATGCTCGCCGGCTTCGAGGAGCCCGACCGAGGGCGACATCATCATCTCGGGTGAGCCGGTCCAGGGATCCCGCCCCACAAGCGCGACGTCAACACGGTGTTCCAGCACTACGCGCTCTTCCCGCACATGACCGTGGCCGAGAACGTCGCCTACGGCCTGCGCCAGAAGAAGACGCCCAAGGAAGACATCAACCGCAAGGTGGGCGAGGCGCTCGAGATGGTGAAGATGTCGCCGCTCGCCAACCGCAAGCCGCGCCAGATGTCCGGTGGCCAGCAGCAGCGCGTCGCGCTGGCCCGCGCCCTGGTGAACCGCCCCAGCCTGCTCCTGCTCGACGAACCGCTCGGCGCCCTCGACCGCAAGCTCCGCGAGGAGATGCAGATCGAGCTGAAGCTGATCCAGTCCCAGGTCGGCACCACGTTCATCTTCGTGACCCACGACCAGCAGGAAGCGCTCTCCATGAGCGACCGCATCGCGGTCATGCTCGACGGGCGCGTGGAACAGCTCGCCGACCCCGACACGATCTACGACTCCCCCGCCACCGCCTTCGTCGCCGGATTCATCGGCCAGCAGAACTTCTTCGACGGCACCGCCCGCGAGACCGGGCGCGTGGTCCAGGGCGACGGCTGGACGATCCGCGCGGCCGCCGAGGCGCCCGACGTCGTCGAGGGCGGCGACGCCCTCGCCGCCGTTCGACCCGAAGCGATCATGCTGAGCGAGTCCCAGCCCGCCGAACGGCGAGAACGCGGTGTCGGGCACGCTCGCCAGCGTCTCGCACCTGGGCGACGTGATCCAGTTCGTCGTCATGACGCCGGGGCGCAAGGAGATCCTCGCCCGCTTGCCCCGGCCCGCGCGCTCCGCGGCTCGAGCGTGGGCTCCGAGGTGTGGTGCGCCTGGGCCGCCGAGCACACGCACGTCTTCTCCGCAGACCAAGCCGACATCGTTCTAGCCGATCCCGCCGGAGAAACGGCGCCGGCTTCCGCCTGACCTAGGAAGGGGAACCACGCATGACCGATCGAGACGACGAGAAGGTCACCAGGATCCTGGCGCCACGCGATACGGCGCAGCGGGTGTCCCGGCGACTCTTCATCCAGGGCGGCGCCGTGGCGCTGTTCTCGGGCAGCGTGCTGCTCGCCGCCTGCAGCGGCGACAGCGACAGCGACCCGTCGGCCGGCGGCGCGCCCACCGGCAGCACCGGCTCCGGCGAGGTCGAGGACCAGCTGAACTTCTATCACTGGGCCGAGTACGACGACCCCAAGCTGTTCAAGCAGTTCACCGACGAGTTCGGCGCCACCACGAAGATCGACATCTACGCCTCGAACGAGGAGATGATCGCCAAGCTCAACGCCGCGCAGGGCACCGCGGGCTACGACATCGTGGTGCCGACCGGCGTCTACATCCCGCAGATGGTGCAGCTCGGCCTGCTCTCCGAGCTCGACCTGGCGAAGATCCCCAACTTCGCGAACATCGAGACCCAGTACACGAACCAGCCCTGGGACCCCGACAACCTGCACTCGGTGTGCAAGGACTGGGGCTCGACCGGCTGGATCTACGACACCGAGGTGATCGGCGGCGAGATCGTCACGTGGAACGACTTCATCGAGGCCGCGCAGGGCCCCGCCAGCGGCAAGATGTCGGTGCTGGACGCTCCCGGCGACCTGTGCGGCATCTACTTCTGGGCCAACGGGATCGACTGGACCACCGAGGACCAGGCCGACCTCGACGCGTGCGAGGAGTTCATCGTCAACGAGCTGGCGCCGCACATCAAGGCGTTCGACTCCTACCCGGGCATCGCGCTTGACGCAAGGCAACTACGCGCTCAGCCAGGCATGGAACGGTGACGCACGCCAGGGTCTGATCGCCGTCCAGGACAAGGACCCCGAGCGGTACAAGTGGGGCCTGGGCGCACCCAAGACCGAGCTGTGGATGGACAACTGGTGCATCCTCGCCGAGGCCGAGAACGTCAACGCGGCCTACGCGTGGATCAACTTCATCCTGCAGCCGGAGATCTCGCTGAAGGACCTCGAGTTCCACGGCTACAACACCGGCATCAAGGGCGTGCAGGAGCAGGCGGAAGCCGCCGACCTCCCCTACCTCGACCTGGTGTTCTTCGACGAGGCGCAGGTGGCCACGTTCGAGGCAGGCGCCGTGAACTCGGCGCACGGAGACGTTGGTGCAGATCTGGGACGAGGCCAAGGCCGAGGCGGGGACGTAGCGCCGGTGCCACCAGGCGATCGGCGATGTCGCAGAGGCGCCGCGCTTCGCGCTTGCGATCCCGGCTACGATCCTGTTCGCGCTGTTCTTCCTGGTCCCGGTCGCGTTCATCGCCTTCTACTCGTTCGGGTACAAGCCGTTCTTCCTGACCGGTTTGACGATCGCGACGGACAAGCTGTCGTTCTCGAACTACGGCGATGCGCTGTCGGGGACGTTCCTGCAGACCTTCAAGAACACCCTGCAGATCTCGGTCGTCGGGACGTTCCTGTGCCTGGTGATCGGTTTCCCTTTGCGTACTGGCTTGCGGTCCGGGTCAACCCGAAGTGGCGAGGGCTGCTGCTGGGCCTGGTGATCGTGCCGTTCTGGACCAATTTCCTGGTCCGAACGATCGGCTGGAGGATCCTGCTCGCCCCTGAGGGGCCGGTGTCGGGGCTGCTCAAGGCGATCGGCATCCGTGACGCTCCACTCGCGGTGCTGGACACGAAGTTCGCCGTGCAGCTCGGCGTCGTCTACAACTACCTGCCGCTGATGATCCTGCCGCTGTTCGTGGCCCTCGACCGGCTGGAACCGGCGCTTGCGCGAAGCGTCCAAGGACCTGGGTGCCAGCCGCTGGAAGACGATGCGTCAGGTGACGATCCCGCTGGCGATGCCCGGCATCGTCGCCGGCACGCTGCTGGTGTTCATCCCGCTGACGGGCGACTACATCACCGCCGCCGTCCTGGGTGGCGCGAAGGGCAACATGGTGGGTCGCATGGTGGCCGACCAGTTCCTGGTGGCGCAGAACTGGGCGTTGGGCTCGGCGATGGCCATGGTCCTGATCGCCATGATCCTGCTCACTGTCGGCCTGTTCGCTCTGATCGGGCTGGCGGCGCGTGCCCTGATCCAGCGGAACCGCCGGGTCACCTTGCAGGAGGTGCCGGCGTGAGCACCGAGGTCACCGCCGCCGAGCAGCCCGTCACCCGCGCCGAACCCGCTCGCGCGAAGCCGCGACGGGACTGGACCGGCGTCCTGCTCCGGATCTGGGGCATCCTCGTCTACGGCTTCTTGTTCCTGCCGATCTTCATCATCATGGCCTACTCGTTCAACAAGGGCCGAGCGTTGCTGGCCTGGGACGGGTTCGGGTTCGATTGGTACAAGACGCTGCCCGACAACCCGGTGATCCGAGGCGCGATCACCACCTCGTTGAAGGCGGCGGTGGGCTCGGCCATCATCGCGACCATCCTCGGGTCGCTCGCCGGCATCGCGCTCGCGAGGCGACCGGGCAAGTGGGTCATCGTCTTCATGGCGCTCGTCTTCCTGGTGTTGGTGACGCCCGAGATCGTCGACGCGATCGCGCTGCTGATCTGGTACGTGCGCATCAAGGGACCCTTCGGACCGGACTTCGTCGCCGTGGGTGAACAACTACGGACTGCTCCGACTGTGGATCGGCCATGCCCTCTTCTCGACGGCCGTGGTCACCTTGATCGTGCGCGCACGGCTGGCGGGACTCGACGAGTCGCTCGAGGAGGCGGGAGCCGACCTGTACGCCGCGCCGTTCACGCGGTTCCGCCAGATCACGCTGCCCCTCATGATGCCGGCCGTGCTGGCCGGCGCGCTGCTGGCGTTCAGCCTGTCGCTGGACAACACGATCATCTCGACGTTCGTCAGCGTCGCGGGCGCCTCGCCGTGGCCGGTGTACGTGTTCAGCGCCCTGCGCAGCATCCTGCGGCCGGAGATCGCCGCGGTCTCGACGCTGATGCTCCTGCTCACGCTCATCGCGCTCAGCCTGGTCGCGCTGGTGCTCCGGCGGAGCGGTGATTCGGCCGAAGAGGTCGCCAAGACGATCACCGGCGCCGGGTAGTGCATCTCACCCCCACCGAAGAGGACCGCCTCCGTATCTTCACCGCCGCGCAGTTGGCGCGCGCGACGCTCGCCCGTGGGCTGGCGCTGAACGCCCCCGAGGCGATCGCGCTGGTCTGCGACGAACTCCACCTGGCGGCGCGCGCCGGCGGGACCTACGAGGGGGTCGTGGAGGCGGGCCGCAGCGCCGCCGACGTGGACGTGATCTTCGGGGTCGCGGACGTGGTGCCCGAGATCCGCGTCGAGGTGCTGCTCGACGAAGGCACCCGGCTGATCGTGTTGACCGAACCGTTCGGCCCCGCGTCGGTCGACGGCCCGGGCGCCGTGCGGTTCGGTGACGGTGACGTCGCGCTCGTGCCCGACCGGGAGCGCCGGCGGATCACGGTCACGAACACCGGCAGGCGCCCCGTGCGCGTGTCGTCCCACTACCCGTTCTGGCAGGTGAACCCGTCGTTGTCGTTCGATCGCGAGGCCGCGCGCGGGTTCCGCCTGGACCTGCCGGCGGGCGATTCGCTGCGGTGGGCTCCGGACGAGACCCACGAGGTCGATCTGGTGGCCTACGGCGGCCGCGGCGATCCCACCGGGGAGGCCTGAGGTGCCGCGCTCGATCTCCCGGTCCGAGCACGCCCGACGCCACGGCCCCACCGCCGGCGACCAGATCCGCCTGGGCGACACCGACCTGTGGATCCGCGTCGAGCGCGACCTCACCGAACCCGCCGACCAGGCGCTGTGGGGCTACGCCAAGAACCTGCGCTCGCGCATGACCCAGCAGGACCGCGCCACCGGCGAGAGCGAACTCGACGCGGTGATCGCGAGCGCCGTGATCGTGGATCCGCGTCTCGGCGTGCTGAAGGCCGACCTCGGGATCAAGGACGGCCGCATCGCCGGCATCGGCCGGGCGGGCAACCCCGACATCACCGACGGCGTGGACCTCACGATCGGACCCGGCACGTGGCCGATCCCCTGCCACGGGCTGATCGCGACCCCGGGCGGCATCGACACCCACGTCCATCTGCTGTCGCCGAGGCTGGTGCCGGTGGCGCTCAGCGCCGGCATCACCACGTTGATCACCGCCGGCTTCGAAGAGCCGGTGTGGCGCATGCACCGCACCCTGGAGGCGTTCGAACGCCTGCCGGTCAACGTCGGCTTGCAGGCCAGCGCGCGCGCCGACCGCCGCGATCCGCTGGACCGGCTGATCGCCGGAGGTTCGGTGGGTCTGAAGATCCACGAGGACTGGGGCGCCTACCCCGAGATCGTCGATGCCACGCTGGCCGCCGCCGAGGCGCACGACATCGCGGTCTGCCTGCACACCGACGGGCTCAACGAGTCGACCGAGCTGGAGGGGACGGTCGCCGCGATCGGCGGCCGCACGATCCACGCCTATCACGTGGAGGGTGCGGGCGGCGGTCACATCCCCGACCTGCTCGGCCTGGTGCGCGAGGCGAACATCCTGTGTTCCTCCACCACCCCGGGACTCCCGTGGGGTCCGGGCGCCGCCGCCGAGCACGTCGACATGATCCTCATCGTGCACGAGGGCAACCCGTTGATCCCCGAGGACGTCGCCGGCGCGCGGGAGCGGATCCGCGACACCACGCTCGCCGCCGAGGGGCCGCTGCACGACCTCGGCGCCATCTCGATCATCAACTCCGACTCCCAGGGCATGGGTCGCATCGGCGAGACGATCCGGCGCACCTGGCAGCTCGCCGACGCGATGAAGCGCTGGCGCGCGAGCGAGCTCGGCGGCGGATGGCCCGGTGAGCCCGCGGACGACAACGAGCGGGTGCTCCGCTACCTCGCCAAGCACACCGCCGAGCCCGCGATCGCGCACGGCATCGCCGACGAGGTCGGGTCGCTCGAACCCGGCCACCTCGCCGACCTGGTCCTGTGGGAACCGGCGTCGTTCGGCGTGCGACCGCTCATGGTGATCAAAGGTGGTGCCGTGGCCTGGAGCGCGATGGGCGAAGGCAACGCCAGCGTCCACGGCGCCCAGCCCACGCGCTACGGACCGGACTGGGGCGCCACCGGCGACGCGGCGGCGTCGCTGTCGACGACCTTCGTGTCCGCCGCGGCGCTCGACGACGGGATCGCCGAGACGCTCGGGACGAAGCGGCGCGTCACGGCCGTCCACGGAACGCGGGGGCTGACGCGCGGCGACCTGGTGGCCAACACCGCGGTCCCACCGATCGAGGTCTCCCCCGACGACGGCACCGTGACGCTGGACGGTCGCGTGTTGGCGTGCGAACCCGTCGCCGAGGTCCCACTCTCGCGACGCTACCTGTTGAGCTGAAGCCAGCTCAGCTGACGGTGCCGCGGTCGAACACGACGCGCCCCGCGGCCAGCGTCATCTCCACCTGCGTCTCGCCGATCGCGCCGCGCTCGCCGGTCGAACGGGTTCCGGTCGAGCACCGCGAGGTCGGCGCGCAGCCCGGGCGCGATCACCCCGGCATCGTCGTCGTGGTTCACGTAGGCGGAACCGCGCGCGAACGCGCTCATCGCGGTGCGCGAGGTCGATGCGCTGGGAGGCGTCGAGCGGCTCGGAGTCCGGCTCGCCGGGCACCTGCCGGGTGACCGCCACCTCCAGCTCGAGCCACGGGTTCGGGCGTGGACACGGGCCAGTCGCTGCCGAAGCACGTCACGGCGCCGCTTCGCACGAGGTCGCCGATCGGGTACAGCCGCGCAGCGCGCTCCCCCACGCGCGGGATCGCGAGCTGCTCGATCGCGGGGTCGGGCTGGCTCCAGTAGGGCTGGAGGTTCGCCACCACGCCGAGGCGCCGCAGCCGGGGCACGTCGTCGGGGTGCGGGAGCTGGATGTGCGCGAGGTGGTGGCGCGCGTCGTTCGGGCCGTTGGCGGTGCGGGCGGCTTCGACGGCATCGAGGCCGCTGCGGATCGCACGGTCGCCCAGCGCATGTTGATGGACCTGGAACCCGCGCGCGTCCAAGCGCCACGAGCGCTCGGTGCAGCGTCTCGTCGTCGACGAACTGGATCCCCGTGCCGTGCCGTTCGCCGAACGCGCCTTCGAAGGGCTCCAGCATCGAGGCCGTGCAGCTCTCGGGGCAGCCGTCGAGCATGATCTTGATCGTGTCGGCGTCGAGGGTGCCGCCGGTGGCCCACTCGCGCCGCTCGACGAACCCGTCCACCTGCTCCATGCCCAGGTGGCGATCCCACCACTGGGACGCCACGACCCGCATCGTGAGCGACCCCTCGTCGGCCAGGTCGCGGTACGCACGGAGCAGCGCGGGCTCGACCCACGCGTCCTGCCAACCGGTGACGCCCAGCGCGTGCAACTCCTGCTGCGCCCGCAGCACGTAGGCCTTCCACTGGTCCCCGCTCGGCTGGGCGATCACCTCGCGGAGCACGGTGTAGGCGGCGCCTTCCTGCAGGCAGCCGGTGAGCGAGCCGTCGGGGTCGCGCACCAGGTAGCCGTCCCACGGGTCGGGCGAATCGGCGCTGAGCCCCGCGGCCTCCAGCGCGCGGGAGTTGACCCAGGCGGCGTGCACGTCGGAGTTCATCAGGAACACCGGACGGTCGGGCACGACCGCGTCCAGATCCTCCTTGCGGGGGCCACCGGTCGCGGCGAGCACCGGGCTGTACCACCCGCCGCCCACGATCCAGTCGAGCCCGGGGTTCGCATCGGCGACGGCCTTGATGCGACCGAGGTAGTCCTCGCGAGCGTGCAGGTCGTCGAGGTTCACGTTCAGCAGGTTGCGGGCGCCGTACGCGGGATGGATGTGCGAATCCTGGAACCCGGGGACGACGGCCTTGCCCGCGAGCGAGAGCACCTGCGTACCCGGGCCTTTGCGATCGCGCACGTCGTCGTCGGTGCCGACCGCCACGATCCGGTCGCCGCGGATCGCGACCGCCTTCGCCCAGCGACGTGCCGCGTCGCCGCACCAGACGTCGGTGTCGACCAGGATCAGATCGGCGGGCTCGGGCATCTCGGGCGGGACGCTACCCGTCCGGCGGACCGAGGGTCAACGACGTGCTGCGGTTTCCGCCAGGATGGATGTTCCGAACCCAGGAGGAACCGATCATGGACGAGCAGATCGCGGTGGAACGAAGCCTGGTGGGAGCCGTGGCCGGCGAGCAGGTCCTGGTGCGTCAAGCCCTGGTCGGGCGCGATCGCTGCGAAGCAGGACGTTTCGATCATGAACGGTGGGGCCGGCGCGATCGCCGCCAGAGCAGGACGTCTCGATCATGAACGGTGGCTCGGGACCGATCGCGGCCGCCGGCAGTGTCAGCATCGTGAACGGCGGCGCCAAGACGATCGCGACGCTGGGCGGCGCCACCCTCGGTGAACGGAGCTTCGTCGCGTTCGTGCTGGCGCCCAAGGTCACGATCGAACGGGGCGCCACGGTGCTGATGAGCACCCCGCAGGCGCTGGCCGCGGGTGCGGCGGTGGGTGTGGCGATCGCGCTCCTGCGCAGGCGGCGGGGCTAGTCCGTCGTGGACTCGGCGGGTTCGCTCTCGGCGCGGCGGTGCCGGTGGCGGCGGCGCGGGTTCGGTCTCGGGGATCTCGACGTAGCCGGAGCGGTGGCGTCCGCCGGTGCCCCGGGCCCGCCACACCGCCACCGTCATGGCGCCGAGCCCGTAGATCGACGCGACGGTCCACGCGGCCGCGTTGAGGTAGGGCACCAGGCTCACCGCGAGCGCGATCCCCCACCCGGCCAGGAAGGCGAGCCACCGCGATCGCGGTTCGCGGACCAGCGCGCGGCCCACCGACCAGATGGACCACGTCGCCCCCACCAGGAACACGAACGCCAAGGCGAGCAGCAGCGACAACCCGAGCGGGAGCCCGAGGATCGTGGCCGCCGCGAGCACGGCCAGGAGCGGCAGGCCGATCGCCAGCACGATCCCCCACCCGACGGAGGCCAACGGCGCCGAACGCGCGGCGCTCGCCACCCGGTCGGCTCCACGCGGCGCCAGCAACAACAGCAGCAGGCCGAGCACCAGGGTCGAGAAGGCGATCGCGGCGCCGCCGAGCAAGGCGCCCAGCACCGACAACGACCCGCGAGGCGTGAACGCGACGTCCTGACGCATGTCGCCCGCCGATCGTCGCGCCCTGTTCGACCTTCACGGTCTCCGCACCCAGCACGTCGCCCCGCACCGACGCCGTGGCCGCCAGCCGGATCGGGCCGTTCAGCGCGATCACCGAGCCGCTCACCTGCCCGGCGATCGTGACCGGGCCGTCCAGCACCACGACGTCGCCGAGCGAGACCCCCAGCACCACCGCCCGCCCGTGGAAGACCACGACCTCGCCGACGGTCAGTCCACGCGGCACCAGCACCGAGCCCGACAGCATCACCTGGTCCTGGGCTCCCGTCACCGTCGGCCCCGGCGCGGTCGTGGGCGACGGCGTGGCGGACTGCGCGCGAGCGGCGCCCGGAGCGGCGACCGCCACCAGCACGACCACACCCAAGAACATGGCTCGACGAACGTGGGCTCGACATCGGATGCATCCTACCGGGGGCGCCGAACCCGGCCGGGAACCCGCGAGTCGGTGGTTGCCGGTACGGTGTGCGGGTGAGCCTCCCCCGGTTCTCCGCCAGCGTTCGCGACTGGTTCGCGGCCTCCTTCGACGAGCCCACGCCTGCCCAGATCGCGGGGCTGGAAGGCCATCGCCGACGGCGACCACACCCTGATCCTGGCCCCGACCGGCTCGGGCAAGACCCTGGCCGCGTTCCTCTGGGCGATCGACCGCTCTGGCGAGCGAACCGCCGCCCGACCCCAAGGAGCGCACCCGCGTCCTCTACGTCTCACCCCTGCGGGCGCTCGCGGTCGACGTGGAGAAGAACCTTCGGGCCCCGCTGGCCGGCATCCAGCACGCGGCCGAGCGGTCGGGCGAGCCCCTCGCCCACGTGCCGCAGCGTGGGCGTCCGGACCGGCGACACCCCGGCCCGCGACCGGCGGCGGCTGGTGACCCACCCGCCCGACATCCTCATCACCACCCCGGAGTCGCTCTACCTGATGCTCACGTCACAGGCTCGCGAGACCCTGCGCAGCGTCCGCTGGGTGATCATCGACGAGATCCACGCGCTGGCGGCCACCAAGCGCGGCGCGCACCTCGCGCTGTCGCTCGAACGGTTGGACGAGCTCACCGAGCGAGCCCGCCCAACGCATCGGCCTGTCCGCCACGCAGCGTCCCGCTCGAGGAGATCGCGCGGTTCCTGGGCGGCCACGGGTCCGAGGGACGGCCCCAGGCCCGTCACGATCGTCGACGCGGGTCATCGCAAGCCCATGGAGCTCGAGGTCGTCGTCCCGATCGAGGACATGGCGCCAGATCGGCCAGCCCTCGGACGTGCCGGCGAGCGGTCCGGCCGCCGGAGCGGGCCTCACCCGAACCTCGATCTGGCCGTCGATCCACCCTCGGCTGCTGGAGCTGATCCGCGCGCATCGTTCGACGATCGTGTTCGTGAACGGGCGCCGCTTCGCCGAGCGCCTCGCGGCCCAGCTCAACGAGCTCGCCGACGAGGACCTCGTGCGCACGCACCACGGATCGATCGCGCGCGAGCAGCGACTCGAGGTCGAGGACGCGCTGAAGTCCGGGCGCCTCCGCGCGATCGTCGCCACCAGCAGCCTGGAGCTCGGCATCGACATGGGCGCGGTCGACCTCGTCGTGCAGGTCGAATCGCCGGGTTCGGTGGCGAGCGGGCTGCAGCGCATCGGCCGCGCGGGCCATCAGGTGGGCGAACCCAGCCGCGGCAAGATCTTCCCGAAGTTCCGCGGCGACCTGCTCGAGGCGAGCGTGGTCGCCGAGCGCATGCTGGCCGGGGCGATCGAGGAGACCCGCTACCCGCGCAACCCGCTCGACGTGCTCGCGCAACAGCTCGTGGCCATGTGCGCGGTCGACGAGTGGCGCGTCGACGAGCTGTACGCGGCCGTGCGACGCGTCCGCCAACTTCGCCGACCTTTCGAAGGACGTGTTCATCGCGGTGCTCGACCTGCTCGCGGGCCGCTACCCCAGCGACGGGTTCGCCGAACTGCGGCCCCGCCTGGTGTGGGACCGCACCGCCGATGTCGTGCGCGCGCGCGAGGGGGCGGGGCGCCTCGCGATCACCAGCGGCGGCACGATCCCCGACCGCGGGTCTGTTCGGCGTCTTCCTGCCCGACGGCACGCGCGTGGGAGAGCTCGACGAGGAGATGGTGTTCGAATCGCGCGCGGGCGAGGTCTTCCTGCTCGGGCGCGTCGAGCTGGCGGATCGAGGACATCACCCGCGACCGCGTGGTGGTCTCCCCCGCGCCGGGCGAGCCCGGCAAGATGCCGTTCTGGCACGGCGACAAGCCCGGACGCCCCATCGAGCTCGGC
The DNA here is from genome assembly GCA_963733635.1 of uncultured Actinomycetota bacterium. Lineage (GTDB taxonomy): Bacteria > Actinomycetota > UBA4738 > UBA4738 > HRBIN12 > JAOUEA01. Next base: position 18,328 of record CAVTEH010000001.1, on the reverse strand, counting down.
CGCGCGATCGGCGCGTTCACGCGCGAGCTTCGCGGCGCGAAGCGGGCGAGCGCGCTCGCCACGGCTCCGCGACGACGTGGGCCTCGACGCCTGGGCCGCCGACAACTTGGTCAACTACCTTGACGAACAGCAGGAGCTGACCGGCGCCGTTCCCGACGACCGCACCGTGGTCGTCGAGCGGTTCCGCGACGAGATCGGCGACTGGCGCGTGTGCCTCCTCTCGCCGTTCGGCTCGCGCGTGCACGCGCCGTGGGGCATGGCGATCGAGACCGCGCTCGCGGAGCGGTTCGGCCCCGGCGCGCAGGTGCTGTGGGGCGACGACGGCATCGTGATGCGCCTCCCGAAGCCGGTCGACCGCATCCCCGATGGACGACCTGGTGTTCGACCCCGACGAGATCGAGGCGGCCGTCGTCGAGGCGCTGCCCGGCACCGCGATGTTCGCCAGCATCTTCCGGGAGGCCAGCGCACGCGCCCTGTTGCTGCCCCGCCAGCGACCGGGCAAGCGGACGCCCCTGTGGCAGCAGCGCCAGCGAGGCGCCGACCTGCTGGCCGAGGCCGCGAAGCACCCCACCTTCCCGATGCTGCTGGAGACCACGCGGGAATGCCTGCGCGACATCTTCGACGTGCCGGCGCTGCGTGAGGTCATGGCCGACCTGCGCTCACGGACGACGCGGATGGTCGCGGTCGACACCGAGCGGCGCGTCGCCGTTCGCGCAGTCGCTGCTGTTCCGATGGATCGCGGCCTCGATGTACGAAGGCGACGCTCCGCTCGCCGAACGCCGGGCCGCCGCGCTCGACGCTCGACCGGGATCTGCTGCGTGAGCTCCTGGGCACCGAGGAGCTGCGCGACCTGCTGGACCCTCGCGCCCTCGACGACACCGAGCTCGAACTGCAGTGGCTCGCCGACGGACGGCGGGCTCGCGGAGCGGACGGCGTGCACGACCTGCTGCGCGACGCTCGGCGACCTCACCGACGACGAGGTCGCGGCTCAGGACCGACGGCGATGCCGCGCGCCTGGCTCGAGTCGCTCGTCGACGACGGCCGCGCGATCCGGGTGAAGGTCGCCGGCGAGGACCGGTTCGCCGCGGTGGAGGATGCCGCTCGCCTTCGCGACGCGCTCGGCGTCTCACTCCCCCGCGGCCTGCCGGGCGTGTTCACCGAGCCGACCGACCGTCCGCTCGAGACGTTGGTGGCTCGCTTCGCCCGCACCCATGGACCGTTCACGGCGGTCGACGTCGGCGCGCGCCTGGGCGCATCGACCGAGCGCGATCCGCAGCGCCCTCGAAGCGCTCGAGGCCGAGGGTCGCGTGCTGGAGGGCGAGTTCCGCCCGGCGGGGTCGGGCCGCGAGTGGGTCGACACGGACGTGCTTGCGCCGGCTGCGTCAGCGTTCCCTCGCGGCCCTGCGCAAGGAGGTCGAACCGGTCGAGGCCGCGACGCTGGGGCGGTTCCTCCCGGCGTGGCAGGGCGCCGACCGGCCCAGCGGCGCCGAGCGACGCGCTGGCCGGAGACGATCGCGCGGCTGCAGGGCGACCGCGATCCCCGCCTCCATCCTGGAGACCGACGTCCTCCCCGCGCGCGTCCGTGGCTACCGCCCCGCCGACCTCGACGCCCTGTGCGCCAGCGGCGACCTGGTGTGGCTCGGCGCCGAACCCCTGGGCGCCGACGACGGCCGCGCTCGTGCTGTGCTTCCGCGAACAGGTCCGGGCGCTGGCGACCGGCGTGAGCCCCGTGGACCCGCCCGACGGGCGAGCTGCACGACGCCGATCCGCACCCATCTCGCGGCACGCGGAGCCTCGTTCTGGCCCGATCTCGTGCATGGCGTCCGGCACCGCCGATGAACGCATCCTCCTGCGCGCGCTCTGGGACCTGGTGTGGGCCGGGCGAGGTGACGAACGACACCCTGGCGCCGGTGCGGGCGTTCGTCCGCGGCGCCTCGGCGAAGGTTCGCGCGGCCCGGCCCGGTTCGCGCCCACGGCCCGGAGCGCTCCGGCGACAGGGCCCGCCCGCCGGCGCCGGACGATGGTCGCTGGTCGCCGGTCTCATCGAACCCGCACCCACGCCCACCGAAGCCGCGCACGCCCGCGCGCTCCAGCTGCTCGATCGCCACGGCGTGCTCACGCGGGAGTCGGTCCTGGCGGAGAACACCCCGGGCGGGTTCGCGGGCGTCTATCCCGTCCTCAAGGCGATGGAGGAAGCCGGCAAGGTCCGCCGTGGCTACTTCGTGGCCGGCCTCGGCGCGGCGCAGTTCGCGCTCCCCGGCGCGGTGGATCGGCTCCGCTCGATGCGTGAGGCGGAGCCGACACGTCACGGTCCTCGCGGCCGCCGATCCGGCGCAGCCCTACGGCGCGTCGCTCGACTGGCCCGACAGCGCGGGCCGGCCCGCGCGGGCCGCCGGCGCCTACCTGGTGCTCGTCGACGGCGCGCCCGCCGCCTACCTGGAGCGCGGCGCTCGGTCGCTCGGCGACCTTCGGCGTGGACCCCTCGCGGTGGGCCGACGCGCTGGCCTCCCTGGTGAAGGACGGGCGCCTGCGCAAGATCGAGCTCCAGCGGATCGACGGCGAACCGGGCGCGAGACTCGGCCCACGCCGAGGCCCTGCGCGAGGTCGGGTTCCTCGACGGGTACCGCGGGCTCCTGCTGCGAGGCTGAGGACGCGATGCCCGAGGGCGACACGATCCATCGCACCGCGCTCACCCTGCGTCGCGTGCTGGCGGGACGAACCGTCACCGCGTTCGAGACCCCACGGCTGCAGACCGCGGCGCCGGAACCCGGCGAGCGGATCGAGAGCGTCGAGGCCCGTGGCAAGCACCTGCTGATCGCCTTCTCGGGCGGGCGCACGCTCCATACGCACATGCGGATGACGGGTTCCTGGCACACGTACCGGGCCGGCGAGCGCTGGCGCAAGCCTCGCGGTTCGATGGTGGTTCGCATCGCGACGGATGACGGAGAGGCCGTGTGCTTCTCGGCGCCCGTCGTGCAGGTGCTCGATGCCGCCGGGCTCGCTCGCCAACCGCAGCTGCGCGCGCTCGGTCCCGACCTGTGCTCGGCCGAGGTCGATCTCGAGGAGATCCTCGCGCGCCTGTCGACGCTCGACCCCGCCACGCCGATCGGCGTCGCCCTGCTCGACCAGCGGGTCGCGGCCGGCATCGGCAACGTCTACAAGAGCGAGACCCTGTGGGCCTGCGGTGTCGATCCCTTCACGCCGATTGACGCGATCGCACCGGACATCCGACGCGAGCTCTACACCACCGCGAGCCGCCAGCTCCGGGCCAACCTCGACACGCCGTTCGAACGCCGCACCGTCGCCGGGGGCCTCGCCGTCTACGACCGGGCCGGACGCCCCTGCCGGCGCTGCGGCACCGCGATCGAGTGCCGCCGCCAGGGCGACCAGGGGCGCAACACCTGGTGGTGCCCCGCCTGCCAGACTTGACCCCCATGGAACCCGCAGCCACCGGTCGGACGTGGGCCGCCGCCACCCCGCACCGGCTGGCGACCGACGCGGCCGCCATCGCCTTCGAACGGGGCGGCAACGCGATCGACGCGGCGCTGGCCGCCGCCACCACCCTCGCCGTCGTCTATCCGCACATGTGCGGCGTGGGCGGCGACCTGTTCGCCCTGGTGCAGCACCGGGCGGGCGACGTCGTGGCGATCAACGCGAGCGGTCGGGCACCGGCAGGCGCCGACCCCGCAGCGGCCACCCTTGCGGGCGGAGGCGTCATGCCGGAGCACGGACCCGCACACCGTGACCGTCCCGGGCGCCGTGAGCGGCTGGAAGGCGTTGCACGACCAGGGCGCCAACCTGCAGGTGGAGCGACGCCTTCACCCACGCGGTGGCCTACGCCCACGGCGGGGTGAGCGTGGCGTCGTCGCTGGCGGAAGAGCTCGACGAGGAGCAGGCGCATCTCGCGGCCGACCCCGGCCTGTCGTCGATCTTCTTCGTCGACGGCGCACCGATGCGCGAGTTCGACCTGGTGCGGCAACCGGCGCTGGGTGCCACGCTGCAGATGATCGCCGACGACGGGCCGGCCGCGCTCTACGGCGGCGACGTGGGACGCCGGTACGCGGCGGGACTCGCTGAGCTCGGCGTGCCGATCGATGTCGCCGACCTGGCCGGGCACACCGCCGAGCTCGGTTCGCCCCTGCGGCGCGCGCTACCGCGACATCGACGTGCTGGTGCATCCGCCGAACTCCCAGGGGTTCGTGCTGCTCGAGGCGTTGCTGGCGACCGAACGACTGGGCATCGACCCCGATCCGTCCGGCGCCGACGCCGGCGTCCTGGCCGACGTGCTGCGCGCCGCGGCGCGGGACCGCGACCACCACCTCGCCGACCCCGACCGGATGCGCGTCCACGCGTCGACGCTTGCTGGACGAGGGTCACATCGCCGGATTGTGCGACGAGGTCCGGGACGGGCTCCCACCGGCACCCGCCGCGCCCAAGCGCTCGGGCGACACGATCGCACTCGTGACCGCCGACATCGAAGGCCGCGCCGTCTCGCTGATCCAGAGCCTGTACGACGGGTTCGGCGCCGGACTCCTGGAGCCCGCCACCGGCATCGTCGCGCAGAACCGTGGCGCCTGCTTCACCCTCGACCCGGCGAGCCCGAACCTGCTCACCGCCGGGGCGCGGCCGGCCCACACCCTGATGCCCGTGATCATCCAGCGGGGGGGCCGGTTCGAGGCGGTGGCCGGCACGATGGGTGGATCCGCCCAGCCCCAGATCAACGCGATGACCCTGATCCGTGCCTTCGACCTGGGTCGCTCGCCGGCCGAGGCGGTCGCCGAGCCGCGTTGGCTGGTGGGCGGCATGTCGCCCGAGGGCGAGGTTCCCACGGCGATCGCGGAAGCCGACGTTCCCACCGAAGCGGTCGATGGCACTCCAGGGTCGCGGATATCAGGTCGATACCGTGAGCGAACGGAGCGGATCCGTGGGGCACGCCCACTTGATCAGACGCGTGAGCGACGGGTTCGAAGCCGGGAGCGACCCCCGTGCCGACGGCGGTGCACGGGCCTCGTGACCGCCTGACCCCGGGAGGGACGACACGGACATGGATCACGCAGGCCGGCCCCGGGCAACCGATGCCCCCGCGATCCTGGACGCCCTGGACGTCGTGGTGTGGCAGGCCGACGCGCGCACCACCGAGTTCACGTTCGTGAGCGACGGCGCCGCCCACCTGCTCGGCTGGACCCCGGAGGAGGCGAACACCGGCCCGGGCGCGTTCTCCACCTGGCTGCACCCGGATGACCGCGAGACGGTGCTGGCGGCGTTCCTCGCCGCCACGGCCGGCGACACGATCGACCTCACCCACCGTCTCGTCGCTCGGGACGGCAGCGTTCGCCGGGTGCACACGGTGGGCCGCCTCCTGCACGAGCCCGAGCCCCGCCTCGCCGGCGTGATGGTGGACGTCACCGCCGGACACGAGGGAGATCCCGACCAACTCGAGGCCGAGTTGCGGTTCCGCCGGGTGGTCGAGCGTCTGCCCGCCATCGTCTACCTGGAGACCGCCGACCCCAACGGCGACCTGCCGGGCTCGATGCTCTACGTCAGCCCGCAGGTCCGCGAGATCCTGGGCTTCGCCCCCGAGGAATGGGTCAACGACCCCACGGCATGGGTCCAGCATTTCCATCCGGACGACCGTGCGCGGGTCCGGCAGATCTACGACGCCGTGTCCGACGGTCAGGGCACGTTCACGGCGCAGTACCGGATGTTCACGAAGGAAGGCGCGATCCGCTGGTTCCACGACGACGCGCTGCTGATCCGCGACGAGCAGGGCACGCCGATGTTCTGGCAGGGGATCATGTACGACATCACCGATCAACGGACCAGCGATGCGCTGGTCCGCGAGACCGAAGACCGCTACCGGACGTTGGTGGAGCAACTCCCCGCGATCGTCTACTCCGAGGACGTCACCGGAGACGGCCTGCAGGTGGTGTACATCAACTCCCGCGTCAAGGAGCTCCTAGGCATCGAGCCCGAGGAATGGGTCGCCGACCCTTCCGTGTGGGCCGCCTCGATCCACCCGGACGACGCGCAGATGGTGGACGACGTCAACCGCGAGTCGGAACGACTGAGCGAACCCTTCTCCGTCGAGTACCGCATGATCGCCCGCGACGGCCGCATCGTCTGGTTCAAGGACGAAGCCCGGCTGGTCCACCACGCCGACGGCACGCCCGCGTACTGGCAGGGAGTGATGATCGACATCACCGACCGGCGCGAAGCCGAGGCACAGGTCGCCGAGGCCGAGGCCCGGTATCGCGCGCTGGTCGAGCAGATGCCCAGCGTCACCTACGTGGCCGCGCTCGGCCGGGGCGGCGGGGTGCTCTACATCAGCCCGCAGATCGGATCGATGCTGGGGTACCCACCGCAGGCCTGGTACACCGACCCGGGGCTGTGGAGCCGGTTGGTGCATCCCGACGACGCCGACCGTGGCCATCCGGAGCCCTCGGTGGGTGAACACAACGTCCGCTACCGCATGATCGCGCGCGACGGCCGCACGGTCTGGGTCCATGACCAGGCGCGGGTGATCGTGGACGAGGACGGCGAGCCCAAGTACTGGCAGGGCGTGCTCCTGGATGCCACCCAGCAGCACCGGGCCGAGGACCTCGAACGCGACCTCGCCACCGAGCGCATGGTGAGCGAACGCCTCCGGGAAGCCGACGCCGTGAAGAACACGTTCCTGCAGGCGGTGTCCCACGACCTGCGGTCGCCCTTGGCGGCGATCCTCGGCCTGGCCCGGACCCTGGAACGAGACGACCTGGACCTGCCACCCGCCGAGGCGCAGGACCTGGCCGGCCGCATCGCCGCCAACGCCCGGCGTCTGGATCGCATCGTCACCGACCTGTTGGACCTGGACCGTCTCAGCGCAGGGGTCGTCGAGCCGATGTTCGCACCGCTCGACATCGGGGCGCTCGTGCGCGAACTCGTCGCCGGCGCCGATCCGGTCGCGGGCCGGCGCCTCCACGTGGACACCGCCCCGCTCGAGATCTGGGCCGACGCCGCCATGGTCGAACGCATCGTCGAGAACCTGCTCCGCAACGCGGTCAAGCACACGCCGGGCGACGCTCGCATCTGGGTGCGCGTCGAACGTGTCGACGACGCCGCGCACCTGATCGTCGAGGACGACGGGCCGGGCGTGCCCGCCGACACCCGGGAAGCGATCTTCGAGCCCTTCTCGCAGGGCGCGTCACCGGCCCGGTCGGCGGGCCTGGGGGTGGGCCTGGCCGTCGTGGCCCGGTTCGCGGCACTCCACGACGGACGAGCGTGGGTCGAGGAACGCGAGGGGGCGGGGCCTCGTTCCGCGTGTCGCTGGCGATCCGGCCGAGCGGCCCGGCGCCGGCCGATGGGGATCAGGACACCGGCGCCGGCTCGGCCTCCGAGGCGAGCCAGGCGTAGGCCTCCTCCTCCTGCGCGAAGTGCAGGCGCAGGACGGCGTACAGCCCGTAGAGCACCCGGCGCAGATCCATCAGGTCCTCCGGCGTGGGCCCTTCAGCGGGCAGATCGTCGAGCAGTTGCTGGTACACGCGGGCGAGGTGGTCGATCTCGATGTGGGCTCGCGCCATCGTGCTCATCGGGTCCTCGCCACCCATCAGCTCGGCCACCACCGGGTAGACGGCGGCCTCCTCCTCCTCCTCGTGCTTCGGGAGGCGCTCGACGATGAACCAGCGCACGGCCTCGAGCTCCTGCCTGGTCTCGTCCGGACTCATCGTGCCCGAGCTTGTCGGCGCCGAACGGATCCGCGCCATCTCCGGCGCGAACTCGCGGTGCTCGGCGCGGAAGCGCTCCGCGACGTCGCTATGTCCGACCGCCGGCTTCGACCCACGCCCGCCGGACAGCGCGCGGAGGGCGTTGAGGATCGACGCGACGTCGATGCGCCTCCTGGATCAGGGCGCCGACCACCGGCACGAACACCCCGAACGCTCCGAGGAACATGAACCCGAACGCCACCCCCATGCCGCCGATCACCGACTGGACGGCGATCGCTGCGCGAGCGCTGGGCGATGGAGATCGCGTCGACGAGCCGGTCGAGCCGATCCACCACCAGCACCATGTCGGCGGCCTCCGACGATGCGGTCGCCCCCCGCGCCCCCATGGCGACGCCGATGTCGGCCGCCGCCAGCGCCGGCGCGTCGTTCAGTCCGTCACCCACCATGATCGTGACGCCGTGTTCACGCTCGGCGCCGACCGCCTCCACCTTCTCGGCGGGCGTGCGCTCGGACAGGATCCGGTCGACGCCCAGCGCCGCCCCCACCGACTCGGCGACGTCGGGATGATCGCCCGTCACCATGATCACGCGGTCGATGCCGGCTCGGCGCAGCGAGCGGATCACCCGGGGCGAGTCGGGGCGGATCGGGTCGTCGATGACCAGCGCCCCCACGACCTCGGCGTCCACCGCGACGAACACGCACGAGGAGCCGTCGAGGCTGGTTCGCCGACGGATGTCCTTGGCGCGCTGCGGCAGGGGCTGCGCCCTCCGACACGAAGCTCCCCTTGCCCAGAGCGCCACGTGATGCCACCCATGCGTCCTTCGATCCCCGCACCGTGCTGTTCCTTCGCGATCCGCCGGGGAACTCCAGTGTCGAGACCACGCTCCCGGGCCGCGCGGACGATCGCGGTGGCCAGCACGTGCGGAGACACCTGGTCGAGCGAAGCCGCGAGCCGCAGCACCTCGTCGCCGTCGAGCGTCCCGAACACCTCGATGTCGGCGATCTCGGGGAACGCCCGAGGTCAGCGTGCCGGTCTTGTCGAACAGCAGCACCTTGCCGCGCGCGATCGTCTCCAGCGCGCCGCCACCTTTGACGATGATGCCCCGGCGCGCCGACCGGGAGATCCCGGCCACCACCGCGATCGGCACCGCCAGGATCAACGGACACGGCGTGGCGACCATGAGCACCGTGAGCGCGCGGACCGGGTCCCCGCTGAGCAGCCACGCGCCACCCGCGATCACCAGCGTCACCGGGATGAAGATCGTGGCGTAGCGGTCGGCGAGCCGGACGAACGGCGCCTTGTCGCTGTTCGGCCTCCTTCACCAGGCGCACGATGCCGGCGTACGTGCTCTCCTCGGCGGTCGTCGAGGCACGCAGGTCGAAACGCGGGCCGGCGTTGACGGCGCCCGATCGCACGAGTTCGCCCATCGGGCGCTCGACCGGTCGCGATTCGCCCGTGAGCGCCGACTCGTCGAGCACACCGCCGCCCAGCATCACGCCATCGACGGGAACGACCTCCCCCGTCTTGACCATCAGCCGGTCACCGACCGCGACATCCTCGATCGGCCGCGTGACCAGCTCGTCGCCCTCGTACCGAGTCACGGTGCGGGGCGCCCGCTCCAGGAGGGCGGACAGCTCGCGGTGGGCGCGCCGGTCCGCGTACGGCCTCCAGCGCCTCGCCCGTGGACGAGCATCAACGCGATCACGGCGCCTGCCAGGTATTCCTGCAGCGCGAGCGCGCCCACCATCGCTAGCAGCGCGATCAGGTCGACGCCCGGTTCGCGTCGGATCAGGCCGGTGACGAACCTCCCAGGCCATGGGAACGATGCGACCACAGTGGTGACTGCCCACGCGACGCTCGGCGGCGCCATCGTTGCCCGGCAACGCCAGACGCCGCCCGCCGCGATCCCCACGATCGAGGCCGCCAGCCAGACCCTGCTAGGTCGAAGCCCCGCGCGGCCCCCGGATACGGGGTCCCGAGGCTGCGCTCACCGCTCCAGCCCGCCGAGCCGGCCGGTCAGATGTCGCACCATCGGCGTCGTCTCGGTGGCCATGTCGATCTCGTAGGTCGATCTCGTCCCCGTCGATCCGGTACCGCCGCTCCACTCCCACCAGGGCCATCCCGGTGGCTGGTCCTCCCGATCGAACGTCGATGCCAGGCGCATCGCATCCGCCTCGCAGCATACCTTCGGACACCTCGGTCAGGCCCAGCGGGTGAGCGAGCGTCAGCTCGACGCCCCGCCTCGGCGTTCCCCGGTCGCAGGAACCCGCGCTCGAAGTGCAGGGGCGTCCCGTCGCCGGCGAGCCAGCTCCATTGCACGTACTGCCAGGAACGCGTCGCCCACGTGTTCGAAGTGATCCGCTCGCCGTAGTCGAAGGGTCCATCGTGGGGTACTCACCCTTGCCTTCACCCCGCCAGGCGCCGAGCAGCGAGGACCTCGTCGGAGAGGTTCCGATGACGACATCCTCGACGCTCATGGGTGATGTCTCGAGGATGTGCAGGAGCCATGTCAGCCGAACGTACCACGGTGCCCACGGCCGCGCCTCGAGCGCGGCGGTTCCTTGGATCGTGCGGCCACTCACCATGCGCTGCAGCTCCCGACCGAGGTCGGGGCCCGACGGCGGGCGCAGCTGGATCCGGCGCCGGGCAGGAGCGTGACCGAAGCCCCGTCGAGCAGCGCGTTGACCCTGGCGACCTCGCGCTCGAGGCGATCGACCCGCTCGGTGAGGGCCCGACCGCGCGCCGCCTGTCGCAGCGCTCGCTTCGACCCAGCTCGCATCGACGTCACCGTGCATGGGTCTCGCCCTCCCGGCGGCACGACTTCGTCGATGCGTATGCCCCTGAGCGCACCGAAGCTCAAGCGCCTGCCTCGGGTATCGTGGGGCCCATGCCAACCCTCGCCCGAGTCAACGTCACCCCCGTCAAAGGCCTGGCGCTGCAGCATCCGGCGGTGGCCCGGATCACCGAGGCAGGCCTGCCCGAGAACCGCCGCTTCTACCTGGTGGACGAGTCGGGCAGGCTCTTCAGCGGCAGCAACTTCGGGCGCGTTGGTCCGGTTCGTCCCGGAGTACGAGCCACGGCCGAATCGCTCACCCTGACCTTCCCCGACGGCACGCGTGGTCACAGGCGACGTGGGACGCTCGGGGCCGCCGAGTCCACCGACTACTACGGCCGCTCCGTCCCGCCCGCATCGTCGAGGGCCCGTGGGCGGAGGCGTTCTCCGCGTACGCCGGACGGCCGTCGCGCATGCTGCGATGCGACCGCGACGGCGACGGCGTCGACGTCTTCCCGCTGACGCTGATCTCCGGGGCCTCGGTGCGGGACCTGGCCGCCAGGGCGGCTACCACAGGGCGACCTCGACAGCCGCCGGTTCCGCATCAACCTCGAGCTCGATGGTTGCGAGCCCTACGACGAGGACTCGTGGCATGGACGAACCGTCTCGATCGGGGAGGCCGCGCTCACGTTGCACGGCGCCGATCCCCCGCTGCGTGGTCACCACCCAGGACCCCGACTCGGGCTCAAGGACTGGGACACCTTGACCCAGATCGCGAAGTTCCGCCCGCGCATCCCCGGCGACGGTGGCCTGCCCTTCGGCATGTACGCCATGGTCGCCCGGCCAGGCGAGGTCCGCGTCGGGGACCCCGTGCAGGTCCCTGATACACCACGCATCCGACATCCTCGGACGCTACATCCACCTGGTTCCGGGTATCAACGGGCCAGCCGGGCGAACCGATGACCTCCTGCATGTCAGCACCTTTTCGTTGCCCGCCCGCGCCCTCAGCAGAGGCGCTCAGGCACAGGAGACGTCCAGCATGAAGCGCTCGAAGAAGGTCACGGCCGGCGGCCGTGCTCACCGGCGCCATGCTCACCTCGAGCATCGCCTACGCCGCGTGGACAGCCACCGGAAGCGGGTCCGGATACGCCAAGGCCACCAGCGCCCAGGCGCTGACCACGGTCGACGTGTCGGCCACCACCGTCGCCACGCTGTACCCGGGCGCGACCGGCAACGTGTCAGCTGCGCATCAACAACCCGAACCCCTATCCCGTCACGTGACCTACGTGACGGGCTCGGGCACGATCGACTCCGACACCACCCCGGCCTGCGACGCGTCGACGGGCGTGACCTACACGGACCAGACGGCCCGACCCTGAACGTGGGCGCGACCTCGTCCTCGACCTTCACCCTGACGGGCCCGCTGCCATGAGCAACGCGTCCGACACCACCTGCCAGGGCGCGGTGTTCACGATTCCCGTGACCCTGTCCGGCACCAGCAACGCCTGATCGATCCTGCCAACGGTTCGTTCGAGAGGGCGGAGGCCGACCTCCGCCCTCTCGACGTGTCGAGACCACCCGCGTGAGGCGGTGACGTAGATGCGCAGCCCCCGACGGTTCCCGTGGCCATCGGACTGACCCTGGTCTGCCTTCTGCTCGCCGCCGCACTCGCCAACGCTCGGGGGCAGAGCCCGCCATCAGGGGCGAGGCCGACGCCATCGTGGCACAGCGCGCACTCCGGTTCCTGGTCAAGGGAACGTGAAGGGCCTGTACCCGGGGCTCGTGCGCCAGTTGCGGCTCCGGCTCACGAACCCGAACGCTTTCCCGATCCGCGTGAAGCTCGGTGACGGTCAAGGCGCAGAGCAAGACCGCCTCGTGCCCGAGCAGGTCCTCAAGGTCCGCGAAGTTCGCCGGGGAACAAACGCTCGGCGCCCGCCGCATCCGCGAAGTCAAGGTCCAAGATCAGCATGAAGGCCGACGGCGACCGGACGCCTGCCAGGGTGCCCGCTTCCGCCTGATCTACGGCGGGAAGGCGGTGCAGGCGTGAAGCGGTTCACGGTTGCGCTCACGCTTGCCAGTGGTCCATGTCCCTCGTCGGCGGCGCCGGCACGGCATGGGCTTCCTGGGCCGCCGCCGGCACAGGCGCGGGATCGTCGAAAGCCGTCGCGTTGCCCACGGGCGCCACGCCCACGGTCAGCGTGTCCGGACGCAACGTCGTCGTGAGTTGGGCGCAGGTCAGCCTGCCCAACGCCACGCCCGGTCACCGACTACCAGGTCGACCGATTCAGCACCGGCGAACTCGTCGCAGACGATCGGGTCGGCCTGCATGGCACGGTCAGCGCGCTCACCTGCACCGAGGCCGCGGTACCGGCCGGCACGTGGAAGTACACGGCCAGTACGCCACAGCGGGCGCAGTGGCTGGGCACACGCAGCGCCTACAGCAGCATCGTGACCGTGGCTCGCACCCTCACTCGCCTTCTCATCGCCCGACCACGTTCACCACGTTGCGCCGCGACCTTGAACGGGATCGCTCGCCGCCTTCGTCACCGGTGAGACCGTCACCTTCCGGCTGGACGATCCGACGAGCGGCACGGTCCTCAGCAGCACCGTCACACCTCGAGCCCGATCCCATTCAGTGGCGGTTCCACGTTCTCGGTGACGATCCCCGTCCTGACGACCGCGGGCGCGCACACCGTGTACGCGTTGGGATCAGCCGGCATCGCAGTCCGAGCGCCGTATCACCATGAACCTGCCAACGACACCGTCGCGCCGACGGTGAGCGCCGCCGTGATCGCGAAGTCCGACCGGCGGCGTCGGCGGGCTTCGTCCGAAGCAGGGCGGGACCAGTACTACGCGTATGCACAGGTCACCGACTCCGGCAGTCCGGCGAGCGGGGTCAACACCGTTCGCGCGAACCTCAGCACCGTGACCACAGGCGCCACGAACGTCGCCATGACCGCCGGCAGCTACACGCTGGAGGGTGTGCGCTACAACTACCGACCGCCGTGCAGACGGCGACGACCCCGCAGGCCGCCGGGTCCAAGTCCTTCTCGATCACCGCCGCCGACGTGGCGGGCAACGGAGGCACGACGGGCGGCTTCTCGGTCATCGTCGACAACACGGCCCCGACCGGAACGGACATGCAGACCACGAACGTTGTGGGCGGCACGACCGGGCTAGCCGAGACCGGCGACACGATCACGCTGAGCTTCAGCGAACCGATGGATCCGAACGAGCATCCTCAGTCGGCTGGGACGGAAGCGCGACGACCATGACGCTGCGTCTGTCGAACAACGGCGGTGGAGGCGGCGACAGAGTCCAGTTCCGCGACACAGGCGGCTCGACCCTGCCGCTGGGCACGGTCCGACTCGGCAGCACCGGCTACACCACCCAAACGCGGCTCTTCACCGGCTCCACGATGGTGATGAGCGGGTCCACGCTGACCGTGACGCTCGGAACGCCGAACGGCGCGGTGACCACCGCGCCGACGTCTTCGACCGCGACCTGGAACCCAGCGGCCGGCGCCACCGACCGAGCGGGGAACGCCTGCTCGACCGCGACCGTGACCGAAGTCGGGGCCGCCGACAAGCAGTTCTAGGGATGTCGGTGTCCCCCACATGGAACGAGACCGCCTTGCGGCGGTCTCGTTCTCGTGGAGAGCAGTTGGCCAGACACGGTGTGCGGGCTAACGAGCCTTTCTCAAGCTGGCGGATTGTAGGGGTTGCTCCCGCCTCGGCAGGCGTCGCCAGGGTTGAACGCAGTGGGGTCGGCCCCATACAGCCGAACATCCTGCCCGTACGACTGGACGATGAAGTCGGACGGACCGTTGACGAAGTCGTTCAGTCCCGAGAACGCGCAGATCGAGTTGGGATGCGACATGTCCTTCTTCATGCCCGGATTGCCAACGCTGCCCGGAGGGCCGGTTACCTCGCCAGCGAACGCAGCGCCCGCCACGCTCACCGTGGCAGCCACAGAGATCGCGACCACACACAATGCCTTCTTGGTTCTCCGCACGGTTCCTCCCTTTGGTCGGTTACTCCCTACAGCAACCAACGTATGCTCGGGGCAGTCTGCTGGTCAAGGGGATCGAGGCGTCTGTCAGAGCGGGACTCGGTCGAGGAAGGAACGGACCTCCTCGTTGACCCGCTGCGGAGCTTCCAGCGTGCTGACATGCCCGACACCCTCCAGCATGACCAGCTGCGAGCCGGGGATGGCGTCGTGCAGGGCCTCGCGCACCGCCCTGGGAGCTCGCACGTCCTCCTCCCCGTAGATCAGCAGCGTCGGGATCGCGATGCTGGAGAGAGCGTCCGTCAGGTCGGCTTCAGCGAACGCCTCGGCCATCGAACGCAATCCGATCGGGTGGAAGGCTGCGATCGTGTCGGCGAACTCGTCTGCGACGCCCTGCGGCACCGTCCCGGAGAACATCGACGGGAGCACCGCCTCGACGAAACGGGGAGGCGTCTCGTCGGCCAACCGGCGGACCTGCTCGATCCGTCGCTCGACCTCATCAGGCGGCAACGATCCAGCCCAACCGGCGTATCCACTCAAGAGGATGAGCGATGACGACATCGAGGGGAACCGGCGGTAGAACTCGAGGGCGAGCCCCGCACCGAAGGAGAGCCCCAGCGTGTGGACCTTCGAGTACCCGAGCGCCCCGATGAATCCGGCCAGCACATCCGCGTAGTCCGCCAGGTGGAAGTCCTGTGGCGGGTCGGATGACAGGCCGGAGCCGGGGGGGTCCCACGCCACCACGGTGAACCCGTCGGACAGGCCCTCGAGCTGGAACCGGAACGTGCCGGGGCCGTCGCCGACGTAGCCAGGCAGCATGATGAGCGGCGGACCATCGCCCCGGCGCTCGTACGCGATCCGGAGATCACCGACCCGTGCGACGCTCGCGCACAACGGACTCACCACCTCCCACGACGTCTCCCGATGGCCCGCTTCGACCTACGGCTCACGCAACTTCCAGAAGCTGTCTTTCTTGACGATGAGGCCGTCATCACTGATCGTCCAGAGATCGCAACCCCGAACCTCGATCCCATCCCCGCCAACCTCGGTGCCGGTGATCGTCCACTCGGAGACGCCGAGAGATCCTGTCGCGAAATGGGTGTCATCGCCGTAGTGGACGTCGGGGATCCCTTCGAAGCGGGCTGACAGTCCACGACGAACGTCTGCCTTGCCTTCAAACCTGCGGCCCCACGGGTCCGGACCACGAGGAGCCTCGAAGACGCAGCCCTCGGCGAAGTTCGCCATGATCGCATCGATGTCGTGGTTGTTGAATCCGTCCAGAACTCGCTGAAGGACTTCGATGGTTCGCTCCTGAGACACCACAAGATCCTCCTTGATCATGTTCTACCTCGGCGTCACTCGCCTTGCTGGCGCCGCCTAGTCCCACACGATGTCGATCGGACCGTCGCCATCGACGAGGCAGCCGATGTACGCCCTGTCCTCGGGCCGTGCATAACCGAAGGTCGATCCCGCCATGCGGGGAACGATGAGCGTGACCCGTCAAGTGCGCAACCTGAACCCTTCTGTCCGCCCATCGCACGCGGCGTTGCTACCTGTCGAAACCGAAGGTTCCCGCGGGACCGCTACGGTAGGGATGCGCCACGACTCGATGGCGCCCACATGCGAGGGATGTCCGTGCGCTCCATCCTCAACAACTTTGAGCTGCGTCAGCGAGTCAGGCCCGGTACGAGGGCTCGGGTCCGCTCCGTCGTCGAGCGCTTCGGCGAGGCCACCAGCCGACATCGGCCGCTGCCCGACTTCTTGATCCTCGGTGCTCAGAAGGCGGGCACCACTGCCTTGTACCAAAGCCTCTGTCGCCATCCGGGGGTGAGTGCCGCGTTCACCAAGGAAGTGCACTACTTCGATCTGCAGCCGGATCGTTCCGATCGCTGGTACCGGGGGCATTTCCCTCGCAGGCCGCAAAGGGCCGGTAGCAGCAAGCGCTTCCTGACGGGGGAGGCAACGCCCTACTACCTCTTCCATCCCTCCGTGCCTGAGAGGGTCGCCGAGAAGGTTCCCGATGCCAAGCTCATCGTGCTGCTGCGGGATCCAGTCCGCCGAGCGATCTCGCACTTCTACCACGAGCTCTCGTTGGGCTACGAGAGTCGGTCGTTTCTCCGCGCCATCAAGGAGGAACCTCACGTCCTCGAGATCGAAGCCCAGCGGATCCGTCAGGGGTTGCCTCCCTCGTACGAACACCAGCACCACACGTATGTGAGCCGTGGGGTGTATGCCGAACAGCTCGAGCGGTGGATGGGTTGGTTCAGCAGAGAACAAGTGTTGGTGGTCCCGGCTGAGGGTCTCCATGGCGACGGGGGTCAGACCTTCGGCCGCGTGCTGTCGTTCCTCGAGCTCGATGCTGTCCGACCGGCTCCCACGCGCAAGGCCCATCAGCGCGCCTATCCACAACCCGACGACACCGTTCTCGACGAGCTCCGGTCAAGATTCAGAGAGCCCAACGTCGGACTCCGCGAATGGCTCGGCCCTGAGGCTGAGTCCTTTCCCTGGCTCCATCAAACCTGAATCGGGGGGCGGGCGATCGATCCTCGAACCTCCGCCGGTTTCGCTTGTCCTCCTTCGGGGCAGGAACCGTGCGGCGGATCCTCCTCCCTGGAGACCCGCGTCAGGGCGTCGGATCAGGATGCGTCCACCGCATGGGAGAACCTGGTCCGGCAGCCCAACCCCCTCAGGGTGTGGCGCTGGGCGGGCCGTCCGGACCCTCCTGGCAAAGGTCCTGCGTGGCGTCGTGGCGTGGGGGCAGATATACCGTGCTTGACCCCGGTCATCCGCGAGGCCTTGCTGCACTTCTCTGGGCCCCAGAGCTAGCCTGAGAGCATGGCCCGAGTCCATGTCGTGCAACGTGAGGCGCTCTCGGTCGACGATCTCGCCGGGTTGCTCGCCTGGCTCGAGGAGGCATATGGGGATCCGATCGGTTCGTGGCGTCGAGAGACATGGACGGACGTTGGGCCAGGCCCGCACTTCATGGTCCACGACACCACTGGCGAGCTGCTCGCCCACGCGTGCATCGACTGGGTGTCGGTGACGGTCGGCGAACGAACGCTCGGCGCTGGCTGTCTGGAAGCTGTCGCCACCAGGACCGATGTACGAGGGAAGGGACTCGGGAGCATGGTTGCCGAGGCCGCCGGTAGGGGAGATCGAGGCGCACACCGAGATCGGATCCTCGGGACCGGCAGCATCCCGTTCTATGAGCGTCTCGGGTGGATCCGCTGGACTGGCCCTACCTCGGTGACGGAACCAGACGGCTCGATCACTCGGACGGCGGAGGAGGACGGCGCGATCATGGCGCTCATGCTGCCTCAGACACCTGCATGGGTCCGTCCCGACCTGCCCATCCGGCGGCCTCGGCGAGACCCGGAGGAGGCGTGGTGACGACTGGCTTCCGCACGCCCTCAACTTTGGTGGTATGGCCAGGGCGCGTCGTCGGGAACGGGTGCATCCATTCTTAGCTACTTCGTCATGGGTAGGCCTCGGGACTAACGTGCCCATGCCGCTCTCTTCCCACGCCTTCACTGATTCCCTCGACGGGCTCAGAGTCCGTCGCACGGCGGACAAATGGCGGCAGATCCGGAATCGGCGACAGTGACGGAGCTCGGCAAATGACCTCTGACCTGTGGCTATGCCGGTGGGGCGGGCAGGGCTCGAACCTGCGACCGGAGGATTATGAGTCCCCTGCTCTAACCGACTGAGCTACCGCCCCGTACGCCAGAGGATAGGCGACACCACGTCCGCAGCGGGGTCATAGACGGGGCAACGTCGCCGTCGCGGGCTTGAAGCCACGCCGTGAACAACGCGGAGTCCGAAGGCGCCGGCGTTCACCTTCAGCCC